>NZ_CP073578.1:0-2400000 GCF_018199995.1 Photobacterium sp. GJ3 | reverse complement strand
AGGACCAGTCCCATCAAACTGGCTGAATAATGCTGGCGATAGAAAGCGATGAGTTCATCGCGAACTGGTTTGCCGGGACGGTCTTCCAGCGTGCCAATGTCGCCGACCGAGAATTTGGAAAACGGATGCTCAGGGTTAATCGTCTCTTTATGTACCTGATATAAACGACGGACGTCGTCTTTCAGTTTGAGCTTGTACTCTGAGTCGACAGCCTGGCGTTCTTTGTCTATCGAATCTGCATTGAACAGCGGCGCTGTAAAAAACTGGCCGAATCTTTCCAGACCGGCAGCAAAAGCCGGTGGGACGATTTCGAAGAAATAAGTAGTGTTTTCAGTTCCGGTCCAGGCATTGTTACTGCCGCCGTACTGATTCACGAACGATTGAAATTCACCGGGATGGGGGAATTTCTCTGTCCCCAGAAACAACATATGTTCAAGAAAATGGGCCATCCCCTGGCGATCCATCGGATCATCAAAATGACCAATTCCGACAGAAAGTGCAGCTGCCGACCGGGGTGCCGTCTGATCGTGGACCAGCAACACCCTGAGTTGATTCTCAAGGGTGACATAGCGGTACTCTTTGGGATCGTTCGGACTCTTGAACACAGGAAGCGCCTATTTTTAAAGGGAATTAGGCTAATTATGACGCCCAATAGGTACACTGGCAAATTCTGTCTGGTCTGGGATTTCATTCGAGGGAAGAAATATTCCGTTCGCGATACCGATTCAGCCGTCACGCTTTCACATCGCGTAAGATTAAATGGCTACCCTGTGTGTGCCAGCCTTTGCTAGCATAACCACAGAAACGCGCAACCGGATTGGAGACTATGCGAATTTTTATCATGCGTCATGGCGAAGCGCAGCATTTTGCCCCAAGTGATGCGGAGCGGCCTCTGACCGCACAAGGTAAAGTCTATTCTCAGCAGATGGCCCGGCAGCTTGCCAGTCATCTGGATGGTGAGCTTGATCTGGTCTGGGTCAGTCCGTATCTGCGTGCACAGCAAACCTGGCAGGCGATGTCGGAAGAATTACCGGTGCCCAAAACGCTGATGACGATTGATGACATCACGCCTTATGGTGATGCAGCGCAGGTTGCGGACTACCTGAAAGCCGTGATTGAACTGGAAAAACCGAGCACCGTGCTGGTGGTGTCTCACCTGCCGCTGGTGGGCTATTTAAGTGCCGAACTGGTTCCGGGTCTGCAACCGCTGATGTTCCGGACCTCGTCGATCGCCGCGGTGGACTTTCATTCCGAAGGAGAAGCGTCCGCCTTGTTATGGCAGGAGAATCCGGTCGAGGCTGCGCAGCCGAATCATCATTAATGTCCGTCAGCTATTTCTTCTGATCGGGATAACTTGGGTGCAGGACGCACTTTTATCGGGCCGGGCTATCCCGCAAGGTGGGTTCGGGTACAATCATTCCAAAAGAACGACTGAAAAAATTATCGGGTTATGAAGAAAATACTTTTCGTTTTGCTGGGCAGTCTGGGACTGACTGCCTGTGCTGCCAACATGGTGAAGCCAAATATTGTCGCGAACGGGGCAATTAAATGGGTGAATGGTGTCCGGGAAGAAATGAATATTTCGAGTACGGGCAGCACGCTGACATTTATCGCACCGCCTTCCATACTGTCACCGGGCGGGATCACCATCTTTTCCCGTATCGACAGCGCCCGGAACGGCAACTGCGAACATTATTACAATGAGAATTCCGTCAAAGTGCGGATGCAGATTTGTGATACAGGTGAAGTCACGCTGATTCAGGACGGTCAGGTTGTGAATGTGGGCTCACTGACGCAAGAAGTGTATTGAAAGTGTTACCCTTGGGAGTCGTCAGGTCCCGAGACCTGACACTCTCCGGGATATACTTTTGCATTACCGCTCTGGAATTTCAATCAGAACCAGCAGGGCACCGGCACCGCCGAATTCAAGGGGCGCCTGATGAAATGCCATCACATCCGGATGCTGAGCCAGCCAGAGCGGTGCCTTTTGCTTGAGAATATGCTTGCCAATGCCATGCATGACACAAGCACAGGACACCCCATCTTTGATACAGGCGGCGATCATGGCTGCCAGTTCCCGCTTGGCTTCCTGCTGGGTCATCCCATGCATATCCAGATAGATATCCGGGACATAGACACCACGCCGTAACTTTTTCACTTCATACTTGGACACATCGGAACGGGCATACTGCATCGGGCCTTGTTCACTCAGGTGCGGTTCGAACTCGTCCGAGAAGTAAAACTCGTGGTTTTGACTGTCTTTCGTACTCACATTGCGCTGATCCGCTTTCGGGCGCTGTCGGCGTGTGGTGATTATGGTATCATTCGACAGCTGTTTAATGCCCTTAACGGCCTCCTGAAAGAGCGCAAAGTCATTCTCTTCCAGGGCAGGGTCTTTTTTACTCATCATGAATTTCCAACTACTTTATCGCGGTATTGTAGCGCCATTTGGAGGCTATTTTGGATAAGATTTTTGTCGACGAAGCCGTCAACGAACTTCACACATTGCAGGATATGCTACGTTGGACCGTCAGCCGTTTCAACGATGCAGGCCTGTTTTATGGCCATGGCACAGACAATGCCTGGGATGAAGCGGTGCAGCTGGTGCTGCCGACGCTGCATCTGCCCATTGATATTCCTGCGGATGCGCGCCATTCGCGCCTGACCAGCAGTGAGCGCCGTGCCATTGTGGAACGTGTAGTTCGCCGTGTGACTGAGCGCACGCCTGTGGCTTATCTCACGAACCGGGCCTGGTTCTGCGGTCTGGAGTTTTTCGTGGATGAACGTGTGCTGGTGCCACGCTCTCCGATTGCAGAATTGATTGAGAACGGGTTCGAACCGTTTCTGACCCGTGAACCAACCCGCATCATGGATCTGTGTACCGGCAGTGGCTGTATCGGGATTGCCTGTGCTTACGCGTTCCCGGAAGCGGAAGTGGATCTGGTCGACATTTCGGCGGATGCGCTGGCTGTCGCCGAGCAGAATATTCACGATCATGGTCTGGAGCAGCAAGTGATTCCGCTGCTTTCTGATCTGCTGCGTGATGTCCCAAAAGACAAATACGATGTGATTGTTTCCAATCCGCCTTATGTGGATCAGGAAGACATGGACAGCCTGCCGGAAGAATTCCGTCACGAGCCGGAACTGGGCCTGGCGGCTGGTTTTGATGGACTGGATCTGGTGCGCCGTATTCTGGCCAATGCCCCGGATTATCTGACGGAAGACGGCATTCTGATCTGTGAAGTCGGTAACTCCATGATTCATATGGAAGAACAATACCCGCATATTCCATTTACCTGGATTGAATTCGAAAATGGTGGCCACGGTGTCTTCATGATGACCCGTGAACAACTGCTTGACTGCGCAGCAGATTTCGCAGAATACAAAGACTGATTATTCCCCTTTTCAGTTCATTCAGCAGCCAGAAGTCATTCTGGCTGTTTTTTTAGCCGGCTTTTTTCTTCTGTCGCCATATCCCGCGTCACGTCTCAAAACCGAAAGCATCATTTCTCATATGGGATGAGTTTCGCCTATACCTTCAGCACAGCGCATGGCTGCAACGGTTCTGAACCTGCCTGAGCAGAGAGAGAACCCACATTTTCACGAAAGGGGAACATCTTGTTTTTATTATTGTTAGTGGTCACCTTTGCAGTTTCCGTGGGTGTTTGTTTTCTGGTGTCTCAACTGTTCAGCCAGCCGATTGAAAGCATATTAAAGCGGTTGGTTGCCCCTGATCTTTCCTTTGCCTGGACTAAGTATCTGACCTTCGCCATTTACGTGGTCGGTGTTTCAGGGGGCGTAAGAATTTACAGCCTGGAAAATTTTATCCGGGAACCCAGTGAAGACTTCACACCGCCTGTTTTAACCACGGAGCGCTGGGTTCTGGAAATTTACAGAACCCTGATCGAATCACTTCAATCCATTGCCTGGATGTTATTGGTCTTTTTCATCTTTTCACTGATTGCCTATGTGATTGTGCGAGGGTTTGAACTGCGATATCGCAACCCGGATGAATAAAATGGGCTGAGTTCCGAGGTTTATTTTTCCAACGCTGAACCTGAATCATATGCATGAACCAAGTGAAAGAGGAGGTTGAACTATGTCGGGTCAGATGAAATATCGTTTGCCGGTTTCTTCTCCGCAATTCCCCCATATGCAACATTATATTGAGGCGATTCGGACATCAAAAGAAATACAGGATAATCGCGGCTTCTATCATTTTGCCGGGCTCCATGGCGCGCCGGGGCGTTGGTGCTGGCATCATCAGTTTTCCCGCCGTTCGAATTTAACGGCTAGGGTTTTCCTGCCGTGGCATCGTGCTTATTTGCATCGGCTGGAGCAATCATTGCAGGATATTCAACCGGATGCATCGATTCCCTGGTGGGACTGGACACAGGTGCAAGGGATCCCCGCAGCCTTTTCGACCCCGAAGATAGACGGGCAGGATAATCCGCTGTTTGATTCTGAAATTATCTTAAACCCGCCTCAGGTCCCTCAGCCCATTCATCTGCGAACGAGCCGTAATCCTGATACGCAGATGCCCGTGTTTTCCTTTCCGGCTGCTGATGTGAATCAGGACGGCAGAGCGACACTGGGCGAGCTGGTTGATTATCTGATTGACTCGGTCAGCGCCTATGAGCAGTTCAATGACTTGCTCGAAAGTGTGCATGACTCGATTCATGGATATGTTGGCGAATCCATGGCGGATGTGACGTTTGCGGCTTACGACCCTCTCTTTTTTTCGCATCATTGCATGATCGATCGGATATGGGCGCTCTGGCAAAAAAAGCATGGCATTGAAAATTTTCCTGCCGGGCTGAAGGACGTGGTATTAGAACCCTTTGGGTTAACCGCAGGGGAAGTCCTGAATTTTCAGTCGCTGGGATATGAATACGCAATGTCTCTGGATGACATTCCGATCAGTGGCACCGGACTGGAGAGAGTAGGATGATTGAACAACGCTATCAATTACCGGCAATCGATCTGAGCCGATTGAAAACACAACGTTTCAGCGAAGCCTATCTGGAATTTTATGGCCTGAATCATTTGCGTCCGACTTATACCGCTTGGATCTTCTTTGCATCCAAGTTGCCAAAGAAAGTGACGCCAGAGAGCCGGGGCTTTGCCGGGACACTGTCATTATTTGGCCACTCGGAATGCTGGGGCGCTTCGGGTCATTGCCATGGACCGGATGGCATTCGCCGATTTGATTCCCGGCCATCTCATCCCATGACACCGGCATTTAAAAGAGTCCCTGTGACACATGCTTTACTGAAAGCGCTCAAGTCCGATCAAACCACACTCAGTATCTGGATTTATGCTTTTTCCAGAGAAACATGGCGCGATCAGGGAGATCGGTCTTTGGTTTGTTGTCATGGAGTTCAATTAGTCACTCTTTGAGTAAGGCGCTGATCGGAGTTCTGAGCATGAAGGTGGTGGTTTACAGGTTGCGTTCAGCACTGACTTGAATGTGAAAAAGGAATCAAACATGAATCATGAAAAGAAAACGAATCACCGCTTTGTACTGGGAGCCGTGCTGGTGGTCTTTTCGCTGACATTACCGCTGCCGCTATTGGCGTCTGTCGAAGGGGAGACTGAGTTCATTATTAACGATGGAAAACAGGATCAGTTAACCGAGGCAGTGCAAGGGCAGGTTGAGCCTTCGAAAAAACGTGCGGCGCAGCAGGCACCTGCTGAAGAAGCATTGAATCAATCTGAGCCTGAAAATCAGAACCCCGAAAAAACAAAGCACAGTTCATAATTCAGATTCCACAGATGCTGGATTTGATGGTTTTCATGAACAGGTTCTGGGGGCATTTTTTGCTCCTTTGAACCCGAAATATCTCGGTATCTTCACCTGAAAGATGACGTTCTTCTGGTTTCCCTTTTTTGTCCCGTTATTTTTAATCCGATGTTCTATCTGCTGAAGCGGCAGTGGCGTCTGCTTATCGCCTGTTGAAAACTGATAAGTCGGTTCCTTGATGAGGATGGTGCGGGTGATTGCTTGCGTCTCCCGAAGTAACCTGACTTTTATGCATGGTGTTAAAAAAGGCAAGACAATGGATTATCAAATGATCAGAAAAAATCATGTAGCCGTTTTAGCCGATGATGGATTCAGGGTGTCACCGGATTTACCGCTTTCCCATGAAAAACAGCCTGTCTGGCAGTTGCGCAGCCGTGAAGAAATTGCCGCTCGCTTATTTGCGTTGGATGCATTAATCACCTGGGTGTTGATGACTGAAGAAAATGCACCCAGTGAACGGATTCGTGATTATGTGGTGCGAAACCATCTTCGTGATTACATGACGGAACAGGAGCGATGCATCATGGATTTTCAACGGGAGAGTGCAGCGCACTGGCACACCTCAACGATTGGTTGGCGCCTGGAAAACATGTGGGCACTGGCCTGGGTGCTCGGGTTTGAGGTGAAGCCTCAGGTCAATATCGGGCAACTGCCCGACCCAATTACACAGGCCATGATTTTTGAGTTTTTACCGGGCCTCAATGCCAGTATTCAGGATTTGCTTGAGCAGCACAAAAGCCGATCTTTTGAAGAGGTCGCTGAATTAGAAGACCTGTTTTATTGTGCGCACAATGCGGTCAGAAGTGCCCAGAACGGGGGCGATACAGTCCCAGAACATTATGATCCCATTGCAGACGGCGGCACGATTCATGAAAGAAGGCATAGTCTGACCTGGTGTCTGTCTCCGGGAGTATCTTGGGAAGAAACAAATTTAAGTACGTGAATGCTCATCAAATAGATTCATAAAAGTTGTGTTGTGGTCGCCGCCTCATTGAATTGATAAGAAATAAGATAGCTGGCAGATCAATAGAATGAGGACAACAACAATGAATGAAAACAGCGGCAGTCATCCTCGCGCCGATGAAACATTAGAAGTCCTGTTGGAACAGCTGGCTGAGAAAAAACAGGAAGCCAGTGCCGCCTATCTGCAATTACTCGAGAGAATTGAGCAGGCCGAAACCCACGAACAGATGGCGGTGTTACTGGATGAGTGGCTGCATGAAAGCCATCACGCAGTCATTGATCCCGAGATTCGCGGTTTGATGTACTGGGAGCGCTTTGAAGAATGGTTTAAGACTGAAGAACACAAAGCGCTGGAAGCAGCAATCGAAGGCGATGCTTCGGATCCGGTCAGTCGTTTTGATATTTGTCAGGATGATGACGATTTTGACTTCGATTTTGATGCCTATCTTGATGCTCTGTTTGATAAAGCGGTGTCCCTCCAGTGCTGGGAATTGCTGGCAAGTTATTTAAGACAGCAAATTCAATGGGTGAGAGACATCAAGCAGGGGGACGCTTTGTATGCGGAAGAACTGCCTTACGGTAACTATGCTGCGGAAGCTTTGTTGCGTCATGACATCACTAAGTATGGCGCGCTGTATGTTGAATTTCTCTCGACATGCCAAGACGCAGTTCCGGAAGAAACCGTGGGGGAGTTCCTGCGCGAGATCATTCCTGAACTTGGGATCACTTCAGCCACTTATCCCATCATCCTTGCCCGCCTGACCTTCGCTTCAGACCAGCATGGCTGGGATGATTTTGGCGACTGGTGCGAGGCACTCCCAATCCGTGATTGGCTGTATGAAAACAATCAAATGGATGCGTTTCTGGCCGCTTATCAGGCCTATGTTGAGCGGGACCAATCTGATCCGGATGAAATTCAGGAACAGCTGGCAGAAATCCGGGATGTGCTGGCAATCGAAGATGCTGTCCAGAAAGAACTTCTGAATGAACATGATCAGGCGCAGCGATTACAACAATGCTATGTACAGCGCGAAGCTTGCTATCAGCAGGAACTCAGTCGGATTTCCGGTATAGATACGCCAGAGGCGATGGGTGCTGAGCTGGTCCGCTGGCTGGAAGAAGTCCGCCACCCCGATGCCATGGTTTCGGAAGATCCGGTACGATTCGACTACGAGCATCGGTTTGATCAGCGATTTATGGGGCGTGAAATCCGTGAGCTCGTGCGCGCCATGGATGAAGACCTGCTGGAACAGCTGAATCTGAAAAAACCGAAAATTTATTGTTCTGCACTGCTCTACAGCCTCTTTGAACAGGCGAAAACGCTGCAGGCATGGGATGCACTGGAGAATTACCTGAAGGCCCAGATTGATTGGTTAAAACTCCATGAGATCCAGGCATTCTATTTGGATGAACTGCCTTACGGTCATTATGCTGCCGGTCTGCTGGCAGAAGCCCATCCCCGTTATATTCCGTTGTATGTTGAATACCTGAAAGCCTTACCACTAATCACGGAATATGAAGGGACGGGCGAGCAAATCGATCAGCTCTTCCACCACTATTGGGACAATCAGGATCAGATTGAAGGTGGCTTTGCTGCGTTTCTGCCGGTTCTGAAAACCCGGCTGACTTTCGCGCGGGGCGATTTGTGGGAAGAAAGTTTCTGTGATTGGTGCGAAACGGCGTTGCGGAGATGGCTGGATGATCATCCCGCGCATGTGAAAACACTCGGTGAGCAGATTCAGGCTGAATTAGCAGATCTTGATTATGATGAAGAGGATATTGAAAATACGGTGCATCTTCTGATGAATGCGGATTGAATGAATTCACTGATTGTTGAACTCACCCTGAAACGGAAGGCACAGCCTTCCGTTTTTTGTTTGAACCCGCAAGTTTTCATCAAATGAAAAATATAAAGTGAAACGCCCAAAAAGTTTATTTATCATGATTCAATCAAGTAACTTTTTCAACATACACATTACTTTCGCCTTGACTGGACTTTTTATGGACAAGATAAATATGAGTCAATATACACCAATTCCCTTTAAACCCTTATGGAATGACTTTTGGGTTTTTTCTTTGTATGGATTTATCGCTTCATTTTTCATGGCACTTTATATTGACAATAATGCCTCGTTAGAAAATATCGAATCGATTGTTTTCGAACCTTTTTCTGTCAGAGCATTTTTTATGATTTCAACCTCTGGATTTCTGTTGGTTGCGATAAGAGCAATGATGTTGGGCATGGATGCAGAAAGGGCTTCGCAGTGTTGGCTGATGCGAAAGTTTTTTGTGCCAATCAGTGAGGTCGGTCTATCGGCTGGCTTTATCATCATGGGGATGTCTGCCGGGATCATGACTTACTTTTTTACCTTTGGTGCGGCTGTTGAAGGTGCCTGGGACTTATCTGTCGTAAACCTGAAAGTGTTTTTGCTGGTTGCATTTATCATCATCCCTGTTTACTGGTTTCAGAGAAGAATTTTTGCTCTGGCACGATCAGAAACACTCTTGCTCACAGGAATTATCGTTCTTTATCTTTTGACGACTTATTTATTACTGTGGGTGGTTGACCCGACAAAGTTTTGGATCGTCTCTATTTTCACGGGAGTGATTCTCGCCTCTGCCTGGCTGGGCGTAAAATATCTGTCTAATCGAAAAACAGCGCAACCCATTCGGAATGAATGAGATTGTTTTAAAAATACTGAGATGACCCATGAGTTCCCAGGGAATCTTTCAGATTCCCTGAATATGCTGCATCAGTTCTGCACTTAATTCACGCAGTTCTCCCGGTTCAGGTTGTGTGTGTGAATAAGCACGGATGCCGTAAATTCCCATGACCAGATATCGGGCAAGTGCTTTTGCACTGCGATGGGTTGAGAGCTCGCCATTTTGTTGGGCATGTTCAAATTTACAGGCGAACAGCTGTTCCCAGTCTTTCAGTTTATGGCTGATCAGACGTTCAATCTCTTTATCGTCCTGTGCCAGTTCACTGAGCGCTTTTTGCAACAGGCAATCTTTGATGTTCTCCTGTTCGCATTCGGCCACCATCTGATCCAGATAGGCCGCAATGCCAGCCATGATTGTGGGTTGACTGTCAAATAACTGCACAAAAGCATTGTCCCGTTCGGCCTGATAGTGCTCCAGCGCTTCGACCAGCAAACCACGTTTGTTGGTAAATGCACAATAAATGGAACCCGGATGCAGCCCGGTGGCCTGTTTCAGGTCCTGCATGCTGGTTTTGCTGTAGCCCTTGGCAATAAAGGCATCCATCGCGGAACGTAACACCATTTCACGGTCAAATTCGGCACTGCGCATCGATTCTCTCTTATCCGTAAAGCTTGCAGGGATTTTAACTGATCTTGAACAACCATTCAAAAAATACTTGAACGCTCATTCAAGATCGTCTAACTTGAATGGGCATTCAAGAAATATAGACACGGTGTACTTTATGGAAAACTTATTTCAATCCATTGATCTGAATGATTCGATCTCACTGAAAAACCGGATCCTGATGGCGCCACTGACCCGGTGTATGGCCGATGATGCGCTGGTCCCAACTCAGGCGATGGTGGATTACTATGCCCGTCGCGCTGATATTGGTCTGATTATCACAGAGGCAACCATTATTCGGCCGGACGGTCAGGGCTACCCGAATACCCCGGGACTCTACACGCCGGCACAAATTGCGGGCTGGCGGAAAGTAACCGACAAAGTCCATGAAAATGGCGGGAAAATCTTTGCTCAGCTCTGGCATACCGGCCGGGTCGCGCATCCGCACTTCTTTGGCGGCGAGTTCGTACTGGCACCTTCAGCACTCGGCGTTGAAGGGACAGTGCCTCGTATGCGTGAACTGAGCTACGTGGTTCCGAAAGCAACGACGAAAGAAGAAATTGAAGAGCTGGTTGCAGATTATGCTCAGGCGGCGATTAATGCGCTGGAAGCGGGGTTTGACGGCGTTGAAATTCATGGCGCGAATGGCTATCTGATCGACCAGTTCCTGCATTTCAGCAGCAATATTCGCGAAGATGAGTTTGGTGGCAACGCGGAAAATATGGCCCGCTTCCCGCTGGCAGTTGTGGATGCTGTGGTCAATGCGATTGGTGCCGATCGGACTGCGCTTCGTTTGTCCCCGGGTGCTTACGTCAACATCACACCGGATGCGCGCGACCGGGAGGTGTTTGATTACCTGCTGGCTGAGCTTGAATCCCGCCATCTGGCTTTCCTGCATGTCGGTATTTTTGATGACCAGATGTCGTTTGATTATCTGGGCGGCACGGCTTCTGAGTATATGCGCACTCACTACAGTCAGACGCTGGTTGGTGTCGGCGGCTTTACACCGGAAACCGGCAGTCAGGCGCTTGCTGAAGGGAAGTTTGATCTGCTGGCGATTGGTCGCCCGCTGATTGCCAACCCGGATTATGTTGCCAAAGTCAAAGCGGGTGAGTCGCTGGTTGAGTATTCCGACACCATGCTGGCTGAACTGATTTAAACGGATACGCCACTGCCTGATTGGATGCGGAAGGTCTTTCTTGACCTTCCGCTTTTTTGGTTGAGGGCTCAGTTTGGTCATCCTCACCTTGCATCAGCAGCGCTGGTTGACCACATTATCTAAAGCTCTTCATGTGGGTTGTTCTGTCGTGCATGAGTGGCCATCACGAATTCATCTTGAATGAAAACCAGAAGGGAGGCTTTATGGCTGAACTGATTCTCACCACCTTCGATTGGGTCCCAGAGTTCCCCCGGGGATATGTACGGGATGTCAGGATACGTTGGGCACTGGAAGAAGCGGCGCTGCCTTACCGGGTTGAAACCGTGCCTTTTCAGGACAGAAGTGCTGCGCACTTTCAGCATCAGCCTTTTGGACAGGTGCCCTGGCTGAAAGATGGTGAACTGTCTGTATTTGAAAGTGGCGCGATCCTGCTTCATTTAGGCGAGCAAAGCGAGGCACTGATGTCCCGGGAGCCGCGTTGTCGCAGTGAAACCATTCAATGGCTGTTTGCCGGTCTGAATTCCGTCGAGATGGCGGTGTTGCCATGGTTTATTGTCCGGTTCTCCGGGGAGAGTCAGGACACGCCGGGAAGCATGGCACTGAACCGGTTTTTAGACGCCCGTCTCAGCCATATGGAAACGTTTTTAACGTCCCGTGAATGGCTGGCCGGACGCTTCTCGATTGCCGATATCGTGATGTCTGATGCCTTGCGCCTGGTTGGACGATTTGATGCACTGGCTGACTATCCTGCCTGTCAGGCTTATGTGGAACGTGCGACGGTAAGGCCGGCTTTCCAGAAAGCTTACGCGGATCAACTGGCACATTTTGCAGATGCGGACTGAACACAGATTCGCATCGCCCCTCAGCGCAGGTGCTGAAGGGCTGAGGCTTGCGTTTATAGGCCGTAACCGCCACTGACCTCAAGGACTGCGTTTCGCATCGCCAGTGACTGATCCGACAGTAAAAATGAAATCGCACCGATTTGATCTGCCGGGGTTAAGACTTTCCCGAAGGCTGTCTCGTTCAGGGAATCAAACAGGGCGTGCTGCTGCGTCGTTGTCATTCCGGCTTTGGCCTGAATTTCTGTTGCAGTCACGCCGGGCCGGACTGAATTCAGGCGAATGCCATCGGCGGCGAACTCAAGGTTTGCAACCCGGACAATGGCTTCAACAGCAGCTTTGCTGGCTGAGTATGCGGCACTGTTTTCAAAGGCATGCGTGACGACAATGCTGGAAACAAATACAACACTGGACGGGTTGTTCAGCAGCGGATGCAGGTGTTGCAGCGTGATGAGGGGTCCTTTGGTATTGATGTTCATCGTTTGGTCGAAATCCGCCTCAGAGGACTGCAGAATCGGCGCCGGATAGAACACGCCTGCATTGAGCACTAAGCCATCGAGTTGAATCTTATCTTGTTTCAGAGCTTCGGCGAGCGTTGCGATTTGTGCTGTACTGGCGCTGTCGGCGACATAACCCGTGCAGCCCAGCGCGGCAGTTACCCGAGTGAGTTTGTCCTGGTCGCGACCTGTGATGATCACTTGGTTGCCGGTATTGATGAGGTGTTCAGCCAAAGCTTTTCCAATGCCTGCGGTGCCACCGGTGATCAGAATCGTTTTTCCTTGCATCATGTTACTCCTGCCTCTGTATATAGGATTGTGCGATACAAAGAGCGTATCAAGTTGCATGGTTTCCGATAAGGCACCAATATAGATACAAACTGGTTCTACTTTGGAAACAAGCGACATGGATGATTCTTATCTCAATTTACCTTTACTGCATGTTTTTCATCGGGTTGCAGAGTGCGGCAGCTTTCAGGCGGCAGCGAATACGCTGAATTTACCCCGCTCATCCGTCAGTAAAAAAATCAGACAGCTGGAAACTTTTGTCGGCCAGCCTTTGCTGCATCGTTCAACGCGGCAATTGCATCTGACGGATGTCGGACGGAATTTATTACATGGCACAGGGGATCTCCGGGCTGTGCTGTCGAATCTGCATGGCATTCTGGATGAAACACAGGGCGTCCCGAAAGGGCGGGTGAAAATGAGCGCCAGTATCCTGATGGGACAGTGTTTTCTGGTTCCCTTGCTGAAAAAGTTGCGCCAGACGTATCCTGAGATCGTGATTGAACTGAGTCTGGATGATCGGACCGTTGATTTGCTGGACGAGAAGATTGATATCGCCATTCGGATCGGCCAGCTGCCGGATTCTTCATTGATTGCCCGAAAAATCGGGGAAAAGCGCTGGGGCTGGTTTGCATCTGCACGCTATCTCTCGGATCGGGGTGCGCCTGCAACGCCGCAGGAATTGGAACAACATGACTGTCTGGTGTTCGGCAATGCGGGCAGTACATTTAATTTCTGGCCGTTTCAGGATGCCAGTGGTCAGACAGAGACCATTGCAGTGACACCTGTGATTCAAACCGACAACAGTCGGGCGCTGGTGGATATGGCTTGTGATGGGCTGGGCATCGTGATGGTCGATCCCTGGTTCGTGCAAAAAGAATGCAGCGCTGGCTTGCTGACGCCGGTGCTGAACGAGTGGCGGCATCCGGACCGGAGCCCGATTCATCTGGTTTGTGTCGGGGAGCGCACCAAAGCGTCCGAGGCCGTCTGGCAGTTTTTGCTGGCGCATTGGGCGCAGTCTCCCTCAATTTAGCAGGCCGCGAAAGGGAAGCTTGGTGCTGCTGTGCCGTCATGACTGCGTGTACATTCAGCTCAGACAGGATGACAGATCAAGCGTCATCTTTGTGTGCTATTTTTTACTGCAAAATAGAATAAGTCATTGAAGTTCAGGTACGATTCAACATGACTTAGGAATCAGAAATGGAGTTTCGCGATGTATACAGGCCAATGCCATTGCGGCAATGTGAAATTAACGATTGCTCGACTGACTGAAACCGCGACTCGCTGTAATTGCTCGTTGTGCAGCCGATATGCGACGTTGTGGGGCTATCTGACGGAATCTGAAGTGGATATCAGCGTTGGCCGTTATGGCACAGAGCATTATTCGCATGGTGACAAATGTATTGATTTTCATCGTTGCGGTCACTGTGGCTGTATCACGCATTATTCCACAACGGCAAAAGTCGAAAGTGATCGTTTGGCGGTCAATTACAATCTATTTTCCTCAACAGAGATTGCTTCGGTGCGGGTGCGTCTGTTCGATGGCGCAGAGACCTGGCAGTTCATCAACGAATAACCCTCGCAGTGTTGGCCGAACCCTGAAGCAATGTCTGTATCACAGCGAGCTCCGCTTGCCCGGTGCTGGACATGAAGCCATGAGTGAACCGCAGCACATCAAGAAATCAAGGAAGTAAGCATCGTGATTGAATTCAAAAGCAAACAGGATATTGCACGATTACGCCGACTGGCACTGGCTGCGCAGGGGTTGTCACAGGCAAAGCCCTATGGCACCGGATTGGCCGGGGCCAGAAAAGCCATTGAACATCTGGGTTATGTTCAGATTGATACCATCGCCGTGGTCGAGCGGGCTCACCATCACGTCATTCATTCCAGAGTGCCGCAGTTCAAACCCGAGATGACCAATCAGCTCCTGCTGAACGGTGACATTTTTGAATACTGGGCGCATGCAGCAGCGTTTCTTCCCATGGCTGATTTTCGCTTTTCCTTACCTTATAAACAGGCCATTAAAAGTGGACAGACCCATTGGTATCGGGAACGGGATCAGACATTGATGGGAGAGTTGCTGGCCCGTATCCGTTCCGATGGTCCGCTTCGGTCCAGAGATATTGAAACGAAAGCGAAAAAGCGGGCAGGCTGGTGGGACTGGAAACCCGCCAAAAAAGCGCTGGAACAGCTGTATATGGAAGGCGACCTGATGGTCAGCAGTCGCGAAGGCTTTCAGAAAACCTACGATTTAACCGAGCGGGTATTGCCTGCCCATGTGAACACTCAAATGCCGGATATGGCGGAATTCGCAGCGCATTTGCTGGACCGTCAACTGCGTGGTCATGGGTTGATGTCGATGAAGGGGCTGACATATCTGCGCCGCAGTACCGATCTGCGCCAAGCGGTGAAAGATTTAGTGCAGGAAAAGCTGGCGCTGGGCGAGCTGGAACAGGT
The DNA here is from genome assembly GCF_018199995.1 of Photobacterium sp. GJ3. Taxonomy (NCBI): domain Bacteria; kingdom Pseudomonadati; phylum Pseudomonadota; class Gammaproteobacteria; order Vibrionales; family Vibrionaceae; genus Photobacterium; species Photobacterium sp. GJ3. The sequence continues at coordinate 2,384,667 of NZ_CP073578.1, read as the reverse complement.
GAAAGTCAGCAGTGGAGAAGTCTTTGTGATGGACGCCGGGGCACTGGAGCGCCCGGTTCCCCGGCTGAATCAGCGGATGCTGATCCTGTCGCCGTTCGACAATGCCGTGATTCAGCGGGATCGGCTCAAATCGCTGTTTGACTATGACTATCAGATTGAATGCTATGTGCCTGAGGCCAAGCGTCAGTTTGGCTACTTTTGTCTGCCTTTACTGTACCGGGGCGCTTTTGTCGGCCGCATCGACTGCAAAGCGCACCGAAGCATCCGCCATCTGGAAGTGAAAGCTTTGCATCTGGAACAACACAAGATGGATGAAGCGCAACTCATCACGGCATTCGTGGCGGCCATTCTCCCTTTCAGTCAGTTTCAGGCATGTGATTCCGTCTCGCTCACCGCGGCGTATCCAGAGCATCTGACACAACGTTTTCAGGCCGCGCTGAAACCGCTGGGTTGATTGGTGATCATCACTGCCCACAAAAAAGGTCGATGCAGGGACAAGGCATCGACCTTTTTCATCATGATTTCATGGTCTGCGAATCTTCATCGCCGTAGTACTGGACCCCAATCTCTATACGAGGTCTGTCGTTTTCGACCCGCCAGCGGTTAGTGTCTCGCAGTGAATAGATGCATCCACAATACTCTTGCTGATAAAAACGCTCACGCTTGGCAAGCTCGACCATGCGACTGGCTCCGCCTTGCTTGCGCCAGTTGAATGTCCAGTATTCCAGACCTTCGTAGCGTGATGCAGCCCGCGTCCCGCAATCATTGATTTGTTCCATATTTTTCCAACGGGAAATCCCTAAACAACTCGTAAAGGTTTTGAATCCATGTTCGTGGGCATAGTGTGCGGTACGTTCAAATCGCATATCAAAACATTCGGTACAGCGAATCCCACGCTCAGGTTCCCATTCCATCCCTTTTACGCGATCAAACCAGTTTTTTTCATCGTAGTCAGCATCCACAAAAGGGATCCCCAACTTTTGAGCAAAACGAATATTTTCTTCTTTGCGAATTAAATATTCCTTCTCTGGATGAATGTTCGGGTTATAGAAAAAGAGGGTTAAATCAATCCCTGCATTGACCAGTCGTTCCATAACATCGCCTGCGCAGGGGGCGCAACAGGAATGAAGCAAGACTGCGCCAGCCTCATTGGGTGATTCCAGTACAATACTTTGTTGATTCGACATCATCGTCCGACCACAGCGTTCAAAATAGGCTGAGTCTATCAACTTGTGGGCGGTATATTCAACCAGTTACATTTATTTACTGGTGCCGTTTTCGATTGAACCGATCGGTTGATTTAACCACAACACTTTTTGAATTTCTTGCCACTGCCGCAGGAGCACGGGTCATTGCGGTTCGGCGTTTTTTCAAACGTGATGGTTTTGGGTTTGTTCAGCAGGGTGTCCAGCGCCAGGGTGTTTTCTTCCTGAGCGGCGTCTACGATAACGTCGGCGGTAATACTGTGCTCGGCAACCAACGCTTCAATGTCTGCTTTGCGTGCGTCCGTTTGGACGATGACAGAAATCGGGGATTCTTCAGTACCGGCTTTGACGTCACGATTCACGTTGTAGCCAGACTGCGCATGGCTTTGCATCACATCGATGCGGCCTTTGAAAAAAAATTTAGACATTGGAGACTCTTTTCCGTGGTTCGGGCAAATTCAGGGCGGGGATTGTAGCTCGGAAAGCGGGATTCACAAAGCAGTCATACAGGGCAGCAAAGAAAGCGTGTGCTGCCCTGCATGACAAGATTCATCGGGTTGTTTCAGACGGACTGTCAGGCCTGATTGGCCGCCTGTTTGTCGGTCAGGGATTTCAGGACGTTGTCTTGATCGTTCAGGAAAGATTCCAGTCCTTCACGGCGCAGATCGCAAGACGGGCAGTCACCGCAGCCGTCACCAATCACACCGTTATAGCAAGTCAGGGTGTGATTGCGAATGTAGTCCAGCTGATTGTGCTGGTCGGCCAGCGCCCAGGTTTCCGCTTTGTTCAGCCACATCAGGGGTGTTTCAATGCGCAGCGGGCGGTCCATTCCCAGCACCAGAGACTGATTCAGCGATTTCACGAAGGCATCGCGGCAATCCGGATAACCGGAGAAGTCGGTTTCGCACACGCCAGTGATGACAGCTTCAGCACCAATCTGATACGCGTAAATCCCTGCCAGTGTCAGGAACAGGATATTCCGGCCCGGAACAAAAGAATTTGGCAGCCCGTTTTCTTGCAGTTCATGTGACACCGGAATGTTGTCGCGAGTCAGTGAGCTGATTGCCAGCTCATTCAGCAGGCCGACATCCATTACTTTGTGCGCGGCAACGCCTAAGTCTTTACAAATGGCTTCGGCGATTTCGATTTCCAGTTGATGACGCTGGCCATAATCAAAGGTGATGCAGTGCACTTCATCATACTGAGTCATAGCCTGAATCAGGCAGGTTGTTGAGTCCTGTCCGCCACTGAAAACGACGACTGCTTTGCGCATCATGCTGCTCCGGATAAATTGAACGATTGAGTGGGGCACATCCTACCCCGAGAGTCAGGATATGCCAAGTTGCAGGCGTTGCCACTCAGACCAGCTCAGAATGCCGGTTTGCTCAAATGCCGATAACTGATCCAGATAAGGCTGGATATCCCCGATATTTTGCTCAACCCAATCGGTATCGAAGTAGGTTTCCAGATAGCGTTCACCACTGTCGCACAACAGGGTGACAATCGAACCGGTTTCGCCCCGGGCTTTCATTTCACTGGCCAGTTGCAGCGCACCATAAAGATTGGTGCCCGTGGAGGCGCCAGCTTTGCGGCCCAGCAGGGTTTCCAGCCAGTGGACGGTGGCGATACTGGCTGCATCCGGCACGGTTCTCATTTCATCAATCACGTCCGGAATGAAGCTCGGCTCAACCCGCGGGCGGCCAATCCCTTCGATTCGGCTGCCTCGACTGCCTTTCAGGGCCAGATCGCGGGTGTTGTAATAATCATGGAAGACGGAGTGTTCCGGATCGACCACACACAGCTGGGTTTCATGCATCTGGTAACGGATATAACGGCCAATTGTGGCTGAAGTACCACCGGTACCGGCGCTCATCACCACCCATTTCGGAATCGGATGCGCTTCCAGCTTCATCTGTTCAAAAATACTGTTGGCGATGTTGTTGTTCCCGCGCCAGTCGGTGGCACGCTCGGCGTAAGTGAACTGATCCATGTAGTGACCGTTCAGTGATTCAGCCAGACGATGGGATTCCTCGTACAACAGGCAAGGATCATCCACAAAGTGAGCCTGGCCGCCGTAGAACTCGATCTGCTCAATTTTCTTTCGTGCGGTATGGCGCGGAACAACCGCAATAAAGGGCAGGCCAAGCAAGCGGGCAAAATAGGCTTCAGAAACGGCCGTACTGCCCGAAGACGATTCAATAATGGTGGTGTTCTCGCCAATCCAGCCATTACACAGGCCATACAGAAACAGGGATCGGGCCAGACGATGTTTCAGGCTGCCGGTTGGATGGGTACTTTCATCTTTCAGATAAATGTCGATGCCGTCCAGCACCGGGATATCCAGTTTGATGAGATGTGTATCGGCCGAACGTTGAAAATCGGCTTCAATTTTTCGGATAGCCTGGTTAACCCAGCGGGGATCATGGCGCATGGAACATTCCTTGAATGTGTTCTTGTTGATGAATATAAATATTACTGAATCAGCCTGAAAATTCTTTGCTATTATTACTGTGTTTTAAGCATTTTGTAGAAAAATTTTCTTTAATAAATGATATGGGAGAAAAACATTGGCCGAGATTGATGCGACGGACAGATTGCTCTTGGATCTGCTGCAAATGGATGCCAGCCTGTCATTGAATGATCTGGCAGACGCTGTGAATCTGACGACTACACCCTGCTGGAAGCGACTGAAGCGACTGGAAGAGGCCGGGATTCTCAAACGCCGTGTTGCCCTGCTGGATCCGGTTAAACTGGGGCTGTCTTTTATTGCTTTTGTTCAGATCAAAACCAGTGATCACTCTCATGAATGGTATAACCGATTTGTTGTGACTGCGAGTGAATTTCCGGAAGTGATGGAATTCTACCGGATGGCCGGCGAATACGATTACATGATGAAGGTACAGGTGGCGGATATGTCTGCCTTTGATGCTTTCTATAAGAAGCTGGTGAACAGCATCAGCGGTCTCACCAATGTGACATCGACCTTTGCCATGGAGCCCCTGAAGTATACGACGGCATTGCCGTTATAAATCGCTGCGCGATGCTGTTAAAGCACTGTATAAAAACAAATATCTTTTCACGGCGCTCATTATCAACAGCATCACCTGCTGTAATCCGTTTTCACCTGATTTATGGGTTGATGGATGCCCTCTGTTTTTGCGAATATGTTGTCATATTGTCACGCAAACGTGACGTGATGATTTCTCTCCCCCGATCTCCGACGTGATTGATATCTCGCTTCGTACCCGCAATGCGGGTACAGGCCATGTTTTGCTGGAGGAAAAATGCAGGTTTTTTGGCAACTCAGATGGTATTTCCGGCAAGAGTGGCGAAAGTATGGCGGTGCGATCGCCATTTTTGTTGTGATTGCGATTTTTGAATTGATTCCCCCACGCGCCGTGGGCTGGATTGTTGATGGTGTTGTCGATGGAAGTATCACCGTTCAGGCGATGCTGATGTGGCTGGTGGGTCTGGCTGCGATGTGGACCGTGGTTTATCTGCTGCGAATTGTCTGGCGTTTATGGCTGTTTGGCAGTGCGGCAAAGCTGGGCACTGTACTTCGGGACAAGTTGTATCAGCATTTCAGCCGTCAGGCGCCTCAGTTTTTCGAACGCCATAAAACCGGCGATCTGATGGCACGTTCCACCAATGATGTGAATGCTGTGGTGATGACGGCAGGCGAAGGGGTGCTGACCGCAGCGGATTCGCTGATTACGGGTCTGGCCGTGTTGCTGATTATGACCACGCAACTGAGCTGGCAACTGACGATTCTGGCTTTGCTGCCGATGCCGGTGATGGCGGTGCTGGTTTCCCGGTTCGGACGACAGCTGCATCACCGGTTTGGGGAATCCCAGGCGGCGTTTTCCACCCTGACGGATACCACACAGGAAGCCCTGAACGGGGTGCGGATGATTCGGGCTTTCGGGTTGGAACAACGTCAGCAGGCGGCCTTCGAACGGGTTGTGGATCAGACTGGCGATAAGAACTTCGAAGTCGTGAAGGTTGATGCCAAGTTCGATCCCGTGATTCAGCTGACTATCGGCATGTCGTTTTTTCTCAGCGTTGGTGGCGGTGCCTATCTGATCCATACCGGTGAGTTATCGCTGGGGGATCTGACCGCATTCACGCTTTATCAGGGCTTGATGATCTGGCCGATGCTGGCTGTGGCCTGGCTGTTCAATATTCTGGAGCGGGGCTCGGCGGCCTGGAAGCGGTTGCAGGAAATCTTCAGTCAGGAACCGGCAATCGTCAGCGGTGAAACGGTTCTGCCCGGAGTACGGCAACAGCTCCGGATTGACATTGATGCCTTCCACTGGCCGCGCCAGCAACAGGCGGCTTTACAAGACATTCAGATCGACTTACCTGCTGGCCACATGCTGGGGCTGGCTGGCCCGGTCGGCTGTGGAAAATCGACGCTACTGACTTTGTTACTGCGTCAGCAGGAATTGGAACAGGGCCGAATCACCTACGGCGAAGTCGGGATCCGGGAAGCCGTGCTGGATGAATGGCGAAGCCGCTTTGCGGTGGTGAGCCAAAGTCCGTTTCTGTTTTCACGTTCCATTGCAGAGAACATTGCACTCGGCAAACCGGACGCCAGCATGGACGCCATTCGAAACGCCGCCGCCATGGCCTGTATCGATGAAGATATTCTGCTGTTTCCGGACGGTTATGACACGCTGGTGGGCGAAAAAGGGATTACTTTATCCGGCGGCCAGAAACAGCGGATCGCCATTGCCCGCGCCCTGTTACTGGAGGCTGAAATTCTGGTGCTGGATGATGCGCTCTCTGCGGTTGATGGAAAAACTGAGCACCGGATCCTGCACAATCTTCGCATGCAGCCGCAGCGGCAAACAGTCATCGTGATTGCGCATCGCCTGACGGCGCTGGAGCAGGCCGACGAAATCGTTGTGCTGCAGCATGGCGAGATTCGTGAACGCGGCATGCACGGCCAGTTGCTGGAAAACGATGACTGGTATGCCGAAATGTATCGCTATCAGAAGCTGGAACAAGCCATTGAGGAGGGCAAATGAAGGAGCAGGCCGTCAACCGGGCAGTGCTGAAACGGCTGCTGAACTACGCGCTGGAAGATAAACGCAATCTGTCGGTCGCGATTGGACTTTTGCTGATTGCCTCACTGGCTGATGTATCCGGCCCGTGGCTGATTCAGCACTTTATTGATACGAATATTACGCAGGATCGCTTTCCGGCGACGGAAGTTGCGGTTCTGGTGGCAGCTTATATCGGCCTGATGATTCTGGCCGGACTGTTTAAGTATGCGCAGGCACTGCGTTTCAACCGGCTGGCGATTGATGTGGTGCAGAAAGTGCGCAAGCAGCTGTTTCACCGGGTGATGAATCAGCCGCTGTCGGCTTTTGATTACATCCCGAGCGGCAAGCTGATTTCAAGGCTGACCAATGATACGGAATCCATCAAAGACTTTTATGTGTTTGTGATTGCGACATTTCTGAAGAACATCACCCTGATTTTGGTGATGCTGACGGTGATGACCATCATCAGCTGGCGGTTGACGCTGGTGGTCATGGCTTTGTTGCCCATTGTGGTGGGGGTCATGGTGGTCTATCAGCGGAAAAGTGCGGGGATGTACCGCCGGATGCGGGATCTGCTGGCGGATATCAATGCCTCGATGAGTGAATCGATTCAGGGGATGAGTCTGGTGCAACTGATGCGTCAGGAAGCGGCTTTCAAGGCCCGCTTTGCAGAATTGACGGATCAGCATCTGAAATCGCAAATCGGCGTCATGAAACTCAACAGCATGTTATTGCGCCCATTGATTGATTTACTGTCTGGCATTGCGTTGCTGACCCTGGTTGCGTTGTTCGGGTTCAGCGGCACCGAGCTGATTGGCGTGGGGGTGTTATACGCTTTTCTGAGTTATCTAGGCCGGGTGACAGAGCCGCTGATTGAGATGACGCAACAACTGTCTTTGCTGCAGCAGGCGCTGGTCGCGAGTGAGCGGATTTTTGCGCTGATTGACTCCCGTCAGCAGTGCTATGGCGAAGATACCCGATCGCTCACCACAGGCCGGATGGCCTGCCGCGATCTGAGTTTCAGCTATGACGGCAAGCAAAAGGTGCTGAATCAAATCAATCTGGAATTGCCGCATCAGGGTTTTCTGGCACTGGTGGGCCATACTGGCAGTGGTAAAAGTACGCTGGCTTCTCTGATGATGGGCTTTTATCCCAGTTCAGAAGGGAGAGTCGAGCTGGATGGCCGTCCGCTGGAAAGCCTGAGTCAGCCTGTTCTGCGTCAGGGGATCGCCATGGTGCAGCAGGATCCGCATATTCTGAGCGATACCGTGCGGGAGAATGTCAGCCTTGGCCGTTCCGTCAGCGATAACGCGATCTGGCAGGCGCTGGATACGGTTGGTCTGGCGGCACAGGTGCGTTTGTATGAACAGGGGCTGGAGACTTTGCTGGGCAGCGGGGAAGTGAATCTCTCAGCCGGGCAGAAGCAGTTGCTGGCTCTGGCCCGGGTGCTGGTGGAGCAGCCAAAGTTACTGATTCTGGATGAGGCGACCGCCAATATTGATTCCGGGACTGAGCAGAAGATTCAGCATGCCTTGGCTGTACTGCGTCAGAATATGAGTATCGTGGTGATTGCACACCGTTTATCGACCATCATGGACGCCGATGAAATTGTTGTGCTGCATCATGGCGACATCATTGAACGGGGCACGCATGTCAGTTTGCTGGCGGAACGAAAACAGTACTGGCAAATGTATCAGTTGCAGCAGGCGAGTGAGCATTTACATCAACTGGAAGAAGCTTCTGCAGAAACCGTAGAAAATTGACTCTGACCTGACAAAAAAGTACCAGGCTTTCCCTATAAATGGCTCCCGTGATACAGATAAACTGTCCGTATCACGGGAGCTTTGTTGTCAGTGAGCGCTTTGCTAATTTAGCTGCGCTGACGCATCAAACCTTCCTGCACTGCGGTTGCCACCAATTCACCCTGACGATTGTAAATTTCGCCGCGAACCAGCCCGCGTGAGCCACTGGCTGACGGACTGTCGATGGCGTAGAGCAGCCAGTCGTCCATGCGGAACGGACGGTGGAACCACATGGAATGATCGATGGTTGCGACCTGCATTTTCGGGGTCAGCAGGGTCACGCCATGGGGTTGAAGCGCAGTCACTAAGAATCCCCAGTCGGAGGCATAGGCCAACACATACTGGTGAATGCGTGGATCGTTCAACATTTCACCATTTGCTTTTATCCAAAGGTATTGTTTGGCCGCCTGTGATTGAGGACGGAGCGGATTGATGACAGTCACAGGACGAACTTCAATCGGACGGTCACGGCCAAAAGTTTCGACAAATTTACCCGGCAACTGGTCGGCGAGTGCTTTCACATGGTCCTGCTCAGATTTGAGCGTTTCAGGTTGGGGCACATCGGCTGGCATCTGGCTCTGATGGTGAAAACCATCTTCCAGACCTTGATAGGAAGCCGTCAGGTAAAAAATCGGGCGGCCATTCTGGATGGCCTGAACCCGGCGGGTACTGAAACTTTTACCGTCGCGTAGATTCTCAACATCGTAAATGATGGGTTTTTGCGGATCGCCCGGCAAAAGAAAATAGCTGTGGAAGGAATGGACAAAGCGCTGTTCCGGAACCGTTTCTTTGGCTGCAGACAAGGACTGACCGATGACCTGGCCCCCATAAACCTGGGGTAAACCAAGATGTTCACTCTGACCCCGGAACAAACCTTGTTCCAGTTGTTCCAGGTGTAACAGATTGAGAAGTTCGTTCAGTTCTTTGCTCATTGGCGCTCCAGTTACAATGCTATCATTAATTAATTTTTTACAATCAGTTGATCAGAAACACAAGACGCAAGATTAAGAAGCGTTAGAATCATCGACTTGCGGAGGACAATAAGGGGGCGTCTATGAAGAAAATGTTTGCACTGCTGTCAATTTTGGTGACAGCAATGGTGATTTCAGCTTGTACGAATATGATGACGAAAGAAACCGGTGTCGGGAAAGTCGAAGGCTCGCTGGCCTATCGTGAGCGTATTGCGCTGCCGGATGAAGCGTTGATTACCGTGACTTTATCCGATGTTTCCCTGATGGATGCACCTGCTGAAGTGATCAGCCGCCAATCTTTTCTGGCCGGTGGCAAGCAAGTCCCTTTCACGTTCACACTTCAGTATCTGGAAGATGAAGTGAAGCCTTCGCACACGTATGCGGTGAGTGCCCGGATTGAAGTGAATGGTCAGCTGATGTTTATCACAGATACAGCGAACCATGTGATTACAGACCCGGCGAAAACCACCCAACTGGATCTGATGCTGATTCGCGCCAGCCAGTAATTTTTTGAAGTATCCTGAAAGCCCAGCGATGACCTGTGTCTTGAACACATATTCATGATCAAGACACAGGCAATCGCTGGGATGGGAATTTCATTTAAAATTAACCCCTTAGAGTCATTCCCGCGCAGGCGGGAATCCACAGGGTACGGCATGTCAGCGATGCGCGGCACTATTTCATAGCATTGCTTTTGCATGGCACGCCTTGAACGTCACTGTGTCTCCGCCTTCGTCTTTCTTTCCTACCAAATCCCGGCGATTATCGGGCTTATTGCACTATCCAACCGGAAATCCATCCCAGCGATACCGCTTCAAAGAAATTCTGCCCGTGGCAGACACCTCGATACCATCCGCGATCAGGCTTTGCCGCTGGCGCAGGAAGTCATCTCCCTGCTGAGAGATTTTTCCCTGACTGTTGATCACCCGGAACCAGGGCAGTGTAGAGCCTTCCGGTAACTGGCCTAACAGCCGCCCGACGTGACGGGCATAACCAGGGAAACCCGCAAATCGGGCAATATCGCCATAAGTTGAGACTTTTCCGATAGGGATTTGCGCAATCTGGCTGTAGATTTGGTTTTCAAAGTCGTCCATAGTTGATAAAAGGGTTGATTGAACAAGGCTCAGATAAGGATATCGGGCTGGTTTTGTAAAACAACCTGAAATACGGCAAATCATGGGGTTGGTTTGTGCAAGGAGGTACAATTGCTGAATGCCATCACACTCACATTCATGAGTGTATTCCTGACGGTGATCGGTGTGTGCACGCTGGGCATCACAACGGACGATCTTCCTGTGCTGGCGGTCGCCATGCCCGCACTCTGGTTGCTGCCGCAAGGCGGACTTTCTGCGGTGCTGCTGTTAGGCGGCGTGGGCCTTTACTGTGCAGTCTTGCCCCAGCAACCGCTGGCGTTATCCGTCAGCCTGCTGATGATGTTTCCTGTTTTCTCCGTCAGCTTTTCATCGAAAGCGAACTGGCAGGTTGGGGCGCTGTTGTTTGCCGTCGTGGTTGCAATGGATGCCGGATTACTGGCCTTGCAGAGCGAAGGAAAACTTAGTGGCCATGTGTCGGATACCTTACTGCAAGTACTGGCTGTTGGCATGATTTGGTGCGCTGGCCGCTTCTGGCGTCCGGTGCCGGGAAATTACGGCTGGCCCTTATTATTTGCGTTGCCGCTTTGGCTGGGGGGCTGGCTCCCTCGGCACTGATTGTGCTTTGCATCATTGGCCTGATCATGGCCTTTCAGACCTTATGCCAGATTCAGCAGCAGGTTTGGGTGACCCGGCTCAGTTGGATCTTACCCGCGATTGCCTTTGCCACCGTGGTACTTTTGCCTGAGTTTGAGGTGCCTAACCCGGTGCTGGTATCCTGGCTGATGGTGCTGGGCAGCGCAATTCTGGGGGAATACCTCATGGCCGAAGCGGAGGAAACCTGAGTCATAGTGCGGTTCTGGGTAATAATCCAGCAGTCAGCAGCAGAGTCTTTGTCTTTACCTTGCAATGACTTCGGGGTTCATGGATAATCCCTCCCGTTCTCACAACAAGCCAAGCGCCTGTGCTGAGATAACAAATCTATGGAGGCCCCATTGGTCCTCCCGCAACACTAACTCGTGAACCCGGTCAGGCCTGGAAGGGAGCAGCCGCAGCGAGCGACGTGTGTGCCGGGATGTGGCTGGTGGGGGTCTCCACCCATCTGGCGTTGTTGTAGTTTTCACCATAAGCCTGCATAATTTCCCTGATTCCTGACATACTTTGCAGCATCAGCTGACATCGTCACTTCATTACGTAAATCAATGACACTTCTGCCCTGAAGCGCATCTTCACTTGCTGTTTCTCCTAACTTAGTTTTGCCCCGAAATGAGCTAGAGTAGGGTTAAACTTGATTTCAAGCCTCGCTATTTGACTGAGTTATGCTAATCCGAATATATTATCTCCTTTAAGTAGCATAACAAGGATTAAGTCACTCGTTCTTAGCAGCTTTCAAGTCTACAATTTCGAACGCTAGATTTACGACTTTTTCGATAAGTAGGTTATCAGGGGTCGTGATGTGTGAAATCGTGAAAGTTAACGGTTTTGGTGTCCACTCCGCTTCGATGATAGAAAGTTGTCCATCGTTAAGCTGTTGCTGAATCACTTCTTTCGGTAGTGTTGCCACGCCAACACCGCTCTCCACCATTTTTACGCTCGCCGATAACGAACTAACCGAATAAAAACGCACGGGCTTCCCTGTTGGTTTCGATAAATAGCGATGAATTTCATGATACGGAACTGAGTTTCTCGCGTAGGTGATCATCGGCCATTGAGTAAAGTCTTCCGTTGAACTCACTCCTTTTAGTCCAAGGCTTGGGCTAGCGACCCAATAAAGCGGGTATTCACATATGACTTGGTTGATAACCGAAGGCTCAGAGACTGGACCAAGTAAAATGGCAATGTCGATATTGTGCGCCAATAATTCCTTGCTCAAGCTAACGGTTACATCAACGGTTAGCTCTATCTCTACTTCAGGGTAGGTTTCATTAATCGATGCAAGAAATTGGGGCAGCCACGTATGCACTATGGTTTCAGATACTCCAATTCGTAATAGCCCTGAAAGTGCCGAAGCGGAATTGGCTTGATAGCACAATTGGGTTGCACTGCTGAGTATATTCTCTGCTAAAGGAAGCAGCTCGCGCCCTTTTGCAGTGAGCGTTATCGTTCCTTTATCTCGATTAAACAGTGGCGTATTGAAGGTCTGTTCAAGGTTGGAAATACGAGTGGAAATCGCAGGTTGAGTCGTACATAGGTGCTCAGCTGCGAGACGGAAGCTGCCTAGGTTCGCGATCCAGACAAAGGTTTCAAGTTGTTTTAGATTCAGCATGGAGATGTCCTTATTCCTTTAAGGTAATTATCACTGTGGATCTTTATGGAGATAAATTTTTTTTATCAATATACCTAAAAATTCGCAAATAGACATGATGTGAATAAGCCGTATTGTTACTTGGTGTTAACTAAATCATTACCAAGGAGCGGTCAAGTGTCTCAATCTCTATCTCAATTACCTCTCTCCGAACTGCGCCGACGCATTCGAGATAATAGCTATACAGGGCCAACGAGCGGTCTTGCCAAAGCTTATTTGCAAGCCAATCTAGTGATTCTCCCTGAGGCATGGGCCAATGAATTTCTTTTGTTCTGCCAACGAAATCCCGTCGCTTGCCCTTTGATCGGCATGACAGAGCCAGGCCAAAAACATTTGGGTGAAATCGGCTTGGATATCGATATAAGCCGCGACGTGCCTGAGTATCAGGTTTTTTATGATGGCGAGTATGAATGCAGCGTATCGGATTTGAATGAACATTGGCGTGATGATCTGGTGATATTCGTGTTGGGTTGTTCGTTCTCGTTTGAAGACGCGATGATCCAAACTGGCTTGCAGGTTCGTAACATCGAACAGAACTGCAACGTGTCGATGTACGATACCAACATAGCTTGCCAGCCGGCAGGTCGATTTAAAGGCAACATGGTGGTATCAATGCGTCCATTTGTCCCTTCCGATGCGATTCGTGCAGTTCAAGTCACGACTCGTTTTCCCAAAGCTCACGGTGCGCCTGTTCACTTTGGAAATCCATCTGCTATCGGGATCTCCGATATCAATTCTCCTAATTATGGTGATGCGGTAGAAATTAAGCCCGAGGAAGTGCCAGTGTTTTGGGCGTGCGGCGTCACACCTCAAAACGTTATGCGAGTCAGTAAGCCACCATTTTGCATTACTCATGCGCCTGGCAAGATGTTGATCACTGACAGGCTGAACAGCGAATTTGCGTTCCTGTAGAGACGCTAAGGAGAAGGCGATGAAGATTAATTGCGATATGGGTGAAAGTTTTGGTTTGTGGCAATTGGGCAATGACGAGCAGGTGATGCCTTATCTGGATATGGCGAATATCGCCTGTGGCATGCATGCCTCTGATCCCGCAGTCATGCAACGAACCGTTCAACAGGCTAAGCAGCATGGAGTAACAATAGGAGCGCATCCGGGGTATCCAGATCTACAAGGTTTTGGTCGCAGGTTCATTGCTATGGACAATCAAGAACTCGCGGCCTTTTTTATCTATCAACTCGGTTCGCTAGCCGGGCTGTGCCAAAGCGAATCAATGGCAATAGGGTATGTAAAACCACATGGTGCACTTTACAACACTATGATGAAAGACGATGAAGTTTTTCGAACACTACTGTCTGCGCTCAAAGACTACGATGCAAACCTGCCTTTGGTGGTGATGGCTGTGCCGGATCATCATCATTATGCGGATATTGCAGGAAGTTATGGCATTGAACTTTGGTTCGAAGCGTTTGTTGATCGGGCTTATGGTGATGACGGACGATTAACCCCTAGAACCGTTGCTGGTTCAAGTTACAACACCATAGAAGAGATAGAGAAGCAGGCACTTCAAATTATCGAAGAGGGCTCGGTCACCACGCTGTCAGGGAATAAAGTGGCGATTCACGCAGACACACTGTGCATTCATGGCGATGGTCCTTTATCACTTCCAACTGCAGCTCTGCTTTACGAGAGGTTGAAAAGCCAATGAAGATATCTGCCGTTAATGAAAACAGCGTCATCATCTATTTTTCTGATGTAGTCACTCCGGAAACCGCGGGAGAAATTGCCTCTGCGGTTCCAGTGATCCAATCGCAATTAAAAGAACATGTGGTTGATATTATTCCGTCTTACACCTCTATTTTGGTTAGCTTTGACCTAGTTTCTATTGGTCTTCGAGAGTTTACACAACGGTTACAGCATACCTTGTCTCGCGCTAAAAAAATTAGCCGTAAGCTTGAGGCAAAAACCATTGAGTTACCCGTTTACTATGGTGAAGAAGTGGCATTGGATGCTGACGAAATTTGTGAACATACGGGGCTAACGTTTGAGGAAGTCATCAACATTCACGCCTCGACAACATATCGCGTGTATGCGATTGGTTTTGCACCTGGCTTTGCGTATCTAGGCAATACAGATAGCCGCATTGAGATTCCACGCAAGCAAACTCCAAGGTTAAAAGTACCGGCTGGGAGCCTTGCCATTGCTGATAGGCAAACAGCGATTTACCCCAAGCAGTCTCCGGGAGGGTGGCAGATCATCGGAAGAACACCAGTGAGTTTGATTGATTTCGAACGTGAGAATCTTACTGTGTTTGAAATGGGTGCTCAGGTGACTTTTACTCGTATTGATAAAGCGACATTTCTTAAAATGGGTGGTGTGCTTCTGCCTGAAGCGCTTTCCGAGCAAAGAGAGGTGGCATGACGTTACGAATATTAACGCCTGGACCACTAAGTTTGTTGCAAGACCTCGGGCGGTATGGCCATCAATCGATAGGTGTTAGCACTGGGGGGCCTATGGATGAACATGCGTTTCTCTGGGCGAATCGATTGCTGAGCAATGAGTGCAATGCCACCCAAATTGAAGTGACCATGGGGCAGTTTAGCTGCGAGTTCTATGCGAAGACGACAATCGCAATAACTGGGGCCGACATGGGAGCAAAGTTAAACGACCAAGCGATTACCCCGTGGCAATCGTATCTTGTTAAGCAAGGTGACAGGTTAACTTTAAGTACCGCTAAGTCGGGGATGCGGAGTTACTTAGCTGTAAAAGGTGGCTTTCAGGTACCCACGCCACTGAACAGCAGTGCGACCGTCATGCGTGATGCTCTCGGTGGGCTACAGGGATCAGGAAGTAAACTCGAAGCGAGAGACCTTGTTCGTTATTCGGTTGGGAAACCAGAACTCGTGAAGCGGGTACCCCCGCATTTTATTCCCAGTTATGACCAAACCGTCACTCTTGAAGTGATTCCTAGCTATCAGTATCAGGACTTCACTGTGGAGCAGCGTGAACGCTTTTTTAGCTCCACTTATACGGTAACGCCAAAAATGGACCGTATGGGCTGTCGCCTCGCAGGAGAACCCATTTCATGCCAAAGAAAGACATTGGTGTCTGAAGGAATAGCGTTAGGCGCGATTCAGATTCCTGCCGATGGTCAGCCCATTATTCTACTGAGAGATCGGCAGACTATTGGAGGGTACCCAAAAATAGGCTGCGTCACGTCGAAAGGCTTAAGTCAGTTGGCTCAGTGCTTACCAGGAGCCAAGATACAGTTTGTTGAAAAAGACCTATACCAAGCGGAAGCTGACCGAGCCATTGAGCAACAATTTTTCCAAAGCTACGTCGGTAAAGCCAATCATTCCAAAATAGAAGTTGAGGAGAGCAGTTAATTATTATGGTCTGTATTGGTTGACGACGTATAGGTTCATATACCGTCAATATGTTGCGTCGAAGTTACATAAACGATAGAGGTGACGGGTGTCATGAAAACAAACATAGCGAAAGCCATCCAACTTTTTGGGTGGCTTTTTGCTGTATTAAGCCTGTGGCAAATCATAGTATCGAGAGTCAGCATCGTATCAGTAATGGGTCAGTATCCACTTTATGTCAGGACGTATCTCGCGGATTTCTCGTGGGTTAGTCGATAAATTATTTTTATCGGTTCATCAAGAAAATGATAATTGGACACTATCGGTTGTTAAGAAGATGATAAAAATGAAAGGGAATTGTAATCCACAGACCATTCACATTTAAATGGTGGTCGTAAGAAGGGAATCAAATTATGTCAAAACCACAATCTTTCAAAACACTTGCGTTGGCGATCACTTCATTGTGTGTAGCAAACCAAGCTTTCGCTTCTGAAACACTTTCTGTAGTAGGAAGTTGGAGCAGCCTGCCTCTGAACAAACAATTCGAAAAACCATTCTGGACAGAAACGCTACCATCAGAAAGCGGCAATGCGTTTCGAGTACAAATGACCACACACGATCAAATGGGTATCGGTAGTGGTGACGTCTATCGAATGTTGGGTGATGGCGTGTTTAACGTGGGAATGACCGTTGCAGATTACGCGGTTTCTGACTCTCCTGCACTTGAGTCACTGGATGTGCCACTCATTGCGACAACGGTTGATGAGTTTAGGCAAGTGGTTGATGCCGGTAGACCTATGGTTGATGCCATCTACGAATCTACCTTTAACTCAAAAGTTCTGACTATCTCGCCTTATCCACCTCAAGTGGTTTTCTGTAAGGTTGAAGTAAATTCATTGGATGACCTCGCAGGGAAAAAAATCAGAGCGTCTGGACGCATGACAGCGAAATTCCTTGAAGCTCTGGGTGCACAAAGCGTCAATATAAGCTTTGGTGAAGTACCAGGAGCATTGCAAAAAGGCTTGATTGATTGTGCTGTCACTGGCGCTGGTTCAGGCTATAGCGCAGGTTGGTGGGAAGTGAGCTCGCACCTGTACACATTGCCGATTGGCGGTTGGGACCCAGTTGTGACTGCAATCAATATGGATAAATGGAATTCACTTAGCCAAGAGCAGCAAACTTTCTTAAGCGAAACCATTGAGGCGAAATTTGAGCAGCCAGTGTGGCAAGAAGCACAGGCAACAATCAAAGAGAACATCGCGTGTTTAACGGGCAATGGTGCTTGTAGCAAAGGCGAAACACGTTCGCTTACTCTAGTAGAACCAAGTGAAGAAGATAAAGCTAAGGCACGTCAAATCGTTGAAAATACCGTCCTTCCAGACTGGTCAAGACGCGCTGGTGATAAATGGACACAAACATGGAATGACTCTATTGGTAAGGTTGTAGGTTTATCAGCTGATAAAGGTTAAGCACGATGAATAGGATAGTCATTGGACTAAAGCGTCTTAATGACTGGGTTGCTGTTGTTGCCGGTATTGCTTTGTTAGGTGGTGTCGCCCTAATTTGTGCGGAGATACTGTTCCGCGCATTTTCGGTGCCATTCTCGGGCTCAGAAGAAATATCCGGTTATCTTATGGCTTCAATCACCAGTTGGGGCGTTAGTTATGGGCTGCTCAATCTTGCCCACATTCGTATCGATATATTGAGGAAAAAAAGCAGCGAACGCATACGTAGTTTGTTGGATTTGGTCTCTATTGCTGCGGTCTCTTTTGTCTCTATCTACATAGCGATGAAAGCCATCACGGTTGTTGAAAAAAGCATGAATAGCGGAGCGTTATCTAATACGGCATTAGAAATTCCGCTCATCATCCCTCAGACAATCTGGTTCGCTGGTTGGGTATGGTTTGCGATATCAGCAACTACATTGTTCATTGCAGGAGTTTATCTGTTTTTTACACAACGTACCAAAGAGATAGATAACAGCATTGGAGTGAGGTCTGAAGCATGATTCTATTTACCGCAACGGGTCTTTTTAGTTTATTGGCGCTCACTGTGCCAGTCGGTATTGCGCTCTTTCTACTGGCGTTCGGAATTGATCAGTTCTACAGCTTTTTCCCGCTAATGAAAGGGTTAGGGCAAGTGCTATGGTCTTCTTCAAATCATGCCACGCTGATCGCCATTCCTCTGTTTGTCTTAATTGGTGAAATCTTATTGCGAAGTGGTGTCGCCGCTAAAACCTACATGGCGCTCAATAAGTGGGTCGCTTGGTTACCAGGTGGTTTGATTCACGCCAATATCGCGACTTCCACTATGTTCTCGGCAACGTCGGGTTCTTCAGTCGCTACAGCAGCAACAGTCGCGACAGTGGCAACGCCTCATGCTGAAAAGTTAGGCTATGACCAAAAGTTGTTTGCAGGCTCCATTGCAGCTGGTGGTACTTTGGGGATCATGATCCCTCCTTCTATTAACTTAATCGTTTATGGATTCTTAACGGAAAGCTCAATTCCTCAGTTGTTCTTGGCTGGTATTGTTCCAGGTTTAGGCATGGCATTGCTGTTCATGCTAGCGACGATGCTCCTGTGTACGGTGAAGCCGAGCTTAGGTGGTCCAAGACAATTCTATTCATGGAAAGAGAAAGTAGAGTCGCTCAATGACCTTATACCAATATTGGTTCTGCTCTTTAGCATTGTCGGTTCGATCTATGCCGGGTGGGCCACGCCCACTGAGGCTGCGGCGGTCGGGGTGGTTTTCTCAATGCTCATCGCGGTGGCCAATCGTTCGTTCTCCAAATCCATGGTGGCCGATGCACTGCAAGGCACGATACGCATTACCTCAATGATTATGTTGGTGGTAATGGGGGCGTATGTTCTCAATTTTGCCATGACGGCGGCTGGGGTTGGTCGAGTGCTTCAAGACACTATTGAAGGGTTTGGGCTAAATCCAATTACGACTTTGCTAATCATCGTAGCGATGTACGTAATATTAGGCTTCTTCATTGAAACGCTGTCTTTAATGGTAGCGACGATTCCAATCGTTGTGCCGATCATTGTTCAGCTCGGTTATGACAAGATTTGGTTCGGTATCTTGATGATCGTATTGGTTGAAATGGCACTGATTACACCGCCAGTTGGGCTTAACCTCTATGTCGTTAACTCAGCTCGTAAGAAAGGGAAAATGAGTGACGTTATCATCGGAAGCCTGCCTTATGTACTTATCATGGTTCTGATGGTGGTTCTACTTATCGCGTTCCCATCCATCGCGCTTTACTTGCCTACCAACTTTTAAGGGATCACATGAAGTTTTTAGTAAATGGTAAATATAAAGAGTTTCAGATTAACAAACTGATTGTTGCAGGCTGGACGGGAAGAGATAAAAGCGCGGTTCAAGCGCATATTGATGAGCTCGCTGAAATTGGCGTTGCTCCGCCATCGACGGTGCCTCTGTTTTATGAAGTAGCGGATCAGATGATGACTCAGACCAAAGAGATTCAAGTGCTGAGCAAAGGCACGTCAGGTGAAGTAGAGCCGATCATTATTCGAGCTGATAACCAATATTGGTTTGGTATCGCTTCCGATCACACTGATCGAGAACTTGAAGCGTTCTCAGTGGCGCACTCCAAACAGGTGTGTCCAAAGCCAGTATCTTCAGAGCTATGGCCATTGAGCGAGATTCAAGATCACTTAGAGCAAATTCAATTAACCTCTTGGCTTGATGAAGGGAATGGGTGGAGCAAGTATCAGCAGGGCACACTTAAGCAAATTCGACCTTTAGAAGAGTTAATTGATAAGGCCGACCTCGCAGAAAATAGCGCCATGCTTTGTGGGACGTTTCCGGCTATTGGTGGTGTAAGAAGGACCGCAAAGTTCAAAATGGAAGCGTTCGATCCCGTATTGCAGCGAAGCCTGACAGCTTATTATGTAACGGTTGAATTAGCGGTTGTCGCTTAATCTGCCACTCGTTAGGTAGTTGGTATTGTTAATAACTTGAGGAATTCAAATGAATAATGTCGTTTTGAATGAACGTGAAGCTAAGCAGATTTCACGCCCACGTTTATATTTGGAAGCGGTTAAAACCAGCCCTATCTTTACCCAGCTATTTGAGGAAGTTCCTTCACCTAGCCAAGGGGTATTGAGTGGAAAACGTGTTTCAATCAAAGCGACGTTTGATGTTCAAGGATACACAACAACAGGTGGTGGGCAGCTTCTTGGACGTCAAAGTGCTAGTGAAGATGCCAAAGCGGTACAGTTACTGAAAGAGGCTGGCGCGCAGTGTGTTGGGCATACCAACATGACGGAGCTCGCGTACTCAGGATTGGGACTGAACCCTCACTTTGGAACACCAGAAAACCCATTGGTTAAAGGAGCTATTCCAGGCGGTTCAACGAGTGGCGGCGCAGTCTCTGTGGCAAAAGGATATGCGGATATTGCGTTAGGCACTGACACGGGAGGATCACTGAGAATACCAGCGGCATTTTGTGGGTTAACGGGGTATAAACCTTCGCAGTCGTCTGTTTCTCGAATAGGGTGTTTACCGTTATCTGACTCTTTAGATAGCGTGGGCCCCATTGCGAAGAGTGTTGCAGACTGTCGATTAGCGTGGGAAGTGTTATCAGAGCAAACGGCTTCAAGCGACATGAAATGTACGGAGCAAGCAAAACACGCTGATTTTCTTATTCCGCTTAATTTTGGATTTGATGATATCGACCCTCAAATCCAGACACTGTTTGACAAGGCAGTGGCAAAAATAGAAGCGGCAGGATATCGTGTGATTCATCAACATGTCGATCTGTTTGAACAGTATAAGCAGCTGCCAGTATGGCACTTCTCTTCAGTAGAGAGCCGAAAGCACTACGCGGATTACTTTGATTTGAACAGTGATCAGCTTGATCCAAGGGTGCGATCTAGAATCCAGCGAGGCCTTGAGGTAAGCGACGATGAATTTGAACAGACCTGCGCGGCAAGGCAAGCTTTGATAGCTGAGTATGAGCGTGTTTATTCTAATACCATTATTCTATTACCTACGGTTGCATGCCAAGCACCATTGTTTTCGGTTGTAGAGCAAGACAGCGAGTATGATCGAATCAACCTGCTCTGCCTAAGAAATACTTCGTTATCGAACGTACTCAATGGGTGCAGTATTTCGTTACCTTATAATTATGGTGAAGTAATAGGTGGCATTATGCTGAACATGGTGAATGGCGCTGATGAGCAGCTACTGAGTTATTCGAAAGATATAGAGGCATTGTTTTTACGGAATTCAGATACTTTACCCTAATTACAGATAACCCGTTTTTTACTAATTAAAAGCTAGGAGCTATCCAATTTCGTCGCTTGATTGTAGGTATAATATTTCTTACACAATATCCATAATTAAGATTTGCTAAAGGGTGAACTGCTCCAGTGATATTGAAGGCTCAAATAAGTGAGCTGACACACCTCAGTTAATTTATGCATTATTAAATTAGAATAGGTGCAACTCGGAATTGTCCAAAAATAAGTTTACTAACTTCTCACGCAACTCCAGGGAAAAATTCAGGACGAATTTTTAGGTTGTCGGCGCCGGGAGCGCCTACAACCGGCCCGGACCACAATAGAGAATCAGAGGTATTTCTGGGTACTCTTGGGCCAGCAAAGAGTATCTGGCGCGCATTTCAAAAAAGCTGATTTTGGCACTGAACTCAAACGCGACATACACGCATAAATTTAAGATATATGCATGTGCTACCTGGATTCCCGCCTGCTCGGTAATGACAGCTTTTTGTATTTACGTCATAAAAAGGAATCACATCCCCTGGGAATGATTGGGTTTGAAACATGATTAATGTCCAGAACTAAACGAAGACTTCCCACAGACATGATCAATGCTTCGTTTTCGTGTGACACCATAAAAGAAAAAATCTGACACATTTCATTGCAGCTGCTGAATCAAAAGGAGGTGATGTCACCTTCGGGTTTAAACTACACGTTCGCCAATGCCTTTCATCGTCTCGCTTTGAAAACGCACATCAGGTGTATTTCTGCGCATGGATCATTACAGGTATGAATGGCTCTCTGCGTGTTGGGCTGGCTTCATGTTATCTCGTAGGGCGAGGTACAGTAACCAGGTGATTATCGCATCGGCTGTAATCCCCAAACCGAACATCATGGCAATTCTTTCAAGCGTCGGGATAAAGAGACCCGCTTGGTAAAGTACAAAAGCAGTGCCGTAAAACAAGGTATTGACGATGAGTGACTGGTACAGCATTAAATCAGTGCGTCCAATCCCGTAAAAGTAGCTGTCGATGATATTGTTCAGGCTGAAAATGACATAGAAGCCAACCATGAGCCACACGAGGTTTGTAATGGCGACTGAATCTTCAACGCCCAGAACATTCGCGATAAAGCTGTTCCACAATGGAGCGCTCAGTAACCAGATAGCGAGGATTCCGACGGTGATCCAAAGGTAACTGCGAATGCGTTCCGAGGTTAACCCACCGTTTGTCGCAGCATCTTGCTTCACCAGTTGTCCGAGTGTCAACACAGGCAGCAGCAACCATCCCCAGATAAACTGGTTTGCAACCCAGAAAGGCCCAGCTTGTTGTACTTGGTTGATTAACTGAAGAATCATGACAATAAAAGCGGTGTTGCGCACCAGGGATTCAACCCCTGACTTCCATCCAATTTTTGCCCATTCTTTCAGCCAACGTGTTGGTTTGATTGAAATCGACCTGGGGCTTAGACGAAGCCCTGATTTGGATAGGTATACGATGGCAATGAGTGCGAGAAGACTATTCACAGCAATATTACTGAAGGCAATGCCATGAACCCCCAGATGAAGGGAGTAGGGCAACTGACTCACGAAAAGGCTATCGCATAGTACGGTCATCAGAGTTTGTATGATGAGTAGTCCATAGAGCGCTGTTTGTTCGTTCTTGAGAACGAGTATCAATGACAAAAATGCATAAAAACTGGAGAGTAAAATCGCGACGGATTCCAGGCGAATATATTGGATAGTCTGCTGTAATTGATCGTTTTGTTGCTGCATGGCTTCCACAAATCGAGGCGCTAGCCACAAGACAAACAGGGTCACCAAAAGGTAGCTGGTTAAGGTCACGAACAGCGAGAGACTGGCGCGTTTACGAAAAGCTTCATTGTGATGGATCACTTGACCCAAAATAAATGCAAGCGGGATGAGCAATGCTTCACTGAGTACTTCATACCCCACATTGAGCCAAGCCACTTGCGCTGCAATACTAAAAGCCCATGGGTTGGGGATACTGCCTAAAAAATGAATTCGGGTGGTCGAGTAAATTAAAGGGATGAAGCTTGTGAGGAGCAAGACTAACCACAGACGGTAGTTGATCGCTTTTATTTCGTTGTATATCAATTTTTAGCCTTGTTCTGTGTGGGCCGCTGGAGGGAGATTTTTCTCCCAATCTGAACCGCAGTGAATTGTAAAAGATACGCCGTCATCATCAGGTTGCGACCATCCATGGGCTTGTGTGGCCGCTGATGACTTTTGAACCACAACGATTTTGTTGCATCGTCCTGAACTTCGTCCAGTGAGTTCAATCAAAGTTTGGCCACTTCGCTGAATTTCATCGTAGGATGATAGCGTTCTGTGGCTGCAAGTCACTCATTCTTCGAGGTGAAATCGTGATAAAAGCCGCTTGCGTGGCTATCGTGAAAGACTTTGACCGGCCGTCGTTCAGCCTATAGTATTGAGACTTATTCTCATTTAAATTGATCGTACTCATGGAACGATACCGAACTCATGCGCTGGTCATCGCGGCCTACCTCGGAACTTTTCTGTCGACACTGGACATCAGTATTGTCAACGTCGCGTTGCCGACGCTTCAGGAAGCGCTCCATGCGGATATGGCCGGGCTTCAGTGGATCATTAACATTTACGCGATTGCGCTTTCGGCAGTGATGTTGTCCGCAGGCCCGCTGGGCGATAAATACGGACACAAGCGGGTGTGGCTGGGCAGTGTCGCGCTCTTTGTGATGGGCTCCGTGATTTGTGCCTTCGCCGCTCTCCTGTGCCGCAGTGGCTTTTGTGGTTTTTGTCTGGATTGAGTTCACGGTCAAGCGACCACTGTTTCCCCTTCAACTTTTTCGGAATATCTCTCTGATGCCGCAATTCACAATGATGGGCGTGGCATCGTTGCTGTTTGGCCGGATGGCCCGGCATGTTTCGCTGAAGAAACTGATGGTCACTGGATATACGTTGATCGGGGTGTCTCTGTGCGCGATGTCGTTATTTGCGGTTGAGACGTCTGACATTTTTATCGGGATCACGCTTGCGGTGCTTGGTTTAGGGGCGGGGCTTTCCGTGCCTGCCACCGGGATGATGGTGATGGATTATGCGCCTGCTGAGCGCGCCGGGATTGCCTCGGCAACAATGAACGCATTGCGTCAGATCGGGATGACCCAGGGCATTGCGATACTCGGCAGCCTGATGAGCCTTTACGCGATTCAGGACATGGCCAAAAGCGTAGATGCTGACAGCATAGAGGCGGCTGTTGAGATAGCCCATCGCGCAGTGATGAGCTATGAGTTTCCGCAGGGACGTGAGGCACTGATTTTGGTTTATCAGTCCTCGATGGCGGCCGGGTTTGGCCTGGTGATGTTGTGTGCGGGCCTGTTCAGCCTGCTGGCTGCGCTTCTGCTGGTGATCTTTACCGATGACAGCCAGGCCGCTCATGAAGCGGCATCTTGTACTTTCTGGAAATCACATGATGATTCGTGTAGTTTTCATCGACGATAGGTTAGGATTGAAACTTGTGTGAGACGAAGAACACATCGCAGTCAGATGTTGATTGTTGAATGCGATTGTTCGTGTCCGCTGAACGTTCGTTAGATTGCGTATTTTGTAGGCTTGGCAACATCATAGAGACAGTTGAATATGGAAGGTATTTCACTTGAGGAAAGATTAAGTAAAATCCATGAAATCCTTTTATCTGAAGGGAAAGTCGCGGTGAATGAGTTAGCAGATAAGTTTAATGTGACTCAGGAAACCATACGAAGAGACCTGAATAAACTGGAAGCCAGGAAGTTACTTAAAAAAGTTCACGGTGGTGCCGTGAATATTCAGTCCAAATATGAATTGGATTTTGTTCAGAGGGTGAAGGAATCTTTTGACCAAAAGAAATTGATTGCTAAAAAAACGGTATCGATTTTTAAGCCGGGTGATACGGTATTTATCGACTTTGGTACAACAACTTTAGCGGTTGCAGAAGAGCTTTTTCATCTGAATGGTTTAACGGTGATTACCAATTCTCCGATGATCGCGGGGATTGTGAACGAAAATCATTCGAATACGGTCATTCTTCTGGGTGGACAGTTTGTCAAAAGCCAGAATGAGTGCCTTGGCGGGATCACGCTGTCTCATATTGACAACTTTTATGCCGACTATGCCGTGATTGGTTCAGGCGCAGTGGATCTGGAAAAAGGGTTTATGAATCAAGATCTGGATGAGGCTGCAGTGGCGAAAAAAATGATTCAGAACAGTGCTAAGACTGTGGTGGTGGTTGATGCCAAAAAGATGGGGAGTCAAGCCATCGCGAAAGTCTGCCCCTGGGAGCAAGTTGATTATCTGGTGACTGATTTTTACGATCAATCCTGGTTCACCGCAACAGAAAAGTATGCGTTATCATGGTTACGGCCTGAATAAAGTACGTCACCAAGCGGGTTCTCTTTGATTGCTTACGATGATTTTTTCGTGTAATCGATAACGCTTTCAAGGGTTATCGATTACCTGAGTCTTTAAACGATTTTAATCTGTATTTCTTGGGTCATCTTATCGAGGTGGCTGAGATTAACGTTTTTGATGCTAATTTTTCTGTGCGGTAAAAATGAACCTCTTTTTTCATGAATGACGACATCGTCAGCACATATTTGAATGGTTCCAGAGATAGCTTTTGAAACGCGAATATTGAGATCGACATGCTTTGTGTTTTCTAACGTGAAGCAAGAAGGTACGGTAAATCGAATATTTTCACCGTGATGAACCATGACTTTATTTTCTGTGGGTATTGAATCGATTAAAAAGCTATCAGCGACGGCCTGACCAATTTTTAATCCTTCAAGATAACACTGATCTCCCATATCGGCAGGATGCGTCATATTTCCAGCGGCATAATAAATATTGTCGGAGCAGCGTCCGTATTGGTCGACTATCGGGCAACCGGTATCGGGCGTATAAGCCAGATGGCTGTTTTTAATCAGAGTATTTTCTCCAACGAATTCACCACTAAAAATAACAGCGTCACAAGCGATGGTCGTCAGGTCATTATTTTTGTCTTTCACCGTAATGGCTTCGACCCGTTCTAAACCATGGATGCTTTCCAGACGGGTGCTTTTATGGATTTTGACGCCCAATAACTTTGCAAAAATTTCGGATGGTCGGTAAGCCGTCACCCGATGATTCTCTTCAATCATGGCCACGCATTTGATGCCGGCATTTCTGAGGGTCCACAGGGCTGAAAAACTCACTAAGTCTGTACCGATAATCACAGGCTGGTTGCAGGGGCGCTGCTTGGTGAGATAAACGAACTGCTGTAATGCGCCAACCGTCAGGACACCTAGGGGCCTTAAACCGGAGATGCATCTTGGGTGTCTTGGTGTTTCTCTGGCACCGGTGGCCAGAATGACACGATGCCCCTGAATCGTTTTGAAGCCCTGTGGTGTCGAAATATCTAAGAAGCCATCCTGATGAATCGCAACGACAGTCGCTCGCGTGATGACATCGATATTCCGGCAGGCTTCGAGTATTTTTTCTGAGAAAACATGGCCTTTCATCGGACGCTTATAGACCAGCGCGCCAAATGTCGGGTGCTGGCAATGACGCGGTACACCACCGGCTTCGTTTTCCCGGTCGAGCAACAGGATGTCGGTTACGCCTTTCTTTTGTAAAGCGGTTGCAGCAGCAATCCCTGCGGGACCGGCACCAATGATGACGACGTCGTAACAAGATTTCATAGAATATCTCCAACACTCAGATTCTGTTCAATGTTTTGATCAATGAGCTTGTTGACGTGACTACTGCAATAAAAGCCATTGCATCGTCCCATCATGACGCGGGTTCGTCTTCTGAGCCCACCAATACACTCCGGCGGCACTGAGGAAGCAAAGACAGCTTCAATTTCTGACTGTGTTACCAGCTCACAATGACAAACAACGCCGCCATTGTCGGGCTGTTCATATGCACGGGTTAAGTGCTGAGCAAGGTTTGGCATTTTTGGCCAATGGATGTCCTGAACTGGCGAGCATTGAATTTTATCGTTCAGATGCATCTCAAACAGTTCAGCGAGCACCTGCGCAATCCCTAATGCGGATGTCAGCCCCGTCGAGCGAATGCCTCCGGCACAAAGCCAGTTTTTTTCCCGGACGCAGGAAAGCTGATAGTCCTTGTATTCAGTCGCAGGCCTTAAGCCAGCGTAAGTGGCGGTGACGGCATGATTGATGAGTGATGGGAGCAGGGCTGTGCCTTGCTGTTTCAGATCTTCCAGCATAGGCTTCGACACCGCTGCGTGCCATCTGTCTTCCTGCTCTTCTGCGGTTGGGCCGACCAGTAAATTACCGAAAATAGTTTTACTGATGAGCACGCCTTTCGTGACAGCGGTTGGGACAGGCAGAATGATCGCATCAATGCTTTGTGCGGCGGATTTATCGAAAACCAGGAACTGTCCCTTTCTGGGGTGAATCGTAAAAGGGGATGGTCTGCAGATGTTTTCCACGATATCCCCGTTGATACCGGCACAATTGATAACAATTTTGGTTCTGAAGTCACCTTTTGAGGTGGTTAAAGTCCAGCGATCATCGTTGAACTCACCGTGGGTGACTTCACAGTGAAACTCATATTTCGCCCCATGCTCGACCGCCTGTGTCATGTAAGCGAGCGGGGTAGACCAGGGGTCAATCACACACTCGTCCGGGACGGAAACAGCACCCAACGCACCTTTGCCGAGGTTGGGTTCTTGCTGGTACAGCGCATCCACAGAGATTTCACGCACATTCATGATGCCGTTCTGGTGTGCTTTTTCAACAATGCCGGGTAAGGCTTTCAGTTGCGCTTCGTCCCATGCAACGACGAATGCACCTGTCTTTAAAACGGGTAAGTTGAAGTGTCGATGAATGCTCAGAAACTCTTCATAGCCTCGCTTCATGCAGTCGAGCTCAACACTGGCGGGGGGCGCATCAAAACCGGTGTGCAGAATGGCGCTGTTCGCTTTACTGGCCCCAGAAAGAATGTCTCCGCCCCGCTCGAGCAGTAATACGCGAGCGCCCAGCAGCGTAAACTTTCTCATGACGGCACATCCGACCACACCTCCCCCGACAATAATGACGTCCCATTCCCGGTCTATATTCGATGTCTGCATGATAAAGCCCTTTCTTGGTTCATGGAGTGAAACAATTCAAGTGAGACTATAGAACGAAAACAACATCAATCAAAACAATTCGGACTCAATTCGGACATTTCGTCGTATCGGTCACAGTTCCGGGTCATCGCCATTGAGTTGTTGGTCATTTGTTGTATTTGTTGTTTTATTGGTGTTGTTTTTGGTTGTTGTTTAGTGAAATGAAACGCATTAACAACATGAATCGGACGTGATGGTCAGCGTAATGAAAGGAAAAAACATGTTGAATCAAAGATATGCAGCGATTGATCAAGGGACAACTGGGACCCGAATCGTCATTGTGGAAGAAAATGGAGAGATTCATTCCCCAATGGCGATTCCCCATCAACAGATCACCCCCGAGAATGGTTGGGTTGAACACGACGCTGAAGAAATCTTAAACAACATTCAACACTGTTTAGCATCGGGTGGCGAAGTGGATGCCATTGGTCTGTGCCATCAGGGCGAGAGTATTGTTGCGTGGGATTCCGTGACGGGAAAGCCTGTGTATCACGCGATTGTCTGGCAGGATATGCGAACAGAATCGGCGCTGGCCGTTTTGAAAGATGAAGGCAAAGAGGCGCTGGTGCAAGAAAAAACCGGCCTTCCGTTAGACCCTTATTTTTCTGCAAGCAAAATGGGCTGGATCCTCAACAATGTTGCCAAGGCGAGTGAGTTGCTTCAAAAAGGTCAGTTGCGGATTGGCACCATGGATTCCTTTTTTATGGATCGGCTGTGCGGTGAATTCGTCACGGATTTCAGCGCTGCATCCAGAACATCACTATTCAATATTCATACCTTGGCATGGGATGTTGAAATGTGTGAACTCTTTGGGGTGCCGATTC
Source organism: Photobacterium sp. GJ3 (assembly GCF_018199995.1). NCBI lineage: Bacteria > Pseudomonadati > Pseudomonadota > Gammaproteobacteria > Vibrionales > Vibrionaceae > Photobacterium > Photobacterium sp. GJ3. Next base: position 2,355,698 of record NZ_CP073578.1, on the reverse strand, counting down.
ATTGCTTGCCTGAGGTGAAAGATACCATTGGCGAGCTGGGTTTATATCATTGCAATGGAAAAGATATCCCAGTCACAGCGTTAATTGTTGATCAGTTTGCGGGTGTTTTTGGCCATGGTTGCCGAGACAGCGGCGATGCAAAAGTCACATTCGGGACAGGCACATTTGCACAAGCATTGACTGGGAATGAAATTGCAGAATTTGGAGAGTATGGCTTATTGCCTACCCTTTGTTGGAAGTTTCCCAATGAACAGCCGGTGTATGGGTTAGATGGCGGTGTTTACAATGCTGCCTCTGCAATCAATTGGGTGCGCAGTCTGGGATTATTCACAGATTTTGATGCACTTGAAAATTTTCATAAAGATTCTGCTATTTCGAGAGGGTTAGCATTTGTACCGGCACTGTCGGGCTTAGGTTGCCCTTATTGGGATCGGAGTGCTGCGGGTTTATGGGCTGGTTTGTCGTTAGAAACAACCAGAGAAGATATGTTGCAATCTGTTTTAGAGGGGATTGCTTTGCGTTCAGCAGAAGTGATCCTCTCCATGGATAAACTATCACCCTTAGGGAAAAGAATATCAATTGATGGAGGGTTGACCCAAAATAAATATTTTAAGCAATTCTTGTCCGACGTATTAAATAAAGAACTGATTGTACCTGAAAACAATGAAGTTACGTCCATCGGAACCGCATTGTTAGCCAGAAAAGGCTTAGGCGTTGAAGGTGAAATTCAATTGAATCAGTCAGCAGAAATCATTTATCCGAGAGAAATTAACCAAACGGAAATATTAAATAAATACAAAGAGATTGTATCTCGTTCAAGAGAACTAAGGTCATAGGAGAGAACCATGGAAATGTTCGGCCACTTAGTTATATACATCATTATGTTTGGTGTTGTGATCGGCGCCGCCGCATCGTTCATCAAGCCAGAGAGTCAGCTCGGGAAAGAGTTTGTTGGAGGGATACACGCAATTGGGCCTGTCTTTTTAGCGCAAGCAGGGATCATGGCTGCGATACCGATTCTGTCTGTCGCGATCAGCGGTTTACTTGGACCACTGTTTGAGTCGATGGGGTCCGATGTATCGATTGCCGCGCTGGCAATTATCGCTGTGGATATGGGCGGCTATCAGCTTGCAGATGCGCTGACGAGTAACCGTGATGTATGGATTACCGCATCTCTGGTTGGTTACACCTCCGGAGCGACAATTGTTTATCTGATCCCTGTCGGTCTCACGATGCTGGATCAGAAAGATCATAAATATCTTGCGCTGGGTGCAATGGCAGGTTTGATTAGCATTCCATTTGGTGTCCTCTGTGCCTTGATGGTTTCCACTTTAGGTCATTTACCGATTCGGGATGTGATCTCCACAAATTCAGAAGCCTTGCACTACATCGGACTCGACTTTTTATCAGCATTGAAATTGCTCGCACCACTATTCATCTTTTGTTTTGCATTGGCGGCAGGTTTAAAATATTTACCGGATCTGATGGTGAAAGTCTTTTTGGTGTTCGGGAAAATCATGGATGTCTTTATTAAGACAGTGCTTGCATTTTCTATCGTCGAGTATTTCACAGGGTTCTTTAGTTCAGTGTTCGGTGGATGGGTATTTGATCCGTTGTTTGCTGATAAAGATGAGCTGTTTCGAGCCATAGAAATTGCGGGTTATATTGGCATCATGCTGGCGGGTACTTTCCCAATTTGTTACCTGTTCCAGAAGTATGCCAAAAAGCCAATGCACTATCTTGCAAAAAAACTGAATCTTTCAGATACAGGTGCCATCGGGTTTGTGTTTGTCTTTGCGAATATCATTGCCGTATATCACTTGTTCAAAGACATGAATGCCAGAGATAAAGTGATTTGTGTTGCTTTAGGTGTATGCGCACAGGCATTGATCGGTGACCATTTGGCATTTACGGCGAACTTTCAACCGACGCTGATTCTTCCGATTTTACTCGGTAAGCTGGCTGGTGGATTATTTGCAGTATTTTTGGCCATTAAGTTCTCTGTACCTTCAGCGTTAGCATTCGAAAAGAAAGATAGAGAGACAACCACTCAGACTGATGATCTGGAATTTGCAAAGTGAATCTGAAACTCAAAACTGAACAGGAAATAAAATGACGATGTATTTCTTAGCATGTCCATATGGGCATGAAGACCGCGATACCGTAATGTATCGATTCGATGAATGTACCAAAGCGGCTGCAAAAATTTTTCAATCTGGACGTGCAGTCTATAGTCAAATTACAATGTCACATCCCGTGAATGAAGTGATTCAGGAAAATCAACTGGGGGAGAATATTGTCTGGCCCCGATTGACAAGGCGTTCATGGAAAAGTGTGATGAACTCATTGTGCTGGAATTAGAAGGGTGGCAAGAGAGTGCCGGTGTTCAACGAGAAATTGATTTTTTTCGTCAGAAAGGCGCAAAAGTATGGATGTTCAGTGAGTTTGAAAAAGAGTTTCTCTGAATTTAAGGTCGTTGAACATGAAGCCTCCCCCCTTCGTGTCATCAATCAGGCCGGCACTCGGAGTCTCTGAAATCACTGAGAATCATCTGATATGCCATGATTCATAAAATCCGATAGTCCTCTTCAATGGGGACTATTTTGCAATTGGCATCTATCAAATCAACGACCAAACGAAGGCAGATTGACCTCAAGTGCCTCGGTCATGTCTAACTTTTCAAGGGATTCATTTCTTCTGCTACAGCGTCTGCTGATGTGGCCCTCCTATATCTTTTTCACCCATGCGCCCTGATGCTTTTGATGCGTACTTCGAGGCTCAGGTGGATCGCTCACCAATGGCAAATTGTGAATCGCCGGGAATCATGGTCTCGAAGTATTGGCCATGCGTGACGTGCCAAGGAGGAGGATGAACACATGATTCAAGCTTCCTTTCATGGGGCTCTGTTCTCAATCAGTCAGGATATTCATTGAATGCCATCCTGTGTGTCGTTGCGTTGATGCACTGATTGATTGTTCTGTGGGGCAATTTGGCCCTGTGACGTGTTTGAACAGCCTCAAAATATAATTACAGTTAGGCTGAATGACTGATTTGATCACAGTTTCATTGATATTTTACTTCATTCGAGTATATCGACGGGGGAAAGTTCCTATGGCTTTCGATTAAAATTGTCGATGGAATATTAAAGTCAGACAGCTTGAGCTTAATTTTAAGTCGGGTTCGGTGATTTTCCGAGCGAGCATGTGGAATCATATTGAGTGGTCGTCTCATTAACCTTCACGAAGTTCACAGTCCAGATTTTGACTCAAGACTATGATTGGTATGGTTTTTAATTCTGATTAATCAAGTGTGATTGGTTGTGTTTTTATATAAATGTACTCTTTTAGAATCTTTGCGGATATCAATCAATATCAAGCACGATACAAGGATGATTAATTAAAGGTATGGAAAGATTAATGCGTTATATAGATCAAAATAATCAGATCCATATCTATTGACTTGGGTTTCAATTGGACAGTAATTTATAACGGCACTTCGCACTACATGGAATGATTGACACTTGGGTGTCCTGGAGATAATTATGAAGAAAGTTTTACCTGTTCTGCTGGTCAGTTTCTTAGCAATGTCTGGTTCTGCATTTGCCGATAAGAATGAAGGCAAAACTGAAATGATGGAAAACGGACTCGAAGTTAATGTCACGCCTCGTATGGATGGCGCTTGGGTATTAGTAGAAAAAGAAGGTGTACCACAAGCAAATGTCACCGTTGTGGATACCAAAGGTGACAACCGCTATATGACCAATGATAAAGGCCGTGTATTTGTATACAGCTCTAAGCCATATTCACATACGCTGAATCTGAAAGTTTCTGAAATTGGTGGTGAACCAGTTGAAGTCAAAAGTCTGATCCCTTCTGACAAGTAGTGATCTGTAACGTTTTGTGTTAAGTCGTAGGTAAAGGGACTTACCGCCAAAACCGCTCTCTCTATAGTGAGCGGTTTTTTTTGATCGTTTTTCACCAATTCTTTTAAATCCTGTAAATTCAATCGCATCAAGAAGTCATTCAAGCTTCCTGTTCAAGTTGTGTTCTGTATCCCCCTCGTGAAAGGTCATCGTTGGCTCGAAATGGGCAATGAATCTAAAATATTATGAAATAAGAAGATGGGAGGGCGGTCTACTTGATATTGATTAATATGACAATTTGGATTGAATTAATCATTTAATAAACGAGATACGTTGAAATTCATTCACTTGGTAAACCATATGAACCATATTGTTTATATTGATTCAAGCACCAGAAAACTATCTTGTCATGACAAAGTTTCTGAATCTGCCTTGGCACCTTCAGAAATTCTCATTCTGAAGGTGTTATCGCTTCCTGATGCAAGAGATGGCATCAGTAGAGATGAAATCATTGCATATGCATGGCCAGGAAAGGTTGTGACAAAAAACTCACTCAACGTTGCGATGAATAATATTCGAAACACATTGAACGAGTTGAATATTCATCCCTCGATTGTCACTCTGCGAGGCTTTGGCTACCAATTGCATCACTCTCTGGTCATTCACCAGGATGATAATACATCAAATATTGAATCAGATAATCGTGAAACAATCGCGGTGAATCAGGTTGAATTGAAAAAAATACCTCAGAACCACCAAAGTGAGGTTGAAAGAATATCCGCTTATGTTTCTATATGCCAAAAGTTGAATAAAGCCGCAAGAGATTCACTGAATGGATACAGATTCACAGCTGTTTTGATGATACTCATCTCGCTTACTGTTGCATATTATTATCAAATTAATTTGTTATGATGAAAAAAATAAATCTTCTCCTCATCTTGATATTATGCTCCCTGCTCATTTGGCCTCATCTCTATGGTCGATTTTTTCAGGCTGTTTATACAGTGAAAGAAGGTGAATATACGATTCTCATGATTTGTTCAGATGGTCAGTTCTCAGCCACTCGCCGAAACAGCCGTGATGAAGTCGTGCTTCACTCCTCAGGATCTGTGAAACGGTTTTGGTCGAATAAGATCTTTCTGTCGATTGAGAATATAGAATCTCCTGATGCGTACCTGCTGAAAGCAAATCATCCCTTGGATCACCGGGTGATTACGATTCACAGCGATACAATGACTTACTATTCATCCATTATGAAAAAAGTCGTGACAAGCCCGATTGAATATTCAGGAAATGCGAAAGATCTATAAGGGGTTGCCGAAGCCGTTCACATGAAATAACAGGTCTGATCAGCATCACGCATGGCACGTCAAAAATCCCTGCAAGTCGCTTATTTTTCACCATAATGAAAGAGTGCAGCCTAAGAAACTGCAACAAAAAAATTCGGATGCATAGACGACTGGCGCAGGGAAATTCAATGAAACATCAGCTATTGGGAATCAGTTTGACGGCGATACTGACGATTCAGTTATCGGGGTGTGGTGTCTTGTTGCATCCGGAGCGGAAGGGGCAGCGGGGTGGTCAGCTTGATCCGGCCATTGTTGTATTAGACGCAGCAGGTTTAATTTTGTTTGTCGTACCCGGGTTGATCGCTTTCGGTGTTGATTTGTATTACGGCACAATTTACCTGCCGGGCCGCGCGAAGACGCTCAGTGAAGCAGAACTCAATCTGCTCAAAACCGAGGATGGGCAGATTCAGCCAGAGCAACTCGCCAAGTATATTTCAGAGGAAACGGGACAGCGTATCCAACCGGAAGCAATGGTGTCTTATTCGGTGGGTTCTGTTGATGAGCTCAAAGTCATGCTGACAGAGGTCCAGATTTCTAAGAAGACGTCTTCATAGACGGGGCCGTGTGATTGCGTTGTCAGGGGGCATCATACTGAATCATTTGTGATGCCACATTGAGGTTCAGAATCGCTGTCCATCTTCCTGCTGGCATGCCGGTTTTGAGAGTTCTTTTTTGACATGGTCGACGAAAAGCGCAACCGATCGGGCCGAATTGTTCGGATGCCATACCATATGAATGTCCCATTGTGTGTTTTCCTGGAACGGGATTAATTGAATGGTATCGTAAATACCGAGAATTGATTTCTTCGGCAAAATGGCAACACCGGTATTGGATAAAATCAACGTAATAATTGTTTGTAAATCTGCAGAAATATTTGTGATCTTATATGTTTTTTCTTTCAGCAAAGCCATCGTGTGCAAGTTGATCTGAGACTTACTGTGACTACTCATCATGAGCAGATTATATTTCTGTAAATAGGCGTCAATATTGTCATCGACGTATTGGTTTTTTGAAACGGCCAGAACAAATTCATCCTTTGAAACCGGAATGCTGTTGAGTGCCTGTGAGGCGGGTTGTCTCATAAACCCAATATCCAGCGCACCTGAAAGGAGTTGTTCCTCTTGCTCCTGAGAACAGATGTCAGCCAGGGAAATCAATACCTTATCTTGATGGTTCTGGAATTCACGAATCAGAACAGGCAGGAAGTCATTACTGGACTTTCCAAACGCAATCGATAAAGGAGTCAGGTTGTTCTGGGAAATACTGGCAATGAATTCATCTGTTTTTTGAATATGCCGGTTTAAAGCAGTAATTTCATCAATCACCCGTTTTCCTGCCTCGGAGAGGGTCACGCCCTGACTGTCTCGAATAAAGATTTCGATTGCATAGGCATCTTCAAAATTTTTAATTTGCTTGGACAATGCGGGTTGTGAAATACAAAGTATTTGTGAGGCAATTCGGAAGTTTTTCACTCTGGCCAAAATCTCAATCGAGCGTAAATATTTTGGATTCACCTTCATAACTTTAAGTTATCGCCATAAAATTAATATCACTAGGCACTATAGCATAAATGGCGATAATTCTGATCTCGAACTGAGATGGAAGGAATACTGATGAAGTTTTGTGTGCTGGTGAAAGAAGACGTATTGGTTTTTGAAGCGCTTCATGCGGAAAATGCCTCGGATATAATCATGAGCCTGTTCCGGCAAGGTTTTGTATTGGCACCGGTGTTGATTGAGGCGAATAACTCGGAAAATGCCAGAGCCTGTTTTTTGAGCCGGTATGAATGGCAAGAGGTGACTGCGGCATTTCAGCAGAGAAAAGTGCTGGTTTGTTAGCCCGCATGGTGATTGAGTTGCGATGCAGACTCCCGCGGGGAAGCGGGAGTCTTCGATCTGATGGTGCGGTGTCCACCGTTAATCCTGCCGTGCGGCAGTGATGAAAAGAATGCCAAGGCTGCAGACAATCAGGACAACGCCTAAGTGCTGCACACTGCCTGCCAGGCTCAAGCCACATCCAATCAGTAAGTAATAGAGGAGGCCGAACAAAGCCCCGGCACTTCCGGCGTATGCGCTGTAATCGCGCAGGGCCATGCTGAGTACATTTGGGATGGCAATCCCAAAAGCCATGACAATAAGAACCAAGGGAGCCAGAAACGCCACCGAATTCAGCAGGAGATAGACGCCAGTCGCGCCAGTAACGCACAGGAGGCTGGCCCCCTTCAGCAGGTGGTGTTGTGCGATTCCTTTGCTCAGCAAATATTGGTTGCAGGAACTGCCCAAGAGTGAACCCAGACCAAGTACCAGACCACTGTATCCAAATTGCGCCGGCGTAAAGCCAAGTGTTGCAAAGTGGAATCCGCCCAACTGGTAATAAGCAAACAGGGCGATATTATACAGCGCGATCAGGCATGCCGATTGCCAGATATGCCTGTCTTTCAGCATCTGAATGCTGAGCGAACGCAGGTTCAATGGCGACTTTTCAGACTGAGTTTCAGGCAGGTGAACAGAGTTATAGAACAGCAAGCCCATCGCCATTGCGAATAAGGTAAAGAATACAGCCTGATGGCCGCCTGCCTGCATGAGCTGGCCACCTGAAAACATGCCAATGATGGGGCTGATGGCAATGCCCAGTCCCATCACACTGAAGACTTTTGCCAGGGCCTCGCCATCAAAAACATCCCGTAACATGGTCTGTGTGACAATGGAGCCGACCGCAATGCCAAAGGCGCTGAAGGCGCGGGCAATCATCAGCACCATGAAATGGTCTGTCTGCGTGGCCATCCAAGCTGCGCAGGCGTATATCAGCAAACCGGCAAGCATCGCAGGTCGTCTGCCCCAGCGATCGGCCAGCACGCCCCATACGGCCACACCCATCGCAAAGGCGGAAAAGTAAATGGACAAGGTTTGTGCTGCCTGCGCATTTGAGACAGCGAACGTCTGCGAAATTGCAATTAAAGCCGGGCTATAGATCGTTTCGACAATCTGAGGAAACATCAGCATGATCACCATCAGCCCTAAGGATGGTTTCTTTTTCATTCGTGTCTTCACCCTGTATGAATTTGGCGCGCAGTGTATACTGATGTTTCTTATGCCTATAAACGACATTCAGACAGAAAATAACAAGATTCGGACAGATGGCGCTCATTGATCAGAAAACAGCCTTTGATGCAGATCATTTCTCAGCCAGTGTGATTGGCATCGCTGCAGATGTGGGTCAGCATGACTCGGGTGTTCACCAGCATCACAAGGGACAGATTCTGTATGCCCCGCAGGGATGTATGCGCTTTGTACTGGACAAGGCCATTTGTGTGTTGCCGCCGACCAGAGCTGTCTGGATTCCGCCACGGACGCCCCACCGAGCGGTGATGACCAATGTGGTCGCTTATCGCTCTTTATATTTTGAGGGTTCGGTTTTTGATGGCCCTTCAGAAGTCACTCAAATCGAGGTGAACGATCTGCTCAGGGCATTGATTGAGAAAATGGCATTCTGGCCCTGGGACAAACCAGAATCCGAGATGGCAAAAACAACTGCGCTGTTCTGGGAAGAGTTTTATCTTGCAAAGCGCCAAGAGTATCAGCTTCCCGTCCCTGCGGATGTCCGGTTGACGCGGTTCAGAACGCAAATGACGCTGGATACTTTTTTAGCGCCACCGGCGAGCGAGCTGGCCCTATCGCTTGGAGTCAGCACAAAAACGCTCTCGCGGATATTTAAAGCCGATACCGGAATGTCGTATCAGGATTGGCGCCAGCAATGGCGGATACTGAAAGCGATTGAATTGCTCTCTGCCGATATGCTGGTCGCGGATGTGAGCGCTTGGCTGGAGTTCTCTTCAGACAGCGCATTCATTGCTTTTTTTAAGCAGCAAACGGGGAAAACACCGCTGAGTTTTATGAAGCGGGGAGCAATGCCGGTGACGTAATTGATGACGCGGATTTTCTGTCGAATGACAGGGAAACTCAGACATTGTTGTGTTGCCTGGCTTGTCCCAGCGTTTGCCATCTTCTTTCAGTCTTCCGTCAGCAGGTCTAAAAACGAAGCCATGTCATCAGCGATGTGCGCTAACGGCTGACTGTTGACGCCATGTTCATCGCACTCATGAAACCATAAAGCAACCCTCGTATCTTCAATGGCACGTTGCTCAGCAGTGAGTGAAGTCAGCACGGTGTCTTCATGAGCCATGGAGGTCGGCGGAAAGATTGATTTGTTGTTTGCCATTCAGTCAAAAACTACGTGATCGAGGTGATCGCATTTTACTTCAGAACCTCCCTTGCTTTCTGAGCGTATTGATAGTCAAGGTGATGTTTTTACTCGTGAAATTGACACCTGTTCAACGTGATGTGGCGGATGGAAGACCGTGTTGTCTTTCTGCTATTTGAGCGGGCGGCAGCGCATTGAAATGATCCCTGTGCCTGTCGGTTGGACGGTCGGCACAGGGATGAGATGTTGCGCTGGGGGAAAGAATTACTGCGTGGCAGCTTTTAAGATCGCATAGGCCGCTTTGATGCGTTCAGCGTTGGGGTAATTTTTGTTGGCCAGAATCACGATGCCGGTTTGTTCAGCAGGGATATACGCGACATAAGCACCGAATCCGCCGGTTGAGCCGGTTTTATTCACCCAGATCTGTGCCGGAAGTGGCTTAGGATCAGCAATGGCCTGAATCGGCATTGGGTTGAGAATCATCTCGGTTGCGTTGCCTGCCAGCAAGGTGTCCAGCGACACCGGATACGCATACATTTCCCAGCCCAGTCCCTGGGTCAGCGGACCGGCCTGAGAATACCCGATTCTGGTATTGGCCAGTGTTTGCGACATTGCGGGGCTCACCTGTGCCGTCCCGACGTTAGCTTCGATATACCGCACCATATCGGCAGCCGTCGATTTTATGCCATAGGCTTCGGCGTCCAGTACGCCGGGAGTCACCCGAACCGCCTCGCCAGCGGCGTTGTACCCGAAGGCGTAGTCAGCCTCCTTGGAAGCGGGGACTTTCACAAAGGTCTGGGTCATCCCAAGCGCTGGCAGGATGCGGTTTTCCATCAGTGTTTGGTAGGACGCTCCGAAACTCAGTGCCGCAATATGGCCAAAGAGGCCAATGCTCGGATTTGAATATTGCCTGCGGGTTCCGGCCGGAAATGCGGGCTGCCAGTGGCGGTAGTAGTCCAGCATGGTCGTGTGATCCGTCACCGTGTCTGGAAACTGCAAGGGTAATCCGCCAGCGGTATAGGTTGCCAGCTGGATTAAGGCAGTGTCGCCGATGGCGCTGCCTTTCAGCTCGGGCAGGTATGCCGATGCCTGATCGTCAAACGACAGCTTGCCTTGATGCTGGGCATCACTGGCCAGTGTTGCGGCAAAGGTTTTACTGACTGAACCCAGCTCAAAAATCGTGTTTTCTGTGACGGGGAGATCACGCTGGATATCGGCCAGACCATAGCTGTAGTAATGTGCTTTGCCACGGATGGTGATGCCGAAAGCCATGCCCGGAATCTGATAAGCATCCATCAGTCTTGCTGCCTCCAGATCAACGGCTTGCTTGATCGGGTCGGTCGCGGTTTGGCTGTGGACCGGTGCCGCGGCAGAGAACAGGCACAGGGCAGATAAGATCAATGTTCTTGGATTGCAGAGGATAGGTTTCATAGTGACTTCTGACTCGGTTAAACGTGAATGATTTTGTTCGGAACCCCGGGGTGATGGGCAGATATTAAAGTGAGTTCATTTGAGGCACAATGTGTGAAATCTAAGATGAGCCATCAGAAAATCTAGGGTCTGGAGATGAATGTTACCCACTTACCGTTGAATGCGATGCGTGCTTTCCTGGTGTCGGCAAAGCATCTGAATTTTACCAAGGCGGCTATTGAGCTGTGCGTGACGCAGGCTGCGGTGAGTCAGCAGGTCAAAATGCTTGAAGCGCAGTTGGGCGTGTCTTTATTTATCCGTCAGTCCAGAGGGCTCAATTTAACGGAAGAAGGGGTCATGCTGCTGCCTGTAGTGAAAGGGGCGTTTGATAACCTGTCTGATGCAATGGATATGTTGATGCAGGGAATCCGCAGAGAAGTCGTCTCTGTGGGCGTTGTCGGCACATTTGCAGTGAACTGGCTGCTGCCTCGTCTGGCAGATTTTCAGGCGCGCTATCCCCTGATTGACCTGCGTATCTCAACCCATAACAACAAAGCCGATCCGGTGGCAGAAGGTTTGGATTATCTGATTCGTTTCGGGAAAGGGAGCTGGCATGCGACCGAGGCAACAGCGCTTTTTCCTGCCCCGTTGACTGCGCTGTGTCCGCCGGACATCGGACGGACGATGACGGCGCCGAAAGATGTGCTGAATCACACCTTATTGCGCTCTTATCAGCCGGATGAATGGCAGTTATGGCTGCAGGAAGCCAAAGTTGTGGTGCCGAAAGCGAAACTGAGTGCCATCGTTTTTGATTCCTCCATCGCGATGGTCGAAGCCGCGATGCAGGGCTATGGGGTCGCGCTGGCGCCGCCAGCGATGTTTCAGAGGCAGCTTGCAGAAGAAAAACTGGTGCAGCCTTTCGACATCTATCTGCACAAAGGGGGTTACTGGCTGACCAGACTGCACGGCCAGCAGGAAACGCCCGGTCAACTGCAGTGGAAAGCATGGTTACTGGCGCAGGCCGGGGCGGGGGATCCGGTTTCGGAATGAAGCGCGAAGCTGGCGGCAATGAGCCTCGGTAGGTTCGCAGGAGGGATGGTTGTCATCGTGAGAGGGACGATTCATCGTCGTCATACAACCCACGCATCGCCTCAATCACAGTTTTCATGGCCTGCCGCAGTGCTTCTGGCTGGATCACCTGAACGTCCGGGCCGAATCTGAGCATTTCCACCACGGCCTGTTCAGTCCGGCCAGAAGGTAAGACAACGGTTGTCCAGCCCGTTTCATCGGTTTGCCCAATTTGCGTGTGTTGCCGGACATAAGGCGGGCTCAGGCTGTGCAGCATCCGCAGTCCTTTCGCACTCAGTTTAATCTCGGCGGTATTGGGATAGAGCGCCGCTTCCATCTGACGATTGCTTTGCTGCCAGTATGCCGATAAGTCGAAGGATGTATCGGATTCAAAAGACTGATTCAGTATTTTCAGATCCTGGATGCGGGCGACCCGATAGGTTTTGACCTGCGTGTTTGACTGAGCCACCAGATACCAGGTGCCTGCTTTTAAAACCATGCCCAGCGGATCGACAACCCGTTCGCTGCTGCCGCGCCAGCTTTGATAATAGAACGAGACGGAATTTTTCTGCCAGATGGCGCTGAACAGCTGTGGCAGCGAGCCCACGGTTTCTTTCTCAGTAAACCAGCCCGGGGTATCGAGTAAAAAACAGGACTGAAATCTGTTTGCATGATTGCGGAGGCTGGTCGGAATCGCTGCCAGTAATTTGAGTCTGGCTTCAGACATTGCCGGTGCCAGCCCTAACTCTTGCATCGGCCCGGACAAACCCAGCATGAACAGCGTTTCAATTTCCTGTTTCGAGAATCCATTGAGCTGGGTGCGATAGCCTTCAAGCAGCCGGTAACCGCCACGGGCTCCCTGTTCGCTGTACACAGGGATGCCCAGCGCACTTAAACTGTCGATGTCGCGATAAATACTCCGTACCGATACTTGGCAATCGCGGGCGAGTTCTGCCGCGCTGACTTGCTCGCGGGACTGGAGTGTCATCAAAATGGTCAGAAGCCGGCTGGCACGCATGAAAATCGCCCTGTGTGATGTAGAAGTGCAATCAGGATAAATTAAAAATAAAACCTGACAATATCTGACAGGTTTCTCTTCTAAAGTTGTCTTCATTGCCATCACAAGAGGAAATACCAATGTCTGATTCCATGCCACATCACAAACATGAACTTGTACTGTTTCATGCGCCGCAATCCCGTTCGGCGAGTGTCTTGATTCTGCTCAAAGAGCTGGGTGTGCCATTTCATCTTCATGTGCTGAATATGCTGGCCGGAGAGAACCGGCAGGCAGACTATTTGTCTGTGAATCCGCTTGGGAAAGTGCCAGCGGTGATGCATCGCGGCGCGTTAATCACGGAGCAGTCTGCAATTTATATCTATCTGGCGGATACCTTCTCGTCCGGAAATCTCGCACCGGCACTGGACGATTCGCTGCGTGGCCCATACCTGCGCTGGATGTTGTATTACGCGGCCTGTTATGAACCGGCAGTGTGCGACAAAGCCATGGGGTGGGTGCCGCAGGATCGCATTGTCAGCCCTTACAGCGATTATGAAACTGTGCAACAGGCACTGATCGAACAATTGCGTGAGGGCCCTTATTTTCTGGGGGAGCGTTTTACCGCACTGGATTTACTGTGGGGGAATGCACTTGAATTCTGTACGTCTTTCGGGTTGGTCGAACCGCATCCGGTGATTATGGGTTATGTCCAACGTGTGGCAAATCGCCAGAGCTTTACCGATGTAAAAGCGGAAGATATAAAGCTGGTGGCACTGCATGAAGCCGAAAATCATGCCTGAGCGAACACGATGGAAATAAAGCATTAAGGGAAAGTTTCTGATCAAGCCGGTAAGGTGAAGATGCCTTACCGGCTGTCAGGATAAGCCGTATTCATGTGGCCAGCTTCAGTTGTCATCCGGATGTGTCTTCATGGTTTGTGTTGAATCGGCCAAGCAGGCCTCAGTAAACAATCAGTCTTTCTTCAGTTAATCTTCAGTTTTCTCTTCCAAGATGTTGAGTATGAACCGCCATCAAGATAGTCATCATGCTCAAAATCAGCCATTTTTCTGTGCCTCGTATTTCTGTGACCCTGACAGGATTAGTAATCATCCTGTCTGTTTACTTTGGGACGGTCATGAATTATCCGGTGCTGAAGAAAATCTTCATGCTCAGTGCGGATGTCTCAGACAGCGGGTTTCCCTGGACGGCACCTGTGCTGTTGATTTGTGCATTTTTGATTCTTTTTTCTGCTATCGCCTGGCCCTATTTGTTGAAGCCGGTGATGTGTCTGCTGCTATTGTCCTCGGCCGCCGCATTGTATGCAGAAGTGAATTTTAATGTACTTTTTGACACCACCATGATGGAAAGTGTCTTTGAAACCAATGCCTCTGAAATCTCTTTCTATATGAATCCGGCATCCCTGCTTTATGTCGTCGGTTTTGGCGGGGTGCCTTGTTTGCTTTTGTGCATGGTGAAGATTGTTCCCCATCGGTCCTGGATGGTTGCCATTTATTCCAGACTGGCGGTGCTGATGGTTGCAACCGCTGGCATCGGATTGATTGCAGCAACCCATTATAAAGATTATGCGTCTGTCGGACGGAACAATCATTACCTGAATAAGATGATTATTCCGGCGCAGGTGTATAGCGGGTTTCGGTATTTAGAGAAAAAGTATCTGAGCCGACCGCTTGCTTATCAATTTCAGGGTGAAGATGCCCGGGTTCTGCCTGCCCGCAACGGCAAACCTACATTGATGGTGGTTGTTCTGGGGGAAACCGCCCGAGCGATGAACTTTGCCTATAATGGTTATCCGAGAAATACCAATCCCTATACAGAAAAGCTGGGGCTGATTTCTTTCCGGGATGTATCTTCGTGCGGTACTTACACCGCGTTGTCTGTGCCGTGTATGTTCTCCAGTTTAACCCGAACGCAATACAATGAAGCCAGAGCCAAGACACAGGATAACGTGTTGGATGTGATGCAGCATGCCGGTGTCGATGCGCTCTGGATTGATAATGACGGGGGAGACAAAGGGGTTGCGAAACATCTGCCTTATCACACAGTGAATCATGATCTGAAAAATGAGGCGTGTCACGGTACAACCTGTTTTGATGAAGCGATGTTGCATGACGCTCAAACGTTTATTGACGGAGAAGTCCGGAATAAAGTTTTGGTGCTCCATACCATTGGTAGCCACGGACCGACATACTGGCAGCGCTACCCGGAGGAACAGGCACCGTTTCAGCCTGCCTGTAACCGCAGTGACATTGAAAACTGCACCGATCAGCAAATCAGAAATGTTTACGATAACACGCTGGTGTATACGGATTTTATTCTCGCGAAAGTGATTGAACAGCTCAAACACGTAGATAGCACTTACAATGTCATGCTGACTTACATTTCCGACCACGGAGAGTCGCTGGGGGAGGGAGGCTTCTATTTGCACGGGGCGCCGTACGCGATTGCGCCACGCGAGCAAACCCAAGTGCCCTGGTTATTATGGTTACCTGACAATTATGCCAGACAGAAAGGATTGGATGCGCACTGTCTGAGGCAAAAAGCCCAGCAAGCCAGTTTGACGCATGATGCTTTTTTTCACAGTCTGCTAGGCCTGTACGGGGTGCAAACGGATATCAAAGATCCGGCACTCGACGTGACACAATCCTGCCAGAGCCATGCTTAGATGTTGTCCGGCTTCGGGTTGTGTGCGTATTTTTTGCCAGCGATGTTGATGAACAATGTTCAGGGCTTTCACTCAAACTGGCGTATGCTATTTCTCAGCGTTCTTTTTCTGGCGATGACATGAATTTATTGATTATTGAAGATTCCGAACCCTTACGACGCAGTTTGGTTGTGGGCCTGAACCATCTCGGGTTTACCACAGACGATACTGGAGATGGTTCCCTGGGACTGAGTATGGCCCTGAACAACGCTTACGATCTGATTATTCTGGATCTGATGCTGCCCAGTGTGAGCGGGATGGAGATCCTACACACATTACGCCAGCAAAAAAATGCTGCCCGGGTGCTGATTCTTTCGGCAAAGAACGAGACGGTCGATCGGGTTGACGGGCTGATGAAGGGTGCAGATGACTATCTGACGAAACCCTTTTCTTTTGATGAACTGCATGCGCGGGTGCTGGCTGTGATGCGCCGTGGTAACGTTGAGCAAGCGGACCCGTGTTTGCGTTTGGGGGAGTTCTGTCTCAACCGGGTCGAAAAAACGTTTTCTTATCAGGCACATTCGATTGATCTGACTCCGAATGAATTCAAGATTCTGCAGTGTCTGTTCAGTTCACCCAACCGGGTGGTGAATGTGGAGCAAATCAGCGAGGCCGTTGTCGGTCATTTTGATCATTTGTCGAAAAATACGATCGAGGCTCATATTTCATCGATCCGCAGGAAAGTCCGTGCTTTGTCAGGGAACCTGCCGGTCAAAAATAAGCGTGGATTTGGCTATGTGGCCCAGCTGTAGTTGATGATGGGAGACAACATGACTTGGTTTACATCCCTTCGGGCCAGGCTGAAAAGCCGTTCAACAGTGTCAATTCAGAAAAATCTGGTGAATTCCGTTTCGCTGGTTGTCGGCACGATTTTGTTCATCGTATTTCTGACGGTTGATCTCTGGCTGGATGGTTGGGTGGAGTCACAGTTTGAGCAGTCGATGATCAACAAGGCCAATTATCTCAAGTCGCAGGTCACCATTGTTGACGGTCAGGTCGTTTTCGATCTGGATTATGATTTTTTACCGCAATACCAAAATCAGGATGATCCGCATTTTTTTCAGTTCTGGAGAGATGGGCATAGCATTCAACGCTCAGCCACCCTGTCGGCGTATCCTGAGCAGGAGCTGGTGAAAGAAGAGATCCCGCTGGGGACCGATAAAGTGGTCTCGGTGACGATGCCCAATGGGAACCTTGGGCGTGCGTCAATCTCTTATTTTTCACCGAAAAGTAACACGAATACGCTGATTCCGCTGTCGCTGACTATCTATGAGTCAGCACAAGGGTTAAACCGTTTGTTGTGGATTGTCGATGGATTGCTGATTGGTTGCTTCCTGCTGGCCATTGTTGTGATGCGCTTCATCACTGTCCACCTGATCCTGCGAGGGTTGCAGCCGCTTGAGCAGTTAAATGAAGATTTGAAAAACTTCCGCCAGCAGGAACAGGGCCATCAGCAAGCAGCGCAGTTTGCCGAACCTGTGAAAACGGTCGAAGAAATTGAGCCGATTCGGCGCGAAATCAATGCATTCATTCAAAGCAACCGGGCGTTGATCCAGAATGAAAAACGGCTTTCCGGTGATATTGCCCATGAGCTGAAAACACCACTGGCAGAAATGATCGCTTTAAGTGAAGTGTATCTCCGCTTTCCGCAAGATGAGCGCATCAGTAAAACCTATTCGCAGGATATGCTGAATATCTCGAAACGGATGAAGAAAATCGTCGAAAACTTACTGTTACTGCAACGGACCTCGTCAGCAGCATTAAATGTCAGCTTAGAGCCCTTGGCGATGTGCCATCTCTTTGCTCAGGTGAAACAGGATCTGGCCTTTAAATACCCGGATATCGAGCAGCGACTGCAAGTGAAGTGTGAGGAGACTGAGCCTTGTCTGGCCGATCGGTTCAGTTTAGAAACCATCCTGACGAACCTGATTGATAATGCAATGTATTACAGCCCGGACGGTAGTGAGGTTGAAATGCAGTGGGTGAGGACAGCGCAGGGATATCAACTGGCAGTGACAAATCATCTGAATCATGGGATGACACCGGCAGAGCTGCAGCACCTGACCCGGCCACTGTTTCAGTTAGATGCGTCGCGGACCAGCAATGAGCGGTTTGGGCTGGGATTATCCATTATTGAGAACTTATGCCGCCAGAATGCCTATGCCTTGCAGTTTACCCAGTCGCAGCCGATGGCACTGACGGTGAGCATCCGGATCCCAAAACGTATGCCTGAAGGGCTGCCATTGGTGCCGGAAGTCTGAGTGATGCCAGACAATCAAGCGGAAGCAGGGTTCTCCCGATTGTCTGGCACAGGTCTTTGCAGAGATTCAATCCCAGTCAATGTGATTGCTGAGCAATCTCCGGCGTGGCGTATTTATCCACGATCCCTTGCAGTCTTTCTTTAATCTGCTGATTCTGTTCTACGTCAATCTGCTGCTGGATCTGAGCCAGTGTACCGTTATCCAGAGAGCGGTAACTGAGTGAGTTCGCGGCGACTTCGCGCGTAGCGCTGTTGCCACCATCCTTCAGTGTATCCATCAGGTAGCTGGTTGCGTCATTCCCCGGCACAAAGCGCAGAGCGTGCGTGGCTTGCTGGCGGATCGTCTCGTTGGGCTGCTCAGTGTATTGCTGCAGATCCGAAAAGCTCAGGTACTGGCCCATGTTCCCCAGGACGGTCAGCTGATGCATTGTGGCGGACGCATCATCGGAAGCTTTGAGCTTTTGCAATTGTGAAGCGACATACTGATCTGCGGTTGCCGTATCTTCAACACCCATGCGTTGTACCATGGCACTTTTCGCCAGATCGACGTTCGCCGACAGATTGTCAGACAGCGGACTGCGATCAACCATATTGGAGAAGCGCTCGAAGGTGAGGGTATTCCCCTGAGGCGAAAGCGCTAAGGCTGCCATGATCGAGGCCGCAGCCTGATTTTCATTCATCCTTGCATTCAGCGTTGTCAGCATCGCATCCTGGGCCGGACGGCTGGAGACGGTACTCAGCGCACTCAGATACAGACTGAATCCCGGTTCCTGCGGACTGAACTGCTTGAGATCATCGGTCACTAAATCCAGTTGGTCCGGATAGGTACGGGCAAAATCCTGCAACAGTGTACTGAGCTGATTTTCTGCCTTCACGCGTTCCAGGCCATCCAGAGCCAGCATTTCATCATATAAGGCTTGGATTTCCTGATAAGCGGCTTCAGCAGACACCCGGTTCGTCTGTGCGTCAGCTTCGGTCTCTGCATTCGCATCGTCAGCATTCATGACACTGCCGTCGCGTGCCGTACGGTTGCCCGTGGCCGACTGAAATACCTCTGCAGCAGATAATTGAATGCTGCGTTGCGCCTGCACCTGCTGAATCAGCGCCAGATCTTCGGCACTCACCTGAGGGGACCATTCGCTCAGCGTCAGTGTGAGCTGGTTCCAGCTGCTGGCCAGCGGCACATTGTTCATTTGATGGCGGACTTCTTCATCCACCGACAGGGAATTGAGGAAGCGGTGGGCCTGATTCCAACTGGCCTCATGGCTGAAGGTATAGCTTGCTGTCAGTTTTCTCTCCAGTCCCCGGGCCTGATCATACAGGGCCTTTTCCAGTTCACGCTGTTTGAATAACTGGTATACGTCGGCACTGCCTGTGTCGTCTTTTTTCAGGCTGTAAAATGCGGTGAACTCACCGTTGTAATCCTGCTCAGAACGTTGCCATTGCTCAGGGGCGCTGATGGACTCTGGCACAATGTTTTGCATCAGGAAAGCGACGGTTTCCATTGATTTCAGCGTTGAGTGGGGCTCTGACAGATAAACTTCCAGAATTTCGCCTTCTGGCGTTGTCAGCATCTCTATCCCTGTTTGCATTTGCGATTTCACCGCAGCGACAATTTCCGGATTCGGTTGCTGACCAATGGTGGCCGAAACTTCAGGGGCGGTCATCCGGAGCAGGTGGTAAATGCCGGTGTCCTGAATTTGCCGGTACTGAACCAGCTGACCTGCCACTGAAAAGTGGATGGTCTGTTCGATTTGTGTGCCGGGGGCAGAAAAAGCAATGTCACCCTGATAGAGCATTGCGTAGCTGAGTTTGCTGTAATCTTGTCCCGGTCGTTTTTTTTGCGATAACGGTAGGACAGGGGGCACCTGAATTCCGGCTGGCATCGGATCCTGTGGAGATGACGTGGCCTGGTTTTCTGTCGACAGCGCAGCGGCCGTCTGAGGCGTGCCGGAGACATCGTCGGGTGACATCCATGAATAGAAGGCAGCACCGGCGACAGCACAGACGATCAGCGTCAGGATTAGGAACTTGTTCTTCATAGCATTTTGACTCATGACAAATGGAGCTCCCCGCACCAGAGGTGCGGGGAGTGAAGGGGAACCCTGAGATTATTTCACTGGCAGGAAGGTACTGCCTTCAGCAAGTGTTTTCTCAAAGGTATAGCCAGGCCATTCGTAAATCGTCAGCTTGTACTTGTCGTTGACGGAGCCGTAGATATTACCACCGGCCAGATTTGCAGTGTTCTTGATGCCGTACCCAAATCCGAATCCGTTTTGTGCCGCTTCCCAGCGCGCGTAAGTGGAGAATGCCAGATCATCCGAGATCACATCCACTTCGCCACCCAGAGAGATTTTATTCAACAGGATACGGGCAGAAGCTTCGGCAAATCCTTTCACGTCCGCATTCGGGACTGCTTTTGCTGTCAGCTCCAGATTGTCATAACCGGCTTCCAGCGCGACGTTCAGCTTGGTTCTTACTCCAACACCCACGTCGAGGATCACTGGACCCAGCGGAATACCGGCATACAGACCTAAGTCCGGAATCGGCAGAATCGGCAGATCTTTTTTCAGAGGTGCACCGTCTTCAGTCGACAGCGTGTATTCCTGAGAAATGATGTCCGTGCCCATGACATTCACATGGCCATCCACGCCGAACTGTGCTTCGTTGGTTGCTGTTGCACCAGCTTTGACAGAAGCCACCTCAATGTCGTTATTCAGCAGATGACCGTCAATGCCCGCAACCCCTTCAACCCGCAGGCAGCTGTTGCGACCCTGAACATTCAGGAAACCTTTCAGCGTTGAAGCCGCAAGTTTTTGAGAGGAATCGTCCACGTCTTTGGTGTAAGAACCACCAAACTTGGCATCAACCAGTGGATCACCCGATGCAATGCAATCACCATATAGTGTCGCATTGGCGAAAGATGACATCCCTAAAAGTGGTAATGCAGCGAGTGCAAAAAGTTTGTTCTTTTTCATAGAGATTTCCTTATAAAAAAGGAGGAACAGGTTTGCTCAGGTTCCCTCTTCATATCCAACAATGTCGGATACAGGTGAATATATCGGCTGATAACTAATTTATTATCAACTAATATACTCCTCTTCTTTGACGCCCAATGAATGACGCATGAATACCAATAGTTTCGCAAGCCGATAACGAATAAATATTCGAATCATCCTACGCTCTAGTGATAAAGAAGTAGTGATTTATGTTTTATTATGATGATGAAGCTAGCAAAACAAGTGTTTAAAGTCTACGTATATTTTTATCACTTCCGTTTGTTTTCTTTGAGAATTAACTTTTCCATTTGAAACGCCCTATTGGCAGGGGTTCTTCAGCGTTGATTTATTTACAAGCAGATAAAATTCAGCATATTCTGAATTTTAAATAAACCGTGTGATTGAGTAATGAACGGTATTTTATTGATTGCTATATTTGAATGTTCTGATTGAGAGTTGAGGTTTTATTTTCGTTAGAGGTGAATTGCCATTTATTTGACGGAAGTGGTCGTAATTGTGTCTCTGTTTTTATTCTCTCTGGTATTGTCTGTCATCATGCCACGTCCGATTGTCTTCATTCCCTGCGTGATTCTTTGTGTGCTGATGCGACGATTGAATAAACGCCATCATCTTTTCTTGAGGTCTGTCGATGTTGCATTCATGAAAAAAGAAGATGACTGAAATCATGTTCCCTCTGAATCGAAGCCGGGTACAGGTCCCGGCTGGATCAAAAAGGAGCTCTTTTAGGGTAATACAGCTGTGTGTTTATTGAGCTTTGTGGTGTGTTATTGAGCGTTTTGAAATCTGCTTTAAAAAAAACTTAAACCATCTTAAAAAAATGCGTTACCTGATTAATGAAAGTATCAGTAACCTTTCCTGACTAACAGAACATATAACAACGTTTGAGGCTAGAATGATTCGTTTAAACAAGGATGTCACTGCAGAACTGAGGGATCAAAAGTTCTCGTTTGTGAAAGGAAGTGACTTTGTTTTATCAGGCAATTTTGATGACTTTTTTTCACTGACAAAGTCATGGGAGAGGATGGGGGGCGACATCTACTTCGGCAACGAAGGGAAGGCCAGCCGCTATCGTCGCTACAGTGATTTTAACTATAACCCTGCGACCAATGAGCTGAGCCCGTTAGAACATCGTCCTTACTTTCAGTCGGAAGAAATGAACGCTTATGTCGGTGGTAAAGAGCGTCATTTCGAAGACTTTGGTGAAGAAGTCCTTCATTCACCCGTGCTGCGCTCTTTGATTCAGCAGGATTTTGAAGTTTACGCGAAAACCCTGCCGGAAGAGTTTCGGGACCGAGTCTGGCAATGTCAGATTCACCAGATCCGAATCGAAATTGAAGCTGGCAAAGAAACCGAAATCACCCCGGAAGGTATCCACAGTGACGGCTATCCGTACAGCGCCGTTCATTTTTGGGGCAGAGAGAATGTCGAAGGTGCGCACAGCAAACTCTATGATGCCGATAAAAATGAGCTGATCACCGTGCAATACACCGACATTCTGGATACCACCTTCTTTTTTGACCGGGAAATGTTTCACTACGTGACTCCCGCCAGAACGGTCGATCCGGAAACCGGGGGCTACCGACAAATTATCGCGATCTCATTTTCTTTACCGGGATCTGAATATGACACGGTTCGATAGAGTCCAGCTGAACGACAGTCCGGACATTCTGAACTATGTCAGCGTGGATAACATCAAAATGAGAGCGGCGACTGAGTCGGATGCGGCGGGCATTATTGAGTTTTTTCATCAGTTTCCCGAAGTATCATTTTGTCCCTGGCAGGACCTGGCTACAACGCAAAACATTTTGAAAAGTCATACGTCGGTTGTGTTTCTGGCTGAAGCAGAAGATGAAATTGTGGGTGTGGTGATGGGCGGTTTGATGGGAAGCCGTGCCACGATTAATCATCTGGCCATCGATCCAATGTTTCAGAAGTTCGGTATTGCCAGTCAATTGGTTTCGCATGTGAAATCGGTTCTGCGACAAAAAGGCATTCATCGCATGTTCCTGTTTGTTCATAAAAACAATGATGCGGGATTGCAATTCTGGACGAAGCAGGGATTGAACCAGACAAGCGATGAAGTCACGCTTGAAATGGATATATAGGAGCGTTTATGAATCCAGAATTAACGCTTACAAGAAAGGAACGCAGTGCATTTCGGGATGCCAGCCCAATCGTGGCTGGCTATTTTACGGTTTCTTTTGTGTTCGGGTTAATGTGCATTAATAGCGGGCTCCCCTTGTGGGTGCCCGCAGTAATGTCTTTGGTTGTGTACGCTGGTGCGGCGCAATTTGCATTTCTTGCCCTGGTCACCGGCGGAGCAAGTGTACTGACCATTGTTTCAACGACTTTCCTGATTAATTTGAGACACATGCTGATGTCTCTGTATTTATCAGAGAAGTTCGAAAAGCGCCGGTTCAGTCCATCCTTTAAATGGCTCTATGGCTATGGGTTGACGGACGAGTCTTTTGCTTATCACAGCACCTCCATTGATAAACCCGAGACAACGCCTGAATACTTTGTGATGTTCAATACATCCTGCCATTTATTCTGGGTACTCGGTGCACTTCTGGGATCGCTGACCGCGTATTACTTTGAATCATTCATCACGATTGATTTGAGTTATGCATTAACGGCCATGATGATCTTTGTATTGTCGTCACTGGCGAATCGCCTGGACAAGGTGATTGTGATGCTGGCCTCTGTTGCCGTCATGATATTGCTCATGATGTTGATGGATTCGAAACTGAGTATTTTCATCGCGACATTTGCAGGTTGTGGAGTTGGGTTATGCCTGAAGAAAAGATAATTCTGCTGACGATCATTCTGATGGCTGCCGTGACCTATTTACCTCGGGTCCTGCCGCTGCATGTGCCTTCCAAAATCTGGCCGAAATGGTTGAAAGACTGTATCGAGTTTTTACCGGTATCCCTGATCAGCGTGATTACTATCCCGAATATGGTTGTTGTCGACGGCAGTTTGAGCTTTTCGAATCCGTCATTTCTGGCGTTTATTCCAACTGCCATCATTGCTTATACCACCAGAAATCTGATCGTCTCAGTAGTGTCGGGCGTAGTGTGTTACATGCTCATTGAACATTTCTTGATTTAGTGATGTATTCAGTTGTTCGATGATCGACTGGCTGACCTTGTTTTTATTAATCAGTAAATACGAGGGCAGCCTTTCTTCAAATTCATCCAGAATAAATAATCGGTGCTTGATGGCATTACTTTTCGAGACGATGCCAATGGCATTGGTGGTTTCAATCAATTGAATCGTAAAGTGCTCACTGCCGGATAAAACGTTGTTCCGGACAAAGAGTGTGCCATCCGTCTCTTTGGAATCGATGCTTCTGTAAAGCTGGTAGAAAGGGCAATCGGCCGAGGGCTTGATAATTTTATCGCGAATGCTGTCGATATCCGTGATTTTACTTTCATGACTGCAGGCCAGAACCGCGGGAACTTCACCCAGATGAATCGGATGACAGTCAAGCCGCAGCGGTTTGGGTTCACCGATGATGACCGCCGCGTCCACGGTTCCTTCTTCCAGTTTTTTCAGGTTGTCACTGGTTTCGGAATAACTCAGTTCAATATCACTGATCTTGTCGTAGGAATGGACGGCGTTAAAAATGTTCTCAGAGATCCCATTGGGTAATGAGCTGTTGAGGGCGAGCGTAATGGACGCTGCGCCTTCATTGTGAATTTTATAGATCTCTTTTTCGAGTCGTTCTGTGGCTTCAATAAACTCGTTGATCAGCGGGATAATTTGTTCCCCTTTTGGCGTCAGGGACAGACCACGCCGGTTTCGGTCAAACAGTTTGAAGCCAAAATGTTCCTCCAGTGCTTTGATTTGTGTTGAGATCGCGGGAATGGACAGAAAGGTCGCTTCTGCCGCGGCGCTGAAAGAGAGCGTTTTTGAGACAACCAGGAAGTTTTTCAATTGCTTGAGTTTCACAGTGACACCAATGGATAAGCACTTTGATGAATTAAGCTATCACATGTGAAACCAGATTCTGAACGTTTTTTCGGAATCGTGATGTTTGTCAATGACTATCAAGTTATGGCGGTCGTACATTGTCATTTCAATCAGATGATAAAGAGGTCATTGCCAATAGCGGTGGCCACTTTCTGGTTAATGTGGCTTTGAGGGTTAAATCAACTATACGGAACAGGGAGTGATGCGACAAAGCAATTTTGCCTACAGACCTCCGGCGGTGAATCCCGGAGGTCCATGGAAGATTCTTGCTGAGGGTGCTTCGCTCAAGGCGAGGTGGATCATTCCTCTGGATTATTCTGATCTTCTTGAATGAGAGGGGCAAGTGTTAGGCGGTATTGTATGTCACCGGGTAATAGTGGCGTATGGCGATGATTAGCATAGTCATTAAATCCAGCATGGAAGAATGGCGATAGCGGATTGGCGGACTGCCCACCGGGTATCGTTAAAATGCCATGCTCTTCACGTCCGGGCTGCACAACAAATCTTTCAGATGCCCCGAATCTCTGGGTCTGTACCGCTGGCTCATATCGTCCGCCAAAGCCTTCGACTTTCGGCATATTCAACAACCATCCCAATTGCGGTACCTTCGCTGAAAATGGATGTTGGATAGCCAAAGTGTTCACCTTGCCCCAGTTGAGTTCTGCAAGGTTTTTATCTGGACTGTGTTCTTTGAATAGTGCTTCACGCGATTTGACATAGACATTGATGAGCAGGCTCGCCCAGTCTTTCTCACCAGTCGGTAACCAGGAGGTTGGTTCTTCCTTCAAAAGTTGCCAGATGGCGGGTTCAAGATTGTCTTTCAGCGGTTTCAGACTTAACCCTTCTGCAGACAACTGGTGTTGAAGCGGGGCAAAAACAGCATCGATGAGGTGGCTCCTGAAAGCACTCGCAAGGGTATATCCCACTGAAGTTGCGCAGGCGCATTCTTGCCATTGTTTCAGGTGCCGAATATCTTCCTGAAAACGTTCCGGATGTAATTCCAGTTGGGATAACAATAAAGAGTGCCAGCGGGTCATAAACAGCGCTTTATTATCGAGTTGCATTTGAAAAAAGTCAGACTCATCAAATTGCTGTCTGGCCATCAGTTTGTCTCGGATCTGTATTGCGCGGCTGGCAATTGCATATCCACCATTACCAAAACGGGTATTATCTTTTGCACTCAAGACTCGGTTGTTAGCACTCCAAAGTCTTTGGTGTTCAGGATTTGTAACGACAGGAACATTTTTTGCGCGTTCTTCCCACTGGGATGTTGGGTATTCGCGGACTGTAACCGGGCTTTGCTGTGGATTGTCTCTGGCTGGAATTGCCCCTGTTAATCGCCATGCTGCATTACCCTGGCGATCAGTGATCAGCATATTCTGGACAGGAATGCCTGTGTTTCGGGTCTTTGTTAATCCATCCGCTACGCTGGATGCAGTTTCAAGCGACATGAGTTCCAGATTCACTGCATAAGATTCATGTGCAACCCAGCTAAGCGCATAGCGTTTGGAACCAATTTGAGTGACAGGTCCGTAACTGGAACTATCAATGGGGTAATCAATCGTTTTTTCTGGTGTTTTCAGCTTTTCTATCACTTGTTCTGTTTTGGTCGTATTGTCGAGCAATACCCAGTCTGCTGTATCAATATAGCCGTTGGTGAATCCCCATGCGATATGACGATTAGTGCCGGCGACAATCACGGGCATCCCTGGCAGACTGACGCCAGTCACCTGTACTGGGCCGTTCTGGGAAGGGAAGTTGAGTTGTGCTCGGTACCAGATAACAGGTACATTCAGGTTCAGGTGCATGTCATTGGAGAGCATCGCGTGGCCGGATTGGGTCATCTCTCCGGTGACGGCCCAGTTATTACTCCCTAATACGTCCAGCTCGCCAATGGGGTGATAGGCTGTGAGTGAGACTGTCGGGATTTTCAGGGGGGGATATCAATATGGGTTAAGGGTAAAAATGAATCATCTATTGCGGCTTGTAATGGATTCGTTTGTGTGACAAAAGCTGTCATTTGCGGCCCGAACGATTGTCTCAGGCGTTCTAGCACCTTTTCGCGTTGTACTGTATTGGCTTGCAAGTCAAGATACATCGAGTAAATCACCAGAAAACAGTCTTCTGCTTTCCAGGGCGATGGTGCCGTACCGCTCAGCAGATACTCAAAGCTTTTTATGCGCTGGGCTTTGAGCGCAGCATTGACGCCTTTCGTATACTGTTCGAGCATTGCCAGATGCTGAGACGATAGTTGGGTTAATGCATGTTGTGCCCGTTTGCGAAACTGATGAAATCGGTGTTTTTTATCAAGCTCCAGTGCACCTTCTCCGAACAATTCAGCCAACTCGCCGGCTGCATTTCGTCTGAGTAAATCCATCTGAAAAAAACGGTCTTGTGCATGTGCATAACCCAGTGTAAATGCGGCGTCATTCCGATTAGTAGCATGAATCACGGCTGTGCCAAGCGCATCGCGTTCAAGGGATGTGGCATGTTCCGGACCTTGAAGTAAAATCTCGCCCTCCAATTGCGGCAAGTTAGCCCATAAGAGTCCATAGCCGGTTCCAATTGACAGGGTTAGTATTCCGGCTGAGGTGATCAGAGTTGTTTTTAACTTGAACTTCATGCACTGTCCTTTTATGTCAGTAAAAACAGGCCGTGGCTGCCTGATACTGTGCGTCTATTTGAGGTACCTGTGGATGCCTGCAGGGTTATGCGATTGTAATATCCCCAACAATACTGCACTGACATGCCAGTCGATACTGGGATATTGGATAGCCGAGTTTTTCCAGTGTTGAAATTTCTTTTTCTCCCATTCTGGAAATATTCTGTGTACCTTCCACGACTCTTATCGCACACATTCCACAGCCTCCTTTCATGCAACCGAAGCTGATTGCCATTGAATCAATATTATCTATGGATAATAATTTGTCTCCCTGACACAGCATGATTTCTTTAGCATTGCTTTGAAATATAACTTTTGGCATATCAGTTATTTTTCTCCAACGTCAGGATTCAGCGTGGCATTCGCAATCATCAGCTGGCCCAGAGCAATCCCACCGTCGTTTGCAGGAACCAGAGTCTGGTTGTAAGGTTTCAGCCCTGTATCTGAAAGACTAGCGATGGTATTGCTTAACAGGAATTCATTCATAAATACCCCACCGCTCAGCACGACATCTTCAATCTTACTTGCCTGAGCAATTTGATGACAAATTGCGACGGTTGCTTCGGCGATCGTGCAATGGAAGCGACGGCTGATTAATGCTGCAGAAGTACCTGATAAGATCAGATCGACCAGGTGGCGAATGATGGGGCGGTGGTCAAGAATCAATAAACCATCTTGTTCAATAATATCGTAATTGAGTGGAGTCTCAGGATGAAGATCTTTTTCGAGCAAAGCCTCAAGTTCAATCGCTGCTTGTGCTTCATAGCTGATTTGATGACAAACCTTTAATAGTGAGGAAACACCATCAAAAAAACGTCCCATACTTGTTGTGGTGAAGCTATTAATTTGACGTTCTGCCATGGTAAAAAATACATTTTTCTCATCCGCAGAAAGATGGCTGAACAGAGATTCAGGCAAGTCTTTGGCTTCATTGCCAAATGCTTGATAAAGCAATGCGATGGCAACTCTTTTTGGTTCTTTGACGGCTTTATCACCTCCAATCAGGCTGAATGGCATTAAGTGGCCTTTACGTTCAAAAGCATGGTAGTCGCCGAGGAAAAATTCACCGCCCCATATTGTCCCGTCCGTACCATAGCCTGTTCCGTCAAAAATGGCCCCAATGACCGGTGTGTCTAATTGATTTTCAGCCATACATGACGCCATATGAGCATGATGATGTTGTACTGTAATGACTGGAATTGTCGCATTTCGTTTAAAGTATTGATGCGTGATAAAGTTTGGATGTAAATCGACAGCAATAGCTTCAGGGCGGATGTCCAGCAATTGTTGCATTTTGTTTGAGCACTCAAGTAATGAGTCAAAAGTTTGCTCATTTTTGACGTCGCCAATGTGCTGGCTGAGATAAACATCACGCTCTTTACTGAGTGCTAAGGTTGTTTTTAATTCAGCTCCAACGGCGAGGATGCTTTTGACTTCACTCTTTACATTGATTGGGAAGGGGGCATAACCGCGAGAGCGGCGGATGAATGAAGCGATATGATGGCCATGGCTGTTGGATAGATATAAAAGTGAATCGTCATTACGAGTGACAATATCACGATCATTGAGAAGAAAATAATCCGCGATATGAGTCAATTCGGTCAGCGCTTTTTCATTTTGATAGATGGTCGGCTCACCCGAAGTATTGGCGCTGGTCATGACCAATACCTCTAAGCGCTGATCATCGAAAAGCAAATGATGCAATGGCGCGGAAGGCAGCATAATACCAAGGTTTGGGTTATTGGGGGCAATGTTATCGGGTAACCGGCCTTTCTTGGCTTTTAAAAGTACAATGGGTGATTGAGGGCTCGTCAGCAAGTTCTCTTCTACCTCATTGATTTCAGCTATTTGAGCAATGCTCTCAGGGTTCTGAACCATTAATGCAAATGCCTTAGAATCTCTTTTTTTACGTCGTCTCAGCCGCTCAACAGCTTCAGGATTATGCGCATCAACAGCTAAGTGGAATCCGCCGACAGATTTAATGGCTAATATTTTACCTTGTGCCAGATGGTCACGAGTCAACGTAAGCGGATTACCTGTAAGCTGATTTCCCTGGTGGTCAAAATAACTTAAAGCTGGCCCACAATTTGGACAGGCGTTGGGCTGTGCATGATATCGTCTGTCATTTATATCTTGATACTCATTCAAGCAAGGGCCACACATGTTAAATTCGGCCATAGAAGTCTGCGGACGATCATAGGGCATACCTTTGATGAGCGAATAACGTGGGCCACAGTTAGTACAATTAATGAATGGATACTGGTAACGGCGGTTGTGGATGTCACGCATTTCTTGCAGGCATTCGTCACATACATAGGAATCGGGTGGAACAATTGTTCTTACTTCGTCCTTATTGTCACTAGCTAATACGACGAACCCTTCGCAAGCCGGATCAGGCGCTGAAATGTCTTCAAGAATAATCTCTGTAATGAGTGCAAGCGGTGGGGGATTTAGCTTTAATTCACTGATAAAGGAATCTAACGCGCCGAGCGTGCCTTGTACTCCTAAGCGAACACCTTGCGAGTCATTGATCACCCAGCCGTTTAGATCATGTTTTAAGGCTAATTTGTGGACGAAGGGCCGAAACCCTACGCCTTGTACTACACCGTTCACTCTGAAAGTTTGCATCTGTTTCATAGTGATCATCCTTCAGCACAACCTTGGGAGCTCGGCACCTTCCAGCTGCGAAAGCGCAACCTTAGTACCGTCTTCTTTCAGGAGAGTGACACGACGACCTTCAACTTCCAGGACTGTCCCTACAGACACGGCCTCGCGGCAGTAATCAAATTCACGCAGGAACTGAACAACCTGTTGTTCTGAATCAGGTTTGACGAACAAACATATGCAACCTTCATTCGCCAAATGAATGGGCTCTACACCCAGCATATCCGCTGCCATTGCTGTTTCAGCCTGGATCGGCAGCGCCTGTTCACTGACTTCCAGTTCGTAGCCAGTGCTTGCGGTAAATGCTTGCAAAAGTTCTGCAAATCCACCACGAGTGACATCACGGATACAATGAACGTCGTTGCTGAATGGAGAAGTCAGCAATGTATCTATTACCTGATTCAATGGTGCGCAGTCGCTGAGAATTCGTGACTCAAAACCCAGCCCTTCTCGTAATGAAAGCAGGTGGATTGAGTGATTCCCCAAAAAACCGGAAAGGATGATCTTGTCGCCAGGACGAACGCGTTTACTGTGTTGTTCTTCTCGCTCTAAAACACCCACACCAGTTGTGTTAATAAAGATTTTGTCAGCTTCACCTTTATTGACGACCTTGGTATCACCTGCAACAACCTTTACACCAGCTTCTAAGGCCGTATCCCGGATTGATTCGACAATTGTGCGTAACTCAGAGAAACTGAGACCAACCTCAAGGATCATTGCCAGCGTGATATACAGGGGCTTAGCACCACTTACTGCAATGTCATTAACTGTGCCGCACACCGCAATCTTGCCAATGTTCCCGTTACCAAAAATATGGGGTGTGACGACATAAGAGTCTGTGGTCATTGCAATCTTACTGCCGTTGATTGGCAAAATAGCACTGTCTTCCATCTCACCGATATGGGCAGGACCAAGAATATCTGTGATGAAAGCGATAATATCTTGACTGAGTTTGGCACCTGTACCATGGTCAAGAACGACATGTTGATTATCAAGCATTGTTGTACCTTTGACTGTTTCCGGTGAATTATGGGATATAGACTTTTTTACGAGGTAATTCACCATGCTCACCCAGAGTACGAATGATTTCATCTGTGGTACTGACAGTGGCGCAATAGCCGTCCAGCCAAGTTAGTGCTCGCTCTTTATCTTCAGCTCGGGCAGAAACAACGCCATCGTCAGGTACCCAGACGTTAAAACCACGAAAAAATGCATCGGCTGCAGTTGTTTGTACACAGATTTGGGTTTGCATTCCCGTCACAACAACGGTTTCAACCCCTTTTTCTTTTAGGACTTTGTCTAAATCTGTATCAAAGAAGCCACTGTCTTTACTTTTTTCCATGATGATATCGTCAGGGTGAAGAAACTCAGCAATGACTTCAGCGCCTTGGCTTCCTTTTTGAACTGGCAGATGTCCGTCATAGCGCTCGGCATTCGGATCATTAGGGTCATTGATGAGTTGTAAATGAACAACCAAGTGACCCATTTCTCTGATTTGGTCTAAGAAATTACAGAAGAATGGTTTGAATTCCTCAACTGCCTGGAGTCTTTCTTGATTCTTTTCAACTAACTCATATTGTAAGTCGTTTGTTAATACTGCGATTAAGCTCATGGTTATTCCTCTCTGTTATATTTCATTTAAATGGCAGACAGCTTCCAGACGATTCCCGCAAGGATCATCGATAAAGCTGGCATAGTAGTTTCGGTGGTAATGTTTTCTTAATCCTGGCGTTCCCCCATCCCGACCACCCAGCAGTAGTCCCGTTTTATGGAAAGCGTCAACTTCTTCTCTGGATGATGCTTTAAAACACCAGTGTAACTTATTGTCTTTTTTCCAATCTGGAGATGAAAAAATAGATAGGTAGACTCGTTCTGGATGATCCTCATTTGCTCTTAAACCAAAACCAAGCCATTGTTCATCTTCCCCAATAAACTCTATTCCCAGAGTTTTCATCACGCCAAAGTAAAAATCGCGACATTCAGAAATAGACTGAACGCTAATTGAGATGTGGTCAATCAATGTTGAACTCCTGTAAAAATATGATAAATATCTGTGGCGCCATTTGAATTGCTTTATTCAGATACGTTAAACATTTAAGTTTATGTATATATTCGTTTTGCTGAATATAAAAAGCAATAAATTGTCCCAACAGAAATTGCCGGGAAAATGGTGATTAAAATTTCTGGTGTATTTGCTATCCAATGTGCTGTGGCTTGAACTAAAGTCATTCCACAACAGGCGGCTATAAATACAACAGAAAACTTCATCGTTGAATTTATTCCGTGAATGGAGTTGATTAAAAATTGCATAAACTGAGTCACAGAAAATGTCATTAATAAGCTACATGTTCCCTGAACTAGTCCAGCTTTGATGCCTAACCAAACACCATACTCTATATTGGAATAAATTGCCCAGCTTCCTTGGATTAAAAAGGCTAAAAGTGATGTGATCACACCAGACTTTAAACCTTCTGAAATATTCATCATAAATTCAATTTATTTTTTCAGCCAGGTTCCGTGTGTTTCATAATATTTAAGTGCATCTTCAACATAAAGATACATGAAGTAACCAACAATGTTTTTTCCTTTTGCTCGAGCATAATCATCTAATCGTCCATACTCTTTAAATCCCATAAGCCGCCATAGCTTCTCTGCATTACCATCACTTCTGACGTCCAGAATCGCGATATCACCTCCAATCTCTTTGATTTTTTCCAGTGTTACTTTCCAACCATCAAAGATGAGGCCATTACGATACTCAGGTAAAATGGTACAGCGCTTTACTTCAACAATATGTTTTCGAGCTGGCAAGGTTTGTTGAACGATCGTGACCATTGCTACGATTTTTCTTTCTTCATTACGAATAAATAAAATGTGACAATTATGACTGTCCATTTCACCGATCATCGCGTTAATTAATGAATCTTCTTGTTCCTGTGTCAGCGCTTCGTGGTATCCCATGGTTGTTTCATTTAGCGCTACAGCATTCATGAGTGTAAGCACATCAGCACGATCTTTTTCTGTGAAAGTTTTTGTCCACTCAAAATACATTCTCGATACCTATTTTATAGAATCTGTCAGTCAATCATTGAGCAGGGGAAAATAATTCCCCTGGTGGCATCGATTGAAATTTATTTCATTGTATTATGGATCTTTACTGCTGCAATCGGAGCAACGGCAGCATTCAAGGCATCATCTTTTTTAGTCTGATGACTCGTATCATAAACTTCAACAAAGTATGCACAGAATAATGCATGAATCTTGGTAAGATGCTCAATAAAACGCTGCTCGTCCTCATGTGTTTTAATGATACGCATGATAGAATTCCAGACCATATCTGTATGATCTTCATCAATATCTAATTGTAAGTGGGCGCGAGCACCAGTTGTTTTTTCTTTGCCTACATGCTTTTCCATGCGATCCAGCCAATCTGGCTGGGTTTTGGATGCCATGTATTCAAGATAGAAACCGCTAACCATAGAAGCCAGTGGATCCTCAACGGCCATCGTGTAATAAAAATAGCCATTCAGTAATTCAGTTGCAAAAGTTGGCTTGGTTGAGTATATCTCTTCATCCGTAACACCTACGGCATGCAGATCACGAGCAAACATACGGTCATGAC
Organism: Photobacterium sp. GJ3; assembly: GCF_018199995.1. Lineage (NCBI taxonomy): Bacteria > Pseudomonadati > Pseudomonadota > Gammaproteobacteria > Vibrionales > Vibrionaceae > Photobacterium > Photobacterium sp. GJ3. Next base: position 2,321,887 of record NZ_CP073578.1, on the reverse strand, counting down.
GACCTTCTTCTGCACCATAAAGACCCCACTCTTTACAGAGCTGTGGATCTCGGGTTGCCCAATAATTTGCAATAAGCGGATCGACAGCACGTTTTAGTGCAATGCGGAGAATTGTTTCTATATTATGTCGTTTATACAAGTCCATGCTGAACTGTGACTCATCAAGCATTTTGTCGGCATTTTCTACTTTTTCATAAAATACTTGTTCAAATTTTACTAATAAATCATCAATCTTATTTCTAAAATTAGGGTTGAGTAGGCTTTCATAGGTATTATATGCTGCTGTGCTGGCCATTTTTCCTCCTGTATATTACGAGTGATTTTTCTGTTTAGTTGAAAGTTAAATTGCTTTTTCTCTTTTCAGAATCAAATATCCAAATTGGTTGATTAATAAACCAGAGAAAACAAGAATAGCGGTACTAACTTTATCAGTAGATAATTGCTCATTGAAAATAATGATTGAAGATATCATACCGAATATTGGAACCAGTAAAGTTAGTGGAGTAACCTGTGATGCCTGATAACGTATAAGAAGTTTATTCCAGACCATATAACCAAAAAGTGTTGTTGGATAAACCAGATAAAAAACAGAGCCGATCTCTATCCAGGTGATATGGCTTATGGCGGAGACGAATGGGTTGAAGCCATGAGTGATAATATCCATTAAAAACAAAGGGATTGGTGGGATTAAGCTTGACCAAATTAAAAAGCTGATAGAGCTTTTTATCTTCGTTTTCTTTACGATTATGTTCGCGACAGCCCAAGATAAAGCAGAAAGTACGATTAGAATTAAGCCAAGTTGAACAGGTTGGCTTGTCGAACCATTCACCATAAAAGATAATCCAACAAAAGCGATTATCATGCCAATGGCTTGATGGATTTGAATGCTTTCTTTAAAGATGAGTATACTGAGCGCTACAGTAAAAAACACTTGAAGTTGTAAGAGGAATGAAGCCATTCCAGCAGAAACCCCTAGGGATATTCCAAAAAATAAAAAACTGAATTGGAGCACACCCAAAAATAAACCATAAGCAAAGATGTATCGAAATGGCACATCTGGTTTCTTCACAAAAAAGATACACGGGAATACGCAGAAAAAGAAACGAAGTGCTGCTAGAAGATAAGGTGATAAATCAGCGAGCCCAATCTTAATGACAGAGAAATTAGCACCCCATATCATGGTAACAATTATGCCTAGTATTAAGTGTCTTTTTTGCATTAATTGATAGCCTTTTAAGATTTGATTTCATGATTATTTTGTCTGTATTTCAAAGTGAAATCAGGACGATATAAATAACTCTTGAATTGGTGAATATTATTACGCTTGAGATTAATAATATTCAATGACAAATAAATTATTATCTCACCTTTGTGATCTTTGTTTTTTATTAATGAGTAGTGATTTACTTATCATTTTCAAGAATAATTAATGATTTAGTGGATTTATATTCTTGTAAATATTAGTGATATAAAACTTTATGCTATAAATCAAAATGCTTATGTTTTGTTTTATTCCTATAAATATGTTTATTTTATGATAAAAATCATGATTTATTGTTTGCTATGGTTTTATTGGTTTTTATTTTTGTTTTATTCGGATGATATCTCTTTTGTGGGGTGTAGGTTAATCCTGTTAATACCTATGAGGTTTTGGGGTATTCTTTTCTGGTATTTTGGCGATGAGGTTCACGTTTTAATCAGGTTCTGCATTGAAGAGAAGCTAGGCATGTGCTGTTGATAGGTGTCCTTTGCAAGCCGTCGCCACGATTGAATGGCAAATAGGTACAGCCGCAATATCACTGTGTTGTGGTTTCATCGATCCAGCAGAGTGGATATCGCTTTATCATCTGTCATTGTTGAAGAGAGAACTTCGTCTATTCATGTTCTCCGTGATGAGTTTGTCGTTACCTTTGTTCAAATAGGTAGAAGTCAGACGCCGTGTACGTCTGACCACTGAATGTAAAAATGTTATGGGTTTGACAAGATGAAATGGTTATTTGGTCGCAGCAGCGAGTGGGTCATTGGTAAATCTTTTCTCTCACTGTCAAACCAGAATCATCTGTTCCTGTCCGTGTGATCGATTGTGGAAGTGTTTTCAGTAAGGTATCCGCCATCGACTCTGAGGCCAGCATGCCGCGGCAATGGGCCCAGTAATTTCCGTCAACGGTGTAGATGCGGGCTTGTTTGACGGCATTCAGATTTGCCCAGATTGGATCCTGTTGCCATTGTTGCAGAACATTGGCTTCACCCATGTCGCCGGACAGCAGAATGTCCGGGTTGATGCGGGTCATTTCATTCAGGCTGAGCTGTTGCAGCGCACGGTGATCCGCGCCAACGCTTTCGGGGACTTGCAGACCGACCGCTTTCAATACCCCACCCGGATAAGCGGAATCCGAATAAGCATAGATCCCACTTTCCAGTGCAATCGCAAATAAGATCCTCTGCGTGTTGAATGGTGTCAGTTGGAAAGCCATTTGTTTCATGAAGTCAGTGTGCTGTTGTAACCGGGCGGTCATGCGCGCTTCTTCACCGACTAAAGTACCAATCTGTGCGGCCACGGCGAGGTTTTCCTCATAGGTTTCCCCCCGGGAAGGCAGCATGACGGTGGGAGCAATCTGGCTCAGGGTGGCGTAACTGGCCTGATGACGATTGATATCGCCAATAATCAGATCGGGCTTCAGAGCGGCGATTTGTTCTAAATCCGGTGCAGTTTGTGCCCCCACGGATACCCAGTGCTGGAGCCGACGCCGGACAGAGGGATGGAGATTCAGCGGGTCATGATCATCGGCAATCCCCACAGGCGTCATATCAATGGCAGCCAGCGCATCGGTAAATGCATACGCCAGCGTGACGATTCGCTGAGGTGGCGCAGCCAGTTCGATGGTGTTCCCCAAACTGTCTGTAAAGCTGGCAGAAATGGCTGTCTTACTGGATAAAAGGAAAACGGTAAAAGCGATCCAGCGCAGATATTCCAACAGTGGCATGATACTCCCTTGATATGCAGAGAAATGTTTTACTCGATGCGGGTATTGAAGTGTTTTTCATTGCGGCCTCATTCTAAAGGCTTTCAAAGCCAGTACAAGGGGAAGGTCCGAAAGAGTTGAATTTCCTGTAAAAGTTCTGGATCGGGATCGATTCCCAGATGGCATATACCTGCATCGTTGCCAAAAACGACGGCATCGGACAAAAAAATACACAATACTTGTGCTAACGCATTGAAGTTTAGTGACTGTGCATTAGGATTTGATGCGTATCTGCTATGGAGTGGTTCATCAATGAATGCTTTCTCGTCCTCAATCCTGGTTGCTTTGGCGCTGCTGCTTGCCGGCTGCGATGCTTCCGTGTCGTCCGAGGCTCTGGGCACACTGGAACGGGATCGGATTACCCTGAGCGCAACTGCGAACGAAATCATTCGCTCACTTCCGGTTGCAGAAGGCACTCCGGTGAAGGCGGGAGACATTCTGGTGGCACTGGATTCGACACGTCAGGCCGCAACGCTTGCACAGGCAAAAGCGAAGCAGGCACAGGCAAAAGCTTATTTGTTACGGCTGACAAATGGGGAGCGGGTGGAGGATATTGCTGCCGCCAAAGCTCAGCTGGATCAGGCCCGGGCGCGTTTCATGGATGCCGAAAAAACTTATGTGCGGCGTCAGGCACTGGTGCGCGAGAAGCTGATTAGTGTGGCGGAACGGGACAATGCAAGAACAGAACGGGATGCGGCGCGGGCCGCGGTGACCGCCGCGCAGGAAAATCTGACGAAACTGACGCGTGGTGAGCGGCCGGAAGATATTCAGCAGGCGCAGGCACAACTGGAAGCGGCTGCCGCCAATGTTGCATTACAGCAGCGAATTCTGAGTGATTTAACCGTTGTGGCGACCCGCGACGGTATTCTGGACAGTCTGCCTTATAATCTGGGGGAACGGGTACCGGTCAATGCTGTTGTTGCGGTGATTCAGGCCGACACCCGTCCTTATGCCAGAGTCTATGTGCCCGAGCCTTACCGGGTTTTGCTACAACCCGGTCAAACCGCCGTGGTTCATATTGACGGGCACGACCAAACTTATGAAAGCACGCTGCGTTGGATTGCGACAGAACCTGCGTTCACACCTTATTATGCTTTGAATGAAGATGACCGGGCCCGACTGGTCTATCTGGCTGAATTTGATCTCCCTGCGGAAGCCAGCGACTTACCGTCCGGCGTCCCGGTTCAGGTGGAGATGCCTCTTGAGTGATATTGCAATCCAAGCGACCGGGCTGACCAAACGGTTTGGTGATTTTACTGCGGTCAATCAGCTCAACCTGCATGTCCCGAAAGGCACGATTTACGGATTTCTGGGGCCAAATGGTTGCGGTAAATCAACCACACTCAGGATGCTGACCGGTCTGCTGAGTCCCAGCGAGGGCAAGATTGATGTGCTGGGGTTCCCCATCCCGGAACAGGCTGAGGCACTTCGGTTGAAAATCGGGTACATGACGCAGAAGTTCTCACTCTATGAAGATTTATCGGTACAGGAAAATCTGCAATTCATTGGACAGATTTATGGTTTGCCGTCGCGAAAAATGAAACCCAGAATCGCAGAGCTGGCAGACACCTATCATCTGGATGCGCTGATGAAGCGCAGGGTCGGCAGTATGAGTGGCGGACAAAAACAGCGTTTGGCACTGGCCGCGGCTGTCATGCATCAGCCTGATTTACTGTTTCTGGATGAGCCGACTTCCGCAGTGGACCCACAGTCCAGACGGGACTTCTGGGAGCAGCTGTTTGACCTGTCGGATCAGGGAACGACGATTCTGGTCACGACGCATTACATGGATGAAGCCGAGCGTTGCCATGGGCTGGCGATTATGGAAGCCGGAGAAATCAAAGCGGATGGCCCACCCAGTGAGCTGATGGCAGGCATGGGCGTTAATGTGGTCGAGATTGAGGCTTCAGGGCTGAGACAGATGAAAGAGCGGCTACTGGCTTTGCCGGGCGTGGTTTCTGCAGCACAGCTGGGCATCCGGCTCAGGGTGCTGGTGCGAACGGATGAGGTCGATCCGATTGTCTGGTTGAGCGCACAACTGCCTGAGTTGTCTGACGCCGAACTGTCTCTTGTGCGGCCGAGCCTGGAAGATGTGTTCGTGACCAATACGGGAACGCGCAGACCATGAAGTTACTTGCAAGCTGTATCCGGATGAAAGCCATTCTGGTGAAGGAATTTCGTCAGTTGTCCCGGGATCGCATTACGTTCGGGATGGTGGTGATGATTCCCTTGATTCAACTGCTGCTGTTTGGATTTGCGATTAATACTGATGTTCGCAATATCCCGGTGGCTGTGGTCGATCAGAGCCAGTCTCAGTATGGCCGGATCATCATTGAGGCTGTGAAAGCCACACAGGTGGTGACCGTGGTGGAGAGCTTCGCCACCCCACAGGACGGAGAAGCGGCGATTACCGCCGGGACAGTGCGCGGTGTACTGGTGTTGCCCCGGGATTTGGATCAGCGTTTAGCACAGCAGCGAGAAGCGGGTCAGTGGCTGGTGGATGGCTCAGACACCATGGTCAGTTCGGCGTTGCTGCAATTACAAAACATGCCGGTTCAACATCTGGTGAAAGACTATAAAGCCAATCAGTCCAGTGTCATGACCCCCAGCTTTGAGGTGGCGCTCTACTTTAACCCCGAACGACGCACGGCGGTGAATATTGTGCCGGGCCTGCTGGGCGTCATTCTGACCATGACGATGATCCTGTTTACATCGGCAGCCATCGTCCGGGAGCGGGAACGGGGCAATCTTGAATTGCTGATTACGACGCCGGTCCGGTCATTGGAGCTCATGCTGGCTAAAATTGCGCCCTATATTGTGATCGGCCTGATTCAGGTGGTGATTATCCTCGGGCTGGGCCATTTTATTTTTGCCGTGCCGATCAATGGCACAGTGTCGCAAATCCTATGGGGAACACTGCTGTTTATTGCTGCCAGCCTGACTTTGGGACTGGTGATTTCGACCATCGCGCAGACGCAGTTGCAGGCAATGCAAATGACGGTCTTTATCTTGCTGCCTTCTATTTTGCTGTCCGGTTTTATGTTTCCTTATGAAGGCATGCCTGTTGCCGCCCAATGGATTGCCGAAGTGCTGCCTGCGACACATTTCATGCGCATCATCCGTGGCATTGTGCTTCGGGGGCGGATCTGAGCGAGCTCTGGCAAGATGCCTTGTGGTTGTTTGGATTTACCATACTCGGCTTACTGCTAGCGTCCTGGCGGTTTAAAAAGTCGCTCGACTAAAACCCTGCGTCGGCAACCTGTATCGAAAGCCGGACTTTCTGCAGTCATCCGGGACTGATGTGCGCTATGATGTCCGCGGTTTTCATTCCGGATCCGCAGCAGTTCAGGAGTTCGATGTGGGCAAAGGTGTTTTTCTTTCTGTTTTATCCTCCTGCCTTTTTGGCAGCATGTATTATTACGCCACATGGATGTCCCCTCTGGATGGAGAAGCCATCTTCAGCTGGCGGCTCTTATTCACACTGCCGTTTCTGACCGTTTTTTTGCTGGTCCGGAAAGAATGGCGCCAGGTTCGTGAAGTGATGTGCATGATTCGTCAGCGTCCGTTGCTCTGGATTGGCGTGCCGTTGTCAGCGCTGCTGCTGGGCATTCAGTTCTGGTTGTTTCTGTGGGCACCGATCAATGGCAGGGCGTTACCTGTGTCTTTGGGATACTTCATGATGCCGCTGGTGATGGTGGTGATGGGAAGGCTGATTTATCAGGACAGGCTGAGCGGGTTGCAGAAAATCGCCGTTGGGTTTGCCGTGTTCGGTGTTGCCAACAAGCTCTGGCTGTCGGGTGGGCTTTACTGGGAGACGCTGGTGGTCGCCATAGGTTATCCGGCTTATTTCATGCTGCGCCGCCAGTTAAAGACGGACAGTCTGGGTGGCTTGTGGTTTGATATGGCCCTGATGATTCCACCGGCATTCTGGTGGTTGTTCATCGAGCATGAAAGTCTGAGCATTTTCTCTGCTCATCCGCACCTCATTGGTCTGATTCTGGGACTGGGAATTTTAAGCGCTTTTGCTGTCGGCAGTTATATCGTCGCGAGCCGGTTACTGAGCTTCAGTCTGTTTGGTCTGCTGAGCTATGTGGAGCCGGTCTTGCTGGTGATTGTGTCTTTACTGCTTGGGGAAACCATCGCAGACGGAGAATGGCCGACGTATCTCTGTATTTGGGTCGCTGTGGCTTTCCTGATGATGGATTGCGTTCGCCAGATGCTAACCCAGCGCCAGTCTGTTCCGTCTTCGGTCGAAAAAGAATGAAGCCCGCCGTTGTGGGCAGGCTTCATCGTGCGGGATCGGGATGGGATTAGTGATCCAGATACAGATAATTCTGCCAGCTCTTCATGCGGATCAGAATTTTTCGCATCACAGCCAGATGGTGTGCATGATCTGAATAGACGGCGATTTCCATATTGGCCCCTAAAGGCAGCTTGTATTCACTGATGTCGTCGATCATCTTCAGGCGAACCAAAGGGCGACCCTGACGCATGAGCATGTCTGAGCCGTAGAGGACGCCTTGCGCCTGCGCCTGGCCTTCACCAATCGCCGGTAATACATCCACGACTTCAGCTCGGAACGCTTTGCCCGGTATCGCCCGGAAGATCACATCGGCTTCAAAACCCGGTTGCAGACGCAGCAGGGAATTCTGGCGGAATGCGCCAAGAATGAAATCGTCATCGGTGTTGATAAACGTCATGACCGGACGAAGCGGTAAGGGGACGGCCATCATTCCCGGACGGAGCAGCACCTGAGTGACAAAACCGCTGCCGGACGCCCGGACGACGGTAGAGTCCAGATTGAATCTGGCTTTGACCAGTTGTGCCTGAATCTGAGCGATACTGGTGTTTTCACCATTAATATTGGATTCATAAGCCAGTTTTGCCCGGCGCTCTTCGGCTTGGGCCGCTTCTAAGGCCGCTTCAGCACTGCGATAGAACTGCTCCCGGTTATCCACGTCTGCTTTGGTAAACGCACCCCGTTTGTAACCTGTGGCGTAGCGTTGATATTGCTGGTAGGTCCGATCCCGTTCAGCCTGTGCTTTGACTCGGGTCGACATCGCTGCTTTATAGGACGCTTCCTGGCCCAGCACATTTTGCCTTGTTTCTGCGAGTTGCGCTTCTAACCGGTCAACCTCGGCCTGAAATGGCGTGGGATCGATTTTAAAGAGGACATCGCCTTCCTGCAGAGGTGAGTTAGGTTTCACCGGGACTTCAATCACTTTACCACGCACATTCGGCATGATCGGTGTGCTGACATAATACTCGCCCCCAAAGCTGGTGTGGGGATGGTTATAGTTCATAAAGAGGACGAGTGCCCCGACCAGAAAAATGCCGCCGAGAACCGCCGTGGGGACCGTCCATTTATTCAGCGGGATCCGGAAGACTTTAAAAATGAAAATACAGATTGCCGCGTATGAGAGTACCAGGAGTGTTTCCATTATTGATTGCCCTCATGGGTCTGATTTTCACCGGGATTGGTGTCTGTATTTGCGTGTGTGTGGGGGTGTTTCAGTGTGGTGAGCTCTGTTTGTAATTGCTGAATCTGAGCTTCCATTTTGGTGATTTGCGACTGGAGCAATATCTGCTCTTCATGAACCTGCTGAAATCCCCAACCGCGCTCTTTGCGCCAAAGGGTGGCCCAAATCCATAAAAATGGCCAAAGTGCATGTAAAGTGAATAAACTGACCCATCCGGCATAATGGATAGCATCCTGGTGAGGATGTTCTCTTTCTTTGGCTATCTCATAAGGAATATCATGGATGGCAATGATGCCGTAAAACAGAACCAGGGCAACAAATATGAGTAAGCCCAGCGCAAAATAATCTAAAAACATGCAGTTACCATAAATCTTGAACGAATATCACAAGAATATATCGAAAGGGTAAACTTGGCAATTGTAAGGTTTTTGAGCGTCAGGTTAAGTACAGGCAAAGCAGGCCAGTGCTGCACTGGCCTGAGCGTCATTTGTCATAAAATTTGCATAATCATTAATTATGAATCACTTTTTTGCGGCTTGCTTGGCTTGTGAAACCCAACCATTAAAGAGCTGCTGATGCGACTTGATCCATCCATTGACGTGGTTCTCAATATCCTTCTGAGAATTCTGTCCCTGGCTCATCCGCATGTTTTGGGCACTGACATCGTTAATATTCAGGTTCATTACTTCAAACAGTTTGGCAGCCGCAGGGTTATCCTCAGCAAATTTCTTATTGGCGACGATGCGCATGCTGTTCATTTCGAAGCCATAATTTTTGCCGTTCGGCAGGGAAGTATCGACATTGTTACGCTCGCCGGGCAGGGCAGAGAACGGGACTTCCAGCCAGACCACGTCTTTCCCCGGCACCAGCACACCACTGACCCAGTATGGCGTCCAGGTGTAATACAGGATAGGAGACCCGTTGCGGTAGCGGGAAATGGTGTCTGCAATGATGGCAGCATAGTTGCCCTGATTATGAGTGATTGTCTCCCGCAGGCCGAAGGCGTCCAATTGGTGTTCAATCACACCCTCGCAGCCCCAGCCGGGGTTGCAGCCGGTTAAATCGGCCTTGCCGTCGTTGTTGGCATCAAACAGTTTGGCCAGCTTCGGATCTTTCAATTGACTGATATTGGTGATGCCATATTGGTCCGCAGTCTTTTTATCGATCAGGTAACCCTGAGCGGCACCTTTGATGTAGTAGCCTTTGCGGTAGAACTTTTCGTCACCGCCTGATTTGATGAATTTATCTTTATGAAGCGGCGCCCAGTTGACGGCCAGAAAGGTGGCATCGCCGTTCGCGATTGAGGTGTAGCCGACGTTGTAATCCACTTCTTTGGTTGGCAGGACTTCATAGCCGAGCGCTTCGAGTGCCTTGTTGACGATAAGCGTCTGAAAGGTTTCTTCAGCCACGGTGCTTTGCACGGGCTGAACGGTGACACCGGCCCCCGGCAGATCTTCCGCGCTGACAGAAAATGAAACGGCACTGGCAAGTAGTGCTGTGGTGAATGAGAGTGACTTCCAGGATGTTGTCATGTGCTTCTCCTCAGGATTGTGAAGGGGTCGTCAGTTGAGGTGTTTCGTCTTTTTTGAACCGACGGTAGATAAAACCAATAGGGCCATGTTCATACCAGTGACGATAAGCCCGGCCACGTTCAGAGGCGCCCATTGCCTGAGTCAGCCGATCGAGCAGGATGGCAAGAATCACGATCCCCAGTCCCCCGATAGCCGCCAGTCCCATATCCAGCCGGCCGATACCGCGCAGGACCATCTGGCCAAGTCCGCCAACGGCAATCATCGATGCGATCACAACCATCGACAGCGCCAGCATCAGAGTCTGGTTGACCCCGGCCATGATGGTTGGCATCGCCAGCGGCAACTGAACTTTATAAAGCATTTGTTTCGGATTGGCGCCAAACGAGTGGGCAGCCTCAATCAGTTCTTCCGGCACCTGACGGATGCCGAGAATGGTCAGCCGGATAATCGGTGGCAGTGCAAAGATAATGGTGACCACAACACCCGGCACGTTTCCGATCCCGAATAGCATGACAATCGGCACCAGATAGACGAAGGCGGGTGTGGTCTGCATGGCATCCAGTATCGGCCGGATAATTTTGGCTGCACTTTCACTGCGCGCCAGCCAGATTCCAGTCGGGAGACCGATCAGCAGACAGAAAAAAACCGAGGTCAGCACCAGTGCCAGCGTGACCATGGCCTGTTCCCAGGCCCCGATCGCGCCGATCAGCAACAGAGAAATGACAGAAGCAATCCCCATTCGTGCCCCGGCAATCTGCCAGGCCAGAATCATGATCAGAAAGATCATCAGTAACGCTGGTGTTGATTGCAGGGTGGCCTGAAACGCCGTGAGAATATAGTCAATCGGGACACTGATGGCCTGAAAAGCGGGCCGGAAATTGACGACCAGCCAGTTGATCCCGTCTTCAACCCAGCGGTCAAAAGGGATCAGGGCATCCTGAAAAGGGTGCATCCAGTCGATGGCCGGATCGGCCGGAGGGGCTGTGGCTTCGTTCAGCCAGTCAGAGCCTGAATTGGGTGTCGAGCTGGCCGCGTTCCCCCAGGGATCGGTCGCGGTGCTGTCTGTTGGGGTGGTTGCCGACCATGGGTCTTGCTGGGCCGGTGCTGCCTCTGTGGCTGGCACCGAGGATTCGGTGTGATTTTCCTGACTCATCTCAGGCCTCCCGGTCGAGTGTTTGTAGGAGGCGGGCTTTGGTGATCACGCCATGATAATGCTGCTGTTCATCCACAACGGGCACGCCGTAAGGCAAGGAAGCGACCTGACCAATCATGTCGCCCAGCGGGGTGTTTGGCAGAAAGGTGACTGAGTCGTTGAGCAGGGCATGCCCGAGGGTTTGATCAGATTTTGCTGCAACCTGCAGGGTTTCGGTTGAAACAATACCGACATACTGGTTTCGACGGTCAACGACAATCCCGTAATCGCGGTCATGGTCATTCAGTAACTGAAGCGCCGCGCGGGGCCATCGGTTTCCCCTTTTTTGATCACTGTTACCTGATGCTTTCGGGCGATGTCTTTGGCGGTAAATACATTGGTGACATCCACACCTTTGAAAAAAGAACGCACGTAATCATTGGCGGGGCGATGGAGGATTTCATCAGGCGTGCCCACCTGAACCACTTCGCCGTTTTGCATGATGGCAATGCGATCGCCAATACGCATGGCTTCGTCCAGATCATGTGAAATGAACACCACGGTGCGCCGATCGTCACTTTGCAGTCGGATCAGTTCGTCCTGCATTTCAGTCCGGATCAGCGGGTCCAGTGCGGAAAAAGCCTCATCCATCAGCAGGATGTCGGGATCGTTGGCCAGCGCGCGGGCCAGTCCGACCCGCTGCTTCATCCCGCCGGATAATTCATCAGGGTAGGAGGCTGCATTGGCATCCAGTCCGACCCGAGCCAGTGCTTTCAGGGCTGTTTTATAACGGGTGTCTTTATCGACACCCGCCAGATCTAGACCAAAGGCGGTATTGTCAATCACCGTCATATGCGGCATCAGTGCAAAGGATTGGAAGACCATGCTGATATTGTTTCGCCTGACGGCTCGAAGTTCTTCTGCGGAAATGCTGGCAATGTCTTTGCCATCCAGCAGCACCTGCCCACGGGTAGGTTCAATCAGGCGGTTCAGTAGTCTGACGAGAGTGGATTTACCCGAGCCGGAAAGGCCCATGACGACGAAGATTTCACCTTCGTTGATAGATAACGTGGCATCTTTGACCCCGACCGTCAGGCCGGTTTTTTCGAAGATGGCATCCTTGTTGAGTCCTTGTTCAAGGAGAGGGAACGCCCGTTCCGGAGCGCTGCCGAACACCTTGTAGAGGTTTTTTACTTCCAGTTTGACAGTCATCGATATGGTCCGTCCTTCAACTATCTCTGCACATCTGTCAGGAAATCTTGACAAATAAAACTTTTGCACTCTAAACAATTATGGCAGGTCTTTCAAAGTGATATGGATTTTATTTGACTGAGACCACAAGTGTATGTGTGCTGAAATGGCCTGAAATTTTGATACTTCGTTCAAAAACACATGCTTTTAAAGATTGGATGGAATCGAAAAGATAAGCTGGATTATTAGAGTTCAATTGGTTTTCTGTGTGTTGGAAGTGTGACCCGGAAACAATTCATGGGGGACGATTGGTTGCCCTCCAGCTGAATTTCACCGCCGTGGATCTGTGCGATATCCCGGATGATGGACATTCCCAGCCCCGCGCTGCGCCGTTGCCAGCAAAGTGTAAGTTCGAGCGTAAATTCTGTTTTGAGGCGTTTAGATTGTTCTGTGTTTTTCCGGAAAGGATGATCTCTGTCAATATGCATCATAGTTAACAAGTTAGAATCATCATTGCTGCCCATCGCATATCCCCTTTTCAGGTGTGTCTCATCACGTTAGTGGGGGAAACTTAAGAATCAATGAAGGCATAAAAATCTGATGAAAAAAACAGTAAGCCTTATATGGCAGTGTGATTGGTTGCGTTTAATCTTTGATGTCTAAGCGGCTGGTATTTGTGAATTTATACGCACAAACCTGCTGGTAAGGCCAGATTATTGAGGCCTATATCAATTTTTGACATGGATTTTACGTTTAACATAAATGTCACATGATGATTTTTTATTGTCATATTTTGCTGCGAAGATGACGGCCAGGCAAAGGAGTACGGACCGCAATGAACATGAAAATTCGCGCTAATCACCTGGAGCCAATGGGGTTCGATGAATTCTCCAGGCTGATTGATATGATGCCAGCGACACGCAGTCCGATAAAAGTTGAACCGTTAGCGGGCCATTTGAACACTCAGCATAAGGCGGGTCGTTCAGGAAAGATTTTCGATTTATCGCAGTCGGTCTCACCTGAGATCAGACAGGGATTACGTCTGGTGAATGGTTATTGAGCCGACGCAGTCTGATGCGAGTGTCAGTGAATGAATCGCGTGGCCTGTAAATCGTTGAATTGCCATTCAATGTATTTTCCATACTCAACCTCACAATCCCCAGACACATTTTCAGGCAGGGAGCCTGAATTTGCTGCCATTTTCTTCGAATGCTGCTAAATGCGTGTACATGATTTACTGTTTCAGGTGCGTCTGCCCTGACACGTATTTCTTCTGAGTCACGATCAATCAGGCCCGGTAGAATATCGCCGGGCTTTTTTTGTCAGAAATCACGTGATCACCGCTTTTCCGATACACACACAGTGAAAAATCTCAGCTAAGCTTCTTTTGAAACAGTTGATTACCGAGTGAGGAGCGAACAATGGGCATTTTTTCCTGGATTATTCTGGGTCTGATCGCTGGCGCATTGGCAAAATGGCTGATGCCGGGTAAAGATGGTGGCGGCTGGATTATCACCATGGCTCTGGGGGTCGTCGGGGCCTTTGTCGGCGGCTGGGTCGGCAGTCTGATTGGTCTTGGGCCAGTCACCGGGGTAAACATTGGCAGTATTATCACCGCGACATTGGGCGCTTTCATTGTGTTGCTGGTTTACAACAAGTTTATCCGCTCGTAGCCGATCTGATCTGAAAGAAGAAAGCCGCTTTTCTGAATTGATAAGCGGCTTTCTGTTATTCGTCTGTCGCTGACTGGTTCGCCGCGGGAGATGCATGGGCAACTTTCGCCTGCAGATCGGCCTGAACGATTTCCAGCGCAGCCAGCGCCAGTTCAGGGGCAATACCATTCGTTTCCAGCAGGTAAATCAAATCGACTGCTAATTGCACCTCTTTCGGTGCGTCTGCCAAAGACGGGGACTGAGGGTTGTGTGGCTGTGTCATGCTTTCTCCTGAGTGTCGCGTGCCGCGATACGCTGTTCGGGGTGGCGCTCCGGCTGATGGACAGACAGTGCTGCCAGAAATAACTGGGCGTGAATCTCCACCAGTTGCTGATGATCATCCCGGTATCCGCCGCCGACGACAGCTGCCAGTGGGATGTCTGCAGCCTTACATTGACGGATCACCAGCTGGTCCCGCTCAAAAATGCCTTCAGTTGTGACCTGAAAATATCCCAGCGCATCATGCTGGTGGATATCGACACCGGCGTCATAAATCACCAGATCCGGCTGATGCTGTGCCAGTGCCAGATTCAGAACGGCGCTGAACACTTCCAGATAGTCTTCCGTGTTCGTTTCCCGGGGTAAGGCGAGATCGATATCTGAATCAGGCTTACGGGCCGGAAAATTTTTATCGCAATGAACTGAAAAAGTAATGATATTGCTGTCTTCTGCCAGTAATGTCGCCGTTCCGTCGCCCTGATGGACATCGCAATCGACAATCAGAACGCGATCAATGCCCGGCAGTGTCAATGCGTGCCGGGCCGCAAATGCCAGATCGTTGACCAGGCAGAACCCACTGCCAAAATCATGATGTGCGTGATGGTAACCGCCACTCAGGTGCAGACTGATCCCGTGCTGATAAGCCAGATCGACGGTCAGGCGGGTGCCTGCTGTGGAAGTCAGGGTGCGCTCAATCAGCTGCGGACTCCAGGGAAAACCAATTCGCCGCATTTTTGCTGCGGGCAGGGTGTTCTGAAGCAGATGATCGATATACGTCGCCTGATGCAACGTTTTCAATTCTTCCGGCGTTACGGGCTCTGGCTGGAAAAATGAGATATCTGCCCAGTCCGCCATCTGCAGGGTTTGAGTGAGGTGTAAGTACAGCCGCTCATACTTGGTGATCGGATAGCGGTGTTGTGGGGCAGCACCAATTCAGAATAGACAGGGTGATAAACCAGAGGCAGCATGATTTAACCTTTTCGCTCCCGGCGGGCAATCTGTTGTTCAATTTTAGCCGTGGCTTGCTGACAACGTTGCAATCGGCCTTCCAAAGCGAGCAGTTGTTGCTGAAGCGGTTGTTTTTGATCTGCCTGAGTGACTTGCTCCAGGGCAAAAGCTTTGTCTTTCACCATGGCTGCCAGTCGTCGTTCCCAGTCCTGATGCTGTGCCAGATCATCGTAAAGCTGATGTATGCTCTTCTGGGTCCGGACCTGATATTTAGGCTCAGCTTCGCGGATCTGCTTGGTCGCCATCTCGCGCTGAATGGCTTGGATCTGCGTCAGAATCCTTTCACACACGTAGGCTGCCCGGTCCCGATGTAACCGTCCGGAAGCCTGCTCGTTTTGCAGCGCCTGAATTTCCTGCTGGATTTCCCGGATGCAGGGCATCACGAAACGGGAACGGCCATGGAACAGCTGAGGATCAAACAGCGCTTTGGCGCTTTCTCCCCGCTGATGATCCAGGGCTTCTGCCTGGGGGATCAGTTGCGCTACCAAATCAGATAGACGGCTGAGATCTTTGGACACATGAGACTCCTTACTTACACCCAGGCTTGCCAGGCCAGCCGGACAGCCAGCGCAACGACCACAGTGACAAATACCGGCCGGATGAAGCGGCTGCCAAATCGAATCGCAGAATGCGCGCCGATAAAAGCCCCCAGCATCAGGCAGACTCCCATGGTTAAACCCAGTGCGATATTGATATGACCGAGTATGGCAAATGTGATCAGCGAGGTCAGGTTACTGGTAAAGTTCATGGCTTTAGCCAGACCGGATGCGAGCAAAATGTTCAGGCGGTACAAAGCCATATTGGAAACAGTCCAGAAAGCACCGGTCCCCGGTCCGGCAAGGCCGTCATAAAAACCCAGACTGGCACCCTGAATCCATTGCTTCTTTTTGAAACGGGAACAAGGCGTCGGCAGCTGATGACTGTCTGCTTTTGGATGCGGATGCCAGATCGTATACACGGCTGCCGCCAGAATGATGAGCGGCAGGACTTTTTCCAGCCATTCTGTGCTGATGATATCGACCACTAAAGTGCCGACAATGGCACCAATCAGCGTCGCAATGAAAGAGGTTTTCCAGAATGCCGGAGAAAACAGTTGTTTCCGGTAATAGGTCAGGGCTGCAGTTGATGATGCAA
This sequence comes from Photobacterium sp. GJ3, assembly GCF_018199995.1. Taxonomy (NCBI): domain Bacteria; kingdom Pseudomonadati; phylum Pseudomonadota; class Gammaproteobacteria; order Vibrionales; family Vibrionaceae; genus Photobacterium; species Photobacterium sp. GJ3. The sequence goes on along the minus strand of NZ_CP073578.1, from coordinate 2,305,456 downwards.
AGGTTGCTGCCAGTTTATTGGTTCCCAGTGCAATGTGCGGGGGTAATCCCAGAGACAATAATGCTGGAACGGTCAGCATCCCGCCGCCACCGGCAACGGCATCAATAAATCCTGCGGCCAGAGCGACCAGACCGAGGATGAGTATCATGCCCGGATCTAACATTTCAATCATGAATTATCATTTTCGTTCGATGGCGTGTTCTATTACGCGTTTAAATGGGGGCAATGAATCAAGCAGTGCTTTGCCGTAACGCTTTGAAATGATCCGACGGTCAAGCAGCACAACTCTACCAAAGTCCTGCTCTTTTCGCAGCAATCTCCCGACAGATTGAATCAGCTTTTTACTGGCTTCCGGGACGGCGATCTGTAAAAACGGGTTGCCGCCCCGGCTTTCAATGTATTCTGCATGCGCTTCTTCAACCGGGGAGGTCGGTACGGCAAAGGGAATTTTGGTGATAATTAAATTTCTGAGCAAATGGCCCGGCAAATCAAGCCCTTCAGAAAAACTGCCAGTGCCGAACAGAATACTGGCTTTGCCCTGATCACAGTTCTGCTTGTGTTTGTCCAGAAGAATACTGCGTGATTCTTCCCCCTGCACCAGTAGATCCCAGCCATTTTTCTGGCATAGGGGCCGAATGGATTCTGCGACTTTGTTCATTTGCCAGTATGAAGCAAACAGAACCAGGCTGGCTGTTTCTCCTTCCAGATATTCTGGCAGGGTGTCGATCAGCAGATCGGTAAATTGTTCAGCCTGGGGTTCATAGCGCATGTGCGGGATCACCAGACGTCCGTTGTTCTGGTAGTCAAACGGTGAGGCCAGCGCCAGAAATTTCGTGCCTTCGTTTTCCTGAATGCCTGCCTGCCGGCAGAAATAGCTGAACTGGTTGAGGGCCCGCAGTGTGGCTGACACTAAAATGGCACCCGCCGCGCGGCTCCACAACAGCTGATCCAGTCGGTAGCCAATCTCAAGCGGTGAAACCTGAACAATATAGTCGCCTTCCTGCTCCGGACTTTTTTCCAGCCAGCGTGCGAGCGGCGCGCCATAGTCTTTGTCCGGCTGTGCCATCAGCGTCCAGACTTTTTCCAGATTTTCTAAGCGCTGCAAATAAAACCCCGATTCCGATAACGCAGGCTCAGCGGTTCGAGCCGGGACTTCATCCTCTTTCAGGCGTTCGGTGATCATCTCGTGAATTTTGGTCAGAGATTGCCGGGCCTTTTTACTGGCATCCCGGCATCCTTGCGCTTCTTCCGCCAGCCAGGCAGGGAGCTCCCCATGGGGAAAACGGTAACTGCCGTCTTTACTGAACATGCCCGGATCAATTTGCCCGGACAACTGCCTGAATGTGGGCACCAGGTGCTGAATCGATTCCTGAAGCGCACTCTGAAAACGGCCGGCTTTTTGCGGGTCAGCCAGCTCGGCAAGCTTACTCACCGACTGATTCAGCTTTTCCAGCCAGTTTCCTGCACCTTTCAGGCTGGCAGCCGCGGCAGAAAAGTCGCGGGCAACCTGTGGCAGATGATGGGCTTCGTCAATGGTGTAAATGGTCTGTTCCGGCTCCGGCAGAATAACACCGCCCCCCAGCTCCAGATCGGCCATCAGCAGTGCATGGTTGGCAATGATGATGTCCGCTTTATCTAAATGTTCCCTTGCTTTGGCAAAAGGACACTGGCGATGTTTGGCCATGCCGGAACTGCAACTGTGCTTGTCCGACACAATTTGTTGCCAGACCCGATCGGGAATGACTGTCGGCCAACTGTCCCGGTCGCCGTCCCACTTATTTTGCTGCCATGCAGCCAGCAGACGCTTGAGCAGGCTGAGATCAGATTTTTTGGGTTTTTCCTGCCACAGCGCGAGCTGGTTGTCGTCTTGTCCCAGACAACTGGCTTCCAGTCGGTGTGCGCAGCAATAGCGTTGTCGGCCTTTTGCCAGAATAAAGCTGAACTCTTTCGGAAAAATCTGAGCAAAGAGCGGTAAATCTTTGTGGACCAACTGTTCTTGTAACGCAACCGTCGCCGTTGCAATCAGTACTTTCTTATTATGGAACAGCGCGTAGGGCACACAGCCCAGTAAGTAAGAGAGTGATTTTCCGATCCCCGTGCCGGCTTCCGCAACCAGCATCCGATGTTTTGCGTGATATTCGCCTGCCAGTGTTTTTGCGATTTCAGCAACCAGATAGTTTTGCGCGCGACGCGGAATAAAGTGATCTAATTGTCCACTCAGGTTGGTATAGCACTGTTTTATGTCTGTTTTAATCTGGTTATGAAGCATGGGTTGAAACTTAATCTGGGCAGGGAAATACATTATAACACGATGCTCGGTCAGGGTGTGGTTTGCCTGTGACTTCGGCAGTTTTGATTTGAAATGAGATTTTCCTCACGAAATAAGATTGAACCCGGATTTAATACAGTGTGCGTTTGGATTGCTTTGGTGTTTTATTTGGTGTCTTTTGGTGTTTTGGTCCTTTGTTTTTTATTTTTGGTTTCTTAATTCCTGTTTTTTAGTGAATTATTTTGTATTTTATCGCTATTAAGTAACCATTAAATTCCATGTGATATGTATGGGTATGTAAGTTTTTTGTTGTGTTTTTTGTTTAAGTGATTGAATTTAAAGGTTGTAATAAAAGCGTGTTGTTACAATGCGAGAATTTGACATCACAATAAAATCTCTGTCAGGATGAGTCTCGCAAGTTACGCCATTCTGGCATGGCGTGCTTTTCACCAAAAAACAGGTGTGAAGCCAAGTATGCCGGGAAGGGATATAAAAAAAGCAAAAGGGATTCTGGAAATAGGAATTCCATCCATAAGAAAAGGCAGTGGATATCATGAAAAAAACGCTAATTGCACTATCTGTACTAGCTGCAGGCTCTGCAAACGCTTCTGTAAACCTGCTGGACCAGAACGGTGTTCTGGTTGACCTGTCAGGTTCTGCTGAAGTTCAGTTCGCCAAAAAAATTACTGAAAAAAGCCTAGATACTGATCCTTCAATCCGTCTGGATGATGGTGACATCACGCTGAACACGACTATTCCAGTAAACAACAACCTGAACGTAGTTGCTGGTCTGAGCTTTGACTTGTCAAACACTGATGCAAATGGCAATACTACAGATTTCTTCAACGATGAACTGTACGCGGGCTTCCAGGGCGCTGACTTTGGTACTGTGACGTTCGGTCGTCAGTTCCTGATCACTGATGATGCAGGTATTGGTAAAGACTACGAACTGGGTCTGGAGCAACTGAATCTGGGTAAAACTCAGGGCAGCGAAGTTGTTAAATACGTTTATGACAACGGTCAGTTCTACTTTGGTGCTTCTCATGACATCAATGCGAACGACAATGGCGGCATCACTGATGCACGTCTGGGTGCACGTTTCGGTGGTCTGGATGTTCGTGGTTACTACTATGCGTCTGAAGACGTTATTACTGACATGAACAAAACTGGTGCTGATGTAAATGCCTATAATATCGAAGCAGAGTATGTGTTTGGTGCAGTAGCACTGGCCGCTTCTTTCGGTAATGTAGATATTGATAACGCTGGTGATTCTGATGTAATCGAAGCAGCAGGCTCTTACACCATGGGCAAAAATACCTTTGCTCTGGGCTATGTCTATGCTGACGCTGACGAAACAAACAACGTTTACGCTAACGTCACTCACCAACTGCACAGCAACGTGAAGCTATATGCTGAACTGGGCTGGGCTGACGGTGATGTTAAAGAGTACGACCTGGGCTACGTGGCTGGTATGGAAGTTCTGTTCTAAGAACGGTTCTTTCCAGAATACAGAGATTGCAAAAGCCGCCTTTTTTGGGCGGCTTTTTTGTATCTTGTCTTTTTGTCGGCGAGCGGGCTATTGCAGACCGCTTGATTATGGCAGCATAGACAGCTTCAGTTGAAGTGATAACAAATAGAAGATTGGCGATGAAAAAAATCATATTTCTGGCCAGCCTGTTTGCGGTGCAAGCGCAGGCGGCCACGCTGTCGGTTACCGACGGCATTGAACTTCTGGTGGTGGATGGAAAGCAGGTGCAGGGCTCGTTCTGGTCTCAGGCAGCAGAGGTTGAACTGACACCGGGAAAACATCAGATTGTTGTCCGTTACGATAAAGAGCTCAAAAACGGTAGCCGGAATACCATGTATACCACCCGTCCGTATCTGTTTGAGCTGGAGATGCCGTCGCAGGACGCTGAGATCAGCTTGCCGGCGCTGGTTGCCTACAGCCAGGCGCAGGCTTATTTTCAGCGCGATCCTGAATGGACCCTGATGTTAGAAGACGGCAGCCAGCGCACGCTTGCTTTTACGGAGCTGAAAGGAGATGGCTTTGCCGCGTTCAGCGATATGGAAGCATTGGTTGCTGAATATAACCGCCAAAACGGGATCACCTTTGAGCAAGGCTACGCTGTCGATTTACAGCAAGCCGTCGTCAAAGTTGATGCGGGCGGCAAAGTAGAAGTGACCGGTGATGCACTGGCACAGCTGAAACTCTGGTACAGCAAAGCACAACCGGAAGAGAAAGCAGCTTTCCAGACCTGGATGAAATCGCAGACGCAGCCTTAAGTGAAACGGGGGCGGCAGCCCACACCAGCGCTGAGCTTCAGCGCTGGTGATGATATTTACTGTGTGACTGGCATTGGCGGCAACGCGGCTGTGCCGGATCGGCAGCCAGAACCTCGGATTCGATGGGCTCTTCGCAGTCGGCACAGATCCCGTAGAGATCCAGTCGGATAGCACATAAAGCGGCATCGATGGCTTCAAGCCGGTGGGCATGCTGGCGGAGCTGAGGATCGGCGCTCAGGGTTGTGAACTTCAGCAGTTCGTTGATCGTACAGTCAGCGGTTGTGGATTCGGGCTGCGTTTGCCGGTGGTGTTTTTCCAACGCGGCATAGAGCGAGGCCGACAGCGACTGATACTCTTGCTCCAGCCGGAGACATTGCTGTTTCAGGTACTCACTATTCATCGAGATGCTCCATTGTAGACTGGATCACAGTCTATGCTGAATTTCTCCGCTGGTTATGACATAAGTCAAAGGACGCGCAGAATAACCCTTCTTTTTGTCGGTTTTTGTTAACTATCGAATGCTTTATAGTGCTTGGCAGTTTTTATGGGGCTGAATTGCCACTTTTAACGACTTTTCAGCACGTTAAGCCGACTAAAAGGAAGATAAAATGGAACATGATTTCAAAGAACCGTATAATTTGAAGTACTTTATTGGTTTCCTGATTGCAATGCTGCTGCCAACTTTGCCTGCGAGCCTGACTTGGCTGGGGATCCTCAGCAGCTAAGGTTGCCGTCAGAAGTTGCCTGCATCAGGCTGAATGTAAAAGAGAGGGAATGTGAAACAACTGATCTGGCGAACCTTATTGCTGGTTTCCGGCTGGTGTTTCGTTATCTTAGGTATTTTGGGTATTTTCCTTCCTCTTTTACCCACCACCGTCTTTCTTCTGCTGGCCAGTGCGTGTTTTATGCGCGGCTCTCCCAGACTCCATCACTGGCTCAATACACATCCTCATTTTGGTCCGGTTTTACAGAACTGGCATCAGCATCGTGCCGTCAGCCGTACCGTCAAACGACGGGCGAATGTGACGATTGTGCTCAGTTTCGCGTTGTCGATTTATTTTGTGCCTCTGGCTTGGGTCAAAGGATTACTGCTCGGGATTGCAGTCATACTCTTGATCTGGTTTAACCGTTTACCCGTCAGAGAAACCAACAGCCTCTGAGAAGCCGATCTGTTGTTCAGTGTCTTGGTTTACAGGCCGAAAGTTGCCCCTCTTGTCAAAAATCACTACTATTTGCGCCTAAACTGCTTCTGTGACCCATGCAAAATGGTCCGGAACTCTTGTTAATAACCTGCAGCCTGTGAAGCCGCAGACGGAAGAGACTATGAGCCAAGTAAAAACTGTTCAAGACGACTTCAGCCTGATTAAAAACAGCATCAAAACGATTCCGGATTATCCGAAACCCGGCATTCTGTTTCGTGATGTCACCAGCCTGATGGAAATTCCTGAAGCGTACCGCGCGACGATGCAGATTCTCCATCAGCAGTTCAGCGATAAAGGGATCACCAAAGTCGTGGGCACTGAGGCGCGTGGTTTCCTGTTTGGCGCACCACTGGCGCTGGCGCTGGGAGTCGGCTTTGTGCCTGTGCGTAAACCGGGCAAATTACCGCGGGCGGTGATCAGCGAAAGTTATGATCTGGAATATGGTCAGGATACGCTGCAGATTCACACCGATGCGATTGTTGAAGGTGACAAAGTGCTGCTGGTCGATGACTTGCTCGCGACGGGTGGAACCATCGAGGCGACGACCAAGCTGGTGCGTCGTCTGGGCGGGATTGTTGAGGACGCTGCATTTGTGATTAATCTGCCGGAGATCGGCGGTCAGCAGCGTTTGCGCGATTTGGGCCTGAACGTCTTCAGTATCTGCGATTTCGACGGCCACTAATCACACGTTTTCGCTCAGCCTTTTGGGAGGATGTCTTGATTGGTCAAAATGGTATCAATGACACGCCGATCAAGACAAACTCCCTTTGAGTTCTCTCGCGCCACTTTTCTCGCTGTGCTAGCATGGCCGACTGGATTCAGTCAGAATTTTGATAAGGCTGAATGATCGAATTCTGTAGGATTGAACACCATGAGTTATCAGGTTCTGGCACGAAAATGGCGGCCGCATCGCTTTGAAGATGTGGTGGGCCAATCCCATGTCCTGACGGCGCTGGCGAATGCGCTGACACATAACCGACTTCATCATGCTTATCTGTTGAGTGGAACCCGTGGTGTCGGTAAAACCACGATTGCCCGTTTGTTTGCCAAAGGGCTGAACTGCGAGCAGGGCATTACGGCCACCCCGTGTGGCCAGTGTCACACCTGCCAGGAAATTGATCAGGGCCGGTTTGTCGATTTGTTAGAGATTGACGCTGCTTCCCGGACGAAAGTCGAAGATACCCGCGAACTGCTGGACAATGTTCAGTACAAACCTGCCCGCGGGCGCTTTAAAGTGTACCTGATTGATGAAGTACACATGTTGTCCCGTCACAGCTTTAATGCGTTGCTCAAAACGCTGGAAGAGCCGCCGGAACATGTGAAGTTTATTCTCGCCACAACAGACCCGCAGAAACTGCCGGTCACCATTTTATCGCGCTGCCTGCAATTTCATTTAAAGCACCTGGATCAAACGCAAATTCAGCAACAGCTGGCGCACGTGCTGCAAGAAGAAATTGTATCGTTTGAAGCGAAGGCACTGAGCCAGATCGCCCGGGCTGCGGAAGGCAGTATGCGGGATGCACTCAGTCTGACGGATCAGGCGATTGCGCTGGGCAATGGTCAGGTCACGCAGGAAACCGTGTCTGGTATGCTGGGCACCCTGAATACAGAACAGGCGCTGTATCTGCTCGAAGCCATGGCTGAAGGGCAGGCAGAGCCTGCGATGGCCTGTCTGGCTGAACTGGCCTCAGTTGGCGTTGCTTGGGACAGCTTGCTTTCGGAAATGGCGTCGCAGTTACACCGCGTGGCAATGTATCAGGTCTTGCCTGCGTCGCTGGACAGCACGTTACCGGATGCTGAGCGCATTGTTCAGCTCAGTAAGGTGATGCCGCCGCAAGATGTTCAGTTGCATTATCAGATTGCGCTTCAGGGCCGGCAGGATTTGCCACTGGCACCCGATGGCAGAACGGGCCTGGAAATGGTGATGCTGCGTATGCTGGCATTTCGTCCGGTGGCTGCCGGGCATCTGACGCCACAGGCTGTAGCGGTTCCTTCCGCTGCACCTGCGCCTCGGGCCGTCCAGCCGCAAACCGGCCCGTCGACGACCGGTCAAGCGCCTGCAAAGGCGCCGGCTGAGATGCCACAGCCGAGTGAAGTGGCTCCGGCGCGGGAAATGATCGAGCAAGCAGCAGCTGTGAGTCCTGTCCCGCAGGATCAGGCGCCACATGCGCAACCTGTGGAATCACATCCGTCGGCTCCGGTGCAGGAAACTGCGCCAGCGCTACAAGCACCATCGGCATCCCCTGCATCCGGGCTGCTTGCAGTCCGAAACCGCCTTCGCAGTCAGGCGAAACGCGGACAGGAAACAACGCCAAAAAAGATTGATCCGGCGCCGGTCAAAAAACCGGCATCCAATGTCCTTGAACGCATCAGCAGCCAGCATGCTGGCCGACGTGTTCCTGCTGCAGGGCAAGCGACGGCGCCGGAGCAACACAATACAGAACCGGAAAAGCCTGAAGCGTATCAATGGCAGCCGATGTTCCAGCCGGACGAAAGCGTTCAGGAAACGGCGTCGATTGCACCCACTGAAATGAAGCAGGCTCTGGCGCATGAAAAGACGCCGGAGATGGTAAAACAACTTGTCACCGAGGCAGCAAAGCAGGATAGTTGGTCGGATATGGCGGATCGGTTGAATGTGGATCGACTGGTTCAGCAGCTCGCACTGAATTCTGCACTGGAGCAGGATGGTCCGCGCCTGACACTACACTTGCGCGCGTCCCAGCAGCATCTGGATACACAAAAAGCACGAATGCAGCTGACCTCAGCACTGGCTGAGATGATGGGACAAGAGATAGAATTACAGATAGAGCCAAGTGAATATGGACGAACGCCGCTGGAATGGCGTGAGTTTATTTATCAGCAAAAACTGGATCAGGCTAAAGCCAGTCTGCAGCAGGATCCGAACGTGACCTTTATTTGCCAGCGGTTCAGTGCTGTGCTGGATGAAGAGAGCGTAAGACCCGTTTAAATGAACCAGACCCATAGAGAGAGAAGATATGTTTGGTAAAGGTGGTATGGCGAACATGATGAAGCAGGCGCAGCAAATGCAAGAGCGCATGCAGCAGATGCAAGAAGAAATCGCGAACATGGAAGTCACTGGTGAATCCGGTGCTGGCATGGTGAAGGTCACGCTGACCGGCAGCCACAGCGTGCGTCGTGTTGAGCTGGATGACAGCCTGATGGAAGACGACAAAGAGATGTTGGAAGATCTGATTGCAGCAGCATTCAATGATGCTGCCCGTCGCATTGAAGAAGCGCAGAAAGAAAAAATGGCCAGCGTGACCGGCGGGATGAACCTGCCTGCTGGCTTTAAGATGCCTTTCTAATCAATGCGTACCAGTCCGTTACTTGAGCAGTTGATGGACGCGCTGCGCTGTTTGCCCGGCGTCGGGCCAAAATCAGCGCAGCGTATGGCATTCAGCCTGTTGCAGCGTAACCGTCAGGGTGGTTTGCAGCTGGCCGATGTGCTGGGTAAAGCCATGACGGAAATCGGACACTGCCGGGATTGCCGTACGTTTACGGAAGAAGACGTGTGTGCCATCTGCGACAATCCGAGGCGGCAGGAAAGTGGCCAGATCTGTGTGGTCGAGAGCCCGGCAGATATTATGGCCGTCGAGGCCACAGGGCAGTTTTCCGGCCGTTATTTTGTGCTGATGGGCCACTTGTCTCCGCTGGACGGCATTGGTCCGAGCGACATCGGTCTGGATGTTCTGGAATACCGGTTACAGAATGAGACGATTGCTGAGCTGATCCTTGCGACCAACCCAACGGTTGAAGGGGAGGCCACCGCGCATTTCATCGCAGAGCTTTGTCAGGCTTATCAGGTCCCGGCCAGCCGGATTGCTCATGGTGTACCTGTGGGCGGGGAACTGGAGTTGGTGGATGGGACAACGTTGTCTCATTCTCTGGCCGGACGGCAAAGACTTTACTGACCCCCGGTATACCTGCCATGCATTTCAACGAAGAAACCGACGTGACCACGTCGGTTTTTTTATGGCCCGCTTTCAACTGAGCGGTGGCTGCCGTAACAGCATTACGGCAGTGCGTTTAATACTTGAGATCGGGTGTTCAGTCCCGTCAGCAGCACCGACTTTTGGTTCAGAATATCAATCTGGTTGCTTTGTTCCGCATTGATTTGAAAGTAGGTACGGATGGTCGCAAGTTGTGCTGCATTAAAGGCTGTTTCATCGCCGGTTTTCATTTCATTAAAGTGGATGGGGCGGATTTGCAAATACCCGCCGCTGACCGCCCATTGTCCAAACTCGGTAATGGTCAGATGGACCCTCGCAGCATCGCGATTGGTAATCGATACCCGGCTCACTCTTGAATAGGTGTGATTGGGCATGAAAATCAGATTATTCTTTTCGGTCATTTGTTTCAGGGTTGTCAGCCCGGGTGATTCATTGGAAGACACGTGTGTCACTGTTGAAGACGTCCAGTCGTGAGCCATCAGAAAGCGCGCCAGTTTGTGGTCACTCAGAAAGGAATAATAGAGGCTGCCCAGTGCGACCAGTATGAGCACAGTGCCAATGAAGAGCCAGTACAGACTGAATCTCACCGTTTTTTTCGTTACTGGATGCGGCATGGTTGCTCCTTGTGTCGGTTCAGCGTCACGATGGTCAGGGTCATGTTGTCCTGATAATCTGAAGGACTGAAAATCAGATTGATCCAAAGTTGATTGTGCTCCCCGCCTGTCACCACAGCTTTGACCGGAAGTGGTTTGTCTGATGTCTGTTGCTCGTACGGAGCAAGACATTGCCGGATCAGGGGATACCAGGACTCAGGTATCCGATCATGGCTGGGCGTAAGCACTGGTATGTTGCCGACGGTAAGTGCAGGAGAGAAAGCGCTGGATGTTGGCGGCGATGTAAAATATGCCCATAGCGGAAGAAGAAGGCAGAGCAATAAAGCAGCCAGACCGCTGATCATATGACGCCGCAATGGCGAATTGGCCTGTGTCGTCGGGATGAGCACCGCAGGACTGCTTGCGGGAGGTGGAGACTCTGCATGAAGCGGTTGTGCAGAATCCGGCAGATTTTCAATGACTTCGACTTGTTGTGGCTCAGATATCAGGACATGTGCTGGCTCAGGGATGCTATCCAGCCGATCAATTTCAGCAATCATCTGGTAGCCATGCTTGGGCACGGTTTTGATGAACACCGGCGCACGGGTTGAATCCTGCAAATATTTCCGCAGCGTCGAAATGGCTTGGGTCAAACTGGAGTCATCCACTTCAAACCCTTGTTCCCGCCAGATAAAGTCATGCATTCGCTGGCGGGAAATGATGGTCCCTGGTTCCTGAACCAGCAGGCTCAGCGCTTTGCTTTCATTGATTCCCAGATGGATCGTCGTGTCTGGCTGAGCCTTGTCCACCAGGCTGTTGTGGTGCGGGGTAAAAAGAAATCGATTCCCAATCAGAAATTTACACTGTGCTTGATCCATGCCCGGCCTATTTGTTCAGAGTGACTTGTTTATCATAGATGTCTGACCGGAAGAAGAGTATCCCTAAACAACGAAGCAGAAGACTGCAGCCTGACAAGGGATGGCTCAATCGGTCCGCACTGAGTGATGGGGATCGCACCTGATGCATTCAAATGACTACCTTTCAGCCAGACAGCCAGAAATTTACCATCTCAGGCTTGAAAAACATTGAACGGACCTTATTTAGGAGTCAGTAAGGACGTAAATCTTGATTACGGAGTTCTAATGAGCGAGCAAACTTTAGAGAAAAATAAAGAAACACGTGGTTTTCAGTCAGAAGTGAAGCAGTTGCTTCATTTGATGATCCACTCATTGTACTCAAACAAAGAAATTTTCCTTCGGGAGCTGATCTCCAATGCTTCCGATGCCGCAGATAAACTGCGCTTCCGTGCGTTGTCTGCCCCAGAGTTATATGAAAATGACGGTGAACTGGCTGTCCGTCTGTCGTTTGATGAAGAAGCCGGTACGGTCACCATCAGCGATAACGGCATCGGGATGACCCGGGACGAAGCCATTGAGCATCTGGGCACTATTGCGAAATCTGGCACGAAGGATTTCTTTACCAAACTGAGCGAAGAGCAGAGTAAAGACTCCCAGCTGATTGGTCAGTTCGGTGTGGGCTTCTATTCGTCATTCATTGTTGCGGATGCGGTCACGGTCAATACCCGTGCTGCCGGTGCAGCTGCGGATGAAGCGGTACGCTGGCATTCAACCGGTGAAGGAGACTACACCGTTGAAACCATTGAAAAAGCCGGTCGTGGTACAGAAATCATTCTGCATTTGCGTGAGGATGAGAAAGAATTCCTGAGCGAATATCGTCTGCGAAATATCATCAGCAAATATTCGGATCACATTGGTATTCCGGTACTGATGGAAACGGTGCAACGCGATGATGAAGGTCAGGAAACCGGGAAACAGTGGGAGCAGGTCAATAAAGCCCAGGCACTGTGGACACGCAGTAAATCCGACATCAGCGATGAAGAATATAAAGAATTCTACAAGCACGTCTCCCACGATTATGCTGAGCCACTGAGCTGGAGCCATAACCGTGTAGAAGGTCAGCAGGATTACACCAGCCTGTTGTATGTGCCGTCAAAAGCACCGTTTGATCTGTATAACCGTGACAGCAAGCATGGTCTGAAACTCTATGTTCAGCGTGTGTTTATCATGGATGACGCAGAGCAATTCATGCCGATGTACCTGCGCTTTATGCGCGGTCTGATTGATTCGAATGATCTGCCGCTGAACGTCTCCCGTGAAATTCTGCAGGACAATAAAGTCACGCAGGCGCTGCGCAAGGCGTGTACCAAGCGTGCACTGTCGATGCTGGAGAAATTGTCGAAGAAAGAGGAGTATGCCTCGTTCTGGCAAGAGTTTGGTCAGGTTCTGAAAGAAGGGGTTGCGGAAGATTTCGCGAACCGCGAGAAAATTGCCGGCCTGCTGCGTTTCAGCACCACGCATCACGATACAGCAGAGCAGTCGGTTTCACTGTCTGATTATGTCAGCCGGATGAAGGAAGGTCAGGACAAGATCTACTTTATTACAGCAGACAGCTTTAATGCGGCGAAGAACAGCCCGCACCTGGAACAGTTCCGTGCAAAAGGGCTGGAAGTGGTGCTGATGCACGACCGCATTGATGAGTGGCTGATGGGCTATCTGCCGGAGTTTGACGGCAAACAGTTCCAGTCGATCACCAAAGCGGGTCTGGATCTGTCCAAGTTTGAAAACGAGGAAGAGAAAGAAGCACAGAAGCAGACGGAAGAAGAATTTGCTTCCGTGGTTGAGCGCACCAAAACTTATCTGGGTGACCGGGTGAAAGACGTGCGGACGACCTTTAAGCTGAAAGATACGCCAGCTGTTGTGGTAACGGATGAAAACGAAATGGGTACCCAAATGGCGAAACTGCTGGCAGCTGCCGGTCATGACGCGCCTGAGGTACAGTACATTTTCGAACTGAATCCACAACACCCGGTCGTCAACCGGATGGCGGACGAAGCGGATGAAGAAGCTTTTGGTCGCTGGGTAGAAATGTTGCTGGGGCAGGCGATGCTTGCTGAGCGAGGCTCGATGGAAGACCCATCGCAGTTCCTGGCGGCAGTGAATCAGCTACTGGCCAAGTAAGTTCAATCATGCCGACGGGCGCAGAAGGGATCTGCGCCCGTTTTGTGTCAAAGAGTATGCTGATAAAGAATGTAATCGCGGCGCCGTTTCAGAACCAGACTTGCGACGATGGTCTAATCAGTGTATTTTTCTGACTTTCCAAAAACTCCGGCTAAATTCTAGAAAAGGGGATCAAGATGCGCATCATTCTTCTGGGCGCTCCAGGTGCAGGTAAAGGCACACAGGCACAATTCATCATGGAGAAATTTGGTATTCCTCAAATTTCAACGGGTGATATGCTGCGTGCGGCAATCAAAGCGGGTACAGAGCTGGGTAAGCAAGCGAAAGCCGTGATTGACGCAGGCCAGTTGGTGTCTGACGACATTATTCTGGGTCTGGTCAAAGAGCGTATTGCTGAAGACGACTGTGCAAAAGGCTTCCTGCTGGACGGTTTCCCTCGCACCATTCCTCAGGCAGACGGCCTGAAAGAGATTGGTGTTGCAGTAGACTACGTGGTTGAGTTCGATGTACCAGACAGCGTGATTGTTGAGCGCATGGCGGGTCGTCGTGTTCACCTGGCTTCAGGCCGTACTTATCACGCGGTTTACAATCCACCCAAAGTGGAAGGACAGGACGATGTGACCGGCGAACCTCTGGTCATTCGTGAAGACGACAAAGAAGAGACCGTTCGTGCTCGTCTGGGTGTTTACCATGAGCAAACGGCACCGCTGATCAGCTACTACAGCAAAGAAGCGGAAGCGGGTCACACCACTTATATTAAGATTGACGGCACTCAGCCAGTGGCTGACGTCAGTGCTGAACTGGGCAAATCTCTGGCTCAGTAATCAAGCGGTTTTGACTGAGTCGATTCGGGCTCAGCGTTCAGCCGGATCAAGAAGCGGGAGGCGAAAGTCTTCCGCTTTTTTTGTGCCTGAGAATCCCTGCGGGCGCATCCACTGTGATGGCTGACGACTGGCGGCGCGGGATCGGAAATGAGGGAAGGCAAATCAAAAGCTTAATGGTACACTGCGGTCAGCACTGACAATGATTAAGAAACTCGAATGTAGGTGATGATGGAGAATAAAGGTATTGGCGTACTTTTGGTGAACCTGGGTACACCTGATGAAGCGACTTCTGGCGCTGTAAAACGGTTTCTCGCTGAGTTTTTGAGTGATCAGCGTGTGGTTGATTTGAATCCATTGATCTGGCGTCCGGCGCTTTATGGCGCAATTCTGCCGATTCGCGCCCCCAAAGTTGCGAAGCTGTATCAGTCGATTTGGATGGAAGAGGGCTCCCCGCTGATGGTCTATTCTCAGCGTCAGCGAGCGGCCTTGGAATCTCAGCTGGGCTTGCCGGTCGCTCTGGGGATGACTTACGGGAACCCGAGTATTCCGTCGGCATTGGCGTCACTCCGGGATCAGGGGTGTCAGAAAATTGTTGTGTTGCCGCTCTATCCGCAATATTCACGCACCACAACAGCGGCTGTGTTCGACAAGATTGCAGCCAGCCTGAAGCAGGCTGCTTACCTGCCTGAGCTGAGATTCATCAATCATTATCAGGACCACCCGGCTTATATTGAAGCGTTGGCTAACTCGGTACAGGCGGCTTGGGATGAGCGCGGTCAACCGGATTACCTGCTTTGTTCTTATCATGGTATCCCGAAACGCTATGCGGATTTAGGCGATCCGTACCCGGTGCATTGTAACGACACCACAGCGTTACTGGCTGAAGCTCTGGCGATGCCGCGCGAGAAAATGAGCATGAGTTATCAGTCTATTTTTGGCCGGGAAGAATGGCTGAAACCATACACGGAACCCACGATCATTGAATTGGCTCAAAAGGGGGTCAAGCGGCTGGATGTCATTTGTCCGGCCTTCTCGGTTGATTGTCTGGAAACGCTGGAAGAAATCGCAGAGGGATGTCAGGAAGCCTTCCTGGAAGCGGGGGGCGAGTGCTTCAATCTGATTCCTTGCCTCAATGACAGCCCGGCCCATATCAACATGATGGAAAGCCTGATCCGCCACCATACGCAGTCCTGGTAACTTTTTCTTAACTTTCACAAATACTATGATTTGGCTCTCACTAATTGTGTGGGCCTTTTCTTCATTGTTCTATATTTTGTGATATCATCCGCAAGTTTTTTTTCTACCCGGCAGCGCGATATCATGAAATTTCCTGGTCAACGTAAATCAAAACACTACTTTCCTGTTCATGCCCGAGATCCGCTTCTGACTCAGGCCAGCACCAAGCCTCTTGAGCGCACCCATGTTGTTGGGATTGACCAGACACTGGTTGATATTGAAGCCTGCGTGGATGATGAATTTCTGAGCCGATATGCACTCAGCAAAGGTCACTCTCTGGTCATTGCTGAAGATGCTGCTGAAGAGCTTTACCGCGAGCTGAAAGAAAATGATCTCATCCGTCATGAATTTGCCGGTGGCACGATTGGCAACACGCTGCACAACTATTCTGTGCTGGCGGATGATAAATCTGTGTTGCTTGGCGTCATGAGCCAGGATATTCAGATTGGCAGCTATGCGTACCGTTATCTGGTGAATACCTCCAGCCGCATGGATCTGAACCATCTTCAGCCTGTGTCAGGTCCGATTGGACGCTGCTTTGCGCTGATTACACCGGATGGTGAACGTACTTTTGCGATCAACGAAGGTCGTATGAACCAGCTTGAGCCGAACAGTATTCCGGAATCCATTTTTGAACGTGCTTCTGCTCTGGTTCTGACGGCTTATCTGGTGCGTTGTAAAGACGGTGATCCAATGCCGGAAGCAACCATGCGCGCAATTGAGTATGCGAAAAAATACGATGTGCCTGTGGTGCTGACGCTCGGGACCAAGTTTGTGATTGCAGATGATCCGCAATGGTGGCGTGATTTCCTGCGTGACCATGTGACCGTGCTGGCGATGAACGAAGACGAAGCAGAGGCACTGACCGGTTATGCTGATCCGCTGATGGCATCAGATAAAGCGCTGGATTGGGTTGATTTTGTGTTGTGCACTGCCGGACCTGTCGGTCTTTATACGGCGGGTTATACGGAAGAAACCACCAAACGAACTACAAGCCTGCCATTATTGCCGGGTGAGATTCCGGAATTTAACCGTTATGAGTTCAGCCGTCCAATGCTCAAAGCGGGTTGTGAAACCCCAATAAAGGTTTACTCACACATTGCCCCGTACATGGGTGGGCCGGAGCGGATCAAGAACACGAACGGGGCGGGTGATGGTGCGCTGTCTGCGCTGCTGCACGATATGGCTGCCAACCGTTATCATAAAGAGAATGTGCCGAAGTCGAGCAAGCACAGCTATGATTTTCTGACGTATTCCTCTTTCTCGCAGATTTGCCTGTACTCCAACCGGGTCAGCTATGAAGTGCTGGCACAGCATTCGCCGCGTTTGTCTCGGGGTTTGCCGGAGCGGGAAGACAGCCTCGAAGAGGCGTACTGGGAGCGTTAATCCCGGCCTGAAAAAACTTGTAAAAAACCGCCAGTCTGGCGGTTTTTTTGTGACTTTAATACCGGGAGAAGGATCAAATTCGCGAGTGAATCCGGAAAAATGACCCAGGCAAACGATTTCGTGTGATAGGTTTTGTTAATTACTTTCAATCGGGCGACCCGAAACTGGAACCAGCACGACATTGTGAAAACTGCGGCAAGTGTGCAACTTTTGACTGCTTCTGTGAGGCTGAATCCAGAAAACAGGCGGGTAAAAACTCAGATTCTCTTTCAGGGGCTGAAAAAAGTAAGTTCGGCAATTTTGTCATTTTCGGGGTATTTCGAATGTTTTTGAGAGATGTTCTCGCCACATTTTATTGCAGTCCGTGATCAGGAGGTGCTCAGAATGGCTGGCGTGAGATATTTTATCAATTCGCTGTGTTTTAGTTTTTATGTCAGTTGGTAGAATGGGCGGGATGTAACTTTGTGACAAATACAGCTATAGTGTGCGGCATCCTGACGAACCCCCATGTTTAATAGGCTGTAGCTATTAAATTAAGAGGTCAGGACATCAGCACACTGTCGTTCTGAATGTTATGCTTTGCCGGACTTAAAGCCCCGTCAAACCTGTACACCTGTAGGGAAAGAAAAAGAACATGGTCATACCTGAAAACAGCGATATCGTTATTTTTGGTGCCTCTGGCGATCTAACCTATCGCAAGCTTATCCCAGCGCTGTATCATCTGTATGTCAATCAGATGTTACCATCTGATTTCTCTATCCTCGGCGTCAGCCGAACGGCTCATGGTGATGAGGAATACAGAGAGAAAGTTCGGGCTTCTTTACTGAAAACGGAGAAGACGGACCCTGAGAAACTGGCGGCATTTTGTCAGCATGTTGGATATCAGGCCATCAATACGCTCGATTGTGATGACTATGGTAAGCTGCAACAACGACTTGAAGAAAAAGCTGCTCAATCTGTTGCCCCTCGAAATACCCTCTTTTACCTCGCGACGCCTCCAAGTCTGTATGATGTGATTCCAGCCAGTTTGGCTGCACATGGTCTGAATGATGAAAGCAACGGCTGGAAGCGACTGATCATTGAAAAGCCATTTGGTTATGATCTGGAAACCGCTCAGGAGCTGGACAAAAAGCTGCATCAGCATTTCAGAGAAAATCAGATTTTCCGTATCGACCATTACCTGGGTAAAGAAACCGTCCAGAATCTGCTGGTTTTCCGGTTTGCCAACGGGATGTTTGAACCCCTGTGGAACCGCAATTTTATTGATTCGGTAGAAATCACCGCGGCAGAGTTTCTGGGCGTTGAAGAGCGCGGGGGGTACTACGATAACGCAGGCGCCGTTCGCGACATGCTGCAGAACCATTTGCTGCAGGTTCTGGCGATGGTCGCGATGGAGCCACCTTCTGCGATCAATGGTAATGCGATGCGCGATGAAGTGGCAAAAGTTCTGAACAGCCTGCAACCGCTGTCAGAGGAAGACCTGCGCAAGAACCTGGTGCTGGGTCAGTACACCGCATCGGAATGGCGTGGCAAAGAGCTGGCCGGTTATCGCGAAGAGCCTGGCGTTGCAGAAGATTCCCGGACAGAGACTTATGTCGGTCTGAAAGCATTTATCAATAACTGGCGCTGGAATGGTGTCCCGTTTTACATCCGAACCGGTAAGCGTCTGCCAACCCGTGTCACAGAAGTGGTCATTCACTTCAAGAAAACACCGCATCCTGTCTTTGGCAAAGATGCGCCGGACAATAAGCTGGTGCTGCGTATCCAGCCAGATGAAGGCATCCTGATGAACTTCGCCCTGAAACGTCCAGGTGCCGGGTTCAACACGCAGGAAGTTGCGATGGATTTCCGTTATAACGAACTGGAAGACAGCAACGTTCTGACGGCTTATGAGCGCTTACTGCTGGATGCGATGAGTGGGGATTCTACGCTCTTTGCGCGCAGTGACGCGGTTGAAGCGTGCTGGCGATACGTGCAGCCAATTCTGTCTTTTAATCAGGATCCGCATGCGCTGTTTGGCTACGCTTGTGGTACCTGGGGACCGAAAGAAGCCGATGAGCTGCTGGCCCGGGACGACCGCCAATGGCGTTTCCCGTGTTCAAACCTGACTGATACTGAATATTGCGAGTTGTAAGATGACTGAACTGAAAATCCACAACAGCGCGGAAGAGGTTGTTACAAGTCTGGCTGATGATCTGATGGCGATCAGCCAGCAGGGCAAAGCGGTTCATGTGTCTCTGTCTGGTGGCAGTACGCCGAAACAACTCTTTTCTGCGCTGGCGAAAACGCCATATGCGGAAGGTGTGAACTGGAATAATCTGCATTTCTGGTGGGGCGACGAGCGTTGCGTTGCACCGGATGATGCTGAAAGCAACTATGGCTGTGCGCAAGCACTGTTGTTTGACCATGTTGCGATTCCGGCGGAGAACATTCACCGGATCCGTGGTGAAGACGACCCACAGGCTGAAGCACAGCGCTTCGCCGACGAAATGCTGGCTGTGATTCCAACCGAGAACGGCCTGCCAGTGTTTGACTGGATCCTGCTGGGCGTGGGCGATGATGGCCACACGGCGTCACTGTTTCCGGGACAAACCAACTATGATGAGCCGGCCCTGAGCCTTGTGGCCCCTCATCCTCAAAGCGGTCAGCTGCGTGTCAGTAAATCAGCCCGTGTGCTGGAAGCCGCGAAACGTATCTCATATTTGGTTATCGGTGCGGGGAAAACCGACATTGTGGAAGAAATCCACACGCAATCCGCCGATAGCCTGCCTTACCCAGCCGCCAAAATTCAGGCGCGTCAGGGGAAGACAGAATGGTATTTGGATGCAGTAGCAGCCAGTAAGTTAGCGATTGGAGAATAAAAGAATGAAAGGTGATATTGGTGTAATCGGCCTCGCCGTGATGGGCCAAAACCTGATCCTGAACATGGATGACCATGGCTTTAAGGTCGTTGCGCATAACCGTACAGCTGCCAAAGTCGATGAATTTCTGAGTGGTCCGGCGAAAGGCACCAAGATTGAAGGCGCATACAGCCTGCAAGAGCTGGTGGACAAGCTGGAAGCACCTCGCAAAATTATGCTGATGGTGCGTGCCGGTGATGTGGTGGACAGCTTTATCGAGCAGCTGATCCCACTGCTGGATAAAGGCGACATCATTATTGATGGCGGAAACTCGAACTACCCGGATTCAATCCGTCGTGTGGCTTACCTGAAAGAGAAAGGCCTGCGCTTTATCGGTGCGGGTGTTTCCGGCGGTGAAGAAGGCGCACGTTTCGGGCCTTCCATCATGCCTGGCGGCGATTCTGAAGCATGGCCATTCGTGAAGCCAATCTTCCAGGCGATTGCAGCCAAGACAGAGCAGGGCGAGCCTTGTTGTGACTGGGTTGGTGAATCGGGTGCCGGTCACTTCGTGAAAATGGTTCACAACGGTATCGAATACGGCGACATGCAGCTGATCAGTGAAGCGTATCACTTCATGAAGACAGGCCTTGGCATGACGCACGAGGAAATGGAGCAAGCGTTCCGTGACTGGAACGAGACCGAGCTGAATAGCTACCTGATTGAAATTACAGCAGATATTCTGGCTTATCGTGACGAAGACGGCGAGCCGCTGGTCGAGAAAATCCTGGATTCTGCGGGCCAGAAAGGGACCGGTAAGTGGACAGGCATCAATGCCCTGGACATGGGGATTCCACTGACACTGATCACTGAATCTGTGTTTGCACGTTGCCTGTCTTCGCTGAAAGGTCAGCGTGAAGACGCAGAGAAGCTGTTCGGCAAAACTGTGGGAACCGTGGCAGGCGACAAAGCAGAATGGCTGGAAGCGGTGCGTCAGGCACTGCTGGCATCAAAAATTATTTCTTACGCACAAGGCTTTATGCTGATGCGTCAGGCTTCTGACGACAATGGCTGGAACTTGAACTACGGTAACGTTGCCCTGATGTGGCGTGGCGGCTGTATCATCCGTTCTGCGTTCCTGGGGAATATCCGGGATGCATTCGAAACGGATTCATCGCTGGCCTTCCTGGGCTCAGACCCATACTTCAAAGCGATTCTGGACAACGCGATGAAGTCATGGCGTAAAGTGGCTGCGAAGTCACTGGAAATTGGTCTGCCAATGCCGTGCCTGACTTCAGCGCTGACGTTCCTGGATGGCTATACCACTGCACGTCTGCCTGCAAACATGATTCAGGCACAACGTGACTACTTTGGTGCGCACACTTATGAGCGTCTGGATCAGCCACGTGGTCAGTACTTCCACACCAACTGGACTGGTACTGGCGGCGACACTGCATCAACCACTTACGACGTTTAATTTTGTTTGCAAGTGCTATCAGAAAAGGAGCCTCAGGGCTCCTTTTTTATGGCCTGCATTTTATCAAGTCTGTCATTCAGAGATGGAGCAGGGTGCTGGTTTCGGGAGAAACGGTGTGTTTTTCTTCAGGATATGAAAAGGAAAAGGGGCCTTCCTGGCCCCTGTAATGTGCCTTTGCAAGCGGAGATAAAGCAGGCAAAGGCGGACGCGCTCTTGGATGGAGTAACGCTCGGTTTAAGCCTTCTGATAGGCTTCGTTATGGACGGCAGCCACGGCACGACCTGAAGGGTCTGCACTGTTCTTGAAGCTCTCATCCCATTCAATTGCTTTGGCAGAAGAACACGCGATGGAAGGTCCACCCGGCACACATTTCGCAGCATCTTCCAGTGGGAACAGCTCTTCAAAAATCTCGCGGTACACATAGGCTTCTTTGGTTGTCGGCGTGTTGTACGGGAAGCGGAAGCGTGCCGTTTCCAGTTGCTGATCAGAAACCTTCGCGGCAGCCACTTCTTTTAATGTGTCAATCCAGTTGTAGCCCACACCATCAGAGAACTGCTCTTTCTGACGCCATGCCACAGACTCCGGTAACAAATCACCAAAACATTCGCGAATGATGTGTTTTTCCATTTTGCCGTTGCCGCACATTTTGTCCTGCGGGTTGATGCTCATCGCCACTTCCAGGAATTCTTTATCCAGGAAAGGAACCCGGGCTTCAATGCCCCAGGCAGCCATGGATTTGTTGGCACGGGCACAGTCAAACATGTTCAGCGCCAGCAGCTTACGAACGGTTTCTTCGTGGAACTCCTGTGCGTTTGGTGCTTTATGGAAGTACAGATAACCACCGAACACTTCGTCTGCACCTTCACCGGATAAGACCATCTTGATGCCCATCGCACGAATCTTACGTGACATCAGGTACATCGGTGTCGAGGCGCGAATCGTGGTGACATCATAAGTTTCAATGTGGTAAATCACGTCACGGATCGCGTCCAGACCTTCCTGAACGGTATAAGTCAGTTCGTGGTGGACGGTGCCGATATGGTCCGCAACTTTCTTGGCTGCTTTCAGATCCGGTGCGCCTTCCAGGCCAATGGCGAATGAGTGCAGCGTCGGCCACCAGGCGTCAGACTGTTCATTGTCTTCAATACGGCGTGATGCAAACTGCTTGGTAATTGCTGAAATCACAGAGGAATCCAGGCCACCAGACAACAGAACACCATAAGGGACGTCGGTCATCAATTGACGCTTCACGGCACCTTCCAGTGCAGCTTTCAGTTTTTCTTTGTTTGTTTCCGCATCCTGAACGGCATCATAAGCCATCCAGTCACGCTTATAGTAACGAACAGGTGCCTGAGCAGGTTCACCCTGTTTACACCACAGGTAATGACCCGGAGGGAATTCACTGATGGTTTTACAGACAGGCACCAGAGCTTTCATTTCAGACGCAACATAGTAGTTGCCGTGCTCATCGTGACCGTGGTAGAGCGGGATAATACCGATGTGGTCACGGCCGATCAGGTAAGCATCTTCCGCCTCATCATACAGAATGAAACCAAAGATACCGTTGAGATAATCCAGCAGCTCCGGTCCCTTTTCTTGATAGAGCGCCAGAATGATCTCGCAGTCAGATTCGGTTTGGAACGGGTAATCTGTGGCCAGCTCAGCACGCAGATCTTTGTGGTTATAGATTTCACCGTTCACAGCCAGAATGTGTGTCTTTTCTGTGTTGAACAGCGGTTGCTCACCACTGTTCAAATCGACAATGGCTAAACGCTCGTGTGCCAGAATCGCTTTGTCTGACGAATAAATGCCCGACCAGTCTGGTCCACGGTGGCGCATTTTCTTTGACATGGCCAGCGCCGTTTCACGCAGGGCGGCTGGGTCACTTTTGATATCTAAAATCCCGAATACTGAGCACATACTGACTACTCCAACACTTGGTTAAACTCTGGAGAAACAAAGCCTGATGTCATTGAGGTATTTTTGTTATCCCTCAGCTTTTGTTTCGTTCTGTTTGTTAAAATTGCGTATTCAACAAATAAAAGCAACCAAAAACCCCCATTCAATGTAAAAAACTCACCTTTAGTGAATAGTATTCGGATTTTGTTGGATGTGGTGAATTTTTTCTAGTGTTGGGGTGTTTTTTGCGCGGATTTCCGAACGCCCCGAACGGTCACAGGATGGCCGCTCGGGGTTCTGAACCGGATTCAAGTGAATCAGAAGGGTTTGATATCGGCACTCACGGATTCGCATACATGACGGGCAAATCCGTTACCGGCTTCACGATAGATGTTAAATGCAGCATCCACACCCAGTTCAAGCAGGGCTGCTTCTTCATCTTCATAGCGGGCAATGGCGGCGATTTTGCCTTTGTAGCCCAATTGGCGAATTTGCTCTAAAGCAAACGCGTTCGCCTGGCTGTGTGGCATGGCTAAAAGAATCAAGCGGGTGTGATGCTGTGAAATCACGCGTGCCCAGAAATCGGGGTCCGTTGCATCGCCCAAAATAACGTTTCGGCCTTCGCTCACATGCCAGGTGACGGACTCTTCCCGGTTCTCGATGCCAACGACTTGTGCGCCGAAGCGGCGAACCATCTCTTCGTAAGCACCGGTGCCGATCCGACCCATCCCTAGAATCAGGATTTTTTTCTGCCCGAGATCGATTAAGCGATCACTGGCATTTAGTTTTTCTGGCTCAAATTCTTTCAGCCATCGGGTGCTTTCCAGATAAATCCGGTGGCTCAAGCTGTTGAGCGGCGCAGATAAGAGGAATGAGAGTGACACCGCAATCGCGAGAGCGACCAGAAAATCTCCGGGTAACCAGCCCAGATTGTAGGCGACGCCTGCGACAATCAGGCCGAACTCACTGTAGTTAAACAGGGTGAGTGTGCCAAGCAGTGATGTCCGGACACGAAAATGGAAATGGTGGAAGACCAGGTAATACAGTAATCCTTTGAGTGGCAGCAAGAAGAGCAGAAGCAATGCCAGCAGGAATCCGTCCCAGGTCGGGGGTTCAGCAAGGCCGATATTGAGGAAAAAGAAGACCAGCAGCAACTCTTTCAGATTAAAGAGCGATTTTGATAGCTCGGAAGATTTAGGGTGCGCAGCCAGCATCATACCCAGAATCAGCGCCCCCAAGTCAGGTTTCATTCCTACGAAACTGAACAAACCGGCACCAGCAACCAGTGCCAGGAAGATGCCATACAGAACCAACATTTCTCCGTGACCTGCTTTGTCCAGAATTCGGAACAGAGAGGGACGAAGCAACGGGAGTGCAAATAAGGCCAGAGCAGTAATTTCTGGTAGTTTTCCTGTTGATGCGGTGAGAAAAACCACGGCGAAGATATCCTGCATCACCAGAATACCAATCGCGATGGTGCCATAAGTCGCGTTCAGCTCCCCTTTGTCCTGTAATGCTTTAATCGCAAAGACGGTACTGGAGAAGGATAGTGCAAAGCCTAAGAGTGCCAGTTGCGCGAGTTCAAGATCGTTGAGAATCCCAAGCCCAAGCTCTTTGAGGCCAAATAATGCGAAGGTGAAAACAGAGGTCGTCAAAATGTTATGGATCGTCGCACCAGCCCAGACTTCTTTTTGGAGCAGGGTTTTTACATCAAGCTTCAGGCCGATACAGAACAGGAGAATGGTGACACCGAGATCAGCGAGCGCTGTGATGGTCGGTGTAGATGTGTAGCCAAATGAATTCAGAATAAACCCAGCCAGCAAAAAGCCGACAAGTGGTGGCAGTTTACTTCTGAGTGCCAGGTAACCTGCTAAAAAAGCAGCAATAATAAAAATTAAATCCATAATCGATATGTATCCAGGGCCATGTAAATGGAACCATTTCAATTGGTTGCATCAGTTTGGCCGAATATATCATAGGGCATGCCTGAAAAAGACAGCCCTTACAACAATTATGGTTTTCTAAATGTTACAGCATTAGTCTTCCAGCAACCGCTGTAGCAATACGCCATTGAGCATGGCTCGTTTGATCATCGAAAATGCGCCAATGGTCGGTTGTGTATACAACTGAGATTCCACGATTGGTAAAGACTGATGGAAAGTCGAGAGCGACTGAGTTTCGACACAACGGCGAATCGCAGGAAAAACAATGTTTTTCGCGAGTGTAATATTCCCTGCGACAACAATTTTCTGCGGATTGAACAGGTTAATGGTCATCGCCAGTGCTTTGCCGAGTTGATTCCCAACCTTGACCAGCGCCTGAGTTGCGAGCTCATCACCTTGGTTGGCAGCTTCACAAATGGCGGGCATGGTGACATCTTCCAGCTTTTGCAAACTGCTTGGATAGCCTTGTTCGAGTAGCGCTTTGACATGACGAATAATCGCCGGATCAGCGGCCACGGTTTCCAGACAGCCAAAATTGCCGCATTGGCACTTATCACCCAACGGGTCAATTTGAATATGGCCGATTTCCCCAACGTTGCGGTTATAGCCCAGAAAGACTTGCCCGTTGACAATGATGCCTGCACCTGTACCGCGATGAACACTCACCAGAATTGAATCCCGGCAATCCTGGCTGGCCCCGAAATAATGCTCTGCCAATGCCAGTCCACGAATATCATTCCCGACAAAGCAGGACACGCCGTATTTGTCTGAGATGATATCAGCCAGAGCCAGTGATTCGACCGAAATATTCGGCATGTATTCAACGATGCCATTTTCCGGATCAATCAAACCTGGCAGTGTGATGCCAAACGCAATCAGTTCTTTGAGGGTTGATTGGTTCGCAGCAATAAACTGTCGGATATGCTCTAAAAGACCATCAATGAGTTCTTGTTGATTCGCGTAAGGGAAGGGGTGTGCTGTGCCGGCAAGGCTTTTCCCGCTTAAATCGTACAAGGTCAGTTCAATGTAATCCCGGCCTAGTCGGATCGCGACAGAGTGGAAAGGGGCTGCTTCTGTGGTGAGCGAGATGGCACGTCGGCCACCAGTTGAGGCTTGCTGGGCGACCTCTTTGATGAGGCCGCGCTCAAGCAATTGGCGGGTAATCTTGGTCACACTGGCCGGTGCTAATTGACTGACATCAGCCACTTGAATTCGTGAGATAGGGCCTTGCAAGTCAATGAGCCTGTAAACAGCTGCACTGTTTAGCTGTTTGACCAGGTCGACATTACCGATTTGTCCGCCATTCATAGTTAAGTTTGCTCGTATTTTCCGTTAACCACTGTCGCCCTGACACGGAAATCACGATCAAAGGCAGCCAGGTTAGCCACCAGGCCTTTTTTGATAGCACCCAGTTTATCGTCCTTGCCAATCGCACGGGCAGGATACAGGGTAGCCATACGAATCGCTTCGTCCAGGGCGATACCTACATGTTCAACACTGTTCTGAACCGCTTCAATCATGGTCAGGGCTGAACCACCAAGTGTGCCATTTTCATCAACACACTTACCATCGCGGTAATATACTTTCTTACCAACAAAAATAAAGTGATCTATGTCTGCTCCTGCAGGTGCTGTTGCATCTGTCACCAGAACCAGTTTTTCTCTTTTAATTCTGTGGGCTATGCGAATGTTGGCGTAGTCTACATGGAAGCCATCGGCAATGATACCTGTATACACGTCAGGCGTATCATAGATGGCGCCAACCATGCCAGGCTCACGGCCAGCAATGGGCGTCATGGCGTTGAATAAATGGGTTGCGAAGGTAATACCTGCTGCGAATCCTTTTCGGGCCTCGACGTAAGTTGCGTTGGTATGACCTGCGGAAACCACAATCCCCGCCTGAGCGAGTTGTTCGATATGCGCTTCCGGTGTTTGTTCTGGCGCCAGCGTGACTTTGGTGATGATGTCGGCGTTGTCACACAGGACATTGATCATGTCATCGTCGGAACGGCGGATATGATCAACGCTATGAATCCCTTTTTTCATCACATTCAGGTAAGGCCCTTCAAGGTGTAAACCCAGTGAATGATTCTGATAGCTCGCCTCATACTCGCGGGCAGCACGAATCGCAGCCTTCATGTCTTCATCGGATGAGGTGATCAACGTCGGAAGAAAACTGGTACAACCTGATTTAAGGTTTGCTAAATGCATGGTATGGATGGTGTCTGCGGTGATTTCATCATTGAACATCACTCCACCACAACCATTTAACTGTAGGTCAATAAATCCCGGAGATAAATTGGCTCCGTCTAAGTCCTGTGTCGGAATATCCGCAGGTAGCTCTGCGACAGGACATACAGCGTGAATGTTCACTCCGTCAATAATAACAGCGTGGTTATTCAGCACATCGCTACCTGTAAAAATGCGGCAGTTGGTCAGCGCGTACATGAACACTTCCTATCAATTAAAGGTGCTTAATGTTTTCCGCTTCCAGTTCCTGGAAGTAGCGAACGGTTTTCACTTTCAGCTCTTGTGTGGCTGGTTCATCACAGACAATCAAAGACTTGGGGTGCAGTTGCAGTGCTGAAACTGTCCAGAGATGGTTGACACAACCTTCAACGGCCGCTTCCAGTGCCTGGGCTTTATTGTGACCCGTCACGAGAATCATCACTTCCTGAGCATCAAGCAGTGTGCCGACACCAATAGTAAGTGCGTACTTAGGCACCTGAGAGATATCGCCATCAAAGAAGCGCGAGTTTGCAATACGGGTGTCTTCGGTCAGTGTTTTAATCCGGGTGCGAGACGCCAGAGAAGAGGCCGGTTCATTGAATGCAATATGACCATCGTTCCCAACACCGCCCATAAACAGATGGATTTTGCCGTAAGATTTAATCTTCTCTTCATAACGCTGACACTCGGCCTGATGGTCATCTGTGTTACCGTTCAGAAGGTTGATGTTTTCTTCTTGAATATCAATGTGATTAAAGAAGTTTGTATACATGAAGCTACGGTATGATTCAGGATGATCTGCTGGTAAACCCACGTATTCATCCATGTTGAATGTGACCACATGCTTAAAACTTACTTCGCCTGCTTTATAAAGCTCGATCAGGCGCTTGTAGGTTGTCAGAGGTGTACCACCGGTAGGTAGACCCAATACAAAAGGACGGTCAGCCGTAGGTTGAAATTTGTTAATACGATCAACAATATAACGTGCTGACCACAAACCAACTTCTGGCGCGTTGTTCAGTGGGATAAGTCTCACGGTAACACCTCATTGCTTGAAAAGAATACTTGGGGATTTTAGCGGCATCTCGCCTTTTTTTCGAATAATAAAATAAGTTTTATGACCGAGCTAGCAAAATCGTTCGTACCCGCCAGATGCTGGTGATTAGGATCACAAATGATAACGTTTTAATTTGCGGGGCGAAATTAAAGGCATAAACTGCAACATACTTAATCGGGTAGCTAAAATAAGTTATCTCATCTGCATCTAAGAAAACCATAGGGGGAACTAAGGGTGAATATTCTTGGATATATGCAAAAACTGGGTAAAGCATTAATGCTTCCCATAGCGGTTCTGCCGGTGGCAGGTCTGCTACTTCGACTAGGTCAGGCTGACGTATTCGATATTCCATTTATGGCACAAGCCGGCGGCGCGATTTTCGGCCAGTTGCCTTTATTGTTCGGTATCGGTATTGCGATTGGTTTATCCAAGGATGGTGCAGGTGCCGCAGGATTAGCTGGTGCTGTTGCATATTTTGTGCTGGATATTTCTGCAAAAACGATTGACCCATCCATTAATATGTCGTTCTTCGGCGGCATTATTGCCGGTATCATTGCTGGCCACTCTTATAATCGTTTCTACACAACGACGCTGCCACCTTGGCTGGGCTTCTTTGCCGGGAAACGTTTAGTTCCTATCATGTCTGGCTTGTTTGCACTTGCTTTGGGTGCAGTCGCTGGTGTTGTATGGCCTCATATTCAATCAGGTCTGGATGCGTTAGCACATGCAGTTTCTAGCTCGGGTGCCATTGGTCAGTTCATTTACGGTGTGCTGAACCGTGGTCTGATCCCTGTTGGTCTGCACCATGTCCTGAACTCATACTTCTGGTTTGGTATGGGCAGCTGCCAGGTGATTAACGTTGAACCTGTTGCTCTTCTGAATGGCGCGACTCAACTGTGTGTCGATCCTGCACTGGCGAAACAGTTAGTTGTGGGCCAATCACATGTATTTGAATTCAAGAACGCTGTAACCCCAGAAGTCACTGCGGTTGTGAAGAGTATCACTGACACAGTTAACACGGGTGACCTGAACCGATTCTTCGCTGGCGATAAATCTGCGGGTGTATTCATGAATGGTTTCTTCCCAATCATGATGTGGGGTTTGCCAGGTGCAGCATTGGCGATGATCATGGCTGCTCCGAAAGAAAAACGCAGCCAGGTGATGGGTGCTCTGGGTTCAGTTGCTTTCTGTTCGTTCCTGACCGGTATCACTGAGCCATTAGAGTTCATGTTCGTGTTCCTGGCGCCTGCACTGTATGCGCTACATGCGGTATTCACAGGCATTTCTCTGGTTATCGCCAATATGTTTGGCACACTGCATGGCTTTACATTCTCTGCTGGTCTGATTGACTTCGCATTGAACTGGGGTCTGGCAACGAAACCATTCGTACTGCTTCTGATTGGTATTGGCTTCTTCTTCCTGTACTTCGTCACATTCAGTGCAGCGATTCGTATTTTCAACCTGAAAACACCAGGCCGTGAAGATGCTGATACTGAGGAAGTAGCGACTTCTGGTTCTCAGGAAACGGGTGAACTGGCGAAACAATACCTGAAAGCACTAGGTGGCCACGGTAACCTGGAAAACATTGATGCCTGTATCACGCGTCTGCGTCTGACACTGAAAGACAGCAGCCTGGCTGATGAGAAAACACTGAAAGCACTGGGTGCGATGGGTGTGGTCAAACTGGGCTCCAATAACCTGCAGGTTATCCTGGGTCCACTGGCAGAAATTGTTGCAGGTGAGATGAAAAAAATCCCTGCGTCAGAAGACCTGTCAGCAGTCAAACTGCCGTAAAAGACAGCGCATCTGAGCGAAAACATCAAGAAAAGTGAAGCCGGCCCAATTGGGCCGGTTTTTTTTCATCCTGATCATGAATCAATGCACACTAATTGTTGAGTCATGAGCCGTATTTGTGGATCATTACAGGTTTGAAGATCCTGTTCGCACACGAGGTGTTATTGATGAGTGAATCCGAAGCTCGTCCAAGCAATTTTATCCGCCAAATCATTGATGCGGATTTAGCCAGTGGTCAGCATACCAGCGTCCACACACGTTTTCCGCCTGAACCGAATGGCTACCTGCATATCGGTCACGCAAAATCTATTTGTCTGAACTTTGGTATTGCTCAGGATTACCAGGGACAATGCAACCTGCGTTTTGATGACACAAACCCGGAAAAAGAAGACATCGAATACGTAGAGTCGATCAAGAACGACGTGAACTGGCTGGGCTTTGAGTGGAGCGGTGAGATTTGTTACTCATCTAACTACTTCGATCAGCTGCATGCGTATGCGATTGAACTGATCAACAAAGGTCTGGCCTATGTTGATGAACTGACACCGGAAGAGATGCGTGCGTATCGTGGTACGCTAACTGAGTCAGGGAAGCCAAGTCCTTACCGCGATCGCCCGGTGGAAGAAAATCTGGCGCTGTTCGAGAAAATGAAAAACGGCGAAGTTGAAGAAGGCAAAATGTCGCTTCGCGCTAAAATCGATATGGCTTCTCCGTTCATGGTGATGCGAGATCCTGTGCTGTATCGCGTTCGCTTTGCGACGCACCATCAGACAGGCGATAAGTGGTGTATCTATCCGATGTATGACTTTACGCATTGCATTTCTGATGCGCTGGAGAACATCACACACTCGCTGTGTACGCTGGAATTCCAGGATAACCGTCGTTTGTACGATTGGGTGCTGGATAACATTTCAATTGAAAGCCGTCCACGTCAGTACGAGTTCAGCCGTCTGAATCTTGAATACACGGTGATGTCCAAGCGAAAACTGAACCAATTGGTCACAGAGAAGCTGGTCTCCGGCTGGGATGACCCACGTATGCCAACGATTTCTGGTCTGCGCCGTCGTGGTTTTACGCCAGGCTCAATCCGTGAATTCTGTAAGCGTATTGGTGTGACCAAACAGGATAACACCATCGAAATGAGTTCTCTGGAATCTTGTATCCGTGATGATCTCAATGAACATGCGCCACGTGCCATGGCAGTGCTGGATCCGGTAAAGATTGTGATTGAGAACTTCGGTGAGACTGAAATTCTGACGATCGGGAATCACCCGAACAAGCCAGAAATGGGTGAGCGTGAAGTCGCATTCAGCCGCGAGCTGTACATTGAACGCGAAGATTTCCGCGAAGAAGCGAACAAGAAGTACAAGCGCTTGGTGCTGGGCAAGGAAGTTCGCTTGCGTGGTGCTTATGTGATTCAAGCTGAACGTGTCGAGAAAGACGCTGAGGGCAATATCACCACGATTTTCTGTACGTACGATCCGGAAACACTGGGTAAAAACCCAGCAGATGGCCGAAAAGTGAAAGGCGTGATTCACTGGGTGTCTGCGGAGCAAGCATTACCTGCTGAAATCCGTTTGTACGATCGTTTGTTTACGGTGCCAAACCCGGGTGCTGCAGATGATTTTGCTGCCACGATCAACCCTGATTCACTGGTTGTGATGCAAGGTTTTGTTGAGCCAAGTTTGGCGAATGCAGCGCCTGAGCAAGCATTCCAGTTTGAACGGATGGGTTATTTCTGTGCGGATAACAAAGATTCTGTCGCGAACCACTTGGTATTTAACCGTACTGTTGGTCTGCGTGATTCCTGGGCGAAAATCGCAGATTAAATGAAATCTTGGGTTGAGGGAGCAACTTTAGCCCAAGATGTAAAAAAACCAGCCACTTGGCTGGTTTTTTTATGGTAATCAGGACGTGAAATTATTTTTTCTCGTCGTGCAGGCTCTCATCTTTGTTGCAATCACCAGCGGTGCAATGACCATATAAGTACAGGCTGTGATTGGTCAGGCGAATATTATAGCTTTCAGCAATTTGCTGTTGACGGTCTTCAATCAAATCATCTGAGAATTCAATCACTTTGCCGCAATCCAGACATACAAGATGATCGTGGTGATGCTGGGTTGAGAGTTCAAAGACGGATTTCCCCCCTTCGAAATGGTGACGGGTCACAATTCCAGCATCGTCGAATTGGTTCAGGACTCGGTAAACAGTGGCCAGGCCAATCTCTTCACCGATATCGATCAACTTCTTGTACAAATCTTCAGCACTAATGTGTTGGCACTCAGGATCTTGCAGTACTTCCAGAATTTTCAGGCGCGGAAGAGTGACTTTAAGTCCGGCTTGTTTCAGTGCTTGGTTGTTATCTGACATTCGAGTTTCCTTTGGCTAGCCGTAACAGGGAAAATGGAAGGTTACGGTAGTCTTTCGCATATCTGTTCATTATAAGTGACGACAGCACAACAATAAACCTTAATGCTGAATGGGTCTAGGAAACTTGTGACTTTTATTCGCCTGATATAAATGTTAAAAAAGTGTTCTATACTCATCGTACCAGATCATAAGGAAGTGAGCGTGTGAATCGATTCTACAAACCGGGTATTGTGAAATTTGCTCTGAATATCTGGCCACCATTCTGGGGAGCCGGCATACGTATTCGACATATCAGTGAAGATTTTCGGCATGTAGAAATTTGTCTGAAGCTACGCTGGTGGAACAAAAATGCCAATCGGACCCAATATGGCGGGAGTATTTTTTCTCTGACAGACCCGGTTTATGCGCTGATGCTGATGGGGATTCTGGGAAAAGAGTACTACGTTTGGGATAAACAGGCGGAAGTGGATTTCCTGAAACCGGGACAGACTGACTTGAATGCCGTGTTTCAGATTTCAGACGCTTGTGTCGAGGACATTAAGCATTCGACCGCGATGGGGGAGAAGCATTTCCCGGAATTCATCGTGAATGTGACAGATACGCGCGGGGAAATTGTGGCACGCGTCAAGCGAGTTTTGTATGTCAGGAAGAAGCCACAGTACAGAAGTGCGGATTCGGATTCAGAGTCGTTACCACAGGACGCCATCGTGAATGAGCCATAAAAAAACGCGCATCAGCGCGTTTTTTTATTGAGCAGGGGAGGCTTAGTCGGCCAGTTCAGCCAGACACATTTCTTCGTAAACCTGTTTCACCCATTTTTCAACACGCTCATCTGTCAGTTCAGGCTGACGATCTTCATCAATGCACAGACCCACAAAGTGGCTGTCATCAACCAGCGCTTTTGAGGCTTCAAACTCGTATCCTTCAGTCGGGAAGTGACCCACGATGACTGCACCACGGCCCTCAACGATGTCGCGAACTGTGCCCATGGCGTCACAGAAATACTCTGCGTAATCTTCCTGATCACCACAACCAAAGATCGCAACGAGTTTGTTTTCAAAATCAATGCCTTCCAGCTCTGGGAAGAAATCATCCCAGTCACACTGAGCTTCACCGTAGTACCAGGTCGGGATACCCAGCAACAACAGGTCGAAGTTTTCAATGTCTTCTTTGCTGCTTTTCGCTATGTCTTTGACTTCAACCAGGCTTTTGCCCAGCTGTTTTTGGATCATTTTCGCGACGGCTTCGGTGTTACCTGTGTCGCTACCAAAGAAGAGTCCTACACTCGCCATAGTAGAGATTACCCGTGTTTAAGTTGTAGACCGTTAGCTTTTCTGACTAACGATATCTGAAATAGAACAGGCTGACCGCGAACACTGCGCATTGTGTGAGCCTGAAGTGTTCATTTGTCAGTGACAGTACTGTCTGCTTGAGAAAAAAACATTGTGATTCTTTTTCTCATTTCGCTTTTGAACAATATAGCGTGAGAGGTGAGTGACATTAGCCTATGCCAGCACCTTCCATCGTTAATTGGATCACACCTTTCGATATGAAACCAAAACATCCTAAAAACAAGACCAGCCAGACAATTTTTCGTCCAAATGGCGGCACATTGCCTTGCTTCAGGACATCTTTTATTGCCATACCAATGAAAAAGAAGATAGCAGCGAACAATAAATCCAGTCCAACGGATTCCAGCAGATCCATGTGCTCGTATAACATCTGTTACTCCTTCGCAAGTTCAGACTTGCATCCGGCGCGCACTATAGCACAGTGAGCCCGGTGTGTTAATTCTTAAGGGCTTGTAAAAAGTTCAGAATGATTCGGTTCACGGTTTCTGGTTTTTCTGCGTGGAGCCAATGGCCGGTATTTGCCACCATATGTGCCTTGGCATTGGGGAACTGTGCAGTAATCGCGTCTTTGTGCTCCGTTTGAATGTACTCTGATTCTTGCCCCTTGACGAAGAGGGTCGGGCCGGAAAAAGGGGGAACTGGCTCCCAGCCCATGATGGTACTGTAGTTCGCGATCAGCCCTGCCACATTAAAGCGCCATTGAAAGCCGTTATCTGTTTTAGCTAAAGATTTCAGCAGAAACTGGCGGACACCTGACTCTTGTACATGCTCTGCCAGATATTGCTCAGCTTCTTTACGGCTTGTAATGTGTTGATGACGGACCGCCTGCAAACCTGCAAACACATTTTCGTGACGATGCTCCTGATAAGCCACCGGGGCCATATCCAAAACGATCAGGCCAAGAATCTGTGCGGGTATCAGTTCAGTCATGGCCATGGCAACTTTGCCGCCCATGGAGTGGCCGATCACGCTGAATTCACTGATGTTCAGTTGTGACAGCACATCAATGACATCCTGAGCCATGTCGCGATAGGTGAAAGTCGTACTGTGAGGGGACTGGCCGTGATTTCTCAGGTCAACGCTAATGACCTGGCAGCTCTCTTTCAAAGCTCTGGCAAGGATACCCAGATTATCAGCACTGCCAAACAGGCCATGAATGAGTACGACGGTTGGGCCCTGACCCTGAATTTGATAATGAAGATTCACAGACTATTTCTCTTGTTGTTAACGCTTTGGCGTAGAGTATACCTTCGCTTCACGTTATAATCTCACCGTGATTTTTGAACGGAACGATAATGAACACGACGATGAAAACTATTGAGGTTGACGAAGAGCTATATCGTTACATTGCCAGCCAGACTCAGCATATCGGTGAAAGTGCGTCAGATATTCTGCGCCGGTTACTGAAAGTGGATCAGGTGAACAATCATCAGCAGCCCGTGATGCCCGCTCGTCCGAAAATGGCACAGAGCATTGTGGTCAGCAAAGATGCAGGTAATTTGCCACAGTCGGAAGACAGGGTCAAAGCGATGCGTTCCTTGCTGATTTCTGACGAGTTTGCCCGTCAGGAAAAAGCAATTGGCCGCTTTATGTTGGTGCTATCCACACTCTATCGTATCGACGCTCAGGCTTTCACCGATGCGACGGCAATCAAAGGCCGGACGCGCATTTATTTTGCTGACAGTGAAGAAAAGCTCCTGAACAGCGGTAAAACCACCAAGCCGAAAGCCATTCCAGAGACACCTTTTTGGGTGATCACCAATACGAATACCGATCGTAAACGTCAGATGATTGAGCAACTGATGCAGAAAATGCACTTCACTCAGGACATCGTTGAAAAAGTTTGCGGTGAAATTTAACAGACGCTGAAGCGACTTACTGACGTACAAGGGATATGTTCATGGCGATCCATCCTCGTGCCGGGCAGCGTGCCCGGCAAGAAGACATGCATAACATTCCGGCCCTGGTGGCCAATTATTTTCTGATTGAACCTGAAGCGACAGATCCTGCCCAGCGAGTTGCCTTTGGCACTTCAGGCCATCGCGG
The DNA here is from genome assembly GCF_018199995.1 of Photobacterium sp. GJ3. NCBI lineage: Bacteria > Pseudomonadati > Pseudomonadota > Gammaproteobacteria > Vibrionales > Vibrionaceae > Photobacterium > Photobacterium sp. GJ3. The sequence continues at coordinate 2,269,651 of NZ_CP073578.1, read as the reverse complement.
CAGTGCTGACAAAGGAACCTTTAATCAGCACCACATTTGGGCTATCGCGCAGGCTGTTGCTGATGTGCGTCGCGAACAAGGGGTTACGGGGCCGCTTTTCTTAGGCAAAGATACCCATGCGTTGTCAGAACCTGCGTTTCTTTCAGCGCTGGAAGTGCTGGTTGCCAATGACGTCAATGTGATTGTACAGGCGAATCAGGGCTATACACCGACCCCAGGTATTTCTCATGCCATTCTGAGCTATAATCTTTCCCATGCGAATCAGGCAGATGGCATCGTAATTACGCCTTCGCATAACCCACCTCAAGATGGCGGCATCAAGTACAACCCACCGCACGGTGGTCCGGCAGAAGGCGCGGTGACGACCGCGATTGAAGATCGAGCGAACCAGCTGATTGCACATGGACTTGCTGATGTGAAGCGAATCTCTGTGTCTGAAGCGATGGCAAGTTCGCTTGTCGTAGAGCAAGATCTGGTGAAGCCTTATGTGGCAGATCTGGTGAATGTGATTGATATGGCGGCAATTCAGCGAGCAAATCTGAAACTGGCGGTTGATCCGCTGGGTGGCTCGGGGATTGAATACTGGCGTGACATTGGCCGTCATTACAATCTGGATCTGACGCTGGTGGATGAATCAATTGATCCGTCTTTCCGGTTTATGAGCCTGGATAAAGATGGTGTCGTACGGATGGACTGTTCGTCCCCTTATGCGATGGCGGGCCTTTTAGCGCACAAAGATAATTATGATCTGGCGTTTGGTAACGATCCGGACTTTGACCGTCATGGTATTGTCACTCCGTCGGGTCTGATGAATCCGAACCATTTTCTTGCAGTTTGTATTGATTATCTCTACCGCCATCGTCCGGACTGGCAGGCTAATGTAGCCGTGGGTAAAACGCTGGTTTCCAGTGCAATCATTGACCGTGTTGTCGCTGATTTAGGTCGTGAGCTGTGCGAAGTACCGGTTGGTTTTAAATGGTTTGTTGATGGTCTGTACAGTGGCAAATTGGGCTTTGGCGGTGAAGAAAGCGCTGGCGCTTCTTTCCTCCGTAAAGATGGCACCCCATGGTCCACAGATAAAGATGGCATTTTACTTTGTTTGCTGGCAGCGGAAATTACAGCTGTGACCGGGATGAATCCACAGCAGTACTATCAGCAATTAACGGACAAGCACGGTGAGTGTTGTTACAGCCGCCTTCAGGCTGTGGCTAATGGCCAGCAAAAATCCGTCTTGAGCCAATTGTCACCAGACATGGTACGGGCTGAAACGCTGGCTGGTGATGTTATCACAGCTCGTTTGACCCACGCGCCAGGCAACAATGCTGCCATTGGCGGCCTGAAAGTCACGACTGACTCAGGTTGGTTTACGGCGCGTCCTTCTGGCACGGAAGAGATCTACAAGATCTATTGTGAAAGCTTTAAAGGCGAAGCGCACCTTCGTCAGATTGAATCGGAAGCCCAGGAGATTGTCAGCAAAGTATTTGCAGACGCGGGTCTGTAAGTCTCTGACATGCTTCACAAAAGCCCGTGGTGTAAGTTCAGCTGCGGGCTTTTTCGTTGACGCTACAAGCGCGATTCATCAGAAAGATTTGGGTCATTACTTCGCCAGATGCCGATCCCGGTTATGCAATGGCCAGTGATCCGGAACGATAAACCAGATCTGTTGATTTTCGTCGATGCCCTGTGTCGGCACCGTGATTTCGTCCGGGAGTAAGGCCTGGTGTGATGAACTAAATGCCGGAGGGGTCAGCCATTCTCTTTTTGTCAGTGCCCGGAGTTGGTTGCCGGTTGCCTGACTTTGAAAACACCAGCGACCTGACTGTACTGCTGGATTGATGGGTAAGTCTGAGCCCGTTTCTTCTTGATGGAAATGTTCAAATAGTCTTCCCTGAACGATCAACCGCTGACAGACAGGCTGTCCCAAATCTGCCGCATATTGTGCTTGATAAGCCGGATGATTGGCCATTTCTAACTGATGCTCGACCATTTTTTTGATTTTGTTATCCAGATTGTCTGCAGAGTTGGGCCCTAGCCACCGATGCTGATGTGCCAGATAAAACTTAATCGCAACTTCCCAGTGTTCCAGCTGCGCCTCAATCTTGTTGTAAACCAGAAAATCAATTGCCCCTAAGGTTCTTTTTCCTTCCTGAAGTTGAAGTTCTTCGCCAACGAGCTCGTAATCTGGATGATGTTCGATGAGCTGTTGCCATAACCACTGATAATAGAAGCCAAGCCGTTGGTTGCCCTTGTAGGTCGCCGCTGAGGGAATGATGGCGTTTTTTCTGAATGCAGTTAACCAGTGATCATCAACCTGATGTCGGATTCCTTGGGTTAACACCGGCATACTCAGCACACTGAAAAAATCTTTCTCGTGCTGATCTTGTTTTTTATTTACATAATCCATGAAACTTATCATCAAAATTCAGTCAAATGAGCGAGTTTTACATCTTATTTACAGGGTTTACAAAAAATAAAAGTAGTAAAATTTCATAAATGCGCTAAAGTGAAGAGGTATGACCAGTTAGCTTATGCAGGAGGCAACAATGTTTACACGTTTATCTACACAACAAATTATTCTTCGACGGACGTTTGTTGTCATTGCGGGTGTCCTGAGTTTTCCTTTTCTGCTCTTGATGCCATACTCGACGAAAGCGCGCGTTTATAGTTACTTGCATAAGGTGTGGCTGAAAACCAGCACTAAACCTGTTTGGTTGAAGCACTCAGAACAGGGCGCACAGGAACTCTATTAAATTTACTGTGTTCAAGCTTACTGGTATTCGTTTTGAAATGCTGCCTCTGGCAGCATTTTTTATCCCTGAAATCGCAACGACAACGTTCTTCTGAGACTGAAGCTGGTTCTACACCACAGGTGTTGGTTACAATCAACTGAAGCGCTCAGAAGGATGTAAGCATGAATAATTTTAAACTCGAATCGATACTGAACACCTTGCTCAGCCCACATTTGATCCGGGATTACTGCCCGAATGGTTTGCAGATTGAGGGGCGAGGGGAAGTACAAAAAATTGTTACTGGTGTGACGGCTTGTCAGGCATTAATCGATCAGGCTATCGAACTGAAGGCAGATGCTCTGCTGGTTCATCATGGCTTTTTCTGGAAAAACGAACCGCCTGAAATCCGGGGCATGAAATACCGGCGGATCAAAGCCCTGATCGAACACGGGATTAACCTTTATGCGTATCACCTCCCATTGGATGTTCATCAGGAGCTTGGGAATAATGCTCAATTAGCGGATTTACTGGGGATTAAGTATTTGGGAGGGATGGAGCCGGGTAATGCACATCCGGTCGCCGTGTATGGGGAATTGGCAACACCACTGACTGGTGAGCAATTGGCGGCGAGAATTGAAACAGCATTACACCGAAAGCCCTTACACATTGGTGAAGGTGGTCCATCTGAGATTAAAACAGTTGGCTGGTGTACTGGTGGCGGTCAGGATTTTATTGATCTGGCAGTTTCAATGGGCTGCGATGCTTATATTACCGGTGAAGTTTCCGAACGGACTGTACATACAGCACGAGAGCAGGGTATCCATTTTTACAGTGCCGGGCATCATGCGACAGAACGCTATGGTGTTGAAGCTTTAGGGGAGTGGCTGGCGGATGAGCACCAGCTTGATGTGACCTTTATCGATATCGATAATCCGGTTTAACGTCCGAATTCAATGAATGGTATAAAAAAAGTTGAGCCTTTGGCTCAACTTTTTTTGTTGAATCACAAATCAGTTATGCAACTGTTGTTTATTCGCGCTCATGCAGCGGTTGGAACTCACGTTGCTTGTGGCCGGTGTACAGCTGACGCGGACGACCAATGCGGTTGTTCGGATCACTGTGCATTTCGTTCCAGTGTGCGATCCAGCCGATTGTACGGGATATCGCGAAGATCACTGTAAACATAGACACAGGAATCCCAATCGCTTTCAGAATGATGCCGGAGTAGAAATCCACGTTCGGGTAGAGTTTCTTCTCAATGAAATATTCATCAGACAGGGCGATGCGCTCAAGTTCCATCGCGACATCCAGCAGTGGATCGTTGATCTTCAGCTCTTGTAGCACTTCATGACATGCATCGCGCATCACGGTTGCACGTGGGTCATAGTTTTTGTACACACGGTGACCGAAGCCCATCAGACGGAACGGGTCATCTTTGTCTTTCGCACGTTCAATAAACTCAGGAATATTATCGACACTGCCAATTTCTTCCAGCATCCGCAGACAGGCTTCGTTAGCACCACCATGGGCAGGGCCCCACAGAGAAGCAATACCCGCAGCAATACATGCAAATGGGTTCGCACCGGAAGAGCCAGCCAGGCGTACTGTTGACGTGGATGCGTTTTGCTCGTGATCGGCATGGAGTGTAAAGATTTTATCCATCGCACGGGCAACAACCGGGCTGACTTCATATTCTTCACATGGTGTTGCAAACATCATGTGCAGGAAGTTTTCAGCGTAATCCAGATCGTTACGAGGATAGATGAATGGCTGACCAATCGAGTATTTGTAACACATCGAGGCCAGGGTCGGCATTTTCGACAACAGGCGGAACGCGGTAATTTCGCGGTGCTCGTCGTTGTTGATATCCAGTGAATCGTGATAGAACGCAGCCAGTGCGCCAACCACACCACACATCACAGCCATTGGGTGAGCATCACGACGGAAGCCGTGGAAGAAACTTGCAATTTGCTCATGAACCATGGTGTGACGCGTGACTGTTTTACGGAAATGCTCATATTGCGCGCGGGTAGGTACTTCGCCATAGAGCAGAATGTAACAGACTTCTAAGTAATCAGCGTTATTAGCCAATTGGTCGATTGGATAGCCACGATGAAGCAGCACACCTTTCGCACCATCAATGTACGTAATTTGAGATTCACATGATGCAGTAGCTAAGAAACCAGGGTCGAAAGTAAAGTAGCCCGATGCGCCAAGCTTACGCACATCCAGCACTTCCGGACCTAGTGAGCCCCCGAGAATCGGCAGTTCGACCGGTGCTTTCCCTTCAATATGAAGAGTAGCTTTCTTGTCTGCCATAACAATCTCCTTTGTTATTTTATAATCCTCACCCGAAATCGGATGTGTCGTCTTTGTACAGCTCGGTCAGGATGTTGTCAATTCCTCTTCATGGGAGTGTGCGCTTGTTAATAACTTTAAGTAAAAGCGGGCCTACATCTCAAACCGTGTTAGAGGTCATGTAACAGGGTTTGTAATTGATTGTTGCGAGGCGTATACTCGCCGCAGGTCTCTGGTTCTGCCATCGCCAGAAACAATGATAAAGTTATTAGTAATTTAGCTGCCTGAGCTGAAACGACTTTTGCTTTGCTGTACATAGACTTGTGCTAAATAAGTGTAGCGCAGTTGTTGTGCCTTTGTTGCGCTGTTTTGGCGTACGCATGCCGGAGGTTTTATAAAAATAAAACGCTTCTATGGAGCTGAGTGGGCAAAGACCGTGAAAGTTAACAAGACAAGACCTGTCAACCTCGACCTACAGACGATTCGCTTTCCGCTGACAGCGATCTCGTCTATCCTGCACCGTGTATCCGGCGTGATCACCTTTGTTTCTCTTGCCATCCTTTTATGGCTGCTAAACCTCTCTTTATCTTCTCCTCAGGGATTTGAACAAGCCGCTGCAATTACCGACAGCTACTTTGTCAAATTCATCCTGTGGGGTGTCCTGACCGCACTCTTCTACCACATCGTGCTGGGCATTCGTCACCTCATCATGGAATTTGGATATTTTGAAGAGCTGGAATCCGGCACGAAAAGCGCAAAAATCAGTTTTGCAATTGTGGCGGTAATGGCAGTGTTTGCAGGAGGCCTGGTATGGTAAATAACGTATCCACCATCGGACGTAACGGTGTCCACGACTTTATTCTGGTCCGTGCTACCGCAATTATCCTCACACTTTACACGATTTATATGGTGTGCTTTTTCGCTTTTGGCCCTGAGCTCACTTATGAAACCTGGACGGCGTTCTTTTCACAGCTGAGTACGAAAGTCTTCACGATGTTGGCTTTAGTCTCCGTTCTCATCCATGGCTGGATTGGGATGTGGCAAGTGCTGACAGACTACATTAAACCCGCGCTGTTGCGGGCCGGTCTGTTGCTTGCGATTGTCGCTGTGCTGTTCGTCTATCTGTTTTCTGGTTTCTTTATTGTGTGGGGTGCGTAAGTGAGCATTGCAGTTCGAGAGTTTGACGCCGTCGTAATCGGTGCTGGTGGTGCAGGCATGCGTGCAGCACTACAAATTTCTGAGCAGGGCCTGAAATGTGCGCTGCTGTCTAAAGTATTTCCAACCCGTTCCCATACCGTGTCTGCACAGGGTGGTATCACTGTTGCTCTGGGTAACTCCCACCCGGATAACTGGGAATGGCATATGTACGATACGGTGAAAGGCTCTGATTACATCGGTGACCAGAACGCGATCGAATACATGTGTAAGAATGGCCCTCAGTCCGTGATTGAACTGGAAAAAATGGGCCTGCCTTTTTCTCGTTTTGATAATGGTCGTATTTACCAGCGTCCGTTTGGTGGCCAGTCGAAAGAGTTCGGTGGCGAGCAAGCGGCGCGTACAGCCGCAGCGGCAGACCGTACCGGTCATGCTTTGCTACACACGCTGTACCAGCAAAATGTGAAGCATAAGACCACGATTTTCTCTGAGTGGTATGCACTGGATTTGGTCAAAAACCAAGACGGTGCCATTCTGGGCTGTACCGCTCTGTGTATGGAAACCGGAGAAGTCTGTTACTTCAAATCCAAGGCCACAATTTTGGCTACCGGTGGTGCAGGCCGTATCTATCAGTCAACCACGAACGCACACATTAATACCGGTGATGGTGTCGGTATGGCATTGCGGGCGGGTGTACCCATGCAGGATATCGAAATGTGGCAGTTCCACCCAACCGGTATTGCCGGCGCCGGTGTACTGGTGACTGAAGGTTGTCGTGGTGAAGGTGGTTACCTGCTGAACAAAGATGGTGAGCGTTTCATGGAACGCTATGCACCTAACGCGAAAGACCTGGCGGGCCGCGACGTTGTTGCCCGTTCAATGATGGTAGAAATCCGTGAAGGCCGCGGTTGCGATGGCCCATGGGGACCACATATTAAACTGAAACTGGATCATCTGGGTAAAGATGTTCTGGAATCTCGTTTGCCAGGCATTCTTGAACTGTCGCGTACCTTTGCGCACGTCGATCCGGTGAAAGAGCCCATTCCTGTGATTCCAACCTGCCACTATATGATGGGCGGTGTGCCGACTCAGGTTTCCGGACAAGCCATCAAGCAAAACGCAAATGGTCAGGACGAAGAAGTTCAGGGTCTGTTTGCCTGTGGTGAAATCGCATCCGTATCTGTACATGGTGCGAACCGCCTGGGCGGTAACTCTCTGCTTGACCTGGTTGTATTTGGTCGTGCGACTGGCCTGCATCTGGGTGAAACCCTGGCAGCTCAAGCTGAAGCGCGTCCGGCAACAGAATCTGACATCGAAGCTTCCCTGACGCGTCTGAACCGCTGGAACAGCACGCAAAAAGGTGAAGATCCGGTACAGATCCGTAAAGATCTGCAATCTTGCATGCAAAACAACTTCTCGGTATTCCGTGAAGGTGCTGCGATGGCAGAAGGTCTGAATCAGCTGAAAGAAATCCGCGAGCGTTTGAAAGAAGCGCGTCTGGATGATACTTCAAGCGAGTTTAACACCCAGCGTATTGAATGCCTGGAACTGGATAACCTGATGGAAACTGCGTATGCAACCGCTGTGGCTGCAAACTATCGTACAGAAAGCCGTGGTGCGCACGCCCGTTTCGACTTCCCAGATCGTGATGATGCAAACTGGCTGTGTCACTCTATTTACAACCCAGAAACAGAGCAAATGTCGAAGCGTGATGTCAATATGACCCCGGTTCATCGTGAAGCATTCCCGCCGAAAGCGCGGACATACTAAGGGAGGTAAACAACATGAAACTGAATTTCTCGATTTACCGCTATAACCCTGATGTCGACAACGCGCCGCACATGAAAGGTTACACGTTGGAAGTGCCAGAAGGCTCCGACATGATGGTTCTGGATGCACTGATTCTGCTGAAAGAGCAGGATCCATCGCTGGCTTTCCGTCGCTCTTGCCGTGAAGGCGTTTGTGGTTCAGATGGTATCAACATGAATGGTAAGAACGGTCTGGCGTGTATTACACCGCTGTCCGCACTGACCAATCAAAAAACGATTGTCATTCGTCCGCTGCCAGGCCTGCCTGTTATTCGTGACCTGATCATCGATATGGAGCAGTTCTACACCAACTATGCGAAGGTGAAGCCGTTCCTGATCAATGAAGGCGAGCATCCGCCAGCGCGGGAAAATCTGCAGTCGCCGGAAGAACGTGCGCATCTGGATGGCCTGTATGAGTGCATCATGTGTGCATGTTGCTCGACGTCTTGCCCGTCTTTCTGGTGGAATCCGGACAAATTTATTGGTCCGGCAGGCCTGCTGGCGGCATATCGCTGGCTGATTGACAGCCGGGATACTGCAACAGAAGAACGTCTTTCGGACCTGGATGACGCATTCAGTGTCTTCCGTTGCCACAGTATTATGAACTGTGTCAGCGTTTGTCCGAAAGGTCTGAATCCGACAAAAGCAATTGGTAATATTCGATCCATGTTGCTTAAGCGTTCGGTGTAATTGAATAGAATTATCGATATGCCGGCCAAGATGATTGGCTGGCTTTTCAGCCCGGTGATGAGCCGGTGCAAGTGGCGATAACAAGTGGTTAAGGGAAAACAATGCAGAACGGCGTTATGAAGGCTTGGCTCGAGTCTTCACATCTGGCTGGCGCCAACGCAACTTACGTAGAAGACCTCTACGAGTTGTATCTAAGCGACCCAGAATTAGTTGACGAAGAATGGCGTCACGTTTTTAGTGAATTGCCTGTCGTGGATGGTGCTGTTGTTGATCAGCCTCATTCACGTGTTCGTGATTATTTCCGGCGTTTAGCGAAAGAAACGACCTTTTTAAGTGCTAGCGTCAGCGATCCTGATGTTGATGCCAAACAGGTGAAGGTATTGCAGTTGATTAACGCATACCGTTTCCGTGGCCATCAGCATGCGAACCTGGACCCGCTGGGATTATGGCAACAGGAAAGAGTTCCTGACTTAGATCCTGCTTACCATAACCTGACAGCGGAAGATTTTGACCAAAGCTTCAATGTAGGTTCCTTTGCCACGGGCAAAGAGACGATGAAGCTGTCTGAGATCTACGACGCGCTCAAAAAAACCTATTGTGGTTCGATTGGCGCAGAGTACATGCACATTACCGATACAGAAGAAAAACGCTGGATTCAGCAGCGTCTGGAATCTGTGGTCGGCCAAGGCACGTTCACTCAGGAAGAGAAGATGACTTTCCTGGATGAGCTGACTGCGGCGGAAGGTCTTGAGCGTTATCTGGGGGCAAAATTCCCAGGTGCGAAGCGTTTCTCACTGGAAGGGGGCGATGCCCTGATCCCAATGATGAAAGAGCTGATCCGGACTGCAGGTCATAGTGGTGTGCGTGAAGTCGTGATTGGGATGGCGCACCGTGGCCGTCTGAATATGCTGGTCAACGTGCTGGGTAAAAAACCTCAGGACCTGTTTGACGAGTTTGCGGGCAAGCATGGTGAATCCTGGGGGACCGGTGATGTGAAATATCATCAGGGTTTCTCTGCTGACTTCGCGACACCGGGCGGTGATGTTCACCTGGCACTGGCCTTTAACCCATCTCACCTGGAAATTGTGAATCCTGTTGTTGTGGGCTCTGTCCGTGCCCGTCAGGATCGCCTGGGTGATAAAAATGGCTCAATGGTTCTGCCGATTACCATTCACGGTGACTCTGCAATTGCGGGTCAGGGGGTTGTTGCTGAAACCTTCAACATGTCCCAGTCTCGTGGTTACAGAGTAGGCGGTACGATTCGCATCGTGGTCAACAACCAGATTGGCTTCACCACCTCCAACCCGCTGGACACCCGTTCAACGCAATACTGTACTGATATTGCGAAGATGGTTCAGTCACCGATTTTCCACGTGAATGCAGACGATCCGGAAGCTGTGGCTTTTGTCACCCGTCTGGCGCTGGATTTCCGTAACGAATTTAAGCGTGATGTTGTTATTGATCTGGTGTGTTACCGCCGTCATGGTCACAACGAAGCGGACGAGCCGAATGCGACTCAGCCGCTGATGTACCAGAAAATCAAGAAACATCCGACGCCACGTAAGATCTATGCCGACGCTCTGGTGGATGAGAAATTCATCGAGGCAGAAACGGCAACCTCGCTGGTGAATGAATATCGTGATGCGCTGGATCGCGGCGAGTGTGTCGTGAAAGAGTGGCGTCCGATGAAGCTTCACTCTGTTGACTGGTCTCCGTACCTGGGTCACGACTGGACCGTTGAGTGGCCGAATACCATTGACCGCCAGCGTTTACACGAGCTGGGCCAGCGTGTTTGTCAGCATCCTGACAGCCATAAGCTGCAAAGTCGTGTGCAGAAGCTGTACAACGACCGTCAGTCGATGGTTGCCGGTGAGAAAGCCGTTGACTGGGGCATGGCTGAAATTCTGGCTTATGCAACGCTGGTTGACGAAGGTCACCGTATCCGGATTACCGGTCAGGATTCCGGTCGGGGTACTTTCTTCCACCGCCATGCGGTATTGCATAACCAGACTGACGCCAGCACTTATATGCCACTGGCGAACATTCATGATAAACAAGGTCCGTTCCAGGTCTTCGACTCTGTTTTGTCTGAAGAAGCGGTTCTTGCATTTGAATATGGTTACGCCACCGCAGAACCAGGCGGTCTGACGATCTGGGAAGCTCAGTTTGGTGATTTCGCCAACGGTGCTCAGGTTGTGATCGACCAGTTCATCAGCTCTGGTGAGCAGAAATGGGGCCGTATGTGCGGTTTGACCATGCTGCTGCCACACGGTTATGAAGGCCAGGGTCCGGAGCACTCCTCTGCACGTCTGGAGCGTTATCTGCAGTTGTGTGCTGAACAGAATATGCAGGTTGTCATTCCTTCAACGCCGGCACAGGTGTACCACATGATCCGCCGTCAGGTGCTGCGCCCAATGCGTCGTCCACTGATTGTGATGTCTCCGAAATCCCTGCTGCGTCACCCGCTGTGTACGTCCAGCATGGATGAATTGGCTGATGGTAACTTCCAGCCAGCGATCGGCGAAGTGGATGCACTGGATGCGAAACAGGTGAGGCGTGTTGTGATGTGTTCAGGCAAAGTGTATTACGATTTGCTGGAACAGCGTCGCAAGCGCGAACAAACCGATGTCGCGATTATTCGGATTGAGCAGCTGTATCCGTTCCCGAAAGAGGACGTTGAAGCTGCACTGGCGGACTATCAGCATGTCACCGATTTCGTTTGGTGTCAGGAAGAGCCGCAAAACCAGGGGGCCTGGTACAGCAGCCAACATAACTTCCGTGCCGCCCTGCCTGCAGGTGCGCAACTGACATACGCCGGCCGCCCTGCATCCGCATCGCCTGCCGTTGGTTATATGTCAGTACACTTGAAACAACAGAAAGCGTTGATTGACGACGCATTGATCACAGAACAATAAACCCAGAGCTGGAACAAAAAGGACAAACTGAGATGACAATCGAAATTCTGGTTCCCGATTTACCTGAATCAGTAGCAGATGCAACCGTAGCAACCTGGCACAAAAAACCGGGTGATGCAGTGAGCCGTGACGAAGTTCTGGTCGATATCGAAACTGACAAAGTCGTGCTGGAAGTGCCAGCGCCTGAAGATGGCATTCTGGAAGCGATTTTTGAAGAAGAAGGTACCACGGTACTGACCAAGCAGCTGCTGGGTAAGATCAAAGCTGGCGCAGTCGCCGGTGAACCAACCAAAGATGTGCCTGCAAGTGCTGAAGCGTCTCCGAACAAGCGTTCAACCGCGTCATTGTCTGAAGAGACCAGCGATGCACTGAGCCCTGCTGTCCGCCGTCTGATCAGCGAGCATGGCATTGATGCTTCGGCTGTGAAAGGCACTGGCGTGGGTGGTCGTATCACCCGTGAAGACGTTGAAGCCTTTGTGAAAGGCGGCAAATCTTCGGCTGCAGCACCCGCTGCTGAAGCGAAAGTGGAAGCACCTCTGGCACACCGCAGCGAGAAACGCGTGCCGATGACTCGTCTGCGGAAGCGTGTGGCAGAGCGTCTGCTGGAAGCGAAGAACAGCACCGCAATGCTGACAACCTTCAACGAAGTTAACATGAAGCCGATCATGGATCTGCGTCAGCAGTACAAAGACATCTTTGAAGAGCGTCACGGCATCCGTCTGGGCTTCATGTCTTTCTACGTGAAGGCTGTGGTTGAAGCGCTGAAGCGTTTCCCGGAAGTGAATGCATCAATTGATGGTGATGACATTGTTTATCACAACTTCTTTGATGTGAGCATCGCTGTGTCTACGCCACGTGGTCTGGTGACTCCTGTCCTGCGTGACTGCGACAAGCTGAGCCTGGCTGAGATTGAAAAAGGCATCCGTGAGCTGGCAATCAAAGGCCGTGACGGTAAGCTGACTGTGGATGAACTGACTGGTGGTAACTTCACGATTACCAATGGTGGCGTCTTCGGTTCACTGATGTCTACACCAATCATCAACCCGCCACAGGCTGCGATTTTGGGAATGCACAAAATCCAGGACCGTCCAATGGCGGTGAACGGCAAGGTCGAAATCCTGCCAATGATGTACCTGGCGTTGTCCTATGACCACCGTCTGATTGATGGCAAAGAGTCTGTAGGCTACTTGGTGACGATTAAAGAGCTTCTTGAAGACCCAACGCGTCTGCTACTGGACGTGTAAACCGCGCTGAAGCTGCCGCCACCTGTTATGGTGGCGGCGTTTAGCCGGAATGACTGAAGAAGAAATACCCAAGAGTATTTCAATGGATATAACACGTCCCACAGGGATTAGATAACGGATAGAACATAATGAATCTGCACGAATATCAGGCAAAACAACTTTTTGCTGAGTATGGCCTGCCAGTTCCTGAAGGCTATGCATGTGATACCCCACAAGAGGCTGCGGAAGCGGCTGGTAAAATTGGCGGCAACAAATGGGTTGTCAAATGTCAGGTTCACGCGGGTGGCCGTGGTAAAGCGGGTGGCGTTGAGCTGCACGACAATAAAGAAGGCATCAAAGAATTCGCACAAAAGTGGCTGGGTAAAAACCTGGTGACTTATCAAACAGACGCAAACGGTCAGCCAGTGACAAAAATTCTGGTTGAAGAAGCGTCGAACATCGCTAATGAACTGTACCTGGGTGCAGTGGTCGATCGTGGTACACGCCGTATCGTGTTCATGGCATCGACTGAAGGTGGTGTAGAAATCGAGAAAGTTGCGGAAGAAACCCCGGAACTGATCCACAAAGCTGCCATTGATCCACTGGTTGGCCCTCAGGCTTATCAGGGTCGTGAGCTGGCATTCAAGCTGGGCCTGAAAGGCGATCAAATCAAGCAGTTCACTAAGATCTTCATGGGTCTGGGTGAGATGTTTGCCCGCTACGATCTGGCGCTGTTGGAAATCAACCCGCTGGTCATCACTGGCGACGGTAACCTGCTGTGTCTGGACGGTAAAATCAACATTGACTCCAATGCGATGTACCGTCAGCCAAAACTGCGTGAAATGCACGATGCTTCTCAGGAAGATGCCCGTGAAGCACACGCTGCACAGTGGGAACTGAATTATGTTGCTCTGGACGGTAACGTTGGCTGTATGGTCAATGGTGCTGGCCTGGCGATGGGTACAATGGACATCGTGAACCTGCACGGTGGCAAACCTGCAAACTTCCTGGATGTTGGTGGCGGTGCAACGAAAGAGCGCGTCGCAGAAGCATTCAAGATCATCCTGTCTGATGACAACGTCAAAGCCGTTCTGGTGAACATTTTCGGTGGGATTGTCCGTTGCGACATGATCGCAGAAGGCATCATCGGCGCTGTGAAAGAAGTTGGCGTGACTGTTCCGGTTGTGGTTCGTCTGGAAGGGACGAATGCGGATCTGGGACGTGAAGTGCTGGCGAAGTCAGGTCTGGATATCATTGCAGCTGAGTCGCTCACCGACGCTGCTCAGAAAGTTGTTGCTGCTGCGGAGGGCAAATAATGTCTGTATTAATTAACAAAGACACCAAAGTAATTTGCCAGGGCTTCACTGGCGGCCAGGGTACTTTCCACTCTGAGCAGGCAATTGCATACGGTACACAAATGGTTGGTGGTGTGTCTCCGGGTAAAGGTGGCACAACGCATCTGGGTCTGCCTGTGTTTAACACAGTCCGTGAAGCCGTTGAAGCGACGGGTGCAACAGCCACTGTGATCTATGTGCCTGCACCTTTTTGTAAAGATGCCATTCTGGAAGCAATTGACGCGGGTATTCAGCTGATCGTCACGATCACAGAAGGTATCCCGACAACGGACATGGTTGATGTGAAAGTGAAGCTGGATGAAGCTGGCGTTCGCATGATCGGTCCAAACTGCCCGGGTGTGATTACGCCGGATGAGTGCAAAATCGGTATCATGCCTGGTCACATTCACAAGAAAGGTAAAGTGGGTATCGTATCTCGTTCAGGTACACTGACTTATGAAGCCGTGAAGCAAACCACAGATGAAGGCTTCGGCCAGTCAACCTGTGTTGGTATCGGCGGTGACCCGATCCCAGGTTCAAACTTCATCGATATCCTGAAGCTGTTCCAGGAAGACCCAGAGACTGAAGCGATCGTGATGATCGGTGAAATCGGTGGTACAGCAGAAGAAGAAGCCGCAGCGTTCATTAAAGAAAATGTAACTAAGCCTGTTGTTTCTTATATCGCTGGTGTGACTGCGCCTCCGGGTAAACGTATGGGCCACGCAGGGGCGATTATCTCTGGCGGTAAAGGGACTGCGGAAGACAAGTTCGCAGCACTGGAATCAGCTGGCGTGAAAACTGTGAAGAGCCTGGCTGAAATCGGTAAAGCACTGCGTGAAGTGACGGGCTGGTAAGTCAGACGTTTTCAGGCAAGATTGAGAAACCCGCCAACTGGCGGGTTTTTTTTTCGCTGTAACTGGCTTGGCACAGTCCTGTCGGGAATAAAAAACCCGGCTCGTGAGCCGGGTCTTCAGAAAGTCAGGCAGTCACGCTGTTAGTATTTGAAGCGTGTGGACAGCATGATTTGGTCGCCGTAGACATCGTTAATCCGGCCTTCAACACCCACTGAGAACAGTTCGGTTGCATGGAAACGGCCATAAACAGAACCGAAAGTCTCTTCGATCTGATGGACATTGATGTGGCCAAGTTTTGCGCCGACTTCAAGTTGCGGACCTAACCATTGACGAACACCCAGGTTGACTTCCATCCCTGTTTTGCCGGTTGTGTCGTTAAACTCGGCTTTGTTCTTAATGTTACGCGCTTTCAGTTCACCCGTCAGATCGGCCCAGTTGTTGATTGGTGCATGGAAACCAACACCCAGAGCAATATCCCAATCGCTTTCGAATTCAGAATCAATGCTACCCGTGAAATGAGCATTTGGATGAATAGACTTGCTGAAGCCTGCACCGTAAGTCAGCGGGCTCATACCAATTCTGACTTCAGTATAGTCGTAGCTGAAGTTGCTCATAGTATTTGCCGAGTTAGCTTGTGCTGCGGAAACACATGACAGCATCAGTGCAGCAGCGATAAACGATTTACGCATAAATCTTGATCCAAAGAACAAAAAAGAATTGGGATATTTTAATCAACTCGCCCCGGCAATAACAGTTTGTCTGGGGATTAAGTGCAGACATCCGGAGACAATCGCGTAAAAATGTAGCAAAAATCACATATTTGTGATCATTGACATGGTTTTCAAGAAACAAAAATTCTTAAACGACTGTCCATTTTTTATTGAATTAATTCATTGCCTGATTTTGTGCCCTGCGCAAAAAGGTGCAAGTTCGACAAGGTTGTATCCGCGATATTGCCCAGCGCTTCTTCTGTTAAGAACGCCTGATGCCCGGTAAAGAGCACGTTATGGCATGAAGACAGACGGCGGAAGACATCATCCTGAATAACGTCATTGGATTTGTCCTCAAAGAACAGATCTTTTTCGTTCTCGTAAACATCGACGCCCAGCGCGCCAATCTTCTGGCTTTTGAGGGCTTCGATCGCATCCTTCGAATGGATCAGTTCTCCCCGGCTGGTGTTGATAATCATCACACCATCTTTCATTTTGCTGAAAGCGGCAGCATCCAGCATGTGGTAGTTTTCTTTGCTCATCGGGCAGTGCAGGGTAATCACATCGGCTTGAGCGTAAATATCGTCGAGTGAGGTGTAGGTTGCACCCAGTTTGAGGGCTTCCGGGTTTTCAAATGGGTCGTATGCCAGCATGTTCATCCCCAGACCTTTCAGGATGTGCATGGTCGCAATTCCAATCCTACCGGTGCCAATCACCCCCACGGTGCGGCCATAGAAATTAAAGCCGGTTAAACCGTCCAGCGAAAAGTTCGCATCCCGGGTGCGCTGATAGGCACGGTGGATTTTCCGGTTGAGGCTGAGCATGAGGCCCACGGTATGTTCAGCAATCGCTTGCGGGGAATATGCAGGCACCCGAACGACCTGGACACCGTAGAGCTTCGCCGCTTCCAGATCGACTTTGTCAAATCCGGCGCATCGCATGGCAATGATCCGAACGCCGAACAGAGACAAGGCCTCAATGACGGGCTTACTCAGATCGTCGTTCACAAAAGCGCAGACCGCATCGAATCCGTGTGCCAGTTTGGCGGTTTGCAGGTTCAGTTGAATATCAAAATAATCCAGATCCAGTTGGAATTGCTGATTACTTTTATGAAATGAAATCTGGTCGTACTTTTTAGCACTGAACACGGCGACTTTCATCGGGGGCTCCAAGACAAGTAAAAATGTGATCTTGCCAAACTTTCCCACAGACGATGCGGGATGACAAGCGGAATAGTTTTTGTGTTCAAGTCATAAAAGTGATTGATCCATAGAGCAAAGATAAGGTTTGTAATACACTCTTTGCATCAATTCTGTAAACAATACTTGGATAAATCAATGTTAGGAAAAGTGGGTGCGGTCGCTGGCGCTGTTGTCGTCGCTTTATGCTGGCCTTTAGCTGTGGGTCAGATCGGAGAGCGAATTTTTCAGGACACCGTGGGTGAATACGACAGCCCTTATGTTTCGGTGACGACGGAAAGCTATGATCGGGGCTATCTCCAGTCTCGTGCGGTGTCGAAAATTGCCGTGAAATCCAGCTGGAAAGATTTGTTTGAAGAGCAGGGCTGGCCGACTGAATGGCAGGTTGCTCACGAGATTCATCATGGCCTGTTCGGGATGACGGCGGATAGTACTCTGGTTCTTGATCAAACGGTGACTCCTCAGGTCCATGCCTGGTGGGGCAGCGATGTGGTTCCTCTGACGCTGAAAACATCCACTTCCCTTACCCGGAAAACCGATTTGGCGCTGACGCTGAATCCGTTTGTTTATGATGATCAGGAAGGCAACCGCTTTACGACGCAACCCCTGACATTCACCGGACATGTCACTGCGGATGGCCACAGCACATTCGGTTACGCCCTGAAAGACGCCCAGTTGCAGACGGTTGCGAATGAAAGTATGCAGCTGACAGGCTTGCAGGGCGGCGGTCTGGGCTATCTGGATGATGGCTTCTGGATTGGTGATCAGCACCTGAGTGTCGAGTCTCTGGCATTCCGGGATGATCTGTCCGAGATGGCAGTTCAGATGAACACGATTCAGGCGACGACGCTGAATCAGCTGACTGAAGCGAAAAAGGCAACTGAAGCGCAACCTGCAGTTCCCTCCGTACTGAATAACAGCAATCAGCTGAGTATTGGTACCATTCAGGGCATGGACGGCCAGGAGTATCAGAATTTCAATGTCGAGCTGTTGTTCACAGACCTGAACTACGATGCGATAACTCGCTTGGGTGTTCTGTCTGATGATCTTGAAGGGGAACTGGCCCCGGAACAGCTGGAAGAGATTGCATTAGCGCTGGATTTACTGGTGGCGAAGGGGCTGACTTTCAACCTCAAAGATATCAGCCTCATGGCCCCGGAAGGGCCGTTAAAAGGCAATGTCCGGTTAACGGTACAACCAGGATTGGCGCGTGCATCGCAAAATCTGGCTCAGATTACGTCTAAGCTCGATGGCGAGATTTACTTTGAAGTGCCGTCGGTACTCATCGATGAAATGTTAGGAGCGGCTTCTCCGACAGAGCAACTGGTGGAAAGTGGTTTATTGACCCTTCAGGACGACAAAGCGATTTTCTCGGTCAAAATTGAAGGCGATAAAGTCATTTTAGCGAATGGCGATCAATTGCCGCTGGCTATGTTAATGATGTTCTTCCTTTCTTAAGGATGATTCATCGTCAACAGCAATGAATAAAATAGATTTTTTCGATTTAGACTTTTGCCCGAAATCGACGACACTTAAGTTATCGGTGCAGGGACAACACGCAAGTCCTGCCTGCGAATCCAAAAAGAATCATTCAGGGGGAATGCATGGAGTCGATCAAAGTCCGAGATTATATGAATGCGCGGCCAGTCACCTTCGAAGCGAGCATGTCTTTGTCTAAGGCATTGGACAAAATGCTCACTTCCAAGCAAATCGGCGGTCCTGTCATTGACGAGTACCGCCATGTTGTTGGCTTTGTGTCTGAACAGGATTTTATTCAGAAGCTGTTGAAAGTCGGTTATCACTGTCAGGATACCCACACTGTTGGCGACGTCATGCGAACCGAAGTGCTGACGGTGAGTCCGGATACCAGCATTATTCAGCTGGCGGAAACCATGTCGGCACAGAAACCGAAGTTGTATCCTGTGGTTGAAGGCGGACGTCTGGTTGGGATCATTACCCGACGGAATGTGCTGACAGCCATCAGTGATCAAATTGGTGACTGTTTCAAGCATCCGGTCTAACCCTGCCACTGTGTTTGAAAGGCGCTGAACTCAGCGCCTTTTCATTGCCACCTCTCAACCACTGCCTATACGGTGATGATTGTTTCGCGACTTTGCGACGTGCCTCTTGACTTGGATTGGAGCAACTCAAAATCCCCTTGACCTTGGAGTTACCTCTAAGGTTTATAGTGAATGCAGAACGCACCGCTAGACTCAAATGGAGGAGAAATAAATGTGCGCACAGTGTCATAATAAAAAAATGCATGTTCACAGCGTGAAACCTGCCGGTAATCAAACCAGTGTCCGGGTGGAGCAGGGCGTTTCCTGTTGTACTGAAACAGCTGTTGTCTCTGCAACCGGTGAATCCGGTGGCTGCTGTAGCGGCGGCTCCGGGGGGATCCGGAAGACGGTGACCCCGCCGGGCGAACCCAAACTGTTTCTTTGATTGCCGAGACAAAACCATCGTCTTTGTCGAGAATCAACCACCTCAAACCTGCCAGAATGACGGCTGAAGCAGCGCTTTCAGTCTCAGTACCATTTGCCAAATCATCTTCTCAACCTTCTGCTACACATACCACATCACCGGTCAGTGATTCGTCACAACCTAAATTCAGTTGGCAAATTCAGGGAATGGATTGTCCGAGCTGTGCCGGTAAGCTGGAAAAAGCCATTCTGGCTGTTCGGGGTGTAGAGAGCGCAACCGTGACATTTGCGACTGAAAAGCTGTTTGTGACCGGTGATTCTGACACCTTGATGGGTGATGTAGAGTCGGCAGCGAAAGCGACCGGATTTCCGTTGATTCGTCCAAGTCAGGGAAAAGCAGCGGAAACGGGCAACTGGATCCAAACCTACGGGATGCTGACGCTGACCGCAGTGATGATTTTTGTCTCGTATCTGATCTCTCTGAAATCAGAGAGCTTTGGGCTGGCCGCATTTACGGCGACGACGCTGGTGGGCTTAGTGCCAATTGCACGAAAAGCATTTCAGCTGGCGAAGCGGGGATCCCCATTCTCCATTGAAACCCTGATGAGCGTTGCTGCACTCGGTGCGTTATATCTCGGGGAAACGGCGGAAGCGGCCATGGTCTTGCTGTTGTTTTTACTCGGGGAGCAACTGGAAGGATATGCTTCAGCCCGTGCCCGGAGTGGCGTGAAAGCGCTGATGGCACTGGTGCCGGAAACCGCCAGACGGGTGGAAGCCAATGGTGAATTGAAAGAAGTCCCCGCGGATCAGCTGCGTCCGGGAGATATCATTGAAGTGGCACCGGGCGCCCGCTTACCGGCAGATGCGGTGTTACAGGATCCGACTGCCAGTTTTGATGAAAGTGCAATGACGGGGGAATCCCTGCCGGTTGAACGCCTGGCAGGGGACACGGTGCTGGCAGGCTCTTTGTCAGTCGAGCATCTGGTTCGCCTGAAGGTGACATCTGAACCCGGAGAAAATGCCATCGATCGGATTCTGCATCTGATTGAGAATGCCGAAGCCAGCAAAGCGCCGATTGAACGTTTTATTGACCGGTTCAGCCGCTGGTACACCCCGGCGATGATCTTACTGGCGGCGCTGATTGTTCTCATCCCGACCGTGATTTTCGGTCAGTCCTGGGATGAATGGCTGTACAAAGGTCTGACACTCTTACTGATTGCCTGTCCGTGTGCGCTGGTGATTTCAACCCCGGCGGCGATTACTTCGGGCTTAGCGGCGGCAGCACGTCGCGGGGCCTTAATTAAAGGCGGGGCCGCGCTGGAACAACTGGGACAGGCTGAAGTCATTGCGTTTGATAAAACCGGGACTTTAACGCAGGGAAAACCCCAGGTAACAGATATTGTGGCCTGGGAAGGCACAGAATCTGAATTACTGGCGCAATCGGCCGCGGTTGAAATGGGCTCACTGCATCCGCTTGCGAATGCGGTGATTGAAAGGGCAAGCCAGCATGGGGTCAAGGTCCCACAGGCTGAATTGCGCAAAGCCCTCCCGGGCCGGGGTGTGCAAGGTCAGGTGGGGGGCAAGGTGATTCAGCTACTGGCGCCGGACCGGCTCGACCGTCAGATAGTTCTGACCACTGTGCAGCAGCAAGCCGTTGATCAACTGAGCGATGCAGGAAAGACCCTGGTTGTCGTGCTGCGCGATGGCCAGCCTGTGGGCTTGATCGCCTGGCGGGATAACTTGCGGGAAGATGCGAAGCAGGCTGTTCAGCGTCTGAAAAGTATGGGGGTGAATTCCCTGATGCTGACCGGAGATAATCCGCGGGCTGCAACGGCGATTGCCTTTGAAGTGGGGATGGATTTCCGTGCTGGCCTGTTGCCTGAGGATAAAGTACGCGAAGTGGCACAATGGAGCCAGAATCATCGGGTTGCCATGGTTGGTGACGGTATTAACGATGCGCCAGCCATGAAAATGGCTCATGTTGGCGTGGCCATGGGAAGCGGAACGGATGTGGCGCTGGAAACGGCCGATGCAGCTTTGACGCACAATCGCCTGAGTGAATTGCCGGAGATGATTCTGCTGTCTCGCAAAACGCTGGCCAATATCCGTCAGAACATCAGTCTGGCATTGGGGCTCAAGCTGATTTTCCTGGTGACGACTTTGCTGGGGTGGACCGGCCTGTGGCTGGCTGTGCTGGCAGACAGTGGCGCCACGGCGCTGGTGACGGTCAACGCCTTGCGATTACTCAGGTTTAAACCCGAATCGTCGGAGACGGATGTCTCTGGCTAACAGTCAAGCATTGGCGTGAAGCCGGTACATGTTGTACCGGCTTTTGTGTTTCGGGCTCAGATTTGAGGGATGTCGGGTGAAACCAGATTCATCATTTCATCATTAATGTGATCTATGATCTCTTTTGCGATTTGAGTTACATTGGGCTGTCATATTGTTGTGATCACCGTCAATAATATCCCGGTGGTGATCCGCTATGGTTAGCGGGTATTCGAGAGTTCAAGTTGTTGAATAAGATCCCATAATAGGCCGCCAGAAAGCAGGCCACACAATGAAGGATAGAATTATGTCTGAGAACGCTGTTTTCCATCTGGGTGTTACCAAATCTGATCTTCAGGGCGCGGAAATTGCCATTATTCCGGGTGATCCGGCGCGTGTTGAGAAAATTGCCAATCTGATGGATGAGCCAGAGTTTCTGAACAGTGCCCGTGAGTACACGCTGTACCGTGCGAAACTGGACGGAAAATCTGTTGTTGTGTGTTCAACTGGTATCGGTGGCCCGTCCACGTCAATTGCTGTGGAAGAACTGGCGCAACTGGGCGTGCATACTTTCCTGCGTGTTGGCACCACGGGTGCGATTCAGCCGAACATCAATGTGGGTGACATGATCGTGACGACTGGTTCTGTGCGTCTGGATGGTGCCAGCCTGCACTTTGCTCCAATGGAATTCCCGGCTGTTGCTGATTTTGAGGTGGCGACAGCGATGAAAGAAGCCTGTGACGCAGAAGATACTGCTGTTCACACCGGTGTAACGGCGTCCAGCGATACCTTCTATCCGGGTCAGGAGCGTTACGACACATTCTCTGGCCGTGTGGTCCGCCGTTTCCAGGGCTCAATGCAGGAATGGCAGGATATGGGTGTCCTGAACTTTGAAATGGAATCTGCAACCTTGCTGACCATGTGTGCAAGTTCTGGTCTGCGTGCTGGTTGTGTGGCAGGTGTGATTATTAACCGGACTCAAAAAGAAACCCCGGATCACACAACGCTGAAAGAAACGGAAGCTCGCGCAATTCGTGTGGTTGTGGATGCGGCACGCCGGATGCTGAACAAGTAACTGGCTAGCGATGATTGAATAATACCAATCGCAGTAAATCACTGGTCATCCTAGCTTGTTCAAATGCTCGATAACTGCGTTAGATTTTTTGATTGTAGAATCACTACTCATCTAAAAAATCCGCTTTGTTCTCAAACATTTTTCCTGCACTATTTCTGATCACTGACTGACTTTGATTGGTATCAAAAAACCGATGCTGTGTTGCATCGGTTTTTTGATGGTTGTGTCTGGCTTTACAGCATGCGGTTGGCTTGTCCGCCAGCGGCTTTGAACCAGGTATGGAGATGTTGTTCCAGATCGCCTAATTGCTCGGGTCCAATAATCGCCAGTCCCAGATCTTCGGCCCGAACCAGATCGTGATGGCGCAGCGGACGGAAGCTGACCAGCATCGCGCGAGCCTGCAGGCCGCCGAGTAAATCTCTCAGGGATTCAAGTTTGTAGAGCGTGTCATCGCCGTCATCCCGCATCCCTTTGGTTTTGCATTCAATGATGTGCAGCTTGTTATTGACGACAGTAGCCACATCCAACTCATTGCGGACCTCGCGGTCACCAATCTGACGATAGACCTGAACACCCAGAGAGTGATCCTGAATGGTCGGCAGTTTGCTCTGAATCGCACGTACGGTACTGTGAACCAGGTTTTCTAACCATTCACCGTTGGCAAAGCGTCTTGCTTCTTCGTGCTTGAACGTCAGAATGCCATTGTCGTAAGCGGCCAGTCCGGTGTCCTGTAAGTCGTGAATCAACAGGCCCAGTTCTTTGTAGCCTTGCTGCTTTTCACTCAGCTCAACATCCAGTTTCTGTTCTTTACGGCAGGTGGTGGCCAGATAATTCAGCGTCGCCAGACCAGGCCCAAGCTCCAGTGCAGCACTGGCCCAGCGTTGTCCTAAATCCCACAATTGCTGATTGAGCGCTTCCGGGACTGTGGTTTCCGGCAGTTCAGCGCGTGCGCCGAAAATGGTGAGATAGTCGGTGAGCTGAATTCGGTCTTCCACCTGCTGCTGCTCACGGTCGGCCGGGTAGAGCCAGCACATTTCGTCACTGTAGGGTTCGATGACATAAATTGGCCACTGGTAACTGCGGAAAACTTCATAGGCCGAAAGTAAACGGTGTCGCAGACCGCAGCTGGCGTTGAACCACACGTCCTGACCTTTTTCTTTCAGGCGCGTTGCGAGTTCGTTGAGCCGGCGGCGCAGCGTCGTGATATTGATAGAGTCTGGGATCGTGAAAAATTCGGTCTCAATATCCCTGGGCGTCAGGATGGAACTGAGCCGGACATAAGTTTCCTGCTGTGATTCCGTTCCAATAAAAATCATCCGGCTGGCCGGAACGCCATGGTCTAAAAGCGGGGTGATCAACCGGACCGGGTCCTGATCAATAATGCCAACATGAGTAATCATAATTATCCTTAGTGCTTCGGCTGATACCACAGCAGTGAGAGGCAACGGCTTTTCAGCAGGTATCAGAAGACGCTTGTGTCTGTTTTTTTATATGGGTACGTTGAAAACTTATTTCAAGCACTTTAAAAAAGTATCGGATAAATCAGGGATTTTTGTCGGCTGATTGTCAATTTGCTGCATTTTTTATGTAAGCAGTTATACCTGAGAAAGACATTGCAATTGTGGTGCAGACAGAGAAAATAAGGCGTTTCGCGGCCAGACCGACTGACCCACAAAGACGAATAACGTCTGCGATATGATTGAGAGCCCTATGACACAAAAGCTGACTATTTTAGATATCGCGAAGCTCGCCGGTGTTGGCAAGTCGACCGTTTCCCGAGTGCTGACGCAAGATCCCCGTGTAAAACCAGCCACTCGGGAAAAAGTCGAGCAAGTGATTCGCGAATCTGGCTATGTGCCGTCAAAATCCGCGCAGTCGATGCGTGGTGGCAGCAGTAAAGTCATTGGGGTTATTGTGTCACGTCTGGATTCTCCGTCCGAGAATAAAGCCATTCGTGGCATTCTCGAGGTCATCTACGGAGCGGGCTACGATGCGGTGATCATGGAAAGCCAGTTCTCTGCCGAAAAAACCCGTGAGCACCTTGCCGTGCTGGAAAAACGTAATGTCGATGGCGTGATTGTGTTCGGATTCTCCGGTTTTGAAGACAATCTGCTGGACCGGTTTTCACAGCGGGCAGTGGTCATTGCCGTCGATACTCAGGCGGTGTCGTCGGTCAGTTATGACAACGAAGGCATGATTCAGCTGGCAATGGCGCAACTGACGGAAAAAGGGCTGACTGCCATCAGTTACATTGGCGTGGACCCGTCAGACCGGACCACGGGCAGGTTGCGTCTGGACGCTTATCTGGCGGCCTGCCGGAAACATCGGTTGTCGGCTGTGTATCAGACGGGTGAGCTGAGTTATGACAGCGCCTATGCTTTAACGGACAAAGTCCTGAAAGAAGAAACACAGGCGATTGTCTGTGCCAGTGACACGCTGGCCATGGGGGTCGCGAAACGACTGCAGGAGTTACAGCGGACAGAAGTGACCGTCTCCGGCGTAGGGGCGACCGATCTGCTCAGTTTTATGTTCCCGAATACCTTCAGTATTGATCCCGGTTATTTTGAAGCCGGAGAACATGCTGCCCGGTTGTTATTACAGCACTTACAGCACAATGCAGCGATCACGCATTTGATACAACATGCCAGCTACCCGGCCTGATTTCCCTTTCTGAACAATACAGCCTGTCCTGAAGAGCGTTCGTGAACACGTTCGTGAACACGTCCGTGAACGTGACCCAGGTTTCATGACTATCCTTGAACTGACGATCATTCGTGAGTTATCCCACACTTTGGGAACATTCCCATTTTAAGTCACTGTCGATAGGTTCATCATGAACAAAAAATAAATGGGAATGTTCCCATTTCTAGAGAGATAAAAAATACCCTGTACCTACAGACGGATAATGGCATGAGTAAAATTGACCCACAACAAGTCGCACAACTTGTCACCCACATTGGAGGGGAGACAAATATCGTCAGTGTCAGTCACTGTCTGACACGACTACGTTTTGTATTACAAGACCCGAAACAGGCGGATGTGGCCGCGTTGGAAGCGATTCCCATGGTGAAAGGCTGCTTTACCAATGCGGGGCAGTTTCAGGTCGTGATCGGCACCGAAGTTGATCAGGTCTACAAGCAACTGAACAACCGGTTAGGCGAAAAGACGGTCAGTAAAGATGAAGCGAAAGTTGCAGCCCGGCAGAATATGAGCTTGCTGGAGCGCGGTATTTCCCATCTTGCAGAAATTTTTGTACCGCTGCTGCCTGCCATTATTACCGGTGGTCTGATTCTGGGCTTCCGGAATGTGATTGGCGATATTGCCCTATTTGATGGCAAAACCCTCACCGAAACTAGTCCGTTCTGGGCTCAGGTCCACGCGTTCCTGTGGCTGATTGGCGAAGCGATTTTCTTCTTCCTGCCGGTTGGGGTGTGCTGGTCAACGGTGAAAAAACTCGGCGGCACACCGATTCTGGGGATTGTGCTTGGGATAACGCTGGTCTCCCCTCAGTTGATGAATGCGTACCTGATCGGCAAACAGGTGCCGGAAGTCTGGGATTTCGGCTGGTTTGTGATCGAAAAAGTCGGTTATCAGGCGCAGGTGATTCCGGCCATGCTGGCGGGAATCGCACTGGCGTTCATCGAAACCCGTCTCAAGCGTATCATCCCGGATTACCTCTATCTGGTGGTGGTGCCTTTTATTTCACTGATTACTGCGGTCGTGTTGGCGCATGCGCTGATTGGCCCGTTTGGCCGGATGCTGGGCGATGGCGTCGCTTATGTTGCGAAAGCCGCGATGACGGGTGATTTTGCGATTCTGGGCGCCGTGTTGTTTGGTTTCCTTTACGCACCCCTGGTGATTACCGGGATTCACCACACCACCAACGCAGTGGATCTGCAACTGATGCAGGATATGGGCGGCACGCCAATCTGGCCACTGATTGCTTTGTCGAATATTGCACAGGCCTCCGCCGTGGTCGGGATTATCCTGATCAGCAAAAAAGAGAATGAGCGTGAAATTTCAGTGCCTGCGGCCATCTCGGCTTATCTTGGCGTGACGGAACCGGCCATGTATGGCATCAACCTGAAGTATAAATTCCCGATGCTGTGTGCCATGACTGGCTCAGCACTGGCGGCTGCCCTTTGTGGCGGTGCCGGTGTGATGGCAAACGGGATTGGCGTTGGGGGGCTGCCGGGTATCCTTTCGATTCAGCCGCAGTACTGGCTGATTTATCTGCTGGCGATGCTGGTGGCCATCGTGGTGCCACTGGTGCTGACCTTGGTGATGTACAAACGTGCTGCCGCCAAAGGGCAACTGAATTCACAACCACAAACAGTATAAACGTCGTCTCACGGCAGCCAGACTGCCGTTTTTCCAAAGGCTAGGCACGATGAAACAAACGGAACAACCTTGGTGGCGTACGGCCACCATTTATCAGATTTATCCGAAAAGTTTTGCCGACAGCGGCAATCAGGGCACCGGAGATATCAACGGTATCATTCAGCGGCTGCCTTATCTGCAGACACTCGGCATCGATGCAATCTGGCTGACGCCCGTCTATGCCTCGCCGATGATCGATAACGGCTATGATATTTCGGACTATTACAGCATCAATCCTGATTTTGGCACCATGGCCGACTTTGACCGCTTACTGGATGCCGCGCGTCAGCGGGGAATCCGGATCATCATGGATATTGTGGTGAACCATACCTCGACTGAACATGCATGGTTCCAGCAGGCGTTATCGGATAAAAACAGCCCGTACCGGGATTACTATATCTGGCAGGATGCGGTCGATGGCCGTGAGCCCAATAACTGGCAGTCAAAGTTTGGCGGCAATGCCTGGGAATGGCATGAAGCCACACAGCAGTATTACCTGCATCTGTTTGCCAGAGAGCAGGCGGATCTG
The DNA here is from genome assembly GCF_018199995.1 of Photobacterium sp. GJ3. NCBI lineage: Bacteria > Pseudomonadati > Pseudomonadota > Gammaproteobacteria > Vibrionales > Vibrionaceae > Photobacterium > Photobacterium sp. GJ3. Next base: position 2,242,061 of record NZ_CP073578.1, on the reverse strand, counting down.
AACTGGGAAAATCCGGCGGTACGTGAAGAAGTCAAGCAGGTGATTCGTTTCTGGGCGGAGAAAGGGGTGGATGGATTCCGGCTGGATGTCATCAACCTGATTTCCAAACAGCAGGACTTCCCTAGTGATGACCAGGGAGATGGTCGCCGTTTTTATACCGATGGCCCAGAGTGCATGAATTTCTGCAGGAAATCAGCGCGGATGTTTTTCAGAAATATGGCTCGGTGACGGTGGGCGAAATGTCTTCCACCACACTGAATCATTGCCAGCAATATTCTGCCCGAGACGGCCGGGAGTTGTCGATGGTGTTCAACTTTCATCACCTGAAAGTGGATTATCCGAACGGCGAAAAATGGCAACTGGCGCCGATGGATTTTCCCGCCCTGAAGGCATTGTTCAACCACTGGCAGCAGGGCCTGCACAATCAGGGCTGGGGGGCTCTGTTCTGGTGTAATCATGATCAGCCGCGTGTGGTCAGTCGCTTTGGCGATGATGGGGTCTATCGGGAGCTGTCCGCTAAAATGCTCGCCACCTCGCTGCATCTGATGCAGGGCACGCCGTATATTTATCAGGGGGAAGAGCTCGGGATGACGAATCCAGGTTTTACTGAGATTTCGCAGTACCGGGATGTCGAAAGCCTGAACATGTACCGGATTCTGACCGAAACACAGGGCATGTCTTCTCAGCAGGCGCTGGCGATTCTGGCACAGCGCTCACGGGATAATTCCCGGACACCAATGCAATGGGACAACAGTGCCCATGCCGGATTTACTGCGGGTGAGCCGTGGATTGATGTGGCTGAGAACTACCCGCAGATCAATGCGGCGCAGGCACTGGCGGATGATCAGTCGGTGTTTCACTATTACCGCCAGTTGATCGCGATGCGAAAACAACTCGGGGTGATTGTGGACGGCGATTACACAGACTTGCTGCCAGCGGATCCGGCGCTGCATGTCTACCGTCGGCAAACACAGCACCAGACGCTGATTTGTCTGAACAACTACAGTGCCGAGCCGGCTGAATTTTCGCTCCAGGCGCTGTCTTCGCTGGATCTCAGTCAGGGGCAGGTGGTGTTGTCGAACTATGATGATGAAACCGCGTTACAACCGGCTGCGACGGGCTCTTTGCGGCCCTATGAAAGCCGGGTCTGGCTGTTCGGACACTGAGGATAGAGGCGTAGCAGGAAAACGGATGATGAATGAAAAATGCCTCCAGAATGTGGCGGCATTTTTTCAGGTTCAGACTTGCGGCAACTGAGACGCCAGCAGCCAGACTGCAAGGAGAATGAAGATGCAGCCCATAAACCGGTTCTGATTGGCCCGGAACTTCGGGTTTTTCAGCAGAGGCTGGCCCAGAGTCCCGGCCAGTACGACCAGCAACAGGTTAAACGCCAGTCCCATCACATTGAGCAACAGGCCCAGTGCCAGCATTTGCTCGCCGGAACTGGCTGCAATCTGGCTCGAAACAAACTGCGGCAGAAAGAGCACGAAGAAAATCAGCGCTTTCGGGTTGAGCAGGTTACTGAAGACTGCCCGGCGGTAGAGCAGACGTGCCAGACCCTGCCGGGCCGCCACGGTCGGCGATTCTGCGGGCTGGCTGCGCAGACAGTCCCAGCCCATTTTCAGCAGATAAATACCGCCCAGATAACGCAGGGCTTCCAGTGCCATCGGGTTCATGGCAATCAGTGCTGAAACACCCATGGCCGCCAGCACAGTCAGAATCAGCCCTGAAGTCGCATTGCCTAAACTGGCAAACAGGCCCACTCGTTTGCCATAGCTCAGGCTGGAACTGGCAATTAAAAGCATATCCGGCCCTGGCACAAGCAGCAGGGCAACAACCGCAGTCAGATACAGCGGCAGCGTCGCGAAATCAATCATGATGATGTGTTTAATGAACGGGGTCGAAGAAAGGGCTGGATTTTATACCACCACAGGCATTTTTGCAGAGAAATTATGCCCGTGATGGTTTGATTGGCTGATTTTTTATCACTTCATGGATGATGTTACTGATTCGTTTCAGCTGGCAGGTGCTGCTGCCTGTTGGGTTCTCGCCGCCAGTTTGTTCGCCAGTGAATGCAGCTCCGGCAACATACACTGAATCAGATACAGCTGTTGCAGAATCAGTCGAACAGACTGATCATCCCCTTCCCGCCAGGTGGCCAGTGCCTGTGCCAGACTGCTGTCGGATTCCGGCGGCGGCCCGCATTGTTTACTGCTGAGCTGGTTGGCCAGTGCTTCCAGCTGCAGGTGGATCTGACTGTGCGCCTGTGCGATCAGCTTATGCGTTTTATGCTCATCTAACTGAGTACGGTGCGCGCCGAGTGTTGAAATGTAATTCAGCATGGCGTGATTCAGGGTCAGGAAACGGAAGCATTCCTCAATCGCCAGACGATACCGGCCCGGTTCAGACAGCATGTTACTGATCGCGGTGCTGAGTTGCGCGTCGGTATTGTGGGCTTCGCGACGGGCGACCCGGTAGCTGAGACTGTCTTTTTTTCCGATACGGTATTGTCCGATAATCTGTGCCAGATAATCCCGGTTGGTGGTGACCGCCGTGGCCATGATTTTATGCAGCCGGCGCGACTGCCAGTCGGGCAGGATAAAGGACACCGCGAACACCGCCAGCACACAGCCGATCAGGGTATCTGCCAGCCGTGGCAACACGACGGCAAATCCGGCACCTAACTGACTGAAACAGAACAGTACGAACAGGGTGATAAAGCCGGTTGCCAGCGCATATTGCTGGTTTCTGAGGATAAAAAATGCAATTCCTGCCAGCACCATCAACACCAGTTGGCCTTCTTGCCCCGGGAACAGATACAGCAGTGGCAAGCCGATCAGCAAGCCGCCCAGTGTACCCAGAATACGTTGCGTCAGTTTTTTGCGGGTGGCGCTGTAATTGGGCTGGCAGACAAACAGGGTCGTCAGCAAAATCCAGAATCCCAGTTTCAGATCCAACAGATGAATCACCCCGTAACCGATCGTCAGCGCTGTCGCGATCCGAATGGCGTGACGAAATAACTGGCTGTCGGTGTGCATCTGGTTTTTGAGGCGTTGCCAGAGTCCGGGCAGGGTATGGGCTTCTGAATCCGCCAGCTCAGTATCTTCCGGCGCATCGGAAGCATCCGGGTTGTTCAGATTCGCCAGCTGGCGTTCAACGGTGGCCAGATTACTGAACAGATAATCGAGTTGAGTCAGATAAGCACGCCATGCCGGATTGTGCCGGGCTTTCAGATAATCCAGCGACTCTTTCAGCTCATCCAGTGCCAGACGATTCTCCAGACTGTGGCGGTAATAATGTCCCATAGCGAGACACTGACCCACTTGCCGGCAGGCGCTGGCTTGCTGCTTCAGCAAATCCTGAAAGCGAAACAGAATATCACTGCGACGAAACGCACGGGCTAAATCCTGATACCGCTGATGGGAGGAACTGACACGCTCATGAATGTCCTGCGCATGAAAATACAGGCTGAGATAGCGGTGTCCGCGCTGGTTTGGCTGAACGCGCTTGGCCCGGTTCAGCAGCGTCATTTTGGACAGATTCAGGGCAGCAACGACTCTGGCATTGCTGTTGGCGGCCTGAATCCGGAGCTGCTGAGGCTCCAGATTTTCGACCGGACGAAACCAGTGACTTTTGTCGTCCAGATAATCGGCCAGCGCATCGAAAACATTCGCCAGCCCCTGCTGAAGCGCCTGATTTGGCCAGAAGATTTGCCATAACAGAGCCAGAAGTCCGTAGCCTGCTGCGCCGGACAGTAACAGGGTGGGCTGATACCATAAATTCTGACTGTTCTCGGCACCGAGCATGGTGTAAATCGCCAGCAGCAGCGACGCAAAAGCAATGCTGGCGTAGCGGGTGCCCATGGCGCCCAGCATGATGAAGGCAAAACTGGATGAAAACAGCCCGATGGCAAACAGAACCGGATAATCGAACAACAATTCGACAGACAGCGAGGCAATCAGAAAGCACAGCAGTGTCATGATCAGCGCTTTGATTTTTCCGGTCAGATTATCGTCGGTTTCGGCCAGCGCCGAGGCGATAATGCCTAAAACCAGTGGCGTGACGGCTGTCGTTGCATTGAGATACCAGCAGGGCACAACCGCACCCACCAGTGCAATGGCAACCCGGGCACTGTGATGGAAACGTTCTTTAGCCCAAAAACGACGAAAAGTAGACTGTAAAGCGAGTTTTATCATGAGTCATCCGCCAGCGCTGAATCCAGTCTGGAAGTTTGCCGGAGACAGCGGATATTTTTGTCTCAAATTTTACGTAAATAAGGTGCTTACCGCTATGGTCAGTGTACAGTTCTTGATAATCTTCTTGCTGAGAGAAGCAAGGTGTCAGGAAACAGAATGCGATTAACAGCCAACTGGCTTGCACAATGGTTAGTGCAGGGCGATTTTTGCAGCATTGCGCTGGATGAAGAAGAAGTCCGACTGGAAAGTCTGACCCATCAGGAAGTGGTGTCCTTCGATGACTGGGACGGCTCCGTGACTTTGCACCGTGGCGTGATGTGGGGTGCGATGGAGCTGATGTCCGCCGACCAGAACGACAGCTGGACGATTCACGGCTTGCCCTGGGCTGAATGCAAACATTTTGCCGAACACCTGGTGAATGCGTACCGTGAGTGGGCGCAGGGTCGGGTGGAAAAACTCGATCAGCATTTACCTCAGATGCTGACGCAGATTGAAAACTTCACGACTCAGCACAATTACAAACGCCGTTCTCAGCACCTGAATCTACAGCATGCCCTGCATTATGCTCTGCAAGACACCGGACTGACCGATGAGCTTGCTGCCTCATTCCGGCCGCTGGCCTTTGAGCAAATCTCGCCCTGGCTGACCGATAACCGGGAATGGGTGGCGGCGACTAACCAGCAATGGATTGAGGAAGAAACCGGGAAATGGGCTTCCTGGTTTGACCGCTTCGAATCGTCACCACTCAACGCTTCTCAGCGCGAGGCTGTGCTGCTGAATGAAGATCATAACCTGATTCTGGCGGGAGCCGGATCCGGTAAAACCAGTGTACTGATGGCCAGAGCCGGTTATCTGCTGGCCAGCCAGCAGGCTGATCCTGAAGATATACTGTTGCTGGCCTTTGGCCGTAAAGCTGCGGAAGAAATGAGTGAGCGACTGGCTGATAAAATCGGAAAGCCTGTGCGTGTGGCCACTTTTCACAGCCTGGGATGCCAGATCATTCAGGCTGTTGAAGGCACTCTGCCTGCGGTTTCGCCCCTGGTGCTGGATGACGCCGCCCGGCATGAATGGCTGTCGGCGATGCTGAAAGATCAATGGCAGCAGGAAGCTTCAGCCAAGCGCTGGCAAAAACATCTGACACAATGGCGGATTCCCGGATTTCGCGGGGATAACTCGATGGAAGAACAGGCCCGCAGTGAACCCTTACTGAACTGGGTCTGGCGGCATATTGAACTGATCAGTCAGCATGGCGGGAATAAATCGGTGTTGTCTGCGCTGGTGGACAGCGATTTGGGCAACACAGACAAAGCGCAGATGAAAAGTGAGCTGGCTTTGTTATGGCCGTGCTACAAAACTTACAGTCAGTATCTGAAAGCCAACCGCCAGATTGATTTCAATTCAATGATTCAGGCGGCGACCGACTACATTCAGCAAGGCAAGTTTACGCCGCCCTGGCGCTTTGTGATGGTGGATGAATATCAGGATATTTCTCCACACCGGCTGAGTCTGATTGAAGCGATTTGCAAGCCGCACGGCGACCAGTCTCTGGCTCCCTCGCTGTATGCGGTGGGGGATGACTGGCAGGCAATTTACCGGTTTGCCGGGGCTGATGTGAATCTGACTACGGGTTTTGAATCGCGATTCGGCGCCAGCCAGGTGATGGAACTGGACACTACCTACCGGTTCAACAATATGATCGGTGAGGTGGCGAACCTGTTCATTCAGCAAAACCCACAGCAACTGAAAAAATCGCTGAAAAGTTTCAGGAAACAGAAGCGAAAAGCGGTGACGCTGCTAGCGCAGGACTTGCTGGAACAGGAACTGGTCCAGTTGGCTGCCAAAGTGAAACAAGAGGCCCAGGTGCTGCTGCTGGGTCGGAATCACGACCAGAAGCCGGAGAAACTCGCGGATTGGCAGGCGCAATGGCCGCAGCTCAACCTGCAGTTTATGACTTGCCATGCCAGCAAAGGGCGTGAAGCCGATTTTGTCTTCATTCTGAATGTGAACCGGGGGGTATTCCCGGCGCTGGACCGGGATCGCGGGCTGCTGGCCTGTCTGCAGTCCGGTGGCAATGACGGCATTGCGGATGCCGAAGAGCGTCGCCTGTTCTATGTGGCGATGACCCGGGCAAAAGAGCAGGTTTGGATTTGTGCAAACCCGGAGACCCTGTCTCCTTTCGTGAATGAGCTGATTGAAGACCGTTATCCCGTCTTTAATAAAATCAAAAAAGTCAGCCGCTGAGCCGGGAAGTGTCTCCCTGCGGTTTCGGCTGCGTCAGTCGTCCAGCACCACGACCAGCTTGCCACTGTGCTTCTGGTCGTGCAGCATCTGCAGACCCTGCTTCAGATCCGCAAAGGGGATCAGTTGATTCAGCATGGGGTCGAGTTTTCCTTCCGCCACCAGATTGCTCAGGTTATTTCCCATGTCGGCCAGATGATGAATATCTTCGGGCGCGCCGTGGGCATAGGTTGCGTGCAGCGCGACTTCATGCATGCTGATGGCTTTCGTTGTTGCCAGTAAAGGCACCTGATTGAACTGATCCGCAACCATGACGATTTGTCCGTTGTAGCGGATCAGGGCGCTCATCACACTGCCGGAGCGGGCCGAGACGCAGTCAATCACGGCGTGCAGAAGCCTGTCTTCGGTCAGTTCAATGATTTTCATCGCGACATTGTCTTCGGTATCAATCACCGCATCCACGCCATAGCTGAGTAATCGGGCATGGTGCTGTTGCGCCGCAATGGCATAAACGGTTGCGCCTGCCAGTTTGGCGAGCTGTGCGGCGAATCCGCCCACACCGCCGCCAGCCCCGGTAATGGCGATGCGCTGGCCTGCCGCCAGGCGCAATTTGTCGTACACCGCCAGCCAGGCACTGTATCCGGCTGAAGGGAGCGCCGCGGCCTGTTCAAAGCTGACTTCAGCAGGCAGGCGGCTCAGGGCATCGGTTTTGCTGCAGACGTACTCTGCAAAGCCGCCACACTGGCGGGGATCAAGAAAGGTAAAGACCCGGTCGCCCGGTTTATATTGATGGACCTGTGCCCCGACCGCTTCAACGGTGCCAGCGATGTCCATCCCAACGATTTGCGGATAGTCCCAGGTGGCGTATCCCCAGCTGGCCAGTTTATAGTCGATGGGGTTGAGCCCGGCTGCGGCAACCTGAATCAGAACCTCATCGGGGGCGGGTTTTGGCCGTGAACGGCGCGTGAGTTGCAGGCTGTTCAGGCCATCCGGTTCAGTCAGAGTCCATGCTTTCATAAACCACCATGTAGGTAATACCAATCGCAGTAAATCACTGGTCATCCTAGCTTGTTCAATTGTTCGATAACTGCGTTAGATTTTTTGATTGTAGAATCACTACTTATCTAAAAAAACTGCCTTGTTCTCAAACATTTCCCCTGCGCTATTTCTGATCATTGACTTACTTTGATTGGTATAAGAATTTGTTTTCGTGGTGAATTGTTGTGATCAACAAATTCTAAGCATATACCTAAAATTTCGGATTTGCCGTGTGGCGGCTGAAGACGTTTTTTGTCATCTGCAAACAGAGAGAACAAATCAGCAGTTGGGGTGGCTTTGGTGCGATGGGGAGTGAAGATGACGGCCGAGATCCAGGCCGCCATGTCTGTGCTTTGGGGTTGTTCAGGTCAGACGTTCTGCAAGATATGCTTCATAGTCCGGAATCTCGATGGAGACTGCTTTGTCCATCATGGACGATTCAATCATAAAATTGGCGCTGGCCCGGTTGGTGGCCACTGGGACGTTCCACACCGCAGCAATGCGCAGCAGCGCTTTGACATCCGGGTCGTGCGGTACGGCGTTCAGGGGATCCCAGAAGAAAATCATCATATCAATCTTTCCTTCACAGATCAGCGCACCTAATTGCTGGTCTCCACCCATCGGGCCACTGAGCAGGCAGTTCACCGGAAGCCCGGTTTGTTTGGCCAGCAGGTGACCTGTAGTGCCTGTTGCATACAGGGTGTGTTTTAAGAGCTTTCCTTTATGCTCTTCAACCCAGCGCTGAAGGTGGCTTTTGCAGTTATCGTGTGCGACCAGCGCAATGTGTTTCTGGGCCTGCATTTGTCGGGTGGTTGCTTGCATGACTTACTCCGTTGGATCCTTATCAACGCGTAAGATACTAAGCGCGCTGTCATTAGCTTGTCCAGTGAATATCCCGGACAGGTAGGCTGGGGTGTCAGAAGCATGAAGGACGTTGTAAAAATGCCTTCAGACCTTGCCATTCTCGAAGGATGCTGGGTGCAGTCTGAAGGCGGTTTGACTCATTCGTGATGGTAAGTGATTAATTGATCAAAGCGTTCATGGCCGTGCAGGGTTTCAAAATCCTGCTCTTCCCGGGCCAGTTCCCGCAGGAAGGCGCTGCCCAGAATCGCTTGTTCCAGATCGGAAACCGCCTGATCTTCTGCGCCCAGACAAGCATAAGCACAGGCCCGCTGATACAAGGCATTGGCGTTGGTGTTATCGACTTCAAGCACCCGGTTACAGATACTCAGTGCCCAGTGGAATTCACGAATTTCCATGGCGGCATCCGCTTTGTGGGTCAGAGCTTCCAGATCGCCGGGACGCAGCTTCAGGATTTCATCATAGACTTCCATTTTCTGCTCTGCCGTTTGCGAGCTTTGCGCCCGCAGCCAGAGGTTATGCACCTCGTTGATAATTTCAATCTCTTTATTGTTCTGCGCAATAATCCGGGTTTTCCGTTTCAGATCCCGTTCAAGCACCTGGAATTTTTTCTCGTATTGTTCGGTGATTTCCTGCAACTGCTGGTCGGCCATTTTCTTGGTATTGACTTTGATTTCCTTCAGCGATTGCCAGCCGACAAGCGCAATCAACGAAGCGGCTCCGGCAATCAGATAAAAGAAATAAGTCACGGTCACATTGGCGTAGTTCAGGGATTTGTCAGCTACGGCGAGTTCACGGTCGGTAAAAGAAATCGTGAGTCGTCTTTCCAGATCCTGCTGGTCTTGCCGGAGCGATTTCAGTTCGTCCAGAATATACCGTTCCATGAGTGGCTTATCTAACGCAGCTTGCTCTGAATAAGGCAACGACTCTTCCTGAGCCAGCGCTGGTAGCGCAAAAAGAAGGCAGAATACAGCGGCATACAAGCATTTGAGCATGATTTTTTTCCTTGTCACTTGGCACGGGCATGAAGCATGTCACAAGCATAACGTATTGAGATCGTTATCTCTAATTGGGGGCCAAAAACCAAGAGATTGTCTGTGTTTTGCATGCGGATGAATCAATTTTGTCGGATCCCGGGCCGTGATGCCGGAATCTTACCCGGTCCTGAGACAGAGAGTGGTATACTCACGGCATTGACCGTCGAAACAGGCAGAACATTGTGAGTCAGGATCAGGAAATTGAAGTGGAAGCGCTGGGCATTGAAGTGTCGGCGCATCCGATTGAATTGTATAAAGTGCTGAAAATTGCCAATGCCGTTGGTGGCGGTGGTGAAGCCAAAATGGCCATTGCGGAAGGCTATGTGGCCGTGAATGGTGAACTGGAACAGCGCAAGCGCCGCAAGGTTTACGATGGCGATGTGATTGAGTTTAATGGTGAATTCTATCTGGTGATTTGTGACCAGCCTGTGACGGAAACCGTCAGCAAGTCTGCTGCCGAGAAGCCGAAAACAGAAAAGCCGAAAGCAGAAAAGTCGGCACACAAGCGACCCGCCATATCGTCCGGCAGCAAATCGGCGAAAACAAGTAGCAAACAGAAATCCGGCAACCGGCCATCCGCGACCATCGGGAAAGACTCCGATCAGCAAACCGGCCGGAAACGCCTGATGTTCTGATGTGCCTGCTTTTGTGTGCCTTGATGCGCTGACTGAAAAACGCCTGTAAAAGCAGACGAACGCATGCCCGGCATCTCAGATGCCGGGCATGCCAAATGAACGTCTTCAGTCATTCTCTTCCCGAATTCTTTTCAATATAAACGCCGCCACCTGCTTCGGCTGATTCAGGTCCAGAACGGGTAACGGGTGCGTTGTGCCCGGTTCACTGGTGGCAATGGCAACAATGTGCTCATCCTGTGGATAGAGCAGAGGCTTGCCATAGACCGGACGGTGAATTTCAATTTTTTCAATTGGCTGATCGCGAAATCCTTCCACCAGAATGAGATCCAGCTTGCGGTGATCCAGTTGCTGCAAACACTGCTGCAGATCCGGTTCCCGGGGGTCTGATTCCGGATATTCAAAAAACAGAATATGACGGTGTGGCGTTGCCAGCAACAGCTGGTCGCTGCCTGCATGGCGCAGACGGTAACTGTCTTTGCCCGGCGTATCCGGCTCCACATCGTGATGGCTGTGTTTCAGGAGACCGACCCGCAGACCCTGCTGTTTCAGATACGGAATGACCTGTTCTATCAGCGTGGTTTTTCCCGACCCGCTGAATCCGGCAAAGCCGAGGATTGGAGGCATCATAAAGCTCGCTTTGATCTGTTTTGAATGCGACGCACTAAAATAACATGAGAGTCAGTCATGACACAGGCACTTTCTGAGTCAGTTCAGCTTCTCTTGTGTCAGATCAAACCGGAGGCAAACATGGCAGATTTGTTGGTGTGGCAAGGAGATATCACCACGTTGTCGGTGGATGCAATTGTAAATGCGGCGAATCATACTTTGCTTGGCGGGGGCGGGGTTGATGGGGCAATCCACAAAGCGGCCGGGCCGCAATTACTGTCAGCCTGTCGTCGTCTGAACGGTTGTCAGACCGGGGAGGCGAAAATCACACCGGGATATCAGTTGCCGGCAAAATGGGTCATCCATACGGTCGGGCCAATCTGGCAGGGGGGCGACCAGCATGAGCCCCAATCTCTGGCCGATTGTTATCGCCATAGTCTGATGCAGGCTGAAGACGTGGGAGCACGGACGATCGCTTTTCCGGGCATCAGCACGGGCGTGTACGGTTTTCCCAAGCAGCAGGCAGCTGAAATTGCGGTCGCAACCGTACGCCATACCCTTGAAGCACAGGCGCTGCCGGAGAAAGTGTATTTTGTCTGTTTCAGTGATTCGGATACTGAAATTTATCAGCGGCTGCTCAGGATGAATTAAATTGTATCAATCCTGCGTCAAGCAAATGAAATTGCGGGTAAAGCGCCAAGCTGGGTCTAAAGTTAATCAGGTAAGTTGTAAACGTGTAATACCAATCGCAGTCAATCACTGGTCATCCTAGCTTGTTCAAATGTTCGATCACTGCGTTAGATTTTTTGATTGTAGAATGACGACTGATCTAAAAATCTGCCTTGTTCTCAAACATTTTTCCTGCGCTATTTCTGATCACTGACTGACTTTGATTGGTATGACAATCAGGCGCAGTGCGGTATTTTGGATTCGTTCTCAGGACCGGGAGCGGCAGGAGCCAATATACCTGAAGTACTGAAGAAGGCAGTGTCCGTACCGGTATATCTGCATGCGTTGCGTGCCGATCAGGATGGAACCGAATGTGGCCGGTGGATGGACCTAAAAATAAGCATCAGGGAGAGTGCAATGTGGGCAACACTCGATTTTGAAGCGTCAGGATTATCTGACCAGTCTTATCCTATCGAAGTCGGATATATTCTGCCCGATGGCAGTGGTCGCAGTATCTTGATCAATCCGCTGACTGCCGGGGATGTCTGGCAGTTCTGGGATAATTATGCCGAGCAGCAAATCCACCAGATCTCACGTTCAGAGCTTGAACAGCATGGGATGCAGGTTCTGGAAGTTTGTCAGCATCTGAACAGTGTGCTGGGGCAACTTGAATATGTTTTTTGCGACAGCCAGTGGGACCTCTTCTGGCTGGGGCGGCTGTACCATGCCGCACACATGCGGCCTTCCTTCAGACTGACGGAAGTGGGTTTATGGTTGCAGCAGGAAAATGGCATCGACCGTGCCTCTTTTCAGCGTGCGCTGGAAGAGTTGGGCCCATCCAGGCATCGGGCAATGCATGATGCCCGGCAGATTCACCAGGCCATCAGCAGTTTGGTGAAAATTCCAGGTTAGTGGCTGCTGGAGACTGGGTTCAACTCCGCGTACAATCTGAACAGGCCTTTCATTTCAGTTTGTTGGGAGTTCGTTGTGCCATTACCAACTTTACGCATCGGCGTTTTTAACGTCGCGATGTCGGATCCGGTGCCCGGCCGGATCCGGGAAAAACTTGCGGAACCAGGCCATCTCAGATTTTCTCGTATTGCGGCAATGATTCAGCGCATTCAGCCGGATGTACTGCTGCTGTGCGAATTTGATCATCCCGGTGAAGGGGGGGATGATGGCAGCTTGGATGACTTCTGCCGCTATTATCTGGCCGAGCCACAACACGGCCAGGTCGCTATCGATTATCCCTACCGTTACTGTCCGCCATCGAACACCGGATTACCCAGTCCCGTTGATTTAGACGGCGACGGGAAACTGACTCTGCCGCAAGATGCGCAGGGCTTTGGGTTCCATCACGGCCATTTTGGATTTGTGGTGCTTTCCAGATACCCACTGATTGAATCGAATATCCGCAGCTGGCAGCAGTTTCTCTGGCAGGAGATGCCGGAACATCTGATGCCAGAAGATTACTACAGCCCGGAAGCAGCGCAAGCGATCCGGCTGTCCTCGAAAAACCACGTGCTGATCCCGGTTCAGGTTGGGCCGCAACGGTTTAACTTGTTGTGCGCGCATCCGACGCCACCGGTTTTTGACGGCCCCGAACGACGCAATGCCCGCCGGAACCATGATGAGTTACGGTTGCTGACGGACATCATCGGAAATGAAGCGTATCTGATCGACGATCAGGGCCGTGCTGGAGGAATATTGCCCGATGAAGCTTTTGTGCTCATGGGCGATCTGAATGCTGACATGCACGATGGTGAAGGCATGGTGCTGGCTTTACGCCATCTGCTGTATCATCACCGGATCCATCGTGTTGTCAGCGAGGGAAAACTGACCCCGAAAAGCCTTGGTGGCCGATTTTTCCGGCCCTGGAAATTGCGCCGGGGCAGAAGTGCGGAATGGACGCATTTAGGCGGCCTGAGACTGGACTATGTATTGCCTTCCTCTGACTTCGATATCATGAACAGCGGGGTTTTCTGGCCGGATAAAAAAGATCCGCTCCGACGGCTGGTGGCCGGAGAAGATGGCAGAGAGCGTGCCGAAATCAGTTCGGATCATCGCCTGGTCTGGGTGGATGTCCGATTACCCGCTCAGCCTTCCGGCCTGTGAGCAGCGTGATGAATCTGGATTTGTTTGCACCCGAGTCAGAGCCGGGGGAATGGCTGGACATTCGGGGCGGCCGTCTGTTCTGGGCGCCTCATTTCTTTCAGGCCAATGAAGCCAATCAATATTTTTCGGTCCTCCGGCAAGCGCTGGACTGGAAACAGGAAGCCATCTCCCTGTATGGCAAATCAGTACTGCAGCCGCGTTTACAATGCTGGTGCGGAGAAGCGCAATACACCTATTCCGGGTTAACGATGCAGCCGAATCCCTGGACGCCGGCGCTGTTGGCCATCAAAGTGGCCTGTGAAAGGGTCGCGCAATCCCGCTTTAACTCGGTTCTGGCCAATTTGTATCGCGATGGTCAGGACAGCATGGGCTGGCATCAGGATAACGAGCCAGAGCTGGGACCAGCCCCGGTGATTGCTTCAGTCAGTTTGGGCGAAACCCGACGGTTTTTGCTGAAACATGGCAAGACATCAGAAAAAATTGAGTTTCAGCTCGGCCATGGTTCACTGTTGATCATGGCGGGCGACACCCAGTCCAACTGGATTCACAGTGTTCCGAAAACACAACAGCGGTGCAACGAAAGGATAAACCTGACCTACCGCTGGATTCAGGAATAAATTGGGCGCCGGTGGTTCAGCCGCAGTTGTTTCTGTGTATTCAATGACATCAAGCTGACTTCACTGCAATCAGTCACTGCTATGATGTTCGCATTGAAATGGATGTGAGGCTTGAAAAGGATCGTGATGAAGACACTTCGTTTTGCTGCCGTATATATACTGATTGCTTTGTTGTCGCTGCCGGCCTGGTCGGCAGTCCAGATTTACCCCAAACCTGCACCCGCAGCGGAACAACAGCAAGAATTCCCCACTTATGCTGAAGATGCGGCGCGCATCCGGCAGACTTATGAATCCCAGTTGTACAAACTCCCTGCCTTTAAAATGGGCCATTACGGGTTGCGGATGTACCGGCAAACCTTAGATCCCAAATATCAGAGTGCTGTGTGGGCCGATATGGCCCGGGTGGCCGACCGGTTAAACGAAGTCAGTGATGCCATTTACACCCCGGCTCAGATCAAAGCGTATTCTGAAGCTCGCGCGGCAAGATACAGTCTGAAATCTGGTGCACGCAGTGAACTGCGCTATCTGGCAACGCAGGCACATCCGGAATATTACTTTCTGGGGGTCGACTTACTGGGGGCGATGGCCAGAGCGAATGAGTACGGGCTGAAGCATAAAGATGACCACAAACTGCGTGACATTATCCGGCGCTATGATTTTTCCCGTTACGCGACCGATCCGGCGATGATTCGTGCCTGGGCGGCACAGCTCGCGAATCAGGTTTACTGGCTCCGACAGCTGGGCGAGCAGGATGTGGTTGATCCGTTTATTCGTGCATTTCGGGCGACCTATCCGGACGCTCTGGACAGCCAGCTCGATGAACAGCAGTACATGAATAAAATTTATGGCATGACCCATATTCTTTTCGCGGCATCTGCTTATTATCAGTTCCAGCTCAAAGAAAGCGATTTCCAGTGGATTTACGATTATTTCCGCAACAATATCGACACGATTCTGACGCATACCAAAGAAGATGTGATCGCCGAAGTGGGGATCAGCTTCCTGCTGGCAGGAAAGACAGCGGATCCTGTGGTGGAGAAAACCCGGCTGGCCATTCAGAAATCCATCAATCGTGACGCGGGGATGGTGCCCTCAGAGCAGGGAGAGACGGAACTTTACGACGGCGAACACCGAAATACACTGGCGATAATGCTGCTTGACTGGCGCAGTGTGAACGCCGCTCCTGTTTACCCCAAACATCGTTCGATGTTCACCAACCTGCCATACGGACTGATACCTCAGTCGCCATAAGAACCTGAGTGCACGGTGTTCATCATTGTGATACCGTGCTCCCTTCCTTGAAAAACACGCAAACAGGTTAAAGCAGCATAATGAAATTGATTTGGCTGGCAATTTTCGCCACGGTCTTTCTCTGGTCGGCAATTGAACCGAAGGATACATTCACTTGGTTTCTGGAAGTCCTGCCTGCGTTGATCGGGCTGGTGCTGATCGTATTCACCTACAAGTCTTTCCCGTTGACGCCTTTATTGTACGGCCTGATTCTGCTGCACTGTATTGTGCTCATGGTGGGCGGCCATTACACCTATGCGGAAGTACCACTGTTCGACAATCTTTTCGGTGCCGCCCGGAATAATTACGACAAAGTCGGCCATTTCTTTCAGGGCTTTGTGCCTGCCATTCTGGCGCGGGAAATTTTAATCCGGAAGCACATCGTCAATGGTCGCATTTGGGTTGGCGTGATCGCCGTATCGATTTGCCTGGCATTCAGCGCATTCTATGAATTGATTGAGTGGTGGGTGGCGCTGGCAACCGGCGAAAATGCTGAAGCCTTTTTAGGAACACAGGGATATGAATGGGACACCCAGTCTGACATGGGCTTCGCCTTATTGGGTGCCTTGAGTGCCATCTTCCTGATGGCTCGCTGGCATGACAGTCAGCTTGGGGGATTGCTGACAAAAGGGGCAGCGTAAGCCTGCTCAGTATTTCAGGTTGAGCCGGACGCATTTGCGAAGCTGCCAGTACAACAGAACATTATCTTCAGAAGGAGAAGTTGCATGAAGATCAGGCAAGCTGAAGTGAAAGATGCGACACCCATCAGTGCTTTGATTCTGCCAGCGCTGACTCAGCATGTGTTACCGACCATCGCACCCGAAGCGCGTGACATGCTGCAGGGGACAATGACGGCAGACTGTATCAAAACTTATCTTCAAACCGGTCATCGTTACCACGTTGCTGAATCGGCACAGGGCGAACTGGTGGGCGTGATTGGGATGAGAGACAACGTCCATCTGCTGCATCTGTTTATCCATGATGCGCATCATGGAATGGGCATATCCCGTCAACTCTGGGAAACGGCTAAAGCTGAATGCCTGCGACATGGGAATCAGGGAAAATTCACCGTCAATGCTGCGCTGAATGCCGAGAAAGTGTACCTCGCCTTTGGATTTCAACGTGTTGAAGGCATTCGAAACCGCAATGGGATGCTGGATATACCCATGGTGCTGGAATATGCGGTATAGAGGCAGGTATGGATGGCAGAAATAACACCTGAATGCGGGCTGGATTCACAGGGATTTGTCGGTCATCCGGTGTGCCTTTCTAAGGTCAGTGCAGCTTTTTTACCCGTCCTGAATGAGACGATTGCCCGATTGTCGTCTGATTTTGCCTCGCAAATTCACTCTATTTATTTGCACGGCAGCGTGGGACGAGGTGAGGCGCAATGGGGTGTCTCCGATCTGGATTTAAGTCTCATCACGCATCAGCCGTTGTCGGGAGAACACAGTGCAGCATTGAACACAGTGGCCGACGACATTTGCCGTCAGCATCCTTCAATTTCCAAACTCGAGTTCGATCTGGGCACTTACGATGAGGCGATGGTGCAGAATGCCTTTGAATGGCAGTTTTGGCTGAAACATTTGTGCACATGCGTGTGGGGAGAGGATTTACGGCCACAGATCGCACCTTACCGGCCTTCATTACAAATCGGGCTGACAATGAATCAGGATCTTCAGCAGCGCTTGTGCCAAGCACTTGAGCAGATCAAATCGGGTTTTTCATCTGCTGTCGGGAAATCAGTGGCGAAAAAAATTCTGCGCACGCACTACGCCCTGTATTGCGAACGTGATCAGAGTTTTTATCACGATCTGAATGCAATCGCAGCTGTCCTGCTGAGATACGATCCGGCATTCAAATCAGCGATTGCTCAGGCAGTGCGTCTTGCACAAGGGGAGGCCTCAGATTGTGCAGCGGTTCAGGAAATGATTCAGGGATACGGTCAGCCGATTGCGGATCGGCTGCGCGTGCTGCAGGATGTTTCCAATCATGAATCCCGAAAGTGCTGACCTGTGACCCTGAAATTGAATGCCAAACACGGCTTGATTGTGCTGCTGCTTATCTTTTGTACCGGGTGTACATCGAGTCTGAATCGTCAAGCCAAAACGGACGCTCAGGTATCCACACACACCCTGGTTGTCGGGGGTGTGACGCGCAGTTATTTCCTGGATTTACCCCCAGCCAGTCAGCGAGACGGGAAATATCCGTTAGTCCTCGTTTTGCACGGTGGCGGCAGAGGGGACGGGCTTTCAGTCGCTAAACATTTCGGGCTAAGTGCGCTGGCTGCTCGTGATGGCAGCATCCTGGTTTATCCCAATGGTTTGGATGGATTCTGGCGTGATGGACGGGACCAGCGTTTCCGCGACAACGGCGACAGGCCGGTTGATGACGTAGCGTTTATTTCAGCGCTGATTGATCGTTTGATTGCACAGCAGCGGGTCGATCCGAAGCGGGTCTATGTCACGGGGATCTCAAATGGTGGCATGATGGCTTTTCGTCTTGGCTGCGAACTCAGCCAGAAACTGACGGCCATTGCCCCGGTTGCAGCATCCATGCCCAGCCGTATTTATCGCACTTGCCAGCCCGCACGTTCGTTACCCGTGCTTGTCATGAATGGCACTCAGGATCCCATGGTCCCTTATACGGGTGGATATGTGCACTTTTACCGCCAAAAACGTGGCGCCGTGGTATCGACAGAACAAGCGATATCCTTCTGGCAACGGCAGAATGCGTGCCACACTGAGCGGGTGGTTCAATTGTTACCCGACATAAATCTCCGCGATGACTCTCGGGTGCAATGGACGCGTTTTGGATCCGAAGGCAGTTTTTGCGGTGTCGAACTCTATACCGTGCTTGGCGGCGGGCATACCTTCCCGGGAAGCCAGATCCCGGATATCCCGATGCTTCTGGGCCACAAGAATCAGGATATCGACGGTGCACAAGTGATTTGGGCGTTTTTTCAGCGTTCTTATCAGGAATGAATTGGAAATCAGAAAACACATGGAAATTTCATTGAATCAAATCTCAGGTTCAGAGCGGCCCGTTCTGGAGAATCTGTTTTCGTTTTACATGTACGAACTGTCGGCGTTTATTCCTCTGAAGCTCAATGAGCATGGGCACTATGTTGCGAATCCAAAGCACTTGGACCCATATTGGCAGGTGCCGGATCATACGCCATATTGGATTGCATGTGATGGCGAGCTGGCAGGTTTTGCTTTGGTCCGGAAATACCCTGATCATCCGGCTGTGTATGATATGGACCAGTTTTTTATTTTGCGGAAGTTTCATGGCAAGGGGGTTGGAATGAAGGCTTTTCAGGCTCTGATATCGCGTCATCCGGGACAATGGCAAATTCGGGTTCTTCAGGAAAATCACGCTGCACTGTCATTCTGGCGTAAGACGGTAACGCGTTTGGTTGGGCAAGCGTTTTCGTTGCGCCTTGAAACAGATGTTGATTTAGAGATGCATTTCTTTCGGTTTGAGCATTTTATCGAGGTGTGCAGCCACTCAATGAGTCAAAACAGTTGAGTGAGTAGTCATCCTGAATACGAGGCCCATTGACTGCGACGGCTACAGTCTCTCAGGGCTGATATTTTGACGTGTTTTTTATATTGATTCGCAAATTGGAATGGATTTTTTTCAGGAGATTGAATGAACCCAACATTCAGTAAGGAAACAGTCAACGCCGCTTACGCGGCATATTTTCGCTTCAATAACGCCAGAACTTTATCCACGGCAACACCCAGTCAGCTCAATATCATTCAGGACGATGACCTGACGGCTTTTATCGATCCCACGCGGCGCTATGACAATCAAATCCTTATCACGCATGCAGATGCGGTGCTCGGTCTGGATGCGTTCCTGTCGCACTACCACGAATCAACACCGCCGGAGATTCATGTGGCGCCCTCGGCGGTGCATGAGGCGCTGTTGAGAACACTGATTGAAAAAGGGTATGTGCCTGCCTATGCGCATGAGTTTTTAGTATTGGCGGCAGAGGCCTACCAGCCGGGTTCACAGGCATCGGCCGTTCGGGTTGAAATGTGGGGGAATGATCAGGCAGATGAGTTTTTGGCGCTGCTGAAAACATCGGGCCTGACGTGTGACGATGATATCTGGCAGGCCAAGCGCCATTTATATTGCTCTGAAACTTTCCGTTGTTATGTTGCCTATGTCGATGAAACCCCCTGTGCCTGGGCAACCACTTTCTTTGACGGCAAAACAGCAATTCTGGCGAACGCTTATACACAAGCGGCTTTCAGAAAGCAGGGATGCCAGACAGCACTGCTGCATCAGCGGATTCAGGATGCGGTTGCCCAGGGCGCAAATCGATTGCTGACCGATGTGATGTCCGACAGTGCCAGCAGTAAAAACTGTAAAGCTGTGGGTTTCTCGACGCACACAATTCGGACAGTCTGGGAGAAAGCGCTGTCCTGAGTAAATTCACCGGAAAGACTTGAGAGCAAGGTATTGTTTTTTATAGCAATACCTTGTGACCCTGCCTTGATTGTGGATACTGCAAAGATGTTCTGACCCGATAAAATGTCATGAAAATTCTCGCTATCCGCAGTATTCACTGGTACCAGAAATATTTATCGCCGCATAAAGGCTATCGGTGCGCACATGCCGCCTTTCATGGTGGGCCCAGTTGCTCCCAGGCTGTGATTGAGATCATCGAAGCCAAATCTTATGCAGCCTTACCTGCCGCTGTACTTAGGCGATTCAAAGCCTGCCGGGCCGCATCTCAGCAGCTTCATCAGCAAAAACGAAAGCGACGCCGTCGGCAGGAACGCAATGATGAAGCTGAGTGTTGTTCTCTGATGGTGCTACCTTTCGATTTTCTGAATTAACAGCGCGACTGGGTTCACAGGCCAGATTCACGCTTCGATTTCTGTAAAGTTCATCACAAAAAAATGCAACATCTATACTCAAGGTTATCAGGGAATGTGACTTTTTGAGTGTGTCGATCATGGCGTCAAAGCAACGGCTGACCGAACTGGATGCATTGCGCGGACTGGCCGCTTTGGCGGTCGTGCTCTATCACTATTTTTACCGATATGATGCGTTATACGGACATCCGGGGCTGGCGGTTGACTGGGCTTATGCGGGCCGATTTGGTGTTCATCTGTTTTTTATCATCAGTGGTTTTGTCATTTTCTGGACGCTGAACCGGGTTGAGCGTCCGGTGGATTTCGTGGTCTCGCGGGTGTCGCGTTTGTATCCCGTATACTGGTTTGCCGTGGCGCTGACTTATTGTGTGGTGTCTGTCATGGGGTTGCCGGGCAGGGAAGTTGACAGCGTTGCGGCGCTGGCCAATCTGCTGATGTGCCATCAGTGGTTTGGTATCCCCCATGTGGACGGGGTTTACTGGACGCTGACGGTTGAGCTGATGTTCTATGTCTGGATGTTTGGCTTGTTTCTGATCGGGTTACTGAAGCAGGCGGAACGGATTTTTATGGTCGTGATGGTGGCCGATGTAGTCGTGCGCCTCAGCGGCTCAGACATGCCGCCATTCCTGAGTCAGTTGCTGATTCTGCCTTACCTGCCCATGTTTACCGCCGGGATCTGTTTTTACAAAATCTGGCAGGGACTCCAAACGAACGCCGCTTACCGGACACTCCTGATGTGTGCGGTGATTCTCGGAATCAATTACTCGGTGAGCCAGTTTGCGCTGATGCTGCTGATCATGCTGAGTTTCTGGCTGGCGGTGATTCGCGGCGCTCTGGGATTTCTGACCTGGCGTCCGCTGGTTTTTCTCGGCACGATTTCTTATTCGCTGTATCTGGTACACCAGAATCTGGGTTATGTCGTGATACAGCTGTTTTACGGGCAGGACTGGCCGGCAGTTGCAGGAATGCTCACAGCCATGGTCCTCTCCCTGCTGATTGCTTCTCTGATGACTTACGGGATAGAACAGCCGGTGCTTCGCTGGGTCCGGCAGCGGTATCCGCGACGTCCGTTTTCTCCGCAAACCTCTGAACGCTGAAATTTCAGCAACACGCCTGTTCCTTTCTTGTTTTTGCGCTCCGGTCGGGTCGCTTGTGCATATTCAAGGCGGCATATCCTCTTATTTGCATTTTGATGGTGTCACCGTTGCCTGTGTCATGGATTTGTTTGATCAATCCTCAAGTTTTTATGCACCATGTTGTTGGAATCTTCGGGATGCTCTACACCTATCGTGGACATTAAAAATATTCATCACGTGCATCAGCAGTCTGTGTAACAGGAGGTGACATGGAGCAATTTACGTTTGAACGGCTGGAGAAAATGGTCGGCGAAAAATTAACAGTCGCACTGGATAACAATCAAACCGTTGAGGTTGAAATTTCCGATGTTCAGCGAACGGCAACACATGGCAAGTTATGGGAGGCATTTGCTTTATACCTTGATTGTGGTGAATTGGAGGGTGGTTTAGCACAGGGTACCTATCCGTTCAGCCATGAGAAGTTAGGCGAGGTGGCACTGTTTGTCTCTCCGAATTCGGCCAGCGAACTGGAAGTGATTTTTTCCCGCCGGGTAGAACAACCTTAAATTTCGGAGGTCGGAATGGAACCTTTTATTGGTAATATTCAGATGTTTGGCGCAAATTTTTACCCCAGAAACTATGCCTATTGTAATGGCCAGTCTATTACGATCACTCAGAATAGAGCGTTGTATACATTACTGGGAGGCACGTTTGGGATGGTTGGAGAAACTGCGTTCAAGTTACCTGATTTGCGCGGAAGGATGCCGGTACACCCTGGCATCTTCGGTTATACAGAGCAGCAAATCAGGCAGGGAAAAACCGGCGGTCTGGAAAGTGTCAGTCTGACAACCGATCAATTGCCGGCTCATACGCATCAGCTCCAGGTTTCCAGTCAGCCAGGAAACTCTTTCCGCCCGTATAAAAAGAAATCATCCGAATCGACAGTGTTTGCATCCGCAGAGAATGGCAGTCCTGTTTATGCTCAGGCGGCGAATCTGGTCCCGATGAGTGCAAAAGCAATGGGTTACACTGGAACGGGCACAGCACATGACAACATGCAGCCATCTACAGTGATCAACTTTTGTATTGCACTGACGGGTATTTTTCCGGACAGAGACTAGGAGAGAAAAAATGTCTGAGCGTTATCTTTCTGAAATTACCCTTTTTGCAGGCAATTATGCACCAGTGAAGTGGGCATTTTGTCTCGGCACGCTCATGCCGATTTCCGAAAATTCAGCGTTATATTCATTATTAGGCACCATGTTTGGTGGCAATGGTCGCGATTCGTATGCCTTGCCTGATTTACAGGGCCGGGTTCCAGTGGGAATGGGGAGTGGCCCCGGATTAACCCCCAGGCATCAAGGGCAAAAGTTCGGTCTGGAGCAGGTTGTTCTTACCTCGGTGAACTTACCCAGCCATACCCATGCTCTGCAAGCGTCGACAAATGCTGCAGTCTCGCCTGAATCATCTGGCAATCTCGTTTTAGGTCAGGCAAATCAGTTTGTTGATCAACCAAGTGACGACGATTTAGTGGCAATGAGGCAAGATGCAGTCAGTGATGAAGGTCGCAATGAAGCGCATCCGAACATGGCACCGACATTGGCTTTGAATTTTATTATCTGTACTGCCGGCCAGTATCCGAACAGGGGCTAAGGAGAAAGAATCATGGAAGCTTTTTACGGTGAAATTATGATGCTGCCTTATGCTTTTGCACCGAGATTCTGGGCTTTTTGCAATGGGCAAATATTACAGATTAATCAAAATGCAGCCCTGTATTCAGTCATTGGTAATCATTTTGGCGGTAATGGCCATTCAACCTATGGACTGCCGGATTTAATGGCCAGAGCGCCTTTAGGTACGGGACATGGTGTCGGGTTAACGCCACGTTCTCTGTCAGAAAAAACCGGAAGTGAAGTCATGACGGTACTGAATCAGCAGATGCCCTCGCATACACATACGCTGGTGGCTGCGAATACGATTGCGACCACGGACAACCCGGCGGGTGCAATGGCTGGGATATTCAGAGTCGGTGACTTCAGTGAGGCACGTTATCACACGGAAGCGCCGAATAGTATGCTCAATGAAAACAGCATTGCCGTTCAGGGGAAAACGGAACCTCATGAGAATATGCAGCCGTTTCTGGCCGTGAATTTTTGTATCTGTATTGATGGGGTATATCCGGTCCGTACCTGACACTCGACTGGCCCTATGTTCGACAGGTTCTCTGTTCAACAAGCACTAGCGCGATGTCGGTGTTGTTCTGACCGGTGATGAAACTTGATGTGAAGTGTTGTATGCGCTGGATAGTCGTTTTCTTCTGTTTTGTCTCACTGAAGGCGATGGCAGGCCAATGGCCTGCGTCATTGTCTGTCCTGTATCAGGGGAAGCCTGTTGTTCTCCGGTTGGTTGAGACGGTATCGGCACAGCCGATTTACAGCCATACACTGCTTGGCAATCAGGGATTGAGGGTCGGTAATCGGCTCTTGGTGCGTCATCAGAAGCAGTTCAATTTCAATGACAGGTTTGACGGACAATATGAGACGTCCATTGTGTTTGAATTGGAAGACCGGTTCTGGTCGATGATTGTCACGGCGGGCGCGGAAGATTCGCTCGAATTATTGAAGCAGTTGCAAACCACTTCAGGAATTGAACTGGTCGAGCCGGACTTTTTACAAGTCCGGCTGTTCCGGCAGCCCCAGGATACCGTGTTACCGCAAACAGCAGGGAGGCCGGTTCGCGAGCAATTAGGTGTGAATCAATGGCCGGAAAAAGCAGGGCAGGCCGTGAATATCGCCGTGATTGATGCTGCATTCAGCCTGGCCGACGCGGCATTACAGCCAATCAATGTCAAACTTCATTATGATGTGGATAACCGTCATCCATTGCCTTTTGAGGCGTCGACTATTGCTGAATCTGGTTTTGATACCATGCATGGCGATGCGAATCTGGCAACGATTTGGTCGAAAAAAGCGGGATATACCGGACTCGCGCCGGATGCGAATGCGATTTTACTCCGTCGGGACCGCAACTGGACCTCTGAGATTCTGATTGCCTTGCAACTGGCCTTTCTCAGTCATGCAGATATTGTTCAGGCCGCATGGATACTCCCTTTCACCCAACAGGCATTGTCCGATGCGTTAACGTTCCTGAATGAAAACGGTCGGAACGGGAAAGGAACCGTGATTGTGGCTGCTTCGGGGAACAGAAAGCATGATCTTGACCAGAGTTTTTCTCTGGCGGCGCAACCTCAGGTACTGGCAGTGAATGCGGAAAGTCAGGGTCGATCCTGGCCAGTTGTTGGTCGAACGATTGCCAGTCAGGTGCCTGTCCCTTATCAGGTTTATTCCAATGTAACAGGGGAATACAGCCTGACTTACTCGAATACGTCGGCGGCAACGGCCGCCACGACCGGCGTGTTGGCTGCAGTGTTGAGTGTGGACCCATTGTTGAGTGCTCAACAGTTGTCCCAGCTCGTTCGTCAGTACAGCCAGCCTGTACTTCAGGCACAAAGCCTGATGCAGCGCGTGCAGCCTCATCTACAGACGCCGGAATCCAATTGATAACAAGGAAATGATTCGATGCAATTACAAGATCTCAAACTGCCGGGTGGTTTACATGTCCGGCCTTCGAACAGCTCGGCGGCCGATCGGATTTTTCTGGAGATATTGCACAATGAGCAACGGGATGACCTGCGACTGGTCGATGGTGAGCGGGACTTTATTGAATCTCTCATCGACATGCAGTTCAATGCCATGAATCAGGGATATGGTGAGCAGTTTCCCAATGCGCTGTATTTTGTCATTGAGTATCACAAAGAAGCGGTCGGCAGGGCGGTGCTCGATTTTTCTCAGGACAAGGTGCATTTGATTGATATTGCGTTTAAGCGGGAAGCCAGAGGTCACGGACTGGGCGAAGCCGTGATTCGCTCTTTTATGTATTCAGCGCACCAGTTGAAGGCCCCTATGATGCTATCGGTCCAGCAAATGAATCAGGGGCAAGGCAGCTTTACCTGAAACTGGGGTTTACCATTGAGCAGGTCGAGCCACCTTATGAGCGGATGATCTGGTATCCGGCCAGCTTGAAACCAGTCTTCGCTGGCATTTAAGCCAGCGAATTATACCGGATAACCAAATCGGGCAAACAGGTCTTCATGCGGCTGAAAACAGGCTTCTGCGATATACCGTTCATTGTCTGTCAGTCTGGCAATTTGAGCCGCATTGCGATTTTCCAACGCTGATTTTTGTCCCTTCACCCAGCGTGGCGGGACGAAGTCGATGTCATTAAATTCAGGCATAAATTTTCGGATGGTCTGAGCTGTCGCTGTGGGGGAATCACAGATGTCTTCATAACGAATCAGTAGATAAGGATGTTTACACTGCTGCAAATTTTCCTGCTGCTGCCGGAAACACCACAAGACATGTTGTGCTGCCAGAGTTGCAATATCCGGTAAATCACGTCTGGCTCTGACGACAGATTCAAACATGGCATAGGGGTTTCGGATCAGAAAGAGAAACGTCGCGTCATCAAACTCCTCGGCCAGCATAGCCATGCGGGCAATGTTGCAGGGTGATTTTTCTACAAAGATACAGGCCGTTTCTGATTGTGGCGTTGCCACATTTGTCCAGAGGTTGCGGATTGCAGGCCAGTCGTAAGCTGCGGGCGTCTGCAGCTTGTTCAGGGTATTGAACTGACTCCAGATAAAGTGGCTGTTATCCCGGTTGGGTTTTGGTCCGGCAAAACCTGCAATATAGTGCCCTTCACCAGGCAGGGTAATGGCGTTTTGACAATCGCTGAGTGCGGCAGAAACCAGAGACGAGCCTGAATTGTTCGGGCTCATGATGAACAAATGACTGCTGGCGTTGTGAATTCGTTTCACAGGTCTGGCATCGAAAATCAGGTGAATTCTGTCTTCATTGGAAGCGTTGATCACCCGGTGTAATCCCAGGTTATTGATGTCGTACATCACGCCTGTTTTAAGATGGTGTGCTTGGTGATCCAAATAAAAGACGATGGCATCATTGGTCTGGATCGGGACATGAACCCGGTGGAATTTCGCAAAAATAGGTGCGCTGTCTCTGTGTTCCGGAATTTCACAACCGCTCGGTAATTTGGCAAACATTAACTTCGCGATATCCAGTTTAGAATACCCATAATATTGAGCGAATCGAGCAAATATTGGCGCGAGCAGAGGCTGCATGGCCGCTAATAATTCATCGTGACTTTCTGTGAATTCATCCGTTTTAAAATACAACACCAGACTTTCCGTCTGTTTGTGTACGGCGTAGGTATTTTGACGATAAGGATTTGCTTTCCAGGCTGAATCCGGTAATTGTTTCAGGCACTTGGTGATTTCGGTGATATCAACATGGCCGATCGGGATACAGGGCTTTTCGAGAAACATAAAGAAATCCTTTGAAAGTCATTATGAATCACTCACCATATCGGTGTTTCCGGATAAAAAGCAATCACGAATATCCACAAATCACGAAAGGTCAACAGAGCCGATGAACAATGAACAAAAAACGCTGAATTACGGCATGACGAGCTGCGCGCGTTTCCCGTTATTACTGAAAGCGATGAACAGCAGTTTATTGGTGAGCGCCCACAATCTGGATTGCCTGTTTGTGATCAGCAGCGACGGTGATGATTTACGGGTCGAGCATGTCCGGCTGCCACAGCTTCTGGGAATAGCACTCAGTGACGATCAGCAGCGTTTATCTCTAGCGGCTTACCATCAAATCTGGGATTACCGGCGAATCGAAGCGCAGCCGGGAGATGCCAGTCCGGCTGGTGCCTTTTCTGGCTGGGATAGCCTGTATTATCCTAGCGGGTCCATCACCACGGGTTATCTGAACACCCATGATCTGGCCTGGGGGAAGGAAGGGCTTTTTTTGATCAATACCCGGTTTAATTGTGTTGCCCGGGCCGTTTACGGCAAGAGCTTTGAGTTAGTCTGGAAACCACCGTTTATTTCTGAACTGGTTGCTGAAGATCGGTGCCACCTGAATGGTTTAGCGATGAAAGACGGCGTGCCGGCTTATGTCAGCTATTTTTCCGGGACAGACCAGCCCTATGGCTGGCGGGCGGATAGTAGCTTTCAAGGAGCCGTGATGCGGATAAGGGATAACCAGATTGTGGCAGATGGTCTGAGCCTGCCTCACTCCCCACGAATCCACAATGGATACCTGTACTTTTGTGAATCTGGCACTGGCCGGTTGTGGCGCTGTAAAGAGAATAACCTGCCTGCATCCCGCTCTGATCTGGAGCTGGTGGCTGAGTTAAACGGTTTTACCCGTGGCCTGAGATTGGTCGGCGATATGGCGTTTATCGGTTTGTCTGTTGTCCGTCCGGCGAAAGATGGCTTGAAACGGCATGTGGATATGCCTTTGCTGCAAATGCAAACGTCGCTGGCTTCTGGTGTGATAGTGATCGATCTTCGGGATCGCAATGAAATTGCTCGTCTGACGTTTTCTGGCGCTCTGAATCAGATTTATGATGTTGAGCTCCTCTTCGGAAGCGCCGCACCGCGGTTTGTTGAGATACAATCTGATGAAATGAAAGATTTCTTTGCGCATTGAATATTGCGCTTTGGCACATTTTTAACTTCTGGATATTCCTTTTTGTCATGTTTTTGGCGTGACTTTCTTGCACACTCATAGTCTTCTGATTCAATAGCGACAGGTTGCATTGAAATATTAATTCATGAGCCGGGTTTCTGTTCGTTCTATCAATGGATGAAGTGAAACGAACAGCGCACCTTTCGTATCACATGATTGCAGGCAGACTATGATCAACGGACAGATGATGTCGCATCTGGCTCAGGCTACGCGACGGCTATTCACATGCTCGGATGAAGTGAGTGCAGAGTCATTGTCACTTCACCCCGTTCAAAAGGATGTGGCTCGCTGGATAACCTCACTGGCGCTAGGGTTGGCGGGGAGTCATTTATTGATTGCCGCCGCTTCTGCTGAAGAACCCCTTTCTACTCCAAAACAATCCCGACCGGGCGAAACTCAGACGGCTTTTGTCAGCACAGAAATGCAGCCGAACGCTGGTCTGGAATTTGATCTGAATACCTTTTTGGAACAAACCAATCACCTTAAAAAAGGGATTCAGGCAGGAAAGCGGGTTGTTGGTGAACTCACAACCGGAATCGTCGGTCCGGGTTCCCGAACGGGGACAGGTAGTCGCGCTGGTGAAGCGATGAATGCTGCCTGGGAGTGTTATGAAGGTATCTGTTATGGCGGGCCCTATGACGGCAAAATATGCTCAACGGATAGTGAGTGTAACTCGGCGCCATCCAACAGCGCCCCGACCAATATCAGTCTGACGTCAACCAGCATCAATCAGTCTGCGACCGCATCCGGCGCCGATGTGGGCACCTTGTCGACGACAGATGCAGACAGCGGGGACACACACAGTTATTTACTGGTTTCGCAAGGCACTAGTGCGTCTGGCAGTTGTACCTCAGATGCAGCGAATAGCCAGTTTCAAATCAATAGTGCGACACTGGAGACCGGGAGTGCTTTGTCGGCAGGGAACTACAACGTTTGTATACAGACTCACGATGGCACGACGACCTTTCAAAAAACCTTCTCGGTTACCGTGGCAGATGATGTCGCACCTCCGGCACCTTCCACACCGGATTTGTCCGCTGGATCAGACAGCGGTACCTCCGACAGTGATAACCTCACGAATCTCACCACGCTGACCTTTACCGGCACCGCGGATGCAGGCAGTACAGTCAAGCTTTTCAGTAATCAGGCTGGGGGAACAGAGATCGGCTCAGCGACTGCCATAGGAGGGAACTGGAGCATCACCATCAGCGCTCTGGCATCGAACGTCACGCATGCATTCACGGCCACGGCGACAGATGGGATCAATGACAGCCCGGCATCTTCCGCCCTGAATGTCACCATTGATCAGGTGGTGCCGACCGGGCAAAGCGTCGCCTTTGGTCAGCTGTTTTATACCAGTGCCGATGTTGCTGCGGCATCCTTTACCTTTGCCTCAGCGGAGGTGGGCACAGATTTCGCCTATACCATCAGTTCCAGTGGTGGTGGACCGCACGTGACAGGATCGGGGTCGATCAGCAATGCATCCCAGTCTGTCACGGGACTGAATCTGAGCGGTTTGTCCGACGGTTTGCTGACGTTATCTGCCACGCTCACGGATAGCGCAGGGAATACGGCTTCAGCCGTGACGAATACTGCAACGCTGGATACGCTTCAGCCCGGCATCTCAGGTTTTACCAGCAGCAAAAACACATTGAAATCCGGAGAAACGTCACTGATATCAGTCACGCTCAGTGAGATCAGTTCTAATTTTATTGTGTCTGATGTTGTTGTTTCCGGTGGATCCTTATCTAATTTCACAGGCGTTGGACTGAATTATTCTGCGATCTTTACACCCGATCCGGACACAGAAACCACAGCAACCCTGAATTTACCTGCCGGTATCTTTACCGATGCCGCAGGGAACGCCAATACAGCGGCCACGCAAGTGTCGATCGCCGTGGATACTGCCCGGCCAACCGTGGCGATTAGCAGCGATAAGCCAGCCCTGAAAGCCGGAGAAAGCGCAACGCTGACTTTCACACTGAGTGAAAGCAGTACTGACTTTGCTGTCGCTGATGTCACAACCGCCGGAGGCACCCTGTCAAGCTTTAGCGGTAGCGGCATGGTCTATACCGCGACTTACACCCCGCCGTGAATGCCACCAGTGGAACAATCAATGTATCCGCCAACCAGTTTACCGACGCCGCAGGGAACGGGAATACAGCGGCAACGCAACTCAGTATTGCGGTAGATACGGTTCAGCCAACGGTGAATATCTCCAGCGACAAATCTGCTTTGAAGCAGGGCGAAACCGCGACTCTGACCTTTACGCTGAGCGAAAGCAGCAGCGATTTTACCGCCGGAGATGTGATTGTCTCTGGTGGTGCGCTGACGAATTTCACCGGCAGTGGCACCAGCTACAGTGCGGCCTTTACACCTGACGCGAACAGTACGGCTGGCGCGACGGTGAATGTGGCCGCGGGTGTCTTTAGCGACGCCGCAGGAAACACGAACACAGCCGCGTCTCAGCTGGCAATCAGTGTGGATACGCAGTTGCCAACGGTGAATATCTCCAGCGATAAAACAGCTTTGAAGCAGGGCGAAACTGCGACTCTGACCTTTACGCTGAGCGAAAGCAGCAGCGATTTTGCAGCCGGAGATGTGATTGTCTCTGGTGGTGTGCTGGCGAATTTCACCGGCAGTGGCACCAGCTACAGTGCGACCTTCACACCTGACGCGAACAGTACGGCTGGCGCGACGGTGAATGTGGCCGCGGGTGTCTTTACCGACGCCGCAGGGAACACGAACACAGCCGCTTCTCAGTTGGCAATCAGTGTGGATACGCAGTTGCCAACGGTGAATATCTCCAGCGATAAAACAGCTTTGAAGCAGGGCGAAACCGCGACTCTGACCTTTACGCTGAGCGAAAGCAGCAGCGATTTTGCTGCCGGAGATGTGATTGTCTCTGGTGGTGCGCTGACGAATTTCACCGGCAGTGGCACCAGCTACAGTGCGACCTTTACACCTGACGCGAACAGTACGGCTGGCGCGACGGTGAATGTGGCCGCGGGTGTCTTTACCGACGCCGCAGGAAACGCGAATACAGCCGCTTCTCAGTTGGCAATCAGTGTGGATACGCAGTTGCCAACGGTGAATATCTCCAGCGATAAAACAGCTTTGAAGCAGGGCGAAACCGCGACCCTGACCTTTACGCTGAGCGAAAGCAGCAGCGATTTTGCCACCGGAGATGTGACAGTTTCCGGAGGTACGCTGACGAATTTCACCGGCAGTGGCACCAGCTACAGTGCGACCTTTACACCTGACGCGAACAGTACGACGGGCGGCACCATCGATGTTGCGGCGAACAGGTTTACCGATGCCGCAGGGAATGGCAATACAGCCGCTGTCCAGCTTACTCTCAGTGTGGATACTGTACTGCCAAGTGTGACCATCAACTCGGACAAATCCGCGTTAAAACAGGGCGAAACCGCGAACATCACCTTTACATTGACCGAAGACAGTACAGATTTTGAAGCGGCAGATGTCACGGTGAGTGGCGGGACGTTGTCGGGCTTTACCGGAAGTGGGAGCAGCTTTAGTGCAACGCTGACGCCGGTGACCGACGGGAATATCACGCTGGATATCGCCAGTGGCCGATTTACCGATCCAAATGGCAACGGAAATCTGGCTGCGATTCAGTTGGCGGTGAGCTATGACGGCATCGCGCCGCATATCACCCAATTGAATCCGGCTAATGATGCGACGAACGTCAGCTACAACAGCAATCTGACCCTGACTTTCAGCGAGGACATTCAGACTGGTGACCCCTCTGGCACGCTGAGTCTGATCGATGCCACGGATGCAACAACGCTGGCGACATACGAAATGTCTGACCTCGAGGTGAGCATTTCTGGCAATCAGCTGGTGGTGGATCCGAGTACCACTTTCACACCGACACATGCTTACTACGTCACCATGACGAACGATGCGATAACCGATATGGCGGGCAATGCCTTTGCCGGTATCAGCGGTGATTCGGTCTATCACTTCACCATTGCCAACCTCGCACCGGTTGCAGCCGACGATGTGGTCTCTGTTTCGGAAGATCACCTGATTGCGATTGATGTGCTATCGAACGACAGTGATGCAGACAGCGCTCTGAATGCGGCCAGTGTCACCGTCGTGACAGCACCTTTGCATGGAGCCACCAGCATCAATACCGGGACAGGCACCATAACGTATACGCCGGATGCGAATTTCGCCGGGACAGACACCTTGACCTATCAGGTTCAGGATATCTACGGCGCTGTCTCTTCTCCGGCGACAGTCACCGTGACAGTGACACCTGTTGCTGATGCGCCGGTGGCAACGGCTGATGTCGGCAGCACAGATGAAGATACATTGGTGGTGCTGGATGTGCTGGCGAACGACAGCGATGTGGATACAGGGGATACGCTAAACGCAGCTTCGCTGACTGTGGTGACACAGCCCACCCATGGTGCCGCGACGGTTGAGAACGGCAAGATTCACTATCAACCGGGGGCGAATTATGTGGGCACGGATACCCTGAGTTATACCGTTCAGGACAGCACCGGGCTGGTGTCCAATACCGCTCAGGTGACGGTGAACGTGGCAGGGGTGAATGATGCCCCGATCACGGTGGCGGATGGTCTGGCAACGAATGAGGATGAAAGTGGTGTGATTGATGTGCTGGCCAATGACAGTGATATTGATGGCTCACTCAATGTCAGTACGGTACAGGTGATCACTCAGCCCCAGCACGGGCAGACCAGCATCGATGCCAATGGACAGGTGACCTATACCCCCAGTGCGAATTTCTTTGGCAGCGACAGCTTCACCTATGTGGTGCAGGACGACCTGGGGGCAACTTCACAGCCAGCAACGGTTTCTGTCACGGTTGTCAGCGTCAACGATGCGCCTGTGGTCGCGGATGATACCGCGACGCTGCTGGAAGATACGCCTCATACAGTGAATGTGCTGGGGAATGATCAAGATATTGATGGCACGATTCAGGCCGGAACGCTGACGATTGACACTCAACCTGGCGAGGGCAGCGTGACCGTTGAAAGCAATGGTGCAGTGGTCTATACCCCGGCAGCCAATTTCAGCGGTGAGGATCAGTTCACCTATCGGGTGAAAGATGATCTGGAGGCATGGTCGAATATCGCGACTGTGACCATGACGGTTCAGGCGGTGAATGATGCGCCGGTTGCCAATGCCGATCAGGCGACGACGCAGGAGGACACCCCGGTTGATATCGCGGTCAGCGGCAATGACAGCGATCTGGACGGGACGCTGGATCTGAATGCCATTCAGATTCAGACGCCGCCACAGATGGGCCAATTGCAGGATTTGGGGAACGGCAGTCTGCGCTATACCCCGGATGAGAATCAGTCCGGAAATGACAGCTTTACCTATACGATTGCGGATAACGAGGGCAGCGCCTCGAATGTCGCGACCGTGTCTGTGATTGTCGATACGGTCAATGATGCACCGACCATCAGTGGCACGCCTTTGCTCAGTGTGGATCAGGATCAGACTTATGCATTCCAGCCCACGGCATCGGATATTGAACATGACGGGCTGACCTTCAGTGTCACGAATATGCCTGCCTGGGCCAGCTTTGATCCGCAGACGGGCCGTTTGTCCGGCGTGCCGGATAACGATGCCGTCGGCCAGTATCCCAACGTGGTGATCAGCGTCAGTGACGGGGATCAGTCTGCATCACTGCCAGCGTTCACCATTACGGTGAATAACGTCAATGACGCACCCGTCCTGACGGGGCTGCCACCCACGGAAGTCCTGGAAGACAGCCATTACGGCTTCTTGCCTCAGGTGACGGATATTGATGGGGATGCACTGACCTTCAGCATTCAGAATCTGCCGGTCTGGGCCAGCTTCAACAGCCAGAACGGTCAGCTTTCCGGAACGCCGGACAACAGTCATGTCGGCACGAGCAGTGGCGTGATGATCAGCGTGACAGATGGCACGGAAACCGTGTCACTGCCTGCATTCAGCATTACCGTGGTCAATGTGAACGATGCGCCGGTGGGTGAAGACATGACGGTGACGCTGGCGGAGGATCAGAATCTCGCAATTCTGCCCACCATGACGGACGTCGACAGTGTTTCCCTGAGTCTGGTGCTTGGGGCGTCGCCTCAGCATGGCAGCCTGACGCAACAAGGTAGCGGCTGGCTGTATACGCCGCAGGCCGATTACTTCGGCGCGGATAGCTTCACTTATCAGGTTACAGATGGGGAGGGGCTGTCAGCGGTGTACACCGTGTCGATTACGGTGTCCCCGGTGAATGATTTGCCGGTGATTGTGTCGGACAGCTATCAGCTGACCGCCAGTGCCGATGGCCGGTATTACCTGGATGTGCTGAGCAATGACAGAGATGTCGATCAGAATCCGTTGCGCCTGCATTGGGTGACGACAGGAAAAGGTACCGCATCGATTCAGAACGGACAGGTGTTGCTGACCACGGATCAGCAGGGTGTGATCGCACTGAAATATGGGGCCAGCGATGGTGAAGGCGACATTCAGATCGGTCAGGTCAAAGTCATGATTGAATCGTCTCACAGTCAGCCACCTGTGATTCAGCCCCCAGCCGATGTGACCGTGATGGCAACCGGGCTCATGACCCGGGTCAATCTCGGGGTTGCCAAAGCCACCGACAGTCAGGGGAAAGCTTTACCGGTTTCTCTGGTGGATCAGGCGCCATTCTTCCGACCGGGCCAGCATACGGTGTACTGGCGGGCCGTGGATGCGGCAGGCCGTGAATCTCAGGCCAGTCAGCAGGTGACGGTGCATCCGTTGGTGTCGATTGATAAAGACAGCGTGACGACGGAAGGCGTGACGGAACAGGTACGGGTTTACCTGAACGGGCCAGCCCCTGTGTACCCGGTCAGTCTGCCTTATACCGTGTCAGGGACCAGTGACGGCAGTGATCATACGCTGGTGGATGGCGAGGTGATGATCCAGCAGGGTACTGTGGGCGTGCTGACCTTTGACATACTGAGCGATGGCCTTGCCGAAGCGCCGGAAACGCTGGAAATTACCTTGTCACCGACCTTGAATCTGGGCAGTCAATCCAGTTCTGTGCTGCAGATTGTCGAAGGGAATGTGGCGCCATCGGTCGATCTGAGTGTGGTGCAGGATGGGGAATCCCGGCATCTGATTGAAAACTCAGGTGGTCAGGTCAATGTGACGGTCTCAGTCCGTGATGTGAATACCGGGGACAGTCACGGTTACCAGTGGGAGGCCAGCGATCATGCGATGGCTGACCTGAGCCCGGATGACGAACGCTTCACCTTTGATCCCGCACTGCTGTCACCGGGAATGTATGCCCTCACGGTGACTGTCACGGACACGGGTGCACCGGCCATGTCGGTGAAACAGCGGGTTTATCTGGAAGTGTCGGCGGTGCTGACCCCGTTGGATGGCAGCGATACCGATGGTGACTTGTTGCCGGACGATCGGGAAGGCTACACCGACGGGGATACGGATGGCATTCCGGATTACCTCGATGCGATTGCAGACTGCAATGTGATTCAGGAGCAAGCCATTGTCTCTGAGCGTTACCTGCTGGAAGGCGATCCGGGTGTGTGTCTGCGCAAGGGCGTGACCATTGCCGGTAATACGCTGGGCGGTGCGCAATTGCTGACCGGTGAAATTCCTGCGGATACTGAAGTGACCAATATTGGCGGGCTGTTTGATTTCATCGCGCAGGGTTTGCCAGTGGCTGGCCAGCAGTATCAGGTGGTGTTGCCACAACGGTTGCCGATCCCGGCCCATGCTGTGTACAGAAAATACACCACAGATCAGGGATGGGTGGATTTCGTGACGGATGCCAATAACCGGATCGCTTCCGCACCCGGAGAAGCCGGTTATTGCCCGCCACCGGGAGACAGCCAGTGGCAGGCCGGCCTTCAAGAAGGGGACTGGTGTGTGCAACTGACGATTGAAGATGGTGGCGTCAACGATGATGACGGTGAAGTGAATGGCAGTGTGATGGATCCGGGCGGTGTGGGTGTGCCCGCGGGGCCCAATCAGTTGCCCAACGCCGTGAACGATCATCAGTTGCTGAACCGAAATGGCGACATCCTGCTGGATGTACTGGCGAATGACACCGATGCGGATCAGGATCCGCTCACGCTGATGGCGTCCTCTGTTGATTTTGGCGTGGTCGGGCTGATGTCGAATCAGGTGCATTTCACGGCACCGGATGGTTTCTTTGGGGATGCCACGATCAACTACAGCATTTCAGACGGACAGGGAGGGACAGCCAGTGCCCAGGCAAAAGTGACCGTGCTCGACAGCGATTATCCGGTGGCCGTCGACGATACTGCCACAACGAATGATCGGACCGAGGTGGTGATCGCCGTGCTGGGGAACGACTCCGATCCGGACGGGGATCAGCTGTCGGTGCTGTCGGCTGTCGCGAATCGGGGAACCGTGCGGGTGAACAGTGATCAGACGCTGACCTTTACCCCGGAAGCCGGGTTTGAAGGAGAAAGTATGATGACCTATCGCATTCAGGATGCAACCGGGCTGGAGGCCCGTGCGCAGGTCAGAGTGACCACCACACTGAGTGAGGACAATGTTGTGAAGAATCGGGGAGCGGGGAGCTTGTCTGTCCTGTGGCTGTGCGTGCTGGCAGGCCTGGCTGTTGTCCTTCGGCGCAGAAAGGGCCTTGCGTTCCTGGTTTTGGCACTGATGAGTGTGAATACACAGGCCGCCTGGTTCATTGATGCTGAACTGGGCAGAAGCAAAGCCAGCGATCAGCATCCGCAGCCTGTGAATGCCACGGTGCTGTCTCAGGATGACAGTGATTACGGCTGGTCGCTTGGTGTGGGTTATGCCTTCGACAGTCAATGGCTGGTGACTGCCCGGTATCAGGATCAGGGCGAAGGCAAAGCCACATTGATGCCGGATGGAACAACGTCGGCTGATTTTCATGACCAGGTGGTGAAAGTCACCCCGGCGCTGACTTCCGGCGTGGCACTGGATGTGCGTTATCCGTTGCTCAACGAACAAGGGATGCGTCTGCTCATTGGCGGCGGCGTGTACCGCTGGGAGGTTGATTATTTCAGTGAATATCAGGGGGAGACGATTCGGTCTTCCGACTGGGGCGTCGATCCTTATCTGAGTGTCGGTGTGGATTATCCGCTCCATCCTCAGTGGCTGGTGGGCGGGAAATTTAATCGCTATTTTCTGGCTGTGAATGATGTCAGCCAGTTCACCGTTTCACTGACTTACCAGTTCGGGCAATCAACGTTGAGATGAACAATGCGGGCAGCAGCCCGCATGAAGGACGTTTCGCAAACATCACCGCCGAAGGCGGTGGTGTGGTTTTCGGGGCTCAGGCAATCGGTGAGATGTACTTGCCTTTGATTTGCGTGGTGGTGAAGGTTTTCACCCGAATGTTGGGCGACCAGTGATTCATCGGCCAGCCTGCTTTTTGTTTCAGCGCTTTCAGAAAGTCGGCCGGTTTGGGCAGCTTGGACCACACCTGCGGCAAGAAAACAGCCTGCGCGTGATGCTCGGTCAGAATCAGTCCCACCTGATGTGCTTCAAGATAAGCCAGCAACGCGTCTTCAGAATCAACCTGCAGCAATTTCGGTTCAGACAGCACGGAAATCTCGATGGTCAGTGAGTCCAGCTGATCCTCCGTCAGCGGCATGAAGCGACGATCCTGATAAGCACTGTCACGCGCCTTGTTGTGCACTTCAATCACCAGAGGTTCGTTGGCCGTCACTGTGCCCAGACATCCCTGAAGTTCGCCATTGACTTCAAGCGTCACGAAACAGGCACCATTCGCCAGTAATTTGCGATTGTACAAATCCAGTTGCGGCGGCCGGGGTAAATCATCAGAAAAATGACCGCTGATCGCCTCTCGGGCAATATCCAGCAGTTGGGTCATCTCTCCTTTATTCAGGGCCGGTTTCTGCGGTGGCTGATACGAGGTAACTGACATATCCAACGACTCTCTCCTTATCTCCGGCATCCATATCTCCAGAGTTTTTATATTCAACTTGTTTTAAATGATAGCCTCTTTGCTTCGCCAGTAATAACAAGGTGTTGATCCCGGTCGAACCGCAGGCTTGCTGGGGTGTTAATGAGGGATCGAACTTTTCAATCACACGAAGGGTCCGGTGATCGATATCCTGTGCATCTGCATAGGGGTGGTAATGGCTCAGATCACTGCTGATGACCAGCAGCGTGTCATCCTGCCAGAGCGGGCCGATGATCTCGGCCAGACGCACCGGTGATATCCGGCTGGTCAGGATGGGCAACAGGGTAAAATCCGACAGGCAGCTTTGCAGGAAGGGAAGTTGTACTTCCAGACTATGCTCCAGTTCATGTATACGATCTGACAGTTCAATATCATCCAATTGCGACAGCTTTTCAACACCTTGTAAGTCAATTTTGAGTTGACCTAACGGTGTGGCGAAAAAACGATCAGCGGGCAGCGCGCAGCCGTCGAAAGCGAAGTGGTGACTTGGCCCAATCAGGATGACCTGACGGTATCGGCTGCCGGTACGCTTGAGTTGTTTGTATGCTGAAGCCGCAACTTTTCCCGAAAACATGTAACCGGCATGCGGCACAATGAGTGCTCTGGGCGGGTCGGATGTGTCGGGTGCAGCAGACAGCCAGGTGTTGAGCTGCTGGCGCAGTCCGAGCGGGGAAGCCTGATAAAACCGTCCGGCTACGGCGGGTTCACGAATGCTCATGAGTCTGTGGTCCTTATTGTTGTATACAACCTGTCGCTGAAACTTTCTTCATTCAGCGTCAGGTCATGACCAGCTATAGTTAAGTATAGAAAGGAAAAAAGACGGTTCAGTGAACATGACCCGGACATCGCCCAAATCAATTCAGGCAGACAGAGCGCCGGTGTCTCCACCGGAGGTCTGGCCGACCCAATACTGGCATCCATTGCCAGACGGTCGTGTGGTTTGTGATGTCTGTCCCCGGCATTGTCGCCTGCGGGACGGGAAGCGGGGGGCATGCTTTGTCCGGCAAGCTGAGCATGGACAGATTGTGCTGACCAGTTATGGCCGCTCCAGCGGCTTCTGTATCGATCCCATTGAAAAGAAACCGCTGAATCATTTTTATCCGGGCAGTTCAGTCCTGTCGTTTGGGACCGCCGGGTGTAATCTGGGCTGTAAATTCTGTCAGAACTGGAGCATCAGCAAGTCGCGGGAAATTGATACGCTGGGTGCCACTGCGATGCCGGAACAGATCGCCCGGGCCGCACAGCAGTATGGTTGCGATTCCATCGCCTTCACCTATAACGATCCAGTGATTTTCATGGAATACGCCATGGACTGTGCCGATGCCTGCCATGCCCATGGCATTCATAGTGTTGCTGTCAGTGCTGGCTATATCTGTGATGCGCCTCGGCAGGCTTTCTATCAGAAAATGGATGCCGCGAATATCGATCTGAAAGCCTTTACTGAGCATTTCTATCACAGGATTTGCAGCGGACATCTGGCACCTGTACTGGACACTTTGCTGTATCTCCGGCACGAAACCCGGGTGTGGTTTGAAATCACCACCCTGCTAATCCCTGGCGAAAATGACAGTGCTGCTGAAATCGAAGCAATGAGTCAGTGGATCATGGCGAATCTCGGCCCGGATATTCCCTTGCACTTCAGTGCCTTTCATCCGGATTTTAAAATGATGGATAAGCCGAAAACACCGCCGGCAACGGTGCAGCGTGCGAGACAGATCGCCCTGAATCAGGGACTGAATTATGTCTATGTCGGAAATATTTTTGATGAGGCTGGCGACAGCACTTACTGTCCGGGATGCGGCGCGACTGTGATTGAACGGAACTGGTATGCGCTGGGGAACGATGCACTCACGGAGCAGGGGCGTTGCCGTCACTGCGGGTATTTGCTGGCGGGTCGCTTTACGACACCCGGTCAGCGTTTTGGTCGCCGGCGGATTCCAATCCGGATTCAGGCATGAAAGACGACAAAACCGACAGCTGGGGCAATCGGGTTTTACTCCGGATGCACTTTGCATTATCTTACCGTTCTTCCGACACCCGAACAGAGACAGCACTGTATGACGATTGAAGCCCTGAGCCAGATTCAGAATCTGGTGATCACGCAGCCAAACTGCCCTTATTGTGTGAGAGCAAAAGCGATTCTGGATGATCGCGACACAGACTACACCACACTGGTACTGGGTCAGGATCTGGAAAAAACAGAGATGATTGCTTTCATTGAGCAGGTGGCCAACACGACCGTTCGTACCGTGCCGCAAATCATTCTGGACGGTAAATACATCGGTGGTCACGATGATCTGGTGGCGTTTCTCGAACGCCAGGTCGAAGCCGATGCGCTCGGTGATTTCGAATTGTAATGATGAAGGCTCCCTTGCGGAGCCTTTTCTTTATTATCTACATAATCAGTAAGGAGGCGGTGGGATGAGTTTTCATGTGAAAGTGAGCTGGCAGGGCACTCAGCAACCGGGTGAGGCGTTCAGCCGGGATCATCAGATTCATTTCGGCAGCGGACAAAGCATACAGGCCTCGTCGGCACCGGATTTTCAAGGGAATGCTGCGCATGTGAATCCGGAAGAAAGCCTGATGGCTGCGCTGTCTTCCTGCCATATGCTGACCTTTTTGGCGATAGCCCACCTCAAGCGACTGCCGGTGGCCAGTTACGACGATCAGGTGTCGGCAGAGCTGGGGCAGAACGAGGCCGGTAAAACCAAAGTGGCTGCGATCAATCTCAATCCGGTGATCACGTTTGCAGCGGGTGTGACGGTCTCGGAAGAAGTGCTGGCGAAGATGCACCAGAAAGCCCATGAGAATTGTTTTATCGCCAACAGCCTGAATACCGTCGTGCGTTTACATGACAGGGAGTTCAATCATTGAGTCAGTCAAATCAACGTTTTCCACTGATCGGATTGTTTACCGGGAAAGTGGTGCAAAACTACGGCATTACAACCGCAATGGCCAAGCAGCTGGTCTCGGGGCGGATCTTTTTATCTGAAACGGGGTTGGTCGGCGACGAGTGCGCAGAGCCGAAATTTCATGGCGGCACAGAAAGAGCCTTGCACCAGTATCCGCAGGAACACTATGCATTCTGGCAGCAGCAGTATCCTGAGCGTGCGTGGCCGTCGCCGGGCATGGGCGAGAATCTGAGCACACGGGGTATGCTGGAAGAGCATGTCCGCATTGGCGATCAGTATCAGTGGGGAGAAGCCATCATTGAAATCAGTCAGCCGCGCTCCCCGTGCTTTAAAGTGAATCACCGCTGGGATGTTCCGGGGTTTTCTGAGGTGATGCAAACCACAGGGAAGTGTGGTTGGTTATATCGTGTGATTCAGACGGGTGAGGTGAGTGCAGCGGCGCCTTTGGTGTTGATCCGACCCGGTGAGGCACGATTCAACGTGAAACAGGTACTGGACTGGTATTTCAACGACCCGATGAACCCGGAAAAGCTGCGTGAGCTACAGGCGTGTCAGGCTTTGTCCAAAAGCTGGAAAAGTACGATTGAGAAACGCCTGACAACAGGCGAGCTGGAAAACTGGCAGTTTCGGCTGAACGGTAAACCGAGCGTCTGAGTTGTGTTACCCAACGCCAGAAAATGAAACGGGCCACGCAGGTGGCCCGTTTTTAAAGTGTGAAACCGGAGCGGGGTCTGTCAGGTCAGTGCGTAAAGAATTAACCCGGCAATCACCACACAGGCGGAAGCGAACACACCGTATTCAATCCGTTTTTCCGCGACACTTTCCACTTCATCTTCCCGAACGGTCAGCAGACTGAAGATACAGCCACCAGCCAGACCTACGGCTAACACACCCAGGCTGAACAGCAGGGCCGAAACGAAATCCATGAACGCCATATCAATCCTCTTATTGGACGTATACCCAAATGATTCGCGTGCGTTTCCTGTTATTTTGAGTTCCCGGAAACAACCGGGACCCGTGCACGTCGGAATTTCCCGGCGAATGATACACGTTCTGGTCTGTCCTGTAATCCCG
Organism: Photobacterium sp. GJ3; assembly: GCF_018199995.1. Taxonomy (NCBI): domain Bacteria; kingdom Pseudomonadati; phylum Pseudomonadota; class Gammaproteobacteria; order Vibrionales; family Vibrionaceae; genus Photobacterium; species Photobacterium sp. GJ3. Next base: position 2,200,209 of record NZ_CP073578.1, on the reverse strand, counting down.
GAGGTGTAATCAAAGATGACGGAGCGCCATGGCCATCAATGGGTGTCAGTTGGCATTCGCAATCTGATAGTGCACCTGCAGGTGGCCCTGATTCAGTTGGGTTGAAATGTCGATGTCCGACGGTATTTCCCGGGTATTGTGGATATGTGTTCCATCGCAGGGCCGGGCATTGAGGAAGCCAAACCCGACAAACCGGGTGCCGTCTGGCCGGGTTTCAATCTGAACCGGCAGCGCCGCTTCGATCAGTCGTCTCAGGTGTTGTGACACCGTCATGCCATCCAGATCGACCACATGGGTGCCCGGCGCAAACTCGACCTGACACTCATTCGGCCAGTAATGTGCCCGAACCGGGTGCCAGCCATTCTGCTGACCAATATTGCCAATCAGATGGCCGATACTGTGCAGCAGGCTGTGGATTTTTCGGGGTTCTTTATCCAGCGCCAGTGTCACCGGGCCAGTCGGCAGCGCATGCGGAATCACATGGTGAACCACACCGTCAACCAGACGGGTGTGCAGGACGGGTGCCACTTCGCCGCAGTATGTCTGGATCCGTCCGGTATCGCCCGGCTGACCACCGCCCTGAGGATGAAACAGCGTCTGATCCAACACGGCAATCCATTGCTCGCCATCCTGAAAGCAGGCGATTAACTCGGCATCACCGTGTAATTTATCTGAGCTGAGATAAATGGCTTGCGTGGTCATAGTTGGTTTCCGTGTACCTTGGACAGATTCTGAAGGCAAATATTGTAATCATCCCGGACACCTATGATAATCGGTCATCAATTCAAATAACTTTTGCGCATCGCGCACAAATGTGAGACGGCATGAGCAGCAATAAACATATTGGTTTAATGCAGGATATGGCGATTTTTGTCTCCGTGGTGAAAACCGGCAGCTTCTCGGAATCAGCCCGATTGCTGGGGGTCTCGCCGTCGGCGATCAGCCGGTCGATTAAGCAGCTGGAAAAGCAATTGGGCGTTTGCCTGTTGCAGCGAACCACCCGGAAATTACGCTTAAGCGAGACGGGCAGAACAGTTTACGAGCGCTGTCTTCAGCTGGATGACACCGCACGGGAAGTGCTGGCGCTGTGCGAATGTCAGGACAGCTCTGCCCGGGGCGTGGTGAAAGTGGCGGCACCCAAGGCGGTCGCGCACTCCCTGATTCATCCTTACATTGCCGAGTTTCTTCACTTGTATCCAGAGATTGATGTGCATCTGGTGCTGGATGATCAGGCGCTGGATCTGATTGAACAGGAAATCGATATTCTGTTTCGGATCACCCGTCAGCCGCCGCAAGGATTGATTGGCCGGAGCCTGATGCCAATCGTGCATGTGCTCTGTGCTTCGCCAGCGTATCTGGATCAGAAAGGGGTGCCGCAGCATCCGAAAGAACTGTCCCGGCACAGCTGTATTTCTCTGGGCGAGAATGAAGCCGATTCAAAATGGCGGTTTCGCCAGGGCGACAGCAAAGTGATGGTGCCCGTGACCGGCAGATACCGGGCGAATCATTCCAGAGTCCGGCTGGAAGCCGCAGAGCAGGGAATCGGCATTGCCAGTTTGCCCATCTTTGTTGCCGAGGGGGCTATCGCACAGGGCAGCCTTGTTCAGGTGCTGCCGGATTGGGAATTTGAAACCTTTTATACCGGAGACTTGTGGATGCTGTATCCGGCCACCCGTCACATCCCGGCGAAAGTCAGCCTGTTTGCGGATTACATTTTCGGGAAACTGGGGAAGTCATGCGCTGAACCGGGGTAATAGACAGCCATTGCGAGCATGGCTGTCTGTCACTCAGAACCGGGTGTCGACGAAACGGCTGACGGTGTCGTTGTCATCTGCAACGCAGAGATAACGCCACTTGTCGAACGTCAGGCACGGGTGGGAGGTTGAAAACACCAGAATGTCGCCCACTTTCAGATCCGTCCCCGCAGGCACATTGACAAAAGTATGCTGATCCATGATGTGCGTTGCTTCTAATCCCTGAATCTCAAGCGGCTGGCCGTTGCGAAACGCGCGCTCAGGAATCGGCAGGCCCGCATCAAAAGCAACATCCCGTTTGCCCATACCAATCACCGCTTTACAGGGCTCAGGCATCGACAGCACATAAGCCCAGACTTCCAGGGCAGACGCTAAATCACCGCCCAGTTCACAGGCATAGCCCTGATTCGTTCGGGCACGGGACATCACCTGATGTTGCGCATCCTGATAGATGCCCGTGTCGTGAATCAGGTAACAGCCGGGACGGATGATGGCGTTCAGATGCGGATAAGCAGAAAACTCCTCCGCAACAATGTCATACCAGGCCGAGCCTGCGCCCGTGACGATCGGATGGGGCACGGCAATCAGTTTTTTCTCGGCCAGTTGTTCAACCAGCATCACGGCATCGCGCAGGAACAGGCGAATCTGATCTTCTGCGTCTGCACCATGGATGACGCCTTCATAAACTTCGATGCCATGGAGCGTCAGTCCCTGTGCGGCCTGAATCACCCCCGCCAGCGTCTCGACTTCGGCGTGGTTGCGGCAACCGCAGCGCCCGCCCGGCACCCCGTACTCAATCAGCACATTCAGCGTCAGGGACGCCTGCGCAAAGTAGTCATTGAGCTGGGCTGCGTTTTCGCAGGAATCTACACAACAGTAGAAAGACACGTCATGCTGCCGCATCAGCCGGGCGATCAGGGCCATGTTGGCTTTTCCGACCAGCTGATTCGCCATCAGAATGTGCTTTGCACCGGCAAGGGCTGCGGTTTCAGCCTGTGCTGGTGTAGCCACCGTGATCCCCCAGGCACCCGCGTCGAGCTGCTGTGAAAACAGCGCAGGGGTCATGGTGGTTTTGCCGTGCGGAGACAGTCTGACCTGATGATGATTGGCGAACTGCTGCATCCAGTTCAGGTTGTTGCGGATGGCAGTCTCGCGAATCACGGCAGCAGGCAGACAGATTTCTTCTTCGATCAGGCTGTATCGCCCCTCACTTTTTTCATCCACCCAGACCCCTTTGGTGCCTGAAGGAAAGTTTTTGTGATCGAATTCTTGGTATTTATTAACATGCTTTTTGTTTGCTTGAGGCATTGGTTATTCTCCTAACATAGCCTTTATGCCTTGCCATATCTGGCTTTTGGCGATCTGATAGTATTCTCGATGTTAGAAACTATCAAACATTGCGATTTGATTTGTGCGTTTTCTCACTGTTTGATTTCGTGCCGATCACTAAGATTCACTCCATAGAGGAAAGGCAGCCGTGACCATCGAAGTGGACATCGTTTCCAGAATTACCGAGTGCTTCCCTCAGTTAAGAGAAGCAGAAAAAAAAGTCGCCCGCCTGGTTGTGGACGATTTAAGTAACGCAGCCACGGCCAGCATCACAGAGCTGGCAGAAGAAGCCGGTGTGAGTGAAGCCACCATTACCCGCTTTGCCAAAGCCGTGGGATGCCTGAATGTCCGTGACCTGAAAATGAAGCTGGCGCAATCGCTGGCTGTGGGGCAGCGCTTCATTCATGAAAGCCCGAACGAATCGGGTATTCAGGGGGTGTATGAGTCGATCAAGAACGTCATCAACATCAACCGGAAAATCGTGAATGAAGCCGATGTCGCGAAAGCCGTCGACATCTTGCTCAATGCCCGGCAGGTCCTGTCGGTGGGCATGGGCGGCGGTTCGACCATCATGTCGCAGGAACTTCAGTTCCGCCTGTTCCGGATTGGTTTTGCGGTCAGTGCGTACAACGATGGGCTGCTGGCTCGTATGGTCGCTTCCACGGCAGACAGCAAAGATGTCATGGTGGCACTGTCGGTCACAGGTTACACCGCCGAGGTGGTGGAACCGGCGTCCATTGCCAAACAGTACGGCCTGAAAGTGATTGCGATTACAGCGCCGGATTCCCCGCTGGCACAAGTCAGCGATGTGGTGCTGCCGCTGGTGACGGATGAAACCGATTTTATCTTTAAGCCGTCTGCATCACGGTACGCCATGATGGCGTTGATTGATGTGCTGTCGACGGAACTGGCGCTGAGTCAGAAACGTCGTTCCCGCGACCGGCTGCGCCGCCTGAAACTGGCGCTCGACAGCCACCGGGGCGGGGATGACCGTCAGCCGCTCGGAGATTAAACCGCCGATCTGTCAATAGACACGGCGGTATCACGAATGCAAAGAGAAGGAAAACGCATGCAGTTTGAGACCGTATTCCGCCAGGTCAGTTTGATTGATGGGACAGGCGCCGCCGCCGTCAAAGCGGATGTTGCCGTGCTCAATGGCCGGATTGCCGCCATTGGACATCTGGCGGAGGCCGAAGCCGCGCAGATCATTGACGGTCAGCATCTGGTGCTGGCGCCAGGGTTTATTGATGTTCATACCCATGATGATACCAATGTGATTCGTTTTCCGGAGTGTCTGCCAAAAATCAGTCAGGGCGTGACGACAGTGATTGTCGGCAATTGCGGCATCAGTGCATCACCGGCTGTGCTGGCGGGCGATCCGCCGGATCCGATGAACCTGCTCGGCAAACAGTGGGATTTCAAATACCCGACCTTTGCGACCTATGCCGATGCGGTGCGCGATGCACAACCGGCCGTGAATGTGGCGGCGCTGGTGGGTCACACCACACTGCGCAATAACGTGATGGACGATTTGTATCGCCCGGCCACATCACAGGAAATTGCGACGATGAAAGCGCAGCTCAGCCAAGCCATGGCTGAAGGGGCGTTAGGACTGAGTTCGGGGTTGGCTTATGCCTCGGCAAAACAGGCACCGACTGAAGAAGTCATGGCGCTGGCAGAAGAGCTGGCAGCTTTCAACGGCATTTATACCACCCATATGCGTACGGAGTTTGAACAGATTCTCGATGCCATGGATGAAGCCTTCCGCACCGGAAAACACGCGAAGGTGCCCGTGGTGATTTCTCATCTCAAATGTGCCGGTGCCGGGAACTGGGGCAGAACCGTTGAAGTGCTGGACAAGATGGAATCCGCCGCTGCGCATCAGGATGTTGCCTGCGATTGCTATCCGTATTCTGCCAGCTCCTCCACGCTGGATCTGAATCAGGTGACTGAGGCGATCGATATCTTTATTACCTGGTCGGAAGCGCATCCGGAACAGGCTGGAAAAATGCTCAAAGATATTGCCAAAGAGATGTCGCTGCCGCTGATGGATGCTGCCAGAGCGCTGCAACCCGCAGGGGCGGTGTATCACTGCATGGATGAAGCGGACGTTGAGCGCGTACTCAAATACCGTCTGACCATGGTGGGTTCCGACGGGCTGCCGAACGATCCGCATCCGCATCCGCGTTTGTGGGGCGCATTTCCCCGTGTGCTGGGTTATTACAGCCGCGAGCGCAAACTCTTTTCGCTGGAACAGGCGGTCCACAAAATGACGGGGATGTCTGCCAAGCGCTTTGGTCTGAAAGACCGGGGTGTAATTGCCGAAGGCGCGCATGCCGATCTGGTGCTGTTTGATCCGAAAACGATTCGCGATGCAGCCACTTTCCAGGATCCGGTCTGTGCCGCAGAGGGCATCGTGCTGGTCATGGTGAATGGCCAGATCAGTTATCAAGCGGGCCGAGTCAGCCCGGAGCGCCATGGCCGTTTTCTGGCCCGGCATCAGTCCTGACTCAATGATTCGTAGTCACTCAATTTGGAGAAAGTAATTATGTCGATTATTCGTTATGGCGTGGAAGGCGGAACCGGGACTGGTGGTCAGCACCTGCCGTTTGCACGGGCAACACAGGCGGGCGGATTTCTGTATGTTTCGGGTCAGACGCCGATGACCGACGGGGAAGTTGTGGAAGGCGGCATTGTGGATCAATCCCGTCTGGCAATTCAGAATTGTGTCGACATCATGACAGAAGCCGGTTACGGACTCGAAGATGTCGTGCACGTCAAAGTTGTGCTGACCGATGCGCGCTATTTTCAGTCATTCAACAAAGTGTTTAAAGAATTCTTCGGTGAGCATCCGCCAGCACGAATCTGCATGGTGTGTGATTTGGTCGTCGATGTGAAAGTTGAAGTTGATGTCACTTGTTACCGGGAAGACCGCCGCTGAGTGAGCACGCGGAACATCGAACACTGATCCCTGACAATCGCAAGAAATGAAAGCAAAGCTCTGCGCTGCCGGACAGCCGGAGCCATAGAAAAAGGGCTGGCAATGAACCAGCCCATAAAAAGCAAATGGCTGACTTTCAATGAAAAAGTAGCCATACACGGGATAACCAAGGTTGTTTATCCCCAAGCAAATAAAAGCAATGACGGATTATAAGAGGTATGCAATGAACAGTACACTCTTTCTCACCGGATTCGGTGCTTATGTGGTGTTTATGATCTGGTTGGGCTGGTATGTGTCCCGCGCTCAAAAATCAGGTGAGGATTTTCTGCTCGGTGGCCGTGGCCTGCCTTTGTTCCTGGTTCTGGGCACCACGGTTGCCACCATGGTCGGTACCGGCTCCAGTATGGGCGCGGTTGGTTTTGGCTATAACAATGGCTGGGCTGGCGCGTTGTACGGGATTGGCGGTGCACTGGGAATCTTGCTGCTGGCCTGGTGGTTTGCGCCGGTTCGCCGACTCAATTTCATGACCATGAGTGAAGAGCTGGCCTATTATGTCGGCGCGAATAAGGTGGTCAAAAATGTTGTGGGTCTCCTGATCTTTGTGGCCTGTATCGGCTGGCTGGGCGCACACATTCTCGGGGCGGCCTTTATCTTGCCTGGATTGCTGATATTGATCTGAACACCGCGAAAATCATTATCGCGGCGGCCTTTACCATTTACGTGGTGATCGGGGGGTACACCGCTGTGGTCTGGACTGATACGATTCAGGCGGTTGTGCTCTTCTTTGGTTTTATTCTCATGGCCGTGCTGTCTGTTAATCACATCGGCGGTCTGGAAAACCTGTATGAAGCGATGGATCCGGCCTCGGTCAGTCTGTTTGGCATTGAAAAGCTGGGTGCTTTACCTGCACTGTCACTGGCTATGGTAGTCGGTGTCGGGATTCTGGCCACGCCGTCTTTCCGCCAGCGCATATACTCCGGTAAGGATGTCAAAACGATTCGTCGTTCGTTCGTGATGTCCGGTGTACTCTACCTGTTCTTCTCCATTATTCCGGCTGTGATTGGCATGTCTGCCCATGCAATCAACCCGGATCTCAACAACGCAAACTTTGCTTTCCCTTATGTCGCAGCCACAGTCTTACCGGTTGGGGTTGGCATGATTGTGCTGCTTGCCGGTTTGTCTGCCACCATGTCGAGCGCCAGTTCAGACGCCATTGCCGGGGTTTCGATTCTGCTGCGGGATGTGTTCGTCCTGTTCACCGGCAAGGTGCCTTCTAAAGACAACATGGTGATTTATTCCCGGCTGTCTCTGGTGATTGTGATTGGTATGGCGTTGCTGTTCGCTCTGACGTCGAACGATATCATCGGTTATATCACCAAGATGATTTCAACGGTGATGTCAGGCATGTTCGTCTGCGGCATGCTGGGACGCTTCTGGAAGCGGTATACCTGGCAGGGCGCGCTGGCAACACTGGCGGGCGCATCGGCGGCATCTTTCTCCGTGATTCTGAATGCAGACTGGACTGCATACTGGGGCAACCCATGTATTCCTTCCGTTCTCACGGCCTTGGTTGCGGGTGTGGCGGTCAGCCTGATGACCCCGGCCAATCAGGTCACGCCGGAACAGGCCAAAGCGGTTCTGGATGCGGAACGTGCAGCGATGGAAAACACTGTTCAGAAGGACATCAACCCTGAAACCGCTTGTGCGAAATAAATCGCTAAAACGAATGAAAATGCAGGCCTTTATGATGAAACAAGGCCTGCATCATGAATTACGCTTTAATGAGAAGTCGGTCATCTTTGTGAATTGCCGGAAATGAACGGGCGACACAAGGGGGAATAACGGCCTGAATGTCAAAAAGTCTGAATGAAGGGTACTTGTGTGAAAATCGCATTTTTTGGTGAATGTATGGTTGAACTGAGCGGACAGCCATTACGACGCACCTTTGGTGGAGATACCTTAAATACGGCGTTGTATTTGGCACGACTCGGTCGGAAGCGTCGTCTGGATATCAGTTATGCCACGGCGCTCGGTAAGGACAATATCAGTCAGGATATGCTTTCTGCGTGGCAGGAAGAATATATTGATACCCGGCTAGTGCGCCGTCTGGATGATAAACTGCCCGGATTGTATCTGGTGGAAACCGAACCCAACGGTGAACGTCATTTTCATTACTGGCGGAATGACAGTGCCGCGAAATTCTATTTTGCAACGGCCGTGACGCCCTTAGAGCGGGCGATTGAAAACAATGAATTTGACGTGCTCTATATCAGCGGGATCAGCCTGGCAATTCTGGCCGAAGATGCCAAGGCAATTCTGGTCACCCTGTTGGAAACCCATAAAGCCAAAGGCGGCAAAGTTGTGTTTGATAACAACTTCCGTCCGCAATTGTGGACGGCCAAACAGGCGCAGTATTGGTATCAGCAGGTTTTGCCTTTCGTCGATATCGCGCTGATCACCGAAGAGGATGATCACAAAGTCTGGGGAGAGGGCGATGTGACAGAACGTTGCCGCGAACTGGGCTGTGGTGAGGTGGTCATCAAACGTGGGAGCCTGCCATGTCTGGTGGCTACAGAGCTGCAAACCACGCCAGAAACATATCAGGTGGCTGCCAATCCGGTTCAGACCGTGATTGATACCTGCGCTGCCGGAGATTCATTTGCAGCCGGATATCTGGCTGGCCGGTTGAGTGGTGAATCCGCAACAGTATCGGCAGAACTGGGCCATCAGCTGGCCGCCATTGTAATTCAGCATCCGGGTGCCATTATTCCGCCGGAAGCAATGACAGAGATGATGTAAGGAGTTCGACGTTCATGTCTCAATCCCTGATTGAAAAAGTAAAGCAATTCAAAGTGATTCCTGTAATTCAGATTAACCATGTGGATCAGGCGGTGCCGCTGGCAAAAACTCTGGTTGAAAATGGTCTGCCGGTGGCTGAAGTGACTTTCCGCACCGAGGCTGCGGCTGAAGCCATTCGTCTGATGCGTGAAGCGTATCCGACGCTGTGCATTGGCGCGGGTACCGTACTGAATGCGGCGCAGGTCGACAGCGCACAGGCTGCAGGTGCAGAATTTATCGTCGCACCGGGTCTGAACCCGAATACCGTCCGTTACTGTCAGGAAAAGGGCATGCCGGTGGTTCCGGGGGTGAATAATCCAAGCCAGATTGAACAGGCGCTGGAACTGGGCCTGACCTTCCTGAAATTCTTCCCGGCTGAAGCGTCGGGTGGCATCAATATGGTGAAGTCACTGCTGGCGCCTTATGTGGATGTCAGCCTGATGCCAACGGGCGGCATCAGCAAAGCCAACATTCGTGACTATCTGGCGGTTGATCGTGTGCTGTGCTGCGGCGGTACCTGGATGGTGTCTCCGGCACTGATTGATCAGGGGGACTGGGAGGAGATCGGCCGTCTGGTCCGCGAAGCGGTTGAACTGGTTCGCGACTAAAGCCGGGACTTTCTTTACACAAGGCCGCTTCTTATCGAGAAGCGGCTTTTTGATGATCACGACAAAACCATCGCCGAAAGCAACGGTGACGGTCAGGTTTGAAAATGACACCGCGTTACTTTGCCATTCGGGTTGAAGCTCAGTTCCAGCTGATCGACTACTGACTGCTGAAACTGCGCCAGACAGCCTTGTTGGGTAACAGTGATTTCAGACCTTGCGCCCGCACTGATCACCACATCAAGCCCCCGGATATCTGTCAGCAGCCTTGGCGACAGCCCAGACGGATACTGGCTGAGTAAGACAATATTCCGGATGCCTCTGACCTGAAGCCGATCCACACTGTTTCTCAGTAAAATCATGTCCTGTTCGTGCAGTTGCTCGTTCCCGGGGTAGGGATTGATCAGCGACAAAAATGCCACGCGCGTTCCGCCATACCACCGCACCAGGGCATCAGCCCGGCCTTTATAGCCATTGTAGGAATACACTTCGTGGCCGCTTTGCTTCAGGCCAAAATTGATGTTACTGGCCAGAACCGGAAAGCTGGCCTGAGGCAGCACACTCACTGAATCATGGTACGCCTGGACTTCCGGCGTAATCGCGGTGACATAAGAAAAAGGCTGCTTTTCGACCTGAGGATTCTGGGCTGAATAGAAGGTGAGCCCTTCATGGCTGGGCAAGGCGATCTGATCAAGATGAGGTTGACCTGAAGTCACCGGGAGCAGGGTCAGAAAACGGATGCTCAGATCGGCTCCCTGACGATTTTCAGGCGTACAGGCCGTCAGCAGGGTTGTCAGCAGGGCAGCAGTGTAAGTAAGGGAACGACGCATAACGAAAGAGAAGTGTGATCTGGGTCGCTATTTTCTGCTTTTTGCCGCGGAATGACAAGTCTTGGTCATCATTCTTCGCATAAACATCTGCAAAATCGCGACATGATTGATAAAAATTTTCCCGTCGTGTCGCCAGGTTTTCGCGCTAACTCCCTCATCCACCGATAAAAACTGGCCTGCACGGCACCTTGCTATGCGCAAAAAACGAGAAGAATGACCGGTTTTGGACGTAAAACAATCACTCAGTTCAAATTGATGAATTTTGCAGTTGACTCGATCTCACCTTTGAGTAGAATGCATCCCGTACCGCAACGGAGGTAAACGACGAAGCGGTCATGGTGAAAGCCAGAACAACAACCCAAGCGGTTGATTGTTGAAGGCGCGTTGGCAGAGTGGCTATGCAGCGGATTGCAAATCCGTGGACCTCGGTTCGACTCCGGGACGCGCCTCCATTTGCGACACTAGCTCAGTTGGTAGAGCGCAACCTTGCCAAGGTTGAGGTCACGAGTTCGAACCTCGTGTGTCGCTCCAATTTTATAGTGATTTGATGACACCCGAGGCACCTCGTGCCTGAATCCAGTCGAGTCGCTCCAAATTTTGTAGTCACGACAATATGTCGGGTCTGAAGATGGTGTCTAACCCATCGCAATCCAGAATTGCGTGCCCTGGTGGTGGAATTGGTAGACACAAGGGATTTAAAATCCCTCGACGTTCGCGTTGTGCCGGTTCAAGTCCGGCCCGGGGCACCATCAAAATCAACGGCTTACAGGCTAACGCTTGTAAGCCGTTTTTCTTTTCCTAATGTTTTCCGAATCTCTTTCCAAAGATCAATCCGCCTCTCTTCTCCGGCACATTCCTTTGCGAATGGTTTTTTACAGTGTCTGTCCCGGTATGTCCTCAGAGCTTTTTTGTATCTGTAGCCTCAAATTAGAGAGTTGTTGAGATCTGCATCTCTTAAGTACATGGTAAGACCTCAGGGCGAGAGCATACTTAGCTCATCAATTGACCAGCGCGTTCACAAGCTTAAAATCTGTCTCGTTTTGCCTTAAAAGTAGAAAACAAACAAGCTCAGCGGTGCAATAATTCAACAAATTGCCAATCCTTGAGCGCCTAAGTTAGTATGCTCTCATCACTTATTCTTTAAGCGATTCGTATGGCAGGCCAATGTATTGCTCGGCGATGGTGATTTTGCCTGCAGGCGTATTGAGGAAATAATCGAGTTCAGATCCCATTAGCTTGTTGAAGATAGCACCATCGGTACTATTGACATTGAGTTCGCCGAAGTCATGTAGCATGTTGGTCATCCACCATGAGAAACGCTCGCCGTGCCATACTCGGCGAAGGCAAATATCCGAATACTGCTCAATACAATCTATGTCGTTGTGTTTATAAACGCGGGTGAGCACTTGGTACAAAGTCGCGACGTCAGAAGCGGCTAAGTTTAGGCCTTTTGCCCCTGTTGGCGGGACGATATGGGCGGCATCTCCCACCAAGAATAAACGGCCATATTGCATTGGTTCACATACGAACGAGCGCAATGGTGCAATGCTTTTCTCAATACTTGGGCCAGTTTGTAGTCGTTGAGAAGCATCTTCCGGAAGGCGTTTTTTCAGTTCATCCCAAAAGCGCTCGTCGCTCCATTCTTCCACCTTGTCGGTGAGAGGAACCTGTAGGTAGTAGCGTGAGCGGGTCGCGGAGCGTTGACTGGCCAAGGCAAAACCTCGGGGATGCTTACAATAGATGAGCTCGTCATCTACTGGCGGGGTATCACTCAATAGCCCAAGCCAACCGAACGGGTAGACTCGTTCGTATTCTTTTCGAATGTGATTAGGAATCGTCGGGCGTGAAACACCATGGAAACCGTCGCAACCTGCGATGAAATCGCAGTTCACTTCATATCGCTGACCGTCTTGTTCAAAGTGCACGGATGGTGCCGTAGAGTTAGCATCGATAATTTCAGAGACGAGCGCGTTGTAGTAAGTAGGCAGTCCAGCTGCTTGGCGAGCATCCATCAAGTCTCGGGTGATCTCGGTTTGACCGTAGCAAGTTACGACCTTGCCATTGGTAAGCGCCTTTAAGTCAATGCGGGAGCCCTTTCCGTTAACACTAATTTGAAAGCCTTCATGAGTATGCCCTTCCGCATCCATACGAGTGTTGCAGCCAGCTTCACGAATTAAATCGACAAAACCTTGCTCCAAAATCCCGGCTCGAATCCGTGATAGGACATGATCGGCAGACGATCGTTCAATGATGACATTACTGATACCTTGTTTTGCCAATAATTGACCAAGCAGCAATCCTGAAGGGCCTGATCCGATAATTGCGACCTGCGTATTGATGACTTCCATTTCAATGCTCCTGAGTAATGATAATGTACTTATTTTGTTAAAATACTGTGATTTCCTCCATTCAATTACTCACCAATTTCTTGTACTTTTTAGTCATCACCAATATTGATAGGTATAGCGATGGCAAGCGAAGCAACCATACCTCGCTTCTTTTTGTATGGCGAAGAAAATGACAGAGATGATTCTGAATTTGTCCATATCGAGTCAATAGCCGCTAGAAGTGAAAAGCAGGGATGGAAAATTAAGCCACACCGACACGGTAAGTTGTTTCAATTGTTGGTTATATATCAAGGTGAGGCAAAAATATTATTAGATAACAAAGAGTTAATCTTTGTGGGGGAAGGGGCGGTGGTGATACCCTCAGGGGTTGTCCATGGGTTTGTTTTTTCACCCCAAACCTTAGGCTACGTGCTTACAATTGCCGAGCCCTTACTCAATCAGGCGCAGGGCTCTCGAGCTATGGGATTTTTCAATACTGTTATCCACACGCCAAGAGTATTGTCATTTTCGCAAGGTTCCGATCATCCGGCGCAGCTTAAAACGTATTTTAATTTATTAGCAGCCGAGTCAGACGCTGGACATTCCGGCAAGCGGCATACGGTGGAGTGGCTGGCCAAGGTAATATTGATGGCTGTATACCGGGAAGTTGAGCATTCCCATCATGGGCAGCTTGGGGAAAACCGCCCCAATCATGGTTACTATTTGTTTCAACAAATGGTCGAAAAGCATTTTCGCCAACAATGGACGGTCACCCAGTATGCTGGGCTGTTACAGATGTCACTTTCGACCTTGAATCGTATATGCAAAACGGTGAAAGGTGTTGGGGCGAAAGAGATTATATCTGAGAGGGTATTCGTTGAGGCTAAGCGAAGTTTGCTCTATACCCAACTCAATATTGACCAGATCGCCTACAACTTGGGGTATGACGATCCGGCCTATTTTTCCCGCTTCTTTAAGAAGAAGTCAGGGCAGAGCCCGCGGCAGTTCCGGCAACAGAATCCGTTTGATACCCAGTTTTAAAGGATATGGCTACTGGTGTGGCGTTTTACGAATTAAGCGCGAAAGCCCCGCCCGCTCCTGGGGTGGGGATAAAAGTGCAGCAAATCCCGACAGGCAAAGGCTTTGAGCGTTCTTTTTGCCAAAAGGGATGGTGAGGCAAGCCATTTCGATATGCGAGGAAACTTCCCCCTGCTGCAACAGGCCATCTTAGCCTCTAAGTAGGCAGTATCTCCGTTGCTCACTACCAAGCGGTCAGGCGTTGTGATGTTGTAGCCAAACGGTGCTCGGATACAATGCCTTGATTCTCTGTGTTGGGCTGCTTCAATGGCACGCTGCACCATACCGCTGCCTGCATCGAATACAAAGGCCCTATCGTTATAGACGACAGCAGTGGATGGTCCCGAGCGGGTGGTGTCAGGGACCGGCGTACCCGTGCCAAGCCGAATGACTTCGGTTTTTGCGACAGCGATGAATGAGAGCAATGCACCAAGTATTACAGGAATTGCGCGTACGAGCGTACGTGAAGACAGATACTGCATCTTTTTCTCTGTGGATAGGTTTTATTGTTGGTTGTCGTATTTTTAGTGGCTAATCCCACAGCCTTAACGGCTGTGGGAGGGAAGTGTTAGAGCAGACCCAGTGCGAGGGAAGGGAAGCCGATGATGAGTAGTAGGCGGGTGATATCTGACAGTACAAATGGGAAGACCCCTTTGAACATGTCTTTGATAGAGACCCCTGGGGCGAGGGATTTGATGACGAAAACGTTCATTCCAACAGGCGGGGTGATTAGGCCAAGCTCTACGGTGATAACAGCTACGATGCCGAACCAAATAGGGTCGAACCCAGCGGTTTCGATCAACGGATAAACTACGGGAACGGTCAGCAGCAACATCGCGATGCTGTCCATGACACAGCCTAATAGCACAAATAACAAGAGTACCGCGAACAGCACCATATAAGGTGAGAGCTGCAAGCTATCAACAAAGTCGACCAACGCGTAGGAGATACGTGAGACTGACAGGAAGTAGCCAAAGATTTCGGCACCGATGATCATAAAGAAGATCATGGATGAAATAGCCAAGGTCTCTTCGACAGACTCGAGAAATTGCTTCCATGTCATGCCGCGGAAGATGGCAATGAACAAAGTACCTGCCGCACCAACAGCGGCCGCTTCGGTTGGGGTAAACAGACCAAAGTAGATCCCGCAGATAATGAAGGCAAAGATGCCGGTAAATGGCACTAAGCCTTTTAGCCCTCTAATTTTTTCTAAAAGACTTGTTTCTTTCCCCGGGGTGGCAAGATCCGGATATAGCCATACCGTAATGGCGATCGTTGCGCAGTACAGGAATAAGCCAAGTAAGCCCGGGATCACACCCGCGATAAACATATCGCCTACCGATTGCTCAGTAATAAGCGCATAGAGCAAAAGGGCGATAGAAGGCGGGATAATAATACCCAGCGTACCGCCAGCGGCGAGAGTACCGGTGGCTAGAGACATCGAATAGCCGTTTTTTTCCATCTCCGGCAAAGCAACACGGGACATGCTGGCAGCAGTCGCCAGAGAAGAACCTGAGATGGCTGAGAATACGCCACAGGAAGTCACTGCGGCCAATGCCATTCCACCACGCCAGCGTCCAAACAGGGTGCGTGCGCCGAAGAAAAGCTCTTGCGACATTTGTGCCTTCGAGGCAAAGACGCCCATCAGGATAAACATCGGGATCGGGCTGTAGCTATAGTTAGATAGGGTTTCGAACGGTCCACTATCCAAAATTGCAACTGCGGAAGGAAAGGCGACAATTGATCCGAAGCCGACAAATCCGGTGACAGCCATCGATAAGGCGATAGGGGCCCGGAAGGCGATCATCACCAACATCAGGCCGATACAAATTAAACCTATGATTGAAGCATCCATTATGCAAGCTCCTCTTTTTGTTGTGACTGCCGGTTCTCACTTTGCTCTGCTGTGGTTTCTTTCTTTGGTGTCGGTTCATTTTGAGGTGCAGGCTCATGTTTCGCGAACACTAATTCAAGCGCCAATGTGAAAGATCGCAGCGTTAAAAGTGACGTCGCCGCGAGCACAATGGCATAGAGGTAATGCATAGGGATGAGGAGATCTTGGGTTGTTTCTCCTGTCATTTGGGCTGAGCCAATCGCTTCGTAGAAGCGTACTGACATCCCCGCGCCAAGTATGGAAAAACCGAGGGTATAAAAGGCCTCAAGATATATTTTCAGTCGTTGATTCATCTTCTCGGTGAAAAGGTCAACAATAACTTGCGATTTAGTGACCGAGTGCGGCAAAGTAAACAAAATGGCAAACAGAAGGCCATACTTGATTAACTCCACACCACCGACAAAGGTGAAATCTACACTGCCGTCGGTAAAATTGAATACGGCACGGCTGATAACATCGCTTAGGGTGATGAACATCATCGATACCAGAATGGCACCGCTGATAAGATGCGCCCCGTAGGCACAGCGATTAATGAGGTTGATGATTCCTATCATTATCGAACTTCCTTATGAACTTGAGGCTTTGGTTGGCAAACGGGCTCGGTTAGCTACATGTCGCCGATAATTCCAGGGCACGCTTGTAGACAGTTTTTGCCGGCATGCCTTTGGATTCCAGCTGGGATAGGTAGTTTTCGGTGACCTTCTCAAAGACAGGCTGCCAAGTTTTTTGGTTGCTGGAAGCATCGACATGGAAGATGTTGTGGTTATCGGCTTCGGCATCGGCAAGCCCTTCTTTATCTAGGCGATCAAAGACAGAGGCCGCAATGCCAGACCACTTTTCACCTGAGTTTTTGTCGATAACCGCTTTTAACTCATCGTCCAGTTTGTTGTAGACGCTTTGGTTCATTGTCACGATGAAAGCAAGTGAGTAAAGGCCGCCCACTTCGGTATGGTTGTCGGCAAGCTCGTTCAGCTTGAAGCTTTTTGCGCCCTCCCATGGCAGGGCAACGCCATCAATCACGCCGCGCTGTAGTGATTGGTATGACTCAGGTGCTGGCATGCCAATCGGCAGGGCTCCCAACTCTTCAAGCAGGCTGCCGATCACGGTGGTAGGGCGGCGAATACGAAGCCCTTCAAGATCTGACGGCTCTTCAATGCTCTTACCTTTGACATGCAAGAGGCCAGGTCCGTGGGTAAATAAGAATAGTGGTTTGGAATCTTTGTACTCTTTGCCGAATGCGCCCTCGTCATAGAGTTTCTGGATTACACACGAGCCTTGTGCCGCATTTTGTACTATGCCGGGTAGTTCCATTATTTGGGTCAGCGGAAAACGGTTTGCCGAATACCCCTGTACGGTTGCGGTGACATCAAGAATACGATGTTTGACTGCATCATACTGGGCTGGTGGCTTGGCCAGCATAGAAGCTGGATAAAGCTCCACCTTGATACGGCCGTCAGAATCAGCTTCCACCTCATCGGCCCATGCTTGGTAGATTTCTTTATGAATATCGGATACCGCTGGCCAAAAGTGGCCAAAGCGCAGGGTAACCTCGGCGGCCATAACGGTAGAACTGAGTAATAGAGAGGTAAGAACAGCGGTACTTGTTTTTTTTAATATTGTATTCATTGGTCAACGTCCAGTGGTTTATGTGGTATTAAAACTCTTCTGTATCGATTTCTTGTTGCGTTGTTGCGTTGTATCTTGATCCGGTAACGGTATGTTGGTTAATGATGCGATTGAGTGCATGAAGGGTGCTGCTATCTAGCTGTATTTCTCGTCCAGAGATGTTTTCTATCATGTGGTCATAGCTCGTGGTGCCAGGTAACGCGATGATGTTGTCTCTTTGGGCAATGACCCATGCTATGGCCATTTGGGCAAGCGACAGTGGTTCACCGGTTGCTGATGCCGACTTGGCAACGTTGAAGAGCTGGTCGATAAGGGCGAGGTTCTGACCGAAATTTTCTTGGCTAAAGCGCGGCATCGCACGGCGGATATCATTGGCGGCGAAGTTATCGATTTCACGCAATTTACCGGTCAATATGCCTCTGCCAAGCGGGCTGAACGCCACCATTGCAGCGCCGACTTCTTCACACTTATCAAGCAAGGCGATTTCAGGGTTTCGGGTCCAAAGCGAGTATTCTGATTGGACGGCTGCAATTGGGTGTATACGGTGGGCTTTATCAAGTGTTGCTGCGGAGACTTCTGACAAGCCGACTTCTAGAATTTTCCCTTCTTCGACTAAGCGTGAAAGTTGGCCAATACTATCTTCGATGGGGATTGACTTGTCCCAGCGGTGTAGGTAATAAAGATCAATCACGTCGGTATCAAGGCGACGAAGACTATCTTCACAGGTCTTTCGGATCGTTTCCGGGCGTCCGTCAATCGCCTTTTTACCATCAGGTCCTTTGAACATACCGCACTTACTGGCTAGCAGATATTCGTCACGGCGGTGACCCACAGCCTTGGCAATTAGAGACTCATTCGCCCCAAAGCCATACAAAGCGGCAGAATCCAACATGCTATAACCGTGATCCAGAGCTTGGTTCAATAGCTCAATCGCCTGTTTTTCTGATGGAGGATTGCCATAGGCGTGGGAGACATTCATACACCCAAATGCAACGGTCGGCGTTAAAAATCGACCAATCCGGCGCCTATGTTTTTTCTGGCTCTCACTTTCGCTCATTACATCATCCTTAATAAATATTCTTATCAGTAATTGGGGCTGCTGTGATAGTCTGCTGTGCTTCCAACGCGTTGAGCAGGGCGTCGGCCAGTTCTGCGAAGTCTTCGCTTTCAGCATTTAGCGCCATATCCCCAATCTGTTGCTGCCAGTCTGTTGTGGCTTTGGCCATCCCGTTGTTCAACCCCAATTGCTCAACGGTTAAAGCCACTTCGCGCATCTCTGCTGCACGGCGCACACCATGAAGCATCATGCGCTCTAGGTTGTAACCAGCTTTTTCATACCAATTGAACTCTGGATAGCTAGTATCGAGCGAGGCTAAAATGCGGGAATCAACCTGTGCTTTTCTGGCGGCTAGCAAGCATTCAGCCGTGAGTGCCTCAAGCCCTTTTACCATGACGCTACGGATCATTTTGATTGATGAAGCCACACCAATTTCGCCCTCGATGAGCTGGGTGTTCATGCCAAGAGAGTCAAATAATGGTTTTGCTTGCTCGGCATGTGAGCCACAAATCAACAATGGGGAGCGGTGAAGCTTAGGGTAAACCGGTGACATAACAGCTACATCGACATAAAGACCGCCAGCAGCATTGATGAGCTTTGCATTCTTGCGCTTTGTATCCGGAGAGCACGAGTTACAATCGAAATAAAACTGGCCAGCCTTGATGTGCTTTGCCGCGGCGGATGCTGCCTCGTAGGCTTGATCTGCAGTGACTAGCGAGAAAATCACCTTGGCGCTGTCGATAGCCTCGTGAAGATTGAAGCAACCTTCTACGTTCTGCTGGATGTAATCATGTAATTTATCTTTGCGAAGACTCAGGTGATTAGTCTTTTGGTCGTAAGCTGTGATGACTGGCGGAGCGGCATCGGCCCAGCCGGTAAGAAATGCTTTCGCGGCTTCACCAAAGCCGATGAAGGCAAGCCTAGATACTTTTGCCATAACGCTATCCTTTGCGGAGGGTAAACTCAAAATGTTAAATCCATGTAAACGGTATTTTGAGAATTTAGCACTACGTAAAACAAAGCGAAAATTGAAAAAAGTCAGTACCTATTCATTTATTGATTAACGCATTGGTGGTTATTGAATACCTGAAAATGCCAATCCCTTTTCCCTTAGCAGGTGAATAAAGTGCTCTTGCGACGTGGTCGCTTGCCAGTTTTTTCTTAAGGTGATGCCGATAGGCCGCTCTTTGTCGGCAAGCGGAAAATGAATAATGGTCAGAGTATGTTCTTGAATTTCCCGATAGGCTTGGTGCTTAGAAAGCAGGGCGAGTTTGTCACTTCCCAATAGCAATTCACGAATCAGTGCCTGAGAGCTCACCTCGATAATTTGTGTCGGCTGAGCGCAGTTATTTTCGATGAAGATATCATCGAACATTTTTCGTGCCGGGGTATTTTGCCGTGGCACAATCCAACTTTGCTTGGCCAACTCTTCCAGTGACACTTCGCCTTTGCTTGCCAAAGGGTGGTCTTTTCGAACCAGTATACTGTTTGGCGAGGCAAATAATGTCTCTTGTTTGATATCACACACAGGGGTGGGGAAACGAAGTGCGCCAATCAAGACATCGATATCGCCATTTCTTAGGTGATAGAGCAGATCCTGGTATGGACCATCGATGATTTTGATTGTGTAGTCGGGGTATTGTTCGGTAAATTCATTAATCGTTTCGGGCAAAATGCAAGTACGTGCCAGTGGCATGCTGCCAATCACTATATTGCCGGCGCTGGTATTGCTGGTGTTGGTGATCTCATCCAGCCCTTGCCTTATTTCACTGAAAGCCAGTTTAGTTGCCCTCACTAGCGATTGCCCGGCTTTGCTAATACAAATACCAATACTGGTTTTTTCAAATAGTACCAAATTCAGACCGTCTTCTAGCTCTCGTGATGCACGATACAGTGATGATTGAGAAACGCCAATACGGCGACCTGCTTCGGTATAGTTTTGCGCTTCGGAAACCGCGAGCAAAGCACGAAGCTGAGTCGTTGTAACGGCGATCACGCGACTGTTGGCGAGGGTTTTCTTATCCCCTTTGCCGATACGGATCGCATCTTTGATCCCATTGTTGATTTGCTCAAGGGCGCGCTGGACTCGGAAAGAGTACCTCTCACCGGCATCGGTCAAATACATACCATCGGAGCGTCTTTCAAACAGGTTTGTTTTTATGCTCTTCTCTAGTTTTGAGATCGCTTGGGTAATGGCTGGCTGGGATAAAAATATGCGTTCTGACGCTTTACTGATACTTTGGGTGTTAGCGACTTCAACGAATGCATTTAAATGCCTTAGGTTTGGGATATCAATCATCAAACCCTCCTTAACTATCAGATTAATGCGAC
This sequence comes from Photobacterium sp. GJ3, assembly GCF_018199995.1. NCBI lineage: Bacteria > Pseudomonadati > Pseudomonadota > Gammaproteobacteria > Vibrionales > Vibrionaceae > Photobacterium > Photobacterium sp. GJ3. Next base: position 2,179,600 of record NZ_CP073578.1, on the reverse strand, counting down.
TATACCAAAGCAAATAGCATGAGTTGAAAATGGAATGTTAACTTTTGATATTGTGATAACTATCAAAAATCGGAAAATCAACACATGTACCCTTGATAATACGATGACGCTCCACGGCAATGATGCTTCGAACCGTCGGGAAGATTGGCCTTCAGCTGAAAGACATACCGCTCTTCTTTATGACCATGTTGCTCTTGAACAATTTCAGGAACGACTTATTCTTTTTGCGCATCGAATACCGCCTGAAACTGCGAGACAACAGCTTCACGAAGCTTTGGCTGTGTTTTTAACCTGGACGACAATGTGTGTTGTTTATTTGAAATTTTATCGAGCGTGATAATACTCCCTTTTAAATTAATGATATCAATCAGTTGCCTCACAACGCTGATTTCACCATTCTTGCTTTCAGCTGGCTTCTGGCTAAGGACTAAACCACGCTCGGTATCGTAGGCGGTGACGAGCTGTAAGGCATCTTTCTTATCGCCACGATAGGCGCTACGGAGTATCTTGCCATCAAAAGCGATGACTGGCTTGTTTTGAGTCGTTCGCTGGTCATTCATCCAAAGTGCGAGTGCTTCAAGTCATGACTCTGCCACCACCGAACGTAGTATTCGAGCAAGGGTATGTCGGCGCGGGATACAATCTGCGTTAGAAGGTAGCTTCGGTCGATCCGTTTGATTTTGGCCAAGTCATTCTGAAAGTCCGGCAAGCCGGACTTATCAATGTTGGCAACAACAAGCGATCATTTTTTCATCGCACGCCTCAGCAGTTTAGCCATTGCGATTAATCTAACAGTTGCTCAATCTTGTTCAGTGTTTCCATTGCTGGAAGACATTGCCTTACGCTTGAGTTTGGTTCGCGACCAGTTTTGATAGCATCGAAGAATTCACGATCGATAAGCTCGATACCGTTGTTAGAAATCGCGATACCGCTTAGGTCAATAGGGTTGTCATTACCGTCAAACAAATCATCGTAACGGGCAATGAAAGTGCCCTCATCACAGATATAGCGGAAGAAGGTGCCGAATGGACCGTCGTTGTTGAACGAGAGCGACAGGGTACAAATTGCGCCAGTTGGCACTTTCATACCAATGCTCATGTCCATGGCGATGCCAAGTTCAGGGTGGATGGGGCCCTGTAGCGCTTGTACTTTCGATGCAGTTTCGCCTGTTTGGTATTGGAACAGATCCACAGTGTGGCAAGCATGGTGCCATAGTAGGTGGTCGGTCCAAGTGCGCGGCTCGCCTTTGGCGTTGGTGTTGGTGCGACGGTAGAAGTAAGTTTGTACATCCATCTGCTGGATGTTGAGTTCGCCTGCTTTGATTTTATTGTGGATCCACTGGTGGCTTGGGTTAAAGCGACGAGTATGGCCAGCCATTGCAACCAGCCCGGTTGACTGCTGAAGGTCGGCAAGGCGGCGGGCATCGTCGATGTTATCAGCCATTGGGATTTCAACTAATACGTGTTTGCCGGCTTCAAGGCACTGAATTGCCTGGCTAGCATGCATTTGGGTTGGGGTTGCTAGGATCACTGCTTCTACGTCTTTACGAGTTAGGACTTGCTCTAGTTCGCTGGTGATGGTAGGAGGTGTGTCATATTGTGCTGCGATCACTTTAAGTATGTCCAATTGCGGGGACACCAGTGCAACCACGTTAGCATCTTCAATGTTGCTAATTGCTTCTAGATGTTTGGTACCAAATGCGCCCGATGCACCGACGACACATACGTTCATAATACAGCTCCTTTGCTATTCAGTAATTCACAAATCATTTTTTACGCCAGTGAAATGTGTTTGATTTGTTGCATCTGTGTAATGTGTATAGTTTCAATCTATCAACACAATTGCGAAAGCGATAATTGATAAATTCGAGAGGTTATTCATTTTTTGAATAGTCTATTTGGGTATTGTTGAATCGGGAGTCGCTTGAGGTGTAATCAAAGGGATTTTTAACAAAAGGTAAAAAACATAGCAGTTGGGAGCTCTTTTTGTGGTTATCAGATGTATTTCTTCTTCATTCATAGATGATGCAGTTTCTGTTCACTATATCAAAAATCAATATCATTGCCTGAAAATGGAATGGTAAAAATTCCGCTAGGTGTGAATACTGTATTCTGTCACAGATGAGAAGCATTTTAGTAACATATAACTTCAAGCAGGATGCCGAGTATGATTATCGACTGTCACGGACATTACACCACCACGCCTCCTCAAGTTGGCAATTACCGCGAGGCACAGAAAGCAGCATTAGAAAAAGATCCGAACCACATCGGTACGAAAGGCCAGATTAATATATCTGATGATGAAATTCGCGAGAGTATCGAGAACAACCAGCTGCGCTTGCAAAAAGAACGTGGCACTGACTTAACGATTTTCTCGCCGCGTGCCAGCTGGATGGGTCACCACATCGGTAATGAGCATACGAGTCGTTTCTGGACTGAGCACCAGAATAATCTGATTCGTCGTGTTTGCGATCTTTTCCCAAACAACTTCGCACCGGTTGCCCAGTTGCCGCAGTCACCAGGCGTTACACCGTCCAAATCAATTCCTGAGTTGGTGCGTTGTGTAGAAGAAATGGGCTTTATTGGCTGCAACCTGAACCCAGATACAACCGGTGGTTTCTGGAAAGACGCATCGCTAGGTGATCGATTGTTTTACCCGCTGTATGAGAAGCTGGTTGAACTTGATGTGCCTGCGATGATCCACGTCAGTGGCTCATGTAACTCATGCCTACATACGACAACGTCGTATTACCTAGGTGCTGATACTACCGCTTTCCAGCAATTGATGACTTCTTGTGTGTTCAAAGACTTCCCTGAGCTGAAAATCATCATCCCTCATGGTGGTGGTGCCGTGCCTTACCACTGGGGACGTTTCCGTGGTATCGCTCAAGACATGGGTTTGCCACCGCTGGAAGAGCTGGTACTGAAGAACATCTACTTCGATACTTGTGTTTACCATCAAAAAGGCATCGATCTGTTATTGGATATCTTGCCGAAAGAGAACATCTTGTTTGCTTCAGAAATGATTGGTGCGGTACGCGGTGTTGACCCAGAAACAGGCTATTACTTTGACGATACCAAACGATATATCGACGCGAACACTAAGCTATCGGCAGAAGAAAAATCAATGATTTTTGAAGGTAATGCTCGCCGCGTATTCAGCCGCCTAAACATCACGTAATCAAGGAGTGACCATGGACAAGAACGTTGTTGTACAAAATATCGAGCGTGCGAACCCGGAAATCATTCAAGGGCTGGCCGAGTGTGGGGTGGCAACTGTACATGAAGCCCAAGGTCGTCGCGGTTTGCTGGCTGATTACATGCGCCCAATTTATTCAGGCAAGGCGGTTTCTGGCTCGGCACTGACCATTTCTGGTGCAGCAGGCGATAACTGGATGATGCACGTGGCGATTGAGCAGGCACGCGAAGGTGACATGCTGGTATTCGCACCGACATCACCCTCTAACTTTGGTTTCTTTGGTGATTTGCTGGCAACGTCTGCCCAGGCACGTGGGGTGGTTGGTTTGGTCATCGAAGGCGGTGTGCGTGACACCCGTGATCTGAGAGATATGAAATTCCCGGTATGGTCGAAGCATATTTTCAGTCAGGGCACGATTAAAGAAACCCTTGGTTCGGTGAACGTACCAATGGTCTGCGCCGATGAGCTGATCAACCCAGGCGATGTGATTGTGGCCGATGATGACGGTGTTTGTGTTGTTCGCCGTGATGAAGCAGAAGAAGTACTGGCTGAAGCACGTGCCCGAATGGCACGAGAAGAAGAAAAGCGTTTACGCTTGGCGAATGGCGAGCTAGGGCTAGATATCTACAACATGCGTGGACGTTTGGCTGAAAAAGGACTGAAATATGTCTAATATGCCGCTATCAGCCCCTTGTATGTGGATGCGAGGGGGGACATCCAAAGGGGCGTACTTCCTGAAACAAGATCTGCCGCAGGATACGGCCGAGCGTGACGCATTCCTGCTGAGCATCATGGGATCGCCTGACCCGCGCCAGATCGATGGTATGGGCGGAGGTAATCCACTGACCTCGAAAGTGGCGGTGGTAGAGCCGTCATCGCGTCCGGGTATTGATATTGATTATCTGTTTTTACAGGTGTTTGTCGACGAAGCCATCGTTAGTGACGGCCAGAATTGCGGCAACATTTTGGCTGGTGTCGGTGCGTTTGCGATTGAGCGCGGTTTGGTTGTCGCCAATGACGGTGAGACCATGGTCAATATTTACATGGAGAACACCGGCCAGGTGGCTTCATGTGTTATTCAAACACCGGATGGCGTGGTGTCTTATCGAGGTGAGGCTACGATTGATGGAGTTGTTGGTACGGCAAGCCCAGTAGCAGTGACCTTCAAAGATACGGCGGGCTCAAGTTGTGGTGCACTGTTACCAACAGGACGAGAGTTCGACAATATCGACGGCGTCCCTGTTACCTTGATAGATAACGGCATGCCTGTGGTTGTGCTTCGGGCTCAAGACATGGGGATCACTGGTATCGAGTCGAGAACCGAGCTTGAGGAAAATGCCGAGCTGCGCAAAAAGCTGGAGAGTATCCGCTTGCAGGCAGGGTTCCTGATGAACCTGGGTGATGTGGCTGAGCGCACGGTACCGAAAATGACCATGGTGAGCGCACCGCAGCAAGGTGGTGCCATATCAACACGCACTTTTATTCCCCACCGTTGTCATGCTTCTATCGGTGTGTTGGGCGCGGTCAGTGTTGCCACTGCTTGTCTGTTGCAGGAGTCACCAGCTCATGGCTTAGCTGACATCCCTGAGGGCGAGTTGAAGACACTGGCTATTGAACACCCTGTCGGTAACTTAACCGTACTGCTGACGACAGATCAAAACAACAATGTCGAAAACTCAGCTATTTTACGAACCACACGTAAGTTGTACGACGGTGTCGTGTTTGGGCATTAACGGAAGATATTTAAAAGGATAATAAAAGATGGACGCAGACTATCTACCATTTCACGATAACCCGTCAAAACCAGAATTTAAGGCACCGATAGGCGCTGTAGATGCCCACTGTCATGTGTTTGGCCCTGCCGAGATTTTCCCGTATTCAGCTGAACGTAAATACACGCCTTGTGATGCACCTAAATCGCAGCTGTTTGCCCTGCGTGATTACTTAGGTTTTAGCCGCAATGTAATTGTTCAAGCCTCTTGCCACGGTAGCGATAACGCAGCTCTATTGGATGCACTAGATAGTGCTGGTGATCTTGCTCGTGGTGTCGCGGTCGTATCCGAAAACATTACTGAAACCGAGTTGCAACACATGCACAAGCGTGGTGTGCGTGGTGTACGTTTTAACTTTGTGAAGCGTTTGGTGGAGACAACTCCAAAATCTGTGTTCAAGAATATTGCCAATAAAATCCGTTCTTTGGGGTGGCATGTGGTGGTTTATTTTGAAGCAGCAGATCTCGAAGAAATTGCACCATTTTTGGTTGAGCTGGATATGACGGTTGTTGTTGACCATATGGGTCGTCCGGATGTTGCCAAGGGTGTTGCTCACAACGACTTCCAGCGCTTTGTATCGTTGCTGGATGAAAACCCAAATATTTGGACTAAAGTGAGTTGCCCGGAACGCCTAACCAATACAATATCGGATTACAGCGATGTGGTGCCGTTTGCCAAGTACTTGGTTGAACGCTTCCCTAGTCGCGTACTCTGGGGAACAGACTGGCCGCATCCGAATATGAAATCCCATGTGCCGGATGATGGCAAGCTGGTGGATGTGATTCCGCTGATCGCACCGACAGCCGAAAGCCAGCAAGCGCTGCTGGTTGATAATCCGATGAAACTGTACTGGTCAGCATAAGGGAGCTTGCTATGTCATACCTAAATAACGCCAACCCGATTTCAGGCACCACTATGTTCGATGGCAAGATGGCGATGAAAGGTTATGAACTAAATAAAATGTGCTATTCACTAAATGAAGAGTTGGCCCGCAATGCTTTCCAGCAAGACGAGATGGCTTACTGCGATCAATTTGGTTTAACCGAAACCCAAAAAGAGGCGATCCGAGACCGCGATGTACTCAAGTTGCTGGAAGAAGGCGGTAATATTTACTATCTCGCTAAATTCGTCGGTATGTTGGGGTTGAATATGCAGGACATTGGTGCTCTACAAACAGGTGTCACGGTAGAAGAATTCCAACAGAAACTGGTTGCGGCAGGAGAATAAACACATGGCTAAGGTTATTGGCGGTATCACAACATCTCATATTCCACTGATTGGTAAGGCTATTGATCAGGGGCTACAGCAAACGCCGTACTGGAAAACATTCTTTGATGCTTATCTTCCCATTCATGAGTGGCTTGAAGCAGAAAAGCCGGATGTGGCTATCATTTTCTATAACGACCACGGACTGGAGTTTTTCATCGACAAGAAGCCGACTTTCGCCATCGGGGCTGCTTCGCAGTATCACAATGCTGATGAAGGTTGGGGTATCAAGCCGATCCCGCCGATTCACGGTGATCAAGAACTGTCTTGGCATATCTGTAACGAATTGGTGGAAAAAGAATTCGACATTACTATCTGCCAGGAAATGCGTGTGGACCACGGTTTGACTGTCCCTATGCAGCTAATGTGGCCGGGTAACCAGTATGATCATATGAAGGTCATTCCGGTATGTATCAATGTTGAGCAGCACCCAATGCCATCACCAAAGCGTTGTTTTGATTTAGGTAAGGCGATTGGTGAAGCGGTTGAGTTATACGATAAAGATCTCAAGGTGGTCATACTTGGCACTGGTGGTTTGTCTCATCAGTTGGATGGTGAGCGTGCTGGCTTTATCAACAAAAAGTTTGACTTGTACTGCATGGATAAGATTATCAGCGAGCCCGAGGCATTAACATCGCTGACTATTCGCGATTTGGTGGAAGAAGCAGGCGCTCAGGGTCCTGAGCTAATTATGTGGCTGGGAATGCGTGGTGCACTTCGAGGCAAACTTAACGTACTGCACAGCAACTACCACATCCCAATTTCCAATACGGGAGCGGGTACTATGTTGATTGAGAACAAATCGTAGTCTTGAACTGCTGCAACTACAAATAAAGTCGATAAAAAGTTGTCTTGGATAAAATTAGGCCACCCTTCTTTGCTAATGGTTCTCATAAACAAGATCTTTCGCGTTAACGCCATATTTTAGATAGAAAAAAGGCTTCACGTATAAGCTGATAATCGTCGTCAAACAAATAACAATAATCAACCGTGAAGCCGATGACGATTATCTCTTTAAAAAACAACTGATGCAATGTGACGTGGTCAACAAAAATTGGCCACAATTTTAGATGCATCGATGAATGAAGACGCTTGCCAGATATTCCGCGGTAACGCCGTTGAGATTATAGTTTGTATGCGCCACATCGCTATCAATATGCTGTGTGCTGAAACGACTAGAAAAGCCAGTATTCGGCGTAAACAGAAAACCGCGGCAATGAGTCGTGGTTATTTGGAGAAGGTACTACTGGCTGGTTTTAAAGGGGGGAGTGAAAAGTGAGCATTCATGCCCTTACCCTGTGTGTGAGAGAGCGTTGGCTAACAACGTTGAAATTTGAAGAGGTAATTTACACGTAGCGAGATAAAAACGTGTTCGTATTGAACACAATAAGAAACATGCAACGAAATTTTAAATTTTTGCTGAATACTCAATTGACGTTCAATTGAAGGATGTGATGGGGGGTTAGAGTTCAAATAATTTGTCAAAATTACGTTGGTCAAGAATATCCTCAATTTTTCTTCTGGTCGTATTTGTGTTCTTATGCTCGGTTAGAAGTGATTTTTCTTTGTCTTTTTTTGGGGCCTTCTTTTTGCTCTTTTTCATATGATCCTGCTTCAATGTTTTAGGTTGTATTCATTCTTATGTTTCAATTTAGCACTTTATCCTTTCATATATCCAATTATTTCTGGTTTTTCATGTGAGCACTGAGGATAAATTTATTGGTATGAAGAGTCATGTGTTTCTTCACAAAGGTACTGCTGGTATTCATCAGATTCGATGAAGGAAAAATGATGGTTAACATGTTTTTCGTTTATCTTTAGCCCATTGTGAATTTAAATCACAAAGCTTTTTATACCAATATCGCTGGCGGCTTGTTCTTCTAGACAATAAAATACCTTGATTGTTAAGTGTAATAAAACGACTTCAGTTAGAGAAAATAGGTGTCATATAATTGATGACACCTAAGCCACTTACAGAGCAGTTACATTTGTAGCTTGAGGACCTTTTTGACCGTCTTCAAGAATAAAGCTCACTTTTTGGCCTTCAACAAGTGTTTTGAATCCTTCAGATACGATAGATTTGAAATGTACAAATACATCTGAACCACCATTGTCTTGAGAGATGAAGCCAAAACCTTTTGCTTCGTTAAACCACTTTACTGAACCCGTTGTTTTGTTGGACATAGATACCTCTGATAAATAAAAGTAATTAGACTTCGAGCAAATGCTACTGATAAACAATGAGAAGAAGCTATCGCAGGAGCTAGACGAAGGTATCGAAAGGAAACTGGGAACAGGCTTGCACTTCATTTTTAGGAATAGCTCTTTTGCTAGAGCTGAACCCACTATACAGGTTGTCTGGGAAATGAACAGTACTATTTTATGTTTTCTGTTTGATTTTAAGTTGTTTTTAATCTAAGTGGTTGGTTTTACAGGGTTTCTCTTGTTTTTTCTGGTCGGGTCAGACTTTTAATCGTTAGCAATTGATGATTTAGAGTAGCTTAAATCTGCAGGCTTACTTTTATCGAAAAGGCTAACTATATTCACCTTATTGTATGGAAAGGTGAAAAATAAATAGAAAATTCCTATCTATTTAGAGTGAACGGTGTATAGTGTCCCTTATTACTCAAATGTGAACTATTAATGAGATGTTTAGTTCAAGTATCTTATAATTTATATTTCGATTTTTTCGTCATATTACTTCTAAATGAGCTTGTTATTTTCATTCATATCATATGAGCTAGTATTGCCCCCTTTTAAATTCTGAGAGCTACATAAAGGAAGAAAATGAAAAAAAGACGAGAAACCCCTCAAAAAAAAGCAAGGAAAAGCGGTTATGAAGCCAAGTTTGAGATGATGGTTAAAGAATACCATAGTGCAAAAGAATTACTGGATTCCATGAAAGAAGGTACTGCTGATTATAATAAACAAAAGAAACATTGTGATTCTCTTTTTGCAAATGCCGAGAAATTCTTCAAGCAGCATCAATAAATCAGAAGTTCATTGACCAATAATGAGTTTTAACAAAAGAACTAGTTAAGATAGACAAGTTAACGTTGCAACTTGTTCTTTGGCGTTCCATGGACGGATACACTTAGAAATAATAAATACGCTCATTGCCATTGTTTCAAATCTCTCTCGCATATCAAGCCCCCTATTACGAAAGTTAGTGTACTTTTCGCCATAAATTGGCAACGGTACTCAAGAAATACTTTGGTATCATTCCTTAATCCATGTGTATATCTTCACAATATTTTGCTGGTATTAAGTGTAACGCATTGAATTATAATGCCATGAAATATGGTTTATATTCTGATTCTTCTCCTGACTATATGATTAAAAACAACTTTCTACCGGATTTCAAATCCCTCGACGTTCGCGTTGTGTCGGTTCAAGTCCGGCCCGGGGCACCATCAAAATCAACGGCTTACAGGCTTGAGTCAACTCGTGTCTTGACGTTAGTCTCTGCTTTGGAATTTATCCGTTTGGCATCTGTGTTTTAAATCATCATTTTTGGTATTTATATCAATACATTAGTGTATTGGGAAAGCTACTTGTCGAAGTTACTTACTTCCTTGTCAATTGAGGTTCGCAATATGGGGTATTTTTACTATGCTTTGATTTTAGTGATTGAAAGTGCATATGGCTGCTTTGGTATTGTCTGAGCTAGGACGTGAGGCGTCTCAAGAACAAATTTTTTGACCCTGCAACTAGCTGGAATTATAGAGTGGCGGGGGTTGAATGATGAGTGAGAAACCAACAATTATTCTGGTGCATGGATTCTGGGGTGGTGCAGCTCATTGGAGCAAAGTCATAGTGTCTCTTTCACGTATGGGCTATGCAAAGCTACATGCGATCGAGTTGCCGTTAACGTCACTCGCTGACGATGCCGAGAGAACACGTAAGATGGTGGCACAGCAATCTGGTCCAGTTATTCTGGTCGGGCATTCATACGGCGGTGCTGTAATCACTGAAGCAGGTGATATGCCCAACGTCGTTGGATTGGTGTATATCGCCGCCTTCGCACCAGATGCTGGTGAAAGTGCGGGCGATATTACCCAAAATAACCCTCCAGCCGCAATTGCCAATGTTGTCCCCGACAGTGATGGTTACCTTTGGCTTACGCCAGAGAAGTTTCACGAAAGTTTTTGCCAAGACCTTACTCCAGAAGAGGGGCTGGTGATGGCCGTAACGCAAAAAGCGCCTTTGGGTTCGACTTTTGGAGATACGGTTACTCGTCCTGCGTGGAGCAAAAAACCTTGTTGGTACCAGATTTCCAGCGACGATCGAATGATCAGTCCAGAGAACCAGAAGATGATGTCTCAGCGCATGAAGCCACGCAAAGTGATTACCTTAGCTGCGAGTCATGCATCTCTGGCCTCAATGCCTGAAGAGGTGGCTGGACTCATCTCGGAAGCCGCGGACTAAGAAGTAGTGACTGAAAGCGGTAAACGAGTCATTCAAAGGGGGATCGCACTAATCGGACGGCCCCTTACATTAAAAAGCTATGTGTCTTGGAATTTTTGCTTTGAGCAGTTCTTCATAAGTTTTCCCCAAAAAAATCGAAATAGCTCATCATCAATACCTTCATTGCGTTTGTTTATTGAAGAGTAACCAGGACAGACATGTGAATGGTTTATTGAATGTGTCTGCCCCGGCATTTCCTTCAGGCTACGAGAAAATTCTACTTCTTACAGCTGATATTTATCGGGGGAAAACCATGGCGATTTCTTCATGGTTTCCCCCTATGGCAATATGCAAATATCAGAGTTGTTAATTACTTGTTGGCGCGTGACTGTGTTCACCGAATTCAACACTGCGATACACGGGGCGGGAAAGAAGGTGTTTTACTGGCTATGTTAATCAGGAATAAGAAATAACAATAATGCATAAAACAGCAGGCTAGGAGACCACAATGCAGCCTTCAACGACACAACATCAAATGCCCCCCACTCTGACTACGTTCCTGGATGCGGATTGCCGCTTTACCTATCAGGAATTACTGACTCATGTTGAATTAGCCGACAAACCCCTGTCTTTGGCGACGATTCGATTCATGCTGGAAAAAGTCGAATTCAGCAGCGACGAAGTCAGGCAGTTGGTGCAATTTGATCAGGAAACATATTCAAGGCGTCGCTTGTTTGGAAATGAACATTGTGAAGTGTTGATCCTGAGCTGGCTGAACGGACAGCGGAGTAAAATACATGATCACATCGGCAGTGCTTGCGGTGTGAAAGTTCTGCAAGGGCAGGCGACAGAAACCCTGTTTGAGCCAGCGGCGAATGGCCACATTTACGCGACCCAGTCGACTCATTATCCGAGCGGCGAGGTGACTGTGAGTCGCGACAGCGATATTCATCAGATCTCTAACCTGCAAGGCGGGGATGAGCCTTTGGTGACCCTGCACATTTATTCTCCGCCGTTGAAACAGTTCTATCTCTATCAACTCGAAAGCGGTACAGCAGAGCTGTTGGATCTTCAGCACGACACCTGGTTCTATGAAATCTGAAGAAGCTTGGTGGTGAATCATCGGATCGACGACACGATGTACTGCGTGCCGATCCGATGTTGTCTTGGTGATGGAAACGTATTTTTTGGGCGTGAATTACGCCTGCATCAGGTGCTCCAGTGCTTCTACCTTCTTTTCAAGCGGGTCAATGGCGTCGTCCTGATTCCGTTCATTCATTTGCTGTTTCAGTCGTTCAATATGTTGTTTCAGCGTTTCAATAACATCGGCTTGTATCCGATCGTTGGCATCATGACCGAATGACTTTGCTTCTTCTATCAGCTGATCTAATTCATTGTCCAGTTGGTCCGCTGTTGGCTCTGCAGTATTGTCGACCCAGTTCGAGAAGGAACGGTCCATACTTGCAGCGAACGACTGCAGGCTCTTGCCAAGCTGATTTTGCATCTTTTTGGCAATCCCCGCTAATTTGGTACTGCCCTGAATCACTTGCCCGTCCTGAATGCGTGTTCCCGGCTTGTCATTCGGAATGAGTTGAATGATCTGTGCATCTTTGGCCTTGGCATTGTCTGTGATGACAAACAGAGCTGAATCCGTTGCCAGTGTTTGGAAGGCTTCATCGACCGTCACACGTACTTCAAAATGACCCTGTTCGGTGTAGATGATTTCATTGACCTTACCAATGACTTGGTTGTCATGCATTAATGACGCATTGTTTTTCAATCCATTCACCGCATCGTAGCGAATCGAAAAATTCACACCAGATGCGATACAACCGGCCAGAAACAATACAACAAAGCTAAAACAAAATTGACCTAAAAGTCTCATCAGACGACGACTCCAACACATTTTCTACAGCGATTAACAGCGCGCAGTATGTCGGTTTCGGGCGAAATTGCAATCATGAAGCATTGCCAACAGGCCGCATCATATTCAATAAATACTCATTTTTTCATTGAAATATCAGGAAATGATTGTAAAAGAATGGGGTATCAGGTGCTGTTCTGTTTTTTAGAAGTTTAGATTCCCGGTGAGGAATCTTCATGTGATTTTAATCCACATTCTCATTCGGTCGCCTTTATCTTCATTGGGCTTTATGAAATCAGTTTCTGTGTGTGGGCTGTTTTTAATCATTATTCTTCACACTCAGCGTCAGAGTAGCATGCTGGAAAAACGGCAGTGCATCTAAAGTGAAACTTGTTATTAAATCGTGGGGTTGGCATGGCTAAGCTAAAAAAGAAGAGAGACGATATCGTCATTTGTAACTTTAAGATCTGGCACAAACCTGTGGGTTGGGTATTTTTTCTGGCGTCTGTTGTATTGATTGTGCTGTTTCCTTATTTTCCGGTTCAGTACGTGACCGCTTTACTGAGCCTTTGGTCCGTCTTACGCAAAAAAGAAATGGTCTGGCGGAAAAGGGAGCGTCAGTGGTCTTTTCGAGTGCGCAATTATTTATTTTGGCGTCAGACCAGTCATCAGATGTCAGACCGTGATGCTGTAATTCTGTATTACGAAAAGCCGGTTGAGGAAGAAATAGATGGCACGATCATGACGCGTTATGGCAGGTTTGAACTCGAGTTCGAACCGAAATCCAGTCGGTTTGAACCGAATGGTCAGTCTAAATATCAACCTGAAACTCAATATCGATTAAAAAAATTCGACCAAGATGCCAAAGCGCCAGAATTAACGGAGATGATGAAGCAAATCATTGAGGTTTATCGTGCCAGTCATCTGGATGTCAAAATCGCCTTCGGCTTGGCAGATCTGGATGAGGAAAGATATACGGCTATCTTTACTGCGCTTGGCTTTGATCCAACACGCGCCTCTTTTGAAGATGGGTTGGCTGCTGCAGATAAGCGCCCAGAGTATTATGAAGTGAAGCGATACAGGCTGACGTCCAGTCAAATGAGAGATGAAATAAAATCGGCTGAATAGCACCAATGATGTTGATGGATCACAGACGAAATGAAAATGACAAAAAAAACAGATGATCGTGTCATCTGCAACTTAAAGGTTTGGCATAAGCCATTTGGCTGGTTTTGGACGATTGTGTTCGCTATCTTTCTGCCATTTACGTCGCCTAATCCCTTACAGGCTGCATTTGGGGTGCTGGGGCTGTGGTCTGTGTTGCGAAAAAGGGAGGTTCTCTGGTGTGTCAACGAGGCGCAATGGGTCTACCGAACCCGAAACTTTTGGAAGTGGCGTGAAGTTCAATATGACATGACTGCGGATGATACGCTGACACTGATTTGGTGCACTCCGTCATCCGGTTCGTCGTACTTCTATCTGAAATTTATACCGAAATCGGCTCAGTTTACTCAGCGTCATCCTATCATGGAGAATTTTACTGTAGAGATATTCCCGACACCGACAGGTGAAGTTGAATTAACGGCCACGATCAAAGAAATCCGTCGTATTTATGCTTCCTGCAACATTGATGTGAACATCGGCGTCGCGCTCGATGAGTTGAACGATAAAACAAGCAAAGCCATTCATGATGAACTTGGCATCGAATTTTTTCCCACCCAATCGGATGAGAAGGTTGTGTTATACAGTGATATTGTCCGGCGTGAAAAGTAGAGAAGTTTAAAGAAGGATTTGAATTGGTGACAAGAGGGGAAAATTCACTGAAAAGTGATATTGGTTCCTTAACACAAATATAAGCATGATGTTGAATGACCCATCCGGTCATTCGTTATGATTTAAATTTTTTCTGAAACACAATGTCAGAGAATGTTGGATAATTTTGATTGAGACGTCTGTCGATGAAAAGACCATCACTCACCCGGTTATTGACCGAGGGAGTGATGGTCGAAAAGAAGGTTATGCTTCCGGCTTCAATCTTGTTCTCACAACCACTTTGTTTTCCAGGGTTTTATGAACCGGGCACAAATCCGCAATTTCCGTCAAACGCTGTCTTTCATCGGGTGTCAGATCCCCCTTCAGAATCAGTTCACGAGAAATGACATCAATTTTGGGGTGTGTTTCATCGCACTCAAGGCAATCTTCACCATGTTCCCGGTTATGGGATAAAAGAATTTGAACATCCTCTAAGTTCAGGTTTTTCCGTTTGGCATACATCCGAAGCGTCATGGATGTACATGCCCCTAAGGCGGCGAGTGAACTGATTTTTCTGTCACCCGAACATCACCTTTCTGCAGGCCAGACGCTGTATTGTCGATCATCGGCGTGTCGGCGATGGTCTTGATATCTCGCGTCGATCAAATCGGAATGCTTAGACTCAATACAGTACTAACCATCCGACATCACCTCAATTCTCATTAACCGATGTTTAATCAAGATTTTTCTGTAGTGTGCCCAGTTTATGATTTCACAACAGGCTTTGATATGAAGTGAGGTTGAGTAATCAGTGCTGCGTAGATCAAGTTAAGTGTCTAATTTTATATGAATAAAGAGTTGTCTGAATCACAAGGTCTCAATGAACGATGTGGTTTTTCTTATGTTCATTGGGAGAGCAAATGTTTTTTTATAACGTTTTAAAATTGACCAAAAAGAAAGGGTTTGATTATAAGTAATTGAAATTGAAAAGAATTCATATGGGTTAAATTTATAGGTATAAAGCAAATTAAGTTAAATTAATGTTTCAAGATCACATCTTTTCCGTGTCTTTATTGTCATTTGTTCTCTTGTCTTACATATGTAACATAAAGATAAATAAAAAAAGACGGTTTGTTGCCTGTAACTGAGGTGTGATATGAGCGTATTGTTTCGATCAAATAAGGAAAAAAATAGCCTCTTGAGCCTGAAGTGGATGGGGATTGTTATCGCTGTTTGTATCTTGGGCGTCGCTGTATGGGACACCAAAATTGTTCCTATAAAATCAAAGACTGAAACGGGCTTTTCCGTTGAGGATTATGCAAGAAATTTGTTTCCTCAAATTAAGCAGTTTATTGAGTCGAAAGCGATTGATGCTGAAACACTAGCCAAGGAAATCATAGCGAATAAATCGCAAGCGGTAGAAAATTATGGTGTAAAGGTAGGTATTGGTGCGGTTTTACCAGTTTCGCTGACGGGTAAAGTCGTGAATAGGAAAAACAGCATTGTCACTGTCGCCATTGACGGTGTGCCAGAGGTGATAAAAGTACGGGTTCAGATAGGTCCTGCGATTAACGGTACAGCAGTCAGAGACGCAACAGGAAGGGTTTCATTCAATCAGTTCAAAAATCAAATTGAATATCAAAATGTCGGCTCGGGACTCAATGAACAGGTTAAAAACATTATTTTAGACCAGCTAGATAGAGATAATTTACTTGGGAAGACAATCTCTGTTTCAGGCGTGTTTAATTTAATCAATATAAAAAGCTGGCTCATTACACCGGTTAAATTAGAGGTGTCACAATGAATGATGCTCAGAACATGGAACTGTTAGGTGAAAAAAATGATGTTGTGATGGAAGCAAAAAATATATCCAAGTTTTATGGTAATCATCAAGCGTTGAAGGAAGTTAATTTCCCGATATATCGAGGTCGTGTCACGACATTGTTCGGTGAAAATGGTGCGGGTAAGTCGACTTTGATGAAAATATTATCAGGGATCATAAAACCAACAACTGGTGACATTGTTTTAGATGGAAGGCAAGTCATATTTGAGTCATCAAGCCAAGCACAAGAAAATGGTGTTTATATCATTCACCAAGAGCTCAGTTTGTCACCGAATATTTCAGTAAGGGATAATATATTTATCGGTAGAGAAATTAAAGGCAATTTTGGTATTGATTACGCTGAAGAGGAAAGGATAACAAGAACACTTTTTGAAGCACTAGAAGAAGATATTAATCCACTAGAGCTGGTAGAAAACTTAAGTCTTGGAAAGCAGCAACTTGTTGAAATTGCACGTGCATTATTTGTTAATTCTAGAATTTTAATCATGGATGAGCCAACATCTGCATTGAGCGCTGCAGAAGTTGAAGTGTTATTTAAAGTTATTAGAGATTTGATTCATAAAGGCGTCTCTATTGTATATATTTCTCATCACTTAGAAGAAGCGCTTGAAATTACAGATTTTGCAGTTGTATTACGTGATGGTAGAGTAACAAATTATGCACCTCGTAATAAAATTGATTTGCCATGGATTGTAAGGAACATGGTTGGAGATAACTATTTTATTGAAAAAGCATCTTATGAAACGCTTTCAGATAAGCCTCTCCTGCAAGTCTCAAATCTAACAGTCCATTCAGAATCAGGGAATGGTTTATCAAAAGTTGTTGATAATATTTCACTTACTCTCCACGAAAATGAAGTGATTTGCTTATATGGTCTTATGGGATCAGGAAGGACAGAATTATTAGAATGTATCGCAGGTAGATTAAAAAAATCAGATGGTAGTATTGTATTCCAGAACAGAAATATATCGGGCGATAATATTATTGATCGTATTACTGCTGGGCTTGTATTAGTTCCAGAAGATAGACAACGAGATGGATTAGTCCAAACAATGGATGTTGGAACTAATCTTTCACTTGCAAGTGTAAGTGAATTTTCTCAATTAGGGTCCTTTCAAAAGGTAAAGAAAATGAATTGATTGATTATGCGATTAAAAATGTCACGGTAAAAACTGATAGTGAGAAAAGTTCTATAGGGTCTCTTTCTGGTGGAAATCAACAAAAAGTTGTTATTGGTAAAATGCTTGCAACTAATCCAAAAGTTATTCTTCTTGATGAACCCAGTCGAGGTATTGATATCGGTGCAAAAGCAGAAGTTTTTAAATTACTGAATAGTAAAGTGAAAGAAGGATTGTCAGTTATTTATTCCACCTCAGAAGTTGAAGAGTGTTTAGGCATTGCACATAGAATCATTGTGATGCGTAAAGGTGAGGTATCTGCAATTTTTGGTGCTGGCGCTAAGAAAGAAGAAATCATGGCAGCATCAGGAGAAAAGTCATGTTAGCAACTTTATTGATTAAGAGAATTGGTATGAATAGGAGTTAAGAATGAAACCAAGTTCGTCTAATCTTAAGAGGTATGATTTGCTTCAGATATTACTATCGGGCAGGGCATTCTTCGCATTAATTGTAATCATAATATCCTTTTCGGTAATGTCACCATATTATCTAACCGTTGAAAATATGATGATTATGTCGTCACATGTAGCCATATTTGGTTTATTAGCCATTGGTATGCTTATTGTTGTATTAAACGGTGGAATTGATTTATCGGTTGGGTCAGTTCTGGGACTCAGTGGTGTTTTTGCTGGTTTCCTAATCCAAGGCGTTTCTATAGAAAGCGAGGGTGTAACTATCTATCCTCCTATATGGGTGGTAGTACTGCTGACATGTGGTGTTGGTGCATTTATCGGATTAATCAATGCTATCTTGATTGCTTATCTTAAAGTGCCTGCATTCGTTGCAACTTTAGGTACGCTTTATGTTGCTCGGGGAATTGCTTTATTAATGACAAATGGCCTAACTTATAACAAGCTGGCAGGTGAAGTATCACTTGGAAATACCGGATTTGATTGGATTGGATTTAATCGTTTATTCGGTATCCCGATAGGTGTCATCGTCTTAGGCGTTGTGGTCATGATTGCTACTTTTATTTTGAATCGATCTAGCTTTGGCCGTTGGTTGTACGCTTCAGGCGGCAACGAGCGTGCAGCAGAATTATCTGGTGTTCCTGTGAGAAGCGTCAAAATATGGGCATATGTCATCTCGGGTGTTTGTGCTGCCATTGCTGGGTTGGTTTTATCATCACAACTAACTTCAGCAGGTCCTACCGCAGGTACAACTTATGAATTAACTGCAATTGCTGCAGTGGTTATCGGCGGTGCCGCCTTAACTGGTGGGCGAGGTAATGTGAGTGGAACACTTCTTGGTGCATTTGTTATTGGATTTTTATCGGATGGACTTGTCATGATTGGAGTCTCTTCTTATTGGCAAACGGTATTTACTGGCGCAGTAATAGTTTTGGCTGTATTGCTAAATAACATTCAACATGGTCGTAAACGTTAGGAGGGAAATTATTTAAACATGATATATATTGATTTGTGTAAGTCATTTAATTGAATGGTTACCATACTGAAATATTAATAAATGTATGAATTTTAAAAGGATGTTTGTGTATGATTAGTAAAATTAAAATGATGATTGCTTCATCTTTGGTCCTAATTTCAATGTTTTTTAGTGCCACTTCAGTAGCCGGTGGTTTGATTTCTATTATAGTCAACGACCCGTCAAATCCGTATTGGTTCACTGAAGGTGAAGTTGCAAAAGAAACAGCAATCAAACTAGGTTATGAAGCCAATCTAAGCGCTCACAAAGGTGATACAAACACAGAAAGTAAATTGATTGATACCGCAATTATTAATAAATCCGTTGCGATTATTCTTGATCCGGCAAATGCAGATGGATCTGTTGGAGCAGTGCGTAAAGCTGTTGATAAAGGAATTCCTGTTTTTATTATTAACGCAGAAATTAACCAAGCTGGCTTGGCAAAATCTCAGTTAGTTTCGAATAATGCACAGGGTGCAGCTTTAGGTGCGTTGGAATGGGTCCAAACCGTTGGCGAAGAAGGTAAATATGCTGAGCTGTTTGGTGCACCCTCCGATAACAATGCAGCAACGCGTTCGAATGGTTTTGAAACGATCATCACTCAATATCCTGATTTAGAAAAGGTCGCTAAAGATGTGGCGAATTGGGATAGAACGCAAGGCCACAATAAGATGCAATCCATGCTTCAATCTCATCCTGATATCGTTGGTGTTATTAGTGGTAATGATGAGATGGCGTTAGGCGCGATTGCTGCACTGAAACAAGCTGGCAAATTAAAAGATGTTGTCGTTGGTGGTTTTGATGGTTCACCAGATGCTGTTGATGCTGTAAGAGCCGGTGAACTTGCATATACCGTATTGCAACCCGTTGCGGTTTTTTCAGAAGCAGCAGTGCGTCAAGCAAATAGCTTTATCCGTACAGGAAAAACCGGTGCAGACACAGAGAAGCAATTGTTTGATTGTGTACTGATCACGGCGGAAAATGCTCATCAATATATCAAGCCTTTCGTTTTATCTGAGTAATTTTCAATGTGCGATATCAATTGATATCAAACACTTTAATATTTAAAGGAAGGGTACGTAATGTGTCAAAATGAACATTTTTCAAAATCACAAGATCATGCTGGTGACATCCCCAAAACGATGAAGGCAGTCGTTGCCTACGCGCCTTATGATTATCGGCTCGAGGATGTTGATGTCCCTGAAATCAACCAGGAAGAAATTCTCATTAAAGTTGAGGCATGCGGAATTTGTGCTGGAGATTTAAAATCATATCATGGAGCCCCGAGCTTTTGGGGGGATGAGACTCAACCTGCTTATATTAAAGCACCCATGATTCCAGGGCATGAATTCGTTGGAAGAATTGTCGCAATTGGTGACTTAGTCAAAGATTTTGAAGTGGGTGATCGAGTCATTTCAGAACAGATTGTTCCTTGTTGGGAATGCAGGTTTTGTAAAACGGGACAATATTGGATGTGCCAAAAACATGATGTTTATGGGTTCCAAAATAATGTGAATGGTGGCATGGCTGAATATATGAAGTTTCCGAAAGAATCGATTAACTTCAAGATCCCTGAAGATTTACCGATTGAGAAAGCCGTTCTGATTGAACCCTACGCTTGTTCTATGCATGCTGTTGAGCGCGCCAGTATTCGGCTTGGTGATTTTGTCGTCATCGCAGGTGCAGGCACGCTTGGCTTGGGTATGATTGGGGCGGCTAAAAAATCGGGTGCTGAAACTCTGCTTGTTTTAGACACCAAGAATGACAGACTGGAAATCGCGAAACACTTTGGTGCGGATATTGTTCTCAATCCATTGGAAGTTGATGTTGTCGCTGAAATTAAATCCATGACCGAAGGCTATGGCTGTGATGTATATATTGAAGCGACTGGGCATCCATCTTCGGTTGAACAGGGCCTTGCTGCAATACGTAATCTAGGTCGGTTTGTAGAGTTTAGTGTCTTTAAAGATCCTGTTACGGTTGATTGGAGTATTATTAGCGACCGTAAGGAACTGGATGTATTAGGTGCGCATCTGGGACCCTATTGTTACCCGTTAGTGATCAAGGGAATCGCTGATGGAAGTCTGCCTACAGAGGGGGTTGTCACGCATACATTTCCTTTAGAGAAATTTAAAGAAGGATTTGAATTGGTGACAAGAGGGGAAAATTCACTGAAAGTGATATTGGTTCCTTAACACAAATATAAGCATGATGCTGAATGACCCATCCGGTCATTCGTTATGATTTATATTTTTTCTGAAACACAATGTCAGAGAATGTTGGATAATTTTGATTGGGACGTCTGTCGATGAAAAGAACATCACTCTCCCGGTTATTGACCGAGGGAGTGATGGTCGAAAAGAAGGTTATGCTTCCGGCTTCAATCTTGTTCTCACAACCACTTTGTTTTCCAGGGTTTTGTGAACCGGGCACAAATCCGCGATTTCCGTCAAACGCTGTCTTTCATCGGGTGTCAGATCCCCCTTCAGAATCAGTTCACGAGAAATGACATCAATTTTGGGGTGTGTTTCATCGCACTCAAGGCAATCTTCACCATGTTCCCGGTTATGGGATAAAAGAATTTGAACATCCTCTAAGTTCAGGTTCTTCCGTTTGGCATACATCCGAAGCGTCATGGATGTACATGCCCCTAAGGCGGCGAGTAAATGTTCATACGGGTCAGGGCCTAAATTATCACCATTGACCGTCAAAGGTTCATCAGCAAGCCATTGATGGTGATCGGTTTCTATCCGGCGAGTGAACTGATGGTTTTTTTCTGTCACCCGAACATCACCTTTCTGCAGACCAGACGCTGTATTGTCGATCATCGGCGTGTCGGCGATGGTCTTGATATATCGCGTCGACCAAATCGCAATGCTTTGAGCCACAAAGGCTGCATCCGCTTTATTGGTCAGTAAATGGTCAGCGTGGTCTAAACTGATGAAGCTTTTGGGATGTTTGGCTTGCTTGTAGATTTTTTCAGCCTGCGCAATAGACACCGTTTTGTCTAAAGGGGAGTGAAAAATCAGTAATGGGACACGCAGCGATTCGATATCCTGCGCGGCCTGATGAATATCATCCAGAAATTGCTTCTGAATAGAAAACTTACGGCCCGCCAGATTCACCTGAGCGACGCCTTGGCTTTGAATTTCATCGAGCGATGCAGAGAACTGTTTGGCGACATGAGCCGCATCTGCCGGCGCGCCGATTGTTGCAACCGCCTGAACGCTTTGAATGCGTTGTGCGGCAGAGATGACCGCCCGGCCACCCAGACTATGGCCGATCAGCAACGAAGGTGCTAAATAATTTTCTTCCAGATATCTGGCCGCCGCGACCAAGTCTTCAACATTCGACGAGTAATTGGTATTTGCAAAATCACCCTCACTGCCTCCCAGGCCGGTGAAGTCAAAACGGAGTACCGCAAATCCAGCGTCCGTCAGCGAACGGGTAATTCTGGCGGCTGCAACAATGTCTTTGCCACAGGTAAAACAGTGCGCAAAAATAGCATAGCCTCTCGTGATATGGTCGGGTGCTTCCAACAGCGCTGCCAACTCAAGCCCGTGGCTCGTAAAGGTCAATTTGCTTTTTTTCGTTGCCATTTTATACCCCTTTGCATGTGCTTCGTCATCGTGTCAGACACTGAATCCGCTGGACGATTGAGAATGAAGTTTAAATGATGATAGGTCCTCATCGATGACATTGAGCGGATCCAGTGGAAATCCATATACAGACCCTGCAAATTTTCTTTTATGACACGCATGACGCGGAACCGGGATCATGCATCGTCAGAATTATTTTCCCTTCAGGCTCGAGCCATGGTTTTCAATCGTTTTTAATGCTCGTTGAAATTGCTCCAGTGTGGTCGGCATCTCACGTAATCTTGTGAGACAGAAAATGCGCAAGCATCTGCTCAAATTGTGCGTTGTTGATTCGGGTGTTGTGCGTGTGAGGGGGCATTGACGTTGTTTTTTCGTCATCCTACTGGCTCAAACTTGGAGGTGCGGGGAGTGAGCATTCACTGTGGTGTGTCTGCCTGCTTCCACAAGGGGAGAACTTCCCGTGAGGGATCGAGGCAGCTGTTCAGAGTAATAAGTGTTATTTTCCTGTTTAAGGTTAACTCAGTGATATTATCATCTAAAGTTGTGGGTTTTACCTTTTTAACTCACTGTGAGGATGTGTGGTACAGAATATTTGAATGGCCCTCAAATACCTGATTATTTGTGTGGTTATTCGGTTGTTTTTATCAGAAAACGTTGATCAACCACGTTTTTGCCCGGTTTCAGTTCATCGCCAAAAATTGCTGATAAAGCCACCGCGATTTGAACCTGGTCCCATTTTATTGCTTCTGGTTTCAGTGCAACTTTGACAGCTAATATTTCTGTCAACTATAGGTCATAACGTTTCCAATAACTGATGACTATTTATGAAAAAAATATTGCTTCTGTCGGCGCTGATGCCTGTTACCGCATTCGCGCAACCTGCTGAAATTCCAGCCCCCCGTGCCCCTTTGTCTGCCGCGCTGATTCAGGAAGTGCAAAGTGCCAATACCTACACTTATGTCCGGTGCTGGTATCGTCCGGCTCAGTCGCATGATGATCCGGCAACCACCTGGGAGTGGGCGCTGGATCAACATGGGGAGTACTACAAACTGAATGGCTACTGGTGGTCCGGCTGGTCATTTAAAAATATGTTTTATACCAGTACACCTCAGACTGAAATCCAGCAGCGCTGTGCGGATACGCTGGGTGTGACACATGAGACGGCAGATATGCTGTTTTATGCTGCCGATAACCGTTGGTCGTATAACCACACCGTGTGGAGCAACGATCAGGGAGCGGTGAGTGGTCTGAATAAAGTGGTGGCGTTTGGCGACAGTCTGTCAGACACCGGGAATTTGTTTAATGCGTCGCAGTGGGTGTTTCCAAACCGGAATTCCTGGTTCCTGGGCCACTTTTCGAACGGCTTCGTCTGGACCGAGTATTTGTCGGAAAGCCTGAACCTGCCCTTATACAACTGGGCAGTTGGCGGTGCGGCCGGTTCGAACCAGTATGTTGCCCTGACGGGGGTGACCGAGCAGGTGACATCGTATCTTGAGTACATGCAGCTGGCGAAAAACTACAATCCGGCGAATACCTTATTCACGCTGGAATTTGGTTTGAATGACTTCATGAACTATGACCGCAGTGTTGCGGATGCGTCGGCGGATTTCAGCGAGGCCATGAAGCGTTTAACTGCATCTGGCGCCAATCATATTTTGCTGATGACTTTGCCGGATGCCACCCGTGCGCCACAGTTCAAGTATTCGTCTCAGGCTGAGATCGACAAGGTTCAGGCAAAGATTCTGGCGTTTAATGCGTTTATTCAGGCGGAAGCGAAGCGGTATCAGGATCAAGGTGTCAATGTTGTCCTGTTTGATGCGCACAAGCTGTTTGATCAGATCACCTCCAATCCGCAGTCCCATGGTTTTGCCAATGCCAAAGATGCCTGTCTGGACATCAACCGCAACTCGGCAGCAGATTACCTATACAGCCACAGCTTTACGGATGAGTGCGCGTTGTATGGTTCAGATCAGTATGTTTTCTGGGGCGTGACACACCCGACAACGGCAACCCACAAATATATTGCTAATGCGATGTATCTTCCGGTGATTTCAAACTTTGAGATTCAGCCTTAAAACGATGTTCTCTCAGGCCGGGTGTACCTGCCTGGGAGAACATATGAATCAATCGGCGAACGCAATATCTCTCAGAAACAGGGCAATTTCAGGGAACACCACCAGTAATGCTGCCGATAACAGCAAGATGGCAATGAAGGGCCCGGTGCCCCGAATGACTTCCCAGTAGGGTTTCTTGAAGATCGCGATAGCGGTAAAGATATCGCAGCCAAAGGGCGGTGTTGCCGAACCAATTGCGACCTGCAGCGTAATGATAATCCCCACATGGACCGGATCCAGGTTTGTTGCTTCAATTGCCGGGGCAAAAATGGGGGTTAACACCAGAATCACGACAATGGGATCGACAAACATGCAAGCGATAAAGAACGCAACCGAAATTGAAGCGAGTACCCCAAGCGGCCCCATTTCATCAATGCCGACTGCTTCCAGAATGGTTTGCGGGATTTGCGCGAAAGAGATGATCCACGAGAAACCATTCCCGACACCGACCAGAATAAAGACCACGGCAGTGATCAGGCCGGTTGATTTGGCGATGGTGTAAATATCTTTACTGCCCAGCGAACGGAAGACGATAAATTCCAGAATGATGGCATAGAGCACACACACCGCCGCCGCTTCGGTCGGGCTGAATATGCCTCCGTAAATTCCACCCACGATGATCACCGGGAACATCAGCGGCCAGAGGGCTTCTCTAGCGGCCAGAAGGCGTTCAGACCAGCTGGCTTTCGGTTCTGTGGGTACCTTGTTGATGGTTGCGTATGCCAGACAATACAGCGAGAAGAAGGTCAGAATCATCAGACCCGGACCGACGCCTGCGATGAAAAGCTCTGCGATTGAGGTTTCAGAGATCACGCCGTAAATGATCATCCCGATACTGGGTGGGATCAGAAAGGCAATGTCACTGGCATTGATGATCAGGGCCAGTGAGAAGGAATCACTGTATCCGGCCCGGAGTAGCTTCGGGCGCAGTGCAGAACCGACTGCGACCACAGTGGCCTGAGTGGAACCAGACACGGCACCAAACAAGGTGCAGGACGTTGCGGTACTGATTGCCAGACCACCGCGGATGTGGCCGATAAAGGTCATGACCATGTGGATGAGGCGGTTGGCCGAATGGCCACGGGTCATGATATCTGCGGCGAGAATAAACATCGGAACTGCAATCAAAGAAGCCGGGCGAATCCCACCCAGTACTTGCTGGATGAAGGTATCCATTTGTCCCATGCCGCCAAACATCATGTAGAAACCGGTCAGAGCGGCGGTTATCAGAGGGATCATCATCGGGAAGCCAATCAAGAGCAGCACAATCATGATCAGCATCAGGGTCATTGCCATGGAGAATACCTTTTATACTTCACTTTCTGTGTCGGCGTAGCCGTCCAGCACGCCTGTCGATAAATAAATATCTTTGCTGGTGAGGTTCTTGTAAGCGGTCAGCAGGTATTGCAAACCGGTGACGGCAAAGCCCAGCGGGACCCAAATGTAAATCCACCAGATTTCAAAGCCTAATGCGGGGAGAATGCGCCCGCGTTCATAGACTGAAACGATGTACAGGTAAGCAAAGTAGGTGAGCAGAAACATGATGGCGGCAGTGAAGATGCACACCAGGATCATGACAATTTTCCGGCCTTGGAAGGGCAGCATGTCATACACAGCGGACATGCGGATATGCCGGCCATGACGGGCCGCATAGCCAATACCGGCAAAGGTAATCAGAATGATCAGAATCCGGTTGATTTCACCGGAGAAGAACAGCCCTTCGCCAAACCCGAAACGGGCGACGACATTGACACAGGTGTTGAGGGCCATCAGGAGCACACCGGTCGCAAGCATGATCGCTTCAGCTTTACAGATGAGTGTATCGACTTTGCCGAGTACACCGGGTAATTCCGAGTGATAATCCAAAGATTCGGAATCGGACATCGTGTTTTCCTCAGTCAACGGGCACCGTCTGAATCAACGGTGCCCGGTACAACGAATTATTGCTGTGCAGATTTCAGATCAGCTTTGAACTGATCCAGTAGTTCCTGACCATCCTTTCCGGTCATTTCAATGAAGGTTTTTTCTACCTGAGGGGCCCGGGCTTTGAACTTGTCAATTTGCGCCTGAGTCAGTCGGGTGACGGTGACGTCGTCACTTGCAGCTTCAATTTTTTCCAGAGATTTCTCCGCTAACCCGGTAATGTGTTTCATGGTTTCCTGGAAGGCATACTCAGACGCCTGACGCACCATGGCCTGATCGTCTTTCGACAGTTTGTCGAAGAATTTCTTATTGGCCATTGAAGCGGTGGTGAACCAGCCATGGCGGGTGAAAATCAGGTTTGGTGAAACCTCGTACAAGCCACCGGACTCGATCCAGAAGATCGGGTTTTCCTGTCCCTGAATCATATTGGTTTGCAGTGCGCCGTAAACCTCACCCCAGGGGAGCGGGGTCGGGGTTGCACCAAAGGCTTCGTAGGTGGAAGACAGCAACGGGTTGGTCATGACCCGGATCTTTTTCCCTTTCAGTTCTTCCGGGGAGGTAATGGGCTCGTCAACCGTCATCACCATTTCGCCTTCCGGGTACATCTTCAGCAATTCCAGCCCCTGCTTTTCATAAAGCGCCGGGAAGTTTTCATTCACTGCTTTGCTGGTCTTAAAGAAGTTGATGACAGATTTCATGTCCGTCGGCATCAGGTAAGGGATGAAGAAAATTTGAGCCTCAGGAATGAGTGAACCGGTAAAGCCGGGAGACTGATTGACAAACTGAAGAATCCCCGCCTGTGTCTGTTCCATAATATCGTCTGACTCACCCAGTTCACCAAAGCGGTAAATTTTCAGCGTATGGTCTGAATGCTCTTCGATATAATCTTTGAATTTGTGTGCATAAACGTCCTGAACATCGCCTTCATATTCTTCGTGAGCGTATCGCCAGGTATCGGCATTGGCCAGTGCGGAAAATCCGACAGAAGCAGCGATGCATGATATTGCAGCAAGATGTTTAACATGACGGTGAAATGACATCACGTCCCTCCTTGATGGGATGCTGAATTCGGTCTTTCGTTGTCGAAAATTACCTCACTCAGTTTGATGGGTTTACATCAAAATAAGAGGGTTTATCGACATTGAAGACTGAGAAATGAAGTGGTTATCCTTTTATACACTGACAATAGTATTGTTTTTATTAAAGAAATTCGTATCCGAAATGTCCTCTGCTGTGATTTAAATCACAAATAATGAAATAGGGTGTAATGAATGAAAGATGTGGTATTTTTCGGGTTGACAGTGATATTTGAGCGTTTCCTTTTTTAATTGAACGTTTAATTAAGTTTATTTTTATATTACTCGTAATAATAAAAATGAACGCTTTTTGTTGGGTTTTGAGTCAATATTATTTCATGCGTATTCTATTTTTTAGGTTTTATTTTATCTCTGGTTGAAATCGTTATAAATGACAGTCTCTGGTTCATAGGCCTGATAAGTCGGGCGTTCCCGGTTGGGAAAAATAACAGTCTTTCATGGTTTTTTATTTTTGGAGGTGGTCATCAAAGAGAAGTTTCAGGGGTTCCCCGGAAATGATGCATCCTGAAGGTGACAATGCATCATCTCTGAAGTGGGTGAGCCCGAGGCTGCCCGTTCAGAGCAGGCTCGGGTATGTTCACAGTGCAATGCTTCTGAATCCAAGTGGGCGAAAACGATGCGCCTGCCCATGGGGTGTGAATGGCGAGCAGTTCATGTCATCCGCTCAGCGCATACAACAGCCTGGACTGAATGAAAATTTTTTATCACCAAACGGTCTAATGCCGGGGTGGCTCTGACCGGAGAATTCGGTCAGAGTGGTGCCCTGTTGATCAGGATGAATATCACAAAAGGTGAAAGAGATGTCGAACGCATACGTACCCCCGAAAGTCTGGACGATGGATGCAGAAAACGGCGGCGAGTGGGCCAGTATCAACCGCCCGGAAGCCGGTGCTCGTTTTGAGCGGGAATTGCCAGTCGGGCAGCATCCATTGCAGCTCTATTCCATGGGGACACCCAATGGCCAGAAAATCACCATCATGCTGGAAGAGTTGCTGGCGCTGGGAGAATCGGGTGCTGAATACGATGCCCATTTGATCAGAATTGGTGACGGCGATCAGTTTTCATCTGGTTTTGTGGCGGTGAATCCAAACTCTAAGATTCCGGCGCTGGTGGATCGCTCGGGCAGTACTCCGGTGAATGTCTTTGAGTCGGGTTCGATTCTGCTGTATCTGGCGGAGAAGTTCGGTCAGCTACTGCCTCAGGATCATGCAGCTCGCACGCAAGTGCTGAACTGGCTGTTCTGGCTGCAAGGTTCAGCGCCATATCTGGGCGGTGGTTTTGGTCACTTCTATGCCTATGCCCCGGAAAAATTCGAATATCCTATTAATCGCTTTACGATGGAAGCGAAACGCCAGCTCGATTTGCTCGACAAACAACTGGCAGAAAATACCTATATTGCGGGTGAAACATTCAGTATTGCAGATATCGCCATTTGGCCGTGGTACGGCAATCTGGTTCTGGGGCTGGCTTATAATGCCGCTGAGTTTCTGGATGCCGGCAGTTATCAGCACCTGCAACGCTGGGCAAAAATGATTTATGAGCGTCCGGCCGTCCAGCGGGGCCGCATCGTGAATAAAACTTCCGGTGAAGCCTGGGAAGCGATTGAAGAGCGCCACAGTGCGGCAGATATTGACGCAGCACTCAAGCAGCGGCCGTAATGCAGCAAATGAATACAAAGGGAATGGCAGCCTCGGCTGCCATTTTTCTTGCTATCTTTCTTCCTGGACAACTTGTAAGTATTTAAGGCGTCCTGTACGCAAGGAACGGCCTGAATCACAACTTCGATCGTTTTAAAATGGCAGTTTTATCTGCCACTATCTTTGTCATCAATAGAGTTGTGCTTTAAAACGATAATGATTTTAAGCGTTTTAAATTTTCGGCGTCAGCAGAAATAATGATGTATTTATATTTTCCTTCTTTCAGGGAGACAACGGCATAAGGTTTTTTATTGGTCATCATGAAAACCTTTTCGCCGTTTTTACTTCTGAAGCTTCCCGCATTGTATCCAAACAAACTGATGCCATTGGTTCTATAACGAATGGAAATGTCTGACTTAGAATTTTCCTGGCTTTCAATGGACTCAATATTGTTGAGCATTGTTTGGTATTTCCAGATTTTACCGCCGACGAAAAGATGATGATCTTGAATCTCCACTTTAGACGTCAGAAGTTGTAGCATTGAAATAGCATAAAATGCCAGAATCAAGATGGCCACAGAGATTGTGATCCAGTTTAATCCGGGTGTCAGACTTAAAATTGCTCCCCCAATAAAAATAATGCTGAGAATGACTATTGTGGATATATGGGCATCAACGGGGTAGGTCATTGTAATACCTCATATTGCCTTTGTATAATCCGATTCATGGCTGCCATGACTTGATCATATTCACCATCTGGGATGGTGATTAAACCAAGGTTGAGGGCAGCATCAATTGCTGCTTTTGATTCAGATTGCTTCATTTTTATAAATGATTGGTGTGCTAATACCGGTGAATTAAAATAAGAAGAGACATCAGACAAAACCAAATGGTTTTCTTTGACTGTCTGACTTGAGATATGAGAGGCTCTTGAAGCCTGGTGGCATGACGTACAGTTACTGCCGCCACCACCATGCCCTCCTCGAGCTGTTGCATTGACGACACCTCCGTCACCGCCACTCACGGAAAAAGCTGCTTTTGTGACAACATATGCACCTGCCGCGGCAATAACCACGACAGCACCAGCAACCGCTGCAGCAGCAACAACCAGGACAGGCACCGCGGCAACAACCTGTTCATTGGACTGACTTTTGACCGTATTCAGTAAATAAGCGTAATCCGATTGTGTGATATCTTTCGTCAGTTGTTTCGATATTGTTGATTGAATCTCTTTCCGTAAGCTTTGATTCCCTTCCAATGCCCGAGAGATATTTTGAGCTAATTTGGCTTCTGCCTCTGGATTCAGAAGGCCACGATCGATGAGTTCCAGATAGAGTTGTTCAAAGTTTTCGATGGCAACTAATTGTTCCAGATAAGGATCTGCCAAAGCTGTCAGGAGCTGGTGTTCATAAGTCTGGGACAACTCCTCATCCTTCATCGAATGAAAATTAAAGCTTTTTGCGTAATTCTGATAGTCTGACAAACTTTTAATCTGGCTCCAGATTTGATCAAGCTTCTCAATGTCAGCCCAGACTGCTTGAGGGAGATGAGACTTTCTCAGCTCAATTTTGAGTCTGGGAGTAAGATGACCATTTTCAGTCTCGGATAAGATACTCCTAGGCTTGCCGAAAATTCTTTCGGAATCAGGTTCTGAATTTAAAGCAGAGGCTGGAATAGACGGGATCGCCAAAGTTCCTATAACACCATAGGTTGTAAACTTATTTGTTTTTTTCATAAGTATTCTTGGGTCGCTTTGATCAGGTGATAAGTGTTTAATACGCGAACAATATTGTCAGGGTATATTTCGATGAGTCGTGCTCTCATGTCTGGTTCATTATGGATAATTGCGCAAGCCTGACATGGATGTGTGATTTTATCTAAGCGTTCATGACGATCTCCTATTAGTTTTTTCAGAATGTTGTAAGGGCCATCAATTTTGATCCAGAGTTTTAAAAAATCATATTCCTGTTCTCGTTTGTAACTGCCAATGTCCTGAATGTGTGATAACTTCATTTCGTGAATATGAGAGACAGTTAATCCGCAGCAGGCTGTGATTTCTTTATCTGGCGTTGCAACCATGACATCAAATAAATTATCGCAACCTTTTTCGAGTCCATTGACCTGAGTGACAAGCGCGCGTTCTTCGCTTGTTTCATGAAAACTCATCCATGAGTTCACTCTGAGTTCAAATAAATTGTTTCCCTGCAATTGTTTAATTTTCGGGTTGGTGTGAAAAGACTCAAAGCAATCCGATGTTTGAGTATCGGTTTCCAGTGTCACCAAGGTGAAAATAGATTGACTTACGAGCGCTGTGACCGCATTCACAATGGTGTTTTCTGAAACCCACTGCTGGTGATCAAGGCCAGTACTCAGGTTGATTTCATTCACACCGGCCTGTTTCAGTTTTTGTGCATACTCCATGGCTTTCTCTGGTCGTTTCGCCCAGTAGCCGTTGGTCACACAGCGTGTTGCGAGCCCAAGTTGAGTGCACTTGGTAATTAATGAAAAGAGCTTGTCCTTCAGCATGAAGCATTCGCCGCCAGTAAAAACGACGAGACGAATAGAAGGATGCTCCTGAATCGCATCATCAATAAACTGACTCATCTCAGCGTAACTTAATGATTTTGTGATGGAAGGACTGCATTCGAAACAGCAATCAGCACAAGCAGCTGTGCACTGGTATGTCGTAATAATTGATAGCGTGCTAGGCGATATCTCGATTTTAAACAACTGATCAGACACCGTTTACCTCAAATAAGAATTAAAATCATAATCAAACGCACTCATAATACATTTGTTTCATATGGTGATGTAGATCGATATGTTTAGATTGTGATCTGTATATACAAGAAAAGTTTAGTCTATATGACTGTATATATTGAGGATTTATTGGGCATTATTCTGATTTGTAAGGGTTTTATAGGCGATGTCCCCTTTGTTTATGGGGCGTGGTGAGTGTGTGACTTTCAAAGGAAACGTGTTGATTGAAAACTGATTCTGCCCGAATCATAAGTCCGGATAGCGCAGGTTGTGACTCAGAGGTTGGAGAGTGGAAGATAAGGCGGTGAGAGACCGGAACAATCAGTTTGTCTGAATTGCTCCGGTCAGGCGCTTGGATTAAATCCGGTCTTCCATCAGCGGCTTGTGGCCTCGCAGGCGGCTGATGTCTGTCATGGGCGGGATGCCAAATAGCCGGCTGTATTCCCGGTTGAAGTGGGACGGGCTTTCATAGCCGACCCGATAACTGGCGGCGGAAGCGTCAAGGCCGTCTTGCAGCATGATCCGGCGGGCTTCATTGAGGCGAAGCTGTTTCTGAAACTGCAGCGGCGTCATGGACGTCACGGCTTTGAAGGCGTTGAACAGGGAAGACTGGCTCATGTGCACCATATCGGCCAGCTCCTGAACCCGGATGGGTTCCCGGTATCGCTGCTGAATCATTTCAACAACTTTGCTGATGCGGTTGGCCTGCGTGTCCCGAAGCAGGAACTGGCGAAGCTGTACGCCTGCCGGGCTTTTGAGCAGCCGATACATGAGTTCCCGTTTGAGCAGTGGCAGCATAATCGCAATGTCTTCCGGATGGTCAAGCAGACTCAGAAAACGTTTGAACACCACCAGCATGTCCTCATCAGAAGCCACAGTTCTGATGCAGTAGGGACATTTGGTGATGGCCTCAGGCGGCTCTTTCATGGCAATCAGCAAATCGGTCAGTTCTTTGAGATCCAGCGAAATGCTGATGCCAATGTAAGGTTGCTCCTCTGAAGCACGAAGGATTTCGCCGACCACAGGCATCATCACAGGCACCAGCAAGAAATCCCCGGCAGTCAGCATCAATTCACGCGCACCTGCCGTAATACGTTTTTCACCCTGCACCAGTAAGCACAACATCGGGCTGTAAATCGTTGGGGAACAGGCGCTGTTTTCTGTGCTGTGCATCAGTTTCAATTCCGGCAGGACTGTGTCAGTCAGTCCCGGCCCATCAATGTGCCGATTCACCAGATGGATTAATTCTTCTTGGATCGCTGTCATGCCGTTACTCACTTAGTTCATCCCTCATGCGACTATAGAGTATAAGGCAAGCTTTCGGCCAGGGTTTTATGGAAAGATACCCTTCGGAGGAATAGGCAAGGATTGTGTAGGAACAGGCAAGGTGCTTGTCGGGAGGGCAGATTAGTCATCATTTTGGGTGTGTGAATCTGAGCGTGAAAGCGCCTTGATTCAATGGGAGAATTTCTTCTTTTGTAGAAATAGGCAATCATCCCCGAGGTTTCGACAATATCAATAAGCTGAATGAGACATAAACTGACAAGGTGAAATCTGAACCCGGTGCCGTGGTTCGGTCACGACATTACATTGATTACATTCAGCCCAGCAACGTCAGAGAGGATTGCCTGATGATGACTTTGAACCGATTTGGAGACCGCCTTCGGGGCGGCATTTCTGTGATTTTGCTGTCCGCCTCCGGGGCAGCGTTTGGCAATGAATCTCCGGCATCGCCTCAGCTTCCGCAAATCAGTGTCGCCGCTGTGATCAGCGAACGAATCACCGAGTGGGACGAATATACGGGCCGTTTGCAAGCGCCGGTCACTGTGGCACTCAAGCCACGCGTGTCGGGATATGTGACGGAAGTGGCTTACCGGGAAGGCGATTTGGTTCAGCAGGGCGAGGTACTGTTCAGAATTGATGATCGCCTGTTCCGTGCTGAAGTTGAGCGGCTGGAAGCGCAGCAGGTCAGTATGCAAAGTCAACTAAAGCTGGCTGAAAGCGAGTTCGTCCGGGCGAAACGGTTGAATGCGACCAAAGCCATCTCTGCCGATATCTATGACAACCGTCAGGCCGCACTCCAGCAGGCCAAAGCAGAGCTGGATGCGCTCAAAGCATCGCTGAAGCATGCCCGTTTGCAGTTGTCATTTACCGAAGTGGTATCGCCAATCGACGGTCGGGTGTCCCATGCTCAGGTGACGCAGGGGAATTATGTCACCAGTGGTCAGAGTGAACTGACGACCATCGTCTCGACCGAACAGATGTATGCCTGGTTTGATGTCGATGAACAAACCTACCTGAATTATGTTCGCAATCACCTGTTGCGTGTGTCTGAGCACAGTGATTCCAGTCCGGTGATGATGGCCTTGTCTGGTGATGCCGGATTTTCATATCAGGGCCATATCGATTTTGTGAATAACACCGTCAGCCAGCAGACGGGTTCGATCCGGATGAGAGCGACGTTTGAGAATGAAGCGCAGATGCTGATGCCCGGCCTTTTTGCCCGTTTACGTCTGGTGGGCAGCAAGCCTTATGACGCCATTCTGATTGATGAAAAAGCAGTCGGTACGGATCTTAACCGGAAGTATGTCCTGAAACTGGATGAAGCCAATGTGGTGACTTACCAGCCAGTGACACTGGGAGAGAAAGTCGCCGGATTACGCGTGGTGCAGTCCGGTTTAACAGCAGCAGACAGAATCGTGGTCAGCGGCTTGCAGAAAGTCCGGCCCAGTATGCAGGTGTCACCAAAGATCGTTGAGATGGCGACGACCGAACAGCTGGCGGATATTCACCGTCTTCAGCAATGGGGCACGGAAGCCGGTCAGGTGGAAGAAAACCACGTACTGACCGCCCGCCAATCGACCGACGCCCAGTAAACAGGATTCTTCTATGTTTTCACAATATTTTATTCGCAGACCTGTCTTTGCTTCGGTGCTGTCGCTGCTGTTTGTGATTGTCGGCAGTATTGCGGTCTGGCAACTGCCGATCACTGAATATCCGGAAGTGGTGCCGCCGACCGTGGTCGTGACGGCAAAATATCCCGGCGCGAACCCAGACGTGATTGCTCAGACCGTGGCTTCGCCGCTGGAGCAGGAAATCAATGGCGTGGAGAACATGCTGTATATGTCGTCGCAGTCCACTGCCGACGGCATGATGACGCTGACCATTACTTTTGCCATCGGTACGGATGTGGATCTGGCGGTGTCTCAGGTGCAAAGCCGGGTTGACCGGGCACTGCCGCGCTTGCCGCAGCAGGTACAGCGGCTGGGCGTGGTGACGGAAAAGTCATCCCCCAATCTGACCATGGTGGTGCATCTGTTCTCGCCGGATGATCGCTACGACATGCTGTATTTATCCAATTTTGCCAACCTCAAAGTGAAGGATGAACTGGCGAAAGTCAGTGGTGTCGGCTCTGTCCGGTCCTTTGGTGCGGGCAACTTCAGTATGCGGGTCTGGTTGGATCCGGGTCAGGTCGCAGCGTTGCAACTGACCCCGGCGGATATTGCCGAAGCGATTCGTCAGCAGAACCAGCAGGCCGTTGCGGGTAGTCTGGGCACCCAACCGGCTACCCACTCGGATTATCAGTTACTGATCAATGTGAAAGGGCGGCTCTCGACTGTTGAGGAGTTTGAAAACATCATCATCCGAGTGGGTGAGCAGGGTGAAATCAGCCGCCTGAAAGATGTCGCCCGGATTGAGCTGGGCGCGGATTCCTACGCGCTGCGTTCGACGCTGGATAATCAGGATGCCGCAGCCATTGGTATTTTCCAGGCCGCGGGCTCGAATGCGATTCAGATCTCCAATGATGTTCGCGAGACCATGGCGCGTCTGGCGGAAGACTTCCCGGAAGGTGTGTCTTATGAAATCGCCTACGACCCGACTGTCTTTGTGCGGGGCTCGATTGAAGCCGTGATTCAAACCCTGCTGGAAGCCGTGCTGCTGGTGGTTGCCGTGGTGGTGCTGTTCCTGCAAACCTGGCGGGCATCGATTATTCCGCTGGTGGCGGTGCCTGTCTCACTGATTGGTACCTTCGCCTTTATGCTGCTGATGGGATTCTCCCTCAATGCCCTGTCACTTTTCGGGCTGGTGCTGGCAATCGGCATCGTGGTGGATGATGCCATCGTGGTGGTGGAAAACGTCGAGCGGAATATCAGTGAAGGATTGTCCCCGGTTGATGCGACGGTGAAAGCCATGCGCGAAGTGACCGGGCCGATTGTCGCGACCACGCTGGTACTGGCTGCGGTATTTATTCCGACGGCATTCATGACGGGACTGACCGGTCAGTTTTACAAGCAGTTTGCGTTGACGATTACGATTTCAACGTTTATTTCCGCGATTAACTCACTGACGCTGAGTCCGGCATTATCCGCGCTATTGCTCAAAGGACATGATGCGCCGAAAGACTGGCTGACCCGTGGCATGGACCGTCTGTTTGGCCGCTGGCTGTTTAACCCGTTTAACCGCGTCTTCGGTGCCTTGTCGAATGGCTATGGTGTGGTGGTGCGTAAAGTCATTCGTGCCGGTGCGATCGCTGCTGTGGCTTATGTTGCCTTACTGGGGTTGACGGGCTATCAGTTTGCCACCACACCGACGGGCTATATTCCGGCGCAGGACAAGCAATACCTGATTGCTTTTGCCCAATTGCCGAATGCGGCTTCGCTGGATCGTACCGATGCCGTGCTAGAAAAAATGTCGGCGCTGGCACTGGCGCAGGATGGCGTCACCAATACACTGGGCTTCCCCGGACTGAGTATTAACGGATTCACCAATGCCTCCAACAGCGGCATTGTGTTTGTGATGCTGGATGATTTCGATCAGCGTCAGGATCCGGCAGACAGTGCCTATGCGATCGCTGCCCGGCTCAATCAGCAATATGCCGGAATTGAAGAAGCCTTTGTCGCGGTCTTCCCGCCACCACCTGTGATGGGCTTGGGCACGATTGGCGGCTTCCGGTTGCAGATTGAAGACCGGAACGGACTGGGTTTTGAGGCCTTACATCAGGCGACGATGACGGTGATGCAAAAGGCAGCGGCGACGCCGGAGCTGGCCGGGGTGTTTTCCGGGTATCAGGTCAACGTGCCGCAACTGGATATTGAAGTTGACAGAACCAAAGCCATGCAACAGGGCGTGAATCTGGATATGCTTTTCCAGACGCTGCAGGGCTATCTGAGTTCAACCTATGTCAATGATTTGAATCTGTTTGGCCGGACCTATCAGGTCAATATGCAGGCCGATCAGGCGTATCGTCAGGATGCAGCGCAGGTCGGGCAAATCAAAGTCCGGAATGATCAGGGAGATATGGTGCCGATTGATTCTTTCATCCATGTGAAAGATACCGCCGGGCCAGATCGCGTGATGCATTACAACGGCTTTATGACCGCGGAAATCAATGGTGGTCCGGCACCGGGTTACAGCTCGGGTGAGGCCCAGGCCGCCATCGAGAAAATTCTGGCGGACACCCTGCCGCGGGGAATGGATTACGAGTGGACCGAACTGACCTATCAGCAGATGATCACCGGAGACAGCAACCTCTATGTGTATCCGCTGGTGATCCTGCTGGTGTTCATGGTCCTGGCCGCTCAGTATGAAAGTGTCCGCTTGCCGATGGCGATCATTCTGATTATTCCGCTGACGCTGCTTTCCGCACTCAGTGGGGTGGTGCTCTACGGCGGCGACAACAATATCCTGACCCAGATTGGCTTTATCGTGCTGGTTGGGCTGGCGACCAAGAATGCCATCCTGATCGTCGAGTTTGCCAAAGAGTTGCAGGATCAGGGGTACTCGGTGAAAGACGCGATTCTGGAAGCCAGCCGGTTGCGGTTACGACCGATTCTGATGACCTCGATTGCCTTCATCATGGGTGTCGCACCCTTGGTGTATTCGACCGGCGCGGGTGCCGAAATGCGCCAGGCAATGGGGGTTGCCGTGTTCTCCGGCATGATTGGTGTCACCGTATTCGGACTTTTGCTGACCCCGCTGTTTTACTACCTGTTGGCGAAGCGGGGGCAGCAGAAAGCACCGGCGGCGACAGAGCCACCCGCACTGGAAAACGTTCAAGAGGCATCATGAGTGAGATCTGGCAGGATACATGCGTTGGCATATTGCTGTGCTGTGCGGTCAGTCTCTCTCCTGTGCTTGACCGCTCTGTGTCACCCGAGGGGCTGTTTCAGGCCTCTCGGGAGGCCTCGCAGTTCAATGGCGAGGCCTGGCAGAAATTGCTCAATCCGGTTGTACTGGACAATTTGTCCGGACAGAGTTCAGGAGCGGCCGGAAATCATGCCGTCCGGGCCGGCGGTAGCACACAACGCATCCCACAGTCATGATTGCCAATCTGGGCGGTAATGTCGATCACATCGGTTTCAAAATCCGTTGGTTTCGGGCGTGGCGGTTCAAGTACTCCCATCGGTACCATACATAGAAAGGTCGCTTTTATAGCGGCCTTTCGTCGTTTTAGATGCTTGAAAATATTCGGCTTTTCAGGTTTTTACCTCCGTTTTCCTTTCCTGCTATCGCCTCTTTTCTTCCCAAAATAGACTCATTTTATCCGTCTTAAAATTTCTCCCATGGTCCATATATGGTTCATCGCATGACGATTCTGTGCGCAAGGGAATCCCAGTAAATCCAACAAACTCCGGTGACTGCTAACTCGCAAGCTAGTATTACCAAGGGCTTCGGACAGGAAAAACCATGGTGACTTTACGGTGCTATGAGGTTTTGGCTTTGCCTTTATGGAACAACTGATCGTTTTGATTGGTCGTCGAAAGTCAGTTTGAGATAGGCGGTTTTGCGGTGTGTGTTGGAAGGGCGCTGGGGTATATAAGACAATTACATTACACATTTTTTTTCGGAATTGACAGTTCGACTGTCGTACTTACAAGACTTAACTCACTAAAATATTGAGTATTTTAGGTTACGATGATTTATTTTGATATTTCAGTTGTGAGCAATCTATGAATAAACCTAAT
The DNA here is from genome assembly GCF_018199995.1 of Photobacterium sp. GJ3. Lineage (NCBI taxonomy): Bacteria > Pseudomonadati > Pseudomonadota > Gammaproteobacteria > Vibrionales > Vibrionaceae > Photobacterium > Photobacterium sp. GJ3. Next base: position 2,140,801 of record NZ_CP073578.1, on the reverse strand, counting down.
CTATTTCGATATGCTACCAGTGAGCTGTCTCAAGATGCATTTTTATGCTGGTTCCTATCTTGGGCAGATCCTCAGTACTGCCAGGTCGATGAGGCACTTCATCAATGTGCTTTAAGTTTTTTGAAATCATTGTTTAGTAAGCATGGTAAATCCTTGCCAACTGTTAACAAAGTCGAAATTACAAAACAAGATTCACATATAGATGTGCTGTGCATTGTTAACGATGAATTTGTAGTTCTCATCGAGGATAAGACCAAAACACGTGAACATTCTGATCAACTTTCTCGCTATTTCAATGCAATTAAGGGAAGGACTTACGAAGTAGATAACATCCTCCCGATATACTTTAAAACCTTTGATCAGTCTTGTTATCGCTCGATCGAATCAAATGGTTACAAGGTATTTTCTAGAAAGGACTTTTTAGATGTATTGAATAAGGGTGACAAAATTAATGACTCAATTTTTCTCGATTTTAGAAGACATCTACAGGAAATAGAAAAAAAGGTTAATAGTTATCTGACTACGCCTCCCGAAACTTGGTCAGGACAAGCATGGGCTGGTTTTTATATGCACTTGCAGAAGGAATTGGGGCAGGGCGAGAGCACGTATGCTCAGTTTTTATCCAAACCTTGGATTCCCGCCAATATTACTTGCTCCAAATAGGCTATATTCATGGCAGCTATTTTTTGCTTGCGCCTGATACTCGCCTTTTTGCTTGTTTCTAATCGAAGCATGTTAAGCGCCATGTGACGCACACCAGCCAGGAGTTCGGCGGCATTGCCACGATAGATTTGGCAAGCATCTTCCTTCATCGTGACATCAAGCACCCAGTGCAACCGATTTTCGATTTCCCAGTGACCTCGGACTGCATCGGCAAAACCTTCGGGGTGAGCACCGCAGAGCTAATGTAGTAGCGGTACTCCAGCGATTCTTTCCCTGCTGAGTCAATACGATAGCCAATAGCAACACCGACGCTTTGAAGCCCTTTCCAATCAGGGAAATCTGTCTTCAACTCCTGCGCTGGCATGACGTGGTATTCGCGCGCTTCAATACGCCCATGTCCGCGCTCGATGTCACACGCTGGGCTTTTTTCGAGCAATGGCGCCAACGCTTTTTGTACTGCTTTAGCCAGGCTTTTTTGGTTGCCTTTGACTGCTAATAGGTAATCGCCACCTTGCTCAACTATCTGCTTGGCGATATCGGTTTGACAGCCCATCGCATCGATAGAGACAAGACAACCTTTGATATCTAACAGCTTGAGCAGCTCAGGGATGGCGGTGATTTCATTGGACTTATCTTGGGTTTTAACTTGTCCCATGACAACGCCGTTGGCTGTCGCAAAAGCACTGACCATGTGGAGCGTTGATTGCCGATCTTCTCGGTTATAGGAGCTGCGTAACACCTTGCCGTCAATAGCAATAAGCTCGCCATTCGAATGGACGTTGGCTGCCTGCATCCATTTTAAAAAGCAGTCTTGAAACTGGTCAGGCTCAATGGAAGAAACAACCCTGGCAATCGTGTCATGGACAGGGATGCCCTGGCGAAAAAGTCCTTTGTCCTGTAGCCAATTGAGGTGAGCTTCGCCAAAGTCTTCGATATCTTCCCAGCCCTCCATACCAGCAATGGTGGCGCATACGGTCAGAAACAAAATGTCGAACAGTGGGTACGATATTTTTGCTGACTGCCGTGGGTCTTGAATCACTGAAAAGAATTGAGAAAAAGCATCGATATGCATCAGGAACTCCCGTAAAAAGGGGAGTATATGATCACAGCCAGCCTTGATCGTCAAACTGATCTATTTTGTTCAAAAAACGTTCGCGATCTTGCCCTGGGAATTGGGGGCTGGCGGATGGAAGTATGTAGCTAATCCCTCTGGTGGCTTTATGGGTTTTTGGTGTTTTGGGCGTGACGTTGATAATTCTGAAGTTTATGTTCAACTTGAAGAGCAGCAGCTTTGTATCAAAATTAAAGTACCTGATAAGGAGCTACGCAAAACAGAGCGCTCTCGGTGGTATAAAGAGATTAAGAATAAAGCTGAACAGAACGGGATCAAGCTTGCTAAGCCCTCTAAGTTTGGACTTGGAAAGTATATGACGGTTCTAGTAGATCAAACAGACTACATAAGTATGAACAAAGAAGGTTGTGTCGATATTTTAGATACGGTTAATAATCTCCGTCGAGTTGATAAGTTATTGGATTTTCTGGAATAAATTAGAAGTGAAAATTATATTAATCAAATACTTGTCTAACTGATAGGTATTTGATTATGCAAAGTAAAACCCGACTTACCACCACTTTCCTCAACAACCTTAAACCCAACCCTAGAACTGCAAAATCCGCTGATTACGAAGTCAATTTATCCGCTATGAAAGACTCTGGTTTACCTACAGGCGTTCGCTGTTTAGTTGGTAAGTCTGGCGGGAAGCGCTTCCTGCTGCGTTATACCAGTCCGGTAGCAGGTAAAAAGGCATCTATTGGTCTTGGTAAGCACCCTGAAACCGACCTATTCACATTGTGCAAAACAGCCAAAGAGTATTGATGAGATAAAATTCACTGTGGATTAGTCCATCGGCAACAAACCAAGTAGAAAGCACCATGTATGTACTATAAAATACTCGACTCACTTTCTAGTGAAACTAAGGCTTCCCATTGGTGGCTAATTCTTTTCAAGAGTTTGGTTCTGTTCGAACCATAGTGAATTAATTGTTTAAATGAATAGTAGGTGACTATATGGAATTTCTTTATCCAGCGATCGAACCTTTTAAATCAGGTCTTCTTGAAGTTGATGACGGTATTTTTATATATTGGGAAGCTTCAGGGAACCCAAATGGAATACCAGCGCTCTATTTGCACGGAGGTCCTGGAGGTGGCATTAAAAAAGGTTATCGTCGCCGTTACAATCCTCAAAAATATCTGATCATATCTTTTGAACAGCGAGGATGTGGCCGTAGTCGACCGTTGATCACTGACTCCTTGGATTTTCTTCATAAATTTGTTACCAATGAATATATTCTAGACATTGAGAAACTAAGGGTTCACTTGAATATTTCCTCTTGGTTGGTTAGTGGCATGTCTTGGGGAACGACCCTCGCTCTTGCATATGCCCAAGCATATCCATCCCGTGTTAGTGGTCTAGTTTTAGCAGCGATAAATTTGGCAACACCTAGCGAAGTTAGGTGGATTACCGAAGATATCAGAGCTATTTTCCCAGAGGAATGGAAAAAATTTAACGAAGCTGTATGTCCTAAATTAGGACAAAGACTAATTGATGCTTATTATGACAGTGTCTTAAGTCATGATGTTGGTGTTCGTCAACGAGCCTATGATGCTTGGTGCCAATGGGAAATCGCTCATGTATCACTCGACCCGTTGTCTACACCTAACCCGTCATTCGATGATGATACATATCGAGCAGTGTTCGCCACACAAGTGATTCACTTTTGGAAACATGGTGCGTTTATGGATAATTCACAACTTGTCAATAACATGGAGAGGTTAAATTCAATCCCAGGAGTTCTGATCCATGGGAGATTAGATGTTAGCTCCCCTATTGAAACAGCGTGGAAACTCAATAATGCTTGGAGCTCTGCTACTTTTGTAATCGTGGAGGACGAAGGACATGGTGGACCTAAGATGATTCAAGCTTTTGTAGAGGCGACAGACGAGTTGTTGCTTAAGTGTATTGATTGCGTAAGCAGATAAGGTGGTGCGTGAGCAGGTAACGGATTATGTCATAGACTCAAACCGTGCCATCACGAACTCAACAAATAAGCGTACCCGCATCGGCAGATGATCCCGATCGCGATAGAGCATGAACAGCGTTCTGGGTTGACTTTGCCAGTCGGCCAGGACACGGCTGAGCTCACCCTGCTTAATCATGGGCACGGCAAAATAATCCGGGATGTAACCAATCCCCAGGCCTGACTGAATGGCATGGGTCAGCATCCGGATTTCATCGACTTCCAGCCGTAACCCTTTGGCGGGCTGGTGGTCATATTCCAGACCGCTTTTCGGATGGACCAATTGCCAGATTGACATCGGGTGGCAGACAATCGACGGATGTTCGCTCAGCATCTCTGGATGCGTGATGGCCTGAACCGGATAATCCGGGTGTCCGCAGACAATAAAATGGATGTCTTTCAATGGGCGTGCAATCCAGTTTTCCACCACAGGGCTGCCAACCCGAAACACAACATCCATTGCCTGTGCTTCAATATCGATCAGTGAATTTGAAAATTGCAGGTCGAGCTGGATATCCGGATATTGCTGCAGGAAGTCAAAAAAGATGGTCCGCAAAAACTGGGAGCCTGCATTGATTGGTGCACTGATCCGGATTTTCCCTTGGGGTTCATGCTTATCCCGGTGCAAGTCTTCCCCAATGTCACTTAATTCATCAAACAGCGCTCCGGAGCGCTCAAAATACTGCTGACCGGTATGGGTGAGTGACACACGGTGGGCGTCGCGGTTCAGTAGCCGCAATTGAAGATCCGTTTCCAGCTGGCGGATGCGTCGGCTGAGCGTGGACAGTGGCATGCCTAACTGTTCTGCCGCGGCTTTAAAGCTGCCCATTCGGGCAACGGTACAAAAGCAGCGCAGATCGTCGAGGGAATAGTTAGATTTCATTTTTGGCATCTACCGTTCTGAAATTGCTTATTTATCCAGATATTGAAACCAATAGACTAGCGGTTATCTTCTGACAAGTCATCTGGAGTTCTGATGCAATCACCTTCACCACTGAAAGCTGTGGCCCTGCTCATTTTATGTACCTTCTTTTGGGGCAGTTGCTTTCCGATTGGCAAACATGCCCTGAATGAAGTACATGCACTCACACTGGTCTTCTGGCGTTTTACCATCGCGGCGGCCTGTCTGGCGCTCTACATGCTGATCATGGGGCGGAGCGGTTTGTGTTAACCGTCAGGCAATGGATCTGGGTTGTCGCGGTCAGCGCAGTGGGGGTCGGCGGCCTGAATCTCGGGCTCTTTACCGGACTGGAACACACGGCGGCAACCAATGGTTCGCTGATCATGGCGCTCAGCCCGCTGACGACTGCACTCATTGCCTGTGTCGCGATGCGCACTTTGCCGACCCGGCTGCAATGTCTCAGTCTTGTGGTCAGTTTATCTGGCGTGCTGGTGGTGATCACCAACGGTCATCTGGAGGCGCTGCTCAAGATGCAATTCAATCAGGGCGATAAAATGATCTTCTGCGGCATGTTTGCCTGGAGTTTTTACACTTACTGCAGTCAGGGCATCAGCCGCTGGATGCCTGTTATCCCATACACCTTTGTCGGCATGCTCAGTGGTGCGACTGTGATTGGGCTGATGTGTCTGGCCACGCCGGAAGTCCGCCCGTTTGCAGCGCTGTTCAGCAGTTCTACTGTCGGGATGACGGAAGTGGTTTACATTGGCGTCTTTGGCACGGTGGCCGGTTATCTGCTGTGGTTGAATGGTGTCCGGGAACTGGGGTCGCAAACAGCCGCTCTTTTCTTTAATTTCGTTCCGGTTTTTGCAGTGCTGACGGCCTTCCTGATGGGGCAATCGGTCACCCTGCTTCAGCTTGCCGGTATCGCGATTGTGATTCTGGGGCTGCTGTTGCCAAGATTGCCGGGATTCAGAAAAGCGACGCAGGCGGTATAAAAAATCCGGGAGTGCCACGACTCCCGGTCATGATTACAGCTCTGCCAGTAACTCATAAGATCGCAGCTTTTTCTCCTGATCAAAGATCAGGGCATTGGCCATAATCTCATCGGCCTGGGTGCGTTCGACCAATGCCACCAGACGCTTGCGAACGGTTTCAGGATCCCCATGGATCGACTCCCGTAACTGGGATTCAATCTGACGTTTTTCATGGGGCAGCCAAACCGATTCCATACTCCAGACCGGCGGTGGAATTTTGCCCTGAACACCCCGGATCATATTGAGGAATTTCTGTTTTTCGGTGGTGCCCAGATACTGCGCTTCTTCATTTGTTTCAGCCACAATGATGTTGACACCGATCATCACATAGGGTTTTGCCAACTGCTCAGAAGGCTGGAAATGTTCACGGTAGATTTGAATGGCGCGCATCATGGCATCCGGCGCGAAGTGGGATGCGAAAGCGAACGGCAATCCTTTGATCCCGGCCAGCCGGGCGCTGTAGGTGCTCGAGCCGAGCAGCCAGATAGGAACCGCCGAATTGTTGCCCGGATAGGCTTTGACGGGCTGATGCGGGGAAACCGGCCCCATGAAGAATGCCAGTTCTTCCAACAGCTCATCAAAATTCGGATCCATGCGTTCCGGATCCCGTCGCAGCGCATGCATGGTCGGGTAGTCGGTGCCCGGCGCACGGCCCAGTCCCAGATCAATCCGCCCCGGATAGAGCGCTTCCAGCGTGCCGAATTGCTCGGCAATCACCAGCGGCGCATGGTTGGGCAGCATGATCCCGCCAGAACCCAGACGAATCGAGGACGTTTGTGCCCCGATATGGCTGATCAACACCGATGTCGCAGCACTGGCAATATCCGGCATATTGTGGTGTTCCGCCAGCCAGAATCGCTTGTAACCCCATTGTTCCGCATGTTGCGCTAACGAGAGAGAACGCGCATAAGTGGTCGAGAAATCGGCGCCTTCAACAACAGGCGCTAAATCTAAGATTGAGCGTGGCGGTAGTGTCATGGACCCTTCTTTCAGATAATTGATGCCAGAGTGTCAGACTATGCCTGTTAATTTGAATCGGGTAAACGGTCAGAAAAACGCTTGGTTTTACTGATTATTTTGATGATTGCTCGTTCTGTTCCTGACCTTGTTCCGAGACATGATTCGAACGCTCAAACGCCATTTCTTCATGGATACGGTCTTCAAACTGCATAAAGAGTTTGAGGTAGTTATTGTCAAATCGCTCGCCTTCTCTGGATTCTCCCAGCCAGGCTTCATACAGACTGGATGACAGTTCGTCATCAACCCGTTTGTAGGCGGTTTTCTGCTGCTGGGCCAGGCGGGCTGGGTGACCCAACTCCCGCAGGGCTGCGGCACCAATTTCCAGTGCTGAATGGTAGGTTTCAGATTCAATCACATCAGCACCTGCCTGACGAAGCCGGTAACTGTGGCCCCGGTCATAGGCGCGGGCAAGTACTTTCACTCGCGGATAGTTTTGTTTGATGTGTTTGACCAGCATGATGCTGCTTTCCGGGGTGTCCATGGCAACCACGACCATGGCGGCATGCTCAATCCCTGCGGTATGGAGCAGATCGGGGCGGGTTGCATCGCCGAAATAAGCCTTGGTATTAATTTTTCGCATGGTATCAATGATGGTCGATTGATGGTCCAGCACCACGGTTTTGACGCCATTGGCAATCAGCAAACGGTTGACGATCTGACCGAAACGGCCGATCCCGGCGATGATCACCGTGCCTTGCTCATCAATTGGATCGGCTTCGCGCTCATTTGAAGAATGCTCGAAGCGGGGCAGAATGACTTTGTCGTAGAAGATAAACAGCCCCGGCGTGAACATCATCGACAAGGCAACCACCAGTGAGAGGGTCTGGGCAAGCTCAGGGGGCAGGACATGGTTCTGCACGGTAAAGCTGATCAGGACGAACCCGAACTCACCGGCCTGCGCCAGACTTAGGGCAAATAACCAACGGTTGCTGTTTCGAATCCTGAAAATAAAAGCGAGCACGAAGAGCACCAGTGCTTTGATGAGCATGATGCCCAGTGTCAGAGCAATCACGGTGAAGAACTCGCTGAACAGGATGTTGAAATTGATCCCAGCACCAACGGTAATAAAGAACAAACCCAGCAGCAGCCCTTTAAAGGGATCGATGTTGGATTCTAATTCATGGCGAAATTCACTGTTCGCCAGTACCACCCCGGCAAGAAAAGTCCCCAGCGCCGGAGACAGACCGACCAAACTCATCAGAATGGAGACACCCAGCACCAGCATCAGTGCGGTGGCGGTGAAAATTTCCCGCAGACCTGAAGCAGCGACAAAGCGAAATAAAGGGCGGCTGAGATAGTGCCCGCCAACCACCACAAAGGCAATGGAGGCGGTGATCACCAGGCCATAAGCCCAGCCGGGTAGCCCGGCCACCAGACTGAGCTCTTCATGATGTTCTGCTGCCGCCGCGGTTGCTGATTGCGCCTGTGCAATTAACTCAGGTAATGCCAGCAAGGGCAGTAACGCCAGCATGGGGATCACGGCGATGTCCTGAAACAGCAACACAGAGAAAGCGTTTTTGCCGCCTTCCGTCTTTTCCAGCCCTTTCTCGTTGAAAGTCTGGAGCACAATGGCGGTGGAAGACATCGCCAGAATCAGTCCGATTGCCAACGCCAGTGTCCACGGGAGTTCAAAAAGAAGCCCCACACCGGTAAAGGCGAGGGCGGTCAGCCCAATCTGTAATCCACCCAGACCGATAAGGCGATGACGCATGGCCCAGAGTGATTTGGGTTCAAGTTCCAGGCCCACCAGAAACAGCATGATCACCACACCAAACTCGGCAAAATGCTGAATCGACGTGGTTTCTTCACCCACTAAGCCAATGACCGGCCCGATCACCACGCCAGCAATGAGATAGCCCAGCACGGAGCCCAGCCCGAACCGCTGTGCCAGCGGTACAGCTATGACGGCTGCAATCAGGTAAATAAAGGCATAGATAAGATATTCCGTCATGTCATTTCCTCTGGCCGGTATGGCTGCCAGTCAATTGAGTCACAGAGTGTTAGTTATATGACAGACCGGGCGTATTTCAAAGGTGTCTTTGAGTGGCCGTCATCGTCCGATCCAGTTGCGCTTCATTGAGCTGATGGAAACCGGTGAGGGGAGTGGGCTGTTCAGAAAGCATCATGTCTCCGGAGCAGTGACCCGAATCGCAGGCAAGGATTGCTGCCAGCCTGAGGCAGAAAAACAAACGCATTTTCTGCATGAGGGAAACACAGGGATCACACAGAATTTATCTTCTATTGGCGGCTGACAGGAGCTCATTATGTCGATAAAAACATCAAAACTGATCAGTAATAATGTCGATAAATCGCCCGGATCTGGCCTTCACGAAGTCCATCCATTTCATTGTATTGCGCCCGCAGATCGACGGCACTGTCTGTAAACCCCAGATAGGACAGAGTGACGGCAGCCTGATGTCTGAAATTGCTGCTGGCGTACTGGTTCCAGACTGTGCTCGCCGACAGGTTCATTTTCACGTCATGACGGAAGTAGCTGATAAGCCCCATATCGACGCCAATTGCGCCCCAGGCGATGTCTGTATTGAATGACAGTTCAGTATCGACCGTGGCGTAAGTCAACATGGCGTGATTGATGGGATAACTCAGCCCCAAGCCACCAGAGAAAAAGAATCGTTTGTTCTCCCGCTCAGAAAAATCCGTGCCGCGATCCCACTGAATCGAAAACTTGCCGGACAGCCCGCCAAACAGCGGATCATAAGGTAGGTAGCTCTGGATGCCGTATAGGGTGAAGTTGTCGAGATTGAAACTGTTTTGATCAGCACTGACCGAAATTTTCATCAGTTCCAGTGAGGATTCGCTGAATGCATTGCGGTTATCATCCGTCAGTGTATGTGAAGCTGGCAGCCAGGTTGCGGTGAGATGCGGTTCGCCCGTATTAGACCATCGGGTGCCGAGGTGCCATTGAGCATCTTTGTTCCGGTTGATGGGATTTTTAAATTCACTCAAATCAACAGCGTACGATGCAAATTCTGTGTCATAGGCTGTCAGCTTTGCGGTGTTTTCGGCATAGATCTCCTGGGAGATGTCTTCATTTTCCAGCAAATACTGGTTCATGGCCTGCGCGAATTCCCAGGTCAGGAATTGCTCGCCAGCGGAAATCTGGGGGTCGTTGAAGCGGGTTTTCAGATGACCGGCGATGAGCTGCGCAAGCAGCGACTGTTTGGTTTCATCTTGCTGAGATGCACCATAGGCCCGTAATTTCCAGCCCGTTGAAGGAGTAATGCTGGTTTGCTGAATCATGTGGTGCCGCTGGGCGAGTTGGATCATATCCAGCGGACTCAGCCAGTCGCGGCGGTGTTCCATCAAATCCGGATTGGCAATCGCCAGTATATTGAGCGTAATGGAGGCGCAATTTTGATTGTGGAAAAAATAATCAATTCGAGTATCTTTTAATTCCCACAAGTGTAATTGGATCAGCTGTTTGTTTTTGTCTGACATTGCCAGCTGATATTCAAAAACGTTTCTGCCTTCGATGTTTTTATAAAAACTCAGGCTTTCCCGGTAGGGCGAGACAATAAAGTAGCCTTCTTTGCCGACGACCAGAGAATCAAACATGATTTTGGGTAAGTTGAATCCATCAACTTCGGTAAAAAAAGAAACAGCATGGCCGGGATTGTTTTCATTGTCGCTGAGTTTGAGAAACGTGTGGCCCATGAAGCTGCTCGGGCTCATCAGATTTTCAGAAGCATAGGTCAGGCTGATATTTTTTGCGGAAACAGCGTCTAAAAATGCCTGCAGATCCGGGCAGCGGGAAAAGTCAGGTGGCGAAACTTGTGTACTGTGTTCAGACAGCCATTGGGCTCTGGCCGGAAAACGGCAGATGTAATCCTGAGTATGCTCCGGGTTGGTCACTTGCGCTAAATTGGCTTCAATCTCAGCCTGAATGTTTGTTGGATCCGACGAGAAATAAAAATCGTCGTCTTGAATGTTGAGTGAATGATCACTCACATGGAGCAATGCGGAAAACTGGGCAATGGCAGCCGCGTCACTACTGATTATACCGGCGGACACCGCTGAACCGGCCAGTGTCGGCTGAATGCTGGCGAACCAAAAAAAAGAAGCCCCCAAGAGGCTTCTTAACATCAATTGTTTATCAAACTGCATGAATACGAATGCTTAGTTACAGTTGATTTGCAGGGTATCCTGGTAACGCCACATTTTTTCAGAAGCGAAGTCGGTGGTTGAACCGAAAGCACCGCCTGACAGAATGTTGACGAAGAAAGTTGGCTCTACTTCTTTGTTTAGTGCGATTTGTTGTTCACACTTCGCAGAAGTCACTTTCAGTGTTTTGTTTTTGTTTTCTTTTTTCACAGTGATGATGCCCGGTGCAGTTTGCTCGATGCCATCAACTTCTACAGTGAATTTCTGATCAGAGGAAGAAACAACGTTAATACGCTGGTTTTCATCGGTCAGAATGGTAGAACAACCCACAGCAGTCAGTGTTGCACCCGCAACAATCAGAGTTTTCAATACTTGCATGATATATCCAATCAATAAAAGCGATAAAAAGCGCGCTGATTATACATTTAATTTTATATTTGACAATGTTATGACAAGGCTTGATGGTTATTTTTATAAAAACCAGTCAACATTTTTAGTAAAAATTAAATTTGTTTATTATAAAAATACAATGTTCATATATGATTTTTCTCGGCGGTTTCTACATTTTCATGTGTGTTTCTCTGTATTTGATACAGATATTCCCAAGAGGAATTCTTGGACAAAAGGACCGATTTATGAGTCGATTTTAGTTTCATCATCGATGTAAATCTGTCGCATTCTGTCATGGATATTCAGGACTGGTATTTGTCATCGTTGCTTCGGCGGCGCTCTGGTACCGGTTGAGTGAAAAATGATGTATGTCAGTTGGCCTTCAAGGGATAGAGCACAATGAAAAAATAGTATTCATGATCCTGCTCGGACTCTCAGCAACAAACGCACAAGCCGAGGTCAAAGCAGGCAGAAGTTCGACAGAAAGTTCGGATGGCTCGGTTGTTGAACTCAGTTTTAAGAATTGTCACCAAAAGCCGGTAAAAATTACGGGCCTGAGTGGGGAAGGCGTTTTGCTGACCATTGATAAAGAAGGTTTTTCTCACACGCTGGCAAGCTGGCAACAGATTGAATTTATCGTGCCGAATGAAGCTGCGAGAAAATATACTTTCACTTTCTCTGGTGATGCTTCTGAAGTGAAGCAAGTGAGAGTCTGGCGAAAAACCTACGATGTTGAAGGCTAATCATCTTTGGTATGGCATCTGTCTTTGGTTTCAAGAGGCAGATTGCTGTTTTTCGTCTCCCATAATCGGACAGTCATCTTAAGATTCAATTGGGACAGTCAGGTTAACGTCTTAGTTGGACAGTCGCACTAGAGCAATGCGTGCTGGGACAGTCATATTAAGTAAAAGCAGATTCTAGCCGTCATGAGGCTCAATGAAACACTATTTGAGTTTTACTGGATATGGCAATTGCATTGATGTTTAGATGAACAATCAGTCTACTTAGTTTGACCCGATATACAGGCGAGCGGGATACTCGTTTAGAGGGGGAGGCTTGTTGAGACTTCTGGCTTACGGAATACGTAATCCTGTTCTCCGCTTTCGATTTAATACTGGCATGGCCGATTGAATGGCAACAAGGGAGCCAATGAGTGCACCTTTCTCGATTTGTGTACAGATTTTCAACCATGTCTGATGATTCAAGCCGAGTCGTGCCAGAATGGGTTGTTGCCTTGATTCAATTTGGCCATGTTTGCCCGCTTTGATTTGCCGCCCGGTCCAGTCGAGGAGTTTCAGATAATCCAACAAGCGGAACGGGAGTCCGTCCGGCATGTCTTTTCTCGGATTTCCAGCGAAAGGAAACAGAGAAGGTGCAGAGGCTTTCGTTTGTCGAAGTGATTCAATCCGTGTTTTTACCGATGTAAAGTCGGATGTTTCCGGTGTCTCAGCAACCCCGGCCCGAACCGGGTTCAAGTCGACATAGGCCATGGCGGCGGCCAACGCTTTATCATCCAGCAACGCCTGACTTTTGAAACGACCTTCCCAAAAGTGACCCGTACAATCGTCTTCTCGATTGGCTTCACTGGCAATGAATTGATTGAGAAGCCGCATGAACCAACTAATGGAGCAGAGTCTTTCCCGCCAGGTTCGGATGATTGCGAGGCATGCCTTTTGCTCAGACTTCGATGAGATTTCCCCCTGTAAGTACCGCTGAATCAGTACCGGCGCCTGGTGCAACGTGAGCCAGCGCTGAATGACCTCGTATTCAGAAAGTTGATGGACTCGCTTGGTGTTGATATGCAGCACTAAATGATAGTGATTACTCATGATTGCGTAAGCACAAACATCAATGCAAAAGACGCTGGCAATCCGCTTCAATCGCTTTTCGACCCAGCCGCGACGGTGTTCATAGCTCGTCTGAGTCAACTCATCGTACCCGCAAAGAAAAGAGCGACGGACACACCGAGAAACACAATGGTAATAGGGCGTTGCTTCGACACTGATCAGTTGGCTGCGTGCTGTGGTCATAGTTTTTCATCGAATAGGACTGGATGCATAAACAGTATTTCAGTTTGGCACTCTGGGAAAGATGCAAATGATGAAGACGAGAATTCGGTCTGAAATTGATGAAAATGATAGAGGTGTTTTTTGCTTGAGGTACTTAAGATGCCTGTCCTCACTCAAGTAAAGCGCAAGTAAAGCGGGACAGTCACCCATAGAATTACCATCAACCATCAAACAGGACAGTCACCTATAGAATTGAAGGCTCAGGCAAAGCTCAATGATTAACTGTCTGTCCCATAGAGACTCCGAAAGGGGTTTAAGGTGCCTGTCCTTATAACTTCCCGCTATACAACCTCGGCGCACTTCGGTGCGGTAGGTGAATCAGGTTCAGATTGTTGTGCCGCGCCCAGCGGACGGTCATGGCGGTGGGGGCGGAGAGGCTGACCAGCGTGCCGATTTTGGCGCGGACGGCCTTCTGAATGAGCTCCAGGCTGCACCGGCTAGTGATCACGGCGAAGCCGGATTCCGGGTTGATGCGGGCAGTCGCCATGGCGCCGATGAGTTTGTCGAGCGCATTATGACGGCCGATGTCTTCCCGGCAGAGTTGAATGCCCCCTGCGGCATCCACGTAGAGCGCGGCGTGCAATGCGCCACTGCTGCGGGCGACTTCCTGCGCTGCGCTGATGCGCGCACGTAAATTGTGCAGCAGGCTGGCCTGAGGTGGTGGGACAGGCGTAAGTGGTGTTAAGGGTGGCAGTGCCTGTTCAATGGCTTCCACACCACAGATCCCGCAACCGCTGGTGCCCGCCAGTTGCCGGCGGTGATCTTTCAGCGACCAGAAAGCGCGGTTGGATATCTCCACTTCAGCATGATGCGAATCACACCCGGCTGTCAGTGTGATTTCGTAAATTTCACTCACGGAACGGACAATGTCATTGCTCAGACTGAAGCCTTTGACGAAATCTTCAATATTGCCCGGCGTCACCATCATGACGGCCTGACTGATGCCGTTATAACTGATCGACAGTGCGGTTTCGCTGGCTAACACGGCACTGTGTGTTGTCGCTGCAGAATCATCCTCAAGGAGCTCAACATAACTGAACGCATCGGGTGAAGGCGGGGCTGCGTTCACATCGGTCATGTCATCGGCTTTGTTGTCAGAGTCACTCATGTTGATGCCTGCACCTGGGGGTTTGAAAGAATACAGACAGGCTACGCAACTGCCTGTCCGTTGTCCATTGAGAGAGGGGCTCCAGCAATTGCATGGGGTTGAGGCTGGCGAGAGGGACCATGGCAAGGCGCAGACTGCCCACCAGTTGTCCCCGGCAGCTTGCGGCTTCCGCCTGTAAGCCGTCATGCGCAGCGAGCAGGGTTCGGGCCCAGGCCAGAATGCGCTCGCCTTCCTCTGCGAATCCGCATGGAGAGGGTTGGCTGCGTCATGTGGCAGAGCGCTGCCGCCTGACCAAAATGCTTGGTCTGATCCAGTGCGATCCGGTACTTCAGTTGTTTGATATCCATGGTTTACCCTGAGGGTTTGTTTTGATTTGGGAAATGCGAATACCCCGTCGCCCTGAAAATGCAGCGAAATAACGGTTGCTTCAGGGTGTCTGGGGCAGGGGCCACAGACTCTAATTATGGTGCAAAATATGTAATTGTTGTGGGGTGTTGACGTTCTGAAGCCGTGGATCGTTCTCATCACATTCGATGGCAATCACATCATGCTGTTTCAGAATCGTCATCAGACTGCGTTCACCCGATTGCCATGCAGCCTCAAATGCGGGCAGTAAAGCCGTCGGAATCAGACTGAACATGGGCTGCCACTGGGTGCCTTGTCTGATCATCGCCGGACGCGGTTTTGCATCATTGATTAAAGTCGCTATGTGCTGAACCAGTGCCAGGTCAATGCAGGGGGCATCACAGGGAAAAACCATCAGCCATGGGTGCCGGGCTGTTTGCAGGCCTTTGAGGATCCCCGCCAGCGGACCGGGGAAGTCTTGTGTGTCATCGCAGAGCGTCTGGTTACAGTAAGGGGCATACATTGGCTGATTTCGGTTACAGGAAATCAGCAGGTCATCGGTCAAAGGCCGGACAATCTCAGCGAGGTGGGCGATGAAAGGTTTGCCATGAAGAAGGACCAATCCTTTGTCTTGCCCCCCATCCGGGAGCCCTGACCACCAGCGAGCAATAGTACTGAAAAAGGAGCGGAGATTGGGTTCATGTCATTCACAGCCTGTTCATCTATCGGTCTCAAAAATATATTGTTTTCACCGTCCAGTCCAATAAACACCATTGATGATTTGATAGATAGCATTGATGAACACCGCTTAATTCAGTACATAAGCCACTGGCTGCAACGGTTGGGGTAACTCGTGTGGCCCAGTGCATTCAGTCGGTCGCGCTCAATGGTGCGAAACAGCGCATCGGTGGGCAAGTCGTTTTCATCGCAGCAAAGGGGTCTTCCAGCTCTTCGCCAATGGCATCCAGGCCGAAAAGGGTATAGCTGACAATGGTCGTGAATAAGGGCGTCAGCCACCCCAGCGGCTCGGCCATCGCGAACGGCAGTAGAAGACAGAAAATATAGATGGTCCGGTGCAGTAACAGGGTATAGGGAAATGGCAACGGCGTCCCTTTAATCCGCTGGTCCCACTGGTAAGTTACGGCGATCGCACCTACACGCCAACGTCCAAATTTGTCGCCATCCAGTTGGAAAAAGCGGGGACAGACAACCGAATCCCTTCAGAGCGGCTTCACTCACAACCAGCCAGTGATTCTGATGTACACCCTCTGAGGCTACCATGTGTTTTGGGGTAAGGTGCAGGTTGGTGGCGACAGTCAATCATATGATTCGTGAATTCAATGCAGATATACGGTCAATAATGGCAGATGTCTGTAGGTTCGGTTGTGATTCTTTAGCTTTTTGAGATATCTGGAATGAATGCAACGTTATGCATTGATACTTATGTCATTGAATGTGTTTGAGCTAATCTCAGATGGCAGTATGAAAATAATGGAAAATTTTAATATGGAGAGTACCGATGGCAGCGATTATCCATGATATTAAGCAAGACTTTGTACCTGATGTCACAGAAGGCTCTGCGGTTACCGTGAACTTTGTCGTTGATTCGAATAATGAGCCAGAAATACCAGGGGCAAAAATTGAGGCTGCATTAACAGGTAATGCGCGTGTTACACATATGTCGTACCCTGGTTCAGGGTCTGAATTATTTATCTCTGCAGATGGAAAAACAGCTTCTATTACAAGTACGGCTGAACAGAGTGCTGGTTGGACAAGTAAAAGAACAATTTCACTACTGGTAAATGACATACCACCGGGTGAAGAAAAATTTATTGTCGGACAGTTACACTATTATAATCATGAAGGTATAAAGGGGCCGGGGTTCGACATTACGCTTAAACGCTCAGCTTCTGGTCTGCAACCAATATTAAGTCGAGCAGAATTCAAATCATCCTGGCAGGATTGGGAATCGCAAGGTTACATTTATAGTTATGAAATATTGCTGAAAGCATCATCTGATCCAATTACGCATTGGAAAGTTTCGTTTTCCGATTTGCCTCCAGGGACAATCATTGCGAGTGTCACATGGCCGGAAGTTGTGCTTGATGGTTCAGAAGGTGTGGTTGAATTAAAAACACCTAAGGATGGGAACTACCTTATCAATCCAGATACTGAGTTACCAATCGCGATTCAATTGCTGTACCCAGCTCAAGAAGGTGAACAGGAAAAGTTCAAGAAACTCTATAATTTACAAGGTTATGACCTCAGCTAGTGGTAGGCCATAACGTTCTGGGCTGTATCAGGGATACAGCCCAGACATTTTCATGAATAACGAGCTGAAAATTAATCCGACAGGTATTGCTGTTTGTATTTTGAAGCTTTGGCAAAGAAAGGCAGCAGGAGCCCAATCACCACAATTGCAACGGCAAATTCAATCACTTCAAACTCAATCAGCATGATCGCAGAGATCAAAAACAGCAGGCTGAGCGAGATGATAATCCCCCAGTGAACATAAGGATGTCGTTTTGAAAATTTGGCATAGCTGATGATCATGTTTACCCTCTGCGCTGCATGCTTCTGTACGTTCCCAAACCGGGCGGCATACGATTAACTTTATTGCCAGTCACCGGATTCATCTGGAATCATCACCTGAAGTATATGACACGATTCACAGTTTTACAGAAAACGCGGTGGCTTAACGGTGGAAATGAGCGGAGAGGCGTGATTTTTGCCGGGTAGGCGGAAGCAATGCGTCAGATTTGGCGCTTGAAGCAGGCACCCAATGTGGGTGCCTGTGTGAGGGAGTGTTATTTCAGATCAAAGCGGTCGGCATGCATCACTTTGGTCCAGGCGTTGACGAAGTCGGTCACAAACTTCTCTTTGGCGTCATTGCCGCCATAGACTTCTGCAATCGCACGCAGCTGAGAGTTTGCGCCGAAAACCAGATCAACCCGGGTGGCGGTCCATTTGACCTGACCCGTTTGACGGTCATGGCCTTCAAACGCATCCGCATCGCTGCTGGTCGCTTTCCATTCGGTGTTCATATCCAACAGATTCACGAAGAAATCATTGGTCAGCACGCCCGGTTTGTCGGTGAAAATACCGTGTTTTGAGCCACCATGGTTGGCGCCCAGCGCCCGCATCCCGCCTATCAGCACCGTCATCTCTGGTGCGGTCAGGGTCAGCAATTGCGCCCGGTCGAGCAGCATTTCTTCGGCGGGTACGGAATATTTTGTTTTCAGATAGTTTCGGAAGCCATCGGCAACCGGTTCCAGCACATCGAAAGACTCCGCGTCGGTTTGATCATCGGTTGCGTCGGTCCGGCCTGGGACAAAGGGCACGGACGTTGAAACGCCTGCATCCTGTGCAGCTTTTTCAATCGCTGCTGCACCACCGAGTACAATCAGGTCCGCCAGTGACACGGCTTTATTGCCCGATTGCGCCGCGTTGAAATCTTTCTGAATCCCTTCAAAGGTACTCAGTACTTTTTTCAGCTGATCCGGCTGATTGACTTCCCACTGATTCTGAGGAGCCAGACGAATCCGCGCACCATTGGCACCGCCCCGGCAATCTGAACCCCGGAAGGTCGCAGCAGAGGACCAGGCGGTATACACCAATTCCTGAACACTCAGGCCCGAGGCCAGAATGGTCTGCTTCAGCGCGGTCACGTCGCTGTCGTTGATCAGGTCATGATCGACTTCAGGGACAGGATCCTGCCAGATCAGATCTTCAGCGGGCACTTCCGGACCCAGATAGCGAACTTTCGGACCCATATCGCGGTGCGTCAGCTTGAACCAGGCACGGGCAAAAGCATCGGCAAATTCATCCGGGTTATCCCGGAAATGCTCAGAGATTTTGCGATACGCCGGATCTTCCCGCATCGACATATCCGCTGTGGTCATCATGATGTTGACACGTTTGGATGCATCTTCCGGATCCGGTGCCTGATTTTTATCTGTGACGGTTTTGACTTTCCACTGATTGGCACCTGCCGGGCTTTTTGTCAGTTCCCACTCGTTGCCCAGCAGCATCTCAAAGTAGGTGTGATCCCATTGGGTTGGTGTGGGGGTCCAGGCGCCTTCCAGGCCACTGGTAATGGCATCCCGGCCTTTCCCGTTGCCGTGGGCATTTTTCCAGCCCAGGCCCATCTGCTCAATCGGTGCGGCTTCCGGATCCGGGCCAACCAGCGCGGCATCACCGGCACCATGGCATTTCCCGAAGGTGTGGCCTCCGGCTGTCAGTGCGACGGTTTCGTAATCGTTCATGGCCATCCGGGCAAAGGTCTCGCGAACATCCCGGCCGGAACCGAGCGGATCCGGGTTCCCATCCGGGCCTTCCGGATTGACATAGATCAGACCCATCTGAACCGCAGCCAGTGGATTTTCTAAATCGCGATCGCCACTGTAACGTTTGTTGCCCAGCCATTCGTCTTCGGCACCCCAGTAAATATCTTCTTCCGGTTCCCAGATATCCGCCCGGCCCCCGCCAAAACCAAAGGTTTTAAAGCCCATGGACTCAAGGGCGACGTTACCGGTCAGAACAAAGAGATCGGCCCAGGATAATTTATTGCCGTATTTTTGTTTGACAGGCCAAAGCAGGCGGCGTGCTTTATCGAGGTTGCCGTTATCCGGCCAGCTGTTCAGTGGTGCGAAACGCTGGTTCCCGGTTGAGGCACCGCCACGGCCGTCACCGGTACGATAGGTGCCGGCTGCATGCCAGGCCATCCGAATCATGAGTGGACCATAATGACCATAGTCGGCTGGCCACCAGTCCTGAGAGTCTGTCAGAATGTGTTCAATGTCTTGTTTAACGGCTTTGAGATCGAGCGTTTTGAATGCTTCTGCGTAGTTGAAGTCTTCGCCCAGTGGGTTTGACTTTTTGTCGTTCTGATGCAGGATTTTCAGGTTGAGTTGATTGGGCCACCAGTCTTCATTTCTGGTCCCTTCTCCGCGTAAGTTGGTGTTGCTGCCGTGCATGAACGGACAACCGCCCGATGCTGCACTTTTACCGTTGCTCATACATACTCCTTGGATACTCAGGTATTTGTATCGGGTTTTGAAGCGCTACCTTTCGAGTTACATCATTGAATATAGTCCGAAGCGCAATCGAATAAAGACGTTTTTATCAATGGCTGTCATCGGTTTTTTCTATCGTGTGAATCCATATTCATCCGAGGCCGTATGGTGGGTAATGAAGAAGAGGGAATCATCAGAAATTCTGATGAAATCAATGCAGTTGAGTGCTTCTTTGCCGGTCAGTCAGCTGGCATTGGCGTTTCAATCACGGCAGCAGTGAAGCCGGATGATTCGGGACAATTGAAGGATCGCCTGAGTATGCCGTTCATCCAGCTCGAAGGACGTGTTCAGCCGCAGACAGTGGTTAAACTGCGTGCCGGGTGAAAACATTTTGCCTGGTGCGAGGGTGATCTGCGCTGCCAGTGCCTGTGCGTAAATCGCCATGGTATCAGAGGTTTCAGGCAAGCGAAGCCACACGAAATAACTCCCGTCCCCGGCAATGATCTCGACCTCTGTCGGGAGAGTCTGTGCCAGTAATTTGCACATGGCTTTCTTCCGTCTGTCCAGCGTTCGCCGGAGTTGTCTCAGGTGGTGTTCATAGTTTCGGGTACTGAGATAATCAACCAGCGCCAGCTGAATCGGTACGCTGGTGGTCAGGGTACTCATGAGTTGAAGTTTCTGAATGTCCAGTGCGCGCTTGCCTGCCGCCACCCAGCCGATCCGGAACCCGGCAACCAGAGATTTGGAAAAGGAGGAACACAGCATCACATTGCCATGGACATCAAACGCTTTGGCAGGGAGAGGCTGCTCTGTGCCTCCGTAGAGCTCGCTGTAGACATCATCTTCAATCAGCGCGACCTGATACTTATTCAGCAGGATCATGAGCTGCCGCTTTTTCTCCTCCGTCAGCGTGAATCCCAGCGGGTTCTGATGATTGGTCATCAGCCAGCACGCCTTCACCGGATGAGACTGAAAGGCCCGTTCCAGCGAATCCAGATCAATGCCGGTTCTGGCATCGGTTCTGACGGATAAGGCTTTCAGGCCAAGGCGCTCCAGCGATTGAAGCGCGCCATAAAAAGTGGGGGATTCCACCACCACCCAATCACCGGGGCGTGTGACGGCTTGCAGGCTCAGGTTCAGCGCCTCCAGCGCGCCAGCGGTGATCACAATTTCATCTGGTGAAATGCTGATCCCTTTGGCGGCGTAGCGCTGGGCAATCATGGTCCGCAAGGTGTCGTTCCCCGGCGGTAAATTATCCAGCGCATTCGAAACCGACATGCTGCGGGCGGCATGCATCAGCGATTTATTGACCTGATGCCGGGGATACAGGTTCGGATCCGGATAGGCAAAAGCGAAATTGACCATATAGGGTTTTCGGCTGGCTTGCAGGACATCAAAGATGAAACTGTTGATGTCGACCGCCTCGGCCGTTTCGACAGCGGCATTCTGAGGCTGGGAAGGCATTTGGATGCTCTCGGCGACGGTGTAACCCGAACGGGGATGTGCGACCAGCCAGCCTTGAGACTCGAGTTGCTGATAGGCATGCATCACCGTCATCAGGCTCATGCCTGCGTGTTCCGCCTGCTTTCGCAGCGACGGCATTTTTTCACCGGCACGCCAGATGCCTGATTCAATCTGATGGCGGATCTGCGACGCCAGTTGTTCATACTTCGCCAAAGTAAGTCCCGGAATAGAGGAATGAAAGGAAGTGGAAATATAACAATTTTTTAATAAAACTGTTATAGGTTTTGAGTTTGGTTCTGTATCTGTTTTTTCGATTGGGTTCTTTCAATATAAGCGTGCTTTTCAATGACTCAATAGGAAGCTTATGTTTGGACTCGATGCTTTCATGCTCGCGCGGATACAGTTCGCATTTACCGTTTCGTTTCACATTATTTTTCCGGCCATCACCATTGGGCTGGCAAGCTATCTGGCTGTTCTGGAAGGACTGTGGCTGAAAACCCGTCAGCAAGATTACAAAACGCTATACCACTTCTGGTCGAAAATCTTTGCCGTGAACTTTGGCATGGGCGTGGTTTCCGGGTTAGTCATGGCGTACCAGTTTGGCACGAACTGGAGTGGTTTCTCTGAATTTGCCGGCAGTATCACCGGCCCCTTGCTGACCTATGAGGTGCTCACAGCCTTTTTTCTTGAAGCTGGGTTTCTGGGCGTGATGCTCTTTGGCTGGAAACGGGTCGGAGATAATCTGCACTTTTTTGCGACCTGTATGGTTGCACTGGGTACCATTATTTCAACGTTCTGGATTCTGGCCTCAAATAGCTGGATGCATACCCCGCAGGGTCATGAAATCATCGACGGACAAGTGGTGCCTGTGGATTGGTTTGCGGTGATTTTTAACCCTTCTTTCCCGTATCGGCTCATGCATATGGGGGTTGCAGCTTTCCTGAGTTGTGCACTTTTGTAGGGGCATCTGCCGCATGGCACCTGCTGCGTGGCAATCAAAGCCGGCCAATTCGGACGATGTTTTCGATGTCGATGTGGATGCTGGTGTTTGTCGCACCCATTCAGGCATTCCTGGGGGATTTGCACGGACTGAACACGCTGGAATATCAGCCAGCTAAAATCGCAGCTATGGAAGGGCACTGGGATAACAGCACCGGAGAACCGACGCCGCTGATTCTGTTCGGCTGGCCGAATATGGAAACAGAACGCACGGATTATGCGGTTGAAATTCCGGCCATGGCCAGCCTGATTCTGAAACACAGCCTGACTGAACCCATTCCGGCCCTGAAGGATTTTCCGGCAGATGAACGTCCTTATGCGCCCGTCGTATTCTGGTCATTCCGCATCATGGTGGCGCTGGGGTTGCTGATGATCGTACAGGGGCTGATGAGCTTGTGGCTTCGTAAGAAAAAGAAACTTTATCAGCACACCGGATTTTTGAAGTTTTCTCTGTGGATGGGGCCCACAGGGTTGATTGCCATTCTGGCAGGCTGGATCACCACGGAAGTGGGGCGTCAGCCTTGGGTGGTTCACGGATTACTGAGAACAGATGCAGCCGTGTCTGCCCATGGCGATCTGCATATGAGTCTCAGTTTGCTGACGTTCTTCGTGGTTTACAGTCTGGTCTTCGGATTTGGTTACTACTACATGGTGCATCAAATCCAGAAAGGGCCGCAGCCCGGTGATGAAGCCGTTCCTCATGATCTGCCAACCGTTTCCGGTCGGATCTGAAGCATCAATATTTGAATAAGAACGAAGGAAGGAGACAGCGATGGGTGTAGATTTATCGGTCATCTGGTTTGGCATCATTGTATTTGCCACGCTGATGTATATCACCATGGATGGCTTTGATCTGGGCATTGGGATTCTGATGCCTCTGGTGAAAAACGCGGAACAGAAAGATGTGATGGTCAATTCAGTTGCGCCAGTCTGGGATGGGAATGAAACCTGGCTGGTTTTGGGAGGCGCGAGTTTATTTGGTGCGTTTCCGCTGGCTTACGCAGTGATCACTGATGCGCTGACGATTCCTTTAACCGTGATGCTGATTGCACTGATATTCAGAGGTGTGGCGTTCGAGTTCCGGTTTAAAGCGCTGCCTTCCCATCTGGGATTCTGGGATAAAGCCTTTATGGTGGGTTCACTGGTGGCGACGTTCTGTCAGGGTGTCGTGGTGGGGGCTGTCATCGAAGGTTTTCCGGTCGAAGGCCGACAGTTTGCCGGGGGCGCTTTTGACTGGCTGGCCCCGTTTCCGTTGTTTTGCGGCCTTGGGCTGGTGATTGCGTATGCGTTGCTGGGATGCACCTGGCTAACCATGAAAACTGAAGGCGAGCTTCAGGCCACCATGTATCTTCTGGCGCCCAAAATTTTGCTTCAATTACTGGCGGTGATTGTCGTGGTGAGCGTGTGGACGCCTCTGGCGAATCCGGATATCGCGGAACGCTGGTTCAGCCTGCCGAATTTGATTTATTTCGCCCCGGTGCCTTTGTTGACTGTGTTGCTGGCAGCACTCTTGATTATCTCGGTGAAAAAACGCAGAGAAATTCAGCCTTTTGTCGTGTCGCTCGGGCTGATCTTTCTGGGATTCAGCGGGCTGGGGATCAGCTTGTGGCCGAA
Organism: Photobacterium sp. GJ3; assembly: GCF_018199995.1. NCBI lineage: Bacteria > Pseudomonadati > Pseudomonadota > Gammaproteobacteria > Vibrionales > Vibrionaceae > Photobacterium > Photobacterium sp. GJ3. The sequence continues at coordinate 2,116,980 of NZ_CP073578.1, read as the reverse complement.
TATCATTCCGCCGGATGTGACCATCTGGCAGGCAGCGGCGCCGCCTCAAAGCCAGGGGTTCATGCTGGTGGGTGCCCTGTTTATCATTCCTTTTATCTTGCTGTACACCTTCTGGAGCTACGCTGTATTCAGCGGCAAAGTGGACCCGGAAGAACATTATCATTAACGGAGCGCAACGGATGAAAACTCAGACACTGAAACAATACGGTTGGCTGGCGTTGATTTGGGGCAGCAGCGTGGTCGCATTGGGGTGTGTTTCCTGGTTGTTCCGAACGCTGATGAATGCGGCAGGGTTAACCGCTTAATTCGCTTTCGCACGGAAAACAAAAAATCCGATGACGGGGTCATCGGATTTGTTCTCACTGAAAAATCAGGCTTTTTTCAGTTTCTTCTTCAGCTTTTTCAGCTTGTCGGAGTGCTTCGCAACTTTGGCTTTACGCACTTTGATTTCTTTTTTCAGTTTCTTCGCTTTCTTGGTGACTTTTGCCATTTCATTTCTCCTTTGGGTTCAATGAGTGAATGGCTGACAGGAAAGGAACTGCTGTTTTGCCTTACGTATCAACCTGATCCTGAGATCACATGCGTGAGTGAACCACTGTCAGGATGCCTGTGAATTTTCTTTCACAAACTGACGGATAAAGCGGCGGACTTCACGTGCCGCGCTGGTGTCCAGTTCTTCGCACAAAGCAACAAAAGCATCCCGTTCTTCACCATTGATTCTGATGACTAACTGGCTGTTTTTCTTACCTGCTTTGACTTTATTGCGATTGGCCATCCGGGTTCACCATGAAACACGCATAGACAATGTATATACACTCGCTATGCATTCAGCAAATTTACAGCATGATTTTTGCGAGGTTTAGCACGCTAAATCCGGGCCGCTCTTCCGTCGCCTTGGTGACTGAGGTGAAGTCCAAATCCGGACCAGGACCAAGAGATAGGTGTTGTTGAGGTGATGAAAGTGCAGGTGTTGGCGTGAAAACATATTTTGTGATGAAAAAAGGGATGATGTACAGCGCCCGAGAAAACGTGAGTCCGGATGATCTGAAAGCTCAGTATCAGGCGTGTCAGGATGCCGGATTGATGCTGGTAGCGGATTCGGTGGAAGCCGAATCGGAAGCAGATGCGATTCGCCATGTGAAGTCATTATCAAACTGGATGATTGTGCTGGCACTGACCGGGATGCTGAACGCGATGTTCATGTTGTTTGTTGGAGAATCGCCTGTCAACGTGGTCATTATGTTTGGTGCCGTTGCCGTCATGTTCGGGATGTCCGGGAAAGCCCGCGCGATAGAAAGTGAAGCACTGAAAGCTTTGCGTAAAAACCAGTAATTTCCAGAGTGAGCTGTTTGCTGAGGGAAGGATGATATTAGCACTTTGTGCCGTAGGGCTTTTTACGTTCTATTTGATTTTTCAGGAAGACGATGTGATTTATGCTGATGTCATGCTGGCTTCCATTGTGATGGTCATTTATGCCGGTGTTCATCATGTATTTCATCCAGAGATCATCAAACAGATTCACCGGGCTGGCGTCCTGCTTTACCTCGTGCCGCTCGCTTCTTATGGGGCGATTTTATTTCCGGGCTGGCATACGAAGTATTCAGAAACCACCACCATTATCCTGGGCTGGATTGGGTTGGTTTTATCGTCTTTTTGTCTGATGTTATTGATTCTGATGATGGTCTGAACGGATGTTTTGACGACGTCTATGAAAGGATACAGCCTGCTGAATCTTCTCTGTGACGCGCGCCACTATTCAAGCACTGAGTCAGTTGTCGGGTGGGAATATCGTGCGATATTTTGACTGAACTGATGATTGTCAAACCCTTGGGGGAAATTTTTGGAGATGCGCATGAACAGAATGCATTTACTGGCCGCAGTCGCAGCGGCAGCGATTTTATCTGGCTGTGCCGAACGGGTGGCAGAAAAACCCATCGGACTGGCGAACCCGGCGGCGACTTACTGCGTAGAAAAGGGTGGCAAGCTCGACATGGTGACCGAAGACGGTCAACGCGTCACTTATTGTGTGTTGTCGGATGGTCGCAGAGTCGAAGCATGGCAATATTTCCGGGAAAATCACCCGCAGCTGGACGAAGCGGATACCCTGTAAACGGCCTGAGAAACCACAACATATGTTGTGGTTTTTTTCATTGTGCTGCGGTTGTTCCCGCAATCGTGTCAGGGAATGTAAATCTGTTGCTGCTTCGGGATAGATCTTCATTGCTGAGTGTCTATGGTTGAATTCACTGGAAGCAAAATAAGGATAATGCCATGTCAGTTTTTGATAACCAGCAGCACTACGGCAAGGTCAGCCGCTTTTTTCACTGGGGAATGGCGATTTTATTGTCGGCTCAATTTTTGACGGCTCTGACGCGTTTCTTCTTTGAGGACGCCTGGCTGGACAAGCTTTTATGGGGACTCCATAAGCCGATGGGCTTTTTGCTGCTGCTGTTTGTGCTGCTCCGGGGGCTTTGGGCGCTGATGAATCGGTCCCGTCGCCCGGCATCAGTCAACCGGGCAGCAGTGCTGGGCCACCGGGCCTTGTATGGGCTGATGTTTGTCATTCCTGTACTGGCGTTAATTCGTCAATATGGTTCAGGCCGCGCGTTCTCTCCTTTTGGCATCCCGCTGATGGATGGCTTCGATGGTGAAAAAATCGAGTGGATGGTCGGTCTGGGAAATCTGATTCACGGGGAACTGGCCTGGTTGCTGCTGGCTTTCACGCTGGGCCATATCGTGATGGTTTTCTGGCACCGAATCAGAAAAAGCCATGAAGATGTGCTGACCCGGATGTGGTAATACAAGGATACATGAGTCGAAATGGTCTGCCTGAGCAGGCCATTTTTGTCTGAACGGATGGATCTCTGTTTTCAGATTTTTGTTTTAAAAACGGTTTTTCCTGTAATTTTCATCTTTTGCATTGTCCGGCTCCTTATACTCATCAAAAAACGGTGTCTGTCCTGTTGATACAGTCCTGTTGATACAAGAATGCCGTCTGTTGGTTGGGAGGAGAAAAAGATGAATCAATATCTCGCCGAGTTTATCGGGACTTTCTGGCTTGTGCTGGGGGGATGCGGCAGCGCCGTGCTTGCGGCGGCATTTCCTGAGCTGGGGATTGGCTTTATGGGCGTCGCCCTTGCATTTGGTCTCACTGTGCTGACCATGGCGTTTGCGATCGGGCATATTTCGGGCTGTCACTTAAATCCTGCCGTGTCGTTCGGATTGTGGGCTGGGGGCCGTTTTCCCGCCAATCAACTCTTACCCTATATCATTGCCCAGGTGCTTGGTGGTTTGGTTGCCGGGGGCGTTTTGTATGTCATTGCTTCCGGTCAGGCGGGCTTTGATCTCTCTGCCGGATTCGCCTCCAATGGCTATGGCGAGCACTCACCTGGCGGTTATTCATTGCTTGCGGCACTGGTGTGTGAAGTGGTGATGACCATGATGTTTCTGATTGTCATTATGGGGGCTACAGACTCCCGCGCTCCCGCAGGCTTTGCCCCGATTGCGATTGGCTTGTGTCTGACACTCATTCACTTGATCTCCATTCCTGTCACCAATACTTCGGTGAATCCGGCCCGGAGTACTGGCGTTGCGATCTATGCCGGTGACTGGGCGCTGGCGCAACTCTGGCTGTTCTGGATAGCCCCCATCATCGGCGCAATCATCGGCGCTTTGATCTACAAGACGGTGGCTGCAGAATCGGCAGACCACACTTAATCAACCTTATTTGAGGGTATCGGTATCAATCTGCTCTGGTCCATGTTTACATGGTCAGCAAGGTCATGTTTTCAGTCCGCATGATTTCTTTTGTGAAACTGAGTGCATTGCCTGTAAAATACTGGCTGTTTGAATGGATGGGAGAATGTAATGTCAGACTCGATCACCGAAAATACGCAGCAATTGGGTGCGGTTAACCAGAAAGTCGTGGCTGAAGGGGAGCGTTTACCTGCGGTCAAGCTGAAGGATGGGACCCAGGTTCAAACCGGAACGGTTGCAGCGATGCTGCACAATATTGAACGTTTTAATGCCGGACATCGTGATGCGGTTGAGGCAGAGCTGGAGATGGCGGTGCCGACCTTAGTGAAAATCGGTCTGTTTGATTTATTTTGCCCGGATGAGTGGATCAATGGCAATAATGCAGGACGTCGGTTTGTCGGTCGCAAAGCCAAGCAGTATTTAGACTCAGAAAAAGCTGAGTGAAGGCGCATCATGTTCAAGGCTTTGTTCGACTATAAAATCTGGGCGAATCGGGAAATCTATTCGGCCGTGAGCCAGATTGACGCCGAGCGTCATCCGCGGGAACGACATATCGCGATTCGGTTGCTCAATCATATCTATGTCACGGACGATATTTTTAAGGCGCATCTGAGCGGTCATACACATCATTACACCGCAACCAATACCGAAGAGACGCCAGCACTCGAGACGCTCCAGACACAAGTTGCAGCATTAGATCACTGGTATCTGGATTATGTGACTTCTGCTGACGCAGCAACTTTGAATCAACCGATTCAGTTTCAGTTTACGGATGGTCAGGCTGGGTGTATGACGCCGCAAGAAATGCTGTTCCATATCCTGATGCACGGCGGATATCACCGGGGTGCTGTCGGGCGGATTCTGGCGGAGCTGGGAATTCAGCCCCCGGCAGATACACTGGCTGGCTTCTGGCACCAAACACAGCCGCAGAGACGCGAAAAATAGCGTTCATCGCCTGCCGGTGGCTGCGAATGATTGGATCTTTGTGAGTCAGAATTTCCACTTGCTAAACTTAAATAAAGCACACGGAAATTCTGTGGACACAATCATGCATGAATATCTGCAACTTGATATCCAGTACGACATTTATTTTCTGTCGGATCCACACGGTCAGTATCAACTGATGCTGGATGTTCTGGAGAAAGTCGGATTCAGGTATCCACACAACGGACAGATCAGGGATCGGCTGTTTATTCTGGGGGATCTGATTGACCGGGGTCCAGACTCCATGGCAATACTGGCGTTCGTCCAGAACAATCCTGCAGTCTATGCCATTCAGGGGAATCATGAGCATATGGCATGCCGTGCAGTCCGGAATCCGGATCATCTGGCCTTATGGCTGATGAACGGTGGCCGTTGGCATGAGCACTGCGATCCTGAGGCATTACAGGCATCTTTACGGTTTGCGCAGGCACTGCCTGTTTGTTATACCCTGCAAATTAATGGTCATCAGATTGGTCTGGTCCATGCGGCGGTCCCTTCACCGTTCGACTGGCAGCATTTTACGCATTGCTGCGACGATGGACAGCTGAGTGACGAAGCGTTGACGGATGCGATCTGGGATCGCGAAGCATTTCTGCATGAACCCGAGATGGCTATCGCGCATATTGATGCGGTGGTGATGGGCCATAACATTGTCACAGGCTTAAAACCGAAAGTGTGCGGTAATCGGATTTATATTGATGGTGCGATGTCGATGGGAGATCGGGGGATGATTTTGAAATACCGCCGGGGCGGGGAAGTGCTCGGGCTGTTTCAGGAATATGCGTTTCTCCGAGAAAAAGACAGCGATCAGTTGGTCTGGATTTAAAGCCAGACACCGGTTTCAGGATACTCCGAGATGACCCAGCGCCCATTGCCTGAGAAAATCTGCCCGGTTTGTTTACGACCTTTTACCTGGCGAAGAAAATGGGCCGATTGCTGGCATCAGGTCATCTATTGCTCAGAACGCTGCCGCCGACAGAAAAAATCCCGCCGTGCTACCACGGAATGACGCGGTTCCCCGATAAGGTTTTTCATGATGCTCCTTGTCGAGGGGATGCCGACAAGATCACTCTGCCATCAGCTTGCAGTGAGTCCCGTAGTCTTCGATGACTTGCCGGGCATAGGTCAGACAGGCTTCGATGATTGCATCCGTCTGTTCCGGCAAGAGCTGAATCATGAATTGCTCAAAGCGGGTTGAACGTCTGTCCCCGCGAGCATGGGCCAGTGCGAGCGCTTCACCACAGGCTTGTGCATATTCGCAAAAATGCTGTTCCGGACTGGTATCGTTCAGGATGATCGCTTCGGGTTTGACCGATAAGCGCGCATGATGACGGGAACGAACCAGCCAGTGCTGATTGTTCCAGACGACTTCATCAAGAAGCAAATCCGGGCGGCGCTGCATAAACCGCTGACAGTCGGCGGTCAGGTGTGCCGGATTCAGTGTGTTCACCGGGCTGAGATTCGGAAATGAGAAAATGGGTGCTGCCTGACGCTGTTGCTTCACTTCAACAATGTGGCACAAGGGTAAATCTTCAATACTTCTGCAATCACCGGGACCGACCAGAAAGTAATAACGCATGGCTTCATGAGAGCCCGTGCCCGCATGAATGCGAACGACGATATCCAGCACCTCATCATCCAGATAAGGCCGGAAGGTCGTTTTCAGAAGGGCATATTCTTCAGACGGCAGCCGCACATATTTACCGGGCTTCTCCGCAAAGCGTAACATGCCGTCTTCAACCAGCGTCGATTTTGCCAGCTGACTTTTACTGTAAAAGTCTTTTCCTCCGGCGCAGCGCTTGGCCGCTTTCCGGCTGTATTTATGCAGCACATGATGATCATCAAAAGATTGCAGGACATTGAATCGTGTTTCTTCATGGTCAATCACTTGTGCCAGTGTTTTCAGGTAGACCTTCAGAAACTGCTGACTGGCTTCGCGCACGTCGTCGTCATTGATGGCATTCAGATCGTCATCAATCTCTGTTTCATCGGTCAGATATTTTCCTTCCAGCAAACCGCGTGCGAAATCGCCAGCGAGTGACAGGCTGGTCAGGAAACGGGCCAGATCCCAGACCGCGTAGCCAACACAGGCATCATCAAAATCATTGGGGGCGAAAATCACCTGATCGCTTTGCGAGCCTTCTTCGGTCATGAAGCCAAAGTTAGACAGATGACAGTCGCCCATGATGAATGTCTGTCCCGGTTTGGCGAGCAGCAGAGCGGGTAGCTTCAGAACACCGGCTGCCAAATCGGCGTAGAAGATCTGAGCAGACCCCCGGAAAAACTGGAAAGGGCTCCAGGTCATTTTGGTATGTTTGTTCAGCGGATGCTGGGTGGAAGGTACGGTGCCGTCGATGAGTCTGAGTTGATCGCAGAGAAAATCGGGTCTGGAGGTCATGCAGTTGCCTGAATCGTTGCCAAGTCTTTTCCAGTATTGTCGATGCAGGCGAGAAGAACAAAAAAAGTGGGAAAATAGTTAAAAGCCGGGCAATGAACTGACCCCCAATAGTTGGACACCAATTATTGGGGGTCTTTTATGTCCAAATATTGCCGCGAATTGAAGTGCGTCATTGCTAAGCAGTGCTTGAGTGGCGTGCCATCCGGTCTTTTATCCAAGCAACATTCCATCTCTTCTAGGCAAATAAGGTACTGGACTCAAGTCTTTGCTATTCACGGTACTGATTCATTTTTACCAACAGCTCATACATCAACGGCTGAAGCTAAGCTCCAAGCATTAAATTTAATGTGGACGAATGGCTGGTCTCTGACGCACACTAGTGCAGTCTTAAATCTCTCTACCCCTGGGATACTATCTGTTTGGCTCAAAAGATATAAAGAGCAAGGTATCAAAGGGCTTAAGCCTCACGCAATAGGAAGGCCACCCATGAAGCAGCAACCTCAACGTACGACCAAATCAGATGATGAAATGACGCTTGAGGAGCTAAAAGATGAGTTAGCCTACTTGAGAGCAGAGAATGCTGTCCTAAAAAAGTTGGAGGAGTTAGAGCAGGAAAAGCGCCGTCAAACAAAGAAAAAACGGCAATAGCTCTAACTCTAAGAAACACGCACTCCTTAAAAGACCTACTCCAAGCTCTCCAGCTTGCGAGAAGTGCATTCTATTACCAGATGCAAGCCAGTAAGCGACCTGATAGCTATGCGAATGAACGGGAGCTGATAACGTCAATTTATCATGAACATAAGGGACGATATGGCTATCGCCGCATTCACTTAGAGCTGAGAAAGCAAGGCATCATACTGAACCACAAGACCGTACAGCGGCTTATGGCTCAACTTGAACTGAAATCGATAGTCAGGCCGAAGAAATACCGCGCTTACCGAGGCGAGTCTGGAAAAGTTGCTCCTAATGTACTTGAAAGAGATTTTACGGCGACCAAGCCAGATGAGAAATGGGTAACTGACGTTACGGAGTTCAAAGTCAAAGAGCAGAGAGTTTACCTATCACCCGTGGTTGACTTGTTTACTCAAGAAGTCGTTGCTTATAAGGTTGATAAGAATGCACGCTTGTCGCTCGTTACTGACATGTTGACGGAAGCGATCTCGAAGCTAGCTCGAAACGCAAAGCCAATCATACATAGCGATCAAGGTTGGCAGTATCGTCACCGGACATACCAGCAGACAGTGGCTGCCAGAGGGTTAACGCAAAGTATGTCGAGAAAAGGTAACTGCTTAGACAACGCCATCGCTGAGAACTTCTTTGCCCTGCTCAAAACCGAGATGTACCATAACCAGCACTTTGAAGACGCAAATGATCTCATAGAGAAAATCCAAGAATATATTGAGTATTACAATACCAAACGCATCAAGGTGAAACTAAAAGGCCTGACACCGATAGAATATCGGAAGCAGGCCTTACAAGCCGTTTAACAGAAATGTCCAACTTTATGGGGTCACTTCACAAGAGGCCCGGCTTGAATGTGTTTATTTTGAGATGGCCTGCGCAGGCTGGGCTGCGGGTTGCACCTGAGCTGGCGCGCCGCGGCGGATCATCACCGTCATCGACAGCAGCACCGTGACGACGCCATAGCTGACACTTTCCCAGGGCACCATGTCGCCGGTAAAACGATTGACCAGCATCACCAGCACGGGGATCAGGTAGGTATAAGCCGAGACCTGTTCCGGTGCCAGCGCCACGCTGCCTTGCTGAAACAGGAAGAAGCTGATTGCGGTCGCAAACACAGCCAGATAGCCAATGCCCAGCCAGATATCTCCCGGAATTTGCGTCCATTGGGTTTGGATCAGCTGCGGGGCGGTGGCAAGGGTCAGCAGGCCTGTTGCACAAATCAAAGTCCAGCAGGTCAGATGAACAAAGGACTCACCTTTGTAGCACTTCTTCACAATGATCGGGTTCAGCGCCATGCCCAGACAGCCCAGCAAATAGATTTTGTTGGAGGTTGTCATGGCAATGGAACCGGCCGCAGATAAATCCCCCCGGAAAATGATCAATGCAGCACCCAGCATGCCCCCGACAAGCGACAGTGTCACGGCAAGGGAGGTCCGGCGCTTAAATACAATAGCCGCCAGCACGGCGCTCATCAAAGGGACCGTGGTGTACAACGCACTGGCATCCAACGGGCTGGTTTCACGCAACGCGATGAACATGGCCACAAAATAGCTCAGCGCAGGCAGGCTGATCAGCGTGTAGCGCCCTAAATCCTTTGCTGAGGGGATACGAAATTGTCCCTTCAGAATCAGCAGGCCGACAAAGAGTACACTGGCCAGCAAATAGCGCACCCAGGTCACGATGAGTGGATCCATGGTTGCCGTAATATGGCTGCCAATCGGGAAAGACAGACTAATCAGTACAGTGAAGAAAAATAACTTCAGGTGTGAAATTTGGTTCTGTGACAACATTTAACTTCTCAATGACTAAGAACGATGCCGAATGTGGAGCATTTAACCAAAACCTGACTGGTAAGACAAGAAAATTTGACCCAAAAGTTAGATCAAAAAATGGCAACTCAAGTTGCCAAGTGTGAAGTGTGTCATGTCATTTGTTGTAAAATTACAACTTATCAGAGGGCTGTAGCAGGTTTTTGAGTCAACAATGCGATGAAGTTCCGGTGGGTTATTCCGCTATCAGTGGTCAAAGTGGCGGTAAATTAGCCGACTCTCAATCTGATTTATCTTCTTCTGGGAAGTGGACGCATCTATAGCGTATCCAAGTATTTGCATACTTGATGAGATGTTTTCCTAATGAGTGGTCATGATGGCGTTTAAAAAAATAATTTTGCTGTGCAGCATTCAGTTGGCTGCCTGTTCGGATGTTCCAAAAGAATCAGTGACTATTGATCTCGGCTATCAGCCGAATCAAGCATTCACGATCCAAGAAAATGTGACTTTCAAAATGGATTCGGATTATCAGGGGCAAAGACCGCCGGAACTGGCGTTTTTACTGGAGATGATTCCGGATGACTTAGAGGTGAAATCGGAAAGGGTTGTGAATCTGTCAACCGCGGCAGCAGAAGCGGATGGCTCGGTTCCTCTGGAGCTGGATATTCAGAAGTTCCGAAATTCTTCTACTGAAGAGCCTTCATCCATTGAGTCGCCGGAAGCCGTTGAACTCGAGGGTGTTCGCATACTGGCTAAGCAGTCTGCAACCGGTGAGGTTCATTTCGAAAAAACACTTGGCGATGCTCAAGTGGACGTGGCTGACGAAGATGTGCTCGAGTTGCTGCCACAGTTCGTGATGTATGCGGACCTGGATCAGAAAACATTCGAGGTTGGGGAAACACTCTCGGTCAAAATGCCGATTGACGAGCTGGCTGACGGTCAGCGTATTGAGGATGTGAATGTCCTCTATACACTCAACGAAATTAAAGATCAGAAAGCCTATTTTGATCTGAAGGTGAAGCCGGGTACGACCATCAATATCCACTCGAACACCCATGCTGAAATTCATGGTGGTGGGACGATGGTTTACGATATCACGCGTCATTACATTCCGGAGCAAGAGACGTTGTTTGAAATGCGTTCCTCTACCCGGGTTGCGATCGGCGCTCTGAAGATGAATGTTTCTTCTGGCATCTCGACGAAAGTTACCCTGCGTTGATTCAGTTGAATGCACAGGTGATGGTACCTGTGCATTCAAAACCGCTCGCGAACCAATCCGGATCGGGAAGCCAACTCAGACAGAAAAAATATGAGTTTGGGTGAATATTGATCCAGATCCATGCCTTCTCCGATTTTCTGCGCAACAATCACGGTTCACTTACTCATAAGGAGCCGGACACATGAAAGCCGCTGTTGTGAATGAATTCAAAGGGAAACTTGAAATCAAAGATATCCCTGTTCCTGCCGTGAAACCTCGCGATGTTCTGGTGAAAATCCACGCCTGTGGCGTATGCCATACCGACTTACATGCCTGCCATGGCGATTGGCCGGTTAAACCCAAAATGCCATTGGTGCCTGGCCATGAAGGGGTGGGCGAAATCGTTCAGGTTGGCAGCGAAATCCATCACCTGAAGATTGGCGATCGTGTTGGCGTGCCCTGGCTGTATTCAGCCTGTGGTCATTGCGACTATTGTTTGTCGGGTCAGGAGACTCTGTGCCTGGATCAGCACAATGCGGGCTATTCTGTGGATGGAGGATATGCCGAATATTGTCTGGCCCATGGCGAGTATGTGGTCAAGGTCCCGGATGGACTGTCTTCTGTTGATGCTGCGCCTTTGTTCTGTGCCGGGGTGACAACCTACAAAGCGCTGAAAGTGACCGATGTGAAACCCGGGCAATGGGTTGCGATTATCGGTGTTGGTGGCTTGGGGCATCTGGCGGTTCAGTATGCCAAAGCCATGGGGATGAACGTGATTGCAGTCGATACGGGTGCCGAGAAAATGGCACTGGCAAAAGAACTGGGTGCAACACACTGCATCGATTTTATGAAAGAGAAACCTTCCGAGGCGATTCAGCGATTGGTGGGCGGGGTCCATGGGGTCGTCTGTACTGCCGTTTCGAAACCCGCGTTCGAGGAAGCCTATCGTTCAGTCCGCCGTGGCGGAAGCTGTGTGCTGGTGGGTTTACCACCGGATGAAATGCCAATCCCGATTTTCGATACGGTCCTGAACGGTATTAAAGTGATTGGCTCGATTGTCGGGACACGTAAAGATCTGCAGGAATGTTTGCAGTTTGCAGCAGAAGGTAAAGTCCGGGCAATCACAGAAGTGAAGGCGCTGGAAGAGATTAACGAGATCTTCGATGACATGATGAAAGGTGAAATCACGGGCCGGATTGTCATGAATTTGGAGTCGTGATTGCGGTTGATACCCTCGAATCTTATCCCGCCGGACTGTACCAGCCCGGCGGGATTTTTTGATCCGGTTCCTGAACAGTTCGCTGCCCACGCATCACAGTGCAGAGAATGCAACGTGAGTCGGTTGCCAACTTACCCTTTCCTTACTGTGAACCTGTCCATCGCCAAACGTCGAATTGACTTCAGTCATGCCTAATTTTTCCGACCAGAAAAATTTGACATCGCCTAAAAATATGCATTCATTCACCTATCTTTTTAATTCCATTGTTAACTGATTCATTTCAATCCATAAAACTAAAACGAGCCCTTTAGTTGATGATTCAAATCACTTTTGGTTTAAATCATAAAAAGAAAGCCTGAAAGTGTCGCGAAATTGAGAAAGGACCAGAAAAAGGCCAAAGGTTTAAAGAATGAGGCAGTTTTAAGATCATGAAAAATAGGTAATTAACCCGGTCGGTGTGTGTTGATATCCCTGTTTGTTATTTTTTTGACGTGAACTAAAGTTAGCAATACAAAAGTCGTAGCAAAATAAACTGAGGGTTAGCAGGGATGTCTATTAAACCATACAGCCGACTGGCACTCGTTTCTGACGAGAGTATTCAAGCCTCGATATTAAAAGAGTATTTGATTCGACATGTAAAAATGACGGTCAATTCGATCTCGATTGATGAGATGAAGGCGTTATCATCAGGTGAGATTGAAGAAACACTCTTCTTGCTGGATTCTGCCAGTGCAACGAAAAAGTCGAATGAACATTATTTAAATACAATTGCCGAAATGGAAGTTATCCCTTCGGAAGTCTTAATTAATGTTCCCAATGATGTTCAGGTCGAAGCGCTGAAAATATGGCCAAATTTAGTGGGCGTGTTTTATACCAGTGATTCTCTTGAGATATTATCTGAAGGGTTAACAAAAATACAAAATGGTGAATTATGGTTCAGTCGAAAATTGTGTCAGGCATTGATTTCAGAATACCGGAGTACGCAGACAAGTTTCCCAAAGATGACGGTTGAATTAACCGCAAGAGAAAAGGAAATCATGCAGTTGCTGGTCTCTGGTGCTTCAAACTCGCAAATTGCTGAGTCTCTGTTTGTCAGTGAAAATACGGTCAAAACCCATCTTCATAATGTTTTTAAGAAAATTAAGGTTAAAAACCGCCTGCAGGCTTTTATGTGGGCGAAAAACCATACCTTGAATAGTTTAAGCTCATGAAAAAATTGAACCTGACGCTCTTGTGCATGCTGTGCATGTGCCCGTTATTTGTCTTTTCCCAGGCACAAAACTCCGGGAAAGAGCAACCTCTGGAAAATGGGAAGAAACTTGAGAATGGTCCGAAGCTTGAAAGTGATGAACCGCTTGAAACGAAAGGTCGACTCGAAAACCTGGACAGTCTGCGTGAAATCAGCGGTGCAGTGATCGACCGAACGATGACACGACTGGGAGAAAGCTTTTATTCACTGTTTGCACAGAAGCTTGAAGATCAATTGGATGAATTAAAAGAGAACTTAGTGGTAAAAGAAAGGCCGACCGCTTTATCCGGAAGTATTATCAGCATTTATCACCGGCAGAATATGATTTACAGAACCGCACTTTCTCCGGGGCGACAAAATGCTGAGGAAAAAACGGACCAGGCCGTCAATGCAGTCAAAAACTATGTTCTCAGATGGCGAATAGAGCGGTATTTAAAAGATACCTTCGATGTTGACTATGACGAAATTTAAGGAGCAAACTCATGAAAAGGAAGTTTTGTATGCTGCTATTGTTTGGCTGCATGAGCTGGAATGCACAGGCGACCGAACTGATTTATACACCTGTAAACCCAAATTTTGGCGGGAACCCTTTAAACGGTAATTTCTTGCTGGGTGTTGCAAATGCCATTAATGATCACAAAGATCCATCAGCGAGTGATCCGTTTGAGCAACAGTCAGATTTAGAACGATTAACGGCAAACTTAGAGTCCAGATTAATCAGCCAGTTATTGGCTGATGTGGGGAATGGCAATACAGGGCAACTCACAACCGATGATTTCGTCCTGAATATTCTGGATGATAACGGCACCTTACTGATTCAAATTACGGATAAACAAACGGGAGAGTCATCAACCATTCAGGTCAATGGTTTGATGCCTGATTAACAGGGAGTTCGTCATGAAAAAGTTGATCCTTTTGTGCTCTGTGTTGTTCGTCAATGCATGTTCGAATTCAATGCGAATGCCTGATGCAGACAGGGAACCAACCTTAATGCCCCGTGGGGCAATTTTTGAGGATTTAGTGTCTTTGCCGATGCCTCAGGGGCAGATATTTGTCTCTGTTTATGATTTCAGAGATCAGACCGGGCAGTATAAGCCGCAGCCGAACAGTAACTTTTCCACAGCGGTTCCTCAGGGAGGGGCGGCGCTGCTGACCACTTCTTTGCTGAACTCCAAATGGTTTATTCCGCTGGAGCGGGAAGGGCTGCAAAATTTGCTCACAGAGCGAAAGATCATTCGTGCGGCACAGCAAAAGCAGGAAATACCGGTGAATCATGGTTCGCATCTTCCTTCACTGATGTCATCGAATATTGTCATTGAAGGGGGGATCGTGGCCTACGATACCAACATTCAGACAGGTGGTTCCGGTGCACGTTATCTGGGGATTGGTATTTCTTCACAATACCGGACCGATCAGGTGACGGTGAATCTCAGGGCTATTGATGTGCGGACCGGGCGGGTTCTGGTGAGCGTCACAACCAGTAAGACGATTCTTTCACAAGAGTTTCAGACAGGGGTCTTCAAGTTTATTGATTACAAAGATCTGCTGGAAGCGGAATTGGGCATCACAACCAATGAGCCGGTCAATATTGCGGTGATGTCTGCGATAGATGCTGCAGTGATCCAACTGATTGTGGATGGGATCAATACCAATCTCTGGAAACTGGCGAACCGTGCAGAGATCAATAACCCTGTGATTCAGAAGTATATGTTTACAGAGCAGCCGATTATTTAAATTATCGCCATAAATTTAAATCATTGATATCAAGGGCCTTCACTTTGTGTTGGCCTTTTTTGTTGTCATCCCAAAGCCACTGACGATGGCGGTGGTAAATGTTTATTGATAGATGTTATTTATTTGAAAGTGATGAGGATATTGTTGTGGTACTAAATTGTATTGTAAATCACATTGGAGAACAGCCGGTTAAGTAGGTAACACAATGGTTTATTCGCTCTCTGACTGAGATTTTATATTGTAAATAACTGATTTTGTTATAAATGTATCTGGGTGGGGAGTCGTAATTTTCAATTATTATAATTGATAAATTCACTATTAAGTTTATGGTGCAATTTTATCCGAGTGCCATAATATTTTTACGACACCTGTTTTCTTCTGGATAAGAAAATGAAACATTTGAAAAGAATAAATTCTGGATTATTTGCTTTATCTTTTATTTGCGCGCAGGTATCGACTGCAGGTGAATTAGCAAATAATGAATTGAATGAGGTTTGGGGGTCAGATGACAATATTGCTTCTATTGAAGCATATGGTGCAACTGATAGTACGGCGATTATTGTTCAAAAGTCTGGAGGAGGTCTTGGAGGGAATCAAAGTAAAATAAAAATAAGTGGTCATGATAATTTTGCATACTCTCATCAAGAGGGACATTACAATCGTTCATATATTGAACAGGATGGGAATGAAAATTACGCTGCGATTTATCAAAATGGAATTGGAAATGATGGCAGCATAGAACAATACGGAAATGGAAATACTGCAATTTTAAGCCAGAGTGGTATTGGCCATAGTGACAGTATTACCCAACATGGCGACGATAATTTAGCAGTTGTTGTCAATAAGCCTTATGTCCTTTTTTCTGGGTTCGACATCAATCAAAGCGGTCATGAATCCATCATGATTTTAAATGGCATGAGCAGAAATATTTCAGTTTATTAACACAATTAAGGAAAGTACCATGAAAAAGTTAGCTTTAGCAATCTCAGTGCTGTTAGCCTCTGGTAGTGTTTATGCAACGAATACTTCTTTGAATACTGCTGTGGGCGGCAGTGACGGAAACACCGTGAATGTTTATCAGTTCTCTCCTGGTGCGGGTCATTTCTCATCGGTCTTTCATGACAATAACTCCGATGATAATACAACGACCGTCTCTCAGGTGGGCTTGACTCACGATTCAGAAGTCAGTTATGACCATGGCTCAAGTGATAACTGGTCTGTTGTCACACAATGGGGGGATTCAAATACTTCTGATGTGGTTGTTGATTTTGGTTCTGACGGAAATGGCGCGATTGCAACGCAAACTGGATTTGCAAACAGCTCTTATATTGAAATGAATTTTAATGCCGACGATAACTTTGCTGCGCACACTCAGACAGGAGTTGGGAATACAGCGGTATCCGTTGTCTTCGCTGGGGATGAAAATATCATGACCACCACGCAGAATGGTGCGGGTAACTTCTCGAATATTTTCGCGGCAGGGGCGCCATTTGATAATCCGGATAATAACATCGTGAATGTTTTGCAAAATGGGGATGGCAATATTTCAACCGTCTTGCTGAATGGCGAAGCAGATAACAATACTGTTTCTGTAAACCAACTGGGTGATGCTTCATTCGCACTCGTGTCCATTACAGGGTTCTTTGGTCAGGCGGATAATAACTCAGTGAGTATTACGCAGACGGATCTGGATACAGCGATTGATACTATTGTGAACTCATCAGGCAATAACTTCACCACAGTTCAGTTTTAATTATTTATCGCTGTCCTAAGTGTTTTTAAATTAAATCTTCTATTGAAACGTAAAAGTTTTATAAGGTGTTATCATGAAAAAGTTAGCTTTAGTAATATCAGTATTGCTCGCTTCTGGTTCTGCTTATGCAACGAATACATCACTGAATACTGCGGTAGGCGGCAGTGATGGAAACACCGTGAATGTCTATCAGTTTTCACCCGGTGCGGGCCATTTTTCATCGGTTTATCATGCCGGTAATTCAGACGACAACACCACCAGTGTTTCTCAGGTGGGTCTAACGCATACCTCTGAAGTGAGCTATGAAGATGGTTCTGATGATAACTGGAGTCTGGTCACGCAGTGGGGCGATTCCAACGTATCCGAAGTGATTGTGGACGACGGTTCTGATGATAACAGTATGGTGGTCACGCAGACAGGTGCTGGTAATGATTCGTACATTCGGATGGACTTTAATGCCGATGGCAACTTTGCCTCACACACCCAGTTGGGGAGTGTGAATACAGCCAGTACTGTGGTCTTTGCGGGGGATGATAATATCCTCAACACGACGCAGATCGGCACAGGTAACTTTTCAACAGTGGTTGCTACTGGTGCACCGTTTGATAACCCAGATAACAACGTTGTAAATGTGCTGCAAGAAGGGGATGGCAATGTCTCTACTGTTTCGCTGATTGGCGAAGCGGATAACAACATGGTGGGTGTAAATCAGCTGGGTGATGCTTCATTAGCAGTGGTGACAATTGTCGGGGCGGGTGGTCAGGCCGATAATAACTCAGTGAGTATTACGCAGACCGATCTGGATGTTGCGATTGATACCATCGTGAATTCATCGGGTAATAATTTCACCACGATTCAGCTCTGATGTGATGAACGGATAATGATAAAGCGGCGAGGTTCGTCGCTTTATCTTTTCCGATTGAAATACAATGGAATACAAAAATGCAGGTAGTGGCGAAAAGGAATACTTCTCTCATCGTGTTCAGATGTTTACGTTCTGATGGTAAACATGAATGAAAATAACCGAAGTCATTATATGAGCAGAAGTGAAATTCATATCACTTGACAGAGATAGGGTAATCCCATGAACAAGATCATGCTTGCAGCTTCTGTGCTTATTGCGTCAGGCAGTGCAGTTGCAACCAATACATCTTTCAATACAGCGGTGAATGGTAGTGACGGAAATACGGTGTCTGTCTATCAGTTTTCTGGTGGCTCTGGCCACTATTCGAGCGTTTACCACGATAATCATTCTGATAACAATACAACCACGGTGAATCAGAGTGGTGAAACGCACATGTCAGAGATCTTTATGGATCATGGTTCCAGTGAGAATACGGTGACGATTGCGCAAGTTGGCACAACCCAGACTTCCTGGGTGAGTGCGGATTTGAATTCAGATAACAATGTTGTTTATGTCAGCCAGACTGGTTCAACCAATGGTTCAATGATTTTGATGGTGGATAATGCAGATTATAATTCAGCATCAGTAACACAGAATGGTTCTATGAACACATCGGATATTTATATTACTGCAGGTGATGAAAATATTCTGAGTACGACGCAAATCGGCAGTGCCAATATGGCGATGATTGATATTTCGGGTGCGCCATTTGATAATCCGGATAACAATATTGTGAATGTCTGGCAGCAGGGCGATGGTAATCTGGCTCAGGTTGCGTTGGCAGGTGAAGCGGATCACAATACCGTTGGTGTGACTCAGTGGGGGAATGCATCGACGGCGACTGTGAATATCAGTGGTGTGGGTGGCTCGGCGAATCATAACACCGTGATCATTACTCAGACCAACAATGATGTTGCGACCGATACGATCGTGAATTCTTCGGGGAACACCTTTATCACGACGCAGCTGTGATGGCGCGTATACGTAGTATGAAAGCGGCGATGGCAGCCGCTTTCATGATGGCGACCAGTGCTGTCTGGGCTTATCCTGAATCTCTGTTACAAGAACCGGTGACTATAGACTGCCTGGTTGACGATCAAACCGTCGCGCTGGCCGTGGTTGCGCTTGAATCTGCCAGCGTTGATTTAGAGATGCTCTCTGCCGCCGGAAACCGAATGCGCAATACCATGCAAGGCGGCAGCAAAGCCCAGATGCGGATGGATCGCCGCCAGTTTCCGGTTCAGGTGACAATTGAAACGCAAGGTGAAACCACCGGCCTGACCATTTCAGAAGACTGCAAGATCACCACAGATGTGCCCTGAATCAGGGGTGCATCTGTTTTTTCTCCTGATGGTCACTGAAATGCCCTTCAATCTATGAATGTTTGAAAAGTAATATGTGCGTAAGTGCACAAAAATGCAGTCATTCAAACGCGGTACTCACTTTCTTGTCACAAGATTGTTATGATGAGCGCTTGCTTCCGAATTGCTGAATATCGCTCGGGAGCTCAGGCGTTTTTCCGGATATGTCATGTGGACGGAAATTCAATCAAATCACCGAATATCACTATTTTTTGACTGTGTAGCAGTGACAAAATTCGTTAGTTAACACTATGTATATTCAAAAAATTAAGCCCAATCGTGATGATGTACGCGTCATTTTGAGTGCATCAGACGACTATATGTATGCTTTATATCCACCTGAGACCAATCATCTCGAAAGTGAAGAATCTCTGATGAATGAGAATGTTCACCTGGTTGGTGCTTTTGTTCGCGGCGCGCTGGCAGGTATTGGCGCCGTTAAAATGATGCATGATGACGGTGAGTACGGGGAGATTAAGCGAATGTTTGTGCTGGATAACTACCGTGGACTGGGAATATCACGGCAGATTATGGAAGCGCTGCATCAGTATCTGAAGCATAACGGCGTTCAGGTCGTCCGGCTTGAAGCCGGTGTCAGTCAACCCGAAGCACTGGGCTTGTATCAGACACTGGGATACCGGGTGCGTCCGCCGTATGGTCTGTATCAGGAGCACCCTTTGAGTATTTTTATGGAGCTTGACCTGAATACTGTGGAAGCTTAACCGGCTCAAGTCAGTGATTTTTCGTACAGGAGAATTGGCTGAAGTATTCGGTGAAAAAGGGAAGCACGCTCGCTCCGTGTTTGGGGTTGTGTCTGTTCGTGGCAATTTGCCTTTGATTATCGATTCTATTTTTGAAATCGCGGATTGAGTGATGTCGCGATGCCCACGGTTCTGTGATTCACGACTGAAATAACGGCCCCAGCGATCTGGGGCCGTTTTTTTACATCACCAGGAAATCAGCATGAAAGGTAGTGGCCCTGGTGATTCACCAAAGAGAAAATAATCAGCAAAAATCAATTATTTTTCTTTTGAAAAGTGAGACTTAGCGCAATCAATTTTATTGAGAGTATTGACCTCGAACGCAATAACAGCGACCCTAATGTGTGTTGTGCAATTGGGTTCATCTGCGCAAAGTGGCACAGTGTGGTGTCACCCTGCCTCACCAGTTGTTCTTCACCGGAATGAAGGAAAAATTCACACGTCAGTTAGTGATAAGGAAAAACATGTTCAACGAACGGCTAAAATCCCGTTATCAGCTCGAACCGTTTACAGAAAAAGATCATGCATTGCTCATTGATTGGGTTATGGATGAGGAATTCAATTTACTCTGGGGTGGGCCGTTGTATCAGTTCCCCCTCACCACCGAACAAATTTCGAACCATGTTTCCCGTCCTGAAATTCATCCGTTCCTATTTACCGTTGCCGGACAAGTGAAAGGCTATGTTGAGCTGTGTGACAAACAGCAAAATCAATGCCGTTTGTGTCGTGTATTGATTGCCAGCGAGTCTGAACGTGGCCATGGATACGGAAAAATCATGATTGAACTGGCCATCGACGTTGCAAAAACGAAGCTCGCTGCGGAAGAAATATCGCTGGCTGTTTTTGAGCATAACTTCAGAGCGATCAGCTGTTACCGGGCACTGGGGTTTGAAATTTATCAGGCCGATCAGGCATCCCGTGTTTTTCAGGGGCAGCCCTGGACTTTACTGCAAATGAAAAAATCCTGCATCTGACCCTGTTGTGTTCTCGGACGTCCATGTTCAGTGCCTGTGATCTCAGATGAAAGTGAACAGACCCTGATGACAGAGTGCTAATCTGAATAGAGACGCGATAACAAGCACCTGAACCGGTGATGTGAATCGGATGGGCCTTTTCAATTTGTCAGACTCGCTGCCTTGCGACAAGGAGTGAACATGAGCCTGGAACACTTTAAGTATGTCAGCTATATCGCTGCATCTGATACGGATGTCTGGAATGCGCTGTTCGATCCGAAAATGACTCAGCAATACTGGGGACATATCAACGAATCCGATTGGAAAGTAGGAAACCGGTGGGCACACATCCGTGCTGATGGTTCCGAAGTTGAGGACGTCTCCGGGAAGGTATTGCAGATTCATCCGCCGCATCACTTGGTGCTGAGCTGGCAGGAACCGGATGCGCATCATGGCGGGACTCATTCATCCCAGGTCAGCATTGCACTGGAAAGTCTGGGGCAGGATACCCGACTGACTGTGATTCACAGCGATTTACAATCCGGCTCTTTGAGCTATCAGGATGTTTCTGAAGGCTGGCCAGCCATCATCAGTAATCTGAAAACACTGTTGGAAACGGGCAAAGTGATGGATAACGATATCTGGTCTGCCAATTGAGCTGTCTGCTGATGCCGGATTACTGGCGTTTGAAATAGCCGGGCATACTCTGTGACGGAGGTGGCGGGTACATGCTGGCAGCAGGAGCCGGAGCCTGAATTTTGAATTGCTGCTTCATTTCATACATCGAGAAATCAGCTTCCTGCAGCAGTTCCGACAGGCTCTTACTGCCTGGCACATAAATGCTGAGTCCGATGCTGGCAGACACCGTGACTTCCCGATCTTTGAGCTGGATTGGGATACGCATGACGTGATCCAGGGTATTGAGCAGGAAGTGTGCCACATACTCATGATTCACTGCATGCGGAAAGGCTTGAATCACCGCGAATTCATCGCCCCCCATCCGTGCGACATCCATGCCTTCATGGGTTAAATTGTCCAGCCGTCGCGCAACCGTCTTCAGCAGCTGATCGCCCGCGCCGTGGCCGAGGGTATCATTGATTTCTTTGAATCCGTTCAGATCAATCAGATAAAAAGCAAATACATGCTGACTCTTTTCCATCGTTTTCAGCTTACGGTTCAGCCACAGACGATTATGAATCCCGGTGAGTGAATCGTACATGGCGAGCTTGTGGTGAGCCTCTGATTCCTTCTTGAGCAGATAAATCATAATGAGGCCAATCAATACTGTGGAGAAGAGTAAGGAATGAATGAGCCAGCGCTGTGAAATAATGTGATTATATTTTGACTGTAACGCATTGTTTGAAAATAGGAATGTCTTTAGCGCATAGCCCATTAACTCATCATAGTCAGCTTTAATCTGGTTCAGCAGTACAATGGATTCCCCGGGGGTGCTGAGTTGCAGTAAAGCATGTTCGTAGTCTTTCACAAGTTGAAAATGATGCTGAAAGGTTTGTAATGAGCCTAGCGTATCGTGCAAGCGATTGATCTGACTGCTAACCTCAATAGAATTAAAGCGACTCAGCAAAATTTCGTATTGCAGTAGGGCATCATCTTTGGTTGCACGTCCCACCTCGTATTCATGGAGCTGGAAAATTAACTGGCTGTATTCATCCCCCAGTTGCATCATGAACCAACTGGCCAGGTTCTGATTTTTACTGACGGATTCCGCATTCGATTCCAGAGCACTGACGGACACAAAAGTGAACACGATCAACAGCGGTGCTGCCAGAAACAGCAGCTTCTTCATCCATGGCATCCCGGCCAGATTAAATACTTTCAATGGCTTGAAAATGATCATATTAAGGGACCACGTTGATTTCGTGTAACTGCCAGACCATCTTTTCCAGGAAACCTTGATTGATCAGTTCCGGATGACGGTTAATCGCAAAAATCAGCCAGTAAGGGCCATAGTCACGTACCTGCATCCACTCGCCGTTACGTTGTATCGCCAGAATAGGCTGGTATTGCTTGATATCTTGCCAGTCCAGTTCAGCAGAGAAGCGATTTAAGGCGGAGAGGTAAATCTTGCCAGGCTGAATACGATAGTGTGTCAGCAATGAATATAAATTCACACCGCGAAATTCTGGAATGCCGTTTACCCAAGGCATCGGCGTTGATACGGATTCTTGAGGAAAAGCGGCAAGTTCATCACGGCTCAGAGTGACCTCGACCGGATCTCCCGCCTCAGACAAACCGGATATTATCAGCGGCGGCGGATTGAATGCAGTCGCTGGTGTGCCATACAGTCCGCAGAGCAGCAGGCCAATGCTGAGGAGATATTGTGTGAATTTATACTTCATGAGAATCACATGTACCTCAGCTCATCGTAACTTTGGTGCTTAAATACAAAGATAGACATATAAAAATGCAAAGCAATACTTTTATAGAATGACTGTGAGGCGGGGAATGTTTCGACAAGAATTTCATAGGCGATAATAGATACGTTATATGATGATTTTGTGGGATTTTATGTTTTTTTGACCCGATGATGAAACTTTTCTGTCACCTTAAAGAACACCTTCGCTTCAAATTTTTAATGAATTAATCCTGTTTCATATCTGGGTTTGGTACTTAAGTTTAGGCTGATATATGGCATTCTGTTCCTGAAAGCCGTGTTTCTGGACATTTTAGTGAGCGTATCTCAGGTTTCACTGATATACAAACCATGTGGCTTCAGAGGTTTAGCGGGGAGCATCGGGATCCGAGAACCGGCTCTTACGGCACGTTGGACTGGTTAACAGAGCCCAGCCAGAATCGCCGGGCTCCCGGTATTGGCTAGAGTAGTGGGCTGAACATATAAAAACATTGCTCAAGAAATTTATGGCCGAGCGAACGTTTTTTCCAGGACTGATGATCAATCCGGGTGGATTGCTTGATGTATTCCTGCTGTAGCCAGGCCAGCTGCTGTGTGAATTCAGGGCTGTCCACAGACAAGGTCACTTCAAAATTCAGCCAGAGGCTGCGCATGTCCAGATTGACTGTGCCTATCAGGCTGTGTGTCCCATCGACCACGACAGACTTGGTGTGCAGCAAGCCACCATTGAAACGATGGATAGAAACTCCGGCACTTAAGAGTTCAGCAAAGAAAGACCGGCTGGCCCATTCGACCATCAGGGAATCATTCTTGGCCGGGATAATAATGTGGACATCAATGCCTCGCTCTGCAGCACTAATCAGGGCATGCAGCAGATGTTCACTCGGTACAAAATAAGGGGTGGTGATGACGACGCTCTGGCGAGCCTGATAGATGCTGATCAGCAGCACCTGATGAATGATTTCGTCTGGCATCCCGGGGCCGGATGGAATGACCTGAATCATATCGTTCTGTTCGGTCAGCGGGGTCACGCCGCACTCAGGCACCGGGGGTAAAAAACGTTGCCCGGTTTCCACTTCCCAGTCCCAGGCCTGAATACAATTCAGGACAGACACAGTTGGTCCGGTAACCCGGACCATCACATCGATCCATTGTCCGACACCTGCGTCGGTTTTGAAGAAAGCAGGATCAACCAGGTTCATCGAACCGGTGTATGCAACATGGGTATCAATGACCACGATTTTCCGGTGTTGTCGTAGATCCAGCCGACGCAGAAACATCCGGAAAGGGGTGACTGCCAGCGCCTCAGTGATTTCAATGCCAGCGTGGCGCATCAATCGGGGCCAATGAGAGCGGAAGAAACGCATACTGCCCGCAGAGTCGAGCAAGATTCTGACCTTTACGCCTCGCTTAGCTGCCAGAATCAATGCGGTGGCGACTTCATCGGCCAGTCCGCCCGGATGCCAGATATAGAATTCCATGTGGATTGAGCGATGTGCCTGATGAATATCATCAATGAGGGAGCGCAGAATGGTTTGCGGGGTATCCTGCAACGTCAGGCTGTTCCCAACCAGTGCTGGAATCCCAAGCCGGTTTTCACATAAATCGTGAATGGGTTTGGCATGCAGGCTCATCAGCTGGGGTTGGTGGCCCGGGCAGTGATACAGTTGCTTGAACCAGCTCGCGAAGGGTTCAAACATTTCCACCGCTCTGAGCGCTCGCTTTTTACCCAGGTTGAGTTCGCCAAAGAGCAAGTAAGCAATAATGCCGCCGATGGGGATGATATAGATAATCATCAGCCAGGCCAGAGACACGCCGACAACGCGTCGTTTGAAAACGACCCGCATAGTGACGGCTGCAATCGCTATCCAGTAAGCGAACAGACTGAGCCAGGCTAAGACTTGGTAAATATGATCCATAGAAGCGGTTTGTCTCTCAATTGCATACACGGCTTCTATTCTGCACCGGAATCCCTTGAAAACATAGATTTAAGCAGAAACTTGACTGATTTTTAATTTTTCAATTTGTATCAGTCCTGAAGGGGCGGGAAGCTGCAGAATCGCTAATCTTTAGGAATGATGCTGTTGAAGAGGTCTTGTGATGGCTAACCGAGCACAATTCAGTTCACGGATCGGCTTCATTCTGGCGGCAGCCGGTTCTGCCGTTGGTCTGGGCAATATCTGGGGATTTCCGACTCAGGCTGCCAGCAATGGCGGCGCCTTGTTCCTCATTGTTTATTTGCTGATGGTTTTCGCACTGGCGTATCCACTGCTGGTTGCAGAGCTCATGATCGGTCGTTATGGTCAGGCCGATCCCATGACCTCACTGCGAAAGATTTGGCCAGCACAACGAGCGCTGATGGGCCTGGTCGGACTGGCCGGGATGCTGGCGGTCTCGCTGATTCTGAGCTTTTATGCCATTGTCGCCGGCTGGTTGCTGGGCTATCTGATTGCCCCGCTCTGTGAACTGGTGGGGCTGACGCAGGTTGCTCAGTGGCTGGAAACTTTTGGGGTGGCCCGGAATCTGGTGCTGATGCTTGCGTTTATGTGGCTGACGGTGATGGTAGTTCGAAGTGGCGTGACCAATGGGATTGAAAAGTGGTCGACCCGATTGATGCCGTTATTGCTGATCCTGTTCGTGGTGATGGTGATTTATATCCTGACCCAAGCGGGGGCGATGGACGGATTACAATTGTTCCTGATCCCCGATCCCAGTCATTTCTCACCAAAATTGATTGTCAGTGCCATGGGGCAGGCCTTTTTTTCACTGTCACTCGGCGTGTGTACCATGATGGTCTATGGATCTTATCTGAGTAAGTCAGCGAATCTGCCCAAAACAGCAGCGCAGGTCGCCTTGCTGGATACGGGTGTGGCCTTTATTGCCGGTTTGCTTATCCTGCCTGCGATGTTCGTCGCGCAGAACAATGGGGTTGCGATTTACGATGCATCCGGCGCATTGCTGGCATCGGATACGCTGGTGTTCAGTGTGCTGCCCGCGATGTTCGAGAGTATGGGTGGTGTTGGTATTCTCGTCAGCACCCTGTTTTTTGTGTTGATGGTGATTGCCGCGCTGACATCCTCAATTTCCATGCTTGAAGTGCCTGTATCGTGTACGATCGAAGAACTGGGGCAGAGCCGGCACAAAGCCGTATGGTGGATTGGTTGCATCATCGGTGTGATTGCGACAGTGATCGTGGTGAACTTTGAATCCCTGTTCGGGTTCGTGGTCACAATGACAACCGCCTACGCGCAGCCCATCATTGGCCTTTTGTTCGCGATTCTGGTCGGCTGGATCTGGCACAGAGACAAAGTGCTGGCTGAAATCAGTGCAGGTTATCCTGATGTGCAGTCCAGTTTGTTTTGGCGGATCTGGCCTTGGTATGTCCGGATTATCTGCCCGATTCTGATGCTGCTGGTGTTTTTCGTGCAATAATACCAATCGCAGTCAATCACGGGTCATCCTAGCTTGTTCAAATGTTCGATCACTGCGTTCGTTTTTTTGATTGTAGAATGGCTACTTATCTAAAAAATCTGCCTTGTTCTCAACCATTTTTCCTGCGCTATTTCTGATCATTGACTGACTTTGATGGGTATAACGGACAGTGGAGAGGACTGGCGTCCGCCGGGAGAGTCGGTATACTGCCGCTTTTCTCTGACGATTTTGTGCGCCAATGTTTTCACTGCTTCATCAAACCCCAGACTTTCTTGTGATCAGCAAAGATGCTGGCGTCAGTGTCCACAAAGATGATCAAGACCAGCCGCTACTGGCAGAAGTTGCGGCGGCAACGGGTGATCAGCAACTGTATCTGATTCACCGGCTGGACAAAATGACCTCCGGAATTTTACTGCTGGGCAGACATGCACAGGCAGCTTCTGAGCTGTCCGGCTGTTTTGCCCGCCGTGAAGTCGAGAAATACTACCTGGCCATCGGCAGTAAAAAACCCAGGAAGAAACAAGGGACGGTGATTGGCGATATGAGCCGTTCACGCAGACGGAGCTGGAAACTGGAAAACAGCCGGAACAACCCGGCGATCACTCAGTTTATTTCGACCGCTGCTGGCGAAGGCCGCCGCTTGTTCCTCTGTAAACCTTACACGGGTAAAACACACCAGATTCGGGTCGCCCTGAAAAGTGTCGGCTCCGGTATCACTGGGGATGATATTTATGGTCAGGAACCCGCTGATCGCGGTTATCTCCATGCCTATGCGTTGCGTTTTCGTTATCAGGGAACAGATTATCAGTTCCTTTGTCCGCCTTCACACGGCCAGCTGTGGCTGGGTGACACTGTGGTCGCGGCGCTGAAAGACTGGTCGGCACCCTGGACACTGGACTGGCCTGTTTTGCCAGCGGGTTTACGGGCGAACTAACCCTATTTTCTCTTTCTTTTTTCATGCTTAACAGACGGTGTTCGATGGACGTTTCTGCTTTACCCCAATTTTTTCAGCATTTACAAACGCAACTGGCGTCACCTCCGACAGAAGTTCGCCGCCTGTTTCATGGCCGAGGGCGTTGCTGGGCAGGACTGGAACAACTGACGGTTGACTGGCTGGGCGGTCAGGTGTTGGTGTCTTTATTCAAAGAACCCACACCTGAATTTCTGGATGCGTTGCAAACACAATTGGCTGTTCTGGCAGCCTCAGAATGCTGGCAACAATCCGGGGCAACCTCATTGTTGCTGCAACACCGAGACAGAGAAGGATCACCCATGGTCGTCATCTGGGGCGCCATGGAAACCATGCAGCAGGTAACTGAAAACGGATTGACCTTTTTACTGGATCTGGGTCAGAAGCAAAATAACGGTCTGTTTCTGGATATGCGTTACGGTCGCCGCTGGGTAATGGAACAGGCCCGCGGGAAAAAAGTCCTGAATCTGTTTGCTTATACCTGTGGCTTTTCTGTCGCGGCTATTGCGGGTGGTGCTACGCATGTGGTGAATCTGGATATGGCCAAAGCGGCTTTAAGCCGGGGGCGAGACAATCACCGTCTGAATCAGCATGATCTTAGCCGGGTGAGCTTTTTCGGGCATGATCTGTTCAAATCCTGGGGCAAACTGAAAAAAGCAGGGCCTTATGATCTGATTGTGATTGACCCACCGTCATTTCAGAAAGGCAGCTTTGCACTGACGAAAGATTACGCCAAAATTCTGCGTCGTTTACCGGACATGCTGACAGCGCAGGGGCAGGTGCTGGCTTGTGTGAATTCGCCTGCGGTGTCGCCGCAGTTCCTGGTGGATGGGATGGCCGAGGAAGCGCCGGCACTGGTCTTGAAGACTCGGCTCGATAATCCGCCTGAATTTGCTGATTTGGATTCGGAGAGTGCATTAAAAGTGATGGTGTTCAGCCGTGCTGACGCTGTCGCTTGAGGCTAAAACATCAGGGCCGGAACATGTTTCCGGCCCTGGTGCCTATCATCGTTAGGATGCGCCCTGAGGTGCGATCTGCTGGCAGAACTGGGCATTGATCGGCTGCTGGACCACAGGTCTGCCCCGCATGTCCAGAATTTCAATCAGATAGCTTAATCCTTCACTGACCATCGGAGTCAGTTCCGGATCGGTACAGAAGCTTTCCGCGGCAGCCTGTGCCGCTTTGGTCGGAGAGGTCTTGCCACCCCCCCCATAGAGAATCGTAATTTCGACGATGCTCTGGCGGGCTTTGGCTCTCATGATCTGGTACTGATCCACTTTCGGGTAGGGGGCTTTGGAGTTGATCACCGCTGCCCGGCGTTCAGCCAGTTCATGATTGAGCTCATCGGGGGATTTCGCACAACCGGCGAGCAACAAAGTTGCGACCGTCGCGAGGAGACCCGTTTTTAAGGTTGTTCGAATGCGCATGTTCAAGCTGGCAGTACTTTTTTGAATGGTTTCACGATGACGTTGTCATAAACGCCCGCTTCGATGTAAGGGTCAGCATCTGCCCAGGTCTTCGCTGCTTCCAGTGAATCGAATTCTGCGATCACGGTCGAGCCGGTAAAGCCCGCTTCGCCTGGATTCTCACTGTCGATGGCTGGCATGGGTCCGGCAACCAGCAGTCTGCCTTCATCCTGGAGCGCTTTCAGGCGAGCCAGATGGTTTTCGCGGACACTCAGGCGGCGTTCGAGGCTGTTTTCAACATCTTGAGAAAAAATCACGTACCACATTCGTTCTGTCTCCCTGTACTTGTGGTGAAAATGCAGCGGTTATCATAACGGAAAGAAAAAGCCCGAACTAGGGCCAAGGGTCTCTGTTCGGGCATTCAGTCAGTTTTGCTTGATTGGACGCGGCTTACCATCGGCATCAATGGCAACGTAATTAAAAGTCGCTTCACTGACTTTGTAGCGTTCGCCAATACCGTCATTGCCGACCGGTTTCACCCAGACTTCCATGGCAACCGACATGGATGTATTGCCGATCCGGTTACATTCGCCATAACAGCAGACCACGTCGCCCACACTGACAGGGGCTTTAAAAACGATGTTGTCGACAGACACGGTCACGACTTTGCCCCGGGAAATTTCTTTCGCCAGAATCGCACCGGCTAAATCCAGTTGCGACATAATCCAGCCACCGAAAATATCGCCATTGGCATTTGTATCAGCAGGCATTGCCAGAGTGCGCAGTAATAACTGGCCACGAGGAACATTATTTTCTGAATTCATGATTTTACAGGTTGATTGGAACAGGTATTTATATGTTCATCAATTATGGTTCACCTTGCAAGGGGAAAGCACCTGGTCTGACCCAGAACCGATGTAAGTTTGAACGAAAGTTGGGGTGATGAGGCCCGGATTGAAAAAAGGCTGCCGAAATGGCAGCCTTCTGTTGATGCATCAGCGGATAAGATCAGGCTTCTTTTTGAGTGGCCATTGGCAGATCTTCTGCCTTCTCATCTTTGACCAGGCTGTCAACAATGACAGCACAGGCTGCATCGCCCGTGATGTTCAGCGCGGTACGAATCATGTCGAAAATCCGGTCCAGTGCGAACAGCAGTGGCAGGCCTTCAATTGGAATACCAGCAGCCAGAAGCACTGCAACAACCAGGAAAGACGGCCCCGGCACACCAGCCTGACCTACGGCACCCAGCGTAGAGGTCACGATAATGGCGACGTAGGCAGCCATATCCAGCTCAACGTTGAACAGCTGAGCAAAGAAAACCGCAACCAGACCGTAGTAAATCGCGTTACCACTCATGTTGATGGTGGCACCCAGCGGCAGCACGAAAGCAGCGGTGCTGTTTTTCACTTTCAGTTCTTCTTCACAGGTTTCCATGGTCACCGGCAGGGTGGCCATTGAAGACGCTGTTGACAGTGCAACTGCCTGAGGTTTCTTCATCGCTGACAGGAACTTCAGCGGTGAAGTCTTGCTGAAGCATTGAATCATCAGCGGGTAGAAGACGAAGCCGTAAACCAGAATGGCAGCAATATAGACGACAAACAGTTTGAATACGACCATCAGTGCATCAAAGCCAAAGGCACCGACAGCGTCAGCCATCAGACCGAAGACACCAATCGGTGCAATCTTCATCACAACGTTGATCATCCACACCATGGCATCAACAATCGCATTCACACCGTTCAGCAGGGGAGCGCGGCGATCCTGCTCCAGCTTGGAAACTGCCAGGCCGAAAAACATGCAGAAGACCAGAATTTGCAGAATGTTGGCTTCATTCAGAGACTGGAAAATGTTGGTTGGGATCATCCCAAGAATAGTTGCCCAGAATGAAGGCAGGTCACCTTTGTCGGCATAGGTATTGGCAAACATTCCCTGAACATTGGTCAGGTCAACGCCAATTCCAGGCTGAAGCATTTCGCCCATGAATAGGGCCAGTGCCACAGCAACGGCAGATGTGAGGCCGAAGAACCCCAGTGTGAGCAGGCCGATTTTACCGGCAGATTGGCTGTTCCCCAGGCTGGCTGCACCGGAAATAATGGCAACGGCCACCAGTGGGATGACCAGCATTTTGATCAGATGGATGAAAATGCTACCCAGTGGCGCGAACATGCTCGCAGACTCTTCCATCAATGCACCAGCCAGTGCCCCCAAGCACATGGCGATGACAACCTGTACCCCGATGTTACCAAGTAGTCCTTGTTGTTTAAGCACCTTGAATACCTTACTTTGAAAATTGTTAAATCGCGAAAGCTTTATGTTTCGCAAATGTTGCTGACTTTGAGTCAAAGTTTTGCGAAAGGAGTTTTTACAGCAGAATAATGCGATAATCAATGGTTCAGACTGATACTTTCTACTTCTGTTGGTAAATTGATGGTGTTTGACCAGTGACGGCAAATCTCAATATGCATCTCGGTTTTTATGTAGGCTTCAAGGGTGTAACGGAAATGTTATCGAGAGGATGTTGAAGTCCCTCTGATTAACGGCTGTTAACCAGAGGGAAGAGGAGCGTGTGTACTCAGCGTTTTGTGGCCAGTTTCATGCTTTGAATAAACTGACTGAGTGTGTGGAGCATTTGCGTTGGATTGTCCTGATGCTGCTCAATAATTTTCACCACGGCGGAGCCGGAGATGGCACCTGCCGCGCCTGCCGCAATGGCAGCAGAAACCTGCGCGGGTTCAGATATGCCAAAGCCCAGCAATGCAGGCGGAGCCTGATGGTCGCGAAGTGCTTTCAGCAAATGTTCCACTGGCATCCCGGCTTTGGTTTCTGCGCCGGTCACTCCAGCACGGGACAACAGGTAAGTGTAGCCGCCACCCAGATCGGACACTGTTTTCAGCGTGGCATCATCGGCATTCGGTGGTGCGATGAAAATCGGGTGAATGCCATACTTTTCG
This sequence comes from Photobacterium sp. GJ3, assembly GCF_018199995.1. Taxonomy (NCBI): domain Bacteria; kingdom Pseudomonadati; phylum Pseudomonadota; class Gammaproteobacteria; order Vibrionales; family Vibrionaceae; genus Photobacterium; species Photobacterium sp. GJ3. The sequence continues at coordinate 2,085,124 of NZ_CP073578.1, read as the reverse complement.
GCTGCAGCTCTGAACTCGGCAGATTCATTCACCGGGACGTCGGCAACCAGAACGGAATCCACCCCGGCTTCCTGACAGCGACGATAAAAGTTGTCAATGCCACCGGCAAACACCAGATTGGCATACATCAGCAGGCCAATGGGTAAGGCCGGATATTTGGCGCGTACCTGTTTCAGCATCTCAAAACAGGTGTCTGGCGTGGTGCCAGCGTCCAGTGCCCGGATCGTCGCTCCCTGAATGGTCGGGCCATCGGCCAGCGGGTCTGAAAACGGAATGCCCAGTTCAAGTGCATCCGCACCCGCTTCCACAAGCGTGTCGATGATTTGAAGGGACAGTGCCGGCGTCGGATCGCCCAGCGTGACAAAGGGGACAAAAGCGCCTTCCTGTTGCGTTGCCAAACGGCTGAATAAAGCTTGATAACGATCCATTACAGCGCTCCCTTTTCTTCCAGAATCTTATGGACGGTGAAGATATCTTTATCGCCGCGGCCAGAAAGATTGACCACCAGCAGTTGTTCTTTGTCCGGATTTTCCTGGATCAGCTTGAGTGCATAAGCCAGTGCGTGTGCTGATTCCAGAGCCGGAATAATCCCTTCGTGACGGGCCAGTGCCTGAAAAGCATCCAGTGCTTCATCGTCGGTGACAGAACCGTATTCAGCACGGCCTGTTGCGTTCAGGTGCGCGTGCTGCGGACCCACGGACGGGAAATCCAGACCGGCAGAAATTGAGTAAGATTCTTCGACCTGTCCATGCTCATCTTGCATCAGGGGCGCTTTCATCCCAAAGAAAATCCCCAGCTTGCCGTGTTTGAGTGGTGCACCGTGCATGGGCGTATCCAGCCCTTTCCCGGCAGGCTCGACGCCAATGAGCTTGACTGATGTTTCTTTGATAAAGTCGGCAAACATGCCAATGGCATTGGAACCACCGCCCACACAGGCAATGACAGCATCTGGCAGGCGACCTTCTTTCTCCCGAATCTGGACTTTGGTTTCTTCGCCGATAATGCGCTGAAACTCGCGGACGATGGTCGGAAACGGATGTGGGCCAGCAGCAGTGCCAAGCAGATAATGCGCTTTATCATAAGTGGCAGACCAGTCGCGCATCGCTTCGTTACAGGCATCTTTCAGGGTTGCGGAGCCGGAGTAAACCGGGATCACCTCAGCACCCATCAATTTCATACGGAAGACATTCGGGCTTTGACGCTCAACGTCTTTCGCGCCCATATAAATGCGGCACTTCAAACCGAGCAGCGCACAGGCCAGTGCAGTTGCGACGCCATGCTGACCCGCACCGGTTTCAGCAATAATCTCATCTTTACCCATGCGCTTGGCCAGCAACGCCTGACCCAGCACCTGGTTGGTTTTATGGGCGCCGCCGTGCAGCAAGTCTTCACGCTTGAGGTAAAGTTTGGTTTTCGTGCCTTTGGTCAGGTTCTGACACAGGGTCAGCGCCGTTGGACGACCCGCATATTCTTTCAACAGGGTTAAAAACTCCTGTTCAAACGCCGGGTCTTTTTGTGCATCAATAAAAGCGTCTTCCAGCTGATCCAGTGCCGGAACCAGAATCTGGGGCACAAACTGGCCACCAAATTCGCCAAAATACGGGTCAAGTTTGCTCATGTGTTTGCAGTCCTATTTTTGTGAACGGTGTGGGTGATGCCCTGTCGCTGAAAGGTGGTTAAGGCTTCAGCTTCTGAAACACCGTCAGTAATTTTTGTCTGTCTTTCTTGCCGGGCTTACTTTCAACACCGGAATTAAAATCCAGTCCGCGGCAACCTTGCTGGGCCGCTTGTTGTGCGTTCTCTGGTCCGAGGCCGCCCGCCAGCATGATTTGCTCTTTTTGCGGACATTGCGCCAGCACAGACCAGTCGAAAGTCTGGCCGGTTCCGCCACTTTGATTCCCCACCTGAGTATCCAGCAGGTGGCGGTCAACGGGCCAGACAGACAGATCCGGCAATGAGTCGGTGATGCCATGGGCTTTCCAGACTTCACAACCTTCATGTAACTGTGTTTTCAGGGTGGTGATATACGCTGGTGTTTCATCGCCATGCAACTGAACCGCAGCCAGTTTTAATGCATTGGCCTGCTTGGCGACTGCCTCGGGATCGGCGTTCCGGAAAACGCCCACATATTTGAGTGGCGCACCGCTCATGACCAGTCGGGCGAGCTCAGTATCCACCGCGCGCGGAGAGCCTTCCACAAAAATCAGGCCACCAAATACAGCCCCGCTTTGATACGCGGCACAGGCATCATCCGGATGCGTGAGGCCGCAGACTTTGTGTTCCCCCAGCAGGACTTTGCGCACCGCCAGTTCCAGATTCTCTTCACTCATCAGGGAACTGCCGATCAGAAAGCCATGGGCATACTGAGACAAATCCCAGACCTGCTGGTGGGTATAAATGCCGGATTCAGAAATGACGATGGTATCTTCCGCCAGACGGGGAGCCAGCTGTTTGGTGCGATCCAGATCAATGCTCAGATCCCGCAGGTTCCGGTTATTGATGCCAACCACTTTGGCTTTCAGTGTAATCGCACGTTCCAGTTCTGCTTCATTACTGACTTCGGTCAGGACACCCAGTTTCAGGGTTTCTGCCAGCGCAGCCAGTTCGCGGTATTCATCATCATTGAGCACCGAGAGCATCAGCAGAATTGCATCGGCCTGATAGTGGCGGGCCAGATAGACCTGATAGGGATCAATCATGAAGTCTTTACACAACACCGGCTGTGTCACTTGCTGACGAACCTGGGGCAGGAAATCAAAACTGCCCTGAAAATACTTTTCGTCCGTCAGGACCGAAATCGCATGGGCATACTGACGGTATACCTGAGCAATCTGATCCAGATTGAAGTCCTGACGGATCAGGCCTTTTGACGGCGATGCCTTTTTACATTCCAGAATGAAGGCGGCGCCATCCTGATTCAGTGCCTGATAAAAGTCCCGGTCGCTCGGGGTCAGGTCTGCGATGAATGAGTCCAGGGGCTGGCGGGCTTTGCGCGCTTCCACCCAAATTTTTTTATCTGCGACGATTTTAGCGAGTACAGTTTCCATGCTTAACCTCGTGCGGCCAGTTGCGTGACCAGTTGGTAAGCTTTGCCGGATTGCATCACTTCCATGGCTTGCTGCGCATTCGCTTTCAGGTCTTCCTGACCAAACAGGCGAAGCAGCAACGCAACGTTGACGGCAACAGCGCTTTGTTGTGCTGTCGTGCCTTTGCCGGTCAGAATATTGGTGATAATGGCACGATTCTCTTCGGGTTCCCCTCCTTTAATCGCATCTAATGCATGGGATTGCAAGCCGAAATCTTCCGGGGTCAGCGTATACTCGCGAATATCGCCGTTGATGATTTCTGCGACCTGTGTCGGACCGTGAATGGCGACTTCATCCAACCCGCTGCCGTGAACGACCGCGGCCCGCTTCATGCCCAGCGCAATCATGGTTTCTGCAATCGGACGGACCAGTGCAGCATCATAAACACCCATCAGCTCAATAGTTGGGCGGGCCGGGTTAATCAGCGGGCCCAGTAAGTTAAAAATCGTGCGCGTTTTCATGGCCTGACGGGCAGGCATGGCATGGCGGACACCGCTGTGATATTGCGGTGCAAACAGGAAGCACACGCCTTGTTCATCCAGCGCAGCTCGGGCTTCTGCCGCGCTCATCGCTAAATTGATGCCAAATTTATCCAGCAGGTCGGAGGATCCTGATTTGCTGGAAACCCCGCGGTTACCATGTTTGGCGATTTTCACCCCGCAGGCCGCAGCAACAAAAGCTGCGGTGGTGGAGATATTGATCGTATTTGCACCATCGCCGCCTGTGCCGACGATATCTCCAAAATCATAATCCGGGCGTGGGAATGGTGCGGCGTTCGCCAGCATGGCCGTGGCAGCCCCTGCAAGCTCCTCGGGCGTTTCCCCTTTAATTTTCAGTGCGGTCAGAATCGCGGCCAGAAGTGCAGGCTCTACATCACCTTTGATAATGGCATCAAACAGGGTCTGGCTTTCGGCCTGTGTCAGCGTCTGCTGGTCATAGAGCTTTTCGGTAATCTGATAAATAGAATGACTCATCTGGGCGTCCCTCTTAACAACTTGATAATTTGGTCTGAACTTTGGATTGGCCCGTGACCCAGAGCAGGGTATTTGCCAGCAATTGTGCGCCTTGTGCGGTCAGAATGGATTCCGGGTGAAACTGAAATCCGCACACATTGTCTTCTTCATGAGTCACCGCCATGACCAGGCCTTCAACATCGGCGATCACCGAGAGTGCGCTTGGCACCTGTGTTGCTACCAGTGAGTGATAGCGGGCGATGGTCATCGGGCTTGGCAATGAGCCAAAGACGGCATGGCCGGTGTGTTGCATTTGTGCCGCTTTGCCATGAACAATGTCGCCAGCGCCTGCCACGGTGCCGCCATAGGCCTCCACGATGGCCTGATGACCCAGACAGATGCCAATCATGGGCACTTTTCCTGACACGCGTTTGATCAGTTCAGGCATGCAGCCCGCTTCAGACGGTGCGCCCGGACCGGGTGAGAGCACGAGAACAGGATTGGTTTTTTCGTTGAGTGCGGCTTCGATTTGTTCGGCACTCAGGCTGTTTCGGAAAATCGTGACCGGGTGACCCATGGCGCGGAACTGATCAACCAGGTTGTAAGTAAAAGAGTCGAAGTTATCCAGTAAAACAATGTCGATGGTCGGGTTCATGTTCGGCTCCTTATTGCGCGCTGTGGGCTTGGCGAATGGCGGTGATGACGGCTTGTGCTTTGCCTCGCGTTTCATCGGCTTCGGCCTGAGGGACGGAGTCATAAACCACACCGGCGCCTGCCTGAACGCTTGCAATTCCATCTTCGACATAAGCCGAGCGGATGACGATGCAGGTATCCATATCGCCATGGCCTGTCAGATAACCCACGGCGCCGCCATAGCTGCCACGACGTTGTTGTTCGACATCACGAATCAGTTGCATGGCTCGGATTTTCGGTGCACCGGTCAGGGTGCCCATGTTCATACAGGCCTGATAGGCGTGCAGGGCATCCAGATCGTCACGGAGCTGGCCGACGACACGGGACACCAGGTGCATGACATGGCTGTAGCGGTCAACTTGCAGCAGGTCCGCGACATAACGCGTGCCGGGCTGGCTGATGCGGGCCACATCATTTCGGGCCAGATCCACCAGCATCATGTGTTCGGCGTTTTCTTTCTTGTCGCAGCGCAGTTCCAGTTCAATCCGGCCATCCAGGTCCAGATCAATGCTGCCATCTGCCCGTTTGCCACGTGGCCGGGTCCCGGCAATTGGATAAATTTCCACCTGATTGCTTTGGGTGCAGTATTTGAGTGCGCTTTCGGGAGAAGCACCAAACAGGGTGAAATCGGCATCCTGCAGATAGAACATATACGGACTTGGGTTCCCGATTTTCAGCGCTTTGTAAGCATTCAGTGGTGAAGGGCACGGCAGGCGAAACTGACGCGATGGCACCACCTGAAAAACATCGCCGCGTACCACAAATTCTTTCAGTTGCTCAACGGTTTGGCAGAAGTCTTCATCACTGATGCTGACTTCCGGCTCACAGCGTTCCAGCTGTTGCGCCGCAGGCAGAGCGACCGGCTCCAGGCATTGTTCTTTGATATGTTGCAACCGGCGGCTCAGTTCAAAGTAACTGGTGGTGAAGTGCTCACCACCAAATAAAGTGGCCTGCAAAGTGCCTTTCCGGCGCTGGTGATCAACGATCAGCAGTGTTTCTGCCACATAGAACAGGTAATCCGGACAGCGATTACCTTCTTCAACTGTCGGTAGGGGTTCGAAACTGGCCACCAGGTCATAGGCAAACAGCCCGCCCAGGAACAACGCTTCCCGGGCCTGAGAAGGCTGATGAAAAATTTGCTGAATGAGGCGAAGCGCATCAAAAGGTGACGACTGACGTAAACGGCTGTCTTCGTCGATGGCTCTGCCATGGGTTTCGAAAGTCAGGATCACCGTGTTGTCATTTGTTGTGATCCCGATGTTCTCAGCGATATTGGCTTTGACCGCCTCAAGAACATTCACGCCATTTTCTGTCAGTGCTTCCAGACGAACTTCGCGACCCCGGCAGACGATACGAACAGCGGCATCGATTAGCATCAGGCTTTTCAAATCTTCTTTGGAGTCGATTTCAGCCGACTCCAGCAGGAGATTATGAGGACGCTCACCACAGATGGCGTAGTAAAGTTCCGTTGGGTCAGCAACATAAGGGACATCCAAACTCAGGACATCCAACTCACCGACAGCGAATGGCGTTGTTTTCATAGTGATTTACCTGCAGCTTCTACAAAAGGTTTCAGTTCCTGCATCAGTTGTTCGAACATGGGGCCGGTCAGGGCCTGATGGCCGTCAGACAGGGCTTCCCCCGGGTTGAGGTGCGATTCAACGATGATGCCGTCCGCACCGACTGCCGCCGCAGCGCGGGAGAGCGGGATCACCAGTTCACGAACACCCGTACCATGGCTAGGGTCAACAACGACCGGCAGATGTGTTTTTTGTTTCAGGTAGGCAACGGCGTTGAGATCCAGCGTATTGCGGGTTGCCGTTTCGAAGGTGCGGATACCACGCTCGCACAGGATGATGTTCGGGTTGCCGGCGTCATAAATGTACTCTGCCGCTAAAAGCAGTTCTTCAATCGTCGCAGACAGGCCACGCTTGAGCAGAACGGGCTTTTTACTTTCACCCACAGCTTTAAGCAAAGCATAGTTTTGCATGTTTCGGGCACCAATCTGCAGGCAGTCAATGTACTCACACATGGCCGCCATCTGACCGACTTCCATGACTTCAGATACGGTCGGCATGTCCAGCATTTGGCTGGCTTGTTTCAGCAACTTCAGGCCTTCAACACCCATGCCCTGGAAATCGTAAGGGCTGGTCCGGGGCTTGTACGCGCCACCGCGCAGTGCGACAGCACCGTGTTTTTTCACCACTTCAGCAACAGAGAGTAACTGCTGTTCAGACTCCACAGAGCAGGGACCGGCAATCACGGCAAATTTGTTGCCACCCACGGCAGCGTTACCGAAGCGCACCACGGTATCGTGGGCCTGAACTTCGCGGCTGACCATCTTATATTTGGTCAGAATGGGCTTAATATTCTCGACGCATGGGTTGGCTTCAAGATTCAGTTTTTGCAACACACGCTCGTCACCCAGCGCCCCCAGCACGATGCGTTCCACGCCCGGCATATATAATGGTTTCAGGCCGGCTTGTTCAATGCGGGTCAGGATGTCTTTTGCCTGTGCTTCGGTGGCGCTTGGTTTCAGTACGATAATCATGGTGTTGTCCTTACTAGCCAAAATTGAAAATACGTATGTTGTTTCGTTGTCAGGTACAAAAAAACCCGCTTCAGGCGGGTTCATGATTGTGTGCAGCGTGCACAGCAACTTTCACGACCCGCTAAAGGTTGTGCCACCACCAAGAGAAGAAAGCGCAAAGCTGATGATGTTTTTGCTGTACCATAGTCAGAACCTGAGTAATTAAGTGTTCAGTGAGTAACTGTGTACTAGTAAACTAGTTCAAGAATATTATGTCAAGACTTTCTTTTTATGTTGTTTGATTTACATAGTCATACAACGGCCTCTGATGGCCGTTTATCCCCGGCAGACCTGGTCAGTCGGGCTGCAGAATTCCGAGTGGATGTGCTGGCAATCACTGACCACGACACCGTCGCAGGTCTGGCAATTGCACAGCAGGCAATTGATGCGCAGAATTTGGCCTTAACCTTGGTTAAGGGGATTGAAATATCGACAGTTTGGAATAATTTTGATATTCACATTGTCGGGCTCAACATCAATCCGGCACATCCGGCACTGCAATCGCTGATTTCGGAACAGGCTGAACGGCGTCAGAATCGTGCGGTGCTGATGGGCGAACGGCTGGCGAAAAATCAGATTATCGGTGCCTACGAAGGTGCTAAAGCATTGGCAGGCGAAGCAACCCTGACCCGGGCTCATTTTGCGAAATGGCTGGTGGAAAACGGGCATGCCAAAACGATGCAGGCCGTGTTTAAGAAGTACCTGACCCGGGGGAATCCGGGGTATGTGCCGCCGAACTGGTGCAGCATTGCAGAAGCGGTGGCGGTGATTCACCAGGCGGGTGGTCAGGCCGTGCTGGCCCATCCGGGACGGTATAATATGACTGCTAAATGGTTGAAACGATTGCTGGCGGATTTTGTTGCGGCCGGTGGGGATGCGATGGAAGTCGCTCAGCCTCAGCAAGCGCAGCAGGAGCGCCGGAATCTGGCTGACTATGCCGAACAATTCGGTTTGCTGTCGTCGCAAGGCTCCGATTTTCACTATCCGTCGCCCTGGACAGAGTTGGGCCGTAATCTGTGGTTACCCAAAGCTTCGGTGCCCGTTTGGCAAGACTGGGGCCTTGAAAAAGAATGAAGTAAGCCTGTGCCGACGTTGGGTGCAGGTCAGGAGGAGCGATGAGCCAAATTTTTTATATTCATCCAGACAATCCGCAAGCGCGGTTGATCAATCAGGCGGTTGCAATTGTCCGAAATGGCGGTGTGATAGTTTACCCGACGGATTCGGGATATGCCCTGGGGTGCCAGATCGCCAATAAACAGGCCTTAGACCGTATTTGTCGTATACGGAAATTGGACGAGAAACATAACTTCACCTTGTTATGCCGGGATTTGTCTGAACTGTCGTTATATGCACGGGTTGAAAACGATGCTTTCCGTCTGCTGAGAAACAACACGCCCGGGGCTTATACCTTTATCTTTAAAGGGACGAAAGAAGTCCCGCGCCGTTTAATGAATCCAAAGCGGAAGACCATTGGGATTCGTGTCCCGGACAATGAAATTGCGCTGGCGTTGCTGGATGCCTTGGGTGAACCCATGATGTCGACCAGCCTCATTCTGCCTGGAAATCAAACGGCGGAGTCCGATCCCGAGGAGATCCGGGATGCATTGCAGCACGCAGTCGATTTGATTATCCATGGCGGTATCCTCGGAGAAGAGCCAACGACTGTGATCGATTTCAGTAACGATAGTGTTGAAATTGTCCGTCAAGGCGCAGGTGATATCACGCCGTTTGAGTGAACCGGACGCTGACTGCACAAAAAGCGGTGTGAGAGACCGAATTCCTTCGGAGTCTCCCTGCTTTTTCTGTGGTATCAGTCGCAGCTTTTTGGCATAATTCACGGCTGATTTGAAAAATTATTGACGTCATTATCAATTATTGATGGATGGCGGGTATCCCGTCCGGTTTGTATCTGAAAAATGAGCGGTACGGTGATGTTTTTAGAATGTTTCGACGCCTGTGAAGGCGACAAAGGTTTGTCTGATGAGTGAAAAATTACAGAAGGTTCTCGCACGTTCCGGTCAGGGCTCTCGACGTGAAGTTGAGATGATGATTCAGGAAGGGCGCGTCAGCATTGATGGCCGTAAAGCCCAGTTAGGGGATCGCCTTGAGAATCTGGATGTCCTGATTCGCATTGATGGTCACAAAGTTGATCTGGTCAAGCCTTCTGAAGAAGTTTGCCGTGTGCTTGCTTATAACAAACCTGAGGGTGAACTGTGTACCCGACACGATCCGGAAGGCCGCAGAACGGTGTTTGATCGCTTGCCTCGCCTGAAAGAAGGGCGCTGGGTATCTGTGGGTCGTCTGGATGCGAACACTTCAGGGTTGCTGCTGTTCACAACGGATGGTGAACTGGCAAACCGGTTGATGCATCCAAGCCGCAGTGTTGAGCGGGAATACATGGTTCGTGTATTCGGCGAAGTCACTGAGAAAATGGTCAGAAATCTGGTCAACGGCGTAGAACTTGAAGACGGCATGGCCCGTTTCGAAGATGTCGTTTACGCTGGTGGTGAAGGGATGAACCATACGTTCTACGTGGTCATTACTGAAGGTCGTAACCGCGAAGTGCGTCGTCTGTGGGATTCTCAGGGTGTGACGGTCAGCCGCTTGAAACGTGTGCGCTACGGCGATATTTTCCTGACCAAGGATCTGCCGCGTGGTGGCTGGATGGAGCTGGAACTGCAGGAAGTGAACTATCTGCGTGAAGTGGTTGAATTGCCTGCTGAAAGCAGGACGCACCTGACCGTGGAAGGCCAGAAACGCAAGAAGGGCGTGCGGAAAATTCGCCGCGCAATTCGTCGTCACGAAGAGCGTGTGACGGATGATTCACGGGGTGGCCGTCGTCGGTCCTCAACCCGTGGTCAGCAGGCTGAAGCAACTGAACGTCCAGTTAGCAACAAACGCAAACCGTCCGGAAACGCAGCGAATCGACGGAATCCGTTGAAGAATAAGCCTGCTAAGCCGCGTACGCGCAGCAAGTAACAGACCGCAGTCTGAATAATAAAGAACCATGAAAAAGCCGACCCTGCAGGTCGGCTTTTTTATTTCAATGCGAAAGAGGTCAGATTAGTCTTTTGACTGGGCATCAATACACTGACCATTGACATCTTTGCTCTCTGGACCCATCAGGTACAGATAGAGCGGCATGATATCCAAGGGGGTTTTCAGTGTTTTCGGATCTTCTGCCGGGAAGGCTTTTGCACGCATGCCGGTTCGGGTACCACCCGGATTGATGGCGTTGACGCGGACATGGGTATTGCTCAATTCATCTGCCACGATCTGCATCATCCCTTCGGTCGCAAATTTCGACATGGCATAGGCACCCCAGAACGCCCGGCCAATGTGGCCAACGGTTGACGTGGTGAAGATGATCCGGCCATCTTCAGATGCTTTGAGCAGCGGCATGATCGCCTGCGTCAGCAGGAACTGCGCTTTGACATTCACTTGCATCACTTCATCAAAGGTGTCTTCACCCAACTGGTCAAAGGGACTCAGAACGCCAAGCAAGCTGGCATTGTGCAGCACACCGTCCAGACGACCAAACTGATCTTTGATGGTATCTACCATATCCAGATAGTTTTGTTTGGTTGCACCTTTCATATCCAGGGGAATAATGGCTGGCTGAGGCGCGCCCAGCGCTTCAATCTCATCATACACGGCTTCAAGTTTGGACACGGTGCGGCCCAGTAAAATGACTGTTGCGCCATGTGCAGCATAGCTGAGGGCAGCTTGTCGGCCGATACCATCACCGGCACCGGTGACCAGAATGACTCGATCTTTCAACGAGTCGGCCGCAATTTGATAATTCACTTGATATCCTTCTTGGTCGGGCATTTTGCCGCTATTGTAGGTGCTCTCTGGCCGATGTGACAAGCCAACGGGCGCGTTGATTGTAAAAAGCGTCGGTTCACTCGAAGAGATTGTGGTCAATCAAAGCGATTCGCCCCTAGAGGCTTGATTGGATTGGTATTACAATGAAACAAAACCCGATATTGAGGAACTTCTTTTGGATTTTTTGTTTGATTACGGACTTTTTCTGGCCAAAATCGCGACCGTCGTTGTCGCAATCATTGCGATTCTGGTCATTGTAAAAAGCGCAGGCGGTCGTCATGGCCCACGAAAAGGCTCCCTTGAAGTCACCGATTTGACTGAACAATACAAAGAGACGGTTCATCATCTTGAATCACATCTGTTTGATAAACCTCTGCTGAAAGCGCGCGAAAAAGCAGAGAAAAAAAGCGAAAAAGAAAAAAATAAAGCCCGCCAGCATGAAGTGAAGACTGCGGCGAAGTCGGGTGAATTATCGGTTGCCCGTGAGCCCAGACTATTCGTACTGGATTTCCATGGCAGTATCGACGCAAAAGAAGTTGCAGGGCTTCGCGAAGAAGTTTCTGCAATTCTGGCGGTGGCCACTGAAGGCGATGAAGTTTTGCTGCGACTGGAAACGGGTGGTGGCATGGTACATGGCTATGGTTTGGCATCATCCCAGTTGGATCGTCTGAAACAGGCGGGAATCAAACTGACCATTGCTGTAGATAAAGTTGCGGCCAGTGGCGGATATATGATGGCCTGTGTGGCGGATCATATTATCTCGGCACCTTTTGCCGTCGTGGGGTCGATTGGGGTGATTGCCCAACTGCCCAATTTCAATAAGCTGCTGAAAAAGAACAATATTGAGTTTGAGCAAATCACTGCGGGTGAGTTTAAGCGAACGCTGACCATGTTCGGTGAAAACACCGACAAAGCCCGTGAAAAGTTTCAGACCGAAATTGAAGCCACCCATGGTTTATTTAAAGATTTCATTGCAGAGCACCGTCCGGCACTGGATCTGGAAAAGGTGGCAACCGGTGAGCACTGGTTTGGTAAGCAGGCATTTGCACTGGGTCTGGTCGACCAAATTGGCACCAGTGATGACTTTATTATGTCTGCCTGTAAGGACCGGGAAGTCTTGCAAGTTCGCTTTGTTCAGCGTAAAAAACTGGCGGAACGCTTGGCAGGAGCCGGCGGTGAAGCGGTGGATCATTTATTACTGAAATGGATTGGTCGCGGGCAGCGACCTGTCATGTAAACATGGACCCCGATATAACCCGCTTAGTGCGGGTTATATTTTTCAGCGTATTTCGATTGAAAGAACAGAGTCATTGATTATTTCGGTCTCCTCGTCGTTTCATTGACGATATAGAGACTGAATATTCAAGGAATTCACCTGGATGCACATAAATCGTGCGAAAATCGCCATTGCCTTGTCCATTTCTGAAAATTTATGTGAGCTGGTACAAATAAAATGGGGCGAGAATAGTCAAACCGCTGACGAGGTGGTAATGATCTGCGCCAGCCCGAATTCGGACATCATTGAATGAAATGTCACGGATGATTTGAAAAAACAGGTGCACTTAACACTGTGTTTACAAGTGTAGAAGGGTCGAGCAATCAGCCTGAATTTATTAAAAACAGGTTGACCTTCTTGTATAGTAGCCCAATATTGTAAGAGCGTTGCCGTGCGTACACTGTAACTTTTAGCGTGCAACTACATGTTTTTATTTGAAAATTTCGCAAGCACGAGGACGTAATAGAGTCATATGGGTAAATCTCTCGTTATTGTGGAGTCCCCCGCCAAGGCAAAAACGATTAATAAGTACCTTGGTAAGGATTTCATCGTAAAGTCCAGCGTTGGTCATGTCCGGGATTTGTCGACGGGCACTAGCAGCACAGGAAAAAAAGCCGCTGCAACGTCGACGAAAGGACTGAGCGTTGATGAGAAAGCACGAGTCAAGAAAGAGAAAGAGCTGAAGGCGCTGATCAATAAAATGGGTGTGAACCCATATAAAGATTGGGAAGCGCATTACGCCGTGCTGCCCGGTAAAGAAAAAGTCGTCCAAGAGCTGCAAAAACTGGCTGAGAATGCCGATTATGTCTACCTCGCAACCGATTTGGACCGCGAAGGAGAAGCCATTGCGTGGCACCTTCGTGAGCTCATCGGTGGCGATGAGGAACGCTATAAACGTGTCGTTTTCAACGAAATCACCAAGAATGCAATTCAGCAGGCGTTTGAAAAGCCTGGTGAACTGAACCTGGATGGTGTGAATGCCCAGCAAGCCCGTCGTTTTCTGGATCGGGTGGTCGGCTTCATGGTTTCGCCGCTGCTGTGGAAGAAGGTCGCCCGTGGCCTGTCTGCAGGACGTGTTCAGTCTGTTGCGGTGAAGCTGATTGTTGAGCGTGAACGTGAAATCAAAGCGTTTGTTCCGGAAGAATTTTGGGACATTCACGCCAACACTGTGACTGGCGGCAAAGACGCTTTGCGGCTGATGGTTGCGCAGCAAGCTGGCAAAAATTTCCGTCCGGAGAATAAAACAGACACGGATGCAGCGGTCTCGTTGCTGGAAAAAGCCAGCTACAAAGTGGTTGAACGCGAAGACAAACCAACCAGCAGTAAACCTTCTGCACCTTATATTACGTCGACACTGCAACAGGCTGCGAGTACGCGCCTGGGTTACGGTGTGAAGCGAACCATGGGTCTGGCACAGCGTCTGTATGAAGCGGGTTATATTACCTATATGCGTACGGACTCGACCAATCTGTCCAAAGAAGCGGTTGAAGCGGTTCGTGGCTATATTGCCTCAGAATATGGCGACAGCTATCTGCCTGCCAATCCAACTGTTTATGGCAGTAAAGGAAACGCACAGGAAGCGCACGAAGCGATTCGTCCATCGAATGTGGATACCTTGCCTGCTGATCTTGAAGGCATGGATCAGGATGCGGTGAAACTGTACGACCTGATCTGGCGTCAGTTCGTGGCCTGTCAGATGACGCCAGCCCAATATGATTCCAGTACCATTACTGTACAGGCCGATGATTTTACGCTGAAAGCCAAAGGCCGAACCTTGCGTTTTGCTGGTTGGACGAAAGTTCAGCGGCCATCCGGAAAAAATGAAGACACGACGCTGCCAATGGTTCAGGTCGGCGATATCCTGTCGCTTGAGCAACTGGAACCTAAACAGCACTTTACCAAGCCACCGGCTCGTTTTACGGAAGCTGCCTTGGTGAAAGAGCTGGAGAAGCGCGGGATTGGCCGTCCGTCGACTTATGCGTCGATTATCTCGACCATTCAGGATCGGGGCTATGTGAAAGTGGATCAGCGTCGCTTTTATGCAGAGAAGATGGGTGAGATCGTTTCCGACCGCCTTGAAGACAGCTTTGCTGATCTGATGGATTACGACTTCACTGCCCGTATGGAAGGCGATCTGGATAAGATTGCAGAAGGTGAAGCTAACTGGAAAGCCGTGCTGGATAAGTTCTTCAGTGACTTTACCGGTGAGTTGGAAAAGGCAGAGCTGGATGAGGACGAGGGCGGCATGAAGCCGAACAAGATCGTCCTGACCGATATTGAGTGCCCGACCTGTTCACGTCCAATGGGCATTCGCACAGCATCGACCGGGGTATTTCTGGGGTGTTCCGGGTATGCATTACCGCCAAAGGAGCGTTGTAAAACAACGATTAATCTGGGCGATGAAGAAGGCGTGGTGAACGTTCTTGAAGAAGACGTTGAAACTGCGGCACTGCGGGCAAAGAAACGCTGTCCGAAGTGTGGCACCGCCATGGATGCTTATCTGATTGACCAGACCCGTAAACTGCATGTGTGTGGTAACAACCCGGGCTGTGATGGCTTTGTGGTTGAGAAAGGTGAATTCAAGCTGAAAGGCTATGATGGCCCTGTGGTTGAGTGCGATAAATGCGGCTCAGACATGGAACTGAAAAATGGTCGTTTCGGCAAGTATATGGGTTGTACCAACGAGAGTTGTAAGAATACCCGAAAAATCCTGAAAAATGGTGAAGTGGCACCGCCGAAGGAAGATCCGGTACATTTGCCGGAACTGCCTTGTACGCAGGATGAAGATGCCTATTTTGTTTTGCGTGATGGCGCCTCAGGTTTGTTCCTGGCTGCCAGCACTTTCCCGAAATCTCGTGAAACCCGTGCCCCTTTGGTGGAAGAACTGGTTCGGTTCAAAGACAGGTTGTCGCCGAAGTTCCTGTATCTGACGGAAGCACCGACGGAAGATCCGGATGGCGTGAAAACTGTGGTTCGATTCAGCCGGAAGACCAAAGAAAATTATGTGCGCTCCGAAGTTGACGGGAAGCCAACAGGTTTTACTGCGCTTTATGATGCCGGACAATGGATCATTACCGACAAGCGGAAAAACGCGAAAAAGTAATGTAGACATCAGAAAAAAACCGCCTTCATGAAGGCGGTTTTTTTATCGCTGTGTATTGTGTGAATCAGCGGTGTTCTTGTTTCGCTGAGCTTCGCGGATTACACCATGTTTCTCACACGTGTCAGGCAGAGCAGGATTGCTGTGATGAGCTGAATGATAAAACACAGTGAAAACAGGACATCAGTTCCCAGCGCGGCCACGAGATATCCGGATGCTGCTAACCCGAACGGCATCCCCAGTTTAAACAGTGACCCCGTGATGCCAGCCACACGCCCCAGCACTGCGTCGCTGAATGCTTCCTGGCGGTAACTCCAGATGCAGATCGAGCTCATCAGACCAATACTGCTGATGACGAAGAAAGACAGTGCTAAGACGGGCGCACTCGGGAACAGAGCCGGCAGAACAAATCCAAGGGATTCAAACGCAATCGAAAGAATCAGCAGCAAGCCCAGCCCCATGCGCTTTCTGATTTTGTCTGCAACCAGTCCGCCCAGCACCCCGCCGATGCCAGAGGCCGCAATCAGATAACTGACTTCCAGATGGCTCATCATCAGGGTTGCTTTCGCAAAATAAATCGACTGAACATGAAATACAGCCCCGGTGGTATTGATGATCACAACAGCGGCAGTGATCAGGCACATTGCCCGGTCGGCGGTGAGCGCCTGCCAGCCTTCGCGGAGTGCTGTCAGTACCGGCGGATGGACTACCGGCTCAGCGGGGGCAAACGACATGCGGTGCAATTGGATGAAAGCAAACAGATAAAACACGATGAGCAGCAGGAACACCTGATGAATCGCCGTCATCAGCAGCAGCGCCCCGGATAACACGGGGCCAACCGTTTCAAGAAAGCTGTACAGGGTACTGAAACGTGCGGTGGCCGTATTCTGCAATGCCTGTGGCAGCGCAGTCTTCATCATGCCGAGACGGGCATTATGGTAGCCGTAGTCGAATGCCATCATCAGAAAGGCGGCAGGAAAAAGCGCCCACAACGGCTCTGCGAGCCATTCCACTGCCGTATAAGCGATCAGCAGGCAGAGGCACTGACCAATCAGCATGACCTGCGACCAGTGTTTGCGATTCACTCTGTCCACCCACACGCCAATAAACAGGGCCAGCAGCAGATTGGGTAAGTACTCCACTGCGCGCATCCAGCCCATCCACTCTGCGGAAGACGTTAAATCAAAAACCAGCAAGGGGAGGGCCAGGCTGTAAATTTTGGCCCCGAAAGCGGCAAAGAAGGCACTGGAAAAGAGCATCAGAAACCGGGGGTCTTTCCAGATACCTGGGTGGGATTGAGTGGTGGTTGTCATCATAAATTCCTTTTACATCACAGAGGTTTGTGATTATCCGTGATAAAAGAAGAAGAAAAAGTGTAAAGGACAATAAGGAATTTCACCTTTTATGCGTTATTGGCGAGCTTTGACTTTTCTGAGAGATGAGTTGACTGTGGGAGAACGTCAGCGGCTGTCCCTTGACCATCTGGCCGGGGTTCTATCCTGTACCCGACGCAACGCTCAGATCGTGATTAAAAAACTGGTAGAGGAAGGTTGGATCCGCTGGCAACCTGGGGTCGGGCGGGGCAATCTGCCGACGATTTGTCTGCTGAAGCCGGTCGATTCGACGATCAGGCAGGCGGCTTTATCTTTATTGGCACAGAACCAGATCGAACGTGCCACTGCCCTGCTGCCTGCTCAGGAAAGGCAGGGACTGCTGGCTGAATATCTGGCACAGCATCGCTCCGGGCATGTGGCGCTCCCAACGCCTGCGCAGCACCATCAGGATGTTCTGCGGATCCCGTTTTATCGCGGCATTCATGATCTGGACGCGGTGCAGTTATCGCGGCGAACGGAAATTCATCTTGGCAGCTCTATATATGCCGGATTGCTTCAACGGGATGTGAGATCCGGCTGCATTGAAGGTGACCTGGCAGCGCACTGGGAACGACGTGGCGATGACTGGCTGATCACATTACGCAAAGGGCTGATGTTTCATGACGGTTCGTCTCTGACTGCAACAGAAGTGAAGGCTCACTTTGAACGGTTAAAGGCATCAGACTGTACCAACGCCCGGCTGTTTGACTGTATTGAGCGGGTCGATGTGCTATCGCCGCTGTGTCTCAAACTGGTGACTCAGGCAACCCCGGATTTTGTGCCAGCGCTGCTGACACAAAAAGCGGCCGGTATTTCGAAAGTGACTCCCGATGGGCAAGTCCTGGGCGCAGGCGCATTTCGTCTGGATGAATGCACAGAATGGCTGACCCGACTGACTGCTTTTGAACACTATCACGGGTATCGTCCCTGGCTGGATGCGGTGGAAATCTGGAACATTGGTGATCGGGCCATGGATTTTGATCTCAGCAGTGATGTTGTCCACCCTTGGCTGGTGCCAGAGAAAACTGCGCCGTTTTCTCAGCTTGAAGCCTGGGAGCTGGGGTGTGAATACGTTTTACTGAATGAAAACCGTACGGCATGGATGCGGGTCCAGAAACACAGGTTGCGCCTCTCTGCGTTTCTCCGTCAATTGCCGCTGCCTGAGAGCATGGCCCTGTCAGATTATCGGGTTGCGAAGGGCATGCTGAAGTCAGAAACCCCTGAACAATCAGAGTGCCTGCCGGTGGATTTCGTCGGACTGCCTGCACCGGAGCGGCCATTGTGTGTTCTGACTTATCAATTGCGTGATCATATCGCACTGGCTGAGTCATTGACCGCGGCACTGAATGCTGCCGGGATTGCTGCAACCTGCTGTATCGATACCTTTCCGGACTTTAACCGTGCCGAGCGGCTGGCAGAGGCGGATATCATTATCTCCGGCGAGGTGTTCGGGGAAGATTCAGTCCTGAGCTGGATGGAATGGCTCAAAGCAAGTACGGCGCTGAATGTTTGTCTGAGCACCCGGCATCAGAAGGTGTTGTATCAAAAGCTGGAAACGGTTTTTCAGTTTGAGAGCGAGGCGGAGCGGCTGGAATCATTCGGGGCGGTGGAGCGCTGGCTGGTTGAAAGCGGACTCTATCGTCCGTTATGGCAAAACCGCCAGCAGCTGGGTATCAGGCCCCATCTGAACGGGGTGTCGCTGCTGGCGAATGGCTGGATCGATTTCAGTCGCGTGGTGTTCAGTTCACCAGCGCGGCCACCGGAATCCCACTGTGAAAACGGAAGCGATCATCCGGGCTGTTGATCAGCTCAGCTTCACGTTGGCCAATGATCTGAATGCGATCGGTGATCGCTTCTCCGGCAATCTGTTCGGCCAGTTTCAGGTAATCCTGATAATGACGGGCTTCTGACCGCAGCAGGGAGAGATAGAACTTTTTCAGTTCTTCATCCAGGAAGGGGGCCAGTTTGGCGAAGCGTTCGCAGGAACGCGCTTCGATGTAGGCACCGACAATCAGCTTATCCACCAGAGTGGCCGGTTCATGCGTGCGGACGACTTTCATCAGGCCGCGGGCATAGCGCCCCGCAGTCAGGCTGGAATAGGCGATGCCCCGGCTGTCCATGATCTCAAGCACCTGCTCAAAATGATGAAATTCTTCTTTGATCAGGCGAACCATTTTGTCGATCAGATCCTGTCCGTACGGACAATCCGCTTTCGCTGTCAGCGGTGCGCTCAGGCCGTTTTTCTTGCCATGAAACGCATCTTTCTGACGCAATTTGCCATACACGAAGTCTTCATAGGGCTTTGCCCATTCCAGCAGTGCCTGTCCGCTGGCTTCATCCACGGCATATTTTCGGATCAGGTATATGGCCGTCTGGCTTGCTTTCAGCTCACAGTTACAGTGATCAACCAGCAGCTCGTTTAAGTTTTCCGGTCGGCGGGCTTCATCAATCCAGCTGTCTGGTGTGTCGCAATGCAGAAATTGGCGAACCGGAGTCAGCAGTTCGTTGATCTGGTGATGTGTGTCTGTCATAGGTGGTCTTAATACTGAATTGAACTGGGATTCCCGTCGAAGGGGAAAATCGTCGGCGGATTATAACAAAGCTCATCATGACCCGACAGACTTCGGTCAAACAAGTCAGAAATGAACAACTTAGCCTCAAAAAATGAGCTTCTTACATCACAATTCCATTTTCGTCTGCATATACTGAAAAGACATTCACCCGTCACAATGTCAAATTCGGGTTTGGTTCAAGGAATCATCACCATAAGGATGTGTTATGCGTTTTTCTCTGTTGTTCTCTGGTCTGCTGGCATCGGCGGCCCTGCCGGTCAGCTGGTTTGCCTCTGCTGCCAATGATTGTGGTCATGTCACCATTGCGGATATGAACTGGAATTCTGCCACTTTTATCGCCCACGTTGATCAGTTCATTCTTCAGCAGGGTTACGGCTGTGATGCCGAACTGGTGCCGGGAGACAGTATCCCGACAACCACGTCCATGATCGAAAAAAGTGAGCCCGATATTGCCCCGGAAATGTGGAGTAATACGATGCGTGAAGCCCTGGATATCGGGGTGAATGAAGGTCGCTTGCGCTATGCCGGGGTCACGTTATCGGATGGCGGTGAAGAAGGGTTCTGGGTACCAGCCTATCTGGTGAAACAATACCCGGAACTGAAAACACTGGCAGGTATTCGGGCGAAAGCCAAACTCTTCCGACATCCGGAAGACCCGGATCGTGCTGCGATGATGGGATGTCCGGCCGGGTGGACCTGCCAGATCACAACCGAACATCTCTTTGATGCCCTCAAGCTGGCAGACAGTGGCTTTGAACTGTTGGATCCGGGTTCAGGTGCCGGACTGGCAGCGTCGATAGCAAAAGCGTATGAGCGCAAGGAACCCTGGTTTGGCTATTACTGGGCACCGACAGCCATCCTTGGGAAATATGAGATGGTGAAAGTTGACTTCGGAACCGGTGTGGATGTGGCGCATTATCAATCCTGTATTACTCAGGCGGACTGTTTGAATCCGAAACCCACCATGTACCCGCCATCACCGGTTGATACCGTAGTGACAGAAAAGTTTGCCCAGCGCGCACCGCAAGCGCTGGCGTATCTGTCGAAGCGTTCTTTTACCAATCCGCAAATGAATCGGATGCTGGCCTGGATGGAAGAAAATCAGGCGGATGGTGAGATTGCGGCAGACTATTTTTTCAGAGAGCACCCAAAATTATGGACGCAATGGGTCAGCCCTGAGGCGGAAAAGCGCTTGATGGAAGCGTTGAAAGCGCAGTGAATGTTCTTGCCCGGTAGTGAAACCGGGCTGATTTGATGAATACTGACGGCTGTTGAAATGATGTCTGATACTTCCTGGCTCACTGAATTTCCCCAACTGGATCGGCAACAACTTCTGGCCATCCGTCAGACACTGGATGGCGCGTACCGGACTTTTTCCCGTGAATACGGCGACAGGATTGAATCGTTTTTTGATCCTCTGCTGTCTTTCCTGATTGGGTTTGAAAAATTGCTGCTGGCGACGCCCTGGTGGCTGATGATTGCCTTGCTGGCTGCACTGGCATTTTATGCCAGCCGCTCCTGGAAGCTGGTGGTTGGGGTTGTTGTGGCTTTTGTGTTTATTGGTCTGTTTGGAATGTGGGAAGACACCATGCGGACGATGAGCATTATTATTGCGTCGACACTGCTGGCGGTGTTGATTGGTCTTCCTGTTGGGATTTGGATGGCACGCTCGGACCGGGCGCAGAGTTGGGTCACGCCCCTGCTGGATGTGATGCAGACCATGCCAGCATTTGTCTATCTGATTCCGGTTGTGATGCTGCTGGGAATCGGCAAAATTCCCGGCCTGATTGCTGTGGTGATTTACGCCATTCCACCGGTGATCCGGTTGACCAATCTTGGTATCCGTCTGGTAGACAAAGAAGTTCTGGAGGCTGCGGAAGCTTACGGGGCCAGTCGCTGGCAGCGCCTGACCGGGGTACAGCTGCCGCTGGCAATGCCAACGATAATGGCCGGCATCAATCAGACCATTATGATGGCGCTGGCCATGGTTGTGATTGCTTCGATGATTGGTGTGAAAGGGCTGGGCCAGCCTGTACTGAAATCCATCACGAATCAGTATTTCACGCTGGGGTTGCTGAATGGTTTGGCCATTGTCGCGTTGGCGATCATGTTTGACCGTATCTCTCAGAGCTATGCCCGTCGGGCGCAGCAGCATCTTTCCGGGAGCCGGCATGACTGATCCTTCCATGCGTCACGATGACCGCAAACCGCTGATTCAGGTGCGGGGTTTATATAAGGTCTTCGGCCCGAGAGCCAAGCAGGTAATGTCACAAGTGCTTGCCGGAACAAGCAAAGAAACGATTCTGGCAGAGACTGGTCACACGGTTGGGCTCAATGACATCAACCTGTCGGTGTATCCCGGTGAGATCTTTGTCGTTATGGGGCTGTCTGGTTCCGGGAAGTCGACACTGATTCGCCTGTTTAACCGATTGATTGAACCGACAGCGGGACAAGTGGACATTGACGATGTTCAGGTGACCACCTTGAGTCGCGCTGCATTACAAACTTTCCGGCGTCAGCGTATGGCGATGGTTTTTCAGCGCTTTGCACTCTTCCCGCACCGGACGGTCTTGCAGAATATTGGTTATGGTTTGCAGATACAGAAGCTTAGTCGGCCAGTGTGGCTGAAGAAAGCGCAGTACTGGCTGGATACCGTAGGACTGAGCGGGTATGGCGATCATTATCCGTCCAGCCTGTCTGGCGGCCAGCAGCAACGGGTCGGACTGGCCCGGGCACTGTGTACCGATGCAGATATATTACTGATGGATGAAGCCTTTTCAGCGCTGGATCCACTTATTCGCAGCGAGATGCAGTCGCAACTGATGTCACTTCAGTCTGAGCTTGGTAAAACCATTATTTTCATCACACACGATCTGGATGAAGCGCTCCGGCTGGGTGATCGGATTGCCATTCTCCGTGATGGGGTCCTGGTTCAGCAGGGCAGGCCGGTCGATATTTTGCTCCGGCCTGCCGATGATTATGTCGAAGCTTTTGTCAGAGATGTGAATCGCGCCCGGGCGCTGACGGTTGGCAGTGCCATGAGCCGTGAGATTCACCAGCTGGGTCTTGTGACGCCAGAGGAAGCAGCACTTGCTCTGAAAGCAAACCAGCAGTCGTATCTTTACATCTGGGATGAACAGCAGGGGTATCTTGGTGTGCTGACGCAGGACAAACTCTGTTCGCAGCCTCATCATCTCTTCAATGCAGGTCTTGTTGGCTTGCTGGAGTCTGTGCCTGCCATTCGTGCCCATCAGTTATTGGAAGATGTCCTGCCAGCCACATTGAATTCGAACTGGCCTTTACCTGTGCTGGATAGCGAGGGCAGATTACGTGGGTGTCTGTCCCGAAGCATTCTGGCCAAGGTGCTGAGTGAACATCGCATCGGGGTATCTGAAGGCTAAAGAGTCGTGGTCGTGACTGGGATCAGGTTGGAAATCAAACAGGCCGCATCAGATGCGGCCTGTTCTTGTGCTGAAGGATCAGAACTGAATTACCATTTTTTCTTTGGCTGGAACAGAACATCCAGTTCGTCCTGCTCTTTTTCGATCATTTCCTGCCGCTGTTTGGCGTGGGTTTGATTCTGAGAACTGTCGATTTCATCCAGCAGCGCCTGTAATTTTTCGCGCGCCTGATTGGCATAATTGTGATTTTTCGTCGACAGTGCATCCAGGCCTTTTCTTAGCAGCTGCTTCGCGGTACCGATTTGTCGTTTCATACGGGCTTCATTGGCACGTTTAATGACATTTTCGATGTTGATGCGTAATTGCAGCCCTTCGAGACGGGCATTCTCGGCCACAAAAGTCTGCGTCCCTAACCGGCCTTTACTGTGTTCACTTTTGACGACTTGCTTGAGTCGTTTGACAAGTTGCAGCATCGCAATCGCCTGACGGTCGGTTGTCGGCACTTTGAAACCTGACATTTCATTGGGCGTATAGTTTTGCTGGAGTTGAGTGATCTGCTCGCGAACATTTTGAATCCGTTGTGGCATCGAGCGATCTGACTGATCGATTTCGAACATGCTTTCCAGGGCAGAAAGAATGCGCTGATTCAGACAAACCAGTAATTCCTTACTATAAGGAAGATGATGCGCATGGCCGATCATGTCTTCGCTGGAGTCAATAATAGCAATGTGTTTCGCCAACTCCTGCTGTTTCTGGCTTTCCAGCTGCTGGCGATACTGAATGATGACGTTGTAACCGACTACCAGAACTAACAACAGGCCGATCAGACCGACAACTAAAGGAATACTCATACACTCGATCAGATAATCTAAAGAGAAACGAAGCAATAAGATACACGATCTGGCTGAGAGGTCATAGCATTGGGGGGATTTTTGCTCATAGCCTCACATTCGTACGCTGTATATTGGCTGACTGCGTCGCGTTCAGCGAAAGTCGCGGGCTGTTCGGGTAAATCCCATATAGATTTCCGACAGTTGTCCAATTATCATGGGCCAAAGCATGCAATCCGTCATCATACTGCACATCTACTGTTCAGTGACTATGATAGTGTATATAACATAGTGAAATAGAACGACGCTTTGTTAGAATGTAACGGACTATATTTGAGGCGGCACAATGAAACTACAACAATTACGTTACATCGTTGAGGTGGTGAATCATAACCTTAATGTTTCCTCGACTGCGGAAAGCTTATATACCTCTCAGCCTGGTATCAGTAAGCAGGTCAGATTACTGGAGGACGAGCTGGGCGTTCAGATTTTTGAACGAAGCGGTAAGCATCTGACCAAAGTGACCCCGGCCGGTGAAAATATTGTTCGCATCTCCCGTGATATTCTTTCCCGTGTTGAAAGCATTAAATCGGTTGCCGGAGAATATACCCATCCGGAGATGGGGACCTTACATATTGCAACAACCCATACGCAGGCTCGCTATGCTTTGCCGCAGGTGATTCAAGGATTTATTGAACGTTACCCGAAAGTGTCGCTGCACATGCATCAGGGCACGCCTTCGCAAATCGCGGATGCCGTCTCGAAAGGGACGACTGTGTTTGCCATTGCAACGGAAGCGCTGCACCTTTATCAGGATATGGTGATGCTCCCTTGTTATCACTGGAATCGTTCGATTGTGGTGCGTGCCGATCACCCGTTGGCCCAGAAAAAAGAAATCACCATTCATGATTTGGCTGCGTTTCCGTTGGTGACATACGTCTTTGGCTTTACGGGACGTTCTGAGTTGGATAATGCATTTAATCGTTCAGGACTGACCCCCCGGATCGTCTTTACGGCAACAGATGCGGATGTCATTAAAACCTATGTTCGTCTGGGAATCGGCGTTGGCGTGATGGCCAGTATGGCGATTGACCCCGCAACAGATCATGATTTGGTTGCCATTGATGCCAGCCATATTTTTGATGCCAGCACCACAACAATCGGCTTTAAAAAAGGGACCTTCCTGCGTACCTATATGTACGACTTCATGGAACGCTTCGCGCCTCATCTGACTCGCAATGTTGTTGATCAGGCTCTGGCACTGAAGAGTAATGAAGAAATCGAAGCAATGTTTGCAAATATCAAATTGCCTGTCAGGTAAACGTTGCCAGCCTGACGTTGAAACATCTCTTTTCTTTCAGAAGCTGCCTGTTGGCAGCTTCTGTTGTTTCAGGTGGTTGAAAATCACCAACATGACGTAATTCTTGAGTTTCTCTTTTGCAGATGCGCTGCTGCTTGGTGCAAATATAAGATAAAATACCGGCTTTCCATCTGATGTGCTCTGAGTGAATTGATGTCTGCCTGTTCTGAAGTTTTCTGCCAACTGGATCACTGGCTCACCAAACTGCGGCCTTACTGGCAATTCATGCCGTTCGCCTGTCCGGATTATCCCTGGCGGGATTCTCTGCCTGCGTTAGCCGAGTGGCTGGATGACTTGCCGGAAGCGGAGATTGCCCGTTTGCTGGCCGATCCGAAAGCACTGACTCTGGCTTTGAGCCCATATTTGCCCGAGATAGAGAACCTGGCCCAGCTGACTGCTTTACCTGAGTTGCCTGCCCGGACAAGGTCGCAGCAATCGTGGCCAAGAAATCTGGATGCGGGGATTCCGGGCCGGAAATGGCATCAGATTCTGGCTTTTCATGCGGCGATTCCTGTCAATGGACTCCCGTGGCTTGAATGGTGTGCCGGGAAGGGGTATCTCGGGCGGGTACTTGCAGCAGCCGACCATCAGCCGGTGGTCAGCCTGGAATGGCAGCACACTTTATGCACTGAAGGTCAGGCGATGGCAAAACGTCTGTCTTTACCGATGACTTTTCAGCAGGGGGATGCGTTCTCACCGGAGAGTGCTGCTCTCGTTCAGCCCGCGCAACATGCGGTTGCCCTGCACGCCTGTGGCGATTTGCATGTGACCCTGTTGCAGCAGGTGGTAGCGCGGCAGGCAAAGGCTGTCAGTATTTCTCCGTGTTGCTATCACCTGATCCGGGCAGCGCAGTATGAGCCTTTATCGGAACCGGCAAAAGCAAGTCAGCTTGTCCTGACGAAACATGATCTGCGTATGCCGCTTCAGGAAACGGTCACGGCGGGGCAACGGGTCAGAAAACAGCGTTTTGTTGAAGTCAGCTTCCGGCTTGGATTTGATGCACTTCAACAGTCTTTGCAACACACCGACGAATATCTGCCTGTGCCAAATGTTCAGAAAGCCTTGCTGCAGGAAGGCTTTGAAGCGTTCTGCCAGTGGGCAGCAGAGAAAAAAGGGATTCAGCTGCCGAATGGTATTGACTACCGCCACTGGCAGCAGGCAGGCGAACACCGATTTCATCGGGTTGAACGGATGGAGCTGATCCGGCAGGTGTTCCGGCGTCCGCTGGAACTCTGGCTGGTTTACGATCGGGCCATGTTGATGGCGCAGGCCGGATATCAGGTCTCAGTCGGGACTTTTTGTGATAAGCCAATCACCCCTAGGAATATTCTGATTCACGCTCAATTGGAGAAATAATGGACACCAGTACCCTGATTTATTGTGCGCTGGCTTTATCGGCGGGATGTTTTGTGCAAAGTACCGTTGGCTTCGGTATGGCGATTGTCGCCGCGCCCATTATTTATTTCTTTGAACCCCGGTTTGTGCCGGGTGTGGTCACGTTCGTGGGTCTGGTGCTGGCGCTGATCAACATGTGGCAATATCGTCGCATGATTTCGTTTCAAGGGATGAGTGCTGCATTCATCGGGCGGGTACCCGGCACCATGGTTGCCGGATGGATTATGTTGTACATCAGTGCTGAGCACCTGGCGCTGGTAGTCGGTGCAGGTGTATTGCTGGCTGTGTTGATCAGTCTGATGAAAGTACGGTTTAAGCCAACGCCGAAAGCTTTGTTTTTTGCGGGTTTCACGTCAGGGTTAATGGGGACGACGACCAGTATAGGCGGCCCACCGATGGCTTTGGTTCTGCAGCATGCAGAAGCAGGAAAACTCAGAGCAAATCTGGCGGTTTATTTTGTATTTAGCTGTATCTTGTCTCTGATTGCCTTATCTTCTACCGGACATTTCAGTGTCTGGCATTTTCAGCAAGCGCTCCTGATTTTACCTGCTCCCGTACTGACTACTTTGCTCGCATACCGGGTTCAGCGTTTCATTAAAACGGAATGGCTCAGATACGCGTTACTGATTCTATGTACTTTTGCTGGGATGGCCGCGCTGTGGCAGGGACTCAGCCCAATGTGGACCTGATCATTTATCAGCCAGAAAGTTTACCGCAGCCAGATGGGTGGCGGTAAACTTTCTGAGAATCAGCTGGCTTTGGGAATCACATTGAACAGGTTGAACTGACGTTGTTCCAGTTCATGAGCTGGCATGGGTTTACCGAGGTAGTAACCCTGGCAGTAATCAAATTGGCAGCTTTGAATAAACTCCAACTGCTCGAGTGTTTCCACACCCTCTGCAACCAGTTTGAGACTTAGTTTATCGCAGATGGCGCAAGTGGCTTCGACAATCGCCCGGCTGCTTTGCGTGTTCGCCTGAACAAAGCTTTGATCCAGTTTTACCATGGTAATGGGCAGGTTCTGGAGCTGAGACAGGGAAGAATAACCGGTCCCGAAATCATCCAGGTGCAGTTCGATCCCTAATTCTGCCAGATCCACCAGGCATTGTTTCGCTTCATCATATTCCTGCAGCATGGCCGATTCGGTCAGCTCCAGCGCGAGCTGAGACGGGGAGATGTCGTATTGTTCCAGTAAAGTGCCGATGTAAGCGGCAAGGCTGGCATGCAGTTGCGCCCGGGATAAATTGACACTCACGGTAAACCGCTTGCCGTAGGTTTTATTCCAGCTCGACAGCTGCATACAGGCTTGTTTCAGTGTCCATTTGCCCAGCGGGACGATTTGTCCGGTTTCTTCTGCCAGCGGAATAAACTCGGATGGGGCAACCTGACCGAGATCTTCATCGTACCAGCGAATCAGTGCTTCGAAACCGCCCAGTCGATTGTTTTTCAGATCAACAATCGGCTGATAATAAAGCTCGAAAGCTTCGGCATCCATTGCAAGCGTGAGGTGGTGACGCAGCGTCATTTTCCGGTACAGATCTTCTGCCATTTCTGGCGAGAAATGATGGCAACGATTCCGTCCCCGCAGTTTGGCGCGATGCATCGCCATATCCGCCTGCGTGATCAGGGTTTCAATTTTCTTTGCATCCGTCGGGAAGTTGGCCATCCCGATACTGCAACCGATCGACAATTCACCCACTTCTTTCAGGTGGAATGGTTTGTTGAGGTTCGCGATCAGCGCCCGGGCAAAACGTGCCGGGTCATCAATCTGGCGTTGATCCAGCTGAATAATGAATTCATCACCCCCGAAACGGGCGAGTAAACCGTTGAATTTGACAATTTCACTCAAACGAATGGCGATAGCACGTAACATTTTATCGCCAATAGCATGACCATAGGTGTCGTTGATGAGTTTGAAGCCGTCAATATCCAGAAACAGCAGGGTATAAGGCTGCGATGTGTGTTGTGAGGCGTGAATTGCATTAATCATGCCCCGGCGGTTGAGCAATCCGGTCAGATAATCGTGTTCAGACTGATATTTGGCTTGTTTGAGCTGCTCTTTCTCCTGGCTGATGTTCACCAGACTTAATAGCAGTTGCTGTTTATCGGCCAGCCATTTGCCATCAATGTTGAACCAGTCGTAATTACGTCCGGTCCAGCACAACTTGCGGCGATTCACGATGCCGTTCTTGCTGGCGTCTTCCAGCCATTTGTGGGCCAGATTGATATCGCCGACAAAAGTGGCCAGGCTGTCGAGTTGCTCCCCGAAGGCATGAATGAAAGCCCGGTTTGCACTCAGGAGCATCCCTTCTGATGAGAATAAGAGTGCGAGATTAGAGCCGTCTGAAAACGCCAGTTCCCGGCGCAGGCTGGCTTCTTCCGCAATCACGTGCACCAGCATGGCCAGTCTGCCATCTGCCAGCGGGATCCCGGAGAAGTGGCAAAGTGCATTTTTCACTTTGCTCTTCGGGCTGTAACTCCACCAGAGTTTGAGCGCTTCACCCCGATTGAACATCTGAAGGTAATCATTCAGAGTTGCCTCAACGGCATCGGACATATCGCGGCCGAGATCTCGTGCGGTCAGCTCGTCAAGGTTCTCTGCTTCCCAAAGTGGCAAAGCAGCAGAATTAGCCCAGACAATGGCTTTTCTTTCGATATCGAAAACCCACACAGGGGATTGCAGATATTCAAAGGTCGTAAAGGATTGGCTCATACCAGATAAAGGGATGGCTTAAAAGAGTGAATGTCTCAACGATAGCCTAAAATAAGTCACGTATATACGCACGAGGACATAAAGCGTGATCTTGATTCAGAAAGTGGCTGTCTTTTTTGTGTAAATATTTGAAAGGTAACACATAACTATGCGTATATTGATGATTTTGTCTATTTAATGTTCTGATAGATAAGTGATTCATCAAATAATCACCTTCCGCTGAATTTCTCTTTGGGAACAGCCGTCTTGTGACGTTCTGATGAAAAACTGCACGTCAGCCGAACAGGCTCGGCCTGACGTGCAGTGTGATAAAGAAGGCTTAGCCGACAGCCGGGATCACGCCTGCCATCTGCAGGAACTGAGCTGTGATAATCAGAATCCCAGCGGAAGCTGCCAGAATCAGTGCCGGTTGGCCGCCCATCACCTGATAACCATCCTTACGCTGACGGCGCTGTACATGAACCATGGCCACTGGCAGGAAGATCGCCAGTATCACCAGTGCAATCGCCGCGTATCCAAGCGCCATGATAAAGCCTTGCGGGTAGAAGAGGGCAAAGCAAAGCGGCGGGACAAAGGTAAACAAAGCGGTCTGAATCCGGCCAGTGCTTGAATTCTTACGCTTTAGCGTATCGGAAAGAAAATCAAACAGTCCCAGACTGACACCCAAGAATGAGGTTGCCAGTGCTAAATCCGCAAAAACAGAGACAGAATTACTGACCATCGGATTGTGCAGCAACTGGCTGAGCGCAGCGATGAAATTCCCCAGGCTTGAATTTGCGATCAGTTCTGATTGACTCAGGATACCCTGACTGGCGATTTGCCAGAGCAGGTAAATTGCAAGCGGTACGGATGCACCAATGATCATGACCTTCCGTAAGGCTTTCATATCAATCCCGACGTAACGCACGATTGAGGGGATGCTGCCATGAAATCCAAAAGAGGTGAACACAACGGGCAATGCTGAAATCAGCAAACCTTTTTCGACGGGCATATCCACCAAATGCTGGCCCTGGATATGGGGCAGCAGCAGACTGAGCATGACAATCAGCGCAATCACTTTCAAAGTGAAAAGCACTCGGTTCACCATATCGACAGAATGGGTGCCAATGGAAACGACTGCAGCGATCAGCAGGGTGAACACAATCGTGCCAACCTGAGGTAATACATCCAGACCCAACCAATTGGCAAGCTTATCCTGAAGCTGTGAACCGCCCCCTGCGATGTACGCAGAACATAAAGCATAGAAAAGAAACATCATGGCAAAGTTGGCCACAAGCTGGCCTTTTTTCCCGAGCAATTCTTTTGCGAGGGTATGCAGCGTGGCGGACTGATCGGCGTGTTGATGCACTTCCAGCATCAGTAAAGCGGTGTACACCATCAGTGCCCAGATTCCGAACATGGTTAACGTTGCGGTGGTGAAACCCAGACCAGCCGAAGCCAGTGGCAGCGCCAGCATTCCTGCGCCAATGGTTGTGCCGGCAATAATGAGCGTACTGCCGAAAGTTTTATTCATGCTCATTGAGTCATAACTCCCTGTATTTTTTATTGAATTATTTGATGGGAGAGGGGGGCTGTCAGGCTGATTCTCTCCGAAGAAAAAATATAGCCACAATAGCGGAGCGGGTTGGAAGGAATTGATATGTTCAACTTTCTTTACAACGCTGTCGGCCATTGTGGCCAACGATAATAGGTTTTCATGACGTGTTTACTCATAACATCTGCGCAACATTTGGTGTTTTTGTCTATTAGTTAATCAGATTATCAGTTGTAATCCGATGCGGTGTACTTTAATCGCAGAAAAAATGACTGTCAACTTATGTTTAATGGGTGTAATTTTATCTTTACGACTTTGTTTTTTTGTTCGTTTTGATGTTCTCTTGTTTGTCTAGGGGATTTCAATTAACGATGAGGAAGATTTTCTCGCTGATGGTGAAGTGTTACAGTGAGAGACAAACCAATAAGGATGAGGAATAGCATGTTGCAAGTGGTCATGATCAGTACCGGTGAAGAAGTCCTCCATGGAGATATTGTCGATACCAATGCGGCATGGCTATCCCGGTTGTTTTTCCAGCATGGTTTTGCCTTATCCCGCCGGACTACGGTCGGGGATCATCTTGAAATCCTGGCCTCAGAAATCGAACAATGCAGCCTGACGGCAGATCTTGTGATTGTGAATGGTGGTTTGGGCCCGACAACGGATGATCTCACAGCGCAGGCCGCTGCGGTGGCCGCGGGTGTCGGTTTGGAACAATCCGAATTCTGGGTTGAGCAGATGCTGGAAAAATACAGGGCCTTTGGCCGGGAAATGCCGCAGGGTAACCTGAAGCAGGCAATGTTACCGGAAGGGGCTGAAATACTGGATAACCCGGTCGGGACAGCCTGCGGATTCCAGATGAAGCTGAACCGGGCCCATTTGTTTTTCACGCCAGGTGTACCCAGTGAGTTTCAAGTCATGGTTGAGCAGGAAATTCTGCCTCGGATGAAAGCACTTCATCCGGAAGTCTCGACCCTGGAATGTCATCGCCTTTATTGTTTTGGTCTGTCTGAATCCGGTATCAACGACACTTTGTCGACGTTGAATCTGCCACCTTTGTTCCAGCTGGGTTATCGCTCATCAATGCCATTTATTGAGGTGAAACTGTTTACGCCGAAAGGGGACGCTCAGGTTCCCGTTGTGATGAACGAGATCCGTAAACACCTTGGTGAAAATATCGTCGGGGTGGGTTTGACTATGCTGGATACCATCGGCAGTCACTTTTCTCAGTCACCGTTGACGCTCACGGTGGCCGAACAGTTTACCGGTGGTGATGTGCTGAACTGGCTGCAGGATAATCCTGCGACGCAGTCGGCACTGAGTCAGGCTTGGTTGCTAACCACGCACGTGGATCCTTCTATCAGTGATGCTGAACCGATGGGCGCAGCTTTAGCGATGGCGGCGGCTGCCCGCCAGCAAACCGGGTCCGATTTAGCGCTGGTTTGTGGCTCGTTGCATGAGGGGGCGATTTCAATTGCGCTTTCCACGCCCAAAGGCGACTGGGCACAGCATGTTCGCACGAAGCGTGACTATGGCAATAAAGCACACCGGAAGATGGTTGCGACGTTGATGCTGGATATGTTGAGACGCTGGCAGTCAGGCGAGACGGTTGTCGGCCAGTATGAATCTTTCGAAACACTGAGTGAGCTGTTCTTACCGGTTGAACCGATGTAAATCGGGCAGGATCAGAAAAAGTCAGCCTGTGATGGTTCAGGCTGGCTTTTTTTATTCATTGACTGCGGTTTGGAGCGGTGGAAGCTGGAGATGATATTCAAACTCCAGCGTCAGATCGGACGTCGGGACCGCGCGACAGGCCAGAATTTCTCCCGGCGCGATAAACGCCATAGCGTCATACTGCGTCACATGGCCTGATTTCAGTTTGCACCGGCAGGCACCACACATTCCATTGCGGCACTGGAATTCAGGCTGTAGGCCAGCCTGTTCCAGTTGAAGGAGCAGCGGTTCGAGGTTATTTCCCGAAACCGCTTGCCCATTCACCGTAATGGTCAGTTTTGTCATAGTTCAAAATCACCCAGATCGTCAGCGCTGACATCATTGTCAATCTGACCGACCAGATAAGAACTGATTTCCGCTTCCTGAGGCGCAACCTGAACGTTGTCGGAAGACAACCACGCATTAATCCAAGGAATCGGATTCTGTGTTGCCCCCGGATAAGCTGGCTTCAGGCCAACGGCGGTCATGCGCAGGTTGGTGATGTATTCTACGTACTGGCACAGGATGTCTTTGTTCAGACCAATCATAGACCCGTCTTTGAACAGATACTCGGCCCATTCTTTTTCCTGCTCTGCGGCTTGTCTGAAAATCTCGAAGCTTTGTTCTTCCAGCTCATGCGCAATGTCAGCCATTTCCGGATCATCCTGACCGGTACGCATCAGGTTCAAAATGTGCTGTGTGCCCGTCAGGTGCAGGGCTTCATCACGCGCAATCAGTTTGATGATTTTGGCGTTCCCTTCCATCAGCTCGCGTTCAGCAAATGCAAACGAACAGGCAAAACTCACGTAGAAGCGAATCGCTTCCAGCGCGTTCACTGACATCATGCACAGATACAGCTTTTTCTTCAGTTCGTGCAGGCTGATTTCAACGGTTTCGCCATTGATGGTATGCACACCTTCACCCAGGCGGTGGTAATCGTTGGTGCCCTGGATCAGCTGATCGTAGTAATAAGAGATGTCACCGGCACGCTTGATGATGTGCTCATTGGTAACAATATCGTCAAATACCACACCTGGGTCGTTCACGATATTGCGAATAATGTGCGTGTAAGAACGTGAGTGAATCGTTTCAGAAAACGACCAGGTTTCAATCCAGGTTTCCAGCTCAGGAATCGAGACCAGCGGCAGCAGTGCCACGTTCGGGCTGCGTCCCTGAATAGAATCCAGCAGGGTTTGATACTTCAGGTTGCTGATGAAAATGTGGCGTTCATGTTCAGGCAGATTATTGAAATTAATCCGGTCGCTGGACACGTCCACTTCTTCCGGACGCCAGAAGAAAGATAATTGCTTCTCGATCAGCTTTTCAAAGATTTCGAATTTCTGCTGGTCGTAACGGGCAACGTTGACAGGCTGACCAAAGAACATGGGTTCTTTCAGCGGGTTGTTGTTGGTTTTACAGAAAGTGCTGTATGCCATGGTGTCCTCAACATCAAAGGGGAGCCGAAGCTCCCATTTGGTTTGTAATTGTTAAATCTTGCAGCTGGTGCAGTCGTCTGCAGCAACATCGCCCTGCGCATCGGATGCGCCATCACGGGTGTTGTGATAGTACAGGGTTTTGACGCCGAGTTTATACGCTGTCAGCAGGTCCTTCAGCAAGAGTTTCATTGGCACTTTGCCGCCTGGCTGAATGCTCGGATCGTAATTAGTATTCGCAGAGATCGCCTGGTCAACGAATTTCTGCATGATACCGACCAGTTGCAGGTAGCCGTCATTGCTGCCAATGTTCCAAAGCAACTCATAGTTGTCTTTGTATTTGTTGTACTCAGGCACAACTTGTTTCAGGATGCCGTCTTTGGATGCTTTGATGGACACGAAACCACGTGGTGGCTCAATGCCGTTGGTCGCATTCGAGATCTGAGATGAAGTCTCAGATGGCATCAGCGCAGACAGAGTAGAGTTACGCAGACCGTGCTCGACGATTTCTCCGCGCAACGCTTCCCAGTCGTAACGCAGTTCCTGAGCACAGATCTTATCCAGATCTTTCTTATAGGTGTCGATTGGCAGCACACCCTGAGAATACGTCGTTTCGTTGAACGCCGGACATGCGCCGCGCTCTTTCGCCAGACTAACAGACGCTTTCAGCAGGTAGTACTGAATGGCTTCGAAAGCCTGATGTGTCAGGTTGTTTGCGCTGCCGTCAGAATAACGTACACCGTGCTTCGCCAGATAGTAAGCAAAGTTGATCACGCCAACACCCAGTGTACGACGGTTCATGGTTGCACGACGCGCAGCAGGTAATGGGTAATCCTGATAATCCAGCAGAGCATCCAGTGCACGAACGGTCAGTTCAGCCAGTTCTTCCAGCTCGTCCAGATGTTCAATCGCACCCAGGTTAAATGCAGACAACGTACACAGCGCAATTTCACCGCTCTCGTCTTCCACATTATTCAGTGGTTTTGTTGGCAGCGCGATTTCCAGACACAGGTTAGACTGGCGGATCGGTGCAACAGACGGGTCAAACGGGCTGTGCGTATTACAGTGATCGACGTTCTGGATGTAGATACGGCCCGTGGATGCACGTTCTTGCATCAGCAGCGAGAACAGATCGATTGCTTTCACGGTTTGCTTCTTAATGCTTTCGTCTTGCTCGTATTTCACATACAGGCGCTCGAACTCATCCTGGTCGGCAAAGAAGGCATCATACAGTCCAGGTACGTCAGACGGAGAAAACAGACTGATGTTTTCACCTTTGATCAGACGGGTGTACATCAGCTTGTTGATCTGAACGCCGTAGTCCATATGACGAACACGGTTCTCTTCAACACCCCGGTTGTTTTTCAGAACCAGCAGCGACTCAACTTCGCGGTGCCAGATTGGGTAGAACAGCGTCGCTGCACCGCCACGAACACCGCCCTGAGAACAGCATTTTACAGCCGTCTGGAAGTATTTGTAGAATGGGATACAACCAGTGTGGAATGCTTCACCGCCACGGATTTCAGAACCCAGTGCACGAATGCGGCCTGCGTTAATTCCGATACCGGCACGCTGAGAGACATAACGAACAATGGCGCTGGCTGTTGCGTTGATAGAATCCAGGCTGTCGTCACATTCAATCAGCACACAAGAACTGAACTGACGGGTCGGGGTCCGCACACCAGACATAATTGGCGTTGGCAGCGAGACCTTAAATGTTGAGACTGCGTCATAGAAACGCTTGATATAGTCCAGTCGCGTTTCAGCCGGATACTTGCTGAACAGGCACGCTGCGATCATCACATAAAGGAACTGCGCACTTTCGTAGATTTCGCCGCTGACACGGTTCTGAACCAGATACTTGCCTTCCAGCTGCTTCACGGCTGCATAAGAGAAGTTCATATCACGCCAGTGATCGATAAAGTTATCCATCACGGCAAATTCTTCAGGGGAATAATCTTCCAGCAGATGCTTGTCGTATTTGCCTTTGTCGACCATGGTCTTCACATGGTCAAGCAACGTCGGTGGCTCAAACTGGCCATAAGCTTTTTTGCGCAGATGGAAGATAGCCAGACGGGCAGCCAAGTACTGGTAATCAGGCGACTCTTCAGAGATCAGGTCAGCTGCTGCTTTGATGATGGTCTCGTGAATATCTTCCGTTTGAATGCCGTCGTAGAACTGGATGTGTGACTTCAGCTCAACCTGCGACACGGAAACATTCTCCAGGCCTTCAGCAGCCCAGGTAATGACACGGTGGATCTTGTCCAGATCGATGCGTTCTTTGCGCCCATCACGCTTGGTAACAGTTAGCTGTTGATTCATTTTTAATCGTTTTCCCGGTTTTCCCTGATCAATAGTGTCTTTTTACAATTTTATTAAAAAAGTAAACGAATATTGTGATCTTCGTTACACTTAAAAGAATAGACCAAAACACTATATATTGGGGTGTTAAGCCATGTGGCAAACAAGATAGTGTTGAGCATGGTATTTTGCAAGCTGGTATTTTTTGACCGCTTGTGGATAACGTGGGGATGCAAAATGGATAGTTAGTATGTACTAACCTATTTCATCAGACTTGCCAGTATCATAGAAAATTGCAAATAAAATCAGTGAAAATTTCCGGGCGGAAAAATTTTTTTTTCCTTGATTTTTCCTGATTTTCAGCTCCATTTTCAGCTGTAGCATGATTGATTAAAAAAGGGGCGTCCGTTACGATTTTGTTGTTCTAGCAACTGGATTAATGCGGCGGGTTCTGCAAGGATAATGTCGGCCTGCCAAAGGTGTGGTGTGTGTTCCATGCCAATGTATCCCCAGCCTGCGACAGCGCCCGGCATTCCGGCTGATCGTGCTGCAATCATATCTTTTTCGATATCTCCGACATAAAGGCAGTGTTGTGGGGCAACCTTCAACAGTTCGCAGGCATGCCAGAGTGGATCGGGGTGAGGTTTGGCTTTGGCGAGTGTATCGCCGCAGACAATGACTTCCGCTTCATTCAGTTCCGGAAAAAATGGAAGGAGTTGCTGGGTCAGAAAACCAGGTTTGTTTGTCATTATCCCCCAAGGGATCGAATTCTCTTTCAGGTAGCGTAAAAGTGAATCGATACCATGGTAAGTAACTGTTTCTAAACAAATGTCACTCAAGTAATATTCAAGAAATTGCAGGCGGAGTGCTCGGGGGTCCAGGTGGTCGGGAATGGTGCCAAATCCAGCGGCCAGCAACCCATTCGCGCCGTAGCTGGTATTGGCCTGAATCTGTGCGGGGGTGAGCGGGGGAATCTGATGATCAGCCAGTACCCGGTTTGCTGCGCGTGCCATATCCGGTGCGGTATCAAGCAAAGTACCATCCAGATCGAATAAGACAGCGTTGAGTTGATGTTTCAGCATAGAGCAATATCCTTTGCACGAATCTTCGCGGAAGTCGCGTCAATTGCATTAAGCATATCAGGAAAAATGCGGGCTGTTGTGGCTGCGGTGAGAAAGCCAGACAGGTTACCCTGTCTGGCTGAGAGAGGGGCTTACTCAGGCATGACGGTGTGCAGAATGTAATTCACATCGACATTCTGACCGAGTGTGTAAGTGTCCGTCAGCGGGTTGTAATGAAGGCCCGTGATATGGCGGTCCTGCAAATCAGTGAGATCGACCATCGCCATGAGCTCTGATGGACGAATAAACTTTTTGTGATCGTGTGTGCCTTTTGGCACCAGCTTCATGACTTGTTCAGCACCGACAATCGCGAACAGATACGACTTCATATTGCGGTTGAGTGTCGAGAAGAAAACATGGCCGCCGGGCTTCACCAGTTTGGCGCAGGAGGCAATCACAGAAGCCGGGTCTGGGACGTGCTCCAGCATTTCCATACAGGTCACGACATCATAGCTCTGCGGATGTTGTTCAGCGTGAGCTTCGACGGTTTCCTGAATGTAATCCAGTTTGGTTCCGGTCTCCAGTGCATGTAAGCGGGCGACGGTCAGCGGTTCTTTCCCCATATCCAAACCAGTGACCAGTGCGCCTTCTTGTGCCATGCTCTCGGCCAGAATGCCGCCGCCACAGCCGACATCGAGCACTTTTTTGCCAAACAGGCCACCGGCATGGTCAATCACATAGTTCAGACGGAGCGGGTTGATCTGATGCAGCGGCTTGAACTCGCCGTCCAGATCCCACCAACGTGATGCCATTTCTTCAAATTTACTGATTTCTGCCGGATCGACATTGAACTGCTTGGTCATTATTACTTGCCATTTCCATTGATATCGAAGGGGGCATTATAGCGAAAGCAGCCTGAGTTGAAATCTAATCCTTGATCTCTGACAGAAATTCGAAAGCCTGGCTGGGGAAAGGCTGTTGCTACCGGAATAAATTTGAGTGAAAACACAGCAGATATCGTTCAGGAAATCACCGCCAGACAAATGGTTATGGGGTGGAATTGTGTTCAATTCGCAAAATTACTCACAAGAAAGGCACTGAAAGGTGTGCCTATTAAGTGGGAAATATGCTATATTCCCGCACCTTGCACGTATAAAAATACGACAGAAATTACCTGAGGGATAGTGGCTCCATGAGCGATCTTGCAAAAGAGATCACGCCGGTAAACATTGAAGAGGAGCTGAAAGGCTCATATCTCGACTACGCGATGTCCGTCATCGTAGGTCGTGCTCTTCCTGATGTGCGTGATGGCCTGAAGCCGGTGCATCGCCGCGTACTATTCGCGATGAATGTACTGGGCAATGACTGGAACAAACCATACAAAAAATCTGCCCGTGTAGTGGGCGACGTGATCGGTAAATATCACCCGCATGGTGATAGTGCGGTATACGACACCATTGTGCGTATGGCGCAGCCTTTCTCCCTTCGTTATATGCTGGTCGACGGCCAGGGTAACTTTGGTTCGATTGACGGCGACTCCGCGGCGGCAATGCGTTATACCGAAGTTCGGATGTCTAAGATTGCCCACGAGCTGCTGGCCGACCTGGACAAAGAAACAGTCGACTATGTTGACAACTACGACGGTACCGAACGTATTCCAGCGGTGTTGCCAACCAAGATTCCAAACCTGCTGGTGAACGGCGCGTCTGGTATTGCGGTGGGTATGGCAACCAATATTCCGCCTCATAACCTGGGCGAAGTGATTGACGGCTGTCTGGCATATATGGACAACGATCAAATTACGATTGATCAATTGCTGGATTATATTCCGGGCCCGGATTTCCCGACGGCAGCACTGATCAGTGGCCGTAAAGGGATTGTGGACGCTTATAAAACGGGTCGCGGTAAAGTTTACATGCGCTCGAAAGCGGACATCGAAACCGACAAGAATGGTAAAGAAACCATTGTCGTGACTGAGATTCCTTACCAGGTCAACAAAGCGCGTTTGATCGAAAAGATTGCTGAGCTGGTAAAAGAGAAGAAAGTTGAAGGCATCAGTGCCCTGCGTGATGAGTCTGACAAAGACGGCATGCGCATTGTCATTGAATGCCGCCGTGACGCAGTGGGCGAAGTTGTTCTGAACAACCTGTATGCGCAAACGCAACTGCAAACCACTTTCGGGATTAACATGGTCGCGCTGGACAAAAATGGTCAGCCGAAACTGTTTAACCTGAAAGAGATGCTGGAAAGCTTCATCAACCACCGTCGTGAAGTGGTTACCCGCCGGACGATCTATGAATTGCGTAAAGCCCGTGAGCGTGCGCATATTCTGGAAGGTCTGGCGATTGCCCTGGCAAATATTGACGAGATCATTGACCTGATCCGTCAGGCTGCAACGCCTCAGATTGCCCGCGAAGGCCTGCTGGCTCGTCCATGGGCACTGGGGAACGTTGCCGCAATGCTGGAACGTGCCGGTGTGGATGCAGCGCGTCCGGAATGGCTGGGTGAAGAGCTGGGTGTGCGCGATGGTCAGTATTACCTGACGGAACAGCAGGCTCAGGCCATCCTGGATCTGCGTTTGCACAAACTGACGGGTCTGGAACACGAGAAGATTCTGGATGAGTACAAAGGTCTGTTGGCGCAGATTGAAGAACTGATGCTGATCCTGAGCAGTGCTGAGCGTCTGATGGAAGTCATTCGCGAAGAACTGGAGCTGGTGAAAGAGCAGTTCAATGATGTGCGCCGGACTGAAATTACTGCAGCCAGTCATGACATCGATCTGGAAGATCTGATCAGCCAGGAAGATGTTGTGGTGACGCTGTCGCATCACGGTTACGTGAAATATCAGCTGCTGACTGAGTACGAAGCTCAGCGTCGTGGCGGTAAAGGCCGTGCAGCAACCCGGATGAAGGATGAAGACTTCATTGAGCGTCTGCTGGTCGCCAATACGCACGATACAATTCTGTGCTTCTCAAGCCGCGGCCGGATGTACTGGCTGAAAGTGTACCAGTTGCCGCAAGCCAGCCGCACTGCGCGTGGTAAACCAATCGTCAACATTCTGCCACTGGAAGAGAATGAGCGGATTACCGCGATTCTGCCTGTGAAAGAATACGAAGCAGATAAGTTCATCTTCATGGCAACAGCTGACGGTACGGTGAAGAAAACTCCGTTGACTGATTTCAGCCGTCCGCGCAGCGCCGGTATTATTGCCGTGAATCTGCGTGAAGGTGATTCGCTGATTGGTGTGGACATCACAGACAACGATAACGACATCATGCTGTTCTCTGCAGCAGGTAAAGTGGTTCGCTTCTCTGAAGGACAGGTCCGTGGTATGGGCCGTACTGCTGCGGGTGTCCGCGGGATCAAGCTGGCAGAAGATGACAAAGTCGTCTCTCTGATCGTACCGCACAATGAGGGCGATGTTCTGACCGTCACCGAGAACGGTTACGGGAAGCGCACCAGCCTGGAAGAGTACCCGGCGAAGAGCCGTGCGACTCAGGGTGTTGTGTCGATCAAGGTTTCTGAACGAAATGGCGCTGTTGTCGGTGCTGTTCAGGTACAGGACGGTGATGAGTTCATGATGATCACCAATGCGGGTACCCTGGTTCGGACCCGGGTTGCTGAAGTCAGCCGTGTTGGCCGAAACACTCAGGGTGTGACGTTGATTCGAACGGCTGAAGATGAGCAGGTTGTTGGCCTTCAGCGCATCGAAGAGCCTGAAGAGGAAGATTTACCTCTGGAAGGTGAAGTTGCCGCCGAAGGGTCAGACACGACTGAAACTGGTGAAACCCCACCTGCTGCGGATAACGACGCAGAAGAAAGCAGCGAAGATTAATCTTTGCAACCCTCCTTAAAACGCAGCCTGAGAGCTGCGTTTTTTTTCGCATTTTTTGAGCAAAATCCGGCGTTTCGCAGTCTGATGCAGCGACTGTCATCTTTTTTAGGGTTTACCTGACGAAAAAGGT
This sequence comes from Photobacterium sp. GJ3, assembly GCF_018199995.1. Classification (NCBI taxonomy): domain Bacteria; kingdom Pseudomonadati; phylum Pseudomonadota; class Gammaproteobacteria; order Vibrionales; family Vibrionaceae; genus Photobacterium; species Photobacterium sp. GJ3. The sequence goes on along the minus strand of NZ_CP073578.1, from coordinate 2,043,946 downwards.
TTTCAGCAGATAGCGAAAGGTGTAAAAAAACAGGACGAAGGTCGTTGGGTTGACTGCGCTAGTCTTCCAACAATGTCATTTTTGCAAAGCAGGAGCATGTTTCTCATCATGGATAAAGTCTATAACTTTTGTGCTGGCCCGGCGATGATGCCGACAGAAGTGCTGGAAAAGGTACAACAGGAACTGGTGAACTGGAATGGTCTGGGTACTTCAGTGATGGAGATCAGTCATCGAAGTAAAGACTTTATTGCGGTAGCGGAACAATCTGAACGTGATCTGCGTGATCTGCTTGGGATCCCAGATAATTATCATGTGCTGTTTTGCCATGGTGGTGCACGGGCACAATTTGCGGCCATACCGATGAATTTACTGGGCGATGCTGCCACAGCGGATTACATTGATGGCGGTTATTGGGCGCACAGCGCAATCGAAGAAGCTCAGAAGTATTGCCAGCCGAATGTGGTGTCTGTGACATGCGAACGTGACGGTAAAAAAGCAGTCCTGCCTGCCAGTGAGTGGTCACTGTCCGAGGATGCAGCCTATGTGCATTTCTGCCCGAATGAAACCATTGATGGCATTGAGATTCGTGATCTGCCACAAACAGACAAACCAATCATCGCCGACATGTCTTCGACGATTCTGTCCCGCACAATCGATGTGTCGCAGTATGGTCTGATTTACGCCGGTGCTCAGAAGAACATTGGTCCGGCCGGTTTGACGCTTGTGATTGTGCGTGACGATCTGCTTGGTCGGGCGCAACAGCGAGTGCCAAGTATTTTGGATTATCAGGTGCTGGCAGAGAAAGAATCAATGTTCAACACCCCGCCGACTTTTGCCTGGTATTTATCCGGCGAAGTCTTCAAATGGCTCAAGGGGATTGGTGGTGTGGAAGCGATGCAGGCGCGTAACGAAGCGAAAGCGAAAGTGCTGTATGACTTTATTGACCAGTCAGACTTCTATCGCAATGATGTTCATCCGGACAACCGTTCCCTGATGAATGTGCCATTTCAACTGAAGAACGCAGAACTGGATAAAGCATTCCTGCAGCAGGCTGATGCAGCGGGTTTGAAAGCGCTGGCAGGCCACCGTGCGGTCGGCGGTATGCGTGCCTCCATTTATAATGCGATGCCAATTGAAGGTGTACAGGCGCTGGTTGATTTTATGACCACATTCGAGCGTGAAAACGCCTGAGTTGATTCACTGTAACCTTCTTCAAAAGCCGTCGAATCGACGGCTTTTAGCTGAACACCAGTGAGGTGGTAAACGTCTGCCCGTCATCATGTACCGTATAACGCCAGTTCATTCGTTCACAGATCCGTTCCACGATCACCAGACCGCAGCCATACCCGGCATTGTCGGTCTCTTTGCCGTCATGACGGTTGGCAATCATTAAATGGTTCGCGTTCAGACTGATTTGAATCGCATCAATACTGTAGCTGAATGCATTCTTGATCAGGTTATTGATGATAATGCTCACAAAGCTCTCCGGAGCCTTGATTGTTCCGGGGTGTGACAGCGTCAGATGATAGCTGGTGTCCTGACGGGCAAAAAGTGGCGACAGTTCTTCCAGTTGGTGCTGAAGAATATCTGCGAGAGGGCATGCAGCGTAAAAGCTGCGATCGATGTGTTCCCGGCCCAACAGCAGGAAGGTTTCTGTCAGCAGTGTCATTTCCTGGCTGGCCTGTTGCAACCGACAGATGGCTTTGACAGCGATGCGCGGCTGATCAGGTACTTTTTGCAGAATATCGGCGGAGCCTTTGATCACCATAATCGGCGTCCGCAGCTCATGGGAGGCGAAGCGGCTGAAATCCTGCTCACGCTGAAAATATCGCGCAATATTCAATTTACTGTCACGCAGGCTTTGCTCAATCGCACGGGTTTCCTGAAACGCGGTGTCAACTTCAAATAAGGGCTGATCCGGCGGCATACGGCTGATTTTTTGCTGAATCCTTGCCAAAGGCTGCGATAAGGTCCGGACCAGATACACCCCATACAGAATCATGGCCAGCGTCATAGCGGCTCCCAGAATCAAGGTGATGTGATGCAGATTGGCCTCATAGCCATCCAGATAATCGTCGGCATCATCCTGAAAGACGATATAGAACAGACCTTGCCCGGACGGGTGGTGGATCACAGTGAAGTGTTTGTCTTCTATACCGAGTAAATGCTCGTAAAATCCGGGTTCCGTATAGGACGCCAGCCAGTCGGGCAGATCCGCCTCACTCCAGTAACTGGAAAATTCGGTCGGATTGGGCAGTGGCGTTGCGATCCCCAGTTGAGGATAGTCGCTGGCATATCGATTGGCTTCTGTATCCAGCCAGTGATGCAGACTGATGATTTCCAGCTGGTTTTCGGCAATATAAATCACCGACCAGAACAGCCCGAACATGGCCAGCGTGAGGAGTACAAAACTCAGCCTGAGTTTTCGATAAATACTGGGGAAGGTCTGCTTAACCTTTGAGCCGGTAGCCTTTACCATGAATCGTCTCTAATCTGCTGGTGTCGAAATCTTTGTCGAGTGCGCTCCGTAAGCCATAAACGTGACTGCGTAAGGCATCACTTGGTGGGACATCGTCGCCCCAGACGCTCTCTATGACCTCTTGCCGGCTGACAATCGCAGGCGCGTGACGCAAGAGTAACTGCAAGATTTTGAACTGAATCCGGCTCAGTTTGATGGGTTGTCCGGCCCGGGTCACTTCTTCAGTCTGGGGATTTAACGTGATGTCTGCATAATTCAGCGTCCCGATGTCTTGTCTGGGGCCGCGACTGGCGAGCGCGCGAAGCCTCAGCGTCAATTCTTCCATTGCGAAAGGCTTAAGCAGGTAGTCGTCCCCGCCAGCGTTGAACGCAGCGACTTTACTGTCGAGACCATCTTTCGCAGTTAAAAAAAGGATTGGCGTATTGCAAAACAGCTCCTGGCGCAGTTTGTGCACCGTTGTAATGCCATCGGCTCTTGGCATCATAATGTCCATGATAATGACGTCATAATGGTTTTCAGCGACGAGTGCCAGCGCAGCCTCACCGTGAAAAGCAAAGTCGGATTCCATCCCTTCCAGCTCAAGATAATCCGCAATCGTTTCTGAAATTTTATGGTTATCTTCAACAATCAGAACTTGCATTGTGCCCCCGTTGAGACTTCTTCACGAACGCTTCACATTGTATTGCATACCTTATGCGGTATTCACAACGAATGCGAACAGAAGGTTTCGAAACAATGAAAAGAATCATGACGATGGCCGTGCTGGCCGGACTTTTGAGTGCCTGTGGCAGCGATGGAAATGATACTGCAGACACAGCACAGGCATATTCAGGCACTGTCGTGGGTCAGGTGGAGCGTGTTCAGGCAGACAGGCAGACAATCCATATTCAGGGACGCGAGCTGGATACCACCAGAGCGCAAGTCAGTTACCAAGACCAGCCATTGCAACTGACGGATGTGATGGCTGGTATGCTGGTGGAGATTGACAGCGAGAAGGGTCGCGTGAGCGAGATAGAACTCGAGCCGATGCTGAGTGGGGAAGTCGCCACAGTTGATGGCACGTCGCTGTCTGTAAACGGCCAGACCTTCCCGTTGAATGAAGTGACAACCACGGCACAGGTTGGGGACTTTGTGCTTATTTTTGGTCAACCGCAGGCAGATGGCAGTCTTCGTCTGACCGCGATTCAATCGGTTGATACGACCGCCATCAGTGAAGTTGAAGGTCGCATCAGTCAGTTGGACACAGCAGCCAAAACACTGGTGATCAATGGGACAACGGTAGACTTCAGTGGGGCTGTTCTGGACGATGAGCCTTTGCAACACGGGATCTGGGTGGAAGTGACGGGGGCTTTCATCAATGGTGTTTTTCAGGCGTCAGAGGTTGATGTTGAAGATGAGACTGATTTTGACGGCAAATCGCTTGAAGGCGTGATTACCTTCGTCAATCAGGAAAAAACAACGCTTGAATTGAACAGTCGCACACTCATCACACTCACCCGGAATACCCGTTACGAAGATGGGACTCAGGCTGATCTGACGACAGGCCGTATTGTTGACGTTGATGTCTTCAGCCAGAACGCACAGTTGTTTGCTGAGGAAGTTGAGTTTGAATCCGCTGCCGAAGCGGTTCAGGGGAAGCAATTCAGCATTGAAGGCCAGGCCCAATATGTGGATGAAACACTGTCGATCAATGGCATTGTGCTGACGCTGAGCCCGAATGTACGTCTGGAGGATGGCCTCACGCTGACTGCTCTGGACGGACAGTGGTTCGAACTTGAAGGCAGTGAAGTCGAGGGCCTGTTTTTGGTTCGGGAAATCGAGCCTGAAATTCAGGAATCAGAAGTCAGTCTGGAAGGTCTGGTCACGGATAATCACATCTGGGGATATCGTGCAGCAGATGCTTCCCTGAGCGTTTACGAAGGTCAGTGGGTTGACGTGGAATGTCGGCTGGATGGCTTACATCTGAGCCAATGTCATCTGGACGATTAAGCCAGAATAATGCGGGTAAAACACCTCATTTGTAGTTGAACATCCCCCGTCAGGCGTCGCCTGACGGGGGATGATGCGTTTTCAGTCAACAGACCCTAGTATCAGTTTGAATTATTCGTTACTCTGCAAAAACGCAAAGACAACAGGACAGAAAAAACATCGAATGGAGAGTTTAACCTTACAGCCAATCCAGCGTATTGACGGCGAAGTGAATCTGCCGGGATCGAAAAGTGTTTCCAACCGTGCTTTATTGCTGGCCGCACTGGCGAAGGGCACAACACGTCTGACGAACCTGCTCCACAGTGACGATATTCGTCACATGCTGAATGCTCTGACGCAACTGGGTGTTTCTTACCAGCTTTCAGAAGATAAAACGGTTTGTGAAGTCCAGGGGCTAGGCCAGGCTTTTCGCACCACACAGACGCTTGAGCTGTTTTTAGGGAATGCTGGTACAGCCATGCGACCATTGGCTGCTGCATTGTGTCTGGGTGAAGGTGAGTATGTACTGACCGGTGAGCCACGGATGAAAGAGCGTCCGATTGGTCACCTGGTCGATGCACTGCAAAGTGCCGGGGCTGAAATCAGTTACCTTGAAAATCCGGGTTTTCCGCCTTTATCGATCAAAGGCACTGGCCTGAAAGGTGGTCTGGTCGAGATTGACGGCTCAATCTCCAGTCAGTTCCTGACTGCGTTTCTGATGAGTGCACCACTGGCCGCTGAGGATACAGTGATTCAGATTAAAGGTGAGCTGGTGTCGAAGCCGTACATTGATATCACACTGCACATCATGGCGCAGTTTGGTGTTCAGGTGGAAAACGACCAGTATCAGCGCTTTATTGTGAAAGGCGGTCAGCAATATCAGTCACCGGGCGATTTTCTGGTGGAAGGCGACGCATCCTCTGCATCTTACTTCCTTGCTGCGGCTGCGATCAAAGGCGGTGAAGTGAAAGTCACCGGCATTGGCAAATCCAGTATTCAGGGCGATACCCAGTTTGCTGAAGCGCTGGCGGCTATGGGTGCAGAGATTGAATGGGGCGAAGACTACGTGATTGCCCGTCGTGGTGTCCTGCGTGGTGTGGATATGGATTTTAACCATATTCCGGATGCAGCCATGACGATTGCAACAACGGCGCTGTTTGCGGAAGGCACAACAGCCATTCGCAACGTGTATAACTGGCGTGTGAAAGAAACCGACCGCCTGTCTGCGATGGCGACGGAATTACGAAAAGTTGGTGCAACGGTTGAAGAGGGGGAGGATTACATTGTGATCACACCTCCGGCGCAGCTGATTCATGCCGCGATTGACACTTATGACGATCACCGGATGGCGATGTGTTTCTCGCTGGTTGCCCTGAGTGAAGAAACACCCGTGACAATTAATGATCCGAAATGTACCTCGAAAACTTTCCCGGATTATTTTGAAAAGCTGGCTTCGCTGAGCCATTCATCACGGACCCCTGTGTGATATACCTGTCACCCGGCTGAATGTCGGGTGAATTTTTTCCCCCTCTTGAAGTGCCTCTGAGTCAAATTTGCCGTATAATACGGCCCGCGTTGAATCAGCAACCTTGCTGAAGGTTAAACAATTTCGGAGAATTCTATGTCTACAAACGCACCAGTGATCACTGTTGATGGGCCAAGTGGAGCCGGGAAAGGAACACTTTGCATGCTGTTGGCAGAAAAACTGGGCTGGAATTTACTGGATTCTGGTGCCATCTATCGCGTGTTGGCACTGGCAGCAATTCATCATGGTGTAGAACAGGATTCTGAAGAAGCATTGGTTCCGCTGGCCGCTCATCTGGATGTGCAGTTTCTTGCTGAAGGTGATCTGGTCAAAGTGATTCTCGAGGGAGAGGACGTGTCTTCGACCCTGCGTACAGAAGAAGTGGGCAATGCCGCCTCCAAGATTGCAGCATTGCCGCGTGTTCGTGAGGCCCTGCTGCGTCGTCAGCGCGCCTTTAATGGTGAACCGGGCCTGGTTGCCGATGGTCGTGATATGGGTACCGTGGTTTTCCCGAATGCAGAAGTGAAAATCTTTCTGGACGCCAGCGCTGAGGAGCGTGCGAAACGTCGCATGAACCAGTTGCAACAAAAAGGCTTAAGTGTTAACTTTGATAGTCTTTTAAGCGAAATTCAGGAACGTGATGAGCGTGACCGCAACCGAGCTGTTGCGCCATTACGTCCCGCAGCAGATGCATTAGTGCTAGACTCTACGCATCTGTCGATTGAGCAGGTAACCGAACAGGCCCTGACTCACATTGAAGAGAAATTATCGGCACAGAAATCTGTGTGATGGTATGTCGGTGTCAAGGAATGATAACTGACTTTTTTATCAACCCCATGCGGTAGGATACCCATGGTTGTTTATCTACTGAAGATTATTTAAATGACTGAATCTTTTGCTCAACTCTTTGAAGAGTCTCTGAAAGAAATCGAAACACGCCCTGGTGCGATCGTTAAAGGTACTGTAGTTGCAATTGAGAACGGTTTCGTTCTGGTTGACGCTGGCCTGAAATCTGAATCCGCTATTCCTGCTGAGCAGTTCAAAAACGCTGCTGGCGAGCTGGAAATCGAAGTTGGCGGTGAAGTTGACGTAGCTCTGGACGCGATCGAAGACGGTTTCGGTGAAACTCAACTTTCTCGTGAGAAAGCGAAACGTCACGAAGCTTGGATCCAGCTGGAAAAAGCTTACGAAGATGCTGAAACCGTTATGGGTATCATCAACGGTAAAGTGAAAGGTGGCTTCACTGTTGAGCTGAACGGCATCCGCGCGTTCCTGCCAGGTTCTCTGGTTGACGTTCGTCCAGTACGTGACACTGCTCACCTGGAAGGCAAAGAGCTAGAGTTCAAAGTTATCAAGCTGGACCAGAAGCGCAACAACGTTGTTGTTTCTCGTCGTGCTGTTATCGAATCTGAAAACAGCGTTGAGCGTGATGAGCTGCTGGCTTCTCTGCAAGAAGGCATGGAAGTGAAAGGTATCGTTAAGAACCTGACCGACTACGGTGCATTCGTAGATCTGGGCGGTGTTGACGGCCTGCTGCACATCACTGACATGGCTTGGAAGCGCGTGAAGCATCCATCAGAAATCGTTAATGTTGGTGACGAAATCAACGTTAAAGTTCTGAAGTTCGACCGTGAGCGTACTCGCGTATCTCTGGGTCTGAAGCAACTGGGTGAAGATCCATGGGTTGCAATCGCTAAGCGTTACCCAGAAGGCACTAAGCTGTCTGGCCGCGTCACGAACCTGACTGACTACGGCTGCTTCGTTGAAATCGAAGAAGGCGTTGAAGGTCTGGTACACGTGTCTGAAATGGACTGGACCAACAAGAACATCCACCCATCTAAAGTGGTTAACGTGGGTGACGAAGTTGAAGTTATGGTTCTGGACATCGACGAAGAGCGTCGTCGCATCAGCCTGGGTCTGAAGCAATGTAAAGCTAACCCTTGGCAGCAGTTCGCTGAAGCACAAGCGAAAGGCGACCGTGTAACTGGTAAGATCAAGTCTATCACTGACTTCGGTATCTTCATCGGTCTGGACGGCGGTATCGACGGTCTGGTTCACCTGTCTGACATTTCTTGGAATGTTGCAGGCGAAGACGCAGTTCGTGACTTCAAGAAAGGCGACGAAATCTCTGCAGTTGTTCTGGCTGTTGACGCTGAGCGTGAGCGCATCTCTCTGGGTATCAAGCAGATCGAAGAAGATCCGTTCAACAGCTTTGTAGCTCTGAACAAGAAAGGTTCTCTGGTAAACGGTAAAGTTGTTGCCGTTGACGCGAAAGGCGCAACCATTGAACTGGCTGAAGGCGTAGAAGGTTACCTGCGTGCTTCTGAAGCTTCTCGTGACCGCGTAGAAGACGCAACGCTGATCCTGTCTGAAGGTGACGCAGTTGAAGCGAAGTTCACCGGTGTTGACCGTAAGAACCGCGTGATCAACCTGTCTGTACGTGCGAAAGACGAAGACGAAGAGCAAGAAGCAATGGCTAGCCTGAACCAGCAGGACGAATCTGCATTCGGTAATGCTATGGCTGACGCTTTCAAAGCAGCTAAAGGCGAATAATTTGCCCCAAGGGGGAAGTATTTTCCCCCTTAACGGTTATACTACTGAGAAACATACTAAAAAAACGGGGTGATTATGACAAAGTCTGAATTGATCGAAAGGCTGTGCAGCCAACAAACTCATCTTTCTGCGAAACAAGTAGAAGATGCGATCAAGGAAATCCTTGAGCATATGGCCACAACCCTAGCTGAAGGGGACCGCATTGAGATCCGTGGCTTTGGTAGTTTCTCTCTGCATTACCGTGCGCCGCGCGTTGGCCGTAATCCGAAAACCGGCGATAAAGTGGAATTGGACGGCAAGTACGTTCCTCACTTTAAGCCGGGCAAAGAATTACGTGATCGCGTGAATTCACTGAATGCAGGTTAATCGTTAGTTGCACAAGAAAACGGCATGCTCTGAGTATGCCGTTTTTTTATGCCTGTTGATCATGGTCTGATGAGTCGTTTTACTGCATAATCTATTCATCAAGTTTTTGATCTAGTGAGAGGATTCACGATGAAAATAGTAGGCATTCTTATCTTGATAGTGTGTTTTTTGATCACACTGGCATTAGGTGCTCAGAATCAGGTAATGGTTGACTTCGATTTTCTGATTGCGAAGGGACAATTTCAGCTTTCAACGCTTTTAGGGGTGACCTTCGGGACAGGTTTTGCCATTGGGTGGCTGGTTTGTGGTTCGATGTACCTGAAAGCGCGTCTTTCGAAAAAAAGCTTAACGAAACGCATCGCCAAGCAGGAAAAAGAATTAGAGCAGCTGCGTTCTGCAGAGACCGCCAAGGAATAATTATTTCATGCTAGAGCTGTTGTTTCTGTTGCTGCCAATTGCCGCTGCTTACGGCTGGTATATGGGGAACAGAAGCGCGAGTAACAAGCGGCAGGAAAAATCGCACCATATGTCACGCCAATATGTGACCGGTCTGAACCTGCTGCTGTCCGATCAGTCTGATAAAGCTGTCGATCTGTTTATTGAGTTATTACAGGTCGATAGTGAAACGATAGATACACACCTTGCCCTGGGGAACTTGTTCCGAAGCCGGGGCGAAGTTGATCGTGCGATTCGCATTCACCAGAACTTAATTGCCCGACCGAACCTGACCATTGACCAGCGGAATCTGGCTTTACAGCAGCTTGCAAAAGACTACATGGTTGCAGGTTTCTTCGACCGGGCAGAAAAAATTTTTGAGCAGTTGCTGGATGAGCCGGATCACCGTGAAGGCGCACTTCAGCAATTGTTAACGATTTATCAGCAGACACGCGAGTGGGATCGGGCCATCGACATGGCAACGCAACTCGTCAAAATGGGTAAGCATAAGCTGCGTCATGATATCGCTCACTTCTGGTGTGAGCAGGCCATGCTGGAATTAAGCGCGCAGAACCCGGAGAAAGCCAAACAGTTCCTGAAAAAAGCATTGTCAGCCGATAAACACTGTGTCCGGGCTTCGATCAGCATGGCACGGGTGCTGATGGCCGAAAAAAATTATAAATCTGCGGCACAACAGTTGGAGCGGGTGGCAGAGCAGGATGTGGATTACATCAGTGAAACCTTGCCCATGTTGCTGGAGTGCTATGAAGCAACGCAGAATGAAGCCGGTTGGGTGAAGTATCTCCGTCATTGTGTCGACAGCCATGCAGGGGCAACTGCCGAACTGATGCTGGCTGATGAGATCGCCCGCCATGAAGGCGCTGTGATGGCGCAAACCTTTATGACCCGTCAGTTGGTCAAGAATCCAACCATGAAAGGCTTTTATCAACTGATGGATTATCATCTGGATGAAGCTGAAGAGGGTCGGGCGAAAGAAAGCTTGTCGACCTTGCGTGGCTTGGTAGGGGAGCAACTGAAGATGAAGCCTCATTACCGCTGCGGTAAATGTGGTTTTGAAAGCCACTCTTTATACTGGCAATGCCCATCCTGTAAAGGCTGGGGGCAGTAAAACCCATTCGCGGACTGGATGGGGAATAAAAATGAATTGTTGAAGCATTCTCAAAGGGCTGATCACCGCGGGTGATGGCCCTTTCTTTTGAATGTAATCTGAGTAAGTGAAGTCTAGGAGAGAGCATGTTAGACCCAAAAGTGATTGTGGCATTGGATTATCCGACGCAGGATGAAGCGCTGGCGTTTGTGGATCGCATTGAGCCGGGTAGTTGCCGCCTGAAAGTAGGCAAAGAAATGTTTACGCTGTTTGGGCCAGATTTTGTTCGAAACCTGCACGACAAAGGTCATTCTGTCTTTCTGGATTTGAAATTTCACGATATCCCGAATACTTGTTCGCGTGCAGTGCGAGCCGCAGCTGAGCTGGGTGTCTGGATGGTGAATGTACATGCCAGTGGTGGAGAGCGTATGATGACTGCTTCCCGTGAAATTCTGGAACCATACGGGAAAGATCGCCCATTACTGATTGGCGTCACCGTGCTGACCAGTATGGAAGCCCAGGATTTGGCTGGTGTCGGGATTACCCGTGAACCTCAGGCGCATGTGCTGAGCCTGGCAACGCTGACGAAAAACAGCGGGCTGGATGGTGTGGTCTGTTCAGCGCAGGAAGCAACGCTGCTGAAATCAAATCTGGGTGCTGACTTCAAGCTGGTGACACCGGGAATCCGCCCGGCTGGCAGTGCCGCGGGCGACCAGCGCCGTGTGATGACGCCAGTTGATGCAGTCAAAGCGGGATCTGACTATCTGGTCATCGGTCGCCCGATCACCCAAGCTGATGATCCGGCGGCAGTTCTGGCTGACATCAATCGCACCCTTCAGGCTTAATCTTCTCTTTTTTATATTGCTCCCGCTCTGCCGGGGGCAATATTTCTGATATCCTCCCCGGTCCTTTCTTACGCGCTTCATTTCTCTGCGCGCAGTGGGAGGATGGTTCTGGCTGCAATGGCGTTAGATGTGGATTTTCGCCGTGCGGCTGCTGATCCGTGTACTGCGATCGTGCGACGGTGCCGTGAAATGGCTGTCGATGAGCTTTTGCGTCAGCGGATGTCGAGGTGACTGAAAGATATCCACCGTTGCGCCTTGCTCAACCACTTCTCCTTGTTGCATCACCATGAGCTGATCGCTGAAATGTTTAATCACGCCCATGTGCTGAGACACATAGATATACGACAGGCCCATCTCCTGCTGCAAATCGAGCAGCAGGTTAATGATTTGCGACCGAACCGACATGTCCAATCCGTTCAGGGCTTCATCGGCCACAATAATACAAGGTTGCAGGATCAGTGCTCTGGCCAGGGAAACCCGCTGTTTCTGGCCGGTTGCCAGCATTTGCGGGTAGAAATACGCATGTTCTGGCAGCAGACCAACACGCAACAGCGTTGCTTTAATCCGATTTTCCCGCTCTTGTGGGGTCATATTGGTGTTTCGCTTCAGCGGTCCTTCCAGGATCTGACCAATCTGAATTCTCGGATTCAGTGAAGTATTGGGATCCTGAAAGATCATCCGGATCAGTTTGCAACGTGTCCGGTAGTCTTCATAGGCCAACGGTTCATCATTGACCCGGATCACGCCCCCGGAGGGCTCAACAACGCCCGCCAGCATTTTCGCCAGTGTGGATTTACCGGAACCATTTTCACCAATCAGGGCCAGCGTCTGCCCAACTTCCAGTTTGAAAGACACAGGCTTTACCGCTTCGGTGCTGCGGCGTCGGAACAAACCGGAGCGATGATGGTATTCCTTTCTCAGGTTGTCGACTTCCAGAAGGGCGCTCATGATTTCGGCTCCGGCATATTTAAAGGAAAGTGGCAGCTGTACTTATGGTTTTTCACTTTTTTGCGTTTCGGGACTTCGACACATTTCCGCTGCGCATGCGGGCAACGCGGGCCGAGACGACAGCCAATCGGCAAATGCTGCAGGGGCGGAATGGAGCCGGGCAGGGTTGTCAGTTTACTTTTGTGCGGAATATCCTGACTGAAATCCGGCATCGCCTGCAATAACGCCACGGTGTAAGGATGATGTGGCGTGGTCAGGAGCTGTTTGCGGCTGCCCGACTCAACAGCTTGTCCGCAATACATCACGGTGATCCGGTCTGCCCATTGCGTGACTGTGGTCAGATCATGGCTGACCAGCAGGATCGTGGTGTTATTCAGCTGATTCATCCGGCTCAGCAAACGGAAAATTTGCGCCTGTGTGATCGGATCCAGATCGTTGGTGGGTTCATCCGCAATCAAGAGTCGTGGCCGGTTGGCGATAGCCATCGCGATCATAATCTTCTGACACTCACCATCCGTCAGTTCATAGGGATAACTGTGCATCACGCGCTGATGATCTTTAATCCCGACTTTGTGAAGCAGCGCAATCGCCTGTTTCTGGCGCCAGTGGAAACGTTGCCAGAAGCTGCCACTGAATGAACTGCGGGGAATGGCTTCCTCAAGCTGCTGCCCAACCTGCTCTGAAGGATCCAGGCAAGAAGAGGGCTCCTGAAAGATCATCGCAATCTCGCGACCCACCACTTTCCGACGTTCACGGGGAGACAGAGACTGTAAGTCAATATCACCCAGACGCAGCCGGTCGGCACTGACACGCCAGTTATCTTTGGTCACCCCGGCAATGGCTTTGGCCACCAGACTTTTACCCGAGCCGGATTCTCCGACCAGCCCGCGGATTTCACCTTCGTTCAGAGTCAGGCTCATGCGTTCTACCGCTTTAACCATGCCCTGCGGGGTTTCGATTTCGATGGTGAGATTTCGGATATCGAGCAATGGCATCAGTCTACTCCTGCATTGATTGCTTGTCGGAGTCCTTCTCCTACTAAGTTTACCACCAAGATACTGAAGGTGATGGCGAGTCCGGGTAGGGTGACTGTCCAGGGAGCCAGATAAATCAGTTCAATCGAATCACCCAGCATTGCCCCCCATTCCGGGGACGGTGATTGAGCGCCCAAGCCGAGAAAACCAAGTGCTGCGATATCAATCATGGCGATGGAAATGGCCCGGGTCAACTCACTGATCACCACAGGCTGGATATTGGGTAAAATCGAGTGGTACAGCAGGTAGAAACTGTTGGCACCATCAAGTCTTGCCGCAGTGACATACTCTTTTTCCATTTCATCATGTACGGCAGAGTAGATCGCTCGAATAAACCTTGGGATCAATGCAAGCCAGATGGCCAGCAGGATACTGGTCATCCCGGTGCCCATATAAGCAATGATAATGATGGCCAGCAGCAGGGAAGGAATCGACAAAACTGTGTCCAGCACATGATTCAGGAAGCTGGATTTCAGGCCACGGGTCATGCCCGCCAGAATGCCAATCACAATCCCGAGGATGGCAGACGCAAACGCAACCAGTAAAGCCGTCCCAAAGGTCAGCTGGCTGCCCAGCAGAATACGGGTAAATAAGTCCCGCCCCAGATCGTCGGTGCCGAAGAAAAATTCAACGTGTCCGCTGGCATCCCAAGAGGGGGGCATCAGAAATTCGCCCACCTGCTCACTGGGCCCGTAAGAGACCAGTAATGGCGCAAAAAGGGTGATGAGCAGCAGAAAACCCAGACACCAGAGTCCGAAAACTGCCAGCGAGTTAGCCTGATAGTTTTGCCACGCCCGTTCCCATTGTGTCGGAATTTTATGTTCCTGGTAGATGTTATTTGATGGCATACCATTCCTTCCGGGCCAGTGGATTGACCAAGGCACCCGCCAGATCAGACAGAATATTGGCCAGCAAAATAAATCCACCCACAGTGATCACGCCAGCCTGAATGGCGACATAATTCTGGGTGGCAATGGCATCGAGCAGCCACCGTCCGATACCCGGCCAGTTGAAAATTGACTCGGTGAGCATGGCAAAGGTCATCATGGTTGAAAATTGCATCCCCAGTTTTGGAATAATGGGCGGAATCGCATTTTTCATGACGTGACGCATGATGATTTCACCCATTGACAGTCCCTTGGTCTGCGCGACTTTGATGAAGTTCTGTTGCATGACATCGGCCACTGAAGCCCGGGTCAGCCGGATTACTTCGGTTGTCGGCGCAATGGCCAGTACCAGTGTCGGCAGGATCAGGTGGCGGACCACATCCAGCATGGCTGCGGAACGGTAGGATTTTTCAGACAAGAAGACATCAAACAACGCGAAGCCGGTGACGGGTTCAATCTGATACAGCAAGTTGTAGCGACCGGAAACCGGCAACCAGCCTAACTGGATAGAAAACAGCATGATCAACAACATCGCCAGCCAGAACAAGGGCAGGGAATAGCCGACCAGGGTCAGAGAAGAAATGCAGGTATCTATCCAGCGTCCGCGCTTCACACCGGCTAGGGTGCCTAACGGAATCCCCAGCAGCAGGGAGAGAATAAAAGCAAAGAAACACAGCTCCAATGTGGCCGGGAAGACGGTCAGGATTTCCCCTAAGATGGGTTTTCCAGCTTCATTGAGGCCCAGGTTTCCAACCATCAGGTTTTCCAGATAGAGCAGCCAGCCCGACCAGAAATCATGCAGGTTCCAGTAACTGGAAGGCTCGATACGCAAAATGCTGTAACCGATCATCGTCAGGATGAACAGGGTGATCAGAAACAGGTTCAGACGGCGAATGGTGTAGATGAACATCAGTTATTCGCTCCGATACACATTAGAGAACGAGCGGGTGCCAAAAGGACTCAGGTGGAGGCCCTGTAAGGATTGATGGTGAATCTGATAGTGAACCCCATGGGCCAGCGGGATCACCGGGACTTCATCCTGCAAAATTTCCTGCGCGTACTGATAATAATCCAGACGCTGCTCCAGTTGGGTCGTGCGAGAAGCCAGTTCCAGCAGGTTATCAAATTGCAGATTACACCAGTTGGCAACGTTCAATCCGGCCTGTTTGGCGCTGCACGAGAGCAGCGGGCGCAGGAAATTATCCGGATCGCCATTGTCGGCCACCCAGCCAGTCAGCGTCAGATCAATGCTTTGTTGTGCTTTTGAGCCCGGTCGTAAGGGCCTGTCTTGCAACAGCAAAGTGACTTCAATACCAACCGCGCGCAGATCAGCCTGTATCAGCTCTGCTGTTTTACGCGGACTGGGATTGTAAGGCCGTGGCTCCATGGGCACCGCCAGAATCAGGTGCAGATTACGGTCATAACCTGCTTCTTTCAGGAACTGCTGTGCTTTGACCGGATCGTATCTGACATCGGGCAGGTTTTTATCATGTGCCCAAGACATCGGGGGCAGCAAGGTTTTGGCTTTGGTGCCCGTACCGTAGTAAACGGAATTCAGCAAATTCTCGCGGTTGATCGCCAGATTGATTGCCTGACGCACGCGTCCGTCCTGCAAGGCCGGAATACTGTTATTGATGGCGAGAAAAGCTACGTTCATGGCATTTTGCGCGATCAGATCAAATTCAGGATCGTTCTTGATCACCGGAAGCTGGCTGGCAACCGGAGAAGAAAGCACATCACATTCGTGATTCAGCAACTTGGCCAGTGTTCCTGTCCCGCGGGATGAGATGTCGAACACAACCTGGCCCATAAAGGGGGCCCCACGCCAGTAATAGGAGTGGCGTTTCAGGCGAATCAGATCATGGGGCTGGTATTCATCCATATAAAATGGACCGGTCCCGACCGGCCGGGTATCAATCTGATCCGGATGACCTTGCCGTAACAGCTGATCTGCGTATTCAGCCGAGTGAATGGCAGCATAAGAGCTGGCAATGGTCGAAAGGAAAGCGTTGTCTGGCCGGGTCAGGATAAATTTGATGTGATGCGCATCAATGATTTTAATGCGTTCAATCAAACGATGGAATGACTGGCTTTCAAACCACGGGTAATGACCACCGGAAACGGCGTGATACGGATGTTTGGGGTCAATGACCCGCTGAAAGCTGAACAGCACATCCTCAGCATTGAACCGTCGGGTCGGAGAAAAGTCTGGCGTACGCTGAAACCGGACATCCTGCCGCAGCGTGAACGTATATTCCAGGCCATCTTCACTGACGGTCCAGCTGCTGGCAAGCGCAGGTTGCGGCAGATGGCTGATCGGATCCAGTTGCAGCAGCCGATCAAAGATCTGGGCTGCCAGACTGTCGGCCGTATGACCACCATCCGTCAATTGAGGATTAAAGGTCCAGGGGGTGTCCTGGCCACAATAAATAAACCCCCACTGGCGAATGGTATTTTCTTGCTGGGGATCAGAGCAGGCCGTCAAACCCAGCAATCCAGCACAGGCAAGCAGCAATCGGAAACAGGCGTTCATAACAACGCTCTTATCTATCAGGTGTTGAGGAAAAACAAGGGGCTAAATTTATCACTTTCTGCGCGAACCACCAAGGTATCTCCTTCATTAACCAGCGCGATGCTATTAAATGACGCAGTTTGTTATTCATGGCTGTCATTTTCCTGAGGACTGCCCACCATATCATGCTTGCGCAGTAAGCCTCTGAGTTGATGGTAGCTTAATCCAAGCAGTTGTGCGGCTTTTCGCTGATTATACTTCGATTGCACCAGTGCCTGATTGATCAGACTAACTTCCTGTGATGCCTGATAATTTCGCAGATCGATTGGAAGCTTCGGGGCGGATTCAAGCGCAGGATCCGCATCTTGGGCCGTCCCGTTGGGTTGGCTGGCCCAAGGGGGAGTGAATGGATCGAGGATAATTGATTCAATGGGTAAATCCTCGTGATTGTGACGAAAGACAGAACGTTCCACCGTGTTCTTCAGTTCACGGACATTTCCGGGCCAATAATGGGTGGTGAGCGCTTTTCTTGCTGCGGGACTGAACCCTGAAAAATAGCCAAATCCCATCTCACGGCACATCCGGACAGCATAGTATTCTGCCAGCGGCAGGATATCTTCCTGACGCTCTCGCAGCGGTGGTAAATGGATAATGTCGAAGGCCAGCCGATCTAATAAATCTGCCCGGAAACTGCCTTCATTTGCCAGCGCCGGGAGATCGGCATTGGTGGCACAGATCAGCCGGACATTGGCCTGACAGGTTTTCGTACCGCCAACCCGTTCATATTCACCATATTCGATCACGCGTAATAACTTTTCCTGCACGCCCAGCGGTGATGTTGCGAGCTCATCGAGAAACAGCGTACCGCCTTCGGCTCTCTCGAACCGGCCCATATGGCGGCCTTTCGCGCCGGTAAAAGAACCGGCCTCGTGGCCGAACAATTCAGAGTCAATGACCCCTTCACTCAGGGCTGCACAATTGAGGGAAACCAAAGGCTGATCCCAGCGTCTGGACAAATAGTGAATCCGCTGGGCAATCAGTTCCTTACCTGTCCCGCGCTCACCCAGAATCAGAATAGGGCGTTCGAGCGGAGCCAGCCGCGAGGCATGATCTAAAGCGGCGAGAAAGGCTTCTGATTCACCGATCAGGTTGTCCGTTTTTTGCATAGGGAGAGCTCCGCGTGATTCAACAGAAAAAGTGTTGGTCAATTTCGCCAACTCTTGGCATAAACATTTATAAGATAGCAGCAGGCAGAAGCAGATGTAAAGCTAACTTACTGATATCGAATGAATAATAAAGTTGGCACGCCTTTTGTAATATAGGGCTATCACACATGAGTCCGCTGGTTTTCCGGCGACATCTGAATCACAACGTCAGTCAGCCGAGCGTCGGTATGACGACGATGAAGGAGAGACAATTATGGGTATTTTTTCTCGCTTTGCGGATATTGTAAACGCCAACGTGAATTCATTGCTGGATAAAGCAGAAGATCCGCAAAAAATGATCCGCCTGATTATTCAGGAGATGGAAGACACGCTGGTTGAGGTCCGGACCTCTTCCGCCAAAGCCATGGCGGACAAGAAGGAATTACAGCGTCGGATCAACAGCCTGCAATCACAATCTGAAGACTGGCAGCAAAAAGCGACGCTGGCACTGCAGAAAAACCGTGAAGACCTGGCCCGTGCTGCGCTGATTGAAAAACAAAAGCTCAGTGATGTGGTTCTGACGCTGCAGGAAGAGTATAAGCTGGTGGAAGAAACCATTGAAAAGCTGGCCAAGGAAGTTGCTGAACTGGAGCGCAAGCTGCAGGAAACCCGCGCGCGTCAGCAAGCGCTGGTGATGCGTCATCAGGCTGCGGATAATCGTCGTGAAGTTCGTCGTCAGCTGGATACCGGCAAAGTCGACGAAGCATTATCCAAGTTCGAGCAATACGAGCGCCGTATTGACGAAATGGAGGCAGAAGCCGACAGCTATAATTTAGGTCGCGGTAAGAGTCTGGATCAGGAATTTGCGGATTTGCAGGCACAAGACGCAATCGAACAGGAACTGGCACGTCTGAAAGCAGGCATGAAAGACAAAGAATAATAGTGAAGGCCTTGAGAGGAGAGATTGCATGTCGATGGGATTTATAGTCGGGCCGCTGATTGTCTTTCTGGTATTTGTCGCTCCGTTGTGGCTGATTTTGCATTACCGAAGCAAGCGCCACACCGCACAGGGACTTTCCGGTGATGAAGCGGATAAACTGCAGGCGTTGCTGACCCGCGCAGAACAGATGCAGCAACGTATTGTCACACTGGAAAAGATACTGGATGCTGAAGCGCCGCAATGGAGGCAGAAGTCATGACGAAAACCTTATACCGCGATCCGAAGAACGGGAAACTGGGAGGGGTCTGTGCCGGGATTGCCGAATACTTCGGGGTTGAAACCTGGGTAGTTCGTATCCTGACGGTTTCTGCGTTTTTGCTGGGTATCGGTTTTTTCGTCACGCTGGCTTATATCGCAGCCTGTCTGTTTCTGGATAAGATGCCGGAAGAACGTCAGACACAGCAGCATGCTTATAAAGAGCACACGGTGAAACAGAAACCCTGGCAGTCCGGGCAGTCACCGTCTCAGGTTTTGCATAACCTGGAGAGCGAAATGGATGGCATGGAAACCAAGCTCCAAGAGATGGAAGCTTATGTGACCTCCTCTGCCTACGATGTGGAAAAAGCGTTCAAACAGCTTTAAACGCAACACTGGCCTAAAAAGGAAAGCAGGCAACCGCCTGCTTTTCTGCTGTACGAAGAAAAATGAGAAGGGCAGGATATGATTCATTTAGGGCAAGAGCTGAACAAATTAGTGAACCGGGGGCTGGACAGGCATGTCAGGCTGGCAGTGACCGGTTTATCCCGTGCCGGGAAAACCGCTTTTATCACTTCCTTGGTGAACCAGTTACAGCATGTCAGTACCAATCCACGATTACCGCTGTTTCCGGCGGTCAGTGACGGGCACCTGATGGGCGCCCGGCGGGTTCCTCAGGTTGAAATGCATGTGCCTGCTTTCGGATATGAAGAAGGGATGCAGTCTCTGCTGGCCACACCGCCTCACTGGCCCGAGCCGACCCGTGATGTCAGCCAGATTCGCATGGCCCTGCGTTTTCAGCCGCAGAAAGGCCCGCTGAAACTCTTGCAGGATACGGCCACCCTCTATCTGGATATTATTGATTATCCCGGAGAATGGCTGCTCGATTTACCTTTGCTCGACATGGATTATCTGGCCTGGTCGAAACAGCAGCACCGGCTGATGACGGGGCGTCGTCAGGCCCTGGCGCAAGACTGGCTGGCGGCAGGTGAGGCACTGGATCCATTCGCAGAAGCGGATGAAAACCTGCTGGCCCGGCTGGCAGAACAGTTCACCGCCTATTTACATCAATGTAAGGCTGAGGCGGGATTACATTGGGTGCAACCGGGACGATTCGTATTGCCCGGTGAGTTGTCGGGTGCGCCTGTCCTTCAGTTTTTTCCGTTAGTGTGGCTGGATAAATACAGCGAAAGCCAGTTGAATGAAGCGAAAGAAAATACAAACTTCGGGATGCTGCGTAGCCGTTATAAATATTATCAGCAACATGTGGTGAAAGGCTTTTACCGGGACCATTTCTCGAAATTCGACCGCCAGATTATTCTGGTTGATTGCCTGCAACCGCTGAATGCGGGGCGTGAATCTTTCAATGACATGCGGCATGCCCTGAATCAACTGATGCAGAGCTTTCATTATGGCCGGAGTTCATTACTGCGCCGTTTGTTCTCGCCCAGAATCGATAAAGTGCTGTTTGCGGCCACCAAAGCGGATCATATTACCCCGGAGCAGCATCCGAATCTGGTCAGCCTGCTGCAGCAGATGGTCAATGAAGCCTGGCAGACGGCATCGTTTGAAGGCATCAATATGAGCTGCACCAGTCTGGCTGCTATACAGGCGACGGAGCCCGGATTTGTGGAGCACCAGGGCAAGCAGGTGCCAGCCTTGCGCGGCCATACTTTGTCCGGTCAGGCCCAGACTATCTTTCCGGGAGAAGTCCCGAGACGTCTGCCGGATGATCAATTCTGGGCATCTCAGGGTTTTGATTTTGTCAGTTTCCGGCCCTTGCCGCAGCAAAGTGATGAACCGCTGCCGCATATCCGGATGGATAAAACCCTGTCGTTTTTGCTGGGAGATAAATTGCGATGACCAAATCGTTTCAGAGCAAGATTGTATTCGACGAAACCGAACAGGCGCAGTCTGCGCCAGATCTCAAAACAAGACTGGAATTTGCGCAGGAAGAGAGTTTCTTGCCGTCTGGTCCCGAAGATGCCTCAGAAACACAAGCAGAAGCACAGTTAGCGCAAACGCTGGGAAAGCGGAAGTCCAAAGGTCGCTGGCTGAAAACCCTGTTGTTGGGTGGGGTGGGTCTGACCGTCTGGCAAAGCGTCGATTATGTGTATTCGGCCTATCAGAGCGGGGACTGGCTGTCCCTGGGCTGGAGTGTGCTGGTGGCCTCCGTGGCAGCCACAGGGATTGTCGTCCTCGGCCGTGAATGGCTCCGGCTGCGCCGACTGAAAGACCGGCAGACTGAACGGGAACAGGCTGAAATGCTCCTTGCCGAAGATGGTATCGGGCAAGGGAAAGCTTTCTGTATCCGGCTGGCGAAACAGGGCGGGATCTCCGCTGAACACGCAGGCTACAGCCGCTGGCAGGAATCTTTGGCAGCGACCCATAACGATGCTGAAGTGCTGGCCATGTATGATCAACTCGTGGTGAGCCAGCAGGATAAAGCCGCGAAAAAGCTGGTGGTGAAGTACGCGCGTGAAGCCGCGCTGATGGTTGCCGTCAGCCCGCTGGCGATCGCTGATGTCCTACTGGTCGCCTGGCGAAACTTCCGTCTGATTGATCAGATTGCCGCAGTGTACGGCATTGAACTGGGCTACTGGTCCCGGATTCAGCTGTTCAAACTGGTGCTGAAAAATATGGCTATTGCCGGTGCCAGTGAACTGATCACCGACAGCAGCATGGATTTATTGTCAGTCCACCTGACCGGTCGTTTATCAGCCCGGGCTGCGCAGGGCTTAGGCGTGGGTCTGCTGACCGGCCGGCTCGGCCTGAAAGCAATCAATCTGATGCGACCGCTGCCCTGGCAGCCGGATCAGGCGCCGGCCCTGAGTGATATCCGGCGTGATCTGCTTGGCCGACTGGGGGCGGACAAGTCCGAGACGGCGGGGCAGAGTACCTGATGTTTTTCGACCAGCTTCACCATTGGGGCTGGTCGATTTTTATTCACCTGATGGCATGACTCTGCAAAATGTTGTTTTTGCCACCATTTCATCACGATACAGTTCTCACCTTCTGAATTTCCTGTCTTGACGATCAGGTAACTTCCGCGCACACTGCTCACGTGTCACGAATTGTTGACAGTTTTGTCTGGAGTAAAAAGGCAACCACTATGAGGCTACAAGTCTTTTGTGTCGACCGGCTGGGGATGACCCGGGAACTGCTGGATATTTTAGCCAGTCGTGAGCTGGACCTGCGCGGAATCGAAATCGACCGTAGCGGGATCATCTACCTGAATTGTCCGGAAATCGAATTTGAAGAATTTCGCCAGCTGATGTCGCAAATCCGTCAGTTGGAGGGCGTGACAGACGTCCGGAAAATCCAGTTCATGCCCAGTGAGCGTGAACATAAAGAACTGAAAGCATTACTTGAAGCGCTGCCGGATCCGTTTTTCTCGGTGAACTTGCAGGGAAAAATCGATCTGGCGAATCAGCCAGCCGAGCAAGTGTTGGGTAAATCCCGGGAAGCGGTACTGGGAGAAACCATTCACAGCGTACTGGGATTTAATTTCTATCGCTGGCTTGAAAAGGACGGTGCCAAGCAGTACAGCGAAATGGTGGTGCTGTCCGGGCTGGACTACCTGATGGAAGTGCTGCCTGTTTATGTCACCGATGATGCCAATAACGAAGTACTGGCAAGTGCTGTGATTTTGCTGCGCTCTTTGTCTGAAGCCAAAATGCCACTGGCCATGCGTAAGATTAGTGGGGACAATGGTTTTGAACATCTGGTCGGTCACTCTTCCCGGTTCAGGCACTTGATTGGTCAGGCGAAAAAGCTGTCCCTGCTGGATGCGCCGTTGCTGATTCAGGGAGAAACCGGCACCGGGAAAGAAATGCTGGCGCGAGCCTGTCATCAGCGTTCATTACGCCGGGACCAGCCTTTCCTGCTCGTGAACTGTGTTTCCATGCCGGATAATGCCGCCGAGACTGAATTGTTCGGTGTGGCAGGCGTTGGCGGTGAAGCAGGCAAAAAAGGGATATTCGAACAAGCGAACGGCGGCACTGTGTTTTTGTATGAAATCGGTGAAATGTCGTCTCACTTGCAGGTCAAACTGCTGCGCTTCCTTCAGGACGGCACTTTCCGCCGTGTCGGGGAAGAGAAAGAGGTGAGAGTGGATGTCCGGGTGATTTGCTCGACTCAGAAACGTTTGCCGGATTTAGTTGCAGCGGGTCAGTTCCGCGAAGATCTCTATTACCGCCTGAATGTGTTGTCACTGGTGGTGCCGCCTCTGCGAGAGCGGTCAGCCGATATTGTGCCGCTGGCAGAGCTGTTTGTGTCTCAGTTTGCGCAGGAGCTCCAGCAGCCGAAACCGGCAATGTCGGAGAAACTGGCTCAGACTTTAAGCCAGTATGCCTGGCCGGGGAATATCCGCCAGTTGAGAAATGTCCTGTTCCGGGCCATGACTCAGCTTGAAAAGGCAGAAATGACAGTCGATGACATTCAATTGCCGGAGAATGAATCTGCCAGTGTGATCAGTGAGGAAACGCTGGATGGGTCACTGGACGATATCATGAAGCGCTATGAGTCTGGTATCTTAACGAATCTGTATAAGAGTTATCCGTCGACGCGTAAGCTTGCGAAGCGTCTGGGGGTCTCTCATACCGCTGTGGCAAATAAGCTGCGGGAGTACGGAATCAATAAACCCTGACGGGTATTGCTGCTCTGAGGCTGATTGGCTTCAGAGCGGTAAGAGTTCCGGCTGAATCTGACCTGATTCCAGATGGCGTAATCGGTTGATTAAGTCCAGACCGAAGCGGCAGCTTAATCTGGGGTGATCACAAATCACCCGATGACAGGGAATCACTAAAGGAATCGGATTGACATTTTTTGCCAGCGCAATCGCCTGCTGGGCTTTTTTGTTACCTAACTGAACGGCTAGGCTATGATAAGTGGCTGTTTTACCGTAGGGAATGTGTTGTATCGCTTGCCAGACACTCTGTTGGAAAGGCGTTCCTTCCGGTGCCAGTGACAGGGAGAATTGCTGACGTTGACCGCACAGGTATTCTTTGACCTGAAGGCTATATTCGTGCATTTTCTCAGGATGGTAGTTCCAGCAAGGCGGTGGTTGATAACCATCGCTGGCAAAGGACAGCAGTTTCAGTCCCTGATGATCCGCTTGCAGGTAGATAACACCAAGTTCTGTTTGAATCAGATCGTAATACATAGTTGCCATAACTGGTGAACTGTTGATTATCGCACGCCGAATCAAGTGGCCTGATGGCCAGAAACAGAGAAAGAATTCGGCTGTGTCAATTTGAAAGTATAGATGTACAACGCAGAGGTCAGCTTGTTTCATTCGATCATCCATCGCTCCTCGTCCCTCAAAGTCGATGAGCTGACAATCCGGCTGGTGACTCAAAAGGATGCTTACCAGATCGCGGCTTACTATCAGCGCAACAAGGCCTTTCTTCAACCCTGGGAGCCGCTGCGTGATCCTGCTTTTTTTACCGTGGCTGGCTGGGAACGACGACTTGCGCAGTTAAGTGAATTACACAAACACAATCTGGCTTACTATTTTGTGATTTTTTGTGAAGGGTCGAATGAAATCTGCGGGGTCATCAACTTCAGTAATCTGGTGCGTCATCCTTTCTATGCTTGCCATGTTGGTTATTCGCTGGATGAAAAACAGCAGGGGAAAGGTATGATGCGACGGGCGTTGAATGCAGCGATTCGGTGGTTGTTTGAAGAGCAGCATTTTCATCGGGTGATGGCTGCTTATATTCCCCGGAATCAGCGCAGTGCGGCGGTGTTAAAAGCGGCAGGCTTTGAACAGGAAGGGGTTGCCCGGGAATATCTGCTGATTAATGGCCGATGGGAAGATCATATTCTGACCGCCAGGGTGAACCCAAACTGGATGCAGCCAGACGCCTCTTAACAAGTATATAAAAAAGAAAAGCTTGCGGTGATCGCAAGCTTTTTTGTTTGGAGCGCTAGGCAACCATCTGTGCTGATGGGAGCTTAGCGGCGAATGACTGCGGAGATTAGTCCACGGTCAGGATACGCATGTTGTTGGTACTGCCGACTGTATCCATGATATCGCCTTGGGTGATGATCACCAGATCGCCGGTTTTCAGCAAATTCAGTTCTTTCAGGTCATTGATGGCGTGTTTGGCCACATCCAGACCCGCATCACCTTCACGGTCGAAATACACGGGCGTGACACCACGATACAGCGCTGCACGGTTCAGGGTCTGCTCGTTGCGCGACAGCGCGAAGATAGGCAGTCCGGAAGAAATCCGGGACATCATCAGAGGCGTCCGACCAGACTCCGTCAGCGTGATCATCGCGGTCACACCAATCATGTGGTTTGCGGCATACATGGTCGACATCGCAATGGTTTCTTCCGGAGTTTCAAATGTCCGGTCCATCCGGTGCGAAGACACATTGATGCTGTGCTCTTTTTCAGCACCCAGACATACGCTGGCCATGGCTTTCACGGTCTCAACCGGATAATCACCGGCAGCCGTTTCAGCCGACAGCATGACCGCATCCGTTCCATCCAGAACT
Organism: Photobacterium sp. GJ3; assembly: GCF_018199995.1. NCBI lineage: Bacteria > Pseudomonadati > Pseudomonadota > Gammaproteobacteria > Vibrionales > Vibrionaceae > Photobacterium > Photobacterium sp. GJ3. Next base: position 2,018,439 of record NZ_CP073578.1, on the reverse strand, counting down.
GCGTTCGCAACGTCCATCACTTCTGCACGGGTTGGCATCGGGTTGGTGATCATCGATTCCATCATCTGCGTTGCGGTGATCACGGTCCGGTTCAGGCTGCGGGCGCGGCGGATCAGCTTCTTCTGCACACCAATCAGCTCCGGGTCACCGATTTCAACACCCAGATCTCCACGAGCAACCATCACTGCATCTGAAGCCATGATGATGTCATCCATCGCTTCCAGCGTTGCGACGGCTTCAGCACGTTCAACTTTGGCAACAAGGCGGGCATTCAGGCCAGCGTCGGTTGCCAGGCGGCGCGCATAGTGCATGTCTTCGCCATTACGCGGGAAAGAGACCGCCAGGTAGTCTACGTTCATTGCCGCAGCTGTAATGATGTCTGCTTTGTCTTTCTCGGTCAGCGCTTCAGCCGATAGGCCGCCGCCTTTCTTATTGATGCCCTTGTTGTTTGATAACGGACCGCCAACGGTCACTTTGGTATGTACTTTATTGCCTTCTACCTGAGTGACTTCAAGCTGAACCCGGCCATCATCAAGGAGCAGCAGATCGCCAGGGCCGACATCTTTTGGCAGTTCTTTATAGTCCAGACCAACAGCCTGTTGCGTGCCTTCACCTTTGGGTAAGTCGCTGTCGAGCGTGAAGGCATCACCAATCGCCAGACGGATTTTTCCGTCGCGGAAGGTTGAAATTCGGATTTTCGGGCCTTGCAGGTCACCGAGAATTGCAACGTGGCGTCCAAGCTTTGCGGCAATTTCACGTACTTTTTTTGTACGCTGAATATGGTCTTCCGGGCTGCCGTGAGAAAAGTTCATGCGGACCACGTTGGCGCCGGCAGCAATGATAGCTTCGAGGTTATTGTCGCGATCGGTCGCAGGGCCGAGGGTGGTTACAATCTTGGTACGTCTTAGCCTTTGAGACATGAAGCTCTCCATATAGTCGAAAGGGTACGATGTGTTTGCACGTTCCGTAATATTATTACAGATGTATGTGATAAAAAGGCGACATAGGACAATGAATTGATGAATTTCACAATGAATGTCCGACATCTGATCCCTGATGTCACGTCTGTTTATGTCTTTTTTGTTTGAAGCCGTCAGAGTATAAAAAAGAAAAGCATGGCAATAAAGCCATGCTTTTCAGGTTTGTTACCCCACTTGCGTATCTTGAATACGCGAGTCATCGTTTAAAACAGGCCTTCTTTGGCAATCCGGGAATCTTTGATGGTTTCTTTCACCCGTTTCAGATTCTCCCGGAAACCCGGCCCACGGCGCAGTGTAAAACCGGTGGCCAGCACATCAATCACCGTCATCTGAACGACGCGGCTGGCCATGGGCATATAGATGTCTGTGTCTTCCGGTACATCCAGACAAATGGAAAGCGAGCATTCTCGATCCAGCGGGGAATCTTTTGCAGTAATCCCGATTACTGTCGCACCGTTCTCACGAGCCATGGTAGCAATCTCAACCAGGTTTTTGGTTCGGCCGGTATGAGAAATCAGCACCACAACGTCATTGTCTGTACAGTTGATGACGCTCATCCGTTGCATCACGACATCGTCAAAGCAGACAATCGGAATATTAAAACGGAAGAATTTATTCATGGCATCATGCGCCACAGAAGCGGATGCACCCAGACCAAAGAACGAAATTCGCTTGGCTTGCGTCAGCAGATCAACTGCACGATTCACCTGCATCGGATCGAGACTGCTTTTCGCGACATCCAGACAAGCCATGGTTGATTCGAAGATCTTTGCTGTGTAGGCTTCAGCACTGTCGTCTTCTTCAACATTCCGGTTTACGTAAGGCGTGCCGTTCGCCAGACTTTGCGCTAAATGCAGTTTGAAGTCCGGAAAGCCTTTAGTATCCAGACGGCGGCAAAAACGGTTGACCGTTGGTTCACTGACATCTGCCATCTTTGCCAGCGTGGCAATGCTTGAATGAATGGCGGTTTGCGGGGAAGCAATGATCACTTCAGCAACTTTGCGTTCAGATTTACTGAAATTTTCCAGGTTGTTCTGTATTTTTTCTAGGGTATTCATGGCGATAACCGCGATTCGTTACTGAATTTCAAAATGGTCGATATCTGTGTTTCGATATCGAATATGATGAAACTATACTACTTTTCGTTTCATGCCTCCTAGTAAATCTCTGAAAATCAGTTTTCCTTTTTATTATAGTTTGATCATGATCTACTTTCCCTTTCAGTTTTGAAAAGGAATTCGTGTATAAACATCGAAAAATGATCCAAGTTCTCGTGATTTTCTGTTATTTAATTTCATGCTCCGGAATTAATTTACAGATTGAATTAAATGTACAACAAAAATACAGCGCGCCAGAAACAGGGCAGAAATAAAGGGAAAGATGCGATGAAATCTTCAGTGCAAGTCAGTGTTTGCGGGTGTGGCTGGTTGGGATTACCGCTGGCAAAATCGTTGCAACGGGCAGGATTTTCGGTCATGGGATCCAAGCAAAGCCGCGAAGGTGCGGGCCAGCTTAGAGAAATCGGAATTCCGGCCGTGGTTTTGCAGCTGCCTTTGCAAGCCCAGGCAGACGCTGAGCTTTCTTCTTTTCTTGCGGCAGAAGTTTTGCTGATCAATGTGCCACCGGGCCGACGGCAGATGAACGCAGCAGATTTTGTTGAAGCCATCATGAGTTTGTCCCGTGCAGCAAAACGCTCGGGGTGCCAACGTGTGATTTTTATCAGCACAACCTCGGTCTACGGTGAGATCGAAGGTGAAGTGTTAGAAACCACAATACCAGAACCAACCACTGAATCCGGTAAAGCCCATCTGTACATCGAGCAGCAGCTGCGGCAGGTGTGGGGAGACGCTTTAGTCGTGTTGCGGTTAGCTGGGTTGATTGGACCGGGAAGACATCCGGTGAAGTTTCTGGCGGGCCGTGAAGCGATTTCAAACGGTGATGCGCCGGTGAATCTGGTCCATCTGGATGATGTGATCGCGGCTGTGCAGAAAATTCTGGTGAAATGGCCTGCGAAGACCACGTTGCATTTGTCTGCCCCACAACATCCAAGTCGTGCGCAATACTACCGAGAGATGGCAAGGATGGCAGAATTACCTCTGCCCGAATTTCAGGCCGGGGGAGAAACAGGAAAATGGATCAACGCCGAACAGACGGCTCAGGCGCTGGGGTTGCGCTGGTTGCATACAGATTTACTGTCTGAGCCGCCGGAGTGTTAGGGACTGTTTTGCAACAGATAAAAAAATCCCGCTGAGTTGTCAGCGGGAGGAATCAATCCTTAACACAATTAGGAGTTTAGCAGCAGTGGCATTGTCGATTAAAGCTGTTCAGTAAACCATTCATGGGCGGCCGGTTAATCCGTCAGTCCGATAATCTTAATGTCACTAGTTATGACCTGACGGGATAGCCTTAGTTCCATGCGGTCAGATTTTTTTCTGCACTTTTTTCTAAGCATTTGATCTTTGGCGTTTAAAAATCTCATTTTATTTGTGATTCACCTGAACGGTATTCACTACAGGAATTGAAATTGCTGTCATGAGATTCAAACCTCAGACGAAAGAAAACCCGTGACCAAATGGAAACGGGCTTTGAAGAATATCTTCTAAGAAAAAGCAGTGGCACTATTTAAGACTCCGCTCATGAAGCATGGTTCCCAACTCATCTCTCATTTTTTATATTTTTTTCTTCAGACCACAGAACGACTCTGTTCATCGCTTGTTAAATCTGTTAGCAAGGTGTAGAGTTTAAACATACGTTTAATACAGGTGACTAACATGGCAGCCAAAGCTGATACAAAAAACCGGATTCTGGATGCCGCTGAGCTGTTATTTGCTGAGCATGGCTTTAAAGAAACGTCCCTGCGGACCATCACGAGTAAAGCAGGCGTGAACCTGGCTTCGGTCAACTATCACTATGGGGATAAGAAAACACTTATCCGTGCTGTGATTAGCCGCTATCTGGAAGAGTTCATGCCAGCACTGAAACAGGAACTGGAAGTGTTGCTCACCCGCGATGATTTTAGCATGGACGATGTATTCCGTTGTACCAAACAACCTTTGCTGAAACTGAGTGATTATCGTCCGAATGGCGCGACCATCTTTATGTCACTTATCGGGCGAGGCTATACCGATGTTCAGGGCCATTTACGCTGGTTTATTGTGACCCGCTACAGTCAGGTTCTGAATCTGTTCACAAAAGCGGTGTGCCGGGCCAACCCTTCGTTAGATCCGGAAACCCTGTTCTGGCGCCTTCATTTCACACTGGGTGCCTCTGTATTTACGATGGCCTCCAGTACGGCCCTGCGTGAAATTGCAGAGAATGATTTCCAGTGTGTGGTGTCAACGGCTGACTTGATTGATCGCATGGTGCCTTATCTGGCCGCGGGTGTGGCCGCGCCGATTGAAATGGCTTCACCCGAGAATTCAGCCATCGAAAATACTTACTGAACCCTGCAAAAACAAGAATAGTGAATCATCCGCCAACACAAAGGCAGAGACAAAAGGACGTGACCATGAGTAACAAAAGCTTGAGACAACGCTACATCAGTGATCCGGCTTTCAAAGTATTTAAAAAAGTACTTCCGCCGCTGTCAGATACAGAGCGGGAAGCCATGGAAGCCGGTAGTGTTTGGTGGGACGGTCAGCTGTTTGCCGGTAAACCAGACTGGAATACCTTACTCAGTTATCCAACACCAAAGCTGAGTGACGAAGAGCAACACTTTATTGATCATGAATTAAAAACTCTGCTGGCGATGCTGGATGATCACCAAATCGTCCGGGAAGACCGCGATTTACCGCCAGAAGTATGGGATTACCTGCGGAAGGAAAAGTTCTTCTCCCTCATTATCGGGAAAGCATACGGTGGCCGCGAATTTTCTGCACACGCAAACTCCACTATCGTGACCCGAATTGCAACGCGCAGTCAAAGCGCTGCGGTTTCTGTCATGGTCCCGAACTCTCTGGGCCCGGGTGAGTTGCTGACGCATTATGGCACGCAAGCACAGAAAGACTACTGGCTGCCACGGCTGGCGGATGGTACGGATATTCCTTGTTTTGCCCTGACCGGGCCAGAGGCAGGCTCTGATGCCGGTGGCATTCCGGACATGGGCGTTGTTTGCTATGGCGAACATGAAGGCGAAGAAGTGCTGGGCATCCGGGTTAGCTGGAATAAGCGTTATATTACGCTGGCGCCGGTGGCGACGGTCTTGGGTCTGGCGTTCAAGCTGCAAGATCCGGATGGTTTGATTGGTGACAACAAAGATATCGGAATTACCTGTGCGCTGATTCCGGCCAGTCATCCGGGCGTTGAAATCGGTGCGCGTCACGACCCGTTGGGTGGCGCATTCATGAATGGCCCGACTTGGGGTGAGGATGTTTTCATTCCGATGGATTGGGTCATCGGCGGCCAGTCTTATGTCGGTCGTGGCTGGCGGATGCTGGTGGAATGTCTGTCGGCAGGTCGCGGTATCTCTCTGCCTGCACTGGGTACAGCAGTCGGGCATCTGACTTCACGCACCACGGGGGCTTATGCCTATGTGCGGAAGCAGTTCGGAATGTCGATTGGTCATTTTGAAGGCGTGGCCGAAGCGTTGGGTCGCATTGGAGGCATGACCTACATGCTGGAAGCGGCCCGTACCCTGACCACCACTTCTCTGGACATGAAAGAGAAGCCTGGCATTGTCACCGCGATTGCGAAATATCACATGACTGAAATGGCCCGCACCATTTTGAATGATGCGATGGATATACATGCAGGCCGTGGGATTCAGGCTGGTCCAATGAACTATCTGGCGAACCAGTATATCGGGATGCCGGTGGCCATTACGGTTGAGGGCGCGAATATCCTGACCCGAAATCTGATGATCTTTGGTCAGGGGGCCACACGTTGTCATCCATATGTGTTGCAGGAAATGGAAGCGGCGGCGAATCCGGATGCTGATCAGGCTGCGAAAGATTTTGATCGGTTGCTGTTTAAGCATATCGGGTTTGCGGTCGGAAACGTCACCAAATCTCTGGTGAATGCCTTCACCGGCTCGAAGCTGAATCAATCTCCGGTATCGGGTGAAACGGAATATTACTATCGCCACCTGACCCGAATGAGCCGTGCACTGGCAGTCGCTGCTGATTTCTCCATGCTGACCCTGGGCGGTGAACTGAAGCGCCGTGAAATGGTGTCTGCGCGACTGGGGGATGTACTGAGCCATCTGTATCTGGCTTCTGCTGTGCTTAAGCGTTATGAAACCGAAGGGCGCCAGCAGGAAGATTTACCGATGGTGCACTATGCATTGCAGCACTGCCTGAATCGATGCGGTGTGGCATTCGATGAAGTGTTTGATAACTTCCCGCGTAAAGGTGTTGGTCGCCTGTTGCGTACACTGACATTCCCGCTGGGAATTCACTATCAGGCACCAAAAGATGATCTCAAACTGGCGATTTCTAAAGTCCTGATGACACCGGGAGTCGCTCGTGATCGTCTGACGACTAACTGCTACATCGGTGAGAAGGAGAATGATCCGGTTGCTATTATGGAGCGTGCTTTTGCTGCGATGCATGGTGTACGTGATATCGAGCGCAAACTGGCGAAAGCCGTGAAGGCGGGTACCGTACCACGCAAGGCGCCTTTAGCTGAGAAGCTGAAAATTGCCCTTGATGCGGGCGTCATCACAGACGCGGAAGTTGAAAAAGTGCATCATGCTGACCAGTTAAGGTCACAAGCGATTCAAGTGGATCACTTCGCACAAGAAGCATTTAAAAAGGGCGTCTTACAGCCAGGGAAAGCCGCCTGATAAGCAATCTGATTGCTTAACTGAAGAATAAACCTGGTGGTTGAATATACCGCGCATTTGCGCGGTATTTTTTTATCCGAAGATGGCAGTCCGACTTATCATCTCGGCGATCTGATCTGCACATATTCGTCACCGGACCGCAATGCTCACTGGTTTAGTTATACTCGCTCAGGGCGCTGCTTTCTTCGACAACGCATGGCTCAATATCAAAGAATCTGGCTTAACACCTCCAACCACTGAGTATTTTTAGCGATTTCGAACATAAAACTGATGCGAATGAGTGACTAACCTTTTATCCTACGGGCAACAGAACAAAGGAAGAAAACGAAATGATCATCAAACCAAAAATTCGTGGATTCATTTGTACAACAACTCACCCTGTGGGTTGTGAAGCAAACGTCAAAGAGCAAATCGACTACACCAAGGCTCAGCCTAAACTGGAAAACGGTCCTAAGCGTGTTCTGGTGGTCGGCTCTTCCACTGGCTACGGTCTGGCTTCCCGCATCGCTGCTGCTTTCGGCTCCGGCGCTGCAACCGTTGGTGTGTTCCTGGAAAAGCAGGGCACCGAGAAAAAACCTGGCTCTGCGGGCTGGTATAACTCAGCGGCATTCGACAAGTTCGCAAAAGAAGAAGGCCTGTATTCCAAGAGCCTGAATGGTGATGCTTTCTCTCATGAAATGAAGCAGAAAGTGATTGACCTGATCAAAGCGGATCTGGGTCAGATTGACATGGTGGTTTACTCACTGGCGTCTCCAGTGCGTAAAATGCCGGATTCAGGTGAACTGATCCGCTCCAGTCTGAAGCCGATGGGTGAAACCTACACGGCAACCGCAGTTGATACCAACAAAGACGTCCTGATTGAAGCCAGCATTGAACCTGCGACTGAGCAGGAAGTGGAAGATACAGTGAAAGTCATGGGCGGTCAGGACTGGGAGCTGTGGATCAATGCTCTGGCCGATGCTGGTGTTCTGGCTGAAGGCTGCAAAACAGTGGCTTACAGCTACATCGGTACAGAAATCACCTGGCCGATTTACTGGCATGGCGCACTGGGCAAAGCAAAAATGGACCTGGATCGCGCAGCAACCGAACTGAGCAACAAGTTGTCTTCACTCAACGGCTCTGCAAATGTGGCCGTGCTGAAGAGTGTTGTGACTCAGGCGAGTGCTGCGATTCCTGTGATGCCTTTGTACATTGCGATGGTCTTCAAGAAAATGCGTGAAGAAGGTGTCCATGAAGGTTGTATGGAACAAATTTTCCGCATGTTCTCTCAGCGTCTGTACAAGGCGGACGGTTCTGCAACCGAGTTGGACAGCGAAAACCGTCTGCGTCTGGATGACTGGGAACTGCGTGAAGATATTCAGGCTCATTGTACGCAGCTGTGGCCACAGGTAACCAACGACAATCTGTTCGAATTGACAGATTATCAGCTGTACAAAGACGAGTTTATGAAACTGTTCGGCTTTGGCCTGAACGGTGTGGATTACGATGCTGATGTGAACCCGGTTGTCGAGTTCGACGTTCAGGACGTGTAATTCCGAATCTGGCAATAGCGATCATAAACCGCCTGCAAGAGGCGGTTTTTTTATCCCTGAATCGGAGTGACGAAAGCGTTAAAGAGCTAGCTTTGATTGTCTTCCGGCAGTTCAATCACGAAAGCAGCCCCTTCAATACTGGCTTTTTCGACATAAATTCGGCCGCCATAACAAGTCACAATGTCGTGGCAGACAGACAAACCGATGCCTTGCCCGGGATTTCGCTGATCTGCACGAATGCCGCGCTGAAAAATCGCTTCCCGCATATCGTCACTGACGCCAGGGCCATCATCCTCAATCCGGATCATCAGCTTGCCCTGATGATGACTGACGCTGAAGCGAATTTCGCTGATACAAAAACGGAAGGCGTTTTCCAGCAGGTTCCCCAACAGTTCCATCAGGTCAGTTCGGTTCACCGGCAGGCAGAGGGCAGAGCTGAACTGGCGTTTCAGCGTGACCTGCTTGGTGCTGTAGATTTTCTTCAGCATGCCTTCGAAGCTTTCGACGACAGGGTTGAGCAGGGTTTTATCTTTTTGCAGACCTTGCTGGCCCATCAGGGCACGTTTGAGCTGGTATTGCACCAGATCATCCATCTGGCTGATCTGCTCCAGCATGCGATAGTTCAAATCGCAGCGGGGCAGGCTGTGATCGTCCAGCAATGCGTTTGCTGCTGCCAGCCGGGTTTTCAGGCTGTGTGCCAGATCATCCATGGCATGGCGGTAACGGGATGTTTTATCGTTACTGATGCGGATCAGGCGGTTGAGTGACTGTGTCACGTCATGCAGTTCTGTCGGGTAATCATCATCGAGCTGATCCCGTCTGGCATCGGTGACCTGATTCAGCTGTTTTGCCAGCTTCCGGAGCGGCTGGAAGCTCCAGTGGAAAGCTGCAATTAAGAAGGCAATGGCAATCAGGACGAAAAGGCCCAGATAGAGTGCTGTCCGGTTGTGAAGCCGGGTCAGAGATTGTTCATAAGCCGTTCCGGAGCGAAGCACAATGAGCTGATACGCATTGCCGTTTTCGCGATCGCGGCTGATATCATAGGCAATATAACTTTGATTGTTATTGGCTTTGACCAGCGTCGGGGTTTGCATTGCGTCTGGCAGGCTGCTGCAGATTGCATTGAGGCCAGCTAATTTGGCTTCGTCAGACAACCACATGGTGTTGTCGTTGCGGTCGCAAAGGACAGACATGTAGTCTGTTGCAGACGGGTCTAAAGAGTCGATCCATTTATCAACATCTTTAATCAGGCCAGCCCGGTTGAGCTGTGCCACGACCAGCGGCATCTGAGCCACCAGGTCGGTAGAATAGGCCGCCATATAGCTCTGACTGTATAACTCGTTAATCACCCAGGCCAATGCAGAAGTGATCAGGGCGATGATCGCGATGGAGGTGATCATCACCCGGTGGCGCAGACGGGGCAGGATGGCTAGCCTCATTGTGCGGCAAGCTCAAAAATGTATCCCTGACCACGAATGGTCGAAATTGGATTGTCCTGACCGGTCTGGCTGATTTTTTTACGCAGGCGACTAATCATGACTTCAATCGTGTTCGGGTCGCCTTCCTGATCTTCATAAAGCACATCGAGCAGACGTTGTTTGGAAACCACTTGGCGGCTGTGACGCATCAGGTACTCCAGCAGTTCATATTCAAATGCGGTCAGCTCAAGCAGGTTTTCAGACACAAACACTTGTTTTGCCAGTAAATCCACACGGATTTCACCTGCAATCATTTCGGGTTTGATGAATCCTGCGCTTCGGCGAACCAATGCGCTCAGACGCGCCACGAGTTCTTCTTTCTGGAATGGCTTCACCAGATAGTCATCTGCACCAGCTTCCAGACCCGTGACTTTGTCCTGCCAGTTTGAACGGGCCGTTAGAATCAGGATCGGTAAGCGCAGGCCTCGGTCTCTGATTTCACGAATCAGTGAGATGCCATCGCGATCCGGCAGGCCAATATCAACAATAGCAACGTCGTTGGGGTAGTTCTCTGCGAAAAAGAGGCCTTCTTCGGCAGTGTTGGCACATTGCACCTGATTCCCCAGCTCGCTGAGCTGAGTTTTCAGGTGATGACATAAAATCGGATCGTCTTCGACTATCAGGATGCGCATCATAATTCAGTTACCTGAGACAAAATAAAAGTGCAGTTTGTACCGGAAAAGCCCGTTTATAACAAAGGGTGCCGAGGGGTACAAATTGAACGGGTCAGTTATGCGAAATCATATCACTGAACGACTGAATCTTTGCTGACTCTGTCTGCGGACAGAGCCAGCGAAATCAATTGGCTGTCGGGGCTAGCTGAGGATGATGATCAAGGTTCCGGCCACGGTCAGCAGGACGTTGGCAATGGCATAAGTTCCCGCGTAGCCCAATGCCGGAATGGTACTGCGGGCATGTTCGTTGATCATATCCATCGCGGGTGCACAGGTGCGCGCTCCGATAATGGCGCCAAAGAGCAGGGCACGGTTCATATTCAGAACATAAGCACCGAAAGCATAAGCCACCATGACGGGAATGACACTGACCATCATACTGACCAGAAAGACACTCGGGCCAATCTGTGTTATGGATTCAAAGAGGTTCCCACCGGCACTCAGACCAATGCCGACCATAAAGACCATTAAGCCCAGATCTTTCGCCATATTCAGGGCGCCTTGCGGCACATAGCCGAAGGTCGGGTGGTTGGCCCGGAGAAAGCCAAGGGAAATACCGGCCAGCAACAGGCCTGCGGCATTACCCAGGCCAAAAGTGATCTGACCGAAGGTCATGGTAATCGAACCAAATAGCAGCCCCATAATAAAGAAGCAGCAAAAGGCCAGCAGGTCGGCAATCTGGCTGTGAATGGAGATAAAACCGATGCGCTCAGCAAGTCCGAGGACCCGGCTTTTTTCACCGCTGACTTGCAGAATGTCACCCTTGCTCAGCAGGGTACTGTGATCCATTGGCATTTCGATCTGGGCACGGACGACCCGGTTCAGAAAACAACCGTACTCAGCCAGATTCAGTTCAGACAGGCGTTTACCTGCAATGTTATCGTTTTTGACCACGATTTCTTCTTCCGCAATCCGTAAGTCAAGCAGGTCGCGGTCAAACACTTCTTTGCCATTTCGGAAGCTGGGATCGAGCCGGGCATGGCTGTCCGGATAACCCACCAGCGCGATTTCATCCCCTTCCTGCAAAATGGCATCACCATCCGGATTAGCCAGAATGCCGTGGCGACGGACTCTTTCGATATAGCAGCCTGTCTGGCGGTAAATGCCCAGTTCACGCAGATTACGGCCATCAATCCAGTCGATCAGTTCGGGTCCCACACGATAGGCACGGATGATGGGCAAGTACACTTTGCGTTGTGCGACCTCGCCAATCCCACGTTCTTTGGCAATTTGCTGAGAGGATTCCGCAAGGTCGTGCTTTTGCAGTTTTGGCATCAGCTTGGCCAGTAAAATCAGGCTGATCAAACCAATCAGATAGGACATCGCGTAGCCAACGCTCAGGCTGTCAATCATTTCCTGCACAACCAGCGGATCAGACAGGCTGGATAATCCGCCGCTCAGGGCATCCTTAGCACCGACTAACACCGGGGTTGCCGTCAGCGAACCGGCCATCAGCCCGGTGGCCAGGCCTAAATCCAGATTCAGGTAATGTGACATCGTCAAGGTGATCGTGATTGCAGACAGCAAGACGATCAAAGCCAGCAGCAGATAGTGCTTGCCATCGCGGAAGAATATGCCGAAAAAGTTCGGACCCGCCTGAATACCGACACAAAAGATAAAGAGCATAAAGCCAATATTTAAGGCTTCTGCATCAAAAATGAAGCCAGCATTTCCAAAAATGAGCGCGGTAATGAGCACGCCAATGGAATTACCGATTTGTAACTGAGCAATGCGGAGTTTGCCAACCGTGAGGCCAACAGCAAGTACAACGAAGAGAAGCAGAATATCATTCTGGCGAAGCAGGTCAGCGACGTCGATGTTCACAACAATTTATTTCCGGAGTCAGCGCTTTCGACTAGAGGTATGCGAAAATTTTAACGCAAAGAACTGCCCTGCGATACAGATTTATGGGAGAGCGGACACAAAAAAAGGCTGATTAAACAGCCTTTTTGTCTGGACTTCACAAATTGTCATCAAACCTGGGGGTCAGGGCTTGATATTTGACTGAGTGTCCAAAATTACTGGAACAGGCCCAGATTTTCTTTTGCGTAAGCTTCGAAATCGGTGCAGCCACCAATATGCTCTTGATCGATAAAGATTTGTGGCACAGTCTCAACTGGCTTGCCAACGGTCTTTTCCAGATCTGCTTTAGAAATGCCTTCTGCGTGAATATCCACATAACGATAGTTGAAGTCGTCACGTTCTTCTTTCAGTTTGTCGGCCAGATCTTTTGCACGAACACAGAATGGGCAGCCTGGACGACCAAAAATAACTACGAACATAGTGTCTCTCCTTTGTCTTGTGAAGCTACTATAACGTGACTACGTCGAGGGTGAAAGTCGGAATTATCTGTTGCATCAATAGAAAAATTCGATGATTCAGGCGCGTAGCGGAGTGTGGTTGAATCCTGGGAAATTGAGACAGAGGAAAAAAGCCAGGCTGGACGGCCTGGCTTGTGTTGGCAGTGGTAGAGCAATGAAATCAGAAATCGTAGCGGATAGCCATCGCCAGAATGTCTTCATTCCCGTCGATTTGATCCGCTTTGTACTCTGCATAGGTGCGCAGATTTTTGTTGAACTTGTAGTAAGCAGCAGCAACAAAATAGTCTTCCGCGTCTGCAGTCGTACCGGACATATCTGCTTCCAGATAGTTATAGACGGCCTGTGCGGAGAAGCCATTGCCGAAGTCGTATCCCAGAACCACTTCGTAACCGTCGTAGTCTGTGCCAGTTTCTGCACCGGATTTGTCTTGCCAGTTTTCACCCATGCTGTACAGCAGGGCTGCGTAAATGTTGTTGGCGTCGTAAGCAACAGACAGAGCAGTAACTTCTGCATCATCGGTACCGTCAACACCATCACCTGAGTTGTAACCTGCACCGAATTTTACGCCAACCGGCAGTGCGTAAGAGGCAGCCACACCAAAGGAAGAAGAGGTGTCACCATCAACCTGAGACACTGCGTTGTTGTCCAGCTGGTAGCTTGCTTCAACGGTCAGACCACTGAATTCACCTGCATATTTCAGCACGGAGCTTGATTTACCTGTACCGAAACGGTCTGTCCCGGTACCACTTGCATCGGCACCAAACTCTTCCAGGGTATCGGTGTAATCCGAAATCAGGGTGTAAGCGCCATACTGACGGCCATAAGTTGCTTCACCGAAATTACCGCCCAGACCTGCATAAGCTTTACGGGTTTCCAGACCTTCATCTTTAGAAGATGCATTGACTTCAGTTTCATAAACGCCAACGCCATAGAGGTCGTTGTTGATTTCAGATTTTGCTTTGGCCCCAAAACGGAAGTAGCTCTGGTCGCCTTTCTCACTGTTGTCATCAGAGCTGTAGTACATACCTACCGCACGACCGTACAGATCAACCTTTGCGCCATCCTGATCATAGACATTTGCGGCAGCGGCAGAGCCTGAAACGAAGGCTGTGATGAGTGCCGATGCTAAAACTGTTTTTTTCATTGTGATTCCCCTAGTCGGTAAAAAGTGCATCATTGCTGTTTTGATGGGGGGCAGGATAGAAGGGGAATATGACAAAAAAATGTTTTTCAAAAGTCACTTTGATGACAGTGTCTTCTTGCAAATCAAGAGGATAGATGGCTTGATAGGAAAGGTTTATTGTTTGATTCAGGCTGAATGGGTATTTGTCCTATCGTCACGTAGAATGTATGACCTATTTGAACGTTCTGTGAATACTTCATGAACAAAAGAATCATTAGAAATGGGGATCTTATGAACCAAACCATTGAAACTCTGTTATCACACCGTTCGATTCGTCGATTTTCGGCAACGCCGATCCCGGCTGAAATGCTATCGACCATTCTGGATTGTGGCATCGCTGCTTCTTCATCGAGTTTTATTCAGTGTGTCAGCGTGATTCGGGTTGCCGACACGGAGAAGCGGGCGCAGCTCGCGCATCTGGCCGGCGATCAGCCTTACGTGGCATCGGCTGCTGAATTTCTGGTCTTTTGTGCAGATTTTCACCGCCACCAACAGATTCATCCGGAAGCACAACTGGGCTTTACTGAGCAAACGCTCATTGGTGCGATTGATGCCGCGTTGATGGCGCAAAATTGCCTGACCGCAGCGGAGTCGCTTGGGCTCGGTGGTGTGTACATTGGCGGGATTCGCAATCACCCTGCGGATGTTTCTACGGTTCTGGCACTGCCAAATTATGTGATTCCGCTGTTTGGTTTATGTCTGGGTTACCCGGATCAAAACCCGGAACAAAAGCCGCGCCTGCCGCAGTCTCTGATTGTACATCAGGATGTTTACCAGCATGATCTGGACCGAGACACACTGCAAAATTATGACGAAGCCGTTCGCCATTATTATCAGACCCGGACTGGTGGAACAAAAGAAATGAGCTGGTCTGAGCAAATTTCAGCAACCTTATCGAAGGAAGCCAGACCTTTCATGAAGGAATTCCTTGCAAGTAAAGGCTTTAGTACGAAGTAAGCATCAGTTAAACTATTTGAGCATTCGCTCATTTTTTGGCTTCAAATTGGATGAGTGACGTCTTTCTGCTTCTCATGAAGGAGAAGTGGAGAGATGTTGTCACCGTTGCAAATTTTGAGTCTGCCATTTCATATGGATTCAATGTGTGTCGCCTTATTGAAATAACTATTTATTTGCCTGATTCATGAACAGGCAAATCAGGCATTACGGAAGTATTTATGAAAAGAACGGGCCTTTCAGCCCTGATGCTATTCTCCGCAGTATTCCTGAGTGCTTGTTCGAGCACACCTGAATTGAAAGATGCAGAAGCCTCTGTGATTTCAGAGCAGGGGGATTATCAGCGCGCAGTATCTGCTTACCGGCACTGGCAACAAGAGATCGTACAGGCGAAGGCTTTGTCGATTTACTCTCCAGATCAATATCAGACCCTGACCGCAAGCTGGGACAATGCCAGCCGGATCTATCAGGAAATTACCACAGCACCGGTGATGGCTTATAAAAGCTATTCATTGTTTTCTTCAACAACTTATCTGGAACAGCTGCATCTGGAGCTGGCGCAGGTTGAACAATCGTTCACCGAGTTGAAGGATATCCAGAAAGTTGCCGACACCGTGTTGTCGCCAGCAATCACTCAAATGAAGTATCTGGATTCTCTGGAAGCCAAGCAGTATTACCGGAGTGAATATACCCGGTTGTATCGCCTTTACGAAAGCTTGTTCAAGCAGGTCGAAAATGGCGATATGAATGATGCACGTGAAGATCAGGATGAGTTCCTGTCTCGCAGCCTGAGTCTTGAAGTGAAAACGATCAAGAAAATCTATATCGCGCCGCTGGAGGCGATGATGATTGAGCTGCGACGCCTGGATGTGAAGGAGTACGCGCCGAAGAGTTACGCGCAGATTGAGCAGCGGATTGAAGCTGGTAAAGCACTGATTGACAGAACGCCCCGGGATTTTGACGCGATTCAGCAATCCACGCGCGAGATTCGCTTTGATCTTGCCCATGCGCAGCATATTTCTTTAGAAGTCCAGCGATTACGTGACTTAAGTAAAGATGAATATGAATCTTATATTCTGGCGTTTGAGAACAAACTGTTGCGTATCTCAAAGGCACTGAAAGATGAAGACTGGCGGGATCAGCCGATACCGGAGCAAGCCCGGTTAATCACCGAGCATGTGGCATCTGCGAAAGCTGCCCTGACGAATCACAAATCAGGGGATGAAATGCTGGCAGATAAAGAAAAATACATCCGTGAGCTGAATGCGCTGGTCATGAAACAGCAGCGTCAGATCAGCCAGATGCAATCGCAATTGGAGGAACGCCAACAGACCGTTCCGTCATTGAACGTGTCATCATCGGAGCTGAAGTCGGCCACTGATGATTCCTCCGGAAATGAATCTGCAGAGGCATCTTCTCTGATTCAGTAATCGCTGTTGATCGATGCGGATAAAAGCCGCTGCCGGAAGGCAGCGGTTTTTTTATATGGGTCATTCGTCCAGGAGGCGTTTGGTGCTGGGAATGCCTGAAAATCCGGCATGATTTACTGTCTTTGGTCTCAGTGTATTCGTGTTTTTTCACCATGAAATCTGGTGCTGTTTCATTTGGAAACACTTATTGCGGATTTCAGATGTTTTAATTCTTTACATTTTCTTGGTTTTTTCTTCTTTTTTGCTCGATAGCTCATTCTATGAACAGTTCTGGCGTTGTGTTCACCATAGACATGGATTAGAATTCGCGCCGCACTACATTGCGTAAAATTTTTAATTCATATTATTTTTATTTAAATTTTCCTGTGAGGGAATAAAATGTCTACGAATTTTGCAAATCCGGCGCCGCTGGGACTGATGGGCTTCGGGATGACCACAATCCTGCTGAATATTCACAACGCAGGCTTTTTTCCGCTGGATTCTATGATCCTGGCGATGGGTATCTTTTACGGGGGTCTGGCACAGGTTCTGGTGGGCTTGATGTGCTTTAAGCGCGGCGACACATTTGGTACGACGTCTTTCACGTCTTACGGTCTGTTCTGGCTGACGCTGGTGGGGCTGATTGTGATGCCTGAAATGGGGCTGCCTGCTTCCCCGGCGAAATTTATGGCCTGGTATCTGCTGCTGTGGGGGGTATTTACAGCTTTCCTGTTTATTGGCTCTCTGAACTACCCACGCGCGAAACAGTTTGTTTTTGCTTCACTGACAGTGCTGTTCTTCCTGCTGGCTGCACGTGACTTTACGGGGAGTGAACTGATTGGCACGATTGCTGGTTTTGAAGGCATCATCTGTGGTGCAAGTGCAATTTACTTCGCCATGGCTCAAGTGCTGAATCATGAGTTTGGCCGTACTGTACTGCCGATTGGCGAGCGTAAAGTCGCTGACGTAGAGCCGTTAAAAGCGGCTGCATAATTCTTGATATCGTTGAATCACTGCGATATTGCCCCGCACTTTGATGCGGGGCTTTTTTATATCTGCG
Organism: Photobacterium sp. GJ3; assembly: GCF_018199995.1. NCBI lineage: Bacteria > Pseudomonadati > Pseudomonadota > Gammaproteobacteria > Vibrionales > Vibrionaceae > Photobacterium > Photobacterium sp. GJ3. The sequence goes on along the minus strand of NZ_CP073578.1, from coordinate 2,001,066 downwards.
ATCAGAGAATTGGCAAGACGGTGACAGTAATTGGACCGCTCAAAGCTGTGACACCGGGATCTGCGAGGCAGGCCAGTGGATTCGGGGCAACGTAAGTTATCACTGATTGTACTGCGTGTCCTTCAAATCGACCTGAAGTGAATGTACCTGCACTGGAGACAATTAACTGACCAAGTGGGCGGGTCACGACAAAAGTCCCGGAAAAATGACTGGTGCTTCCATCGTCCCAAACGTAGTCAATTTCATCATTGCCAGATGGAGATGAGAGTAAGCAGTCTGCGATTGTTTGAAATGGACCAAAACTGAACTGACCCGACTTGACGGGGGAGCCGATACATTGGTTAAAAGTCGCCGTATTGTTAATCACTGTTGGACGGGCAAGTAAAAGGAGACCGGGATCATATGTTTGTGTTCCGGTGCCAGAACAGGTGAAGCTCGCATCGGGTTCGTTACTGGCCGCACTAGGCCATGCAGTGAAAAACAATAGCATTCCAGCGAGCGCGAATATGAATTTTTCAGACTTTAACCAACTTGTTTGAATAGGCATTGTTGTTTCCTCTCGTTTGTCGATGGGTATGGAATATCTATTCTTGGTTTATGGCAGGCGGAAATGCGCACGGGGTTGGGGGAAAGATGGTTTTGCGAGCCACTTATTAGTGTTCATTGCCATAAGAACAAGTGATCAGATGTCTGAAAGTTATATGTGCGTTGATGCTCATTTTCGGCCGTTTGATTTGCAAGCGCAGACTGAAATTTCACCTATCCCAAAGTGCTCAGATTTCCGCTCTGGTGACGAAAATCAGCGATGAAATCTTGAATAATCGAGTTGTGTTCAGGAAATCATTGCCATGGTCGCTATGATGATCTGTCTGAGAATAAAGACAGGGATGCTGTTTGGGCAGCATACTGAAGAATCTGAACTGACAGGAGAACTTCAATTGGGAATCTGGATCGTACTGGGCCTTGTGCTTGTCGCTGTTATCGCAGCGATTGCTGTTTACAACGGCCTTATTGGTAAGAAAAATCAGGTAGAAAATGCTGAAGCATCAATTGATGTGATGCTGAAAAAGCGTTTTGATCTCATCCCGAATATGGTGGAGAGCGTGAAAGCTTATATGGCGCATGAATCTTCATTACTTCAGGAATTAACAGCGCTCCGGACTCAGGTACAACACGACGGTTTGGCCGGCGAAAAGAAAATTTCACTGGATAAGCAAATGCACACGGCCATGTCCCGTTTCAATATTGCGGTTGAAAATTATCCGGAACTGAAAGCCAGTGAAAACTTTGTGATGTTACAGCGCGCCATCAATGAAGCAGAAGAGCAAATTTCAGCCGCGCGTCGCGCTTACAATGCTTCGGTCACTGATTTGAATAACGCGATTGAAATGTTTCCTTCCAGTCTATTTGCCAGCCGAATGAACTTGAAACAGCGTGAGTTGTTCGACATTCCGGCGCAGGAAAGACAAAACGTCAATGTTGGCCAACTGTTCCACAAATAATCGGGAGCGTCATGGAAGCTGCAATCGAATCCAGCGATAATCTGGATAAACTCAAAATACTCTTTGACACTAAACTGAAAGATCAGCTTCAGGACTTAGACGAGATCCGTAAAGAAGCAGTGAAACGTTGCTACCATTCAATTGTACCTGTTTGTATGAGCTTATTGGTCGCCTTGTTCTTGACGTTTACCGGAAGAAGTGAAGCGTGGTTGATCTTCTGTTTTCCCGGGCTTGTGTCACTCGTGATGTATTACTATGTTTCCCTGAAATGGAAAGCTTACCGGGACGCTTATAAAACACAGGTGGTCGGAAAACTGCTGAAAACCTTTAACGACAGCTTTGAATATTCTCCAAGTGAGCGTATCTCCCCAGAAAAGTACAAAGCCAGTGGCTTATATCGACATCATTATCACCGCTATCATGGAGAAGATTATGTTCGGGGCGTGGTAGGAAAAACTGCAATTGAGTTTTCGGAGCTTCATACGCAGTATAAAACGACGAGCAGAGACTCTAAAGGCCGGACGCGCACGACCTGGCACACCATCTTCAAAGGGGTGTTCTTTATTGCTGATGCCAATAAACATTTTCAGGGTAAAACTTATATTACCCCTGACAATGAAGGCTTCTGGTCTGCGGTTGGAAAATCATTGACTAACCTGTTGGGGGGAAGTGTTTTTGGTGACCGTGTTGCGATGGAGGACCCTGAATTTGAGCGCCATTTTGAGGTGTACAGCGATGATCAGGTTGAAGCGCGTTATCTGATCTCAACATCTCTGATGCAGCGTTTGGTTGCTTTTCGGCAACAAGCCAATACAAGTGTAGCGTTATCTTTTGTGGGCGATAGCTTGCATATCGGGATTCCTGCGCGAAAAGCGTACTTTGAACCCAAAATGTTTCAGTCAGCGGTTAATTTTGATGCTGTAAAAGATATTTATCAGGACTTGGATTTTATGACTGGGATCGTCGAAGATTTGGCGCTGAATACCCGTATCTGGACCAAAGCCTAATCGTTCGTAACATTCAGCATGAAAAAAGGAGGCATGGCCTCCTTTTGTCTGTCTGGATATGCTGATTTAGCAGATCACTTTAATCGCCAGACCACCCTGAGACGTTTCACGGTATTTGGCGTTCATGTCTTTACCGGTTTCCAGCATGGTCTCAATCACTTTGTCCAGAGACACACGTGGCTCAGAAGCACGACGTAGAGCCATTCGGGATGCGTTGATCGATTTCACTGCCGCAATACCGTTTCGCTCGATACAAGGCACCTGTACCTGACCTGCAACAGGGTCACACGTCAGACCCAGGTTGTGCTCCATCGCGATTTCAGCTGCCATACAGACCTGCTCCGGGCTCGCGCCCATCAGCTCCGCCAGGCCAGCTGCTGCCATAGAACAGGCAACACCGACTTCACCCTGACAACCCACTTCAGCGCCAGAAATCGAAGCATTGCGCTTGTACAGGCCACCGATAGCACCGGAAGCTGCGAAGTAGCGCAGATATTCTTTCTCGCCAACGGGCTGGATGAACTTGTCATAGTAAGCCAGAACAGCAGGAATGATGCCGCAGGCACCGTTCGTTGGTGCGGTTACCACACGGCCACCGGCTGCGTTTTCTTCATTCACTGCAAAAGCGTACATGTTGACCCAGTCAACCACAGTCATCGGATCGTTGTTCGTCCGCTCTGAAGTGATCAGTTGCTGGCGCAGTGCAGCCGCACGGCGTGGCACGCGCAGTGGGCCAGGCAGAATGCCTTCTTCGTTCATCCCACGGTCCATACAATCCTGCATGGTTTTCCAGATACGGGAGAAGTAATCTTTAATCTCTTCTTCAGAGTGCATTGCACGCTGGTTTGCCATCACTACAGAACTGATCGAACGGCCTTGTTCTTTACAGTGCTGAACCAGCTCTTGTGCTGAGGTGAAGTAGTAAGGAACTTTGACTTCAGATTCTTCATCTTTGCCGAAGTTTTCTTCATCAACGATGAAACCACCGCCGATAGAATAATAAGTTTTGCTGTAAACTGTCTCGTCGCCTGTCCAGGCGTGAATGCTCATGCCATTTTCATGCAGTGACAGGTTGGTGTTATGAAAATTCATCCCGCCGTCGCGAGGGAAATCAACAGTGTGAATGTTGCCAGCAATAGGAAGACGCTCGGTTTCGCCAACGCTGGCGATAAAGCCGGGAATGCTGTCGATATCCACAGTCTCAGGGCTATTGCCTGCCAGTCCCATGATGATTGCAATGTCGGTATGGTGACCTTTGCCAGTCAGAGACAATGAACCATACACATCAACCGTGATTTTCGTCACGTCGTTGATTTTGCCCATCTCACGCAGGTCGTCGACAAACTCTTTACCTGCTTTCATCGGACCTACGGTGTGTGAACTGGAAGGACCCACACCAATTTTGAAGATATCAAAAATACTGATCATGCGTAGTACCTCAGTCGGGGAAGCGATCTTGCTTCGGCCCATGACTGTTATCTTTTATGAACTCCCGCCCCTTCCTTGGCGAGTATAGTCAAAACAAAAGAGCAGGTGCTGAAAGCTCCCCTGCTCTTAAGTATCGGTTCTTTTACGTATTTTGTCAGTAAGGCTGTACAGGCGAATGTTTAGAAGAACAAGCCGTACAGAATGGCTGAAATCGCAATCAGACCCATGAGTGTGACAAATACGTTGCTTACTGCGCCTTTGTACTTCTGCATTGCAGGCACTTTATGGACTGCATACATTGGCATCAGGAACAAGATGGTCGCAATAATCGGGCCGCCTAAAGTTTCAATCATTCCCAGGATGCTAGGATTAATCGCCGCGACCAACCAGATAGTTGCAATCATGAAGACAACAGTAAATTTGTCAATCTTCTTTTCGTTAACTTGCTTACCAAACGACTTTAATTGTTTAGAAACCAAGCCATTCAAACCTTCACGAGCGCCCAGGTAATGACCGAAGAAGGAAGACACGATGGCAACAAAAGCAACGATTGGGCCCAGATAAGAAATGAACGGACTTTCATGCTTGTTCGCCAGATAAGACAGAATTGCCAGATTTTGTGCTTTCGCTTCAGCCAGATCCTGTGGGGTCAGGCTGAGCACACAAGAGAAGACGAAGAACATCACGAAACCCAGCAGCATCATCGCTGAGCGTGCCAGAATACGGGACGCTTTTTCTTCTGCGTTTTCACCATGGTCACGTGCTTGTGCCTGAGAGAATGCAGAAATAATCGGGCTGTGGTTGAACGAGAACACCAGTACCGGAATGGTGATCCACAGCGTGATGGCAAAGTCTCCCAGTGAAGGGACTGTCTCCAGGCTGACGGAAGCCAGGTTCCATTCAGGGATCAGGTACACCGACATGAACAGCAGAATCGCAACCAGCGGGTAAACCAGGAACTGAGTGACTTTCAGCATCAGTTTTTCGCCTGCGATCATCACAGACATCATGCCCAGAATCAGGATGATAGACAGCAGCCAGCGTGGCATAGATGCCATACCCAGTTGGTTCACCATGAAAGAGTCAACCGTGTTGGTAATGCCAACGCCGTAAATCAGCACGATCGGGTAAATTGCAAAAAAGTAGAGCAGGGTGATTAATGTACCGGCGCCGCGGCCAAAATGTTCTTCAACCACTTCGGTAATATCACTGCCTGGCTTGTTGGAAGACAGGACGAAGCGGGACAGGCCACGGTGTGCAAAATAGGTCATTGGGCCAACCAGAATAGTCATGGCCAGCAGGGGCCAGAAACCACTCATACCTGCGTTAATGGGCAGGAACAGGATACCGGCACCAACCGCTGTACCAAACAGCGAGAGCACCCAGGTGGTATCCTGCTTCGTCCAGCGGCTTTTGGGAGCCGCTGCAACAGATGCAGTTTTTGTTTGCATAATATAATCCAAATTGAATAGGGAACAGGAACGGGCGTATTTTCCCCTGATTTGGAGCACGAAAAAATGATCTGTGAAAAAACAAGCGCACTATTTAACATTTGTTGCAAGAAAATGAGATGTTGATCACCAAAACTTTTTTCAGTTTGTTTCTGGGTGGTGAAACAAACAGCAGTTTCGCGGAAGAATGAGAATTATTGAGACCCTTCAATCCATATTTGATGTGACAAAGCTTTGACGATCTGTGCCGTGGCCCCCCAGATGGAGTAATCCCGATATGGGATAGCATAGATCGTGTGCGATTTACCACGGAAAATGAACTGTTGTGTCCGCATGTTGCGGGGATCGAGCAGGAAAGCGAGCGGCACTTCAAAGAGACTGTCGACTTCGTTGGGGTCAATCACAGGCCTGTATGCCGGTGTGACTGTTGCTAAGAAAGGCGTGACCAGATAACCACTTAAGGTCGGCAGGGTCGGTAACTGACCGAGGACGTCTTTTCTTTCGCACAGAATACCGGTTTCTTCCTGAGTTTCCCGAATGGCGGTGTACATGAGCTCACCATCTTGTGTTTCGTAACGGCCGCCCGGGAAAGCAACCTGTCCGGGATGGTGTTTCAGATGGCGTGCGCGCTGGGTCAGAATGACATGATAGCCGTCATGACGTGCCACAAGCGGGATCATCACTGCTGCGGGTTTGAAACGACTGCTGTCGGGTAACAGTTGTTTAATACGTCGGTGGTGGCTTCGATCATACTGACCCGGTTGGGCCAGCAAAAAACGACTGAGCAGATGATGCTGTGCAAGCATAGACGGTAACCTGAATGCGCCCCCCTCCCGGCGTTTTGTTGAGGGGTTGTTACAAGATTGGCAGAATCTTACTCAGCTTGTCCAGTGTTTCCTGATATTCACTGGCTGCATCGCTGTCTGCCACCACGCCGCCACCTGCCCAGGCAAAGATCTGGTTTTGCTCAGTGATCAGGGTGCGGATAGTAATGCTGGTGTCCATCCGGCCACACCGGCTGATGTAACCAATACTGCCGCAATAGACGCTGCGACGATGGGGTTCCAGCGCTTCAATAATTTCCATCGCCCTTACTTTCGGTGCGCCTGTGATGGAACCACCGGGGAAGCAGGCTTTCAGCAGATCCGCGGCACTGTGTTTCGCCGGGTCGAGTTCAGCGGTAACTGTGCTGACCAGATGATGCACGGCCGGAAAGCTTTCAATCGCAAACAGGCTTGGTACACGGACTGAACCTGGGATGGCCACCCGACCAATGTCGTTGCGCAGCAGGTCGACGATCATCAGGTTTTCCGCCCGATCTTTTTCTGCCAGAGACAAAGCTTCTGCATTCGCCTGATCCTGAACCGGATCGGCTGATCGTGGCCGGGTGCCTTTGATCGGTTTGGTTTCAATCTGGCGTTGGTTCAGTTTCAGAAAACGCTCCGGCGAGACGGACAGAACGGCGTTTTCCCGCAAGCGGATAAAGGCAGAAAAAGGCGCACCATTGGATTGTTCGAGTTTCTGATAGGCTTGCCACTCATTCCCTTGGTATCGGGCCTGAAAGCGTTGGGCCAGATTGATCTGATAACAGTCCCCAGCTTTGAGATAGGCTTGCACCTGATTAAATTTCGAGGTGTAGCTGTCCACCGTCATGTTCGCCTGCCATTCCGATGTTAACGCGAACGCCGGTGAAGCCTGAGCAGGGGCGCGTTGCTGATTCAGCCAGCACAGTCGCTCTGCTGTGTCCGGGGCAACCAGTGTCAGCCGTTGCAGGTGATGATCTGCAATCAGCGCCCAGTTATAAAGGCCAACGGCCATCTCAGGGGCCTGAATATCCTGCATCGCCAATGAAGGCATTTTCTCTACCTGCCGTCCCAGATCGTAAGCAAAATAGCCCAGCGCGCCCCCCACAAAAGGTAAATCGGCAACGGTGTCAGTCTCAGGCAGTAAGGTATGCTGCAGTTCGTTCAGCAGTGCAAAAGGGTCTTGCTGCCGGGTGTCCTGATTGCCATCACGGTCAGTGATCGTGTTCATCTGCCCCCGGGATTCCAAGGTTGCAATCGGGTCTGCGACTAAAATGTCGTAGCGATTGTCCGGATGTCCTTCAGCAGCAGAACGCAGCAGCATGGCCCATGGCTGAGCAGATAAGGGTTCGAACCAGCTCAGGAGAGCATCCTTGCGATAGTCCAGTTGTTCAACCTGAAGTTGAGAGGCAGCAGAATATTTCATTTTCTTTTTTGTGACAGGTGTTCGATTGGCGCATAGCGCGAGATTGCGGGCAAGAGTATCATAAACCCAGAAATGAATACGACGCCTGTCAAACGACTTTGATTCGTATCACTGACGATTCTGCTCAAGAAACTGGTCTGCTTCTGACACCCTACCGAACTTTGTCCGGGTCAGGCTCTTCATCGATCAGGCGCGTATACAACGACAATAAGCAACGAGGCAATTATGACCGTCATCCGTAAAGAAGATGTGATTAGCAGTGTGGCCGATGCGCTGCAATACATTTCCTACTACCACCCGCTGGATTTTGTACAGGCGCTGGAAAAGGCTTACCACAAAGAGCAGAGCCAGGCTGCGAAAGATGCTATGGCGCAGATTCTGATTAACTCCCGTATGTCTGCGGAAGGTCATCGTCCGATTTGTCAGGACACCGGCATCGTGACCTGTTTCGTGAAAATCGGGATGAATGTCCAGTGGGACAGCGACCTGACTGTTCAGGAAATGATCGATGAGGGCGTGCGTCAGGCCTATAACAACCCGGTCAACCCACTGCGTGCTTCTGTGGTGGCAGATCCTGCCGGTAAACGCATCAACACGAAAGATAACGCACCTGCTGTGGTTCATATTGATATGGTGCCGGGCAATCAGGTGGAAATTCAGTTGGCGGCCAAGGGTGGCGGTTCTGAAAACAAAACCAAAATGGTCATGCTCAATCCATCGGACGATATTGCTGAATGGGTAGAGAAGACAGTGCCGCTGATGGGTGCTGGCTGGTGTCCGCCGGGTATGCTGGGTATCGGCATTGGTGGTACGGCTGAAAAAGCTGCGGTACTGGCAAAAGAGTCGCTGATGGAGCCGGTTGATATTCAGGAGCTTCAGGCGCGTGGTCCGCAGAATGCGGAAGAAGAACTGCGTCTGGATATTTTTAATCGTGTCAACAAGCTGGGTATTGGGGCGCAGGGCCTGGGCGGCCTGACCACAGTGTTGGATGTCAAAATTAAAACGGCACCGACCCATGCAGCCTCAAAACCTGTGTGTCTGATCCCGAACTGTGCGGCAACCCGCCACGTGCATTTCACACTGGATGGAAACGGCCCGGCTGAGCTGACGCCGCCGAAGCTGGAAGACTGGCCGGAAGTGACCTGGGAAGTGGGCCAGAATACACGTCGCGTGAACCTGGATAACATCACCAAAGCAGAAATTCAGGAATGGAAATCCGGTGAGACAGTACTGCTGTCCGGTAAGATTCTGACTGGCCGTGATGCGGCGCACAAACGAATTCAGGAAATGCTGAAAAACGGTCAAGGTCTGCCGGAAGGGGTCGACTTTACCAATCGCTTTATTTACTACGTCGGCCCGGTGGATGCTGTGGGTGAGGAAGTCGTTGGACCTGCTGGCCCGACAACCTCCACGCGGATGGATAAATTCACCGATATGATGCTGGCAGACACCGGCCTGATTGGCATGATTGGTAAAGCTGAGCGTGGTCCGGTTGCAATCGAATCGATCAAAAACCATAAAGCAGTTTACCTGATGGCTGTGGGTGGTGCGGCGTATCTGGTGGCGAAAGCGATCAAGAAATCACGCGTTGTGGCATTTGAAGATCTGGGCATGGAAGCAATCTACGAATTCGAAGTTCAGGATATGCCTGTGACGGTCGCCGTAGATTCAGATGGCGTGAATGCGCATCAGACGGGTCCGGATATCTGGAAAGTCAAAATTGCTGAAATGGATGCCTGATTGGTGACCATTCTATCAACTTGAAACATTTTGAAATACAAAGGAGCTGGCTGGCTCCTTTTTTTCACGCTGATTTCATCTTTGATTAAGGTTATAGCCAATAAAATGGCATTTTTTTGCTATACAACGTGTCGTGAAGTACATAATGAAGAAAAACGTCATCACCAGATGGAGAGACAATCCATGAGGTTCACTGTGTTGGCTCTGTGTTTGTCGGCTGTCATGCTGACGGGCTGCGGAGAGAAAACGAAGACCGTGCCAGAACCTGCCTCAAGGCCGGTGAAGCTGATGGCCGTTGAAGTCGGGGAAAGTCAGAGTTATCGGACATTTCCTGCACAGGTGCAAGCGGGCGACAAAGCTGTGCTGGCGTTTCGGGTTTCGGGCATGCTGGAAAGTGTGGCAGTCCTGGATGGTCAGGAAGTCAAAAAAGGACAGCATCTTGCGCAGTTGAAAACCGATGAATTCAAGTTGCTGGTTGAACAGGCAAAAGCCAATTATCGGCTGGCGAATGTCCAGTATCAACGCAATCGTGAACTGCTGAAAACGAATGTTGTGTCTGAGCTGGATTTCGACCAGTCCAAGGCTGCACGCAATCAGGCCAAAGCAGAACTGGACAAGCAGGAAGCCAATCTGAGATATGCCACGTTGCTTGCGCCCTACAATGGCACAGTGTCTATTTCGATGGTGAACAACTTCGAGTACGTTTCGGCCAAGCAGCCTGTGATGCACATTCAAAGTGAAGGTTTGCTCAGTGTGACTTTTCAGTTGCCTCAACAGCTCTTGTCACGTCTGCGTGCGGGGGACGACAGAATGGCGCGGGTTATTTTTGACACACTGCCGGATGAAGAGTTCGAAGCGCGTCTGAAAGAAATCGATACCGAAGCGGACACCAAAACTTCCAGTTTTCAGGTCACGCTGACCATGGAAAAACCCATTGGCCAGAATTTGCTGCCGGGTATGGCGGCTCAGGTCAGAATCGCACTGCCACACACAGGCGCAGGAGCACTGCCGGAACGGGCTGTGATGCGTGAAGCCGGGAAAACCTATGTGTGGCAAGTTGCAGAAAATGGCGCTGTTAGCAAGGTTGAAGTTGAACTGAATGACAGTTTCCGTGTGATTCGCGGGCTGGAAGATGGCGCAATGATTGCCACTTCTGGTGTGACTGAACTGAAAGAAGGTCAGGTTGTTCGGGAATGGGTGAAGGAGCGGGGACTGTAAGATGAAAAAGACTCTTTTTCGTTGTTCTGCCTGTGCATTGGCCGTGCTTCTGGCGGGATGCAGTCAGGAAGCGCAACATGAAGCGAAAACCCCCTTACCGGTTGCCGTTTTTCAGGTTGCGATGGCTGAAAGTTCGCCCATTCTGTCTTTTCCGGCAGTTGCCGCAGCGGCAGATAAATCTGAACTTTCTTTTCGCCTTGCCGGTGAAGTGGTGAATGTGCGTGTCAAACCAGGTGAGTTTGTGAAGGAAGGGCAATTACTGGCACAGCTGGATCCAACGGATTATCAGCTGGAAGTGAATGATGCTCAGGCCAAATTTAATGTCGCAGACAGTCAGTACCGCCGTTCTGCAAAGCTGGTTGAACAGGGATTTCTTGCGCAGTCTCAGTTCGATGAATTAGCCGCACAACGCCAGATCGCACTGGCCAGGCTGAATCTGGCCAAGTTACGTTTGTCCTTTACTCAGCTTCATGCCCCTTTTAGTGGTGTGATTTCCCGGGTTTCCGTCGAGCAGTTTGAGAATGTTCAGGTTGGGGAAACGGTGATGAATATTCACAGTGCCAAGGCCGTTGATATTCTGATTCAGGCACCGGACATGATTTATTCCAGAAGTACCGCCAGACAGGTTCAGGATAAGCATCCGGGGACTCGCATCATCCTGAATGATGGGCAGGAATATACAGCTTATCTGAAAGAGTACACCACAGAGCCGGACCCGGAACTGGGATCATTCAAGGTCACTCTGACAATGCCGATGCCGGAGGATGAGTTCATTCTGGACGGGACAGCGGTTGAAGTGAAAGTGGATGCTCAGAAAGTTCAGGTCTATCGCGCCGATGAAGTTGTGATTCCGCTCGAAGCCGTGTTTAACGAAGACGGTGATGAAATCGATCCGGCCAGTAAGTTTGTCTGGGTGGTTCAGTCGGACAACACGGTAACCAAGCGTCAGGTGGTCACGGACAAGGTCGTGCCCAGCGGGGTTCGTCTGGTCTCGGGTGTCAAAGAAGGTGAATTGATTGTGATTGCAGGTGTGAACCGCCTCCGTGAAGGGCAGTCAGTGAAAATTGTCGAGCAGGAGGCATCCGGTTCATGAAACAGGATATCGCAACTTATTTCATTAAAAACAAAGTGATCAGCTGGATGTTGACGCTGATCTTCCTGATTGGCGGCACCGTGTCATTTCTCGATTTAGGTCGTCTGGAAGATCCTGAGTTTACGATCAAAGACGCCATGGTGGTGACATCCTATCCGGGCGCGACAGCGCAACAGGTCGAAGAAGAAGTCACTTATCCCATCGAGAAAGCGATTGGGCAACTGCCCTACGTGGATGAGGTCAATTCCATCTCCAGCCGGAATTTATCTCAGATCACAGTGACCATGAAAAACAACTATGGCCCGGATGATTTACCGCAGATCTGGGATGAACTTCGCCGGAAAGTGAACGATCTCAAGCCGAATTTGCCGCCGGGTGTGGGCACACCCAAAGTGGTGGATGACTTCGGCGATGTGTACGGCATCTTGCTGGCGGTGACAGGCGAAGGGTACAGCTATCGTGAACTGAATGATTACGTTGATTATCTGCGCCGTGAACTGGAGCTGGTGAACGGTGTTGGTAAAGTGCAGGTCTCCGGGACACAGCAAGAGCAGGTGTTCATTGAAATTTCGATGCAGCGTCTGAGTAATCTGGGTATTTCCCCGCAGACGATTTACGGCACATTACAGGAACAGAATCTGGTCACCAGTGCCGGCGGCATTCGTGTCGGTGATGAATATATTCGTGTGCAGACCACCGGGGAGTTTGAAAGCGTCGAAGCGATGGGCGATCTGATCATCAAAGATGCCGGCTCTCAGGGGCTCATTTATCTTCGGGATGTCGCGACGATTAAGCGTGGTTTTAAAGAAATTCCCGACAATCTGGTGAGCTACAATGGCCAGCAAGCACTGAACCTTGGGATCTCCTTTGTCTCCGGCATCAATGTGGTTGAGGGCGGCAAGCGGGTGATGTCACGTCTGGCGGAGCTGAAAGAACAGCAGCCGGTTGGCATGGATATCGGCGTGGTGTACAGCCAGCCGTCTGAGGTTGATAAATCTGTTAGTGGTTTCGTGGTGAGTCTGGGCCAGGCGGTCATCATCGTGATTGTTGTGCTGCTGTTTTTTATGGGACTGCGCTCCGGCATTTTGATTGGCCTGATTCTGCTGCTCACAGTACTTGCCACCTTTGTCTTCATGAAATGGATGGCCATTGATCTGCAGCGCATCTCGCTGGGGGCACTGGTCATCGCGCTCGGGATGCTGGTAGATAATGCCATCGTGGTGGTGGAAGGGATCCTGATCGGGATGCAGAAAGGCCGGACGCGTTTGCAGGCGGCCTCTGATATTGTCACACAGACCAAGTGGCCATTGCTGGGCGCAACGGTGATTGCTGTCATGGCCTTCGCACCGATTGGTTTGTCGCAGGACTCGACGGGCGAGTACACCCGCACGCTGTTTACCGTGCTCTTGATTTCCCTGATGCTGAGTTGGTTTACCGCGATTTCGCTGACGCCGTTTTTTGCCGATCTCTTCTTTAAATCGCAGAAAACTGAGAACAGCGAAGAAGCCAGTGACCCCTATAAAGGGCTGGTTTTCGTGCTGTACCGAAAGTTTCTGGAATTCTGTATGCGCCGCGCCTGGCTGACCATCATTTCGCTGGTTGTGATGCTGGCAGCCAGTCTGTATGGATTCACTCAGATCAAACAGTCGTTTTTCCCAGCCTCGACGTCCCCGATGTTCATGGTGGATATCTGGTTGCCGGAAGGCACGGATATCCGGGCCACCAATGACACACTGCACCGTCTGCAGCAGCAGATTGAACAGGACGACCGGGTTGAGTTTCTCAGTACCAGCGCTGGTAAGGGCTCACAGCGGTTTATGCTGACGTATTCTCCGGAGAAAAGTTATGCCGCATATGGCGAGCTGATTATCCGGGTGAAAAACTTTGAGGATGTGCTGCCTGTGATGTCTCAGGTGCAGTCAACGATCCGCAAAGGCTTTCCTGAACTGGAATACAAGCTGAAGCAAATCATGTTGGGTCCCTCTTCCGGGGCGAAGATTGAAGCCCGGCTGATCGGTCCGGATCCAACGGTGCTGCGTGGTCTGGCCAAAGATGTGGTCGATATCATGCGCGCCGATCCGGGTACAGCCAATATCCGTCATGACTGGCGGGAGCGAACCAAAGTTCTGGAGCCTGTGTTTCATGAAAGTCAGGCCCGCCGTTACGGGATCACGAAAAAAGATGTGGATGATTTCCTGCAGATGGCTTTTTCGGGATTGTCGGTTGGGATTTATCGGGATGGCACCACGCTGATGCCGATTGTCGCCCGCTTACCGGATCAGGAAAGGGTGGATGTCAGTACGATTGAAGGGATGAAGATCTGGAGTCCGGCTGTGCAGGGATATGTTCCATTGCAGCAGGTGGTGACTGCCGTCAATGTCCGCTGGGAAGATCCGCTGATCGCCCGGAAAGACCGGAAGCGTGTCCTGACTGTCATGGCCGATCCGGATCCACTGGGTGAGGAAACGGCAGCGACAGTGCAGAAACGGATTCAGTCCACCATTGAAGCGATTGAACTGCCATCTGGCTACGCGCTGGAGTGGGGCGGGGAGTATGAGTCGTCCGGAGACGCGAAAGCCTCGCTGTTCAGCTCCATGCCGATGGGTTATCTGATGATGTTCCTGATCACCATCTTCCTGTTTAATAAGGTGAAGGAAGCATTGATTGTCTGGGCGACCGTGCCGCTGGCCGTGATTGGGGTGGCGTCTGGCCTGCTCCTGCTGAATACCCCATTCGGTTTCATGGCATTGCTGGGTTTCCTGAGCCTGTCGGGGATGCTGATTAAAAACGGCATCGTACTGCTGGATCAGATTGAAATTGAAATCAGCAGCGGGAAAGACAAGTATCAGGCGGTGGTTGATGCAGCCGTCAGCCGGGTGCGTCCGGTTTGTATGGCCGCAATTACGACGATTCTGGGGATGCTGCCATTGTTGCCGGATGTGTTCTTTAAGCCGATGGCCGTCACCATTATGTTTGGTTTGGGCTTTGCGACTGTGTTGACGCTGATTGTGGTGCCGGTCTTGTACCGATTGTTCCACAGCGTCCCTTTGCCTTCCCGGCAAATCGCCTCAGAGCCTCAGTGAGTGACATGAATAACCCGGCTATGCCGGGTTATTTTTGTGTGCCCGTTAACCGTTCATCGGGGACGATGCAGCGGTTCTTGCCAGCAAAGTTTTCGTAATGACCGGATAAACAATCAGCGAGAACAGAATCATACTGATTGCCATGGTCAGAAAGAGTGGCTTATAGGCGAAATCTGCCGGTAGCATCAGCAACAAGGCGATCGAGACCGCCCCTCGCGCCCCAGAGAAATTCAGCAGCCAGAAATCCAGCCGGGTCAGTTTGCGATGATTGATATGGAGCACAGGTCGCATTAGCCAGAGCGAGATAAAACGGGCGGAGAACAAGAGCACAATTGAAATCCCGATGACAACCAGAGACAGATTTTCGACGGAAAGCAGGGTAAACACACTGGCGCCCAGCAGGAAGAACAGCAGCGCATTGGCTACATAGTCCAGATATTCCCAGATCTCCTGATGGGCCTGATGGTTTGCATCGTCCTGGTAGGGTTTATAACCATAAGCCAGTGCAGCGGCAAAGACGGCGAGAATACCGGAAAAATGCATTTCTTCGGCCAATACAAAACTGCCATAAGCCAATGCCAAAGTGATGTTGGTGGTCAGGGTGTAATGTCTTTCATGCAGTAGGGTCAGCAACCAGCGTGCGCCTCTGCCTAATACAATCCCAACCGTCAGGGCACCGATCACGTGACTGACAAAACTGAGGATGCTGTCGGTCAGGTTCAGTTCTGCGTCGGTGAACACAACCAGAGACAAAATACCCGCAACCGTGACGACAAAGCCATCATTCAAAATGGATTCGCCTTCAATTAAAAGCTTCTGATCTTCGGTGACTTGCTGATTGCCTTTGAACAGGGCGCTGATCGCAAGCGGATCTGTCGCCGAAATGATGACACCAAACAGTAGGGCAGGCAGGACGGGCACACCCAGCAGCCAGTGAACAGCTGCCGCAATCACCAGCATACTAATGACGATACCCAGCGTGCCTGCCAGTGTTGCCGGTACTAACACCTGTTTGAAGTGAAACAGACACATACATTGTGTCGATGCAAACACCAGCAAAGGCACAAACACGTAGAGCACCATATGAGGCTCCAGCACCAGATCTGGCAGTTGCGAATCCGGCATGGCGGACAGTGCACCGTAGATCAATCCAAAGAAAAGAATCCAGGTGATATCCGAAAACAGCCGCCAGCGGTGGGAGAAGAAAAATATCGCGTTCAGCGCAATCCAGCCCAGTACAGCAAAGATGACGAGTGAGGGAATCGACTCATAACCAGTCACAGCAATCTCTCCAGAAAGTGATTGTTTTTTATACTGTAAGCCAGTGAGAGTGTGAAGCAAGCAGTTTATCTTGTCTGCCGTTCAAAAAAATCAGGCTCCTGTCCGGGAGCCTGAATAAAGAGTCAGTGTCGAATCTGAATCAGCCGTTTACTTTCCAGCTGATTTGCTCACCGGCACGGATCGGTATCACGATATCTGCACCGAATGCCATCGACTGAGGTACTTCCCAGCTTTCTTTGGTCAGCGTAATGGTGTCGCTGTTGCGTGGCAGGCCGTAGAAATCCGGGCCGTTGTGGCTGGCAAAGGCTTCCAGTTTGTTGAGCGCTCCAGCCAGTTCGAAGACTTCAGCATACAGCTCAATGGCTGCATGGGCGGTATAAGACCCCGCACAACCACAGGCCGCTTCTTTTTTACCTTTGGCATGCGGCGCAGAGTCGGTACCCAGGAAGAATTTTTTGCTACCGCTGGTGGCTGCTGCGATCAACGCTTCCTGATGGGTGTTGCGCTTCAGGATAGGCAGGCAGTAAAAATGCGGACGAATACCCCCTGCCAGCATGTGATTCCGGTTATACATCAGGTGATGAGCCGTAATCGTTGCGCCGACATTCGGACCTGCACTGTTCACAAACGCCACTGCGTCCTTGGTGGTGATGTGTTCCAGAACGATTTTCAGATCCGGCATCTTGGCCACGATAGGGGCCAGAACCGTTTCCAGGAAAACTTTTTCACGGTCGAAAATATCGACATCGTGTTGGGTCACTTCGCCATGAATCAACAGCGGCATTCCCACTTCCTGCATGGCTTCCATGGTTGGCAGCAGCTTGTTGATATCGGTCACACCAGAGTCTGAGTTGGTGGTTGCACCGGCCGGATAGAGTTTTGCGGCGTAAACATGGCCAGTGGCTTTGGCTTTGCGGATTTCGTCGGGGGTTGTGTTATCGGTGAGGTAAAGCACCATCAGAGGAGAGAAATTTTCACTTGGCTGAGCAGCCAGAATGCGTTCACGGTAGGCCAGGGCGGCTTCTGTATCAGTCACGGGAGGAATCAGGTTTGGCATCACAATTGCTCTGCCCATATATCGGCTGATGTCCCGGACTGTGTCATTCAGCACATCGCCATCGCGCAGGTGAACGTGCCAGTCATCCGGACGAGTAATAGTGATCGACGTCATAGTAGCTCCCTCCAAAAAAATTCGACCGATTCTAAAAGTATGGTCTGGCGAAGTAAAGCCGAATTCCTCCTCAAGCTCTCAAAACGGGCAATCGTTTGCATCGGTGGCTCATGCCGAATGTGAATATTTCGTTAAAAATCTTAACAGACACGTGAAAAGTTGATCGAAAACAATTGATAAACAGAATGACGTGATAGCGTTCGCAATATGCATGCAGTGTCACTTACTGTGTGTTTTGTTAGTGGTTTTTTCTTACCTTATGCACATGAGATAGATAATAAATGACACATATAACAAGAAAGCAGGATATTACACCAATCCTTGATGAAACCTTTCGGATACGGGTGGATGAGACTGAAGTCGATGCTGTACCCGGAGAAAGTGTTCTGAGTACATTACTGGCGAACGAGTTCAGACGCATCATGAAAAATGATTACGGGCAGTCATCCGGTGCCTTCTGTGGCATGGGGGTGTGTCATTGCTGCATGGTCAGCATCAATGGACGCCATAAAAAACGTGCCTGCCAGACCATCGTTCAGCCTGGTATGGAAGTTAGCACTTGTCGTAACCGTGTTGTAGAAGGAGCTGATCAGAATGTCTGAGTCGATTGTAGTTGTGGGCGCAGGCCCTGCCGGGATGTCGATCGCGACAACATTGTCTGAACACGGCATACGCACCACGGTGGTGGATGAGTCGCCAAAAGCTGGTGGCGTGATCTACCGGGGACCGTGGCGGACGACGCAAACCATGCCCCATCTGGATGAAAATCTGCAAAAAAAAATCCGGTTACAACAAGAATTGGTGGTGAAGCATCAGGCCAACATTCAATTGCAGACAGAAACCCGGGTCCTGGGGCCGCTGGCGAATAACCAGTTGCTGTTGTCACACCATGACAAACTGTCTCAGTTGGATTTTGACTATCTGTTTTTAGCAACAGGTTGTCAGGAGCGAAGCATTCCGTTTCCCGGATGGCAGTTACCGGGTGTGATGCTGACCGGGGGGATTCAGTTACAGCTGAAAAGCGGGCTGGTGCGTCCTGGCCATCAGGCCGTTCTAACGGGCACCGGCCCCTTGCTGATTCTGGTGGCCTGTCAGCTTCATCGTGCCGGTGTCGCCGTTCAAGGTGTCTTTGATGCCACGCCGTTTATGGAGATCAGCAAAGAGGTACTGGCTTTGCTGAACCGTCCGCAAGTGACCCTGGAAGGGATGTCGCTGATGGCCTATCTCAAGCGTCATCGCATTCCGGTGAAATATGGCTGGGGGATCGTGAAAGCCGAAGGTGGCGACACCCTTGAACGTGTTGCCGTCGCGCCCTATAACCGAAACTGGGAAGCGGACAAACAGCATCTTGAATGGATTGATGCTGATTTGCTGGGGGTTGGCTACGGTTTTGCATCCCGCTCACAATTGGCGCAGCTGATGGATCTCAATGTTCGGGTGGATGAGTTCAGTGGTTTGATTCCGGTCACGGATGCCCAGCAACGGAGCAGCCGTGAGAATATTTTCTGTGCCGGTGACTCCGCGCGTTTTGCCGGTGCCGATGTCGCGATTGTCGAAGGGCAGATCGCAGCTCTGTCACTGGTGGCTGAATTGAAGCCGGAAAAAGCAACAGACATACAGGCGCAACTGACAGAACTGCAGAAAACGCTGCGACGCTATTATCGCTTCCGGGGAGCGTTTGACCGGGCCAACCAGCGCAAGAAAGGATTGCTGCAATTGCCTGAGCCTGACACCGTGATTTGCCGTTGCGAGCAGGTGAAACGTTCCGCGATTGATCAAGCGATTCATGAAGGATGCCGGGATACCGTGAGCCTGAAAATGCGCACCCGCGTCACCATGGGTGACTGTCAGGGGAAAACCTGCGGTCATTACTGTTACGACCGGCTGGCCCAGGAGGGCTTCCACAACGAGCAGGGGCACTTCAGAACCCGGTTCCCGCTCGATCCGATTCCTTTTTCAGCCATGGAGGACGAAGCATGAGTCAATATGATGTGGTGATTTGCGGCGGCGGTGTGATTGGCGGTTCGGTTGCCTACGCTCTCAGCAGAAATCAGGATCTGAAGATCGCACTGGTCGATTATAAAAATCCGGGGAATGCCTCGCGGGCGTCTGCGGGTGGTTTATGGGCCATGGGCGAGTCTACCGGTCTTGGCTGCGGTGTGATTTTGTTTAAAACCTTGTCGAAACAGCTTCAGGAAGGGGCCGATGTCTCTCAGGCCGAGGGCATGAAGCCGCACATCATGCCAAAACCGTTTTTTGATCTGGCAATGATGTCGAACGCCATGTATCCGGCACTCAATCAGGAATTGCTGGAAAAGCACGGCGTTGATATGAGATTTGAAAAAACCGGACTGAAGTTTGTGCTGTTTGATCAGTACGACCGGATTTACGCCGAACATATCGCCGCCGCTGTGCCAGACCGGCAGCAGCATATCCGCTGGTTAGATCGGGATACCCTGCTCAGTGAGGAGCCGAATATTTCCCGGGAAGCCATTGGTGCCATGGAGTTTGATACCGACCATCAGATCAATCCGTACCGGCTGAATGACGCATACGTGGAAGCGGCCCGTCAGAACGGTGTCGACCTGTACCTCAATACCAAAATCACGGGGATTGAGCGTCAGGGGAACCGGGTGACCGCCGTGCAGACTTCTCGCGGTAAACTGAACTGCGGCATGATCATCAATGCCGGTGGCGCCTGGGCTGAACAAATCAGCCTGTGGGCAACAGGCATGCAAATGCCGGTTTTCCCGGTGAAAGGTCAGGTGCTGGTTTCAGAAAAGCTGCCGAAAATCCTCAATGGCTGTATCACCACCAGTGATTGTTACATTGCTCAGAAGGATAACGGCGAGATTCTGATTGGCTCGACAACCGAAGAGCGTGGTTATGACACCAGTACCGATCTGACCCTGCTCAAGCAACTGGCACAAGGCGCAACGAAGTCCATCCCTCAATTGCGGGATATGAATATCAAGCGTTGCTGGGCCGGATTACGTCCCGGTTCGCCGGACGAGCTGCCGATTCTTGGTCCGATGCCGGGTGTTGAAGGGTACATGAATGCGTGCGGGCATTTCCGGACGGGCATGCTGACCTCTGCAATCACAGGTAAGTTGCTGAATGAACTGGTCCGCGGCGAATCAACCAGCGTGGATATCAGCCCCTTCCTGTATGATCGTTTCCTGAACGAACGGGGGAAATGGTGGGTGAATATCACCTCGAAGCCAGCCTGTAATTTGGGTGAAGTTTGCTGAAAAAAAGCCTCAGGCCACAGTCTGAGGCTTTTTGATTCAGGGCCTGGTGTCGCTTCAGCGTGAAGGGGACAGCGGCGGACGATGCTCATCCAGCAGACAGATCCCGCAGCCGATGGTATAAGCCAGCAGATCCAGCCAGTCGAAGGTCGCACCAAAGATGATCCGCAGGGCGGTGTGATCCGCCAAGCCCAGCCACGTCAGCACCTGCACATATTGTGCCCATTCAATACTGTAAGCGAAGAGCAGCACGCCCAGGCTGGTAACCAGCGGTTTGCATTGAACCACTGTGGTCACACAAGTGTAAATCCAGATCACCACCAGCACATCGCCGATAAAGGGTCGGATGAAACTGTCTTTGACGTACAGCGCAATAAAAACAAGGATCGCCAGTAAAGTCAGACTGACCAGACAGCGGTGCAATGAGAATCGAATCATAAGGGCCTGCATTCTGTGTTGGTTTCAGGTTGAAGTCGCTTCAGAGCCGCCGAACACGGCCTTGAGTGTTATGGTGTCAGTTGCATGAAGTCACTGACTTACTTTGATTGGTTTTCGTGGTCGGGTTGGTTGTTTTGAGGCGACGGAATCTGAGCCGAACGGTCATACCAGTTGATATGACGGGTCAGAACCATGACAAAGCTCAAAATAACAAAGCAGAGCAGGGTTCCCATCAGTAAAGCGTAGCTTTCTGCCTGCAGCAGTCCGAACAGCAGCGCATACAGCATCAGCATACATCCTGCGAAGACAGCCCCATGCCGGGTGTGTCTCAGGATACCGGCAACATAAACACCTAACACCGCACTGGAAGCGAAGGCTGAGACCAGATACGACCCGTTGAACCCAATGTGCTCACTGAAAGAAATCAGCAGCAGGTAAAACACCGCCAGCGCCAGTCCGACAAAGCCATACTGAACCGGGTGAATGGGTTTGGCCTGAAAGATTTCCAGCAGGAAAAAGGCAGCGAAAACCAGGGTGATTACCAGCAGAGAGTAGTTGATGGCACGATAGGATTTCAGATAGTGATCAACCGGTTCAATTAAACTCACGCCCATCTGGCGGCTGTTCAGTGAGTCACATCTGTTGCCGGACAAACACTGGTTCAGTAATTCATCAATATTGCTCGACAGATGATTGGTCATCCAAACCGCGTTGAATCCTTGTTCAGAAATATTCGATTCAACCGGCAGATAGTCTCCGGTAAAGCTTGGGTGCGGCCAGGCAGAGCTCAGCGCGACTTCCGTTTGTTTTCCCACAGGTGAAACGCTGAGCGAATCCATCCCCTGCAAAACCATCGACAGATCAAACTGAAGGGGCTGTGCCAGATCCAGCGCGTTCGGATCGAGCGGGATATGAAAACCCTGAGACCACTGTTTCAGGCCCGTCCCGGGTTGAATACGAAAATCCTGTCCATTGAGTTTAGCCTGTCCGATGTGATTGATCCCCCGGCTGTCTGAAACCGCTACAACCAGCTCGACGGATTCAATCTGTTCTGCCGGAATGTCCTTGAGTCCGGTCAGTGCATAGCTGCCTTTCAGGTTGGTATCGGCATGATAAAGCCGAGCGGTATAAATGCCGCGATACTTTTCAAAGCTCTTGAGCTGCGCATTCATCTGGAATTGTTCAGGCAGAATATATTTGGCCAGGGTCACTTCGTAAGGGCCTTCTTTTCCGGCCACAGTCTGACGGTATTTCGCAATCAGCAACGGGCCTAAAATGGATTGCCGATCGCTGCTGCTGCGCGCGATGTCCCGGCGGACACTGTCTTGCAGGTCGGAACGCTCACTGATGAGGTTTTGAATCATGGCGGTCGGAATTTGTAACAGCAGCAGTAAAAACAGCACGAAGCCGAATTTCATGCCGATTTCGCTCTGGAAAATTTTTTTCATGATGAGTCTCCTTGGTTTGCAGAGACTCTAGCTGTCCAACATGGTGTGCAGATGGAGAGAAGATGGAGATTCTATGGAGACGGAAAGGTCAGGGTAACGCTGACACCGTCTGCTGTGTTTTGAATCGCTAATTCACCCTGATGTAATTTGGTGACCTGTTCCACGAAATTCAGCCCAAGCCCCGTACTCTTCGCGCCATTTTCACGCGGCAGCGAATAGAATCGCTCGGTCAGCCGGGGGAGGGCATAGTCCGGAATGTGAGGCCCTTCATTGAAAAGACGGATCGCCATCAGACCATCAGATTGTGAGATGCGCCATTCAATCCTTCCACCGGGGCGGACGAAATCCAGAGCGTTCTCCATCAGATTAAACAAGGCTTGCTGCAGCAGGAACTGATCACCATGGATCGTGCAAGGGTTGTCCACAATCAGATGGCATGAACTCTTGTTCACGCTGAGTCTGGCATCTGCCGACTGCATCACAGGGTTGATCAGGGTTTCAAAGGAAATGCGGGAAACCTGTTCCAGTTGCGGCATTTTTTCCAGCTTGGCCAATTCCAGCAATTGCTCAATCAGTTGCTGCATGCGATTGCTTTCCCGTTCGATATTCCCGGCAAAATGGGTGACCTTGGCCTCGGGCAAGGGCATCTGCAGAATTTCGCTGGCCCCTTTGATGGCCGACAGCGGACTTTTCAGCTCGTGGGTGAGGGTCTGGACATAGTCTTCCACATATTGTTTGCCGTCGAGCTGGCTGCGAAGTTTTTCCAGTGCATCACTCAAACCGGCAAACTCATAAAAAATCCGGAATCTGGGTTTGGCGACTTTTTCGCCCGCGCCCATCTTTTCTGCATACCCGGCCAGTTTGGACAAGGCCGAGTTGATCCGCCAGGCCAGCAATCCACCCACAATCAGGACCAGCCCGGTCATCAGCAGCATCCAGAACGCCAGATTGCGCTTGGTCTGATCGATAAAAGGCTGAATGGAACGGTTGGCTTTCGCGACGGTGACGCTGCCGATGATTTGCCCGTTGTGATACACAGGGGCCGCAATATGCATGATGGAAGAAGCCGGGTCCGCCGGATCCAGCGGGGTGCTGCGGGCACCATACTGTCCCCGCAAGGTCAGGTAAACATCGTTCCATTGCGAGAAATCTTTGCCGATATCCTGTTGCCACGAATCTGCCACAACGATGCCCTGCCGATCCGTGATGTAAATTCTGTGGTTGATGGCATGTTTACCGACCTCCCAAATCAGGGCATTGGGCTCTCGCTTGCCGTAGGTTGTGATCAGTTGGGTCAGCTTACTTTGTGTCATGTTGCCGCTGGCTAGATCCGCTTCGGCAAGCACCGCCAGAAGGTGAGCCATGTCGACTAAGGTTTCTTCAGTCGCCTGACGCATACTGGGCTTGAGCTCCTGAACCATGGTTTGACTGACGACATAAGCCGTGAAAGCAACCAGAATAAAAAACAGGATAAACAGACGGATGCCAAGAGGGATCCGGGGCCAGCGACTCATGCGGTGTCCTTGTCTGAAAAATAGTAGCCAAAGCCTCGTTTGGTCTGAATTCGCTCGGGCTGGCCAACGGCTTTCATTTTGTGGCGAATTGCTTTGATATGGGAGTCAATATTTCGTTCGTAAACGGCTTCCGGGGCCATGTCCGCAGCGATCATCAACTGCTCTCTGCTGAGTACTCGGGGAGAAACCTGAATCAGTTTATCCAGAATTTTGAACTCGACGGCGGTCAGACCCAGTGGCTGATTCTGAGCATGGTAATCAAAGTTGTCTGCAATCAGTTCATGGCTCACCGCATCGATCATCAGCGCCTGAGCCGATGCTTGTTCTGTCGTGGACTTTGCCGGCGCCTGTTTCTTGATGCGAAGCTTAATCCGGGCCAGCATCTCCCGGGGACTGAACGGCTTGGTGACATAATCGTCCGCGCCAATTTCCAACCCGACGACACGGTCAATTTCATCGTTTCTCGCTGTCAGGAAGATGATCGGGACATCAGAAAATTCCCGGATGGTTTTGCACAGCTCGAATCCGTTCGCATCCGGCAGTCCGATATCCAGCACCACTAAACCGGGCGGATGAGCCTTCAGATCAGCCAGTCCTTCACCGGCGGTCGGAAACCAGCGGACCTGATAACCGTCCATCTCGAGGACATGGATTAAAGTATCCGCAATGGCAGGTTCATCTTCAATGATCAGAATATTCAAAACAGGGCCCATTTTTGACAGGAAACCGGATTATACCCCTGTTGATTTCAACCAATCGAGTGCTTCTGATTCGCGGGTGTGATTTTGCTTGAAATTCTCACTTTTCTCCGGCTCAATTCGGTTTATTTTCTGGATTTTCCGGCGCAATGGAACCTTTACCTTATCTTCGAGAGGTCAGTCTGAAACGCGATCAGATTGATTCATTCAGCACTTATCCGTTTTCGATTCCTGCCGTGAAAGGTCTGGATCAAATTGACTTCAGCGCTGAAGTGACAATCTTTGTCGGCGAAAACGGCAGTGGTAAATCTACGCTGCTGGAAGCGATTGCGGTGGGGATGGGATTCAATGCCGAAGGCGGCTCGAAAAATTTCCATTTCTCGACCCGAAGCACGCATTCCAGCTTGTACAAATATCTGCGGTTCAGTAAATCCTTCCGGCGGTATCAGGACGGATTTTTCCTGCGGGCCGAAAGTTTTTATAACGTCTCGACCCATATTGATGAGCTGGATGAAGCGCCCAGTTTTGGCCCGCCGATTATTGATTCCTACGGCGGCGTGTCACTGCATCATCAGTCCCATGGTGAATCTTTTCTGAGCTTAATGGTGGAGCGCTTCGGCGGCAAAGGTTTGTATATTCTCGACGAACCGGAAGCGGCTTTATCTCCTATGCGCCAAATGTCGGTCCTGAGCCGGATGCATCAGCTGGTGCAGGACCAATCGCAATTTATTATCGCGACACATTCCCCCATGCTGATGGCTTATCCCGGCGCACTGATTTATCAGATTGGTTCGAATGGCATTCACCCGATCAAATACGAAGACACGGAACATTACACCATCACCAAAGCTTTTTTGAATCATCCCCAACCGATGCTGGATGCATTATTTGAGGAAGATTGAGAGGGGATGACGACACGCTGATTCTTTCCACGGGTAGCTGTTTTATATTCCCTGAGTCTGTGAAATGTACTGCATTCAGGGGGCAAAATTCCGATCCCCCCAGTGCGATAACAATGCCTCGCGAAACACTGTCAGCTTCGCAGAAGACTGACGTGAGGGCGGGTAAAGCAGTGTCAGATGCTGGGGAGGTGGTGCGTTTTGGCTCAGGACTTCCTGTAAGCGTCCGTCGGCAAGATACGGGCGGACAAAAAAAGTCAGTAATTGCGCAATGCCTGTACCTGCCACGGCCGCTTCAACCAGGGGATCACCATGATCAAGAATCAGATTGCCTGTGACATCAAGGCTGGTGGCCTGTCCCTGTACCGTAAAACGCCACGGGTTAATGAGTCCGTTTGATGACAAGCGGACTCGCAGGCAATTATGCTGCGCCAGATCTGCGATTGATTGGGGGACGCCCCGTCGGGCGAGATATCGGGCTGAGGCAACGGTCACCCAATCGGCCGATGCTAATGGTCTGGCGATGACCCGGGCATCCGCAATCGGGCCGCTGCGAATCACGGCATCAAACCCTTCATCAATGATATCGACGTTTCTGTCGGTCAGCACCAGTTCGATATCCAACTGTTCATGTTGTTCCAGCAACGCATTCACAATAGGCATCAGAATCGCCCGACCAAATGCGGAGGGGGCACTGACTTTCAGCGTTCCTTTGGGGATCAGGCCATGATGCTGAATTTCATGTTGTGCGTCGGAAAGGCCGGAGATTAAGGGACGAATCCGGGACAGAAACAATTCACCGTCAGCAGTCAGGCTCAGGCTGCGTGTGTTGCGGTGCAGGAGCTTGACGCCTAACTGGGCTTCCAGCCGGCTGACGGCTCGGGAAAGTCCTGACTGCGTCAGCCCCAGCTGAGCTGCAGCGAGCGTGAAACTGAGATTGTCGGCAACTTTCACAAATTGCCGGATGGCATTGAGATCAGCATCCATGATTTAAATCATTAGTGAAATGAATTCTAAGTGTTTATCGATTCTAATTCATAAATGATACTCGATGCATCTTTAATGTCATTAGGAAACGATTGATGCGATCTCCTTTACCTTCCGGAATTTACCTTTTAAGTCTCGGTATCTTTGTCATGATCTCCTGTGAGCTTCAGGTTCTGGGCTTTATGCCTGCTTTGGCGGCCGATCTCGGGATCGCCATTGCTGATGTGGGCTATCTGGTCTCAGCCTTTGCTGCCAGCATGGCCGTTGGTGGGCCTGTTCTGATGCTTGTGCTGTCTCGTTATCCGCCCCGGATGATTCTTGCCTGCTTGTATGTGATTTTCATTTTGGGTGAGTTACTGGGCGCCTTTGCGCAAAGTTATGCGCAATTGATGCTGGCCCGTGCTGTCACCGGAATGGTATCCGGTGCTTTCTTTGGGGTTGCGATAGGGCTGTGTTCCAGAATGACCGGCCCAAAAGACACCTTGCGTGCCGTGGCGCTGGTACTCGCTGGCATTATGCTCGGCACCATTATCGGCTTGCCGATGGCAAAACTGATCGCAGCATACTGGGGCTGGCGTGAGAGTTTTTTTGTTGTCGTCGTGCTGGCTGTGTTGAGTGCGGCAGTGACCCTGAAAGCAATCCCGGAACTGCCAGCGGAAGCCGCTCAGCCGCTGAAGCAAGAACTGAAAGCGACACTGGATATCAAACTCTGGTGGGTGTTTGCGACCAGTTTCTGCGTGATTGGGGCTGTTTATGCCCCCTTCAGTTACATTGTACCGATTCTGACTGAGCTGACCGCGCTGCCTGAAGGCACAGTCACAGCATTACTCTTCGTTTACGGGCTGTGTATGCTGGCTGGCAACCATCTGGTCGCGCTTTTGGCCGGGAAGCATGCCAAAGCGACCCTCGTGGGCGGGCTGGTGCTGATGCTGCTGGTCTTTGTGGTGTTTGCACTGTTTGCGAAGATCGTCTGGGTGGCTGTCATGTGTCTGCTTCTGATGGGGTTTTGTGGTGTCAGCCTGAATCCGGCGTTGGTGAGCCGGTTGATGCAATTACCTCAGGGACAACGCGCCTTGATCAATACCTTGCATGCCTCAGTGATTAACGGCGGGATTATGTTCGGCAGCTTTGTGGCAGGCCTGACCCTGGATATGGGGTTGCCCTTGAACACAACGCTTTGGGTCGGCGCCGCAGTGGCGTTGACAGGATTGGCCGTGATTGGTTTGTCTCCCAAGCTTCATCCGGGGTCAGCGCAGTCTGCAACGCAGCAAATTCAGGCTCATTAATCCGTTTGTTTTTTGAGCATCCTGAGCAGGTGTGATTCGCGCACCTGCTCCGGATTGATTTGTTTCAGAAGTGTACGCACATCCGGCATATTTGTTATGGTGGCAGACCCACAGCGATGTGAGGCGCTGGTGATGTTTGAAACACTGGTTTTCTGATTCAGACAAGGTGAAGTATTTCAACCGGGCTTGTGCCATGTTTCTGACTTTTCCGGTGAGAAGATGCTGTTCAGCCAACAATGAGAATGACCACGATGGAAAGATTTCAATTTCAGGACGGAAAAGATTTACCCCTAACCGATTTAACCATTCAGGGGCCGCGTATTGTACTGACATCGATTTGTGAAGCGAATGCCGAGGATATTTTTCAGCATTTTAATGCGAGCGTGACGCGTTATATGATGCCAAAGCCTGCCGAGTGCATTGAAGATACATTACAGTTTATTTCGCAGTCTGTGGCCGCGATGCTGGCAAAACAGGAACTGGTTCTGGTGATCAGTCATCAGGAAACCGGCGCGTTTTTAGGCTGCTGCGGATTTCATGGTCGTGGTCAATACCGCACACCTGAATTAGGGATCTGGCTGAAAGAAGCAGCGCATGGGCATCGGTATGGTTTTGAAGCGATTCAAGTGCTGTGCGCGTGGGCCATTCAGCATGTTGATTTTGACGCGGCCATTTACCCGGTCTCCAAAGTGAACATTGCCAGCCGGAAGATTCCGGAGCGCTTGGGCGGTCAGGTGGTTGCGGAGAAAGTGATTGTATCAATGTCGGGTTTTCTTTTAGACAAAGTGGTGTACAGCATTCCCTATTCGGTCCTGATTGAAACGACTCATGCAGCAAAATAAAACTTACCTTGCGTAATTTGATGGTCGTTTCCTGAATACATATCGCGCGATACAGTGATCGCTGTTAAGACAGGAATAGGTTCATGAAAATCAAATTTGTTCTGGCAACGGTTTGT
Organism: Photobacterium sp. GJ3; assembly: GCF_018199995.1. Lineage (NCBI taxonomy): Bacteria > Pseudomonadati > Pseudomonadota > Gammaproteobacteria > Vibrionales > Vibrionaceae > Photobacterium > Photobacterium sp. GJ3. The sequence continues at coordinate 1,972,387 of NZ_CP073578.1, read as the reverse complement.
CTCGTCGGCGCCGTGAGCGTCGGGGGGTACTTCGGCCTGACAAAATTAAACCTGAATACTGACCGTCAGGTCGGAGAGGTGATTGATTCCCTCAACGGAGTGGCGGTTTATTTCAATGGCGGGGTGAACCATGTTTCCGAGAGAAATGTCTCTGAAGACGGGTACAACATTGGTCTGAAATATCAGTGTGTAGAATTTATCAAACGATACTACTTTGAACACTTGAACCACCGGATGCCCGACAGCTACGGACATGCCAAAGACTTCTTCAATCCAACGCTGGCGTCAGGCACGCTGAATACCCAGAGAAACTTGATTCAGTACCGGAACGGGCAGGGGCAACGGCCGCAAGTGAATGATATTTTGGTGTATGATGCAAGCTGGCTGAACCCGTACGGGCATGTTGCGATTGTGTCTGATGTGAGTGTCGAGGCGGGTACGATTGAAATCATTCAGCAGAACCCGGGTCCGTTTTCGACCTCAAGAGAAACGTATCATCTGGAGCACAAGGACGCGCAATGGCGAATCCAGCACGACAACATCCTGAGTTGGCTGCACAAAGCAGGGTGACCGAAGCAGAGGTGCGATGTCGTGTGGTTCCGGACAGAACAATCGGTGTGTCCGGAACCGTCAGTGCATTGTTTTTCGGCTTACAGCTTAAACCGCCGGACTAAGGCATTTTGTTCCTTCGCCTGATGATCGAGCTTCAGGCTTGCGCCGGTGACACTTTCCATGGCCGCAAGGTTAGCATCGGCAATCTCGCTGATGTCCTCCAGACTGCGGGCAATACTCGCCGTTGTGCTTCGCTGTTCTTCAGTCGCCTGAACGATTTGGCTGCTCATCTCATTGATCTCAATAATGATGGCCTCAATCTCCTCCATGGCACTGCTTGCTTCAGACGTCTGACTGACGCTGTTTTCCATTTCCTGAACACACCTTTCGATGACCCGGACCGCCTGGCTGGATGAGGTTTGAAGTTCCTGAATCATGGATTCAATCTCTCCTGTTGAATCCGTCGTCCGCTGCGCCAGAATGCGCACTTCATCGGCAACAACGGCAAAACCTCGTCCCTGATCGCCAGCGCGTGCAGCTTCAATCGCTGCGTTCAACGCAAGCAGGTTGGTTTGATCAGCGATGTTCCGGATCACATCAAGAATACTGCCGATATTGCGGCTCATTTGTTGCAGGTGGTTGACGGCCTGAACTGAGTCATCCAACTGGGACGATAACTGATGCGTGGTTGAAATATTGCGCCCCATGACGTCACGACCGGTTGAGGCAGCCGAGGCGACATGCTTGACCTTATCCAGAGTGTGCTGCGCACTTTGGGTCACCTGAGAAACAGAGTGCTCCATTTCTGTCATCGCGGTTGCCACGGATGCTGTCTGTTGCCGTTGTTCATTGAGACGGCTGGTTGTTTCCGTGGTTGTGGACTGGTTCTGTGTCGCGACCTGGGTGAGTTCGGTGGAGGCATCACTGAGCTGGCCCAACAGCTGCTGCAAGTGGTTGGCTAATGTATTGATATGGTGGCTGAGCTGCTCGAACTCGACAAATTTGTTCTCGGTAATCCGTTTGGTCATGTCGCCGTCGGTCAGTGCTTCCAGTATCCGTAAGGTTGCTGCGAGCGGCTGACGGACATTTCTTGCCAGAAACCAGCCAATCACCAGCGCCAGAGCAGACGCCAGGCACCCTAACAAAACTGTGTGCGTCACGCTGGACTGATAAAACTCACCGGCTTGCGCGATGGCGCTGTCCATATCGGTTCTGGCCTGACTGCGAAAACTTTCCAGCAGCGTATTGGCCTGATTGATTTCAAGCGTGAGCTGCGTGATGCTGGCATAGAGCCGCTCCTGAGCCTGAATGTAAGTGAAATGAACATCCAGTACACCGCCGGGTTGCCCGATATCCTGATTATACTGCTCGATTGGCGTATCAAAGGTGCGCTTGAGATCCGAATTCATCGACGTTAAAGCGCGATAAGCATTTTTCAGATGATTGACCAGGCGTTTGTTGTTCTTGATGGCTTCATTGATGGTTTCAACATCCGATGAAGCCAGCGCATCTGAGGTAATGGCTTCGGTCTGACTGAGTTTGTCGAAATAGCTTTTTGCCATCATCAGCTCTGAAACACGACTCCGCTCTGCTATCACATCTTTCATTCTTACATTCAGATCGCGGTGTAATTGCTGGAATCGGCGAATGGATTGCTGACGGGCATCGTTAGCGGCCAGTTGATCGCGATAATTCGTCATTGCGACCTGAGCTTCAGAAAAATAGCGGCTTTCGAGTGCCTGTAAAGCGTCTAACTGGCTGCTGAGTGCCGGAAAATCTTTTGCTGTGTCCACCAGCAATTTCAGCGTTTGCCGAAAGGTCTCATAAGCTTCGGTAAATTGTGCTTCGTAACGCACCATTTGCGCAGGGTCATTGGTGGTCAGAAAATCCTTGAAGATTTTGTCTGCGGTCAGAAGCTCGACATTGGCCTGACTGGAAACTGTGACCAGAGGCAGGGACTCTGTATTGACATTTTCGAGCTGGCTGAAAATGTTTTTTGTTTCCATTAAGGTCAGGGTGCTGGTCATGACGAACAGGCCAATCATGATTGCAAATCCTGCATACATGCGCCTGATTACAGAGGTGTGTTTTCTCATTGCGTTCTCGTCCCTAAAAACATGTACAGCATGAACCGTCTGTATACCTTGCGGCTCTGTTTTGCTTTGTCTTTCATTTGTTATTGTCATGATCAGTGATACAACGTTTACTTCACGACGTAAAATAAGTGATGTAAAAGCCGTGACGATGTCATCAAAATCACATATTGGTTTGCAATGAGACTAAAGAAAAACAATCTGTACATACTTTGCCAGAGATAACAAAAGTCAAAACCCGGTAAAAAATAAATGGCTGTGATCCTGTTTAAAACGGTGTTCAATATTGCTCTGTTGGCGTTCCTCAAGCATACTCACCTCTGGTAAATCGTTGAATATGGAGCTCGCCATGGCAGAAGAAACAATCTTCAGCAAAATTATACGGAAAGAAATCCCGGCCGATGTTGTTTATCAGGACGATCTGGTGACTGCGTTTCGGGATATTAATCCGCGTGCACCCAGCCATATCCTGATCATTCCGAATAAGCTGATCCCAACGGTCAATCATGTGGAAGCGGATGACGAAGCAATGATGGGGCGTTTATTTACGGTTGCACGCAAACTGGCAGAAGCAGAAGGCATTGCCGAGAACGGCTACCGCCTGATCGTCAATTGTAATCCTCACGGTGGTCAGGAAGTGTACCACGTCCATATGCATTTATTGGGTGGACGTCCGCTGGGGCCAATGCTGGTTGGTTAAAGTTTAAAAAAATGGACTGGGCAGTCGTCTGTCAAAGCGTATGACGGCTGCTATTCAACAGACAGGATCGAATGAACAAACTTTTCCTGCGGACAACATGTGTCTTCTTTTGCGTTTATATGCTTTCGGGCTGTGCCAATTTATCGGGTCGCGGCCTGTTCAGTCATTACAGTGCCAGTACTTCGGAAAGTCGTGCAGCTCTGGGTCAGGGCCAGTATCAGCAGGCGCTGGATGTGCTGCCGGATGATATTGCAGGGCCAATTCTGGATGGCATGGAAAAAGGCCGGCTGAATTTTTTGTTGCGGGATTATCCCGAGAGCCTGTCGGCTTTTCAGCAATCCGATCTTGCCGTCAGAGTGCAGGAAGATGCGGCTGAAATTCAAATCTCAGAAGGGTTGAATCAGGCCGGTTCTCTGTTTACCAACGACAACATGATCACCTACCAAGCCTCTGATTACGAACTGGGTTTTTTGCATTTATACTTGTCGCTGAACTACATTCAGAAACATGATCTCAATGCTGCACTGGTCGAAGTCCGCCGGGCGAATCGGGTCCAGGAAGCGGCGAAAAAGCGGCGGGAATCAGAGCTTGCGGCCGCAGAAGAACGCATGGACAGCGAAGGGCTTTCCGACAATATCGGCGCCGTGTTATCCCGTTATCCGGGGGCAGGGAAGACATTATCTGCTGTTCAGAATGGGTATCTGTTTTATCTGTCAGGCATGCTTTATGAAGCCGATGGCAGCCTGAGTGATGCTTATATCGATTATAAGCGTGCACTGGCAGTTGCGCCCGATAACGACTATGTTGCGCAAGCCGTTCAGCGACTGGCTGTCCGGCTCGATATGAAAGATGATTTACAGCTGCTGACCCGAAAATATGGCCCTTGGCAATCACCCCCGAGTACAACTGGTCGCCTGATTATTTTAGATGAGCAGGGTGTCGTGCAGGCGCCTGAAGGCTGGCGGGCACCTCTCTGGGTTTATCAGAGTAACGGCCAAAATGTGCTCTATAACATGGCATTGCCGCATTACCCACCGCGACCCATGGTTTTGCCGGGGCCGATGGTGATGGATGGGCGTCCGCTGAAGGCGACGCCACTGGCCAATGTGACGCAAATGGCCCGGCAAAGTCTGAATGAAGCCATGCCGGCCAGAGTCTTACGTCAAGCTTTGCGGGTGATTGCAAAAGATCAATTCCGTCAGGCCGCAGCACAGAACGGTGATGAACTTGGCAATGCGCTCGCGAACATATTCAATACGCTTACAGAACAGCCTGATACACGAAGCTGGCAGAGCTTGCCTGCACAAGTGGCTTTGTATCAGGAAGATTTAATGCCTGGCAGCCATCTTATTCAATGGCAGGGGCAATCCGTGGAAGCGGAGATCAAACAAGGTCGAACGACTTTCGTTTGGGTGTCTCGTCAGGGGCAAACCATGAATGGCTGGTCAGTGCTACTAGGAGGAAACTGATGAAATATGTGATAGCAATTTGTGTTGCGCTGCTGATGACAGCTTGTGCACGTACGACAACGTCGGGAATCAGTATCGATAGCAGCAATCAGCATGTTGTGATTGCCAACCCGCATCTGGCCAGCCAGATTGGGATCGAGCAGGCTGCGGTCTCCCGTGAAAATGGTCTGCTGATGGCGGGTGTTCCTGTGGTCAGTAAGGTTGACGGAGACATTAAGCTGCAATACCGCTTTTACTGGTATGATGGCAAAGGTTTGGAAGTGAATGGCAGCGACAGTCCGTGGCGTCAGTTTGTGCTGCATGGCAAAGACACCATGACAATCAAAGCCATGGCAAAGACGCCTGATGCGGAAAACTACCGGATCTATATTCGTGAAGCCACCACGACCTGGTAACAGAATCAGGCTGGGCTGATAGGTTTGGTCCATCCTCAACATCCAAAATGAAAAGAAAACCGATTAAGGGTCAGAAATGAATAAACGCGTCATTGCTTTAATGGGTGTAGCTGCTCTCATGGGTGGCTGTGCAAAACAGGTCACTTACGGTGATGCTCAGTCCATCGAGACGACTACGGTTGAATTCGGCTCCAGTGATCTGCAGAAAATTGCCGAAGATATGACCGACAGCATGCTGTCTTCCGGCTCGGTGGGTGCGATTACCGCGGGCAAGCGTCCGATTATTTTTGTCGAAAGCATTAAAAATAAAACCAGCGAGCACATTGATACGGAATCGGTGACCGATTCGATCAGTACCAAGCTCCTGAACTCGGGCAAATTCCGTTTTGTGGATATGACGCGGGTTGAGTCAGTGCGCAAGCAACTGAACTTCCAGAATAACGATGAGCTGGTGAACCAGAGCACGGCGATTCAGTTTGGTAAGATGGTCGGCGCGCAGTACATGCTGTACGGCAATCTGTCGAGCATTGTGAAACAGGCGGGTAGTGACAAAGATGTGTACTACAAAATGACCATGCGTCTGATGGATCTGGAAAGCGGTCTGATTGAGTGGGCTGACGAAACAGAAATCCGGAAGCAGGAAGCCAAGCGCCTGCTGGGCTGGTAAGTGTCTTCCGGCCATTCTTCTGCGGGAGCGTTTCCATTCTCCCGTCTTGCTGGCTATGAAGTACGCTGCGCCCGCCCATTGAGTGGCGGGCTCAGTAACCGATGCTGGCACCTCACATTAAACACTTCCCCCCATTTGGATGCGCCTGAAACGACGCTAGTGGAAGCCGTCTGGCGTCCAGACAGTCCGATCAGTCGTGCTTTTGGGGTTCACCGGCATCATGAATTTCAGCTACTGGCAGCTATTCACTCCAGCGGCATTGCACCGGCTGCACTGGCTGAAAACCGGCACGGCATTCTGGTGGAATGGATCGAAGGGCAGGTACTCACGCAACCACCAGCGACTGAAGAACTCATGCAATTGCTGTATCGGGTTCATTGTCTTTCGGCCCCTCAGTGGGCACTGGATGTCAGACAAAAGGCCGGACATTATCTGGCTTCGATTCAGCCGTCGGATAAAAGCGCCCCGCTCAACTCAGTTTGCCAGCGATTTTTTCAGCAGATTCCGGATCGTTTATTTCCGCAAACCTGCTGCCATCATGATCTGGGATTTTATAATCTGATCCGGCGTCCGGACAGTCAGCTCGCTGTGATCGACTGGGAGTATGCTGCAGCCGGGGATCCTATGCTGGATCTGGCGCTGACGATTCAGGCCAACGAGCTGGATGCAAAAGCTGCTGCCATTATCTATGCGCAGCTTGCCGGATACGATGAAGTGACTGTCTCAAATGCCGTGCAGCAATGGCTTCCCTGGTGCGATTTCTTGGCTATGCTTTGGTATTATGCTGGCGCACATCTCTGGCAAGATGAGTCTTATCGTCTTGAAGCTCACACGTATCTGGCCAAGCTTATCGCCTGACTTGTCAGCCCGCCTTTTCAGTTTCATCTGCCTGCTGAAGGAGGTTTGCGTGCCTGAGTTCCGTTCTGTATGGCAAAGACTGCTGATCCTTTCCTTGTCTGTTTTCCTGATATCTGCCTGCGTCGCCCGGCTTGCCTATAACACCATGGATTATTGGATTCCGTGGTATCTGGACGATTATGTCAGCCTGACATCCGCTCAGGAGTCCAGGTTTATTCAAGAGTTCCGGCAAGCACAAGCGATCCACCGCCGGCAAGAACTGCCCAGAGTCCACCAAGAGATCACAGCGTTACAGCGTGACTTAGCGCAGCCAATGACGACGGCTCAGATTGAAGGCTATCATCACAGTTTCACGGGGCTGGGAGAGGACAGCATTACGGTGTTTACGCCGCCTGTGAGCAACCTGCTGCGGTATCTCAGCAACATTCAGGTCGAGCAAATCAATACCAAGGTGAACCAGGATCTGGATGAGTTACGGACGAAGCGTGAAAAACTGACTCAGGAAGAGAAACTCAAGCGTTACCGGACCCGGTTTGAGAAAATCAGCCGGGAATGGATTGGTTCACTGACCGACGAACAGTCGGCCATGATTGCGGAACTGGCGCAGTATCAGTTGGAGATCGAACCTGTATTTTTCTCGGTTCGTCAGGGCCTGTATCAGCAATGGCAGCAGTTGATGACAGAGCGTCACCGACCGGAGTTTCAGGGGAAACTGGAAAAACTACTGCAGGATATGGTTGCATTCCGGTATGCGCCGGTTCAGTTTCAGTTTGATCGCTACCTTCAGCGCAGATTTGAATTACTGACCCGCCTGAACCAAAGTCTGTCTGCCAGGCAGCGTCAGCATTTCATCGATAAGCTCACTGAAATCCGAAAAGACATTGCTGTGCTGATCCAGCAGTAATGAATGTCTATAACCATATTTTTGTTGTGGTTAATGGGGGCGTTTTCGTATAGTCATGGTTCCAAGTTTTTTCAGTTATCTGAGGAGATCACTGTGATTATCTATTTGCATGGATTCGATTCGACCAGCCCGGGCAACCATGAAAAAGTACTGCAACTTCAGTTCATCGATCCGGATGTTCGGGCAGTCACTTACAGTACATTCCATCCCAAGCACGATATGCAACATCTATTAAAGGAAGTGGATAAGCTGATTTCTGCCAGCGAGGATCCGTCTCCGCTCATCTGTGGTGTCGGGTTAGGGGGCTACTGGGCAGAACGAATCGGTTTTCTCTGTGGGATTAAGCAAGTGATCTTTAACCCGAATTTACATCCTGAAGCAATGATGCAGGGTAAAATTGATCGTCCGGAAGAGTACGCGGATATTGCAACCAAATGTGTCGCTGATTTTCGGGAAAAAAATGCAGGGAAGTGTCTCTGTATACTTTCAACCGAAGATGAAGTGTTAGATAATCTATCAACAAACAGAACATTGGACGCATATTACCAGGTGATCTGGGACGAGACTCAAACGCATAAATTCAAAAAAATCTCCCAGCACTTACAAAGAATAAAGCAGTTTAAAGCAACGAATTGCGTATATGCCTCTCCCTCTGCAGGTGAATGACAGTTATCACCTGAACCACTCTACGTCAGTCAGATTCATAGCTGGCAGAGCGCTGCTCTGCTGGTTTGTACAAAATTTATAAAAACTAGAGGAAAAGACTGTGACGAGAATCATCGTAGTTGGAGGCGGTGCAGGTGGCCTGGAGTTGGTCACTAAATTGGGGCGAACGCTGGGTCGAAAGGGCAAAGCGAACGTCACACTGGTCGATAAAAACAGCAGCCATCTCTGGAAGCCATTGTTGCACGAAGTGGCGACGGGATCCCTGGATGAGGGCGTTGATGCGTTGAGCTACCGTGCCCACGCGAAAAACCATCATTTTGATTTTCAGCTGGGCATGTTGAAAGACATCGACCGCGAACGCAAAGTGATTACGCTGCATCCTTTGTATGACGAAGATGGGGAATTGCTGATCCCGGAGCGTGAACTGGCATACGATATTCTGGTGCTGGCGATTGGCTCGAAATGTAATGACTTCAATACCCCGGGTGTCCGCGAACACTGTATTTTCCTCGACAGCCCTGAGCAGGCGCACAGATTCAGAACTGAAATGAACAACCAGTTCCTGAAACTTCATGCCAATAAAGCGCAGAAAACAGTAGATATTGCCATTGTGGGGGCAGGTGCGACCGGTGTGGAACTGTCTGCTGAACTGCACAATGCTGTGAAGGAGCTGCGTCTGTATGGGTTTGGCGATCTGGACAGCTCCCGTCTGAATGTCAATCTGATTGAAGCGGGTGAGCGGATTCTGCCTGCTTTACCTCCGCGTATTTCTTCTGCTGCGCACAGCGAGCTGACCAAACTGGGTGTCACGGTTCACACAGCAACCATGGTCACCAAAGCGGATGAAAACGGCCTGACCACCAAAGACGGCGAGCATATTCCGGCACAGCTGATGGTCTGGGCTGCGGGGATCAAAGCGCCGGATTTCATGAAAGAGATTGCGGGACTAGAAACGAACCGGATTAACCAGTTGGTTGTGAAGGACACGCTGCAAACCACACGTGATGAAGACATTTATGTCATTGGTGATCTGGCAGCCTGTACCCAGAAAGACGGCACACTGGTTCCACCGCGTGCGCAATCCGCGCACCAGATGGCGAGCCGCTGCTTCTCGAACATCGTGGCCAAACTGACCGACAGACAGCAAAAGCCTTATGTGTTTGTGGATCATGGTTCTCTGGTTTCTCTGAGCCGTTTTTCGACCGTCGGCAGCCTGATGGGGAACCTGACCAAAGGCTCAATGATGATTGAAGGCCGGATTGCCCGGGTGATGTATATCTCCCTGTACCGGATGCACCATATCGCGCTGCACGGATTCTTCAAAACCAGCCTGATGATGCTGGTTGGACGGATTAACCGGGTGCTGAGGCCGAATCTGAAACTGCACTGATTGCCTTCAGTGTCAGAAACAAAAAAAACCGCCGGGCTCGGCGGTTTTTTTATGGCTTTCAGTTTGAAACTGATTGTCTTGCAGACAGAAAGCTTAGTTGATTTTCAGCAGTTCCACATCAAAGATCAGCACCGAACCCGGTCCGATTTTACCCACACCGCGGTTGCCATAAGCCAGTTCTGCCGGAATAAACAGGCGGACTTTTTCGCCCTCAACCATCAGCTGCAACCCTTCTGTCCAGCCCTTGATGACCTGATTCAGACCAAAGGCGATGGGCTCACCCCGCTCAACCGAACTGTCGAATACGGTCCCGTCGATCAGCGTGCCATGGTAGTGAACCGTCACTTTATCTGATGCTTTCGGATGTACCGTCCCGGTGCCTTCCTGAAGGACCAGATACTGCAGGCCGGATGCTGTGGTCTGGACGCTTTCCTGCTGTTTGTTGGCGTCCAGGAAGGCTTTCCCTTCTTCAATATTTTGCTGCGCGGCTTGTTTATTATTCTGGCTGCGCTGGAAGAAAAAAATACCCAAGCCGATAATGATGATCGCAATAATGATTTTTGACACAGAATTTCCTACCTGATGACGGATTGACTGAGGCCAATTCTAGCTGAAATACACGGCTTTGTTGATCTCTCATGATTGTTTTTGAAGTGTTTTTCGAGCGTGTTTTTAAGGTCTGGGCTTGGATAAATCCTCTGGGATCAGCGCATAAACAAGGCCGTCTCTGGCTTGTCCGCGGCTGTAAATCCGATTACGGCTCAATGATTCATAGTGGGCACCACATCGTGCTGCGGTCCGCTGGCTCGCCAGATTCCCCGGATGCATCACAATCTCAAGCCGGGTCAGGGCAAGGGTATCAAACGCAAAACGGGCCAGGGAATGAATCGCTTCCTGAGCAAATCCCTGCTGGTGGCTGCTGCTGCGGATCCAGTAACCCAGCTCTGCCGCGTTGGTCAGCTGAGAGAGATTATTGAGGCAAACTGTGCCGATAAAGTGGTCATGATGACGCGTGAAAATGGCCAGCTCATAGCCATTATCCAGTTTCCAGTTCATCTGGGAGGCAGAAATCCAGGCATGAGCATCTTGCTGATTGTAATTGGCATGACACCATTCGACCCAGGGAGATAAATCTTTGTAGGACTCCAGCACGGCAGACAGATGGGCTTCCAGATCGGCCAGTTTATAGGGGCGCAGGTAGAGGCGAGGCGAGGTGAGTTCGATATCCAGTTTCATCTGAGTTCCTGCGGCATTCACTGAATCAAAAACGGGGCCAGTGCTGACCCCGTGGTTGCAATTATGAATCCAGACGTCGGATTTGTACGACCATGCCCATCAGCGGGTGATCGAGATAATGGGTCTCGCCGCTGCGCATTTTGCGTTGCTGATCAAAGCGGAATGTTTTCAGGAACTCTTCCACTTCAATTTTTTTCTTCACTTCCTGAAGCTGGCCAAATTGAACCGTGTCACTCAAAGCGGTGGTGCCACCTTCCGGCAGTTCAGTGCCGACGACGACTTCCCGGCGGCCCGGCTCACGCAAGTCCAGCTGTGTATTGGTAAACAGATAATGATTCACATAGACCTGAATCTTACCTTCCAGCTCGTACAGCGGCTGATCCGGCTGTGCAGGCATTGTTTCTTGCGTTTCTGCAGCCAGTTCAAAGCTGGGCGGTGTCGTCATGGGCTGGCCGTCACGTTCACGACGGGCCGCTTCCTCTATGGAGGTCCCATCAGGCAGATACTGGCCGGAAAAATTACGGCCAGCCGTCAGACGGAAAGTCGGGGCCTGCGCTTTGCTCAGATCGCCCTGACGCCAGCCAAAATGCGCCAGTGGCGTAAATCCGGCGTGAGCTTTCAGGCGCTGGTACTGGCTGTTCAGCGCGAAACGGCTCGCAGGCATCATGGTGATTCCGCGATTCGCTAACTGTGACGAACCCACAAGTTGAACCGTTCTGGCGTAATCCAGCGGAGCCGGTTGATCCGGCCACGATTCGCCGGTTTGGTCCGGGTTGACGTTGCGCTTGAAGATGATGACTTCAATGTCAAATTGTCGTGCTGCGAAACTTGGCAGACTGATGACAAGCAGCAGCAAATAAATCAGATTTTTCAAGGTAATACTCCGCACTGGTATGCAGCCAATTATAGGGTGTTTTCAGCTAATTGTGTTAGGAAGCCGTCAACATACTTGATGCGTTCCCGGCGATCCGTCAGTGATGCAATGACCTTGAGTTTGGTCGGGCCATCCATCCGGAACTGTTGTGGTTTCGATTGTAACAGACCAACCAGGAAACCGGGGTCGATTGCAGCATTTTGAGCAAATTCAAAATAACCGCCTTTCTCGCCGGCTTCAATCCGGCGCACACCTAAGCCTGCCGCTTTCAGCTTGAGTTTATTCAGCGTCAGCAGGTTGGTAGCCGCATCGGGCAGCAATCCGAAGCGGTCGATCAACTCGACTTTCAGTTCATCCAGAGCTGATTCCTGATCGGCACTGGCAATACGTTTATAGAGCGACAAACGGGTGTTGATATCCGGAATGTAGTCATCCGGTAAGAGCGCAGGCAGGCGCAATTCCACTTCAGTTTGTTCGCGCAGTAAATCGTCCAGTGAAGGCTCTTTCCCGGCTTTCAGCGATTCCACGGCCTGCTCCAGCATTTCCATGAAGAGGGTGAAACCGACTGACTGAATCTGACCGGATTGTTCATCGCCAAGTAATTCACCGGCACCACGAATTTCAAGGTCGTGGGTTGCCAGCGTAAATCCGGCGCCCAGATCTTCCAGCGAGGCAATGGCTTCAAGACGCTTCACGGCATCTTTGGTCATTCGTTTCGGATGCGGTGTCAGCAGATAAGCATAAGCCTGATGATGCGAGCGGCCAACGCGTCCCCGAAGTTGATGCAACTGAGCCAGACCCAGATGATCGGCGCGGTTCATAATAATGGTGTTCGCGGTCGGCACATCAATCCCGGTTTCAATAATGGTGGTACACACCAGTAAATTGAAACGCTGGTGATAGAAATCACTCATGACGCGCTCTAGTTCACGTTCACGCATCTGACCATGGGCGGTGGTGATGCGTGCTTCGGGGATGAGTTTCGCCAGTTCTTCCGCAGTTTTCTCGATGCTGTCGACATCGTTGTGCAGGAAATAGACCTGACCGCCCCGCATAATTTCACGCAGCACGGCTTCGCGGACTATTAAATCATCCCGTTCGCGCACAAAGGTTTTAATGGCCAGTCGGCGGGCAGGTGGGGTCGCGATAATCGACAGATCCCGCATGCCGCTCATCGCCATGTTCAGCGTTCGCGGAATGGGTGTGGCCGTGAGTGTGAGGATGTCGACATCCGCCCGCAGTGATTTCAGTTTTTCCTTCTGGCGGACGCCGAAACGGTGCTCTTCGTCGACGATCAACAAACCAAGATCCTGATATTTGACTTGAGCATTCAGGAGTTTGTGGGTGCCGATCAGGATATCAATTTTGCCATTTCTGACATCTTCCAGAATGCTTTTCTGCTCTTTGGCGGTTTTAAAGCGGGACAACACTTCCACCCGAACCGGCGTATTGGCAAAGCGGTCTCGGAAGTTCTCGAAATGCTGCTGAGCCAGCAGGGTGGTTGGCACCAGTACGGTGACCTGTTTGCTGTTATCAACGGCGACAAAGGCGGCGCGCATCGCCACTTCCGTTTTGCCGAAACCGACGTCACCGCACACCAGGCGATCCATGGCCTTGGCCTGACACATATCCGACAGCACGGCATTGATCGTCATGGCCTGATCGTTTGTCTCCTCGAACGGGAAGCCGGTGCAGAAATCAGCATAGGCCTCGCGGTCGAGTTTGAACTTGAAGCCGGGTTTGAGTTCGCGCTTGGCGTATACATCCAGCAGTTCGGCGGCCACGTCTCTGACTTTCTCGGCGGCTTTACGGCGGGCTTTCTGCCAGCTTTCACCGCCCAGTTTATGGATTGGTGCGGCATCTTCAGCACCGCCGGAATAGCGGCTGATGAGGTGCAGAGAAGCAACCGGCACATAGAGCTTCGCAGCGCCCTGATATTCCAGCGTTACGTATTCTGTGGTGATGCCACCGGCTTCGAGGGTTTGCAGCCCCTGATAGCGGCCAATGCCGTGATCTAAATGGACCACAGGTTGTCCGATTTTGAGTTCAGCCAGATTGCGGATGATGGTGTCTGAACTGACGGTCCGCTTTTCTTCCCGACGGCGTCGTTGTATGACGCGTTCACCCAGTAAATCACTTTCACAAATGAAGGCAACGGACGGTTCTTCCAGAATGAAGCCCTGTTCCGCCGCACCAATCACCAGGGTATACGGGCTGGCTGCCGACATGGCCTCTTCCAGACTGTGGCAAACCATGGGACGCAGCTTAATGCGTGCCAGCAGATCAAGCAGGGCTTCCCGCCGGCCTTCGCTGGCGACGGAGAAGATGATTTTCCCCGTGAACTTTTCCTGAAACTGGCGCAGTGCGGACAGTGGCTCTTTCAACTGATGATTCAGAGTCAGTGCCGGAATCGGAGAGAGCGCCGGGTTAAAGCGGCCCGCTTTTTCTTCTTCTTTCGCTTTACTCAGCTTCACCTGCGGCAGGTTCTTGAAGTGGGAGAACATCTCCTCCGTTGTGAGCCACAGTTCTTTGGGCGGCAGGAGCGGGCGCAGTGGGTCGACCCGTCGTTCTTCGAAACGGTATGCCGCATCGTTGAGGAAATGATCAGCGGCTTGTTCCAGCTCACCAAAAGTCAGCAGCAGGGTGTCCTGCGGCAGATAATCAAACAGGGTATCGGTCTGTTCGAAAAAGAGAGGCTGCCAGTATTCGATACCCGCCGGCCAGGTCCGTTTGCTGACTTGCTGATAGACGGATTCCGGTTCCCGGCGCGCTTCAAATCGTTCCCGCCAGCGCATCCGGAAGTTTTCAACGGCCACGTCATCGGTTGGAAACTCATGGGCCGGGAGCAGATTGATGTTGTCGATTTCACCGGTGGAACGTTGCGACTCCGGGTCAAACTGACGAATGGAATCAACTTCATCATCAAAAAAGTCAATGCGATAGGGCTCGTTGTTCCCCATCGGGAACAGGTCGAGCAGCGAACCACGGCTGGCGTACTCACCGTGCTCCATGACCTGATCGACACGACGATAGCCCGCGGCTTCTAACTGAAGACGTAGCTTTTCGAGTGACAACCGATCCCCTTTGCGGACCAGCAGGGCATGCTGATGCAGGAAACTGCGCGGCGTCAGTCGTTGCAGCAGAGTACTGACCGGGACCAGCAGAATACCGTTGTTCTGGGTCGGTAACTGATACAGCCGGGCCAATCGATCGGAAATGATATCCTGATGGGGTGAAAAGCTGTCGTAAGGCAGGGTTTCCCAGTCGGGAAACACATGCACATCGACTTGGGTGAACTGGCTGACTTCAGGCTGAAGGCGCAGTGCGGTCTGGGTGTCTGGCACAACGGCCAGCACCGGACCCTGATGGCTTTTGGCCAGTTCGGCAATCGAAATTGCCAGCGCAGCACCAGACACGTTCCCGACAAATCGCTTATCGCCCGCTTTGCCCGGTAAAGGGAGAGAAAATAAAGTCTGTGAGGTCATGACAAATTATTGTTTTTCGCTTCGTTGCAACGCGCGCTGGCGCAGCATTTTCTGTTGAATGTGCAATGCTGCACGAATAAGCAGATCTCTGTCTTCTTCCTGCAGCCTCGTGTAATGCAGGGTGATCTGAAAAGCATCCCCATCGACAGGCTGACAATCCTGCACATCGGCATAGCAATACACGGCGGCGGGCGGATTTTCAAGGAAGAGTTTCAGCCGGACCTGGCTGCCGGTCGCTAAAGGCTGCTGAGAAACATAGGTGAGCTGGCTGGCGCCGAAGGTTTCGGTCAGTTGACGATAGGCTGGGTCATCTTGTTGTCTGAGCACAAAAGCGAGCAGCAGATTGATTTTGTTATTCTGGGCTGCCAGATAATCCAGCAGAGTCCTGTTCATGCTTTTACTTTCTTGCTGCAAGACTTTGTCTGCGTTGTGTTCCAGTTCGCTACATTCACTGGCAACACGAAATAAAGGTGGGATTTCCTGAAGAAATGCCTGGTCGTCGGGCAGCGCAAAATGTTCCGGTAAAGGTTCAACATTGATGGTAAGCCCGGCATGGACTGAAAAGTACTCGTCCTGATTCATGTCACACTCGTGATTTGTTGTTTAGGCTTCGATTATCACTTAGCACAGACGAACGGGCAAGTTAGAGGTATCAAGAGCTTGATTTTTAGCCACTCTTTTTTCATATCTTTTACTTGGCTGCGTGGTAATCACGACCGTCAGCAGGTATGCTTTCGAACACTGTTTACAGGATGGTTCCTAACTGAATGATGTTTCATCCATTGCCAATTTTTATCGGATTGCGTTACCTCAAAGGTCGGTCCGGCGATCGTTTCAGTCGCTTTGTTTCAGGTATGTCGACGGCGGGGATTACCATCGGTGTTCTTGCGCTTGTCATTGTCATCTCTGTGATGAACGGCTTTGAACAACAACTGAAAAACCGAATTCTGGGTGTGTTGCCTCAGGCGCTGATCACGCAGGCAGACGGTCCGGTAACGGATACCGGACAAGCGCCCTCCGCGCTGACAGCATTACCCCATGTCACCCAGGCGACGCCGCTGACCCGTGCAGAAGCGGTGCTGCAAAGTGCGGGTGCTTTATCTGCCGGTTCTATGCTTGGCATTGATCCAGAGCGCTATGAGCCGCTGGCAGGCAGTCTGGTTCAGGGCGATCTCCGTGATCTGACACCGGGCAGCTACCGGGTGATTCTGGGCAACGGCATGGCGCAGCAGCTGGGTGTGAAAGTCGGGGACAAGGTGCGTCTGATGGTCACCAGTGTCAGTGTCTATACCCCGCTTGGCCGGATTCCCAGCCAGCGGAATTTCATTGTTTCCGGGATCTATTTCACCGGTTCGGATGTTGATAAATCCCTTGTGCTGACCAACATTCAGGATGCTGGCCGTTTGCTGCGCTATCAGAAAGATAGTTTCACAGGCTGGCGTCTCTTTCTGGATGATCCTTTTCGGGTGACTGAGCTGTCGCAATCACCGTTACCTGACGGCTGGCAGTGGTCAGACTGGCGCGAGCAACGCGGGGAACTGTTTCAGGCCGTCAAAATGGAAAAGAACATGATGGGCCTGATGCTGGGACTCGTGGTCGGTGTGGCCGCATTCAACATTATTTCTGCGCTGATCATGGTGGTGATGGAAAAACAGGCAGAAGTCGCAATTCTCAAAACTCAGGGCATGACCAGTGGACAGATTCTGCTGACGTTTATCGTCCAGGGAGCCAGCAGCGGGGTTATCGGGGCGCTGACCGGCGGTGTCCTGGGCATCTTACTGGCCCTTTATCTTAATCCGATCCTGTCTGTACTCGGGGTCGATCTGGCCAGCTTGGGCGGGGCATTGCCGGTTGAGGTGAAGCCTTTGCAGGTTGCCATTGTTATTCTGGGGGCAATCAGCCTGAGTTTAGTCGCCACCCTATTTCCTTCTTACCGGGCGGCATCGGTCCGTCCAGCAGAGGCCTTGCGTTATGAGTGATTCGTTGTTGGTATGCCACAATCTGTTCAAGGTGTACCGTGAAGCCAAACTGGAAACCCAGGTGCTGAATGATGTCAGCCTGACGATGGCACCGGGAGAACTGGTGGCAATCGTCGGTTCGTCCGGTTCAGGCAAAAGTACCTTGCTGCATCTTTTAGGCGCACTGGACACGCCGACCAAGGGGGAAGTCTACTTCAAAGGGCAAAAACTGAATGGCATGAGTGCCAACAAACAGGCCAGGCTCAGAAATCAGGAGATTGGCTTTGTGTATCAGTTTCATCATCTGCTGGCTGATTTTTCTGCGGAAGAAAATGTTGCGATGCCATTGATGATTGGCGGTGTTGCGGCTGCGAAAGCCAAAGCGCAGGCCAGAGCGATCCTGGATCAGGTTGGCCTGAGCCATCGCTATACCCATCGACCTTCAGAACTCAGTGGGGGAGAGCGTCAGCGTGTCGCCATTGCGCGGGCATTAGTCAATCAGCCTGCACTGGTCCTTGCCGATGAACCGACGGGAAACCTGGACCACAAAACGGCTCTGGAAATTTACGATTTGATGCGCCGCCTGAACCAGGACTCCGGTACAGCATTTCTGGTCGTGACCCATGATAATGAACTGGCTGCAAAACTGGATCGCTGTCTGCACATGCAAGACGGTCAGTTGGCAGCGTTCGAGGTGGCCTGATGCGACCCTTGTCTCTGTTTATCGGAAGCCGGTTCAGCCGGGCAAGACAGCGCAATCGCATGGTGTCTTTCATCTCCATCTCCTCGATTTTGGGGATTGCTGTCGGCGTGGCAGTGATCATCATTGGTCTGTCTGCGATGAATGGTTTTGAGCGTGAGTTGCAGAACCGGGTTCTGGCTGTGATTCCTCACGGCGAACTGGAAGCAGTCCGGCCGCCATTTAATGAATGGCAGTCGGTGCTGGAAATCGTGGAGAAGCATCCGCGCGTCAAGGCCGCCGCACCTTATGTTCAGTTCACCGCGTTGCTTGAAAAAGGCACACAGTTGAAAGCCGTGGAAGTCCGGGGTGTTGATCCGCAACAGGAAACACAGGTCAGTGCGTTACCCGGTTATGTTCAGGACAACGCCTGGCAGAATCTGAAAGCTGGTCAGAAGCAAATGATTCTGGGGCAAGGGGTCGCGAATGTCCTGGGTGTGAAAGTCGGGGACTGGATTTCGGCGATGTTGCCCAATCGTGACAGCGGTCAGCAGCTGAAAGCGCCGAAGCGGATTCGGTTGCAGGTGGCTGGCATTCTGGCGCTGGGTGGGCAGATTGATCATAACTTTGCGCTGGTCCCGATTGGGGATGCACAGGACTACCTGTCTCTGGGGCAGGGGGTTTCCGGGATCTCAATGAATGTCGATCAGGTATTGGATGCCACGACCATCGTGAAGGAAGTTGGTTATACCCTGCCGGTTTATGTCTACCTGAAAAGCTGGACGCAGAAATACGGCTATCTGTATCGCGATATTCAGCTGGTCCGGACCATCATGTATCTGGTGATGGTGCTGGTGATTGGTGTTGCCTGCTTCAATATTGTCTCGACGTTAATGATGGCCGTGAAAGATCGGGCCGCTGATATCGCAATTCTGCGAACCATGGGCGCGGGAGACCGCTTGGTGCGGATGATTTTTGTCTGGCACGGATTACTTTCGGGCTTAATCGGCAGTCTCTTCGGTGCCCTGCTCGGGTCGGTTGTTGCGTTGAATCTGACAACCATTGCCAAGGGGATTGAGCGTTTGATCGGGCATCAGTTTCTGTCCGGCGATATTTATTTCGTCAACTTCCTGCCGACACAACTGGAATGGCAGGATGTCGCGCTGGTCACGGTCACGGCCACTGTTCTGAGTTTGCTGGCGACCTGGTATCCGGCGCGACGGGCCAGTGCGCTGCAACCTGCACAGGTGCTGAGCGCGAAATAAACTGAGAATGCCCGGTGCGTGTTTCGAGATTCACCGGGCGTTGCTTTTCCTTTTCCTGAAAAATTCAGTTGTTTCCACGGGACATCTTGAGCGTCGATGTCATTTCAGTGCGTTTCTCGTCCGCATCAATCGCTGCAGCAATGACGACATCTCCCAGACAATTCAGTGTCGTGATGCCCATATCCAGCAGTCGGTATATTCCAGCCGCAATGCCGACAATTTCAAGCGGCAGGTTGAAAGCCTGAGCAACGACGGCAATTTTGATGATACCTGAACCCGGAATACCGCCGCCGCCCAGCGTCATCAGGATGGAAAATCCGGTCATGAGGGCAAGATCGATCACGGTAAAATCTATGCCGGCGGCATTCCCGGTAAATATCAGCACAATCGGAAGCAAGATGGCATTACCATCTTTGTTCATTTGTGAGCCCAGCGGGATACAGAAATTGGCAATGTTCTGCCTGACGCCGAATTTTTCCCGGGCGGTTTTGATTGAGACGGGCAGTGTCGCGACGCTGCTGGTGGTTGCTAACGTAAAAATCACCTGTTCATGGCAACGTTTGATGAGCTCAAACGGACCGATATTGATTTGTAATCGTGCGATCAGGGCATAGGTAAACAGAAAATGCAGCAGGCAACCAAGATAAAACACAAGCAGAAGAATACCGATGGAGCCGAACATGGCTGCACCGTAAGTGCCGGCGGTATGTGCCATCAGCGCAAAAACGCCGATGGGTGACAAAGCAATGACATAGCCCACAAGCGTCTGTACCACTTGGCTGCACTGTTCCATCATGGTGTAAATGGCTTCATTTTCCTGAGCCGCCTGACGCAGCGCGAAGCCGGTCATTAAGGCAGCGATCATGACATGGATGATATTGCCTTCGGCCATGCTGGCGATGATATTTTCCGGAAACAGGTTGGTGATGAAATGCTGCCATCCGGAAATCTCGGTCACTTCCAGCGGTGTGCTGTTCTGAGCCGTGGAGAAAGTAAAACCAACCCCGGGCTCCAGGACCAGCCCGACAGTCACGCCGATTAATGCGGCAACCAGTGTGGTTCCGAGATAGTAAATCACGGCTTTTCCGCCAGTACGGCTCAGTTCACCGGAATGTCCTGAACGACAGACGGCGGAAGCCACGATGATAAAAATGGTCGGCACAATGGTCATTTTTAACAGGTTAAGAAAAATATCCCCCAGAAATTTTATCCGGGCAGCCTCTTCCTCCAGGATGAATCCTGCAATCGTTCCCAGGATCATGGCGATAAAAACTCTGAAAGCAATGGTGCGCTTTTGTCTTCCTGCAAGCATGTCTACACGTCCTTTCATGATTGGGTGATCCCATCACTTCTTTGATGATTGCTCGGGTGAAGTGACTGCTGGTATTTGCTTTCGATGCTTGTTTTCAACTCTGCCTGACAGTTGATATCAGGCCTCTTGGTCGAAGTCTGGCGCGACTTATCGCAGAGAAAATTGATCATCACAGTCCGTGTTTACTGAAAATATTTCTCGCGAAGTGCAAAACCCGCATTTAAGTGTGCTTTCATGGATGAACGGCAAGCCAGGGTATTTCTTTCCTTTACGAGTAATAAAATTGTCAGGTGTTCTTCCAGGATTTCTTTCTTCAGGTTGAAACGGTGCGATAACGCTTGCGTGGGAAGTTGAAAAAGCAGCGCACTTTTTAATTTAAACGGTTTGAAGGTTTCCACCAGAATCTGGTTATCGGCCAGTTGGAACAAATAATCATGAAACTGGCTGCAAAATTCATCAATGGCTTCAATGCTGTATTGCTCTACCGCCGCGATCAAAGTACGAAATTGCATTTCGAATTGATCCAGACTCCCTTCCGGATGACGCATTGCAGCCAGTTCGACGGCTTTCACTTCCAGTAACTCCCGGATTTCGTAAGTTTCCTGAAGATCTTTCTGGGTGACACGGCGCAGGAAAGAGCCTTTGGCAGGGCTGACATCAATGACGCCAAATCGCTGCAGGTCTTTTAATGCTTCCCGCACGGGAACCCGGCCCATGCCGATTTCTGCTGATATTTTTCGTTCGGACAGTTTGGTACCGGGCGGCCAGCCCTCGGACTGAATTAAGGCGATGATTTTTGTGTAAGCAATTGATTTATCGAATTCATAATTCATTTGGAATACCGGTATACCAGTTTTGGGTGGGCTTTAATCTAGAGCCGGTTGGTTTTTGGGTCAAATGATAATCAAAATGGATGCAGGATTTTGTGATTGCAAACTGAGGATATGCAACGACAGGCTTAAGATGTGTGTCGGTTTTTTGATGTGGCTTTGCAGTGGTGGAAATGGGGCTTGCGAGCGATCTCATTGTCAGGCGAACAACGGATTTTTTTCTGCGTCGTTTGCATTAATTTACGCGGTTGGTAAGGAACGAGCGAGAGCCGGGGAGATGCCGGCTCGAGGTGATAACTTAGCGAAAACGGCGTTTGTTCCAGCTGCGAACGACGGAATAGCGCCAGAACCCCCGGATGCCGAAGTAACCAATCAGTGAACAGAGCGTGGCACAGACCAGACAGCCGAGTAAGAATGGCGGTCCAATGTAGCCCATTTGTTCCTGAAGAAATGCCCAGGACAATTCAAAGTGAAAGGGTTGATAGGGCACGTTCATGAGCCAGGCACCAACTTTATAGGCGGCATAAAACATCACCGGCATCGTGATGGGGTTGGTGATCCAGACAAGAGAAACAGACAGCGGAAGATTCACACCAAACAGGATTGCCAGACCAGCAGCCATGATCATCTGGCTTGGTAAAGGCACGTAGGCCATAAAGAGGCCAACCGCAAAAGCGCCGGAAGCCGAGCGGCGGTTCAGACACCAGAGGTTAGGGTTATGCAGCACAGTACCGAATACTTTCAAAGCCTTTTGGCTTTTAATCCTCTCCGGGCTGGGCAAGAAACGTTTAATCAGTTGTCTTGGCATCGTTTGTCATATTATCTGATGGCTGTATGCGTCGGGTTGTCACGATGTACCAGATGACAGCCGGTTTAATACTCGGAATATTGTCACTTCACTACTGGCCATCCATGCCAGACTACATATGGTTGATTACAGCCATGATTATAGGTGGAGCGATATTTCTCTATTTGCGAATCGTTTTTGTGCTGGTATTCGCGTTAGGCGGGCTCTGGGCGTGGTGGCATGCTGCAGACTACGGTCAGACAGTGAACCGCCTGCCTCAGGAGCGCGAGAATATTACCATAGTTGGCGAGGTTCGCAGCCTAATAAATCACAATATTCTTGATAACCGGTTCCATTTCTTTGTGAAGTCTGTGAAGGAGCGCGATCTTCTGCGCAAAGAAAACATGCAGTTACATCTCGACTGGCCTGAAGGACCTGTTTTAAGGCAAGGGCAAGACTGGCAACTGACGGTGCGCGTCCGGCGTCCGAGTGGCCGGGTGAATCTTGCGGGATTTGATGCAGAGCGGTATGCATTGGGCGCCGGGATTCACGGGACGGGAACGGTCTTGTCCGGGGAGTTATTGTCCGCACCGGATTCAGTCTCTCTCAGACAGCGCTTCTATGAACGGGCATTGCGTCTGACAGAAGGTTTGACGCATCAGGCTTATCTGCTCGCACTGAGTTTTGGAGAGCGCGACGGATTGGGTCAGGATGACTGGGTCATGCTGAGGGATAGTGGTTTAGCGCATCTGATGGCGATATCCGGGCTGCATATCGGTCTTGTGGTTGCGATGGGCTGGTGGCTTGGGGGTCGGATACGGGGTGGGTTGCCTGAGAGCAATTGGCTGGGCTGGCTCCCGTTATGGCTCGCGCTCGGACTCGCCTGCGGGTATGCCTGGCTGGCCGGGTTCAGCATACCGACACAAAGAGCTTTGCTGATGTCGGCGTTTTGTTTGTTACTGATCCGGTGTGGCATCGTCTGGGATGGCTTACGGATCTGGCTGGTCGTGCTGGCAGTTTGTCTGTTGCTGGATCCGCTGGCTTCATATTCGGCCGGGTTGTGGTTATCGTTTGGGGCGGTTCTGGTGCTCTATCTTGCCAATACCGGCGGGATTCGGCGGCGGAAGGGAATGCGGGAGTCGCTTCCGGTTGTCTGGCGGGAAACACTGCGGGTGTATGCACTGCTACAACTGATTTTACTCGGACTGATGTTGCCGTTTCAGTGGATCTGGTTCGGCGGTATTTCACCGCTGTCGCCCCTGATGAATCTGATGGCGGTGCCTTGGGTGAGCCTGGTGACTGTGCCTTTGGTGCTGGCTGCTGTGTCGCTGATGGCTTTTCCCTCCCTTTCCGGGCTGTTCTGGCAATGGGCGGACCATTCAATCACACCGGTTGTGTGGCTGGGGGAATTGGCTGTAGGAGGCTGGTGGCCGTTATCAGAAACTGTGTTTGCGGGGTTGTTGATTGCCGTTGCTGCAGTGATGATCGGGTGGTTTCTGCCCTGGCGTCAGTTTGTGGGACTGCAACTGAGTTTATTGATTGCGTTGCTCGGCATTCGGGCATGGTATCAGCAGCAGGTGCTACCGCCGCAAGACTGGCGCATTGATATGCTGGATGTGGGGCACGGTCTGGCGGTGCTGATTCAGCGACAAGAACGGGCTGTGTTATATGATACCGGCATTCGCTGGCCAGGCGGCAGCATGGTGTTATCCGTCATAGAACCCGTGCTCAGGGCTCAGGGGATCACTCGCTTGGATGGTCTGATCCTCAGTCATGCCGATGCCGACCACGCCGGTGGGGCACAGGATGCGATCACACGCCTGAATCCAGACTGGCAGCGAAGCAGCGATCACCGGGCCAGATTTGCGCCTTGTGTCCGCGGTCAGGCTTGGCGCTGGCAGGATCTGAGCTTTCGGGTGCTCTGGCCGCCAAAACGGGTGGCACGGGCGGGAAATCCGCATTCCTGTGTTGTCGAAGTCAGCGATCGGCTTTTGAACCCGGACGCAGTAACAACGGTTTTGCTGACCGGTGACATTGATGCCATTTCTGAGCTTTTACTGGCAAAGCTGGAGCCCAGGCTCAAAGCAGACATTTTACTGGTTCCGCATCATGGCAGTCAGACGTCTTCGACGCAGACCTGGTTGCAGTCTCTGGACATGCGTTATGCGCTGGTCTCAACAGGCAGATACAGCCCGTGGCCTTTGCCATCCGCGCAGGTGAAAGCGCGGTATCTCTCGCGGGGAATCGACTGGCTGGATACCGCAGAAAACGGACAAATCCGCTTACGTATTCATCAGGGACAGATTGACGTGGTCCGGTATCGGCAGGATATCCGGCGGGGTTGGTACCAGACTTTGTTCAGACCTTCATCTGTTGATTGCTGCCGATAGGTTCAGATTGCTGAAAAAACAAACACAAGAGGCTGTCATGAGACCGTTACCGACTTGGTGCATCTCAAGTTAACGAGTAGAATAGCCGCCAATCACAGATAACCATCGGTTTTACATGACACAAGTAAACGATCAATCCACTTGGGATACGTTCAAACGACTCTGGCCATCTATCAGTTTATACAAAGCAGGACTGGTTGCCGCTGTTATCGCTCTGGTTGTGAATGCCACCAGCGATGCACTGATGCTTTCAATGATTAAGCCGCTGATGGATGAAAGTTTCGGAGGGCTGGACAGTGTCGAATCCAACTTTCTGGCGGTGATGCCGTTTTATCTTCTGGGCCTGATGCTGGTTCGTGGGATCAGCGGGTTTGTCTCGACGTATTGCCTGTCCTGGGTTTCCGGGAACGTGGTCATGAACATGCGTCGTCAGGTGTTTAATCACTTCATGAAAATGCCGGTGAGCTTTTTCGACAAAGAATCTGCGGGCTCACTGCTGTCACGCATTACTTACGATACCGAGCAGGTTGCCTCGGCAACCAGCAGCGCGCTGGTCAGTCTGGTCCGTGAAGGGGCGACCATTATTGCGCTGATGGGCATGATGTTCTGGAACAGCTGGCAGTTGTCGGCAATCCTGCTCGTGATTGCGCCTGTTGTCGCGATCAGTATTCGGATCGTGTCGAAACGCTTCCGTAAGATTTCTAAAAACATGCAAGACACCATGGGCTCAGTGACCTCGTCGGCAGAGCAGATGCTCAAAGGCCACAAAGTGGTCCTGAGCTACGGCGGTCAGCAGGTCGAACAGCAACGCTTTGAAAAAGTCAGCAACCGCATGCGTCAGCAAACCATGAAGCTGGTGTCTGCCCAGGCGATTGCGAACCCGGTGATTCAGCTGATTGCATCGATGGCGCTGGTCGCTGTGCTGGTGCTGGCAAATACCGAGAGTCTTCGCAATGAGCTGACGCCGGGGACGTTTGCCCTGATCTTTGGTGCCATGTTCGGCATGATGCGTCCGCTGAAAGCCCTGACCAATGTGACGTCGCAGTTCCAGCGCGGGATGGCCGCCTGCCAGACTTTGTTTGGCCTGATGGAACTGGAAACTGAAAAAGATCACGGGACACATGCGCCGACTCGCGTCAAAGGAGATGTGGCATTCAAAGATGTGACCTTTACCTATCCGACCAAAGAGACGCCTGCGCTGCGCAATGTCAGTTTTGAACTGCCTGCCGGTAAGACACTGGCGCTGGTTGGCCGCTCCGGTTCCGGGAAAAGTACCATTGCCAATCTGCTGACCCGTTTTTACGACATTGATTCCGGTTTGATCGCTATTGATGCGCGGGATATTCACGATTATCGCTTGTCGAATCTGCGTGATCAGGTTGCGATTGTGTCTCAGAACGTTCACTTGTTTAATGACACCATCGCGAACAACATCGCTTACGCCAGTGGGGATCGTTTCAGCCGTGAAGACATCGAAAAAGCCGCTGAGCTGGCTTACGCGATGGACTTCATTAATGGCATGGAGCAGGGGCTGGACACCGTGATCGGTGAAAACGGTGTGAGCCTGTCCGGTGGTCAGCGTCAGCGGATTGCGATCGCCCGGGCATTGCTGCGTGATGCACCGATCCTGATTCTGGACGAGGCAACCTCGGCGCTGGATACCGAATCTGAGCGGGCCATTCAGGCCGCGCTGGATGAACTCCAGAAAGATAAAACGGTGCTGGTGATCGCACACCGCCTGTCGACGATTGAGAACGCCGATGAAATTCTGGTGGTGGACGAAGGTGAAATCATTGAACGTGGTGTGCATGCGAAGCTGCTGGAAAAAGACGGCGCCTACGCACAGCTTCACCGCATTCAGTTTGGTGACTGAGCAGGCACTTTATGGCGAACCTGATCGAAAAAATCTGGTTTGAGCGCCACCCCGCCGGGTGGGCGCTTGCGCCTGTGTTCTGGCCCTTGAGTCAGGTGTATGGCTGGATCAGCCGTGCCCGGCGTCGTGATTTTCTGAGCGGCAAAAAGCCAGCCTACCGTGCCGCTGTGCCTGTGGTGGTGGTGGGGAATATTACTGCTGGCGGGAATGGTAAAACGCCGGTGGTGATCTGGCTGGTCGAGCAGTTACAGGCGAAAGGCTACCGGGTGGGTGTCGTTTCCCGCGGTTATGGCGGCAAGGCGGCACAGTACCCACTGCGGCTGACGGCAGAAACGACGACGGCAGAAGCAGGTGACGAGCCGGTTCTGATCGCGAAAAGAACAGGTGCGCCTGTGGTGGTTGCACCGAAACGTGCGGAGGCCGTGCAGGCTTTGGAGTCTGAAGTGGATGTGATCATCACTGATGATGGCCTGCAGCATTACGCACTCGACAGAGCGCTGGAAATCGTCGTGATTGACGGCAAGCGCCGGTTCGGGAACGAACAGATGATTCCGTCTGGCCCGTTGCGTGAAAGTTGTGCGCGTCTGGCCTCCGTGGATTTTCTGATCTGCAACGGCGGTGACGCCAAGCCCGGAGAAATCGCCATGCAACTGTCGCCGGGTCAGATGGTGAATCTGGTAACGGGTGAACGACGGGATGCCAGTAGCTTACAGGATGTGGTCGCCATGGCGGGCATTGGCCATCCGCCGCGATTTTTTGCCACGCTGAATCAATTGAATGTCCAGCCGGTATACTGTCAGCCATTTGCGGATCATCAGGCCTTTCAGGCCAGTGAACTGGCGGATCTGGCTGCGAAAGGCCAACATTTGGTCATGACCGAAAAAGATGCAGTGAAATGCCAGTCATTCGCGCAGCCCAACTGGTGGTATCTGCCGGTTGATGCCAAACTCTCAGAGCCTCAGGCCACTGCATTAATTAATCAAATCATAAAAGTGAAGGAAGAATATGGATCATCGTCTGCTTGAAATCATTGCCTGCCCGGTTTGTAAAGGGAAGCTGCACTTTGACAAAGACAACCATGAGCTGATCTGTAAGTTTGATCGCCTGGCGTATCCGATCCAAGACGGTATTCCTGTGCTGCTGGAGCCGGAAGCCCGTACCCTGAGCGCAGAAGAGGTGATGTAATGGCATTTACTGTCATTATTCCCGCGCGTTATCAGTCTTCCCGGCTACCGGGTAAACCACTGGCTGATATCGCCGGAAAACCGATGATCCAATGGGTATACGAGCAGGCCTGTAAAGCGGGCGCTTCTCAGGTGATTGTTGCAACAGATGATCAACGTATTGCCGATGCTGTGAAAGCGTTCGGCGGTGAAGTGTGCATGACGCGCACGGATCATGAATCCGGTACGGAACGTCTGGCGGAAGTGGTTGAACAATACCAGTTGGCCGCAGATGAAATCGTTGTGAATGTGCAGGGCGATGAGCCCATGATTCCGCCAAGCATCATTCGTCAGGTTGCAGATAATCTGGCCCGGAGTGATGCACCCATGGCAACGCTTGCGGTTGAAATTGATCATGCGGATGAAGTGTTCAACCCCAATGCGGTCAAAGTGGTGACAGATAAAAACGGCTACGCCTTATATTTCAGCCGTGCATCGATTCCGTGGGATCGCGATAACTTCGCAAAACGCCCGCAGGAGATTCATCAGAACCTGCTGCGTCACATTGGGATTTATGCCTACCGGGCGGGTTTCATTAACACTTACATCCATTGGGAGCCCAGCACGCTCGAGAAGATCGAGTCGCTCGAACAACTGCGTGTGCTCTGGCATGGTGAGAAAATCCATGTCGATGTCGCGATTGATCCTCCCCCAGCCGGTGTTGATACCCCGGAAGATCTGGAAAAAGTCCGTTTGCTGATTCAGTAAATACGACATTCAACAGCCGGTCATCAGACCGGCTGTTTGCTCTATTACCGATAAGTCAGAAGAAACCCAGGGGATTCACATCGTAGCTCACCAGCAGGTTTTTGGTGTTCTGATAGTGATCCAGCATCATCTTGTGGGTTTCACGGCCAATCCCGGATTTCTTATAGCCGCCAAAGGCTGCATGAGCGGGGTAGGCGTGGTAGCAGTTGACCCAGATCCGGCCAGCTTCGATTTGCCGGCCCATGCGATAAGCGCGGTTGGCGTCCCGTGTCCACACCCCGGCGCCCAAGCCGTATTCGGTGTCATTGGCAATTGCCAGCGCTTCGGCTTCATCCTTGAAGGTGGTGACCGCAATGACCGGACCAAAGATTTCTTCCTGAAAGACGCGCATCTTGTTATTGCCTTTCAGCAGGGTCGGTGCGATGTAATAGCCGGATGCAATCTCTCCGGACTGCACTGCTACATCACCCCCAGTAAGACTTCAGCCCCTTCCTGGCGGCCGATTTCCAGATAGCTCAGAATCTTATCAAATTGCTCCTGAGATACCTGTGCACCGACCTGAGTGCTGGTATCCAGCGGATTGCCTTGTTTGATGGTACTGGCTCGCTCGACAACTTTGGCAATAAATTTGTCGTAAACAGATTCCTGGACCAACACCCGGCTCGGACAAGTGCAGACTTCGCCCTGATTGAAGAAGGCCAGCAGCAAGCCTTCGACACATTTATCCAGATAGGCATCTTCGTGATCGAAGATGTCCTCAAAGTAGACGTTGGGTGACTTGCCGCCCAGCTCAACGGTGGAAGGGATCAGGTTATCCGCGGCGCATTTCAGAATGTGGTGACCCACATCCGTTGAGCCCGTGAAGGCCAGCTTGGCAATGCGTTTGCTGGTGGCCAGTGCCTGACCGGCTTCGCTGCCGTACCCATTTACAATATTCACCACACCAGCAGGAATTAAATCGCCGATGGTTTCCATGAGCACCAGAATGGAAGTGGGTGTTTGCTCTGCGGGCTTCAGCACCACGCAGCAGCCCGCGGCCATGGCAGGGGCGAGTTTCCAGGCTGCCATCAGCATCGGGAAGTTCCAGGGAATGATCTGACCCACCACGCCGACCGGCTCAGGGAAATGATAGCTGGCGGTATGAGCATCCAGCTCTGCCGCTGTGCCTTCCTGCGCTCGGATACACCCGGCAAAGTATCTGAAATGATCGACCACCAGTGGCAGGTCAGCAGCCAGTGTTTCCCGAACGGGTTTCCCGTTCTCCCAGCACTCAGCAACGGCCAGCATTTCAAGGTTGGCTTCAATCCGATCCGCAATTTTCAGCAGGATATTGGAACGATCGGCCACACTAGTGCTGGCCCATTTGGCCCGGACTTCATGTGCGGCATCCAGCGCCAGCTCGATATCCGCAGCTTTTGAACGAGCCACCTGACAATAGGCTTTGCCGTTGACGGGTGACACATTGTCGAAGTATTGCCCGGACACAGGCTTCACCCACTTTCCGCCAATAAAGTTATCGTAATGTGACTTAAAATTCACAATTGACTCTGGCGTTCCCGGTTGCGCATAGATCATAGCAATTTCCTTTTTTGTCGATTCTGGTTGTGATGAACTGACCACTTTTCAGTCAGATAAGCTGCTGGGTGATGTTGTTCATTCGGGGGGATTATCGCAAGTCCCGGGCCAACTGGGTCGACTTGTTGTTAAATAAATGTAACGCTATGATGAATCAAATAATATTGAATGAGTGCTGCTGCCGGCACTGAGACTGATCACCGCGATCAGTGTTTCATTGCTGCTCAGTGGTACGTGGAACACTGTTCTAAAACGGAACACTTGATGATGCCAACTTCTGTTACAGCGACCAGTTCAGACTGGCTGTCCGATTCCTGGCACCGGTGCCAGCGTGCAGGTTTACGGGAAAGCCAAATGCCGGAAAACATCCGGTTAGATCGGATTGCATTAGAGGAAAGGCAAGCACAGGCCAGCGCGATGATCGCGGCAGTTGAGGCCATCGCATTGCCCTTGTTTAATCAGGTTTTTGCAGGCACGAATAGCCGTTTGTTACTCGGCGATGCCGAAGGCGTGATCATTCAGGCCTGGGGGCAGTCCAGATTTGAAAACCGATTAACCGGTATCGCACTCGAATCCGGCGTGTGCTGGCAGGAATCATTGAAAGGAACCAATGCGATCGGCAATGCGCTGACTGAGCAGCAGTTGATTACCGTGATGGGCGCGCAGCATTTTATACGCAAGCACAGGTTTATCAGTTGCTCAGCGAGCCCATTGTTCAGCCCGTCTGGGACTTTGATTGGTGTTCTGGATATCACGAGTGAGCAGCAAGAGCATACCGAACAAACCCGGTTACTGGTTCAGCAGATGGTTCAGTGGGTTGAAAATGCATTGCTCTGTCAGTTACCGGATGCCTCGGTTCGGGTGGATCTGGCTTGCGATTCGACGGTTCTGAATTCTGGCTGGCAGGGAATTCTGATCGCGAATGAGCAGGGACAGATTCTGGCACATAACTCAGCTGCAGAGCGGCTGTTAGGTGCACACCAGATGTTGGGACGGCAGTTGGAAGAACTCATCGGTGAGGGGGAAACTGGGGTGTCAGATGTCGCACCACTGATTTATCAGAAACACAGACTCAATACTGAAAAACGGCCATCACACCGCACATCGTCAGCCCGTCAAACGTTATCACCCTCTTGCCCGCTCCATTTCGGAGATGCGCGGATTGAACAGGCATGGCAGCAGGCCTGTAAGCTGATTGAAAAAGATATCCCTGTTCTGGTGCTGGGTGAAACCGGTGTCGGGAAAGGTGCGTTCGTGAAACTGCTTCACCAGAATAGCACCCGACGAAAATTTCCCCTGATTGCCGTGAACTGCGGGGCTTTGTCGCAGACCCTGATTGAATCCGAATTATTTGGTTATATGCCGGGCGCGTTTACCGGTGCCAGCCGTCAGGGACAGCCCGGCAAAATCAGACAAGCACATCAGGGGATTTTGTTTCTGGATGAAATTGCGGAGATGCCTCTGTCGGCTCAAACCCGTTTGCTGCATGTCCTTCAGGATAAAGAGGTCGTCCCCGTTGGAGCCACACAACCGGTTCCGGTCGATATCCGGATTATTGCGGCCACACATCAGGATTTGGCGCAGGCCGTTGCAGAAGGACGCTTCCGGGAAGACTTGTATTACCGGCTCAACGGACTGGTTCTGACACTTCCCGCGCTGCGTGACCGACAGGATAAACCCATGCTGATTCAGGCCCTGCTGCAAAAGCATAGCGGCGATCCTTTGCTGGCGATCTGTCCCGAACTGGCGCATCAACTCACATGTTATGCATGGCCTGGCAATGTTCGTGAGCTGGATAACCTGATGAAAGTGGCCGTCGCGCTGGCAGAAGGGGAATCGGAATTGACGCTGAATCATGTGCCACAGCACCAACGATGTCACTTTTCTTCGGCATCGCTGCCGGCTGAAGATCCTACAGCTGGAAAATTAGAGGCTGCCATTTCAGAGACCATGCTGGCAACGTATGAGGCTCAGGGCGGTAATATTTCCCGCACCGCAAAAGCTTTAGGCATCAGCCGGAATACGCTGTACCGGCGGTTGCGAAAAATTGGTTTGATCTGATTGCGAAACAAAGGCAAAAAGCCCGGCAATTCAACCGGGCTCGAAGATTCAGAGACTTGATGGGGTGCAGGCATTCACACACGTTCATGCCGCTCTCTTTATGGTCAGTATCCGTTTTGATGTGGCAGTGATGGTGAGGCGTGAAAACAAACGGCTGATTTACGCGTCGTATCAACATTGATTGAGAGTACATCTGGCCTGGCGTAATGGCCCACGGGATCAAAGTCTAATTTGCTCCGAATCAGGGTTTCTTTATCCAGTTCTGCATAAATAATTGTTTTCTCATCAAATACAGGACCCGCAATAATTTCGCCAAGCGGGCCGACAACCACACTCCCGCCTTTCATCACAACGTCATTGCTGTCAGCGTGTAAGACGCTGCGATAATTTTCACCATATTCTCCACGAGTGATGTGTTGGCAAGCACTCAGAACGAAGCAGCGCCCTTCCATGGCGATGTGACGCATACTTGAGAGCCAGGACTCTCTGTCATCGGCGGTCGGTGCACAATAAATTTCAACGCCTTGTGCATACATCGCGGCCCGTAGCGCTGGCATGTAGTTTTCCCAGCAGATGACCGCGCCAATTTTTCCGATGCTGCTTTCAACAACTTTCAGCGTCGAGCCATCTCCAAAGCCCCAGATTAAACGTTCTGAGCCTGTTGGCATGAGCTTTCTGCGGATATTCACCAAACCCTCAGCCGGATCAATGAATATCACGCTGCAATAAAGGGTCGTACCCAGCCGCTCTATCACACCCATCACCACAAAAATATGATGTTCTGCTGCGGCATCCGTCAGTTTTTGGACTTCAGTACCATCGAGTGTGACTGCGCCCTCATAGTATCGGTAATAGTCTTCTCTTCCTTCAGGAAGGCGTGTCCCAACTGGCGCATCAAATGTGAGCCCTTTGGGGTATGTGCCCAGAAAAGCTTCCGGAAAGACGGCGAGCTCAGCACCATTGCTGGCACATTGCGCAATCAGAGCGATTGCTTTCTCTGTTGTTTTCTCGGCATCAAATGGAACGCTGCTGTCTTGAACAAGTGCCACCTTCGTTTTATTTTTCATTCTGTATCCTTACTTTTGGGGGACGATATGATCGCTGACCTCATCGTCAGTCGAGACGTTGTCGGTCATATACGCGGCATACATATTGTGATACTGGGCCACTGAGTCTTGCGAGACAGGTTGTGTTTTTTGACTGATCACCACAGTAACGATGACATTGATGATCAGTCCGAACAGCCCATGCCCGACAATGAAGTTCAACCCGAGTAAGGCTGAAATCCCCATGGCTGATGCGCCTGTGATTAACCCCCAGAATGCACCCGCTTCAGAAATCGATCTGAAATACAGTATGCCCAGTGCACTTGGCACAATTTGCAAGCCAAGACCAAACCCGAGTGAAGCAATTGGGATCAAAAACCCGGCGCCGCCCGGTGTTAATGCGAGCACGAAAACCAGAAGCGTGAGTGCGATCACCGCAAGCTTTGTGACTCTAACTGTATTGATAGACGTCATGGGGGATTTGCGCAGCGAGTTCACAATATCTTCTGCGACGATACTCGCAGAAGAGAGCAATTGGCTATTGATGGTGGAAATGGCTGCTGCAAGGATACCTGCCACAACAAAAGCGCCGAGCACCGGTAAATGTGCGGAGAAGAACTGCGGTAGAATGGTGTCACTTGTTGCAGCGGTTACCCCAGGCACGACACCAGGGATCATCGCGGCCGTGCCAACAACTAATGGAATGATTGCCATCATCCATGAGTTCCAGAATGGGGTCATGGCGGCCACTTTACCCAGTACTTCGGCTGAAGAGGCTGAGTAGTATTTTTGCCACATATGCGGTAGCACCCAGGCACCAAAACCCAGTCCTAACCACAGTTCAATCATCTTGAGAGGGTTGCCGCCTGTGACCATTTTCTCAGGGCTATGCGCCAATGCTTTCTCAAACAATGCGAATCCACCGGCCTTGTCGGCTGCATAAAAGGCGGTGAAGATTAAAATTGAGGCGAAGAACAAACCCATGAACGAATCGGTCCATGCCGTCCCTTTAAATCCTGCCCAGAGCACAATGACACCGACCATCAAAGAAGTCACAGTCACGCCGATCACATAAGGCACCATACCGTCAGTCAGAGACTCCAGCGCTTGCGCGCCACCGCTAATCTGGATCAGCATGACGGGCACAAGCGCAAGAATCCCCACAATCGCGACAGCGATTCTCAGCCGCTTACTCGAGTAGTAGTGCTGAAACATTTGTCCGGGGGTGAAAAAACCAAATTTCTTACCAGCGAGCCAGATCCGAGTCCCAAATAACCAGACAAAAATGCCATGAAAGATGGTCCAAACAGCAAAGGATGAGAACCAGACACCGCTGCGATAGTAGGTTCCAAAAGCACCGAGTAAAGTCCAGGTCGAGAAGTAGGTTGCTCCCATCGAGAGAAGCAGGACGACGGTGCCCATGCTTCGGCCACCAATCACATAGCTTTCAGTCGAAGTTCCCGTTTCCGGCGCATTTTTCTTTGCGAAATATGCAACCACGGTAAACGCCACCAAGAACGAGAATAAGATCCCAAGTGTGATGTCATGATTCATTATTCGATCCTCACGATTGGTTTGTCGGCAAGCTTTTTCATCAGAGGTTTAAAGTAAAGGGGATAGATAGCGATCGCGCAGACAGTCAGTACGACATTGCAAAGCAGAATGAGAAAAAGTGGCTCTGGAATCCCGGCAACCAGTACGGGCTGATCAAAGTAACCTAAATACGGGAGTGTGGTGAGAAACAGGAAGAACACGACAGTAAACCACAGTATTTTCCTTTTGGTTTTCATCAATAAGCATCCTTTTCATTTGAGTTGGTTCAATCTTAGTGGAGGCTGTGCGTTTCTAATATCAGTAAGATTTTCACGCTGTGTTGCAATAATTAGAACACTCGACCAAGATAGTGCGTGATGTGTTTCATCATGAACAAGGAAGTAGAAAGGGGGGATTCATGGAAATGACAACAATGAAATACTTCGTTGTGTTAGCAGAAACCCAGTCACTGAGAGAAGCATCAAGATTGCTGCATATCAGTGCATCAGCACTCAGTCGCCAGATAAAAAATTTTGAGCACTATTTTCGTACGCCGCTTTTCGAGAGGAGAGCGAATGGTATGTTTCTGACAGAACAGGGAAAAGTCGTCGAAAAACATGTGCGTCGGACAATTCGAGAGATAGAGTTGGCCAAGTCTGAAATCGACAAGTTACAAAACCTGCTCACGGGGAACATTCAACTGGCAACGATTGAAGGGGTCGTTGAGTCTTGGGTTATGCCCCCGATGGAGGCGTTTGCCAGGAAGTATCCTGAGGTGAGTTTTGGAATCAATATCTCAGGGAGCCAAGAGAGCTATTCGAGCGTCCGAAACGATCACGCTGATATTGGTATTGCGATGCAGCCTGATGATTGCAGTGGTATTGATATTGTCAAAAGTGTCGAGACGCCAATCGTGATTGTCGCCCGTCAGTCGCATCCCTTCGTCCGCCAACCGAATTTGCTGCTGAAAGATATCGTAAAGCAGCCTTTCGTCGCGCTAAGCCATCGGTTTCAAACCACGCAACTCTTCCACCAATGTTTGCAAGAGCAAGGGCTTGAGTTTGAACCTAAGTTAGAGATGAGCCAGATTAGTTATATCAAGGATTACGTTCAGTCCTCTGACTATTTATCTGTGCTGCCCAAATACTCGGTCGTTAACGAAGTGAACGAAGGAGAGCTTTGCATACTGGATATGAGCGAACTACCGACATGTAAAACGATTATCTTTGTTCGTAAAAATCGAACGCTCACGCATGCAGCCGTCCATTTTATCAATCAGCTATGCGATAAAGTGACGCTTGATTCATTGCAGTTTGCAAGGCAGTGACCCGTATCCTGAGCTTTACAGACCATTTGGTAAAATGCCGACAAGACTTTTGGCCTTCAGGTATTGAGCATGGGTCGGTTGAGTCTGTTTGGACATGTTCGGAGGCGAGGCTGAATGCGAGGGTGTTTCCGCGTGGTGCAGAAAACAATCAGCCCGGTACTCGACCGGGCTGATGCATGAGAAATGAAGAGAAGGGCGTTATGCGTTTGCACGCTCACCGCTGATTTCTTCATCTTCGTCGAAGATGCGTTGATCCGCCTGACCTAACACACGGGCGGTGATGGTGCCTGCCGTCATGGAACCACTCACGTTGACTGCAGTACGGCCCATATCAATCAGCGGCTCGATGGAAATCAGCAGACCTGCCAGAGCAACTGGCATATCCAGTGCAGACAGCACAATGATTGCAGCGAAAGTCGCACCGCCACCCACACCGGCAATTCCGAATGAACTGACAGTCACAATGGCAATCAGAGTCAGAATAAAGCCTGGATCCAGCGGGTCAATACCGATCGTTGGCGCAATCATCACAGCCAGCATGGCAGGATACAGACCGGCACAACCGTTCTGGCCCATGGTCGCACCAAAAGATGCTGAGAAGTTCGAGACCGCTTCACCGTTACCCAGTTTCTTCACCTGAGTTTCAATGTTCAGTGGCAGGGTGCCTGCACTTGAACGGGAAGTGAAAGCAAAGGTCAGGACCGGCAGAATCTTCTTCAGGAAACGAACCGGATTCACGCCAATGCCAGCAACCAGCAGCAGGTGCATGACCAGAATCAGTCCCAGACCCACATAAGAAGCAACAACAAAGTTCAGCAGGTTCAGGATATCGCCATAGTTCGATCCGGCCACGACTTTGGTCATCAGAGCCAGAACGCCGTAAGGGGTCAGGGCCAGAACCATGCGAACCAAAGTCCGGACGACTTCCTGAGCCACATTGACGAAGGTTTCCAGACTCTTACCCAATTCAGGCTGGGTACGAATCACAGTCAGACTCGCAATCCCGACAAAAGCAGAGAAAATCACAACGGCAATGGTCGAGGTTGGACGACTGCCTGCCAGATCGGCAAACGGATTCCCCGGGAAGAAAGAAATAATCATGTCAGCCAGTGACAGGGTTTCCACGGTCGCCAGACGGTTTTGCAGGGCTTCTCCGCGGGCAATTTCGCGCGCACCCTGAACAATCCCTTCGGCAGTCAGACCAAACATGTTGCTGACCAGAATACCAATCAGTGCAGACACTGCGGTCGTTGCCAGCAGAATTCCGATGCTCAGACCGGCAATTTTACCCAGAGATCCAGCGTTTTTAACTTTCACGATGGCGGCAATAATAGACACCATGATCAGTGGCATCACGATCATCTTCAGCAGGCTGACATAGCCAGAACCCACAATGCCGACATATTTCAGGGTGGCGGCAACGGCTTCGTTCCCCTCGCCATAGAAGAACTGCAGCGCGGCACCAAAGGCAACCCCCAGTCCGAGACCCGTAAAGACGCGTTTGGACAGTGACTGATCAGATTGTTGCTGTTTCACCAGCAGGGCGATAAGCAACGCAAAAATCGCCAGATTCACGATTAGATACATACTTCTCTCTGTTTCAAAAGTGTGCAGCCCGAAGGTTATGTTGCAAAAGGCTGTCTTGACGAAAAGGTTTTCCGCATCATAGGGATTCAGTCGACCGGAAGGAA
Source organism: Photobacterium sp. GJ3 (assembly GCF_018199995.1). Classification (NCBI taxonomy): domain Bacteria; kingdom Pseudomonadati; phylum Pseudomonadota; class Gammaproteobacteria; order Vibrionales; family Vibrionaceae; genus Photobacterium; species Photobacterium sp. GJ3. The sequence goes on along the minus strand of NZ_CP073578.1, from coordinate 1,934,840 downwards.
TGGTTACTCATAACTTTAACTATTCAAAAATGTCACATGATAAAACTAAATAGAATATGGATTGGATTTGTCGTCAGATTGGCTGAATTGTGTACGAATTGAAGGGGCAGCCGGAAGATTTCCGGCTGTGACTGAAAGGTCGTGTATGTGAAATAGGCGGTCAGGCTGCGTCGGCTTTGGTATCCGGCTGAACCACATTGACCGGTGCAGCACTGTCTGCCATATCCCGCAGGTGCTGCCACCAGCGTCCGAGGGTTTCGTGCCAGAAGCGTTCAGTCTGTTCCAGGTACTGGGCTTTGGGGGCATATTTCAGCCAGGGCTGATGGATTTCATCGCTGGCGAGAAAGTTCGTCGGTGCAGGGACTGGATTGAGCCCGGCTTGTTTGAATTCTGTAAGCGCCCGCGGCATGTGGCTGGCTGAGGTCACCAAGACCAGATTCCGTTTCCCGACCACAGATGCCGCCTGAAACGCTTCTTCCCAGGTGTCTTTGGCAGTTTCCAGCAGTAGGATGTCCAGTTTGTTCACCCCCAGTGCGATGGCGACTTTGGCCATCATCCGGGCCTGGCTGATCTCCGTGCCACCGTCGTATCCGGACAGAATGATTCGCGAGCCGGGAGACAGGTTATGAATTCGGATCGCCTCTGCCAGACGCATCAGCGAAGCGCGGGACAGTTCAGAGGTGATGGGCAGATCTTTGTCAACAACATGGCTGTTGCCAAGGACCATGATGTAATCGACCGGTTTTCCGGTGTGGATGTAACCTTTATAGCCGCGTTCCAGCGGGCTGAGTAACGCGGTGGAAACCGGTTGAAAAGCGACCAGGAAAATACCCAGTAAAGAAAGTGTCAGCAGCCATGAAGCCAGTTTCTGTCGGCGGGTAAACCAGAGTATCAGCAGTCCCAGCAAGCCAATCAACAGTAGGGATGGCAGGGGCATCAGAAACGCCGACAAGATTTTTTTCAGTTCAAACATATCAGGTCGTCCGAAATTTCAGCAATTGAGCTTGAAAACACGCTCCAAGCCTTTATTCCTCTAAAGCTTGTGACACAATAAGCATCTGACAAGAACGCTATCATAACGAAAACTGACGTGATCAGAGATCGAAATTTTGATGATTTAGCCCAAAAGTTCTCAGAAAACATCTACGGTACAGCAAAAGGGCTGATCCGTCAGACTGTCGTATGGCAAGATTTGGAGCAGATTTTACACACCCTTGACGCCAATCAGGCCGGTCCGGGCGCATCATTGCGCGTGCTGGATGCTGGCGGTGGGATGGGACAGTTGTCCCAATTGATTGCGCGGCTGGGGCATCAGATCACTTTATGTGATCTTTCTGGAGAAATGCTCAAGCTGGCCCGAGAGGAAATTGCCAAAAACGGCTTGCTTGAGCAATATCGTCTGGTCCATTGTCCGGTTCAGCAGGTGGATGAACATCTGGAGGAGCCGGTCGACTTAGTGCTGTTTCATGCGGTCATGGAATGGCTGACCGACCCTCGGGCGGCACTGGAATTGCTGATGCAGCAGGTAAAACCGGGCGGGATCATCTCTGTCATGTTTTATAACCATAATGGCCTGCTGTTTAAAAATCTGATTTGCGGTAATCTGACCCACGTTGAACAGGGGATGCCTCACCGCAAACGATTCAAGCTTCAGCCACAGTCGGCGCAAAAGCCGGAAGAGGTGTATGCCTGGCTCACGGAAGGCGGCTTTCAGATCCTGGGAAAAACGGGTGTACGGACTTTCCATGACTACATGCGAACCAGCCGGGTTGGCGAATTCAGCCTCGAACAATTGCTGGCGATGGAACAAGGTATCTGTCGTCAGGAACCGTATTTATCTTTAGGGCGCTACATTCACGTTTACGCCCAAAAGCCGTTGCAGTAAACAGCAGGCCCGCATAGCCTGTTGCGTGCAATAAATCTAACAAATAAGGACAACGGATGAGTGACCAATCCCAGACCGTTCCTGAGCTGGTGACTTGGGTGAAACAGCATGAATTCGCCCTTAACCTGCCCACGGAACGGCTGGCATTTTTGTTGGCGATTGCTGTATTGAGTGGTGAACGCCTGGATGAAGAACTGGGGGAAGGCGAGCTGGTCGATGCGTTTAAAATCGTCAGCGACCTGTTTGAACAGTCGAAAGACACCCTGGTTTTTCGGGCAAACAATGCAATTAACGAGCTGGTCAGGCAACGCCTGATTTCCCGCTTTACCAGTGAACTGACCGAAGGGGCCAGTATTTACCGCTTGAGTCCGCTGGCACTTGGTATTGCAGATTACTATTCCCGTCACCGTGAGTTTTCGTCGATGAAGCTGTCGATTCAACTGGCGATGGTGGCGGATGAGCTCAACAAAGCTGCCGTGGCTGCCCATGAAGGGGGCGACGAACAGCACTGGAAATTGCATGTTTACGCGGTCCTGAAATATTCAGTGGCCGAAATTTTTGATCGGATTGATCTGAACCAGCGCACCATGGATGAACAGCAGCAGCAGGTCAAGCAAGACATCGCTGAACTGCTGAATCAGGACTGGCGCGCCGCCATTACCAACTGTGAAAGCCTGCTGAACGAAACATCCAGTACCTTAAGGGAATTGCAGGATACCTTGCAGGCGGCAGGCGATCAGCTGCAAACCCAATTATTGTCTATTCAGGAAGCTGTGGGTTCAGAGTCTGAACTGGCGCTGGATTATATTGATGGCATGGTGTATTCCCTCCAGGCCAAACTCGATCGGATTGTGAACTGGGGCCAGCAGGCGATTGATCTGTGGATTGGCTACGACCGTCACGTCCATAAATTTATCCGGACCGCCATTGACATGGACAAGAACCGCGCTTTCAGTCAGCGGTTACGTCAGTCGGTGGCTGAGTTCTTTGATGCCCCGTGGCAGCTGACCTACGCCGATGCGGAGCGTCTGCTGGATATGCGGGATGAGGAACTGGTCCTGCGGGATGATGAAGTGACCGGTATCGTGCCGGATCAGGTGGAATTTGAAGAACTGAGTCTGGTGAATGATCAGCTCAGTGAACAGATTGCCGCAATGCTGGATACCCATAAATCGCAAGGCGCCGCCATTCAACTCGGCACGCTGATGCGGGATTATCTTGCACAACATCCACATGCACAACATTTTGATTTAGCTCGTATTATTGTCGATCAGGCCGTGAGACTGGGATATTCCGAGTCAGACTTCACTGCAATCCAGCCTGACTGGGAAATGATCAACGACTACGGAGCCAAGGTACAAGCCAATGTCATTGACACCTATTGAAGAATTTATGCCAGAGAATCTGGCCAAAGCCATTGCCAATCCGTTGTTTCCGGCACTGGACAACGCGCTTCGTTCTGGCCGTCACGTGTCCAGTGAAGATCTGGACAACCATGCTTTCCTGCTGGAATTTGAGCAGGATCTGATGCTGTTCTACAAGCGTTACAACGCTGAACTGGTTCGCGCGCCGGAAGGCTTCTTTTACCTGCGCCCGCGCTCGACGTCTCTGATTGGTCGCTCTGTCTTGTCGGAACTGGATATGCTGGTGGGGAAAGTCTTGTGTTTCCTGTATCTCAGCCCTGAACGTCTGGCCCATGAAGGCATTTTTACCAATCAGGAACTCTTCGACGAACTGCTGGCGCTGGCAGACGAGAAAAAGCTGATGAAACTGGTCACGAACCGGGCATCCGGCTCGGATCTCGACCGTGAAAAACTGTTCGATAAAGTGAAAACCTCACTGCGCCGGATGCGTCGTCTGGGCATGGTGATCATGCTGGGTGATACCGGAAAATTTCGGATCAGCGAAGCGGTGTTCCGTTTTGGTGCCGATGTGCGGACCAGCGATGATATTCGGGAAGCACAATTGAAACTGATCCGCGATGGTGAAGCCGTTGTTCATCAGCAGCCACCGACACAATCCAGCCTGATTGATAATCTGGCTGACGATGCGTCTGAACATGAAGAAGAAACAGCGCAGGAGGAACAAGCCTGATGGAGCGCGGTAAGTATCAGTCTCTCACCATGGTGAACTGGAACGGCTTCTTTGCCCGGACCTTTGATATCGACCAGCTGGTGACGACGCTTTCTGGTGGTAATGGTGCCGGTAAATCAACCACCATGGCCGCATTTATTACGTCGCTGATCCCGGATCAGAGCCTGCTGCATTTCCGAAATACCACGGAAGCGGGCAGTTCGGCAGCATCGCGTGACAAAGGTCTGCACGGGAAACTCAAGCCGGGTGCCTGTTATTCCGCGCTGGATGTGGTGAACTCCAAGAATCAGCGGGTGATCTTTGCAGTGAAACTGCAGCAGGTTGCCGGACGTGATAAGAAAGTCGACATTAAACCTTTTCTGATTCAGGGCCTGCCAGCGGCAGTGAAGCCAACAGACATTCTGGTCGAAACCATTTCCGACAATCAGGCTCGGGTCCGTCAGTTGAATGACGTGAAAGAGACCGTGGCACAGTACGAAGGGGTGCAATTCAAAACCTTCAACTCGGTGACTGATTACCACACACAGATGTTTGAATTTGGTGTACTGCCGAAGAAACTGCGCAACAGCACCGATCGTTCTAAGTTCTACCGTTTGATTGAAGCCTCGTTATATGGCGGGATTTCCAGTGCGATCACCCGATCGCTGCGGGATTACCTGCTGCCGCATAACTCCGGGGTTAAAAAGGCTTTCCAGGATATGGAAGCAGCGCTGCGTGAAAACCGCATGACGCTGGAAGCGATTAAAGTGACACAAAATGACCGTGATCTCTTCAAGCACCTGATCACGGAAGCGACCAACTATGTTGCCGCGGACTATATGCGCCACGCCAACGAGCGCCGTGCCAAGCTGGAACAGACACTGACGCTCCGCAATGAATTGCTGGGTTCGCGCCAGACCCTGCTGGATCAGCAGCAGGTGTACAGCAATCTGTCGATGGAACTCGACGAGCTGAAAGAAAACGAAAGTGCACTGGAACAAGATCATCAGGCGGCATCTGATCACCTGCAACTGGTTCAGACGGCTGTGCGTCAGCAGGAGAAAATCGAGCGTTACCGGGATGACCTGCTGGAATTGACAGAACGCCTGGAAGAGCAGGTGATGATTGTCGAGGAAGCGGCGGAACAGCTCGCCATGGTTGAAGAACAGGCCATGCTGAGCGAAGAAGAAGTCGACAGCCTGAAATCACAGCTGGCGGATTACCAGCAGGCACTGGACTCCCAGCAAACCCGGGCACTGCAATATCAGCAGGCGGTTCAGGCGCTGGAAAAAGCGTGCGCGATCACAGGTGATGACACACTGGACAAAGACAATGCGCCTGAGCGTTTGTCGGATCTGAAACAACAGCAGGACACGCAAACCACGGCGTTGCTGGCCCTGAAGCATAAGCTGGATATGTCTGCAGCCGCTGCGCAGCAGTTTGAGAAAGGTTTGCAACTGGTGATCACCATTGCCGGTGCGGTCGACCGTGCCGTGGCGGGTGAGAAGGCACGTGAACTGCTGGCTACCGGTCGTGAAATGCGCATGATTGCCCAGCGCAGCGAACAGCTCAGTGCTCAGTATCGCGATCTGGAACGCAGCATGCGTCACCAGCGTCAGGCGCAGGAACTGGCAGAGACTTATGCCAAAAAATTTGCAGTGACTGTCGACAGCGAACTGGCACTGGCAGAAGAGCAGGCACGTCACGAAGCCACGCTCGACAGTCTGGAACTGAAGCAGTCTGAACTGGTCGACCAACGGGGTGAGCTGCGTCGTCAGGAGCAGCAACTGTCACAGGACATCACGGCCCTGGAAGCCAAGGCGCCGGCCTGGATTGCGGCCAGTGATGCACTGGAAAAACTGGCGGCTCAGTCTGAGCAGACGCTGTACGACAGTCAGGCTGTCATGACGGCCATGCATCAAACGCTGGAATCGGAGCGTGAAGCCATTCACACCCGTGACAAACTGGCGATACGCAAGCAGGACGTGGAGCAGGAAATTGAGCGCCTGGCGTTACCGGGTGGAAGTGATGACTCACGTCTGCGCGTCATCGCTGAAGTGCTGGGCGGCACCTTACTGTCTGAAATCTATGACGACATCACCCTTGATGATGCTCCGTATTTCAGTGCCATGTATGGTCCGGCCCGTCATGCCATTGTGGTGCAGGATCTGCAGGCTATCCGTGAAAAACTGCCGATGCTGGATGATTGCCCGGATGACCTGTACATCATTGAGGGTGACGCGGAGTCTTTTGATGACAGCAGCTTTGTGGTGGATGAACTGGAAGGTGCGGTTTGTGTTCAGTTAAACGAACAGCAACTGCGTTATTCACGTTTCCCGAAAGTCCCGTTGTTTGGCCGTGCTGCCCGTGAACAACGTCTGGAGATTCTGCGTGAATCTCGGGATCAGATTGTTGAAGATCATGCCAAAGCGTCGTTTGATGCGCAGAAGCTCCAACGTCTGTATCAAAGTTTTAATGCCTTCGTGGCAAGTCATCTGGCTGTTGCTTTTGAACCGGATCCGGAAGAAGCCATTCGTATCGCCCGGGAAAAGCGCAGTCAGGTTCAGCGTCAGCTGAATGATACAGAAGCGACTGAGCAACAGCAGCGCAGCCAGCTGACGGCTGCTCGTGAAGGCTTGTCGCTGTTATCCAAGCTGCAACCTGTGGTCAGTATACTGGAAGATGAGACGCTGGCCGCCCGTCTGGAAGAAGTTGAGCAGCAACTGAACCAGATTGATGACGCGCGTCAGTACCTGGATCGTTTCGGTAAAGCACTGGATGAGCTGGAAGGTCTGGTGTCGGCGCTGGATACAGACCCGGAGCGCTTCGATGCGATGCAGGCTGACTATCAGGCTGCAGATGAAGCCCTGCAAACGCTGAAAACGCAAATCTTTGCGCTGTCTGATCTGGTTGAACGTCGTCACCACTTTGGTTATGCCGATGCAGTGGAACTGCTCAGTAAGAGTTCAGAGCTGAACGAGCAACTCAAAGCCAAGCTGGAAGCTGCAGAACGTGAACGGACCCGTCAGCGTGAAAATCTGAAGCAGTCACAAACTCAGAATAATCAGTACAACCAGCTGCTGGCGTCTCTGAAAAGTTCGCATCAGGCCAAACTGGAAACGGTTCAGGAATTTGAGCGCGAACTGCAGGAACTTGGGGTTCGTGCCGATGCGGAAGCAGAAGAACGTGCCCGTTTACGCCGTGACGAGCTGCATGAGCGTTTACACAGTTCTCGCAATCGTCGCAGCGAGCTGGAAAAATCGACCACCTCGATTGACATGGAAATGCGCAATCTGGTGAAGCGTCTGCGTAAAGTCGAGAAGGATTACAAAGATCTGCGCACTCTGGTGGTCAATACCAAGGCGGGCTGGTGTGCCGTCTTGCGTCTGGCACGTGAAAGTGATGTCGAGCGCCGCCTGCATCGTCGCGAAATGGCCTATATGAGTGCCGATGAGCTCCGTTCTCTGTCGGATAAAGCCTTGGGTGCCCTGCGTTTGGCGGTATCGGGTAACGAGACCTTGCGAGATGCCTTGCGTCAGTCGGAAGATGTGTCCCGTCCGGAACGGAAAGTGCTCTTTTATATTGCCGTGTATCAGCATCTGCGTGAGCGGATCCGCCACGATATTATCCGCACCGATGATCCGGTGGAAGCCATTGAAGAAATGGAAGTGGAGCTGGCGCGCCTGACCGAAGAACTGACTGCCCGTGAAAAACGCCTGGCGATCAGTTCCGACAGTGTGGCGAACATCATCCGTAAAACGATTATGCGTGAGCAGAACCGAATCAAGATGCTGAACCAGGGACTGCAGAACATTGGCTTTGGTCAGGTCAGAGGCGTGCGCCTGAATGTGAACGTGCGTGAAACGCATGAAGCATTGCTCAGTGGTCTGTCTGAACAGCAGGATCAGCATCAGGATCTGTTTGGCAACAATCGCCTGACGTTCTCAGAAGCGATTGCCAAGTTGTTCCAGCGCCTGAACCCGCATATTGAGCTGGGTCAGCGTTCGCCGCAAACACTGGGCGAGGAATTGCTGGATTACCGGAACTACCTTGAGCTGAGTATTGAAGTTAACCGCGGGACGGATGGCTGGCTGCAGGCTGAATCCGGTGCACTGTCGACGGGTGAGGCAATTGGTACCGGTCAGGCAATCTTGCTGATGGTGGTGCAGAGCTGGGAAGAAGAAGCCCGACGCCTGCGTGGAAAAGATATTATTCCGTGCCGCCTGTTGTTCCTGGATGAGGCTGCGCGTCTGGATGCCAAGTCGATTGCGACGCTCTTTGAGCTGTGTGAACGTCTGGATATGCAGCTGCTGATTGCTGCGCCTGAAAACATCAGTCCAGAGCGAGGGACAACTTACAAACTGGTGCGGAAGATCTTCAAAGATCGCGAGCATGTGCATGTGGTGGGTCTGCGTGGTTTCGGTCAGGAGCCGAAATCATTACCGAATCCGGGGGCTGAGCAACTGGTACTGGGTGAAACTCTGGATACCGATGCTCAGGATACCGCAATCAACCCTGCCTGAACCATCTCATTGGATATGATTTGAAAAAACCAGCTTCGGCTGGTTTTTTTGATGCATCAATCTGCGAATTTTGTCTTACTTTTTTGCTTCACGGCAGATAGCTCTGTCAGATTTGTCTTGTTCGTAAGACCCCTTTCTCATTCGTTAGTGTCACACACGATTGCGCTTTCTGACTCAGCAGAGTGCCTAGAATTTTAGTGTTGGAGTCGGCCATCTGACTAACCACTCAATGACTGAAACCAAGGCGTGGCGGCCGGATTTGAATGAATAACGAACAAATAAGTATTGTCGTAGGGGTGATGACATGAAAAGTATAATTCTATTAATGCTCGCCATGATGGCAGTGGCGGGCTGTAGTGATTCAGACAGTGCAGATAATGCTGCCAATACACCATTGGACTCAGATGGTCAGCAGGAAGTTCCTGTCACCATTGTGGTGCCAGAGAATCCTGGAACCGATCCGGGTGATCCGGGCGACCCAGGAGATCCGGGCGACGGCTATGACGGTCCACGCAAAGTGTGTCTGGCGATTACCGGTCTGGAACTGAAGGGCAGCGCGGGCAATGTGATAGAATACACCAATGAAGTGATTGAAGAAGCACTGAAGTCTGATCCTGACTGTGTGCCACCATCTGAAATCATTAAAGATGCATTACCGGACGGCATGGTGCTGATCGACCTGCTGAATATGAGTGATGATCTGGCGTATTTGCTTAAAGGTGTGGGATTACCTGTCGATGATTATGTGAGCGTTACGCTGAATATCAATGATCAGGGCACCTATGGTGGTTATGACATCGACTTCGATGGTGATGTTGATATCAGTTCCGGCAGCCCGTATTCCTATGTGCAGGAATATGATGGTGACTACAAAGCCATTGACCTGGGCGGTAAGCTGGAATTCGCCGGCTTTAATCTGAAAGATAAAGCAGGCTATCCGCAAACCTATTCCATGATGATCGACCCATACAGTGCTCTGGAAATGCAAGACAGTGGTGCTTATGGGCTGACCGGAAAAGGTATGTGGCTGGTCAATCATGTGGATGCAGTCGATATCGTCGGTGATGTACTGGAATCTGCCTGTGTTGAAGATGCCATGAAACTGATTTATCTGTTCAAGTCTCTGGGTGACGGCCCGACATCAGGCGATGATCCGGACTACATCACAACGGCCAATGATGACGGAGACGGATCTTACTCTTACGGCATGCCCAGTGTACCGAAAGGTTACTATGACTTCGAAATCATGTGTGACGTCGATGATGCAATTCCTGAGTTCTCCGGATATGGCAGCTACGATGTGGAAGTCACAGATAACGCCGAGGGCAGCTACGATCTGGGGTATGAATAAGCAGTAAGCCTTATCTGAAACTCCACAGTCAACCGGTTGGCTTCGCACCAACCGGTTTTTCTTTGCCGGTTCAGGCACAGTGCCCACCAATCTGAATACTTTCTTAAGTCGCAGCAGAATGTGCTGAAATTGTGATTTATCTTAATTTAACACAAGATCTATATCTCATTTTAGCCTAAAAATAATCGTATCCGTTATCTTTCAACTCGCTGATTTTTGTACGCTTTGAAAACAAAGTCGCTTTATACAGTCACTGTTGCCCAGATTTGGCTGGTTGTTTTTTGACCTGCCCTTGTTTAAAGTTCTTTTCCATTGCGTGTAAAGGAACAAAGAGAAACAACTTATGACATCTAGTGGCAAACTGCTTGCACCTGCATTGAACGGACTCATGAATTTGAAACAGATTGCATTCGGCACACTATTTGGTATTGCCCTGATGGGGGTGAGCCTTCAGCCTGTGCAGGCTTCGGTGACGACCAAACCAACCAATCATCTGAAGTCGACGTTGAAATATGTAGAACTTGAAGCCGAAGAAGGCGATAAAAATATGCAGCTCTTCTTGGGCCGCGCCTATCTGGAAGGCAACAGCGGAATTGCAGCCGATCCGATGAAAGGTTTGTACTGGCTGGAAAAAGCATCTGTTGACATGCCAGAAGTGAAAACCATGATTGGTGATCTGTTTAAAGACGGTCAGTTGCTGCCACAGAATAACGAACTGGCTGTGCATTGGTATACCAAAGCGGCCAAAGCAGGCGACTTGCCGGCCATGGAAGAACTGGGTGTATATTACGCATCCGGTGCCGATGGCAAGGTGAACTGCGGGAAAGCGATTCACTGGTTTACAGAGGCAGCGAACGGCGGTTCCATTAATTCAAAGCGAAATCTGGTCTGGTTGTATGCAACCTGTGAGAATGACAAGGAACGGGATGGTCATCTGGCATTGAAACTGGCAAAGGAAGTGATTCATAAAACTCAGGCTGACGCTGGAGATTACGACAACCTTGCTGCTGCCTATGCCGCATGTGGCCAGTTCCCGCAGGCGGTCCGTGCTCAGGAAATTGCGTTAGAGAAATTAGCACAGAACGCGGAATCTCAGCGGATTGCCAAGTTTACGGAACGCCTGAAACTCTATCAGCAGAATCAGACGATTTACAGCGCCTCACTGTAATCGATTGTCGCATAACTGTGCCGAAAGGCAGTCTTTCTTCTCCTGTTATGCAACTTACAGCCTTCGCAGATTGCGAAGGCTTTCTTTTGTCCCATTTCAAATACACAAATTCAGCACGTACCCCAATATTTTGCCGATACTTAGGTGAGGCACTGAGTTCTGGAAAGCGTGACTGTGATACCCCCGAGCGTGATATTTCTGACATTGTCAGTCTGGACATCAAAGATTATTCAAAGGGCCAGAATCGGCTGAATGCGGCTGGGGGGCAGGCGGGGATCTGTCAGTTGACCGATGCTTTCTGTCATTGTCTGGACACGCTGCCGGAAGTGGCCGTGCTGCGACAAAAATATCCTGATGATCTGACGGAATTCCACCAGTCCTTACAGGCTTTTCTCAAGGCATGGATGTCAGGAGAAACGCCGCTGTATACCAAATCGAATGGTCGGCGTTATCTGTCGGCCAGTCGCAAACGCCTCCGGCTGACAACGGCAGAAAAAAATGCCTGGTTGTACTGCATGCAAAAAGCGCTGGATGCGCAACCTTACGATGAAGTCTTCAAACGCTATGTCATGGTTCAGCTTGGCCTGGCAGCTGAAATGATCCGAAATCCTTCCCCGATCACTAGTGTCAGATTTTTTTACACCTCACCGGAAAGGCTTAAAACTTTTGTTGTGATTTGAAGTGGTTAACTTTTGGACTAATTCTTGCTCCTTACTCATTGCCTAACAGTAGTAGCAGAGGATCAAGGCATGAAATTGTTGAGTAAGCTAGCACTGGCAGTATCGTGTTGTTTCGTCGTCTCAGCGAACGCAGCTGAGATCAATTTGGCGGTATCAGGAACAGATCAAGCCTTGTTAAACATGGGGAATCAGGGTGACAGTTATGTCACTGTGTATCAGCAAACGGGGGCAGGTTCCGGGAATTTGGGCTCATTCCTGAGGATTCAGGAAGGAGGGAATGGCGCCAATGCGAATGGCGATGGCAATGGTATTCAGGAAGGTTTTAATACCAGTACGACGGATCCCTATATGATGGATCAACATCCGTCAGGAAATTTTACACGGGATGTTCTGTTGTCTGAGCTTCAGCTAAACAATGGCTTTTACTCGTTTATTCTGGATGTGAACGAGACCGGTCAGGATAATGAGATCGTCCTGACGAATCTGATGCTGTTTGCCACCAGTACACCGATGCAGAATGTGGATGATATCAACAATCTGCAGGACCAGACGTTACTCTGGAGTCTGGACTGGGATGACAATGGGGCATTTCTGGATAATTCAATTCGGCTGGATGCCAGTAAGAATAACAATGGGCCGGGCAGCGGGGCGACGGATTTAGCCTTTTTTATTCATGAAGACTATTTCTCCAGTATCCCAAATGATCAGATTTACTTCGTGCTGTACTCAAGCTTTGATGAGTTTGATTCAGGTTTCGAAGAGTGGGCGCTTGGGGATCTCACCTTGAATCAGCCGCCACAGGATATGCCTGAGCCTGCGAGTGTGGCTTTGCTTGGGGTCGGGTTACTGGGTCTGGCAAGCACATTGCGCAGAAATCGACGTGCGAAAGTCCGCTAATCCTGAATTGGGAAGCGATAAGGGAGCCGTCGCTCCCTTGTTTTCATGCGGATTCGTACGCAAATCTGAAACTCACTCGACGACGTTGTCCTGCGGTGATTTGAAAAAGTCTTCCAGCGCCTGAAGCGCTGCATCCACCCAGGTTTGCAAGGATTCTGATCTCGGCGTTACCCCATCCGCTGCGTTTGGATAAACAAGCCACATAAGCGATACCTCCTCCTTCTCCTCAATTATAGTGCTGACACAGCCTGTGCCTGAGTCATTGGCGCGTCACACAATGATTCCAAAGCGGAATGAATTGATATCTTTTCTTTCGCTATTGCCTGCCAAGTAAGGATGATACCTTCTCTGTCCGTAAGCCCCTGCTCAGTATGACTTTTGGGGGATGTTTGGTGTGGTTTTGTGGAACGATGTATGGATATATCTGTTGAGATTCTCGCGTTATTGTTTTTCGTCGCCGGGCTGGCGGCTTTCATTGATGCCATTGCGGGAGGCGGTGGACTGCTGACGGTCCCGGCGCTGCTTGCGGCGGGCATTCCGCCGACACAGGCACTGGCCACCAATAAACTGCAAAGCTCCTTTGGCAGCTTTTCCGCGACTTATTATTTTGTTCGCAATGGCATGGTCAATCTCAGACAGATGGCACTGGCCATCGCTTTTACATTCGCCGGATCTGCCTTCGGGGCTGAAATGGTCCAACGGATTGATGCCAGTATCCTGACGAGTCTGATTCCTATCTTGCTGATTGCGATCTCGCTTTATTTCCTTTTGGCGCCTCAGGCGAGTATTCATGGCGGCAAAGCCAGAATCTCAGAGGGAGCGTTTGCCTTCAGTGTCGGGATCGGGATTGGCTTTTATGATGGGTTTTTCGGACCGGGGACGGGCTCGCTGTTCACGATCTGTTTTGTGACGCTGGCGGGACTGGGGATCGTTGAAGCAACTGCCCGGACTAAAGTCCTGAATTTCACCTCAAATATTGCGGCGTTACTGTTTTTCATTCTGGCGGGTTTACCGGTTTGGGAAGTGGGACTGGTGATGGCGGTCGGTGGTTTTATTGGGGCGAGAATGGGCGCGAAAGTGGTGGTCAGCAAAGGCCGGAAGCTGATCCGGCCTATGGTCGTTGTGATGTCTATGCTGATGGCATTGAAGCTGCTTTGGGAACAAAATCCGCAATGGTTTCAATAAGTCGCCGGACACGATCGGCACGGTAGCTGTGCTGACGATAGCAAAGGTAAATCGGGCGGTTAAACCCGTCCAGAAAGGCAAAATACTGGCAGTGTGAATCATCGATTGCCAGTGTTTTGACCACAGACAAAGGCACCAGCGCGGGTGCGGCACCTGCCAGAGCCAATTGCGCGGCAGCGGTGTAAGAGTCCATTTCCATCAGCGGGCGAATCCCGGTCTGTTGCAGGAGTCCTGCCTGATAGGCATTGGCCGGATTGCTGAGATCATTGGTTAGTAACACACTGGGTGGGCCTGATAAAGGTTGACTGAAGACCACGGTGAAGGGCTCATTCATTAGATGGACAACCTGCAAGCCGTGTTGCGGCGGTAGGTGACCGGCACAAAAACCCAGCGTGGCATCACCGGCCTGCACCCGCTCGATAATCACGGGGGTATGATGTGTGTTGATCACCAGATGGGGATCCTGCTGCAGATAACGGCCCATCAGCGGGGCCAGATACCCTGCAACCAGTGTTTCGGAGCAAGCAAGTGTAATCGGCGTTTGATCCTGAATGGCTTGCTGTTCAAAAATCTGACCTTTCAGCTCATGGAATCCGGGGCCAACCTGCGCCACCAGGGCCAGAGCGTCGGGTGTGAGTTTGATATTCCGGCCATCCGGCACCACCAGTTTCTTTCCTAAACGCTGCTCCAGCCGTGCAATGCGCTTGCTGACCGCACTCTGACTGATATACAGACGACTCCCGGCCCGGCTCATCGTGCCTTCTTTGGCGAGGACCAGTAAGGTTTCGACACCCTCAAGCAGCATGCGATGCTCACTTCCAATCGTTGAAAAGATGGCATGAATACTATCAGAGTGTTGGTTGTGTGAGAAATGAGTCCGGGGAGAAATGAATCACAAATTTTGGGAGGGATCAGACCGCCGGAGGAGACACCGGCGGTGAAGCAAGCTGGAATCAAGGGTGCGTTAATGCGTGCCGGTGTTATCGTCCGGATGTGCTTGCGTAATGCTGCCCACTTCCAGCATCGGCGCGACATCCAGATGCTCTGCATTCATCATGGAGGAAATGCGCTGTACCGAAGACAGCAGCAGCGACTGTTCCCACTCATCCAGTTTCTGGAACCGGGAGACAAAACTTTCCTGCAAAGGCAGGGGAGCTTTGTCGAGATAAACTTTGCCTTCATCGGTCAGATGCGCATGGACTTTTCGTTTATCCAGTGTGCTTCGCTCGCGAACCACCAGCCCGCGTTTTTCTAATCGATCCAGGATTGTTGTCGCCGTCGCCTGACTCATATTGGTATTTTTCGACAGCTGGCGAATGGTGACTTCACCAGAATCGCGAATCGCTTTCATTAAGACAAGTTGTGGCCCGGTCAGACCGGTCGATTTGTTCAGTTGCCTTGAATGCAGGTCGATTGCTCGAATGATCTGTCGCAGGGCGATAAGGACTTCTTCATGTTTGTCCATGTTGCTCTCCCACCTGATCAGCCGCATGCATTATCCGGCTGGCCAGATAAATGCTTGTCACGGCTAATTCATGAATTATTTCTTATTTTAGGGTAAACAGCTGCGTGAATGATTGGGGTGCAGGCAGGTCCCCTTCGCGAAAGCGAAATTCTAGCATGTGAATTGTTCAGCCTTCTATCAAAAAACACAATGAAAACCATGATTTGCTCGATTTTCAAGCTTTTCTGACGAATATGGTGGTTCTGACCAGAGATTCTCGGCTTTGTCTGGTTTTTGAGACCCCATCTGTCACCCAGCGCTGGCCAGACTCACGGTGAAGTCAGATGAATAAAGCATCATGTCATAAAGCACAGCGTGAGATGGGTGTCTTTTGTGTCGCATTTTTCTGTTTGTATGTATTTTGCGCGATATCTTTCAAATTGTGTCTATCTGTTACTTGTTATTGTTTTTTGCGTGAATAATAATGATTATCAATTTGAACCTTATTGTTACTCACCTGACCACGGACGAAAGTTACATGAATAAGACGTTTGCCCTTTCATTTCTCGCCGCATCAGTGATGGTGGCTGGCAGCACGCAGGCTGCGACGACCAAACAAGATGTTGTGAATCACTATGCCGATCTGGCTTTTCACGTTTATCACGATGCCCACACAACGGCACAACACCTTGATCAAGCCATTGATGCTCTGATTGCGACCCCTTCTGAGAAGACGCTGACGGAAGCGAAAGCTGCCTGGAAACTGGCGCGAATCCCTTATCAGCAATCAGAAGTCTTTCGTTTCGGCAATGCCATTGTGGATGACTGGGAAGGCCAGTTGAACGCCTGGCCGCTGGATGAAGGGCTGATTGATTATGTCGCGAAAGGCTATCACCACGAGCTGGGCAATGAAGGCGCGACCGCCAATATCATTGCGAATCCAAAGATTCAGGTGGGTAATGTGACTATTAATGCCACTGAAATCACGCCTGAGTTGCTGGCCGAACTGAATGAAATTGGTGGTTCTGAAGCGAACGTTGCCACGGGCTATCATGCCATTGAGTTCTTGCTGTGGGGACAGGATCTGCATGGGACAGACGCGGGTGCCGGTGAGCGTGCCTATACAGATTTTGTGTCTGGTGAAGGCTGTACCCATGGCCACTGTGAGCGCCGCCGTGCTTACCTGAAAGCGGCATCGGATCTGTTGTTGACCGATCTGGACTGGATGACCAAGCAATGGTCGGCGACCGAGAAAGACAACTACCGTGCGGAGCTGCTGGCAGATTCACCGGACAATGGCCTGCGTAAGATGTTGTTTGGCATGGGGTCACTTTCTCTGGGTGAACTGGCAGGTGAACGGATGAAAGTCGCGCTGGAAGCCAACTCCACCGAAGACGAGCATGATTGTTTCTCGGATAACACCCACAATTCCCATTATTACAACGAGCAGGGGATCTACAACGTCTACACCGGCAGCTACAAGCGTGCAGACGGCAGTATGCTGAAGGGTCCGAGTCTGCATGATCTGGTTGCAGAAAAAGATGCGAACGCAGCTAAAGAAATTCAGGCTGAGTTCGATCAGGCGCGTGCGCAGGTGTATACCCTGGTCGAATCGGCTGAGAAGAACAATCAGCATTTTGATCAGCTGATTGCAGCCAGCAACAAAGCCGGTCACAAACTGGTGAACGATGCAATCATCGGGCTGGTGAAACAAACCGCAGAGATTGAGCGTGCCGCAGGTATTATTGGCGTGACCAATCTGAATCCGGACACAGCCGATCATCAGTTTTAATGTGTGTTGACGTTAAAAAATAATAACGAAACAAGGGCTCATGAGAGCCCTTTTGTCGTCAATATGTTGATGGGTCACTGAGTCTGAATTCAACGCCAATGTGAGTTTTTGATTATGAAGTTGATGTCGATTGCAGCCCGGATGGCTGTTTTTTCTTTACCGTTTTCTTTTATTTTTCCGGCTTCTGCTCAGCAAAATGGTTCGCAGGAAGCCGCTACCCGGTTCATTCAGTTGAAATCCGGGGGCGAAACCAGTGTGAGTAAAACAGGGGCCAACGCCTTTTCTCTGCCAGCCGCCAATCTGCCCCTGGTGAACCGTCTGGATTTCAGTGTCGGGAACAGTTTCTTCCGCAACCCCTGGGTTCAGGCGCCGGCCACGACGGATGCCCGCGATGGGCTGGGTCCTCTGTTCAATACCAATGGTTGTCAAAACTGCCATATCAAAGATGGTCGCGGCCATCCACCGGAAGACGGGGATACCAATGTCGTGTCGATGTTGGTTCGCTTGAGTATTCCGGCGCTGACTGATGCCCAGAAAAAAGCCCTGATCACCGACGGTGTCATCCCGGAGCCGATGTACGGCGGACAACTGCAGGATTTCGCGCTGCCGGATGCCAAGCCGGAAGGTCAGGTGCGGGTCGATTACACCGAAATTCCTGTGACCTTTGCCGATGGCGAAGTGGTGTCTTTACGCAAGCCAACGCTGACCCTGACTGACCTGAATTACGGTGACCTGCATCCAGACGTGATGATGTCTGCCCGCATCGCACCACCGATGATCGGTTTAGGCTTGCTGGAGCAAATCCCGGAGCGAACACTGGAAGCGCTGGCGAAAGCGCAGGCGGATGAAGGGCAGGGGATTTCCGGCAAAATGAACCGCGTCTGGGATGTCGAGAAAAAAGAAACCGTCGCTGGCCGCTTTGGCTGGAAAGCCGGACAGCCGACGTTGAAACAGCAAAATGCAGCGGCATTCAATGGGGATGTCGGTCTGACCTCCACGCTGTTCCCGGTCGAAAACTGCACCAGCGGTCAGACGATTTGTCAGACCCTGCCCAACGGAGGGGCACCAGAAGTCAGCGATAAAATCATGAATTTTATCGAGTTTTACTCGCGCCATCTCGGTGTGCCGATGCGACGTCAGCTGGACGATCCGGCTGCCCTGCGTGGTGAGCAACTCTTTGCATACATCGGCTGCGGCACCTGCCATCAGAGCAACCTGAAAACGGCCAAAGTGGACACTTTACCGGCGCTGTCGGAGCAAACCATTCATCCGTACACCGACTTGCTGCTGCATGATATGGGCGAAGGATTGGCGGACCACCGGGATGAATTTCTGGCCAATGGCCGTGAGTGGCGGACTGCGCCATTGTGGGGCATTGGTTACACCGAGGAGGTCAACGGACATACCTATTATCTGCATGATGGCCGCGCACGAAATATGATGGAAGCCGTGTTGTGGCATGGCGGCGAAGCGCAGTCGAGCCGGGATCGGGTATTACAACTGAACAAAACGGATCGGGAAGCGCTGATGGCATTCCTGAATTCACTGTAAGGAAGCTCCATGAAAAGAACTTTTGTGGCGATGAGCCTGTTCTCGATTCTGTTGCTGACAGGGTGTCAGGACGATGAAGCTGCGACCTCGGCTGCCATTCATCAGCAGCACCAGCGGGCCGCAGCACAATTGCTGACTTCGGCTGAGCAACTGGAATCCGCCGTTCAAAACTATTGTCAGACGCCCTCAGCACAAGCACTGACCACCAGCCGGAACGCCTGGCAGCAACTCATGCAGCACTGGATGACTTTCCAGGGCCGTGAAAAAGGCAGTGAAGCGGCCCTGGCATTGTCCTGGCAGATTCAGTTCTGGCCGGATAAAAAAGACATCACGGGCCGAAAAATGACACAGTTACTGGCACAGGATACAACCTGGACGGCAAAGGCCCTGAGTGAGCAAAGTGTCGCTGTACAGGGTGTCGGAGCCATGGAATGGCTGCTCTATGACCATCCGGAGCGTTTGCAGGACGCTCACGGATGTGCGCTGGCGGTCGCGATTGGTCAGCGTCTGCATCAGAGCGGTGATTCTCTGCAGCAGGCCTGGCAGCAAAATCCATGGCAGGCCATGACACCGCAGATGGCGCTGGGCGAGTATGTGGGTGCGCTGTCTAATCAGTTGGATTTCGCGATGAAGAAGCTCTCGCTGCCAATGGGGAAACCGGGGCATCCGCGGCCTTATCAGGCGGAATCCTGGCGTTCTCAGACGTCGCTGGCCCATCTGAAAGCCAACGTCTTGGCTATGCAGGCGCTGTATCTGGCTGATGGTCAGGGGTTGGATGCACTTTTGCGTGCGCAGGGCCAAACGGCGCTGGCAGACCGTCTGGCCGGACAGTTCCGCAGCTTGCTGGCAGACTGGCCGCAGGGAGAGGGGCTGGGCGCGTTGCTGAAAACGCGGGACGGTTACCGCTCTCTCATCAGCTTGAAAAACGGGCTTGAGTATATTCGCTTCGCACTTCATGACGAAGTGTCGCCAGCTTTAGGAATTGTCGTCGGGTTTAATGCAACAGATGGTGACTGATTTAACACGGCGGGCCCTGCTGAAAAAAGCACTGGGCGCCGCTATTTTTCTGCCGGCAACCGGGTTGTTGTCGGCCTGCGTGTCTGCCGGTGCCGGATCGGGCAAAACGTCGGCGAAAGGGGATCGGATTATCGGCTGCAGCCGGACAGCGGCGGGTCAGTATGCTGTCGTTGTCGCGGATCAGCTGGGCCAGCCGATTCATCAGATCGCATTACCAGAGCGTGGTCATGGTGTTGCGATTCAGCCGGGGGGCGCGCTCGCAGTGGCGTTCGCCAGACGGCCAGGCAGTTATATGCAGGCATTTCGTCCGGATACCGGGGAAGCGCTGCCTTTAAGGCCAGCCGATAATGGGCGGCATTATTACGGGCATGGCACCTTTTCTGCCGACGGGCGTTATCTGTTCACGACTGAAGGGGTCAGCGCCACCAGTCAGGGCGTGATCGGTGTGTATGACACGACGGCTGGTTTACAGAAAGTTGCCGAGTACACCCACTTCGGCATCGGGCCGCATGAAGTGGTGCTGGCGGATGAATACACGCTGGCGATTGGTGTCGGCGGCGTGCATACCCGGGGCCGGGAACCACTGAATCTGGAGACGATGCAGCCTGCACTGGTGTATCTCGATATTCGGACGGGGGCTGTGCTGGAGCAAGCCGTGCTGACCGACAAACGTTTAAGTATCCGCCATCTGGCCGTGACCGATACCGGTGAAATTGCCTGCGGTCAGCAGTACCGCGGGTTACCGGATCAGGCTGCGCCACTGGTGCATTTACATCAGCGAGGCGGCGCACTGCGGCCTTTACTGGGCGAAACGGAAGACTGGATGCACTTCAATCATTATATCGCCAGTATTGCCAGTCTCGACGGATATCTGCTGGCCACTTCTCCCAGAGGCAACTGTTACGGGATCTGGCATGAAGCCAGCGGTGAACTGGTTGATTTGCGGCCTTTAACGGATGCCTCCGGTGTGGCTGTCAGTCAGGGGCAGTGGCTGGTGGGATCCGGAGCCGGGAAGATTCTGACCCGCACGCCTGCCGATGCCGGACACATCGCTCAGTCTGCGGTGATGTGGGATAACCACTGGAATCTGCTCCTGAGTTGAAACTTTGAAACAGCCGCGATTCGTTTCTGAACACTACATTTATGGAAGAGGAACAGAAAGTAGGGGCAGGCCGCTTGTATTCAGGCGGATCTGTCGCTGCTTTGCCATAATCACAGTGTCAGAACCGGAGAGCACACATGTCGGGGCTAGGTTGTATTGGGCTTCTTCTGTTGGTGGGCAGCGTTTTACTCCCGCTTCAGTCACAGGCTGGTTTTTATGAGGATTCTGGGGAAAATCGAGGAGATTACGCCCGTATCCAGTCTGCGCCCGTCGCAGCACCAGCTCAGGATGCAGTACATGCTATCCCTGCCGAGGAGCCGGAGTCGCCCCTCCCGGCGATGACCCCGGAAGAGATTCAGGCGCAGGAAAGAGCAGCTGAACTGGCTCTGATCCGAGAAAAATCTCTGGCGTGGATTGATGAGGTCTCCGGTCAGATACCCGGTTTACGCTACCGGGAACAGCTGGCAAGGCTCTATCACGGGGTTGGCTATGTGCCTTTATGGCAAGATAGCTTCACTGTCTCTGATTTAGAACAGCAACTCTGGGTACTCACGCTGGCGGAAGTCAGCCCGGATTTTGAGGCCAGGTTAAAGCAGCTCAAACATCTGAAACAGAGCCGGGACTGGCGTCAGTATGATCTGCTGGCGACAGACACACTCCTCGCTTACCTGAGTTTTATCGAGCATGTGCTGGATGGCGGCTCCCAGTGGCTGTTCGGGCAGGAAGTGCCCGCCCGGATTCCGGCCCCCGCTGAAGCAACGCTCGACACCTTAATGGCAGCATTGGAACGTGATCAGCTGAACACTTTCGTCGCGTCCCTGAAACCTGCTGGTCGTCAGTATCCGCAGTTGCTGCAAGCCATTGATCGGATGGAAAAGATTGCGCAGAAGCCTTGGCCGGTATTCAGTCAGGCGGGCATCATCCGGCTCGGAGCCTGGCTGAGTAACCCAGATGCGCTGATTACCATGCTGGAGCGACTGGGCGACCTGTCACCCGGCGAAGCCGCTCAGCTCAGAGCGTCCGGAAAACGGCATTACAATGTCGATTTAGTCTCAGCAGTCAAACATTTTCAGCAACGTCATGGCCTGAAAGTGGACGGTGCGATTGGCCCGCAGACACGAAGCTGGTTGGCAGTCACGCCGCAACAGCGGATCCGCTTGCTGGCGCTGAATGCACAACGCAGCCGAGTGTGGGTGTCAGACCATCCGTCCAGACTCATTGTGAATATTCCCGGTTTTGCGCTCAAACTCTGGCTGGATAACCAGCGGGTGTTTGATGCCCGGGTGATCGTCGGACAGCCCAAACGCCCAACACCGGTGATGACTTCCCGCATTTCATCTGTGGTGTTTAATCCGTACTGGAATGTGCCCAACTCGATCATGAGGAAGGATATCCTGCCAAAAGTCCGTTATGACCGGGGTTATCTCTATCGGCATCACTATGATGTGCTGCGGGGCTGGAATAGTAATGAGAAGATTCCAATCAGCAGTATCGACTGGCGTTATGTGTCTGCGAAAAACTTCCCATACCGATTACGTCAGAAGCCTGGTGCGCATAACGCACTGGGACGCTTTAAGTTCAACATTCCCAATAATCAGGCCATTTATCTGCACGATACACCGTCAAAAAGCCTGTTCAATAAAGACTTCAGAGCTTTCAGTTCGGGGTGTATCCGTGTACAGGGTGCCGATGAGCTTGCGAAAGTTTTACTGACTTATGCCGGTGTCTCTGAGGCGCGGTTTGATGAACTGGCAGGCAGAAGATCAACCCGGACTGTGGGGGTGAAAACCCGGATTGAAGTTTTTCTGATCTATCAGACGGCCTGGGTGGATGAGCAAGGGTTAGTGAATTTCCGGCCGGATGTGTATCAGTACGATGAGCAGGACAAAAATTCACCAGACTCAGAAAAATTTGCATCGGTTTACAAAAACTAAATTCCTTATACGTCAATAACTAGTCAAAATGACGTCTTTTTGATGTCTGTTTTTTGACATTCGTGCGTTGACTCAAAGAAAACACATCGCTATCTTGCATTCGTTTACGGGCTTGCGCGCCTGTGTTTTTGTGTTTTCCAGTTGAGTTTTTTCAGGATGTCAGAAGTAGATAATAAGCGTCGTCAGTTCCTGATTGCGAGCGGACTGACTTTAGGCGCTATGATGCTGCCCCAAATGGCAGTGGCGAGCCCATACCGGGCAAAAAGTCCCCGAGAGTTGTACCTTTGTAACATTCATACGAAAGAAGAGTTGGAAACGCGCTATTTCGATGGAAAGTTCTACCTTGATCGCGAACTGAAACGGTTGAACCACATTTGCCGCGATTATCGTCAGAATGAAGTTGCACCCATGGATCGTCGTCTGTTTGACGGCATCTCCCAGATTCAGGAAGCATTAGGTCACCAGGGGCAGGTCCGCATTATTTCGGGCTACCGTTCCCCAAAAACCAATCAGATGCTGCGCGGCTCCACCAAAGGGGTTGCGAAAAAGAGTTTCCACATGACCGGACAGGCCATCGACTTCAATCTGGAAGGCGTTTCTTTATCCCGCGTGCGTAATGCTGCGCTGGAACTGAAACTTGGCGGTGTTGGTTATTACCCGAACAGTGGCTTCGTTCATATTGATACCGGACCGGTACGCCGCTGGTAAAGATCTTTCATTCACATGCTCACTACGGGCATGTGAATGAATGTGATATGCTGGCCCGGTTTTGGAACAGTTAGGACAAGTTTATGAGTCTGCAGTTTGAAATCGTGCCGGTCACGCCTTTCCAGCAAAATTGCTCAATTCTGTGGTGCGATGAAACCATGGAAGGCATTGTTGTCGATCCGGGTGGAGATATCGAACGGATTACCGCCAAAGCCGAATCGCTGGGCATTCAGATTGTCAGGCTGGTCCTGACCCATGGTCATTTGGATCATGTGGGCGGGACAAAGCCATTATCACAGCAGTTGAATGTGCCTGTGTGGGGGCCTCACAAAGAGGATGGCTTCTGGATTGATGCTTTACTGCAGCAGTGTCAGATGTTCGGTTTCCCGCCTGTGCCAGAATTTCAGCCGGACCGCTGGCTGGAAGAGGGTGACACGATCCCCTTTGGTGAACAAACGCTGGATATCTACCATACGCCGGGTCATACACCGGGACACGTTATTCTGCACAACAAAGCGGCACAGCTTGCCATTGTGGGAGATGTGCTGTTTAACGGCAGTATTGGCCGGACAGATTTTCCGCGCGGGGATCACCGCACACTCATTGCATCCATCAAAGAGAAACTCTGGCCGCTGGGAAATGACACCCGGTTTATTCCCGGTCATGGCCCAATGTCGACCTTTGGTGAAGAACGTGCTTCAAATCCCCACGTTGCCGATCAGATGCCTCTGTATTGATGCCTGAGTTATCTCAGGATGACGCTGGCAAAATAATTTATCTGGCTTGCGCCAGAAAACGGCGGGCCAGGCCGATAAAATCATCGGCTGGCCGGTCGAGTAAATCTTCCGAAATAAAGAAATCGAACCCGGTCAGCTCCCGGTTATACCGCATCCGGTTGGCCAGCATCGCGATCAGTCCCTTGCTGATCTTACCGCTTCCACTCACGTAATGTTTGTCGTCAAACAGCATGTCTTCAATGTCATGAGGCGGGGATTCTGCACGCTTATACGCCATGATGAGGAGACCGCGTTGCTCCATCAGGATCTGGCTGGCGATGCGGGGGCTGATAGTGTCCAGAAATTCATCGTACTGTTTTAACCGCACACCCACCCAGGGCAGGGGTTTGTACCAGCCTTCACGGCTGATCGTGGCACGGTCAATGTCGGCGATATTCTGCCATTTGGTCATCCAGCCGCCCTGCGGGCTGTGGTACTGAATGTGCATGAATGTGAGGGTAAAGCCCACGGGTTGCTGACGATTGAGCTGGACGCCAATCAGCAGCAGACAGAGCAGGGCAAACAGCAGAACGGCGACGGCCACACCATTGATGTCGGGAAAAATGAAAACAGTGATCCCCAGACCCAGAATTGCGAGCAGACTGAGCCAGATGAGATAAGCACCGGGCTTGGGATGATGAGGGGTAATATACACAGTATTCAAAGAGACTCCGACAGGGGATCGTTCTGCAACCCTTGTGATTTGAGTATGGCAAATTTTCAGTGAGTCCCGCAGCCTGTCCGCCGGGTGCAGGATGAGTCAATTCATTGACAGTAAATGCTTGTGTGCAAGGAAGTTAGTGTGCATGAAAAGAATTTTTTATGCCATATATGGCATGATCAGAAAAAAGATAAAAATGAGATCTTGTCGCTTAAAATCCCCTTAATCTGGCTTTTATGGTGCTTAAAATGGCCGTTTGCTGGCATTTCTTTGACATCCTTGGTATAACACGCGCTACTTTTTTCCCGCTGGACATTCAAACTGGCGACTGAAAGTAGTACAACGGAGTAGGAAGTTAATGAGAATCTCTCACAAACGTAAAGTACAGCTTAAACTGCAAAAACGCATTCAAGCAGCCACCACAGTTGCTCAAAAACCTGTCACCAAAGCAGCGGTGAAGAAGGCAGCACCAGCTAAAGCGGTTGTGGCAAAGCCTCAGGTTGAAGAGAAGCAAACGGCACCAGCGGCCCCGGTCGCGACCTCAGTTTCTCTGACACCAAAGCAGCAGCAGGTGTTGGATATCGTTGCAAAGAACGCTGAGGGGATTAACCCGAAGAGCATCGGTCTCGAAGCCGGTCAGGAAGACAGCAAAGCTGCCTCCTGGGCAACTGGCGCACTGAAAAAGTTAGTTGAAGAAAGCCTGGTAGAGCGAATTCAGCTGGCTGGCAATAAAGTCGTATATAAAGCGCTATAATTGTCCTGTCCCGTTCCTGAGACAATTCAGGAGCGGGTAAACCTCCCCCCTCTGATTTACAACACTTTTCCCTTCAGGTTTCTTTTCCTGTTTTCCGACGATAACACGGCTGTATGGCTGATTTTATTGTGTAATTTCGTTTTATTCTGACGAAATAATCTGGTTCTGCTATACCTAATGAGAGGATCGGATGATTCACGGATGTAGGCACGCGCAAACGAGGTAATATGACGATGATCAGTGCTCGAGAGTTTTCCGAATGGTTAAGAAACCGTTTTGCTGAAGATGAACAGGGTGTGTGTTTAACACGGGAAGACATTAATCAACTGACCGGACGTCAGAGTTTTTCGCTGGGATTTGTTCACGATATTCATTATGAACTGATGCAGTATGGGATGGCCTTTGTGACGGACACGTCGCGGGAAAACTTTTATCTGGTCCATATCTCCAAGCGTTCCTGGCGCGAACAGCTCGAGCATCAGTACGAGCGTGAATTATTCTGCAATGTGCTGCCTTTAGACAAATCCGGCTGACGGCTGCCACAGGCGAATCGAATACCATCAAAAAGCAGGGGCGCCGATAAGCGCCCCTGATGTGTTTTCTGACATGCTGCCCGATTACATGACGGCTGCGATGCCTTTGCACAGCGGCATCATGTTGTCTTTGGTCATGCCTGCCACACTGATGCGGCCGGAACCCACGATGTAAATCGCGAATTCTTCTTTCAGACGCGCCACCTGATCTTTGTTCAGACCCGAGAAAGAGAACATGCCGTTCTGGCGTTCAATGAAGCTGAAATCTGCATCCACACCCAAATCTTTCAGCGTCTGAACAAACAGGGTCCGCATTTCCTGAATGCGGTCACGCATGTCTGCGACTTCCTGTTCCCATTCAGCACGCAGCGCTGCATCATTCAGAATCTCAGTCACCACAGCGGCACCGTGTGCTGGTGGGTTAGAGTAAATCACACGCGCAATGCTTTTCACCTGGCTGAACGCGGTGCTGGCAACGTCTGCAGATTTAGCAACCAGCGTGAAGGCACCAACACGCTCATTGTACAGGCCGAAGTTTTTCGAGAAGGAGCTGGCAATCAGCAGCTCGGTATTGTGCTCTGCGAAAATGCGCAGACCGGCAGCATCTTCTTCAACGCCTTTGGCAAAGCCCTGATACGCGAAATCGAACATAGGCAGCAGGTTTTTCTCGGCACAGAATTTCGCCAGTGTTTCCCATTGCGCCAGATCCGGGTCGATACCGGTTGGGTTATGGCAGCATCCGTGCAGCAAAACCACATCACCGGCTTTGGCATTGCTCAGCGAGCTCAGCATTGCATCAAAATCCATGCCTTTAGTTTCTGCGTTGTAGTAAGCGTATTGCTCGGTATTCAGGCTTGCAGCACCGAAGACACCAAAGTGGTTCGCCCAGGTTGGGTTGCTGATCCAAACGGTGACATCACCCAGCTGGCGTTTGATGAACTCTGCCGCAACACGCAGTGCGCCTGTACCGCCAGGTAC
Source organism: Photobacterium sp. GJ3 (assembly GCF_018199995.1). Taxonomy (NCBI): domain Bacteria; kingdom Pseudomonadati; phylum Pseudomonadota; class Gammaproteobacteria; order Vibrionales; family Vibrionaceae; genus Photobacterium; species Photobacterium sp. GJ3. Next base: position 1,907,828 of record NZ_CP073578.1, on the reverse strand, counting down.
CTGTGCTGTCAGAGCGCGCTTTTCGGTAATAATGGCTGCATCTTTACCAAACAGCAGTTCCTGTACGGCCAGACCATATTCTGCGGTGCCCGGAATGCTCAGGTAAGATTTGGTGGTTTCTTTTTCCAGCAGGATAGCTTCAGCTTTTTTCACTGTCGCCAGAACCGGTGTATTGCCGGATTCGTCTTTGTAGATACCCACGCCCAGGTTGATTTTTTCAGCGCGGGCGTCGTTTTTGAATTCTTCAGTCAGACCCAGAATCGGGTCGGCAGGTGCGGCAACGATTTTTTCAAACATTCGTGAATCATCCATGCTAGTCAGTGATACGGTTGACGGGCCCGGAAAGACCATGAAATCAATATGGTCATGTGACTCTGATCGAAGTTCTGTCGATCGCAAAGGGATCAGGTAAACAGAAATCCGGTACGGGTTTTGACATTCCGCTGCGATCAGGCTCCCAGGTCGCTTTCCATTGTAAAAGAAAATGACACACAAATATCATCAATCAGAAATTTTCATGTGATTTACATCACAATGCTATTTGCAAAATTCTCATTTTGATTCGCACGCACTCAGCGGTAAACCGCTTCCTTCCGGTGCCGCTGATGTTCTTTGATGAACTCCATAAAAGCCCGGTCTGCCAGTGACAGATATCCGTTCTTGCGCCAGGCAATGGCCAGGTTTAAATGGACGGGCGTACTGAACGGCACGGCAACCAGCCCGGGTTCATGGCGGGTGACCATTTCCAGCAGTGCCGAAATCGCAAACTCCTGCCGGATGATGCTGAGGATCATGGGTAAGAGATTGGTCTCGAAAGCTATTTCCGGTTTGAGATGATGCTTCTGCCAGACATTGTCGATGTAGTCCCGGTGAAAATAGCCTTGTTTGAACATCACCAGTTCCTGACTGAAAAACTGTTCGAAGGTGACAGATTCATACTGACTGAATTCGTGATTCGGACTGACAACCGCAACCATTTCCGAGGTAAGTAAGGGTTCGGCTTCAAGACTGTCGGGCAGATCGGCACTACGAATCACCCCCAGATCCAATTCGCCATTCAGTAACATGGAGCGAATGGACTGCGTCCCGGCTTCAACTAGGGTGAGTTTCAGCCTGGGGTAGCGGGATTTGAATCCCATCAGAATATCCGGAAAGTAATAAGACCCGAGCATGCTGGGTACGCCCAGACGTACTTCACCTTTCTGTAGTCCCTTGAGTTCATCCATCGCAATCCGGGCATCTTCAACCTGCTGCAGGATAAGCCGGGCATGCTGAATCAGCACCTCGCCTTCGTGGGTGAGGGCGATATGGCGATCACTGCGATCAAACAGAGGCATGTCCAGCTGTTGCTCCAGCTTCTTCATGGCAATGCTCAGCGCAGGTTGCGCGATGTGCAGTTTCTCAGCTGCGCGGGTAAAACTGCCGCACTCGGCAATCGCGATGAAATAAGTGAGTTGACGGATATCCATGGCTATTAATATTTTTTATCAGTTCGATATGTTTAATATATTTTCACTATCAGATGGAAATTGCTAACGTTTTCACATCAGTTTGCCGTCTGAGGCTCATTTCATGATAGAAACCCATAGCGCTGCCTATCGCCGCGCCAGTTTTGCACTGGCTCTCGGCTCATTTCTGGTGTTTTGTAACTTATATTTGTTCCAGCCGATGCTGCCGGTGATGACTGAGGCTTTCTCAGCCAGCGCGACCCGAGTGAACTGGCTGCTGGCGGCGGGAACTCTGGCGCTGGCGATCACGCTGGTGCCCTGGGCAGTGAGTTCAGAAATGATTGGCCGCCGCAAAGTCATGCTGCTGAGCCTGTTTTTGCTGCCTGTCGTGGGCGGTCTGATGTTATTTGCAGAAAGTCTGCTGATGCTGAGTCTGGCCAGAGCCCTGATGGGCGCGTCGCTGGCCGGGTTTGCGGCAGTTGCCGTGGCATATATGGCCGAGGAGTTTTCTCCGCAGGCGTTGTCATTAGCCGTGGGTGGTTATATCAGCGCGAACTCTCTCGGCGGTATTGCCGGTCGCTTATTCGGCGGCTTTGCTTCGGAAGCCTGGGGCTGGCAGGGTGCAGTTGCGGGTATGGCGGTGATCAGTCTGGTGGGTGCGGTGCTAGTGGCCCGATTACTACCCGCACAGCAGCATTTTACCCCCCAGCGCGGCCAGTTACGGCATCACACCAAGCATGTGATTCGTCACCTGCAGCAACCCGTGCTCTGGGTGCCCATGTTGATCGGCGGGATTAATTTTGCGCTTTTTGTGAACCTCTATACCGTGATGGGTTTTCGGTTGGTTGCGCCGCCTTACCACTTGCCGGTCAGCTGGGCGTCGATGATCTTTCTGTGCTATCTCAGCGGGACACTGACCGCAAAGCTGAGCGGAAGCTGGAGCCTGCGCTTTAAGCCGCTGAACGGGATGGTGCTGGGGACCACAATCAGCGTGCTGGGGATGTGGGTCGCCGCGATCGATTCTGTTTCTGCCATGCTGAGCGGCCTGTTACTGATCAGCTCCGGTGCTTTTTTCACGCACTCACTGGCTTATGCCTGGGTCAGCCAGAAAGCGAAAAGTGCCAAAGCAACAGCAACAGCGTTGTATCTGGTTCACTATTATGTGGGAGGCAGTTTCGGTGGATTTTATCTGATCACCTGCTGGCAACACTGGGGCTGGTACGGCGTGCTTGCTGGGGGGAGTGTGCTTTATCTGGTGCTCTACGCCCTGTGCTGGAAACTGGGGAGCTTGAGCCCGGCATCAGAAACACCTGTCTCTGCTGCGTCAAATTCTTCTTCAAGTTGTTGATTCATGATGCGCTATCCGGCTGCCGGATAGCGCAGTGGCGCAATTGCCTTCTTTTCTCAGGCGTGTACAAGACAACTTTGCGCTTCTCCACAGATATGCAACTTTAAATGCATCAGTTCGTGAAAGCCCTCTGTTAACTCCTTATCATAGCTGACAATTTTATTATCGCATCAGTCGTGACTTGGTTGTCAGGGGCGGTAGCGTGCCTGAATCGGCGTATCAATCGGACTGATCACTCCAAGGTGATGGATGCTGGCCGGATTAAGAATCGGTGTAGTATTTCAGAGCGTTAAAGCCTGCGTAATTCCTGTACTGGCTTGAGTCGTTTTATTGAGTAAAAGTAACTTGTAAAGTCACGATTTACCTTCCAACGTTGCACTTGCGTTATTTGGCTGGAGATAGGTATGGTCCCGTCCGCTGTTCTTGTTCATGTTTCCGATGTAGCTAAAGGGCTTGAGTGGTATCAGAAAGCTTTCCCTGAAGCAGTGCCAATCTATCATCAGGATTTCGATTTTACCGTACTGGACCTCAATGGATTTTCCATAGAGCTCGTTCAGGCAGACGAAAAAGTGGGTTCGGGTAAACATGGTACTGTCATATATTGGTCTGTGGACGATCTATCTGCGACTTTAGCGCACTTCGAATCACTGGGTGCGCATCTTTACCGGGGTCCAATGCAAATAGAAAATGGGCTCTCCATGTGCCAACTTGAAGATCCATTTGGAAACTTAATTGGTCTCCGGGGTGAAACCACATGACTAAATGTCTCAGGCCGATTTTCTATGCTTGGTCATCAAGGAAACATGTTTCGTCGCATTATCGTTTTTACGCGATTTGCAGGCAAAATTTTGAAAAGGGAAAATCATGTCAAAGTATTATGCAAAAGTCGTGTGGAACCGCGGAAGTGATGAGCAGTATACAGATAATCAGTACAGTCGAGGTCACGAATGGATGTTTGATGGAGGCGTGACGGTTCCAGCCTCTTCGTCTCCTCACGTGGTGCCTTTGCCATACTCCGTTGAGGCCAACGTTGACCCAGAAGAAGCATTTGTTGCATCTTTATCAAGCTGCCACATGTTGTTTTTTCTGGCTATTGCTGCAAAGAAAAAATTCATCATTGACCAATATACAGACAATGCTGTTGGTTTGATGGAGAAAGACAGCAATGGGAAAATAGCAATGACGAAAGTGATTTTGCGTCCGGAAGTGAAATTCTCAGGCGAGAAACAACCATCCCTTGAGCAACTTGAGAAAATGCATCATCAATCACATGAGCAGTGCTTTATTGCAAACTCTGTAAAAACTGAAGTTATCACTGAGATTATTGCTTAAACAAGCAGGTCATCGGAGCCAAGGGATTCTTTCTAAGCGCATCGGTCGTGAATGGCTTGGGGTAAAAGCAGAGGTATGTTTGACTTTTATCTTGATGTATATACCAAGAATAGTTCAGCTAACACAACCTATGAAAAGGCCGGTTTTAAACTGGCATGACTGGAAATGAATGTTTCTGCTCCAAGAAAATTAAAACCGTTCAGATGTGCCATGGCTGAGCGTGTGATGAATTTTTTCTCTCACTCAAAGGAACGCATTTTGGAAAAGGTTTTCATCAGTTCGTGTTTGGTCGGAAATAAGGTCCGATACAATGCGAGTTGTCTTTCAGTACCAGCCCATGATTTCAACTGGCTGCAATCAAATGTTGAATTAGTTGCTTTCTGCCCTGAGCTCTCATCAGGTTTGCCTGTGCCCAGAGCGCCTGCTGAAATCATCGCAGGTAAAGGCATCGATGTCCTTCAGGGGTCTGCCAGTGTGGTCGGCAATGATGGCATTGATGTGACGGCGCAATTTGTTGCTGGTGCACAAAACGCATTCGATCTGTGCATGCAACAAGGCATAAAGTATGCCATCCTCGCAGAGCGCAGTCCTTCCTGTGGCAGTTCTAAAATCTATGATGGGACATTTAATGGCACTCAAATCGATGGTTCAGGTGTAACCGCCGCATTATTCGAGCAAGCGGGTATTAAAGTCTTCAGTCAGCATACGATAGCCAGTCTCCGGGCTGAGCTGGAACAACATTGAGAAGAAGTATTGAAGCGTGATTCCCGACGCTTGGAATTTTCAGTGCAACGTTGGGTGTCGTATTACGGGAACTGGTCTCAGTTTGGTGGTCATGTCGCACATCGGATGCGGTGTAAGTAAAAGGATGTGAGATGAATCGACTGATCGTTGTTGTGCTTTTCTTGATCTCAATAAAAGCTTTGGCGGTAATGGAAGCGCCAGAAATGACGGGCAAAAATGGCTATGTTGAGCCTTTTAAAATGTTTGATAACTTGTACTACGTTGGTGACCAGTGGGTTTCGTCATATGTTGTTCAAACTTCATCTGGGCTTGTCCTGATAGATACCCTTGATTTTCCGTATAGCAAGTGGATACCGGCGAACTTAAAAAAGCTGGGATTAGAGCAGGAGCCAGTGAGCCATATCCTCGTCACTCATGGACATTCAGACCACGTCGGGGGCGCAGAGTATCTTCAATCAATGTATGGTTCCGAAGTGATTCTGACTGAAAAAGGGCTTGAATTGGCCATAGAGCAAGCGAATAAAAGTAGAGGCAACAGTCAATTCTTGCCGCCTGATGTTCAATCCTTTGCCAAGGACAGCTCCCATTCACCAATGATGTGAGAGTCATCATTCAAGGAAGATGCCGTGGAAATTCATTTAAGAAACGCAGCACAAGCAGATGTTCACACAATCGCAGATATCCATGTTCGATCATGGAAAACGGCATTCGATGGACTGATGCCGGACAGGTATATTGAAAGCTACACACTGCCTGATCGTGTGGAAGAATGGCAAAAAATAATCCGTTCGAATGCCGAGACAGTCGTTGTTGCTGAGTCTGGTGATAAGGTTGTGGGTTTTATGTCTTACAGTGTCCATCCTGAGCAGGTTGGAACGATAGAGCTGAGTAAGCTGTATCTGTGTCCGACCGTTTATGGGAAAAGGTTGGGCAGCAGGTTTCTAAATTACCTGGAAATAGATGCTCAAGCCCTGGGAATGACAAACATTCACCTTTATGTACTCGATAATAACGAATCAGCCATTCAATTCTATTCTAAACATGGTTTTAATTTCTCTGATGGTTTTATATCCGAAGTATTCGAAGAGACAACCATCATTGATGTTTTGATGACCAAGCGAGTGAAAGTCTAGAAAATTGCGTTGATATGGCGCTGTTTCTTTGCCTTGGTTTCGCACGAAAAAACTCACAGGCTTGGCTTGCGCGTGTATTGTAAACAGATTCAAATGCGTCTAATAACAGTCGGCCAGAGGGAAAGAAATGGAAAATTTAAATATAGTTGAAATGAAATCTTTCGTCCCTGCGAAGGACTTTGAATGCTCGAAGCGATTTTATCAGCAGATAGGTTTTGAAATGGCATCTGAGTTTGACGGTGTCGTTTATTTTAAATCAAGCGCTTGCGCATTTTTACTTCAAGATTTTTATGAACCAGAACATTGCAAAAATTATATGATGCATCTTTTGGTTGAGGATGCGAAAAGTTGGCACGAACACTTATTGAAGCTGAATGTTTCTGAAACGTATGATGTTCAAGTGACCGATCTCGTTGAACAACCGTGGGGAATGCTTGAATTTTGCCTGACTGATCCCAGTGGTGTGTTATGGCGCATCGCTGAAAATAAATAGCGCTGACAGAGTGTTTAGCTGAAACACATCTCTAAATCTGAGGAAAAATCGATGTATTTTTGGAGACTCGAAAGTTTAGCTTAGGTATCTGTATCAGGGAATCAGTTTGATGGAAGGCAAAACATGGAAAGTAGAGACGGGGACTCACAGTAAAGCGCAGTTACTGCTTGCGCTTTCGGAGTATAAAATCAATCTCAATGCTTACGCCGCAATGCTGTTCATGTCTCAAGCCTTTGAAGTTTCAACTGAACGGCAAACGGTAGAGCTCGTGGGGGTGAGCGTTCATGAATTAGGTTTCACCGAAGGCACTTTGTTTGCCGATATATTGAAAGCAGCCAAACATCAAGGATTAGCGCCTTGTGCATTTGAGCTGGCAGCATATCTGAGATTGACGTATCTAACCCAGGACAAGGGAACGATTTTAACTGTGGCTTCAATCCCAGCTTTTTCAGATGAAATCCATCCAACAGGGTTTTATCTCAGAGCTGATGATGCAGGACTTTGGTTACGTGGCTATCGTGCATCAGATGATTGGCTTTGGCCACCTGAAAGTGTTTTTGTTTTCGTGAAGAAAGCCTAGGAACACACAAGGGAATTCGCATTTTATCAGTGCGATAGATAGTCGTTGTGCGTGAAAATCCAAGGCATGCGAAAACCGACTTGACCCACTGCGGCTATGCGCTTAGCCAACGGACTGAGAAGGATTCGCAATGCTTGGTGACTTCTGTTTGGGTTGTTCGCCCGTAATGAATCAATTGAAAGCAAGGAGCATATATGTTTGACCACGTCGTATTCGGAGCGAGTGATTATGAACAAAGTAAATCGTTCTTTCTCAAAGTGTTAGAGCCGATTGGCATAGAGATTGTCTCTGAAGGAGAGCTCGGTATAGAACTGAGCTCAGATGGCAAAACGTCATTGTGTATCCGGCTTCAACAGATAGAAACCCCGTCTCATCTGCATCTGGCATTTGTTGCTGAAAATAGAGAGCAGGTTGATCGCTTTCATCGTGCCGCACTTGATTTCGGAGCCCAGGATAATGGTGCACCAGGTTTGCGTCCGAATTATAGCGGAACCTATTATGCGGCATTCGTGATTGGCCCGGACGGGCACAATATCGAAATGGTGTGCCATGAAGAGACCTGAAAAAGACTTTCACAGTGATTCACGACATCAGGTATGATCTGCACGGATTGGGTTTCGTGATCGCAAATCAGTGGTTTAGCTTTAATACAATGAGGCTAACCCTTTAACAGGACGTCATGATTTATCGAGGGATAATGAAAATTTCAAATTTAGAGGATTGCCCGAGTGACATTGAAGCTGTCGCCAATTGGTATTTTCATGAGTGGGATTACAAAAATTCAGAATCGAGTTTAGAAAGTGTTGTTAAAAAAATATCTTCATTTGCAAATCGAAATTCATTTGTGGTTCATATTGACGGGAAATTAGCTGGTGCGGGAGAAATTAAATATCGAAAGTACTCATCCTACCCAGGCTTCAATCATTGGCTAGATGGTATCTATGTCCCTTTTGAATATCGTGGGCAAGGGATATCAAAAGCACTTATCGAATTTTCTAAAGCCAAAGCGTTGACGCTGAAAATACCATCGTTATATCTTCGTTGCGAAGAGCACCTCGTGCAACTATATGAAAATCATGGTTTTCGCGTTGTCTGTACTGAAGAAACTAAGTTCATAATGGTACTTAGGATTTCACCGAATCCATAGGTTGTCCTCTATAAATAGCGCTTATGAGAGAATCTTCATGCTCTGCGTGATTGGCCCGGACGGGCACAATATCGAAATGGTGTGCCATGAAGAGATCTGAAAAAGACTTTCACAGTGATTCGCGACATCAGGTATGATCTGCACGGATTGGGTTTCGTGATCGCAATGTAGTGGTATGAATCGCGCAGATCTAAATGTGATGATATTTGAAAATTCTCCATAGGAAGGGAAATTAATGTCTCTAATTTTAGCAATGGTTTCATTTTCGCTGGCAATGTCTATTTCGCCTGGTCCAGTCAATTTTGTGATTCTATCTTCTGGAGCCAATTACGGGATCAGGAAGACTTTCTATTTTGTTTCCGGAGCAACAATAGGATTTACGTTGCTCCTGGTGTTCATCGGGCTTGGATTTTATAAAGTCATCGAACTGTACCCATACTTTCTAAAATACCTGTCTGTCGCCGGTTCGACATTTATTATTTATATGGGGTATTTGATCGCAACCGCCAAGCCCGAGGTGAAGATAGAAAAACAGAGTCGGCCCACCTTTCTGCAAGGTTTTCTCCTGCAATGGTTAAATCCCAAAGCATGGCTTGCATGTGTTGCTGGTGTATCGATTTTTTCATCACCTGAAGGTGATACACGGTTTTTCATTTTCTCACTGATTTATTTTATTGTTTGTTATATTTCATTGGCTCTGTGGTCGTTTCTTGGGGCAAAGTCTACAATTATTTTAAATAGTGATCTCAGGCTAAAGGTATTTAATTGGGTGATGGGTTTCCTGCTGGTTTCAACAGCGTGTTTTTTATTATATACCCAGCTAAAATAAATCATCGGTGATGTTCAGTATTTGGAGGTGAATATGGAGAATTGGATTCAATATACTGGCATTGCTGCCTCAGTATGGATAATTATGGGGATCTTCGTCGCTTCTTTATTCTATCCGAATTATAGTCATTCAAGACAGTTCTGCAGTGAACTTGGCGCATTTGGAAGCCCGACTCAGAAATTATCACCCCTGATCAATAATTACCCATTAGGTGTGATGTTTATCTTATATGGCTATTTCATTACCACGACTCACGCAACGTATTTGCCTACCTTTTTCGTTGGAGCGATGGTCATCGTCCATGGATTGTCGACTTGGATTTGCGGATTTTTTCCAATGGATGCAGATCCCTATACGTCCAAGCCATCAATGAGTGGTCACATTCACGCTTGGTCGGGCATGGTCATGTTAATGTCGCTTATCATTGCACCTTCTATCATTGTTTTTTCAACGGCTTATCCTCTTTTTATCAGACTGTTTTCATTGGTGTGTATTGTCGGGTGCTTGTTTTTTTCGTATCGTTTGGCGATTGCTTTTAAGGCCAAAACTGTACCGGGTATTCACCAACGATTCAGTTATGGATTTCAAATACTCTGGCTGTTTGGTTATTCCTTCTTCGAGCTTGGGTGAGCATGAAGAAGGCATGAATCCTGCCTGAATTTGGCGATGGTTTCTATATAGGGGATAAATTTAGGCGGGATTGATTGGGTTTCAATATGCCATCATTTCATTTTCAGGTCACTTCTCAGAGACAGAAAAAGATAACCAAGAGAACAAGTATGAAAGTAACGTTCGTGAGAGGGACAGATCTTTTCTTCGCAGAACATCTCACCAAAACGAATATGTCAGGTTACTATCAAACCCATGGGATCGTTTGGGATCGGCATCAGTTTTTATGTTCTTGGGATGAGTTCGACAATTACGAGGTTTATGACGGTCAGATCCGTGTTGGTGTTGTTCGTTTGAGTTACAGTGAGAGTACGACCTATTTAAGAGATTTACAGCTTGTGTCAGACGTTCAGGGAAAAGGGATTGGCACTCAATGTCTTGACATCGTTCGGCACCATGCACTCAAGCGGAAAAGTCAGCGACTTGTGCTGCGTGTGTTTCGTGAAAATCCAGCCATTAAGTTATATGAATCTAAAGGTTTCACGAAGCGTTCAGAAGTTAACTGTTTGATCGAAATGGAACTTTCGCTGGCGTCAAATCACTAGGTTACGTTTAACCATACCTTGCACGATATGGTTTTTATGTCTGTGTTCTCACAAAAGATTGAAGTATGATTGATATTGAAAATTTTAAAACCAATGTGATTGATAAATATCAACCGTTATTACTGAAAGAACTGACAAGTTATCTTGATAGTCAACGCGATTTTTTCGCTGACTATGAAATTCAGGTAATCGATTTTGAATTTAACCCTGATCATGCGTGTGAGTTTATCATTAACTTCTTAGTCACAGGAGAAGACGCCTGGGAAGAAAAGGTGAAGAAAGAGAGTGATTACTATACGACAGATTGGAAATTCTATTTATACAATGTGGATGTTTCGCCCAGTGAAAAGCTTGAAGAAATATTAAGCACATTAAGTTTTGATTTGACTCCTTATCACGAAGGCCTTCCTGATGACACGTGTTATGAGGTGTTACATCGTATGTATGATCAGCTTTTTCTCATGATATCTTCTATCGTGAAAACAGAATCTGTTTTGTCGGTTGTTCAACAATATAATTTATCTGAAGGTTTCAGAGTTCAGTTGATCGATTCAAGGAATGATAAAGATTACGCTGTATGAAATATTGTAAGAGCTCATTTGTTGTTGTGTGATGAGGATATATCAATGTCGAAGGAAATGATGAATATCAGAAAAGCAAAAACAACAGATTTAACCGCATTACTGGTCTTGAATGAGCAAATAGGTATGCTTCATTTTGAAAATGCACCTGAAGCATTTATCAAGCCCTCTGAAGCGGATAAAGAATTTTTAAAGCACGCTCTGAGTGATCCGTCGCGGTTATTCTTGGTTGCAGAAATTGAGAATCGTGTTGTCGGTTTTCTCACGGCATTCATCTCGAAGAATGAGGCGATTCCATTTCTTGTTCGCTGCCCGATCTGCCGTGTTGGGACGATCGTTGTTGATGAAAACTGCCGGACTTCCGGCGTTGGTACTGAACTGATGCAGGCCTGTAGCCGCTGGGCTAAAAGCCAGGGCGCGGCGCAAATCAGGCTTGAGGTGATGGCTTTTAACCAGCCAGCCCAACACTTTTATGAGAAGCTGGGGTTTAAGGCACAATCACACATTCTGTGTAAGATGCTCGGCGAATAAATCGTTCAAGAAGCGTACTTTATTTTTCAGTTTGCAGCAGAAGAGTGGGCAATGCCTGGCTGACTGCAATCCTATTGCTCCATGGAGAAAGTTAAATTGAAAAACGTTGAAGCGTATCTGGTGAACTCCTTTACCGTAAATGAAACCGGAGGCAATCCTGCGGGTGTGGTGTTGCACGCTGATGACTTAACTCGCCAGGAAAAATTAATCATTGCACAAGCGGTTGGTTACTCTGAAACAGCCTTTGTGTCTCAGGATAATGAAGTCGACTTTGCGTTATCCTTCTTTACGGTGACGGGTGAAGTAGATTTTTGTGGCCACGCAACCTTAGCGGCTTTTTCAACACTGTATCACAAAGGGATCGTAACCGAAGGGCAATATATTCAACGGACGAAAGCCGGTTTACTTAACGTCACAATCGCGCCTCAGGGGCATATCGTGATGGCGCAGGCGTTACCTGAATACCTGGGTGAATTTAATCCTGAGACGATATCGGCGCTCATTGGCATTGATAAAACGGTTCTTGAATCGACACAGTTACCGAACGAAGTGATTTCAACCGGCTTACCTGATCTGATTGTTCCTGTACCGCATGGGTATCTGGACAAAATCCAAGTGAATGAAACGTTATTATCTGACTTCTGTAAAGCGCATGATCTTGTGGGTCTCCATGCTTTCGAATTGTGTGAGAAAGACAGTGGCTTGACGGCCAGTTGCCGAAATTTTGCACCTTTGTTTGGCATTCCGGAGGAGTCAGCCACGGGCAGTGCCAGTGGCGCACTGGCATGTTATTTAACCAAGCACTGTCGTGGTGAGCATTCGAATGATTTCATTTTCGAGCAAGGGCGGGCAATGAACTGTGTTTCCAGAATTACAGCGACTGTTGAGTCGGACGATCAGACCGTGATCAAAGTCAGGGTCGGTGGTGAGGCCCACACGTTTGGAATGCAGTCAATTTCTGTGTGATAAGTCATTCAAGCAGACGCCTGCCTTCCGGCGAGTTGGACAACACTGTGGTTTCCGCAAGAGTGTGTTGAAGAAAGCTTTCCATACTTCGTTTTGAATGAAGAGGTTTTAGTGAACCATCGCATTGTTTTCACGGGTGGACCCGGTGCCGGGAAAACCGCTGTGATCACCTATTTGAAGCATTTGGGTTATCAGACAGCAACCGAAGTGGGCCGCCAAGTCATCCAAAAGCAAGTTGAACAGCAGGGGACAGCATTGCCCTGGATGGATAAAGTGGCCTTTCGTGATGAAATGGTTCTGGCCGAGATGAACCAGTACGCAGCGGATAGCCATGCTGAGACGACCTTCTTTGACCGAAGTGTGATTGACTCATACGGATACAGTCAACTGGAAGGCATTCCTGTTTCAGCGCAGTTGTTAACAAGCTGCCATGAGTTGATTTACGATCAGAATGTCTTCATTTTTCCGCCCTGGGAATCGATTTACAACAAAGATGCAGAGCGGAAACAAGATTTTCATACGGCTGTTGCAACCTACCGGGAAATGGTGAAAGCCTATCAAAAATTTGGCTATGAACTGATTGAGGTTCCCAAATGCTCTGTTCAGGAAAGGGCCGCGTTTATCCTGGAGAGAATCAGTCGGGCATAGCCAAGGATCAGAAGAATATGGGCCTGGGGCTGCTGAGCGATCCTTTCAGTCGCATCGTTTTATTTTAAGATGTTGTCATCCGTGTCTTTGCTGATTTCGTATTGTTGAAGAGGAGGTCTGATGCAAGAACCAAGGCAGTTTAAAGATTACTTGACCGAGAGACCACAGCCAAAAGGTATGGATGTGCTATGTGGTTTGAAGCATTTCGCGATCATTACTTATGCTGTACCGGCTGAGCGATTTCAAGGATTATTTCCTGAACGATTCCGATTAGATACCGTTGAAATCAATCATCAGGAAATGGGGTTGATCTCCGTGGTTCCATTTATTGATGTTGATTTTACTTCGGCTGTTTTTCCATTCCCTAAATTTACAATGGGTCAAACAAACTATCGTATATATATTATCGATTCTTACACAGGCGAGCGTTGTGTGTGGTTTCTGGGGACAACGCTTGATTCCTGGACTTTATCGGTGCCGAGATATCTGTGGAATCTGCCTTGGCATGCGGGGAAAGTTCGTTTCGATTGTCGTTTGAACGAGCTCACAGGGCTGTATGAAAAGTATCATATGGAAACGACATCGGATTGGGCTGAAGCTTCGGTTGATTTGGTGCAATCAGAGACGGATGCGTTCAATTTTGTTGGTTTTCCTGATACTGAGTCGGCACTCGTTTATCTGACACACCCTCTGGCTGGATTTTATTATCGCAGAGATCATCAGCTGGGAACTTACCGGGTCTGGCACCATGAATTGAAAGTGAAGCCAGCTCAATTAAAATCAGCAAAATTCAAGCTTTTATCTGACCTGGGGATTGTAAAAGAATCGGAGCAAAACGCACCTTACAGTGTCTTAGTTGAGCCATTGAATGAATTTACGATTTATCTGCCTCCGCAAGTCATTGGGTAACCGATAAACAACGCATTGCGTTGAACCTCTCAGCGCTCATCAGAATGGCATTGGCTGATTTATTCTGATGAATCAATTATTTGCTCATCGTGTGTGATTCCTTCAGAATTTTGAGGGTATACAGATCAACAGCTTGTCCTGTGGATCCTTGCCATGGACACTGAAGCGATTTTTAGCTTATTCCATGTGAAAACGACATGGTGAATTGCCTGCGATTCATGAACCTGAAATCAGATATCCCTCATTGTGCAGGGGTCGATGAATGGGATTTATGGCGGCGTTGTATTCGGGAGAAAGTACGTGCTACACCAAATAGAGATGTATCCATGTTCAACATGTCAGACGAAGTCTCGTCACATCATCGTTCTGATCAGAAATCCGAGCGCTTTTGCTGAATCTAACCATCGAAAGTACAAGGAGTTTATCGCTGGTTTTATCAAAGGCTTGGCTGTGGGGCCGTTTTTGGCAGCGATGGACGAGTTTTCACGTCATATCATTTGTGAAAACTGTGGCAGAAAGACAGTCGAAAATGAATGAGTCACAGTTTCGGTGAGTGACATGTCTGAATGTATATTTTTAGGCAGTAAAAATGAAAGAAGAGATCCGTGAGATTGAAAAAGAGTTTATTCATCGCTGTAATGTTTGGCTTTAGTACGATGACCTGCGCGGATGAATCCGACTTTTCACAGTATCAAGGAAAAAAATACAGTGTCGTGAAAAGTGAAATGATCGCACAGGGCTGGACCGTTGTCCCTCAGGCAGAGGACGAAACCTCGATGGATGACGAGTACCCCGAAATTACATGTGGCTCAGGTTCAATGGCCATTTGCTCCGTTGGATTTCAAAATGCTGAAGGGTCGGTTGCTTTTGTGATTGAACACTCAGGTCATGAAATCGTTGTTTCCGGGGAATATTAATTGGTTCATTGATTGAACCTTGAAGTCCTTCATCGTGCTTTAAGGGCATGATGCTGATAAACCGATGGGTGCATGGAGGCAATCGTGATTCAAACATCTCGTTTAACGCTTAGGAAATTTATCAAGGAAGACCATCAACAGGTTATTCCGCTATTGATGGATCCTGATTTTATGGCTTTTTCACCCACAGGTTCAATGTCACAGCAGCAAGCCGAATCCAGATTTGAAGCGCTTGTCCGTGCTTTTTCAGTGAAAGGGATAGGGAAGCTGGCTGTGATTGAGACGGTGTCGGATGAACTCATTGGCTATTGTGGGATAGAGTCGTTTCCTGACAAGGGGCAGGATGCCGTCGAACTTGGATACAGGCTGAAAACCTCTGCGCGGGGCAAGGGGTATGCAGAAGAAGCCAGTCATGCTGTCTTGTCTTTTGCGCTGCAGATGGGTTATCAGCACATTATTGCGCTGGTTGATCTTCAGAATGCTGCTTCCCATCATATTCTGTTGAAACTTGGATTTGAGCGACGAGAGCAGGGCGCTTATCAGGGCATGCCTGTTCAGTTTTACGAAAAAAAATTATCGTCACCGGCATCCGTCAGCCAGTTGTTCAACTGTGACTGAGGGGACGTGATTCACCCGAACGACGGATGAGGACAGTATATTTTTCCAGGAAAGCAATGGAATTCTATCGTGCTGAAGCTTATCAGACGTCTTGTGAAGTGCTCTTTCTTCACTATGAACGTGAAATTAAAAAACGGTTGCCCGATGCATGCGTTGAGCATATCGGTGCCTCCTCGATCCCGAATGCGGTATCGAAGGGGGATCTACATCTTTATCGGTGTTGAATCACACGAACTAGAACCTGCCATCCAATGCCTGGTTCCGTTAGGTTTTCAGGTGAAAAGCGACACGTTAAGAACTGCGGAACTGTGCATGTTAACGTCCACGACCGGGGATGATGTGGCCTTACAGGTCGTCTCACTTGGCTCTGAATTTGAAGATTTTTTAGTGTTCCGCGATCAGTTGCGTTCGAATCCTTGCCTCGTCGCGCAATACAATGCTCTGAAATTATCCTGCAGTGGCTGGTCCCAGACTGCATACCGGCGTAAAAAATCGGCTTTTGTCAGATCTGTACTTGCTCAGGCATCTTTCAACCAATCACTCCGACGCATCTGACAGGGTCAGGCATGGTAGGATAGCCACTTTGGGAGGAGTGTACTTGGATGAGCAATCAACATTTTCAGGGAAAATACGAAGTTGAATTGAAGTACAGGCTGGTGTCGAAATCGACGTTTCTCGAACGTTTAAAGCGAATGCCACATGAAGTGATGCTTGAAGACAATACAGAAAGAATCTGATTGCTATTTCGATACGCCTGAGAACACGCTGCGCACGCAGAATAAGAGTCTGTGTATCAGAACGATGGAACCTTCGGGGATCAAGCTCTGGATAGTGAAAGGTCCCGAAGCAGACCGTTGTGAAGCGACGAATATCACGAATGCGGACAATGCCAAACGGATGCTCCAGACGTTGGGTTATCGGGTTGTGCTCAGGGCAACGAAGACGCGAAGTATCTATTTTATTGGCCAATTCCACATTACGGTCGATTCTCTCTATGGCATTGGCGATTTTGCTGAATTTGCCATCATGACGGATGATGAAACCAGATTGTCTGCCTACAGAGAAGCATTGATTGCGCTTGCCAGTCAGTTTGGTCTGTCGGATGCGGATATTGAAACTCAGTCCTACAAAGATATGTTTGCCGCACATTGACCATGGGTGCGTTTTGCGGATGGCTGCTTGACTCAAATCTCAGGGGAAAAACAGCATGCCAGACAAGGGGCCTCACAATAGTCCTGTTCCGGATAAATCTGTGTCTCAGGTCGATCCATCAAGAAGGGCAACAGGATGATTCCGGGGGATGGCATGTATCATTGGCTGAATGCGCTTCTCATGATTCAATGTTGGAGATGTTGAATGCATGATCTTTCACCAAGAATGCTGAAAGCATCATTCTTGCAGGAAAACCATTTTGTTATCTTCCGTTTGAAATGGTGATTGTTCGAGGGATCACTCGATCACTGGTGAATGAACAGTCCCTGTCGCACTCAAAATGAATCGGTAAACCAAGACAGGATGCTCGGGGATATTGCATGCTCCTCCTGAGTCGTGTCGTGTATATTTTTTCGGCTTTTGAAAGGGTTGTCGTCGTCATTTCTAACCAATCTGGCTGGGAGCTATGGCCCAGCCAGATTCATCATTTTAGGCGCTCTATTCCACCACAACAACCTGCGGTGCACTTTTAGCGTGTGCTTCCTGTGACTTACGCCGATCCCGTTCGGATGGACGATAGCCATGCGGATGAAAACGGAAACAGTCACGTCCGGCATCTTTACACTCGTATAAAGCGCGGTCTGCCCGATCAATCATGGCCATCAGGCTGTCACCCGGGGTAAAGGTCGCAATGCCAATACATGCCGTAATGGCAATTTGTGTATCTTCGATATCCGTTGATATTGCTAAATCACGAATCTCTTGCAGCATCCGGCCTGCGATTTTCTGCGCGGAAAACGTATCACAGTAGGGCAGGCATAGAATAAATTCCTCACCACCGTAGCGGCCAAACAAGTCGGTTTTCCGTGAAGACTGTTGCAAATGGTCCGCAAATCCTCTGAGCACTTTATCCCCAATGCCATGACCCCAGGAGTCATTGATGCGTTTGAAGCGGTCAATATCGAACAGCAGCAGTGAAAAAGGCTGGCGTTTTGCCTGACAGGCATCCAGTGATTTTTGTGCTTGCTGCATCAGCATCCGTCGGTTGTAGATACCCGTGAGCGGATCCAGTGTTGCTTGCCGGTAAAGGCGCATCAGCATGTAGAGTTTGGATAATTGTGACCAGATCACCATGATCGCAAGGACATTCTGAAGCCAGTAGTTGGCCAGCGTTTCCGGTGTGTGCAGGGTGCCTGCCTGAGCATCAACAACGATTTCTGTCACTGCTGTCAGTGCCAGCAAACACAGGCTTTCCTTTAGGGTGATCGGAAGAATCGTCAGAATCGCAACATGCAGGATCGGGAGGAGCGTATAGCCATATTCAAAACCGCTGTACACCTTCGGAAAGCCGAGCACCCAAATACAGTAGCAATAAAACAGGTTCAGCCCGGTGACCAGAAGCATCAGGCAACACTGGGATTGCCACAGTGTGGTGTGCGATTCATTGAAGCGTGCAATCAGAAGCAGAAAAGTGGCCAGCATGAGTCGGGCAATGACGATCCGTATTTCTTCGCTATCGTCCAGATAGAAGAAGTCAAACGGGATCCATGCAATGATCAGCACGGCCCAGACAATACACAGCAAGGAAATCCGGCTGCGCAGGTATCCGCTCCGTGTATTCTGAAAACTTTGACTGTGTGCTTTCGCGCTCCATAAATCGGGAACATAGAGTTTGAGAGACTGGCACAGTTGTCTGTGAAAACGGTTAAAAGTCGATATCATCTTTGCTTCCAGCTCAGCCGACATCTGTTGAAGAAAACAGACGGTCATCGTCCGTCATTATTATAATTGGACAATTATTCTACATGACCGCACCTAAAACCGTGATCTTGATTCATATACAGGATGCGAAACGGTGTGAGCCACTCGAAAATTTGTACGGAAAAATGACTGATGGCGGACGGTTATCTGACTGAATTCTGCAATGGAATACAAAACAAGTCTCTTCAGCGATGCTCTCCGGCGAAGGGTTTCCTTGTGAATGTCTGATATAATGCCGCGGTTTTTTATCAGCCTTTTGTATTCATGATATTTATGACGATTGCCTATAGTACGTTCTTGATCCCTGCTTTATTGGGAGCACAACTGATTTTGACACTGGTTCTGACCCAAGGGGAAATCTGTCCCGGTCAGCGCGGGCGTGTGCACAAAACCTTGCCGATTCTACTGGTGGGGTGGTTACTGGTTGCCATCGTTTCGCCTGTTGCGGTGCTCCCCCTGCTGGCTTTAGCCTGGTTTGCGTTTCAGGTGAAAACAGGAAAAACCCGGGATGCCGGACCCTTATGGGCACTGTATACGGCATCAGGTCTGGCGGGTGTGTGCTGGCTGATGATGGCCTCTGAACGCACATTACCCGTTGCCGGAATGAGTTTTGTCGCCATCGCCTTACTGGGTTCGTTGCTGGCGCATGTGCTGCTGACCCAAGCGAGAACCCGGCTGCAAGCGTTCCACCGTGTGTTACCTGCGGTTGGGTTACTGAGTGCCATGCTGAGTGTCTTGTTGCTGCTTTGGGTGCTTTATGGTCTGCCCGTATCCGTTGTAGAAGCGGACGTGCTGGCAATCTGTGCAGCCTTGGTGCTTCTGATTGCTGCCCAGGTGGTCTGGGGCGGTCATATTTTGCTGAGCAAAACCGTCAACTTCTGGCAACTGCTCTTTGCTGCGCTGCTGCTGTCTGGCTCGGTTGGATTACAACTGTCGTTCATCTAACGGCTCAGATTCCGCATGCAGTGTCTGTGTGAAGTGTCTATGCTAAAAGCATGACAAGAAGCAAGGTCATCGCAGACATCACCTGTTCCGCTGGCTCTGAATGCAGCCCCATGCTTTGGTTACGGGAAGTCAGTTTTGTCTGGCGGGTGGATATGCAGACGGCATTTTGGCCGGAGGAGGGCATGTGGAAATCAGCAACCTGCTCAGTATGGATGGCAATATTGTACTGGGTATCGTGAATGAAAAGCTGCGCTTAGAATGTGACACGATTGAAGAACTTGCCAGTCGTTATGACGTTGATCAGCAAGCGCTGCGGGACAAAATGGCAGCCTTGGGATTTCGGTACGATCCCCTGTCAAATCAGTTCAAGTAGCGGATTGGATTCAACCCAGGGCGCGAATACAGCGCCCTTGTTGTTTCAGGCTGCCTTAATGCCTTCGAGGTGGGTTTGGCATTGCTGCCGGGCCGTGGCAAAAAAAGCCTGAAGATAGTGCCTGTCGCGCTCTGATGCCCGAATCGCGGCATAGAGTCTGCGCCAGAGCCCTTTTCCGAGCGGTTTACTCACAATCAATCCCTGCCGGGCAAAATCATGAATGGCCCAATTCGGCAGTGCGGCAACACCTAACCCTGCCGAAACCATCTGCACCAGCATCAATGTATTGTCGGCCTGTTTCCACACCCGTGGTTCAATACCCGCGGGTTGCAGAAAATGCTTCACCACATCCAAGCGGCTTTTATGCACCGGATAAGTCAGCATGGTCTGGCTGGCAAGATCGGTCGGCTTAATGGTGGCCAGTTCTGCTAGCGGGGATTGGGGCGACACCACCAGACGCATCTCAAAATCAAACAAAGGCTCATAATGCACTTCGGCACGCGGGTTGATATCTGAAGTGATCACCAAATCCAGCTCACCGGCTGCCAGCGCCGGAATGGGCTCGAAGCTGAACCCGGACGAAAAATCCAGGCTGACCGCAGGCCAGTGGATCTGATATTCCTTCAGTGCCGGCATCAACCACTGAAAACAGGAATGGCACTCAATGGCCATATGAAGCCGGCCTTTTGCGTCTTCTTTCAGATTCGCCAGTTCGTGTTCAGCCCGGACGATGCGGGGCATCAGGTCATCGGCCAGTTTCAGCAGAATATCGCCTTCCGCTGTGAATCTTACCGGCCGGGTCTTGCGCAGAAATAAGGGCGCTCCAATCCGCTGCTCCAGATCTTTGATCTGATGTGAGAGTGCAGACTGTGTCAGGCACAAGGTATTGGCTGTTGCGGTCAGGGAGCCGGTATCTCTCAGCACGGCTAACGTGCGAAGGTGTTTAATTTCTATCATGTGTTCTCATCCCTGAAATGCTCTGTCCGTCAGAGTACTGGGAATTCAAAGCAGTGTAAACATCTAGACGTCTATAAATAATTTCATTCGGGCTGAATAGCAGCCGCATATTGAGAATAATTACTGATAAATTGGCAAATATTCAGTCAGTCACATACAACTAGGATGACACAGGTGAAACTTCAACATCGCAAGGGAAATCAATGAAGCAGCAACGTTTGACTGTGATGGGGTCATTGCTGGCAGCAGGACTGGTGCTGTCGGTTGCCCTGTGGTTTTTCTTTAGTCACCTTGAAACCAACCGGATCCAACGACAATTTCAGTCGGATGTGACGGAAACCGGGCATGCGTTTATTCAGGCCATGAACGCGCATTTTGAAGCGCTCTATTCATTGCAGTTAACGCTGGATACGCAGGGCATTCCTGACGCGGAAGGATTTGAGACCCTGACCGGAAAAATCCTTCGCCGTTATCCGGCCATCACTGCGCTGGAATGGATCCCGGAGGTCCCGCAGGAACAGCGTGATGCACATGAAGCTCAGGCGGCAAGATGGCTGCCGGGATACGTTGTGACGGAGCAGGTCGCATCTGGCGAGCGTGTCGCTGCGGGAGAGCGAAGTGTGTACTATCCGGCACTGTATGTCGCGCCGATGGCCGGAAATGAAGCGGTGATCGGGTACGATCTGGGTGCGCATGCATTTCGATTTGAAGCTGTTCAAAGGGCGCGGGACAGTGGCCGTCTCCAGTTAACGGTGCCTTTGCAACTGCGTCATCAGGGGGAATCGCAGGGGATTCTCAGTCTCTTGCCTGTGTATGAATTTCCGGAACCGATGTCCTCGGTTGAACGTCAGGAAAGCCTGATTGGTTTTGTCGGGGGCGTGTTCAGTCCGGCACATATTTTTCTGTCCTCGGCTGGAAATCAGGTGGTCCAACCTTTTTCTTTTACTCTGATTGATACGCTGGCCCCGGCGGGGAACCGGGTCGTTTTCAGCTTGGTTCCTGAAGCTGAGAAAGGGCTGGCCAGTCAGCAAACGCGTTTTCATTACGTTCAGAAAAATCTCGCATCTGATCAGGTCTCCGGGAATTATGATACCCGCTATCGATACGTTCATCAGGTACTGACGAAAGGGGGCCGACGCTGGGTGATCGAAGCCATGCCCCGGCTTGAGTATATTCAGGCGCAGGCTTCATTGATGCCCTGGTGGATTTTCGGGGGTGTAAATCTGTTGTTCATCCTGGCTGCCACCGTCCTTTTCTTTGTGTTCAAACGGGATCAGCAGACGTATGATCAACTGACGGCACAGCATGACAAATTACGGGCCGTGAATGAAAAGCTGGAACGACTCAGCCTGAAAGATCCGCTGACCGGTATCGCTAACCAGCGCGCGTTTGAAGAAAGCCTGGATATCACGGTACGAATTGCCCGGCGGGATTTATCACCGATGGCGCTGCTGGTGATCCAGATTGATGATGTTGCGATGTTCGCAAATCAGTTGTCGCCTGAGCAGTTTGAAGACAGTGTTCGCCGACTGGCGGCAGAACTGAGCAGAACGCTGAAGCGTCCGGCGGATGTGCTGGCCCGTCTGGATGATGATCGCTTTGTGGCGATTTTGCCCAATACGAATAATGGCGAAGTGGTGGCAAGGCAATTACGCACGGCGGCGGAACGCTTGAATCTGGCAGAGCAGACGACGCATTCGTCTCCGTATCTCACGATTTCCATCGGAGCGCTGACGGTATTTGATCTGGAAGGGTTGACGGCTGAAAGCGTGTTTCATTTTGCCGAATCGCAGCTTCAGGCCGCCCAGCAGGAAGGACATCAGAAACTGAGTGTGCGGGTGATCAGACGGGAAACCTCAGCCGAGCAGGTGCTCGACTGAGGGAGCTGTAGATTACATGGACTGGGTGGCTTTAAAAGTCAGCGTGTGCTGCTGAGTCGTCAGCGTCAGAGTATTGCCGCTGATTTCTGCGTTGCTCCACTGGCTCAGTGTGTCACTCATCACGCGCTCCAGTTTCATGGCATCTTCCGGACAGGCCATCATGGTCATCCCCATTTTTTCAATCCGGAATTTCCCGTCTTTCACTTCAGCACTGCCGAAGTAGCGGTTACAGCCAGAGTGGCCGTGCGCCATGGTGGTGTTTTCAAACCCCAGAGTCGGCACCGCACCCATGGATGGAATGGTCACCGTCTGATTATCGATTTTCGTCAGTTCCCATTCATACTGTGTCAGATCATCCGATGACTTCGAGGCAGTGCTGCCGCCGGTCCCGGCGCAGGCAGATAAAAACAGGGCAGTGCCCATGGCTGTCAGCAGGTGTTTCTTCATTGGTTTTCCCCTGAGATGGATGAGAAATTTTTGACTTTCGGGAAGGCAAAAAATTCCGCGCGCAACTGATTTTATTGTAGAACCGATTTGCGCGCTGTTGGTTATTGATTCGAATCGTCTGATTTGACCATGTGTAAATGCACATCCTGCTGTGGGAAAGGAATGGTCAGCCCGGCCTGATCGAAACGGAGTTTGACCTCCCGGGTGACATCCCAGTACACATCCCAATAGTCGTCGGTTTTAACCCAAGGGCGGACGATAAAGTCCACCGATGAGGAATTCAGTGTATGGAGTTTGATGGTTTTCTCCGGCGCCCGCAGGACAGCCGGGTGCTGGTCGATAATTTCATGTAAAACGGCTTCGGCTTTCTCAATGCTGTCGTGATAGCCGATGCTGAAGACCATATCGACCCGGCGCACACGTTCATGTGTCACGTTCTTGATGGTATCGCCCCAGATCTTGCTGTTCGGGACAATAATGATCTGATTGTCGAAGGTCCGAATGGTGGTGTTCACCAGACTCATATGACTGACTTTCCCCGACACACCACCAGCTTCTACAAAATCACCGACATCAAATGGCCGGTAAATCAGCAGCATCATGCCTGAGGCGAAGTTTGACAGCGTATCCTGCAATGCGAAACCAATGATCACACCCGCGACCCCGAAACCGGTCAGGACCGGCGCAAGGTTGAGTCCGATTTGCGACAGGGCAATCAGCAGGCCGATGAAAAAGACGGTCTTCCCTGACATCGAAATAAAGAAGTCCTGCATCAACTGAGACATTTTCAG
Organism: Photobacterium sp. GJ3; assembly: GCF_018199995.1. Classification (NCBI taxonomy): domain Bacteria; kingdom Pseudomonadati; phylum Pseudomonadota; class Gammaproteobacteria; order Vibrionales; family Vibrionaceae; genus Photobacterium; species Photobacterium sp. GJ3. The sequence continues at coordinate 1,884,084 of NZ_CP073578.1, read as the reverse complement.
ATTCGGCGAGGAGACGGCGCGTTTCACAACCCGGCGGGTCAGATTTTTCAGCAACCGGAAAATCAGAATCACCAGCACAAAAATGAAGACTTTGAACAGCACTTGCGGCGTGTTGTCGATCAGCCAGTTTTTGAGTTTTTCTGTCCAGGTGGAAAGAATGGAGTAGATCACCTGAACGTTCAGAATGTTATTGGTCAGATCGCCGGTGACTTCAAATTGCTGCATTTTGTATGTTGATGTATCGATCTGTGCCTTATCGCCTAAGGTGATCAGATAATTCAGCCGATCCGTATCGCTGGTGACTTTGCGTTGCGCCAGAATATGCATCAGCTGAAGGGTGGCTTTTTCGCTTTCAGATGCATCTTTCAGTTGCTTCGTCAGTACTCGTTCCTGCTGGTTGTTGTATTCCAGCGACGCGGAAACGAACTCAAGACGTTCTGAAATACGCTTCGACAACTTGGTTTTCTCTTTTTCAGCCGGAATGCCCAGTTGCTCCAGCCAGAGATAGTTTTCCCACTGATCCCCCAGCATTTCTGCAGACAACAGGCGTTCTTCATTCAGTTGTTTCTGTTTCAGCAGTTGCTCTTCCTGAGGGGCTGCATCCATGACGCGTTCGTCGGAATTAATTTTTTCATTCAGATAGTTATCCGCAGCGGCTGTGTAGCGGATCTGATGTTTGACAGACTGAATCAGCGTGTTTTCAGCACCTTCAGGCGGGTGATTCACCAATTCGCCGAGCAGTTCTCTTAAGTCATTGTTTTTATTCAGAACCTGCATCCGCAGTACATCCCGGCTGGAACCGGCACGCTGCTGGCTGGCCTGGTACAGTTCAGTGACTTCCTGATTGAGCTGGGCGAGATCGTCCAGTTTGTTCGGGGTGCTTTCCGGTTGTGCCAGTGTGCTGACACTCCAGGTAAGGCAGAGGAGGAGGAGTAAAAACTGACGTATCATTCAACATTTTTCCGGGTAAATAAAAGAACAAAACGCGGTCACCGGGGTGCCGCGAAACAATCATGGTCTAGGGTGTCATATTTTTCAGCGTAAATCTTGCTGACACAAGAACTGATGTTGACCAAACTGCCAGCACCAGTCAGGCGTCCATTCTTCCTGATTCAGAATGATCAGCATAGGCCGTTTCACCTGATGCAGCATATACCAGAGCGCCGGGTAGTGTCGCTGGTCACAGATCAGCGTGTCGCAAGCCGAGACGGCGATCGTTTCAGCCAGCAATTGCTGGTGGCTGCTTTGAGAATAAACAAACGACATCAGATGGTTGAGCCGGCAAAATGCGGCGAGTTGCTGAGAAACGATACGGGATGACTGGATAATGCCTGTCAGACGCGGTTTTCTCTCCAGCGCGGTTAACATGTCTATCCATGATCTTGCTTGTGAAATTACTTGGCTTTTTTGCATTTTAAACACCTGACTGCGAACAACGGCCTGGCTGGTTCTGAAAAGAATAATTCAGTGTTCAGTTGCAGTGTATGGCGGCTCTAAATCGCAAATGTCAGAGACGGGTAAAAAACATGCAAAAAAAAGCCCCCAGATTCAGGGGGCAAGTGTTTACCATCGCTATTATTATCCTGGCGTTTCGAGGAAGGCAGGTGATCCCTGCACAAAACAAAGCGGGCGGGCTGTTAAATCAGCCGAAGTCACCGTTGACATAGCCGCGAGTGCGATCATCACGCGGGCTGTTGAACAGGGCGTGCGTATCGTCATGCTCGACTAATTCACCCATCAGGAAGAAGGCAGTGCGGTCTGAAATCCGGCGTGCCTGCTGCATGGAGTGCGTCACGATCACTATGGTGAAATCCTTTTTCAGCGACTCCATCAGATCTTCAATCTTCTTGGTGGCAATTGGATCCAGTGCGGAAGTCGGCTCATCCATCAGGATCACTTCCGGTTGCATGGCAATGGTGCGGGCAATACACAAACGCTGTTGCTGGCCACCTGACAGACCAAAGGCGTGGGATTTCAGGCGATCTTTCACTTCATCCCACAGCGCAGCACCGCGCAGGGATTTCTCGACCACTTCATCTAACTGCTTTTTATCGGTCACGCCTTGGGCGCGCAGGCCGTAAGCAACGTTCTCGTAAATGCTCATCGGGAATGGATTTGGTTTTTGGAACACCATGCCGACTTTGATACGCAGTTTGGACACATCGATGTTGCCATACACGTCTTCGCCATCCATGGTCAGCTTGCCTTTGATTTTCACGCCTTCAATCAGGTCGTTCATGCGGTTCAGGCAGCGCAGCAACGTGGATTTACCACAACCGGAAGGGCCGATCAGTGCTGTGACCTGACGATTTGGAATCGGCAGGTTAATTTTCTTCAGGGCCTGGTTGTCGCCGTAAAACAGGTCCAGATTTTCAATGCTAAATTTGTTCATGTGTTTTTCCTCGAAATCAGTAAGTCGCCGTGTTGAAACGTTTTGCAATCAGCTTGGTAATCAGGTTAATGACCAGAACCACAACAATCAGAATGGTGGCCGTTGCGTAGGCCTGGTGCCATTCATGAATGGTGTAGAGTTCCTGAGTCAGCTTGTACAGGTGAACGGTCAGCGTCCGGCCGGAGTCCAGCAGACTTTCCGGAAGACGCGCCACCATACCTGCTGTCATGAAGACCGGCGCTGATTCACCGATGACACGACCTACACTGAGGATGATAGAAGTAACGATGCCTGGCATTGCGCTGGGCAGAATCAAACGCCAGATGGTGTAAATTTTAGAAGCACCCAGACCGTAAGAACCTTCGCGATAGGTTTGCGGTACAGCCATCAGGGCTTCTTCTGTGGTACGGATAATGACGGGCAGAATCAGGATACTCAGCGTCAGCGCACCAGACAGAATCGAGAAACCGAATCCCAGGACGACGACGAAGAACGTCATCCCGAACAGACCGTAAATAATGGACGGAATCCCGGCCAGTGACTCGGTACAGAAGCGGATCACTTTCACCAGACGGCTGCCGACTTTGGCATATTCGGTCAGATATATGGCCGTCATAATGCCGAGCGGCGCTGCAACCAGAATCGATGCCAGCACCATATAAATGGTGGAGACAATCATCGGCCAGATCCCGGACTCTTCGCCCAGCGTGGTGTAGTTACTGGAGATAAACGTCCAGTCTACATAGGACAGGCCGTTGCTCAGAATGTACCAGACCACCCACAGCAGAAAGCCCACAGTGATGGTGGCGCACGTCCAGATCACGCCCAGATACATTTTGTCTTTCAGGTTTTGTTTTGCAGGATTACCGGCCTGCTGAATGAAATTCGAATTTGAAACAGTCATTGTGATTACCTCGCACGCTCACGGTTCAGGTAGAGCAGGGCCGCATTCAGCATCATGATAAACACCAGCAGGACAATGCCTGTGGCATACAGTGCGCTGGCATGAATACCGGTGGCGTAGGACATTTCGATCGCAATGTTTGCAGTCAGGGTCCGGGCGGAATCAAGAATACCGCGTGGCAGTGCCGGAGAGTTCCCCATGACCATGATGATCGCCATGGTTTCACCCAGCGCTCGGGCAATCCCCAAAATCACACCGGTCATGATGCCTGAACGTGCTGCTGGCACCAGCAGTTTGAAAATGGTGAAAATGTGCGAGGCACCCAGTGCCAGCGAGCCCTCTTTATAACTGCGCGGTACCGCACGAATCGAGGTTTCTGAAACCGTGATCACCGTGGGCAGAATCATCACTGCCAGAACGATAATCCCGGCCAGAACCGTATTCCCGGCCGGAACTTCAAAGACGTTCTGAATCAGGGGAACGATAATCACCAGGCCGAAGAAACCGTAAACTACAGAAGGGATGCCTGCCAGTAGTTCCACCATCGGGCGAATGATATCTGCAACGCGCTTTGGCGCGATTTCAGCAATGAAGATAGCGGTCATCACACCCACCGGGACACCCAGAATCACCGCCCCTGCTGTCGAGACAACAGATGCGACGATCATCGGGAAAATACCGAATAATGCAGGTGGCAGCCACTCATCACCCAGAACAATCCCGCCAACACCGGCTTCTGCAAACGCGGCATAGCCTTCACGGAAAATAAAATAGGCAATGGTGATCAGAGAGAGAATGCCCAGAACGGCACTCGCTAAAAACAGATATTTGAAGAAGAGTTCACGCCAGTCGATTTTGTCCGCAGCTTTCAGTGCGGCTTTTTTATTGGCGCTTTCAAGGTTGTTTGCGATGGTCATCATGCTTACTCCAGATCCTGAAGGAATTCATTCAGGTACTGAGGAATCAAAATATCCGGCCTGAAGGTCAGGCCGGACAAAAGGTATGGCAAATTAGTGTGTTGCAATGAAGCCTTTGTCAGAAACAATTTTCTGAGCGTCTGCAGTTTTGATCCAGTCCAGGAAATCCAGGGCAGCTTTTGAAGGACGGCCTTCTTTATAAACGACCAGGAATGGGCGCTGAACTGAGTAGTCACCGGTTTTGATGGCTTCAACAGATGGCTGATGACCTTCAATCGACAGTGGCTTCACAGAGTTGTCGACAGAGCCCAGAGAGATGTAGCCGATTGAGAATGGGTTGCTGGCAACCATTGTTTTCAGCTGACCATTGCCGCTGGCAACCTGAGCACGCTGAGAAATGGCAGAAACACTTTTACCGTTCACTTTACGTTTCAGAGACATGATGTCTTCGAAGGCGCCACGGGTACCCGAAGCGGTATCGCGGGTTGCAACTACGATTGGCTTGTCTTCACCGCCGACTTGCTTCCAGTTGGTGATTTCGCCTTTATAGATTTGAGACACTTGTTCTTTCGTCAGGTCTTTGACTGGGTTGGAGTTGTGAACCACAACGGCGATACCGTCACGTGCAATCACAACTTCTTGAATGTCAGCTGCTTTTTCAGATGATTTGAGAGCACGTGAGCTCATCCCAAGGTCAGCAGAACCGTCGTGCGCTGCACGAACACCGGCAGATGAACCAGGGCCTTGCACTTCAACAACAACGTCATGCGTTTTTGCATAAGTTTCGCCAAAAACTTCCATCAGCGGGCTTACAGAAGATGAACCGACCACTGACACGGTTTCGGCCGCCATGGCCGGGTTGAAAATCATTGAGCCTGCTACTGCGATTGCGCCGAGAACCTTTGCTTTCATTTTCCTAATCCTTTCGATTTTGGCGTGTTTGCCAATCATGTGTTTAACGAACGAGGCACAGGTTAGGAGAGTTTTATGACAGGTCTGTTACAGAATGTTGAACACTCTATGAACGTCGGAGTAAGTGGCTGATACATAGCGTAAAAGCCTGAAATAGCAGGAATTAAGATTTCGAAAATGAGATTAACTATGCCTGACAGCGATAATCAATGCCAAAAAGAGCGACGATTTTTGGGATGAGTCTCTCGCCATCACGGACCGCCAAACTGCATCGTCGGTGATTTATTTCACTTCAATGACATTTGTACTGATGCCAGAAAGCATGAAATAGGTCGTGTGTCAGATCCATGTTCACAGGACTCACGAATATAGGTGTCTGGTTTCACTTGCAATTGTATACATTGGTGAAGTAGAGAAAATGTTGACTTTCAACTCAAATTTAAACTTCCTGATAAGTTTTATGCAAAAATTTGAGCCTGAGTGGCATTATGGCATTCTCTTGCAGCATTTTATTGCCTTCGGTGTTCAATTTGTGAATAGTTTGTGAACACTACTATCAGTCAATCGGTTGTTGGGATACTTTCATGCAGTTAAGTCATTTATCGATTCGCAACAAAATTCTTGTGCTCGGCAGTGCGGTCTCTTTGTTGTTCGTGATTGCCATGCTTTTCATCAAATCGGCCAATGATCGGATTGGCAATAACTTCAATCAGTTTTATCAGCATAATTATCAGGTGTCGTTATTGATCGGCCAGATTCGTCAGGCGCAGGCAGACATCATTGGCAACGTCAGAGGGTTGCAGGTGGTGTATCTGCTCGGCCTGCTGGAACAGGTGCCAGAGTTTCGCGCAATTATCGACGAAAACACGTCCAAAACCCCTGAGCTGGTGAAGGCACTGAAGGCAAATTACAGTGGCGATCCCCAGTTACTGGAATCATTTGAAGACAAACTCCAGACCTACCAGAACAATACCCGGCAGTTTGTCAGCGACATGGAAAACTCACCCAATCATCAGGCCCCTTATCCGGTGTTCAGAGCCTTTGTCGATAGTTATGAAGTGCTGAACCTTCAGTTTGACCAGATAGAACAGGCCAGTAATGACCGGGCTGTTCAGGCCAATGCCGACACCGTGGCGGCCATCAGCAACGCCAATATCGTCTTCTATATTTCTATTCTACTGGCTGTGGTGATTGCTTTTGTATTGAGCCAATGGATCGCGGGTGGACTGGTCAAAGGGATCAACCGGGTGAAAGCAACCGCGGAAGCGCTGGCAAGCGGTCATCTGGATGTATTGTCAGATGTCCCCGGTAAAGATGAAGTGTCTGTGCTGAGCCGTGCCATCGACAGTACAGTCCAGCGTCTGAAAAACACCCTGGGCGGCATTGTCAGTTCCAGCAGCCTGGTGGCGGAGAACAGTCGGATCCTTCAGGAAGCCAACAACAATATTCAGGTTGCTGCCGGGGAAGTGTCGGAACATACCATTCTGGCGGTTACCGCGATTGAAGAGTTGTCGACAACCAGTAAGAGCATTGCTTCCAACACCTCGGATTCTGCCCGAGCTTCCGATCAAATGATGGGACTGGCCCAGCGGGGGATTGAGTCATCCAATCATACCCAGTCCGTCGTGCAGCGCTTGGTGTCCACCTTGCAGGAAACGTCTGGTGTGGTGAATGACCTGCATGGCGAATCCAGAAAAATTGAAAGCATTCTGGAAGTGATTCGCGGGATTGCGGAACAAACGAACCTGCTGGCACTGAACGCCGCCATTGAAGCCGCGCGTGCCGGAGAGCAGGGCCGTGGTTTTGCTGTGGTCGCCGACGAGGTTCGCGGCCTGGCACAACGCTCTCAAACTTCGGTGAATGAAATCGAGCAGATGCTGACTCAGCTGCAACAGGCATGCGGCAGTGCTGTCGATATGATGGCCGACAGCACGTCAGAGGCGGATCAGGCAGAATCTCGCATGGCTGAAACCAATCAGCTGCTGGCCGACATCATGAACATGATCCACGAAGTGAATGAGCAGACCCAGCAAATCGCCACGGCTGCTGAAGAGCAGAGCGCAGTGGCTGCAGATATCAGCCAGAATATTCACACAGTCCAGGCCCTGTCGGATAAAACCTCAGCCATTGCGTCCGATACGGTTCAGTGCAGTGACGACATGCAGCGCGTCAGCCAGGACGTGAGAGAGCAGGTGAGCTTCTTTCAGGTTAAATGATTGTAAAATCACAAATAATAAACCCGCCAAATGAAGTGTCATTGGCGGGTTTTTTCTTTACCTGTAAGACCTAAAGGCATTACTGATATTAGTGCTCGCCCCTCAAAATGACTGTCTTAAGGGTGAGAAATGAGCGCTGGTTAACACTTTCAGGTGAGCATTTATTCTCGTGGATTGAAATATTATGCATCCGGGTGAGCATGTTTACTCACCCGTGCATGATCATCCAATCTATCCTCGGTGGGTCAGTGTGCCACTTCGTCGACGAGATACAGAATCGACTCGTAGGGAATACCGCTGTGGTGCGATAAGCCAATTTCACAGGTTCGGCTGTTACTGAAGCCCCGAGTGCATTCATCCGGGATTTGCGCTTTCAGGGGCGACAGGGATGCCGCGTTCAGTTCGGGGGTTGTAAAGCCTTTATCACCGGCCCAGCCGCAGCACTGAATATGTTCCGGCACAACCACTCGGCTGGCGCAGGCATTGGCCAGCTCTATCATTTCATGTTCCAGCCCCATGCGGCGGCTGCTGCAGGTGATATGGAGCATGATGGTTTCCTGTTTTCGTTTCAGCGTCAGATGCGGCATCAGATAGTGCAGCACCAGACCGACCGGCTCAACGATGTGCATGAGTTTGGTGAAGTGTTCCAGACTTCGCTTGGCACAGGGGCTGGTATCGATCAGCACCGGATAGCGGCCATGCTGACTGGCTTCCCAGAGCGAATCCTCGAGCTGACTGATTTTCTGACGTGCCGGTGCCTGCATCCCTTTGCTGTCGTAGGGCATCCCGCAGCAGAGATCATTGACTGTTTCCGGGATGATCACATCAAAGCCGGCCTTCTCAATCAGTGACAATGTCACTTCTGTCAGGGAGCGCGTGTCCGGGTTGTCAGATTGCTGGCCCATGGTCCGGCTGGCGCAGGACGGCATGTAGACAATCTTTCGCTCGCCGTGCGACTGAGTGCTGCTCGCCTGACTGAGTTGATGCCGGTTCATCATGGGCAGCTCGGGCAGCCATTGTGGCGTCCGGCCCTGGCTCAGACGATGGAGGCGATCGCTGATCCGGGTCAGACGTGCTTCACCCAGCAGGGACTTCGCTGAGTGTGCGCTGCCCAGTCCGGTTTTTACCAGTCGGGTGGTGGTGGCGAAATGATTGGCCGTCCAGCGGGCAATGGGTGTAAAACGCTGATATTTTTCGGTGCGCAGCTGCTTGATTAAATCCCCGGTATTGATGCCAACCGGGCAACGTTCTGCGCAGAGCCCGGTTGCAGCACAAGTATCGATCCCCTGATAGTTGAAGACTTCCTCCAGTGCTTTGGCTTCAGCTGTTTGGCCTTGTCTGCGGCGGTGCTGCAGCTCCCGGTACAACACAATGCGCTGTCGCGGGGAGAGAGACAACGTCCGGGACGGACAGACCGGTTCACAAAAACCACATTCAATACAGCGATCAACCCGTGGATCTGCGGCTGGCATCGGCTTCAGGTGAGTAATATGCGCTTTGGGATTGTCGTTGATGATGACGCCGGGATTGAGCAGGCCTTGCGGATCGAACACACGCTTGATGCGTTGCATCAGCTGATATGCATCTTTTCCCCATTCCAGTTCAACGTACGGGGCCATGTTCCGGCCAGTCCCGTGCTCGGCTTTCAGCGACCCCTGATATTTCACGGCCACGAGTTCCGCAACGGCATCCATAAACGCGCCATAGCGATCAATTTCTGTCTGAGTGTCGAACCCCTGCGTAAAGACAAAGTGCAGGTTTCCTTCCAGCGCATGGCCGAAAATGATGGCTTCGTCATAGCGAAACTGTTCAAACAGGGCCTGTAAATCCCGGACGCCTTTGGCGAGATCGGCCACCGGAAACGCGACATCTTCAATAATGACCGTGGTGCCGGTTTCCCGCACCGCCCCCACCGCCGGGAACATGCCTTTCCGGATCGCCCAGAGTGTGTTCACCGTGGTGGGTTCCGAGGTGAAGGGGACGGACTCAATAATGGTGAATGCGGCCATGCTGTGCATGATGGTTTCGCATTGACTGAGCAACGCTTCTTCAGAACCTGCACGGCTTTCCACCAGCAAGGCCGCCGCTTCCAGATCCAGCCGGGCGATAAACTCGGGCATGCCGGGTTTGTCCGCGACCGACCGCATGGCCCGGCCATCCATCATTTCCACGGCAGAAACAGGCGTTCTGGCCAGCACAGCGGTGGCTTCGCTGGCTTCTTCAATACTGTCGAACACCAGCAGGGCAGAGGCCTTATGCGGATGTTCTTCAACGGTGTTGTAAGTGATATCGGCAATGAACCCTAGGGTGCCTTCAGAGCCAATCATCAGGTGTTCAATGATGTCGATGGGATCCTGAAAATCCGTCAGCGCATTGAGGGCATAACCTGTGGTGTTTTTCAGGCGATATTTATGCTGAATCTTTTCTTTCAGTGCCGGATTGGCCTGGACATCGTCCCGCAGGGCTTCAATCTCGGCCAGCAGGTGTGAATGACTTTGGTGAAAGGCTGCGGTACTTGCTTCATCCCGGGTATCCAGCACTGTCCCGTCAGTAAGCAGCAGAGTCATGCCATTCACAGTCCGAAACGAGTTTTGCGCCGTCCCGCAGCACATGCCGCTGGCATTATTAGCCGCGATACCGCCGATCTTACAGGTATTGATCGAGGCCGGGTCCGGGCCGATTTTACGCCCGAATGGGGCCAGGTAACGGTTGGCATCGGCACCAATCACGCCCGGCTGAAGTGTGATTTTCAGGCCGTTTGCTTCAATGCGATGCCCGCGCCATTGATCGCTCAGTGTGATGAGCACAGAATCAGACACGGCCTGTCCGGACAAGCTGGTGCCCGCTGCGCGATATGTGTAGGGAACGTGCAGCTCGGCACAGAGGGCGATGACCTGCTGAACCTGAGACAGATTGTCTAGCCGGAGTACGATTTGGGGCACCATCCGGTAAAAACTGGCATCGGTGCCATAGGCGAGTCGTCTGGCTTCATCGGTGATGATTTGTGTGGCGTCCAGAACAGGTTCAAGGCGCGAAAGGAGTTGCTGGTGAATGTCTGTCATAGTTGCCCTTGCTCGGAGGCTGAAATCAGTGAAATGCTTTGTTTTTATTTATGAAACATCAGGATGTTTCAAGTGTAGCGTTTGATCACCCGCAGCGGCTGTTTGTGATCTCAGCTTTTCATTGATGGGGTGCTTTTGTGAATCGGTTGTGAACCCTATCGCTTTCTTTTCTTGCAATAAATGGAAATAATGAAATTCATTCCTTCCAAATTTGATTGAATTCGATGATAAAAACAGATGATCTGATCCTGTTCGTTCAGGTGGTTGAAGATGGCTCTTTCAGTAAAGCGGCCGAAAATCTGGGGATCACCGGGTCTGTGGTGAGTAAGCATATTGCCCGGCTGGAAGATGAGCTTGGCGTACAGCTCCTTTTCCGGACCACGCGCAGCATCCGCCTGAGTGAAGCCGGTAAAGTGCTGTATCAGGGCGCAAAGCATGTGAAACAGGCCGCTGCAGAAGCGGTGGATGCCGTGAGCGGATTTGGCGAAAGTCTGAGCGGACACGTCAAAATGTCGGTGCCGACAATTTCCGGCGAATTACTGCTGGCAGAAGCTGTCGCGGGGTTTTGTCATCAGCACCCGAAAATTACCATTGAGATGTCGATGGAAAACCGTTTCGTCGATGTGGTCGGCGAGGGATACGATCTGGTGATCCGCACCGGCTATCTGGAAGATTCCAGCCTGATTGCCCGGCACCTGATTGACTCACAGTGGGTGGTTTGTGCCTCCGAGGCGTATTGCCGTCGCGAGGGCAAACCGGTGTCCCCGGAAGACTTACTTCGCCACAATTGTCTGCAGTATGCTTATCAGTCGACGGGCGCAGCCGAATGGCAGTTTCTGGATGAACAGGGGCAGGGTTACACCCTGAAAATCAGCGGGAACTTCACGACAGATAATGCCGCCGCGTTGCGAAAAGCGACGCTGGCAGGGTATGGCATTGCTTATATGCCGCGTTGTCTGGTGTATCACGATCTGATGGCGGGCACGCTGGTGGATTTGTTGCCGAATCGGGTCGGGAAAAGGTTAGGGATCTATGCGGTCTATCCGTTTACCCGGCAACCGTCACAAAAAATTCGCATGCTGATCGAGCATCTCCGGCAAGCCTATCAGGCGATTTCTCATTATTTTTAAAGACAAAACCGATTTGATTGTGATCTGCCTCCTATAATTGAGTGTAAATGTACTGGGGGCAGAGCATGAATTGGTATTTATATGCGCTGAAAAAGTACGCGGTGTTTTCAGGACGCGCACAACGACAGGAATACTGGTACTTCTTCCTGATCAATCTGATCATTACGCTGGCGTTGGGGATTGTGGATCATCTGCTGCAGACCCCCGGTGCTGAGGATGGAACAGGGATGCTGGGTGGCATTTATTCGCTTGCCGTGTTGCTGCCTTCTCTGGCCGTCGGCGCACGACGATTGCATGACATTGGCCGCTCTGGCTGGTGGATGCTTCTGGTGCTGGTGCCCATTCTTGGCTTCATTGTGTTGGTGATCTTTTTTGTACAGGACGGTCAGCCCGGCGAGAACGAATATGGCCTGAATCCTAAAGAAGAGCCGGGTATGGGGCGGATGTCGGTGTAGTCCGGTGTGCGGCAACGGATACGTCTTGTAACAGACGGAGACTTATCCGGTTCGACGGGTTCGTGCTATCTTGCCTTCCGTTTGAAACTTTTACGGCGCGCCAGCGTCCAACGGCTATCGTTTCCGGTTCACCATCGACATGCAGAGATTGTTGCAACATCCGACAAATGCCCGCTACGCCCTGATGCTGACGCTTTGGGTGATATTGGTGTGTCTGACGAAAAATCTCGGTCTGCTGTCAATGTGTCCGAATGGGGCGTCTGCGGTACAGCATGTGGCGATGGTGCAGCAGGACACTCAGACTTCCGAGGCCACTTCAGCGTCTGAATGTGAGCTCTCCAGCCAGTTAGTGCAGATGCAATGGCAACAGCTGGATTTATTCTTCCTGCCGGTGCTGGGTCTGTTGCTGCTGATTGCCGGACTCTTTGGTGCCAGCCGGATATCTCCGCCGCCTTTTCGGGAGCCGAAGGTTCCCAAACGACGATTACACCTTCAGTTTTGTACTTTCCGTGAATGACAGATCCGTCTCCTGAACCCTTCAGAGAATGTGTCTTGTGAATTCATATAGGAAAGAAAATGCGAAGTAACTCCCTCTTAATATTACGCCTGTTCCGCTTCGGGTGGCTGGGCCTGTGTTTGTGGTTTGCTGCAGCCATTCAGGCGGCGCCAGTCAGTACGCCCTGGTTGAGCGATCCCAAACATCCACCGGTGGAAACACGTTTTGTGCTGACGGGCCAGACTGATCCGTCGCAGGGCACGGTGGCAGGTTATCTGGAAGTCCGGTTAGCCAAGGGCTGGAAAACGTACTGGCGATCCCCGGGTGAAGGCGGTGTCGCCCCTACGATGAACTGGCAGGATTCTGCCAACCTGCGCGATCTGTCCTGGCACTGGCCAGCGCCGGAGCGCTATGACGTGCTCGGTGTGGAAACCATTGGTTATGCCGGGGATGTGATCTTCCCGATGACACTGACGGTCGAAGACTTTTCGCAACCGGTGATTCTGCTGGCAAACCTGAGTTTGTCATCCTGCTCCACCGTTTGCGTGATCACCGATTATCCGGTTGATCTGTCATTTATTCCGTCGGAACTACAGCCATCCGGCCCTGAGGTCAGCCGCTATGCACAGGCGATGAGTCTGGTCCCGGCGGCGCCTGCCGCGCCTGAATCGGTTCGGGCCATCTGGGATACACAGCAGCAACAGTTACAGGTGACGCTGACCAGCCCGCAAGGCTGGCAAGAGCCGGATGCTTTTATCGATGGTGATACCGATGCCGTGAAAGACAGCAGCTTCGCCAAACCCAGTGTGCAAATCGACGGGAATACGCTGACGGCGGTATTTCGTGTGTCCAGCTGGTTTGGTGAACCCGATCTCAGTGGCCAGTCTGTCCGGCTGACTGTGAAAGACCAGGCCATGCTGGCTGAATATCCGGTCCAGGTTGAAGCCGGAGTCATTCAATCAGCGACACAAACCAGCGTACTGGTGATGTTTGGTCTGGCGCTGGTTGGCGGGTTGATTCTGAATATCATGCCCTGTGTATTACCGGTTCTGGGGATGAAGCTGTCAACCGTGCTGACCGCAGAACATCAGGAAAAGCGTCAGATTCGATGGCAGTTTCTGGCATCATCCGGTGGGATTGTCAGTGCTTTCTGGCTGATTGCACTGGTGCTGGGTGTGCTGAAATTTTCCGGTCAGGTGATTGGCTGGGGGATTCAGTTTCAGAGTGCTGGCTTTCTGGCGCTCATGGCGGGCATGACCTTGATTTTCGGCGCCAACATGCTGGGCTTGTTTGAGATTCGTTTACCCTCCGGACTCAGCACCTGGCTGGGCACCCGGAACGGAAATGGCTACAGCGGACATTTCGCGCAAGGGATGTTTGCGACATTTCTGGCTACCCCGTGTTCGGCGCCATTTCTGGGCACGGCGGTGGCTTTTGCGCTGGCGGGCAGTTATCTCCAACTGGCGTGGATCTTTACCGGTCTGGGACTCGGCATGGCACTGCCCTGGATTGTGATTGCGGTGTTCCCGTCTCTGGTGCGCCTGTTCCCTAAACCCGGTGCCTGGATGGGGAAAATGAAGGTCGTGTTTGGACTGATGATGCTGGCGACCACAGTCTGGTTGCTGACGCTGTTGTCTCCCCATTGGCCGATCTGGACCTTGTGGCTGACCGGGCTCGTGGCGGTTGCCGGGATTCTCTGGCGTAGCGTGCGCGTTTATGGCGGAAAATCTGTGGGTGTTCTGAGCAGTGTCTTCCTGCTGGGTGGGGCTGCAGTGCTGCTGATGGGCAGTATGACGGCTGATCGATGGGCAACACCGTTGCCACCGGAACTCGAATGGCAACCGCTGTCGGTTCAGGCGATTGATCAGGCCGTTGCGCAGGGGAATACCGTGTTTGTGGATGTCACTGCGGATTGGTGTATCACCTGTAAAGCGAACAAAATCAGAGTGCTGTTGCAGCAACCTGTCTATGATGCACTTCAGCAGCCGGGCATGGTCCGGATCCGTGGTGACTGGACCATCCCGAATGATACGGTCACGTCGTATTTACAATCCTATGGACGATTTGGTGTGCCGTTTAATATTGTGTACGGACCCGCGGCCCCGGAAGGGATCCCGCTGCCCGTAATTTATACCAGTGAACAAGTGATGCAGGCGATTGAGCAGGCCAAAGGAGAGGCGGAACATGGCTGAGCAAACGACATCGAAAGCGACAGGCTGGAAAAAGTGGCTCAGGGAAATTGCGTTCTTTTCCGTGCTGCTGACGGGGGTGACCGTGGCGGCAGATCTCTGGCGAAGCCAGTCTGTACCGGATGATGTGCCTTTTACGCTGAAAGCGACAGATATTCACGGCCAGCCAGTTGATCTGGCTGCGCTGAGTCAGGACCAGCCCGTGCTGGTCTATTACTGGGCCACCTGGTGTGGTGTCTGCCGTTTTGTGACGCCGAGTGTCAACTGGCTGAGCCAGTATTATCCGACAGTCGGGATTTCGCTCTCATCCGGACCGGATGAAAAGTTGCAGCGATATTTCGAGCATAAAGCGCTGGATTTTCCGAATGTGAACGATCCAAATAATGTGCTGGGCCGCCAGTGGGGTGTGGCTTTCACCCCGACGATCTTCATCGTCCGGGATGGCAAAGTTGAATCCATCACCAGTGGTATCACCACGCCAATGGGGATGCTCGCGCGTCTCTGGCTGGCCTGAGGTGGGTTTTGTCATTTAAATCAATTTATTACCTGGGTTCCCGCCTTTGCGGGAATCCATTCATGAATTTTTCCCTGGGGTTGTGATTTCTTTTGATACCGTCAAAGCAAAAAACTGTCATTCCCGCTTATGTCGTAACTGAAAAATTTATATGATTCATCTACTTACTGTCATTCCCGCGCAGGCGGGAATCCATTCAGCGCTTGCATGTCTAAAGTTGTGCGGGTATGTCGCGCTTGAGAACAGTGCCTAATGCAGCATTTTTTAATGCGCGCCAGATACTCTTTGCTGGCACAAAGAGTATCCAGAAATGCCTTTTGTTTCTCTCGTGTGGTCCGGGCCGGTTGTAGGCGCTCCCGGCGCCGACACCCTAAAAATTCATCCATGAATTTTTCCCTGGGGTTGTGATTTCTTTTGATACCGTCAATGCAAAATTCCGTCATTCCCGCGCAGGCGGGAATCCATAGGGCGCAGGGCTCAAAGCACATGCACAACATCATTGCACAGATAAAATCCCAGCAAAGTTCAGTCATTCTGTAGAACGGTTCACAGCGCTCAGACGAGGCTCCAGCGCATCAACGTCACTGGGTTCCCGCCTTCGCGGGAACGACAAATTTTATATAATTCATGCGATTACCGTCATTCCCGCGCAGGCGGGAATCCATAGAGCGCCGGGCTCAAAGCGCGTTCACAACATCATTGCACAGATCAAATCCCAGCAAAGTTCAGCCATTTTGCAGAATTGTTCATAGCGCGAAGACGAGGCTCCGGCGCATCAACGTCACTGGGTTCCCGCCTTCGCGGGAACGACAAATAATTTTAAATTCATTTACTTACCGTCATTCCCGCGCAGGCGGGAATCCATAGAGCGCCGGACTCAAAGCGCATGCACAACATCATTGAACAGATACAATCACAGCAAAGTTCAGCCATTTTGCAGCATTGTTCATAGCGCTCAGACGAGCCTTCAGCGCATCAACGTCACTGGGTTCCCGCCTTCTCGGGAACGACGAATGATTTTAAATTCATTTACTTACCGTCATTTTCGCGCAGGCGGGAATCCATAAAGCGCTGGGCTCTAAGCGCGTTCAGAACATCATTGAACAGACAAAATCGCAGCAAAGTTCAGTCTTTCTGTCGCATTGTTCACAGCGCTCAGACGAGGCTCCAGCGCATCAACGTCACTGGGTTCCCGCCTTCGCGGGAACGACAAATTTTATATAATTCATACGATTACCGTCATTCCCGCGCAGGCGGGAATCCATAAAGCGCTGGGCTCTAAGCGCGTTCAAAACATCATTGAACAGACAAAATCGCAGCAAAGTTCAGTCTTTCTGTCGCATTGTTCACAGCGCTCAGACGAGGCTCCAGCGCATCAACGTCACTGGGTTCCCGCCTTCGCGGGAACGACAAATTTTATATAATTCATACGATTACCGTCATTCCCGCGCAGGCGGGAATCCATAGAGCGCCGGGCTACAAACACACGAAAATCATTATTGAACAGATCAAATCCCAGCAAAGTTCAGCCATTTTGCAGCATTGTTCACAGCGCTCAGACGAGGCTCCGGCGCATGAACGTCACTGGATTCCCGTCTTCTCGGGAACGACGAATGACTTTAAATTCATCATTTTACCGCCACTTTCGCGCAGGCGGGAATCCATAGGGCGCCGGGCTCAAAGCGCGTTCAAAACACCATTGAACAGATACAATCCCAGCAAAGTACAGTTATTCTGTAGAACTGTTCACAGCGCTCAGACGAGGCTCCGGCGCATCAACGTCACTGGGTTCCCGCCTTCGCGGGAACGACAAATCTAATACAATTCATATGGTTACTGTCATTCCCGCGAAGGCGGGAATCCATAGGGCGCCGGGCTCAAAGCGCGTTCACAACATCATTGCACAGATAAAATCCCAGCAAAGTTCAGCCACTCTGTAGAACTGTTCACAACGCTCAGACGAGGCTCCGGCGCATGAACGTCACTGGGTTCCCGCCTTCGCGGGAACGACGAATATGTTCAAATTCAACCACTTACCGTCATTCCCGCGCAGGCGGGAATCTATAGATCGCCGGACTCAAAGCGCGTTCACAACATCATTGCACAGATAAAATCCCAGCAAAGTTCAGCCACTCTGTAGAACGGTTCACAGCACCCAGACGAGGCTCCAGCGCATGAACGTCACTGGGTTCCCGCCTTCGCGGGAACGACGAATGACTTTAAATTCATCGTCTTACTGTCATTCCCGCGCAGGCGCAATGCTGTTCGGTTAAGAGGATTCCTTCTTTTTTCTGTTGCTTTTTAACGGATATTTATTCGGCCTCATCTTGACCGCCCTTTCATAATTTGGGCGGTCTGGCTTGGGGAGAATCAGATCTTTCAGAGTATCCGTTAAATCTTTGAGTCGTGCTGGTATCGACTGTAAGTTTTTCGTCTGGCATATCGCTGTATAATCATACAAAACGACCTTAAAACCGAGTTTAAAGCTGATTCTTAGAGGGCTAACTTTCGCCTCCTTTGCCGCTAGAGCCATTTCGTAACGGATCAAATTATAAGCAAGTAACAGCCCGTATAATTCCTGGTAGACCAAAGTAATTTTCTTACTTCTTAAGGCAATGGCTTTGCGGAGCATCGTGCATTTAATTTCACGATATCCTAGTTCAATTTCCCAACGCTGATGATAGAGTTCGATAATTTTAGCGGCATCATACTGACTTTTCGGTAACGATGTCGCGAGAAAGCGTTCCGGGAAGCCTTCAAATTGATAGCGGATGACCCGAAAGTGCCACTCTTGCGGTAATGATGGTGACTGTTTACGCGCATGGGGGCTTAGCTTTCGTTTCACCAACCAGTCGTTATCCGTGTATTTATCCACGATTTCAAAGTTGATGTCTTTCTTCAATGGTGTCACCCAGTGGCGATCATGACCTCGACTTTCAATATGATGAAGCAACTCAGCACTATGATAGAGCTTATCCATCAGCAGGACTGAGTGATCGTCGATATCATCCACCAACTGTGATGCTTGCGTGATTTCAGCCTCTCGATAAGGTCCGGCTGCTGCTTTAAGGATCAACCGCGAAGCGGTATCCATTAAGCAGGTCAACTGCATTACTGGATAGCCGGACTGGTACTCGGAAGCCGTGTTTGCAGAGCCAAAATGCTCTCGGCATTCTGGCGTATCTTCTACACGGAATTGGGTACCATCAATGGCATAAACTCTGAGACCTTCCCATTTATCGACCTCAACTTGTTCTGACCAGTGACTGGCGCTTTGATGAAAGAGCCACTGAATGGGCTCGACGCCCAACCTTTTACGAGCCTCAGTTAATGAGCTTTTAGCAGACAGCAGTGCATTATCTAACTGTTTGGAATTTAAAGCTAATTGCTCAGCGACCGTATGGATAGACTCTTGCCTAAGCAAAGACATTCCAATCACGAGCCTGAGGATATCTTGCGGCTGAATTTTGCGACGCCTGACCGTAGCATGAGATGTCATGCTCAAGGCATTGTTGACCCACTCAAAGGGCAAGTGAGCATTTAACACCTCTAAATAATCATTCTTGAGTGGGTAGCTTGAAGAAAAGTCTTCTAATTCAGCAGCAAACATACAGGCTCCTTTCAGTTGAACCGATAGTTTGCTCGAAATTAAGGATCGTTCAAGTCCTTAATTTTCCTTAAACGATCAGCATTGCGCGAAGGCGGGAATCCATTCAGCGCTTGCATGTCTAAAGTTGTGCGGGTATGTCGCGCTTGAGAACAGTGCCTAATGCAGCATTTTTTAATGCGCGCCAGATACTCTTTGCTGGCACAAAGAGTATCCAGAAATGCCTTTTGTTTCTCTCGTGTGGTCCGGGCCGGTTGTAGGCGCTCCCGGCGCCGACACCCTAAAAATTCATCCATGAATTTTTCCCTGGGGTTGTGATTTCTTTTGATACCGTCAATGCAAAATTCCGTCATTCCCGCGCAGGCGGGAATCCATAGGGCGCAGGGCTCAAAGCGCGTTCACAACATCATTGCACAGATCAAATCCCAGCAAAGTTCAGCCATTTTGCAGCATTGTTCATAGCGCTCAGACGAGCCTTCAGCGCATCAACGTCACTGGGTTCCCGCCTTCTCGGGAACGACGAATGATTTTAAATTCATTTACTTACCGTCATTTTCGCGCAGGCGGGAATCCATAAAGCGCTGGGCTCTAAGCGCGTTCAAAACATCATTGAACAGACAAAATCGCAGCAAAGTTCAGTCTTTCTGTCGCATTGTTCACAGCGCTCAGACGAGGCTTCAGCGCATGAACGTCACTGGGTTCCCGCTTGCGCGGGAACGACGAATGATTTTAAATTCATTTACTTACCGTCATTTTCGCGCAGGCGGGAATCCATAAAGCGCTGGGCTCTAAGCGCGTTCAAAACATCATTGAACAGACAAAATCGCAGCAAAGTTCAGTCTTTCTGTCGCATTGTTCACAGCGCTCAGACGAGCCTTCAGCGCATCAACGTCACTGGGTTCCCGCCTTCGCGGGAACGACAAATTTTATATAATTCATACGATTACCGTCATTCCCGCGCAGGCGGGAATCTATAGATCGCCGGACTCAAAGCGCGTTCACAACATCATTGCACAGATACAATCCCAGCAAAGTTCAGCCACTCTGTAGAACTGTTCACAGCGCGAAGACGAGCCTCCGGCGCATCAACGTCACTGGGTTCCCGCCTTCGCGGGAACGACGAATGACTTTAAATTCATCTACTTACTGTCATTCCCGCGCAGGCGGGAATCCATAGGGCGCCGGACTCAAAGCGCGTTCACAACATCATTGCACAGATCAAATCCCAGCAAAGTTCAGCCATTTTGCAGCATTGTTCATAGCGCGAAGACGAGGCTCCGGCGCATGAACGTCACTGGGTTCCCGCCTTCGCGGGAACGACGAATGACTTTAAATTCATTTACTTACCGTCATTCCCGCGCAGGCGGGAATCCATAGGGCGCCGGGCTCAAAGCACGCTCAAAACACCATTGAACAGATCAAATCACAGCAAAGTTCAGTCATTCTGTAGAACTGTTCACAACGCTCAGACGAGGCTCCGGCGCATGAACGTCACTGGGTTCCCGCCTTCGCGGGAACGACAAATATGTTTAAATTCATTTACTTATCGTCATTCCCGCGCAGGCGGGAATCCATAAAGCGCTGGGCTCTAAGCGCGTTCAGAACACCATTGCACAGATCAAATCCCAGCAAAGTACAGTTATTCTGTAGAACTGTTCACAGCGCTCAGACGAGGCTTCGGCGCATGAACGTCACTGGGTTCCCGCCTGCGCGGGAACGACGAATGATTTTAAATTCAACCACTTACCGTCATTCCCGCGCATGAACGTCACTGGGTTCTCGCCTTCGTGGGAACGACGAATGACTTTAAAATCATTGTCTTACATGAGTTTCCGCCTGCACGGGAACGACCAAAGGTTATTTTAACTGCAATGACACATGACGACAGACTCACTCATTCCGATCCTGCCGCCAGCTGAGATCCCGGGCAAGAATGAGCGCGAGTCCGATAATTTGCAGAAAAAGAGCCAAACTTCTCAACCCGGAGATGGTTGTCATACGCTGGGCGTACTCTGAATTCAGGGCCAGATTATCAATAAAGAGTTGATTGATTTTGTCTCTGAGCAGGGCCTGCTCCGCATTGACCGCTGTCATGGTGTGCTGGACGCTTTCTGCTGACAGGGCTGCGGGGATCGACACTTGCCAGTGTTCCAGCTGGCGCTGTAACTCTTGGGCGACGGATACCGGTAGACTTGCCTGACTGGTTTCCGATATTGAAACCAGAATCAGGACGAGCTCTTTTTTCTGCTCGAGCGATTCGATTTGCTGCCAGGTCAGGCTGATCAGCTTGTCGTTTCCATGCTGCTGCTGTACCAGACGGTTCGCTTCAACCGTTGTCCCTTCGATATAAAAGTTGGTCATCAGGGCCGAGAGAATATTCAGCAGAAGCCCAGTGGCAACCAGCGCCCAGGTAGGAACTGCCCATTTTTTCATATCCGATCCTCAGCTAATCCTTCTTCAGATGATGGTCTCTATGGGACCTCATCGCGACGCGAATCTGTCACAGTGCTGAGAATCAGCCGTAAAACCACCAGTCTCGTGGCTGAACAGCTTGCACTTTTTTGTCCTTTGTCCATTTTTTACAGAAGATGAGTTCATCAATATTGACCTTCCCCCTAGGGGAAGCTTTATGGTGATGCCGTTGTAACTGCTTAAGGCTGATGATGCGTCGGAATTCAAACCGGACAATCTGGATCACACTGCTGACTGCACTGACACTTCTGGTGTCGAGTGTGGCGAACAGTGCATCGCTGATGGCGATCAGCATGATCAGTGACAGTTTGTCTGCCCCAGCGCAATCTTCAACCGCAATGATACATTGTGCAGGCATGCCTCATCATGCCGAGCCTGAAGGCAGCATGACGTCCGACGCGCACCATCATGCATCCGGCAGCCATGACAGGCACGCACAGCCGCCGCAAGACAACGTGAGCGGCCCCTGCAAGCATGATAAAGATGCTCATCCCTGCTGCACCGTGTTGTGCGGAACGGCCATGGTGCTGCCTGCGCCTTATCGTCCTTTCAATCTCCTGAGCCAACTGGCACTGCGACCCACCGAAGCCGTTGTGGCTGCGGTCTCGACAGCGTCGTCGCTGTACCGTCCTCCCATCGCCTGAATCCAGCTTTTACTCCGGGTAACACTGCACATACCACGTTGGCAGTGAATGTTGTTTTGCTGCCGCTGTCCGGCAGTCAACAAAAACAGAGTGGATTCAGAAGTGAAAAAACAACTATCCATGATCGTACTGAGCTTCAGTACGCTCGGGCTGATGTCGTTGCCTGTGATGGCAACCGGGACAGTCGTCTTTGCTGTTCAGTCCGAGACTCAGCGGGTCTCTTTGCAGACCCTGATCGCGCTCGCGCTGGTCAACGATGCCAGCCAAAAGCAGCTGACAGCCCAGTCTGACGCCTTGCGTGAGACGGCAATTGCCAGCGCAACTCAGATGGACCCGAAGCTGAAATTCGGTGTCGGCGGGTTGCCTGTCGACAGTTTTCAGTTTGATGAAGACCCGATGACGAATATTTCCGTCGGACTGATGCAGCAGTTTGAACGGGGCGATACGCTCGCACTTCAGGCCCGAAAAGTACGCCAGCAGGCGGATGGCATTGACTGGCAACGCCTTGTCAGACAAAGGGATGTTGCCAATCAAGTCACCCAGCTCTGGCTGGAACTGGGCTATCAGCAGACGGCTGAACGCTTGTTGCGTGAGAACCGGCAACTGATGTCGGAACTGGCTGGCTTTATTGAAACCAACTACGCCATCGGAACCAGTGAAGCACAGGATCTGCTGAAAGCGCAGCTTCAGGTGACATCACTGGACGACAAGATCCAGGCCAATCAGCAAAAGCAGCGGAACCTGATCGCTCAGATGTCTGAGTGGCTGGGTGCAGACTGGTTAGCGGCAACGTCGGGCCTCATCGTAAATCATGATCTCTCCTGGCAGGAATTGGACGCCATGCTGAACGCTGAGCGCCAGTCCCGCCATTACTTTTCATTCCTCAATACGCATCCGCTGGCAAAAGTCGCCGATACCGCCATTGCGGCCAGCGAAACGCAGGCAGAAATCGCGGGCGAAGCCTATCAGCCGCAATTCGGGGTCGAAGTGATGTATGGCTACCGCCAGGCCAACAATATGCGGGG
Organism: Photobacterium sp. GJ3; assembly: GCF_018199995.1. NCBI lineage: Bacteria > Pseudomonadati > Pseudomonadota > Gammaproteobacteria > Vibrionales > Vibrionaceae > Photobacterium > Photobacterium sp. GJ3. The sequence continues at coordinate 1,861,149 of NZ_CP073578.1, read as the reverse complement.
TGAACCCGCGTCGGATCTGCTGAGTGCCTTTCTGACCGTTGATCTGCCGTTGTTTACCGGCAACCGTCAGGATCGCCAGCAGGCTGCGGCCCAGTATCAGGTGGGAGCCGCCAAATCACAGAAAGATCTGATCCTTGCGCAGATGAATGCCCGGGTGAATGCGCTGGTGGCCGATCGCACGAATCAGCAGCAAAGGCTGGCCCGGTATCAGTCGAGTCTTTTACCTCAGGCACAAGCGCGCACTCAGGCGGTGGAGCGGGGTTATCAGAACAATACGGCGCAGTTCAGCGAGGTGATTCTGGCTGCCAGCGATGCGCTGGCTATTGAAACTGAACTGGCCCGGCTGACCACGGATCTGAACCAGACCAACAGCAATCTGGCTTTTTTGCTCGGGGGGCGCGCATTGCAGGAGATTGCCCCGTCACTGGCAGCGCAGCCGCTGTCGGACTGATTCGCAAGGAGAACCTATGAAAACCATCACAATGACAACGCTGGCCTTGCTGATCGGCAGTGGGCTGGGCTATCTGGGCAGCCAGTATCTGAGCAGCCACGGTGCCGCTGCGAGCGCGGCAGATTCTTCCATGACGCAGGAAAAGCAGCCGCTCTACTGGGTTGCGCCAATGGATCCGAATTACAAGCGGGATCAGCCGGGAAAGTCACCCATGGGGATGGATCTGATCCCGGTGTATGACGAGGCGGGCGGATCGGCAAAAAGTAAACCCGGAACGGTTCGGATCGATCCGGCAGTTGAAAACAACCTGGGTGTGAAAACGGTACAGGTTTCGTTGCAGCCGCTGTCCCCCCGGATTGAGACTGTGGGTTATATCGCATTTGATGAACGGCACCTGTGGCAGACCAATGTGCGTGTCAGTGGCTGGGTCGAAACGTTGTCGATCAATGCGGTCGGTGAGCAGGTCCGCAAGGGCGATGTACTGTTTACCCTGTATTCGCCGGAACTGGTGAAAGCACAGGAAGAATTACTCAATGCTTACCGCTCAAAACGTGACGGCCTGATTCAGGGCGCGTTTGACCGCTTGGTTGCCATGGGCGTCGATCAGGCACAGATCCGGGCCATCGTGAAACGGGGGCGGGCAGTCCAAACCATCCAGATCAAAGCGCCGGCAGACGGCGTGATCGCCACGCTGAATATCCGGGAAGGGGCGTATCTGTCGCCGGCGCAGGCTGTCATCAGTGCCGGCCCGCTGAATACGGTCTGGGTGGATGCGGAAGTCTTTGAACGTCAGGCGCACTGGATCCGCGCCGGCAGTCAGGCCAGCATGCGGCTGGATGCTTTGCCCGGTCGCACCTGGCAGGGCAAGGTGGATTATGTCTATCCCATTCTGGATCCGGCCACCCGGACGCTGCGGATGCGCCTGAATTTTGAAAATCCGAATGGCGAACTTAAACCCAACATGTTTGCCAACATTACGCTGGAACCGGTGACAGACAGCGAAGTGCTGACGATTCCGGCTGCTGCCGTGATTCGTTCCGGTGGCATGACCCGGGTGGTGCTGGCTGAAGGGGAAGGCAAATACCGCTCGGCCCGGATTGAAACCGGCCGTGAAGCCGCAGGAAATATCGAGGTGCTGCAAGGTCTGACTGCGAAGGATCGCGTCGTCACCTCGGCCCACTTCATGCTGGATTCTGAATCCAGTCAGACGGCAGATCTGGCGCGGATCAATGGTGTCGAGCCTCCGCAGGAAACGGTGTGGGCGACGGGAGAGATCACGGACGTGATGACCGGACACCGGATGCTAACCATCAACCATCAGCCTGTTCCCGAATGGGAGTGGCCGGGAATGGTGATGAATTTCACGCTGGCCGACGGGCTGGATATCGCGTCGCTGACAACGGGTCAGGCTCTGGATTTTGAAATCGCCAAAGCGGATTCCGGCCAGTTTGAAGTGGTGGATTATCAGGTGCGGGAAGCCGCTGCCCGTGAAGTCTGGGTCGACGGCAATATCACGCTGCTGATGGCGGATTTCGGCATGATCACCCTGTCGCATCAGGCGGTGTCTGAGTGGCAGTGGCAGGCCGGTGAAATGAATTTCACGGTGGATGACCAAGTGGATCTGTCCGGATTCAGTGAGGGCCAAACCGTCCGCTTTCTGATTGCACGCAACGGCAGTGAATACACCCTGAAACAGCTGGAAAAATCCGGGGGTGAACAATGATCAGTGCCATCATTCGCTGGTCGCTCCGGAACCGGTTTCTGGTGCTGATGGCCACGGTGTTTCTGACATTCGGCGGCTTATACAGCGTGAAGAATACCCCGTGGATGCGCTGCCGGATTTATCCGATGTCCAGGTCATCATCAAAACCAGCTACCCGGGACAGGCACCTCAGGTGGTGGAAGATCAGGTGACCTATCCGCTGACGACCGCCATGCTGGCTGTACCCGGTGCGGTGACGGTGCGCGGGTATTCCTTTTTCGGGGATTCCTATGTGTACATCATTTTTAATGACGACACCGATATGTACTGGGCGCGTTCCCGGGTGCTGGAGTATCTGAGTCAGGTCGCGCCGAAACTCCCGGACAACGCCAAACCGACGCTGGGCCCGGATGCAACCGGGGTGGGCTGGGTGTACAGCTATGTGTTGCAGGATAAAACCGGTCAGCACGATCTGGCGGAACTGCGCAGCCTGCAGGACTGGTTTCTGAAATATGAACTGCAGACCGTCAGCGGCGTCTCGGAAGTCGCGACCGTCGGCGGGATGGTGAAGCAGTATCAGGTTCAGATTGATCCGGCCAAACTGCGGGCATACGACCTGACGTTACAGCAGGTCAATCAGGCGATTCAGAAAGGGAATCAGGAAACCGGGGCTTCCGTGATTGAGGTTGCTGAAGCGGAACACATGGTTCGCACCAGTGGCTATCTGACCGGGATCGACGATCTCAATGCGCTTCCACTGAAAGTCACGGCAAAAGGGACACCTTTACTGCTGGGCGATATTGCGGATATCAATATCGGGCCGCAGATGCGCCGGGGGATTTCAGAACTGAATGGCGAAGGCGAGGCGGTCGGTGCCGTGATCGTCATGCGTTACGGTGAGAACGCCAGTCAGGTGATTGATTCGGTGAAAGCCAAGCTGGCCGATCTGCAGCGCAGCCTGCCGGATGGTGTCGAGATCGTGCCGACTTACGACCGATCGACCCTGATCAATGCAGCGGTTGAGAATCTCTGGCAGAAGCTGGCGGAAGAGTTCATCGTGGTGGCGATTGTGTGTGCGATCTTCCTGTTCCACATCCGCTCTTCTCTGGTGATCGCCATCAGCCTGCCAGTCGGAATTCTGGCTGCCTTTGTGGTGATGCACTGGCAGGGGATCAATGCCAACATTATGTCGCTCGGCGGTATCGCGATTGCGATCGGGGCCATGGTGGACGGCGCCATTGTGATGATTGAGAACGTTCACAAGCACATTGAGCGCACGCCGCTGACGGACAAAAACCGCTGGCAGGTGATTGGCAAAGCCGCGGAAGAAGTCGGTGCGCCGTTATTCTTCTCGCTGCTGATCATTACCCTGAGCTTTGTGCCGGTGTTCGCGCTTGAAGGGCAGGAAGGCAAAATGTTCGCCCCGCTGGCCTTCACCAAAACTTATGCCATGGCTGCGGCTGCCGGGCTGGCGATTACGCTGGTGCCCGTGCTGATGGGGTATTTCATTCGCGGCAAGGTCCTTCCGGAGCACAAAAATCCGGCCAACCGCGGGCTGGTGGCGTTGTACCGGCCGCTGCTCAATCTCAGTTTGCGCTATCCGAAATCCGTGCTGGTGGTGGCGCTGGCGTTGCTGGCCTCGGCGTATTATCCGGCGACCCGCACCGGCAGCGAATTCATCCCACCGCTGGATGAAGGTGATCTGATGTACATGCCAACCACGTATCCCGGCATCTCAATCGGGAAGGCGCGGGAGTTGCTTCAGCAAACCAACAAGCTGATTAAAACCGTGCCGGAAGTGGCAACCGTGTGGGGCAAGATTGGCCGGGCGGAAACCGCGACGGATCCGGCGCCGCTGACCATGATTGAAACCGTGATCCAGCTGAAGCCGAAAGATCAGTGGCGCGATGGTGTGACCACAGAATCGCTGCGTAAAACCTTCGATGATCTAGTGCAGTTTCCGGGGCTGACCAATGCCTGGGTGATGCCCATCAAAACCCGCATCGATATGCTCGCGACCGGGATCAAAACGCCGATCGGCATCAAGATTGCCGGTCCGGATCTGAAAGTGATCGAGCAGATAGGCGCGCAGATTGAACCGATTCTCAACGGCATCAGCGGCACGGCGTCTGTGTATGCCGAGCGGGTTGCGGGCGGACGTTATGTCACCATTGATATCAAGCGTCGGCAGGCAGCCCGGTATGGACTGAATATCCAGGATGTTCAGCAAGTGATTGCCTCTGCTGTCGGTGGGATGAATGTCGGAGAAAGCATTGAAGGGCTGGAGCGATATCCAATCAATGTCCGTTATCCGCAGGATTACCGTGATTCGGTGGTGAAGCTTCAGAACCTGCCGCTGGTGACGCCGAACGGTGCCCGGATTGCACTCGCCGATGTTGCGGAGATTCGCTACGAAGATGGCCCGCCGATGATCAAAACCGAGAATGCGCGGCCGAATGGCTGGGTGTTTGTCGATATCGACGGCCGGGATCTGGGGTCTTATGTCGCCGAGGCCAGACAGGTGGTCGCCGATGCGCTTTTGCTGCCTGCCGGTTATTCGCTGAGCTGGTCCGGTCAGTATGAATACATGGAACGCGCCAAGGCCCGGCTGAGTGTGGTCACGCCGATCACTCTGATGATTATTGTCTTACTGCTGTATTTCAGCTTCCGGCGGGTCGGTGAGGTGCTGGTGATTCTCGCCACTTTACCACTGGCGATGGTGGGCGGTATCTGGCTGCTGTATGTCCTGCAATATAACTTCTCGATTGCTGTCGGGGTTGGTTTTATTGCACTCGCGGGCGTGGCGGTTGAGATCGGGGTCATCATGCTGGTGTATCTCAATCAGGCCTGGCATGGACGTAAGTTACATGCTGCGGAAAACAATCAGCCACTTCAGGCGCAGGATCTGACCGATGCGATTCGTGAAGGGGCTGGACTGCGGGTCCGACCGGTCATGATGACGGTCAGCACCGTCATTATCGGTCTGATTCCGATTATGTACGGTTCGGGCACCGGCTCGGAAGTCATGCAGCGGATTGCCGCCCCCATGATTGGCGGCATGGCCTCTGCGTTGATTCTGACGCTGCTGGTGATTCCGGCCATTTTTAAACTCTGGAAAAGCAAAGACCTTGAAACACAAGTTGTGTCGACACACTAAGAAGGAAATCCCATGAAGAAAACTGTATTTGCAATCATGATGTCTGTTGCGCTGGCAACCCCAGCACTGGCCGATGCAATGGGCCATGGCAGTATGGATCACGGTAAAATGGACCACGCGAAGATGGATCATAGCCAGATGGGCTCTGACAAAATGGATCATACCGGCATGTCGATGGCAGGGATGTCGGCAGTCGGGATGCCTGCTCAGGGCGCCAAACCCGATAAAGTGGTGCATGTACTGCTGTCGGATGACATGAAAATCCGCTTCAAGAAAGAAGTCGACATCGAGCCCGATGACATCGTGCAATTTGTGGTGATGAACGTGGGCAAAATTGACCACGAATTCTCCATCGGCTCAATGGAAGAACAGCTCAAACACCGTGAAATGATGCGTCAGATGACTGCCGGTCATGACCACGACAGCGGCTCGACGGTGACGGTGAAACCAGGACAGGCAAAACAGTTGCTCTGGCACTTCCACGGCGAACCCAGTGTCGAGTTCGCCTGCAACATCCCCGGCCATGCTGAAGCCGGTATGGTGAAGAGTGTGATGGTGCAGTAACCCCGCATCATCAGCCCCTTCACTCCAACTTGCAAAAGGAGGCAACGCCTCCTTTTTTCTCGCCTCAGAACCTTGCCCCAAAGCACAGATATGCAATCTAAAACACATCAAAGCGTGAAACATCGGCCATATCTACATATGATGCATATGCGTCAAATTTCTATCATCCAATTTACTTGAATGTGAAGGGCGGTAGCGTCTCTGAAATTGCGTTGATGACGCTGTTCCCGGCACAGAAACAACAACGTATTGAAGGCTGTCTTTTGCGTGATCGGAGCGGCATTGGCTTGCAATACCAGATGGTCGAAAAACTTGTGTGAATGTTGATGAATCGGTGGTGGCATGTCAGCCATATTTGAACGGCTGTAAATGAACAGACCTGAGACTATAGAAAATCGCTTTATTATTTCGACTCACTTGTCCCTGATTTACAATGCAAAGAACATGAATGATGAAATCATATGTGAATCAGTTACATAGAAATTGATACAAAAGCGAGATATACGACATGATGTCGTTGAATAAAATGTTAGCAATATAAGGAGATATTTTGAATTTTTACGAAGCAAAACGAAAATCTATATTGTACAGAATTGTTGGGTTCGCAATTGTTGCTCCTTGCGTAGTATCTACGGTTATTTCATTTCTAAAAATGATCTATTTCCGGTTAGATGATGGGTCTCAACTTGGTTCGGCATTTGCTACCCCATTCAAAAATCTAGTAGCATTTATTTATCAGAACACAGAATTCCTAATTATTTTTTGGAAAAAATCACCAACTCCAAATCACATGCACTTAGCAGAGCCAGACAACATACCTTTCATCATGATATACATAACGATATTTGTAGGGCTTACATTTTGGGGTTTAGGTAAGAAATTATCCGTTCGTCTAAGAAAAATTCAGAAGAAAATTGAAGACCAGATAATAGAAGAATCGGCAAAAGGCAGTGTTGCAAGAACACATTCTGAGATCGCTGAAACAGTTTTTGTTCCAAATAGTGGTATGTTTTCAAATCTCCATAAATTGTATGTTGCGCCGATTGTAGTGGCAGTAGTAGGTGCTATTTTAGTTAAGGTGCTCGGTTTTTGAACATATTGCTAACAAACGACGATGGCGTCAATCGTTAAAATTATGTTGATTTTGCATCCCATAAGACGTCATCGCACAACATAGAATTGAGGATGATAACCATCTTCCTGACACAGGCGATAATCGCCACTTTTTTGGGTTTTCCTTCAGCCAGAAGTCGTTGATAGGTGCGTTTAAAAACAGGGTTACACTGTATGGCGGAACATCGCTATGTGTAGAACTGGTCTAATTCTGAAAGGCGCCACATATTTTGACGCCATTATCCTAATAGTATGTCCGAGCTTAGTGAGTTCATGCGTCCAATAGTGTGAAGCCCACAGGCTTCCATTCCCACAATATCTGACGGTATATTGGTAGGACTATCGAGCGAGTTATTGTAAGCTGGATCAGTATCTTACCATGTTCGTCTTCGCCATGGATACTGAACGAATGTTTGGCTAAATCAATGCCATAGACAGATGGTGACAGGTGACCTCCGGCGATTTCGTAATCAGACTTACTAAGTGTGGCAAAGCCTGATGAGGCGGAGTCCATGTCATTCGTCATAAATCCAAATTAGGTTCGTATAAAAATAAGAGAAGCATATGGAAAATAAGAAATTTTTAAGTCAGTTGTTTTTGGAGAATAGTCAGTTCATTTTGGTTGGTTTGACTGGAAGAACTGGTTCTGGATGTACTACGACAGCAAATATTTTAGAAAGTAAGAAGCCAAGTTTCCCTTCGCCGGAGCATTTAGATGGCTTTTACTCAGGTCTTGATGTTAATCGATATAGAATAGTTAAAAAGTATGCGGAACAGCACTGGAATAATTTCTATTCTATAAAAGTTAGTGATTTGATCTCGACCTACCTCTTGAGCTTGTCTTCTGCTCATGCAGCTAAGTTTATTGTTAGTAATAGCCTTGCTGAGATTGATGAAAACTTAGTATACCAAAAATTACTTAGCGGATCTTTTTCTAAAAACAGGCTAGTGACTAACTATAGTACTTTACTTCATAACCTATTAGATCACTCAACGGAGCTTAATGTAACGAATAAAGAAGCAGATGACTTCATTCGTATCTTAACGTTGATTAGAAAGTTTACTCGAGATTTCAAAGAAGAACTAGAAGATATAACTCGTGGCTTATATGTTTCAACTTATCAAGCATGTGGTAATTCAATTCGAAAAACTGGCAGCGTTCAAAATAACTATGACAAGGCGAAGTTTGATCCTGCATGTGTTTTCCACTTACCAGAAACGATCAATCGAATTATAAAAATGATTCGTAAGGTGACAAAAAATAAGGCTTATATTGTAATTGATGCTATCAGGAACCCTTATGAAGCTAAGTTTTTTAAAGACAGGTATGCAGCATTCCACTTAGTTTCTATTAATGCTCCTGACGAGCACCGTAGCAAATATATGCAACAACTGCATAAGTTTTCTCCAGACCAAATAGAAAATATTGAAAAAATCGAGTCAGGTAAATCCGAGGGTGATTACGTAAAGTTCACGACTCAAAATGTAAAAAAATGCATTGAAATATCGGATATCCATCTCTTCAACCCCAAGAATGAATTTGATAACAATAACATTTTAAAAGCTCAGATAGTTTGGTACGTTGCGCTAATGCAGCACCCGGGACTTATACCACCATCGTCAATGGAAAGGGTTATGCAGGTTGCATATACAATGAAAATGAACTCTGGTTGTATTTCAAGACAGGTTGGTGCCGTTGTTACTGATAAAAATAATTCAATAAAGTCAGTTGGTTGGAATGACGTTGCGAAAGGGCAAGTGCCATGTTCTATGCGTTCGCTTAATGGGGTAATAGAAGAGTTTGATCCGTTAACTTACAGTAACTATGAAAGAAACAACCAGAAATTCCGATCTAGAGCGAATGAGCAACTAATAAAAATTCGAAAAATAAATGCCAAAAACCAAGTTTTTGATGGGCATAACTTATCTTACTGCTTTAAAGATATCCATAATAGTTTAGATAAAAAAGGTAACCAGGTTCACACCAGAGCTCTACATGCTGAAGAAAATGCTTTTCTACAGCTAACAAAGTATGGCAGCAGCGGTATTGAGGGGGGGAAGCTCTACACTACTGCAAGTCCTTGTGAATTATGTGCAAAGAAAGCTTACCAGTTAGGGATGTCTGAAATTGTGTACATTGATCCTTATCCAGGCATAGCTAAAGAGCATATCATTAACATAGGAGACAATGTGCCGGAACTTGTTCAGTTTAGGGGAGCTATTGGTAAAGCGTACCACCGACTCTATGAACAGATTTTGCCTATTAAGGATGAAATTGGGCACATGATGGCTTTATAACAAACGACTATGGCATCAATCATTAAAGTCATGCTGATTTTTCATTCCATAAGACGCCATCAGCCGCATACTCTCTGGCTTGAGTTGGGTTTGTGTGGGTTTGATTGCTTCAGCATAGTTTCAGCATAGTGGGCGATGAGTTTGGCATCGAGCTTGTCTGTTTTGGCGCGTTGTCCATATGTGGTGTTCATGTTTGCTATCGGTCTCTCAATAGAGCAGCTAGCGTTCAATCGAACGAGCCCATAGAAAGCTATCGTTGCAGTGAAAGCCTGGGCCTCACTTTACCCTTAAGCCGGGTTCATTATCCATACAAACTGTTCAAGAGGGACTCGCAACGCTTGGCAGTTTTGGTTTGAATTAGATTAAGTGTTTACAGCACAATGGTTTAGTTTGTATAGAATGAGTTGTTCGCCTCTTAATGCGGCATTAGTTGTCTCTCCATGATCAGGAAATAGGCGGTATATTGATTGATTTACAAGGTTTTGTGTTTGCAATGATACCGATAGCACTGTCTCCTGGTGCCAGCTTCACTCTAGCGATATCAAATGCCTCAGCTTCAGGGGCTAGAGGCGCTTTTAAAGTCATCGTGGGCACCGGGCTGGGTATATTAGTCCATGGATCACTTGTGGGCGCAGGTTTCTCTAGTTTCATTGTGAAAAATGTGATTCTGCTAAATACTTTGAAGCTGGTGGGTATTATATTTTTGTTTTATATTGGCGTGAGACTTTTAATTTTAGGGTTAGAGTTTCGAAATGGCAGCTTCAATGAACTCAAAGAGACAAGTATTAAAGAAGCATTCCTATTAAATATTTTTAATGCTAAAGCCCTATTGTTTTATGTAACAGTAGTGCCAATTTTTGCAGGTATTGAATTTTCAACCTACCTATACCTTTCTGTATTGCATGTGCTAGTTATGTCTGTATGGACTGCAATATGTAGTTATATATTTTTTTTAGCAAAAGAAAGGGGCGATTTCTCGAAGGTTAGTATGGTTGTAAATATTATAGCGGGGATGTGCTTGGTGTATTTTTCTTATGTATCCGCTGTGAGTTTCAACAATTAACAAACGACTATGGCGTCAATCATTAGAATCATGATGATTTGCATCTCGTAAGACGCCATCGCGTAGCATAGAATGATCTTTGCTGTATGGCTGAGATTAGTCAGCTCTCGGGCCTAGTCATGGGAAGCACCACAAGCTTCCATCCCGAAAATGGCTGGTGGGATGTTGCAAACGTCGAGAGAACTTTCGATCGTGTTATTGTTTTGTGGATCAATAGCTTGCCTTGGTGATCTTCACCGTGGATACTGAAACACTATTTGATTTCGATGGAAGGATCACAAATGCAGGTAAGTTCACTAAATTTCTGTATTTCTCTGCAACAAAGAGAAGAGCTTGATTAGGTAAGTTGGTCGTGCCTTCATTTCTAAGCCGCGCGTGCTGCTGGCGTTATGTAATTAGGAGAGAATATGTTTCAGTGGACGAAAAAGAACATTATCAAATCTGTTGCGAGAGAGCTTCCCCTAAGACTTTCAGTTAAGTACGGAAAAAAGGAACACTACGGTCCTGAAGAAATAGACTGGGCTTTAGGGGCTATTGGAAAATCTAAGGATCTTAATTACCAAAATTATGCGCACGGTATGTTTACCAGCCATAGTTTCTTCATGTCTTTGGGCTTGTCGACATCTTTTGGGTCACAATCCGAGTTTCATCGGGAAGTTGGGAATATATTGTTTAAACAAGATTGTCTTCCAGATTTTGATGCCTATTTAGAATACGCTTCAATTCATGGTTCAACATCAAAAAATACCTATCGTGATTCGACAGACGCTTTTGATGGTGTGGATTTAGGTGGTAGTGACTGCACTGATGTCTTTTAATTTTATAACAAGCATTTCAGAGTGATGTCTAACGATCACGATCACGCGCACGGTGCAGGAATAATATTGCCTGCGGCTCAGCGGATTTGATTCGAATCAAGCGCCTTGAAGGACGGGTGACAGCCACACAAATCGTATCGGTATTATTGAGATCGTTTTTGGCCCCCGTTCTGAAAGGCGCAACATATTTGAATGCCATGATCTTTGGTGTATGACTGAGATTAGTCAGCTCTCGAGCCCAGCTCTGGGAAGCCCCGCAAGCTTGCATCGCGATAATGGCTGGTGGGATATTGTTCAGTGGGTCAATAGCTTGTCTTGGTGATCCTCACCGTGGATACTGAAATGATGTTTGGTTCAATCAATGCCATAGACAGATGGTGACATGGTGGCCTCCAGGGATTCGGTAATCAGACTGACCAAGTGTGGCAAGAGGGTATGTCATTCGTTATGTTTAAGGTGAAATTGATGATCGTGCAACTTGATGTAAACGACAAGTCAGTGGTTGAGCTGTCAAAAAGCTGCTTTGATGAACTTCGTCAATTTTACAGGCCAACCGAGGTCGCAGTTAGCAATAAAAACAGCGTTAAAAGTAGTAAGTGGAGCTGTTTCGGTTTCCATGTCAATGGGTGCTTAGTTGGTGTTGTTGAAGCTAAATTGGTTGGCTCAGAACTACAGCTTAGCTCGTTAGCTGTTGCAGCAAGTTTTCGCAAAAAAGGTGTAGCGAGAAGTCTGGTTCAATTTCTCGGGACATACTATAAACTTATTCATTCAGTCTCAGTTTGGTGTGTTGAGGAAACGGGTAACGTCACAATTTTTGAAGCCTTAGGTTTTCATGTGGCTCAACGATTTGAGTCAGACTTATTCATATTAGCTGATGGTTCAAAAGCGACAGAAGTTCAGTTAAAACGAAAAGTAACGGCATAACAAACGACGATGGCGTCAATCGTTAAAATCATGCTGATTTTTCATCCCATAAGACGCCATCCCGCTAATTGCTGGCGGGAGATTGGCTAAATCAATGCCATAGACAGATGGTGACATGGTGACCTTCGGCGATTTTGTAATCAGACTGACCAAGTGTGGCAAAGCCTGATGAGGGGGCATGTCATTCGTTAGGTTTCTAGAAGGTTTAAATGAAAGCTCAAAATGATAAAGCTCTGAGACAGAGATACTCAGTGCGTCTAATGTCCAACCATAAGTGGATGAAGTTCTTTCTTACAATGGTAGAGTATGGAGCAGATTTTTCTGGTATTGAATATCACTTTACGGATACTGAAAGAGTTTTCTTTGGTCATGCTCCTAGTAACCAACAGGTGTGGGATTCGGCAATTGATGATCCCGTTAAAGGCCGTGCTGGACCTGTCGAGTACAAGCACATTGAACGTATATTCATCCCAAGAACTTATTCATATCAGCCTTATGAAAATGCTCCTACTACACACCGAGACCTGAATTTAGAGAGGTTTCTGAAGGAACTCTGTAAAGTTGGTGAATTTCCGATAGTGAGGACTGAGAAGGGTATCGAAGTCTTGGGCTACGAAACATAACAAACGACGATGGCGTCAATCATTAGAATCATGCTGATTTTTCATCTCTTAAGACGCCATCGCGCAACATAGAATGCTCTTTGGTGCATGACTGAGATTAGTCAGCTCTCGAGCCCAGCTATGGGAAGCACCACAAGCTTCCATCCCGATAATGGCTGGCGGGATATTGGCTAAATCAATGCCATAGACAGATGGTGACATGGTGGCCACAGGCGATTTTGTAATCAGACTGACCAAGTGTGGCAAAGCCAAAAGCAGGGGAGCCTATGTCATTCATTCTGTGCTCGAGAGGCTGAAGTGAAAAAGTTTGAGAAGAAACCTTTATATCGAAGGGTGAATACCAGAACTTATGGTGTCCATCATTGTCATGGTGGTGATTATGGACCGTCGAAGAAAAGATACGGCTTTTGGAATGAGGAAAGGGGTTCGCGAGGTTTAGATTACACACCGCTGTTTAAGTTTCTTCTTTCTAAAGTTGGAAATGAATGGGATGTGGTGTTGAGTGAGGCAATTTCGAGGCTCGATAAAAAAGAACCCATATATTGGCTGGTATCATTAGAATTTGAGAGTGCCAAAGACTATGTTCGTCTTGGTGAAAGGAGTTACTATAGCGGTTTGTATGTCGATGAACGGGGTATTCTGAAAATAACAAATCCTGAAGTAACCGAGTCAACATTACGACCATTTTGTAAGTGTTGTACGCATACATTTAACGGGATACGGTTTGAACAAGAATACGTTGAGTAAACACATCACAACGTCTCGCAAGGAACTCTCTGGAAGTGGTTTTACTTTTGGCTTTGAATAACGGTTGCTCGGATTGTTGTGTTTGAGTTGAATGGTTGCATTGCCAAGCGTTGTGCAGTAGTTGGGACAATAAAAAACCAGCATTTTCAGCTGGTTTAAGAATCTGTTTTACTGAGCTGCTTTGACTCGAATCTTGCTTTTGGCAACGCTTGTCAGATGAAGTGCCGCAATCGCAGATTCTGCTTCTGAAACGTCAGGCATTTCGACGAAAGCAAAGCCTTTCGATAAACCAGTTTCTTGATCTAAAACGAGCGTGCATTCAGCGACTGCACCGTGTTCAGAAAACAGTTTGCGGATATCGTGTTCAGTTGTTGTGCGGGCAAGGTTGCGAACTAAGAGTTTCATGGTTGTCCATTGGTATAGAAGTTACGAAGAGTATTGTCTCAATAAAGGCAGTTACCACCAAGCGATAGTTTAACTTTGCCAAAAAATAGTGACACTTTAGGCATGTGAGTGCATACCGGATCACTCAGGTGTCAATCGTTCAAACGATGCTGATTGTTCACCTATAGGACGCCAACGCGCAACATCAAATTCAGGATGATAACCATCTTTCTGCACAGGCGATGATCGCCATTATTTTGGGTTTCTTATCTGCCAGAAGTTGTTGATAGGTGCCTCAACAACATGTTGAAGCGCAGTCTGATCACTTTGTGATTCGTAGTCGTTTTGCACTCCGGCAAGAAGACACCGAAACTTTATCCGGAATGGTGTTTTCATATCCTGAAGAGCATGGTGTTTTGCAATACCGCATTCAAAACTCGATCGTGCCGGTGGATGAATCCAGAATTTCATCGAATCCTTTAAACATTGATGTCGAAGGTAGTTTAACGGCTGAAAGAGTGGAAGTACCCTTGGTCGGATCCTATTTGTGTCCGACTGATTAGCGAGAATTTTTTGGATCGATTCAGTGGTCATTTGGTCAATTTTGATGCGGGGCAGTCCATGCCATTTGTTGGATTTCCGGATGATCAGTAAGGAGCTGAACATTGAGCAATATGTTAGAGAAAGGGAAAGAGATTCTGTCACAGCAGACTTTCAGTTTGCTTCTGGGAACAACATTGGACGCTTATGAGGTAGGAACGGCTGAATTGAGCCTTGAGGTGAGAGATGACCTCAAGCAAAACAATGGGTTTGCCCATGGTGGTGTCGTTAGCTATTTGGCTGATAACTGTATTACTTTTGCCGGAGCATCCGTACTGGGACGATGTGTCACTTCAGAATACAAAGTGAACTATGTCAGGCCCGCAATCGGCGACAGATTGATCGCCAGGTCAACCGTTTTATACGCTGGAAAACGCCAAGCAACATGCGAGTGTAAGGTCTATGCCCAAACCGAAGGGGAAGAAAAACTGGTCGCGGTTTCTCTTGGAACAATTCATAAAATTGATGAACAGAAACCCTGATGACGCATGCCTCTGAGGCGGTGAGCTTTCTGCCAACCCTGGACTATTCTTGTCATGCTGGGTTTTGTGTTTCAGACATCCCGGTTAGACTAAATTTTCACAACAATGAGCTGACTTATGAAACTCAAAACATTCATGACACTCTCGGTAACTCACTTGTCTGTAGGAGTACTTGGTTTTGTGCTTGGGATATATCTGCTGCCTATCCTGATTGCCCCGCCAGCACCCACTGAAGCTGAAGTGATTCAAATCTCATCGCAGGCACAGTATTCAGCCACGTTCAGAAAAGACCTGAAAGACAGCGATGCGTTTCACTGGGGAGAGGGGCAAGTATCCCTGACTGCTGAATTCATCACATTCATGGGGCAGCTTGCGCCTGGCCCGGATTATAAGTTGTATGTGTCTCCGGCGTTCGTCGAAACCGAAGCTGATTTTCAACGGCTGAAAAATGAGATGGCGCTTGTGGGGGATGTGAAGACTTTTGAAAATTTTGTAGTGAAAGTACCAAAAGATATCGACCTATCGGGGTACAATACGGTCATTGTGTGGTGTGAGTCATTTGGCGAATTTATCACGTCGGCTAAATACCAATAATCATAGTGCACATACGCATGAATCATAATCTGTTTGACCCCTTCGAAAGGGGTAAGGAATACAAAGGAGTGTCACTTGCAAGCAGAAAACTTAAATCCAGATGCGCTACCGACTCAATCAGCAGAAAAAACACTGGAACGAGACTCAGAGGTATACTTTTTCTCCACATCTACGTTCAAACTGGTCGTGATGTCGATATGCACAGTGGGGATCTATAATTTTTATTGGTTCTATAAAAATTGGATGCTTATTAGAGCAAGAACAGGACAAAATATGATGCCTTTTTGGCGGGCATTTTTTTCGCCGATTTGGGCATTTAGCTGTTTTGAACATATCAAAAAATCTGCCAATGAAAAAAACATGCCACAGTCATTGCCTGTACTTTTTCTTGGCGGTATGTATTTTGTTTTTCAGTTCTTATCGAGATTGCCTGATCCATATTGGCTTGTTTCCTTATTAAGTTTCCTGTTTATTATTCCAGCGAATCGTCTTGCTTCCAGTGTTAACAAAGAAGCCATCCCTGATTTTATCAATAACGAAAGGTTTTCAGGTTGGAATTGGCTTGCAATTTTTGTTGGTTGTGTGTTTCATTTGATGTTATTACTGGGTATGCTTTTGGAGGCGGGTTTAATTGGTTATTAATGTGAGTCTCGATTGTGAAATATTGTGTTATCGTATATCGTGTTTAATTTTAAAGCGTGAATTGCACAAGAGAAAATAGATATAAAATTAGAAGGATGTTTTGGGATGACTCATATATGCGGGATTGAATTAAAAGGCCATGAAGCGATTGTGACGGTTCTGGAAAAGCAAGCGGATAATTGTTTTATCGTGAAAGCAACTGAGAAGAAGAAAATTACGCTTAATGATAGTGAACGTCGGGAAAGTGTTAAAGATTTTAAAGAAGAAATCAATCAACTGCTTGCCACGAACTCAGTTGAAAAAGTGTACATTAAAAAACGTCCTAAAAAAGGGGACTTTGCCGGAGGCGCGGATACTTTTAAAATGGAAGCGATGATACAAGACTCAGATGCCAACGATGTCATCTTGGTTTCTCCTCAGGCAATTGCTTCTTATCAAAAGAAAAACAATGCCGTCGCACCGAGTGAATTAAATAAATATCAGCACAATGCATTTTTCACAGCGATGGCAGGTTTTGATAAATAGATTTAGAAGCAGTGATTTCATTCAAACAATGCGTAATCTTTTCAAGAATGAGTGAAATTTGCCATGCCGATAGTTTCAGGGGCGTGAGATGCACCGAGACAACTGGGTCGTGCTCTGTTGATAAGCATCACCTTAGTCAGCATGCTTTGTTCGTTCGTGTCGCAATCAATTTAGGTTTTCTATGCCATTCAGCGCGGTAGCTTTGTTCCAAGCAATAATTTCAGAGATGAAGTCTTGAGGGAAAAGTCGTAACTGTTCATCAAGATGAAGAGCCCATTCTTTAAGAGGTAAATGCGAGTGAAAAAATCACAAGTGAGCGAAGATGAAATTATTTCAGCGGTGAGGGACTTTGCTTATTCAATTCACTCGGGTCGTAAAGTCAATGCTGCTATGAGTACATTAACTCATATGACATCTCAGCTGACTTTCACTAGTTTTGACTATTGGGAGGGTATGATTCGCTTTGAATATGCTTCTGCGATCAGAGAATGTGCAATACCCCAATGGAAATTTTGGTCAAAACCTCAGAACATTCTCACTTGGCTGGACGTGATCAGTTGGGATGGGCACAAACGTGAAAAAGCACTACGTGCTCTGTCTGGACCTGTACCAAACGCCTTCTTTTTCTCCCTTGTTCTGCGTCGGTTGAATGATTGGGTCCCGCAAGTACGAGAGGCTGCAAAAGAAAAATTGCCAGAGATAGCTAAAGCATCCGATCCAAAGTTTGTTGTTGATACACTTTGTGCCGTTCTTCCCAATTGGAGTTCGTGGGGGAGGATTGAACCCTCAGGGCAAGCTGTTCTTCTAGAAATAATGTGTGAAAAAGAAACGGCAGAGTCGCTGAGAGCTAAGTTAATTTCATCACCTGCTGGGCCCATGCCATCTCTTTTTTCTCAGCTTGGGCGCACACCGATACTTGACGGCAGAATTGGTGAAATTGCGACTTGTGCTGTCCAGCCTTCACTTCGGGCGAAAGCCTATCGTAGTTTGTTTGATTGTCGAATTGTATGGATGGCAGGTCGGAAATGGGTTTGGACCGATAAACGATATCATCAAGGTAGTTTAAAACCCATTCTCGCAGAGAGAAAAATTGATGCTGAGATGCCATTTCTAACCTTGCTAAAATTGTCGTCGGCTGATCCATCGTCGATTGTTCGGCGCGTTTCGGCAGAGATGTTGATCAGAGAGTTGGATAGCTTGGGATCTGTTGCGAAAGATTTTGCAGATGTTTTTGCTTCGGATAAATCTATTGCTGTCTCAGAACGAGGGGAGTTCGCGCTCAAAAAATTGAAAGAGGCAGCGTATTAATTGCTGCGTGTTCAATTCGAATTAATGAATCCCTGAAAGCGTCGCCCCTAATTGGGTGCGACATTTTCGGGGTTCATGGTCAGCAAAGCTTCACCTGCAATGCCGGTTTGTCGTATGGCTTCAGTCTTCGCGACAAATAAATCATCAAGGGTTGGCAGGTATGGGAAGTTACATCGCCACGGTTAAGAATTTTGCAAATTCTGATGGCCGTGTACGACGCAAAGATTTTTGGCTGTTTTGGCTAGTGCATTATGGAATCTGTTATCTGACACTTTTTCTCGGAGAATTGATTCAAGATGATCATGCACTCATTGCCGTGTATCTTTCCTTGAGTTTTATTCCTGCTTTAACATCGATTGTCCGGCGTCTGCATGATACCAATCGGAGTGGCTGGTCAATGCTCGTGGTACTGATTCCTTTTGTCGGTGTGTTGATTGGATTGATGTTGCTGGTGGAGCAGGGCTCGCCGGGTGACAATGACTACGGTCCGGATCCAAAGGGCGTTATTGATCTCACGCATCCGGTCTGAACGGCGGATTTGCATCTTTCGTGTGTATCAGGCGGCTTGTGATTTGAATCCGCCCGGTTGCAACGAAGGACAAAGGCAGTCACACTCAGTGTCACAGCGTGTTCTCACCGGTTGAGAAAGGATGAGAGAGAACGAGGAGCTCAGGATGAGTCAGATATTTCACGGGTCATGTTTGTGCGGAAGCATTCGGTTTTCTGTGCGTGGTTTTCAACAGCAAGCCGCCAATTGCCATTGCACGATGTGCCGTAAATTTCATGGTGCAGCCTTTGGAACCCTGGTCGGTGTCCAAGGGCTCAACTGGATATCAGGCCAAGCGTTACTGAAAGATTATGTGGCTGCCAATGGTACGATTCGCTCCTTTTGTCCGAACTGCGGCGCCAGTCTTGGTTTTCGTGGGAAAGAGGCGCCACTCGAAGCCATTGAACTTGCGATTGCCACATTTGACGAAGACATTCCGGTCACCATTGATGCACAGATTTATACTGCGTACAAAGCGAACTGGTGTGAATTAAATCGGGATCTTCCCGCATTTGCTGAAGGCCGTGAAACATAAATTCTCTTTTCCCTCTTCAGATTGAAACGACAAAGTGATTCGCGGAATCAGCAAAGGCAGCCTTGAATGTATCTGAGAAAAGCCAGAGAACAGGAGCTCGAACAAATTTACCGGATGGGATTTGATGCCTGGGGGAATGGACTTTCGATGGATGCGTATCTTGAAGGCTGCCGGAAAAGCGCCAAGTATCAATCGGGCGCTTGGTTTGTGCTGACCGTTGACGGCCAGCCGGTGGCTTCTTTGATTGTCTATTCGGGTCAGTTTGGTCTTCAGGAAGGGTGTTTCGGGATTGGCTCTGTCGCAACAGCGCCGGAAATGCGCTATCAGGGCTTTGGATCTCAGATTGTGCGCAGGGCGACTCAGATTCTGTTCGAACAACATGGCGCGAAAGCAGTTTATTTACACAGTGACATTGGCCATGGGTTTTATCAAAAACTTGGTTTTTCGCGATTACAGGGAACAAACTGTTTTTGCCATTCATATCATCCGCGTTTTCTTCAATCTTCAGTCCCTTCGTATTTTTAATGATTTCATTATCGAAATGATCGCATCGCTTGTGATGGTTTTCCCAAAAAGGAATATTCCTTTTCTTTCAGATTCGGCTGATGCCGCCTAAATCATTCAATTCATTATTTTTATTTGTTGATGAACATCGACTGCTTTGAGTAACCAGAGCAGGCCGTTTATAGGGGTGCAAACCTGTTAAAAAAACGTTTACGGGACAGTCATGGAACAGCCGTTTATCCAGGTCAATTTAAAAGATAAAGAATCATTAAAAGAAGCCATTGTGGCGTTTCAATCTCAATTACAGCGCGCCTATCAAGCCGGTGAATTGATTGATAACGTCGGTGGTTTTATTGCTCACGATCAAAAACAGTTTCAGCCCTGCGACCTGTTCAACCCGGATCAGTTTAAAGCGATCTTCATGATGAGCAGTGACGATCCGCTTGAGTCCGAACCCATGGAATCCCTGACGGATGAAGCACTCCTCAGGCTCAGCAAAAATGATGCGTACCTGCGCTTTTCCCACATGGTGGTGTTTCAGCACGCCTTAGAACATGAAGATTTGAAACCCCTGATCGTCGCCTTCTGCGAAGCGCTGGTGGATTTCAGTCTGCGGGTCAATTCTTCCAACGAACTGTTTTTTTCATCCGATATGATGTTTGGGATTTACCTACTGGTGCTATTGGCAGAGAAGTATCCGGAATATGCATATCTGGTTGGCGAGTACTACCCGGAAGACAGTGACTTTAACCAGATCATGTATCACGGCGCTAATTATATGGCGTATCTCTTCTATCAGCATGGCTATAGTCCTCTGGTGCTGGATGCGTACGCCAGTTGCCACTTTCAAGAGGTGTTTGGCTGTATCCTGTCGCATTACATGGCGTCGGAAAATTTCGTCCCCGATCTGCTGAAATGTTTCTTAGCTGATGAAAGCCGTTATCAATATTACAAAGAAGCGCGGATTCAGGCATTCAAACGCCGGCCCAGAGATGTTGCCAGTGTTGATCCCTTTGAATTGATGGAATACGGCTTTAGCCAAGTCAGCGATGCTTATCATGACGACGACACGTTTGCGGATGCGCTGATCTCGCGGGAAGCAGCCGCGGGCGAGTTTGATGATCTGAATTTCCATGGCCGGACCATTGCAGAGGAGCGAGAGGTATTTCGTCAGGCGTTGTATGACGCGGTGAAAGATGTGCCCCTGAAAGATCTCTGGTATTACGATCAACCTGTTTATGACGAAACGACCACGCTGGCTGATATTCAGGATGACCCCTTCTATCAGGAATATGACGAGTATAACGAGTACGAAACCAACAAAAGCTTTTTCCTGAAGTGTTTCGCCAACGGTGAGCAGATTCTGGCTTATATCGAAAAGAACCAGCATCCCGAAGTTCTGGACCAGTTGCAGCCCGTCCACTTCAGACAGCTGGCGTTTGAGCACAAACACTATATTTACAAGCGTTTTGAATATTTCGGATCCGGCGGCTGGCGGTTGTCTTCAAATCTGGCTCAGGATATTACGCTGAAAGACATCATTGAACGTTTTCTGGTGACCTATCAAAATCCGGACAGCTTTTTTATTGAAGATGAAGGGGAAGCCGCTCAGAACGACAAGTGCCTGCGAACGCTGGATGTCCTGGTGCGTTTATTGGGGAAAAAAGAGCTGAGTGGCGAAGAACTCAAAATTATCGCGAATGATTTCGAGCTGTGCACTAAACAGGAAGCCGCTGCCCGTTTTACGATCAAAGCGCTGAGTGCCGAAGAGATTCGGCAAAGGCTTTACGTCTTAATCAACAAACCCTTGCGCAGTCATATGGGTCTGACACGCCTTGAGGAGATTCACGGGCTTTATCAGCGGGATAAATCAGGCTTCGGCGAGATGCTGGACGATATTATTTTGCGCGCGTATCAAGATACCCCGGAGGATTTGTTAGCGGTTGTTCCTGCGCTGAATCAGACCGAATATGCGAAGGGCGCTCAGTTATTGTCGGTCGCTTATATTTTGGCTCAGGAAGCCAGTGGTTTCATTGCTGAGCCGGAACTGGAACCGTTATGGGCGTTTTATCATCAGCATCTCTTCCCGAGTTTTTATCGTGAACTGGAAAAGCTGAAAGCTTTGAATCATTCGTTTGAAGAAGATGAACGTGAGAAAGCCGCGCGCCTGATCACTGGCATCCAAGCTTATGTCGATGCACAGGCGAAAGCCGCTGGGGGGGTGTTTGCTCGCTTTTTGCAGGTCTCAGAACAGGATGAAGCAGCACAGTCTGACGCCCCGATTTCCAGAGAGCAGGCGCTTGCCTTTGCCCGTGAGTTACTGGTCTTCAATCAAGCGGAAGAGGATGAAAAGGAAAGCACGTCACTCTTCGTGTCTGATGAAATCGGCATGATTCTGGCGTCGATGTTGTATGTTGCCCAAGTGGCAAACAAACCACAGAAGCAGCAATACCTGTGTTTGTATGAACTGATTCTGCAGTTATTCCCGTCGACAACCTTATTGCTCAGCTTTATTGAATACTCTGAAGGTGGCAGGTATTGTTCTGACGCGACCGCAGATGAAGTGGAAGCGTTTTGCGATGTTCTGACGGATCTTAAAATAGACGAGAAGTATGCGTTTCTGTCCCGGATTCTGGTGGTGCATCAGGTCAACGAGTATCAGAATGATCTGGAGGACTTCAGTGATGACAAAGGTCTGAAGCGCCTGTACGAAACCGTGCTCAATATTTATCGCCATAAAGATGAGATAGACCCTGATGAGCCGCCAATGCTGGCTGCGCGGGAGAGGAAGATTGCAGCAGCAATCACCGCCGCGGTTGATTTGCTGAATGCAGCGGATCGGGAAAAGTTTTTGAACTTTGTTTAAAGCAGCAGGTTTCTAGTTCTCTGCATGTTGTGTCTGAACCCCGCATTGATGCGGGGTTTTTATATGCCAGCGAAGACGCTGAATGATGACCCGATTGAATGTTGTTGTGTTGTCGGTGAACAGGCGTGAGTACCCTCCATCCCTGATTCATGAAGGTTGAGATGAACATTCAGGGGATATGGCATTTTCGTGTGATGAAGATGCGTGATCGGCCTAGCATGATAAACTGATGCACTTTGGGTGAAAGCAGTGATTCTTGGGTGACTGCGTTAGGATGGGTCCGGTGTGGCGGGCGCTGTATATCAATAGGAAAATAATGGAAATATTCGTGCTGTTTCTGGTGCCAATCATGATTCTCATTGGGCTTTTGTCTTTACCTGGTATTGCATATTTCTTTACAAAAAGAGAAAAGCGATTTGTGAGGTTTGATCGTTTATACAAAATTCATCAATTTAGAAAGGAAAGACTTTCAATTCAGGAGCGATTATTTCCTTTCTTAATTTTTATGGCATATTTTTCAATGCCAATGTTATTAATGCATCTGAAATGGTATCTGGAGAGCGGTGAGGGATACTTCATACTTCGGGGTGGTTTGATTTTATTCATATTCTTGGGGCCTGTCGTAAGCCAGTTTTGGCAATTGTATCAATCTTTCAGAAAATATAGACTGTTCACAACTGTATTATGGGCGGTGAATGTTCTGCTATCGGTAGTCATGATTGAACAAGGTAGTTTTTTGATTTTTCTTCTCAGTATACCCTTGTCACTTTGCTGGAAGAATAAGACTGAGCGGGTTTTCATTTTGTCGAAAAAATATAACAACACCTGATGGGTTTATTTTTGGGTGAAGCTGTGGATATTTTTTAGAATTATTGGGTTTTAAAACAGGTTAAAATGTTGATGAGTTTTCTTCGGCGGTTTATTGCCAAGGTGAACATGATTGTTGAATCAAATAGATAATGTTCGAAGGAGAGTGAAATTGAAGTCTTCAGAGTTTCATGAGAAATCAAAAAATGATGAAAAACATTTAGTCATCATTGAGGATGATATTGAATTGGCTAATTTACTCAGTGTTTTCTTCGAAAAAAATGGTTTCAATGTTTGTTTGAAACATTCAGGAAAATCAGGGCTTGATTATTCGCTGAAGCATCAACCAGATTTTGTTTTACTGGATTTGATGTTGCCCGAAGTTGATGGGATTAGTATCTGTCGTGCGCTTCAAAACCGATATCAGGGAAAAATCATTGTGCTCACTGCAAGTGAAGATGATATTGATCAAATTATGCTGTTAGAAATGGGGGCTGATGACTATATTCAAAAACCTGTCAATCCTCGTATTATTCTTGCAAGGTTACGTAATTTAATCCGATTGTCTGCCAATCACCGTAGTAGCCAGAATACTGAACAGTTGAAGGTGGGACAGTTCCAATTGAATATTCCTCGCCGCTCGGTTTATAAAGGTGAGGAAAGTTTGGATTTGACAGACAGCGAATTTCAACTGTTCAGTTTGCTTGCAAGAAATGCTGATAATATTGTGACGCGTGATGATATCTCAAGACAACTATTTGGCCGAGATTTTGATGGACTGGATCGTTCAATCGATAATAAAGTGATGAACCTAAGAAAAAAGATTGGAGATGAGTTACCCTACAAATTTATTATTACAGTCAGGGGAAAGGGATACTTACTTGTTAATGATGAGCAGGAATAATGTTGTTAATACGATTTACATTAAAAGCAATTCTGTTTATGTTTGTTTTCTCACAAATATACCCTTGGCTGGCATCCGTTGCAACACAATATTTTTCCAGCAGTTTAAAAAAAGATGTTGAGTTAGATTATCTTGCTTATGTTTATGCTCTGGAAGCGGCAAGACCTTCATTGTCTGAAAATCAGTGGTATGAACTTCTGGATGAAATCTCTTCCAAAACCAACTTAAAAATTCAATCGTTACCATCTGATGAAGATATTACGACAGAACCGAGGATTAAAGTAGAACATATTCATGACGAGCATTTACAAACGATTACAGCAAAAATATTGGATAAAGAACTCATTCAACTATCAGCACTTGATGTAGATGAAAATGCTGAATTCATTTTAACTCTGATTCAATTCATTTTGCCATTGGGCCTGATTGTTTTAAGCTTTTTTTTCTATACTTTATGGCTTCAATACCGATTGCGGAAACTAGAAAATGCAAGTCAGTTAATTGCAAACGGAGACTTATCTATCCGGGTAGATACAGGTTTTAAAGCCGTGGGGCGCGTGAATCAAACCTTTAATCATATGGCAGATAAACTTCAACTCATGTTTCACCGGCAAAGAAGTCTGTTACGTGCTATATCTCATGAGTTGAAGACACCTTTGTTTCGGCTTCAATTGAAGTTGGACTTAATTGACCTGGATGAGCTCCCTGCCAATACGCAACAGCGGGTAAAATCGTTATTGAAAGATTGTGATGAAATGGAATCATTGATCTTTGAAATTCTTGAATTCAGTAAGCACGAATCACTATCCTCGCCGCCAGAGTTGTTCACTGTCAATTTGAGTGAACTGATTGGAAATCAAGTTCAAACGTTGAGGCAGCATTGTGATAAACCAATATCACTCTATTGTGAACCTTTCATTTATATTTCTGCATCAGAAATCGGCATTCAGCGTGTCATTAATAATTTAGTGTTCAATGCGGACCAGTATGCAGCACAACATATTTCTGTGTCATTAAATCAGTGTGAGCGAGTGATTTATTTAATCGTTGAAGATGATGGGATTGGGATACCAGAAGAAAAAAGAGCGTTAATATTCCAGCCATTCTACCGTTTGGATGAAAGCCGTTCTAAGGAGACTGGCGGTGTTGGATTAGGGCTTGCGATCGTACAAGAAATACTTCATCAGCATCAGGCATCAATCACGGTGGAAAGAAGTCAGTGGGGTGGGGCGCGATTTGTAATCCAATTCACAGATCACAGGGCGTTGTCTGCGACAAACAATAGACAAAAACAGACAAAACAGTGACGAAAATTAACGCGTTGAAAGATTAGAATTTTTCCTGACATTTTCACAACAGAATGAAGGGAGAAAGATGATGAATTTCAACGCTTACTTTTCGATACCGTTACTTTGCGCTGCATTGATGGGATGCAATTCTGACCATCCACCAGCTTCAGATGAGCAAATGAAAGGCCTGTGGTATTCGCCGCTGTATGGTGAAATCAAGCAAATCTCGGTGAATGATGTTCAAACCTGGCAAGTGACGTCAGATATCTGCTTTCAGAGCATTACCCAGGACCCGTTTGATTTAATGAGAAAGAATAGCGTTCGTCTCGGTGACACGCTGATTTATCACCGTCCCTATGATACAGCCCCTGTGTCCTACACTCGCATTCAAAATTTAGACGAAATTTGTACTGGTGGGCTGATTCGGACCATTGATGATCCAGATTACCAGTTTAATGCCCAAGAAGTGTTTCGTCTATTTTGGTTGGATATGAAAGAACATTATGCTTTCTTGAAAGAACGAAAAATGGACTGGGAAGAGATTGATGAGAATTATTATGATGACTTATCTAATCAGAATGAGGCTGGACTGCTCGCAGTATTCTCTGAAATATTAAAGCAATTAAATGACGGGCATACGCGTTTATATTTTGACCTTGAACAGGAACCGATTAGTTATGAAGCAAAACCACACTTGAGTGTGCTGTTGATGCAGGAAGCTATTGAGGATGGTTTAATTGGTGAGCAGATTGACGGATATATTCAAAATCAACGTCAAAAGATCATTGAAAACATAAGCCTGTATATGAATGCACAGACTCGTACTGGGTATATTCAGCGTGCTCAAAATCAGAATCTGGGCGTGAACTGGGGGATTGTTGAATACGACAGAAATTCAACTGGATATTTATCGATAGATCATTTTGTGAATTATATCGACTCCTTTGGTATAGAAAAGGAAGATATATCCTATGCAAATAAAAAATTCAATGTTTTATTGGATGAAATTTTCGAAAATTTAAATGAAACAGAACAGTTAATTATTGATGTTCGTGATAATGAAGGTGGTTATGATTTGCAGGCACTTGAGCTGATCAAACGTTTTTTGAAAGATGAGCAACTTGTGTGGGATATCAGTACGGCTTTTGAAGGGAAATTATGGCCCAGCAATTTAGTTTATGCGAAACCGGAGCGTGATCGCCGTTATCAGGGCGATGTTATTTTACTCACTTCAAATGGGACATTCAGTGCAGGGGAAACATTTGCATTAGCTATGGCTGCGCTTCCTCAAGTGCGGATCCTCGGTGAGGCAACTGGTGGTGCGACTTCCGATACGTTTCTACGCATGCTTCCGAATGGTTGGATGTATGAAATGAGCAATGAATATTATCAAAACAGCGATAGTGTGAACGCTGAAGTCACAGGTGTTCTGCCAGATATTGATGTTCATCCTTATGAGAGAAGTTCGAGAGAAGCTGGTCTGGATTCGGCCTTGGAAAAAGCTTTCGAAGTGATACAGAACAATCGATAAGACCAGCGTGTCGTTTTAGAGGCAAAAGGACATCATTTAATGTCCTTTTTGCTTTGTGATGTGTCGACAATGAGGCTGAGCGCGACAGGGGCTTTTTAGCGTTCAGGTTCGTGTTGTGGTCGCATTTGAAATCCGCCGTCTGGATATCAGTGGTGGTTCAGGCTGAAATGGCACAAAGTCGATTTATACCGATTATCATTTTCAATCAATGCATCAACCGGATAAAGAACAGTATCCATGGCGGCAGATGTCAGTATATCCGCGAGGGACACTGGAATCATGAATATGATTAAGGGTGGGGCATTGACAAATAACGCAAAGTTGCAGTTTGCCGCGTTTTCCAGCGCATAGTCAAAGCCTGCATACGGACGACCGTTTTGATGATTTTCACCGACCCGGGCGATGAGACTGGAACAGCCAGAAAGCAAAATGGCGAGGAGAAGGACAGAAAGTTTTTTCATTGTGTCGTGTTTGTATGATGTGTGAATAAGAAAGGCGACACATAGACACGAGAGTTTAGTGAAATGTAAATCATATTCTTCAGACACATCTGTGTATCAAGGGGGGAAACGGCAGGTAAACCCGGATAACACTCCGTTACGGTATTTTTGTTCTACGGCGCAACGCCTTGCATTAGTATGCCGTCCACCGTAACTGATTGCTTTAAGGGCCAAAATGAAAAAGTCTCTGATGATATTGACGCTGATGTCTGTTTTAGTTGGATGTGAAGAGGCCACGAACGCCATGAACCAAGCACAGGATGCTGCGAATCAAGCGGTGAGTCATGTGCAAAAGACCGTTGAATCGGTCGATTTGAGCCAGTTGCGCTTTGACCAGTTGGGGGATGCCGCGCAGTCGGCGAAAGATTTTGCGGGTTCTGTTGAGAAGATGGCAAAAACGGATCTGACCGATCCAACGGCCGTGGTTGATGCCACAGAGCACATTGCCAATGCGTATCGCTGTTTTATGGACGCTGCATCAGAAGCAACGGCGGAAGGCCTGCTGGATAAGGTGTTATCTTCTGTGAAAGACAAAGATGTCGCGGCGCTGATTGAACAGAGTGCAGAAAAAGCAAAGCATTTGAAAACCTGTGCCAGTTAATTCCTGAGCGTCGTGCCATGACTGTTTACGAGGAAACAGTCATGCTGACTTGAGAAAACTGGATTTCAATCTGATGGAATCACTGATTCAGGCCATGCTTCTGTCATGGCCTTTTTTCATGCTGAGTTTGAACCCCCGGAAAGCGTCAGATTTTTTCATGGCGGCCTGACTCAACTTCCAGCATGGTTGACATAAAGTGCCTGGTGGCATAAAGCATTGAGTTTCATGGGAATTGTAGTGAATGTCTGGCTGTGATTCATGTGTCTTCAGTGAATCATGGCGAGAAATAAATTCTATCTCAGAATGATACTGTTGATGTCGACTGAGTGCTGTTAAATCTGCTTCACATTTTAGTGTATGCGCAATGATGAATATTGCTAAGGAGTATAAAGTCACTCGAGAAAATTTATTTTGATGATTTAAAAAAGTTTTGCTTACCCTTACGCTCTCGCCAACTGACACATCTCTTAATTGTCAGGAAATACACATCCCTACTTTTAGATTGTGCTCTCAAGAGTTGCGAGCAAAGGCGCCCTATGTTTCATATATTAAAATCACTTGGCAGGTCGGATTCACCCGCCGCATTATTTCTGAATAAACAGGTTTTTGCGATTTTACTTTTTGCCAGTGCAAACGCAGCGGTGAATCCATACAAAAATATATTCGGGGTCGATGTCATCGGCTTGCCTGAAATCTACTATAGCCTGGTGATTTTGTTTTCAGGGGTCGTCATTACTTTCTTCAGTATTTATTTTGGCATGAAATCTGATAAGGAAGGGAGTTTTGTCAAATTTATCGTGCTTTGCAGTGTTTGCGGTATTTTGGGAAATATTGCCGTCTATTTCTGGCCGAATCCACTGACTTACTTTTTAGCCAACTGTCTGCTGCTGCCTGTTTTTTGCGTTCTGAACTCTCTGATCTTTGGCTATGCCGCTGCCAAACGGAGCGTGGATGCAGAAGGAAACTCGAATGCGCACAATGAAAATGCGGCACTGCGGTCGACCTATTCCATGGGCTATGTGCTGACCCTGGGGATGATTGGGATGTTGGCGTTGCAGAAAGAAGAATTGATCTTCATCTGGTTGTTTTCAGGCATGATGTGCTGTTTGATTTTCTCGCTTTATCTGAAAGAAAAGTTTGTTAATGAGAGCTATCAGTCTGAACTCGCATCTGAACCCATCTCTCAGGTTTTTCACCGCCGAAATGTGATTAAGCTTGTGAGTGTCTCGCTGGTCACAAACATGCTGTTCACGTTGGATGCGACAGTACCTTTTATTATTGTGAATCAAGTGCAGGGCGAGTATTCAGATATCGGTGTCTTTGAAGCCTGTATTGCCGTCTTCGAAGTGTTCTTTATTTTCTATTGGTCGAAAACAGCGCAGCGCAAGAAGCCTTCAAGCGTCATTATTACCGGTGCGTTTATCTTTTCCCTGTCAACGATGTTGCTGTCTGTCACGCAGGATATCGTGCATGTGTACTTATTGATTCCGATGATTGCATTGGGGGCTGCCTGTTTAATCAGTATTCCGATTGGATTTTTGCAATCTTTGGCAGAAGGTCGCCCTGGGATCGGCAGTTCATTACTATCTATTTCATTTTTTATCTCATCCTCAGTTTCATCTGTTGTGTATTTTGTTGGTAATTATTATTTCGATATCGGTAAAACCATCTTTATTTCATCGGCTGTTGGTTTGTTGGGGTTAATGATTCTTTACCTCGCTGACAGACGGTAATTCTAACCCGGAAGGGTCTTTTCATTAGGGAGAAAATATGTCGACGTTTTGTGTAGTCGGAGGAGGGCTTGCGGGTCTTGAATTCGCACTTCATTCAGCTCTGAAAGGTCATCGTATTGTGATATACGAAGCTGGCCCGCAGTTACGGACAAACCATGTGCACTTTGATACACGTGTGTTTGATGGGGATGAGAAGAAAGTACATTGGACTGCAGATGAGCATTGGGCCCTGGGAGGGATCAGCGAGCGTTTGGGGGGGCGTTCCCTGTGCTATCACGGTGTGATGCTGCCACTGGAAGAGAAGGCGCTGAACAGCTGGCCGGAAATCTGGCAGAAGCGTCTAAAGGGTCCAGCGGGTTTATATCATCAGCTTCAGCAGGAATTTACCGCGAAATATCCGGAAATGAGCCGGAATCAGGCCGTGAATCTGCCATTGCACCATGCGCCGCAAGCAGCTGTGGTGGGTGAAAGCGCAGCATTTACTTCCTACAGTCCGTTATATCAGCTTGAACCCTTGATTCGGGATGGCGTGATTACGATTGAGCGGGCCACGATCAGCCAAGTCGAAAAGAAATCAGATGGTTTTTATCTGGTGGATGCGCAGGGCCAAACCGTGAATACAACGGGGTTTGAGCGGTGCATTTTATCGGCTTCTGCTCTGGTGAATAACAAGATTATTACGCAGTCACTGGCCCGTTCGACGATTGCACAAGTTACCGATCATTATTGTATTGGTGTCGCTGTGAAAGTGCGTGAAGGGGAGCGAATTGCAGATTATCGCCATGAAATGCTGTGGCATGGATTCAGTGAACATCATGATCTGAACGCGAATATTTTTGTGGTCGAGCGGAACAACTTTGACAACGGAGATCGTTTGCTGCTGCTGATGGCCGTAATGGAACAGAATCCGGCGCTGTCTGATTACAGTGAATTGCATTGTCGCTACCACGAAGGGAAAACCACCCTGGAGATCCAGTCGAAACATTCGGATGCTGTGATTGAAAATTATAACCAGCTTGCCAGTCGGATTGTGGATTTCGCCAGTACTCAGCTGGGAGTCCGGTTATCGCCATTGCATGACACGGCTGTCGAGCAGTCGGAGGCTTTTTTTGGTGCCTCGGAAGGCATTGATTTCGAGCAGGCACTGAATGCACTGAATGAAACGGAACGCACCAATATTTATACCCGATTCGTGTTCCCTTACGGGGCTTATGAGCATGAGAGTTGCACGCATCCGATTGGCGGCCACGGCGATATTGCGCTCACAGATTCATTAGAACTGACTGCTATGCCGGGCGTATACGCGATTGGGCCGGGTGCATTTCCCCGCTTGGGCATTGCGAATCCCGCTTTAACGATTTGTTCACTCTCACGTTGGCTTGCGTCACATCTTTAAGTAGGAAAAATCATGAATAAACTTGCAATTCAAGGCGGAACCCCTGTGATTTCAGAAGCTTTGCCGGCCTGGCCAAGTCTGGATGTATCTGTCATGTCTGACATTGAGTCGATTCTGCAGACCGGAGAAATTAATTACTGGACCGGAAAGCGAGGCATGGCCTTTGAGAAAGACCTGGCTGATTTCCTGGGGGAGGGGTATGTCGTCACAACAACCAACGGCACATCTGCGCTACATACGGCTTTTGCTGCACTCGGGATTGGTTCCGGTGATGAAGTGATCTGTCAGTCTTATACCTTTATTGCGACTGCATTTTCTGTCTTGCAGGCGGGCGCTCTGCCAGTGTTTGCCGATGTTGACCATACGCATACGCTGGACCCGGTATCTGTCGAAAGTAAAATCACCGAGAAAACGAAAGCGATTGTTGTGGTCCACACATTTGGTGTGGCGACCGATATGGATGCCATCATGGCGATTGCGAAAAAGTTCGATCTCAGGGTGATTGAAGACTGTGCGCAGGCATTAGGTTCTCAATATAAAGGCGCATACCTGGGAACGATTGGTGATGTGGGATGCTTCAGTTTTTGTCAGAGCAAACATATTACAACAGGCGGTGAAGGTGGCGCAGTCTATGTGAACTCGGAAGATCTGGTCTGGAAATGCCGGTCTTTCCGCGATCATGGCTATGATGTTGAGAAGCGGCTGGGGTTGTTCGAAATCTCACAGAAACTGCCTTACATCCACACGCAGGTTGGTTTCAATTATCGGATGACAGAGATTCAGTCTGCGATTGGGATTCGGGAACTGGCCCGCTTCAGGGAAACAGCGCTGGCGCAACGGGTCCGCAATGGCCGCTTCTTGAGTGCGCTGTTGCAGGAGCATCCACTGGTGAAGCATGCGCCGGTGGATGACGAAATCCGGGTGAACTCCTTCTGGTGGGCCCCATTTGTGCTGGATATGAGTTTGCTGAACTGCGATATCAAAACGTTCACTCAAGCCTTAGATGCGGAAGGTGTCCCAGGGTATCCGGTGCCATGGCCGGAAGTTTATAACGAAGCGGCATTCCAGCAACAGAATGGGTTTGGTGAGAAGAACTATCCGTTTAATGATCCGGCACATCGCCAGATGGACTACACCCGAACCGACTGTCCGGCTGCCCGGCATTTTGGGAACACATCCATTGTTTTCCATACACATCCGGTTTACACCGAACAGCACATGTCACATTTTGCGACGGCATTGAACAAAGTCTACGAGTATTACAAAAAGTAGCCTGCGCCTGACCCGCGCTATCTCAGAAAAATGCCAATCGCCCCCATAGACGGGGGCGATTGTTTCATGAAGATTACCTGCCTCTTTTGAATTTCCCTGCGTGATGGTCTGTTGATTCTTTGAAATAAAATCACAGATTCATTCAGAAACCTTGATTCAGCTAAAATACAGTGGAGCTATTCTGGATGATGACTTATTTATAGGCGTGCTGGAAAAAGTCGAATCTGAATATCAGATCGAACCTTATTTACGCGGCGAACGTGTCTCATACCGTTTGATGTTCAGGCAATGGATGAAATTGAGCGTTTGTCATTCTGATGGATAAATGATGAAGTTTTTATTTTTGATTTTAATATTGATGGCATCACTTCAGGCGAGGGCGGATTCTAATGGATCTGAACTGGATTAAAGTATCGAATTTTCAGGGGATAGCCTGTTTTTGTTTATTAATCATTATGTTTAAAGATGGGTTTAACACTAATAGATAATTTGTTTAATTTGATAGTATTCACTATAAATATATTCAATACTTCCTGATTCCAAAGGGAACAACTTTATAGTCTTAATTGTAAGTTATATTGTTCTGTCATTTCGAACAATTTCTATGTATTGTTTTGAATTTGATTAATTCTCTCATTGTTTGTGAAACTTATTTCATTGTGTCCTATATTTATTCCTGCGAAAAATAGTTGGCGGTTATTTCGCAGCATTCATAACCTTGAATGTTTCAATGAAAAATTAAAGATAGGATACATAATAATGAACAGGAATTTGATCGTATTTGCGATTGCCGGGCTTTGTATTTCCGGTGCCCATGCAAATGAATTGACGAATTTTGTCAAAATGGATGAAAAAGCAATCTTTATTGAAGGTGAAAATATTGTTGAAGTGCCAGAGGTGAGTGACTATTCATTTGCTCGGGTTTATTCAACGGCCGAAAAAGCTGCTGCGATGAGTGCGGTTGCGGTTTCTGCGGATGGCACACAGTACAAAGCTGACATCTCGGAAGAGACACTGGCTGTGCTGGAGCAGGCGGTTCAAGCCATGCAGGCTCAGGGTTTAGACAGCAGTATTTTCACAACGGAGCCCCATGACCCAACGAAACCTGCATTACCGGATGATACTTTTTCTTCCTTGAAAGTGATCGGGAATGACAACCGGGTTCGTGTGACCAACACAAAAGCGAAGCCTCATTTGTACAATGGGCGTATTGCGGTGGGTTGTACGGGAACCTTGATCACCAAGAAGCATGTACTGACAGCCGGCCACTGTATTTCGAATGGTTCGGGTGGCTGGTATAAGTCGCTGGACTTCACCGCGGGTCAGAATGGTTCCTATAAGCCTTGGGGCACAACCACGTGGAAGAATGCTGTGACAACGTCGGGATGGCATAACAATGGCGATACCAACTACGATTATGCGCTTATCATTTTGAACAGCGAGCCACATGGGGGTCATTCAGGTTGGGGGACTTATTCTGGTGGCACGCATAGTGTGACGGGTTATCCGGGTGATAAACCAACGGGCACCATGTGGACAGATTCAGGCTCGACGTCCGCAATTTCAGACTCGCGTGTTTGTTACACGTTGGATACGGCGGGTGGCCAGAGTGGCAGCGGGATTAAAGACAGCGGCAATTATGTGCGCGGCATCCACACAACGGGCTCTACGACCCGAAACTGTGGTACCCGCATGAACAGTTCAGTCTATAACACCGTGAAGGGTTGGATTACGAAGTATCCTTAAAACAGGGATAGCATCATGAAGATAGCCTGACGTTGTCGGGCTATCTTGTTGGGAGTCAAACAGATGAAAAAATATATTGCGGTGCTTTTGATTACGATGATTCAGGCTTGTTCGACAGCGGAGAATTCCTGGGAACGTGTGATGATTCTGGGCAGTGCGGAAGCGAATGATCCTGTACTGGCGCAAGTTGAAAGCCTCGAGAAAAAAGGCTTGGTGAAAGATGTGAACGTGCTGGAGTCCTTTCCGGTTCAGATTTGGCTGACGGCTTCTGAAGAAACAATCGAGTCATTAAAAGCAATGCCACGGAAGTCCCTGGATGAACAGACGTACCGTTCACAATAATCTCTTCCAATTATCGACAAGGCAGGACTGGCCAACGCCCAGACATAAAATTCGTCGAGGCAACTTTCCCTACATTTTTAAGATCACTGAAGATTTTACGTATCAGACGGACTGGCAACTTGAAGCCGATTTTATTGCGGAGTGGCTGGAAATTTCTAAGAACGGGCTGATCACTGTGAAAGCAAACAAGTCGGGGTATAGCTGGGATGGTTGTACGCCAAAGCTGAGCATTCTGAATTTATGGGTGATCGGTGTGCCTGATGGTCATGTCAATTACCGGACAATGCGTCCTTATACGTACGACGCCTCGCTGGTTCATGATGCCCTTTATCAGTATTTAGATTCGGTGCCGATCGCCAGATCAGAGATTGATCGTTTGTTTCTGCAAATGCTGGGCGATTTCAAATTGCGGAAACTTTACTATCTCGCCGTCAGGCTCTTTGGCGGTTGGCATGTTGTACAAAAAGGAATTCATTAGGGGGTTGGCGCATCACAAGGTGCGCAGGCACGATGGATGTGCTGGCAGGGAAGCGTTCTGCACGCCGGTTATACGAAAGTGCGGGTTTTTAGAGAGCAGCTCAGTCCGACAGCCCCCATCAAGGCTATTTCTGTACTGTGCTGTAGTGAACTCAGCCCCGCTTGAACCAGAGCTAAGGCTGATGCTCTCCGTTGGTTTGCGTAATGCAATGTTGTGCCAGCGCCTGATAGCGTGCTTGCATGGTGTGAACGAAATCCTCAGCGTTTTCAAACTGAGTAATCGGGTCGCCAATCACCACATCACAATTAAAAGGGACGAACATGGCCGTTCCTCTGGGTAAAGCACGACCCAAACCCCGCATGACAACCGGGGTGACCGGGCAACCTGCATGTGCTTTGACTAAATGATAAATACCTTTCTTAATACCGCTCATCACTTCAGGTTCACCCCGGCTGCCTTCCGGAAAGATAATCAGAATTTCTCCCTGGGCTAAGGCTTGATGACATTCGTTCAGAACTGCCTCGCGCTGACTGGGAGAAGGGGAGCGTTTGAGCGGAATAATCCCGATGATGTTCAGTGACAGCCAGGCAACCATTTTATTGGACAGAAAGTAGTCCGCTGCGGCAACCGGGCGGACTTTGTGAACGATGGCGATCGGAAATAAGGCAAGTAATACCAAGGTGTCCAAATGGCTGTTGTGGTTCGCTGCAACCACAACCGGGCCGTCTGTGGGTAGATTTTGCCGCTGGATAATGTTCAGTCCCAGGCCGATAAAGACCAGAGGTTTGACGATGAATAAAACGAACAACACCTTGAGAATCCGAGCCATAGTGTCCTCAGTAATAGAGATAGTAAATGTAGTGGAAGAACAGAGGGGCCGTGAACATCAGGCTGTCAATCCGATCCAAAATACCCCCATGCCCCGGAATAAACTGGCTGGTATCCTTGATCTGCAAATCGCGTTTGACGGATGAAATGACCAGATCACCGATAAAGCCGCTGAAGGCAATGATCATCCCGGCGACTAGACCTTGTAATGAGGTTAGCGGTGTCAGCCAGGGCGCGGCAAAATAAGACAGCAGAATCACAGTTGCGCTGCCACCGAGGAACCCTTCCCAGGTTTTGTTCGGACTGACTTTAGGGACGATTTTGCGTTTTCCGAATGATTTCCCCCAAACGTATTGCGATACATCATTGAGTTGCGTAAACACCAGCAGGAACAGCAACATGCCCATAGATCCTGCTTCAGGGTTCAGGCTGGGCAGCACCAGCAGGTAAGCCATATGGCTGATACAGAAGACGGTCAGCATCATCGCCCAGTGAATGATCCCTGCGGAACGGATAAATCCCCGGGTATCTCCAATCAACACCATGACCATGGGTAGATACAGGAAGACATACACCGGTATAAAAATGATGAACATGCCGTACCAGCCAATCGACAGCCAGTAATATTGAAACGGAATCGACAGGTAGGCCCAGAAGATCACCCGGCGGTCGGTCATTCGGGTCGGCACAATCGACAGGAATTCTTTCAGGGCCATGAAACTCAGAAAGCCGACAAAAAACAGGGTATAGGTGAGCGGCAGGTAAAGAACGATAAAGACAATGCCGATCATCCACCACCAGGAGCGAATCCGCAGTTTCAGCTCCAGATAATCTGTTTCCGGATGGGTGCGGGATTTCCACAGATAAACCAGTGTCCCGGCGACCAGTACACCGAGTATCGCGCTCATCAGATAAAGCGAATGCAATGGAATGTCAGTCATGCTTTCCCTCTGCTTGGTGTACTTGCTGCTCAGCTTCTTCTGCTTTAAAGCGGTAGATGCCCCGCAAGCGTCGCCATGTGGTGATCAGGGTGCCGATCACCATCACGGCCAGTGCTGCATCAATGGTGTACCCCAGAATTTCCGGGAGCCAGCTGAAAGCCTGGCTCAGGAAGAGCAGGATGAAACTGCCAGTCAGCAGAGCCATCCGGTGTTGTTTGGCCATCGGGCCGCGAAAATCTGCCGGGCAGCCCATACTGACACCCAAGACACGTACGTAGGCAGTCAACACGGCGATGAGCGCACTGAGCCAGGCCAGCATCATGCCGTACTCCGATTGGGTCGCAAAGCCA
Organism: Photobacterium sp. GJ3; assembly: GCF_018199995.1. NCBI lineage: Bacteria > Pseudomonadati > Pseudomonadota > Gammaproteobacteria > Vibrionales > Vibrionaceae > Photobacterium > Photobacterium sp. GJ3. Next base: position 1,823,984 of record NZ_CP073578.1, on the reverse strand, counting down.
GCGGCGAGGATCAGCAGCGGATCGGCAATCCGGTCCGGAACATCGTTAAATAACTCACCGGCAGGCGTTTTCTTCCCGCCTTCTACGGCAACCATGCCATCGAACAGGTTACACAACAGGCGTAATTGAATACAGACTGCAGCAATCAGCAGCAAACCGCTGATTGGCCGGGACTGATACCAGAACATCGCGGCAAAGCCAAAAACGGCAAAGACAATGCTCATCAGTGATATCTGATTCGGTGTGATTTGCTTCTGACTCAGCCAGACAGCAACCTGCTTTGTCAATGCGACATCCCGCACGGCCAATGGCCTGCGATTCTCTTCTGATTTGGTTTGATGCTTCATATCACCACATCACTCAATAAGTGAGCCCTGACTTTCAGCAATCATGGGACGCAGCGATTGAAAATCGACTGAGCTTGCTGTGAGTTTATGGGCGAAAAGATTCAACATAATGCGTATCGCTTGTATGGCAAGCAATTGAGTGTGCTTTTTTGAACTGGTGTCAGGTTCGGACTGTCCGGATGCACAGAGCATAGAAAATTTTTGTTTCACTTACGAATTATTGTTTACAAAAACAAGCAGGTTTTCATCGGTTTTGTTCCTGTTTAAATCCATTGATTTTCTTCAAGATTGCGCGCTGGTCAGTCGAAGGAGTGCTGACATTTCTTGCCCAGGGACGAGCAGCAGCAATCAATCAGAAACAGGGCAATGTCACCATGAAAAAAACGCTCCCTCTTGCAATGCTTATCACAGGTATTGCTTCATTTTCAGCACAGGCAGAAAGCTATCTCGGTGCCAGTCTCGGTCAGAGCAGCATTAAAAGTGTGGAGATTCAAGGCCGGGCTTTTGGCATGTCGGGATCGCAATCTTACGATGCCAGTGAATCCATGCTGAGCGGTAGTTTATTCGCAGGGTATAACTTCAACCCTTATCTGGGGGTTGAGTTCACCGTGGGTGGGATGGATGCGATCGATGACGCATATCTTTCCGTCGGCGATATGATGTATTTCGCGCTGCAGCCGAAACTGTCTTTGCCACTGACGGATGCTTTTTCCGTATATGCAAAAGCCGGTATCGCACGGTTCAGTGCCGAGTTTATTGCGAACAACGGGGCGTACGGCTATTCAGGCTATACCACAGTTTCGACCAGCGATACGACGCTGATGGCGGGTCTGGGCGCTGAATATGCTTTGACTGAGCATCTGAGGATCAGAGCGAGCTGGGATTACATGAAGCCGGAACTGGAACTGATTCATGTCGCAGATGCATCGCTCAGTGTTGAGCCCGAGTTTCAGCAGTTTTCTGTGGGCTTAAGCTACCACTTCTGATCCGCAAGCACAGTGTCTCCTTGTTCATGCGATGCACTGTGCTACATTCAAACCCCGTGATTCCCGCAGAAGACATCCCATGAATGAAGCAATCCTCAGAAGACTGCATCAGCTCCTCAAACAATATTCCTCTCAGACTGTGCATCAGGTGCAGGTTGAAGATTTAGAGCGTGTCTTTTCGACTTCGCGGCGAAATACCTCAACCATCATGAGTCGGCTGTCTGAGATTGGCTGGATCGACTGGTCTCCTTCGGTTGGCAGAAGCAAAACAAGCCAGTTGTTGATCCGGGTTTCATTGTTGGATGCGATTTGCTTGATGATTGAACCAAGCATCGCCAAAGGGAAGTTTGATCAATTTTCGAAACTACTCGCCCAGTATGGACCGACAGCAGTGAAAGCGGTGACCCTGGTGACAGAAAAGCAAAATGCCTGGAATGAAGCCCATCATCAGTTGCTGATTACTGAGTACCCCTGGGTGGATAGTCTGGATCCGGCCGAGACCTTCAGGCTGGCTGAACTGCAGGTGGTAAAAAGTGTTTACGACACACTGCTGGTACAGGATCGCGAGGGCAAGCTCCTGCCGGGGCTGGCACATGACTGGGAAGTGGCAGGGCGTGAGATTCGGCTTTGGATCCGCATCGATGTAATGCGGCATGACGGGGCGGTGCTGTCGGTTGCAGATATCGCTGAGAGCTTGCTGCGTCTGGTCCATCTGACTGGCCCTGTCAGTTCTCTGTTCAGTCAGATCGACACGGTTGACCAGATTTCATCACAGTGCTTGAGCCTGATGCTCAAGTCACCCAATCCTTTGTTTCTCCACGCATTGGCCATGCCGCATGCAGCCATTGTGATGAAACAGCGGATGCATTTTGAGGATGGTCGTTCTGCATTCGTTGGCACCGGGCCGTTTGAGATTGAGTCCTGGGACAAAGATAATCTGGTGCTTCGGCGACATTCACAGTATTTCGGGCCGTCAGCGTTACTGAATCGGATTACCCTGAGTTGTCAGGGGGAAGCGTTCAGTGAATTTCTGAGTTTCAACCAGGCGCCGGGAGAGAAAGAAGTGCATACCTTGCAGTCTTTTTCTTACCTGAGTGTCCGGCATCGGCCTGATGCAGGAATCTCGCCGCAAAACTTAGCGCTTCTGATGGATTACATTGTTCGCCAAAAGCCAACGTTCACTGCCGGACAGGCTGTGTCCAGCTTGTCTTTTACGCCCGTGCAGGACGTGCCACCATCGGCACCCGTCCGGCTTTCCGGTCAACTGATTCTGGTTGAACCCCGCTGGACCATTCCGTATCTGGAACAGTTGGCTGAGTGGCTGCACCATACGATTCGTCAAACCGGTATCACGCTGGAAGTGATTGAACTGACGGACATCAGCCATCCTGAAAAGATGAAAGATTGTGCGGATATGCTGTTTCTGGAAGAAGTGATCGAGCAGCCCCATGATTACGGTGTGTATGAATGGATGCTCACCGCATCCGGGTTACGTTTTTTATACCCGGATGCGGCAAGCTGGCAGACACATCAGGCTCAGGTTGAATCCGCTGTTTCTTCTGATTCTCCTGTCACATCCTTGCTGGCCATTGAGCAGTCTCTTTTAAAATCACATCACTATCTGCCTTTGTTCGCAGGGAAAGAGGTGGTGATGAACACGTGTCAGGTCCGTGGTATCCAGGTCAGAAAAACCGGATACAGTGATTTTCAGAAACTCTGGATAGATGGGGAATAAAGGTCGGTGCCCCGTCGTTCGGGAAAACCTGGGATCGAGACTCGACAGACAAGCCTGCTTCTTGTCAGTTTAATGTCTGAATAGCCATGCAATGCATCCGAAGGGTGATCAGGATGATCTCAGAAACTTGATCTATTAAATTGTATATGTGCAATATACGATTAAATGATATGATCGCAACCGGAGAATCATCATGAAACCTCGCATTGAAGCGTTTAGCACCATCAGCTACGTGGTTTATGACCAATCGGGTGGTCATGCCGCGGTTATCGACAGTGTTCACGATTTTGCAGCGGACTCAGGCAAGGTCTGGACAGCGTTTGCGGATAAACAATAGATGTACCGAAACTTTTGTATCCATCCGTTCAGGTCAATATTCGCAGCGGACAGATGCCTGCCGCAGAAACGAACCAGACGGCCTGTCTTAAAATTCCGCTGTCGCTCAGTTCACTCTACGTCTCGCCTGACGACAGCAAACTGAAATCAGAGAAAGGAGCGTCATCATCATGACTGAATTTACTCCCTGGAGTGCGCTGATGGGCGGCTTCATCCTTGGCGGTGCCGCATTGATGTTATTGGTGCTGAATGGCCGTATCGCCGGTATCTCCGGCATTGTCAGTGGTGCGATGCAACCGAGTGATCCAAATGCACCCTGGCGCTGGATGTTTCTTCTCGGTTTGGTGCTTGGCCCGTTGCTGGCAGCCCCGTTCGGGCTTCAATTACCGGAACAGATTGATGTGGGCTGGTCCTTGATTCTCATTGGTGGATTTCTGGTGGGCCTGGGGACCCGACTGGGGTCAGGTTGCACCAGTGGTCATGGGATCTGTGGCATCGGACGTCTGTCGCCGCGTTCGATTGTGGCTACTCTGATTTTCATGGTTGTCGCGATCATGGTTGTTTTTATCGTCCGTCACCTGATTGGAGTTTAATGTTATGCAACTTTTCATCGCCTTAATTGCAGGTCTACTATTTGGTGCCGGATTAACCGTGTCACAAATGGTTGATCCGAACAAAGTGCTGAATTTTTTAGATATCACAGGGCAGTGGGATCCAAGTCTGATCTTGGTGATGGGTGGCGCACTGATCGTTTTTGGGCTGGGCTATCAATTTTTGGTGAAGGGGCGCGACAAGCCCGTCTTCGGGAGTACGTTCTATGTTCCAACCAACCAGTTGATTGATAAACCATTGATTCTTGGTGCGCTTCTTTTTGGATTGGGTTGGGGACTTGTTGGTATTTGTCCGGGGCCTGCTGTCGCTAATCTGTTGAGCGGTAACATAAAAGTGATTGGCTTTGTTGTTGCGATGTTGGCGGGAATGCAGTTTTCTGGCACTATCGATCGTCTACTAAAATAATATATGAAGCCGTATGAGGGGAGAATGCGAGATTACTCAAAAATGGAGGCCAATGTAGAGCAGGCCGTTGAACTGCTGAAGGCCATGGGAAATCAACACCGGTTGATGATTCTGTGTGTATTGCAGGAAGAAGAACTTTCTGTGTCACAGCTGAACGAGCGGTTTCCTATCCCTCAGTCTTCCCTGTCACAGCATTTGGCCTGGTTGCGTCGGGCCGGGTTTGTGAAAACTCGCCGTGAAGCGCAGACCATCTATTATCGTCTGGATAATGCGGCTGTGATTGATATGATCGCAATGCTGCACAAACACTACTGCACTGAATAAAGCGTACAACTCAGAACAGCTTGCTCAACTTCTGTACAGGCTGTTCTGCCACATCTCATGTTTCTTTTGGTCAGATTGACCTTCCTCCCATCTTTTTCAAGATCAAAATCAAAGATTTCACATATGCGGGTTGTAGTTTGTGCTATGCCTCATTAAGTTGCTACCTGACCGAACGCCTTACCTTGACCTGGTAAGTGATGAAATTCCAGCTGACTTGGCTGATTTTTCATCGAAATGACCGAAATATTATCGTATCAGGAGTACGATTCATGATAATACACCCTCGATCACTCAGCCTGGCTTCGATGCCGGGAGGGATCACTGCACCTTTTCGTGCCTTGCTTGGCGCACAATGCTTATCAGCCTCCACTTTTCAGCATGATTGCTCTTTTCTGGCTGCGATTTATCCTTTCTTTTTCAACAAAGTGCCTCAGCCTGCCTTTCAAAAGGAACTGCCGCTCAGTTGATTGTTGAAGCGTTTAAAAACAGATGACTTGGTGAAACTGTACAAAACAGGGGCGGTTTGTCGCGTCTGATCATAACGATGAAGCTCAGGTGCACGCCAAGGGTAGCGGGTAACCTGGGGAAAGGACAAAGATTGTGAATATGAAATTATTGGGTAGCTCCCTGATTATCGCGGGTACGGCTTTAGGTGCGGGGATGCTTGCGATCCCAATGGTGCTGGCTCAGTTCGGGCTGTTGTGGGGCACCATGCTGATGCTGTTGATTTGGGTCGGGACGACCTATGCGGCCTTATTGCTGCTTGAAGCCAGTATTAAAGCTGGTGGGGGACTGGGTATGAACTCGATCGCCCGCAAGACTTTAGGAAAAGGCGGCCAGGTTGTGACCAATGGTTTACTCTATGCGCTGCTGGTTTGTTTGCTGATGGCTTATATTATCGGCGCCGGTGATCTGGTGAAAAAGCTGGGTAGTGAAGTTGGACTTGCGCTGACACCGTCTCAGGCACAAATTGCTTTCACCGTCATTGCTGGTCTGGTGGTTGCAGCGGGAACCGGAGTCATCGACAAACTCAACCGCATGCTTTTTGCGGCCATGGTGCTCATGCTGGCAATGACGCTCATCACGCTGGTCCCGGGGATCAGTCTGGATAATCTTGCCTCAGTCGGCAGCGACAATAAGATTGCTTTGGTGAAAACCAGCTCTGTGCTGTTTACCAGCTTTGGCTTTATGGTGGTGATTCCTTCCCTGGTGACCTACAACCATGAAGCAACGCAAAAACAACTGCGAAACATGGTGATTGTGGGTTCCTTGATTCCTCTGGTGTCTTATCTGTTTTGGCTGTACGCCGCCATTGGGAATCTGTCACCGGAACAATTGATCGGGTTCCAGGATGTATCTGAACTGATCACAGCCTTGAGTGTGAACCGGAGCGGAATGCAACTGATTCTGTCAGTCTTCACCGGTTTAGCGTTACTGACGTCTTTTCTGGGTGTGGCGATGGCGTTGTTTGACCAGAATGCAGATACATTCCGCCAAAATCGCGCTGTGACTTACGTGCTGACGTTTATTCTGCCCATGCTGGGCGCGTTACTGGCAGCAAATCAATTCTTGTCTGTGCTGAGCTATGCAGGGATTATTCTGGTTTTTCTGGCGGTATTCGTTCCGATGGCAATGACGCTGAAAGTGCGTCAATCACGACAAAATCAGGATCAATCCGTGAAGGGTGAAGTTTATCAGGTTCGTGGCGGGATGATGGCAATGAGTCTGAGTTTCCTGTTTGGTTGTTTTTTGCTGATGGCTGAATTGATTTAAAAGGCGCGTTGCAGGAACAAAGATATTCAATTGTAAAAAGGCGCTTCCATCAGGAAGCGCCTTTTTTATAGGAGGCAATACCGGAAACCGATATTGTTTTGAGGATGCTATTGATCTGTTTGACCGAACAGGACCGATAACGTCTGGGATGATTCAGGTTTGACCGAACGCTGAAACAACCTGACCGCAGGAGTAGTGATCTGTTGACACAGATATAGCAGCAGGAGACGTATCCTCAAAAATCTGCGTGAATCTTACCGAGTTTCCTGCCTTGCTGCTAGGGAGTGCTGTGTTTTCATGAATGGACAAAAAAGCGCAAAGTGTAAACTATTAAATACACCCTCTTCAGGGTCTCCCGTGAGGAGATTCAACGCCTTACCCTGAATTTTCTTTCACGGGTCAATTGGCTTTTGCACTATGACAGGGAAGCCAAGTTGGAGTATCTTGGTAAAAAAACATGGGATGTGGATATGAACTGGAAACTCGCAGAGCAGGTGGCTGAAAAGGCGCTGGCGGAGGGCAGTCTGATGCCTATCGCAACAGATGCCGAAATGATAGAAGAGCAGGGCGTGGCTTATCTGGGGCATGTGGTGACGGCAAATGCCGGTAAGAAACTGCAGGGAATCACATCCGGTGCTGCTGGCTCGAATCCTTTCTTACCCTATGAAAAATCGATGTATGTGTGCGAAGCTGGCGAGCATCATGTGTGCCTGCTGAATAAATTTCCCGTGATTACCCCGCATTTGCTGATTTGCTCAAAAACTTTTGTGCCTCAGGAATCTCCGCTCAGTTGGGAAGACTGGCACGCCTGGTTGGGTGGATTCACCCATGCGGATGTTCTTGGGTTTTATAACAGCGGGCCTTTAGCCGGAGCCAGTCAGCCGCACCGTCACATGCAATTGGTTCGCAGTGAAATTCCGCTAGAGCAGGTGATTGCAGGCGGAAAGTTGCCATTCAGGCATTGGCTGTATCTGGTGGAAGCGATGACAACCGATGAGTTGTATGCTGCCTATACCGAAGGGATGCATGCACTCTCGCTGATTGAGGAAGGCGGGGAAGTGTGTTTGCCACATAACGTACTGGTAACGGAGCGCTGGTTGCTGATTCTGCCACGAAGCGCGAATAACATTGAAGGCTTGTTCGCCAACGGCATTAACTACAGTGGACGTTTTCTGGTGAAGCAACCGGATCAACTGGCTTGGTTGGAAGAATACGGCCTGATGCGTTTTCTGGCTGAATGCAGTGCGTAAGCACATGTTGCTTGCCTTGCTTGAAATCTAAACTCAGAGCGCATAAAAAACCCCAGCTAAAGCTGGGGTTTTCAATTTTCGTCCGTTAAGAAATGGATTATTTCTTAGCGTTACGCTCTTTAACTTCTGCGATTACTGCTTCAGCAACGTTCACTGGGCATGGTGCGTAGTGTGCGAACTCCATAGAGAACTGACCACGACCAGAAGTCATTGTACGCAGCGTACCGATGTAACCGAACATTTCTGATAGAGGTACATCACCCTTGATACGTACGCCAGTTGCACCTGCTTGCTGGTCTTTGATCATACCGCGACGACGGTTCAGGTCACCGATAACATCACCAACGTGATCTTCCGGAGTGAACACGTCAACGTGCATGATAGGTTCCAGCAGCTGAGCACCAGCTTTAGGCATAGACTGACGGAATGCGCCTTTCGCTGCGATTTCAAACGCGACAGCAGAGGAGTCAACTGCGTGGAAACCACCGTCGAACAGCTCAACTTCAACGTCCAGCACTGGGAAGCCAGCCAGAACACCAGTACTCATCATACCAGCGAAGCCTTTTTCGATTGCAGGCCAGAATTCTTTAGGAACGTTACCACCAACAACAGTAGAAACGAACTTGAAGCCAGAGTTTGGCTCACCTGGTTTGATGCGGTAGTCGATCTTACCGAACTGACCAGAACCACCAGACTGCTTCTTGTGCGTGTAGCTGTCTTCGATTGGCTGAGTGATCGTCTCACGGTAAGCAACCTGTGGAGCACCTACAGTCAGTTCAACACCGTGAGTACGCTTCAGGATGTCAACTTTAATGTCCAGGTGCAGCTCACCCATACCTTTCAGGATGGTTTCGCCAGAATCTTCATCAGTTTCAACCTGGAACGATGGATCTTCTGCAACCATCTTACCGAGTGCGACACCCAGTTTCTCAGAAGCTGTTTTGTCCTTAGGAGCAACAGCGATAGAAATTACTGGGACAGGGAAGATCATTGGTTCCAGAGTACATTCGTGCTTAGGATCACACAGTGTGTGGCCCGTCTGAACGTTCTTCATACCAACGATAGCGATGATGTCACCCGCTTGTGCTGAAGTCAGCTCGTTACGGTCATCTGCTTGCATCTCAACCATTCGGCCGATACGCTCAGTTTTACCGGTCGCAGAGTTCAGGATGGTGTCACCCTTCTTCAGCTTACCAGAGTAGATACGGACGAAAGTCAGGGCACCAAAACGGTCATCCATGATCTTAAACGCCAGAGCGCGGAATGGCTCGTCTGCAGATACAGTTGCAACTTGACCCGTTGGTTCACCAGTTTCTGGATCAGTCAGGTCCTGAGGGTCAACTTCTGTTGGTGCTGGCAGGTAGTCAACAACGGCGTCCAGAACCAGTTGGATACCTTTGTTTTTGTATGCTGAACCACAGAAAGTCGGGAAGAAGGCCAGATCACGAGTACCTTTACGGATACAACGTTTCAGATCTTCTACAGAAGGCTCTTCACCTTCCATGTAAGCTTCCATCAGGGCGTCGTCTTGCTCAACGGCAGTCTCAACCAGTTCTTCACGGTAAGCTTCTACGTCGTCAACCATGTCCGCTGGGATATCTTGAACTTCGTAGTTTTCTGGCAGACCCGTGTCATCCCACACGTAAGCTTTACGCGTCAGAACGTCAACCACACCCACGAAGTCTTCTTCACGGCCGATAGGTAGGGTCATTACAAGAGGCGTGGCGCCAAGTACGTTTTTCACTTGATCAACTACGTTGAAGAAGTCCGCACCCATACGGTCCAGTTTGTTCACGAAGATCAGACGAGATACTTGTGAGTCGTTCGCGTAACGCCAGTTTGTTTCAGACTGAGGCTCAACACCACCAGAACCACAGAATACACCGATACCACCGTCAAGTACTTTCAGAGAACGGTAAACTTCAACGGTGAAGTCAACGTGTCCCGGAGTATCGATAACGTTCAGACGGTGATCGTTCCAGAAACAGCTTACTGCTGCAGACTGGATTGTAATACCACGCTCAGCTTCCTGCTCCATGAAGTCAGTCGTCGTTGAGCCGTCGTGAGTATCACCGATTTTATGGATTTTACCGGTCAGCTTCAGGATACGCTCAGTGGTAGTGGTTTTACCCGCATCTACGTGCGCGAAAATACCAATGTTTCTGTATTTAGATAGATCTGCCATTGTTTTTCTCTATATGAACAATTGTTGTCACATGTCAGGGTGGGGAGTATAGCACTACTTACGAGTATCAGAACATAGATCTGAGTAATTTAATGATTATTCGCTGGCTTTTAACCCGTTGAATCAGGCAGGAACCGAATGATTGCTCAATAAAAACACAGAAAATGACATTCCAGTGTCCCTGTTCACGCTGAAGACGAGTGGAGCCGAATCGGCAAAATAACTTTGAGGATATACCCAGCGATTCAGGCGGGTTATTTCCTTATGGTATATATTTGTGGTACATGTCAACACAACCTATTGACCATTCGTACAATAATGAAAACACAACGATTTTTAACCGAATGGTCCGCCAGGGTGGCTGAAATGTTTTGGAGGGGATATGAGACAGAGTTTTGTACTGGGATTGTTAATAACGGCAGGTTTGTCATTCGGATCTGCACCCGGTTTTGCCGCAGAAGTGATTGAGTCGGCCAGTGTGGTCGGTTTCGGGACTGCCAAATACCCACCGGATTTCCCTCATTTTGATTACGTCAACCCGGATGCACCGAAAGGCGGGAGCATCACTTATGCAGAAGTCGGCACTTACGACAGCTTTAATCGCTATGGTTCGAGAGGCGTTTCTGCCGCGGGTGCTGAGGAAATTTATGACACGCTTTTTGTGCCTGCGCAGGATGAAATCGACAGTCATTACCCGCTGATTGCGCAAAAAGTGCGATATGCCGACGATTTTTCCTGGATGGAAATCGACATCAACCCAAAAGCACGTTTTCACGACGGGCAGCCCATTACAGCCAAAGATGTTGCCTTTACGTTCGATAAGTTCATGAAAGAAGGGGTTCCGCAGTTTCGCGTCTTTTATAAAGATGTGAAGTCCGTGACCGTGAAAGCGCCTCTGACGGCAAGGGTCGATATGGCGGTTCCAAATCGGGAGAGGCTCTATTCTCTGGTCGAAGGTATGAATGTGCTGCCGGAACATTTCTGGAAAGATAAAAAGCTGAGTGAGCCTTTAAACGAGCCTCCGGTTGGCAGTAGCGCATATAAGATTACCAGTTACCAGCCCGGGCAAAGTGTCACTTATTCCCGGGTGAAGGATTACTGGGCGGCTGACCTGCCCGTGAATGTCGGGCGGCATAACTTCGATACAATCCGCTACGATTACTATCGGGATGACACCGTGACGCTGGAGGCTTTTAAAGCAGGGGAGTATGACTTCCGGCAGGAAAATGTCGCCAAATTCTGGGCGACCTTGTACGAAGGCAATAACTTCGACAATGGTTTCATTAAGAAAGAAGAGATTGGCCATGAGATCCCGCAGGCCATGCAAGGGTTTGTCTTCAATACACAACGTTCGGTGTTTCAGGATATCCGCGTTCGTGAAGCGCTGAACTATGCGATGGACTTCGAGTGGATGAACAAAACGCTTTTTTATAGCCAGTACACTCGGTCCCGAAGTTTTTTCCAGAACACGCCATATGAAGCGAAAGGTCTGCCAACCCCGGCAGAGCTGACTTATCTCACACCTCTGAAAGATAAAATTCCGGCCCGTGTGTTGACTGAAACTTATCAGCCGCCGGTCACAGATGGCTCTGGGCGGATTCGTCAGCAGGCACGAAAAGCATTCGCATTGCTCAAAGAAGCAGGCTGGTCGCTCAAAGATCAAGTCATGACAAATGAGAAAACAGGTGAACCCCTGGCCTTTGAATTGCTGATTTACAGCCCAACCTCCGAGCGGATCGCAATTCCGCTGCAAAAGAACCTGAAACAGCTGGGCATCGACATGAAAATCCGCACCGTGGATACCACTCAGTACATCAAACGGCTTCGCGATCGCGACTTTGATATGGTTTCTTCAAGCTATGCCGCCAATCCATACCCAACGCAGAACTTGCTGATTGCCTGGAACAGCAATTATCTGGATTCAACCTATAACACTGCGGGCGTGCAGGATGCCGCAATTGACACCCTGACCGAGCAGATTGCAGCCCATCAGCGCGATCCGGAAGCCCTGGCAGCTTTGGGGCCCGCGCTGGACCGGGTGCTGCAGTGGAACTTTTTTGTGATACCGCAATGGCACTTGAGCAAGTTCCGGATTGCAACCTGGGATAAGTTTGACCGTCCGTCGGTTCGGCCCAAGTATGCTCTGGGTGTCGATACCTGGTGGGTTGATCCGGAAAAAGCAGCAAAACTCCCGGAAAAGCGTCGATAATTCTGAATCAGGTTCAAGGAAAGCAGTATGACCGCATATATTATCCGGCGACTTTTGCTGGTGATTCCAACGCTCTGGGCCATCATCACGATTAACTTTTTTGTGATTCAGATTGCGCCCGGTGGCCCGGTCGAGCAGGCAGTCGCGCAGCTGGAAGGGCATTCATCCGGCATTATGGAACGATTTACCGGGGGGGGCAGGAAGTTCAGCAAACCGATTCCGATTCAGCAAATGGCAATGGCAGCAGCGGCTATCGGGGATCCCGTGGGCTGGATCCGGAAGTGGTCGAAGAAATCCGCAAGCAGTTTGGTTTTGATAAGCCGATGTGGGAACGTTATGTCGACATGCTGAAAAACTATGCCACCTTTAATTTTGGCGAAAGCCTGTTTCGTGGCGGCAATGTGATTGATCTGATTATCGATCGTCTCCCGGTCTCGATTTCGCTGGGACTGTGGAGCACCTTAATCATCTATTTCATCTCCATTCCTTTGGGGATTGCCAAAGCTGTTCAGCATGGCAGCCGGTTTGATATCTGGAGCAGTGCGCTCGTCATTACCGGCTATGCGATTCCCGGTTTTTTATTCGCCATTGTGCTGATCATCTTTTTTGCCAGTGGTAACTATTTCAGCTGGTTTCCGCTTCGGGGATTATTTTCAGCAGACTTTGACCAGATGACCTGGTATCAGCAGATTGGTGATTACTTCTGGCATTTAACACTGCCGATTATTGCCATGGTGATCGGCGGGTTTGCCACACTCACCATGCTGACAAAGAACTCTTTTCTGGATGAAATCAATAAGCAATATGTGGTTACCGCCAGAGCAAAAGGGCTGGATGACCACAGCATTTTATATAAGCACGTATTCCGGAATGCCATGCTGATTATTATTGCGGGCTTTCCGAGTGCTTTCATCAGTATCTTCTTTACCGGCTCGATGTTGATCGAAGTGATGTTCTCTCTGGAGGGCATTGGTTTACTTGGCTTTGAATCCACAATTCAGCGTGATTATCCGATTGTGTTCAGTACGCTCTACATCATGACGTTACTGGGCCTGATGATGAACATTATTTCTGACCTGACTTACACCCTGGTCGATCCGCGAATTGATTTTGAGGCCAGGTAGTATGATTTCAAAAAACTTGAATGCGATGCTGAAGAAACCACGATTGTCCATGAATCCACTGACCCGAGCGCGCTGGGAAAGATTTAAAGCACACCGTCGGGGTTACTGGTCGCTGTGGATCTTTTCTGTGCTTTTTATTCTGAGTTTGTTTGCAGAAGTAATCGCCAACGACAAGCCGTTACTGATCAGCTTCAAGGGCGATTATTATTTCCCGATCGCGCAGCACTATGCCGAAACTGAATTCGGGGGAGAGTTTGCGACCGAAGCCGACTATACCGACCCTTATGTGCAGGAACTCATCACAGCGGAAGGTTGGATGATCTGGCCGCCGATTCGGTTTAGCTATGACACCATCAATTATAATTTGTCCGGACCGGCACCTTCGGCACCGGATCAGGTGAACTGGCTGGGAACCGATGACAAAGGCCGTGATGTGCTGGCCCGGATTATTTATGGGTTCCGTGTCTCTGTTCTGTTTGGATTTGCGCTCACAATTATTTCGACGGTGATTGGCGTTCTGGTCGGCGCCGGCCAAGGCTACTATGGCGGCTGGCTGGATTTATTCGGCCAACGGTTTATCGAAATCTGGTCGGGGATGCCCACGTTATTCTTACTGATTATTCTGTCCAGTTTCGTGGAACCAAACTTCTGGTGGTTGTTGGGCATCATGGTGCTGTTCAGCTGGATGGGGCTGGTGGGCGTTGTGCGGGCAGAGTTTCTGCGATGTCGGAATCTGGACTATGTTCGTGCTGCACAGGCGCTGGGAGTGAATGATACCCGCATTATGCTGCGTCATATGTTGCCGAATGCCATGGTTGCTTCTTTAACCATGATGCCCTTTATCTTAAGCGGTTCGGTGACAACACTGACTTCTCTTGATTTTCTGGGGTTTGGTTTACCGGTCGGCTCACCGTCTTTAGGTGAATTGCTGGCGCAGGGGAAAACAAACCTTCAGGCACCCTGGCTCGGGCTGTCTGCTTTCGTTGTGTTGTCGATCATGCTGAGCTTACTGGTGTTTATTGGTGAAGCCGTGCGTGATGCCTTCGATCCACATCATCAACATTCGTTTTCAGGGAAGTAGTATGAGCGATGCACTGCTAACGATTCATCAATTATCCGTGGGATTTGCCAGTGGTAAAACCGTACGGCCTGTGACCGAAAAAGTCAGTCTGACCATCAAGCGGGGAGAAACGCTGGCACTGGTGGGTGAAAGTGGTTCCGGTAAATCGGTCACGGCTAATGCGATTCTGCGCCTTTTACCCAAGGCGACGGCGCGTTATCTGGAGGGAGAGATTCTGTATGACGGTCTGGATACGCTGAAATGCAGCGAGCGTCAGCTCAGAGGACTGAGAGGCGGAAAGATTGGCATGATCTTTCAGGAACCCATGATGTCGCTCAATCCGCTCCATAAGATTGGCAGGCAGCTTTGTGAGACCCTTGCCATTCACCGGGGCATGCGGCAAAAACCTGCAGAAGCAAAGGCACTGACCTGGCTGAAAAAAGTGGGGATCCGGAATCCGGAGCAACGCATGAATGCCTATCCGCATGAGCTGTCTGGTGGTGAGCGGCAGAGAGTGATGATCGCTATGGCGCTGATCAATGAGCCGGATTTGCTGATTGCTGACGAACCAACCACAGCCTTGGATGTATCTGTCCAAGCGCAAATTCTGACACTGCTGAATCAGTTGCAGCAGGAAATGGGTATGGCCATGTTGTTTATTACCCATGATCTCAGCATTGTCCGTCAGATTGCCGATCGTGTCGCGGTGATGCAGCTCGGCCAACTGGTGGAAACCAACACTCGGGATGCCATTTTTGAGTCGCCTGCTCATCCGTATACTCAGAAACTGATTCATGCCGATCCGTCGGGCGAGCCGGTTCCTGTTCAGGGCGAACAAAAATCTTTGTTTGATATCGACAAATTGCGGGTCTGGTTTCCGGTGAAAGGTGGAATTCTAAAGCGTGTCGTCGGTCATATCAAAGCGGTCACGGATGTGAGTTTTGTCTTGCAGCAAGGACAAAGTGTCGGCCTTGTGGGTGAAAGTGGCTCGGGAAAATCAACGACAGGGATGGCAATTCTCAGACTGCTGAAGAGTGAAGGCAGTATTCGTTTTGATGGCAATGAACTGAGCGGGTTAAGCCGGAAAGCTATGTTGCCTTACCGAAGCCGGTTGCAGGTGGTGTTCCAGGATCCATTTTCTGCATTAAATCCCAGAATGTCCGTGGCGCAGATCATTGGTGAAGGCTTAAAAGTTCAGCAGAATCTGTCTGAACAGGAATCAGATGAAATGATCTGCCAGGCGATGCGGGATGTCGAGCTCGATCCGGAGACGCGTTATCGCTATCCGAATGAATTCTCCGGTGGTCAGCGGCAGCGCATTGCGATTGCCAGAGCATTGGTCCTGAAACCAGAGTTTATTTTGCTGGATGAACCGACTTCATCGCTCGACAGAACCGTGCAGCATCAGGTCTTGCAGCTCCTGAAAGCATTACAACAGAAGTATGGGCTGAGTTATCTTTTTATCAGCCACGATTTAAATGTGGTGAAGTCGCTCTGTCATTATACCTTGGTGCTCAAGGACGGGCTGGTTGTTGAGCAGGGGCCAACCCTGCAATTATTTCAGGAACCCAAAGCCGACTATACCCGCCAGCTCGTCAGTTTGTCGTTCCACAGCTGATCGTTCCCTCAGGGTCTGCGCCTGTGTTTTTGAACGGAGCAGGCGCAGATTTTATACGTCTTTTTCCTGACTGTGATTTATGCTTGAGATACAGCGTGTTGTACAACCGTGTGCGTAATCACCCGCTTTATGCTGACTTACTGCACATTATTGAAATCTTTTCAGATAGTGCTGGTTAATTGTTATACAAATGATTACAGGGTGTAAGTAATATTCAAAGGTGTAAAATCTGCATCATTTTATAAAAATGGTTTGAATAACCGCTTGTTGATGATTTGTTGTTATTTTGTGCTTTCTTTGGCCGTATCGGGGCTGATGAAATAAAACTCTTAACAATTAGGTTACAATCTGCGTATTATACTGCTCGAGTTGTAACCATACAGACTATAAGAGGGAGACTCACATGCAGTCATTGGTCGATTTTATGAACGGAATCATCTGGAGTCCGGCATTGATATATCTTTGCCTGGGCGCCGGTTTGTTTTATTCCATTACCACACGTTTTATGCAGGTTCGTCACTTTGGCGAGATGGTCCGTTTGCTGTTCGCAGGACAGAGTTCAGAAAAAGGGATTTCATCTTTCCAGGCGTTGGCAGTATCTCTGTCTGGCCGCGTGGGCACAGGTAACATTGCAGGTGTTGCAGCCGCCATCGGTTTTGGTGGTCCGGGTGCAGTATTCTGGATGTGGGTTGTTGCGTTTTTAGGCGCTTCAACGGCTTATTATGAGTCAACACTGGCTCAGATTTATAAAGAAGAAGATGAAGGTCAGTTCCGTGGCGGTCCGGCTTACTTCATCGAGAAAGCAATGGGTCAGAAGTGGTATGCATGGGTGTTTGCCATTGCAACCATCATTGCCTGTGGTCTGCTCCTGCCGGGCGTTCAGTCGAACAGTATCGGTAATGCAGTGGCTGCAGCATTCGGCTCCGGTGACATGATCGAAACAACTTTAGGTACATTCAGTTCTGCGAAGATCATCACGGGTGCAATTGTTTGTGTGGTTCTGGCATTCATCATCTTTGGTGGTGTGAAGCGTATCGCGCACTTTACCCAGATTGTGGTGCCATTTATGGCGCTGGGTTACATCGTGATTGCCTTCGTGGTCATCCTGCTGAACATTGATATGGTGCCAACCGTGTTTGCGACGATCGTCGGTGACGCCTTCTCGCCAATGGCGGGTGTGGGTGCTGCCATCGGTTGGGGTGTAAAACGTGGTGTTTACTCCAATGAAGCCGGTCAGGGTACGGGTCCTCATGCTGCTGCAGCGGCACAGGTTGATCACCCGGCACAACAAGGTTTCGTTCAGGCGTTCTCGATTTACATCGATACCCTGCTGGTTTGTAGCGCAACTGCATTTATGATTATCATCACAGGTGCATTTAACGTTCACGGCGCAGAAGGTGCATTCCTGATTCAAAACCTGCCTGCGGACATTGCTGCGAACAGCCCTGTATTTACGCAAATGGCCATTGAAACAGCGATGCCTGGTCTGGGTAAACCATTCGTTGCAATTGCGTTGTTCTTCTTCTCATTCACCACAATTCTGGCGTATTACTACATTGCTGAAACCAATGTTGCGTACATTCACCGGACCGTTCACGTTCCTGGCCTGATGTTTGTCCTGAAGCTGTTCTTGCTGGCATCAGTGTTCTACGGTGCAGTGAAAACCGCGGATCTGGCTTGGGCGCTGGGTGATGTTGGTGTAGGCCTGATGGCGTGGCTGAACATCGTGGGCATTCTGATCATCTTCTTCATGGCGAAACCAGCGCTGAAAGCACTGAAAGACTATGAAGCCCAGAAGAAAGCCGGTGTGAAAGAGTATGTCTTCGATCCAGTGAGACTGGGTATCAAAGGCGCAGACTACTGGGAAGAGCGTCTGAAACGTAAAGGTCAGACAGCACCAGATCTTGGCGGTGAGTCAACGTCTGGCACAGCGAAGTCTCCGCTCTAAAGAAAAATACAGACAGGTATATTCAATTCAAAGGCCAGCGTTTGCTGGCCTTTTTTGTTCCTTTCGAATACACCATCGCGATAGTGTTCGCAAATAGACTGATCATGAAGGGAGTAGGGTCAGATAATATGCGCGCTATTGCTATTGTGTTATATTGCTTCTGTTCATATTTTGTTACATCTGGTGACTGAAAGTCTGTATCAGTACGCGTCATGCTGCTGTGACAAGCTGAAATGATCAAAAAATGAATACTGAGTGATTTCGCGGGGATGAAACGCTGGGAAATCTGTTGATCTAGCATCCGCCATTGAAGCTGTGAGGATACCAATGTATCAAATCGCCATTGTGATTTTTGATGATTTTACGGATATCGATTTTTTTCTGCTGAGAGATATTCTGGGCAGAAGTCAGTCCGATTGGACTGTGAAAGTACTGGGAACAAAATCTTCTCATCGCTCATCTCTGGGCATGGTGGTGAAAACAGATGGGCATTTATCCGAGATGTCACAATCAGACGCTGTGCTGTTCAGTAGTGGGTACCGGGGTGTGCCTGCAGCATTAAAGGATCCTGAGTTTATGGATTCATTGCATCTTGATCCTGACAAGCAATTGATTGGCTCCATTTGCGCCGGTGCATTTTTTCTTGCGCGTCTGGGTTTATTGGACGGTCAGCCAGCCACAACACATCCGGATGCCAAAACAGCGCTGGAAGCCGAAGGAATACAGGTGCTGGATAAACCTTTAGTGGTGAATGGCAATATCGCAACGGCTGGTGGATGCTTGTCTCAGATGTATCTGACGGGTTGGCTGGCTGAACGATTCTATGGTGTGGAGAAGCGCCGGGAGATTCATCGACAATTAATCCCAGCAGGCCAGAAGGAAGTCTTTGAAGTGCTGATCAGCCAATCGATTGCAGATGCTTGAAATGGGTGAGTGACTGGTTTCATATCTGTTGCTCGAGATCAAGTGTGGTGTTTCATATCTTGTTTGTTATATTGCTGATTCATTAGATAAAAAGGATGTGATTTTCGGATGAAACTAGAAACACAACAATTAATCATGGCACCAATCCGGGAGCAGGATTGGTCACTCTTTCATGCGCTGCACACAACATCCTTGGTGATTGAAAAATGTTTCGATGCGCCCGGTGAAGATGACTTAAAAGACAAATTTCAGGGACGTCTTCAGCCCTGGGCACCAGAGAGTGGGGCATGGTTAACACTGACGATTGCGGAAAAAGAATCGGGTAAACCCGTCGGTATTACTGGCTTTTTTGTCGAGCATGGCATTGCGGAAGTTGGTTACCTGCTGATGCCTGAATTTTATGGCAAAGGCTACGGCACTGAATCACTGCAGGCTGTGGTTGAGTGGGCAGAAACACAAGGGCTACATCAGATGAGAGCTGTGGTGACCGAAGGGAACATTGCTTCAGAGCGCGTTCTGGAGAAGTGTGGCTTTACCCTGAAAGAAAAAATCCCGCTTGCCTATGAAATCGGTGGCCACTTGTATGCTGACCATATCTATCAACGGGGCGCATTCTGAAGCCCAGTTCGGCATCAATCCCCTCGGATAAAAAACGCCAGCATGACTGGCGTTTTGTTCAGACGAAACATTCGATGCATTAGACCGTGAACTGTCTCATCAAATCGTTCTGCTCACGAACATTCTGAATTTGAGTTTCCATTGCAATGCTGGTATCGCTGGCTGTTTCCGCGACCTGAACGGATAAATCCTTAATGCTGATGGTGTTGCCGTTAATATCTTCGGCAACCAGGCTTTGTTCTTCGGCAGCAGAAGCGATTTGCATGTTCATATCATTAATTTGCTGGATGGCTTCGCGAATCCGGGACAGCGCTTCATCCGCTTCCTGCGCCATTGCGACTGTATTCCCAGCGGTATTTTTGCTTAAGGCCATAGTGCTGGTGGCGGTGGTTGCCCCGGCCTGAAGCTGTTCAATCATCTGGCGGATTTCTGTGGTGGACTGCTGTGTGCGCTGCGCCAGTGTCCGGACTTCATCGGCAACCACCGCGAACCCCCGGCCAGAATCTCCAGCCCTTGCGGCTTCAATGGCTGCGTTCAACGCCAGCAGGTTGGTCTGATCCGCAATGTCATTGATGACCTGAAGAATGCGTTCAATATTGCCCGTTGCCGATTCCAGTTCACGGACAACATCGACGGCCTGATCAATTTGATCGGACAAGTCATGAATCGATATGGAGGTGCGTGAGACGACGTCACTGCCTTCCTGCGCTGCTGCTTCTGCCGCGGTGGCTGCGGTGGCTGCACTCTGCGCATTGTCGGCCACATTGGCTGAGGTTGAAGCCATTTCATTCATTGCGGTTGCCAGTTGTTCCAGCTGTTGTAACTGACTGTTCATCGCTTCCGCAGAGCGGTTTGCCCCTTCAGCTGTTAATTCTGTGCCCTGCATAATGTCCCGGCTGAGATCCTGTGAACGAATGATCTGTTGCTGCATCCGTTCAGCGA
This sequence comes from Photobacterium sp. GJ3, assembly GCF_018199995.1. Taxonomy (NCBI): domain Bacteria; kingdom Pseudomonadati; phylum Pseudomonadota; class Gammaproteobacteria; order Vibrionales; family Vibrionaceae; genus Photobacterium; species Photobacterium sp. GJ3. Next base: position 1,803,588 of record NZ_CP073578.1, on the reverse strand, counting down.
ACTGATTAAAGCTATGCGCCAGCGCCGCAAATTCAGGTTCTGCACGGGTATCCAAACGCTGCGTCAGATCGGCCTGACCTGAAGCAATACTCTTCATGGCCTGATTCACCAGATCCAACGGCCGCATGAGACGCTTTACCATCAGGAACACCGCAATACATCCCACCAGAATGAAGAGGGTGGAATATATCATTGCGTTCTGCTTGATCTGCTCCACGGCTGCAAAAGCAACATCATTCTTCAGGACGGCACCAATCTGAAGGTTTTGTCCTTCAACCTGATGGAAACTGACATTCACGGATTCATTGTCCAGCACTGTATCCACTGGCGTGTCTGTCATCTTCATCCCCGGATAAACCTCCGACAGCGTCTTTCCATTCATCGCTTTATCCGGATGGGCAATAACGGTCTTTTCATCCGACAGCAGGAACAGAAAACCGGCATTGAACAGGGAGGCCTGATTGATCAAACTGGCTATTTTGCTCATGCTGACATCAAAGAAAATCGCTCCGACGAAGCGGCCCTGTTGTTTCAGCGGGGCAGCAAAAGAAACCAGAATTTCATTGGTTACAGAGTCACGGTAGGCTGACGTAATGATCATCTGATCGGCTTCTTTAGCCTGAATGTACCAGGGACGCTTCCGCGGATCCCATCCTGCAGCAGGTTTCCAGCTCGGGTCACTGATCAGATAAGAACCGTCGCGTTCAAATCCCACGCCAGTCAGCTCAAAGGTTGATGCCAAAACGGGTTGACTGATGACGGCGCGAATACTGGCGGATGACATATCTAATTCGACCATGTCCGCTGTCATATTGGCGAGTTTGGTACGGCTGGCGATTTCGGTCACTAAGGTCTGACTGACCCCCGAAACGACCTCATTGATACTATTGTTGACGAGTTTCTGAACATCGTCCCTGGTATGCAAGTACTGGATGACAGAGAGTAAGACTAAGGCGGCAAACAGGATTGCCGACGAAGTGGCAACGATTTTATGGCTGAACTTCATGTGATCCCTCAACTACGGCTTTGTATTTTTTGTCCCTATATTGTCGGTGCACAGCAAAAAAGCCTTAATAGCAAAAGAGTGTAATTGTGATGCGTGAATGCTTTTGAGGGATGGTTTTGTGAGGAATAATGCATTTGTTGCCAGTTGAGTATGTTGTAAAGATAAAAAAGGGCAGCAAATGCTGCCCTGGAATACTCAACTGAAGGCGTATTAATCGATCAGGTCGTATTTGCTGCGCAGAATTTGAATGATTTCTTCTTTTGGGTTGCCACCCAGCGCAATGGCTTGGCCGGTGATTTTTTCTGCAATTTCGGTGTAGACCCGGGAAACCTGCATCAGGACTTCTTCCGGCAGTGCATTATCCCGCGCGAGCGCATCACGTTCATCCATCCGGTCTTTATTCAGCAGGATGTCCGGGTCCGGGAAGTGATTCAGCAGCAGCTGACGAAATCCTTCTTTGGAGTTTTCAACGATGTTGCCTTCGCGGTAGGCAGGGCCATCCCAGATTCGGGAAGAATCCGGGGTGCCGACTTCGTCCATATAGATCATTTTTTCACGGCCTTCGGCATCCGTGACATAGCCGAATTCAAACTTGGTATCAACAAAAATTTGATCCAGTTGTGCCAGCGCATCACTGATAACATTGAATCCTTGTTTCAGCAGCATTTCGTAATGAGCAATATCTTCCGGTTGACTGAAGTTGAACGCATCAAAGTTCTGAAGCAGGTCGTTGCGGGTGACATTGACATCATCAACGGCAGGTACACCCGGAATTCCGTGCAGAATGCCTTTTGTTGACGGGGTGATCAGTAACTCAGGCAGCTTTTGATCTTTTTGCAGACCATCCGGCACAGCGATGCCACAAAATTCACGATCACCGTTGGCGTAAGCACGCCACATGGAACCTGTGATGTATTGACGACAAATCGCCTCGACTTTGATCGGACGGGCTTTCTGGACAATCCAGACAAACGGGTGGGGGATATCCAGAATGTGGCTGTCTGCCAGACCCTGTTCCCTGAATAACCGGAACCAGTGGTTTGAGATAGCGTTGAGTGCAGCGCCCTTGCCAGGGACACCTTTCAGACCGCCTTCGCCATGCCAGATGCAATCAAAAGCAGAAATGCGGTCACTGATGACCATGATTGCAAGCGGTGCATCCGGGCTGACATTGTAGCCTTTCTCCTGAATCAAGCGGCGGCTGTCAGCTTCAGTCAGCCAGTATACAGAACGGACTTTTCCGCTGTGAACCGGCTGGTCGGTACGGATTGGGAGATCATCATTTACAGCGAGAACTTGATCAGCAAGGCTCATGGCGAAGTTCCTATTTCAAGAGTCAATACATTGAAAATTTCAGGCCGGGGCAAACAATGCCCTGAAGGCGTGGCTGATCATAGCAGAAGTATTTTTGGCTTTCAGCAAAAAAGCAAACGTTTGCCTTGTTGGTTTTCGATCCGATGAAATTTAAAGCAGCACCTGAAATTTCAGGGGAAATCGCAAAGCGGTTCATCCCGGTCGTGCCTGAGATGAAAATATGGCAAAATCCCGGCCTGTTTCTGATTCCGAGCAAAGGCGACTCCCTGAACATGACCCATTTTACTTCCGAGCAGCAGCGATTTATTCAGCATGATGGCGGAAATGCGTTGTGTATCGCTGGTGCCGGGACAGGTAAAACCACCACATTAGTGGGGCTGGTGGCGTCTCAGCTGCAACAGCGCGCTCCGAACGAAATGCTGGTGCTGATGTTCAATAGTGACATCCGTCGTGACTTCCGCCAGAAACTGGAACGGGCAGGGATCACGCAACCTGTGCCTGTACATACGTTTCACAGCTTCTGCCTGAGTGTTCTCAAGCAGTCCGGTTTTCTGGCCGAAACGGGCTATCGGGTCGATTTTCATCCCGGCGAAAATGACAAGAGTCTGGCCAAGCAGGTATTACGCCAGATGGCTGGGAAAGAATCGGCTTACACGAAACAGCAAGTGTATAAAGATCCTAAAACGCTGGAGCTATTGCTGAGTTTTGTCGGCTTGGTCAAGGCGCACATGCTGCCGCCCGGTGAAGTCTTTTCGATGGCAGGCATCAGCGGCGAATACCGTTTTATCGTGGATGCGTATCAGGCGTTTGAGCAACTTAGAAAAGCTCAGAAACTTTTGTTTTTTGATGACTGGCTGGTGACGGTTGTTGGCTTGCTAGCGCAAAATGAAACGCTGAGAGTGCGGTATCAGCGGTCCTGCCGTCTGCTGGTTGTGGATGAATTTCAGGACATTAACAACGCACAGTATCGCTTACTCAAGCAATTGTTAGGCGAGGAATCGCAACTGGTAGCCGTCGGGGATGTCGACCAGTGTATTTATACCTGGCGGGGCAGTGCGCCACAGTTCATGCTGAACTTCGAGCGTGATTTTGCACCTGCAACGGTTTATACCCTGTCACAGACGTTCCGGTTTGGCCACAGCCTGGCGCTCGCGGCGAGTCATCTGATTGCCCATAATCAGGCCCGGTTTTCAGACTTTCTCACAACCCCGGCGGAATCCGTGACAGATACTCAGGTGAATCTGACGGGCTCCCCACGTCAGGTGGGAGAGATTGTCGCCAATATCCAAAGGTATCTGGAGGAGGGGGGACACCCCTCGGACATCGTAATTCTGGTGCGCCGCTGGTCGCAGACACTCATGTTTGAGCTGGCTTTTCTGAGTAAGCAGATCCCTTATGAAATGCCGGTCCCCTCTGTGCTGGCAAACAGCAGAGAAGTCCGGTTGCTGATGGAAGTCATGCAATTAGCAACCGGTCGGTTGAATCAGGGAAGTGATCAGGAAAAATCTGCGTTGCTGTTTCAACTGCTGTCGTTTCCGCATTGCTTTGTTCCGAATAAATCGCTGAAACCTCTGTGTGATCAGTTGGCAAAATATGGCAGCGCCGACTGGGTTCGCTTTGCCGAGCGATATGGTCAGGCGTATCCGAATCTGAAGCTGGATACGCTGATTGAACGGCTGGGACTTTTACATCGCATCACCCGTAAAGGCGGGCAAAAAGCGGTGGATGTGTTTGAGCAGTATCGGCGTGAAAGTGGTTTGGATGCCTGGATCTGGAAAACGGAAGCGACAGCCAGCGAGATCGAAGAAGCGATCGACCGGCTGGATGCTGTGTCTACCGTCTTAGAATCGATGGATCAGCGCTGCGAGAAAGCACTGCAATATTTTGAATTTTACACAGCACAATCGCAGCGTCCGCAGGATAAGCAAAACCCCACACGAGATCAGGGGACGCGGCTGCAGGTGACAACCATTTTCCGGGCTAAAGGCTGCGAATACAGCCGGGTTTATTTACCTTTCTGGGACAGTGATGCGTTTCCTTATCGTAATCCGGCGGCCTCGGATATGAAAACCGATCATGAGGAAGAGCGCCGTCTGGCCTATGTGGCATTAACCCGGGCGAAAGATTTCGCTGCGGTGTATTACACCGACACTGAAAAGAAAGGAAAGCGGGCTGCCAGTGTGTTCGTGCGTGAAGCTGCATTAGAGCAGGCAGGGATTCTGGGGCCGAAGCTATACGGAACGGGAATGCTCCCTGCATTGGACACGCCGATGGCTGAGCGGTACGTCGACAGGATCGGCCGGACTGAAGACGTCACGGCAAAACCTGTTCCGGTACAACCCCGTTCGCGTGTTTCTCCGTCTCAGCCGGAAAACTACAGTTATCAGTGGGCAATGTCACAACCCTTGCCGGAGAATGCAGAAAAAGTCATTCGCTCGCTGATCAGAACCAAAAATGCCCGGTATCTGGATGGGGAAATCACGCGTTTGCTGCGGGATTTAGAGCAGGCCGACCCTTCGAAAAGATCTGTTCTTTCCAAAAGGCTGATTGCAGTCGCCCATGCACGCCGGCAAGTTTTGCGCTGAGTTGTCTGCAGGCAGTGCCTTTCAGGCAAACGTTTGTAGTTTGCGTTCCAATTGTTTCAGCATTCGGGCAGCGTCGGGTTGCACAGCATTCAGCCCTGAAACCAGCGTCATAAAATAACAGTCCATCATCACGGCAGCTTTGCAGGCATCATATTGAGAAGTCTGCACAAAGAGTTTGTGACGAAATCCGTCCAGTTGCTGTTCAAATTCTTTCTGCTGCCAGATCAGTTCCCGGAATAATTCCCGGCTGAAGTCTGATTCCTCACAGTAAAACGTATAAAGGTGCTTTGCGAAATGCAGTAGCTTGAGGCGCGGGCATCCGTCGGGCTGTTCCGATTCGGCATGGTCAATCACTTCATCGATTTGCGAGGTCAGCCCGGCTTTCAGTAAATCAAGTTTCTTCGGAAAGTGACTGAACACCGTTCCCGCTGCAACGCCAGCTTGTTCAGCAATATGGCGTGTTGTCGTGTCCTGATATCCGTTTTCCCGAAATAGCAGCCAGGCTGCATCCAGTATTTTTAAGCGGGTTTGCTCTCTTTTTTTCATCGTCTTGTTGCCGGGGATCGTCAAACAGAATAGATATCATAACGTATACCAATCAAAAGGTTTAGTCAGAAGGTTGAAAAATGAGTGCGCTCAAATTACCATAAATGAGCGCGCTCAATTTTAGTTGATGGAGACAAATATGATGAATCAGTTACAACCCATGAAGACCCTGTTGCTGGTCATACTGCGTTATACGGTGTATCTGCCATTTCTTGGTTTTTACAGTTTTATTGTCGGGCCGATTGTTGGCAGTGTTTTAATGCTGGGAGGCGTTGCTTTCCTCTCATTGATTCTTGGCCCGAAAACGGCCCTGGCTGAATTAAAGAAGGCATATCACACATCTGAACATCCGGTTGTTGCCAGAGGGTAGCGGATCCTGAACGCCATCAGCGCTCCTGAAAGCCATGCGATTGCATGGCTTTTTGATGCTTTCTTTTTTTGAACAAACGTCTGTTTATGAACCCCAGCTGAATGGTCGCCTGATACCCATGTCGTCTCAGAGGCTGAAATGGGAGAGGGAGCACAGATGTGGATACGATGGCTGTTGATTGTTCAGTTGGCTGCAATGCTGATGGCGTGTGCCTCGCCAAAAGTTCATTGGCGGGATATCAGCCGTCATTTAGTGCAGCAGGTGCAACCTGCCCAATCGGGACAAACACAACTCGCACTCTGTGAGCAGCTTTATCAGGATGTGGCGCAAGTCGGCGTGTGTCAGGTGGAAATGTCTGCTTTGATCCGTGCGCGAAAGCAGTGTACGGCAGATTCCAATCCTGCCTATTGTGTTCGTATGGCGGAATACACCTGGCGTCACTATAAAGATCATGTCCTGATGGTTGAGCCCGAACTCAGTCATGCGAAAGCTTATCCGGTGATGTGTGGTTATCAGGAAAAGCAAATTGCACCATGTCGCGAACAGCCTTGATTTTTCACTTGGCATTTAATGTTGTGTGGCTGTTGGTCGTTATCTTCTATTGATACATTTCTCTGCCAGTGAGCAGATAGATGTTGAACGGTATAAGAATGGGGGGATGAACCCCCAATTAGTTGTGATGCTTGGCTGCCTTGTGCAGCCTTTTTTTGTTTCCAGACAGAGATTGCTCAAGAACTGTTCTCTTGATATGGTCGGTTGTGCATATTTGAATGCACTGTCATTGATGGACAGTTTCAAATTTTGGAGGGAAACATGGCTTTATCAGATTTATTACTGGAACTTGAAGCACACGGCACCCGAAACGATGCTTCGGAAACAGACAGAGCAAAAAAACTGCTGAATATTACGCGCGATACCGGTGAGTTTCTGGCGGTGATGGTGAAGTCGGTGCGTGCACAGCGGGTTCTGGAAATCGGTACATCCAATGGTTATTCCACCCTCTGGCTGGCGAATGCGCTTCCGGCCACAGGCCGGGTTGTGACCATTGAAAAGCTATCTGAAAAAGCGGAAATGGCCGCCGCGAATTTCGCGCGTGCCGGACTTGCAGACCGGATCACTCAGATACAGGGCGATGCGGGTGAATATCTGAATCAAACTGAAGAAAGCTTTGATCTTATTTTTCTCGATGCGGACAGGTCGGTTTATCTGAGTTATATCGAACCCATTCTCTCTCGTTTATCTTCTGGCGGCGTATTGATCTGCGACAACGCGATTTCCCATCATGCCGAGCTGGTCGACTTCATGTCGGTCTTGAACCAACAAGAAGGGCTGACCACTTGTTTAATCCCTGTGGGGAAAGGGGAGTTTGTTGTCCATCAAGCCTGAACATGTGGAAAAAGGAGTTGTCGCATGAAATCGAGAGATATCGGCCTGGCCCTGATTGTCGTCTTTATCTGGGGTATCAATTTTTCAGCAATCAAAGTCGGCCTTGAGGCATTACCGCCTTTACTGTTCTCAGCCTTACGTTTTGCCGTTGTGGCATTTCCGGCAGTGCTGTTCGTTCCTTTCCCGAAAACCTCGGTATGGCATGTGCTGGGTGTTGGTCTTTTTCTGGGTGTGCTGAAATTTGGTTTACTCTTTATGGCCATGAAAGCGGATGCCTCTGCTGGGCTGTCTTCTCTGATCTTACAAGCTCAGGTTTTCTTCACAATTGGACTGAGTGTTCTGATTTATAAAGAAGTCATCAGCCGCTATCAGGCACTGGGTATGTTGGTCGCTATCGTCGGTTTCGGTCTTTTCTTCCTTGAAAGCGATGGCAATATCACCTTGTTCGGCCTGAGTATGATTCTGGCAGCGGCGTTCTGCTGGGGGATCGCCAATACCATCATGAAGCGGATGCAAGGTGTGAATTTGTTGCACTTTATGGTCTGGGTCTGCGTGATCCCGCCCATCCCACTGTTACTGATGTCTTATCTGACAGAATCGTCGGAGCCTTGGATATTGATGAGCACTGCCAAACTGGATATCTGGCTCGCGCTTGGGTATGTCAGTTACCTGTCGACATTGCTTGCGTTCGCTCTTTGGGGGTATTTGCTAAAAACCTACCCGGCTGCCACGGTGACACCTTTTGCACTGTTGATTCCCGTCGTTGGTCTGATCACTGCGTCTTTGGTGCTGGGAGAGGGGATGACTGAGCCGGAAATGTTCGGTGCTGGATTGATTTTTATGGGCTTATCGATTTGTGTGCTGGGAGGGCGGTGGCTGAGTGCTAAAGCTAACGTGATAGATGAGATGACTTAAAAAGAAAGTTTTTTGAGAGGCACTTACTCAAGGAGAAGTTTTGAAGATTTTGATTGTCCATTGTCATCCTGAACCCACATCCTTTAATGCATCTTTGACGACGACAGCGATTCGCGCGTTAGAAAATGCGGGCCATCAGGTAGACGTTTCTGATTTATATCGGGAAAACTTTGATCCTGTTGAGAAAGCTGTACATTACTCAAACAGGGCAGAGCAGGGCCGGTTCGATATTTTATCCGAGCAGCGACATGCGTATCGGACTCAGACATTGCCTGCTGATGTTCAGCGCGAAATTGAGCGTCTGGAAAGATGTGACTTGCTGATTTTACAATTTCCGCTTTGGTGGCATCAGCAGCCAGCGATGCTGAAAGGCTGGTTTGATCGCGTATTTGTTGGTGGTGGCTTGTATACCAGTAAAATGCGATATGACAATGGATATTTTAGAGGGAAACGAGCGATTTGCTCTGTGACTTCTGGCGCACCACGAGCTACGTTCACAGAACAGGGGCGTGGGGGTGGTGAAATAGAGTTACTACTTCGGTCTATCAATTTTTCTCTGCACTATATGGGGTTTACAGTTTTACCGCCTTATTTGTCTACGGAGATCCAGAACAAAGGCTTCACTTATAAATCGACAGAACAATTTGAGCATGATTTACAAGCGAACTTAGCGGATTGGGCACATCACGTCTGCCAATTGGAAACGATTGAGCCACTGGTATTTCCCGGGTGGGATTGCTGGGATGAGCAGGGTGCTGAAGTTATGCAAACAGTAAAGAACGTTGAATAAAGTGCCATTAAACGCTCTCAACAAAATAGCCACTGAATATCGATGTGTGAATCAATCAGTGGCTATGAAAAGTGACTGACTTTTAACTTTTTTATAACCCGATTAATTCAAACTGACAGTAAATATCAATCTGATCTTTCTCTGCTTCAATTGCGTCAATACCATTGCGATGGATACGGCTTAAATACTTTCCATTGTCTGCTTTGAAGACAATATTTCCGTTCAGGTGACTGATTTCAAATTGACAGAATTGGTCAATGTGATCTTTCGCTGCTTCAATTGCATCAATGCCATTGCGATGAATACGGCTCAGGTATTTACCATTATCAGCTTTTAAAACGACGGTAAAGTTCGGCTGCAGGAAGGCTTCAAACTGACAGAATACATCAATGCTGGACTTTTCAGCTTCGATTGGATCGATGCTTCCACGACGAATTCGACTCAGATATTTGTTGTTATCTGCTTTTAATGCGATCTTCATGACAATCTCCTTTTTAGACTAAATAGTCATTCGTTATTTCGAATACCAGAATGGTGTTTGATTTAAAATGTTCGGATTCAATTTAATACACTTCTCTCCGAAGATAATTATGCATGAATCTGGTGCATGTACGGGAATTGTAGTGCGCGGAATTTTATTTTGAGATTGTCTTGCGCTTTATTTCCAGTTTTTCGATCTGCTTCTCATTAAGACCATTGATAATCATTGCCCCTTTCAGGAGACCGGGGCAATTTTTTTTAATCCGTTTGCTGAGAGGTTCTGGCGATATTGAGTCGGTGCTTCTCTTCTCCGAAATAGCGTTTCATTTCCTGATTTACTTTGGGGGCAAGCAAAATGCCAGAGACCATGGTGGGCACAGCCATGAGTCCGTAAGCGCCAATCAGGAAAAGAAAGACGACATCAACAGAGACGACTGCACCTAAGACCACTAATCCGAGATAGAGGTATTTGTAGTATTCACCCGCCTGTTCGCCGAACAGATACACGAAACATTTGTAGCCGTAATACCAGAAGGTGAAGACCGTCGTGAAGGACAGAATCAGTACTTGCACTGCCAGTAACCAGGTTCCCGTCGTCCCAAAAGCGGACTGGAATGCGGCCATCGTCAGGCTGACGCCCTGCATGCCTTCACTTTGATCCAATACGCCAGTCACCAGAATCACCAGGGCAGTGCAACTGCAAACGATGAGAGTATCAATGATCGGTCCCAGACTGGCAACCAGCCCTTCTCGAACCGGTTCATCTGTTTTTGCAGCACTATGAGCCATCACCTCGGTACCAATTCCGGCTTCATTCGAAAATGCGCCCCGGCTGACGCCAATAATGATGACACTGAGGACACCGCCGAATACCGCTTGCGGGGCGAATGCACTTTCAAAGATCGATGAGAAAACGGCAGGAATCTTTTCTGCGTTGAGCAGTAATGCCAGCGCTGCCATCACGAAGTAACTGCCAGCCATCAAGGGGACGAGCGTACTTGCCACATCGGCCACGCGTTTCAATCCGCCCCAGATAACACAACCCACAAAGACAGCCAGAATCAGCCCCAGCGCCCAGGAGAAAGCCTGACTGTCGAGCCAGCTGACTTCCGGAAATAACTGAGTCTGAATCACGGCAGAGAGCTGGTTGATCTGAAACGAAGGGACAAACCCCATTAAGCCAGCAATCGCAAACAAGATGGCTAGCCATTGGTAAGGAGCACCAAGGCCATTCTGAACTGTGTACATTGGACCGCCATGAACACGACCTTGCGCATCTCGGTGGCGATACATCACGCCGAGTGTGCAGGTGTAAAATTTGGTGGATACGCCCAGCAGTGCGGTGAGCCACATCCAGAATACAGCACCGGGGCCGCCAGCGCTGAGTGCTAATGCAACCCCTGCGATGTTTCCTAACCCCAATGTGCCGGACAGGGCTGCTGCCAGTGCTTTACGATGCGATAAATCTCCGCTGCCAGTGCCATCGTCAAATTTTCCGGTGAGCAGCTGAAAGCTGTGCCTGATGTATCTAAATGGCGTGAACTTGCCGTACAGCGTGAAGAAGAGTCCGCCGCCGACCAGGAGGATAAGCATGGGTTTTCCCCAAACAAATCCAACAAAAGCATGAATCCATGTTTCAATCATGAGTGACATCCTGTGCAGTTTGAAATGATTTTTTGCTTAGAGTGCAAATGAAATCGCTCGATCAGGTTCTTTGTATAAACCGAGTAAACCCTAGGTGAAATTGCTATCAATCGCGATGCATATCAATAAAAATGTGAGCTGAAACAGTGTATAAATTATATTTTGTCGGAATTTCATACAGTTCGGGTGGGGTTAATAGTTTGATGTCTAATGATTTTATCGTGGGTTATCTTATGTGAAAGAAGTTTCATTTGGATGATATTATGTCCTGTCTCCGGACAGGTTGCTTAGACCGTCCGATGATTACGGATGTCGAAATAAATTGCATGTCTGTTGCAACCGGATGCACCATCGTTGGGAAATGCTTCTCAAGATCTGATGTTCAGCTTTCAGATGTATGATGCTCCCGATAGATTGTTCCCGGCTCACCTGCCCACAAAAAGTGGTTTGGTTGAAGGAAGGTATTATCCGGAGACAAGCCAGTCGATTGTGATGGTTTTTTGACGGAGGATCAGAAATAAGCAACCTGGAAGGCATCTCTCTATGAAAGAAATAAGGACATGATGATAGTTATATTACCAAAGAGAATAATTGCCAAAGGTTATAAGAAAATGTATTCTTCTTTCCTAATGAATGGTTGAGAAAGGGATTACATCGCCGTGCGTGATTGCATAGATGTATTCGAAATTGATAAACGTCAACCATTCTGTGATTCAGTGCTATAAATGAAAGAATTGAACTGTCATATTTCAATGTTACTCTGGTCAAATATGATGCAGCTCAGGATAACACTTGGATTTTCGTTGTCAGGTTTGAACCTCTTATCGTCACTCCTTCGTGCTGACTTCTTGTAAAATCTCAGAAAATCCTTGAATCTTTCGTGATCTTGACGAGATTTTGATGCTTTTTTTGTTCATTTTCTCGCGAGAAATGAATCGATTGCATAGTCTTAACCTATTGGTCTCCCAGCATTTCGCTGGATGACAACCGAATAATAATAAGAAACTGAACTATGGTTCCTTGAGTGCGGGGCTGAAAAGCCCCGATTTTTTTCCAGGCGCTTGTTTTTTTCTCTTCTCTTCCGTACGTTTGCGACGAGCCGTTTATCGAATCAGGTGATGGCATTTTCCCGGATTCATCGCTCTCTCATACCGATTTTTCCTGCCGCGCAGACTCTGAACAACGATTTGTGATACTGACAGATGACCCTTGGGGATGGCTCAGGCATACTTTTACTCACGATTGATTGTTGCATGAGTTGAAAATGCGGATTCGTTTTCTTGTTTATGGAAAGTTGATGACCGTTCAGCGAATTTCTGGCGAGTGGTTGCTGTTTTCTGAATCTCAAACCTCACTGCGCGTCCGAGTCTATGATGTGGTTATTCCGGCAGAACTCGCTGAAAGTGAACTGGCCGGTTATCTGGCAGATATTTATCACGAGCAGGCGACGGCAAAACATCCTGATGTCGTCCGTTGCTCGGAAATTATGTGAGTATTCTCAGCAGGTTGTGCGGGAAATGGGATTCCGAGCGATGCAGTTTCATTCTGAGGTCTCAACCAATGTAGCGGCAGTGGCATTGTGGCAAAAGCTCGGTTACAGCATTGTGGGCACGATACCTGCGGCTTATCGGCATCGCGTTTTAGGTGAAGTTGATCCTGATGTGATGCACAAATGTTTCAAGGAATAACGGGAGGACGGCATGTCAGGGATGACCGATTTACAACAAATGATTCGCACGCTGTCGCCAAAGATGCAGCAGGAAGATTATGTCTTCTGTACGGTGTCGGGTGATCTGAACGATTATGTGCATTTGGCGCCATTGGCGACTTTTATTGAACAAGAAGGGTTAACTCTGGTTGTGTCCCGTCAGGTCGCTGAACATGCAGGACTCAGTTACGAAGGGATCTTCCGGTGTATTACGTTAACGGTACACTCAAGTCTGGAAGCGGTGGGATTAACGGCGGCGTTTTCCGCTGCACTGGCCGAACAGGGCATCAGTGCGAACGTCATTGCCGCGTACTATCACGATCATATCTTTGTGCCTGCAGGAAAAGCTGTGCAGGCGATGACCGTACTTCAGCAACTTACACAATCAGCATAAGACCCTGGCACGTATACACAGCAAGATAAATGGATGACAGAATATCAAGGTCAGTGATCGGATCACTATTGTGATGCGGGTATCGCAAAGAAAGCGCAGGTTGTATTTTATTCTGATGAATTGAATACCTGACCCGGCAGATAAATCACATGTGCCGGGGCAGGATGTACAATGTAGTGCGTGATTACCGGCTCAACAAAGTGAAATCGAACTTGGTATTGTCAATGCGCTGCACTTTCAGGTTAGACGGAAAAGTTTCGCTGTTTGTCACAATTTCAATCATGCCATGCTGCGGATTGTACTGAAAATACATGGAACCATTGCTGATATATTCGCCACTGGACATGTCTCGGATATAAATGGCGCACGTGACCAAATCACTGTTATCAGTGACGGGTAAAGCCGTATAGTCATTATTGCCGGACCAGAATTCTGCCTGTCCGATGTTATGTGCGTTGAAGGTCATCAGAAACTGACGTGGCTCTCCGCCGCTTTGATCGATCAGACGCATACTGATCGAGAAGTAGGTATCAATTTCAAGGATCTGAAATTTAGACAGGCCATCGATTTCTGCCAGATCAGCGTAGTCGCCTTGTGTATAGGTTTTAAAAATTCCTGAACCGTCGGAGTGTTGATAGCAATTGATTTTAACCGGGTTAATCACTTTCAGAGAGCGGTACTTATCATTGAAGTTGTCTCCGTAGTGAAAGGTCACATCATCCCCTAACCCGTAATATTCAGGAGAACCCCCAAAATTTTTTTCACGATAAAATGCCACATCCGTTGTTTTTTTCATTTTTTCACCTATTGATGTTATTGATTTTCGGCTTTTCTCACAGCCAAATAAACCCTAGACGTCAGAATCTATTGTGCAAAGTGTGAATGCATGCCATTGATTTACAAATAAAAAACAAAACACAACTATTCGTGAGTGTTTCAAACAAAGGTACCCAGAGCGGGCGATCTTTCCCGATCCCCCGGATCTGAAAGGAGAATTTGATGGACGAGCGACATATTGATATTGAACAGGGGTGGCACCGGTCCCGAGCGTTGGAAGTGGCGACTTTATACGAGCTGGCATTTGGTCATAAGTTTCAGGTTGCGATACCGAGTCAGGCACAGCGGATTCATTTATTGGCTGAGTCGTTCAATCCTGAATATTCATTTGTGGCGACCCAGAAAAATAAAATTGTCGGTATTGCGGGTTTTCAAACGCCGGAAGGTTCGTTGACCGGCGGGATCACCTTGAAATCCCTTTTCCGGGTGCTGGGTTTCTGGCAGGGAATACGCGCCGCAGCCATTTTGAGTTTATTTGAACGTCAGCCTGTTTCTGGGGAATTGATCATGGATGGCATTGCTGTAGACCCCGCATGTCGCGGGGCGGGGATTGGCTCTGCTTTGTTGTCTTCAGTCATTGCTTTTGCAGATGAAGATCAGTACCTGCAGGTCCGGCTGGATGTGATCGATTCCAATCCCAGAGCCAGAAAGCTCTACACTGAAAAAGGGTTCGTTGCGATCAAAAGTGAATCCTTTCCTTCCCTGAAACGCCTGATCGGCTTCTCCGGTTCAACCACCATGATCTATCACCTGCGCGGCGACTGACATTTTCTTAAGTTTTGATCTGCGTTCTGAATGACAGGATTGAATCATTCACCGAATGCATCTATGATTTCGTTAATCACTTGATTAATGAAATGAGAGATCATGTCCCGAGGCAGACCGCAAGATCCCGAAAAACAGGCACAGATGATGTCGGCACTCCTTGATGCTGCCGAAAGATTACTGGATCAAAAATCTTATCAATCCATCACCATTCGTGAGCTGGCAGCGGAAGTCGGCACACAATCCGCCATGATCAGTTACTACTTTGGGAACAAAGAAGGGCTGTTTATCGCGCTTCTGGACCGGAGCGGGCGTCAGCGCCAGCAGCGGATACAGGAAGTTGTGGCTTTACTTGAAACGCAGCCAGAATCCGTTTTACCTGTGCTGGTTGACCGGATCGCAGACATGATGTCTGAAGAGCCATGGCTGGTTCATTTGATTAAAGATGAAGTGCTGACCCGCGAAGCCAAACTAAGAGCGCATTTCGTAAAAACCTTTCCTGCCCGGATGGGGGAATCCTTGCTAACTCTGTTCACGACTTTGCAGCAGAAAGGCATTCTCCGTGAAGATATGAATCCGAAATTTGCCACCGCATCGCTGATCAGTCTGATGGCTTTTCCAATGATTGCCGAGCCATTGATTCAGGATGTACTGGGCGTTGATCGCCAGGTGCTTCGCTCCAGTGCCTGGAAACAGCATCTGACGTTATTACTCACACAAGGTTTGGGCAGTCCGCCCAGGTAAGGGGCTCCACATGAAACGCAATCGTCTGAAAGTCATTTTAAAATCCAAACTCGCGTTGCCCATGCTCGCTGTGGTGGGATTGCTGATGTTGGCTGTGCTGTTCAAAACACGCCCGCCAGTCAATCACCAGTCAACTGAAATGACGCCCATGGCTGTAACTTTTATCGAAACGGCGCCAAGGGCGATTCGTCCCGAACTGGTGGGGCATGGTTTTATTGAACCGACCCAAAAAGTGGTGGCACTGGCTGAAGTGTCTGCAAATGTGGTCCGGGTCTCGCCTCATTTAAAACAAGGCAGTCTGGTGAATCAGGGGGAGGTGTTGGTTGAGCTGGATCCTGCGGACTATCATCTGGCACTCACTCAGGCGAAAGCGGAACGGGCGATTGCAGCAGCGAATTTACGGGAAATCGATACCACTGCGGAGAACCTGACACAGCGTGACGCGCTGATTCAGGAGAATATCGCAGTGGCACAGCGTGAACTGAAGCGGAAAAGGACGTTGAGCGAGCGGGGCGCACAATCCGATTCTCAGGTCGACAGTGAACGTCAAAAACTGATTCAGCTCCGACAGCAGCAAGCGATACTGGAAAATGAAATCGCCACGCTGCCAGCAAGACGCCATGTGCTGGAAGCAAAACATACACTGGCAGAAACGAAAATTGCACAGGCCCAGCGCGATTTAGACCGAACCCGGATTGTGATGCCTTTTACCGGTCGGCTGACCGCCGTTCATACGGATCGCTTCCAGTATGTGCCTGCGGGACAACGCTTATTTGAAGCCAGCGGTATCGATCAGATGGAAGTGAAAGCGCAGTTCCCTATCGCGAAACTCAAACCCTTTTTGAAGCTACTGTTTGAAGATCACGGCACTGCGATTGATCTGACGGATGCGGAACAATTCGGCCCCTTGCTGAGTCAACTGGGGCTTGAATCCCGGATTCAGGTGCCGGGTTTTTCAGAATCGGTCTGGCGCGGGCAGATTGTGAATCTGGGGGAGTCGCTGGATCCGCAATCGCACACACTGAGTATTACCCTGACGGTCGATCAGCCATACCGGTTTTTGTCGCCGGGCAAAAAGCCGCCTTTGCTGGCAGGGATGCCAGTCATTGCGACGCTGGTGGGTTCCCCGGTTGAGGCGGTGGTTCTGCCGCGCCATGCGCTGCATGCTGGCGCGCTTCTGACTGCCGACAAGCAGGGGCGTTTGAGCCGTGTGTCTGCGACGGCCAGCCTGACGATGCAGGATTGGGCGTTGTTTACACCGGGTCATATTCCGAACGGTACCCGAGTGATCACCAGTGATGTACAGCCCGCACTGGATGGATTACCGTTATCGCTGACGCCGGATCGCCTGGAAGCCACACCGATCATGCTGGCGCAGTCGGCAGGAGTGGGCCAGTGATGATCCGATATGTTGCCAGCCACCCGACGGCGGCTCACTTGCTGATGATCCTGCTGATTCTGGCAGGGTTATTGACACTGCCATCCTTACAACGGGAGACCTTCCCCAGGCTTGCTTTAGATACGGTACGTGTGCTGGTGCCCTATCCTGGAGCAAGTCCGAGAGATGTTGAAAACGGGATATGTCGCCCCCTGGAAGATGCGACGGAAGCGATCCCCAATCTGCTTGAAGTCTTGTGTGAGGCCAGGAATAACCTCGCGCAGATGACACTGACCATGGTGGAAGGCCGGGACTTTTCGGTATTTCAGGAAGACATCCGCTCAGCCGTTGACAGTATTGACAGCTTTCCGGATGAAGCGGAAACCCCAGTCGTTGAAGAGATGGGCAGAACCAGCCCCGTGGTGACGATTGCTGTGACGGCGTCCGGTCTGTCCCAGACGGAACTAAAAACACTGGCAGAGCAGTTGAAAACCAAAATGTTGCAGCAACCTGAGATACCGATCGTCCGGATTGAAGGCTTTTCAACGCGGCAACTTCGGGTGTCAGTCAGTCCGGAGCAACTCCGTTTCTACGGTTTAACACTGGAAGCGGTCAGTCAGCGGATAGCTTCCCAGAATTTGAGTCTGCCTCTGGGAACCATAGAGACTGTGTCCAGAACGTATGATCTGAGCCTGGATGATCAACGTGTCACCGCGGCTGAACTGGCCAATCTGACCATTTTAAGCGGGCACACGGGCAGTCAGATCCAATTGAGCGATCTGGCGACGATTGAAGAACGATTCAGTGAGCCGGAAAATCAGGCCCGATTAAACGGCCAGCCAGCGGCCTTGCTGAATGTCCGGAAAAATATCACGGATGACAGCTTGTCTGTACTTGCCGCAGTTGAGTCCTTTGTGTCGGCTGAGCATGACCATCTCCCCGAGAGTGTTCAACTTACCCTGATTCAGAACAATACCTCGATCGTGGTGGATCGGTTAAACATGCTCATAGAAAACGCCTGGCAGGGATTGATTCTGGTGTTTCTGAGTTTGCTGCTGTTTTTTCGCCTGCGTTTTACCTTCTGGGTGGTTGCCGGATTACCCGTGAGTTTTCTGGCGAGCTTCTTTGTCCTGTCATCCCTTGGCATCACGCTCAATATGATGAGTATTGTCGCGCTGTTACTGGCATTAGGCATTTTAATGGACGATGCCATTGTTATTTCAGAAAGCATTGCCGAGCAGTCGAGGCTGGGAAAAAAGCCGCTGGCAGCAGTGACAGACGGGGTCGCTCGTGTGGCCAGCGGCGTGCTGTCTTCTTTTGCAACCACGGTGTTGATTTTTGGGGCCTTATTATTCATTGAAGGAGAGATTGGACAGGTCCTTCGTGTGATTCCTGCGGTATTACTCGTGGTGATCTCGGTCAGTTTGATTGAGGCGTTTTTAATATTACCCAGCCATTTGCATCATACCCTGATGCATGACAAACCATCGCCGGACAACCGATTCAGGATCCGAATCAATCAGGTATTTCTGCAATTGCAGCAGCGCACGGGGCAGGCGGTTGAAAGTGCCATGCATTACCGCTATGCCGTCCTTGGGGGAAGTCTCGCATTACTGATGCTTTCGGTTGGGATGCTGGTGAGCGGTCATCTGAAGTTTCAGGCCCTGCCCGACATGGATGGGGATGTGCTGGAAGCAAGGCTGATCCTTCCGTCCGGGACTCCGTTCCATGTCACAGCGCAGTCGGTTGATCGCGTACTGAGTGCGCTGAACCAAGCCACGGATTCACTGGCGTCGCAAGCATCTGAATCGCTGGTGAAAGCGGTTACCGTCACCTACAGCCACAATGCGGATGCCTTTGAGACCGGCGCGCATCTGGCAACGATCAGTGTGGACTTGCTCACGGCTGAGCAGCGGGTGACAGAAATGGATACCCTGACTCAGGCCTGGTCAGACGCGCTACCGGCGTTGCCTCAGGTTGCTCAGGTGATTTTCACCGAGCCGTCCCTTGGTCCTGCGGGCAGAGCCATTGAATTACGCTTGCAGGGCAGGGATCTTGCGCAGTTATCAGAGGCGTCCTACGGACTTCAGCAATGGCTGAAAGGGTATGCGGGCGTTTATAACGTGTTCGATGATTTACGGCCGGGTAAGCCCGAGCTCAGGTTTACGCTCAAACCGGAAGCTCTGGCGTCGGGCCTCACATCTGCTCAGGTTGCAGCGCAGCTCCGGCAGGCATTTCATGGTGTGACCGTCGATGAGATTTACCGGGGAATTGATGATCTGGAAATCACAGTACAGCTTGCCGCCGAGAGTCAGCTGGATCTTGAATCTCTGGAATATTTTCCTTTACTTCATCCACGGACCGGGGACCGTATCCCCTTGCTGAGTGTGGCTGATATCTATTTTGAGCGGGATTACTCGCGGATTCATCGCATCGACAGTCAGCAGACCGTCACTGTATTTGGCGCAGTTCACAGCCAGAAAGCCAATGCCCAAGTGGTGGTGACGGATACACTTGCGCGTTTTCTGCCTGAATTGCAAACCCGCTTTCCAGGCATCACCCTTCAGGTGGAAGGCGAGATAAAAAACAGCCGCATCACCCAGACCTCGGTCCGCAATGGGTTTCTGATCGGATTGATCGGTATTTTTGTGCTGCTGAGTATTCAGTTCCGGACTTATGCTGAACCCTTGATTGTGATGCTGGCGATTCCGTTGTCACTGATCGGTGTGATTGCGGGCCATATGTTGATGGGGTATCCGCTGACCATGCCCAGCATGGTGGGATTTGTCTCATTGGCTGGCATTGTGGTGAATAATGCTATTTTGCTGGTGACTTATGTGAAAGCCAATGTTCTGGAGGGGATGGCCTTGCAGGATGCAGCCCGAAAAGCCAGTGAAACGCGTCTCCGGGCCATGTTACTGACAACCGTGACCACCATTGCTGGCATGCTGCCTTTGTTATTCGAAACCAGCCTGCAGGCGCAGGTCATGATCCCGTTAGTGATCAGCATTACGTTCGGTTTACTGGCCGCAAGCCTATTGGTGTTGTTCGTGGTGCCTTGCATTTACGGCATTCTGGCTGATTATCGTGCTCTGAAGGCGCATAAAAGCCGGGTACCTGTGACGGAAAGCTGAGATCTGAAGCCCAAGGGAATGTGTCGCCATGGGATTCGGACCTTCGCTTCAGTACGCTGAAATCAACCATCGTCTTCACTTCGATGGATTCAGTTACCGCACATTTTGAATGCCAGACGCTCCGTGATGTTCAAAAATTTGACGACATTGATCCGCTTCACAGATATGAACAAGTGTCGGAATGACAGGTCAAAAAGTGATTTTGACAGGCTATTTCTTCTTTTTTATCAATAGGATGAGTTGCTAAGCATCTGATAGAATATCGACCTATTCTTGTTCAGTTCATGAGGAAAGCGTCATGGGTGTCACGATCAGTGCGGATGGTCTGAGTATTGTTCATCAAGGTTCCGGCGGTGAAGCCAATGCTTCCGTGCCTGATGTTTGTCTGACAACGGTTGGTAAACCTGTGGTTCCGATTCCCTATGGCAATCACGCAAAGTCGGCAGATCTGGCCGATGGCACCACGACAGTGACCGCAGATGGCGGCAACAGTATTGCGCTGAAAAACAGTATTTTCTCGAGCAGCACAGGGGATGCCGGTGGCGATCAGAAAGGGCTGGTGTCCGGTACCACAGAAGCTGAAGCCAAATTTACGTCCGCTTCCTCAACGGTAAAAATTGAGGGCGTTGGGGTCGCGCGTAAAACCGATATGATGACCATGAACGCAGGGAACACCGTGTGCTTCGGATGTGAAAATCCGTCTGTCACGGTCCAGCCGGACGAGGATCAAACCCATGCTTTGCGCATTCATTGCCGTTACAGTACAGGTTATCCATTGGCCGATGCACCGTTCAAACTGAAAGATGAATCCGGTGCCGTGCTGGCAGAAGGGACGCTAAACGGTCAGGGGGAAGCGATTGTCGACGGCCTGCCAACCCAAGGATGCACCGTCGAATATGGTGAAGCTCCCGCACCTTTTACGGTCAATTATCCGCGTTCTGTGAATCCGAATCAGGCAACCCTGCCGGATGATATATTTTTTGACCGAGCCTCTGAGCGTTGTGTACCGTTCTGGATCCCGCGCGGGGATATGCAAAAACAATCCTGGGGCTATGTTGGTGAAGTGCTGACAGACAGCATGGACATCCGTCAGATGCTTGAAGTGGAAATCCGCGCCGCGCTGCCGCTCAACCCGAAACCCGGGCAAGTGGAAGATATCGCAGCGCGCCTGATGAACTTCTTTGAGCAGCAGACTGTGCCAGAGCAGGAGGTTCTGGGGTTAATCAGTACGATGATGCCCGTGCTGGATAAAGAAGGCGTTCTGTTTGAGCTCTTTGTGAAGTACCACAAAGAAGAATCCGGTCAGAATCTGCTGGCTTCCATGCGGTATATTGGCCGGGGGAATCCGCAAGTCTGGCTGGATCAGCTCGACTGGGATGCAAAGTCGACTGAACTGAGCCGCGCCTGTGTCCGAATCCTTGAACAGACAGACAAAAGGCTAGAGACGGTCAGTCTGCATGCCGACACCCGTGGGTACAGCTTGATTACAGACAACCTGAAAGCACACCGGGATGCCATCAAAACCGTTCGCCGTTCTCTTCCGGACGATGTTTCGGCAGCCATGAAAGGCCTGCAACAGAAAATCACGACGATTCGGGCGAAAGGTGAAGCGCCTACGGTGGTGTTGAGTCAGCAGCAACGCACAACACAGGGCAGCAGTATCAATGATGTGGCACATGCTCTGAAAGCGATGCCCGCACCTTTGGCGATCAACCTGGCCTACGATGATATCGAACGCACGCCAGCGGGATACGTGCCCTATACCGTGATGTTTGCCAATGGTGAAACACATGAAGGGAAACTGGATGCTAAAGGCAGTGTCGTTTTGTATGGCGTTCCTCAAGTGGGCGCACAGATTGAGTTTGGTGATGAAGGTGAAGCGAAAAAGGCTGAAACCGCGATCCCTGATCTGATCAAACAAATTCCGGATCAGATGGAGCCATTGCTCAAAGAGATGGTGAGTATTGCCCGTCGTGAAGCTGCGACGATGCCAGTCGCCGTAGTTGAACCTGAGCTGTTTGCGCTGGTACAGGCATCTGTGGAAGCAGAATTAGCGGAAATGGAGCACCGGAAAGATGCGTTTGATGATCTCTCTTTTCTGGAACAAAGCTGGCGTTATGCACAGCATGCCGGGTTAGGCGTCAGTACCGGGGTCACCGACTATATCCCGGATTTCGGCGAGTTCGGTGAACTGATGGACGCGGCAGATATCGGGGTAGACGTCCTGGTCGAAGCCATTGCAACAGGGGACATCGACATCCTGCAGCGGCGTTTAGATCAGATCGATCGGGCAAAACTGGGTCTGCAGCAAGCCAGTATGGCGATGGAGATTCTGTTGCTTTTGTTATCAGAACCGGAAACCCGTGAATATCTCGCCAGCTTGCCACGCCGTTTGATGCAGGCCATGCCGCCCGATGAATTCACGCGTTTTGCCGTTTCGCAGATCACCCAAAAAGGGATAGATACAGCCGCGGTCACCGGTGGAACAGCACTGGCCGGTGCAGCCAGTGCTGGTGTCGCAGCCCCCATTGCTGCCGCTGCAATCACGGGAGGTGTGACGGCCAGAAATGCCGGTAAAGGTCTGGAAGGCCTGATTGAAGTGCTGATGAAGATCGCAGAGAACAAAAAGCTGATGCTGAATCATCATAAAAAGAAACAGCATGAGACGGAGAATGAAACTAATTTGCCGAAACACTGCCCGATTTGCAGTGATCCGACATGTAAGAACCGGAATCGTTTAAAGCCAGGCAAAGGCATCACCTATGCAAAAAATCATAGGAAGAACATGGGGAAAAATTATCCCGGTGGTTTCCCTTCGACACATCCTTGGTATGCAGGGCCGGCAACGATAGCAGTGCATCATATTATTCCAGTAGATGCTGTGAAAGGAGAGTCTGACTTTGAAAAGGCTTTTGATGATTTTAGCTTCGATATCAATACAGTAGATAATCTTGTTGCGCTTCCGATGAAACCAGAACTTGCGTGTGAACTGGGTGTTCAGCGGCATCAAACGAACCATGACTACGGTGTTGCTTTAGAGTCAGATTTGAGAGCTTTTAATCGATTAGTTCAGCATGAGAATAACGATAATGCGAAAAAATTAAATGATTTTAGTGAAAAGCTTCTGACAGCAAAACCATTTTTAGCTTATACGAAGGCTGCAAAAAATGAATCGCTTAAAGTATTGCATTTAGTTGAGAAAGGTGAGTTTTGTAAATCAAAGAAAACGATGGTGAATGCACGTAAAGATTTTGCAAATGAAATGAAAAAAGTCAGTAAAAAAGTATTAAGTTATATCAATGATTTCACATGGACAATTGATTGGGATAGTCGGGATTATCGTCCCAATTCAAAATATGGCTGTAGTGGTGCTAAAAAAAATGATAAACAGTCATTTAAAGAAGTAAAAACGGATAAACGAACTGAACATTGTCCTTTCCAAAACCGTGATCATGGTTTTGGAAAAGGGAGGTTTAACGGTAAGTTACAGGTAGGGAAATAAGATGAAATACGACAGTCAATATTATTTACTGAGAGAAGATGCAGATTCTGCCCCTTATATGCTGGCGAAGAATCGGAAATCTGATGATGGATTATTGAGATTGCTTGCAATGCGTTCGATTCAGCGTGAGGTTCTTGGTCCTGGTTATATACATATTACAATGGGGGATGATGGACGTTTTAATCCTTGTGATTACCATGAAGTATTGCCTGCAGGGTTAGTGTCTGAAAAGTTCAAGAACGTACTTGAATCATTTCAATTGCCTGGTGTTGATTTTTACCCGGCATATATCGAGAATCGAGGGAAAACGTGGGATAAGCATTACTTAGTGCACATCTGGCAAAACTATCGTGCTTTAGACCCAAAGCGATCGGTTTATGATGGGACTTATGAAAATGATCGTTTTCTTCTTGAGAAAATGACACTAAATACTGAGGTTTTAGATAAAGTTCCTTTACAAGAACGATTGGTTTTTCGTTTGAATGAAGATCCTAAGTATCTGTACCATGAAACAGTTGTAAAGGCGTTGAAACAAGCAGGATTAACCGGGGTGAGTTTTATGAATATCCAAGATTGGGGACCAGGCGCCGCTTTTGCCTCAGAAGATGAGGAAGATGATTTTTATGACGACTTGTAATGATGAAGTATGATTCTCAGTATTATTTACTGACAGAAGATGCCGATTCTGCACCTTATATGCTGGCGAAGAATCGGAAATCTGATGATGGATTATTGAGATTGCTAGCATTGCGTTCGATTCAGCGTGAAGTTCTTGGGCCTGGCTATGTGCATATCACAATGGGTGATGATGGTCGATTTAATCCTTGTGATTATCATGAAGTTTTACCCGCAGGGCTAGTGTCTGAAAAATTCAAGCAAGTGTTGGATTTATTTCAGTTACCCGGTGTTGATTTTTACCCGGCATATATCGAGAATCGTGAAAAAACGTGGGATAAGCATTATTTAGTGCACATCTGGCAAAACTATCGTGCTTTAGATCCAAAGCGATCGGTTTATGATGGGACTTATGAAAATGATGCGTTTGAATTGAGACAAATGGTTTTGAATGAAGATGTATTGGATAACATTCCTTTACAAGAACGTTTGGTGTTCAGGCTACATGAAAAGCCACATTATCTTTATCATGAATCCGTGGTAAGCGCTTTGAAGTTAGCTGGGTTAACTGGCGTAGGCTTTTTAAGTCTTCAAGATTGGGGACCAGGTGCCGCTTTTGCCTCAGAAGATGAGGAAGATGATTTTTATGACGACTTGTAGGTTTCGACCTTTCTTCTGAATCCGCTTCTGCCTGGTGTTGTACATCCTAAAACGCGTTCAATCATCTCCCACACCGAGTGTCTGGTAAAGGGCCTGAATTTCTGCCTCTGTTGGTATATCACCCTGTTCAATCGTACGGATGACTCGGCAAGGGTTCCCGACAGCGACAACATTGGCCGGAATATCTTGGGTCACCACGCTTCCGGCACCAATGACGGTATTCTCCCCAATCGAAACTCCACCAAGCACGATACTTCCGGCGCCAATCCAGACATTGTTACCCACTTGAATCGGATCGCCACAGGCGTAAGGCTGGATTCGTTCCGACAGCAGGATAGGGTGGCTGGCAGCGCAAAGCTGAACATTCGGACCAATCAGTACATGGTTGCCAATACTCACGGGGGCGATATCCAGCACAATCAGGCCATAGTTAATAAATCCACCTTTTCCGATGGTTAACTGGCTGCCCATATCACACCGAAACGGGGGCTCGATGTGGGTTCCTTCATAGTGACCGAGAATCTGTTTCAGTAAATCCCGACGTTTCTGATGCTCGCCCGGCCGGGAGTGATTGAACTCGTAGAGTAATTCCCGTCGTTCCATCTGGTGATCAATGAGTGCCTGATCAATCAATCGTCTGGTGTTGAAATCAGTTAACTTATCCGCCATGGTCGCTACCTGTATTGGGTTGCTGCATTGGATGTTCCAGAAATATCTTGGCTGCTTCTATGTTGATGAACTGTGAGCTCAAACGCAACTTATCGTCAGTCGTACGAATTTTAGACATTCTGACCCCGGATTTCATTGGGCTGGCTTCTGGCGAGTCAACACGCCACTGGTGAATGGTTATAAAAAAACAGCGATTGAAAAAATAC
Organism: Photobacterium sp. GJ3; assembly: GCF_018199995.1. Lineage (NCBI taxonomy): Bacteria > Pseudomonadati > Pseudomonadota > Gammaproteobacteria > Vibrionales > Vibrionaceae > Photobacterium > Photobacterium sp. GJ3. The sequence continues at coordinate 1,777,940 of NZ_CP073578.1, read as the reverse complement.
CGAAGGGCAAACCACCGATAAGCATGTACACCCCAAACCACCACCAAAGTTTTTTGTAAGCCGTGTAGATTGAACCAATGAAAAACAGGATTGGGCTGATGAAAAAAAACAACAATGGAAAAATATCGTCAGGAAGCAATCCTTCTGCTGGTGGTTCTTCCGGTCTTCGCGCTGCATTATAAAATAACCAACTTGGAGTGAGGTCAATATCAACAACGAAATATAACCAAAGAAAAGCAAACCACAGCAAAGGAATTGCGAGTAAAAATCTAGAGACTAACCTCATCATTCAACCTCAATCGTTGTAATACATGGCTGATATCCATAACGAGTAAAATACTGAAGTAAATACCAAGAACGAAAGCCTTCCAACTACTCATACCAAGGATACGGATCACTCCAATCATGAACGATATCACGAGAATCGAGTCCAAAATGATCCTGAACTTTGTACTTAAATACACCCCTAATTTCATGCCTGAATCCGGATTTCTTTGGGCTAGCTTCTAGCGAGTCAACACACAACTGGTGAATGGTTATAAAAAAACAGCGATTGAAAAAATACCGACGGGCAAACCACCGATAAGCATGTACGCCCCAAGCCACCACCAAAGTTTTTTGTAGGCGGTGTAGATTGAACCAATGAAAAAACCAGGGATCATTGCAATAATCCCAAATAAATTAAATAGACTGGTAGGTATCAAACCACTAGGTTTTATACCATCACCAGTGTATTCAACCGTGTCATCATAGAGTACACCATCAGGAACTATATCGACACCGAAAACCACATCCAACCAAAGTGAAACCAAAAAACATAAGGGAATTAACAACAAAGAATATCGAAAAGTCTGACTCATAATTCAAAATCTATTTTTGAGATAAAAGGCTGATACCCATACCCATTGAAAATGCTGAAGCAAATACCAATCGCGGAACCCTTCCAACTTTTCATACCAACGATGCGGCTCACTCCAATCATGATCGATATCACGCGAATCGAGTCCAAAATGATCCTGAACTTTGTACTTAAACACACCTCTAATTTCATGCCTGAACCCGGATGTCCTAGGGCGGGCTTCTGGCGAGTCAACACACCACTGGTGAATAGTTACAAAAAAACAGCGATTAAAAAAATACCGATGGGCAAACCACCGATAAGCATGTACGCCCCAAACCACCACCATAGTTTTTTGTAGGCGGTGTATATAGAGCCAACAAAAAAACCGGGAACCATAGCTACAATGGATACTGAATCAAACCAGCTTTGAGATACAAGCCCAGTTGGCTTTTTTCCATCTCCGCTATATTCAAATGTATCATCACGTAAAAAGCCATCTGGGATTAAATCTATTCCAAAGACCACACCGAGCCAAGCCAAACCTAAAAAGAAAAGAGGAATAGCAAGCAAAACCCATTTAATTAATACTCTCATAGTTTAAAATCTATTTTAGTTATGAATGGCTTATAACCATATCCTTTAAAATGTTGAAGCAGATACCAAGAGCGGAATCCTTCTAATTGCTCATACTGCTTCTTAATACCATCACTAAAATCATGATTAATGTCATTGGTATCGAGTCCAAAGTGATCTTGGACTTCATATTGAAATATCCCTCTAATTTCATTTCCTTTGTATTCAAGTCTTTCAGCATAAACACGCAATGACCAAATATCATGAACACTGAGAACTGTACCGTTGTAAAGGTCTTTACCGCGTGGACTTGAATCAAATTTAGGTAACATCTCTCCTTTTGAGGACATCATGTATTGACTTGAAACACGAAGAACATCATCAGGCAATCTTCCATTTTTAAGGCTTTCTTCTAAACAATTTTTCAGAGCGTCATGAAAACGTTGAGTTGTCTCGTGCTCTTGCAGTGCTTTATTTAGCGATGGATTACTGTAATAACCGCCCTCGTTACGCTCAAATTTATCAACCATTTCAGAAAAAATTGAGCTTGTTTCAAATCCCAGAACATCGCCTAATGTTTGATTAGAAAACACAGTTCCTAAATTACGCATACGTTCGAAATGCTCACATGCAGGCAAGGAAAATTGGTCTTCACTAAGGGATGAATGCGTACCATCTGAAGCAATATGATCAGGGTCATAATTGACACTTTGAGCAAATGGCTGCATAAATCCGTAAGACTCTATTTTAAAACGCTCTTCATCTCCGAAACTCATATCTGGAGCATCAAAGTCATCCATTTTTTTTCGTGTTTCAAAAACCAATAGCGGAAAACTTCCTTTTACGGGTTTCCAATCTTCTGTGGTTGTTGCCATCGCACGTTCAGCAAGAACTCTTGCACGCTCTTTAGCCCATCTCTCATAATCTTGAGCTGTATAGGTTAATTCCGCTCTGCGCTCTTGACGTTGGCGCTCTGCTCTTTCTCTTGTGGTTTCTTTCTTTTTTTCAGGTTTATATGGTAACGATTCATACCGCATACGCGTTTACTCATATAAAAAATAATAGAGATGATATCAATAATGTCAGTGAGTATCATCTTTAACAAGGCAATTTGAGGTGAAAATCAACGAAATGATTAATTTGACTATTCAGACGCTCAGGGTGATTGTTTTTTCGCCTCAAAGAGTGGATCTTGGTCAGGTACGCGAGTACACTTTTCTACAACCCAAAGATACACTACTTCTATAAACATCTCTCCAAGCTGACTTTTTTAACCCAATCTTTTGACTTGAGAGTTCATAGCCACACTGTCTGAGAATATTCGTGACGAAACGCCTGACTAAAGCTAGATTTTCCACCACACCATCCAGATAATACATGAGGCATCTTTCTTGAAATCGACACCGAGATCGTAGAGCTAACTGTTCCCAATACGCCATTTCTGGCGGATATAATGACCGACAGTATATGTTTCGGTGAAGTTTCAGAGTTAATTTGGCCACCTGATAAGAGGTGTCATCATCGCCTAGATACATAACAGCTGACGCAATGACTAAAAGCACAAAACGTTCGATGATTTTGACTTTAAGTTAGCGACAGGCGCATCAATGAAATAGCTCAATAAGCTAACTAAGATGGTTTTATCAAATGAAAGGAAAATGTTGTGTTATTTGGGCCAAGCGGCTCAGTAAGACGCATCTCGCAGTAAGAATGGGTGAATTAGCCGTTCAAAACGGCTTGAAAACACGCTTCATCTTGGTTGCTTCTATTCAGATGAACTGTGAGCTCAAACGCAATGTATCGTCAGTCGTATGAATTTGAGGCATTCGGATAAATACAGTGGTGCGAGAGTTTCCAGAGGCTGTTTTTCTTAGGAGATTGCTTGCGGTCACGAAAAGTTTGCGAATAATGCGTTACGTTTACGCGAATATGCACAAGCACTCAAAGTGCAATTGAATCAGGCACAGCCATCACGGGCGGCACAAGCAAACTGAAGGCTAATCGAGGACACACTGATGACAACACTGCATTTACGATGTGCGTGTGGAGAAATACAGGGGAAAGCTGAAGTACCGTCACCTGAATCTGGGAACCGGGTTGTTTGTTATTGCAAGGATTGTCAGGCGTTTGCAATGCAGCTTCAGCCCGAAAAAATCCTGACGCCTCATCGTGGCACGGCGATTTTCCAGGTGAGCCCTTCCAGTATTCAGTGGCATCAGGGGGTTGAACATATTCGCTGTTTGCGACTGACCGCAGCGGGTTTACACCGCTGGTATGCAGGCTGTTGCCAGACCCCTCTGGCAAATACGCTCAAGCCAAGTTTTCCTTTTGTCGGCCTGATTGAAACGGCGATTGCACCGGAAGACAGAACGGATAAGAATTTGGGGCCAGTCCGGGCACATGCTTATCCGCAACATGCAAATCCGAGGTTGCCGCAAGACATCCTGCAACACAACCGTGTCTGGCCGATGATGATCCGGGTCATGCTGAAGATTCTGGGATGGAAGCTCACCGGAAAAGGAAAACCTAATCCATTTTTTGACCCGAAAGGGCAGCCGGTATCTCAGCCGGAAGTCATTGATTCAACACGTTGATGTGATGTTGAGCGACGAAGAAACTCAACGGGAAGATCAGCTGCAACAATGGCTCAGGCAGGATCAGGGACGCATGCAGATTCTGGCCATTGTTGCTGCGCTGAATTTACCACAATGTTATATCGGGGCTGGATTTGTGCGGAATCTGGTCTGGGACCGTCTTCTTGGTGACAGTGTCACAACACCGCTGAACGATGTGGATGTCATTTACTTCGATCCCACAGAGGAGACGCAGGAAACAGCCTGGCAAATTGAAGATTGGCTCAATCAACATCATCCACATTGTGTCTGGCAGGTTCGCAATCAGGCGCTGATGCATACCCGTCATGATGATCCGCCTTATCAGAGTACGCTGGATGCGATTGGTTACTGGGTGGAACAGGAAACTGCAGTCGCTGTCAGGTTGGAAAATGACACGCTGGCGATTATTTCAGGCTTTGGGTTGGCTTCTTTGTTTGCCGGACATCTCACCCATAATCCCCGACGGCCTCGCGCTGTTTTTGAAGCTCGTATCGCTGAAAAACAATGGCTTACCCGTTGGCCGATGTTACAGGTGATTCCCCTGCGTTCAGAATCTGATCTCTCATTTCAGTAAAATCAGCCTAAACTCAACTGGTAGAACAAATACTTAGGCTCGGACCGTTCGAATGGCCCGGCGTTTATCATTTGAATTTTAGTGAATCCAATGGGTATGGAGATTGCGCTGACTCTGCTGACTGCTTTATTGGTTCTGACCACCGTTTTACCTGTCTGGCGGCATCCTCACTGGCTCGTCAGAGGGTGGGACTTTCCGCGTCTGCAACTGGCTGTGTTTGCGGTTGTATTGCTTGTTGTGAATCTTTGCTTTTTTCAGGCATGGGGATTGTTTGTGCTCGCACTGGCTTGCCTGTGCTGGCATCTGTGGTGGATTCTACCGTATACACGTCTCTGGCGTTGTGAAGTCAATTCCGCAAAAGGCGATGATGTGAATCGCAGGCTCAGAGTGATCACTGCCAATGTGCTGACACCGAATCGCCGTGCGGATGCGTTGATCAAACAAGTGCATGAATTTCAGGCCGATGTGCTGGTGACACTGGAATCGGATGAGTGGTGGCAATCTCAATTAGATACGCTGGTCCGTGACATGCCTTACACGTTGAAATGCCCGCTGGACAACCTGTATGGCATGCATGTGTATTCCCGCTTTGCACTGGAAGATACCAGCGTTGAGTTTCTGATTGAAGATGACGTCCCTTCCATGCATGCCTTGCTGGTATTGCCGTGCGGTGAGAGGGTCAGAATGCATTTTCTGCACCCGGCACCACCCAGTCCGACGGAAAATCCTGAATCTGCGGAGCGTGATGCTGAACTGATTCTCGTTGCCCGCAGTGTTGAAGGTTCAACACAACCGCTGATTGTGACCGGAGACCTGAATGATGTTGCCTGGTCTGCAACAACCCGTCTGTTCCGGAAAATCAGCGGTCTGCTCGACCCAAGAGTCGGGCGGGGGATGTTTAATACCTTTCATGCAGACTATCCGTTCATGCGTTGGCCATTGGACCATATTTTTCACAGCCATCATTTCACTTTGCACAAGATTCAGCGTTTGCCCTCTATCGGCTCCGATCACTTTGCTTTGTATACCGAACTTTACCTTGAGCCAATGGCATCCCAGAAACACAACGGATTACAGCCAGAACTCGAAGATGAAACCTGGGCGCAGGAGATCATTCAGGAAAAGCAGGTCAATGTTCATGATGTACCGAAGCCGGGGAAATAGCAGAACGGGGGGAATTGCTGCTGGTAAATCTCTGTTTATTCGGGGTAATCTGACAGCATTGCTTTTGTTCAGGGAAGGAGCCTGTCATGAAGATTGCCATACTGACATTTGAAGGATTCAATGAGCTCGATTCACTCGTGGCATACGCGATTCTGAGCCGGGTTCAAGCGAAAAACTGGCAGGTACAAATCACCAGCCCGACGCCAACCGTGACTTCCATGAACGGATTAACCTTGTCTGCGCATCAGCCTTTGCGTTATGCCAATAACGCCGATGCTGTCATTCTTGGCAGCGGCAGCCTGACACGTCAACTGGTAAGGGATGAGGCCATTCTGTCAGCATTGTCACTGGATCCGACCCGACAATTACTGGCGACACAATGTTCCGGTGTGCTCTGGCTGCCAGCGCTTGGTATTGAGCACCATGCGCCCGTTTGTACAGATTTAACGACACGCCCTTGGGTGGTTGAAGCGGGCATGACAGTGTTGGATCAGCCATTTCTTGCTCAGAATCAGGTCGCAACCGCAGGCGGCTGTATGGCTTCACAGTATCTTGCTGCCTGGCTGATTGCCCAGTTGGCGAGTCCTGAAGAAGCTGAACAAGCCATTCATTATGTGGCACCCGTCGGAGAGAAATCGTCCACTGTGGCACATTGTATGGCCGTGGTCTCCCCCTATCTGGAGGGCGCTCATGTCAATGTATAAGGTGTTTGGTCAGAGCGAGAACAGAGGGGGCAATCTGATGGCCGTCTCCGAAGTGGCTGAGAATCCGGCGGATTCAGGGATGCCTGTGGTGGTGGTGATTTCAGCTTCGCAGACAGCGGACTGGCGGTTTCGCTTTTTTTATCCGGATTCGAAAGAAGCGCCCATCTGTGGTCATGCTTTGCTGGGTGCAGCTTATCATTTGCCATCTTCAGCTTTTCGGGTGGAGACGGGTTCCGGCATCAGCGACGTCCGAAAAGACGGTGATTTAGTGTCTGTGAGCATGTCGTTACCCGTCGAAGTTGCGCCTTCGTTTCGCGAACTGCCTGAAGCGCGATGGTTTGGATTGATGCCTCACCAAATACGCTCTCAGGGTATTTTTAGTGCAGGAAAAGCGAAATGGTGTATCCAACTGGATACGCTGGATGCATTAAACGCCGTTCAGTTTGATATCGAAGCGTTAGCCAGCTGGAATCAGGGGAAAAACTTTAGCGGGTATATTCTGTATGCCATCACTGAACAGAGCCTTTATGCCCGGGCGAGCAACCCATTATTCAATATTCCAGAAGATGCGGCCTGCGCGGTGTGTTGTGCGGCGCTACCCATTGCCTTGACCACACCAAAGGTCGTTTACATGGGCTTTCCGGCCTATGACAATGCAATACACCTGCATGCGGTCGATGGTCAGCTTTGGGTGGGCGGGCGAGTCTTCCCTGCGACTGTTCAGCGAATCTGAATGTTTAAGACGAAACAACGAAAAACGGGATGTGAATGAAACAAGCGATTGTGCATGTGGCTTTGGTCGTCAAAGATTACGACGAAGCGATTGATTTTTATGTGAATAAGCTAAAGTTTGAGTTGATTGAAGACACCTATCAACCCGAGCAGGATAAACGCTGGGTGGTGGTTTCTCCGCCTGGCTCCAATGGTGTGACGCTGCTGCTTGCTCGCGCTTCGAAACCCGAACAGGAAGAGGTGATTGGTCAACAGGCTGGCGGGCGTGTTTTTCTGTTCCTGAGCACGGATGATTTCTGGCGGGATTATCACCGGATGGTGGCTGACGGCATTCATTTCGTTCGTCCGCCAGCAGAACAGGACTATGGCACCGTTGCCGTATTTGAAGATTTGTACGGAAACTTATGGGACTTGCTGCAATTTAGTCCCGATCATCCAATGGCGAACCGGGGTAGGGTTGAATCATGAATCTGAAAGTCCATGACTGCGTGTCATTTATGCTGATCCGTGGCGATCAGATTTTACTGGAAAAGCGCAAGCTGACGAAAACGGTCGATCCGGGGTTGATGGCGATTCCCGGCGGGCATGTAGAGCCCGGCGAAAGTCTGGTCGATGCGTTATTGCGGGAAGTGGAAGAAGAGCTGACCGTCAAACCTTTACTTTATTTTCCGCTGTGCAGCCTGTATCACCCGACCACTGAGTTACAGCGTTTGCATTACTTTGTGGTGACGGACTGGCAAGGTTCGCTTTCCGCCCAGGAAGCCGAAGATCTCATCTGGACCTCGGTGTACGAATCAGAACCCGCCACTGTGGCCGCAGACAATATTGCTCTGGCTGAATACCGGCGGGTGATTTTGCCGATGCTGAATGAAAATAACGCCACCGGTTAATTTGTTTTGCAGGTTTGAACATGAGGGGGGATACGCATCGTGATCAGACGAATGATGCCTGAAGATGCCGGGCAGGTTGAGGCATTAGTGAAAACGGCGTTTATGACTGGCGTCGCACCGGGTTTGTCTCAGGCCGGGGTTCAGACCTTTTTCAGAATTGCTTCCCAAGCAGCCCTGTTGCTGCGTATGCAGGAGGATCATCTGATTCTGGTTCATGAAGAAGCCGGGCAGATTCTTGGCATGGCTGAGCTGAAGCAGGGCGCGCATCTCGCCATGTTGTTTGTTCTGCCTGAATGCCAGGGAAGAGGGATTGCAAAGAACCTGTTGAATGCCTTGCTGCCGCATTGCCGGCAGCCGCAGCTCTCGGTGCGAGCTTCTCTGAATGCGGTGTCCTTTTATGAAGCCGTTGGCTTTGAAAAAAGTGGCAGCCCGGCTGAGCTGGCCGGGCTGCGCTATCAGCCTTTAGTCTGTCATTTGTCTGTCACGACAATGCCTGCAGATCAGCCTGCTTCAACGCTTTGGCAAAAGTAACGATGGGCGAGTCTGATCGTTCATCTTTTCTGAACAGGACGCGCCAGTCGATATAGAGCCCTTGCGCAGTTACCCTTGTCGTAACCAGATCGGGATTCTTCAGATAGGGTTTGATCACCCAGCTTGGCATGATGGTAATGCCCATCCCGGCCTCAACAAAAGCAACCACGGCCTCCGTCACACCCGCACGGATAACTTTCGGCGGCAGCAGATGGTTCGGGCTGAACAATTGCTCATACTCCCGGCCGGGCGCGGGTGTGGTGTGATAAGTAATATAGGTATTCGCTGCAATTTCTTCTGCGGTCAGCCATTCTTTCCCGGCATGCACATGCGCCTTGTGCATCACTGCGACCATTTCATCCCGGAACAATTTCAATGAGCGAAACCCTGTCTGTGTGATTGTGCCTGAGACAATCGACACATCAATGGTGCCATTGCGCAGGGCATTGAAAGGATCGAGCGAGACATCCGGGATAATTTCCACAGAATAGCGCGGATATTGTTGATTGAACTGCCGGATAAATGTCGGCATCCAGTGGTAGCCCCCAAAGGCCTCGTTGCCAATTCGGATCACATGCTCAATGCCAACGGATAACTTATCAATGTCATTTTCGGCGCGTTCCAGCTCACTGAGCACCACGGATGCAGACAGCAGTAATCGCTTCCCGGCACTGGTTGGGATCAGCTTTTTATGCTGCCGGTAAAACAGTTCAGTATTGAGTAGCCGCTCTGCTTCACGAATCCGGTGACTGACCGCAGATTGTGTCAGGCCGATTTGACTGGCGGCTTCAGAGACACTGCCTGCTTTAGCGATCGCTAACACCATTTGCAAGTGCCGAGTGCTGATTTTGGTGGCCATAATGTATGAAAAAAGTTAATGAAAATTGAATATTTTATGAAATGTACAGGCAAAAAAACGTCTCGTAAACTGAATTCTGAAAGGTTAATTACTCTGAAGGAATAAGGATATACGCTATGCGCCATGTGGATAAGGAACAGGCAGAGCCAACACTCAAAGTGGATCTGGCCCAGGAATCCGTTCATTGGGATCAGGACATGAGTTACGGCCAGTATCTTGCCCTGGGCCCGCTGTTATCCTGCCAGCACCCGGTGACAGAGCAGCATGATGAAATGCTGTTTGTCGTGATTCATCAGGTTTCTGAATTGTGGATGAAACTGTGTTTACACGAGGCCTACGGGGCCGTTGAAAACATTCGTCAGGACAAGCTGAGACCCGCATTTAAGATGATGAGCCGCATGGCGAGAATTCAATCTCAAATGCTCAACGCCTGGGAAGTGCTGGCGACGATGACGCCAGCAGATTATGCCAGCTTCCGCGACGAGCTTGGGCAGAGTTCCGGTTTCCAGTCTTATCAGTACAGGGAACTGGAATTTTTACTGGGCAATAAAAATGAAGCCATGATTCAGGCCCACCGGGCGCATCCGAAATATTACGATCATCTCAAACGGGTGCTCCACGCACCAAGTATTTATGATGTGACGTTGTCGCTGTTGAAATCACGTGGGTTTGACGTGCCTGAGTCGCAACTTCACCGCGATTTTTCACTGCCGTATCAGCCTTGCGAAGCGGTTGAAGCCATCTGGGCAAGGATCTATCAGCACAGTCATGAATACTGGGATTTATACGAACTGGCAGAAAAGCTGGTGGATCTGGAGTTCAACTTCCAGAAATGGCGCTTCAGCCACATGAAAACTGTGGAGCGGATCATCGGATACCGCCGGGGCACGGGGGAACATCGGGTGTGAAGTATCTGACCAAAGCGCTGGATTTACAATTTTTCCCCGAACTCTGGTCGGTGCGAACCTCCATTGAAGGGGTAAAGCATGACTAAGATCTGGGATATTTCACAAACCTTGCGTCAGGGCTTACCCGTCTGGCCGGGGGATACAGCTTTCCAGTCTCATTTTCACTGGGAAATGAGTGATGCCTGTCCGGTGAACGTGGGGCAGTTTACGCTGTCCTGTCATGCCGGCACCCATGCTGATGCCCCGGTCCATTATGATGCGCAGGGCAAAGCCATGGCGGCGGTCAGTTTGTCTTATTACATCGGGCCTTGTGTCCTGATTGACGCGACGCATGCGATTGGCTGGGTGAAACCGCAGGACATTATCGATCAGTTACCGGATCAGGCTGAGCGCGTCATTTTCAGAACCTATCAACGATTTCCGCATGATCAGTGGGTGTCTGACTTCACGGCAGTTGCAGCGGAAACGATCGACTTGCTGGCTGAACGCGGGGTTTGCCTGATTGGGATCGACAGTCCTTCACTGGATCCGCAAACCTCAAAAACCATGCAGGCCCATCAGGCCATCAAACGTCATGGGATGGCGATTCTGGAAGGGCTGGTTCTGGATGATGTACCGGTTGGTCATTATGAGCTGATTGCCCCCCCACTCAAATTGGATGCACTGGATGCATCACCCGTTCGGGCATTGCTGCGCAGTGTCGCATAAGTTGCAGGAGTATATGATGATGCAAACACTGGACAGGGCTTATTTTGAATCTCTGGATCGCACGGATCCGCTGGCACATTTTCGTGAAGCTTTTGAACTGCCTCCGGCACACATCTATCTGAACGGTAATTCTTTGGGCGCGTTGCCCAAGGCAGCCAGACAAAAAGCAAGAGATGTTGTTGAAGGGCAATGGGGCAATGGCCTGATCCGAAGCTGGAATACCCATGACTGGATTCATCTGCCGCGCCGGATCGGCGATAAAATTGCCGGTCTGATTGGTGCCGATCCCGGCGAAGTCATTGTGGCGGATTCGACGTCGGTGAATCTGTTCAAGCTGGCTGCCGCCGCAGTAAAACAAAATCCGGGACGCAGTAAAATTCTGTCTGAACCGGGGAACTTTCCGACCGATTTATACATCCTGCAAGGCCTGGAGCACTTTCTGGACGGTCAGGTCCGGCTGGTGACAGCACCCAGAGAGCGGTTGCTGGATGCAATCGATGAAGACACCGCTGTTGTGGTGCTGACCCATATTCACTACAAAACCGGTGCGATGTTCGATATGGCCGAATTGACCGCGAAAGCCCATGCAAAAGGTGCTTTGGTGGTCTGGGATCTGAGCCACAGCACAGGTGCAGTGCCGGTTCATCTTAATCAGGTTCAGGCCGACTTTGCTGTGGGTTGTGGTTACAAATATCTCAATGGTGGGCCCGGCGCTCCCGGATTCCTGTATGTGGCCAAACGGCATCAGGCCACATTGCAGCATCCACTGAGTGGCTGGTTTGGCCATGCGCATCCGTTTGCGATGCGGGACGATTATGAACCGGCAGCCGGGATTGAACGCACCTTGTGTGGCACAACGTCTGTCGTGGGCGCGAGTTTGCTGGAGGTCGGGGTGGATTTGATGGCCTCTGCCAGTATGGATCTGATTCGTGAGAAATCTATGCGGATGGGGCAGCTGTTTATTGCGCTGGTGGAAGAGCGTTGCAGCCAATTCGGGTTTGGCCTCGCTTCTTCAAAGGATCCCGAAGTCCGCGGCAGTCAGGTGTCCCTGACCCATCCACAGGGGTTTGCCATCATGCAGGCATTGATTGCGAGAAATATCATTGGTGATTTCCGGGCACCCGAAATATTGCGATTTGGGTTTACCCCGCTTTATCTTCGCTATGTTGATTTGTGGGATTGCGTCGATGCACTGGCCGATATCATGGAAAATAATCTCTGGGATCAGCCTGCTTATCACCAATTAACGGCAGTGACCTGAATCGTTTCATGGTTGCCTGAAACCTCTCGAAAGCCCCTTGAATCTATCAGCCGGATGCAGTTGCTCCGGCTTTTTTGATGTCCCTTGACTGGACGTTCATTGTTGATGAATACTTGAGTGATCAACAAAAAGGCAAGGGTATCCTCAATGACAGCAATGAATTCACAGGCACAATTGTTTACCACGTTAGCGCAGACGCAGGTCCGACTGACGAAAAATATGGATCGAAAACTGAGCGCGCATGGGATCAGTTTGTCGGAATTTTTGGTTTTGCATCAGTTGAGCGACACCCCCGAGCAAGTGATGAGCCGGGTCGCGCTGGCTGAAGCGATCGGGTTAACCGCCTCCGGCGTCACCCGGTTGCTGAATCCGATGGAGAAAAACCATTTGGTTGAAAAAGAGAAGAACAGCCGGGATGCCAGAGTCAGTCTGGTGAAGCTGACTGAAACAGGTCAGACGATTTATCAGGAAGCACTGGTCAGTTTTAACCATAGTGCTGAAATGGTGGCTCAGGGGCTGACCAGTAGTCAGGTGAATCAGTTGATTGGTCTGTTCGGTAAACTGAAATAATCACCCGCTCAGCAAAATGTACTTTGAGTTGATTCTTCTGGCACGCGAAGTTCTATTGCCTATAGTTGATTAGATGACGAAGGTTTTCTCTCGGAGGCCGGATGAAATTGGGCAAAATGAGATTCGGCTGGCTGGTTTTCAGTATTGCTGCGGCAGGTGTGTTGCTCTATACACAAGTGAAAGCACAACAGCCATCGTTCGACTGTCATGACGTTGATGCCGGGAGTATTGAAGCCATGATTTGTCAGGATCCCGCTCTGGCTGTTTTAGACAATCAGCTGGCTGAGGTTTACAGGCAGGCCGCTGCAAAAGCAACGAATGAACATCCGCCAGTCCTGAAAGCAGAGCAACGCGGATGGATCAAAGGCCGCAATGAATGCTGGAAAGCGGCTGAGCCTCAAGCTTGTGTCACCTCAGAATATCAGCTGCGTATTGCAGCACTGCAAGCGAAATATCGGTTAATCCCGCTTACTGCAACGGTGACTTATCTTTGCGATGATCAGCCGGGCAGTGAAGTGATCGCAACCTTTTTCCCAACGGATCCGCCTACTTTAATCGCGGAACGGGGCGACAGTGTGGCGTTGATGTACCAGCAGGAAAGTGGCAGTGGCGCTCGGTATGCCGGTCGGAATGAAAGTCTGTGGGAACATCAGGGGAGGCGACAATCCGCTGGGGCTATGGCGCTCCCGAACTGAAATGCCGCCGCGCGCTTTGAGACGTTGCGAAACAGTTACCAGAACAGAATCACAATTGCCAGCAACACCAAAGTGGAAGACCATAATATCAGTGCTTTGCGGCTGGCTTTTTTCGCTTTATCGGCCTGCCACCACATTCTCGGGCTGACCCCCTGAAGTAAAAACGTGGTGATCCCCGCCAGATTGATACAAATGATGTTGGTTGCAAACAACAGCAACGCGCCAAATGCGACATGATAATGGCCAGCACCCAGGAGTAACCCGAACACAGAGAGTGGTGGCAGTAAGGCCACTGCAACCATGACACCAATGACTGTGGACGAAGCACCGGTTGTAAACGCCAGGACGCCGGCACATCCTGAAGCCAGTGCCAGCAGAATATCGGTAAACTGGGGTTGGGTTCGGGTCAGAATTTCATGGCTTTGTGCGGGAACATCCAGTAATGCCCCCATCAGTGCGGTCAGGGTGACAACCGTGAGTATGCCAGTGCCCAGCGTGCGGGTTGCATCTTTACTCAGTTCCAGATCGCCGAGACAGGTGGCCAGGGCGAGCGCTACGGATGGCCCGAGAAACGGGGCGATGACCATTGCTCCGATGATGACGGCGACGTTATCCGTCAGTAAGCCAATGGCAACCACAATGGTTGACAGGACAGTCATGGCGATAAAAACCGTAGACAACCGGGTGCTGTAAACAATGTCTTCGTACAGTTCTTCACGGCTGATCCGCATTGCCGCGGCTTTTGGTGGATTCGTGCTGTCCAGCGGGATATCCGATTTGACTTCAGCCGTGTCTGTACGGGGAATGGACGCTTCAATCGGAAACAGAATCAGCCGGAATCCCTCGACCGAGGAAAACTGGCGTTCAAACTGATCCATCACGGTTTCGCTGTGCACGGATTCGGTCAGGGCGCACATCACCAGCGTGCTGTCAGAAATTTATTCCTGCCAGTACAGCGTGTTTGAATCTTCATCCAGTAATTCTTTCGCTTTGTCCTGACAGTTCGGGGGCAAGATGATTTTGATGACTCGTTGCGACATAAATATCCCTTTATAACGCGATATACACCATAAAAGCGCCAAACAGCGTCGCAATGATCCCTGCGGCGCGTCCTTGTGCATCGTTCAGTTCAACGGCCCAACTGATGAGTTTTTTAAAATTCGCTCTGCCCAGAATGAGCAGAAATATCGCGGCGATGATGGCAAACCAGCCCACGGCAGCCACAACCAGCGGGATGGCCGTTGAATCGGCAAACTCAATCAACAGATAGCCCACAAGTAAACGGAATGCCACTGCAACACCATGAAGCCAGAGCTTTTTTTTGTGCCGGGACAGAAAGTCCAGAATCAATCTCGGTTCTGCCGCGATGATCAGACCCACGAAGGCAATGAACACACCCAGTAAACCGATCATCAGGCGCATAACACCCCCCGGATGCAGGGTGTGTCAGGCGCCTGTTTCTGATTTTGCAGGCGCATATATTTACAGCCTTGAAGGGTGGCTGTCGGGATCCCCTTCTTCATGGGGCTTGTCATCATGGGAGACACCGTGCTCCTCTGGTGGTTCCAGATCCCAGGAACCCTCTTCTGTCCAGGGGTCATCTTCGGGTAATTCTTCAATATAGATTTCTTTATCTTCATAGTCAGGCTGGTATCTGAGATCGAAATGCGCCGCTCGGATAATCGAAACGCACAGCAGCACCGCCACGATCAGCAGCGGTACACCGCCGATCACACTAGCGGTCTGCAGGGTATCCAACCCACCCAGAAACATCAGGGTGATTGGCATGAAGGACAGAGCGAATGCCCAGAACAGCCGGTTCCAGCGTGCAGGTTCTTCGTCAATTTCCTTCTGAACAACGGCAGCAAGAATGTAGGAAATTGAGTCGAAGGTGGTGGCGGTGAAAATCACCGCGAGGATGGTGAAGGCCAGAATCACCAGCTTACTCAGCGCTAACGTGTTGAGCATGGCAAAGATGGCCGCTGTTGCCCCATCCTGATTCAGGATGGAAATGACATCTAACTGTTCCGAAAGCTGCAGGTAAATTCCGTAGTTACCCATAATCATGAAAAACAGGAAACACCCCAGAGTACCGAAGAAAATTGAGCCCACAACCATGGCTTTGATGGTACGGCCTCGGGAAATCCGGGCAATAAACAGGCCGACGCTGGGTGCAAACACCAGCCACCAGGCCCAGTAAAAAATAGTCCAGTCTTGCGGGAAGTGGGTATCCGGGAATTGCCGGAACTGAGCAAATGGCTCGGTCCAGGTTGCCATTTCAAACAGGTTATTTATCATTCGGCCCAGCGAATCTAACCCGGTGTTCAACATGAAAAGTGTCGGGCCCGTGACAAAAATGAAGACCAGAATTCCGACGGCGAGCCACATGTTGATATTCGAGAGCAACTTGATCCCTTTTTTCAGCCCGGCATAAGCACTGTAGCCAAAGATGGCGGTACAGACGATCAGCACCACGATGCGGGTATACAGATTATTCGGGACACCAAAGAGCTCATGCACGCCCTGATTAATTAACGGGGCAGCCAAGCCCAGCGTAGTGGCGCCGCCGCCCAGCATCCCGAAAATAAAGAAGACATCCACAACTTTACCAAGCCAGCCACGAGCGCGTTCATCCCCCAGAACCGGCATCAGTGCTTCACTGATTTTCAGGACACTGTGGTTGCGGACATAGTAGAAATAAGCGATTGGCAGGGCAGGGATCAGGTAGATTGACCAGGCCAGCGGTCCCCAGTGAAAAATGCCGTAAGTGACAGCCCACTTCGCCGCTTCATGAGTGCCACCGGGAATGTCAAAAGGGGGGTCTGGTAATAGTAAGCCCATTCGATCATCGACCAGTACAGAATCGATGCCCCAATCCCGGAGCAGAACAGCATGGCTGCCCAGGAGAAAGTAGAAAATTCCGGGTCTTCTTCCGGTGTTCCCAGCTTGATCTGACCGATATCACTGAAAGTCACATAGATCATGAAAATAAATGCCCCGAGACCGAGGATCAGATAAAGCACACCCAATTGATCGGTAACAAAATCTTTGGCGGATTTGACCCAGGCAGCACCGGCTTCCGGGAAAAAAATCAGAGGGAGCGTGACTGCCAGCAACAGGAAGAGGGAACCAAAAAAAGTGGGTTTATCAATGATGTCATTGAACTTCGTAGACGACATCTCAACCTCCGGACGTTTTGGGTTCGCATGATGCTGAATGATTTCATTGTCACAGCCAGACTTCTGACAAATGATGAGACACCGAGCGGACGAAATCAGGTTTCAGTTCAGTGCTGATTATAGTCGAGCTGTCAAACGCAGATGCTTCAAAGGCGAGGAAAATGAGGGAAAGAAGGCCTGCAGTATGAGACCTGCGGGCCGGGTTACTTATTGGCGGTGTGCCAGGTTCTGAATCAGTTCAGGGACAAAAAATCGTATTGCTCAGGCATGTCAGAAAAAACGGTCACTTGACTTGTTTTTTCAGGGGCGTGATGAACGGATAACATTCGGATATCACGTCGGGCCCATCTTGACTCAGAACAGTTCATTTCGGCTGATTGTGATATCAGAGATATAGCCATGTTTGGCTTGCTGCAGGGCATTTCTGAGCATGGTCGCGGTTTCGTCCGGGGTCATCCACTCCCGGGTATCCATGGTTTCACCGCTGGTGGCCCAAAATTCAGTTGCCATCCCACCGGGATAGACGCCAACGAGTTTCATGGGTTTGCCTTTGAGTTCAAGACGAACCGATTCAACTAAACCTCTGACGCCCCATTTCACAGCACAATAGGTCGATTCACCAGCTTTGGCCGACTGCGCGGCTGTCGACATCACCACAGCACAGGTCAGCGGCGTGTTCCGGTAACGCTTCACGACTTCATGCAGAAAATAACTGGCGGAGAGCAGATTGTTCTGAACCAATTGCGTGATTGCATCCGGTTCCTGTTTTTCTATTGGGCCAAAATAACCACTGCCCGTGCAGAAAATAATGGATTTTGGCGCGTGGGGCAGATGGTCAAACAGCTGAGTGACCGCTTGGGGATCGGCCAGATCTGCGGTCAGGGTGCAGATGTTGGCTGGCTGACATTGTTGTGCTACTGCATGAAGCCGTTCTTCGTGACGTCCGGTCAGGGTCAGCGCAATCTTATCGCGGGCATATTGTTTTGCCAGTGCAGCGCCCAAACCACTGCTGGCTCCGGTGATGAGAATCATAGCTTACCTTTTTGTTTCTTCTGTGTTTACAGGCAAGTATAGCGAGATTCCCTCTGTGTGGCTTTGATATATCAGGACTTAGTGACGATGAAATGGGCGTACAGGACTTCTACTCAATTTGATCATCAGTTTTGATAAACTCCGGCATTGATTTGGCGCAGCGTTTAATGGACTCGGTGAGTCGATATAAGGAGGGATGGTGCCGTGTGTTTGTTGGATAAGAAAATCCATACGGGTAAAAAATGGCAGGTTCAAAGCGGCGAGTCATGACTTCATGATTCGCCCAGACTCTGGCGGCAAAGGGTTCAATGATTCCAACAGCTAAACCCGCTGCCACCATAGAGTAGCCAGTGTGGGAGGTATCAATAAATAAATGCCGGGTGAGTTCTGATGAGACATCATTCACGGCACATGTCAGTTGATTCCAATAATTCGGATTGGTGTCTAAAACTGTCAGCACCGATTCACCAGCGAGATCGTTGGCCGTCACAACGCTTTTTTTGAGTAACGGGTGACCTTTCTTGGCTGCAAAGACATATCGTGCATTCCCGATAAACTCTTGCTCGATACCATTCAACTGAGGGAGTTGAAGACCCACAGCAAGATCAACCGCATTAGACTGCAACTTCATGATGATTTCAGCCATGCCATCGGTATGGATGATGAACTTTTCATCCGGGTAGTATTTTCTGTGCTCTTTCAGGGCGAGTGGCAGGAGTGTGCTGGCAATGGCTGAAGTACTGGCGATTTTAAGTTCTCTGGGTGCACGACTTCGGATTGCTTCAGCAACGGATGTCAATTTTTCCAACCCCAAAAAGCTCTCTTCGACAGAACGGAAAAATTCACCGGCTTCGTGCGTTGGGTGCAAACGTCCTTTTTTTCGATCAAATAAGCGAAATCCCAGTGAGTCTTCTAAATCACTGATCAGTCGGCTGACTGCAGGCTGAGTGACATGCATTTCTACTGCTGCTGCGGCTGTTGTTCCACGTAACATGATGTTGCGGAATGCTTCAATCTGTCGAAATTTCATTCAAGGCCCATAACATTTACACATTGAATATGCATGAATATAAGTTGTTGGTATCGAATTTAATTTACAAGATGGTTACAAGTCAACAGCATTGGTTTGTCTGGCAGGCGTGTCTGCTTGGCTTAGCGAGTCATGACAACCAATCAAGCCCTGAACACGGTAAATTGTTCAGAACAAGGATGTGCAAATGACCGAAATTTCGGAAACTCCAATTCTCTCCGTATGCAACCTTTCCGTTCAATTTGGGAGGACGCGGGTGATTGATGATTTGAGTTTTGATGTTGTGCCAGGCAGGACGCTTGCAATTGTTGGTGAATCCGGGTCAGGGAAATCGGTGACATCACAGTCAATCATGCGATTGGCGGATATAGGCGGCGCAAGTTACCCGTCCGGCCGCATTCAGTATCAGACTTCTCAATCGGCTTCGATTGATTTGCTGACATTAACACAGCCACAAATGCGCCTGATTCGCGGGAAAGAAATTGCAATGATTTTCCAAGAACCAATGATGTCGCTGAATCCGGTTTTTACCATTGGAGAACAATTGTGTGAAGCGTTACTGCTGCATGAGCGTATTTCGAAATCTGAGGCATTCGAAGAAGCAAAGCGGTTGCTTCATTTGGTTCGATTACCCGACGCTGCAGAGATGATGAAGCGGTATCCTCATCAGCTTTCAGGAGGAATGAGGCAGCGAGTCATGATTGCCATGGCGCTGGCATGCAGGCCAAAAATTTTAATTGCAGATGAACCGACAACAGCGTTGGATGTCACGATTCAGGCGCAAATTCTCGCAATCATAGCCGAATTGCAAAAAGAGCTGGATATGGCTGTCATTTTTATTACCCATGATATGGGAGTCGTTGCCGAAATCGCGGATGACGTCGTTGTGATGTGGCAAGGGAAAAAGGTTGAGCAAGGCACGGTCCAGCAGATATTTCATGCGCCTCAGCATCCGTATACACAGGCTTTATTATCAGCGGTTCCTCGTTTAGGGAGTATGCAAGGACGACAGCATCCGTGTCGTTTTCCTGTAACAGTCCTGGAAAACGATCAGTTGAAAGTCGTCGGTCAGGAAAAAGAGCAGGATACTGCCAACTATCAGGTTGATCCTTTATTGCGAGTGCTGCACCTGGTGACGCGGTTTTCTGTGAAAAAGAACTTTTGGGGAAAGGATACACACAGGGTTCATGCTGTTGAAGATGTGAGTTTTGAAATTTATCCGGGTGAGACTTTGGCATTGGTGGGTGAATCTGGCTCAGGTAAGTCAACCATCGGGCGGACAATTCAGCAGTTACAGGAGGCCACCAGTGGTGACATTTATTATGAAGGTCAACCCATTGGCGCGTTATCGAAGCGTGAGCGGCATCGGCTTAAGCAAGAAATTCAGTATATTTTCCAAGATCCATTTGCTTCCCTTGATCCCAGAAAAACGGTTGGTTTTTCGGTCGCGGAGCCCATTCGGACACATCGCTTATTGACCGATGAAGCCCAGATTCAGCAGCTGGTTGGTGAGTTGTTGGAACGGGTGGGATTGAATGCAGCACATGCGAATCGATATCCTCATGAATTTTCCGGTGGGCAACGGCAACGTATTTGTATTGCCAGAGCGCTCGCATCCAAGCCCAAATTAATTATTGCAGACGAAGCACTTTCAGCGCTGGATGTCTCAATACAAGCGCAGATACTGAATTTATTTATGGCACTGCAGGAGGAGTTTGGCATTGCCTATTTGTTCATCAGTCATGATATGGCTGTGGTGGAAAAGGTCAGTCATCGAATTGCTGTGCTCTATTTAGGACAAATTGTTGAAATCGGTCCACGATCTCAGGTTCTTGAATCACCTTGTCATCCCTATACAAAACGGCTGCTCAGTGCTGTACCTGTTGCCGATCCAAATCATCAGCGGGTCAACATCCCGATGACAGGAGATATTCCCAGTCCTGTCCGGCTCGTGGGTCATGAGCCGGCGCGATTGGTTTATACCGAGTTAGCACCAGGACATTATGTTGCCCAACCCCCGGTAAATGGGGCACAACAATCATACTTTGATGGAGAACGTATTGATGAAAACACCCATTCAGAAACACTGGCTTAAAGCAGTTACTCTGACAGCAGGTCTCACGTATTCTGCACTGAGTATGGCTGCAGGAACACTGACAGTTTCATCACCACAGGATCCGGGGAGTTGGGATCCGATTGATACCTTTTTAGTGAACTGGGCATCTGTTGCGACGAATATTTTTGACGGTTTAACATATCGGGGGCCCGATCTGAAATTGCAGCCGGGCTTAGCGACCTCTTGGAAGCAACTCGATGACGGAAAAAGAATTCGTTTCACCCTCCGCGAGCATGTCACGTTTCATAACGGGGAAGCGTTTAATGCAGAGTCGGTTAAATTTACGTTTGATCGCTTGCTCGGGGATGAAGGTAAAAAAGGGCCACAGCGTTCGAATTACACTGCGATTGAACGTGTTCAGGTTGTTGATGATTATACGGTTGATTTCTACTTGAAAGCGCCGGATCCGGTATTGCTGACTAAACTTGCCGGTTATGGGGCCATGATTGTGCCTCCGAAATATATTCAAGAGAAAGGTGAGGCGTATTTTAATACGAATCCTGTTGGCACTGGCCCGTTTCAGTTTAAAGCTTATCAACCTAAAGTTTCGATTGAATTGCAAGCTTATCCAAAGTTCTGGGGCGGCGCACCGAAGCTTTCGGAAGTGAAATATCGCTTCATTTCTGAACCTTCGACAGCCGTTGCGGAATTACAGGCCGGGCGAGTCGACTTGGTCATTCCGCCAACGATCCCGATTGCGATGATTCCAACAATTCAATCAGCTCCTCATCTCTCTGTGGTGACCACACCAAGTCCGACAGTTTATGCGCTGCGTTTTAATTCGCAAAGTGGTATCACCAAGGATGAGCGGGTTAGAAAAGCGATGATCTATGGTGTTGATCGACAGGCAATTATTGACTCGATATTAGCGGGACAAGCAGAACCGATTGCGAGCTTTCAGAGCAAGATTTCGTTTGGCCATGATCCGGAGATGAAACCTTTACCGTACGATCCAGCAAAGGCGATGCAGTTATTGAAAGCGGCTGGAGTAAAACCGGGGACATCCGTCCAGATTGATATCCGGGGTAACGATGCAACGTTTAATGAAGTCACGCAGGCTGTTGCCAGTTATTTACAGATCATTGGCCTGAATGCAGTAATTAAGCCTTATGAAACGAATGTGCTGTTAAACGACATTATCCCGGCAGGGAAAACCGGAGCCTTGTTCCAGCAGTCCTGGGGCGGATGGACGCTTGATTATGATAATACGGCTTACTTCATGTATCACACGGGCGAAAAGTGGAATCCGTATGATAGCGATGCAGCGTTAGACCGTTTACTGGAATCACAGCGTTCAATGATTGACAGGCAAAAACGTGAATCCATATTGAAAAATATCGCGAGCTATACCGCTGAGCGCGCTTTAGAAATGCCACTTTACAGTCTGAATGCCATTTTCGGGGTGTCGGATCGTGTGAAGCATTTTGAACCGGTGCCGGACAGCCGTTTGCGTTTTACTGAAGTCACTGTGGATTCGTTGTAAATTGCCACGCTGCGCAGCATAGGAGTCGTGTTGCTTCAGCCAGCATAAGGACGTGTTTATGATCAGCTTTCTGATAAAGCGATTGATTCAAGCCACTTTTGTACTGTTTTCCATCACTTTGGTGGTTGCGTATGCCATTCGTTTAACTGGCGATCCTGCCTTAATGCTTACTCAGGGGGCGGGTAGTGTCACGGAAGCCGATCTGGCTCTGATTCGAGAATCTTTAGGGTTGGGACAGCCATTTTGGGTCCAGTACACCGAGTTTGTGAAAGGGCTGTTTTCCGGCGATTTTGGAAATAGTTTTATGGGAGGGACGCCAGTCGCTGAATTAATTGGACCGGCCATGCCAGCAACGCTTTCTCTGGCACTCGTTGTGATGGCGATTTCCATACTTGTGTCGGTGCCATTAGGCGTTCAGGCAGCAGTCTCGAGAGGAAAGTGGGTTGATCAAATAATTCGGATTGGCTCATTGATTGGCTTGTCGTTTCCAAACTTCTGGCTGGCTTTAATGCTGGTGCTGGTGTTTTCAGTGACGCTTCAATGGCTCCCGCCAAGCGGGAAAGATAGCATCAGTAGCTTTATTCTGCCTGCAATCACCATGGCCATTATTCTGACTGCCACAAATGTTCGCTTGGTCAGAACGGCGATGCTGGAAACGTTGCAGTCACAATATGTCATGGTTGCGCGAGCGAAAGGCTTGAGTGAAAACAAGGTACTTTATAAGCATGCACTCCGTAATTGTGCCATTCCACTGGTCACCTATTTTGGTCTTCAATTTGGGGGGCTACTGGGTGGCATCGTCGTCATTGAGAAAGTATTTAGCTGGCCTGGTTTGGGCACATTAGCGTTCGATGCAGTGAGTGCACGTGATTATCCGGTATTACAAGCCGTGATTACCGTTTTATCGATGTTGATTGTTGGGGTGAACTTGCTTGTGGATATTGCATATGGACTGATTGATCCCCGGATCAGAACGGAGTGAGACTGATGACAACGTTGACACAGGCATGTCGTCTCAGACATTTTAAACAATTTGAATTTATATTCGGATTCATCCTGACGGGTGGAATCATTTTACTGGTTTTGTGCTCAGACCTCTTATTTCAGGGGATGGCAGACAAAATCAATTTGTCTGCTCGGCTTGTTGCTCCTTTTACGCAAGCGGAGCACTGGTTTGGTACAGATCCTTTAGGTCGGGATGTTCTGGCACGTGTTGTTTCCGGCGGTACAGTATCATTGAAGGTTGGATTTATTTCAGTGATGGGGGCAGTGGTTTTTGGTGTGCTCATGGGACTTGTTGCAGGATATTTTCGGGGCTTTTTTGATGTCATTGTCATGCGTTTTGCTGATATTCAGTTGGCGATGCCCTTTATTTTGTTAGCCATCACTTTTATTGCCATTGTCGGCGGGGGGCTGACAAATATGATTATTTTGCTCATTATTTCTCAATGGGTTCAATATGCGCGTTTGGTCAGAGGCTCAGTTCTTTCACTTCGTGATCGGGAGTTTATACAATCTGCCAGAGCGATTGGAGTAAGCCACTTTCATATTTTGTTCAGTCATCTACTTCCAAATCTGATTGGTCCTGTGATTGTACTGATGACTCTCAATGTCGCCAATAATATATTGCTGGAAAGCAGCCTGACTTTTTTGGGACTCGGCGTTGATCCGTTAACGCCCAGCTGGGGAGGGATGCTGGCGAATGGCAGAACTTATATTCAAACGGCCTGGTGGGTGAGCTTTTTCCCGGGAATTGCAATTTTGCTGACAGTTCTGGGATTGAATCTGCTGGGTGATTGGTTGCGCGATACCTTAGATCCAACAGGGAGGACAGTTAAATGAGCCATTTAAGTTCAGGGACATCCCGCTCGACGTTGGAAGCGCTGATAGATGGGTTCTCGCACAAAGATTATCAGGGATTTCAGCTTGAAGTCTGGGTATTCGCGGACCATCCAACTCGATTGGCCGCAGAAAAAAAGCTGAGACAATTGGGGATCGAAGCCAGAATATTCAGTGCTTATAAACCTTTAGTGCACTTTTTTCTCGAATCTTTTTCTTTCGAACAGTACCCATCTCAATCCATTGAAATTGGTTATCCGGTCAGTCCACATGCATCAGAAAAGCGCTTTCTGCTTGAAGCTTATCCTCTGGGCGCGATGCTCAAGGATAAACCGCTTCGCTTTTTCCCGGATGAAACCTGTTCAGACTGTTATTCAGTCACTTTTTGTAATGAACTGGATGAAAGTAAAACAGTGACTGTTTTTGCACCCAACCATGTATCATCCTCGATCACGGGTGAGGAGAGTCTGTCACCGACGGGATGGATTAAGCTTTATAACCCACAAGGTGAATGTCTTCGGGACGAACGTCTGGCGACTGATTATGAAAAAGTATTTCAGGCGCTGATGAACGTGGTTCAATCCTATCCATGGCCTGAGAAGCCACCCTATTTCGAGCGATTGTGTGTCAGAGTGGCGATTCCTGTAAAGGATGAACCCGTGGGATATGAACATGAAGTCATGAGTCTGAAAGAAGCACTGCATGAAGATCTCTACTTCTCAATTCAGGAGTGGTTTAAATTTCGGGAAGGGAAGTGCAAAACGGAGAGAAATTCTCAGCCTGGGCAAATCATTCCTTTTATCTGCCATTCTTCTCATCAGGGTTATGATTATGATTTAGACATTGAACCATACCCGTTTTTCATTCCCGAAAGTGAGTTGCAACCGCTGGATAAAGCGTTTCAACCTTTATCCCCCGGCAAGTCTGTATGGCGCTCGCAGCAATCCCGGGCAGGTCCATTGAGGCCGAGACAGTGACCGGAAATAAGGTGAGGGCCATTTATCGTCAAGGGAATGAGAGTGCAGTGATGATCAGTGGGGGACAACACGCGAATGAAACAACCGGGGTGGTTGGTGCATTAAGAGCTGCTTCGCATTTGTCAGCGCGTCCACAGGCTCACTTTGTCATTTCACCTTTAGAAAATCCAGATGGTTATGCATTACATCATGAACTGATCAGAGACAATGCGAAACATATGCACCATGCCTCCAGATATACTGCTTTGGGCGATGATCTCGAGTTTCGCTCTAAAGCACCTTGGTATGAAAAAGAAATACGCCGGCAAGCTTTTCAGCTGAGTGGCGCACAATTACATATTAATCTGCACGGTTACCCTTCACATGAATGGACAAGACCCTTATCAGGTTATGTTCCCCAAGGTTTTGAGATGTGGACCATTCCCAAGGGATTCTTCTTGGTTTTACGGTATCAAAATACATCGGATTGGGCCGAATTTGCTGAGCGATTTATTCAGGCACTGACTCGGAAACTGAATCGTTATCCAGAAGTGATAGCGATGAACAAAAAACAGATTCGTTTGTATGAAATCCATGCGGGAGAGACTGGATTCAGATTAATTAACCAATTCCCATGTGTTATTTCAGCAGTCGAGCAATGTGATGTGCCGCTTCAACTTCTCACAGAGTACCCAGATGAAAGCATCTTTGATCATGATTTTATTGCGGGCCACAATATTCAGATGGCCACTGTGCTCGCTGCGTATGACGTTTTTCAGTCTTTAAAGCAATTGAGTTTGGTGAAGGGATCGGCTGAGCAAAAATAACCTGTTTTTGGCGGATCTGAATATGACGCTGAAAGTGCGGGTCGACCACGGCATCGAATGGGCCGGACGATTGATCAGGAAGAGGAACGGGAATCGGCCCTCGACTTCAGCGAGGTCAAGTCGAAAGGCAAAAGCCCGTGGCCGGCTCATCCCAATACGCTGAGTTATGAGCAAGTGATGTTTGTGGATGAAGTGACAGAGGAAACAGAACCAGCCAGACCGACCGTATCAGCTGGTTGAAAGGCCAGAGCCGGGAAGGGTAGAAAACTACGAGCAAACCTTGAATACCGCACAACAACTCCCTCAGTACCACTCAGTGAAACCCATTGTGAATGAAGTTGTCTGCGAATGCGGCCACCGCATCTGCGACAGCGAAGGCGTGATCCGATCTCGCTGTGTCAAGATCGGCGAGGGCATTGCCCTGTGTCGGTGTAAGCGGTGGGTGAGTGTGCCGATTAAAACGGGAAGTAATTGACAAACCTAAACATTATATATTATTTACTTTAACCTGCCTATTCGGTAGGTTTTAATTTTATTCGCTCGCGACCTCCTGAGAGTAGTGCTGGATTTAATAAATTGGTTATTTTTGGGTAACATTTCGAAATTAACCCAAGATGGCAAATAATTTCTTGTAACCTTTTATGCGGATGGGACAGCATCTTGTGAATTCAGTAACTTGTAGTAAACTATCATAGTTCAAGAGCAATAACGATGTGTTAATAGTCCATCGGCTAAAATAAATTCACCCATAGTTTATTCCAAGGTATGGCAAGTCAAAAAATAAGTTGATATTTATTGAGAATGATACTGTAGGGGGGTATCTATAAGTTTATACTTGAAAGATATACACCATAACTATTATGTTTAAATTTACGGTGATTAAACTTATTGTTGAGGTTTAGATTATATTCCGTAAAGGAGGTAGAGGGTGAATAATTCAATATGGCGTTCATTTCGGCCAATCATGGATTGTAAGGATGAGTTTCCACTATTGTATGATGCTGATAAGTTTAATGAAAGAGTTAAGTTGTGGGATAATTATCTGAGAGTTTTTTGTTATATAAAAAAAGGAAAAAATTTATACAAAGAAGAAATAGCCTGGAGTTGTGAATATGGAAGTGACAGGCTGGAATTTTTATGGAAACATTTAGATGTTATAAATGATCGATGTGCTACGCTCTTACAGTTTATGTCTTTGTTGGCTATCTTAATTGGAGTTGTTTGTAAAGAATTATATCCTTCGTCAGTTTTGATCATATTTTTTTGGGTGTTTTGGGCGGCTTCTATTGTTTCGGCTTTAAATTGTTTATTACAACTTAGTTGGGGCAAAACAACTGAAATGGTAGATAAGTCATACATTGAAGCTGAACAAGAAGAATTAGATAATTGGATACCAGAAGTAATCTATCGTAGTGCTTATTATCGAATTGCGGCATTAGGGGCATGGCTAAGTGTTATTTCTTTAGTATTAGCTACTATTTTGATATTCATCACATGATATTAGTATTTAAATTGTTTGAAACTTACCCAGGGTGA
The DNA here is from genome assembly GCF_018199995.1 of Photobacterium sp. GJ3. Lineage (NCBI taxonomy): Bacteria > Pseudomonadati > Pseudomonadota > Gammaproteobacteria > Vibrionales > Vibrionaceae > Photobacterium > Photobacterium sp. GJ3. The sequence continues at coordinate 1,750,317 of NZ_CP073578.1, read as the reverse complement.
GATCGTGAACATTGTATGACCAATTTAATCCTGTTTGACCTGCAGATCGAGTTGTGACCTGATACTCTCTTTTTCGAGCGTATCATTATGAGCATTGATGCCTGACACCCCAAAAATGCGCAGTTAAGCTCATATCCATAACAGCAAAATCTGTTATCTGGATTGGCGTCCAGCACACTAAGAGAGCCCGGAAGACGCGCTCAGCGTCTTTTTTGTTGGGCGGCGTTCACGCATACCTAGAAAATGATGTATTCTATGGCGGCTCGGATGGGGGCGACTTCGGTCGCGCCAGGTCCTGTGTAGCTGGTTACGCCAACCCTGTCCGAGTTGCCACCATCGTGAGTATTGGCGTCTCCGTGTGGCAACGTTTGATTGCACTGCACAGGAGACATCTAATGTCTAATAACTCAGCTTCTGTTTTCCAAGCAACCAACAAAGATCCGCACACCTTAGTCCTCGAAGCCCGGGAAATGATTGGCGGGTTAGCCGCAATCTCCGGCGCAACCTCAGGCCCGGTTGAAACCCTCACTGCTGAACAACTCTTTTATCTGTTTGCATCTATCGGCGACAAGCTCGATATCGCCTTACTCAAGATGGAGACAGAATGATGGTACAGGCCAACGTCACCGAACTTGAACCAAAACGACTCGATGCCATGTACCAGGAACTGGCGGGGCCATACCCAGCCGTCGTCTGCGAATGCGGCCACTGCATCTTCACCCAGCAAGGCGTCATCCGCTCCCGTTGCGTCAAAGTCGCAGAGGGTGTAGCGCTGTGCCGGTGTAAGCGGTGGGTGGAAGTGCCGGTGGGATGATTTAATTCAGTTTAAACTTAGTGGATGAAAATGTCTTACTAGTTGTACATCTATATTTATTGATGTAGCTATTATAAATCTGTTGTTAAGAATTCATAGATTAACAGAGGGCTTAGTTATGGCATCTAAGTTTTTTATATTTATATTTTTTGTCCTTAATGCCAATATGTTATTGGCACAGCAGATTTCACCTGAATTTTGTAATGCTGTACTAGACCAAGGAATTAGTAATAGAGAACAAGTAATTAGTGATAGGGATAAATTTATTCAATTGCAAAGTGAAATTTGTAGTGAGAAATTTAATTCTTATTCTGAAATGAGTGATAGTGCTGGAAAAATTGGCCTAAGCATCCCTTTGGGGAGTATGCTCTTGGGATTGAATGCTGAGGCCAAGCAAGATAATAATGTATTTAAGCTATACAGAGATAAATTTTGTTCTTCAAGGTTTTCTGATTTTAGACAGAAGGAATATTTTAGCTCAGTTAAAACTATGATTGACCAACGTCTATTGACATCATGGAACACATGTATACGAGATATGCTGAATAAAAGAATTGAAGATTCAGGGGTATATGCTTTTGCTGAACTTCAACCTTCATTCGATAATTTTTTTATCTTTGTGAGGTATTATAAAAGAGTGGGAGACCCTAAAAGTTTAGAAATTAAGTCAATACTACCTTCATCTGTAAAATGCACATATAATAATAAACCCTTACCAATCAAAATAACATCTGACAAGTTTGTTTTGGACTGTCATAAAGAGGCAAGTGAATCTGTATCAGTAAATCTTAATACTACCTTGGGATATACGAGGCCATCAATGAAATTGCCTGGTAAAATTATAAAAGAAATTACGATGGATGGATTGAATGCTAGACTTGATGATTTGGAGGAATTATTAAGCTCTTACCCTAAAATACCAAGTGGGGCTGTAATGGCATTTGATTTAGAAAAATGTCCAACTGGTTGGGGCTGGCATCCCTTTAGGGGAGCGCAGGGGCGGTTTATCCTCGGTATAGGGAATAACAATGAAAGCAATAAAGATCAAAATGGACAGGTATTAACCAATTGGAAGCTAGGAAATAATGGTGGTGAAGAAAATCACAAACTAACGGTATCTGAAATGCCAGCTCATTCCCATGCTGGATATAGAGTCCCGTGGGGAAGGCTAGATTGGGACGGTGGCCCTAGTGCTGATTTTTGGGCTAGAAATGGCGGTAAATATCAAAAATATCAAACTTCAGTTGTTGGTGGTAATAATTCGCACAATAATATGCCTCCATTTATTGCTCTATTGTATTGTGTAAAGCAGTAACGTTACCCCTCCCACAGCCACTAACTCTCTGCCACTCTCCCCACATTGATGGCGACCGAGCCCCTGAGTTAATCCTCAGGGGCTTTTCCGTTTTAGGGCAGAGACATGAGCAAACAATCCTTTCTTACCGCCAGTGTTGTGCTGGCACTCAGTGCAGCACCGGCCAGCGGGGCCATTCATCTCCTGTCGGATGCTGTGAAGGTGGATACCCACAGCAGCAGTAAACGCAGTGTTGTCACCATTACCCGAACCGGCAAATTTAACGATCCGCGTTATGGCGAATTCGAACTGACCCAGCAAATGTTCGATGACCTGGTCAAAAACTTCAACGAGAACGTCTATGGCCAGGAAATCAACATCGACCTTGCGCACCAGCCTGAAAACGGTGCCGGGGCGGTGGTGCGTCGCCTGTTTACCGACCGCGGTCGACTACGTGCAGAGGTGGAGTGGTACGAACTCGGCATCAGTAAAGTCACCAAAGAAGGCTTTAAATACCTGAGCGTCGGAATTCATCCCAATGACGTCAGTCACGAACAGGGGCAGAAATTGATCGCACTGTTCGAAGCGAACACCAAAGGGCTGAAACTCTCTGCCGAACAGCACACCGCCGCCGAAAAGGAAAAAGCTGATCTGACCAAATTTTATTCATGTGAAAACGGAAGGACTGCCTGGTACTTCCTGAATTTGAGGCAAAGAAAAAGCCCGTTCTTTCGAACGGGCTTCTCTGTATGGTGCGTCTGAGTGGACTCGAACCACCGACCCCCGCCATGTCAAGGCGATACTCTAACCAGCTGAGCTACAGACGCTTTATTCAGTTTTTGCTTCAACACGCTTTAGCATATTGAAAAAATTTGGTGCGTCTGAGTGGACTCGAACCACCGACCCCCGCCATGTCAAGGCGATACTCTAACCAGCTGAGCTACAGACGCAAATTTTAAGTTATTCTAATGCAGGATTTGGTACGACCGAGTGGACTCGAACCACCGACCCCCACCATGTCAAGGTGGTGCTCTAACCAGCTGAGCTACGGTCGTATTGTTTTGTGTCCTGCCTGAGAACGGGGTGAATATTAGCGACTCCCTCCCTTTGGTGCAAGTGTTTGAGTTGGCTTTTTTTATTTTTCGTGACCGTTTGGTTGCAACTTGTACGGCCTGGTGTGGATTCGGTCAGTGAGTCGCTGTTTTTCCTGAAATTTTACTGGAGTAACTCGTGATCGGGCGGTAACAATCTTGATATCCAGATCGCAAGTTTGTGTTTCATGTTGGGGCCATCTTCCTGATCCGGGGCAAGCGGGGTGATTTGCTTCACATCCACTAAGAGCCGGTAAATACATTCAACTTTGTCTTTTTCGGAAATACCTTTGCCAAAATCCTCGTAGCCTTGCTTTTTGGCGAATGCAAGCCCCAGTTCCATGGCTTTTTTGAGTAGCTTTTGTTCATTTTTTATCTTTTTCATGGTGTCACGCTCCTTCGTGATGTCATTCATCAAGCATAGTTCAGGGCTGTCCGACTTTGATGCCGCAGCGCTTGAACAGATTTTGCCAATAGGTGACATGGTTCAGGGTGGCTTGATGAAATTCAAGATGTAATGTCCCGTCGATGTACAGGGCCTGATAATCTGTCAGTGAATCGGGGCGTTGCGGGGTGGCAAACAGGGTTTTCAGATCAGGTGCAATTTCCTGATACTGGCTGTCGAGTCGGGCGAGGTAAGGCTGGATCTCGTCAATGTAAAACTTGTAAAACACGTTTTCAAGGTAAGTCGCTTTTTGCTGATTCCGGTTCGGGCCGCAATGAACACGGCTGTCCTGATTTTGCAGCATTTCGGTGGTTGCGTTCAGCCAGTCTCTTGCTCGGGCCATTGAATAGAACAGTCGCCCGAGATAGCGATAAGCATGAATGGCTTCCTGAAAGGTGAGCAGGCTCTCGGCCGTCTTCGCCGGAACAGATTGCTGCGCTGTAATCTGTTGGGCGATTTGTGCCAGCCCCCTGAAGCTTTCCAGGCTTTCTGTCGCACCGGGCATCTGGTCAATCATAAATGCGATGTGGGTTGGTTTCAGTTGTTTTTGCCATTCTTCGCCTGCGAGTAGCATGTTCCAGAAATAGCGAGGGAGGTCCGTTTGCTTGGCTTGCTGTACGTCGAACAGCTGCGAGTGGAGTATAGTGTCTTCCGATAAGGTCGTCAGACAATGGCCGATACCATCCAGTAACAAGAGTTCGTAACGAAGCTGCCGGGTTCTGTCCTGTACTTTCCCTAAGACGGAATTCCGTTCCGCGATGAGCTGGAATAATCCGCACTGGCGCAGCTCATATGCATCCAGCAAACCCATCCGAATGTCTTGCGTGTGTTGTAGGACATCGCTGGTTTCTGGCAGAGGGGGAATTGATGTTTTCGGAGGCGGGGGCGCATTGGTCTCCAGCACAGAGGCTAACCGTTCTGAATAGTTCTCAAAGCTGCTGTCGGACGATGGCCTGTCACAGCCACTGAGGCTGACGATGCACAACAGCAGGAGAAGAGAGGAAGTTACAATCGTTCGGCATGGGTTCATCATGTTTGTGTATCAATCACCGTTTTATTCTCAGTATATGTGAAGGCTTCGCGGTTCATTGTGCAGCGGAATCATTCGGGATAAAGAAAAGGCAGCTGTCGCTGCCTTTGGTAGAACGCTTGTTTATCGCACGGACATTGCCAGCTGAAAATCATGATCCTGACGCTGCAGCCAAAGCAGCCGGACGGTCAGCATCAATGCGGCTGCAGTCAGACCAACAATTGTACCTGTCCAGAAGCCATGCGGGCCCATAGGTTCAGTGATCAGATTTGTCATACCCAGCACGTATCCGGCAGGCAGACCAAAGATCCAGTAGGCAATAAAGGTGCGGATGAAGATAGCCCGCATATCTTTGTAACCCCGCAATGCGCCAGCAGCGACAACCTGAACGGCGTCACTGCACTGATACACAGCCGCCAGGAACAGCAGTTGGGTTGCAAGGACGATGACTTCCGGATTGTCGGTGTACAGCAGCCCAATCTGTTCGCGGAAGATGATGGTCAAAATGGCGGTGGCGATTGAAATTGCAACACCCACCCAAATGCCACAATGGCTTGAGATTCTGGCACCATCAAAGTTTTGCTCTCCCAATTGATGGCCAACCCGGATGCTGACGGCTGCACCTAAGCTCATCGGCAGCATGAAGACGAGAGAAGAGAAGTTAATCGCAATCTGGTGGGCAGCCACAACAATCGAACCCAATGGCGCAATGAGTAAGGCGATCGCGGCGAAGATGGACACTTCAAAAAACAGGGCTGCAGCAATTGGAAAGCCCAGTTTAAACTGGCGCAGAATCGCTTTCAGTTCCGGGCGGTACCAGGTCATAAACAGGCCCACCTGACTGAGTTTCCGGTTCACCAGCACATAAACCAGCATAGAGAAAAACATCAGCCAGTAGACGATGGCCGTTGCAACGCCACAACCCACGCCACCGAGGGCTGGCGCACCAAATTTACCGTAGACAAATATCCAGTTCAGCGGGATGTTGGCCAGCAGGCCGATAAATCCAATCACCATGCCCGGAACAGTCAGAGACAGACCTTCCGAGAAACTACGCAGTGCCTGAAACATCAGCAAAGCCGGAACGGCATAAAGCACTGCATGTAAGTAGCCGATAGTTTTCTCTGCCAGTACCTGCTCAACGGCCATGTAATCAATCAGGACGCCTGCGTTATACAGCACGAAAATAATCGGCACGGACATGAGTAATGACAGCACGAAACTTTGCTGAACCTGAAACGGAATTTTGTCTTTCTGTTGAGAGCCATTGAGTTGAGCGACGATAGGCACCATCGCGAAAAGGACACCGATGCCAAATAAAATAGCAGGCATCCAGACACTGGATGCCACCGAAACGGCGGCCATATCTGTGGCGCTCACACCGCCAGCCATGACGGTGTCGATAAAGCTCATTGCGGTTTGAGCAACGGAAGCGATCAGAACGGGAATAGCGAGTTTTAATAATCGCTGAGTTTCTTGGCGATACAAATGCACGAATGGCTCCAGCAGGCAGGTGAAGAAAGACAGGGGTTTTGCCCCGATTATATCGGCTCCAAATGATCAGACAATGTTTTATTCAAACGATCGCATTCTTTTCGGCTCGATCCTTCATGCTTTCCATGAACACCTGATTTTTTCCGGTACGCTTGGCTAGATACAAGAGTTTATCAGCCCGTGCGTAACAACTGGTGCTGCCAGGCTCGCATTCGACCATACCCATGCTGGCTGTAATGGTGAGTTGTGACGCTTCGAAAACAATCGGTGTTGTCGAGAGAGTTTCCAGAATTTGCTCTGCTAAAGCATAGGCCTGATGTGGGTCGCTGAGTTGGCTGCAAATGGCAAATTCTTCTCCACCAACGCGACCCATGAAATCAGGGGTCTGCAGCATTTCGTCACAGACACTGACCAGATGCTGCAATGCGAAATCTCCGGCCTGGTGCCCATAGGTGTCATTAAATTGTTTAAAGTCGTCCACATCCAGCAACATCAGCCAGCATGGTCCTTGCTTTTTGGTTTCGTTGAAGCGCTGCCAGAAATAACGACGATTGGGTGCATTGGTTAAAGGGTCATAGAATGCCAGCTTCTCCAACTGATTGTTCGCTGCTTTGAGTTCAGCAGTCCGTGCGGTGACTCTGGCTTCCAGTTCCTGATTCTGCCTCTCCAGTAAAATATTCAGACGGGTTGTTTCCTGACGCTCCCGATCTAAATGTGTAATGGTCCATTCCAGGTGCCGGCTCATATTGTCGAAAGCATCAGCGAGTTTTCCCAATTCATCACTGCGGTTCAGATCAAGTGTTTGGCCCCATTTGCCCAGACTGATGTTATTAATGGCCCGTGTGAGTTGCTGCACAGGAGAAAGAATGTATCGATTGCCATACAGGCCATATAAGGTTGCGATCAGAATCAGTACCAGCGTCAGGATGATCGCCGTATTTTTTGCGGTAAAGAAGACCGCCGTAAAATCACTCATTGGAGACAGCATCATGATCGTGATTCGATCGTCACCATCCAGCGGGTAATAACCGGTATAGCTCAGCCAGTCTTTTCCATCATAGCTGAACTGATAAACGGGCCTGGAACTGGCATCATGCCCATATCTGTATTTCCAGACTTCAAATAACAAAGGGGTTTGTTGCGGACTGATGGTGCTAAGTTCTGTGAATTTCGAACGATGCGCAGGATGGGTGCTGGTGAGAATGGTACCCTGACGCCCCAGAATTGTGATGATACTGTTCGGGCTGATTTTGGATTGTGTCAGTTCATCGAGCAGTGGTGCGAGATGAATGTCCATGCCCCAGATGCCAAGAAACTTGCCGGTATCACTGTATTCGGCTTTTGACAAAGTGAGGCTGAGCTCCCCTTGCTTCTTTTGCTGTTCGATCAATTCACTCCAGACGGCATCTTTGCTCAATAAGGCTTCATAGAACCAGGGCTGTTTGCGCGCATCATAAATAGACAGGTCGTCAATCAGGATTTTTTCATTTTTCAGTGGATGGAGTACATAGCGATTCAAGCGACCTGCTTTCAACTGGTCTGTTTCAACCAGTTCGAAGAAGTTTGCATAGCTTTGTGGCAAGTGATACCGCAGGGTATCGGGCTTTCGTCCTGCAAAATTGATCCCACCGTCAGGTGTTGCAAAGTAAAAATGCTCGATGGTCGGGTGTTGTCTTAATGCTTCAATGAGATAGCGCTGCATTTGGTCTTTGTTATGAATCAGTGCCTCAAGCGCGTTGTCTTTCAAATCCTGCTGTTTGTAGATGAGGCGGATTTGATTGAAGTAGTCATCCAGATGGTCTTTGACCACATCGTTGTTTTGCCGATACGATTGTTCTATCGCGAGGGAGACAGCACGCTCCGAACTTTTATACCAGATCGAACTCACCCCGATTGTGCTGATCAGGATGATGGTGATAAGCGTTAACTGGATTCGAAATCCCAGATGGTTCGTCGGTGTCTTGGGCATGTGATAGTAGTGAAGCAAAATTTTGCAAATAAACAGCACGGTTTGTAAGGATAATGACTTGCTGTATCAAATACAAATGAATCACAATTTTTTGGCACAAGTGTACAATTTTTGTATTTGTATTGTGATTGAAAGCGATTGTCTTCTTTTGTTAAGGCGAGTTGTTGCCAGGGAAAGGTTGCTTAACCTGAGTTCAACTAGTTGATTTTAATTCGTTTTTATCGCAAAGGGCTGAGGTGTTTCGGCTGGCGAGCCGGAGTCGTGTTCATCGGTTGTGTTGATTGCCCGGAAAGCTAGGGCAAATCGCCCTAGCCAGAACACATGATTATGATTGATTTTCAGAATCTGACAGTGCTCTTTGGGCCGCTTGGCCAATGGTATCAATGTCCACATTATTTGCAGCCAGGAACTTTTCGAAAAGTGGCATCAGTGGGCCCATTTTTTCGTCAATTGCGTCGCGAACCGTATCGACGACAACCTGAGTACCTCGCTCAATTTCAACATTGATATTTGAGCCGCTTTGCTTTTCTTCAAAGGTCGTCATTCTGCGTGTTTCTGGGATTAACCAGACATCAAACCAGTGTTCGTGTTTATTCACGTCAGACACAGTTAAGCTGGCGCCATTCAAGGCGATGTAGCCTTTCGGGAAGATATATTTCGCCCAGTCACGTGGGATCGAAATACGGATACGATAGTTATCGTCGATTTGCTGCACGTCCAGGACCGACGTGTTGAAATCAATATGTCCAGAGAGCGGGTGTCCGCCAATTTCTGCGCCATCTTTTGCGGCGCGCTCAACATTCACGCGTTGGTGCTGTTTGTATTCACTGAGCGTTGTAATTTCAAGGCTTTTCAGCATCACGTCAAACTTTACTTGTGTTGGCGTGATGATCTCGGTCACGGTCAGGCAGACCCCATCAACGGCAACGCTGGCGCCAATGTCCAGGTTTTCACAGAAACCGGGTTCAAAGTCGATTTGAAACGTTCTGATGCCTTGATGGTCATGGATTGATGAAATCACCGCGACGGATTGGATGATACCTGTGAACATTGTTTGTTTCCCCTGTTGTAGCGAAGTGCTGATGTTATCACCTGCACTTTGAATCCGGAATCATATCACTTTCGTTTCTGAGGCGTTGCAGGGTGTAAAAGACTACGACAAAGTCCGATTGAAAGAAAATCGCCCTGCGCATTGGCAGGGCGATGGGTTGTACGGGGGCATGAATCAGAAGATTTGTTCATCATCCGCATCGACGAATAAATGGATGGTTTTGTGTAAATCATCCACTTGCATGTTCAGGTGGATCGCATGACAACATGCGGGGCAATCATCATAAAACTCCTGGCTGCCAGCACTGCTATCCAGCGTAATACGAATATGGTGGCCGCAATGCGGACAAGTGACGCTCTGCTCACTGTAATTTTTCATTGGAGACTCCTTAACTCTGTACCTAAGACTTGATGGCACATAGAAAACGCGGTCAGTTTCCTTACTGATACGTGTTCGTTCAGTTAATCCTAGCGAGCCGGATTAGTTTTTGCCGTGAATTAACCACAAACTTTGATTTGCAGTGGGGTTTTACGTCTTGGCGAAAACTGAGCGGTCATCTTGTTCAAGACAGAGTAGACAAGTGGATGAATATATGAAGTGAGTGGCGTTACTTTGTGTCAAAAATGTCACAGTATCTTTGTGATTATTCTGATTTCCGTGAGATAAGACGATTGGCATTTCAGAGGAGATTTCAATGAAACGCCAATCATTCCTGAAGCTGATTAGAGGCTCAGAATTAATTCTTTATTTACTTCGAGCAGCGAGTTAAGTTTTTTATCTGCAATCGACCAGCGTAAATCGGCGCTCAGGTGTGCTTCCGGCACGGCGATCCCTTTCATTCTTGCGGCTTTTACGGCCAGTAAGCCATTCAGAGAGTCTTCAAACGCAACACATTCATGCGGCGACACACCCAGTGCGTCTGCAGCATTCAGATAAACTTCCGGGTGAGGCTTGCCGAAACGCAGATGCTCTGCAGAAAACAGCGCACTGAAAGCATCGGTTAACGCTAGTGCATCCAGAGTGGCGTGAATCAGGCTCATCGGAGAGGAAGACGCCAGCGCAACTTTCAGGTCCAGTTCCTGACAGGCTTGAATCGCCTCACGAACACCCGGCAGCATGGGTTGATGTTCCTTCACCAGTGCTTCCACACGCTTGGTGATCAGGGTATTCACTTCTGCACAGTTCGAGCCTTGCCAGGGTTGACGTTCAAACCAGAGATCCACAATGTGATCAATTCTCAGCCCCATGGTTTCCAGTGTTTCCTGCTGAGAAATTGTCACACCCAGCGATGAAAATACCTCGACCTGAGCACGTTGCCAGAAAGGTTCAGAATCGACCAGAAGGCCATCCATATCGAAAATTGCTGCTTTTAACATGTAAATCCTGTCTCGGGCTGAAATGATAAAGGAAAGAGTGTGAACCTTATCACTTCAGCCATAAAGACGGTAGTTGATTCTCCCGGTGGTTTATCTGTGATCCAGGTTGAGTTTGCGAATGCAATGCTCGGCCTGATCCAGATACTCGCCGCCGAAAAGATTACAGTGATTCAGCAGATGATACAGATTGTACAGATCACGACGCTGGTGGTAGTGCTCATCCAGCGGGAAGACGGACTGATAGCCATTGTAGAAACTGTCGGGAAAGCCGCCGAATAATTCAGTCATGGCAATATCACATTCCCGGTCTCCCCAGTAGCAGGCAGGATCAAAAATCACCGGGCCATCAACACTCAGCGCTGTGTTGCCATGCCATAAATCGCCATGAAGCAGGGAAGGTTTGGGCTGGTGCGCAGAGAGAATATCAATCACATTGCCAGTGATTACATCGATATTTCCGAGGTCGATGCCTTTTTCCTCACAGAGCTGCAACTGCCAGGCAATGCGCTGTTCAGCGAAGAATCGGCACCACTTCCGCCGCCACTGGTTTGGCTGCGGGGTCAGGCCAATAAAATTGTCCATGTCAAAGCCATACTCGGGCTGCTCTCCCCATTGATGTAAATGGGCGAGTTGTTGTCCAAGGGTATGCGCAGCCTCTGTATCCATGGCTTTCATGGGGAGAAAATCCAGCACCAGAAATGCTTTGTCACGGCTGATTCCCATATGCAGCGTTTTCGGAACCGTGACCGTTTCGGTTTCACCGAGTACACGAAGGCTTTCGGCTTCCGCTTCAAACACACCTAAATACTCTTTCTCATTGAGTTTGATGAAGTACCTCTGGTCGCCATCGCTGATGCAATAGCAATCGTTGACATCACCACCGGGAAGCGAGTCCCGTTCCTGAATATTGAAAGGTTGTCCAAGCGCGTCTGACAGTTGATCGGAAATCGCTTGCCACATAGCATCCTCCGGGTACAAACCAGTTTGGGTACAAATCAAAACATACAACCACACAGCCGGGTCGGGCTGAATGTAAAAAGAAAATGACGCCAAATATCAGGGCAACATATTTATCCTCAGCACTGAATGCTTCGGGATAAGGTCAATATGATTTGTTGGAATGAGTCCTGTTGATTGACTGAAATTGATTGCCCTGGGCTTTACCTCATCACAGCTTAGACTATTTCTTTGTGGATGAAATGACTTAAATAGCAAAAACAGGCAATTGGGATGCAGGAAATTCAATATTTATATCAGAACGTATTGATATAACGAGAAAGGATAAGGCGTGGCCTGAAGCTCTGCGAACATTGACTATCGTGGATAAACAAAAGCCGGGGGCAGTTCAATCTCCCCGGCTTCAATTTTAAATGCACGAACTCAGATGGATTACACGCTTGGGAGCAGCGCTTCAGGCATCAGGTTGTTATAGCTTGCTTCTTTCAGCAACTGATTCGCTTTTTCGATATCCGGCGCAAAAAAGCGGTCTTTGTCGTAGAAGGTGACACGCTCACGCAGACGCGATTTCGCTTCTTCAATTCGCTCAGAGCTCTTATTCGGCGTGCGGAAGTCCAGACCCTGTGCCGCAGCCAGCAGTTCGACGGCCAGAATACCACGGGTGTTTTCTGCCATATCGGCCAGACGACGCCCCGCAAAAGTTGCCATGGAAACATGGTCTTCCTGATTTGCAGAGGTCGGCAGGCTGTCGACGGAAGCCGGGTGGGCGAGGGTCTTGTTCTCGCTTGCCAGTGCCGCTGACGTGACTTGCGCAATCATAAAGCCTGAGTTCACACCGCCATTATCGACCAGGAACGGTGGCAGTTTGCTCAGTGCGCTGTCAATCAGTAGCGCCATGCGGCGCTCAGACAGGCTGCCAATTTCGGCAATCGCCAGAGCCAGATTATCTGCGGCCATAGCAACCGGTTCTGCATGGAAGTTACCGCCTGAGATGATGTCGTCATCTTCCGCGAAAACAAGCGGGTTGTCGGACACTGCATTCGACTCAACCAGCAGGACTTCTGCCGCCTGACGGATTTGTTGCAGACACGCGCCCATCACCTGTGGCTGGCAGCGCAGAGAGTATGGGTCCTGTACTTTTTCGCAGTCAACATGGGAGTTACCGATTTCACTGTTGTGATCCAGCATGTGGCGATAAGCGGCTGCGGAATCCATCTGGCTGCGATGACCACGAACGCTGTGAATGCGCGGGTCGAACGGACGACGGCTGCCCAGCGCTGCATCAACAGACATTGCACCGCAAACTGTCGCTGCAGAGAAGAGATCTTCTGCGGCAAATAAGCCTTCCAGCGCAAAGGCTGTGGACGCTTGCGTACCATTCAGCAGCGCGAGACCTTCTTTCGGGGCCAGAACAATCGGTGCCAGGCCTGCAATTTTCAGTGCATCAGCACCAGAAATGATTTCGCCGTTGTGACGTGCCTGACCTTCACCCAGTAACACGGTGCTCATGTGTGCCAGTGGTGCCAGATCGCCGGATGCGCCGACGGAACCTTTCTTCGGAATGCATGGGTAAACTTCTGCATTCACTAGCGTGATCAGTGCATTCACCACTTCAGGGCGGATGCCGGAGAAACCACGGGACAGGCTGTTAATCTTCAGCACCATCATCAGACGTACCGTGGCGTCGTCCATGAATTCGCCAATACCGGCGGCGTGTGACAGGACAATACTGCGCTGCAGTGTTTCCAGATCTTCAACCGCAATCCGGGTGTTGGCCAGCAGGCCAAAACCGGTGTTGATGCCGTATACGACACGGTCTTCACGAATGATCTTCTCGACAGCTTCGGTACTGATTCGCATGCCTTCGAGCGCAGAATCATGCAGAGATAAGGTGACCGGGTTGCGGCTGACTTCACGCAGCTGCTTCAGATTCAGTTTTCCCGGGATGATTTCTAATGCGTACATAGTGTGTGTTCCTGCTCGAATTATTTGTCAGTGATCATTGGCAGATCCAGGCCCTGCTCTTTGGCACAGTTGATGGCGATGTCGTAACCGGCATCAGCGTGACGCATCACACCTGTGCCTGGGTCGTTACGCAGGACGCGGCGAATGCGCTCTTCAGCTTCATCCGTCCCGTCACACACAATCACCATACCAGAGTGCTGGGAGAAGCCCATGCCTACGCCACCACCGTGGTGCAGTGAAACCCAGGTTGCCCCGGACGCTGTGTTCAGCAGAGCGTTCAGCAACGGCCAGTCAGACACAGTGTCTGAACCATCCATCATGCCTTCGGTTTCGCGGTTAGGGCTGGAGACAGAACCTGAGTCCAGATGGTCACGGCCAATGACGATTGGCGCTTTCAGCTCACCGTTACGAACCATTTCATTAAATGCCAGACCCAGACGGGCACGGTCTTTCAGACCGACCCAGCAGATACGTGCCGGCAGTCCCTGGAACTGGATACGCTCACGTGCCATGTCCAGCCAGTTGTGCAGGTGCGGGTTATCCGGGATCAGCTCTTTGACTTTCTGGTCTGTTTTATAGATATCTTCCGGATCGCCGGACAGGGCAGCCCAACGGAACGGACCGACGCCTTCACAGAACAGTGGGCGGATGTAAGCCGGTACAAATCCAGGGAAATCAAATGCGTTTTCTACGCCTTCTTCCAGTGCCATCTGACGGATGTTGTTGCCGTAGTCTACGGTTGCAGAACCGGCTTTCTGAAGATCCAGCATCGCCTGAACCTGAACGGCCATGGATTCTTTTGCAGCTTTGACAACGGCGGCTTCGTCTTTCTGACGCATTTCTGCTGCATATGCCATGGTCCAGCCTTTTGGCAGATAGCCGTTCAGCGGATCGTGCGCTGAGGTCTGGTCTGTGGTGCAGTCTGGCACGATGCCACGCTTCACCAGCTCAGGGAAGATATCGGCGGCGTTGCCCAGCAGGCCCACGGAAACAGCTTTGCCGGTTTGTTTTGATTCTTCAATAATCGCCAAAGCTTCATCCAGCGTGGTTGCTTTGCAATCTACATAGCCAGTTCGCAGGCGGTAATCGATTCGTGATTCATCACATTCAACCGCAATCATCGAGAAGCCAGCCATGGTTGCAGCAAGAGGTTGAGCACCACCCATGCCGCCCAAGCCGCCGGTCAGTACCCAGCGACCAGATGCATCACCGTTAAAGTGCTGGCGGGCCATGGCAACAAAAGTTTCGTATGTGCCCTGAACGATGCCTTGAGAGCCGATGTAAATCCAGCTGCCCGCAGTCATCTGGCCATACATCATCAGGCCTTTTTTATCCAGCTCGTTGAAGTGTTCCCAGTTTGCCCAGTGCGGAACAATGTTTGAGTTGGCAATCAAGACGCGGGGTGCGTTGCTGTGTGTTTTGAAAACACCCACAGGTTTACCCGACTGAACCAGCAGCGTTTCGTCATCTTCAAGACGCTTCAGTACTTCAACGATTTTGTCATAACATTCCCAGTTACGGGCTGCACGGCCAATGCCACCGTAAACAACCAGCGAATGTGGGTGTTCAGCCACATCCGGGTGCAGGTTGTTCATCAGCATGCGCAACGGGGCTTCGGTCAGCCAGGATTTTGCGTTCAGCTGAGTGCCGGTTGGCGCTTTGATAGTCCGGGTTGTGTCCAGTCGTGAATCTTGTTGTGTCATGTTGCTCTCCTTGCCGCTTTTCGCATCAGCGAATCGCGCGGGCGATTGTCCAGGCCAGCCGTGCAGCTAACCGTGCAGTTTGATGATCAATGTCAAAACGAGGGTTGTATTCCGCCAGATCCGCCACGAGAATCTTGGATTCACCTTTTGGGGTTCTGGCTTTTAAAATCGGTTCCAGCAGCATTTCAACGATGTCGAATGGCACGCCGCGTGCTGCCGGGGCGCTGACGCCGGGGGCAACGGTTGCCGGGAAGACATCCAGATCAATGGTCAGATACAGATGATCACATTGGTCAATGAAACGTTGCAGTTCGACCAGCGTCTGCTCGATGTTTGCATAAGTCAGTTCATGGTCATCTTTGTACAGCACGCCCAGGCGATCGGCTTTTTCATACAGCGCCTGAGTATTGCTGGTGCGAGCCAGCCCCAGGCAGGCATATTTAAACGGCCAGTTGTGCAGCTCACAAAAGCGGGCAGCCTGATGAAACGGGGTGCCTGAACTGCCTTTTTCTGATTGCTGGCCACCCGGCGGGTTGCGCAGATCAAAATGAGCGTCGAAGTTGATGATGCCGATCCGAGGCGGATGAGCGGCGTCGCTGCCTTCTGCGATCACCTGCTGTTTTTGCAGCAAATAATTGCCAATCCCCTGAAAGGAGCCCCAGGCAACTTCGTGTCCGCCGCCAAAAACGATGACTTTGTGCTTCTGGCGCAGGGCGCGGCTGACATCTTCCCCCAGACGATACTGGGCCAGCTCGAGATTGCCGTCATCACAGCTGATGTTGCCGCCGTCATAGACGGGTCCTTCGTGATGCCAGGCCAGATTGGCCAGCGCGCGACGAATCGCCACGGGGGCATCATAGGCACCTGTCCGGCCTTTATTGCGGGAAACGCCTTCATCGCAGGCAAAACCCAGCAGCATTATGCCGCTGTCATTCGCCTGATCGGCTGGCTGGACTTTTTGATGCCAGCGCAAGCCTTTGTTGCCGTCTTCAGGATCACTGCGTCCTTGCCAGACATTCATTTCGATTGGCATACAGCCTCCTGTTTACCGGTTGTCCGGTTGATAAAAGAATTCACCGTCCACGACGCGGGCAATTAAATCCGGAACCCCCATCCGATAGGACAGCTCTGCCGGTGAACTGACGCGCCACAGGGCCAGATCGGCGGCCATGCCGACCTGAATCTGACCACAGCTCTCCTGCATGCCCAGTGCCTGAGCCGCATTCACGGTGACACCGCGCAGGCACTCTTCTGGCGTTAAGCGGAAGAAAGTGCAGGCCATGTTCATCATGGTGCGCAGTGAAGCAATCGGAGAGGTGCCGGGGTTGAAATCGGTCGAGATTGCCATCGGCACGCCTTTTTCACGAAGCAATGCAATCGGGGGCTGCTGTGTCTCCCGCAGGAAATAGAAGGCGCCCGGTAGCAGGGTCGCGACTGTGTTGTGTGCTGCCAGCGCATCGACACCGGCTTCGTCCAGATACTCAATATGGTCGACTGATTTTGCGCCCATCCGGGCTGCCAGTGCACTGCCGCCCAGATTGGAAAGCTGTTCTGTATGGCCTTTAATCATCAGGCCGTGGGCGTTGGCTGCTTCGAAAACTCGTGCACTTTGTGCCGTTGAAAATCCGATCCCTTCACAGAACACGTCTACGGCATCTGCAAGGTTTTCTTTTGCTGCTGCAGGAATAATTTCGTCGCATACCAGCGTGATGTAATCGTCACTGCGTCCTGCAAATTCAGGGGGCAGCGCGTGGGCCGCCAGCAGGGTGGTTGAGACTTTGATATCGGCCTGTTCGCCAATCCGGCGGGCCACACGAAGCATTTTCAGTTCATCATTTGTCGTCAGGCCGTACCCGGATTTGATTTCGACAGTCGTGACGCCGTCACGCTTCAGGCCCGCCAAACGTTCCATCGCAAGCGAGAACAATTCATCTTCTGTGGCATCGCGGGTTGCACGCACCGTCGACAAGATACCGCCACCAGCTTTGGCAATGGTTTCGTAGGGGACGCCATTCAGACGCTGCTCAAATTCATTGGCCCGGTTACCGGCAAAGACCAGATGGGTATGGCAATCAATCAATCCCGGTGTCACAAGGGCTTGCTGGCAATCCATCACTTCACCCTTGGTTTGGCTCAGTAAGTCAGCCTGATAGGGACCGGCATAGCTGATCTTGCCTTCACGGATGATCACCATGGCATTCTCAATGACCTGATATCCGTGATCAGGTGCCATGGTGACGAGGTTCAGATGGGTCAGAATGCGTTCCATAGGATGCAGCGTCTCTTGAGTGTGTTGTTTATGTATATACAAATTAAAGTCTGAAATCAGATAAAACTCAAGACATGATGTAATAAAAATGTGATCGATATTGAATGATTCTATTAACAATCTGATTCAATACAGAAAAAATCCAGCTTTGAGGTACAACCAGGCGCATAGCCGATTGGGGGCATCTGCAAAGGAAAGGCTGAAATGGTGTGGTGAATGTGAAGCCAGCACCTGAATCAGTGTTCAGGTGCTGGTGACAGGATCGTGTGTTGAATGCGTCGAAGGGGGCGAGGGCGGGATCAGCTCACGCGTGTTCTTGAGCTCAGTTTGTACTTGTCGCCCGGATGGTAAAGCAATGCGGTGCTGATCAGGTTGGTGCTGCTCCAGGTACGACGGTTCAGCAGCAGGCATGGCGATGCGTCAGCGATTTCAAGCAGTTCGCTGATGTGCGGCGGTGGTAAAATGGCCTCAACCGTGTGCTCGATGTCACTCAGCGGACAGGTTTGCATCAGGTATTCGTTCGGGGTCTGTGAAGTGAAGTCCTGATGAATGTAATCCGGGGCAAAATGCGGATTGACCCAGCGTTCTTCCAACTGAATCGGGACACTGTTTTCATAATGAACGATTTGTGTAAAGTAGACCGTGGTGTCATGGCGAACACCCAGTCTTAAAGCAATATCATCTCTGGCTTTGACTTGCTGTTGGGTGATCACTTTACTGGAATATTTGTGGCCGCGACTGGTGACTTCGGCGGCAATGTTACGGATCTCCATCAGGGGAGACTCTGCCTTCTTATTACACACAAATGTCCCCAGACGTGGTGTTCGCTCCAGGTAGCCTTCATTGACTAACTCTTTAATGGCTTTATTGGCCGTCATCCGGCTGACTTCAAACTGTTCGGACAGCTCAATTTCGGTTGGGATTTTGAAACCCGGCGGCCATTCACGGCTCTGAATTTTCTGATCGAGATAATCTTTGATTTGCTGATAACGCGGTGCGTTTGCCATGGTGTTGTCTCTGCGCCGTACACGCTTTTAAATTGCCTATACAAATGAAAGCAACTTTTGCCTTTTTTTGCAAGTGACTCACATCCCAAAGGCTTTTCCTCCTTTAGTTTTATGAGTCAATCCATTACAATTCGCGTCTTAGTCTGGGGTCAGAAATTTTGATTTGTACCAAAATTCATACCGAAACAGACACAATCTCATCACCGTACTGCATCTTGGCAGTCGGTCAAACAAAAACTTGCATGTGCTACTTGGTATGTGGCACCACTGAACATAGGATCAATGAATGCCTGTAATTACACTTCCTGACGGCAGTCAACGCCAGTTTGATAACCCGGTTTCGACGATGGACGTTGCGCTATCAATCGGTCCTGGTCTGGCGAAAGCCTGTATTGCCGGCCGTGTTGATGGTACCCGTGTTGATGCGTCTGATCTGATTGAGCACGACGCTAATCTGGAAATTATCACCACGAAAGACGATGACGGTCTGGAAATCGTTCGCCACTCTTGTGCTCACCTGCTCGGTCATGCGATCAAGCAACTGTATCCTGATGTGAAAATGGCGATCGGCCCAACAATTGATTCCGGCTTCTATTACGATGTCGATTTGGAGCAGCCGCTGACCACCGAAGATCTGGAAAAGATCGAAAAACGTATGGTCGAGCTGGCGAAAACCAAATACGAAGTCATCAAGAAGAAAGTCAGTTGGCAGGAAGCGCGAGATACCTTTGAATCTCGCGGCGAACCTTACAAAATGGAAATTCTGGACGAGAACGTTTCGCGCGATGATCGCCCGGGTTTGTACCATCACGAAGAATATATCGACATGTGCCGCGGCCCGCACGTGCCGAATATGAGTTTCTGTCAGCACTTTAAACTGCTGAATATTGCTGGCGCATACTGGCGCGGAAACAGCGACAACAAGATGCTTCAGCGGATCTACGGCACTGCATTCCACGACAAAAAGGCGCTGAAAGCGCATCTGACTCGTCTGGAAGAAGCCGCGAAGCGTGACCACCGTAAACTGGGTAAGCAGCTTGATTTGTATCATATGCAGCAAGAAGCACCCGGCATGGTGTTCTGGCACCATAATGGTTGGACTGTGTTCCGTGAGCTGGAAGTCTTCGTTCGCGACAAACTGACTGAATATGATTATCAGGAAGTGAAAGGTCCGCTGATGATGGACCGCGTGCTGTGGGAACGTTCTGGCCACTGGGACAAATATGCGGAGAACATGTTCACGACTGAGTCTGAAAAGCGTGAGTATGCGATCAAGCCAATGAACTGTCCGGGCCATGTTCAGATCTTCAATCAGGGGCTGAAATCTTACCGTGACTTGCCATTGCGTATGGCTGAGTTCGGCAGTTGCCACCGTAACGAGCCGTCAGGCGCGTTGCATGGTCTGATGCGTGTCCGTGGTTTTACGCAGGATGATGCCCACATTTTCTGTACCGAGAATCAGGTACAAGAAGAAGTGACTTCCTGTATTAAGATGGTTTACGACACCTATGAAACATTTGGTTTCAATAATATTGTTGTGAAATTGTCGACTCGTCCTGAAAAGCGTGTGGGTTCTGACGAAATGTGGGATCGCGCTGAATCTGACCTGAAAATTGCACTGGAATCGATGAGCATTCCTTATGAAATTCAGGAAGGTGAGGGGGCATTCTACGGTCCGAAGATCGAATTTACGCTGCATGACTGTCTGGATCGTGCTTGGCAGTGCGGAACAGTTCAGCTAGACTTTGCTCTGCCTGAGCGTTTGGGTGCCACTTATGTCGGTGAAGATAACGAACGTCACACACCTGTGATGATTCACCGCGCGATTCTGGGTTCACTTGAGCGTTTCATCGGTATCCTCATTGAAGAATACGCGGGTTATTTCCCAACCTGGTTGGCGCCACAACAAGCAGTCGTCATGAATATTACTGACAGCCAGTCAGAATATGTACGTGAAGTTGTAGAAAAACTGCAAAAAAGTGGCATCAGAGTCAACGCGGACTTGAGAAATGAGAAAATAGGCTTTAAAATCCGCGAACATACTTTGAAGCGAGTTCCGTATATGCTTGTTTGTGGCGACAAAGAAGTCGAAGCAGGCGAGATTGCGGTTCGTACTCGCAAGGGTAACGATTTGGGTAAATTTAAGATTGATGATTTTGTTGCTTACATGCAGCAAGAAATTAGCAGTCGAAAGCTCAATGTTTTGGAGGAATAAGGTATTAAAGGCGGAAGAAGAACTCAAGCACCAGTTAAGCAAAACCCACACCGTGTCAATGGTGAGATCCGTGGCGTACGCGAAGTTCGTTTAACTGGAATCGATGGCGAATCTATCGGTGTTGTTTCGATTGAAGAAGCAATCAATGCAGCGAATGAAGCTGGTGTCGATCTCGTTGAAATCAGCCCTAATGCCGAGCCACCTGTCTGTCGTGTGATGGACTATGGCAAGTACCTGTTCGAAAAGAGCAAGGCTGCTAAAGAGCAAAAGAAAAAGCAAAAACAAATCCAAGTGAAGGAAGTTAAATTCCGTCCTGGTACAGATGAAGGCGATTATCAGGTAAAACTGCGCAACCTGACTCGCTTTTTAGAAGAGGGCAACAAGGGTAAAGTCACGCTGCGTTTCCGCGGTCGTGAAATGGCCCACCAAGGTCTGGGTATTGACTTGCTCAACCGTATTAAGGATGAACTGGCCGACATCGCTGTCGTCGAGAGCTTCCCGACTAGGGTTGAAGGTCGCCAAATGACCATGATGCTTGCCCCTAAGAAGAAGTAATTCAGGCCTTCAAGTAGCACAAAGCGCTGCTGAACGCAGCGCTTTTTGTTCGCCTGATTACTATGTTATTCACTATCAACAATGCGGAGTCTCATCATGCCTAAGATGAAATCCAACAAAGGTGCTGCTAAGCGTTTCAAGAAAACTGCTGGTGGTTTTAAGTACAAGCGTGCGACTAAGCGTCACATCCTGACTAAGCGTACTACTAAGAACAAGCGTCAGCTACGTCCAAACTCTATCCTTCCAGCATGTGAAGTGGCAGCAGTTGCACGTATGCTTCCGTTCGCTTAATTGTTTTTGGTTTTCGTTTAATTTTAGTTAGGAGTTTCCTATGCCTCGCGTAAAACGTGGTGTACAAGCACGTGCACGTCACAAAAAAGTTCTTAAACAAGCTAAAGGTTACTACGGTGCACGTTCACGTGTATATCGCGTAGCTTTCCAAGCAGTTACTAAAGCCGGTCAATACGCTTACCGTGACCGTCGCAACAAGAAACGTACTTTCCGTCAACTGTGGATTGCACGTATCAACGCTGCGGCACGTCAAAACGACATGACCTACAGCACTTTCATCAACGGTCTGAAGAAAGCATCTATCGAAATCGATCGTAAGATCCTGGCTGATATCGCTGTTTTCGACAAAGCGACTTTCACCGTTCTGGTTGAAAAAGCGAAAGCTGCACTGTAATTTCAGTTCAGTTTGATGGAAAAGGAGAGCTTCGGCTCTCCTTTTTTCTTTGGTTTGTCCAAAGCGTTCTATTGATATCAATCGCAGTTCATCATTGGTCACCCTAACTTGTTCAAATGCTTGAAAACTGCGTTAGATTTTTTTGATGGTAGAATCACAACATATCGAAAAAAATCTGCCTTGTTCTCAAACATTTCTCCAGCGCTATTCTGATCACACTCACTGACTTTGAATGGCATGATTCCTTTGCTGTATACACCTGTTCGCAGCAACCTCGTTCCTTTATGACTTCGTTTGCTCTGCTGAAAAACGCAGCACTTAAATCTCTCTTTGTCTAAATAATAACTATTTTCATTTAATCGGATGCGCTGCTGGGATAATATTCGGTCGGTTTATCTATTCTCAGGTTAAATTTTTGATAAAAATGATGTTATTTAGGCTAAGTAGCTGCTCAGCAGCGGTTCTGCTCGCGTTGTCTTCTTCTGTCACGTCGGCGAGTCAATTGACTGAAAACATGTCTGGTGTTGAAACCATCGATGTTATCGGTGAACGGATGACCAAACCTGTCGTATTGACCCAGCCGGGTGAAGTCACCATGACTCTGGATGAAATTGAGGCGCTTCAGCCAACAAATCTTGCTGAGCTGGCAGATGCCATTCCAGGGGTGAGTATTGATGGGGGCGCGCGTTCCAGTGGTGAACGTATCAATATCTGGGGTTTTTCTGATCCCGATGACATCAATATTATGGTAGACGGCGCCCCGATTGGATTTCAGCAATATCGTTACGGCAGCTTTTTCTTCGATCCAGCATTGATCAGTGAAGTGTATCTGACCAAAGGAGCGCATGAAGTCCGCACCGGTAATGGTGGTTTTGGCGGCACCATGCAACTGACAACCAAGGATGCATCTGATTTCTTGCGGGGCAGTGATACCTTCGGGGTGCGTTTGCAAGCTGGCTATCACACGAACGATGATTTGCAACGCTACAGCGCGACGGTTTACGGATTACTGGGGGAAAACTGGCAGTATCTGGTGAACGGGGTTTTCCGTGAATCAGAGGATGTCACGCTCGGTGATGGAGAACAACTGGCGTATTCCGCTTACGAGCAGCAAAACATGCTGGCCAAACTGACTTACGAAAGCCTGAATCATCGTGTCATGCTGAGCCACAGCCGTTATGAGGATACCGGGCAGAAACCATGGGCAACACGACGGGATAAGATGCCGGAGATCATGGATCGGCTGATTGATAAGTACGGTTCTTACGAGCAAGCATTGTATGCCTATACCGTAGATAATACGTTCACGGATGAAACGACCACCTTTAATTATCAGTATTCTCCGATGAGTCCGTGGGTTGATGTCGAATTGGTTCTGGCACACTCGAGTAACGAACGTCACTGGATCCGCCCAGACATCGCCTGGAAAAACATGTACGTCAGCGTTGGGAACTACGGTCATGAATCCTGGCTGAGTTACAGTCGCGATTATGCCAGCCTGACCAACACTGCCCAATTGGGCAAGCATGTCGTTGAAACCGGATTGCAGTACAAATCGATCGACCGAAACTCCCATGTGTACAATAAAAGTGCAGCGAAGAGTGAAAATAAAAATTATGGCTACTACACGCCATATTTTGAGCCTTCCGGAACGCAGGATACCTATTCTTTCTATCTCAAAGATGATTATCACCTGGCCGATCAATGGCTGATTACGCCTTCTATTCGGTATGACTATATTGTCAGTGAAGGGAAGGGGAATCTGGCGAGTGATTATAGCGACCCGGAAGCTGGCCATGATTACAGCGAAGTGACTCATCGTGGCTGGAGTCCCCGTTTGGCGATTAATTACCAGTGGCTGCCGACCACAGAATTTAACTTTGCTTATGCTTACAGCCTGAAAGCCCCAAGTATTGATGATCTTTACTCGGTTCAGTATGCCCGTGCGAGCAAAGCTATCAGCAGCAGCCGCGATCTGGAGCCGGAACGTATCCATGCCTATAAGTTAGGCGCGCTGCATCAGGAAAAAGGTTTCCTGACCAATGGAGACCACCTTGCAGCCGAGCTGACGCTGCACTGGAATCAGGTTGAAAATGATGTCGCGCAGCGCCGGCGAGAAAAATCGACGGAGCAGTTACAGGGCTGGCGTACGAATCTGGATGGTTACCATATTTATGGTGCAGATTTCCGGGCCTTTTATCGTCTGAATGGCTGGTATACGGATTTATCCGCCAGTCTGCTGCGTGGGAAACATGAAGGCTCGTTGGCAGACAGCACCGGCAGGAATGAGTACATGCCGGGTATTGCACCGCTCAATGTGAACCTGGGGTTGGGTTATGAGTGGTATGAAGGACTGACAACTGGCTGGGCAGTACGTTGGTACGATGAACAGCACAGAACCACACCGAAAGATGATTTGTTCTATCCATCCGTGCCGAGTAACTCGTATACACTGCAGGAGCTCTATGCGGAGTGGCTACCGGTTCCTTCGAATCAGGATTTTATCACCCGACTCGCGGTGAAAAATCTGACGGATCGGTATGACGAACCTTATTTGTCATCCGGCGTCGCGGGTCCAGGGCGTGATCTTCGTCTGACGGTTGCCTACAAATGGTGATGCCATTGCGCTGAGGGGAGCGCGTCCGGCTCCCTGATTTACGGGAGTCGGAGGGATAACGAGGCAAAGTGATTGTACAAAGGAAGGGATTCCTGACTTTCATTGGTCAAGCTGGTAATTTTTTTAAGCAAATACACCGCTAAGTCGCGATTGCGTTTGGATTTAGCACCAGCTTTCTTTAATATGTATCGTTACGCGAATTTATCATCTCCCTTGAAGGACGCCACCTGAGTGTGGATGAGGAAACGATGCAACATCTAGAAGAGATTATTGCCAACGCAACGGCAGCAATTGAGCAGGCTGATTCAGTCGCTGCTCTGGACGAAGTCCGTGTCCAGTATATGGGTAAAAAGGGTGAACTGACCCTACAACTGCAAAGCTTGGGTAAATTGCCACCTGAAGAGCGTCGCGAAGCCGGTCAGCAGATCAATCTGGCGAAGCAGGCTGTTCAGCAGGCAATTGCCGCACGTAAAGATGCACTTCAGCGCGCTGAGCTGGAAGCCAAACTGGCTGCAGAAACCATCGACGTCAGCCTGCCGGGCCGCCGTATTGAAAATGGTGGTTTGCATCCGGTGACCCGCACCATGGAGCGCATTGAAAGCTTCTTTGGTGAATTGGGTTTTACTGTTGAGTCCGGCCCGGAAATCGAAGATGGTTTCCATAACTTTGATGCACTGAATATTGCCAAAGATCACCCGGCTCGTACCGATCACGATACCTTCTTCTTCAATCCTGATCTGATGCTGCGTACGCACACTTCTGGTGTGCAGATCCGTACGATGGAAGCCAGCCAGCCGCCGCTGCGCTTTATTGCGCCGGGCCGTGTTTACCGGAACGATTACGACCAGACTCACACCCCAATGTTCCATCAGGTGGAAGGGATGCTGGTTGATGAAAACGTCAACTTTGCACAGCTGAAAGGGATTCTGCACGATTTTCTGAAAAACTTCTTCGAGGAAGATTTGGAAATTCGTTTCCGTCCTTCATATTTCCCGTTTACAGAGCCTTCAGCTGAAGTGGATGTTCGTCGTAAAGGTGGTAAGTGGCTGGAAATCCTAGGCTGCGGTATGGTTCACCCTAATGTATTGCGCGCTGTAAACATCGACCCGGAAAAATACTCTGGCTTTGCCTTTGGTATTGGTGTCGAGCGTCTGACCATGCTGCGTTATGGCGTGAATGACCTGCGTGCATTCTTCGAAAACGATCTTCGTTTCCTGAAACAGTTCAAGTAAGCATTAGGGGCTAGCAAATTATGAAATTCTCTGAATCTTGGCTACGCGAGTGGGTGAATCCTGCGAACAACAGCGAAGAACTAGCTCACCAGATCACCATGGCGGGCCTGGAAGTTGATGGTATTGACCCTGTTGCAGGCAGCTTTAGCGGTGTCAAAGTCGGTCAGGTCGTTGAATGTGGTCAGCATCCAGATGCAGACAAACTGCGTGTCACCAAAGTTGATGTGGGTGAAGCAGAACTGCTGGATATCGTCTGCGGCGCACCAAACTGCCGTCAGGGCCTGAAAGTTGCAGTGGCAACTGTGGGCGCTGTTCTGCCAGGCGATTTCAAAATCAAAAAAGCGAAACTGCGTGGTCAGCCTTCACACGGCATGCTGTGTTCTTTCTCTGAATTAGGCATTGATGTGGATTCGGATGGCATTCTGGAACTGCCGGAAAGTGCTGTGATCGGCACGGATTTCCGCGAATTCCTGAGCCTGAATGATGTCATCATTGATGTTGATCTCACACCAAACCGTGCCGATTGCCTGAGCATTGCCGGTCTGGCACGTGAAGTGGGTGTTCTGAACCGTGCCGCGGTGACTGAACCTGTATTTGACGTGGTTGCACCTGCGATTGACGACACAATCTCCATTGAAGTCAAAGCACCGGAAGCTTGCCCGCGTTATCAGGGCCGCATTATTCGCAATGTGAACGTGAAAGCTGAATCCCCGCTGTGGCTGCAGGAAAAACTGCGTCGTTGTGGTGTTCGTTCGATCGATCCGATTGTTGATATCACCAACTACGTAATGCTTGAACTGGGTCAGCCAATGCATGCGTTCGATCTGAATCAGATCGACGGCGGTATTATTGTGCGCATGGCAGAGCAGGGCGAGAAACTGACGCTGCTGGATGGGACTGAAGCTGAACTGAACAGCGACACGCTGGTGATTGCGGATCAGTCTAAAGCGCTGGCTATGGCGGGTATTTTTGGTGGTGAGCACTCTGGTGTGAGCGAAAACACCAAAGATGTTCTGCTGGAGTGTGCTTTCTTCGCCCCGGATACGATTCGTGGCCGTGCCCGCAGCTATGGCTTGCATACGGATTCGTCACACCGTTTTGAGCGTGGTGTTGATGCTGCGCTGCAAACGAAAGCGATGGAGCGGGCAACTGCGCTGCTGGTTGAAATCTGTGGTGGTGACGTTGCGCCGATCGTTGAAGCAGAGTCTGAACAACATCTGCCGGAACAACGCAGTATTATTCTGCGCCGCACCAAACTGGACAACTTGCTGGGCCACTTTGTTTCTGACGAAGATGTCGTGGAAATTCTGGGCCGTCTGGGCTGTATTGTTGAGCCGACAAATTCTGGCTGGCGTGCGGTCGCACCAAGCTGGCGTTTTGACCTGGCTATTGAAGAGGATCTGGTTGAGGAAGTTGGTCGTATTTACGGATACAACAATATCCCGACTCAGTCACCTGTTGCTGCCCTGAGCATGAACCTGCATCAGGAAGCCAATCAGCCGCTGAAACGTGTTCGGGACCTGCTGGTTGACCGGGGTTACCACGAAGCAATTACGTACAGCTTTGTTGAACCTGAGCAACAGAAACTGATTGTGCCGGATGTCGATGCGATCATTCTGCCGCACCCGATTTCTGCCGAAATGTCTGCGATGCGCCTGAGCTTGTGGCCTGGCCTGCTGAATACGGTTGCGTTCAACCAGAAGCGTCAGCAGCCACGTGTTCGTCTGTTTGAATCAGGTATGCGTTTTATTCCGGACGCATCTGCTGAAAATGGTATCCGTCAGGAAACCATGCTGGCTGGTGTGATTGCCGGTACCCGTAGTGAAGAGCATTGGGACATCGCGACAAACACCGTTGATTTCTTTGATCTGAAAGGTGATCTGGAAGCGGTTCTGGAACTGACTTCGAAAAATGCTGACTTTACGTTCAAGGCTGCGAAGCATCCGGCATTGCACCCGGGTCAGTCTGCTGCAATCTTGATTGATGGCAAAGAAGTTGGCTTTATCGGTACGGTTCATCCGGAGCTGGAGCGTAAGTTCGATCTGAATGGTCGTACCATTGTTTTCGAAATCGAGTGGCAGGCCGTTGCAAGCCGTGCGATTCCACAGGCAAAACCGGTTTCTAAGTTCCCGGCCAACCGTCGTGATATCGCTGTTGTTGTGGCAGAAGAAATTGCCGCGGGTGATATTATTGAAGCATGCCGCATGAACGGCGGAGATCTGCTGACCGATGTGAACCTGTTCGACGTGTACCGTGGTAAAGGTGTGGAAGAAGGGAAGAAGAGCCTGGCGATCGCACTTTATCTGCAATCTGCGGAGCGTACCCTGGAAGAAGCAGATATTCACACAGCAGTTGAAGCAATCGTCGCTGTGTTGGGTGAGCGCTTTGGCGCCAGCTTACGTGACTAAGCTTCTGTATTTCATTTGAAATTGATGAAAAAGCAGCCATGATGGCTGCTTTTTTTTGATTTTTTTCCAGAGAAAGCTAAGATTCTGATAAATAGTAAAAATTCCTTATACGCTTAACTTTATCAGTCATATTGACTGGTATGGGTGGTTTTTTTGGCATTTATTGTTGTCGGATTGCAAGTTTAAGCACAACCAGATGCATGTTGTCATGCTTTTTCGGTATATTTAAATCAAGGGTTTGACGATAAGTTTACCTAAAAAAGTTGGCGGAAATCAGCTAGTTGGCATAAACTTGTGACTAGTTAAGGTCAGCCACTGATGTGACGTCTATAATGCATTTAAATGCATAGTAGGAAACCTGACTAATAATGGCTAATTCGCAGTAAGCATATTCGGATATGCTTACTAATCGTTCAACATAGTCTTGAGGGAGTTATCTATGGCGCTCACAAAAGCCGATTTGGCTGAGAACCTGTTTGAGAATGTGGGACTAAGCAAACGGGACGCCAAGGATACGGTGGAAGTCTTCTTCGAAGAGATCAGAAAGGCACTTGAAAGTGGCGAACAGGTGAAATTATCTGGCTTTGGTAATTTTGATCTGCGTGACAAGAATGAGCGGCCTGGAAGAAACCCGAAAACCGGTGAAGATATTCCAATTTCGGCTCGTCGAGTGGTGACATTTCGCCCGGGCCAGAAGCTTAAAGCACGCGTTGAGAATATCAAAATCGAAAAGTAAGCGGTTTAAGTTCTAAAGACCCAAGTAAGGGATGTACTTACTTGGGTTTTTCATTTGTGCGTATGCACTGTTCTCCCTTCGTATCCAGCGTCATAGCGTCCAGACCTTTCTGTTGTCTCATTCTTCACCGTTCGACCCAAGATGTTGTTGAAACTATGTAGCCAAGATGTATAGTGAATGCAGTTTATTTCGCTGAAATTATGTCAATTTTTGGTGTTCTTGGTTATTTATCTGCATCTGCTGCATAAAACCTTCATTCAAGAACATCACATGGCAAGGACGAGGAGGTTCAATGACTTTGCTAGCGGCTGTTCAACAAGGGGATTTCCTTTCTGCAACGCTGAATCTTTCAGCACCTTTTGAAGCAGGCCAGTGGCAACTGGACAATGGCGTTCGCTGCAATTTAGCCGCGCGTGGTGTGCTGACCGTGACGCCCCCTTCGCTGTCAGTTGACAGCAAAGATATCATTCTCTCTTCTGGGGTTCATGGTGATGAAACTGGGCCAATCGAGCTTCTTCAGAAGATGGTTAAACAAATCATGCTGGGCGAATTGGTACCAAAACACCGTTTGCTACTCATGATTGGACACCCGCAGGCAATTAACGCGCACACCCGTTTTATTGATGAAAACATGAACCGGCTATTCGCGGGTGTGAATGAAGAAACCAATGTGGATCGCACTCAGGCGAACCGTCTGATGGAAGCCGTGGATGATTTTTATCAGCATTCACCGCAGCCAAATGCCGAGCGCTGGCATCTGGATTTACACAGTGCGATTCGCGATTCTGCACACTATACCTTTGCAGTCAGCCCTTACAGTGAGAAGAAGACCCGGGGTCTGGCGCTCTTTAATTTCCTGCATCATGCTGAAATCGAAGCCATGATGCTTTCAGGTTCAGCTTCACCGACATTCAGCTGGTACAGCGCGCACTATTATGGCGCTCAGGCACTGACGATGGAGCTGGGCCGGGTCGCCCGTTTTGGGGAAAATGACTTGCAGCGCCTGGACGCATTTCATCAGGCGATGCTGGCATTGGTTTCAAAAGATGCACTGGCAGCCTACGATGGCGACAAAGAAGTCTGTGTCTATCGGGTGACACGGACTTTAACTAAGCGGACAGAGGGCTTTTCATTTACCTTCCCGGCCAATCAGGCCAATTTCACCTACTTCCCGGAAGGTGAACTGCTGGGCTCAGATGCAGGTGAAACTTTTATTGCTGCGAAAGGCGGGGAGTCCGTGGTATTTCCAAATCCGAATGTTGCTTTGGGGCAGCGCGCTTGTCTTCTGGTGCAACAGGCCGAGATTGAATTGTCGGATCAAGTGATCGCCAAAATCTGAGTTTATCTCCGTTATTTTTAAGCGTCACACTGAAAAAGCAAGCCAACGGAAACGGCTTGCTTTTCATTTTATGCCAGACACTGTATGTTTCCCCTCTGAGTTCATCCATCGAAAATAATCAAATTCATGCACTTAGAGCGTACATTGCAGCAGCGGCAATGGAAATGGAAAGTCAGTTTCTGGCTGGTCGCAATTTTACTGGTGATCTGCGGCTTATTGTCCCTGTCGGTTGGCGAAATTTGGATGCTGCCCTGGATGCCTCAGGGAGAGCTGGAAAAACAATTACTCTGGCAGCTTCGTATGCCGCGTTTGATTGCGGCAATGGCAATTGGTGCGGCGTTAGCGGCCTCAGGCGCTGTGTTACAGGTGTTACTCGGAAACCCGCTTGCTGAGCCGGGTGTTCTGGGGATCTCGGGCGGAGCGAGTCTGGCGTTAGTCATTTTACTCTTTCTTTTACCCTGGGTTCCCGGT
This sequence comes from Photobacterium sp. GJ3, assembly GCF_018199995.1. NCBI lineage: Bacteria > Pseudomonadati > Pseudomonadota > Gammaproteobacteria > Vibrionales > Vibrionaceae > Photobacterium > Photobacterium sp. GJ3. Next base: position 1,719,594 of record NZ_CP073578.1, on the reverse strand, counting down.
CCCTGGCTGACCATGCTGGTTGCCATGGGAGGGGCGCTTGTTTTTACCTTTCTGCTGGTCAGTTTGGCGCGGATGCGTCGGGTGTCGACCACAAGGTTGCTGCTGATTGGCGTGGCGCTGGGGATATTATCGGGCGCTGTGGTGACTTGGGCATTCTATTTCAGTGATGATCTCAGTCAGCGGCAATTGATGTATTGGCTGATGGGGAGCGTCGGGGGCGTGAGCTGGTCGCACTTAAGTGTATTGATATTACTTTTCCCTGCCTTGGTCTGGCTTTGTACCCGTGGCAAGCAGCTGGACGTGCTGATGCTGGGCGACATTCATGCTCGTCAGCTCGGACTGGATGTTCCGGCTTTACGCTGGCGGTTGATCTTGGTGATCGCATTGCTTGTCGGGGCTTCTGTGGCGCTGGCGGGCGTGATTGGATTTATTGGTCTGGTGATTCCGCATTTACTGCGACTGGCTTTGGGAGCGGAGAATCGATTCTTATTGCCTCTGTCCGCAGGCTTTGGCGCGTTACTGCTGGCTGTTGCTGATGTTCTTGCCCGTGTGGCACTCCCAACAGCAGAATTACCTGTGGGTGTCGTCACGACAACATTGGGAGCACCTGTGTTTATCTGGATGTTGCTGCGGTCACAGGTGGAGTAAACCGGATGACAATCACAAACAATACGGAAACTATCCTGCAGGCAGAAAATATCGCAATGCCGCCACGCTTATTGCCCTTAAGTTTTTCCGTTCGCCGGGGTGAGGTGATTCATTTTATCGGGCCGAATGGCAGCGGGAAAAGCACGGCTATTCAGTGTCTGTCTGGTTTATTTCCCTGTCATGGCCAAGTCGCTCTGGCGGGTACATTACTGACTGAGATGAATCTGGCAGATATGGCCAGATATCGCAGTTATCTCTCTCAGCAGGACAAACCGGGCTTCGCCGTGGGTGTGTATCAGTATCTGCAGCTGTCTGTTTCTGCGTTGCCTGAGCCTGGTTCAGACATGATCCATCAGGCTATTCTGTCGGTAAGTGCATGGTTATCCATCACGGATAAGCTGACAAGGCATATTCAGCAATTGTCGGGTGGGGAATGGCAGCGGGTCAGAATCGCGGCGGCATGCCTTCAAATCTGGCCATCACTGAATCCAGAAGGGTGTTTACTTCTGCTGGATGAACCTGCAACGGCATTGGATATCGGACAGGAAGCGGCTTTGTATCGATTACTGTCTTATCTGTCTGAACAGGGGATTGCGATTGTTATGGCGAATCACGATTTGAACCGGGCACTGAGGCACGCGGATCGGGTTTTATTGCTGAAAGGTGGTTCTTGTGTTGCGAAGGGAAGCCCGGATCAGGTGATGACCGTGCCGTGTCTTGAGGGAACCTTTGCCACGAAAGTAGAGCAGGTCCAATTGCAGGATCGTATCGGGTTGTTTTTTCACTGAGCTGATTTTATTGGAGGGTTCGAATCAAATGAGAGGTCCTGATTGCTGTAAGAATCATCAGTTAAGTCAAAACAATGAGAAAAGGCTTGTACTTCCTGTCAGGATTTGGATAATGCGCAACGTCTTCTGAGACAAGCTTCAATTCAGGCGCGTTGGCAGAGTGGCTATGCAGCGGATTGCAAATCCGTGGACCTCGGTTCGACTCCGGGACGCGCCTCCATTCATCTTCTTTTCTCAGTCCTATTGATTCAAATTGTCTGCGCTTCGTTCGCAAACAAAAGCCCGCAGAACGGGCTTTGTTGTCGATCACGCAGGTTTTGCCGTCCAGGCCGAGCACCAGCCCTTCACATTGACAGTATGGCCCGGGAAAATTGAACACGGACGCCATTCATCACCTTCATTACCTTGTAACAATATACAGTTACCGCAGTGTTGATCTTCCTGAGGAGACTGATGGGTATATTTCAGTGCGGCAGCTTGTGCATTATCTTCAGCCAAGTGAGGCAGTTCTTCACTGGCCAGAACCTGGCGCCTTAAGACCTGATCACCTAAGGTGAGACCAATAATGCCCGCCATGGTCAGACGCAGAAAACGTCGACGGTCTGTTGATCCTTTCATGAGGATTATCCTTTATCGTTGTTTTGCTCACATGCCGTTCACGCAAAAATCAGGTGAACGGGGTAATTGTGGGAAAGAATTCAGGATTCTGCTAAGAAAACACCGTGTTAAGTTTTTGTCATCACGGATAGTTTTGCTGGCAAGCTGGAGAACAGCCTGGCTTATCGCTGCATTGAAGCTCCTGGTAAAGGCATGACTTTTTTCAAGAAGTTATCATGTTTAACAAATTTGTTGTTGCAACATTTTATTTACATTCTATGCTGTGTGCCTTGATTAAAGATGTCCGGGATAAAGGAAAATTGATGAATCTGTTGTTAGTTGATGTCGATGGCGCATTGGTGGATTTCAAAGAAATCGACAGAGACTGCTTTGTTCGGGCAGTGGAAGCGGTACTCTGCATTACTTTAGATAAATCACGTTATCAGGAAAGGGTTGAAACCGATCCGGCGCTGCTGGATGAAATCTTGCTTCATTTTCCCACAAGCACGAGTCGTTCGATGGTTCACAGACAGGTCGAAGAACAGTATCTGTCATATTTGGGTGAGCAGTTAAATGCTTTGCCTGAACGCGCTTCCCTGATGTGTGGCGGCCGGGAGTTTCTGGAGCAGATGAAACAGCGACAGGATACACATATTGCCATTACCAGCAGCGGTTGGGCGTCCGCCAGTCGTCTGAAGCTTCAAGCTGTGGGTATTGATGTGGGGCGGATGACGTTTGCATCGTCCTCAGATGCGACAAGCCGGACCGAGATTATGGCGCTGGCAGCCTTTCGGGCAAAGCAGGATACAGGCATGACATTTAAACGACGGATTGTTTTTGCTGAAGGGGAGTGGAATCACCGGGCCTCTCAGGAACTGGGCTATGACTTTGTGGCTGTCGGGAGAAAACTCAGTCATCAGCTCCATATTCCCAGCCTGAGTTACTTTCAGGCTGTATTGTCCCGTCTGAATATGTCCTAATCAAATCGTGGGAGGCTATCTTAAAAATGCTGACAGTATGCAAGCGTTTGGTGTAATTTTGCTTGCTGTTACCTGCTCTGTGATAAGTGGGATACAAAGTCAGCTAAAATACCTCGGCAAGAGGATAAACAGGTGATAAAGATGCGTCATTTGTGTTTGGAGCATCAAACTGTCGATGAAGAACTTTTGCCGGTGTTGGATTGTCTTTTACGCTTTACTATTGAGTCAGTGGGGATGGGCGGATCCGATCAAAACCTATTGTTATACAACCTCAGAAACGCGCCGGCCGGATCTGGCGCAGATAATGGCTGCGAACACACCGGAAGTTAGCCTGATGATCTTCCAGTCGATGCTACCTCAGGCAAGCCAGAGTCATGATAAAAGTGTTTTTGTAGACTTGCTTGGTCTGATTGTCCATCACCATCTCTTGCTGGAACACAGTCAGAAAGCTTTGTTCTATCTGGAGCAGGCGAAGCCATTTTTAGACGCTGTACCGGAATCAACCCGGCAGGATTTTTATCGGCTCAGCTTGCAGTGGAAACGGCAGTTTGCTGAACACTAGCGTGGGTAAATTTGATGTTGAGCGAAGAAAATATTGAATTCGGTATCTTCGGCATAGGATCCGACACGGGTCTAGGATAAATTGAGACGATGTTTTTGATGCCATGAACAGGATGGCATCGTGTGAAAGGATCTTTATGGTGTTCAATTTAAGCAGCACTGTGGCTGAAGAGGAAACCATGGCATGGATAGATGCCTGGTTTCTGGAGATTTGGACCAATGCCAGCAGTGCCAGTTTGAGCGCCAACGTGACGGATCCATTTATCTTTCATTTGCCGGGTGGCCGCAGGCAGCAGATTTCACATGAAAGTTATCTGACCTATCTCCAGCTCTGGCGCCAAAAGTTTAAGTCCCTGACCTTTTCTATCGCAGACGTCATCAGTCAACCGCCACTGACGGTGGTCCGGTATCGCTGCCAGGCACAATACCAGGGGGCTGGCTCAGTATTCCGGGGAAGAAGCAAGTCATTCAAATGACAGGCATGATTCAATTTCGGCATGAAGAGGGGCAAATCTCTGAATGCTGGCTGGAAGACAGCAGTTTCGATTTGTACCAGCAACTCACAGGTTATCTGAAGTAATTCACAAATCATTTGTGCTTGAATTTCAAGTTATTCCTGAAAAATGACACGCATTCTGGCCAGAACTGTCAGACTTTTTTGTGCTTGAGAATTTTTTTCAGCATGATTTGAATGTGAAAAAGTTAGACTTGTTTGTGATATAAAGGCTATCGCATAGAATACATCGTGATAAGAAAATTGCTTTTCGCTTTGTCCGAACGATTCCAACTGATTGATGTCTTACTCATAGCAGACTTTTTATAAATTGATACTTATATTTGAAACAAATCAGACTGGCTGGATTTATTTAGTTTTTTGAACATTAATTATTTTATGTAAAAACATTTTTGCCCTGATATTCATACGAATTCTTATCATTAAAATTTATTCATCGACAAGGAGTGTCAACCGCCATTCATGCGCATGGTAATTCTGCGTATGGGAATATGACACAAGTAGTTGAAGGTGAATGTGTGATTTGGGTCAGTAGTAGTCATCATGACAAACAGGTTGAAGCGAAAGAAAACCTGAAGCTTTCGCACAAAGTCGTCGAGATCTCGCCTTACGAGTTATTGTCATCAATGACTGGGCAAGAACTCATATTTCTTGAGGTCATTGACTCGACATCAGAAGGATTTGAACTTTTGCGCGCTGTGAAAAGTCGCTTCCCGGCAGCCAAGGTGGTTGTTGTGTATCATAATCTGGATGGAAATCTGGCTCTGAATGTTTTGAGAGCTGGTGGTGAAGATGTCCTGTCGGCGAATGCGAGCCGACAAGATCTGGAGGAATGTTTCAGCCGATTGCATACACATCATGTTGAGTCTGATGTCGAGCCTGGATTCGAAAACAGGGAAATGTCAATCAGACCTGCGTTAAAGATCATTGATGAAAATCTCAGCTCTCCTTTACGTGAAGAGGATCTGGCCAACGCGTGTCATTATTCTCCAACCTATTTTTCGCGTTTATTCCATAGCATTATGGGGGTGACGCTGAAGCAGTACATCATTAAGAAAAGATTGGATCTGGCTTGTGGATTACTGAGTTCTGACCGTGAGAAAATTTCTCAAATCGCAAACTCGGCAGGATTTAAGGATGTCTCTTATTTCTCACGGGTCTTTAAAAAGCATATGGGATGTTCACCCGGTGAATTTCGGATGCGGAAACATAATCTGAATCATAATTGAACCGGACACACAGAATGAATATCCGTTACAGAGATATGGGTAATATTCAATCTTCTTTATTCTCTTATTCTCTTATTCTCTTATTCCTGCATTACCCGGTAGTGCAGTTTTTTTGCTGTTAGGTTCTCATCCACAAGACAATGATTGATTTCTTATCCAAATTCTGAATCTTTTCCATCAATGTCAAAACTGATACACAAATAAATACAACCCCAGCGCAAAATCTCACCCAGACACTGCTATCTTTATTCAAAAGAAAATCAAAATGCATCGTAGTATTCGGGGGTGTCCCAATGAGATTCACCTTTTTCCTGAAGCGCGTTCTTCCTATTCTTCTCATGAGCTTTGTTTTGCTGAATCAGGCACATGCGGCATCAAGCCGCTTACAGAAAGTGATCGACAGAGGTGTGCTGCGTGTAGGAACGACTGGAGATTGGGGCCCGATGACGATGCGAGATCCCGCCACAAACTTTTACAAAGGATACGATATTGATATCACCACGGAGTTAGCCAAGGATCTTGGCGTCACGGTTGAGTATGTGGCGACAGACTGGAAAGCTCTGGTCAGTGGCATCGTCACGGAAAAATATGATCTGACGGGCAGTGCTGCGCTCAATATTAACCGGGCGAAGATTGTGGGCTATAGTCAGCCTTATTATTATCTGGCCTTTGTCCCGATAACCCAGAAACAATATCAAAGCCGATTCCGGTTTTGGGCTGACTTTAACACGGCAAGCGTGACCGTTGCTTCGCGCCAGAATTCGGTCGAAGAAACCATGGTGAAGGAATTTTTTCCAAAAGCCAGGCAGCGAGTACTGGAAAGCGGAAAGCCTTATCAGGAACTCCTCTCAAACCGTGCCAATGTCATTGTGACGTCCAATATTGAAGCCGCGACACTGACCAGTCGTTTTCCGCAACTGGCGGTGCCTCATGTACAGGGAATGCGTCGGGCGACCCCGCTCGCAATGTTAATGCCCAGAGATGATCAGGTCTGGATTAACTTTATCAATCATTGGATTGAGCTGAAGAAAACGCAGGGTTTTTTTGATCGAATTGCCGAGAAGTGGGGACTGGTTGTGATGGAGATCGAGTAGCTTTCTGAGCGGATAGATAAAACAGCGCTGGATTTCCGCTGTCGCTTTAAGTCAATATGGCATGAGCGACGTGCAGGAGGTGAAAGATGGATTTGTCTCAATATCAAGGATTAATTTTCGACATGGATGGGACGTTGATTGACTCAATGCCTGCTCATTTGGATGCCTGGCAAGCCGCGTGTCAGGCTTTTCAGATCCCTTTCGAGCCAGAATGGCTCCTGAGCCTTGGTGGCTCACCAACGATCAAAACGGCCGGGCTCATGAATGAGAAATACCAGTTGGATCATGATGCAGAAGCTGTCGCAGACGCCAAATGGACATATTTTGACAAGCTTCCTCACAAAGGAGATGTGATCCCGGTGACTTACGATTTGCTGATGCAATACCGGGGTGACAAGAAAATTGCAGTCGGCACGGGGTGCCGAAAGCGCAACGCACTTGAATTGCTGACCGTGACGGATATTTTGCCTTCATTAGATGTGCTCGTCACCGCAGATGATGTCCGAAACCACAAACCTCACCCAGACACTTTTCTGGAAGCGGCAAGGCAAATGGGCCTTTCCCCGCATCAGTGTGTCGTTTTTGAAGATACTGCACTGGGTCGCCGGGCTGCACTTGCGGCAGGAATGGACTGTTTTCTCATCGAAGCGGGGGAAATTAAGGCGTTTACTTCCGTTTCGCAGTTAGATTAGTCAATATTAGAATTGACTAAATTTATGATTCCATGCGACTTATTTTTGATTCATCAGCAATTAATTAATGCGATTTATTTATGGTCGCACTACAATCTTACTGAGGTATTTTTGAGAGGAGATGATCGTGAAAGCCTTAATTAGTCTCGCTGCAGTCTCAGCGGTCTTACTTGCAGGTTGTAGTGCCTCGGTTGACGAGAGAGCCAATGACTTTGTTGATGTCAGTTATTCGCTGTGTGCAGCAAAAGTACAGTCATTCTCTCAGGGAGATGATGGCAAGATCCGGGTCGTCTGTGACAATGACAGCTATTTCTCAGTCAAGAGTCAGCAGACGCTGACCGTGATGAATGAGCTGAATGGCGCTTACTGCCAGGGGAAAGGGTTTAGTCATTTTAATGAGCGTTCGGATTACTACACATTTACGTGCCTGAACGACAAAAACTTTAATATCCCGAAATAACTGAGTGCCCAATCGCTCTGAATGCCAGACTTCACAGAATTGTGGGTCTGGCATCATTTCTCTTTACTTCCCATCCGTTCTTCCTTATTGATCTGCGATACACAATTTTTCTGCTCCCCAAAAGCCTGTCGTAAAAGGATTTTGCATTATGGATAAACGATTCGTTTCCAGCCTCAGCCTGGCATTGACCGCCGTATTGTCACCAGCGCACGCTGCCACAGTCCCTGAAGGTGTTTCATTAGCCCAAAAGCAGCAATTGGTTCGTGCAAATGGCGCAGAGCCGAGCACCATCGATCCGGGCTTTGTTGGTTCGGGCAGCCCTGGTGATGTCATCGTTAATGATTTATTTGAAGGCTTGGTGATTGAAAACCTGCAAGGTGAGGTGAGTCCGGGACAAGCAGAATCCTGGACGGTCTCACCGGATGGAAAAACCTATACTTTCCAGCTGCGTAAAGGCTTGCAATGGTCGGATGGAAAGCCACTCACCGCGCAGGACTTTGTATTTGCCTGGCGTCGGGCAGTCGATCCGTCCACAGGCAACAACAGCGGCTTTAATCTGGTGACCGCAAACATTGAACATGCTCAGGCTATTCTCGCAGGACAGCAATCCGCTGAAAAACTAGGCGTCGTCGCGCCAAATCCATATCAGCTCGTGGTCAGCCTCAGTAAACCGACGCCTTATTTTCTCAGCCTGATGAGCATCAAAACGTTTTTCCCTGTGCCGGAGCATCAGGTGAAAGCCTATGGTGATGGTTGGACACGTGCGGAGCATTTTGTCTCGAATGGTGCCTATGTGCTGAAGCAGTGGACACCGAATGAGAGCGTCGAAGTGGTCAGAAACCCACGTTACTGGGATAACGGTAATACGGTAATCAATCAGGTGACTTATCTGGCTTTATCTTCGCAAAATGCCGAAATGATGCGTTATCAGGCCGGTGAAATCCACATGACGAACCGGGTTCAGCTTGAGTATTATCAGAAACTCCTCAAAGAAAGTCCGGAACAGATTCAGTCACTGCGCTTGCTGGGCTCTTATGTGTACGCCTTTAATACTAAACAGCCGCCGTTTGATAATCCTGATGTCAGACGCGCACTGAGCATGTCGATTGATCGGAATGTGTTGGTCGAAAAAGTCACAGGGCAGGGCGAACCTGCAGCGTTTTCCGTGGTGCCGGATATGATTCCGCATTACACTAATTTCGCGCCTGCCTTCCAGACACAGGCGCATCAGTCACGTCTCAGTGAAGCAAAACTGTTACTGGCCAAAGCAGGATATGGCGCGTCGAATCCGCTGAAAGTGACTTTGACCTACAACACCAGTGAAAATCATAAGAAGCTGGCGCTTGCCATTGCCTCGATGTGGAAAACTTTAGGGGTTCAGGTCGCGCTGGAAAATATGGAATGGAATGCCTATCTGGCAGCCAAGGCCGCCGGAGATTATACGGTTGCACGCTCCTATGCGTTTGGGGATTACGCGGAGCCTTCTTCTGTACTCAACAGCTTCACTTGTCACCATGTGAACAATGAAACCGGCTTTTGTGATGCCCAGTTTGATACGCTGCTAAAACGTGCCTCTGATGAACAGGATGAAACAAAACGTTATCGCTTGTATCGTCAGGCCGAGCAAATTCTGGATCAATCCATGCCCGTGATGCCGATATATCATTACAACCACACCCGGCTGGTGAAAAGTAACCTCAAAGGTTTCCCGAGCAATAACCCCAAGGGAAATATTTACGCGAAGGATCTGTACTTCATCGCCAAGTGACAGTAAGCCAGGATCTTTCGATCTTTTCCATGAATCGAACCACCGCCAGGGGCGGTGGTTATTGTGATGTGGGTAATCTTCGTGGGTGATTGTTTGTCACTGAGTAAGATGTTCCTGTTTTTCACCCGAACGAGCTGACTGTTGTGATGAAACCGAGCTTAAGTATCCGTTCCTACACGAAGCAACTGAACAGTCATGTGCATGACTGTTACCATCAACTCGTACTGCCGATTCAGGGCAATATCAGTATTGATACGGGAGCCTATACAGGTAAAGTGACGGTAGGTGAATGTGTCGTCATTCCAAAGGGTGTCGCACATGCTTTTAAGGCTGATGAAGCGGCACGTTTCATTGTAGCGGATCTGGATCAGTTGCCAGCCAATTTACTTCAGAGTACGTTTGCGGTTTTTTCAATCAGCCTGCCTTTGCTCAGCTTTATCCAATTTGTTGAAAAGCAACTTGAATCTCAGGTCGATAGTGGGATTGAAGCATCGATCATCCAAGTTTTTACAATGTTATTGGGGCAGCAGGAAGTGACTCAACTGATCGATCCGCGTATTCGTGCGGTGCAAGCGATGATCATTGAACAGCTGGATCAGCCGCTGTCCATTACGGCGCTGGCTCAGGCTGCATACCTCAGCCCAACGCAATTTAAAAAAACGTTCAAAGAAAATCTGGGGACCAGTGTTCACAAATTCATTACGCAGCAACGCATGGAAAAAGCCAAAGCGCTGCTGACCCATACGGATTTACCAGTTCAGCTTGTTGCTGAAAAAGTGGGTTACAGCGATCTGTCTGCATTCAGTCGCCGATTTTCTGCATATTTTGGAATGTCGCCACGAACGTTTTCGCGTTCCTGACTTATCCAGTCTGTCTGAGCAATAATTGCGTCTTTTCTGCAAAATAGAGATGCCATTTGTTGATTAAGATTCTTCTCAGAATGAAATATCTGACAATGGGTCGAAAACGTAATGACAAAGGCAATGATTCAAAACCCTTCCAGACAATACCAGTATGGTTGCTTGTCTATATTGTTCGCATCTGTATTGTGGGGCACGACAGGAACCGCAGCAAGCTTTGCTCCGGAAATCAATTCACTGGCAGTTGGCGCCTTCTCGATGGGCGTTGGTGGGCTGCTTCAGGCGTGTTTATCCTTCAAAAACCTGAGAAGTGATTGGGGGAACATTCTGCGGCATAAGAAGATACTCACAGTGAGTGCACTGGCCCTTGCGGTGTATCCGCTGGCTTTTTATTCGTCAATGAAACTTGCTGGTGTAGCAATAGGCACAGTGATCTCAATAGCAACGGCGCCATTTTTCACGATGTTATTGGAGTGTCTTTTTAGCAAAGATGGTCGTTTAACGAGCGCATGGCTCCTCAGTTTCGTTTTGGGTCTGTTGGGGATTGTGCTGCTTGTTTCTGCTGAATCAACAAGCGTGCTTCAGCCTGAGGAGGGTTCAAGACAACTCGGGATTGCGCTTGGCTTTGTTGCAGGCTTGACGTATGCCATTTATGCCTGGGCTGCAAAAGCGATGATAGATGCAGGGGTTCAGTCTCAATCTGCTCTCGGGGCATTTTCGGGATGGGGCGATGCTGTTACTCCCCACATTACTCTTCACTGGGGAAGCTTTATTCAGCTCGGTGATGAATTTGTACGTGCTTGGTTATATGGCATTGATTCCTATGTGTCTTGCTTATCTCGCTTTTGGTTTCGGGCTCAGATACGTGAAAGCGAGCCGTGCGAGTTTACTGACATTACTCGAGCCTGTTGTTGCGGCTGGGTTGGCAGTCTTGATTGTGGGTGAATCTATTTCTGTTTTTGGATGGATTGGAATGGCATTGATTGTTATCTGCTTATTCATGCAGTCGAAAAGTTGACTGTTGATCGATTCATTCGTGATGTTCTGTCTGAAAGGTGTATCTCGGCAGAAAAAATAATAAAAATAGCGAGCGTGAAATCTCTCGCTATTGATGGTGATGGAAACAGAGGATCGATTTATGGCTGATAAACTGTGACGTATGGGTCCCAATTGATTTGACCAATCAGCGTATCATCTTTGTAAACATTCACATAAAACGTATAAGCTTCTTTTTGTTTGTCACCCACATTCGGGCGACCAGGCAGTGTTGCATTTGCCTGAACAAAAGGCATATAGGCGGTTTGTCGGGACACTGGCACATCTACAAACTCATTCATTGGAACGGCATCTTGATCGTATACAAACACCTGAGTATGTCCCTGATAAGCCGTCCACTCTTTCAGCAGGGTATCGTTGTTCCAGTCATGCTTCGCATCAATGATGACAGAGTAGTGACTGCCGCTTTCAGACTCTGTCACTTTTGGATACACTGACCAGCGAATCACATCATCATTGTTCACCTGAATGCTGAGTTCATAGCTGCCTTGTGAATTATCCAAGACAATGCTCGGATCCGAAAACATTTGTACAACAGAGCTACCGGAAGCGCCATGCTCAACTGACTCACAATCAATCACAATTTCTACTTTTCTTATTGTAGCCATGATGTATTGTCCCTCTTGATATCTGGAAGATGATTCCATTTTGAGATCACGAACAATGCGGTTTTTCGTGCTCTCAAATACACCGGAAATGAATAAAGAAAGTCTTGAATGAAATTGAACACATCATTCAATCAGTCGTCTCTCTATGTGTCTGAGCCTAGCAAAGATTTTATGAAGGTCTAATTTTATGAAAGGCAGAAAAAAGTATAAATTTCTTATTTTTCAGTAGGATATAAAATGAGGGATAAACAGGTCATCTTTTTTCGATTCACCGCAAATCTAGGTGTAATCATTATCCCTCTAAAATTACATTCATCAATTTTGTCATGACGAGTCGATTCGTTGATGCAATGAGAACAGTCGCGCGTCTTGAAGCGATTGACGCTCAGGATTGCTGGAGCATGAAAAATACTTCGCCACACAGGAGCAAAAATTGAACTGGGGAGTCAGAGTATGACTTCAATGATTCACTGAGTAAGAGATGTGAATCGGGTGCGAATGAACGTGTGGCCCCATGAAAAAAAGCCAGCAATGCTGGCTTTTCGTGGGGAAGATACGGATGTATTATCTGGCGTCTTTCGCAGAGTTGGGTCTTGGGTGCCAGGCACTGTCCAAACCTTTGAGTTCAGGGAACTTGCTGCGATCAAACGTTGGCACTTTGCCATGTTTCACCTGGACTTCGTAGTCTCGGATCACTTTAATGGCCAGGTTGGACAATAAGACCAGGGCAATAATGTTAATCAAAGCCATCATGCCCATCGATGCATCAGCCATGTTCCAAACAACCGGCAGTGATGCAACAGAGCCGAACATTACCATGGCCAACACAACCAGACGGAAAGCAAACAGGCCTTTTTTAGTGTTGCCGTTCAGGAACATAATGTTGGTTTCTGCATAGCTGTAATTTGCAATAATGGACGTAAAGCAGAACAGCAGAATGGCAGCGGCCATAAAGTATGTGGTCCAATCGCCCAGCTCGTTTGTCAGTGCTTGTTGCAACAGACCAATTCCAGAAGCTGCATCCGGCTGCTCCATCACACCAGACAACATAATCATGGCTGCAGAGGCAGTACAGATCACAATGGTGTCCGCAAAAACACCCAGCATCTGGACATAACCCTGAGATGCAGGGTGGTTTGGATTCGGGGTCGCACTTGCAGCAACATTGGCAGCGGAGCCCATACCGGCTTCGTTAGAAAACAGGCCACGGGCGATACCACTTTGCATTGCCTGTGCGATTGTATAAGCAACACCACCAGCAGCAGCTTCCTGCCAGCCAAATGCACTCTTCACAATCAGCATGATAGCATCCGGCAACTCGGAAAGGTTCATCACGACAATCAGAAGGGCAATGGCAAGATAACCAATCGCCATCACTGGAACGATGCGTGACGTTGCCTGAGCAATAGATTTCAAGCCACCCATAATGAAGAAAGCGGAACCTGCCACGATAGCAATGCCCATGATTGAGCGATCGAAACCGAAAGAGTGGTTCAGTGCGTCTGTAATGGTATTGGCCTGTACCGCATTAAATACCAGACCAAACGCGATAATCAGGAAGACAGAAAAGAGTGTTCCCATCCAGCGCAGCCCCAGACCTTGCTCCATGTAATAGGCCGGGCCACCGCGATACTGGCCGTCAACATCTTTGACTTTATAGACCTGAGCCAGCGTGGATTCGACAAAAGCAGTTGCCATACCGAACATTGCCATTGCCCACATCCAGAAGATAGCACCCGGGCCACCAGCGGTCAGGGCAACAGCGACACCTGCCATATTACCGGTGCCCACACGGGCTGCCATTGAGGTGCAGAATACCTGATAAGAACTGATGCCAGATTCTACGTCTCTCCCTTTTTTCAGGACAGAAATGGCATGACCAAATTGGCGAATCTGAATAAATCCGAGGCGAACGGTAAAGTAGATACCCACAATAACAAGCAGGTATACAAGAAGGTGACCCCAGAGTACTCCATTGATATCGCCAATGACAGCCATTAAATGCTCATTGAGCGTGTTAATCGTTGCATTCATAGAATGATCCTGTGATGTCATACTGACTAAAAGCGGAACAACAACAGATGTTCCAAGTGATGGGTGCAATCCGATGCCATCGCAGCAAAAGGAATCCCCATGTATTGATATGATTACTTAATTTGCGAGGCAGAAGTTAGCATAAAATCCTGAAAAGTGAGCAGGATCTTGATCACGTTTTTGCTGGGATGATGAAGGGTCATATCAAAAAATTTACAATGAAACGATGTTTAATTCCTTTATTTTCATGGGTTTAATATATTTCTGGTGAATTTGCCTGATACAGGATAAAAACTTGAAAATCATGGTGCGATAACAAAATTTTAAACTGGATTTAACGTTTTTTGGTGGTTTTTCATACGGGAAGTTATTCTGATACGTTGGGTTTTGGTGGTGCGCAAGTGGGATAGAAACAGAGCGGAACTGTTGAGCTGGGAGCAATTTAAGGCTTAATGAATATGAAACTCAAACGGTATCGGCAGGGGCTTGGTTTCTTTTTTAACGGGAGTCATCGCAGGAAGAATTGATATTGATGTGAATTGATAACCGCAGATACAGACGAACTTATATTCATCAATGACAATGAATTCTTCATCCTGACCGCATGCCTTACAATATGGGATCTGTTCCATATTATGCTCCTTCGTTGTAAAGCACAGGATAGTGTTTATTAGCAAATGCTAAAGTTCTGGGTAGCAAAAGTTCGATGAAGAACAAAATTTATACAAAAAGAAGAGAAAATAAAAAAGCCCTTTGGTCGGACATACTGGATTCGAACCAGCGACCCCTACTCCCCCAGAGTAGTGCGCTACCAAACTGCGCTAATGTCCGCCAAAGAGCTTTTCTGTTAAGTTAACTCAACGAGCGCTATATTAGCAAGCACTTGAGACTTTGGCAAAGCTAAATTGTTGAGAAACAGGCGATATTTTCGCCACATGAACATTTTGAAGAGACTGAACGCTTGAAAGCCAGCAGTCTGGACTGTCTTTCGTTCATCAATGCATATATTGTTGTCAAATTATCCGGCAATTTAAGCTGATTCGCATTCTTTGGCCATAGAATTGTCAAGCTGACAAAAATTATGTTCACAAGGGCAAAGACTGAGAGTATTATTTCAGGATTCGCTGACGACTCTTTCATCCTCGTTAGAGTTCTCTATTATAATTATGTGTGATCCGCTTTCTCACAAACGCGCCAGCGAGGGTCAGAACGTTAGTTTATTGGCTGAATGCAGTTCCCGTAACTGCTCACCGGAACAAGAATTTAATCTTTATTAATGTTTACTCTATTTCAAATAGCACAGAGGTTGTCATCATGAACTGTCGCAATGACAAGAAAGTGCTATTTGACGAAAATAGTGTTTAGAGGTAATTCATGACAAACTTTTCAGATGCGGAAAAAGCACTGAGTGCAATGCTTAAGAATGTAGAGAATGGTAAAGGCCCACAGGATGCCAGAACGGACTACCGCCAGACGCTGATTGATTTTGCTGATGAAGTCCCAGGCAGACAGCGAGCTGTTATCAAACGCATTCCACTACAAAAGATCAATGATCTCATCGCCGTTCTGAATGAATTTAAAGAAGAAGCGCGTCAGGTGAGAATGACTGAGATTCTGGCCATGATGGAAAAAGATGGCGTGCATCCAGAAGAACTGTTTGATGCATCGTCAGCGGAAGAATAGTCTGATTGTGTTTTGGCTGAAAGAGCGTATTTAGAAATAGAAAAGGAGAGTCTGAACTCTCCTTTTTTATTACGCTAGACTTACTGTGGTGATGTAGTCAACTTCATTTTTATATTTACGGACATTTCGTGAAAGCGTCCCTTTTGGTACGCCAAACCGTTTTTCTGCCTCGTAGCTTGATAAACCTTCGAAGACGACAGCTTCAACAGCGACGCGTTGATTTTGGGACTTGAAAATGCGATCCGCAATTACTTTATATTGTTCTCGTGTCATTGCCATAACTTCTCGCTTGTTATTCCTTATTAGGACTGCTGAGTATACCAATCCAGACAGTTCTGATTCGCGGAATGATAACAGCTATACCCTAACGTAAGCTTAATAAGCAGAAGTTTACTCGATAAGCATCAAGCCGCTTGGAAGCGAATCTCCATAAACACGTAAATTTTCCTCTTCAGTCAGTACTTTAACTTCCGAGACCATCGCAACCCAAGATTCCGGCACTTTACTCTGTTCGAGCTTTTCGATGACTTCCTGACGTAAATCATCATCAATATCCAGCGTTCTGTCGCCAGTTTTCCGGCACATCATCACGGCTGCAAGTGCAATTTCTGGCTCTTTCCGCCAGTCATAATCCATGAGCTCGGGCAGGCAATAGGCGATATGCTGCGCAGTAAGCAGATTATGGCGACTGCCATAAAGTGGGTGCCGGCATGCAATCCTGCCTATGGCCCACCAGTGTGCCTGGGCATACTGTGGCTTTTGCAAACGGGCAAATAACCATTCAATGAGCTGGAGTTTCTTTTCGAAAGAGAGACGTTCCAGCGATGCAAGCAAACGCACCATTTGCTCATAGCCCTTTTCCTGCATTTCCTTACTGAGTTTTGGTTGACGCGCAGCACTTGGATTGATGTATTTTGCGATCTCTTTGTAAATCAGCTCTTGCTGTGTCTGATTCAAGCCACCGGCTATCCGGCGCCAGAAAATCCACCAGTCGTTCCAGCTCTGAGTGGATTGATGAAATTGCAGGCTTTGCTGATAAAGCGGCCAAATTTGACTGATACGCCAGTCATCAACCGGATCACCAAATCCCGGCCGCAAGGTAAATCCAGCCAGTTTCAGCCAGTTTCTCTCGTGTACCGCCGATCGGCGGCGACGCTTTTTGCTGTCCAGTAAGGTATCCGCTAAGGGTCTCAGCGTGGACATGTCCCAGTGTTCACGTTTTCCGAGAAGCGCTTCCAGGTCTGTGCGCAGGGACTTGGCGGGTTTATCATCGGCATGTAATTTACTGCCAC
The DNA here is from genome assembly GCF_018199995.1 of Photobacterium sp. GJ3. Taxonomy (NCBI): domain Bacteria; kingdom Pseudomonadati; phylum Pseudomonadota; class Gammaproteobacteria; order Vibrionales; family Vibrionaceae; genus Photobacterium; species Photobacterium sp. GJ3. Next base: position 1,702,730 of record NZ_CP073578.1, on the reverse strand, counting down.
CATAGGCTTTTTTGATCAGGGCTTCAGCCTGATCTAATTTTGCGGATTCCGGTGACTCTGTTGGCGCTTGGGTTGCTTTGGCTGACGTGTTTTTTCGGATACTGAATTCAACCTGCCAACGCTGCGCTGCATTTTCGGTACTGATACATTCAAGTTGCAGTGTGCCAACTTCGGTTAACTGGCAGGCGAGTGTCACATCAACCCGTTCTTTTTGGTTGGCTGCCAGTGTGGCTCTGTCGGTTTCACTGTCCAGCGTGACAATAAATGGGGGCAAGGTAACTAAATGGTCGTGATCTAAGGGGGTGAGATCCCCTGCCTGAACCGATGTATCATCCGTTGAGGCAACCAGATTGAAGCGAACGGGTTCACCAAGGGTCAGCGCAAATTTTCGGTCGGGAAGCTGAAGCTCGATGCTTTCTTCGGTCCCCCGGGGAGCAGGCACACGCCTGAAGCAGCGGGGGGCTGATCCAGCGCCAGAAAGAATGAGCGGGCCGAGCCACCACCAATTTTCAGTTGTGCACCATGTCTGGCTTTACCGTAAGCCACAGCGCCGAATGCGACTGCTAAATCTGGGTGTGGGTTATCCAGTTGAGTGACCCTGTCACCTTTCCAGGCTGAGAAGATATCCAGCAAGCGATTCGAAAGTAGCGGGCTGTTGAATACACCGCCGTTGAGTAATACGGCGGGTGGAATGATGGTGTGGCTTTCATCGGCAAGGCTTGAGTGCGCTGACACGGCATCCCGGCAAACGGATTGGTGCTCACTGATGAATTGGGCCAGATGTTTCGAAATTGCCGGGTCAGCGGCGTAGGGCAGTCCAAATTCGACCACTGCACTCTGGCGTTTTTCTGGATGGGCTTCAATGTCAGAAAGCGGGAAAAAGCCATCCAGTGTGACTGCTCGGGTTTGTTGCTGACTGAGCGCGGTTGAACGGCTGCTGCCAATTAATTTGGAACCACTGCCCAACAACGTAATATTCACGGACTCAGGCGCATGCTCTGCCAGCAGTTGCTCTTTTGCACGGCGGGTTTGCTGGATGAGCTTTGATAGCGTGGCTGCATTGAGCCTTTGACCGCCTTGATTCAACTGGCCTTCTGCAATATGGGCCAGTGTGAGATCCAGATTATCACCCCCAAGCATTAAATGATCGCCCACACCAACCCGGTCCAGCTTCAGTCTGTCATGCTCGTGACTGACTCGAATCAAGCTTAAGTCAGTTGTTCCGCCACCGACATCACAGACCATCAAGAGTGGGATATCTTTCAGTTGTGTCGCTGCCTGTTCCTGATGGCGCGCATACCAGTCATAACATGCTGCCTGAGGCTCTTCGAGTAAGACGATGTTGTTCAGCCCAGCCAGTTTTGCCGCTTCAACCGTGAGGGCTCTTGCACTTTCATCAAATGAAGCCGGAATGGTCAGAACCACATCCTGCCTGGCAAGCTTGGCATCCGGATGATGATAATCCCAGCTCTGGCGCACGTGATTCAGATAGCTGGCACTGGCAATGACCGGAGATACTTTTTGCACCCCTTTGGCAGCAGCCCAGGGAAGAATGGGCTGATTGCGATCGACACCTGTGTGTGAAAGCCAGCTTTTTGCACTGGTGACTTGCCGGCCTTCGACTTTCGAGCCGAGTTCACGGGCATATTCGCCAATGATCGCTTCGGGAAAATCACCTTCAACCGGTGTGGGCGCCCAGGGCAGGACACATTGTTCCGGTGCAATTTCTCCGGGTGTTGGATGGTAACGGAATGAGGGGAGCAATGGCTTGCGCGACACTTCACCGGGACCGATGAGCTGATCAATGTCGAAAATTTTTACAATTTCATGCTGTAGGGTCGGGGTAATCGGGCAGTAAGCGACAACAGTATGCGTGGTGCCTAAATCTATACCCACCAGATAACGGGGAGAAGACATGTATAACTCCGTGCCTTTTTCCAATCAGATCCTGATGTGGATGGTGAAAACGGATCTCTGACTGCGGCTTGTTGTGATGATAATGCTGCTGCGGCCAGCTAAAATAACGGCGCAATCAATGCGCCGTTAAGAAGATCAATGTCAGTTGATTAGTTTTCCCGGACATCGAATTCGACCTGCCATTTCTGGCCGCCGTCTGTCGGGATTGCTTCCAGACACAAGGTGCCCAGTTCAGTGACACGGGCAGCCAGTCTGACCGGGACAATCTGTCCGGCACTGCGGCCATCCGCGACAGGTAATGTCACTTGAATCGCAGGCAGTTCTTCCAGCTCTTCCGGTTGCCACCAGTCCATCAGAGTGCCGGGTTGGTCTTCACGGCGGACTGTGGATCCAAAGAAGCGGAAGGTGACCGGCTGACCGATGATCAGACCAAACTCTCGGTTTGGAACGTCGGCATGACTGCCTTCTTCCATGCCAAATGGTGCAACACACAAGGCTTCTACTGGCGGTTCCATTCCCGGAATCGCAGGCATAGCGCTTTCAATGCCGACATAATAGCTGCTGGCTATCCCACCGCGGATCCGAACGCCTTTGCCTTTCCGGACCGAGCCATAGTATGAAGCGCCATGGGCAACCGCCAGATCCAGATCCAGTCCTTGCAGGCGTTTGGCTTCTGGGCTGCCAGCCGTTGCCAGCCACTGATTGATGATCGACATCAAACGAGTTGCCAGCAGATCAGATTTGAGCACACCGCCGTTAAAAAGCACGGCTGTCGGACGGATAAAGCCATCGTGAATCTGTTCAAAGTGATCAAACAGTTCATCGACCGCAGCAGACTGTCGGCTTAAAAATCCAGCAATGTGACGTGTGATCGCGGCATCCTGCGCATAGGGCAGGCCCATTTGAGTTAAAGCGCCGCGCTGCATTTCAACCGGATGCTCTTCAACACGGGTTTGCGGGAAGAAGCCTTCAACCAGAGTTTGCTGTACTTCATCCTGCGTCAGTTCAGTCTGAAGGGTGCCGCCCAGAAGTTTAGAACCCCGACTCGGGACGACAATGGGTACAGCATTCAAATTGTGATCATTCAGCAGCGCTTCTTTGGCATCACGGCAGGCATGGGTGATGGCCTGAATCTGCCAGGGTTGCAGCTGTTTTCCTTCCTGAGCCAGTTTGGCTTTCAGTCGGTAGGCCAGCGCCAGATCCATGTTGTCGCCGCCCAGAAGGATATGATCACCGACCGCGACACGGTTCAGGGTCAGATTGCCTTCTTCTTCGGTCACAGCAACCAGAGATAAGTCGGTCGTTCCGCCACCAATATCGACGACAAGAACCACATCCCCAACGCTGACTTGATCACGCCAGGTGTCATCGTTGTTTTTGATCCAGCTGTAAACAGCAGCCTGTGGTTCTTCAAGGAGCGTCAGATGTTTAAAGCCAACTTCCCGGGCTGCTTCAGCCGTCAGATCACGCGCTGCTGGGTCAAAGGAAGCCGGGACGGTAATTGTCACGTCCTGATCAAACAGTGAAGCGTCCGGATGCTGGTGATTCCATGCCTGAGCCAGATGTGCCAGATAGGCGCGGGTTGCTTCCAGAGGCGAGACTTTCGCGACTTCTTCCGGCGCATTGAGTGGCAGGAAAGCATCACGGCGGTTGACGCCACCATGGCACAACCAGCTTTTTGCACTGGCGATCAAGCGGATTGGCGTTTTGCTGCCCAGGTTTCTGGCCATAGTGCCCACAAGGGCTTTCGGTTGCGCATCCCATGGCAGGGCAGTGTCGCCCTGTGCCAATTCAGATTCATGCGCCTGGTACATAAATGAAGGGAGCTGAGACTTCTCTTCAACACTGCCCGGAGCGGTGAGCTGGGCAATCGGCATCACATGGACAGGGGCTTCGTCTTGTTGTAAATCAACATAAGACAGAACGCAGTGGGTCGTCCCGAGGTCGATCCCCACACTGAATTTATGTGCTTGAATGTCTTGCATTAGAGCTCTACCTCAGCAGCAGCCAGAATACGGGGATCGTGGCCTTCTGCCATTTTGGGTAATTTTACTTCGGTGACTTTCCAGCCACGGTGAGTCAGCGTGCCGGTGAATGGTGCGCTGCCAACCACATTGCCGGTCAGGCGGACTTCAGCGGCGTTGAATCCTTCCGGCAGCGTGACGCGGCTTTCTTCTTCTTCGACACGAACAGGAACAAAACGGAAGTATTCGTCCAGTACTTTCTTCCCGCCTTCGTGAACTACACGCGCAGCCGCACCGATTTCAGCATCGGCGAAGCCTTTTAAATCTTCCTGCATAAAATCAATGAATCGTGCTTCTTTCTGAAGCAGAGATAATAACTGCAGCGCCGCATCCGCTTCCGCGGTTTTGAGCTTGGACTCGACTTCGATGATCTTTTCGACTTCTACGATTTTCTCAACCGGTTTTTCGACTTCGACAATTTTTTCAACTTCGACTTCTTTCTCAACGATTTTTTCAACCTCGACTGGTTTACCCTTTTTGGTGACATACAAGAGTAAAAGGATCACAACCAGCGCGGCAAGCCAAGCGTGGCCCATATCAATCGTGGTTGGCATTGCGGATAAATCCACCGTCATGTTTGAAAAGTCTAAAGCCATATTCGTCTTCTCTTTGTCCGTGACAAACTGTCTTATTGGAAAAATTTGGCCGAATACTAACACAACAGATTGCTAATACAGCCAGTGAGCACGCTATTTTCGCGCGAATTACACGAGAAACAGCCCCTTAGGTTACTTTGCAACCAAGTCGTTATGACAAATTCCTGTCACTGACTGGTTCGTCTTATGGTATTGGGGCAAGAAAACGGAACACAAGTCTCTTGAAAGCAATCTTTTTTACGACCCCATCTTCTTTTTAGTCTATTTTTTGACGCTTTGTGTAACCAGACCGATGTGGACAGCGGAGAGAGCAGAATGCTTTGCAATATGATTTGCAAGTTGCAACTCATCGCAAAATGAAAACGTTATTCAGGGATAATCAAGGACTGATTTTATTTCAGTCAGGTTCTCTTCGATCCAGTTTTTGTTGATGGCGCCCCAGTCCAGTACCTCATATCGCCCGATCCGGTTTCTTTCGCCTTCAATTTGTTTGAATTGGCAGACAATATCTAAGTCTGACAGGCTCTTGATGGTATCCTGAGCGGTTCGTCTCGGCATGCCTGTGTATTCAATCAGGGCCGGGACGGTGGCAATACCTTTATCGATCAAGTGGGCCACATAAAGGCGACGGTAAAAGCTTGATTTTGTTTTGCTAATAGACATGGTTGCAGTGTGAACTCCCTTTACGTTTGGCAAGAAAGTCAGGTTAACACTAATTGCGGCAGGGATGAACGGGCATAAGGTGGTCGCAGAGAAACTGTCAGCTTTTTTGACAATGTTCAACCAGGGCTCAATGGCTGCAGCAGCTAACATGTTGAAATGTTGTGATATGAAAAAGCTGGCCCGATTCATGCTTATATTTATGCACCGATGAGACAGACAACTGTCCACAACCATTCCGATGTGTAGAGGGAGCCTTTTATCACTGCTTCAGGGCTTAGGGGACGCGCTGATCATTTGCGGGGATAAGAGATAATAATAAGAAATGACTAAAACTATAATTTCAACTGGGCCACCTTCGGGTGGCTTTTCTTTTTGGATGGCGTGCGCATCACACCGAGCGAAAACAGCGAATCTTGCATGCTGAGGATGCTGGTATACAATACATTGTTCTTTTCCTGTCTGCCGTGACGATAGACAGCGCAGGCTTGGCTTTAAACAATAAGGAAAATCGTCTCTGTTATGAGCAAATTGACGGCACCGGCATTCAAAGCCGAGTTTCTCCTCCCACGCTACTGGCCGACTTTGCTGATGTTTGGCACCATGATGCTCATCAGTTTACTTCCGTACCGCATTCAGTTCCTGATGGGTAAGGGCATTGGCAGGCTTGCCATCAAATTGATGAAAAAGCGGCGTTTTACGATTGAGCGTAATCTTGAACTGTGTTTTCCGGAGATGACACCGGAAGCACGAAAAGTCATGATTCAGAAGAATATCGATAATGCGGGGCTGGCATTATTTGAAACCGGTATGGCTTGGTTCTGGCCTGAGTGGCGCATCAAACGCCATGTGCGTTTTGAGGGTGTGGAGTATCTGGATGAACTGAAGCAGCAGGGGCGGGGCGTCTTGCTGGTTGCGGCGCATTCCATGAATCTGGAAATCGGTGGCCGTGCATTTGGTGTCCGGGCCCCGGGTGTGGGTGTTTATCGCCCGAATAACAATCCGTGCTTTGATTATTTTCAGTTTAAAGGTCGTGTTCGTTCGAACCGTTACATGCTGGATCGAAAAGACGTGAAAGGCATGCTGCGAGCACTACGTGAAGGTGAGCGGGTTTGGTATGCTCCGGATCATGATTATGGTCCGCGCCGATCAACGTTCGCGCCTTTCTTTGCGGTCGATAAAGCCTGTACAACCACGGGTACCAGTATTCTGGTGGATGCAACCGACTGTGCCATTGTGCCCATCGCGATCATTCGGGATACTGATAACGGTTTGTATACTCTGAAGATCTTTAAACCGCTTGAAGGCTTTCCGCACAAAGATCCAGAGGCGGCAGCTGAGTTTATTAACCGCAATGCCATTGAGCCGATTATTCAGGAAGCGCCTGAACAATATATGTGGTTGCACCGGCGCTTTAAAACGCGTCCTGAAGGTGAAGCGTCATTATATTCATGAACAAACTAAAGGCCCGTATGACGGGCCTTTTTCAACTGCCGGGGTGAGTCGCTGCGATCAGCCGGTCAGTGTCCCCGCTTGATAATCCCGAATCGCCTGTTCAATCTCATCCATGCTATTCATCACAAACGGCCCGTAGTGCACAACGGTTTCGTGGATTGGCATCCCGGAAAGCAACAGTAATCCTGTGTCTTCCAGCGCGGTCATGGCGAGTCCTTCTCCGGCTTCCAGCATCACCAGCTCTCCGGCTACGGCCTGTTTGCCTTCAATTTCAATCGCACCCCGATAGACATACAGCATGGCCTGGAAATCCGGATTCAGGCATGAATTCAGATGCGATCCCGCTGTCGCCCGCCAGTCGGCAATGGTTGTGGGTACACCGGTTTCCTGTAGCGGACCGGTAATCGTATCACCATCAATCGTCAGATCACCGGCGATTACCCGGATCAGGTTGCTCTTGCCGAGCTGTTTCTCTGCAATGACTTCCGACTGAAAGTCGTGATACTGCGCGGGCAGCATTTTTTTACTGGCAGGCAGATTGATCCAGATCTGAAAACCGTGGAGCTGTCCATCAGACATCATGGGCATTTCGCTGTGAATCACGCCACGTCCCGCAGACATCCATTGAGCACCGCCATCTTTCAGCTCACCCGTATTGCCCAAATGATCCTGATGCTGGAAGTGGCCCTTGAGCATATAGGTCAGGGTTTCAATGCCACGGTGCGGATGTGGCGGAAAGCCGCCAATATAGTCAGCTGCCTGATCGGACTTGAGTTCGTCGATCATCAGAAAGGGTGAAAAAGCAGCATGATCAAAGCCATGGACTCGTTGGATTTTTACACCATCACCATCAGATGAGGGGTGCGAACGCTGGATACTTTTGATTCCTCTGATTGCCATAATTGCCTCCAAGTCTCTGGTACCGGGGTTGTCCGGTTGTTGGAGAGCAGTGTACGCCGGGTAGAGTCCCCAGAACAGTTCAGCCCGACGAACAGGATATTAGAAAAAATCGAATAAGCGTGTGTTCGGCATTCACAGGCTTGGTTAGCTGTGTAACCGGCTTTGAATGCGCTGCCAGGCTTCACAGGCTTCACGAAACTTGTCGCTGTCGCCGGAAGGGCGGTCGGGGTGCCAGCGTAGTGCCAGTCTGCGCCATTGTCGGCGAATCTGAACCGGACTGGCGTCAGCCGGCAGTTCTAAAATGGCCAGATCGTGTTGCCAGGAAACATTATTGCTGACATTGCGCTGGCCAATATGCTGCTGATAGCGTTTCCAGAACGAAGACAGCAGTTCACGAATGGCATCTCCGTCGGTTTCATAGTTTTGCCAGTCCAGATAGTATTCTCTGAGTGGATCCGCTGTATCAATCTGCTGTGTCCCTGTGTTGGCCATCAGCCGGATATCCATTGCATGCGCTTGCAACCACTGCTCCGGTAACAGCATTTCCTGCAATTGGTACAGGGCATTCATCAGCAGAAAATTGCGCTTGAATAAGTCCTGATCAGGCGCGTCATCCAGCGTTTTCATCAAGTCCTGCTGCTTGAGTGCATCGGCCAGAGTATGAACCATCCAGCCATCATGCTGTTTTTCCAGGATGCCTAGAATAGGCCAGATCAGCGGGTTTTCCGGTTGTTCATCGCTGTGGCGTTCGGGCAGAGTCATGCAAATTTCCGTTCGTTATCAGGTAAAGTCATCCAAAGCTGTTTTGTTGAGGATCAGACACTTGGACTCTAGCAAACTCGTGTCCAGGACAGAAAGAAATCTCTCGGTAAATCACAGATAGGGGAATCAGTGTCACAGCCTGAGCACTATTCGTATGAAATAAAGTGATGGCTCAAATAAAAAATAAGCCGGGCGAATGATTCAGCCCGGCTTGCAGGTGCCTGAAATCAGGTCGAACGATTACTCAATCGTGACGCCGTAGTATTTCTGAACACACTTGGCGTAGTCGCCTTTTTTCAAAGTAGTATGCGCGGTTTGGTAGCCTGACTCGATCCGGCAGGCGAAGCTGCTGCCACCCGGATTATTCGGGTTGTAGCTCCAGTCATTTTCCCAGTACAGGCCAAAAGTGCTGTCGCCGGTTTTCTTAAAGGCTTTCATCCCTGCGCAGCCGAGCTGTTCATCGGCAGGAACTGGCACACCCAGTGCTGCAGCATGGCCCTGATAGTATTTAATACGATTGACTGACTGCGGTTTTTCCGTTTCCAGCGTACATTCAATGCCACCATTGATGATCATGGTGGTGACGCCAAAGCCGGGGACACGCTTTTCAGCGATGTCGGTTGCGGTGGGCTGCCAGGTGCCATCAATCACATGGAGCATTGAAGGTTTCGGGGGCTGCGGATAGACAAAGAAGAACACAGCAGATGCCAGATTTAGCCAACTGCTGGCAACGCGATCCGGATCCTGGAGCAGCACATTGACATCATTGAAAATGAAGTCGGAGAACGGGCCGTAGTTATAATGGTAAGACAGCTGTTTCGCGCCGCGTCCGAAGTACTTCACATAGCTGCCGTCAGGGTTTTTACCGCATGGCCACTGTTCAGTCTGCCAGTTGGTGGCTGCACATTCACTGTTATAGCCACAGGATGACGGATCATCCGAACAGCCGGCTTCACGGACAAAGTACAAACCTTGTCGCCATTCTTCAAACGGGGAGTGCGGGTTATGCGCGCCGGTTTCCTGGGTGAAGTGGGCAAACATCACCGCCAGGGATTTCGCACAAATGTCATCCGACTGTGCAGCACGCGAGTCGGTATACGTGGCACAGAATCCTTTGAACTTTGCGACGGCTTTCAGGAAATTGGTGTAGGTATAGGCTGCATTACGTTCTGGAAACAGTTGATCCCATTTTTGTTCGTTGATCAGCGTTTCGACACGTTTCACGTTATCCGGATTGGTTGAAGCGCCGGGAAGGACGGCATCCACAATGGCGTTATCACGTGTGCTAATCGATTCAAGCACTTTGGTGAATTCCGGAGCGCTGGTCAGCTCAGCTTCACGGGCATCCAGAAAGGCTTTGCTCATGATGTAGCTGCCATCCGGGTTCTGGCCGATGATTCCGTTGGCAGGATCCGGCGTTGGCTCTGGATCAGGTCCGGGACCTGGGCCTGGATCCGGGTTGTTGTCGACACTGACCCATTCCCAGACACCAGTGCTGGGGGATGCATCCGGCGCTTCGCCTTGTGTCCACCATTTGGCTTTGTAAATCTGGCCACTGTAAGAGACATGATCGCCACCCACATAGACGGCGCTGGCCTGATAAGCTGGATAACTGGCAGTGGCAGAGGCAACCTGCGTGTTCACAGGTTGCCATGCATCGTTCAAATAAGCGTCCGGTGCTTCATTTTCTGTGAGTCGCAGCGCTTGATAGGTGACACCCTGATAGACGACCTGTTCGCCAGCTTGATAAACACCACTGGCATTATAATTCGCGGTGGCCAGAACGCTGGCCGAAAATAAGGCGCTACTGACCAGTAAGGTCTTGAGCGTCCTTTGTGGGAAGCGATTGTTCATGATTGGTTCCTTAAGTGCAGTAACCCGGCAAACTGGCCGGAAAAATAGACTGTTTCAAGGTAACCCTTTCAGAAGAATTTTCCTGCAGGGAATGAACAATATGCGAGAGGATTCAACGGGGTTGAGTGTATGTACTGAGTCGTTGCTCTGAATCTGTGATACTGAGCAATAACTTAATTGGTGGTGGATAAAAAGTGAGGGTATTGTTTTAAACAGGAAGACTGAGGTTGCCTTCCTGTCGAGTGTACTGGGAGATTAATCGCGGAAATTGTCGAACTGGAAAGGTTTGTCCAGTTCTTCAGAATTTCGGATCAAAGCCATCACAGCCTGAAGATCATCACGCTTTTTCCCGGTGACACGAACTTGCTCACCCTGAATGGATGCTTGCACTTTGATCTTGGAGTCTTTGATCAGCTTGACGATTTGTTTCGCAATGGGGGTATCGATCCCTTGCTTAAACACGGCATCCTGAGAAAAGGTTTTGCCGGAATGCACAATTTCTTTAGGCTCCATGGCACGTGCATCTACGCCACGTTTGGCGAGGTTCGCACGAAGGATGTCACGCATTTGCAGGACCTGAAATTCAGCTTCTGCAGAGATTTTAACAACCTCTTTATTCAGACTGAAAGACGCTTCAACGTTCCGAAAATCAAACCGGGTATCCAGTTCACGGTTGCTGTTGTCGACTGCATTTTTCAATTCCACAGTATCGACTTCAGAGATGATATCAAAAGAAGGCATGATTTAATTCCTGCTCATCATTGTTTAATGTGCGCTTTATAACATAAAACCCGGGCGAAAAGGTAGTGAGTGTCAGCGCGCTTGCTGGGTTTTTACGGCAGATGCCAGCATTTTAATCATATCGACAGTGTCTTCCCAGCTCAGGCAGGGATCCGTGATGGACTGTCCGTATGTCAGGCCATGCTGCAATCCCTCTTCCAGAGACTGGTTGCCTTCCACGAGAAAACTTTCTGCCATGATTCCCGCAATAGACAGGCTGCCATCCATGATCTGGCGGCAGATATCGGCGGCGACATCCAACTGACGCTGATGTTGTTTCTGGCAGTTCCCATGGCTGAAATCGACCACAAGACGGGTCGGTAAATCGACATCTGCCAGTGCCGTGCAGGCTGCTTGAATATCTTCCGCATGATAGTTTGGCATTTTTCCGCCACGGAGGATGATATGGCCATGCGGGTTGCCCGCCGTTTTGTAGATAGTCATGTCACCATTTTTGGCCGGGGAGCAGAAAACGTGCGGAACCCGGGTTGCCCGAATGGCATCAATGGCGATTTTCACGTTCCCGTCGGTGCCGTTTTTAAAGCCAACCGGGCAAGACAAGGCTGAGGCCATTTCACGGTGAATCTGTGATTCTGTGGTTCGGGCACCAATCGCCCCCCAACTGATCAGATCTGCAATATACTGGCCGGTGATCATATCTAAAAATTCAGTTGCCGTGGGCATGCCCATTTGGTTGATATCGAGCAGAAGTTTTCGGGCTTTATATAAGCCAGCAACTAAATCCAGACTACCATCCAGATGGGGATCTGAGACCAGACCTTTCCAGCCGACCACAGTCCGTGGTTTTTCGAAATAGGTGCGCATGACAATGCAAAGCTGATCCTGATATTGCTGTTTCAGCACCAGTAAACGTTGTGCATAGTCCAGAGCTGCTTCCGGATCGTGAACAGAGCAGGGGCCGACGATGACAAGCAGTCGCTGGTCTTTTCCGGTCAGAATGTTTTCGATGTCGAGGCGGGATTGATCAACGTGATCGGCAATGGCATCTGTTATGGGGTGCGCGGCTTCGACTTCATCCGGGGTGGGCATCCGACCCAGACTCACAGTGCGAAGTTCATCGGTTTTTCTTGGCATAATACGCCTGTATTCAGGGATAACATCATGACGGGTAAAGATAGCTTAAAAGCCTTCAGGAATAAACCAAACGTTTCATTTGTCTTGTGTTTACGGCGCTCTGGGCTGCGTCATTCATTCTGATGAATCCTCTTCATGTCTTCAATTCAAGATTGTCAGGCACGAAAAAGAATTGCTATGTTGATGCATTAAAAATAGTCAAACTGGCGGATTATCGTAAGGGAGAATCGAGACATGGAAGGCTCGCAAACACAGTTAACACAGGCTGAAACATGGGGGATTGCTTCAACTTGTGCCCAATTAAACGTGCCGACCGCTGAAGCTGCAAAGATTGGTCTGGTTGCGCTGGAGGGGTTGTTTCAGGAGGTTGGTATCGATTTTACGGCGTTTTGCTGCCCCGATACCCCGAATGCGCAGCAACAGGCAGATTTGAACCGGATAAAAAACAATCAGTCAGCAACGGAGGAGCGGGTGGATAGGCTCGTGGCTGCCCTGTCTGATTTTGCGCAAAAGCATATTGCTGCCGGGATCACTCAACCGGTTCTTCAGCTCAAGTTGAGCGGGGCAGAAATTATGGAACCGTCTGTTCTGGCTGAAGATAATCCCATGATGGGCCTGCGGGGTGTGTCTCGTTATCTCCATCCGGCCTGGCGTGAAATCTTTGCTTTGCAATGCCGGATCGTGAAACGTCTCCGGCATGTGACCGGGGATTTGCCACTGGCTATTGTTGTGCCTTTTATCCGGACATACAGTGATGCGGCTTCTGTCCATGACTTGCTGGCCGAGCATGGATTGTTCCGGGGAAAATCGGGGCTGCAGGTGTATTTTATGTGTGATTTACCCGCCAATGCACTGATGGCAGATAAGTTCCTGCATTATTTTGATGGCATGGTTGTGGATATGCCGCAGCTGGCCAGTTTTACACTGGCGACTGATCCGGATAATCAGGCGCTGGATTATGCTGTTCACGATCATGATGCCGTGTTATTTCAGGCTCAGCATGCGCTGAAAATGAGCCGGGCAGTCAGTAAACCCTGCACCTTGCTCATCAGTGAATCTGTACGCCAGTCGGCAAAATGCCAGCGCTGGCTTCAGGAGCGGGATGTCTCCCGGCTATTGCAGGGTTAGTTTTCTTCAGGCGCTCAATTGAGCGCCTGTTGCCATGATTTATGAAGAACAACTGATTTCCAGTGTTTTTCCCCATTGGGGGGGCTTGACAGCAAGATGACTGAATTGCGGATGCTCGTCATAAGGATTGGCGAGTACGTGTAGCAGATCTTCAACCATCTGGTGATCGCCGTTTTCCGCTCGCTCAATGGCTTGCTGTGCCAGGTAATTTCGCAGAATAAATTTTGGATTGTGCATTTGCATCAGTCTCTGACGCGCGCTGTCTTCCTGAGTTTCAAGGGTCAGTCGTTTGGCATAAGTGTTCAGCCAGGTTTGCAGCGGAGACAGGTCCGAAACAAGTTCCGAAAATGCAGGAGCGCTTTCAGAAAGCGCTTCAGCCGGAATGCCCGTCAGTGTTCTGAAAAACAAGGTGTAGTCAACGGACTGACTGGCCAGTAAGTCAAACATCTGGCTGAACAGGCCGCTGTCTGATTCATGTCGCGCCATCAGTCCCAGCTTGTTTCGCATACGAATGCTGTATTCCTGCTGGAGTCTGGATTGATAACTGTGCAGGGCTGTGTCGATCGCTTCTTTATCCAGCAATGGCGTGAGCGCATAGCCCAGTGCAGATAAGTTCCACATTGCAATCGATGGTTGTTGATTAAAAGCGTATCGGCCTGTGTAATCCGAATGGTTACAGATAAATCCCGGGACATAGTCATCCAGAAATCCGTAAGGGCCGTAATCAAACGTCAGCCCCAGGACCGACATATTGTCGGTATTCATCACGCCATGAGCGAACCCGACAGCCTGCCAGTCGGCAATCAGGACAGCGGTTAAATCGACAATGCGCTGAAACATGGCTGCATAAGGGGAGGTATGTACCCGTAAGTCTGGGAAGTGGTGTTTGATCAGGTAATCTGCCAGTAGCTTCAGGTCATCATGGCGCTGGGTATAAAACAAGTATTCAAAGTGACCAAATCGCAGATGGCTTTCTGCCACCCGAACCAGCGTCGCACCTTTTTCGGTTTTCTCGCGGTAAACAGGGGTGTCACTGGCGAAAACGGCCAGCGCATGGGTAGTTTGAATCCCCAGTCCTTTCATGGCTGCGCTGGCCAGATATTCCCGAATACTGGAGCGCAGCACGGCGCGTCCGTCTCCCATACGGGAATAAGGCGTCTGCCCGGAACCTTTCAGGTGAATATCCCATTTTTTTCCGGCGGAGGTCAGCGTTTCACCCATGAGTAACCCCCGTCCATCCCCAAGGTCCGGATTATACTGGCCAAATTGATGGCCGGTATACTTCATGGCCAGCGGTTCAAACCCGGGCAAATCGTCATTGCCGGTAAACACATCCACGAAATCGGCAGTGCCGGCTTCTGCCGGGTCCAGCTCAAGCAGATCGCAGATGAGAGGATTTACACTGACCAGATAAGGGTTATCCAAAGGTTGTGGGATCACGCGTGTCCCGAAATGGCTGGGTAACTCACTGTAAGTGTTATTGAAAATCAGTTCGGAGAGTTTTCGCATGCGTGCCGCCATGAAGAAGAAATAGACCACTAGGGTAACAAGATGTGGCCGGTTAACAAGAGACAAAAAGTAGGGTTGTGGGCCTCTACTGATCTTAGAAGAGGCCGATAAGGCTGTCAGTGAATTTGAGCTTAATCAATTGCTTCAATGTCAACGATTTTGGAACGGTTCAGGATGATTTTCCAACGCTGAATTTTGGGCGCCTGACCTTCGTCACTTTCACGGGTGATCAGATTCACCAGATGCCTTTTTTCTACGGACTCGCGTGCCACCTGACCATCCCGCACCACATAAATCTTTTGAGAGCCTTTCTCCATCAGCGTGGACAGAAACCGCAGATCAAACAAAATGGATTCTTTGGTTTGCTCGTAGCCAGTCAGAAATTTGGTCGTCGACATTCGCGTGGTGCTTTTATAATGCAGAATGGCTTCTTCTTTCGCTGAAACCTTGTGCTTCCGGGCTTTTTTGACGTCATCTTCCAGCGCGTCGTATTTCAAATATTCCAGCCATTCAAGCTGTCGTCCGATCAGCTGATTACTGTTGCTGTCGATAAACTGTTTTCGCCACTTGGGTTTGCCCTTACGGACCCACCGCCACAAAGCATGTTTGAGGTCATCCTTGAAAACTTCGCGGGCAGCATAAATCACGGAAAGGACCAAAATGAAAGATGCGGTAATGTCGCCGAGGACACCGCGTGCCTCAATGAGCATGATGGTGACAAAAATCATCACAAAGCCTGCCGCAAAACCAGTCACCACTTTCTTGGTGGTATTCCCGAGCTCTATGGTGTTTTCTTTCATGGTAACTGGGTACTCAATTAAACGCCGCAGCAGACGCATTTTGTTCGACATCCGGGTTGGATCGGCCGAGGCGCGTTCTGAGTTGTAGTGATTCGTTAAGCGATGATCCGATTCAGACTGACAAAACTCCAGATACTGGTTTTTGATCTCGCCATAATTTTCTGCCCGGGGCAGGTGTGCAACCAGCGATAAGAAGCGTTGTTCGGTAAACCACGACAGGTAATTGTCGATGTTCTGATAGTATTTCAGCAGTTCTTCATCGCTCGGAACATTCCGGCGAAGCCGTTTCAGGATCCCGGATGAAACCTGCAAAATCTCTTCCAGTTCCTCTGTCGTTCGTTCGACTTTATCATCCAGCAACTGGTGGACGGTTTCTTCTAAAGCGACAGCATACTGGTAAGCAAACAGGCTCAGGCTTAAACGATATTGCCCCGAAGACAGGTTTCCCCGACTGGCTAACCGGCTGTGAACCAGTGGCAGGTGGTGAACATCACTGAAGTAGGTCCGTTTGCCGTGAATCACGTTATGGTAGAACTCGTCTTCCGCCATGATATTGGCATTCAGGCCAAGCTCACCGGGGATAAAAAGAAAAATATCAAGCTGACGATTTTTTGCCTCATGGATGACATGGGACAACTTCAGGTTATGGCCATCTTTCTTTTCAACGGTGATCACTTTACGGATATTCCTCTCAATTTTATGTAATTCAGTAATTCTAGTTGAACACGAGGTGAAATAGCACCACTTGACAATCACTTATGGCTTGAAAGCGGTTTTTTTGCTCAGAAAATCCCATTTTGGTCAGGCAGGCGGAATCAACATCACGTATAATACGCGATTCGAAAATTGCGCAGCCGCTGCTGTACTCACTGAATGCTGACAGTCCGTGCAGTATCGGGAGACCAAGGCGGATAGTCGCCGGATGATATTACCCTGAGAGTGACATATTTATGATTAAAATTGGTCAGTTCAACACGTTAGAAGTCGTAAAAATGGTAGATTTTGGCGTGTTTCTGGATGGTGGTGAGGATTTTGGCAATATTTTGCTGCCGAAGTCGTCCGTTCCTGAAGGAACATCTCTGGGAGATACGCTGGAAGTATTCGTCTATTTCGACTCGAATGATGAGATCATTGCAACAACCAAACAACCGCTGGCTCAAGTGGGTGATTTTGTGCAGCTCAAGGTTGTGGGCATTTCTGGCGTCGGCGCTTTTGTCGACTGGGGGCTGGAGAAAGATCTGCTGGTGCCATTCAGTGAGCAGCGTCGTCGTCTGGAAGTCGACCAGAAGATTATGGTACGCGTTTATACGGACAAAGCTTCTGGCCGCATTGTCGGTTCCACCAAATTTAACCGCTTTCTGGACAAAACACCGCCACAGTATCAAGTCGGCCAGGAAGTTCAGGTGCTGATCGCAGAAGTGTCTGACCTGGGTTATAAAGCCGTGATTGAAGATCAGCACTGGGGTCTGATCTTCAAAACTGAATCGTTCGGCAAACTGTTTGTCGGTAAACGTTTGAAAGCCTACATCAAAGAAATTCGGGCTGATGGCAAAATCAGTCTGTCGCTGCAAAAAGCCGGTAAGGCAAAAGTTGATGATTTAGCGGATAAAATTCTGTCTGAGCTGGCACGGCAGGGTGGTTTTATTGCACTGAGCGATAAATCCTCACCGGAAGATATTTTCCAGGTGTTCCGGACCAGCAAAGCGACCTTCAAGAAAACGATCGGTGGTCTCTATAAGAAAGGACTGATCGTGATCGAAAATGGTGGCATTCGTCTCAACGATAACTAAAGATTCTGCATTTTTTGTCTCAAGCCGGTGATCATCGCCGGCTTTTTTGTGACGCATGTTATTCCCTCGTTTTCATAATCAGCGTATGTTTGTCTGGTTGGGCCTGTCCCTTGAGGGGAGGCCGGGGTGGCTAAGGAATGAAGCCATCATTCGTCAGCGTGTTAGGTGCCCATCCAAGGTCAATCAACCTGACATCATCTCGTGTGACAAGGAAAAAACATGCAAGGAATGAAGATGAAAGCACTGGCAGCAGGGATTACGCTGCTGCTCTCTGGTGCAACTTTTGCCGCCGAAGTCCCGGCTGGCGTTCAATTAGCAGATAAACAGGAAATCGTCTGGAGCCTGGGCACTGAGGTGCCAACGCTTGATCCGACCATGACTACAGATGACTCCAGCAGCAAAGTCATCAGCGATCTGTTTGACGGTCTGGTCACAGAAGATACGGAAGGGAATATTATTCCGGCTTTAGCGTCGCACTGGGAAACCTCAGCGGACGGTAAAACCGTGACTTTCCATCTGCGAGACGGCCTGCAATGGTCAAATGGTGAACCCCTGACGGCTGCCGATTTTGTGTATAGCTTTCAGCGAAATGCTGATCCGGCGTCAGCAGCGCCTTATTCCTGGTATCTGGCAACAGCCAATATCCTGAATGCAGTTGAAATCACAGACGGCAAAAAAGCAAAAGAAACGCTGGGCGTGAAAGCGTTGGATGAACACACCGTCCAGTTCACGTTAACGCAGCCAACGCCTTATTTTGTGAAAACACTGTCTCATCCATCGACTTTCCCGGTGTACCGGAAGGTTGTTGAGCAATTTGGTGACAACTGGACACGTCCGGAACATATTGTCAGTTCTGGTGCATACACGCTGACCAACTGGGTTGTGAATGAGCGGATTGATCTGGTGCGAAATCCGAAATATTGGAATGACGCCAAAACAGTGATCAATAAAGCGGCTTACCTCGCGATTGAAAACCAAACGGCTGAATACAACCGCTACCGAACCGGTGAAATCGATATTACATCGACTTTCCCGCTGGAACAGTATAAGCAGATCAAAAAAGAGCGTCCGGATGAGTTACTGACCATGCCGTCGCTGGCGACTTACTACTATCTGTTCAATTTAGAGAAGAAACCGTTTGATGATGTCCGTGTGCGGAAAGCTCTGGCGTATGCCATTGATCGGGATGTGGTAACGAAGATTATTCTGGGTCAGGGGCAGATTCCTGCTTACGGTGTGACGCCTCCTGCAGTGGCTGGTTTTGATGCCCCGGTATTGCCTTGGTCCAAACTGAACCAGAAAGAGCGGAATCAGAAAGCAAAAGCATTGCTGGCTGAAGCGGGCTTCAGTAAAGATAAGCCGCTGAAATTTGAGCTGGTTTACAACACTAATGAAGCGCATAAAAAACTTGCGCTGGCAATGATGTCCATGTGGAAGCAAAGCCTGCCGGTTGAAGTGGATCTGGCGAATCAGGAATGGAAAACGTTCTTAGAAAAGCTGGCACAGAAAGATTTTGGTCTGGCTCGTTATGCCTGGGTGGGAGATTACAACGAAGCGTCGACTTTCCTGTCTTACTTTGAAAGCAAAGGGATGAACTATTCCCGTTGGGCTAACCCGGCGTATGATCAGGCTATGGCCAATGCACTGGCGGCAACATCGGAAACAGAACGGAACAAGTTTTATCAGGAAGCCGAGCGGATTTTCTCGGAAGAGATGCCTGCGATTCCGCTTTATTTCTATACCAAAACCGTCGTAAAGTCGCCGAAAGTCGGGGGATATTCGACCACAAATGCATCAGCATACCGATATACACGTGATCTGTACCTGATGAAGTAAGTGAGCGTGCCCGAAAACGGGTGCGTCAACGAATGAGAAAAGAGCCTGATACAGGCTCTTTTTTTTCAGCATTGATTTCAGTTGCACACCGGACAGGCGGGCTGTTTCATTAACTTCATTTCCTGCCAGTGCATGGTCATGGCATCCAACATCAGAATTTTTCCGGTGACAGGCGTTCCCATGGCTGAAATCACTTTAATGGCTTCCATGGCCTGAACGGCTCCGATGATACCGACCAGCGGCGACATGACACCGGCTTCAACACAAGTTAGATTCTGTTCTCCGAACAAGCTGCTCAGGCAGGCATAACAGGGTTCTTCCGCTTGATAGGTGAAGACACAAACCTGACCTTCCATGCGAATGGCGGCACCAGACACCAGAGGCGTCTGCGTTTGATGGCACAAGCGGTTGAGCTGATTTCGGGTTAGCAAATTATCAGAGCAATCGACAACCAGGGTGTGCGATTGAATCAAAGCCAGCAGGGCGGCGTCATCCAATCGTTCAGCAATGGTGTCGATCTGACTGTGCGGGTTCAGCCGTGTCAGCGCCAGTTTTGCCGATTCAACTTTCAGCATGCCAACGGTTTCATCGTGATGCAGCACTTGCCGTTGCAGGTTTGACAGTTCAACTTTATCGTCATCGATCAGGGTGATGTGACCAGTGCCTGCTGCGACCAGATACTGGCTGGCAGCACAGCCTAAGCCACCAGCGCCAAGAATCAGGACTCGGGCGGCTTTCAGTGCCTCCTGTCCTTCAAAATCAAATTGCCGCAAAATTATTTGCCGGTTATAGCGCAGCATTTCCTGATCAGATAATTCTTCCATTCTGACTCCTGCTTACCGTCTGTTAATACATGGTGGCGTTGAAGGGCTCAATCGTCACGATTTCACCGGGCTGAACCTTGCCGCGTTCCTGTTCCAGAATCACCAGACAGTTCGCCTGATGCATGGAACTGAATGCCCCGGACCCCTGATTGCCTGTGGTTACGACTTCAATCTGGCCCTGCGCATTCACCCGGTAGATCCCGCGCTGGAAGTCTGTTCGCCCCGGACGTTTTTTGAAAACGGTGCCAGCGACAGCAGGCAGGCGTTGCGGCCCCTGATACTGAGTATGGCCTGAAAGCTGTGCCAGCATTGGCTGGACAATCTGATACAGGGTCAGCATGGCGGAAACGGGATTGCCAGGCAGCCCGCAGAACCAGGTTTCATTCACTTTTCCGAACGCAAAAGGTTTGCCGGGCTTCATGGCAATTTTCCAGAAGCCAACTTCGCCTTGTTTGGTCAGAATATCCTTGGTGTAGTCGGCTTCGCCGACGCTTACACCCCCTGAAGTAATCAACACATCTGCCGCGCTGGTGGCTTGGGTAAATGCTGCGTCGAGTTGCACCGGATCGTCCGGAATGATGCCCAGATCCAGTACCTCACATCCAAACTGTTTCAGCAGTGCGCGAATGCCGTACCGGTTACTGTCGTAAATTTGTCCGGTAGCAAGCGGTTCACCCAGCGGGCGCAGTTCATCGCCGGTGGAGAAGAAGGCCACTTTCGGACGCGCAACCACCGGGATTTCCGCAATGCCCAGCGAAGCAATTAAGGGAAGCTCTCTTGCCGTCATTCGGGTCCCTTTGGCAACGACGATTTCTCCCTGGTGAATATCATCACCGACGGGGCGGACATTGTCGCCAGCGCGCGGGCGAACCAGAAAGCGGATTTGATCGCCATTCGCTTCGGTTTCTTCCTGCATGATCACGGTATCTGTACCCGCGGGTAATTCAGCACCTGTCATGATGCGGATACATTGACCGGGCTGACATTCACCGGAAAACGGGGTACCCGCGAAAGACTGGCCTGCCAGTGTCAGTGTGTCACGGGCATCGAGTTCAGCCCGTTTCACCGCGTAACCATCCATGGCGGAATTGGCGAAAGGCGGGACATTGATGGGCGAAATCACATCAGCAGCGAGGACTCGTCCAAGGGTCTCTTCAAGTGGTAAGTGTGTTGTATGGCTGATGGGTTGGACAACATCCAGCATTCTTTGGATTGCTTCTTCAACCGGCATCAGGCCTGGTGCCTCACATACGCCCATGATGTTCTTCCTTCGTCGATATGCTTAATTGCTGACTATTATGACAAAAAAATCTCTGCAGAACGAATGGCCCGAACAATTTCGGGGTGTAATTCATCTGAAATACGGGTATCCTTCGGGCTCAGTGTTTACTGGCAAGGCAGAACAGGCTTGAACCCCGGCCTGAGCCAGTTGGAGGAGAGTATGACAGCATTAAGCGAATCAGCATTGAAAGTCCGTCAGGCGCTTGAAGCACGTGGGCTGGAAACACCGATGACAGATAAAGTCGTCGATCAGGCCGAGAAAAAAGAGCGTATCGAATACCACATGCGTGAGATTCTGGAGTTGCTGTCTCTGGATCTGACGGATGACAGTCTGATGGATACCCCAAAACGCATCGCGAAGATGTATGTGGATGAAATCTTCTCCGGATTGGATTATGCCAACTTTCCGAAAATCACAGTGATTGATAATAAAATGAACTGTGACGAAATGGTTCGTGTGAAAGACATTACGCTAACCAGCACCTGTGAACACCATTTAGTGACCATTGATGGCAAGGCGACCGTCGCGTATATCCCACGCGGGAAAATTATCGGTTTGTCTAAAATTAACCGGATTGTGCGTTTCTTTGCACAGCGACCGCAAGTTCAGGAGCGCATGACACAACAAATCCTGGTTGCGTTACAAACGCTGCTGGAAAGTGATGATGTTGCCGTGCGTATTGATGCGACCCATTATTGTGTCAAAGCCCGGGGTGTGATGGATCAAACCAGCGAGACAACTACAACAGCGCTTGGTGGTATTTTTAAACGTATTCCTGCAACTCGGGCGGAGTTCCTGCACGGTTTACGTTAACCATAGTCTTTTTCTGAAAGTTTGAAGAAGCCAATACAGTGACGCATTGTATTGGCTTCTTTCTGCTACCATCCATATCCGCAAGAATAAATTACGAAATCTTGTATGATATTTCAGGTAAAAATCACCGATGATTAACCTGACACTTCTTTGTTCACCTGTGGTGAGATTTTAGTTTAGCGATTATTAAAATTTGAACACCGTCACCATTTGTCTTTGCATAAACTTGAACTAAGAAACTTCCAACCGTGCTGTGAATACCTGATGCCATGGACTTATCCAAAGACGTTGCGGGAGAGTTCAGGTGCATTCATTCACGCTTAACTGAATCTGGGGTTGTCAGTGATGCGTTATTTTAAACGTTACAGGGTATCGGAACGACGTGTTTCAGGAATGGGTTTGTTGATTGGTTTTACGGCCTTGCTTTCGACCGCGTCCGTGTTTGCCGAGGAGGGGATGATCCGGCCTGTTGCTGTGCCCACGGCGATCGTCTCTGCCAGTGTATTCACCCCTCAGTTGGGGCGGCATGGTTTAGCTGATCTGACCTTGCACAGCTCACGGTCGCTTTGTCCGGCACAGACGGATCAGCTCTGTTTCCCTGATAAGTTACAGAATCTTTATGCGAGCCATGAATTCATGCCTGTCTGGCTGGATGAAAGTCTTGTGGAGGAGTTTTTCCTGCAACTGTCGGCACTGGCGGAAAGTGACCGGGTTCCGGGGATGATGCAGCGATTGCAGGAATTGAAGCAACTCCGGGCGGATCGGGATTCAAGAGGATTTGATCTCTTGGCCTCGGATACCTATCTAGTTTATCAGGCCGTGATTGCAAAAATGGAACGGGATCCCAGCTCACTGTACCGGTCTGCAGTATTTCAGCTGACAGCACAGGATCAGTTAAGCATCCCGGCATTCAGCTTGCCAGTCTCGATGGCTCAGTTACAACAGCTCCGGCCGGTGGAGGAGAATTTCCAACGACTGGTTGCGCAGATGAATGTACTGGAGCAGCAAGCCCCCCATGGTGTTCACCTCTCTGGCAGGCCTGCGATAGAATTTGGTGATCCGATCCCGCGTGGTGAAAAGCTGGCAAAAATGCTGAATGTGTATGGGGATTTGTCTGACCAGGACTATACCAACCTGGCTTCCGCCCAGCCTGAAGATGCCGCCGCTGGCATCATTCGGATTGGCGATCCTTATGCCAACCGTGGGGTTCTACATGAAGCGATTCGCCGTTTCCAACAGCGTCACGGATTGCAGGATGATGGCATTATTGGTCCTGCAACCGCCCGCAATCTGACACGTTCCTACCAGCAGGTGGCGCAGTTACTGGCGCTGAATATGCAGCGAAGCCGTGCTTTGCAGCGTCATTATCCGGGGGAGGTGCTGCAGGTGAATATTCCTGAATTCATGCTGCGGATACTGGATGAAGATAAAGTTGTGTTTGAGTCAAAAGTGATTGTCGGACGCAGCCAACGGCCAACTTACTTATTCTCCTCTGCGATCAATCATATGGTGGTGAATCCGACCTGGAATGTGCCGGAAACGATTAAAGAAGAAGATGTGATCCCAAGCCTGAAGCGTTCACCGGATTATCTGGCGCAACATAATATGAGAATGGTCTCCAGATGGAGTGATGCTGGATCCATTGATCCCAGCCAGATCGACTGGAGCACGGTGTCGGCCAGTAACTTCCCGTATGAATTTCAGCAGCGGCCCGGTCCAAGCAATGCTTTAGGTCAGGTGAAGTTTATGATGCCCAATGATTATTCAATCTATTTGCACGATACCCCGGCAAAACGTTTGTTCAACCGAAGTAAACGTGACTTCAGCTCGGGTTGTGTCCGGGTGGAACGTGCACATGATTTGGCTAATTATTTGCTGGAACGTCAACGGGCAGGGCAAAGTGCCAGCTATCAGAACCTGCTGCGCAAGCGCACGACAGCAACCATCAATTTGAGAAAAACACTGGCTGTTGATTTCATTTATCGTACCGCCTGGCTGGATGATCAGGGGCGGCTGCAAATCCGGGAGGATATCTATGGTTATGATGATGAATCCTCAGTGCCTGCAGAGCACGATTATATTGCGATGAATCGTTATCGTTGAGTGTTCCGAGCCAAGCTCTCAAATGCCCCGATGAACGGGGCATTTTTCATTTCGATGAATTTTCTGTGGCAAGGTCCGTTGACCTCTTGAGTCAACCCATTGTGTTGCGTAAAGTAACGCCATCTTGGTATAGACCACTTGGTGATCCGATGCATACTTCTCAGCACAGTTCTTTTTGGTTTCAGCAGGCAATGGCGCGTGAGCCGGATGCGGCTGTGAACGTCTTACAGCAGGATATTCAGGTTGATGTCTGCATTTTGGGCGGGGGGTACACCGGATTGTGGACTGCGATTCAGCTCAAGCAAAAGGAGCCGTCGCTTCAGATCGCCGTGATAGAGAAGTCTCTGTGTGGCAGTGGTGCTTCAGGCCGGAATGGTGGCTGTATGCTGACCTGGTCGACGAAATATCTGAGTCTGAAAAAGCATTATGGCGAAGCAGAAGCCAAACGATTGGTCATGGCTTCTGAACAGGCCGTCGAAGCGATTGATACTTTTTGCCAGCACCATCAGATTGATGCACAGCTGCGCAGACACGGCACCCTCTATACGGCAACGAATCCGGCACAAATGGGGAACCTTGATCCAGTGCTTTCTGCGCTAGACAATGCTGGGATCAATGCGTGGCAAGCCTGGGAAACCTCGCGGGTTCAGTCTTCGGCTGGTTCAGACGTACACCTTGAAGGACACTTCTCTGGGGCTGCCGCCAGTGTTCAGCCCGCGTTATTGGCCAGAGGACTGAAACGAGTCGCTGAAGAAATGGGCGTCCGGATTTATGAACAAACACCGATGACGGCGATGGACAGCAACACGTTTCCGGTCACCGTTTCGACGCCACAAGCACAGATTCAAGCTAAAAAAGTAGTTGTGGCACTCAATGCCTGGACTCCGGCAGTATTTCCTGCACTGAAAAATACGGTTGTGCTGGTGTCCTCAGATATGGCCATCACGCGTCCGATCCCAACACAGCTGGAAAAACTCGGTCTGAACGATGGGAAAAGCGTGGTGGATGGCAGAACATTTGTCCATTATTACCGCTCAACGCCAGATGGCAGACTGATGCTGGGGAAGGGCGGTAACTACTTTGCATTTGCGAACCGAATGTCTGCCGTGTTCGATCAACCCAGCCGTTATCAGCAGATTCTCCGCTCAGCGTTTCAGCGCTTTTTCCCTGCAATCGGCCCGGAAGCCATCGAAACGACCTGGACAGGCGCATCTGACCGCTCTGCAACCGGGATGCCTTTCTTTGGTCGTTTTCCGGAGAATCCTGCCATCGTTTACGGCTTGGGATATTCCGGTAATGGTGTGGTGCAGAGTTGGATCGGCGGACAGATTCTTTCTTCGCTGATCTTAGGCGAAGACAATGAATGGACGCGCTCCCCGCTGGCTACCGGCCCTGTCAGCGAATTTCCACCAGAGCCATTCCGCTGGTTTGGAGCGCATCTTGTCAGGAATGCGATTCGCCGCAAAGAGTTCGCGGAAGATAAGCACGAAACGCCCCGATGGATAGACCGTCAATTGGCAAAATTCGCAAATTTTGCAGGGAAAGCGGATAAGGCCTGATTTTCATCCTGGATCAATGATGCGCGTCAAAGCAGGTGAATAAGCCTGCTTTTTTTATTCATCGTGTTGCCAAAATGTACGTATTTTAAAAGCACTGAACCTGAATGTTTTTTGCACGCTTGTCCTGTAATGCGCCATTTCTATGAATGAGTGTAAAAAATAAAATAAAAAACCAATACTCTAAATAGATGTGGTTTTTCATATCGCTAGACTCATGATTTTGGTGTTTTATTCTTACGTTGAGGTGGAAAGTAATGTTTCACATTTGAGTCTATAAATTTAATCCTTATAAATCAAAAACTTAAATTGTTCGTGTTTTGTTCTGTTAATGTTAATATTTGCAGTGTTTTACTTTGTGATTTATAAAATGGGGCGGATTTATGGATACATATCTACCTCAACGAAGAGAATAATTATGAGCAACAAAGGAAGTGGGACCCTGTTTGGGCACCCTAAAGGTTTGTTCCTGCTGTTTGGTACTGAACTTTGGGAACGCTTTTCGTACTATGCGATGCGTGCCATTTTGGTACTTTATCTGACAGATAAAACTGTCAGTGGTGGTCTTGGATGGTCCACTGAAGACGCACTGAGTCTCTATGGTATTTATACGGGTCTGGTTTATATCACACCCCTGATCGGCGGCTGGATTGCAGATAATTTTCTGGGTCAGCGTCGTTCTATTATTATCGGTGGCCTGCTGATGGCGGCGGGTCAATTTACGCTTGCCTTACCTCATTCTATGGTTGACCCCAATGCAACCACAGCCTTTTATTTAGGTCTCGCGTTACTGATCGTGGGTAACGGTCTGTTTAAACCAAATATTTCAACCATGGTTGGCGACTTGTACGAAGAAGGTGATCATCGCCGTGACGGTGCCTTTACCATCTTTTATATGGGGATCAACCTGGGTGCCTTGCTGGCAGGGATTGTCGCGGGTGCAGCAACAGCTGCCTATGGCTGGAAAGCCGGTTTTCTGGCAGCAGGGATTGGTATGGTGTTCAGCCTGGTATTTCAGATGCTGTTTGCAGAAAAACTACTGGGTGATGTGGGCAAGGTCCCTGCAGCCAAGCGTGCGGCGTCAATGTCTCAGACAGGCAGAAATCAGGTGTTAACAAAGCAGGAGATTGATCGCCTGAAAGTGATCATGATCATGGGCCTCTTTGTGGTTGTCTTCTGGGCTGGCTTTGAGCAAGCGGGTGGCCTGATGAACATTTACACGCAGGAATATGCCGACCGGATGATTGGTGGTTTTGAAGTGCCAACGGCCTGGTTTCAGTCCCTGAACCCATTATTCATTATCACGATGGCACCTTTACTGGCCTCTTTGTGGGTGAAAATGGGGGATAAGGAACCGAGTTCACCGATTAAATTTGCGATTGCACTTTTCCTGCTGGCCATTGGTTTTGTGTGTATGGTTGGTGCGGTGCTGCAGCAAGGTGATGACATGACAGCGAAAACTTCCATGCTGTGGATTGTGGCCGCGTACTATTTCCACACCATGGGTGAGCTGTGTCTGTCCCCGATTGGTTTGTCGATGATCACCAAACTTGCGCCACTGCGCCTGGCGTCTTTGATGATGGGCGTGTGGTTCGGTTTCAACGCCATTGCAAACTATGTTGCCGGTATGATTGGTGCACACGTGGGTGAATCTGGCCCATTAGCCATCTTCGGTGGTATTGCTTTGACTGCCGCAGCATCTGGTCTGATTCTGGTCGTATTCTCGAATCAACTGATCCGCTGGATGCATGGTGCAGAAGGGAAAGTCGCCACACAGCCGGAAACTGGGCCAAATGGCAAACCAGTAGAAGCCTAACCTGCCAACATGTCAGGGTGAGTTTGAATCACGGGAGCATTGGCTCCCGTTTTTTTATCCGTGAAATTCTGAATTCATATTTTATTGGTATTGCGAGCTACTTCTCACTTCCTGTATACGATTACAATCACGACGTGAATATAAACCATTGGACACATTGAAAGTCTGAAACATACCCTTTGCAAATTGTTGCATTATTTTGACCCATATGGAAAGGGAAGTCGTGTATGAAAAAGTCGCTGTTAGCCGTTGTGATTCCGGCGGTCATGCTGGCGGGGTGCGGTGGGGGTTCTGATTCTGATGCCGGACCAAATCCGGATGAAAAGGGAGCGGTCACGATTCAGGTGATCGATGGCTATCTCTCGAATGCCGAAGTCTGTGTTGACAGAAACCGTAACCAAGCCTGTGATGCTGGCGAATTGCTTGCCAAAAGAACGGATACGAAGGGGCAGACTTCCCTTTCAGCTGAGGACCGCCAGTATCCGCTCATTGCCCGTATTATCGCCGGTGAAACGTCAGACAACGATCAGCCCGATGTGGTCTGGCAGGATACTGAATTTTATGCCGAAGCCGGAAGCCTGTTCCTGTCACCCTTCACGACGATGGCACATCTCAACCAACAAACGATGTTAGACTTTGCGGCCAGCCTGAATTTGGATTCCAGCCTCTTGACTCAGGATTACGTGGCACTGGCAGCGACCAATCCCGAAGCTGAAAAAATTCATTTATACGCACGTTCTATCATGAAGATGCTGGGGAGCACCTTAGCGGCCAACAATACAGAAACCCAGAAAGTACAGGTGCAGGAACTGAAAGCCTTTATTCAGAACCTGGTGAATCAGAATGTGGATCTGGGTACCGTTGATTTGTCAGTCGATGCACAGGGGACGGTTACCCGTTCCGCGCGTTTTACAGACTTAGCCGGGTATCTGGAGAGCAGAACCCTGTACACAACGTTTCTGAATACCTTCGAATACCAGCCACGGAAAAATATCTTCGAGAATGGCACGATTCATGATCCTGCGACAGGCTTTACGTCTGAATATGAAGTGACAGGCCTGAAACTGAAATCGGATCTGCTGCATACCAATTTTCTTTATGTGGATGATGCGGTTGCCCTGAGTTTTATGACGCCTGATCGCGATCAGAATACCAACGCCTATAATCTGCTGAGTGTCTGGTCGGAGCGAGATGTTGCCAGTGGCGATAATACGTATCTGACGGCAGACGATTTTGTCGGGCAGACCTGGTATCACCTGCGTGATCTGGCAAGTATCCGGGATGGCAGAGCCGCGGCATCGAAACCTGCATTCACAGAGATCAGGTTCGGTACTGAGGGCCAAATTGAAATTCAGCCGCGTGGGGAAGCGGCGTTTGATGCCAGCTGGACCATCGTGCCAAAGAATGAACTGCCCAATCCGAACAACCCGCCTTACATGCAAATCATCCGGATCCCTTATGGCGACATCGCATTGCGAGAGAGCTTAGCGGGTGCAAAAGGTATGGTATTGCAAACGCTGTTTCATCATCAGGATATTGTGATTGCCAAAGAGATGATGAACATCAGATTCGATGAAGGCGAGGTCGATGCGGCATCTATCGTGCTTCTGACCCGGAATAAAGCATTGGCGGAAGCCATTTATCAAGCCTGGCAGCAATAGCGTCATATTGTAGTTCCACAAAGAGAAACGGAATGAAGTCAAGCGAATAAGTGCGCTTCCGTTTCTCTTTATCTGATACTCCATGTAAATTTTTGCGTTCTTGCGACCTGCTTCTCAAAGTGTGTATTCGATTACACGCACGCTGTCGTTATGCGTGGGTGGACATATGGCGCCATAAACTCATAACCTAGATGAATATTGTTTGATATTTATTCAGCTTTGAATGTGAGGGTTGCGTATGAGGAAATCGCTTTTATCGGTTGTGGTGACAGCAGCCATTTTATCTGGGTGCGGGGGTTCGGACTCAGATAATGACGATGGGAAGAATCTCGACGGCAAGGTCACTGTTCAGGTGATTGACGGTTATTTGTCGAATGCGCAACTGTGTGTCGACCGAAATCGCAATGCGCACTGTGATACAGGCGAACTGTTGATTGAAAAAACCAATGGCAACGGTCAAATCATCATTTCTGCAAGTGACAGCCAGTACCCGTTGATTGCCAGAGTGATTGCCGGTGAATCTTCAGACAGTGATCATCCAGGTTTTGTCTGGCAGGATGCTGAACTCTATGCCCCCGCTGGCCAAACCATTCTGAGCCCTTTTTCGACGCTGGCGTATTTAAACGGTCAAAGCCTTGCTGATTACGCGGCCAGCCTGAATCTGGATGCCAATCTGCTCAGTCAGGACTATGTGGCGTTAAAATCGTCGAATCCTGATGCCAAGAAAGTCCATTTGTATGCGCGGACGATGAATGCGATGCTCGGAGCAACGCTGTCTGAAAATGATTTAGAAGGGCAGAAAATCTGGATTCAGAACCTGAAAAACAAAATTCAGGAACTGGAAAATAATCAGGTCGATTTTGATACCGTCACTTTAACGCTGGGTAAGAACGGACAGTTCAGTCAGTCTGAGCGTGTGAAAGGAATCCAGCCCTTCCTCGAAGGAAATACGGGCGTGAAATTCCTGCAGTGGCTCAATGCTTCAATTGATATCCCACACCATCTCACATTTACGGATGGAAAAATTACCAGCAGCAGTATTGGTTACATTCAGGCAGGTACGGATTATCAGGTTTCAGGTACATCCGTGACCATGGCTTCTCAGCCAGAAACGAAGATCGATTTTGTGTATGTTTCCCCGGATATCGCCTTGGGTTATGTCTATCATGATCCTTCGAAGAAGTTTCTGACGTTCTGGCAATCCGAGGCGGATTATCTGAACGGGAGCACTGATCTGGCCCAAGAGGATTTCACGGGGCAAATCTGGTACCTCCTGAGAGATGCCGCCGGACCAGAAGCAAAAGAAGAAGAGCCTCCGGTGCCTGAACTCAATGAGCTCGTCTTTCTTTCTGCCACCCGTGTGTCGATCAATCCGATGGGGGCGGACGCCTATGAAGCGGAGTGGGGTTTTACATCCGATCCAAACGAGAGTTTCCAGACCCTCACAATTGAGTTCAGCAATAACAACACAATGATTCTGGATACAGATACATCAAAGGCTGGGGTCACGTTGCTGAAGCAGAACATTGTGAATGACAATCCTCAGACTATCCTCATGACACAGAACAAAGCTTTAGCGAAAGCGTTACACAAGCATTGGCAATAAACCTTTCATCTGGAACGGCATGACGATGAAGTGGGAACTGGGGTAAGGTATGGAAAACCGAATCCGAGCTCTCACTTCATCAAAAGGATTTCTTCATGCATTCACCTCAGCTTCACATCCGTCCCGCAACACCTGCCGATGCATCTGCCCTCATACGTTTGATGGCCCAGCTGGGTTATGAGACCGATCCGAAACGGCTCGAGCACATGATTTATGTGGCTGACTCGGACTCTGAAACGATCGTCGTGGCAGAAGTAAACGATCAGCTTGTTGCGCTGATCTCTCTGGTCTATTTTGACTATCTGCCAGCGGCTGCCCGGTATGCACGGATCACGGCACTTGTGGTTGAACACAGCTATCGGGGGCAGGGGATCGGCACTGAACTACTGGCGCATGCCCGGCTACTGGCGGCGGAGCAAGATTGTGTCTGTCTGGAAGTCACCAGCTCCGAAATACGTGAGCAAACAGCGGTTTTCTACGAACATTCGGGTTTTCACCGGACATCTTACAAGTTTGCCCTGCCTTTGACATAACCTCCTGAACCTCATTCTCTCCCGAATGATCTTGCTTTGCTGGGGGAATTTTCCGTTTGGGATCCCCTGATTCCATCTTTTGCCTATACTTGCGGAAAACCACAGCTTCATATGCGCTTCAGTCAATGAACTCGCGCAGCAATTCATGCAATCTTGTTCACGGGATAAAGTTCTTATTTATCTCAGCTGCTTCCATTTTTATTCGCATGTTTCATTGATATTCATATGTTTGAACTATTTTATTGAAATGGAAGCAATATTTCGACTCACTTCAAAGAATAATCAACAGGTTAAATGATGACCGTCCAAAAATTTCTATTCACTTTGACGCTGTTTTTATCATTGGTTCGTTCTATGTGGATATAAAGATGTGACCGAGTCATAAATGGCTGATATGCAATTTGATTGGTTTTTGTGCGTGAGGATAAGGTGTGGTTGTGGTTTTTTATGCTGGGAAAGTGCTTTAAAAATCACATGTTAAGTATTTACTCTAAAGTTGATAGTTCACTCAATCTGTTGAAGATGTGATATTCAGCCACTTGTCTTGTATTGCCCGCTTGTTGGACAAAATCGTTGCATATATTTTGTTACACATTGTTTACAAAAGGAGGGTGAGCTGTGAAAGGTGCATGTCTATTCATCGCTTTCTCGTTGTTTCCTCTGATGAGCTTTGCTCAGGCACAGCCTGATGACGAACGACTCATTCGTGCTTTGGAAGAAAGAGGCGTGATTTGCCAGGGACTGACCTATGCTGAAAAGCAAGAAGCCCTCAGAATCTACCTCAGCCGCAAAGCCAGCCTGAACAATCAAAAACAGAAAGTGAAAGACACAACAAAGCATTCAGATTTATCAGAGACTGAAAAAGTCGAATGTATTTCGCCTGAATAATCTCTGATGACCTGTGTTGTTACAGCTGAACCCCTTGGGTTCGGCTGGGGTTTTGACAACTTGACGATGGAAAATATAAATAAGGACAGTAAATGAAACATATGAAGAAAACATTGCTGGCAACAGCAATGTTCACTTTATTTAGTGGCAGTGGCTATGCGCATACACCGGTTGATATGGGTGTGGTGAATGAAGATAAATTAATCGAAATGCTGGTGCGAAATGGTGTGGTTGATGCGAATGCAACCCCAGAAGAAAAGCATGTAGCGTTAGATAAATATCTTGAAAATAAAATCCGTTCCGGATTTAAAGGTGATGCTCAGTTTGGCAAAGAAGCTTTAGCAAAACGCGCGAAGGTTCTGAAAGCCATTCAAAAAACAAATGGCAAACAACGTGCAAATGTCTTTGCGCTGGAAATGGGTGAAAAGCGCACCGACAAAGTACTGGCCCTGCTGATTGATTTTCCGGACTTACCCTGGAATGACAATCGTCTGACCAAAGAACACACTGAAATGCTGTATGACAGCTATCTGCCTGGTCATTATCAGGAGCTGCTGTTCTCCGGCGCAGGTTACACCGGTCCGAACGGCGAGAACCTGATTTCTATGCGTCAGTTCTACGAACAGGAGTCCGGTCATTCTTATTCTGTCATGGGGCAAGCTGCTGGCTGGTATCGTGCATCGAAGAATGCTGCATTCTATGGTGGAAACTCACCAACAACAGATAACGATCTGAACGCACAGGAACTGGTTCGTGAAGCGTTGAATCAATTGGCGCAGGATCCGAATATTAATCTGGCCGATTACGATGTTGAAGATCGTTACGACTACGATGGCGATGGCAACTACCGTGAACCGGATGGTGTGATCGACCACCTGATGGTGTTCCATTCTTCTGTAGGCGAAGAAGCGGGTGGTGGTGTATTGGGTGCGGATGCGATCTGGTCTCACCGTTTTAATCTGGGTCAGTATCATGTGCTGTCTGGCACCAAGAGCAATGTACCGGGCCGATTCAATGGTCAGTACGCTGCTTTTGATTATACGATTCAGCCTATTGATGCGGCCGCGGGCGTGTGTGCTCATGAGTATGGTCATGACCTGGGTCTGCCGGATGAGTACGACACGCAATACACTGGGCAGGGTGAACCGGTGTCTTACTGGTCCATCATGTCTTCCGGTAGCTGGGCAGGCCAGATTGGCGGCACGCAACCTACAGCCTTCAGTTCTTGGGCGAAGCAATTCCTGCAGCAGTCGATTGGTGGCCAGTGGGTCAACAATCAGGAAGTTGCAATTCACGAGCTGGAAAACGCCCCTCGCGAATTCAAGCTGTATCAGACCACGGACAATACACAGCCAAACATGGTGAAAGTGACGCTGCCAAGCAAGCGGATTGAAACACTGAAGCCATTTGAAGGTCAGTATTCGTTCCATTCCGGTAAAGGCGATGATCTGCGGAACGGCATGAGTCGTACGCTGACGATTCCGGCAGGAGCGAAAGCAACGCTGAAATTCAAAGTCTGGTATCAGATTGAGAAAGACTACGATTTCGCGCGCGTGCTGATCAATGGCAAGGCAGTGAGCGGGAACATCACCTCGATGGATGACCCGTATAACACAGGTCTGGTCCCGGGGATCGGTGGTGATTCAAACGGCTGGATTGACGCTGAGTTTGATCTGAGCCAGTGGGCAGGCCAGCAAGTCACACTGGGCTTTGATTATGTGACCGATGGCGGTCTGGCGATGGATGGTCTGTATCTGGACAATCTGGTGCTGGACGTGGATGGCGCAGTGACTGCTATTGATAATGGCGAAAGTGGTTCGACGTTTGCGTTCAACGGTTACAAACTGTCTGACGGCTTCCACGATGCTGCACATTATTATCTGCTGCAATGGCGGAACCACACGGGTGTGGATGAAGGCCTGGCGAACATCAAACGTATGGGGCAGCTCATGTCATTCGAACCGGGCCTGATTGTCTGGTACGTGGATGAGTCCATGACAGATAACTGGGTGGGTAAACACCCGGGTGAAGGCTGGTTAGGTGTTGTCGATGCGGATCAGAATGCGCTGGTTTGGGCAAATTCAGGTCAGGCAGCACAGACCCGCTTCCAGGTTCGTGACGCTGCATTCTCGCTGAACGATCAGGCACCACTGCGTCTGGTCGATGCAACCGGTGATGTGCTGGAAGACATGAGCCTGATTGGCAACGCGAACTTCTCGGATGCTGAAGATTACAGTTCACCGATGTCACCGGATTCTGGCCGCAAGCTGACGGAGTTTGGCCTGATGATCGACGTTGTCGAGCAGGACCAGAACAATGAATACGGCGTGGTGCGTCTGTCGAAAGTGGCGGATCAGAATCAGGCTCCGACAGCGAGCTTTGAGCTGAATGTGGACGGTTTGTCTGTGTCTGCAACCAACCTGAGCGTCGACACAGATGGCCAGATCATCAGCTATCAGTGGGACTTCGGCAACGGCAAATACAGCAATGAAGCTGCGCCGAGCTGGCAGTATGCACAGGAAGGCAGTTACACCGTGAGCCTGAAGGTGACTGACGATAAAGGTGCAACCGACACCTACAGTTATACCGTGACTGTTGAAGCGCCGAATGCATTGCCTGAAGCGAGCGCAGAGTATATTCATCTGGGTCGCTGGGTGACCATGTGGTCAACCAGTTCAGACAGCGATGGCCGTATTGTGGACACAGAGTGGACACTGCCGAACGGCAAGGTAAAACGAGGCCGCATCTTTACCTCGATTTTCCCAAGCTACGGTACGCATGAAGTGACATTGCGCATCATGGACAATGATGGCGGTATTACGACGAAAGTGATTCAGGTCAACCTGTAATCAAACGTTCGTAAGCCATCAAATGAGAGCGCAATCCTGAGGGGTTGCGCTTTTTTTGTTTGATTATTCAGTGGTTACCAGATCGGTCGTTACCGGAGAAAAGAATCGGTACCAGACACAAGCACCCGCCATCAGCATTGAGACAAAGGTGGCGATTGCAGCGCCTTGAATGCCATAAGCCGGAATCAGCCAGACATTCAGCCCGGCATCGGTGATCAGCGCGATCAAACCAATCACGACAACATCCTGGCCTCGGTTGGTATATTGCAGCCAGGTCGAGGCTAATCCGCTGACACCCCAAAGCGCGTAAGCACCGATCAACCAATAAAGCGCCGGCTCTGCTGCAAGGAAATCGGGGCCAAAAAAGGAAAGTAACCTGTCGCCGCCTGCAAAACCCGCTAAGGCGAGTGTGATAATCACACC
This sequence comes from Photobacterium sp. GJ3, assembly GCF_018199995.1. Lineage (NCBI taxonomy): Bacteria > Pseudomonadati > Pseudomonadota > Gammaproteobacteria > Vibrionales > Vibrionaceae > Photobacterium > Photobacterium sp. GJ3. The sequence goes on along the minus strand of NZ_CP073578.1, from coordinate 1,667,270 downwards.
CAGAATGATTTTCTGGGCCTGCCAGAACAGTACTTTTGCCTGATCAAGGGATGATTCCATTGCCGTGCCAAATAAGGGCAGAAAGATCCCGGCAATGGTGACCTGTGCGACGGGTAACAGATGCGCAGTCGTTGCCGCCGCCGCAAAATAGCCAACCTGATGTTCCTCGGCCAGTGCTTCCAGCATCAGCAAATCAATCTGATTGAGTGCCATTGTGATCAGCATCGCCAGCATCATCGGAACGGATAACGACAGGAGCTGACGTTTTTCTTTGAGCGCTGATATATCTGGATGGTAAATCAGTAATCCGAGCGACTGGGTTTTCCGCCATTGCCATAATGCGATTGCCGTCGCCACAATCCCGCCGGAGACGATGACTTGCCAGAGCTGGACCTCCTGCATCACGAACAGCAGGACGGCGATTGCTGCCATTTTCAGCAAAGGCAATGCCACCCGCCAGGGTAAGTTCGATAAGGCAAGCAGTTTGGCAGATTGAAGAACCCGGCTCAGCAGCGCACCACATGCAATTACGGGAATAAAAAATGACATCAGCAACATGGGATGATGCGCTTCGGGATCGGTGGTTCCCAGATGGAGTAAGCCCCCCAGATAAGTCGCCAGGATCAGAATCACCGACAACATCAGCGAGAGGCACACATAGAAACGGACAAACGAGAAGATATATCCGGTTTCGTTTTTGACGATTGCCGCTGAAAGCATCCGGGGCGCAATTCTGTCGCCACCGAGCAAAATCACAACACTGGATAACACCGCAAACGCATAGGCAACTTTATAGTCGCCGTAGGCGTGAGGGGACAAGACCCGGCTCAGAACCAGATTAAATCCATAGTCGGCTGCAAATCCGAATAACAGGCTCATCAACATGATTAAACTGCCGGATTTCAGATAGGCCGTCTGTGTTTGACGGGGAAAAGTGGTTGCGTCCATTCAAATCACTCTTTGGGCTGATGTTCAAGCAAGCATAAAAGAGAAGTATGCCTGTGCCAAAGGATGATACGAACAGCGTTGTGGTTTTGAGCGCAATCTTTGGGAACGCGCAGCTTTCTCATGTCCGGGAAAGTGTCAGCGGATTTTACATTTGGCTGAATTCTGAGACTGGATTCTTAATTTTAAGAGCTGCCACGTAGGGAGATTAAAATTTTAGTGTGACAAAAGTTTTGTTTTAACAGGCTGTTTCAATAAGCGTTTTTCCAATGTTCAATCTCTGGTGAGGTAAGAGGCCGTCGCGACACACCAGAATTGGCATGCTCCTTGTAACACATGAATTGCATTGAGTGTGCACCTTATAGAAGGAGAGCGAACATGAAACGTCTGGTTAGAACAACTTTATTCAGTTTGTCACTGATTGCTGCCGGAAATGCGTATGCAGATATCGTGACAGTTCAGTTTGGTAATTTTACTGGTTCGTGGATCAATGCATCTGCGACGGCTGGAGCGGGACAACCCGTCGCAACAGGAAACGGAACAAGCAACCCTCAGCTACGATGGGGAACACCGCCTTCAGCAAATGATCCACAAAGTGGATACGACTTTCAATCAATGCCCGCTATGGCAACCAGTTTTGATACTGATGCCGGGAGTAGTACAGATTTCTCGCTAGGTATGTTTACACACTTAAATAACCCAATTTTCATCAGCGACGGTTTTTCAAGTCTGCAATCAGTGGATCTGCAGTTGAGTACAACCGTATCTATTGATGGTAGTTCACCGATTGATGTCGATTTTGTATTTAGTTTTACACATTTCGAAACACCAAATCCGGCGGATCCTTGCGCAAACGGGATGCCAAACGGCAGTGGCGTGAATATTAATGGGTGCGCAGATATCATTACAGTCACGACAGCACAGTTCAGCGATGTGATTGTGATTGATAACATTGCTTATACCATCAACATTCAGGGTTTCCTCGCGAATGGGATGTACGCTGAAAGTTTTCAGACGATTGAGCAAAACACCAACTTTGCTACCATTATTGCCAATATCTCGGCAACGGATATCAGCGTGCCTGTGTCTGAGCCGGCCAGTTTAGCCTACCTGGCCACCTCGTTACTGGGCTTTGCGGCAATCCGCCGTCGTTTAGGCCGGCGTCGGTGATCTGTCACGAAAATTGACATCGGTTGATTTAAGGCGCTTTACGCGCCTTTTGCTTTATAGAAACGCTAACCGCCTGTTGTTCTCTCCAGAAATGTCAAACCTGCCCCAATCATCTCAACAAACATCAAGACATCCTTTTCAGTCATCTCTACATCCTTGTCAGGAATCTTTACATCCGGGGTCAGGTTCGGCCACATTGCGTCATACTGGTGTCCTCCGGCTGATTGAGTTTCCAGAAAAGTGATGTTGACAACCTATTGTTTTTTCAGCAAACGGCATGGGCGTATTGGTATTTTTCTTATTCCTGAGAGCGATGTAACTGCCGTTGGCACGCACTTTGATTGATCTGTTTCGTACACAACAATGTTGTTTGGGGAAGTGGAGAAGTACCATGAAAAAGTTCAGTAAATATGCGTTATACAGTGTGATGATGTTGGCTGGTGCACAAGCGAGTGCAGCCATTGTACAGGTCGATTTCGGAGATTTCACCGGTTCCTGGGTGAACAGCACTGCGACAGGCGGGAGCGGCCAGCCGGTTGCATTGGGTGATGGAACAAGCAACCCACTGTTACGATGGGGGGTTCCGTTTAACACGGGCGGCCCGCAAAGTGGTTATGATTTTGACGCCGTCACAGGGTTTTCTACAGCTTTTGATACCGACGCCATGATGAGCCCGGATTTCCAGCTGGGGATGTTTACACATCGTAATAATATCATCTCAGGCGATGGTGCAAGCTTGCTCTCGACCGATCTGATGCTGAGTACCACAGTCACCATTGACGGTGGCACCCCCATTAACCTTGATTTTGTCTTTAGCTTTACGCATAACGAAACGCCCAACGGGGACGATCCTTGTGCAAATGGGGGGGCAAATGGCTCGGGCGTGAATATCAATGGCTGCGCCGATATCATCACGGTCACAACCGCTGATTTTACCGATGTGGTGACGGTGAATGGCATCAACTATACGATCAACATTCAGGGCTTTCTGGCAAATGGTGGGTTTGCGACTGGTTTTGAAACCATTGAAGAGAATATTAATACCGCAGTGATCATCGCGAATATTTCTGCCACGGGTGTCGGTGTGCCAATGCCGGAGCCTGCCAGCATTGCGTATCTGGGAACGGCGTTATTGGGTCTGGCTGCGATGCGCCGTCGGATGAATCAAAAACGCAAATAAGATCGAGTGATACAGCTGATTGGAAAGAAAAGGCGCATCGCGCCTTTTCTTTTGGATGGCAGGTTCTGAATATCTCAGATAGTCGCTGTGGACTCGATCAGAATGGCGTCGTGGCGCCAGTACTCTAAATCACAGTCAATCAGATTGCCGTGCTGATCGTAGTTGACCCGTTCCACAAACATGGCGGGTGTTCCTGAGGTGGCGCGCAAGTGATGCGCTGTTTCTGCCATCAGAGAGGTTGACCGGACCCGAAACCGAGTTTTGGAATAGATCACGCCGTATTGCTCGCGATAGGTTGTGGTGAGCGAGTCCGTAATATCGTGCTCAAAGAGATCCGGGAAATGCTGGGGCGAGATAAAGTTGGTGACAACAACAACGGGCCGCTCATCTAGAAAACGCAACCGATCAATCCGGTACACTTCGGTCAGCGGCTTCACATTCAGTAAAGATGCTGCACGGCGGCTTGCCGGAACACGCTTGGCTGATAATAGCTCTGAGCGGGCTCTCCGTCCCTGAGACGCTGCCATGGCCGGGAAATCCGTGGTGTAGGTCGGATCGTAAATCAGCGGATCAGGCGAGACAAACCAGCCACGACGATCTTCCCGGTAAAGTTTGCCTTCTGCTTCCAGCAACGCCAGTGATTCACGCAGCGTCACGCGCGTTGTACTGAAAGACTCTGCCAATTTTCGTTCCGCTGGCAGTTTATGCCCGCCGGAGAGGAGGCCCGCATCAATCTGCTCGTTAATGGCTTCCATGATTTTTAGATATTGCACGTTTAATTATCCTGTTCCGACCGTTTCTTGCGGTTCGATATGATAGGCGCTCATGGCCGTTTGTCGTGAGCGCAGTCTGTTCAGCATGCTCAGATTTTAACGTTTTCGCCAAGCCTGAGTGTAGCGGTCACTGATTTTACTGGCACCAAGGTGGAGTAATTTAATTCCGGCTGCTGTGAGTAGAATCATCACCGCCATGGCTGCCGCAGCCCCGGTCTGACCTGCATCATCCATATTCAGGACCGAGACCGATGCTGGCATGGTATCGGTCGCGTAGAGAAAGACAATGGCCGACGTTGTGGTCATCGCATTTACAAACAAATACGCGGCGATATCCAGAATGGCAGGCATGCAGACCGGAACCGTGACTTTCCAGAACGTTTTGAACTGCGACACATTCAAAGAAGCAGAGATGGCTTCAATTTCGCCCGGTAACTGCTTCAGGGCTGTCAGCGCTGTCATATGGCCCACGGTGTAGTAGTGGGTGACGGTATTCACAACCAGAATTGTCAGGGTGCCATACAACCAGGACAGGGGATTCTCGCTCTGGTTGAAAAAGAAAATGTAACCCAGACCAAGGACCATACCCGGCACAGCCATCGGCAGAATTGCCAGCATGTGTAGCAGGTTTCTTAATGGGGCAAAGCTGCGGCCTTTTTCAATGCAGTAAGCGCAGGTAAAAATGACCCCTGTCCCGATCAGGGCGACAGCAGCGGCCAGTTTCAGGGAACTGAAATAGGGAGTCCAGCCGTAAGTGCTGAATTCTGAGAAGTTGTAGTTATTGAGGCTCAGAGAAGTGTCCCAGGGCCAGAAAGTGACCAGGGAACCATAAATGGCCATGCCAATCACAGTGAGAATCGCCAGCGCAATTACGGTGCAAAATACCAGGCAAAACCCATCCCGCAGGCGGTTTGGCTCAGGCTGGTAAGCGACTGAGCGGGCATCGAACAGATGTTGTTGTTTTTTCTGAACCCAGCGATCTCCGGCGAAAGCCAGCAGAGCCGGGAGTAAGAGCACGACAGAGGTCACGGCTCCCATGGCGAAGTTTTGCTGTCCGACAACCTGCTTGAAAATATCTGTGGCCAGCACGTTGTAATGGCCACCAATGACTTTGGGCACACCAAAATCACAGACCACCAAAGTGAACACAACAATCAAAGCGCTGATCAGACCAAATTTCGCTCCTGGCAGGGTGACCAGAAAAAAAGTCCGGATGGGCGATGTGTTAAGCGCTTTTGCCGCTTCATACAGGCGGGCATCGGACGTTTTGAGTGACGTTGTCACAATCATGAGTGCGTGAGGGAAAGTCCAGAAAATCAGGCCGATGGCAATCCCAATCGGACCGTAAATACTGTGTCCCATCAGGATGTCTTTGGCGATGCCCTGATTACCGAACAGATAGATCAGGCTAATCGCTGGCAGCAGTGAGGGTGCAAGAATTGGTGCAGAACCAATGATGGTGAACAGGCCTTTCAGTGGCATACAGCTCCGGGTCAGCGCATAAGCATAACCAAAAGCGAGAACACCGACGAAGACAGTGACAATACCGCCAATGACCAGCGTATTTTGCAGGGACAGCCATAACGCAGGTGAAGCAAAGTATTCTGCAAAATTCGCCAGGCCGACAAACTCACCGTCTGCGTTTTCGATACTTTTTTGCAGCATGGCCAGCAAAGGGGCAACGATGAACAGGGCCATCAGACCGGCGAAGCCAGTCAGCAGTATCCCGAGTGTCAGGTTATCCCTGCCGAGGCTGTGTCTCAGGTGGATAAGGGACTGAAACAGACCCGGTTTCACGGCAACTTGCGAGTGTGTCAGTTGAGTCATGATCGCGTCCTGTTATTGGCTTGTGCGGTAAATCTGTATGTGTTTCTCTGCAATATGAAGGTGCAGATAATGACCCCGGCTCAGGCCAAGCTGCCGGGTTTCCCGAATCGGCACGTCCACTTTGATGCTTGGCAGACGATGTGCCCCCTGAAGCTGGCAGTCGGCGCGTAGAAAGGTGCCCTGAAACTCAAGATCTTTCACCTGGACCAGCAGGCTGCTGTCGCTTTGCTCTCCGGCTGGCAGAAAATGTAAATCTTCCGGACGTAACCCCAGTTCGACCTGTTCGCCGCGTTTCAATTGCTCTGCCGGTAAAGGCAGCAGCGTTTCACCGACTCGCATCTGATGTTCGCTGACCACGGAGGCAGGCAGGAAGTTCATCTGACCGACAAACTCAGCGACAAAGCGGGAAGCCGGATACTGATAAATCTCTTGCGGCGTCCCAACCTGCTCAACACTGCCGTGATTCATCACCACAATGCGGTCTGCCATTGCCAGGGCTTCTTCCTGATCATGGGTCACCATGATGGTGGTAATGCCCATCTGACGCTGTAAGCGGCGAATTTCTTCCCGCAGGTGTCCCCGGACTTTTGCATCCAGCGCCGAGAGGGGTTCATCAAGCAGTAACAATCCTGGCGATAATGATAAGGCTCGGGCCAGTGCAACCCGCTGCTGCTGACCACCGGAAAGCTGGTTAGGATACTTGTGTCCGGCGTTGGGCAGGGCAATGGTTTCCAGCCATTGCGTCACAATGTCGGCCACTTCTGACACAGATTTGCCCTGATTGCGGAGCCCCAGACTGAGATTTTCGCTGACGGTCAGGTTTGGAAATAAGGCATAGGATTGAAACACAATGCCAAAGTCACGCTTTTCCGGCGGCAGGTAAGTAATGTCTTTTCCCGCTTGCTCTATGGTGCCGGAACTTGCCAGATCCAAACCGGCAATGGCACGCAGCAGGGTGGTTTTTCCGCAGCCGGACGGCCCGAGAAAACAGATAAATTCGCCTTTGTTCATTTCAAGCGAGATGTTTTCCAGGGCAGTAAACTGGCCGAACTGTTTACCGACATGCGAGATTTTCAGGTAAGTTTCCATAGCAAAATCATTTCTCTGTTTGGTATATACCAAATTTAGATGGCGTGAGTGACACTTCGATGACAGAAGCTTGACGAAAAAAAGACAGCGGATGTCCCGTTGTGCGTCAAATCAAAAAAATAAAAAAACAGCCAGTCAATACTGGCTGTTCTGATGTCAGCGGTGAGGGAGGATTAAGAACGCGGTTCAGATTTTGCGTCGAACTTCTCAGACCAGGTTTTCAGCACAGCTTCGCGGCTGACTGCCATTTTCGAAAAGTCCATTTTCACCATGGCCTGCTGAACATTCGGGTAGTTTTTCACGGGCTTGTTCACTTCCTGATGACCCACGACCGGATAAAACTCGTTGTAAAGTTTGTTGGCGTCTTTCGACAGCGACCAGTCCACCAGACGTTTCGCCGCATCGGATTGGGTATTGACCAGACCGACCGCTTCGGCTTCCCAGCCCACACCGCCTTTCGGCAGGATAATGTCGATCGGTGCGCCCTGAGATTTCAGTTTGGCCCCACGGATGGCCATAGAAATTCCGATGGCGACTTCACCCATACCTGCCTGAACACAAGGTTTAGAACCCGAGTGGGTGTAATGGGCAATGTTTTTGTCCAGCTTTGACATGTAGTCCCAGCCCTGCTGATCACCCATGGTTTGTAACCAGGCAGAAACCTGCATATAGCCGGTACCGGAAGAGGCCGGATTCGGCATCGCAATCTGGCCTTTGTATTCAGGCTTCAGCAGATCTTCCCAGGATGCTGGCTTTTTCAGGCCAAGCTGCTTGGCCACTTTTTCGTTAAAGCAAACCGCATTGAAAAAGGCATCGTTCCCGAACCAGGCCGGGTTTGCTTGCGGGTCAATCAGATTGGTATGAATTTTCTTCAGGTCTTTTGGCTGATAAGGCTTCAGGACCCCTTCTTCTTTCAGCAGAGCCATAGAAGAGCCCGCCAGCCCCCAGACGACATCTGCGCGAGGGTTGGATTTTTCAGCCAGAAGCTTGGCCGTCATGATACCGGTTGAATCGCGCACCCATTTGATTTCAATGTCTGGGTTTGCCTGTTCAAATCCCTTTTTAAACTTCGCCAGCATGTCTGTTTCAAATGCGGTGTAAACCGTTAATTCCTCAGCCGCGAACGTTTGTGTGCTGGTCAGCGCCATCAGCGCGGTCAGTGGTGCAACAAGCCATGTCTTTTTCATTGATTCATCCTAAAGGTCAATTTGGTCTGTACCAGATTTATTCAACACGGCAAATGCTAGGCGGGCTTTGTGACAATTCTATGATTTGTAGATGTCAGTTTTATGAGCGTGATGTGATCGTGATCCAGCGCAAATTCACGCGAAAGATCGCCGAACATCGTCATTATGAATCTTTTATGAAGAGTCCTTCCGGTCCGTTTACAGCGTGGCGAGGCCCTCGCTATAGTGCGTTGTAAATCTGGTATAGTCCAAATGGAAAAGACAATGGCACACTCTGATAATCAATATCTGCTTCTGACTCCGGGCCCTCTCACGACTTCTCGCACCGTTCGCGAAGCCATGCTGAAAGACTGGTGTACCTGGGACGATGAATACAACCTTGGCGTTGTTCAGCATATCCGTCAGCAATTGGTTCAGCTTGCAACCTGCCACGACGGATATACCAGCGTGCTTATGCAGGGCAGCGGCACAGCCTCTGTTGAGGCGACTCTGGGTTCTGTCATCCCGGCAGACGGTCGTGTGCTGGTGATCAATAACGGTGCCTATGGGGCCCGGATCGCACAAATTGCTGAGGTTCTGAATATTCCCCACCTGAACTGGGATCTGGGGGAGGTCAGTCAGCCGAATCTCGACGCATTGTCTCAGTTGCTGTCTGATCAGCCAGAGATCACCCATGTGGCGATGGTTCACTGTGAAACCACGACAGGGATGCTGAACCCGCTCGAAGCTGTGGCACAGCGCGTGAAGGCTGCCGGAAAAGTGATGATTCTGGATGCCATGTCCAGCTTTGGTGGAATTCCGATGGATATGGGCGAGCTGGGAATCGATTTCCTGATCAGCTCGGCGAATAAATGTATTCAGGGTGTACCGGGTTTTGGTTTCGTGATTGCCCGGCGCGCACTGCTTGAGTCATGCAAAGGTCAGGCGCGTTCGCTGAGTCTGGATCTTTACGATCAATGGCATTGCATGGAAGTGAATCAGGGGAAATGGCGGTTTACGTCTCCGACCCATACGGTTCGCGCTTTCGCACAGGCACTGACGGAACTGGCCGGGGAAGGTGGTGTGTCTGCACGTTACCAGCGCTATCACACCAATCAAACCACGCTGGTGAAAGGCATGCAGAAACTTGGCTTTTGTTGCCTGCTGGATGAAACCTTACATTCTCCGATCATTACCTCGTTTTATTCTCCGGAATCTCCGTCTTACAACTTCAAGCGATTTTATGACAGCCTGAAAGCCAAGGGATTTGTGATTTATCCGGGCAAAGTGTCGGATGCGGACTGTTTCCGGATCGGGAATATTGGTGATGTGTATCCGGCGGATATTGAACGCCTGCTCACGGCAATCGAAGCGTCGATGTACTGGACTGCAGAAACGGCTGAGGCAGGAGAACAGGCATGAGTCAAGCGTCCGGTTTGAGCCAGCGTGCACATGCCTGCGAAGGCGACACCAATACGTCGCCTTCAAGAGCCCGCTGGACGGAGACCCTTGCCGATCCGGCGACACAGCAGCTGCTGGCAGAAGACAGTCAGTATTTTTTGCATCAGGCCATGTCGACGCCTTGTCTGGATGCACTGGCAAGCGCGGATGGCATCTATCTGACTGACGTTGCCGGAAAACAGTACATGGATTTTCATGGGAACAACGTGCATCAGCTGGGGTACGGGCATCCTGAAGTGCTTGCCGCGATTCAGAAACAGCTCGCGACATTGCCCTTTGCGCCGCGTCGCTTTACCCATCAGACCGCAGTCGATTGCGCCAAAGCGCTCACGCGGGTGGCCGGTGGGGAGCTGAACCGGGTGCTTTTTGCTCCGGGGGCACCTCGGTTGTTGGGATGGCGCTCAAGCTTGCCCGTTACATTACCGGCAATACCAAAGTGATCTCGCTGTGGGATTCATTTCACGGCGCGTCGATGGATGCGATTTCTGTCGGCGGGGAAGCCTGCTTCCGTGAAGGTATGGGACCGCTGATGGCCGGGGTCGAGCGGATTCCGCCACCCGTTCGTTATCGGGGCGCGTTGCCATCACCGGATGGTTCAGATCTGCATTATGCCGATTACCTGGAGTATGTGATCGAAAAAGAAGGCGGTGTCGGGGCATTTATTGCTGAAGGTGTGCGCAATACCGACGTGCAGGTGCCCAGCCAAGCCTACTGGCAGCGCGTGCGGGACATCTGCGACCGGCATGGGGTCATGCTGATTATTGACGATATTCCAAATGGCATGGGACGGACCGGTCACTGGTTCACCCATCAGGCATTCGGGATTGAGCCGGACATTCTCTGTATCGGCAAAGGTCTGGGTGGCGGCGTTGTGCCCATGGCGGCCATGCTGACAAAAGACAAATATAACCAAGCCACTCAGATTTCACTCGGGCATTACACCCACGAGAAAAGCCCGATTGGCTGTGCTGCCGCGCTGGCCACGATCCAAGTGATTGAACAGCAAAACCTGTTACAGAAAGTCCGGGACGATGCGATTTATATTGCCGATCGACTACAAGCCATGAAAGCGAAATACCCGTTCATCGGCGATGTTCGTGGCATCGGCTTACTGTGGGGGATCGAACTGGTGGAAGACCGGACAACCAAAAGCCGTGCTTTTGCCGCCGCAGAGCAGGTGATGTATCGCTGCCTGGAACTGGGAATGAGTTTTAAGGTGTCGCAGGGCAATGTTTTGCAACTGAGTCCGCCGCTGATTATTTCCCGCGAAGCACTGGTTCAGGCGCTGGATTGGGTCGAGCAGGCCATTGCAGAAGTGAGCCAACTTTAATTTCGTAAGCTGACAACATTCAGTATTTGATGAATAAGAGAGAGAAACATGAAACAAGTGCAAGCCGTAATTTTCGACTGGGCCGGAACCGTGGTTGATTTTGGTTCATTTGCGCCGACCACCATTTTCGTAGAAGCGTTCAAGCGCGAATATGATTTCGATATTTCACTGGCAGAAGCGCGGGTACCCATGGGGCTTGGGAAATGGGATCACATTCAGGCGGTGGGGGCGTTACCTGAAGTGGCCGCACGCTGGCAGGCGCAATTTGGCCGGGAAATGACGCGGGAAGACATCGATAATATCTACCAGACTTTTATGCCGTTACAGGTTGCAAAGGTTGCCCAGCATGCGGATCTGATTCCGGGGACGCTCGATGTGGTCAGTCACCTGCGGGAATACGGAATCAAAATGGGCTCCTGCTCCGGCTATCCACGCGTAGTGATGGATGAATTACTCCCGGCTGCGGAAGCGAATGGCTTTAAACCCGATTACGTGGTGGCAACCGATGATCTGGCTGCCGGTGGGCGTCCGGGGCCGTTCATGGCATTGCAGAACGTGATTGCATTAGGCATACAAGATGTTGCTGCCTGCATCAAAGTTGACGACTCCGTCCCAGGGATCGAAGAAGGGCACAATGCGGGGATGTGGACGGTGGCACTCTTGCTGTCTGGGAATGAAGCGGGTCTGACAGAACAGGAATTCCTGAATGCATCTGAATCAGCGCTGGACTTAGCCAGAGCAAAATCGAAAAAAGCATTTGAACGTTCTCATGCACATTATCAAATCGACACCATTGCTGATTTACCTGCAGTCATTGTTGATATTAATCGACGTTTAGCGGCAGGTGAGCGGCCTTAACCTGATTTTGATGACTTAACTCTCCCTCTTTTGCCAGACGGTTCAGGAATGACTTGCGGTTTTATCTGCTGAGCTGTCTGGTTCTCATCTCTTTGTTGCACTTAATTTGTTTCCTGAATTTTCAGGTCTCGCCTGACCAAATGAGTGCAAATGCATGATTTTTAAACATCATTCTCTCTCCGAATGGATGACACACGACGTTTTTCATCGGGAAGTATAATTTTTAATGCATTGTTTTTCATCGATATTTTATAGATCCGTTCCTGTTCGTTTTGAATGCTTATTGAATTTGGCTTAGATATTGCTGTGTCATTCTGATTCTTTGAGCAACAGGGAAAGCGATGAAAAAGTAAATGGAATGTAAAAGTTTGGTATGGAATACAACGTGATTGTCTCGAAGCGTGTTCGAACAGCTCAGAAACAGACAAATTACAAAGCGTGAGTGGTTGTTTAATTAACGTGCAATTCATGTTAATCAAGTGTTTTTTCAGTATTTTTTAATTGCTGCAAAGCAAGAAAAAGTAAGATCACGCGCAAAAAATTGAAGAGATAAAAAAGTAAGCAGGACTGGATGACTATATAGTGTGTGGCACTCGTCCAATTTACTTTAGCTTGCAGATTTATGCTGTTGAATTCTTGTGAAGGATAATTATGAAATCATCAGTTGAAGCCCAACAAGCGAAAGAGATTGTGTTTGATTACACCTCCTTTCTGTCTGTGTTGTGTCATTACAGACCAACGTTGTGGGATGCATTCAAAGTGATGCTGCCTGCACTGGAATTTTCCTGGGGCAGGACTTATGGCTCGTACTCGAGTAAAACTGAGCGCTTACAGAGCCAGGCCCTGAAGGTGCTGTCGACCAATACCAGTGATGTGAACAATCTGATTCGATTGTTGAGACTGGCGCGAATGGAGCAGATATCCGAACTGAATGTCTGCCTGCCTTATGCACTGGACGAAACACAGCTGGCTTTGATTCAGGAAAAAGCTTCCTGTGAGATTCAGGAAGTCGGAAGTCATGGAGAGCAGTTACACATCCGATTGAATCCGCTCTGAAGCGAAACGGCCAATCGCTCTTCGAGAAAAACGCCTGTATAGCATGTTTTGTTGTACAGGCGTTTTTCATTGAGACTAGTCTGCAGACCGTGACGCGGGTTTATTCACTGTGTGGCTTTCAGTGTAGCAGTGGATTGTGCGTACTTCGGCGGATAACGAATGCCATGGCGTTCCCGTGAATTGCTGCTTCATGGATGGTCCGGTTGCAATAATCACGGACGTCACCGCAGGCAATGACTGCACTGCAATTCCCCATTTGCAATGCTTTGGCCATGAGCGCCTGAGTTTGTTGCCCGTCTTTTTTATTGAGCAGGATGACTTTATTGAGATCGACGCCTGCGCTTTTCAGCAGATTGCGATCCAATAATGCATCATGACCAATGAACATGATCCAGCGGTTCTGCGCACTGGCTTGTTTCAGCAACCGGAGTAAATAGGCCAGTTGGGCTTGTTCTTGATCGCAGAAACTGACTTCAATCGGATATTGAACCTGGATGGAACTCAGGGGAGAAGTGGGTGACAGAAACGTTGATTTATACACCTGAGAAGCGGTTACCGATTGGAAGCTGTCTAATTGTGCTGTCATGAGAGTTCCATCCTCTGAAAAAATTCACCGAATAGTGTGTATCTGTACATGCTGTATGCTTATACAGTAGTTTTCTTCCTCAGGGGTTGCAAGCTTTTTTTTCGGGAACACTTCACATCTTGGCTCAGGTTTCAGGGTGGGTTTGTGCGTTGTTTTTATATAAGCAATTGTAAATTAAGTGTAATTTTGTTTTTTTTCTTCGTTTTGGTTAGTTTGACGGTAAACCTGTCATTCAGTCTGAGGTTGGCGCGGGAAACGCAGAGACTGGCGTTTATACAGTAGTTTATACAGTGGTTGATACAGTAGACTGAGTGACAAACAACAGTGTGAGAGGACGTTTGCCCAATGAAAAAACAAACCCGTTTTGCTGCGACAAAGGTTGCAGGGATCTTTCTTTTGTCGGTAAATCTGTTCACGGTAGGCTGCAGTGAGCCTTTTGCCATTTCTGCTGAGCCCGTGAAGGATGTTGACCAGATAGACATCAATGATCGGGTCTTAAACGTCTATTGTCCTCGCGGTATATGTCAGTTTGAACTCAGCACCAACCAGGAAACGGATTTGGTGGTGAACATGTTTTACGGCGAGGAACAGCCTTTTACCAAGATTGAAGGGGTGAGTGTGACCGGTGAAGCAGGCTCCAGTCTTAGTGTCGAAAGTCAATCTCAGTTTAAAATGCTGATTCAACCTCAGAAAACACCGATTCGTGTACAGGTGATCGACTATTACCGTTGAGGTGATTGGGCTTTGTTCGATGCTGACGAGTAACCAAAATCTTAAATAAGTGAATGATTCGTTATCGATTCTTTGGGGATTTTGAGCCTTTTTGATGGATTCATTGCGATTTTGATAGCACCAGACTGATTTGTGTTAGCAATAGCCAAATTCATACGCGGATGGGTTGATTTCGGGGGGATTGAACAGTAGTATCCGCACCTCTTTTTTGTGTGGTGGTGTATATGAGCAGATTTGAGTGCCTTGAGAGAATTGTCGATGAATACCGCAAGAAGGTTCGTGACTCAGAATTCAATAAGCAAAACGACAGTGAAGTTGCGAAAGTCCTGGTTTTACTTGTAGGGAACTCAATGTTCAACCTGGCAGATGAATTTGCAGCGTGGGTTAACCGTGGTGGTGATCGCAGCTATGGCGGCAAGTTTTTTGTGTCGAAACAACTGATGACACTGCTTGAGCCTGTCACTTTCCGTGGCGTGACTGTTCGTCGCGATTCCATCAAACTGTTCCGTATCGGTTGATATCCGTCTCGCATACAGAAATAAAAACGGATTCGCCGCTGGCTTGCTGGTGGCTCAAAAAGGATGCTTCGGCATCTTTTTTTGCTTGTGTTTGTCGCCAGAAGTGGCTTGGCAACGGCTGGATCTCCAGGATGAATTATGGTCTGATACGGCCCATTATCTGTAAATCGAGATTGAGAGAGCATCCATGGATTCAGAATTTTGGCACAACCGCTGGGCTGAAAACCGAATTGGTTTCCATTTGAGTGAGACGAATCCTGTATTACCGCAATTCTGGCCACAATTGGGCATCAGCCGTGATGAAACCGTATTCGTCCCAATGTGTGGAAAATCACTGGATCTGACCTGGCTTGCAGAGCGCCATCATCAAGTCATTGGCGTAGAACTGAGTGAGATTGCAGTCCGTGCCTACTTTTCTGAGCACCTTTATATTCCGACAGTGACAACGCTGGGAAATGGCCACACGTTATATGAGTTTGATGAAGTCCGGATTTATTGCGGGGACTTTTTCACTGTACCTGTTGACACTGTGGATGCAGTCTATGACCGGGCAGCACTCATCGCGATGCCCGAAAAAATGCGGGAAAGTTATGTTCAGCATTTGCTGTCACGGGTGAAACCAGGCGGGAAAATTTTGCTGGTGACACTCGATTACCCACAACAGGAAATGTCTGGCCCACCATTCAGTGTGCCCGCACCCGATGTTGAATCGCTGTTTAAAGGCTGCGATGTCAAACACCTGGGACGTGAGGATGCGGACGCTTCCCACCCAAGAATGCAGCAAGGATTATCCCGCTTTGCGGAAGAAGTCTGGCTGATTCAGACACCTGCTTAAACCTCTGCATTTGTGTGTTTGGTCACAGATCAAACAACCTTGCTGTTAGCCGGGTATTTTGAAGATTAGGCTTATTCCATCAATACTTTAGTCTCTCATGAAAGAGGCAGGATGGAGGTGAGCAATGAAATCAGAAAACCCGGTGGACAGTTTTCAAAGCAAGCAGTCTCTCAATATCGACGGAACGCCGTATCAGTATTTCAATTTGTCGGCGCTGCGCCATCTTGGCGATATCGATCGATTACCTTTTTCGCTGAAAGTATTACTGGAAAACCTGCTTCGGTTTGAAGATGGTGAAACGGTCACGAAAGACGACATTACGGCCATTGTTCAGTGGCTGGAAAAGCGTTCATCTGATCGTGAAATTCAGTATCGTCCCGCGCGCGTTCTCATGCAGGATTTCACCGGCGTTCCGGCTGTGGTTGATTTGGCCGCAATGCGGGATGCCATCGCCGCTGCTGGCAAAGATCCGGAAAGTATCAACCCCAGGTCGGCTGTTGATTTAGTGATTGACCATTCGGTGATGGTCGATGTCTATGCGTCGGAAGGTGCATTTGCCCGCAATGTTGAACTGGAAATGAAGCGCAACAGCGAGCGGTATCAGTTCCTTCGCTGGGGGCAGCAGGCCTTTTCAAACTTTCGTGTGGTCCCGCCGGGCACTGGCATTTGCCATCAGGTGAATCTGGAATATCTGGGCCAGTCGGTCTGGCAGGATGAAGATACGCTCTTTCCGGACACCCTGGTTGGTACCGATTCTCATACCACGATGATTAACGGCCTGGGCGTGCTGGGCTGGGGTGTGGGTGGGATTGAAGCTGAGGCGGCCATGCTCGGGCAGCCGATTTCCATGCTGATTCCTGAAGTGATCGGTTTTCGTCTCAGTGGCAAACTCAAGCCGGGAGTCACTGCGACTGATCTGGTGCTGACCGTCACGGACATGCTGCGCAAGAAGGGCGTCGTCGGCAAATTTGTCGAGTTTTATGGTCCCGGTCTCGACGGCTTACCGCTGGCTGACCGAGCGACAATTGCCAATATGGCACCGGAATACGGTGCCACTTGTGGCTTTTTCCCCATCGATGAAGAAACGCTGAACTATCTGCGTCTGTCCGGCCGTGATGAAACGATTCTGGCTCGTGTTGAACACTATACAAAAGCGAATGGGATGTGGCGGGACTCCAGTCATCCGGAACCGTTATATACCGACACCTTATCTTTGGATCTGACTGATGTTGTTTCCAGTATGGCTGGCCCGAAACGGCCACAGGATCGGGTTTCGTTACCTGCGATCAAATCGGCAACGTCGGATCTGTTGTCACTGAATGGATTGGATCCGGATCAGAAAGTCCCGGTCGAGACTGAGGACGGTGGATTTGCGCTCAAACATGGCGATGTCGTGATTGCGGCGATTACGTCCTGTACCAACACATCTAACCCCAGCGTCATGCTGACCGCTGGTTTACTGGCGAAAAAAGCCGTTGAGAAAGGGCTCAAGCGCAAACCCTGGGTAAAAACGTCACTGGCGCCGGGTTCAAAAGTGGTCACCCGCTATTTTGCGGATTCCGGCCTGCAACCTTATCTGGATGAACTCGGTTTTCATCTGGTCGGTTACGGCTGCACAACCTGTATCGGGAACTCCGGGCCTTTGTTACAGCCCATTGAGCAAGGGATTCAGCAGGGCAATTTAACTGTCTCTTCTGTACTGTCAGGAAACCGGAATTTTGAAGGTCGGGTTCATCCGTTAGTGAAAGCGAACTGGCTGGCATCGCCGCCGCTGGTGGTTGCTTTTGCCTTGGCCGGGACAACCCGAATCGATCTGACGCAGGAGCCGCTGGGCGTCGATCAGCAAGGGCAGCCCGTTTTTCTGGGGGATATATGGCCTTCCCAGGATGAAATTTCGCAAGCAATGAAAGAAGTCAAAAGCACGTTGTTCGAGCAGGAATATGCCGATATTTTCTCCGGAGATGATATCTGGCAGCAGATACAGGTGAATGCAGGTAAAACTTACCAATGGCAACCAGACTCGACTTATGTGCGCCTGCCGCCGTTTTTCGAACGTATCGCTGAGCCAGTACAACCTCTGCAGGATATCAGCAATGCAGCTATTCTGGCATTGTTTGGGGATTCGATTACCACAGATCATATCTCTCCGGCTGGCAGTATTCAGCCTGATAGTCCCGCGGGTCAGTATCTGCAGGCGCATGGTATCAACCCCGCCGACTTCAATTCGTATGGTTCCCGACGTGGTAACCATGAAGTCATGATGCGTGGGACGTTTGCCAACATCCGGATCAAAAATCTGATGCTGGATGGCAAAGAGGGCGGTTATACCTTGTATCAACCGTCCGGAGAAGTGATGTCGATTTATGATGCGGCCATGCAGTACCAGTCGCAGGGCACGCCACTGGTGATTTTCGCCGGAAAAGAGTACGGCACCGGTTCCAGCCGTGACTGGGCCGCCAAAGGAACGAATTTGCTTGGGGTGAAGGCGGTACTGGCAGAAAGCTTTGAGCGGATTCATCGTTCCAATCTCGTGGGTATGGGAGTCATTCCGGTTGAATTACCTGCGGGTTTACGGGACAGCATGTCGCTCACGGGTCGTGAGCGTGTATCACTGAAAGGCATCGAGACATTGGCCCCGGGCGCTTCACTAACGCTGGTGATCACGGATGAACAAGGTAACAACCGTGAGTCTCAGGTGAAAGCCAGAGTAGACACGCAAACTGAGCTGGCCTATCTGAAAGCAGGTGGGATACTGCATTACGTTCTGAGAGCGAGGATAAAGGCTGATTGACACCTTCATTGCTAATTTGTTGACATCACCCATGTCAATTATTTGTCATTTGTGGTGCAACAGGTTCGTATTGCCGCGAAATAGCAGATAAAGTAGAGTTTAAGTCTTAAAAACAACTCTATTAGTAGAGCGAAGTTCAAGGAATATGGACAGTAACATGAAGAAGTCATTGATTGGTTTGTTATTGTGCGGACTGTCGACGTCTGCGTTTGCATCACAATCCGCCGGTATTTTTCTGGGCTCGCCGATGAGCGGTGTGCAACTGAAGCATAACGATTTACGATTCTCACTGGGTCTGGACGAGTTTGGATTTGCCGTCGATAAAACTTTTAATCTGGGAACACTGACGCACAACCCGCAACTGAACATGGGTTACACCTTTGTCGGTGCTCAGTTTGTGGATGATCACTGGGATAAGTTAGGTGTCCGTTCCGGTGTGGGGATTGAAATCCCGGTGAACCAGTTTGAGCTTTACGGCGAAGTGGGTCCAACCCTGTATATGGTTGAAGATGTCGATGTCGAACTGGAAGCGGCGATGGGTGTGAGAGTCCGTTTCTGACAAATTCAATTCACGAACCACAAGAAAGCTGGCAACTGCCAGCTTTTTTGTGGTCAGACTTCTGCCTATTTGAGCGTGGCCAGCACAACTTTACAGCGTTATTCATAGATTTGGTCATCTTTGCGTGTTCGATGAGCGGTATTTTATGCACAACATTTGTGTCATGAATGCTGTACGGATGATTCTAATTTACCTGTGTGTCGCTCTCCAGGCTTGTAGTCCTTCTCTGTTTTTTTTGTAGGAATCATTGAACTAAAATTAGAAAAACCTTTTAAATCAGATTATTAATGCGCTGTCGCGTATTTGAGTAATTTGACAGTATGATACGCCGGAATACTATTACATGATTCATATTTTTAGGCAGATATCATGCATTGGTATTTTTTATATTTCTTATTCTGTGCGATGAGTACTGCATCCTGGGCAATGCCGATTGCACTGAGTGAAGAAGAGAGTCGTTATGTGCAAAATAAATCAGTTTTGCGCGTCGCTGTGCTGTCTGAAAATAATGATGAACAGGAACGGGTCGATCGCAACGATGAATTTTTTGATATCAGTATTGATTATATTCAAGGAATAGCAGATGAACTCGGCCTGAAAACTCAAGTGATCAGCTATCCATCGGTCAGGAACATTTATTCCGCTGTGCTTACAGGGGAGGTTGATCTTGCCTCAGGGTTTACACGGACAGCTAAACGTGAGCATCATTTCATATTCACGGATAGTATGTACAGCAGTACGATTGCTGTTGGATATCGGAATACGGATAAAGTATTAGAAAAAGAAAGTGAGCTGAATTGGGTTTGTGTCAGCGATACAATCTACTGTGATATTTTAGAAGAACGTGGCTATTTACATATTAAAAAAGTAAACAGTTTTTTTGAAGCTGTTGATTCATTGAATGAAGGTGAATCTGATACGATTTTAGAAAGCTATGTGTCGTTGATTGAATACTCTAATGACACGAATATTGTGATGGGTAAACTTTACACACCCATGTGGGCAGAAGCACTGAAGGTTTCAGCCTTTGCTCGACCAGATAATCAGTTACTGATCAATGTCATTAATAAGGTATTAAAGCGAGAAAAATTAGGCCAGACGAAACATACGATTGTATCTGAAAGTCCGTACCATAAAACGGATAAAATCAATGCAATGGTACAAAAAAATGAACTTTTCAAAGAACCTATTCGATATACTTTAGAAAATGATCTCTACCCAATGTTTTATCGAACAGTATCTGGTCATGTGACAGGTTATGTTTTAGATGTGCTAAATCGATTGGAAAGCAGATCGAACTTAAATTTTGAATACGTTCCTCTTATCGAGGGGGAAACACCAGAGGAAATGCTGGCTGAAGGTAAGGTGGATTTGTTACCAATTATTATCAATGAAACACGTGATGTGAATCAAATCAGGTCAACAAAACCTTATTTGAAAATAAAGTTTGTGAGCATGGAGCTAAAGGAAGGTGTCGATCCTTCGATTGAAAAAGTCGGTGTCTTGCTCGCTGGTCAACATGAAGAAAGCTATATGGATTCATTAAATGAGTCTGATTTTGGTGATCATGTTGAATATTTTACTGACTTCATGCAATTAGTCGTTGCACTGGATGATCATGAGATACAGCGGGCTTTTGTGAGTGAAAATGTTGTTGATCTCATTATTGCGCAGCAAATTGACCAGCGATTTGTCGTGAATTTTGATGTTTATCGTAGTGTGAATTTATCGATGGGGGTTTCAGCGAATAATCGGTTACTTGCGGATGTGCTCAATGGCACATTCATGACATTAAATGATTTTGAGTTAAAAGAACTGAAACGAAATTACACCATGTTTAATGTATCTTATGGTTACGAAAAAACTGGAGTGATCAAAATCATTGTTGCTGGTATCTTGGCATTTGTCTTTCTTATTTTAGTGGGGTATTGGGGATGGAAGAATCTAAGCAGAAAAATATCTCACAGTAAAAAAGAAGCACAGCATACACAAAAGGAGTTGGATCTATTACAAGGGATTATTAACGGATTGCCTATCCAAGTCTTCATTCACAATAGCAACAATCAACTGTTGCTGACCAATTGTGAAGAGTTTATCCACGGTCGTTGTACAAGCTGCGAAATGAAACCTGAAATGGTAAACTCCGATTATTTAATAGAAAATCCACAAGAAATTCAGCGTGTCATTCAGGATAACGACGTTGTCGATCGTGTGACTGAAATTAAAAATTGCCGTTTACAAATGAAAGCTGTTCATATTTACCGGAAGTGTATTGTAAATAATCGGGGCAAAGGTCCTCTTGTATTAACGGCAATTAATGACGTCACAAAGCAAAAAGAACAACAAGCAGAGTTGATCGCGGCGACTGAATTAGCAAAAGGAGCCGTCGTTGCTCGTGAGCAATTTCTGGCGAGTATGAGTCACGAGTTACGGACGCCCATTGCTGGAATGTCTGGTTTGATTGAAATGCTGATGATGCAACTGAAAGAAAGTGAATCAAAATTGATTCTCGATAATATTGCGGCTGCGACACATAACTTACATATGTTAGTGAATGATATCTTAGATTTTTCTAAGCTGGAAGCGAATCAGTTACAATTAGACTTGAATAAGACCTGCCTTATTCGTGAGATTTGTGAAGTCCTTCGTACGCATCATGTGGCAGCCAACAAGAAAAATCTTTATTTTGAACTTGATTTCCAGCCGACAGATATTAATGAAGTTGAAATTGATAACTTGCGTTTGAATCAGATTCTTCACAATATATTATCTAATGCGATTAAGTTTACCTCACGGGGTGGGGTCACTGTTCACGTAAACATTCAAATGGACCGGGTTGATGTGAATATTAGCGATACTGGTACCGGGATGACTGAAGAACAAAAAATAAAAGTATTTGATCCCTTTGTACAAGCTGATGGTTCAATTTCTCGCAAATATGGTGGGACAGGATTAGGACTGACTATTGTAAAAGATTTAGTTTCTTTAATGGGGGGGAATTAACAATCAATTCAATCATTGGTTTAGGGACACGTGTAAATTTTTGGGTTCCATTACAAGTGGTCTCCAATTTTTCACAAAATCTAAGCTCATTGAATGCGGCCTACTCTGGTGATGAACAACATATCCAACAATGGTTAACAATTTGGACCGGTGAGAGTTGTGTTGATCATGAAGTTGATGTGGAACTATATCATCACGGGAATTTTAAATTAAGTGAAAATTCACACCATATATTATTATGCCAATCTGTAACGGACTTCAAACGTACAGATAGAAAATTGACTAAATTATTGGCTTCACCACTGTACCCAGACTTATTGCTCGACTCTCTAATCAGTATCAGTAGCGGGGTGACGGATGAGCCCTTATATATCGTGAACCAGTTTATCGGGAGTGTATTGGTTGCAGAAGATAATCAAATCAATCAGTTACTTATTCGCAAGCAATTAACCAAGTTAGGGGTTGATGTACAAATCGTCTCTGATGGTGAGGCTGCTTATAGTCTTCTGCAACAACATCACCAGGATTTTGATTTGTTAATCACCGATTGCCATATGCCAAATATGGATGGGTTCGAATTGACGAATAAGATTCGTTCAGAGTTACCGCAGTTTAATGATAAGCCGATTATTGGTTGCACTGCTGCTGATGTGCGAGCAAAACCAAACTGTTCATATGAGTATGAATTTGACGATATGCTGTATAAACCTTATGGCATCGATAAAATGGCGAGGTTACTCAGCCTTTACCTGCCTTTAGAGAATAACGTCAGCCAAGAAGAAACGGTAGAAGTGGCTCAAGGTCATTGGTGGGAAAATTTTAGTGACGATGAGCAGGAAATTATGGCGAATATATTTTTGCAATCGATGTCTGGTGATTTAGATAAGTTGAAGAAATACCAAATGAAAAATCAGGGTGATCATAACTCAATTCGACAACTATCCCATCGTATTAAAGGGGGAGCTTTGTCAATCAATATTGATGAGATTAGTGATCATGCCAAACGTTTGGAAGAGGCGACTGAGCGGCGTGATGAAAATCTGGATATTTACTTATCCAGTTTGACTCAGGTCATGCATAAGTATATCCAACAAACCGAGAAATGGTTAAAACACAATGCAAACTAGCTCCCATAATATTTTGGTCGTGGATGATAACCTGATTGAGCTTCATGTGACAAAAAACATGTTCAACCAATTAGGGGTTAAAAATATCAGTCTTGCAGAATGTGGTAGTGATGCTTTGGAGCTGTGTAGCCAGCAAGAGTTTGACCTCGTTGTCTGTGATTTAGATATGCCGCGAATGGATGGCTTAACTTTTTTACGTCGATTGGATGCGGCAAATTACAGAGGAGGTGTCTGCATCGTCAGTGGTAAGAGCCAGAATATTATCGATGTTGCGCTTCGGATGTGTGATGACTGTGGCTTTCAATTTATCAAAAAAATATCAAAGCCTGTAAAATTAGATGGTTTGAAAGAGGCGATGAGTTATCGCTATGTAAGTTATTTTTATGAGAAAGAAGATTCTGGAAAGTTAAGTGAAGGCATCAGGAATATCAACATTTCGGATGTCATTCTAGGTTTGAGTCGCCGTGAGTTCATTACATATTATCAACCGAAGTTTTGTCTTACTACGCGGGATATTATCGGTTGCGAAGCTTTAATTCGTTGGCAACATCCAGTTTATGGTTTGCTACCTCCAGATGCTTTCTTATCTCTGATTAACGACGCAGAGCATGCTGACAAGATCTTTTTTTATATGTTGGAGATGATTTTACAGCATATGCAAAATGAGGTGATGCCGGAAAATGTTGCAATTAATGTCAGTCATATGAGCTTTGACCGCCATGGATTTTCTGATCGCGTGTTAGAACTTTGCCATCAGTATCAGATTCCCCCTTCACGAATCACGATTGAATTAGTGGAGTCTGAGGAATGCAGCAAAACGTCGTATATGTTAGAAAATTTTGCTCGTTTGTGCATCCACGGTATTTCTTTGTCTGTGGATGACTTTGGCACTGGATATTCCTCGCTGCACAAATTAGCTTTATTACCATTCAGTGAAGTCAAGATTGATCGCTCTTTTGTTTCCAGTTGTTTACTGGATGACCGGTGTAAATCAATCGTCACAACTACGTCGCAACTCGCATTAAGTCTGGGAGCACAAGTTGTAGCAGAAGGCATTGAAGATAAGGCGACATTGGATTATATCACAACATTAGGTATACAAAAGGCTCAAGGTTACTACCTTTCTAAACCTATTCCTTTTGAAGAAATGCTATTACTTATGGATAAATAATAATTAGGAGAAAATTCATCGATGAATAGTCAAACTTGTGTCATTTTGGATGATCATCCGCTTGTGTGTAGCGCGATTGTGGCCATGTTGAGACCAACTGAGCGTTTTACTCACATTTATACTTTTACAAATACTCAAGAAGCAATAAGTTTTATCAAGAGCAATCAAGTTGATATGCTGATTATTGATGTTAGCCTGGAAAATAGTGATGGATTTGAATTTTTACGTCGTGTAAAAGCACATGGATATAAAGGAAAGGCATTGTACGTATCTGGTAATAGTTCTCTTTTATACTCAGAAACAGCTTTTGGACTGGGTGCGGATGGTTATATCAGTAAAAGTGAAGATATGTCTCTCATCCATGATGCCATTGACGCGATCATGAATGGTTACAGTTTCTTTAAGTTTAAACATCTGCTGGATACAAAACCCGCAGCATCACAAGTGAAACTATCAAATCGTGAGGCGATTGTTTTTCAATATTTAATTGAAGGTAAAAATAATAAAGAGATTGCAGAGATTATGCTACTCAGTCAGAAAACGATCAGCACGTATAAGAAACGTATTTTGAATAAATTTAAAGTTAACTCTATTGTTGAGCTAATGGGTGTGAATGAGTCTTTGCTGCACTAACTCTTGGCTGAAGGCGCTATGATTGCTTCATCTTGGTGATACAAACTATGAAAAAAGCGTTGCAATTCAGAGACAATCAGTTTGTGTAACGGACTGCTTCGCTGAATTAATGGGAGGTATACACCAATGTGAAGGTTAATTTCTATCATGTCTTTAAGGCAAAAAAAATTAAAGTTAGGCTTGACAAAACAATCAGGAACAATGAAAGTTACAGGTTGCTTATCGGAAATTTCCCAACATAGTGATATATTGTCTAGGTAATAATCAATCTGGATGGGTATTCCAGAAGAAATCAAGTAATCTAATACATACCTTTTATTGTCATTCCACCCAGGGATTTCCATATGGATAAAAGGTAATTCTAACATTTTTTCCCCGTGAATATTAAAATGTTTCGCTGACACTAAGCCAACATCAAAATCACATATTTTAGTCTGATAAATTTTCTGTGAGAAAGAATCATGCCAAACGTTGACACCTAAAGTGATTTCATTACGTTCAATTTGTTCGACAGTTTTGGGGTTCCAGGTGAGTAAAGATAATTTGCTCCGTGGGAAGAGATGATGAAAAATTTTATATAATTCAAAGCCATGGCTTTCAATTAATATTGCGGGTAGGGCGAGAGAGATATGTCCTTGATAACGATCGGGGTCAAAATTCTCCGGTGTAAGCAGGAGTTCAATTTGGTCTAAGTTTTTTTCTAATCTTGAAATGATCTGTTGTGTATAGGCAGTCGGTTGCATTCCGTAATGATTACGTTCAAAAAGTGTTTGGCCTAATTGACTGGACAGTTTGGATATCTGCTTACTGACTGCACTCTCGGAAATTTTTAGCTGATGCGCAGTTGCTTTAATACTACCTTTCAGGCACAAAACCCGTAGGGTTCGCAGCAAATTTAAATCAATATCGGATTGTCCGTTCATTTTGAAATCTATTCATTAACTACCTTGTTATTACAAATAGCCCAAAATTTCCATTTTGGAAAGAAAGGATTTCCTAGATTTAGACAGATACATGTAAGAATATGTCTGTAATGACTTGGGTAAGTGATGTGTATAGCGAAAAAGGTATTCTGAACAAGTGGCTCTATGGGTCGTGAACCAGAAGTGAAACAAGCGTAAGCTTGTTGAGTTCAAGCAAAAACTGCGAGTGAGCCGCCCATGAAGTGTCCGGTAAGGTATCGACACCTGTAGAGGATGAGCGCTTGCTCGACGATGTTTAGTATAAATAGAGAATGCGCTCAGGGATTGAGTGTGATGCGGAAGGCCAACAGATGACGGTCAGCAAGAAATGATATCCGCATATCCCCCTGAATACATCTCCGCTTAAGTCTGAACATAAAATTGGACGTAATCTCAGTGATTGTGCGATTGGAAGAGTCGTGTTTATTTCGGTTAAGCGTGATTCACCATGCAACCCGTGTCAGTATTTTGTGGCGTGAATCGTTCTATTTTCATGATAAACGGGCGACTGAACAGATGTTCAAGATGAAAATACCAAATGAAGTAGATACATGATCGGCTGATGTTGCCAAAATTGGCGGGATCATGACAGGTCTGTATTACACCTGGAAGCGATGAGGTTTGATGATGAAAATGCCAATGAATTATCAAGTTTTACATATTGACCCCCAACCCTTAATGCAAGAAGCTTTGAAACAAATCTTACCTCAAGGCTTGATGTATGCTGAAATATTTAGCGTAAGCGATTTGTCATCGGCTAGAAAAGTCCTGGAAAAACAGGCAATTCAATTAATTATTACTGAAGTTGAGTTGAGTGATGGGTGTTCATTGGAGTTTATTTACCGTCGTCAAGCGATGTCACCCAAAGTTTTAGTGTATTCAAGCCTGCCTTACGAAAAATATTCTCAAGCTGCCGAGCAGGCTGGGGCAGATGGATATGTGTCTAAATTAGAAAGCACGGCTTTTCTTCTTCATTCGGTCAGACAAATTTGTTTAGGATTTACTGTTTTTAAGCAAAGTTGTGGTGAAAAAACACAATCTAAATCTCGCTCTCTGTCTCATCGGGAAAATACAGTCTTGAATTATCTAATGAAAGGGCATACGAATAAGCAGATATCCCAAATATTATCGCTCAGTGAAAAGACGATAAGTACATACAAAAAACGTATCTTCACAAAATATCAAGTAAATAATGTGATCGAATTAAAGTCTCACCAAGATCACGTTGCGAATATGAATAAGAAATATTCGCCTCTATTTTAGCGTTATATTCACAATGTAGGATCTATTGACGATGGCAATATGTTGGTTATCGTTGTCGAGCTCTGTCCGGTATTGTGGATGATTAATTTAAGTCATGGACTGAATTTTTTAATAATTGTTTGAAGTAGCTCTCTATAACAGCGTGGGAATGCGGTCGGCTACTTGTAGGATTTTTCCTTACTTATTGTGAGCTGTTTTTTAAGTTTGATTGATGAAAGTTATATCCATTATGATATATGTGTCGTAATTTTCTAATTTAAGAGCTGTTGTGATTTGTTTTTTGTATGCGTTGGGTAGCTTTTAAATAATTGTTTTATCTATTTAAAAAGATGATTGGCGCCATACATCTGGAGCCATCATTGCCATTCGGGATAAAAATGACAGGTTTATATTGAAATTAATAGAGTAGGCCTGATCCCACCCTGAAAATATAATCCAGAGATAACTATATGAAGAGAAAGATAGTTGTATTCCTTAGTGTTATCAGTCTCCCTGCATGGGCGACGCCTGAATCACCTCGTTTTTTTATTGGTGCAAAGGGAGGTTATCAATGGGCTGCTGACGACAATTATAACCATTCAGATCCAGACGGTGCGATCTTTGGGGTTTATAGTGGATTACAATTCACGCCTGCCTGGAGTTGGGATGTCGGCTATCAATATCATGATGATTTAACAGCGGATTCTTCATCGATCAACGTTAAAACCTGGCTGATTGAAAGTGCAATCCGTTACGATTGGTATGTGAAAGATAACCTGAGTTTATATGGTCGGCTGGGTGCTGCTTACTGGGATGTAGAAAAAACGAATCGTGCTTCAGATAAGCTGGATGCGACAGGTTTATCTCCACTTGGCGAAGTGGGTGTTGACTATACTTTGACCCCAAACCTGCGGCTCTCTGCCGGTTATCAGTACATCGACAGTATTGGTAAGTCGAATACGGGTAAATATGACAGCCATGGATTATTGGTCGGGCTTCGCTATACCTTTGGTGATTCAACGAAACCTACGTTAAATGAAAACTTATCAACGCCTGCTAACGAACCTGTGCCAGTTGAAGCGCCACCTCAAACATTGAATTTTTTAACAAAAACTTTGTATGAATCTTTTGATTTTGGTTCTACTGAAGCCAGCCAAGATTTAATTCAGCAGGTATCAGAAATTGCCTCAGTACTCAAGAGTTACCCTCAATCTCATGTGGTGGTTGTGGGCCACACGGATTCAATCGGCTCAGAGGCGGATAATCAGGTACTGTCTGAAAAACGTGCCAAGCTGGTCGGGAATCAACTGCTTGCTTTAGGAGTCAACCCAACTCAAATTGAGGCCCGGGGTGAAGGAGAGTCTCATCCTGTGGCTGATAACCGAACCGAGGCAGGGCGAGCTAAAAATCGCAGAGTTGAAATTACTATCCCAGATTTTCAGTATCAGTAATAGGTTGTATTATGATGAGATATATTATTAAAGGATTATTTGCAGTAATAGTATTACCTTTAGTGATGCTATTGACGGGTTGCAATTCAGACGGTGCTTTTTCCGAGTCAACCGTAAAATTAGAACGTATAGATATCACTCCTTCGCCAGTAGCAACACGAGGAGTGAGTCACCTGACGTTGGCTGCGGGGAATACACAAACCTTTGTCGCAGTGGGTTACTATTCGGATGGATCGTCGCGAACATTAACTGATTTAACGATGAGTAATTGGCGCTCAAGTAACACTGATAGGGGGTATTTTGATGCACCGGGTATTTTAACCGGTGGTCATTCGCCAGGTTCTGTCACTGTGGTTGCAACGATAGACGGCATCTCCAGTAACACGGTGAATGTCGATGTGACCGCAGCAAGGGTGATGGAGATTACGGTGACACCTGCGAGCGTTCGCATTGCAAAAGAGCAAACGCAACAGCTGACGGCGACGGCAACCTACAGTGATGGTACGTCATCTGATGTGAGTGATTCCGTGACATGGACGCCAGCAAACCCTTCGATCACGACAGTGACGCCTGCGGGTTTGCTGACCGGTGTGGATGGGGGAACCACAACAGTCACTGCTTCGAAAGACGGCATCGTGAGTAGCACGGTGAATGTAGAAGTGACCACAGCAGAGCTGACTGGTATTACCGTGACTCCTGCGACAGTGGTTGTGGCCATTGGTCAAAATCAATTCTTGACGGCGACGGCAACCTACAGTGATGGTACGTCATCTGATGTGAGTGATGCCGTGACATGGACGCCAGCAGACCCTTCGATTGCGGTATTAATGAGTAATGGTTTGTTGCATGGTGTTGACGTTGGAACCACGACAGTGACTGCCGCGAAAGACGGCATCGTGAGTAACATGGTGAATGTCGATGTGACCCCGGCAGTGATGACGGGTATTGTCGTGACCCCTGAGACTATTGTTGTGGCTAAAGGTCAAACTCAGCTTCTGACGGCGATGGCAACCTACAGTGATGGTACGTCATCCGATGTGAGTGATGCCGTGACATGGACGCCAGCAAACCCTTCGATCACGTCAGTGACGCCTGCGGGTTTGTTGCATGGTGTTGACGTTGGGACTACGACAGTGACTGCCTCGAAAGACGGCATCGTCAGTAACACGGTAAATGTCGATGTGACCGCAGCAGTGGTGACGGAGATTACTGTGACCCCGGCGAATGTGGATGTGATCAGTGGTATATCAGACCAGCAGTTAACGGCGATGGCAACCTACAGTGATGGCACGTCATCCGATGTGAGTGATTCGGTGACGTGGGTGCCTGTGAATACTTCGATCGCGACAGTGACGCCTGCTGGGTTGTTGACTGGTGTGGCAGGGGGGACCACAACAGTCACTGCCCTGAAAGATGCCATCACCAGTAACACAGTCTATGTGAATGTGTGCGGATCACTCGAAGATGCATGCATTGATGCCTTCGATGCGGGGAGTGGGAAGTTGTTCACCAACACACCATCAACCGCTTACCTGAACAGTATCGGGGGAAGTGAAACAAGTGTCCCACCGGAAAACTTTATATTTCCTCCGTTCAACTGGGGCAACGCGAACACATTGTGCGATACATATAATCGTGTGAATCTCGCAGGGCGTTCCAATTGGCGTGTGCCAACTGTAAATGAACTCAAAGTGGAGTTGGTGGGTGTGCCTGGGGATTTGAATGCCGCGCGAGGCTGGCCGAACGGTGCTGGTTACTGGTCATCGGAGGTTGATTCATCGAAGACTAATGATACTTACTATTTCCTTGTGAGTATCAGTACCGGCGATGTTGGCAGCCTTCTCCCGGCCAATGGGCGCTTCGCGACCTGCGTCTCAGAACCATAATATCGAACATAGTATTGAACGTTTTATGATTTATGCGCCAGTCTTCGGACTGGCGTTTTTTTTAGTGGAAATTGAATGTGAATCCGCTGATTTATACCAATCGAAGTGAGTCAGTGATCATCAATCGATTTTATAGGCACGACGCGCATGTTGGGACGAGTCATGGCTTCACAGATTGCTTCGGCATCAGTGGTATCATTCTTATTTGATTTCACATAGGGCTTAACAAACTGTGGCGGCATAAGCTTTACGTCATGACCAAATTGCTTGAATACTCTTGCCCAATAGTGAGCACTGGCGCAAGCCTCCATATCAATAAGGCAGGGAGGCATAATGATTAACGTCTCGTGCTGACGTTTTTCTTAAGAAGAACCTTTCCGAATGAATCTACGCCGTGCAGAGCAAAAGATGATTTGGCTAAATCGATACCTAAGGTTGCAATGGTCATGGTCTCTTCCTTATTCAGTTCACCAACTGTTAGTTTAGGTGGTGAGTGGAAGTGTCCATATCATTAACAAAGCCTAAGTGAAGACGGGTGGGTTGGAGCCCAGCGTTTAGAGCCGAAATGATTTTTAGTTTAAATATCGTTAAATCCCTCCCTGGTCTGTGAATAGGTGTTTCTCCGAGATCTTGATCTGAAATATTTTTTTGTAAGATAATTCTTATTTTCTAGTTTGCTTTTCCTACATGCGCGAATATATTCAGGGTTTATGTGTGAGTCCTTTGCTGTGTTCTGTTTTAAAAAGGTCGTAATTAAAATTAATCTGGTCATTTAAATTGTCAGAATAGTCTTATTTTTCGTGATTTTCACGAAGCGTTCTGATTGCTATGGTGTAGGTTTTTTCTTCATTTCGATAGAGTGCGCTTTGTTTTTTTGAGCGGAAAGTTCTGAGTTAATGATTGTATTTACAAAGAAAATATTCTAAATAAATCTATTTTGACAAGGTTTTCCCTTACCTACATTGGGGAGTAAAGGCCTGATTTTTCATTATAATATCGTATATTTGATATCTTCTGCCTGTTTGCTGATTTTAAAATACACGGTTAATATTAATTAATCGTAAACGTAGCGCTTTAAGTATCATGAGTGTGATTTTTAATTGAAATTATTTCAGAGCGATATTAATTTATTGAATTGGTGAATTTATCTGATGATTTTTATTAGATATGATCATAGAACTGGGTTGTGTATTTATGTAAGATATCTTTACGCACTGAGGGTGAAAAAGAATATCGCTATTTTGCGAATTTTATTTTTCAAGGTTTACAAGTGACGAGAGTGTCATAAGTACTAACTATATAATTAAACTTTCTGATAAATCTCTTGAATTCATCACTTATCTGAATTTCATTTTACATGAAGTAAATATGTTTATTGTTCATGTCAAGGTAGAGGTGTAGTCTATGCTAATCAGATCTCGTTTATTTGCTTTTCTAACTTTATTTAGCCCTGTGGCCCTTTCGAATACGGTATCTCCAACACAAGCTCAAAATGAACATGGAGCTTATATCGGCCTTCGAACTGGTTGGTCACATTATCATGATGCATGTGAATCAAGTGCTAGAGCGTGTGACAATGATGAAACCATTTTTGGTGGTTATTTTGGGTTGTTTTGACTGCACCTGAAGATATTATTTTAGAGTCCAATGTCCCTGTTCAATAACTGTTTATTATAATTAATTTATTTTTTAAAAAGAAGAAGCCATATGAAAAAAATAATTTTATGCCTTAGTTTTATTAGTCTCCCTGCATGGGCGACGCCTGAATCACCTCGTTTTTTTATTGGTGCAAAGGGAGGTTATCAATGGGCTGCGGACGACAATTATAACCATTCAGATCCAGACGGTGCGATCTTTGGGGTTTATAGTGGATTACAATTCACGCCTGCCTGGAGTTGGGATGTCGGCTATCAATATCATGATGATTTAACAGCGGATTCTTCATCGATCAACGTTAAAACCTGGCTGATTGAAAGTGCAATCCGTTACGATTGGTATGTGAAAGATAACCTGAGTTTATATGGTCGACTGGGTGCTGCTTACTGGGATGTAGAAAAAACGAACCGTGCTTCAGATAAGCTGAATGCGACAGGTTTATCTCCACTTGGCGAAGTGGGTGTTGACTATACTTTGACCCCAAACCTGCGGCTCTCTGCCGGTTATCAGTACATCGACAGTATTGGTAAGTCGAATACGGGTAAATATGACAGCCATGGATTATTGGTCGGGATTCGCTATACCTTTGGTGATTCAACGAAACCTACGTTAGATGAAAACTTATCAACGCCTGCTAACGAACCTGTGCCAGTTGAATCACCACCTCAAACATTGACTTATTTAACGAAAACTTTGCATGAATCCTTTGAGTTTGGTTCGGCTAAACCCAGTCAACACTTAATTGATAATTTATCAGAAATTGTTTCAGTACTGGATACTTACCCTCAATCTCATGTAGTGGTTGTGGGCCACACGGATTCAATCGGCTCAGAGGCGGATAATCAGGTACTGTCTGAAAGACGTGCAAAGCTGGTCGGGAATCAACTGATTGCTTTAGGGGTCAACCCAGCTCAAATTGAGGTTTTGGGTAAAGGCGAGTCTCGCCCAGTGGCTGATAACCGCACGAAGGCAGGGCGAGCTAAAAATCGCAGAGTTGAAATTACTATCCCAGATTTTCAGTATCAACAATAGGTTGTATTATGATGAGACATATTATTAAAAGATTATTAGCCGCAATAGTATTACCTTTAGTGGTGCTACTTAGTGGCTGTAATTCGGAAGGTGTTTTTTCTGATCCTTCAGCGGTGCTCATGGAAATTGTCGTCACGCCTGAGACTGTAAGAGTTGCCAGAGGTCAGACTCAGCAGTTGACGGCGATGGCAGTGTACAGTGATGGCACGTCAATTGATGTGAGTGATACTGTCACATGGATGCCAGTCGATGAAGCGACTACAACTGTGACTCCCGCGGGTTTACTGACCGGTGTTGAAGTGGGGGGGACGACAGTCACGGCCTTGAAAGATGGCTTCGCCAGTCACACTGTGGATGTTGATGTGACTGACGCTGTGATTACGGGTATTACCGTGGTACCTGAGTATGTCGGTGTCGTTAAAGGCCGGACTCAGCCGATCACCGTTACATTAACCTACAGTGACAACACTTCAACTGATGTGAGTGATTCCTTGACGTGGTTGCTGGATACCAGTATCGCTGCAGTGAACCCAACTAACGTGCTATCCGGTGTTGAAGTGGCCGGCGTTGAAGTGGGGACGACCACACTCACGGTCATGAAAGATGGCATCATCAGTAATCCGGTAGAGGTGAATGTTTGCAGCGACTTAGCTGGTCCGTGTATTGATGTCTTCGTCGATACGAAAACTTATTCTTTCAAGGGAGGGCTGTTGCTGTATACCAGCTCACCTTCAGTCGCTTATCTGGACCGTCTCGGTGGTAGTGTCAATGGCGGGACTTTTTCAGAAACCGGCGATAAAGGTCCTGTAGGAGATTTTTACTTATTCAGCTGGAACGAAGAAGTGGAATCATTATGTGATTTATATAATACTCAGAAGCTCGCTGGACTCTCCGAATGGTATATAGCAACAGCAGATGAGATAGGTACTTTAACCAATAGGCTCAGCAACAATGTGTATGCAATACGAGGTTGGCCGACCGGGACAAATTACGTACATAGCGCAAGCCGTGGATCAAGAAGCTCTGCTGAGTATGATCTGAATCAGGGCATTTACCTTTCTGCTAATCCGGTTGTTCCGCTCTACGTAACCTGCACCGCAACTATTTTTTAGAGTAATGAGTGGGGCGTTTCATTGTCATCCCTAAACCACCGCCTATGGCGGTGGTGATTGTTCTTTCGGGCTATTTGACCGAAGAAATGCCCATGTTTGAAGTACTCCTCTGATTTACCACGAGTTTCACCCAGAACTATATTCGCTGAGTCGCGATAGTGCTCTTGAATGTTTCAATATCAATGCTCATGGGAGTGATGAAGGGGCACTCGGCGATTCGGCTGTTCAATCAGTTTCCACTTATTCGTAAAAACTTATGGGGGAATCATTTTTGGGCGCGAGGAAACTTTTTCGATACAGCCGGAGTGAATAAAGTGATAGTCAGGCGATATGTAAGACATCAAGACAAGAAAGAGTTAGAGCACGAGGCTCAATTAGCGCTGAAGATAATCTGACAACGTCAAAAAGCCCCCTTCACAGAGAAGGCGGCTATTTGCTAGTGAATACAATCGGGCGTCAGGAGGTTTCGCCAATGGTTTTGGATGGCATCACAGGTCTGCGTCGTTCCCATTGAGTGATGAAAGCGACAGAGCCGATAATGATGGTTGCGCCCAGCCAGAGACGGCCCGGAGGGACCCAGCCAAACACCATAAACCCGGCCAGTACGTTCAATGGCAGTTTGGCGTGATCGAAAGGTTGCACAAAAGACGCATCAGCCATGGCATACGCTTTTGCAATGGCCCAGTTTGCCAGTGCTGTAAACATGCCTGCACCGAGCAAGAGGAGCCAGGTTTGATGGTTCGCCGGCATGGTGAAATCAGGCACCGCGAGAAAAAGGTTAAACGGTGTGATCAGGATCAGCAGATAGACAACCATGGTCGTTGGCGAATCATGATGAGACATCTTTTTCACCATCAGGGAATAGCTTGCCCAGAAAAATGCAGCCCCCACCGGAAGTACAGATGCCCAATTGAAATCATCAGACCAGGGCTCAAGGATGATCATGGCACCGCCGAATCCTGCCAGTGTGGCCATCCAGCGAACAAAACCAACCTTTTCTTTCAGCAATAATCCCGAACCGATCGTCGCAAAAAGCGGAGAAGTCATCAGCAGTGCGATCCCTTGCCAGATCGGTACCGGATAGGCCAAAGCCCACAGCCACAACTGAATGCCAATCACAGACAGGAAAACCCGAAAACAGTGCATACCAAAATGTTGGGTTTTTAATGCCTGGCGCAGCCCGATCTTTTGAAGCCAAGGCAGCATGACAATCAGAGCGATAAAGTACTGAATCAGCCCGACAGTGGTGGAAGGCAGATGGAAGACCACACTCAGGTACTGCACCATACTGTTGACAACAGCAAAGGCTGTTCCCGCCGTTAACATCCAGCAGGCACCCTGAATTGGATTATGTCGATGAGTCATAACGTATTAATCAGATCAAAAATAATCTGGAATCATACGCTGATCACGGCAGACCTCAAAATAATTCTCTTCGAGGCATCAGGCGAAAAAAACGGCAAAACAGGATGCTTTGCCGGTTGCAAGGAAAAGAAAGAAAAAACAGGTCAGATTGCAGCGTAGGCGAGCTGTAAATCCGGACTGAAGGTTTCCAGTGTCGTCTGGGTATCTGCCAGCAGGCTGACTGGCGCACTTTTCTGCTCTACCAGTGCTGCTTCCGTTATCTCTGAAAGTGGATAGTCCGCCATATTCATGTGGATCATGGCGACTTGCAATGGTGGCAGGCTTGGATTGAATGCTGCGTTTTCTGCGTACATACCGGAAAATATCCGGCCATCTTTAGCTCTGAGTGCAACCCCAGCGAAGTTTTTGCTGTACGGTGCGTGAGATTTATCTGCCGCCTGACAGGCCGCCGTCAGCAGCGCGTCTTCTGAATCAAGCTGTAAATCATGCGTTTTATCAGACAACAGCAAATCGGTGATGCCCAGATCTGTGGGGCCGAATGATTCCGGCAGATATTCCTGCAGCGCTTTTGGCGTTCGTTCAGGGAGCTGAACCACCAGGCTTTGTGCGGTACTCAGTTCATTCATGAACTGTCGGCAATGACCACAGGGAGAGTAATTGACGGTAATATCGCTGATTCCTTCTTCACCTTTCAACCAGGCATGACTGATTGCCGATTGCTCGGCATGCACGGTTTGTGACATTGAGGTTGACTCGAATTCCATATTCGCGCCGAAATACAGGCGACCTGAAGTGCCGCGGGCAATCGCACCCACATAGAAGTTCGAAATACTGGCAATGGAATAAGCTGCAGCAATGCTGAGTAATTGAATCCGGAGTTCGGCATCGGATAACTGGCTTACTGCCATCAGGTGTTGAAATTCTTCCGGGCTCAGGGAGGCGTCAAAGCCTGGAGCGGTCATCATTGGCTTCAGTGCCTGCGACAGCTCATGGGGAAGTTTGCTTAAAGCTTCCAATACTTCAGCGCGCATAGTGATTCTCCTTATTGAATTCACTTTCGCATTGTAGAGCGTTAAGGAATATTTTTAGTGACAATGATCACCTTTGGTGTCGTGTCATTTCATTATTTTCACTGAATAGTGAGTGTTCTCACATGTTTTGTGAGAAAAATGTATGCATTTTCAATGCAGTAAAGGCCGCATAGCAATGCACTACGATTTTGCAGCGCAACGGTGGTAGCGGGCTTTTGCTGGTTACTGAGTGAATGGAAATTTACTGGAAAACAGACAAGAGAATCGGGTAGATCACAGGAGCCAGAATAGCGGTGATGACACCACATAGGACTAACGCCAGCGAACTGAATGCCCCGTCTTTATAATTTTCTTCAGCAGCTTTAGCCGTGCCTAATGCATGCGCCACCGTTCCCATGCTGAGACCTTTGGCCATCGGATGAGAAATCCGGGCCAGTTGAAACAGGGGATAACCAAGGACGGCGCCGAAGACACCCGCGATCAGCACCATAACCGCAGCCAGCGAAGGCACCCCGCCAATTTGTTCGGCAACTGCCATTGCAATCGGCGTTGTGACTGATTTGGGCAAAATGCTGGCGGCAAGTTGCAGGTCGGCCCCAAGGGCCAGGGCGATGGCGGTGCCAGTGATCATTGACAGCACGCTGCCACAAAGACCGGCGGTGACAATTACTTTCCAGCGACTGCGGATCTGAGGCAACTGCTCGTATAAAGGGAACGCCAGTGCCACGACAGCCGGCTCCAGCAAGTAGTGAATCCATTTGTTGTCTTCAAAATAGACTTCATAGGGCACCTGAAGGACCAGCAGCAAAGGAATAATCACAACCAGACAAATTAAAAGCGGGTTCAAAACAGGGTGCTGGAAGCGTTTTGATAAAAGACGGGCGAGCCAAAAAACCACTACAGTGACCAGAATCCACATCAGTCAGACTCCTTTCGCTGTACATACCAGCCGACGAATAGCAGCACGACAAGACTGCTCCCCAGCGTGCTGACCAACACTGGCAGGGCATTGGCCTGAAGCAAATCGAGATAGTTCATTAAGCCGACACCGACAGGGACAAAAAGAATCGCCATATGGCGAATCAGCAGATGACAGCTCGGTTTGGCCCAGTTCGGCGGAAGTAAGCCCGTGGAAAGTGCAGTAAACAACAAAAGCATGCCAAGAATGCTGCCTGGGATCGGAATCTGAGTCAGAGATTGAAATCCTTTCCCGGCCATGAGGAAAATGGCAATGATGGCAAATGAACGCAGGTAGCTCATATACACAAGGATGAAGATGAATGGTGTCGCAATCATACAAAAAAGATGAGATCTACACCACACTTCTTTGAGGGAAGCCGTTGATCCGGCGCAACAGATTACAAGTTCGAAACAATCACCATGGCAACGCCCGCAGCAGCCAAGAGGATGACAGACAGCTTGTGCATTAAACTGTGTTTCACAATGTGCTCGGTGGCGGACACTTTGGGTTTTGGCCGTCGTGGTTTCTGGCTTGTTTTGGCCAATGGCTCAGGCACTTGTGCAGGCAGCGTCTCTGGTTGTTGAAAACGATGGATGTGACGACAGGTTTCTTTCGGCAACGGCACTCGAAATCCGTAACGGGGTAAGACCTCGACCGGGATGGCCATCACGCCGTTCACCGTCAGCTTGCGGCGCAGGGAATTGAAGACCGACGCCAGATCGATTTGCTGAACCTGTGATAAGGAATCCTGAGGAAAAAAGGTTTTATCTGAGAGTACCTGATGACTCAGAACTTCACCGGCAAAGTAGCACAGTGCTTCCAACAGACGGGTTTCATGCAGAGTGAGTGCCGTTTCTGATTTATCCGGCCAGACAAGCAGCCTCAGATCAGGTTCAAAATCAACCCGGCTGAACCGGTAACAACGGGTAAGAGATTCAGTTGCCATATCCAATACTTCTTCCAAATTATTGCCGAATGTACTCCTTTCATTGTCTGGCAATAAACACCATGGGAGAGCCAGCCAAAGCCAGAATCCTTGCAGTCTCCAAGACAGAACGTTCCGGCCCGGGGCCATTTGACCCTGACTTAAGTGTTATAGCCCTTTGTCTGAAGTTCAAACCTCAGTGGCGGGAAAAGTGTCTGAAAAAAGAAACCCTGAGCGCAGGCGCGATCAGGGCTGAGAAATTTACCTGACTGATCAGGTGGTTTGCGTTGAGCTCGCCATCTGTGTTGTGATCGAATCTTTAAACCAGGCTGCCTACGTAGTCGTACACATCTTTGAGGATTTTCATCTTTCGCTCATCACTCTGATGTTCCATCGCAACGGCTTCCAGATTTTGCATATACGCAGGCAGTTTGGATTCGAAGAAATCCTGACAATGATATTTCCATTGTTGCTGCTCCTGATGATTCAGCGTCATCGGGAAATTGCGTGCACGGTAACGGAACAGCAATGGCTTGATTCGCTTGTCATCCACATTTAGTTCCAGCTTACCCAGCTCTTCCGGTGCTGTGCCACGGATGATATCCATGGTCGATTTATCGGCTGTCGAGAAAAAGCCCTGATACAGCTGGGAATCGACATTGTCATTCGACTCAAATTCACGTGCCTGACTGAACACATTCAGGAGTTTCTCGCGAATCTGGGGTTGTGCTTTCAGCGCTTTCAGATGCGTCAGGCACTGTTCCCGATCAATGCCGAGGCGAGCGGCATCCTCTGCCGTCAGGGTTTTGGCTGGTGCAAGGACCGGGCACTTATTCAAGTGAACCAGCTTCAGCGGGACAGGTAATTCATCCGGCCCAAGATCGGCACGCTTGGTGTACAGTCTGTCACGCAGCTCATCGGCATCCAGCGCAAACAGCGGGGCAGGATCCATCGCCAGATTGACACAAATCACCGCATTCTTATTGTCCGGATGCCAGGCCATCGGCACAATCCAACTGGTATTGCCGCACTCAGAACCAAACATGCCAGAGACATGCACCAGCGGGGTCAGTTCTGCAATATCAATCAGCTCCTGCAATTTGCGTTTGTGGCGCAAATTGAACAGATAGCTGAAGAGTTTGGGCTGACTGTTTTTGATTTTTTTCGCCAGTTCAATGGTGGCATACACATCCGCCATCGCATCATGCGCATTACTGTGCTCAATGCCGTTCGCCACAGACAGATCTTCCAGCTTAAAGCTCGGAAAGCCCTCGTCGTTCGTCGGCCAGTTCAAGCCATCCGGACGCAATGCATAGCAGGTACGCATGATATCCAGCATGTCCCAGCGGGAGTTACCATTTTGCCAGCTCCAGGCATAGGGATCATAAAAGTTGCGATACAACGTATAACGGGTGACTTCGTCATCGAAACGAACGTTATTATACCCAATCACGCAGGTATTCGGCTTAGATAATTCCGCATGAATCCGGGCAATGAACTCATGTTCGGGCAGCCCTTTTTCCATCGCTTCCTGCGGTGTAATCCCCGTGATCAGGCAGGCTTCCGGTGACGGCAGGTAATCGCTCGGCGGCTGGCAGTAAATCACCAGCGGCTCACCGATCACATTTAAATCCATATCGGTTCGCACCCCGGCAAACTGACACGGGCGGTCAATCGAAGGGTTGGCACCAAAGGTTTCATAGTCGAGCCAAAACAGGGTTGGCGTATTTGTATCATTCATCGTTGTTTCCTGAAGCCACCGGATTCGTATGAAGTGTTTGTTCTCAACGTGGCTTTGTCTCACTGCACCGGAAATCACCCACCGAAAACACTTACTTTCCAGAGTGCGTCGATCCAACGGCAGCAGCCTGTGAATCTCAAAGGAGTAAGTATCCCGCAACTACCCAGAGGGAGGCAAGGTGGAACCACAAATCATGTGGAAAATGAGGGGATTTGGCAGGCGATTGAGCGTAGCCGCGGCAGTACCGCCAACAAAACGCTTAGCAAATCGATTAAACCGATTCGACGACCAACCCCTTCCAAAACTTGGGCCATTTTAGAGCGTGTCATGGAAACCTACGATGACGTGTTGTTCCCTGGGCATGCTCTCAATACTCCAATCACCATTTCAGCTGCCAACCGTTACATTCGTCGCATACGCGCTAGCCTTCCGCTTGAAGAGTGGCGGACCCATGATTTCAGAAGTTCTCTTTCAACCGGGACTTCAGAGCTTGATGTGATGCCGAATGTGGTTGAAAAGATGCTGGGACATGAGCTGGGCGGCGTACTGGCCGTTTACAACAAGCACGACTGGTTGGAAGAGCAGTTGGAGGGGTATGAGTTGTATTCTGAGAGGTTAATGATGGATATAACCCCCCAAAGTTAACAGCTTGTACACTAAACAATGTACTGATTTATAGTCTTTTTTGTCATGATATGATGACAATAATAGAGGGGTTGTGCATAATTTATCTTTATTATGGTAAATGCGATGCTGAAGACAAAGGTAGGTTAAAGTTGAGCAAGATAGTTAACCAGGATGCTAGCAAAGCAATCAAAGGGATTCTTTATCAGTTTTATGAGGCTGTTCATTGGTGTTGGCAACTTACAAAAGGGCAGTCTTTATATATTGAGAAGTTTGGAGATATCTCGATTTCAGATCAATCCAACATTGAAGTTAAGAACTATGGTGATTCTCTTACAGATTCTCATGATAACTTCTGGAAGACCTTATCAAATTGGTTGAATGATAGCTTTGATGATTCAAATTATAAGTATCTAATTCTATTAACCACCCAACCTATCGGTGATCGTAGTAAATTTATCAGATGGAATGAAAGTAATTTAGATGAAAAAATAGAAGTTTTAAAAAAAATTTCTGAAAGTGCTGAAC
Organism: Photobacterium sp. GJ3; assembly: GCF_018199995.1. Lineage (NCBI taxonomy): Bacteria > Pseudomonadati > Pseudomonadota > Gammaproteobacteria > Vibrionales > Vibrionaceae > Photobacterium > Photobacterium sp. GJ3. Next base: position 1,625,944 of record NZ_CP073578.1, on the reverse strand, counting down.
AAAGATATGAATTATCTTTACAAAAATACAGCAGTAATACAACGGGTAAGAAAAATAAACCTAGTCCTCCTAAGTACATTAGAAGTGTTATCGATAACATCGACACTCAGAAGATACAAAATGTACTTGAGAAGTTTATAATACTTGATTCATCACCAATTTTCACTGAAAGGTATAATCAATTATTAGATATTTATGGTAAATCTGTGTTGGAAAAAAACAGAGAGACATTTATTAATGCTCAACTCGGTTTTATACTCACACCAATGGTTGTGGAAGGAAATGGTTGGAAAATATCATATCAAGATTTCACAACTGAAGTTGGTGTGTTAACACAGAAATTACAGTCAAATAGCCGAGTTTTTCCAAGCAAGCCAGATTTAGAAACTATTGAAAATGAGTCTAATTTGGATGATAGGCTATTTATAAAGAAAATCATTGATATCAACTATAGTGATGAAATTAAAGAAGCTTATGATGATTATATATCATCATCTTTGATTATTGCTGAAGAATTTAAGTTTGGAACGTTGCAAAAATATTTGAATGAGTTCCAAGACTCTGTTATTTCGGATTTTAAAAGGCAGTTTAAGCGCTCATCTAGGGGGTGTTCGTCAGATGTCATCAGAGATTCACAAGACTTTTATGATGACTGTATGTTATTAGCCCGCCACCATTCTCCGGATATGAATCAGCCACGAAAAGTTTTAGGAATGGTATATTGCATATGAATATGGATGATTCAGATAAAGATATAAAGTGGAAGCTTAGATAATGGGTACAGCAATTGATTACTTAGGGACTCTTAATCGAAATCCTTATATTTTTGGACCTCTTTTTGAGTGTTTCTATTTTCATCTGAAAGAGAAAGAAAAAAATTTATTATTGTCGTATTTAGTTCTCCCATTAATTCTTACCCCTAAAACAATGGGAAAGTTAAAATATGCCAATAAAAATTCAACCTTACATACTCTATTTAGTGATAGAGAACTACTTTCCGGGCTTCAAGAGAGAGTTGAAGACTACAAAAAATCAACAAATTCATGTCTTTTCTTAACGTTTAAGTTTGATTCTCTTAGATTGCATGATAATTTTTTAGTCTCTTTTAATGAGTACAATATTGATTCATCTGCATTGCATAAAGATCAAATGCGAGCTACGAAAAATTTGGCTATTTTATTAAATGACTATCAGGTTGTTGATTGCTTTAGAATATTAGGGATTAAAGAGCTATGAAGCCATATATATTATTTATTGGAGTGATAGATAAAAACAAAAAAACACATTCTGTTTCTTTTGATAGAGGGTTGAATGTTATTACCGGTAAATCATCTACTGGCAAAAGTGCTTTGATGGAGATATTTGATTATTGCTTCGGTAGTTCTGATTTTACAATTCCTGTTGGTGAGATAACTAATAAAAGTTCTGTTTATTTTGTGATTTTTAAATTGAAGAATAGCTTTTTAGTCTTAGCGAGAGAACCAAAGTCCAAAAAAGTATTTATCAGAGATGTTGATTGTATTTCTATAGTTGATGACGAACCTATTTTTCCAGTTGATTTTTTTGAGAAAAAATATTTTCTTCCTCTTACGGATTTTAATAAGGAGCTAGGTGGTTATTTTGGTCTGGATATTACGGATGTTGATGTAAATCTAGATGATATCACGTATCGTCGAAAGAAAAGTGCTTCCCCTACTGTTAGAAGTTTTACCTCTTTTATGCTTCAACACCAAAATTTGATTGCAAATAAGCATGCTGTCTTTTTTAGGTTTGATCAAAAGGAAAAAAGAGATCAAGTAATTGAGCACATTAAAATATTCTTGGGAATGGCAGATCAAGACTACTTCTTATTAAACCAAGAATTAAATATGTTAAGGGGGGAGGTGCGAAAAGTAGAAAACTTAATACCTAAAAAGAGAGAAGAGTTTAATAAGAAACTAGCAAAGTTAAACTTTAGATTGCATGAGTATAAATCTGCTTCTGGAACCAGTTTAGTTGATGTTGACGCTTCAAATCTTGTAAGAAATCCATTCAAATGGCTAAGAGTAATTCAGTCAATCAATATTAACATCGATAGTACTTCAGATGAAAACACTAAAGCTATTCAAGAAAAAGAAACACAAAGATTGGAGTTGACGAAAGACCTTAGAGAACTAGAAAGAATACAAAGAGAATATAAGTCTTCCATTAAGTATGTTGAAGAGTATAAGGAATTTTTGTCAACATTAAATTATCCCAATGAAGTGGTGGAAACCATTTCTTTGTGTCCTTTCTGTGAAAGTGAATCAAATATAATTGAAAATGAATATGATGAGCTTTCTAAGGCAGTCAACTGGTTAAATTCAGAACTACGGAAAACTCCATACTTAAGTAAATCTTATAAGGCTAAAGAAAAAGAAGTATCTAGAAAAATATTTAATAAAAAGAAAGAGCTTTATCAACTCGATAATCAGCTTAGATTACTGAATGAAGCTAACAATGAGCTTAAGAGGAAAAAATCACTATATGAAGTTGCTTTAAAGTCTAAATTAAATATTGAAAACTTTTTAGAAGATTTGACTTATGATGAAAAGCCTACAGATTTAGAAATTGAAGTTGGTAAATTAAAAACTAGAATAAAAGACGTTGAAGATAAGTTGCATGAATATAATGTTGATTCTGAGATGAAAAATGCTCAATTGTTTATTTCAAAAACAATGAATGAAATAGGCAATAGGTTAGATTTTGAAAAGTCATACATGCCTATTAATTTAGGTTTTTCGTTTGACACTTTTGATATTTGGCACAAACAAGGCAAAAATAAAGTCTTTTTACGTTCTATGGGAAGTGGTGCAAATTGGTTATATTGTCACTTAGCTCTTTTCATGTCCATGCATAAATTATTCTGTGTGAGAAAAGAGAGTTGTATGATACCACCAATTCTTTTCATTGATCAGCCTACACAAGTTTATTTCCCTAATATTAGCTCGGACAATAAAGGTGAGTTTGTTCCAAGAAACTTAGTTGAGGAAGGGAAGCAGTATCAAGTTGATGAGGATATAAAGTCAGTTGAAAATTTCTTTAATGAAATTATTGATTTTTGTGAGTCAACAGAAGAAGAAACTGGAATTATGCCTCAAATCATAATTACCGATCATGCGGATAATTTAAAATTAAGCAAAGATAGAAAATTTGATAAATATGTTAGAGCACGTTGGAGAAACAGAGGCTTTATTGCTTAATTTTGCAGAAACTATCTAAGCGGCCACCCGGCCGCTTTTAGCCATTAACGCCCAAACCCCCAACACTATCTTTCCATTCCTCAACCGCTGACCGTAGCCAGCGTAGGGGCATGAGTGTTACCGGATCAGGAAAGCCGCGGTTCTGCCGCCATTTGTAAATTGTGGCTTTGCTACTGACTTGGAACATCGCAGAACTTCTATATGACTGATTAACTGTGGTGTCGACTGGTCCGTTGCTTCTGCCAAAGTCTAAGGTGGGGGAGAATGCTCATGATTTTTCTCAGATTTAAAGTGTGACGGTGTCACTTATTTGGGCGTATTCACTTATACGATACATCGACAGCGGGGGGATTACAGTATCATCCCTGGTCCAGAAAAGTTGTCCCTATTGCGATAGCTCAATCAATCTTTGGCGTGATGCGTTCCGTCTCTTGAACACTTCCTTCTCTACAGCGTTCAAATAAGAATCATAAAAATACTAAAGACTGTTTTGCTATCAGGATCAAACTTTGAATTAGAAATATGACAGATTCACTCTATATTTTATACACAGTGGCTGGTGATGAAACTGGGAGCATAGGGTGAGTAAGTCAATTATTCAAGAAATTCAGGAGGATGCGCTGAATTCAGAGTGTTCTCTTTCACTATTGCTAATGAAAGCCTTCGCCTTAGCTCAGAATTTGGCGCTGACGGATTTCTCACGATGGCTGAAAAATGAAATGGAAGGATATGCTTGTTCAGAGTCTGAGTTACCTGAATATCGTAAACTGCGTGGGCAGGTGGGTGCATTTTATGGTCATGGCTGGGTGCCGGTTCAATGGGATGAAAACAACAGTGGAACGGCTTATCTATATGATTCAATAGTAGAAATAGAGAATGCGCTGAATCGGATGGGTCATGAAATTTACCATCCGTGTTATGGCGAACAACCGCACTGGTTCAGTAAATCCACTCAGAATCAACCACAGTATGCCATTGTCATTTCTCGTTCTTTATTTATCCGAGTATTAAACAAAGTCAGAACTTATCTGTTTAATTGGGCCATTGAATTAGAAATGAATGGGGTACAGGAGGACGGTATCTCAATACCTGCGACGGAAAAGTAGATGACGGATATCATTCTGGCAAACAAAAATGTGGCGGCTTGATCCGAATCGAGCCGTAACATGACTGATCGTGGACCGATTTAATCGATATTCACGCGTTTAATATTGAGAAGTACTTTCCCTGAATTATCTTCATCTGAATCAGCAAGGAAGAAGCTCATTTCACCCTGAGTTGAGATGAAAACAGTTTTTTCATCAATGGAAACAAGGCGTTTCACATCCGTTGTATCCACATAGGTGAGGCCGATGTTGGCAAACGCATCTTGTGTTTTAACATTGAATTCTAGCGTACCACTCCGCATCATCTGCATATAAGCATAACGACCAAAGTATGTTGTACACAGATATTCACCAGACTTTGGGTACTTGAGAAGTCCTCATGTTGGCAAAACTGATCAGGATATTGGTTTGTTTTCTGGCTGGAGATTTCATGGATCTGCAGTTTCTGCTTCTCAGGTCGGAGTTTGATGGCCAAGTGCCATTGACGATGAAGACATTCAGCGTTTCTTCCTTTGTTCAATACTTCAAAAAGGAGCGCCAAAAGTCTTGATACCGAGATCTTAATTCCATCATAAATTGATAATTATTGTCATTTTCATATAGATATGCAGAAGAGTTCACATTATGGTAAATACTATCTTCACTATGTGTGTCTTCTTGGATACCCCAACCTATATTCCTCTGGTTGTATAAAAACGCTTCTATTCAGTTGGCTTTAAACATAATGAGGAAAATATGAAAAATACTCAGATTCTTAAGCTGATCGGCATCGCTGCAGCTTTCTTCAGTGGCTTTGCTGCGGCGACGCCAATGGATCCAAATGATGATAATGCCTACCGTCATTTCCCGGCGGAAGTATCGGCAGAGTTAGAGAGTAAATATTACCTGTATACAGATTCGTATAAAAATGATCTGCTCTGGTATGTACCGAAATCAGGTTTTGTTGCTTACCTTGGTACGGGTAGCAATACCCGCCCTAACTTTAACGCCTCGAGTTACGTGCCCAGATTTGGGATGTGGGCAGCCCTTCGTCCGGGAGAATCGCAAATACGAATGGGGGCTCATTCAACACCATGGGACGTGTTGAGGATGTAACTTTCTTAAAAACGGAAGCTGCAAAAGTGGGTTTCAGTGTGTCTCCGGCAGTGGTGACACGAGGCAAAGCAATTTTTGCTGTAGATGGTATCGATGCAGATGCTGATGGACGAATTGATGTCGAATGTATTGATCAACCATTGACCATTACGGATCCACTGACGGGTCAGACTCTCAATATCGTCATTAATAATTGTTATGTGACGTCGGTTGATGGTACACAGCACCCAACATCAATTGTTGAAAAAGCGTACGCTAAAGTGCCCAGTGGAAGAACCAGTGCTTCTGTCAATGTCCCTTTTCAACTGGTGACACTGCCTGACTCTGATATGACCAATGCCATTGAGACTGACCTGGCGGTTGGGAACAGTTTGGCCCCATATTTCAGCCTGATTGTTGATTGGGAGCTGGAACTGGAAGGCGCGACCCGTGCAGCACGGATTACCGTAGACTGGAACCAGACGTTTGAACAAGCCAGCTCTTTTGTTGCTCTACATAACTTTGCTTGTGTCGATATCGAAATCCAAAAATTCTTTAAGAAGTTAGTCCAGGAAGGGAAAGGGGTCTATGTCGAGTATTACAATCCCGAAACTGGAAAGTACCAGGATCAAGCGCCAAACGATCTTGCTTTCACCCAGGCTGTTGAAGGGATTCAAGCTGACATGCAAGCAGAGCTGTTTGATCAGATTCAGGAGTACAGTGATCCGATTCTCGGACAAGTGGATACAAACGCAACGTCAATGTGGACATTACGTGCGAATCATGAAAAGCAAATATTGAAAATCAACGAAACCCGAAACATTAACTGGAACCCGGGTATGTCGATGGAGACCGTTCAGACATCAATGAGTATCGACTGCGTTGTTGGTGGTTTTGGAATGCCGGTTGAGTGGAGTACGGATGTTGGTTGCAAAGCCATTGTTGATGATGTCACAAAGCTTTAAAAGCGTACCGAGTATCCCATAACGCACGTTATTTCATTGTGACGTTTTTACCTGATTTAGCCCACGCTGTTTGTGGGCTGTTCCAAGGAATGACCATGAATAAATTCACTTATATATGTGCGAGTGCCGCACTCATGGCGGCGACTTCAGCCTATTCGAATGATTACAAATTATCATTGTTAGACTTCAATTCTATGATCGACAATGGTGACATTATTTTTGTACCGTTTAAAAAAACGACGCGAGGCACGGGCTATGTCTGGTTTCGTGATTATCAATATGATTATTTAACGCCGGCTCCTGGAGAATACAGAACAAAAACACTGAAGGTGAATTTTGTTCCGAGAAGTATCCAAAGCGGAGAGTTTGATCTGTTTGTGCGAGAAAACAACATCAGTCCAAACAGGGAAACCATTGTTCCTGAAGATGCCGTGCTATGTGAACCGACACAAGCGGTCACCCAGTTACTGATGACCTTTGAATATGCTTCAGTTTCGACCTTACCTCCGGGATATCCGAAGCTTTGTAGTTTGGTGATCCGCTACAATACGAGTGCAGAAAAAGAAGCCAGGTTACTTGCACTTGTGGACACAAAGCAGTTCATGCACGCTAAATTTGCGCTGTATGATCCGAATAAATCTGCGCCTGGGGTTTATATTGAAGTTCCCACGATTGTATCTCAGCTGGTTGACCAGAAAATACTCGAGCAGGATTTACCATTACCGCCGACCCCGAGTGAACTGGGTATTCCTCATATAGATATTGGCTGGTATGGCCTTGATCATGGAATTAATTTTTATTCGTCTCATATTGATCCCACGTTGTACGGGATTGATGATGGAGGCGTAGACAAATTACTGTTGTTTCAACGCTGGATTCGGTTCATTGAACTATTTCAACCCGTCTTGGGGCAACCCGGTTATTGGGTCATTCCTGATGAACATGCGGAGAAAAGAATCGTGATTTCAGAACCTTTACCTTCAACGCCATTTATTGAGGTCTCTTACTGATGCTTATGCATCGTTTCATGAATGTCCTGTGTATTATATGGTTTCGTTGCGTTCCGGTATTTTTACCGGGCGCAACGTTATGGATGTCTTTGAATCTGTACGCATTCGAAATTGATCAGCATGTATATAAGAATGCAATTGAACAAGAGTGCCATGGTTGTCACTTTGATAGCCGAATCAAGCCTGTGGGTACTTTACCGAATGGGGCTCGACAATGGACGGATCAAAAATGTTTTGCCTGCCATACCGTGATCGATGATATTGCCCAGAACTACCGAAATAAGGTTCATGATCCAAGATATGTGGCACTTCCGGTTAAGGACGAGCGACTGGAATCGATGGCAAAATACCCCCTTCCTTATCTGAATGCACCGATGTGGCCAGTTTTTGAAAATCAAACGGTGAGGGTCAACAGAAAAACACTCGTGAACTTTTTAAATGCGCCGCACGGAACGTGCAGTGATGACGCATGTGCTGCACCAAAAATGATGGCTTATACCGGCATTTCTGAAATTGATGTTCTTGCTATCAGTGAACATTTCAGTGCCATTCCGGCGGAAACACAGCGGGAACAGCAGGGCTCTGTCCAGAGAGGAAAAACGTTGTTTGACCAGAAATGTGCAACATGCCACGACGCAAGTCAGCCGTCTGGCTACAACGCGACAGCGATGAGTTTGTTCTCTGCACATTGGATTGAGCAGTACGCCAATGGCGAATTAGGCGCAAGAAGAACGATGCCAAAACTATCGATTTCACGGCAGGATGCACATGATCTCTATGCGTATTTTCAGGATTCGCGAGCGAGCAGAGAAAAGGAACTTGCTCAGGCTGTTGCAAAAATTGAGTCGCAATTTGATCAAATATCAGAAGGAAATCTGTCAGCCAAAGCCCGGTTTTATATTTGGAATCGTTTTTGGCGGGATACAGGCTGTGTCCATTGTCATGGGATCGAGGGTCGGGCAAAAGATGCATTCAGCATGGCGAATCGGGGAGATATAGCGCATTGGTTGAATGAAAGTGATGCCAGTACTTTGTATCGCCGATTAGCAATAAAGCAGAAAGAGCAGGCGTTCGGGATGGGAGCGATCCCTGCGGGGATGCCTGCAACTGGACAACCGTTACCGCCTCAGCTTCTCAGTTTAATCGGGGTTTGGATTCAGTCAGGCTGTCCAGATGAAAAGAATGAAAAGATATGCATTCCAAGTGAAACCGCAATGCATGAAGACCGGTAATATTTGGAGCCGTATTTGCTTCTGTTGTTCTCGCTTACTGACATACCAATCATCCATAAAAGCATGAATTCACTCTCATAAATTTGTAGAAGGCCAGGATTTTATCAGTTTGTGTTCTCGAACGAGTCTGCATATCTGAGAGGGATTCCTTCATCTTGGATCACATCGCTGAGCATACTCATCACTCAAGCGCTTGAATTATAAATTCTTTTATTAATTTGAGGAAAAGATGAAAAAAACTCAGACTCTTCAGCTGGCCGCTGCGGCTTCAGCATTGATCAGTGGTGCGGTGATGGCTGCCCCCATGGATCCAAATGATGACAATGCATACCGCTATTTTCCTGCCAGTGTCTCGGCTGAATTAGAGAGCAAGTACTACTTATATACAGATTCTCACAAAAAGGATCTGATCTGGTATGTCCCTAAAACGGGTTACGTCGCGTACCGGGGCAGCGGGCAAAACACGCGTCCGAATTTTAATGCGACACGCTATGTACCTCAATTTGGAATCTGGGCTGCACTTCGGGCTGGTGAGTCGCAGATTCGGATGGGGGGATCATTCAACACCATGGGTCGTCTTGAAGATGTGAACTTCCTGAAGACTGAAGCAGAAAAAGTGGGATTCAGCGTCTCGCCTGCTGTTGTAAAGCGCGGGACTGCGAGTTTAATCGTAGATGGGATTGATGTGGACGCCGATGGGCGAGTGGATGTTCAATGTGAATCCTATCCGTTAACCATGACAGATCAATTCGGAAATCAATACACGGCGAATATTCAAAATTGTTCTGTCACCGCTGTGGATGGCAGGCAATATCCAGCGACAGTGATTGAAAGAGCCTATGCCAAAGTGCCCAGTGGCAGAACGAGTGCCTCGGTGAACATCCCGTTTCAGCTCATGACACTGCCAAATAATGAAATGAGCAATTTAATAGAGCAGGATCTCGCCGTCGGAAGCAGTCTGGCACCATATTTTAGTCTGGTTGTTGACTGGGAGTTAGAAACTGAAAGAGAAACCCGTGTTGCTCGGGTGACCGTGGATTGGAATCAGACCTTTGAACAAGCGCATGCTTTTGCGGCTTATCACAATTATGCCTGTGTCGACATAGAGCTGCAGAGCTTCTTCAAAAAGCTCGTACAGGAAGGGAAGGGTGTTTATGTCGAGTACTACAACCCTGAAACCCGACAGTACGAAACCAAGGCGCCAAATCAGGCGGCTTTCATCCGGGCGGTTGAAGGGGTTCGGGCCGATCTGCAAGCCGAGCTGTTTGACCAAATTCGGGAATACAGTCAATCACAGCTTGGGCTGGTCGATACGAGAACCAATGCGATGTGGACATTACGGGCGAACTACGAGAAGCAAGTCCTGAAACGCCACGAAACCCGAATGATTAACTGGAATCCTGGGATGTCAATGGAGGCTGTTCAAACAGAAATGAGTGTCGACTGTGTTCAGGGTGGATTTGGCACGCCTGTGGCATGGAGTACGGATACAGGGTGTCATGCCATTGTTGATGATTGGACAACACCTTAACTGAATGGATGCCGGGATTACGGTGTCTGCCGTAATCTCGGATGATTTTCTGCGACATAAGTACAATCTTCAGCCCACAGCGATGTGGGCTATTTCAAGGACGACCGATGTTTAGATTCATCTGTATATTTGCGAGTGCTGCATTATTGACGGCGGCTTCGGCGCATGCCAGTCAATATCAATTGTCATTGTTAGATTTTAATGCCGCGATCGACAATGGTGACATTGTGTTTGCACCCTATAAAAATTCCACCCGGGGACGGGGTATGTTTGGTTTCGTGACTATGAATATGATTATGTCTTACCCGCGCCTGGCGCGTACCGAACGAAAACGCTGACCGTTAGTTTTGTTCCTCAGAGTATTCTCAGTGGTGCGTTGAAAGCATTCACAGAAGCGTACAATCTCCGTCCGAACCGAAAAGTACTTCTTCCTGAAAATGCGACGCTCTGTCAGCCAACGGAGGTGTTGCAACAATTACTGGCCACCTTTGAATATGTTTCGGTATCCACACGCCCGCAAGGCTATCCAAAGTTGTGCAGTTTGGTGATTCGTTACCAGACAACTGCGGAAAAAGAAGAAAAACTGTTTCAGTTGATCGATACGAAACGACTGATGCATCTGAAATTCGCCTTGTCTGACCCGGAGAGTCAATCTGTGCCTGGGGTTTATATTGAGGTGCCCAGTATTGTTCAGCATCTGGCCGAACGCAACGTACTGGAACAGCAATGGCCGCTCTCTGCTGGGGATGCATCAACGACGGGCTCTCACCTCAAGACGGACTGGTATGGCTTTGAGCGTGGCATTCATTTTTACACCGCTCAGCTCGATCCGGTTTTATTTGGGTTTGCTGAAGGGCCGGTTGATTCCGCGTTATTGTTCCAGCGCTGGAGTCAGTTGGTTGACTTATTTCAGCCCGTGGAGGGACATCCAGATTTAAAGATGATTTCCAAGCAATCCGCGGCTGAGAAAATCGTAATCTCGGCACCCGTCCCCTCAACGCCTTTGCTCGAGGTCTCGTATTGATGCTTCATGTGGTCGGCCGTAATCCAACGTGTTTGAGACTTACCATTTTATGGATTGCTCTCGGCTTCATTTCGTTCGGCTTGTCTGCGGTCGAATTGGATCAGCGCGTGTATCACAATGCGATAGCGCAGGAATGTCATGGCTGTCATTTTGAGAACCGGATGAAGCCAGTCGGGACTTTAGCGAATGGTGCATCTCGATGGACAGATCAAAAATGTGTCGCATGCCATACCGAGATCGATGAAGTGGCAAGTCATTACCGGCAAGGGATCGATGACTTCAGATATGTGGCCTTGCCTGTCAAGAACGAGCGGCTGAAGTCGATGGCGGATTATCCGCTTTCTTATTTGGATGCGCCAGTCTGGCCCGTATTTCAATCCAAATCTGCCCGAGTGAATCGGAAGACACTCGTGAATTTTTTAAATGCGCCGCACGGAACGTGCAGTGATGACGCATGTGTTGCACCAAAAATGATGGCTTATACCGGCATTTCTGAAATTGATGTTCTTGCTATCAGTGAACATTTCAGTGCCATTCCGGCGGAAACACAGTGGGAACGGCAGGGCTCTGTTCAGAGAGGAAAAACGTTGTTTGACCAGAAATGTGCAACATGCCACGACGCAAGTCAGCCGTCTGGCTACAACGCGACGGCGATGAGTTTGTTCTCTGCACATTGGATTGAGCAGTACGCGAACGGACAAGTTGTCGCAGGCAGAAGTATGCCTCGAATGACAGTGTCGCGTCGGGATGCACATGATCTCTATGCGTATTTTCAGGATGTCCGGGCCCGCAGCGAATCCAAATTGGCTCAGGCCGTTTCACAAATCGAACTGAACTTCGAGCGATTACCTCAAAAACCTCTTTCAGCGAAAGCACTGAAGTATATCTGGCACCGTTTCTGGCGGGATACCGGTTGTGTGCATTGCCATGGTATCGAAGGGCGTGCCAAAGATGCGTTCAGTATGGCCAGCCGAAGGGAAATTGAGCATTGGCTGAAGACAAAAGATGCCAGAGCCTTGTATCAGCGATTAGCGATCCGGGAGAAAGAAGAAGCGTTTGGCATGGGGGCAGCGAAAGCGGGCATGCCAGCAACAGGCCGCCCGCTCCCTTCGCAACTCATTCAGCTATTGGGCATCTGGATTAAATCAGGCTGCCCAAATGAAACACATCAACAGTTATGTCAGGGTAAATGGAATGACCAAGAATCATAAAATCGGAATGTTCATCTTTCAGTGTTTCATCCTTTTCGCTTCTGTGCGAGTCGTGATGGCTGCGCCTGTTGATCCGACGATCAGGAACGTGGAATCTGAGTTTGGCTATGAGGTCCTCAGCAAGTTTTATTTATTCGGGGATACCGAGGATCCCGGTCTGATTTGGTTCGTCCCCAAGTTCGGTACGATAGCTCAGGATAACACTGGGTTTAATCAGCCAGAGTTTGATATTGGCAGTATTGTCAGTGACCACCCAGATTACTATCCCGGTGAAGCGCTGGTTTGGTTCAGCGGCGCTTTTGATACACGAGGGCTTGAAAGGGATATCGCAGTTTTGTCACGTTTAGCGGCACAAAAGGGGTACCGGATTCTGGCGGCGAAACCGAAGGCTGCTGAAACCTACTTTATTGTCGATGGGGTGGATGTACAGAGCCTGGATTTAGATTGTTCGACGCATATGAAGACCATGCTGGGAGATTTCCCGATGTGCTTTGTTTTTGATCAGCAGGGGAGAAGGCACCCCGCGGAATTTGTCGCAAAGTTGGACACAGTGCTTCCTGAAAATACTATGAGTGATTACGTTGGATTTCGGGGAATGACGGTGCCTTCCTGGCGGGAAACCTTAAAAGGACTGATGGGAATTCATTTACCAAGTGACGATCCGGCGGCCGGGCAAAACTGGAATGATAAATTACAGGTTGTGACGGTTTGGTCACTGGAGACACATTACAATCAACCGCGCGGGCAAATGTATCTTCATTGGGATAGGCTTGTTCAGCAGTTTACGGTTTATGAAAATGCTCACCCTGCATTGCTGTCGCTCAGTGACATCAAAAGAAAAATTCGTCTGTGGGTAAACGCTGCACTTATTGGACAGAATGCACCATTTTCACTGCAGACCTATGGTGCCGACAACGATGTAGATTTAATCACGGAGGCGATTTTTAACGTATTAAAAAATAACAAGGTGTTTGTTCCGGTTTGGGTGTTTCCGCGACATCCTGTTCAGAGACACGTCTCTCCCGCAGCAACACGCGTTGAGCAGCGAATGATTCCTATCGCAAACAGCAGTATTTCATTTTTTGTTCCTGCCGAAGTGAAAGTGAAGCCGGAACTGAGGTTTGCAGTGAACCGGTCACGAGCGAGTCGTCACGAAGAATCAATTGATCTGTATTTTGGTCCGAATGTTCTGATATCCAATCCGCAAACTCATATGTATCTTGAATGTTTACATGGTGGCTGGCATATGCAGGTACGTTGGGCACAAACGCCCGCATGCCTTGATACCCATTTCCAGCATCAGCAAAACCTTCGCATCAGCCGTGAAGCTTTGCAAGCGATGATGCCTTAAAACGTCAAGCCATCAGATGTTTCCATGTTCGCCATAAAATGAATCAGTCATAGATAAATGGATATTCCCGCGGTAGCATATGGCCTGTCCTTTCAGGTGGGATATCCATTTTGAACCATTTGTACTGATGAAAGACCTGATCGCAGTACATCAATGTTGTAGGTAATGATGAGCCAGATAACTTCTCTGGAACAATTAAGTGCTTTGTATGGTGAACCGAGCAAGCGCGCAAAAAACAAAGCCATGGATCACATCGATGATTTCAGTCGAACGATGATTGAGCACAGTCCGTACATTGTTCTTTCGACGGTAGATCAGAACGGGTTTACCGATGTGTCTCCACGAGGGGGACAGCCGGGATTTGTGAAAGTGCTGGATCGTAAGACTTTGCTGATTCCCGACAGTGCGGGCAATAATCGGATCGATAGCTTTCGGAATCTTCTGGAACGTCCGCAAATGGGTCTGATGATTTTAGTGCCAGGCGTTGACGAAGTTGTCAGAATTAAGGGCAGAGTGAGTCTGCACACTGATCCACATTATTCAGAACGTTGCCCAGACGGCGCAAAACCCGCCAAGCTTGTGATGAAAGTGGCTGTTGAAGAGGCATATTTCCACTGCGGTAAAGCGATCATGCGCGCCAGACTCTGGGATAATCATTATCGGGTGGATCGTAACATCCTGCCGTCGCTGGCTCAGATCATGAAAGCCCAGCAAAATATGCAGGAAGAGGTGATGGGTCAGGAAGAAATGATAGCTTATTATCGCGAGTCGCTGTAACAAGCTAAGTTTGAGGGACGGAATCCAGATGAACATCTTGAACGACCAAAAGATCGGCGCAGTGGGTCTTCCGTCTGGGGGCAGGATAATGGAAGAACATGTTAGGGGATATGTGTGCTTTGAAATTTCTGTTATGGTCGCTATTTTTATCGAGTTTATTGGCTAACTTATGGAAAATTATCTTATTTTTATTACTGTTGCCATTGCAACAATTGCAAGCCCAGGGCCTGGTGTGATTCTGACGTTGTCACAGGCGGTTCGGTGTGGCGGAAGAAGCGCAATGCCTGGTATCGTCGGAATTGCAATCGGGATGTTGCTCCTGGCCATGATATCGTCGACGAGTTTGGTCGTTTTATTGGCGCAATCTGCAACTATCCTTACGCTCTTGAAATATGTTGGTGCTGCTTACCTGATTTACCTTGGCATCAAAATGCTGCGTTCTACATCTACGATTTCGTTTAATGAACAACTTATAGCACCCAGAAGCATCAGCCGGAGATTTCTGGAAGGGGTGGCGATAACGATGTTGAATCCCAAACCGCTCTTCTTTTTTATGGCACTTTTTCCGCAATTCGTGCACGGAGAGGCAGATCATGCGATGCAGTTGATGATTCTTGCTGTGACTTTCAGTGTGATCGTCATTGTTATACATTCGTTTTACGCAATGTGTGCTGGCAGGCTGAAGGCGAGGTTGTCTGAGGGAAAAGGGCAATTGTGGGTCACGCGTGCTGGTGGTGGATGTTATTTATTTTTTGGGGCAGGTTTAGCGTTGTCAGGCCAGCGCTAGCTATTGTATAAGAGCGCCCTTGGGCGCTCTTCGTTTGCCGTTTTGTATGATGTTGAACGTCACTTTCTGACTTTCAAACAGAGATTGGAAGCCTTTAACTTGGATCGCGCGGAAGTGTACGAACAGGTCTGCACCGCCGTAATCTTGAGTGATGAAACTGAAACCTTTCTCGTCGTTAAACCACTGAACAGTACCCGTTGGTGTCTCTTCAAAGATAGGAATCTCTAGCCATGAATACTCAGTTTGAAGAAGCTTTGGCACTTCGTAAAGCAAAGCAATATGAAGCATCCCGAACTATCCTGACCACGATGCTGGAAGAAGAGGCGCTGAAGGCGAAGGCACATCTGCAAATTGCCTGGTCTTATGATAATGAAGGTAAAGAAAGAGAAGCGGTGGCGCATTATGAAGCCGCGTTGAAAGGTCCAATCTCTGAGAATGAGCGTTTTGATGCGGTGTTTGGACTGGCCAGTACTTTGAGAAGTCTGGGAAATTATCATGAAGCGCTGAAATATTTTGAGCAAACAAAACATGATTTTCCCGATTTGATCGAGGTTCAGCCCTTTCACGCGATGTGTTTACACAATTTGGGACGTCATCAGGAAGCGATGGCAATGTTACTTGAGTTGTTATTGCAAACGACTTCCAGCACTCAAATTCAAGCTTACCAGCGTGCGATCCGCTTATATGCTGAAAACTTAGATAAACAGTGGTAAGGGAGATTGCTGTATGAGATTGAGATGGTCATATATCAACGAACGATACAAAAAGAGCGCCCTTGGGCGCTCTTCATCATGTTCTGTAACGAGGAGGGCTTATACGCGCTCTACGTTTGCAGCTTGAGGGCCTTTCTGGCCTTGTTCGATGTCGAACTTCACTTTCTGACCTTCAGCCAGAGATTTGAAGCCATCACCTTGGATAGCGCGGAAGTGAACGAATACGTCTGCACCGCCGTTATCTTGAGTGATGAAACCGAAACCTTTCTCGTCGTTAAACCACTTAACAGTACCAGTTGCTTTAGACATTGTATGTCTCCTGAAATATAGGAATAAATAACGCCATAGGGCGTGCTTCATGCCAATATAATGGATTACTTATGGACAAGGATGTAGCTCTTCAGGACAACGGCGCTTAGGTGAAGCGGGTGTAACGAAGTATACTTTTCACTTTGTTGCATAAATAGCGTTGCATTATAGGCAAACCCATTAGGCCACAATGCACGGGTTACAGCAAGCAAATAGTGAGTTGGACCTAAAAATTCCTGATAATTTGTGAAGAGTTCAGCAGATGTGTTGAATTTTGAAACAGATTCAAACTTTTAGAGTTGATATGTGTTGCGAATATTGGTCCGAGCACTGGATACAAAAAAAGGGCAAATGAGCCCTTTTTGTCGCTAACGTATTGTTCACTTATATCTTTTCGACATTCGCCGCTTGCAGGCCTTTCTGACCTTGCTCAACGTCGTAAGTGACCTTCTGACCTTCAGCCAGAGTTTTGAAGCCATCACCAGTAATCGCGCGGAAGTGTACGAATACGTCGGCGCCACCGTTATCCTGAGTGATAAAACCAAATCCTTTTTCTTCGTTAAACCACTTAACGGTACCTGTTGCTTTAGACATGTTGTCTCCTGAATCTCTAACTCTTACGTTGCTTACCAATAATTTTTTGAATCAACAGAACAACATATCGCTCGCTTCAGAGAAACAGTTTTCATCAGAGAACTCTGTCGAGAAGTGTCGCACTTGCGTTGCATCATTTTTCCAAATCACTACTGGTACCTGAAAAGAGTAGGCTCTGGGATATTAAAAGCAAATTATTCAGCGGAAGATTGTGAGTCAGCTAACAAGAAACCATGCGCATATTTTGTTTTTAACTCCTTGTCGCATAAATGAAAAACTTTTGTCATGGGAACTGTAAAGATTGACTCTATACTTTGTGCGTCTTATCTCGGGAAATGAGTCAACTTTTGTGTGAGATCAATGAATTGAAGGGTGCTTTGATTTAATGAAGATCTGACTTGAGTCATCTGCGGAGTTTCTGATATAACCCAATCAATTAGGGCTTTCAAAGTTCACAGTAAAGGACAAATTATGAACAACATCCTGGAATTGGTTCGTCTTGCCAGACGCAAAAATAAGCTGAAACGTGAGATTCTGGATAACGACCGCAAAATCAGGGATAACCGCAAGCGTGTTGAATTGCTTGAAAATCTGATTGACTATATTCAGCCTGAAATGACGCATGATGAAATTGTCAGCATTATTGAAACCATGAAAGGCGATTATGAAGATCGTGTAGATGACCATATCATCATCAGTGCAGAACTCTCCAAAGAACGCCGGGAAGCCAGCAAGCAATTAAAAGAGCAAAAGCGCACAGAACTTGCGAATCGTCCTTCGAAGTAAGGTGCTCTTGTCTGCAATACACTTTGAGCCACATTGTGAGTTCAAAGTCAGACAACCTAAAAAGGCCGCATTATGAATGCGGCTTTTTTGTGGTTCAGAATGGTCGTTTGTTTTTAAACTGCGACGGATTCGATGTGTGCTTTTGCGGTGATCAGACCTTTGTCTGCCAGTTCATCACCCATATTCAGCGCTTCGGCATAGACAAATTCAACTTCAGTCATACCGACGAAACCTAAAATGGTTTTCAGGTAAGGCACCATGGTGTCAGTGGCGTTGTCTTTATGCAACCCACCACGAGAAGTCACAACGATGACTTTTTTGTCTTTCAGCAGACCCACGGGACCATTTTCTGTATATGAGAAGGTCACGCCAGCACGGGTAATCAGATCGAACCAATTTTTCAGTTGTGTCGGAATACTGAAGTTATACATCGGTGCACCAATAATGATGGTGTCGCTTACCTGAATTTCTTCGATCAACTGGTCAGACAGTGCAATCGCGTCTTTCTGGCGTTGTGTCAGGTTGTCACCCCCCGAAGGCCACCCGCTAATTCACCGTCTAAAACAGGGAGTGGGGTGATGGCTAAATCACGCTCGATGATCGTCGTGATTTGATCTTCTTTTACGTTGAGAAGATGCTCAATCAAAGCATTAGATTGAGAGTAACCACCAAGAATACTGGATTTCAGAACGAGAACTTTAGACATAATGCAGCCTCTGAGATTGAATATTTGAGCCATGTTTCTAACTTGATGCTTATCTTAGAGGCTTAGGGCATTGACTAAAAGCTCAAAAACTTGTGTAAGTCGTTCGACATTTTTGAAAGAAGGCGATTTGGTGCCGTAAGCAGGCAGATTGACTGCGGTATTCAGGGGCTGACGGGATAAAAAATAGCCCGAAACGACTCCTGTTTCGGGCTTAGGGGAATGGCTCGTGAGAGCCTTGCGCTAACTGGTTTGTAAATGGAGATCAATTACATGATTAATCTTAGTTCAGGCAGCATTTTTTGCCAGTTTTAGCCCTGAGACAGCGGAGGCTACTAAGATCTTTCCGTTAATGAATGCTCTGCTCCAAAATTAGCTGCGATTTCCAGATAAACCTGTATCTCTGACCAGCTCTCTGGGTAACCCGTTTTTGATACGATTTCCGACCCACTTACCGATCCCGAAGGGATATCCATGATACGTGACAATGACTTCGCCTTTGCCTGAAACGATTTCTGGCCGGATATCTCGTCCCATAATCCATTCATTGGCTTCTTCATCAGATAATGCAACACACTGACTTTCATGACCTGTTGCCAGTGTCATGATTGCTTCGTGCTGCCACCGATACCCTTTTTTGTGCTGTTCAGCCAGTTTAATGCCGATACGCTGGAATCTGATCTGATCCAATAATGGACGAAGTCGGGCAGGGAAGAGCCAGACTTCCTGATCGCGAAGCCAGATCTCTCGATCGTCCGGCACTGAGAGAGACAGATCTTGGTTCAGTTGCGCCAGAATGAGCTCGCTGTCTTTGCGTGAAGCCGGCGAGAAAGGGAACTTCGCTTTTCGTTTTTTCACCGGCTCTGTTTCGACGGCAGCCAGCTTTCGAATCCGGGCTACAAAGAATCCTTCACTGTCGTAGACCTGAGGGAATACATGAAGAAACCCTTCCGGTGTGCAGGTTTTTTCAGCGCCGTCGAAGAGGGTTTTTAGTGACTCAAACGTGACGGCGTCACCAAAGGTTTCTTTCAGGTGTTGGCATACATCCTGATTCTCTCTCTGATTCAGCGTACAGGTTGAATAAACCATCACGCCGCCTGGCTTGAGCGCCTGGAATGCACTAACGATCAGGTTGCGCTGGATGGCCGCAATTTCCTCAATGTGTGCCAGACTCCAGTTCGCCATGGCATCTTCATCTTTACGGATGGCACCTTCACCAGAGCAGGGGGCATCCAGCAAAATACTGTCGAAAGCTTCTGGCGTCCAGTCGCCAAAGATCTGGCCATCAAAATGAGTCATTGCTGCATGAGAAACACCACAGCGCTGAAGATTAGCGTGCAGGACTTTAATTCGGCTGGCCGATAGCTCGTTGGCAACTAACGCGCCTGTATTTTCCATCGCAGCAGCGAGTTGTGTTGTTTTTGAACCCGGTGCTGCGGCCATATCCAACACACAGTCAAGCTGATCATTTCCGCTCAGTAGCGCGGTCACGGGTAACATGGAGCTGGCTTCCTGAATATAGAACAGCCCGGCCAGATGTTCCGGGGTATTACCCAGCGATTCCGTTTGCTGCTCATCGTACTCAATCCAGAACCCTTCCCGGCACCAGGGAACTGGCGTCAGTTGCCAGTCTTTGTCTTTGATCCGCTCCAGAAAATCGCTGACGGAGATCTTCAATGTATTCACCCGAATACTACGGCGCAAAGGGGTGCGACAGCAGGTAAGGAAACTTTCCATGTCCAGACCGTCGGGCAGAATCTTCTGAATATGTTGAATGAAATCGTCTGGAATATAAATGGACTGATGCACTTGATCTTTCTCAGTTGGAATGCAGAGGCGGCAAGTCTATCTCAAACTGACTGCCGGGAAAACTGCCCGGTGCCATAGACAGAAGCCATAAAAAAGCAAGCACAATGGCTTGCCTTTGATCAGCGTAGCAATTTACTCGGCAGGAATGGCTGTCCGCCATTTTTTCCATTCGGGATTGGCTTTTTCATGCAGTAAAAAGCGATCGCCTGTTTGAGCGGGGGCAGACAGTGGCTGGCCTTCTGGTGTGGACAACCCAATCCCGCCTCGCAACAACGTATCGATAGTTCCTGCCTGAATATTCGCGCCAGTCAGGCCAAGGCTGACATCCAGCCCCGAGGTATTCCAGAACACGGAATCACTCCGGACAAGGTGCCTGTAGCCGGGATCGATTTGCGCTTCAATGAGCACACGGTCGGCCAGTTCACCCAAAGTTACTTTACTGACCTGACCGACCTGAATATCACGGAACAAAAGTGGTGTTCCCGGACGCACAGAGGCTCGTGCAATGCTTTCCAGAATGACGGTCAGGCCATTGAAGGTTTTTTCACTCTGTTCCGACAGGGTGAATGTCTGGCGATAATTTCCGTCACCCGGAGCCACCTCAATATAACTGCTCAGAATACTGTCGAGGTTTTGAACGCCAGTGAGGTCCACTTTGGGCGTCACCAGCCAGAAATGAGAGTTTTCCCGGGCCAGTGTTTCAGCGAATTGCGGGAAGAGTCTGGCATCAATTTGAATCTGTCCGGTTTTAAAGTCTGGCGTCAGCGTCAGAATTTTACCCACGGTCACCCCTTGATACTGAATATTTGTCCCCGGGGAGATGCCTTTGGCGTGAGTAGCGGTCAGGCTGATTTGAGTCCCGAACTCTTTTGCGTCTTTCAGGCTTGGGAAGAGTTTGAATTGTTTTCCGACCCGGTTGGGTACATCCGGCATACTGTCAAATGCAATCCCGCCTTTGATCAATGTGGTGAGTGGGCTGGCTTTGATATTTACGCCGCCCAAACCGGCTTCCACTTCTACGCCAGACCGGTCCCAGAAAACGGTGTCGGACTGAATCAGGTGCCGGTATTGATTTTGAATGGCTAATTTCAACGTGACGCCGTCACGTGTCAGGGCATAGCTAAGTACTTTTCCAACAGGCAGGTTCCGATACAGCACCGGACTGCCTTCACTGACAGAAGGCAGTGTGTCGGCAAAAATTGTAACAGTCGCACTGCCTTGTTGCTGATTTCCGGCCAGATCTGCCAGCGCTCTGCTTTTGTATAACGGATAATGCTGTTGCGGGGCACCCTGTCCAGCACTGGTAAAAGCGATGCTGTTGCTGATGAGTTGCTCAGCTGGTGGTACGGAAATATGCATGCCTGCAGCACTTATGTCGGCTTGTATCCCGCCATCAATAAAGAAGCGGCTCTGGCTGCGAACGAGTGAGGCATATTCGGGCTTGATAATGAGATCGAAGCGAACTTTAGTTTCATCCAGCCGAACTTGTTTGACGCTGCCGACTGGCATCCCTTTATGCGTCACGGCAGTCCCGCGACTGATGCCGTAGCTTTGATCGGCATTGAGTGTGATGACCCGGGCACCAGGACGCTTTTCTTCCAGCTGTGCCTGAGTGAACGCCTGAAAATGGCGGGCTGGCTCACCGTCACCGGGCATCAGGGTCAGAAAATTCCCTTTGATCAGGTTGCCCAGATTCTTCACCCCAGTCAAAGAAAGGTTTGCTTCCTCTAAGCGCATGGAAGTGCCAGTGGTCAGCAGATCGCTCATACTGGGTTCAATTGCAGCGTGGGCAACCACGCGTTGTTGGTTTCGATCCAGTCGAAGATCCGAAATCTGACCAATCTGAAGCCCGCGATAAACAATCGGTGCACCGCCTGCACTGATTTGATTGTCCTCGGGCAGATCGATGGTGATCGCAATTCCCCGACCTGCGGTATTTAAATCAGGATAGAGACGAAACAGGTGATTGGGCTGAATAGGCAAGCCTTCATCGGGTGAATCAAAAGCAATCGCGCCTGCGATCAGCGCAGACAGGCTTTCGAATTGAACATCCACACCGCTGAATCCGAGATTGGCGCTGACGCCGCTGACATTCCAGAAACGGCTCTTGTTGGTGACTAAATTGGCATACTGCGGCTGGATCAGAACATCAATCAGTACGCGTTTCTTACTGTGGCTCAGTGAATAGTTATAGACTTCACCGACCGGGATTTTTTTATAGTAGACCTGCGCACCAACAGAAACTGAGCCCAGATCCGGTGCCTGTAATTGAATGGTCAGCCCATTGCCGACAGGCATTTCAGCGGGTTGGCCATCGATCGCTGTGAACTGAGATTCAGGTTCACCTTCGCCGGGCAGCAGCGCAATATAGTTGCCGGAAACCAGCGCATCTAACCCGCTGATGCCGGTAATAGAGGCTTTGGGTTTCACCAGCCAGAATCGGGTGCCTTTTCGGAGCACCTGAACAGCTTCCGGGTAAATATCTGCGGTGACATAGATACTCTGTAAATCCTCGGAGAGTTTGACTTCACGCACGATTCCGACTTCAAGTCCCTGATAACGGATCATGGTTCTGCCAGCTTCCAGACCGGCGGCATCGTCGAAATGAATCGTAATGCGTTGTCCGGCTTCACTGACAGCCTGAAAAACCAGCCAGGCAGCCAGCCCCAGTGCCAGAATGGGCAATATCCAAAGCGGGGATATTTGCCTGTCTCTTTTCACATTCACCGGATGGGGGAGTTGGGGACCGACTGGTGGTCCAAAAGGCGGTTGCGCTGGGCTGTTATTTTTTGTCATGTTTATCCCAAATCAAACGAGGATCCAGACTTTCAGCGGCGAGCATGGTCAATACAACGACAGTCGCAAAGGCAATCGCGCCCGGGCCTGGGGTAAAATCTAAAATCTGTCCGCGGTCAATGAGTGTCACCATGATTGCGATCACAAATAAGTCCATCATTGACCATTTTCCAATCCACTGAATCATACGATACAGTTTCATTCGGTGTAAGTGGTTGATCTCTAGTTTTAAGTGGATGCAAAGCAAGATAAAGGCAAGACCTAAAATTTTGGCAATTGGCACGACAATACTGGCAAAAAATATCAGGGCTCCAATCCCTTCCATCCCGGAACTGATCAAGCTCGCGACCCCAGACAGGATTGTGTCTTCGATTCGTTTGCCATTGTTGAGAAATATCGAGATCGGATAAAGATTTGCCGGAATGGTAAAGATAGCAGCGGTGATCAGGTAAGCCCATGTTTTCTGGACAGAATGAGGCTGACGATGATGGATAGGCCCCTGGCACCGCTGACAATCGGAGCCACTGGACTGACTCATATGACATACGTGACAATGTAACTTTAGCACTTCACTGTTATGGTCTGTTTCGGGCTGCCAGGCTTCCCAATAGCGTTTTACATGAATCCGGGTCAGCATGATGACCATCAGTAACTGCATCATCACAAGGCAAAATAATCCGGCGCCAACATGGATGTCGGCATAGTCTTTCACTTTGAAACAGGCGATCCCCAGACTGACCAGAAAGACATCAAACATGGCCCAGTGCTTGAGCTTTTCAATCAGCCAAAGAGATGTTTTAAAGAGACGCAGTTGTCGCCGTGCTAACCCGTATTGGGCAGAGAGTACCGCAGCAAAAACCAGAAAAGGGGCCAGCGTGCTGCAAAACAAAATCAATGCAGCGACGGCAGGGAAATCGGCGGACAGGGTGACGGCACCTGAAGGTATCGTTGCAGGAATCATCACCCCGAACAGCCGAATGGTAATCAACGGATATAAGTGGGCCGGCAAGAACAGGATCAGCCCTGCCAGTGCCAGGGCTAAATCACCGCGGAGCGAAGGCATGCCGCCGTGGTATAAGCGAGATTCACATCGGGGACAGAAGGCGCTCTGACCCAGACGTGTCACCATCGGGGTCAAAGGTAAATCACAGCAAGGGCAGAGTCTTACTGTTGACATGGGCGGGTCCGTCCTCTTCTTTCATCAAAGATATCAGCTGACTGACACTATATTATTTTGTATTGAACCTGGCTACTGCCGCACCCTCATGATTCAAACTTGGTTCAGTCTCTCCAGTCTGCACAGAGCCATAGAGGGTCTGATACAAACCGGATGTCCTGACCAGCTCGGAGTGCGTCCCTGTCTGACTCATCTGGCCATCTTCCAGCACGTAAATGAGATCGGCCTGTTTCACGGCAGACAGCCGGTGGGCCACAATCAGGGTGGTTTTATCACACAAGAACTCATTCAGGGCTGTATGTAATGCAGCTTCTGTCGCGGTATCCAGCGCCGAAGTCGCTTCATCGAGAATCACAAAATCTGGATTGCTCAGGATCATGCGCGCAATCGCCAGACGCTGGCGCTGGCCGCCGGACAGACGAATCCCTTGCCGGCCAATCTGTGTCTCTAAGCCATCATTCAGACGTTGTGTTACATCCGTCAGTTGGGCAATTTCCAGCGCTTGCCAGAGCTGGGCATCTTCGTATTCAGCGCCAAGGGTCAGGTTCTGACGTAAAGTGTCGTTGAAGAGTACGGGTTGCTGTAAGACCACCGCCATTTTTTCCCGCAGCGCTTCGTAGCTGACATCTTCAACCGGATGGCCGTTAATGAAAATATCGCCACTGTCTTTTTGATAAATGCCGAGCAGGAGTTGGATTAAGGTCGACTTTCCGCCGCCGGATGCACCGACCAGTGCGATGCGCTTGCCGGCTGGGAGCGATAGATTCAGACCGTTCAGGACTTTTTTATCATCATCGTAGGCGAAATCGAGGTTGTTGATCTCAATGGCAATTGGCGCCTGTGCAGTAAACGGATTGACTTTCGGAACCGGGCGAACTTCCTCTTCAATTTGAATCAAATGGTTCAGACGCTGCATGGCTGCAGACGCGCCATACCAGGCAAACTGAATCCCCAGCAGTTCCTGAACCGGACTTAACATGAACCAGAGATAACCGAAAACGGCAAACATCTGACCAACGGTTAAGTCGCTGAACAGGACCATCAGCATTGCAGCGGCGCGGAACAGCTCAAACCCAATCAAAAACAGCAGGAAAGAGATGCGTCCGGCAGCTTCGGATTGCCAGGCATATTTATCGGCATTGTGACGGATCCCATCGGCATGCGATTTCAGGTGATTCAGGAACTCTTTTTCCCGGTTTGCTGCGCGCAGCTGATAAATTCCGTCTAAGGTTTCCACCAGCCGTTGCTGAAACTTTTCGAACGCCTGATTCTCATGGCGTTTGAGGTGTTTGACCCGGTTACCCATTTTCCGGGAGGCATAGATGACAACAGGGTTGACCAGAAGGATAAAGAGGCCCAGTTCCCAGTTCAGCCATAAGAGAACGATCGCAGTTCCCAGCACCGTGAGCACACCAATCAGGAAACGGCTCAGGGTATCGCCCACAAATTTATCGATGGTTTCAACGTCAGTCACCAGGTGTGAGGTAATCCCACCACTGCCACGTTCTTCATACTGACGCATGCTGATGCGGCCCAGTTTGTCAATGAGATGACGGCGCATCTGATACGTAATGTCTTTGGCAACCAGCGTGAACTGACGGCTTTGCAGGATATTCAGCGCCTGGCTGGCCGTTCGCATCAGGACAACCATCAGCAGGACCAGCAAAATATAGGCAGCGGGGGCCTGCCAGGATTCAGGGAGAAAATGATTCAGTAAAGCGATGCCCTGTCCTGGTTGTTGCAAGAGGATTTCATCGACCATCAGAGGCATCAGCAATGGAATAGGGACACTGATTAGCGTCGCAACCACAGCGATGAGATTGGCAGCAACCAGTCTCTTTTTGTGATGTTTTGCTTGCTTTATCAACCATGACCAGTTAATCATTTGATTCGTCGTATCTTTCACAGTGAGAACGATTCCTATTTTCGGAAAAAGTGCCATTTTAGCGGCTATATAAGGAGTAAGCCATGGAAAACAAACCAGCATTTTATCGTCGTCTGACCCAGCAAGCGGTTGCACTGGTTGACGGTGAGCCGGATGTCATTGCGAATATTTCTAATATTAGTGCCTTACTCAACATGGAGTTAGAGGATATCAACTGGGTTGGCTTTTATCTGTTGAAAGAAGATCAGTTGGTTCTCGGTCCGTTTCAGGGCAAACCTGCCTGTGTCCGGATTCCGGTCGGCCGGGGAGTTTGCGGGACGGCGATTTCAGAAAATAAAGTTCAACGTATCAGTGATGTGCATCAATTTGAAGGGCATATTGCATGCGATGCGGCCAGCAATTCTGAGATCGTGATTCCATTCTCGGTGAATGGTCAGTTGTACGGTGTGTTGGATATTGATAGTCCAAGTCTGTCAAGATTTGACCAGGAAGACGAAGACGGGCTAGCTTCATTCATTGAGGAACTACAAATTAAGCTCTAATTGTATGCTTTCGGTGGTTTTTCAGTATTAGGTAATTATAATAGCCCGCACTTATTGGTTTTAATTAAAAAGCACTAACAGCGAGATACTCTCGCTTTGTCAGGAAAGTCCATGGAAAACTCTGAAAAGTTAACGAACAGTAAAGAAGTGATTGCCTATATTGCTGCGCAATTTCCAAAGTGTTTTACTGTTGAAGGTGAAGCTAAACCATTAAAAATTGGTATCTTCCAAGACCTCGCTGAACGACTGAGTGACGATCCTAAAGTCAGCAAGACTCAGTTGAGAGCAGCGCTTCGTCAGTACACTTCTTCCTGGCGTTATCTTCATGGTGTTAAAGCCGGCGCTAGCCGTATTGACCTTGATGGCAATGAGTGTGGTGTGTTAGAACAGGAACATGTCGAGCACGCACAGAAAGCGCTTGAAGAAAGCAAAGCTAAGGTTCGTGCTCGACGTAAAGAGCAGGCTGCAGCGAAAGCCGCTACAGAAGGTGACGCTAAGCCAAAGAAAGATCGAGCAAAATCGCCTAAAGCTAGAAACGTTAAACCAAAAACGTCTAAGCTAGATAAGAAGCCGGTAGAAACCACTCGCGCTTTGTCTTCTGATGAAGTGACCGTGGGTAAGGATGTCAGTGTGAATATGGGCACTGGCAACATGCCGGCCACGATTGTGGAAATTAATAAGGACGATGTGCGTGTCCGTTTGACTAATGGCCTGACCATGGTTGTGAAAGCGGAGCACCTGCGTTCATAAAGGAGAATGCTCGACGTATGAACTGTCGATTCCGTTTCTCACTGATTGCTGCCGGTATTGTGCTGGCAGCATCAGCTCAGGCTCTGGAAGCCACACACACACAAAGTGAATTGCCTGTTTTAACACCGGAAAAACAGCATGCCACCGCCAGCAAACGAGTTGCCTCCAGATTTACTCGTTCTCACTATCGCCAGTTTGCACTGGATGATCAGTTCTCAGTCAACATTTTCAACCGATATCTGGAAATGCTGGACTACAACAAGAGCTTCCTGACCCAGTCAGACATCAAGCAGTTTGAACAATGGCGTTATCAGTTAGATGATCAGCTCAAACGTGGCGAAACCACGGCGGCCTACGACATCTTCAATACCGTTTTGAAACGTCGCTTCGATCGATATCAATACGCATTAACACTACTGGATAAGCCGATGTCTTTCGGTCTTCAGGAAGATATGGTGATTGATCGTTCAGAACTGCCTTGGCCGAAAGATCGCAATGAGCTGAATGAGATCTGGCGTGAGCGCGTGAAATCCGATGAGCTGAACCTGAAATTGGCAGGTAAAGACTGGAAAGATATTCAGGAAACACTGCGTAAACGTTACAACAATGCGTTAAAGCGTTTAACTCAGAGTCACAGCGAAGATGTATTTCAGATTTACATGAATGCATTTGCCCGCGAAGTCGATCCCCATACCAGCTATCTGTCTCCCCGAAGTGCCGAACAATTCCAGTCTGAAATGAATCTGTCTCTGGAAGGGATCGGTGCCGTGCTTCAGGTGGATGATGAATATACGGTGATTCGTTCACTGGTTGCTGGTGGTCCGGCATCAAACTCTAAGAAGCTGTCTGCTGGCGACCGCATTGTCGGTGTTGCTCAGGACGGTAAAGATATGGTCGATGTAGTTGGCTGGCGTCTCGACGATGTCGTCCAGCTCATTAAAGGACCGAAGGGCAGTAAAGTCCGGTTGGAAATTCTGCCGGAAGGATCGAACGCTAAGAGTTACAGTGTCACGATTGTTCGCGATAAAATTCGCCTGGAAGATCGGGCAGCGAAGTCTTCTGTAGAGACTTATCAGGGCCGTAAGATTGGTATCATTGAGATTCCAAGCTTCTATGTGGGTTTGTCTGAAGATACCAAGAAAGAGCTTGCGAAACTGAACCAGCAGCAGGTGGATGGCATTGTCATTGACTTGCGGAACAATGGCGGGGGTGCACTCACCGAGGCCACGGCATTAACTGGATTGTTCATTAATAGTGGTCCGGTTGTTCAGGTGCGTGATAGCTATGGCCGGGTGAAAGTCAACGGGGATTCTGATGACCGCGTTTATTTCGACAGCCCGTTGACTGTGTTGATTAACCGATACAGTGCATCTGCATCCGAAATTTTTGCAGCAGCAATGCAAGATTATGGCCGTGCAGTCATTATTGGTGAGCAGTCCTTTGGTAAGGGCACAGTGCAGCAGCACCGCTCTCTGAACCATATTTATGACTTGTTTGATAAGCCCTTGGGTCATGTTCAGTACACCATTCAGAAGTTCTACCGTATTAATGGCGGCAGTACACAGAATCTGGGTGTTGTGCCAGACATCAGCTTCCCAACGGCTGTCGATCCGGCAGATACCGGTGAAAGTGTTGAAGACAACGCTTTGCCTTGGGACAGCATTAAACCCGCTGGTTATCAGAAGATGTATGACTTCTCGCCATTACTGCCATCCCTTCGTGCGCAGCATATGCAGCGGATCAAGCAGGATCGTGAGTTTGGTTTTATCTTCGATGATATTTCGAAGTATAAAGCTGAAAAAGATCTGAACAGCTTGTCGCTGAATGAACAGAAGCGACGGATGGAGCAGGATCTGGAAGAGAAAGAACGTTTGGAACGCTTGAATACCCGCCAGAAAGCGCTGGGCAAAAAACCTTTCCTGGCATTGAAAGATGTCCCGAAAGATTATGAAGCGCCTGATGCGTATCTGGATGAAGCGGTTGCGATTACCGCTGATCTGGTTAAAGCAGAACAAAGCTGATGCTTATCTGATAAAAATGTCTCAGTAAAAACGGCGCTCATGCGCCGTTTTTTTCGTTGAATGATGCTGTGAAACCACAGCATTCCCGGATAACTTTCCTCTGTCAACCTGTCTCGGATTTGAAACATGGCGTGTAATACCTGTGACCTTTGTCAGATTCTTGCACGCAACAATGCAAGCGGAACTAGTGTGATAAGAGGGGATGATATTTTTCTGGGGTATTATCATGCTGCGAGCTGTACTTTTTTCTTTTCTGATTGGGGTCTTGTCCTGGGTTCAGTCTGCGACTGCAGATGAACTCACAGAGTTTGATTATCCACTGTTGCTGGGTGACTGGTACTGGTTCAGCACCACAGATGAGGGGGTTGAAAGTGAAGGGATTCATTACCGGGCGATGAACATCAAGTTCAATTCGTCGTATCGGTTCACGGTACGCTTACTCAGAACCAACGGCCGGATTGACGAATGGGGCGGGAAATATGACATTGATGAAACCACAATCACGATGAACTCTGTCGACCAGCCATCGCAACAGCACGAATATGTTTTGAGTTATAATCAGTTCCTGTTAGACGGCGCCCGGTTTACCAAACTGGCTCCTGAAAATCTGCCCGGCCACTGGCGATCCTCGATGATCAAAGGGCAGGATGTTGATAAGAGCGTCTCTGAACTGAAACTATCGTTAAGGCCCGATTTTCTGTTTTCAGCGCAGGTGGTTGGGAAGGATGGTACCCGTAAAGAGCACAAAGGAATTTACTATCTTGAAGATGATCGTATCGTGCTGATTTATGAAGACGGGCAACATGACAGTCACTTCAAGTTAGGAAAGGACAATACATTGACCCTGACCAACCAACAGTTTGGGATGGAAGCCGTGATGCAACGGCAGTAAGAATGATTTTTTACAACATGACGATGAGAGAGGCGTAAAGCCTCTCTCTTTTTTTCAGTGATTCATGAGGATGTCTTAATCGTTCGCTATCTTGAAAGCTTCACGAAGTTGATCGAGATATGCTTCGTCCTGACAAATACTTTTGCCCGGTTCATCTGAAATTTTTGCGACGGGCCGTCCTTCACATTCAGTCAGTTTCAGGACAATGTTCAAGGTGTCGACGCCAGGGATGTCACAGGTCATATTGGTGCCGATCCCAAAACTGACATTGATGCGATGATAAAAATGCTGATAGATATTCAGCGCTCGTTCCAGTGTCAAACTGTCGGAAAACACCAGGGTTTTCGTTTTCGGGTCTATTCCCAGTGACTGGTAATGTGCGATGGCTTTTTCGCCCCAGGCAATCGGATCCCCGCTGTCATGACGAAGACCACTGAATCGCTGAGACAATCTTAGGTCAAAGTCACGCAGGAAGGCATCCATATTGATGCAGTCGGTGAGTGCAATTCCCAGTGAATCCGGATATTCCTGCAACCAGCGGTTGAGCGCAAGTTGCTGCGAATCGGCCAGCTCTCCTGCCAGTTGCTGATGCGCCTGGAACCATTCATGTGCCTGTGTTCCGACTGGCGTCAGATGGCGGGTTCGGGCCAGATGATAATTAGACGTCCCGTCAAGTTGCGGGAAATGAGCTTTCAGATGATCCACAACGGCATACTGAACGGCTTTTGAGAATCTGCGGCGTGTGCCAAAATCAACCAGAGAGAACTGCCTGACATCAGTATCGCCGGCTAACGTTAAGAAGTGAGTTAACTTACTTTTCAGATGGGCAATGGCATGTTCAGGCGTTGCGTTCGGATAAAGCTGACGACAACGAATTTCACAAATGATCGCGAGTAAAGGGACTTCCCAGAGAATTAAATCCAGCCATTTACCTTCTATGCGAACTGTCAGTTGCGATTCATCTTCTCCCACCACAACCTGTGACGGATCCAGTCGGAAATCTCTGAGGAAATCCAGATAATCCTGTCGGAAAAAGGGCAGGCTGGCCAGATACTCGATTTCGTCCTGTGTAAATCGCAGTTCACCCAGGTGCTGAATTTGTTGCTGAATTTCGGCCAGATAAGGACGAAGATCTTCATCGCTGCGGCACCGGAACTCCGCAGCGGCATCGACATCCGGGTAAAGATGAAAGATGGCTTGTTGCATATGGAGCTTATACGCATCTGTATCAAGCAATGAATCAATGATCCAAGGCTGAATATTTTGGTTCATATGACTGAGTTATTCCTGTTAAACGACTAAAATCAATTGGCTTGGGCAAAGTGTCAGAATTGGAATTTTTTTTGAGTTTGCCATTGTTACGCGACGAGACAGAGGTAACAAGTAAAAAAGATAAGATTTTCAGTCCAAGTGGTATCTGCTAACATTTTGTCTTAATTCAGTGTAAAGGCAAAAAGCGTTTCATTTTATACATTACGTATAAGTATAGTTGACCAACTTTTAAGCATTGTTACCTGTTGTTCTGACAACGGGAGTTGGTTGCCTTTATGGCTGTTTGACCCGTTGGCCTGTCGCTGAGGGTTTTTTGCAACGTTTCAGTCTCGCAAGCTGAGTTTGAATGAAAACATGGAAACCGCGAGACTGCCAATATGGATGATTAAGGAAGGATTTATATGGCTGATCAACCGACTGCCGCACAACCGACTGCTAAATTTCGTGCTGATTACCAGGCACCGGATTTCACCATTACCGATATCGATTTGACGTTTGATCTGCATGATACGGCAACTCGGGTTGTTGCAGTCAGCCAGGTCAAGCAGGTCAATGAAGGCGTAACGTCACTGACACTGGATGGCGACGAACTCACCTTGTGCCGGGTGGAAGTGAACGGTGAGCGCTGGCAAGACTATGAAGAAACCAGCCAGGGTCTGATCCTTCGTCAACTCCCTGCTGCATTTGAGCTGACGATTGAAACAGAGATCAATCCTGAAGCGAACACCTCACTGGAAGGTTTATACAAGTCGGGCGGTGGTTTCTGTACTCAGTGTGAAGCGGAAGGTTTCCGGCGTATCACGTATTACCTTGACCGTCCGGATGTACTGGCCCGTTTTACGACCAAAGTCATTGCAGAGAAAGCCAGTTTCCCGTTTTTGCTGAGCAACGGCAATAAAGTCGGCTGTGGTGAGCTGGAGAATGGCCGGCACTGGGTACAGTGGCAGGACCCGTTCCCGAAACCGTGTTATCTGTTTGCGCTGGTCGGTGGTGATTTTGACGTTCTGCGCGATACCTATCAAACCGGCAGTGGCCGAGAAGTTGCGCTGGAGATTTTTGTCGACAAAGGCAACCTGGACCGTGCTGAACACGCCATGCACTCGCTGATTCACTCGATGAAGTGGGACGAAGAGCGATTTGGTCTGGAATACGATCTGGATATCTACATGATTGTCGCCGTTGATTTCTTCAACATGGGGGCAATGGAGAACAAAGGTCTGAACATCTTCAACTCGAAGTACGTTCTGGCGAATCCGGCCACAGCCACAGATACCGATTACCTGGGAATTGAATCCGTCATCGGTCATGAATACTTCCATAACTGGACCGGCAACCGGGTGACCTGTCGTGATTGGTTCCAGCTGAGTCTGAAAGAAGGTCTGACTGTATTCCGCGATCAGGAATTCTCATCCGATCTGGGCTCGCGTCCGGTCAACCGCATCAACAATGTTCGCATCATGCGTGGTCCGCAATTTGCGGAAGACCGAGGCCCGATGTCACATCCGATTCGTCCGGAAAAAGTGATTGAGATGAATAACTTCTATACCCTGACTGTGTATGAAAAGGGGAGTGAAGTCATTCGGATGATGCATACGTTGCTGGGTGAGGCTGGCTTTCAGGCGGGGATGAAGCTGTATTTTGAGCGTCATGATGGCACCGCTGCAACCTGTGATGATTTTGTTCAGGCAATGGAAGATGCTTCGGGTGTGGACCTCACGCAGTTCCGCTTATGGTACAGCCAGTCAGGGACACCTGTGGTAAATGTCACAACGGCTTATGATGCGGATGAACAACGTTACCACGTCACGGTGAAGCAGCATACAGCGCCAACCGCAGGTCAGAAAGACAAGCAACCCCTGCATATCCCGTTCGACATTGAACTCTATGACAGTAAAGGTGACGTCATTCAGTTACAACGTCACGGGGAGCCCGTCGAACAAGTACTGAATGTGACACAGGCAGAGCAGACGTTCATCTTTGATGAAGTATACGAGCAGCCGGTCATTTCGATGCTGCGTGAATTCTCTGCGCCGGTTGTTCTGGAATACGATTACAGCGATGAAGCACTGGTTTTCCTGATGACCTATGCGCGAAATGAGTTCGCTCGCTGGGATGCAGGTCAGATGTTGCTGGCGAAATATATTCGTCGGAATGTGTCTGCCGTTCAGTCGGGTGAAACAATTGTCTTCCCTGAAACTGTGGTAGATGCATTCCGAGGTGCATTACTGGATGAGAAACTGGATCCGGCATTTATTGCGGAAATGCTGACCCTGCCAAGCGAAAATGAAGTGGCAGGCTGGTATGACGTGATCGATGTGGATGCCATTCACACCGTGATGGGCGCGCTTGAAACCATTCTGGCGACAGAACTGGAAGATGAACTGGCTGCGATTTACCATTCGTTGAAACAATCCGGTTATGTTGTGTCCCATGAAGCCATTGCCAAACGTTCACTGCGGAATCGCTGTCTGTCTTATCTGGCGCTGACAGCGCAGGGAGAAAAGCTGGTTGCTGCTCAGTATGCGCAGGCAGATAACATGACAGATACCATGGCAGCGATGGCAGCAGCCAACGAAGCACAACTGACGTGCCGCGAAGCGCAAATGCAAGACTTCAGCGAGAAGTGGCAGCACGATGGTCTGGTGATGGACAAGTGGTTTATTCTTCAAGGGAAAAATCCGGCTGAGAATGCGTTGGATACCGTGTATGAAACCATGAAACATCCCGCATTCAGCCTGAAAAACCCGAACCGGACCCGGAGTCTGGTTGCGAGTTTCTGTGCCAACAACCCGTCGCGTTTCCACGCAAGGGATGGCCGCGGTTACCAGTTCCTGACGGAGATTCTCACCGAGCTGAACACAACGAATCCTCAGGTGGCTTCCCGCTTGATTGAGCCTTTCCTGAAGTATCGCTTGTACGATGAAGCCCGTCAGGGATTGATGCGTGCCGAATTGGAAAAACTGGCGAAGATGGAGAATCTGGCGAGAGATTTGTTCGAGAAAGTGGAAAAAGCACTTGAACAATAATACTGGTTTGCTTTAATCAAAAGCTCCCTTTCAAGAGGGAGCTTTTTTCATTCTCTAATCCCACAGGACCGAGATTCAGGCTGTGCACATGAAGAGATACACCTTTTCAGTCGACATTTCCTATCATACTTTTCTCCAGCATTACTCAGGTGCTGCCAGTGCTGTGCTGGTCTACACCGACGAAGGATTACGCCTGCAGCTACCTGCGAGCCGGCTCCGGCCATTTTTGAGTCAGGTCGGCATCCGGGGACGTTTCCGGGTGAGTGTGACACCAGATAACCGGCTCGAAATGTTGGAGAAAGTCGCTTAAATCCTTTCTTTAGTCAGATATTAACAAATGTTCTACATAATTATGCGAATGGAGAGTTTTTATCTGGCGCTGGCAACAGCGTTTTGCTTTCAGTTTGTTCACTTTTGACTAGTTTCGCAGCTAGAAAAAACTATTTTATTTCTAGATGGTTAGACCAGATAGAACGGCTTGAAAGCCCGTTATTGCATGGAAAATAATTCCTTTCCGGGCCTAGGCATTCAAAACATCTACCTTAGTCACATATTCGATTTTTTCTTCTAAATACAGAGTAATTATCGTAACCATTTAGCAACAAAACGCCCTACAATAGCTCCCGAGTCAACAAAACCTCGCCAGAGAGAAGTTTTTTAGTGCTGAACTCAGGGCGTCGTTATCAAACCCTATACTAGATTGATAAAAGTAATAACGATGGAGCATCTGCTATGACCGCACCTGACCCAATAGTGCCGGTACTGCTTGAAAAAGTGTATGGCTTAATCCAGGACAAGATAGAAACCCCTCAGCAGTCATTAGTCGAAGTGTTTGCTCAACGATTGTTAGGACAACTGGCAGATGACGATCTGCTTCAACGGAATGAATCTGACTTGTATGGTGCCGTTCTCAGCCTTTGGCATCATCTGGTACAAAACAAACCCGACCAAATTTCTGTTCGTGTATACAACCCAACACTGAGTCGTTATGGCTGGCAGTCAACCCACACGGTTGTGGAAATTGTGACGCCTGACCATCCATTCTTGGTCGACTCTGTACGGATGACTTTGAATCGTCAGGGCATTGCCAGCCATCTGATGTTCAATGGCCCGTATTTCTTCAAGCGCGATGAGGAAGGGGTCATCATCGAAGCGTGTGGAGAAACAGGCGATCTGCAAACCTTATTCCACATCGAGGTGGATCGTCTCTCTGATAAAGCCGAGATGGATGCGCTGAAAAATGAACTTGAGCAGGTGCTGCAAGATATTGAGCTAGTCGTCAATGACTGGCAAGCCATGCAGAGCAAAATGCTTGAGATCGCAGAAGAGCTGAAATCTGCCAAAGTCCCGGTTGAACAGAGCCATCGTGAGGAAGCGATTGAGTTTCTGGACTGGGTGTCTCGCCATAACTTCACCTTTATGGGTTACCACCAATATGATCTGGTGCCTGTGAAAGGCGACTTTGAATTACGTCCGTGTGATGAAAAAGGCTTGGGTCTGCTGAGTAAGCCGGGGAAAGCCCGCTCACTCATGTTGTCTGACCTGCCTGAATCAGCACGTGTTGAAGCGAGAAAACCGAACTTACTGATTCTGACGAAAAGCAACGGTAAATCGAAGATTCACCGTCCGGCGTATACCGACTACATCGGCATTAAGCGTCTGGATAAAGACGGCAATGTGATTGGTGAACATCGTTTCACCGGTTTGTATGCAGCAACCGCTTATCATCAGACGGCGATGAACATTCCGCTGATCCGCAACAAAGTGGTTCGTATTCTGGAAAGCAGCGGCTACTCAGAAGGTTCACATTCCAGGAAAGCAATGAACAATATTCTGGAAACTTATCCGCGTGATGAGCTGTTCCAGGCCAGCGAAAAAGAAATGCAGGATGTGGCCAGCGGCGTCGTTCGTATGCAGGACCGTGATTTACTGCGTTTGTTTGTCCGTCGGGATCCGTTCGGCCGCTTCTTCTCATGCATGGTTTATGTCACGCGTGAGCGCTACAACACCGAACTGCGTATCAAGACGCAAAAGATTTTTAAAGATTACTTTGGCTCTGATCAAAATGTGGATTTCACCACATTCTTCTCCGAGAGCCCACTAGCGAGAACTCATTATATCGTGCGTGTCGATAACAATAATTTTGATGTAGATGTCAAAGCCATTGAGAGAAACCTGGTTGAAGCTGCGGCTTCCTGGGAAGATCGCCTCAGCGATTCTTTGATTTCCAATTTTGGTGAAAATGAAGGAACGCCTCTGGTGAAAAACTATGGGCGTGCATTCCCTCGTTCTTATAAAGAGCAGATGTTGCCTGGTTCTGCGGTTGCAGACATTGAGTTACTGGAAAGCCTGAGTGAAGACAAAAAACTGGGGATGTTGTTCTATCGTCCTCAGGAAGTTGCGACTGACTCCCGCTTCGTGAAGCTGAAGCTGTATCACCGTGATGAACCGATCCATCTGTCCGACGTGATGCCAATGCTGGAAAACCTTGGCCTGCGTGTGATTGGTGAATCGCCGTATGAAATCGTGACTGCCAATGGCACGGTGTATTGGATTCTGGATTTCGCAATGCTGGTCAACGGCTGTCACGAGATCGATCTGTCTGATGCTCGCGATCGCTTCCAGGAAGCCTTTGACGCTATCTGGCATGGTGAGCTGGAAAGTGACGGTTTCAACCGCCTTCTGTTCTGTGCCGGTCTGACCGGAAGAGAAATCACCATCGCACGAAGCTATGCCCGTTACATGCGTCAGGTGGGTTTCCCATTCAGCCAGCAATATATCGAAGATACGCTGGGGAATCATGCGGATCTGGCACGTGATCTGGTCGATCTTTTCGCCCTGCGTTTTGATCCTTCCCGTAAATTCAGCGAGAAAGCACAAGATGGCTTGATTGCGAAGATTAACGAGAAACTGGAAGCGGTCGAAAGCCTGGATGATGACCGGATCATTCGTCGTTACATGGAAATGATTCTGGCGACCCAGCGGACCAACTACTACCAGGTGGACGAAAGCGGTCAGCCGAAGCCTTGGCTGTCACTGAAACTACGTCCATCTGAGATCCCTGAGATTCCGGCACCGGTGCCTTTCTTTGAAATCTTCGTGTACGCACCAGATATCGAAGGTGTTCATTTGCGTGGCGGAAAAGTCGCACGGGGCGGTCTGCGCTGGTCTGATCGTCAGGAAGACTTCCGGACAGAGATCCTGGGTCTGGTGAAAGCGCAGCAAGTGAAAAACACCGTGATTGTGCCTGTGGGCGCGAAAGGTGGCTTCGTTTGTAAGCGCCAGCCGCAAATGACAACACGCGAAGAAATTCTTGCCGAAGGTCAGCGTTGTTATAAGCGTTTCATCCGAGCGCTGCTGGATGTCACGGACAACATCATTGAAGGTGACGTCAGTCATCCGGCCAATGTGGTTCGTCACGACGAAGATGACCCGTATCTGGTGGTTGCAGCCGATAAAGGCACAGCAACATTCTCTGATCTGGCGAATTCTGTCTCTGCTGATTACAACTTCTGGCTGGGGGATGCGTTTGCTTCCGGTGGTTCGAATGGTTATGACCACAAGAAGATGGGGATCACTGCCAAAGGTGGCTGGGAATCCGTGAAACGTCATTTCCGCGAAATCGGCGTGGACTGCCAGACGACCGAATTTACTTGTGCGGGTATCGGTGACATGGCTGGTGACGTCTTTGGTAACGGCATGTTGCTGTCCAAACATACTCGTCTGGTTGCCGCGTTTAACCACATGCACATCTTCCTGGATCCGAATCCGGATGCAGCGAGCAGCTGGGAAGAGCGGAATCGTCTGTTCAACCTGCCACGTTCAAGCTGGGAAGATTACAACAGTGCGCTGATTTCTGAAGGCGGTGGTATTTTCTCCCGTCGCAGCAAGTCCATCAAACTGACGCCGCAGATCCAGAAGCTTCTGGGCACGCGCAAGCAGACTCTGACGCCAAACGAAGTGATCAAACTGATCCTGACCATGGAAGTTGATCTGCTGTGGAATGGTGGTATCGGCACTTACGTGAAGTCTGAATCAGAAACACATACCGATGTGGGCGACCGTGCAAACGATGGTCTGCGTGTGAACGGTCATGAGCTGCGTGCGAAGATCGTTGGCGAAGGCGGTAACCTGGGGATGACTCAGTTGGGCCGTGTGGAATTTGCCAAGAATGGCGGCCGTGTAAACACTGACTTTATCGATAACGTTGGTGGTGTTGACTGTTCAGATAACGAAGTGAACATCAAGATCCTGCTGAATGGCTTGGTTGCCGCAGGCGATCTGACTTACAAGCAACGCAATGAGTTGCTGGAGCAGATGGAAGATGAAGTGGGTGAGATTGTTCTGGATGATGCGTATACGCAGAGTGAGTCAATTTCTGTCACGCAGCATTTGCATGTCAACCTGCTGAAAGAGCAGATCCGCTTTATCCATCACCTGGAAAAAGAAGGCAAGCTGGATCGTGCGCTGGAGTATCTGCCAGATGATGACACGCTGGTTGAGCGTGAGAAAGAAGGCATGGGCCTGACGCGTCCTGAACTGGCTGTACTGGTTGCTTATGGCAAGATGGTTCTGAAAGAAGAACTGGTCACGGATGAGATCACCAAAGATCCTTATCATAACCGTCTGCTGCCGGCTTACTTCCCGAAAGCGCTGCAAGAGAAATATCGTGATCAGATGGAAAATCACCCGCTGAAAGGTGAGCTGATTGCAACCTCTCTGGCAAACCAGATGTCGAACGAAATGGGCTGTAACTTCGTCACACGTTTGCAGGAAGAGACAGGCTCAACAGTGGCTGAAATCTCTTCAGCATATTCGGTTGGTCGTGAAGTCTTTGGTTTTGAAGCCTTCTTCGAGCAAATCCGTGAACTGGATAATCAGGTTCCGGCGCATATCCAATACGAAATGATGTACCGTTGCCGCCGTATGCTGCGCCGAATCACACGTTGGTTCCTGCGCAACCGCGACCGTAAGATGGGCATCGAAGCACAGATTGCCTTCTATCAGCCAACCCTGAACGATCTGCGCGACAATCTGGAAAGCTACCTGGTTGCCGATGAAGTGAAGGAGCATGATGATCAGGCGCAAGGCATGATAAAAGAGGGCGTTCCAGCAGCGCTGGCACATAACATTGCCCGCCTGAGCAGCCTGTACTCAGCCATGGATATCGCGCAGATTGCGAAGGAAATGGACAAAGAAGTTGGCTTTATTGCCCGCGTTTACTTCGTACTGGGTGCGCAGTTGTCGCTGCACTGGTTCCTCCAGCAGGTTCACAACCAGCCGGTAGAAAACCACTGGCAGGCACTGGCTCGTGCATCATTCCGTGAAGATCTGGACTGGCAGCAACGCCAGCTGACTTCCGCTGTGATTGGTGCTGGTCAGGGCAGAGAGGCGCCTGAAACGCTGATTGATTTGTGGGTTGAACATCATCATCCTGCGATTCAGCGCTGGGAAAGTGTGCTTGCTGAGTTCAAAGTTGGGACAGCCCATGAATTCGCAAAATTCTCAGTTGCTATGCGAGAATTGGTGCTATTAAATTTGAATTGCAAACCAAATCAGTGAATAATGTGGCCCCGTTTATACGGGGCTTTTTTTTAAGGAGGTATAATGATTTACCGCCTCGCGCGTTCGGCCATGTTTCAGTTAGACCCTGAAAAAGCGCATGATTTGGCTATTAAGAACTTTTCTCGCTTCACCGGTACACCTCTCGATATTCTTTACCGTCAACACCTCCCTGAACGTCCTGTTGAAGTGATGGGACTCCGCTTTAAAAACCCTGTCGGTCTGGCTGCTGGTCTGGATAAAAATGGCGAATGCATCGATGCGTTTGGTGCCATGGGGTTTGGCTTTGTAGAAGTAGGCACGGTCACCCCGAAAGCTCAGCCTGGCAATGACAAGCCTCGTCTGTTCCGTGTTAAACCTGCTGAAGGCATTATCAACCGCTTTGGTTTTAACAACCATGGGGTGGATTATCTGGTCGAAAACGTGAAGAAAGCAACGTACGACGGCATCATCGGCATTAATATCGGTAAGAATAAAGATACACCGGTAGAGAAGGGTGCCGAGGATTACCTGATCTGTATGGATAAGGTTTATGAGCATGCTGGCTATATCGTTGTGAACATCTCTTCCCCGAATACGCCTGGGCTGCGAACGCTTCAATATGGTGAGGCGCTGGACGATTTGCTGACGCAGTTGAAAGCACGTCAGAAGTCACTGGCAGCGAAACATAATCGCTATGTCCCTCTGACGCTGAAGATCGCACCGGATCTTGAAGATCACGAACTGATCCAGATTGCGGATTCCTTGGTTCGAAATGAGATCGATGGCGTGATCGGGACGAACACAACCCTGGACCGTACACTGGTGCAAGGCATGCCGCACTGTGATGAAGCAGGGGGCCTGAGTGGCCGTCCATTGCAGCATCGCAGCACGGAAGTGATTCGGATGTTGAATCATGAATTGAAAGGCCAGATCCCGATTATCGGCGTTGGTGGCATTGATTCCGCCATTTCTGCCCGTGAGAAGCTACTGGCAGGTGCAAGCCTGGTTCAGATTTATTCAGGCTTTATTTATCACGGTCCTAAGCTGGTCAAAGACATCGTGATGCATTGCGATCTGCGTTAATCCAATCTTTTTGTGACGCCGTCACAGAATAACCTTCAGATGCTCAGACAAGCGCTCACGATTTTGTGAGCGTTTTTTCATATGAAATACCAATCGCAGTAAATCACTGGCCATCCTAGCTTGTTCAAATGTTCGATCACTGCGTTAGATTTTTTGATTGTAGAATGACTACTGATCTAAACAATCCGCCTTATTCTCAAACATTTTCCCTGCGCTATTTCTGATCATTGACTTACTTTGATTGGTATAAGCATGATAAAACACTCGAAATTGTCAAAATTACACATTATAACCTCATGATCTCTTAAGTTTTTTCCCCTTTTAATTTATCAGTTGCTTAGTACAATTCCCTTTACGTACTCATTTTCTTGCTTTGATTACAGTCTGAATACTGACATTGGAGCCTACCGTGTTAAAACCAAACAATTCGTGGACGTGGTATTACGACCAGAAGAATGACTCTCTAATGCTCGATCTGGGCGAAGAGATGGTTTTCCGCGTTTCCATTCCGAGCAAGCATTTGGTCAGCTGTGCATTTACCCGCGGTGAATTCACCGTGGATGATGCCAGCACGTATCAAACATTTCTTGAAAACATTCAAGCGCTGTCGCTTTCTGCACCCCGTAAGGTTGAGCTGGCATTAAACGCCGTGGCGGCAAGCCGCTTTCACAAACCGATGATGCCGAAAAGCTGGTTCTTCACCCAGCAGGAGAGGGAATATAGCCCTCAGAACGGTGAAATCATCATGCTGGACACCGAATTTGGTTCGGCTGCCTATTTAGTGATCGAGAATAGTGGCTGTGCGAGCCTGTGTATGCTGGCTGATGTCAATGCGCATCGCCTGGCTGTCGGGAAAGATCTGGACTTTTGTTGTGTCATTAAGGTGATGAACGACAGAATGCAGCCGGTGCAGCTCAATCAGGAGCTGGGATTCGCTTTAGTCGGTTAAAAGCCGGCCTGGGCGTGTCCCGCCTGTATCCTCTTTGAAACCAATCTACCACCCTGAACGCACGAATTCCTCCCCTGAATCTACGCCAATCATCTGAATTTCAATGTTGTGAACAGTACTGACCAGTTACTGTATCTGCCCCCCATTTTCTGATTCTTAAGAGACTTCAATCAATCTGTGTTCATACAGAAGCCCGACAATGTCTTGATGCAGGGATGACTGCGAATGTGTTCTATCTCATTTGCCATTCGAAAATCGGGTAGCGCATAGCGAGGTTACGAAAACAAACCTCATGTGAATGTCCCCATCCGTTAGAGATCCCTGGGGGTATAGAGCGGCTTGTCAGAGGGATTTTTCACCCAATCGGGCGAATAACCAGCATGCCGTACCCGTGAAAAAGTGGCAACCAAGTCAAAATACAGTAAATTTTTGCACTTTTTCATGCCTCTTTTTGTCACAGAATGGCAAAAAATTGCCAATCATCCAGCGTCTTTTTTTGTCTACAGGTGTCAATATTTCCTCGTTTTCCTCTATTTTGTAATTCAGAAACACAGGTGAAAGTGAGCCATGCTTTGTATTTCCTGATGGGAAATAATCGATGATTTCCTAGCGGGAAAGAATGATGTCCTTGTCTATACAAAGCCAGCACCGAGGCGAGCGCTTACCATCTTTGAAGAGCCGGCGAATGTTCCTTGTTCTGATGAACCTGGCTGAATCTGTATCTTTACCAATCATAATGCATTGATAATAAATGACTAAATATTATTGTTTCCTTTAGGAAACGATTGTGGGGCTTTAGTGTGGGCGCTTACAGACTTGATGTTCTGCTTGTTTTTTCAGTGACTTCCATCAATTTGTTTCCCTGTGGAAACGATGGTTTCGGGTTGCTTGACATCTGTCGATGGCAAAATGAGCGGGTGCAGTGCTTTGAAGGGCAAGAGAGCAAAGCTGTTTCAGTCCCTGAAGGATGCAGGTTGGTGGTTTTCAAATCGCTTGCGAGGATACTTTTCAAAAAAAGTGCGGCTGATTGTTGTGATACAGGCGTTTGGCGGGGATATCAGTTATAATCGCCGTCAACATTTGTATGAAAAGAAACTCATGAACCAATATCTCGCTATTACTTCCCGTGGCCTGGAAAATCTCCTTGCCGATGAACTGACACAACTGGGTGCATCACAGGTCAAAGTCGTGCATGCCGGGGTCCGTTTTTCTGCTGAACAGCATACAGCATACCGGTGTTGCCTCTGGACCCGTGTATCTTCACGGATTGTTCAGGTGCTGAGTGAATTCAATGTCAGAAATGACCTGGATCTTTATCTGGGTGCGACAGCGATTCACTGGGGGCAATACTTCAGTTCCCGGACACGTATTGTTGTTGATTTTAACGGGACCAACCGCGAAATCCGCAATAGCCAGTACGGTGCGATGAAAGTCAAAGATGCCATTGTGGATCGCTTTGTGAAAAGCAATGAACAGCGTCCGACCATCGACCGTGAGCGTCCGGACCTGCGGATTCATGTTCGTTTATCGGGTGAAAAAGCGATTATCGGACTGGATATGGCGGGCAGTGGCTTGCATCAGCGCGGTTACCGGACCGAGGCGGGTAAAGCCCCGCTGCGTGAAACACACGCTGCAGCGTTAGTGATGAAAAGCGGATGGACACCTGAGCAACCGATGCTGGATCCGATGTGTGGTTCCGGCACGCTGTTGATTGAAGCCGCGTTGATTGCGGCAGATATTGCGCCAGGCCTGAAACGCAAGCGCTGGGGCTTTGAAGCCTTAAACGACTTTGATGAGCCAGCATGGAGAGAGATTCACGCTGAAGCTTCCGTGAAAGCACGCCGTGGTGTCGGTAAAGTCACCTGCCGTTTCTTCGGCCGGGAAGAAGACCGACGCATGCTGAGTGTGGCCAGAGACAATGCGGGCCGCGCTGGTGTCAGT
The DNA here is from genome assembly GCF_018199995.1 of Photobacterium sp. GJ3. NCBI lineage: Bacteria > Pseudomonadati > Pseudomonadota > Gammaproteobacteria > Vibrionales > Vibrionaceae > Photobacterium > Photobacterium sp. GJ3. Next base: position 1,581,863 of record NZ_CP073578.1, on the reverse strand, counting down.
GAGCTCATCGATTTTGAATACGGTGACGCCACGCAACTGGTCAAGCCGAATGGCTTTGAAGCCGGTGTGATTTTGTGTAACCCGCCGTACGGTGAGCGTTTGGGCACAACGCCTGAGCTGATTTCTCTGTATACGGAGTTCGGGAATCGTCTGAAACTGGCGTTTGCGGGTTCTGTGGCTTCCATTTATTCATCGTCCAACGAACTGCTGAGCTGTTTGCGGATGCGAGCCGACAAACAATTCAAGCTGCGCAATGGTGCGCTGGATTGTGTCCTGAAAACTTACCTGATTACGGCCGGTGGTGTGAAGCAGGTTGAAGGTGCGGATGAAGGGCAGCTCGAAGAGAAGCAGGTTGCTCCGGATTTTGCGAATCGTCTGAAGAAGAATCTGGCCAAACTGGACAAGTGGGCTGCAAAAGAAAAGCTGGACTGTTACCGCGTCTACGACGCTGACTTGCCGGATTACAATGCTGCGATTGATAAGTACAAAGATCATATTGTGATTCAGGAATACGCAGCACCGAAATCAGTACCGGAAGAAACTGCCCGTCGCCGGTTGATGGATATCATGCGTGCAACGATTCAGGTGACTGGCGTTGAGAGCGATAAGGTGGTTCTGAAGGTTCGGGAACGCCAGAAAGGGAAGAGTCAATATCAGAAGCTGTCTAATGCCTCACGTTACATGACTGTAATGGAGTACGGCGTAAAACTTCAGGTCAATCTGTTTGATTATCTGGATACGGGCCTGTTCCTCGACCATAAGATTACCCGTCGGCGACTGGGTGAAATGGCGGAAGGCAAAGATTTCCTGAATCTGTTCGCTTATACCGGCTCTGCGACTGTCCATGCGGCCTGTGGTGGTGCGAAGTCGACGACAACCGTCGATATGTCGAATACCTATCTGCGTTGGGCACAGGAAAACATGGCGCTGAATGGCCAGGTGGGCCGTCAGCATGAATATATTCAGGCGGATTGTCTGCAGTGGCTGCAGGAAGTGGATGAGTCCTTTGATTTGATCTTTATTGATCCGCCAACGTTCTCGAATTCGAAGCGCATGAAACAAAGCTTTGATGTGCAGCGCGACCATATCATGCTGATGGAAAATCTGAAGCGGATGTTGCGTCCGGGCGGAGAGATTGTGTTCTCGAATAATAAGCGCCATTTCAAAATGGATCTCGAGAAGCTTGCTGAGCTGGGCCTGCAGGCGAAGAATATCTCTGCTTCCACATTACCGCAGGACTTTGCACGAAATCAGCAGATTCATAACTGCTGGATTATCACCCATAAGGATGGCGATGCCTGAATCGCCTGTGTTTGAGATTTAAGGGATTTTTTCTTGTCTATCATCCTTTACAGTACAGAAGGGTGCCACCTCTGTGAGCAGGCATATGCGCTGCTCACAGAAGTCGGTGTTGCCGGGCAGGTCAGCGTGATTGATATTGCGTTCGATGACGATCTGTTTTCTCGTTACGGCGTCACTATTCCTGTGGTTTCCCTGAATATCAATGGTTCTGTTTCTGAGCTTGGCTGGCCTTTTGATGCCAGCGAACTGTCGAATTGGTTAAAGACTCATGGCATTAATTAAAATCAGCAACGCCCAACTGGCGTATGGCGACCATCCCTTACTGGATGGCGCAGAATTCTTACTGCAACCGAATGAAAGAGTGTGTCTGGTTGGCCGAAACGGCGCTGGCAAATCCACGCTGATGAAAGTCATCGCTGGGGAAGTCCAATTGGATGATGGCAGTATTCAGCGGATGAGCGAGTTGAAAGTGGCTCGTCTGGAACAGGATCCCCCGCGAGATGCAGCAGGCAATGTGTTCGATTATGTTGCCGAGGGTTTGGCTGAAGTGGGTGGCTTGCTCCGGGATTATCACCATTTGCTTGATGCGATTACCTCCGACGCCAGCGAAACGAACTTTGCACGTCTGGCAAAGGTGCAGGAGCAACTCGACCATGCGGATGCCTGGCAGTTTGATAATCGGATCACCGCGGTTCTGGAGCACCTTGAACTTCAACCGGCCACATTACTGTCTGATCTGTCGGGCGGTTGGCAACGTAAAGCTGCGCTGGCCCGTGCGCTGGTCAGTGAGCCCGATATTCTGCTGCTGGATGAGCCGACGAACCACCTGGACGTTGCAACGATCGAGTGGCTGGAAGGTTTCCTGAAAGATTTCCGGGGCTCTATCATCTTTATCTCGCATGACCGGGCATTTATCCGTTCGATGTCGACCCGGATTGTTGACCTTGACCGCGGACAGCTCAACTCTTTCCCGGGAGACTACGACAAGTATCTGGATGCGAAAGAAGAGTTGCTGCGCGTGGAGAGCGAGCAGAATGCCGAGTTTGACAAGAAGCTTGCACAGGAAGAAGCCTGGATTCGTCAGGGCATCAAAGCACGCCGTACCCGTAATGAAGGTCGGGTACGTGCACTGAAGGCGCTTCGTGTTGAGCGGAGCGAGCGCCGTGAGGTCACGGGTAAAGCCGACATGCAGCTTCAGGAAGCGCGTCGCTCCGGTAAGGTTGTCTTTGAAGCTGAACACTTGAGCTATGGCTACGATGACAAGCCCATTATCAAAGATTTTAGCTTTAATGTGATGCGTGGCGATCGGATCGCACTGATTGGTCCGAACGGTTGTGGTAAAAGTACCTTACTCAAGCTAATGCTGGGTGAGCTGCAGGCGACCGAAGGACATTTCCATTGTGGTACCAAGCTCGAAGTGGCTTATTTCGATCAGTATCGTGAAATTCTGGATCCGGAAAAGACAGTGCTGGACAACCTGGCAGAAGGCAAGCAGGAAGTCATGGTCAATGGCCGTAGCCGTCATGCGCTGGGATACCTACAGGACTTCCTGTTTCATCCGAAACGTGCCCGAACGCCGGTCAAAGCGCTTTCCGGTGGGGAGAAAAACCGCCTGTTGCTGGCCAAACTCTTCCTGAAACCGAATAATTTGCTGGTACTCGATGAGCCAACGAATGATTTGGATATCGAAACTCTGGAACTTTTGGAAGAAATACTTGCCAATTATCAAGGCACTTTGCTTCTGGTCAGTCACGATCGTCAGTTTGTGGATAATACAGTGACCACAAGCTGGATTTTTGAAGGTCAGGGTGTCGTGAATGAGTATGTTGGCGGTTACCATGATGCTCAGGAACAACGCGCTAACTCAGTTGCCCAACGTGCGAAAGCACAAGCTGAAGCCATTGAGGCTGAAAAGAAGAAGACCGAAAACAAAGAGCGGCAGCAAGCCAACCGGGCGAAGCCTGCGAAGAAGCTGTCTTATAAGCTCCAGAAGGAACTTGAAGATCTGCCGGCTCGTTTAGAAGATTTGGAAAATGAAATTGCTGAACTGCAGGTGAAAATTAATGATCCTGCCTTTTTCCAGAGCGCATCGGATGACACGAAAGTGACCCTGTCACGCCTTGCGGAGGCGGAACAGGAACTTGAAGCTGCATTTGAGCGCTGGGAAGAGCTAGAAGCAATGCAGAAGGAATCCTAATGCGACATAAGACGTTTACGTTTTCGACACTGGCGGTTTTGATCGCCAGTGCGACTCAGGCTCAGGCGGCTGTCTACGACATCGTTGAAGTCTCTGGCGACAGCAGTGGTGTGGATGCACTGCAATATTACGATAAGAATACAAGCGAACTGACAGACAATGTTCAGTTTTACGGTCAGGGGATCAGCCAGTCTTCCGGTGAAAAATGCTTTGAAACCAGCTGTACGGCAGCAAACTACAAAGTGTTTGGTGAAAGCCGGTTTGGTAGTGATGGTATCGATATTCGCGATGAAATCCCGTATCAGTTGGATAACTTTCAGCAGATCAACGACCAGTGGTCTCTAGAGCGTTATTGTGATGCATCCCTCGGCTTTAATACCTGCGATAGCTGGGCCAATACCCGTTTCTTTGGTACGGGGTATAACACAGATAATCCCGAAGACGGACAGGGCTTCGGGGGCTTGCGCAAAGAGCAGTTTGCCTGGCGGAACAATTATTATGCCAATACGCTGCCAATGCTCGACAACGGCTCAGACGCTTTCGATCGTGTGACAACGTTCGCGAATAGCGCCACCGGTTATGATGCAGCTGTGACACCGTCACTGGGGACGCTGGTGGATGGCGGTGACCAAGTTTCTGCCAACGGCGCGGTGAGTGCTGTGGGATCTTCGACACTGGGTGATTACGCGCTTGGCGTCACCAGTTCAGCATACTTTACCCAAAACAATCGCTATGCCCGTCAGTTCAATAAGCGTGGCTTTGTGAATTTGGGCAGTAATATGGTTTCTCTGTTACCGATTGCAGGCAATGACCTGGTGAAGCACACAGGACAAACGCTGGCAACAGATGCCGTTGAATTTCCGGCAGGTAACTTGCTGGTGGTCGGCAGCGCGGCATTTTCACCGTCTGAGCTGAATAACAACATCAAGTTGCCAGACGATGTGCCAATCAGCCGGGGGGATCTGAATAACTGTAAAACTAAGGCTTCAAATCCAGCCCAGTTGTTTGGCACGGATCAGGCGTCCTGGGCTTGTCAGTTTATGGTGTTTGCCAACGATGCCGTGTTCTGGAATGTTGATGGTTCAACGAATCCGGAAGCGCAGCGGCTTGCCGCGCGTCCTTCGGACCGGCCTGCACTCGACCCGGACGACAGCAATCGTTCTTTCCAGGCATCTGCCCGTGCGGTTGCACTGGTTGGTGAAAGTGAACTAGATAAGAAACCGGTGATGGTCGGTTACACCACAGATTCCGTGGATAACGATTACTATGCGGTCCGCGCTGCTGTGTACAAACTGAAAGAGGGTGTGGATACCACACAGCCACCGAAAGCAGACGACTGGACATTTTCCTATATTCCGAACCTGAATATTGAATCGGGTAACGATCGTATCTATCGCTATACCATTGCCACAGATATTAACGGGCAGGGCAAAGTGATCGGTGTGGCCAAGTCTGCCCGCTCTGAAGAACGTTCATTCGCAGAAAGAATGTACCTGTTTGATGTGAACAATAATACTTTCTCTTGGTTGGACAGCTCTGTCAGCAGCCTGTTCTTCCAGGGTTCGAATGGGTTCGCCAGTGAGATCAATGACAATGGCCAGATTGTCGGTTGGGTCGATACCGAAACGGTCAATCAGGTGAACGGTCGTCAGCGCCGTCAACGCGCTTTTACTTACCTGTCCGGTAGTGACGTTGTCACGGATGCATTGCCAGCGAAATCAGCCTGGTTGCTTGATGACCTGACGAATGATGATGTTGTGGGTGGTAAAGCGAACCAGTTTCGCATTGCTCAGGCCACAGGCATCAATGATGCGGGTGTGATCTCGGCAACTGCACTGAAATGCGACACTGGCTATAAAAGTCTGAGTAAGTCTGCTGAGTGTGAAGGTGATGAACGTTTAGTCGCGGTGAAGCTGGTGCCTCGTGTTGATGCGACGGTACAACCGCGTGTTGAAGAAAAAGAAACGGTATCCCGGAAAGGTGGCTCAATTGGTTTGGTGACGTTGTCACTTCTTGCATTATTTGGGTTACGCCGGAAACGGTAATTTTGTCAGATTTGTTCAATTTTTAATCAGGCTCACAAGTTGTGAGCCTGATTTTTTTTGTAGGTTGATATCTGAGTCGAAATATCCAATCCTTAGAAGTGGAGTCACAAAAGCTCCATCATTATGTAATGGTAATGATCAATACGAATAAGGATGAGGATCGAACTATGAAGAGACAAAAGCGGGATCGTCTGGAACGCGCACAATCTCGAGGCTATCAAGCTGGTTTAAGTGGTCGTTCCAGTGACACATGTCCATATCAAACTGTGGATGCCCGTATGAATTGGCTAGGTGGCTGGCGAGATGCAAGAGAAGAACTGCACTCTGGCCGAATGAAATAATTATAGTCTTTCCCCCTCATATCCAACCATACAGAGCCCCTTCGGAGTAGGGGCTTCATTTTATCTGGCTTCCATAAAAGGAAAAGGCCGCAAGATGCGGCCTTATCGGTATACAAAGCTTACTGAACCTTAGAACGTTGAAGTGTCCTGGAACAGGCCCACTTTCAGGTCTTTGGCAACGTAGATTTCTTTACCGTCTACCAGAACGCGGCCATCAGCAACACCCATGATTAGCTTGCGGTTAATCACGCGCTTCATTTGAATTTCATAGGTGACTTTTTTAGCGGTTGGCAGGATCTGGCCGGTGAACTTCACTTCACCAACACCCAGAGCGCGGCCTTTGCCTTCGCCACCGATCCAGCCCAGGAAAAATCCAACCAGCTGCCACATGGCATCCAGACCCAGACAACCAGGCATGACCGGGTCGCCCGGGAAGTGGCAGTCAAAGAACCACAGATCCGGGGTAATATCTAATTCGGCAATGATTTCGCCTTTACCAAACGCACCGCCTTCATCAGTGATTTTGGCAATACGGTCCATCATCAGCATGTTTGGTGCTGGTAATTGCGGGCGGCCAGGACCAAACAGTTTACCCTGGCTTGATTCGAGGAGATCGTCACGGTTGTAAGAATTGCATTTCTTCATTGGATGCTTATTTCTCTTTGAAATTATTGGGGCAATTTAGCTTACACCTGTACGCTAAACAACTCGGATCAGTTGTGGCCCAACCAGTTCCTCATCTTCGTAAATAAGCCTGGTCTGCCTTCCTCATGACCATGATGTGCATGAGCAATACGTTCTGCAATCACATCCAGTAAGGTGGTTTCTTCACTTTCCTCGTTGTGCTTATCCCGGCGAAAGGCTTTGTTCGTTAATAAGGGTAGTGCTTCATCAACACTTTCGACAGTCCAGATATGGAAGTTGCCTTGCTGAATGGCATCCAGAACCTCATCGGAAAGGCACAGATTACTCCGGTTTGTTTTCGGTAAGATGACACCTTGCTTGCCCGTCAGGCCACGGAAGGCACAAACCTTATAAAATCCTTCAATTTTTTCGTTGATGCCACCCACCGCCTGTACACGACCAAACTGATCGACGGCACCTGTGACGGCAATTTGCTGATTGATAGGCTGCTGTGCCAGCGCAGAGACCAGAGAGCACAACTCAGCCAGAGAGGCGCTGTCTCCGTCGACTTCACTGTAGGATTGCTCAAAAACAATGGATGCAGCGAATGGCAGGGGTTGATCCAGGTCCAGCGCGGCACTGATAAAGGCCTGCATAATCATCATGCCCTTCGCATGGATATTTCCGGCCAGTTCTGCCTTGCGTTCAACATCGGAGATATCTCCATCACCAAAATGAACGACACAGGAGATACGAGCAGGTTCACCGTAGGCTGTCGGGTGGCCTGGCATCTCAACCACGGTCAGTCCGTTGACCTGACCGACTTCTTGTCCCTGACAGTTGATGATCACTTGACCGTGATGAATGTCTTCAATCGCGCGTTCAGGCAGATATGAGCTTCGGTATTCTTTCGCCTTCAGGGCCTGTTTCAAATGTTCAGCATGAATCGGGCCGCCCTGAGATTCAATCGCAGCTTCACACAGCAGGCTCTGGTGCCAGATAGGACACAGAGGCAGACGATATTGATCTTCTTCATGTCTTGCACCTGTGCGCATCAGAAGCTTCAGGGCTTCTGGGTCAGCGATATCAGGCAGGTTGGCATTGCGAATGACTGATTTCAGATAAGCCAGATATTTCGGCAGGCTTTCCTGATTCAAACGTAAGTCCTGTTCAAATTCGGCATACATACTGAATCCGGATAAAATATCAGGCTCTGCATTTTCAAGCTCAGCCATCAGAAAGCGATCACCGATCAAAACCAGCTTGACGTTCAGTGTTTCAGTCGCTGGTAGCGGGTAGAGTTTCTTTTGCGTGATTGGTTGCCAGTCTAACTGTCCATTCATCAAAACGGCTTTGAGTCGGGGCCAGAGGCTTGGATTGGCCAGAATGCTAGCCACAGATAAAACCAGATAGCCATTGTGAGCTTGATGCAGCAAGCCGTGCTTGACCTGAGGCTTAGTAATTTTGCCATCTTCCAGTGGCGGGTAAACCGCCCCGAACAGATTGACTTCAGTGACGTTGTCACCTGCAATCACAACGGTTGGTTCATCGGTAGGTGTACGGTGAATGCGATCGAAATGTCTCAACAAATCAATCATATAATGACGATAGATCTGATTATCGGGTGCTGTGATTCTCAGCACTCTGGGTTGAATGTTCACAGCAGTGAATCGGCGTACAGCATCGCACAGACGATCTTGTAAAATGCCTGTAGGTGCAGGGGATTGAGTTGTATATTGCTCCAGAACCGACTGATAAGCCGAGTAATCTGGAAGCATGGTACGCCAGGATTCTTCTTGCATAACTTGGTGTAATTTCCGTTACTGTGAAAAAGACAGCAGTATAATGGAATCGCACGTCGCATAATAGGTGATGTGCAGATTTAACATTTCAATACGATACAGACGTGATCTGACTTCAGCACGGCACTAAAAACAAATGTTTACTGTGCTTGCACCGTTGTACTCAGGAAGACCTTTGGTTACACTGTCACAGTATAGTCATTGTCATCATCAACAACTCGAATAAGCAGCGGATTATGAAATATCAGCAATTGGAAAATCTGGAAGCAGGTTGGAAGTGGGGATATCTGGTCAAAAAGTACAAAGAGGGTGAAATCATCACTCGGTACATTGACACCAGTGAAGCTGAAGCAGCAGTTCAATTGTTGTTGGAACTTGAACATGAGCCAACCAAAGTCATGGATTGGATTCACAAGCATATGTCCCCGGTGCTGGAAAACAAGATGAAACAGGCAATCCGGGCAAAGCGGAAACGCCACTTTAACGCTGAACAGATTCATACACGGAAAAAGTCCATCGATCTGGATTATCGTGTGTGGGAGAAGCTTGCTGATAAGTCCAGAGAGCTCGATTGCACGCTCTCTGACACAATTGAATACTTGTTGAGTGAGAGCAGCAAATCCGTTGAAGCAAGCAAAAAGGTCCAGGATCTGAAACAAGACTTAAGTAAATTGCTTCAAATCGAATGATTCACTATACCTATACCAAGCGCTGTTTTTTTGAGGACGGAAATAATGGAATATGTTCTTTTAGTAGCTGTTGCGGTACTGATTCTGGTCTTTAAAGATCGCCCTGTGATGGTTTTACAGTTTGAACAGGGTCAACTCAAGCAAACAAAAGGGAATATTCCCACTGGCTTTTTAAACGGTTGTAAAGACATCGCACACCGAGAGCCATTCACCGGGAAAATAAAAGTGTATAAGAACCGATTCACGACGAAGTTGGTTTTCTCAAAAAGTGTTCCCGCGAAGGTCAAACAGAAAATTCACAATGTGTTCCCGTTTGCTGTCAGTAATCGTAAAACGGGCAAGAAGCAAGCCTGATTTTCGCTGAGAAAAGCCTGCCAAGTGCAGGCTTTATTGCGTTTGGCTAGTGCACTATAACTTATGAGAGAGTCAATCATTGCTTTAGAATAACGAAATCACAAACTAGGATTGCGTTATTTTCTCAATACACTGGTTCAGCTTATTCATTGAAAGGGGTTTGACAATATAGCCTGACGGTTTATGGGAGATGACCGTTTTCACCGTCTCTATCTCATTCTCTCCGGTGACAATGACAACGGGCAGATCTGGGCTGTCTTCTTTGACTTTAGAGAGTAAGGCCAAGCCATCAAGTGGTTCGTTCAGATTCAAATCCAGGAAGATACAATCGAGCGTATGGCCAATCAGTTTAGACTTTTCCAATATCGCTTCAGCTTGCGTGATTGAACCCGCATAGAGCAGTGTTTGCGGTTGAATACTGTTCCGAAGAAGCTGTGCCAGTATTTGCGCCATGACTTTACTATCTTCGATAATCAGCACATTCTTCATTCACAGTATCCTTTTCATTTCCCAGAGATTTATCTATTGCTAAAGTAGATAAACTTTAAGCGTTGTTCTAGGAATATTAGCTCTTACTTGATGCATCTAGTGCACTATAACTTATGTATTTACTAAAAATATCTATATCCTCACAAAACAGTGAAACATCACTCAACAGCTTTCATAGGAAGATTCCTTGATGTTACTCACGCTGCAAAGAACTTCTCATACAGCTTGGACATTCTGATGCTATGTTACCTGAGCTAAACCCACACCAAATGCTTGTAAGGTGATTTTGTGTCTGCCGCTCCAATCCATTCATATCTGAGTTACTTCCGACGATGTTATCGTGAAGATAGTCAGGATCTTTCTCTTTCGAATATCGCCAAATTACGTGCGGATCGCAGGGTTGTCATTGAAGAAGAAGAATTACTTTTCTCTGGCATGTTGCCAATGTTACCTGTCAGCCATCCAGACGCTGAATCTCTGTCCATACAAGCTGATTTATCGCGCCGAGAAAAACGCTTAATTTATGGGACATTCCTAGTCAAAGGGAAAATCAGTGTTTCTCATGGCTTTTCAACAGAAAGACAGATTTGTTCTCCCATCATTTTTATGCCGGCTGAGTTCCAGAAAGATGAAAGTGGCCATCTTTGCATTCAAGCAAAAACTGACGATATCAGACTAAACAGAGACATCCTCCGGCAAATCTTGAAGCCGGATATCGACCCGCAAACAATCGATACATTCCCAATGCCGGATTATCCAGTTCGCGACATCGATATTTCACAAATGGGTCACTGGCTGAGGGTTCATACTCAAATTTCAGCCCTGGAACATCTAGCCAACTGGCCGCAATTAGAGTCAGCCAAGGCAGTGATGAAAATGCCTCGCACAGGGAAAGTGGAACTGTCATGTGGAAGCCTGTTATTCCTTGCCGAAAGAAGTCGGGGAGTACGCGGTACTCTACATGAATTAAATGAGCTGATCAGTGAAACCGCATTTTCACAACCTTTCAATGCGTTATTCCCAAGGCAAGTGGCACCTGATTTCACTCCGGCCAGCAAAAAAAATGTGAATCAAACATTCCACTGCAGCCTACCTTATCAACTCAGTCTCCCTCAGCAAGCCGCGCTGAATAATGCGGCTAATTATCCACTCAGCCTGATCTCCGGACCACCTGGTACTGGGAAAAGCTTTACTATTGCAGCCATGGCAATCGACCGAATGATGCAGGGCGAGTCTGTACTGATTGTTGCGAAAACTGAGCAGGCCATCGACGTGATTGCCGAAAAGCTGCGAGATAGCTTTGGCCTGGACAATGGCTATGTTCACGCAACCAGTCTTTCTTTCAATAAGACAATGCGGCAGTATCTGGAGCAACTTCTTCATTCCGGCATAAATGTAACAGCGTCACATGGTAATTTTCCGCAAGCGCAGCAGCGGAAACTCGAAAGCGCAGCAAAGCAGCTTCGTCATGCAGAACGTACCTTTTCCAAAGCTCTATGGATTTCTCGATTCGCCAGTGGTGAAAACTCCGGCGTCTGGTTCAAGAAGCTTCAAGCACGTGTTCACAGCTTATGGAATGACCATCACAAGCTTTGGGACAAACAAAAGCATTTGCATGAAACAACGCAGTTGTATCATCAGGTTGCAATGACTGAAATCAACCGAGTCCGGGCGACTCAAATCGAACGCGTCCTTCAGAAGAACAGGGCACAACTACATCAGTTTTGGGATGCCCTGAAAGCCAGACATTCTAAAACTCAGGAAGAACGTTTTGCAAACACGGACTTTTCAATCATTAATCAAGCTTTTCCAATTTGGCTGGTGACAACTGAAGAGCTGAGTCAGTCGTTACCACGACAAGAATCGATGTTTGATCTCGTGATATTTGATGAAGCATCACAAAGTGATATTGCCAGTGCTTTACCTGCAATCTATCGCGCGAAACGCGCTGTAGTCGCAGGTGATGTGAAGCAACTCAGGCATATTTCATTTCTTTCCAGAGCGCAACAATCTCAGTTTTGGCAATTGGAAAACCTGCCGCCAAGTGAACTCGAAAAGTATGCGTATCGAGATCGTTCATTGCTTGATTTAGTTTCTGCATGCATTACCGATCAAACTGCTGTCACTTTTCTGGATGAACACTTTCGAAGTCAGCCTGATCTGATTCATTTCAGTAACCAGTATTTCTATCAAAATCGCTTAAAAGTCATGAAAGCCAGGCCGGCAGCGTCACAGCAGGCTGCATTAAGTTTTCAATACATACCCGATGGCCAGAGAAGTCGGACAGGTAAAAATGATCAGGAAAAGGCTGCCGTGCTATCTCTGATTGAAACACACATTCTCGCCAGTACAGCGGAAGCATTGCCTCTGAGTATTGGCGTGATTTCGCCATATCGCGAACAGGCGATGTATCTTGAGTCAGCCATTGAATCATTTTTCCCACATGAGGTGATTCAGAGGCACGCCATCAGAGTTTCCACGCCCTTTGGTTTTCAGGGCGAGGAGCGGGATCTGATGATTCTATCCATGGCAATCGACGCACAAAGCAACCGGGCAGCAGCTTATTTAAATCGTGAAGATATGTTTAATGTCATGATCACTCGTGCCAGACAAGCCCAAATCGTTGTGCATTCTGTTCTGGCAACCGATCTCAGCCCTCAGAATCTGTTCCGACGTTATTTGCAGGAAAACCATCAAGAGACAGCCGAACCAGCCTCAGCAACCGTCATCCTATGCGACTTTGCTCAGCAGATGAAAGCGTCACTTGAGCACGCTGGCATTCAGTATTGGGTTCACTCGGCAGTTGCCGGCGAAAACATTGATATCATTTGCCAACACCAGGGCAACACATTAGGCCTGGACTTGATCGGTTATGAAGGCGAGTTTGAATCATATTTTGATATTCACACGCATCGTACATTTCAGCGTGCTGGCTTATCTGTTCTCCCGGTTCCATACAAACTGTGGAAGAAGGAGCCAGAGCGCGTCATCACTGAGATTTTAGAAAGACTCAACATCAGTGACGCCGTCACTTAATGGGAACTTGAAGCCATAAAAAGCAGTCCCTCGAGTGAAGCGATCATGAAAACATCCACGAGAGGAAGCCGTGGAGAATCCAATACAAATAAGTGATCCTGTAACTTTTAAAATATCCAATGTTTTATGCAGAGATAACTCAGACATATACAGCAGCATGTCTGCAATTTCATTGATCATCATAACGATGATTAGCAGATTTGCCACGCTAAAAGAAGCCAATTCAAACTGGCTATGCCTTATTCGGCGACACGTTTGGCCAAACGATAAACTTGGCGCGGGCTCAGTTTAAGTAAGCGGGCAGCCTCAACACCGGTGAGCCGTTTGTCACAGATGTCTTGGATGAGCTTGATTCTCAGTAATTCACTGTCAGTCATGGTTAATAGCATCCACGGGCTCCAAACACGGTTAAAGAAAGCGTGTTTTGAAGCTAGAACAACATGACATTTCAATCTGGCTCAAACCTGACATTTCTAACTAGATCTTACACCTTAAGTACGTATTATGTACATTATGTTAAATGGAGTGTCCGGTAGCTCCATTATCAACCGTCTTTGGGAACCCCGCACCTGCTCTTTTTAAGCATGACGTCGTTGAAAAACGAGCCATTTAACCATAACGCTGATTTACCATAAAATAGGTAATTAACACTTTATTGAAGTTCTGCTGCAAATGGTCAGTTTGCCTGGTCCTTCAATGATCGTGTAATTACCTGGACCAAACGAACGCGAAAACGTTCGTTTGGTCCGGTGATCAGATCAACTCAGCGTACATACTGAGCATCTTATCCAGCTCAGGCACACGGATTGGCTTGGCAAGAAACCCATCCATCCCAGCTTTACTGTATTCAATCTGATCAGAATGCATGGCATTTGCCGTTAATGCGATGATTGGCAGTTTCAAATGGTTCTCTCTGATCTTTCGGGTCGCTTCCATGCCGTCCATCACCGGCATTGAAATATCCATCAAGATTAAATCGAAGCATTCCGGCGATGCGGACACCATGTCCAACGCAATCTGCCCGTTATCCGCAACCTCAACATGATGGCCACGTTTTTCAAGCATCAGTTTAGCGACCATCTGATTGGTTTGGCTATCTTCCGCGAGTAATATTTTCAGCGGACGTCGAAGCGCTTTGGCTGGCTGATAAACACTTTTTTCTTCCCGGACTTCCGTTTCTTTAATGGGCAAATGGATTGTAAAACAGCTACCTTGACCTAAGGTACTCTGAAGCGAGATTCTCCCTTCCATTTTTTCCAGCAGATGTCGGCTGATCGCTAATCCCAAACCCGTGCCACCATACTTGCGTGTGATGCTACCGTCAGCCTGAACAAACGGATTAAAAAGATTTTTCTGCGCTTCGGCTGAGATGCCAATACCTGTATCAATTACATTTACGGTCAGATCTTCACCTTCCGTGGAAACTGTGACACGCACCGAGCCCTGGTCAGTAAATTTAATCGCGTTCCCAATCAGGTTAAACATGACCTGCGTCACCCGATTTTTGTCACCCAGCATTTGCTTCGGAACGAAATCATCTATCGAGACACTGAGAGAAATATCCTTCTTAATGGCCTGATCTTCAAGCTGCTCAACAACAAGATTCACGCAATCGACAACAGACATTGGCTCGAGATACAAATCAAACTTCCCAGATTCAATTCTGGAAAGATCGAGAATGTCGTTAATGATCGTTAACAGGAGCTGTGCCGATTGCTCCATTTGATTAATCCATTTCAGCTGCTCGAAATTCAATCCTGAATCAGCCAATGTATCCATCAGGCCTAACACAGCATTGAGTGGTGTCCTGATTTCATGGCTCATCATGGCTAAAAATTGTGATTTCGCTGCGTTCGCAGACTCTGCCTGTTGTCTGGCTTGCTGAAGTTCAACTAAACGTTGCTTCTTGCTGGTAATATCTTTTGCAGTGCCACGGTATCCCCGGAGTTCACCGTGTTTACTGAAATATGGGCTGGCGCTGAAACTGATCCATGCCCCGCCCTCGTTACCAGGCAATTGCCATTCCAGATCTTCAAAATCTTCGTTCTTCAGCAGTTTATTCCGGAGCTTCGTCTGAAAGTCTTTTTCGCCATCGAATAAATCTAGCAAGCTCTTTTTGTCGATCACATGGTTAGAAAGATCGGGCGCAGAGATGTAAGTAAAACGAAACTCCGTATCAATTTCCCAGAACCAGTCACCCACAGTATTCGCGAAATCTTTAAAGCGCTGCTGACTGTGCAAGAGTTCCTGAGTCCGGACAGTAACCAAGGTCTGTAATCGCTCTCGGTAATCGATATCAATGATGGCACGCTCCAAAAGCGGTCTGAAGCGAGACAACACTCGTTTACATGAGGCGCCAAACTGGCCAGGTTTGGAGTGAATGAATAAAAGCAATGCATCCCCAGAACTGACTTTAACCCCCGTCATCAATACTGAACGGCAAAGCTGGATTCGATCATCCGGTAATTTCCGGAACTCCGCCACTCGTGCCGGATCAAACAATGCAATACTTTCGCCATTCATTGCACGAATAAAGGTCTGGCTGACTTCCCACTGACATCCTTCGAAATGAACACAAGTCGTGACCAGCTCTTCCAACTGAGAAGTCTCATCTTCCCGGGTCAACACCAGTGCGTGTTCAAAGCCAATATACTTACGTAATACCGCAAGAAGGCTGTTAAAAACCTGGCGCTTGTTATTGGCGCCAGCCATCGCAGACATGCCAGCTAAGATCGCTGAATACTCATCTCTGAGCTGTTTTTCCCGTTCCTGACTCCGGAGCAGTGCAAGCAGGGTTTCCTGTAATGTTTCTGTTTCTCTCCCTGTCATGCGTATTATTCCCGATAAAATAAAACTTTCGAAATCATCAAATTGCCATGTTCATTTTCACCACCGATGAATTGCCCCTGCTCACCAAAGGTAAAGGGACAAATATAAGGCGCTTCACGCATTGCCTGACGCATTTTATCAGCAACCTGAGCCATTCTGGGTTTCACCTGAAGCATACATCCCGCACAATAAATACTGATGCCACCAATGGTTTCGATCTCATCATGCCCCTCACTCAACAGGCCATCCACATTACGGCCGGCACGATTGATCAGATTATCTTCCGTCCCGGTCATTAAATAGAACCGCTCTCCTTCCTTTATAGAGGCAAACAATGTGATCCCACCACGTTCAGTCACAGAATTGGGATGTGCCAGCTTAAAATACGGTAAACCATGCAAGTTCCCTGCAACTCTCCCCAACGGATGGAGTGCTGATAACGACATAATTGACTCACCGAAACGCAGAGGTTGAGCAATCCATTCTTCATACACTTCTTTTGCAGGCCGATGATCTAACTCGAGAATCTCTCTGCCTTCAATTTTGGTCGCGACGGCTGACAACTCTGTTTTCGCATATCCGGACTGAAATGAAAAACTCACCTCACAAGACGGATAAAACACACTGACCGCTACGCCTTCAGTGGCCGTATGATCCTGAGTGAATAACTGCCATTGTCCAGACACGTGTGTATCTGCCGCGCTCCCGCCAATGATGGGTACAGGGGTCCCAAACTCTTGAGAAATCGCTTCAATGGCTTCTTCCTCGGCACCGGGGCTGGCATGCAGCAATATCATGGACGGCAGTTCTCCGGAACGCCCTGTGTTTTGAATGGCTTTCAATACAGCCTGTCTGGCCATTTGTCCCGACTGTTGATGGGTCGAGACCAACGCAGAACCATAGGCGCCGTTAAAATCAAAAACAGCCCAAAGCCCAATCACTTGATCAGGAAAATAACCCTGGTCGGTTAAAATGCCCTGGCAGGAAGAACATCCTAAAATTTGCGTATCCGGGAAATGATCGGTCAGGAGCTGACGGATGCGAGCAGCGTCATCGTGCCCTGAGAAATAGACAAGCAAAAGGCTTGGGCGCACCAACCTGGCTTTCAGTTTTTCAACTGCCTCGCCAATCGCGGACTCTGTAACATCCAAAGTAGAGTAACTGGTAACAATTTCCATGCTTCTTTCGCGGTTGCTAATGTATCTTCCACATAATAGACAGTTTCAATTTGAGGATCAGCAGGCGATTGAATTTTTATCAAAAAAACTCTTAAGTCTGCGTGCAATCTACCGTTATTAGTAGTTACCGACACTTACAGAAGCAGATACGGACATGACAAAACAACCAGTGATTATCGTTACAGAAGGAACATCAACCTTAGGTGCACGTATCTGCAAAGAAATTGCAGCAACCCAATCCATCGTGATTGCACTGAGTACGAACGAAAATGAAGGCTACGATTTAGTCGCATCAGATCCACGAGTTCGCTTTCGTCAGGCAAACAGTCAGAAAGAGTCCGATGTTCGCGCTGTACTGGAAGAAGTCGAAGCACAATTCGGCAGACTTGATGCACTGATATATAACCCACCCAGCACACCTCCCGGCCATCTCACTTCATTTCATGAACTGGATTTGTTCGACTGGAATCAAGCGCTTCATCAACAATTAACTGCGGCAGTTTTCTCTGCACAATTGAGCTACCCTTTACTGAAATCTTCTCAGGGCGCAATCGTGAACGTGATTCCGACACCGAATGAAGATGACCGACACAGCGAAGTGCTGTCTGTGTGCAGTCAGGGACTGATCGGTTTGTCCGAATCACTGGCGAATAGCCTGGCACCTTCTGTCCGGGTTCATGCGGTATGCCACTATCTGAATCGATCAACAGATGAAAAAAATGATGTAAATCAATACAGTGATGTTGCTGCTATGGTACGTTTTCTGGTGAGCAAAGAAACAGCACATATCAACGGACAAGTTTTTAAAGTCACTGACCGCGCTTTAGAGAAAAAACACACTTAACTAACAAATGATCTCATGCGTCTTATTTTTAGCGCTAAATAATCATAAGTTGATGTTTATAAACAATTTTATCAAATCAAAAACTCAAAATATAAATCATCTTTTCAGTTTCAACTTTCACTAAATAACCGGAAGTATCCTTTGCATTGGCAGGGAGTGAAAAATCTCCTATTTTGAATGAGTTGGATGTATCCAGTACAATCTTTGTAACAGATTCAAGATTTCTGGCTGAAATCAGGTTGGCTTCCATATTCCCCAGAGACATTGGCAATACCAAGCGGTATTGATTTCCACCTTTATCAGCTAAATAAAATAAGCGCATTTCATTCTGCCTGTTTACGGATAGATCAACACAATCCCCTGTATCACTCTGGCAACTTACAGCAATTTCATCTGCAACCTCGGATTGATCGTATGTAATTGTTCTCCATGTAAATGCTGTGATCAACACTGCAAGTAAGAAGAGAATTTGAATGAGCCTCGCTTTCGTTAATTTTTGTGCGGCCATGATTGTATACATTTCCCATGTTACAGAGTTCAAATTTTTCGCAGAAAAACAGTGCGCCTTAACAAGTGCGCCACCATCACACTGTCATTCATTTTCTATCTAAAGTATTATGCGTGCTGAAAATGCCACTTTTACAACAAAATAGCAATTTCCGTGTCGAATTGGTTATAAAAACAACACTGGATATTGCTAAGCTTTGGGTGGCATTGCGAAATATAGTTGTTCGCATAGAAACAAGAGTGTAGTTGAAAATTTTTAGTGGAAGCATGCAACATGAGCCAAGTAAAGCAGCTTGATCAAAACTACAACTATACGGTCGTCCGCCAATTCACTATAGCCACCATACTGTGGGGAATTGTCGGAATGAGCGTTGGTGTATTTATTGCCGCTCAGTTGGTATGGCCGGCACTTAACTTTGACACCCCTTGGTTGACATACAGCCGTTTGCGTCCGCTGCATACTAATGCAGTGATTTTCGCATTTGGTACCAGTGCACTGTTCGCGACATCCTACTATGTCGTTCAGCGCACCTGTCAAACCACGTTATTTGGTGGCAAGTTAGCGGCGTTTACCTTCTGGGGATGGCAAGCCGTTATCCTGTCTGCAGTGGTCACACTGCCGTTAGGATTAACAACCAGTAAAGAATATGCAGAGCTGGAGTGGCCAATCGATGTCTTGATCGCCATCGTATGGGTTGCTTACGCTGTCGTATTCTTTGGTACGATGATTAAACGAAAAACCTCCCACATCTATGTGGCAAACTGGTTCTTCGGTGCCTTCATCCTGACCGTTGCAGTTCTGCACATCGTAAACAGCATGGCGATTCCTGTCTCGATGACGAAGTCATACTCTGTTTACTCCGGTGCAGTCGATGCGATGGTTCAATGGTGGTATGGACATAACGCTGTAGGATTCCTCCTTACTGCCGGCTTCCTGGGAATGATGTACTACTTCGTTCCGAAACAAGCGGGTCGTCCTGTTTATTCCTACCGTCTGTCCATCGTGCACTTCTGGGCACTGATTTCTCTGTATATCTGGGCAGGTCCGCACCACCTTCACTATACTGCCCTGCCAGACTGGACTCAGTCGCTGGGTATGGTGATGTCGCTGGTTCTGTTTGCACCGTCTTGGGGCGGCATGATCAACGGTATCATGACCCTGTCCGGTGCCTGGCACAAACTGCGTTATGACCCGATTCTGCGCTTCCTGGTTGTCTCTCTGTCGTTCTACGGCATGTCAACCTTCGAAGGCCCGATGATGGCGATTAAAACAGTCAACGCCCTGTCGCATTATACAGACTGGACCATCGGTCACGTACACTCAGGTGCATTGGGTTGGGTTGCCATGGTTTCAATCGGTTCGGTATATCACCTGATTCCAAAACTCTTTGGTCAGGAGCGCATGTACTCAATCAAACTGATTAACGTTCACTTCTGGCTGGCAACAATCGGGACTGTATTGTACATCGTTGCAATGTGGATCTCTGGTGTAATGCAAGGCCTGATGTGGCGTGCAGTGAACACCGACGGAACCCTGACATACAGCTTTGTTGAAGCACTTCAGGCTTCTTATCCGTTCTACTTCGTGCGCTTCTGTGGTGGTCTGATCTTCGTTGCAGGTATGCTTCTGATGGCTTACAACGCCTACAGAACTATCGCTGCACCACGAGACAGCCTGAAAGCCATTGAGCAACCAGCATAAGGAGTAAAACAGATGAGCTTTCGTCACGAACTTGTTGAAAAAAATGCTGGTTTGCTGGCCATTCTGATCATCATTGCGATCAGCTTGGGTGCTCTGGTAGAAATTACCCCCTGATCTATCAGGACCAGACCACTGAGCCAGTTGAAAACCTACGCCCATATACCGCTCTGGAAATGGAAGGCCGTGATATTTACATCCGTGAAGGTTGTACCGTATGTCACAGCCAGATGGTCCGCCCTTTCCGTTCTGAAACGGAACGTTACGGCCACTACTCTGTTGCTGGTGAGAGTGTCTGGGAACACCCATTCCTGTGGGGGTCAAAACGTACGGGGCCTGATCTGGCACGTGTTGGTGGTCGTTATTCTGATGAATGGCATCGCGTTCACTTGATCAATCCACGTGATGTTGTGCCTGAATCAAATATGCCTGGCTTCCCTTGGCTGGAAACCAACAAACTTGACGGGGAATTCACTTCTCAGAAACTGGCGCTGTTCCGCGATCGTTTTGGTGTTCCATACACAGATGAACAAATCGCAACAGCTGGTGATGACGTGAGAGGCAAGACTGAAATGGACGCACTTATTGCTTACCTTCAGTCTTTAGGTCACGCGATGAAGTAAGGAGGCACCATGGATATTGGAACCATTCATAGCATTTGGACAGTCATCCTGTTCGGCAGCTTTATTGGTATTGTCCTTTGGGCCTATAGCAAACGCCGTAAATCTCAATTCGAAGAAGCTGCAAACCTTGTGTTTGCAGATGAGGATAAAGATACGGCCACGCGTGAAGAAGACAGGAGCAAATAAGAATGTCAACGTTTTGGAGTATATGGGTTTCAGTCATCACGCTTGGCACCCTGGCAGGTATTGCCATTATTCTGGCTTGGTGTAGCCGGGATAAAATGGGCGTTGAAGAAGGTGAAGACATGGGACACGAGTACGATGGTATTCGTGAAATCAATAACCCACTGCCGAAATGGTGGTCCTACATGTTCTGGGGCACCATTATCTTTTCACTGGTTTATCTGGCGCTATATCCGGGCTTAGGAAACTTCAAAGGTTTTCTGGGATGGCAGAGTTCGGACCAGACGGTCCGTACCGTGGCTGAATCAAAAGCATCGATTGCTCAGTCTCAGCACAACAAAGAGCTGGATCAGTATGCCAAGGAACTGGGTGACGCAGAGAAATCCTACGGTGAGCTGTTTAAATCACTTGCCTACGATGAATCTGGAAACAACCTTCGTCCGATTGAAGCGATTGCAGCCGATCAGGATGCTCGTCGTGTCGGTCAGCGTTTGTTCTTGCAAAACTGTGCTCAGTGCCATGGCTCTGACGCACGGGGCCAGCAAGGATTCCCGAATCTGACAGACAACGATTGGCTCTACGGTGGCGAACCGGAAACCATCAAAACGACCATTATGCATGGCCGTCAGGGCGCAATGCCGGCATGGATTGACACGCTGGGCGAACAGGGTGTACAAGAAGTGACCAGCTATGCCCTGAGCCTGTCAGGCCGTAAAGTGAATGCCAAAGAAGCTGCCGCTGGTAAACAACGTTTCGTTGTTTGTGCGGCTTGTCATGGTACAGATGGTAAAGGTAACCCTGCGTTTGGTGCACCGGATCTGACAGATAATATCTGGCTCTTTGGTGGTTCACGCAGCGCCGTCGTTGATACAATCACTCATGGACGCCAAGGTGTGATGCCAGCATGGGAAAACATCCTGGGAGAAGAGAAAGTTCAGCTTATCTCTGCTTATGTCTGGGGTCTGAGCAATAGCGAACAGTAATTTCGATTTCTGTTACGAATCAGTCAATTGTTGACGTTTGCTGACAATTTCACTGAAGCCTTGTCACAGAGCCCCTGTTAAAATCAGGGGCTCTTTTTATTCATACTTAAAGGAATTCAGAATGCAAAAGCCATGGTATAAGCAGTTTTGGCCTTGGTTCATCATTGCGATTCCAGCCACTTCCATTACATACAGTATGACCGCACTGTATCTCTTCTCTCAGAACAAAGTGGATTTGGTCGCAGAGGATTACTATAAGAAAGGAAAAGGCATCAATCAGGACTTTTCCCGCCTCCGTGTTGCAGATGCACTGCATCTTCAGGCGAACATTTCAGTCGCTGAATCCAATATCGTGTTAGCTTTTAATAAAGGTGACTTGAAAGCCTATCCAACCCTGCGTGTTACCTTCACGCATCGTACACTACCCGATCAAGATTTTACCCTGATGGTCAGTCCTGACATGAAAGGCCATTACCGCTTCAGCACAGCTGAGCCCATTGATGGCCCTTGGTTTGTTGAAGTCGAGCCATTCAAAGGCGACTGGAAATTACATGGTCGACTGAACCTCCCTTCCAGTGATCCGATTCAGCTGTTTGGACAAAATCAGGGATGAATACACCTTGCTATCACTGTGGTGATCCAGTTCCGCAGGACACCACTTGGACCGTTGAAATCCTGGGGCAAGCACGTCAAATGTGTTGCCCTGGGTGCGAAGCTGTTGCTCAAACCATTGTAGACAGCGGGCTGACCTCATATTATGAGTACCGGACAGCAACAGCAGACAAAGCTGATCTCGTGCCGCAGCAGTTACAATCATTGTCACTCTACGACAACGAAGATATCCAACAGGATTTCGTCCGTGAAAATGAAAACACCCATGAAGTGACACTGTCACTGGAAGGTGTTTCCTGTGCCGCCTGTGCCTGGCTGATCGAAAAGCACCTCAAGCGAGAAGCTGGCGTGGTCAATATTCGCGTGAATACAACAACCCACCGCGCTTTACTCAGTTGGGATCCCGCACAAACCAAACTGAGCCAACTGCTGTCTGCCATTCATCGTCTGGGTTACAAAGCCGCACCTTTTGAAGCAGATAACCAGGAACAGCACTATCACGACACCATGAAAAGTTACTTGTATCGTTTAGGCATTGCCGGCCTGGCAACGATGCAAGTGATGATGCTGGCGGTTGCACTCTACTTTGAAGTCTTTGGCGATCTGGATGAAACCTTCAGAAACTATTTCCGCTGGGTTAGTCTGCTGTTTGCCACGCCAGTGCTGCTCTACTCTGCACTGCCTTTCTATCTCAACGCCTGGCGGAATTTGAGAGCCAGAACATTAGGGATGGATGTCCCGGTTTCAATTGCATTGATCTTCGCTTATTGTGCCAGCTTGTATGCAACGGTCACCGAGCAAGGAGAAGTATTCTTCGAATCCATCTCCATGTTCACCTTCTTCCTGCTGATCGGTCGGTACCTGGAAATGCGCGCCCGTCGTAAAGCAGCAGCAGCCAGTGCGAACCTGCTGAAGCTGATTCCAGCGATGGCGACCCTTGCAGACGGCAGCCAGATTGCAGCCAAGAGCTTAAAAGTTGGTGACGTTGTCACTGTCCTGCCGGGTGAAAGCCTTCCTGCGGATGGTGTGATTATTTCAGGTAGCAGTGTCATTGATGAATCCATGCTGACCGGTGAACCTTTACCTGTTCGCCGGGAACCAGGCCATGATGTCTATGCCGGAACCATCAACGGAGACGGAAACCTCAGCATTGAAGTCACCCAGGATCGCCAGCATTCACTGATTTCGAACATTATCCGTCTTCAGGATGAAGCGCAGGCATCCAAACCGAAAATTGCCGAAATTGCTGATATCGTCGCCCGTTATTTTGTGGCCACGATTTTGCTCATCTCTGCCTGCACCTGGTTTTATTGGCACCAACACCGGCCTGAAGACGCACTTTGGATCACGCTGGCTGTTCTGGTCGCCACCTGCCCTTGCGCACTTTCACTGGCAACACCGACAGCCCTGACCTGTGCAACCTCAAGGCTTGGTCGTTTTGGCATTCTGCTTCGTCGTGGGCATGTGCTTGAAACACTGTGTAATGTCAATCAGCTCGTCATCGACAAAACAGGAACACTGACAGAAGGCAACGTGCGAATTGTGACCACTGCGTGTTTTTCCGATGTTCCGGAAGATGATGTTCTCTCCATTGCTGCTGAACTCGAGCGCTATGCAAACCACCCGATTGCCCGTGCATTCTCGGCTTACAGAAACGCTGATTTTGCTTTTGACACAGTTGAAAACGAAGTCGGCTTTGGCCTGAAAGGTTTCCGGGCTAATCAGGAATGGCGAATCGGTAAACAGGCATTTGCTTTTACTGATCAAAACCAGATACCTTCTGCTCAGGATTTTCAGGTCTGGCTGACCTGCGAAGGTCAAGCAATTGCAGCATTCCGGCTGGATGACCCAATCCGGAGCGACAGTAAATCTCTCGTGAGTGCATTTCAGGCCGAAGGCATTCAGGTGACCATGCTGACAGGCGATCATTCAGAGAATGCAACCCGTGTTGCAGAAACACTGGCAGTCGACAAACTCATCAGTGGTGCTTCGCCACAGGGAAAACTGCAATACCTTCAATCGCTGGACAAGCGTCAGGTTGCACTCATGATCGGCGATGGCGTCAACGATGCACCTGTTCTGGCCGGTGCCCATTTATCTCTGGCGATGGGCAGCGGAACCGATGTTGCCAAGTCCTCTGCAGATATGGTTTTACTGGGGGATCACCTTGACCGGGTTCTGGAAGCACGCCAGCTGGCAATCAGGACTCGAAAAATCATCCGTGAAAATCTGGCCTGGGCCTTGGGGTATAACCTTGTTATCCTCCCATTAGCTGTCGCGGGACTGGTTGCTCCCTACATTGCTGTACTCGGGATGTCAGCCAGCTCCATCATTGTCGTATCTAACTCGCTGAGGTTGTTAAAAGAAGATGGCTAGCCTGTATTTGCTGATTCCTATTGCCATTATTTTCGTTTGCATCGCCGTGGCCGTATTCATCTGGGCAGTTAAATCTGAACAGTTTGAAGACCTCGAAAGGCAGGGATTTGACATCTTGTTTGATGAAAACGAAGAAAAAAACAAAACATCCGCCACTTCTGAGAAGCCGAGTCATCCTGAAGGTAAGGACCAAGCGTCTTGAGCACGGATTTTTTCGCAGCATTTATGATTGGCCTGCTCGGTGCAGGCCACTGTCTGGGCATGTGCGGTGGTATTGCCGCAGCAATTACACTGGGGATGCCCGGTCAGCAACAACAACGCCGATTCCCGTTTCTGTTGTGTTATAACCTGGGCAGGTTGGTTTCCTACGCCGCTGCGGGCGCACTCATTGGTGGCGCTGTTGCGGGTATGGCTTCGCTCAGTGGCCTCAGCACGACCCTGCTTTACCTTCGCCTGCTCGCGGCGCTCATGATGATTTTACTTGCCCTGTATCTCGGACAATGGTGGCAAGGGGTGACCAAAATTGAAGCTGTTGGGCAAATTCTCTGGCGACGCATTGCCCCACTGGCACAGTCAATGCTGCCACTCAAATCCCCAATTTCAGCATTTCCATTTGGGCTGCTTTGGGGCTGGCTCCCCTGCGGTTTGGTGTATTCAACCCTAAGTTGGGCTGCGGTTGCTGGGAATGCCGTCTCTGGTGCTGGCGTCATGCTTGCCTTTGGCCTTGGCACACTTCCGGCCATGATTTTGGTGGGAACAATGGCTGAACGCCTCAAGCTTTGGCTTTCTAATCAGATATTTAAGAAAACAAGCGCAGTTTTGCTGCTGGTATACGGTATTCACACGGGCTATATCGCAATCACACAATTTTCCTAATGTTTTATACTCGTCATCATGAATAAGAATATGGTAAAGTGAACTCAGTATCCGAGCTTGGTTAGGCCATAGTTTATGAATCCAGATAAAATCCCCACAAAACGTATCCAGTCAGGCGGATGTGCAATCCATTGTCAGGATTGTAGTATCAGCCAGTTATGCATTCCCTTTACACTGAATGAGTCGGAGTTAGATCAACTCGACAGCATCATTGAACGTAAAAAACCGATTCAAAAAGGCCAGGAACTTTTCAAGGCCGGGGATGAACTGAAATCGCTGTATGCGATTCGTTCTGGCACGGTAAAAACCTACACCATTACCGAGCAAGGCGACGAACAAATCACAGCATTTCATCTGGCAGGGGATCTTGTTGGTTTTGATGCAATCAACAACAACAAACACCAGAGTTTTGCACAATCACTTGAAACGTCCATGGTGTGTGAAATTCCTTTTGAAACGCTGGATGATCTGGCGGGCGAAATGCCCAAACTCAGACAACAAATTATGCGATTGATGAGTCATGAGATCAAAAGCGATCAAAATATGATTCTGCTACTGTCGAAGAAAAATGCAGAAGAACGTCTGGCTGCATTCCTATACGATCTCTCCTGCCGATTCTCAGAACGTGGCTTCTCGGCGCGGGAGTTCCGGTTAACCATGACACGCGGCGATATTGGTAACTATCTCGGCCTGACCGTGGAAACCATCAGCCGTCTGCTGGGTCGCTTCCAAAAAGCAGAAATCATCGGCGTGAAAGGCAAATACATCACGATCCATCAACGTGAGCAGCTTGCAGAACTTGCTGGCGCTAACACCTGTAAATAAATTAACCAACAATTGGTGGGCTTGATGCCCATCAATTTTTCCTGAATTTCCTTTCTAAAGTCCTCAACTTATTCGCAGCAATCCATTACAGTGAATATACTAATCTGAATACAAAGCTTTTTTCTGGTCAGACGATTGCTATTCCGTCGAGAAAGGGGGCAGTTATGAATGTGTATAAGAATATTCTGGTCGTCGCAGATCCACTTCAGGATCATCAGCCTGCTCTGTCACGCGCAGTCCACCTCTCAGAAAAGTCCGATCAAGCCCGTATCACGGTATTTCTTGCCATCTATGACTTTTCATATGAAATGACCTCAATGCTCTCTTCTGACGAACGTCAGGCCATGCGTCGCGGGGTTGTTCAACAGCGGGAAGAATGGCTAAAAGACATTACTCGTCCTCATACAGAGAATGGCTTTGAGATTGATATCGTTGTGGTTTGGCATAACCGACCCTATGAGGCCATCATTGCTGAAGTTTACAGCCAGCATCATGACCTGCTCATTAAAGCAACCCATGAACACGACAAAATCGGTTCTGTGATTTTCACACCTACGGACTGGCACTTATTGCGGAAGTGTCCCTGCCCTGTCCTGCTGGTCAAAGAACACAGCTGGCCAGAAAACGGAAAGGTACTCGCCTGTGTGAACCTGGCTGCGGAAAACGATACCCATGAGGCCCTGAACGACAAAATTGTGCAAGAAGCGCAGTCTTTATCAGCGGTCTTGAATGCAGAGGTCAATCTGGTCAATGCCTATCCGGCAACGCCGGTCAACATTACCATTGAACTGCCTGAATTTGACCCGGCTACTTACACAGATGCTGTTCGCGGACACCATCTGACCAGTATGAAAGCCCTGCGGCAAAAGCATGGGATTGATGAGGAGAATACACATGTGGTTGAAGGACTGCCAGAAGATGTCATCCCCAAAGTTGCCGAAGAATTGGATGCTGAATTGGTGATCCTGGGCACAACGGGCAGAACCGGAATCTCTGCTGTTTTCATCGGGAATACCGCCGAGCACACCATCGACAGCCTGAACTGCGATCTGCTGGCTCTGAAGCCTGAAGGTTACATCAGCCCACTGGACCCAAATCAATAACCGCACTCCGCCGCCTCTTCCACGAGGCGGCGATTAAAATTCACTTCCATGCACGCCATGTTGCCTATTCTGCATAAAACAAACTGGAATCCGTCACAAGAATCCGTATCATACGCGCCATACTTTTCCATACCGGAGACAGACAAATGATTCCCAACGGACCATTGTCTGCATTTTCCGGAACAAAATGTGAAATGAAGATTTTTCGTCGCATGCCCTCGGTTTGCTATGCGACAGCAACAGAGACATAAAATGAATCCAAATCAAGAGCTTACAAAGGCACAGAAATACAACTTTGACAAGTTGCAAAAGAAACTGCGCCGCAACACGGGTCAGGCGATTGCAGACTTCAACATGATTGAAGATGGTGATCGCATTATGGTTTGTCTGTCCGGCGGTAAAGACAGTTACACCATGCTTGAGATGCTCAGTAGCCTGCAGCGTAGTGCCCCTGTCAGCTTTGAATTGATTGCGGTAAATCTGGATCAGAAACAGCCGGGTTTCCCGGAGCATATCCTGCCTGAATACCTGGAATCTATTGGTGTCGAGTACAAAATCGTCAATGAAGATACCTACTCGATCGTGAAAGAAAAAGTGCCGGAAGGGAAAACAACCTGTTCACTGTGTTCTCGTCTGCGTCGCGGCATTTTATACCGGACAGCCAAAGAACTTGGTGCAACCAAGATTGCTCTGGGTCACCACAGAGATGACATGCTAGAAACACTGTTTCTGAACATGTTCTATGGCGGAAAAATGAAAGGGATGCCTCCAAAACTGGTTTCCGATAATGGCGAGCATGTGGTGATTCGTCCGCTGGCATACTGCCGTGAGAAAGAGATTGAACGCTATTCCGAAATGAAAGCTTTCCCAATCATTCCTTGTAACCTGTGCGGCTCTCAACCCAACCTGCAGCGTCAGGTCATCAAAGAAATGTTGCGTGACTGGGACAAACGCTATCCAGGGCGCATCGAAACCATGTTTACTGCGATGCAAAACGTGGTGCCTTCGCATCTTGCTGATTTCAATCTGTTTGATTTTAAATCCATCGATAAAGATTCAGGCGCGATCAATGGAGGCGATATCGCTTTTGATAAAGAAGAGTTACCTGCTACCCCGGCCATTCAGGATGAGGTTGCTGAGTTTGATCCAGGTGAAAAACTGGATATCCTTCAGGTCAATTAACCAACTTTGACGATAAAGCCGCACTTCATTCTGCGGCTTTATCATTCTTAGCCCGCATCTCAGCCTCAAATCCCAAACGCTGCCCCTGACTTGTTCTCCATGAAACGATGATTGCTGTAAAGCCGTCATCTGAAGACAAACATGCTACTTCTGAGTGATTTATTTTAACAAAACGCTAAACTTACAATGAAAAACGGGCTGCTATGTGGCAACATTCGCCGTATGATACACAATGTATCTCGGTACTGCTGTATTCTGGTCCTTATCATCACATGAGCCACAACGGCTCACCGCTACATAACGCATTTATCGCTGAATGGACGACCAGTATTTTTCAGCATGGCACCTTAAGGTTTCTGAGCTGTATCTATTGAAACCCGTGTTTTTTCGCCTGACACATGCTGATGATAAGAGACACAAAACAACATTCGATCCAATCTGCAGTGGTCCTGCACGCCACGAGTCACAATAAAGGATTAAAAATGACTTATTACCAAAAACTGGAACAACATGCCCAAAAGCTTTCCCGAATCTCTCATCTATCAGCCATCTGCAGCTGGGATCAGGCTGCCAAAATGCCTGAAGGCGGCAATGCTGCACGGTCTGAAGCTATGGCTGAGCTGGCGTTGATCCACCATGAGCTGGCAACAGCACCTCAATTAGCTGAGTGGTACGAAAAAGCGGCTGCTGAATCATTGTCTGCTGAGCAGAAAATCAGCCTCAAAGAAATGAAACGCCGGTGGCAAATGGAAAACCTGCTCCCCTCTGAGCTGGTCGAGCAAAAATCACTCGCGGGCTCTGCCTGTGAGCATGCATGGCGCACACAGCGCAAAGAGAATAACTGGCATGAGTTCAGCCAGAACCTGGAAAAAGTCGTGCAATTAGCCCGGAAGGAAGCACAAATCCGTGCAGAAGCCACAGGACTGAGCCGCTATGACGCGATGTTGGATCTGTATGAGCCGGGAATGACTTGTGAAAAAATCGACCAGATTTTTGGGGATGTCAAAACCTGGCTGCCACAGCTGATTCAGGATGTACGTCAGAAACAATTGAGTGACGAAGTCATCACACCCAAAGGTCCATTCCCTGTCGCACAGCAGAAAACGCTCAGCCTGGACATTATGGGGAAACTCGGTTTCGACTTTAAACACGGCCGCCTGGACGTCAGTACTCACCCTTTCTGCGGCGGTGTCCCAACAGACGTTCGGATCACCACGCGTTATGACGAAGCAGACTTCACCAGCGCGCTCATGGGTGTCATTCATGAAACAGGCCATGCCCGTTACGAGCAGGGATTACCTGTTCAGTGGGCTGGCTTACCTGTGGGTGAAGCACGCTCAATGGGCGTTCATGAATCCCAGAGTCTGTTCTTTGAAATGCAGTTATCACGCAGCCAGCCGTTTATTGAAGTGCTTGCGCCACTTGCCCGTGAAGTCTTCGATCGGAATAACGACAAAGCACTCAGCACCGAGAACATGGCCTTGTACTGCACTCGTGTTGAGCCTGGATACATCCGTGTTGATGCCGATGAAGTGACCTACCCGGCTCATATTATCCTGCGTTATGAAATCGAACGTGATTTGATTGAAGGTAAAATTGAAGTCGCAGATATCCCGGATTTATGGGACAAGAAAATGACAGAATATCTGGGCCTTTCCACGAAAGGAAATTTCACGGATGGCTGTATGCAGGATATCCACTGGACAGATGGCAGCTTTGGCTACTTCCCGTCATACACACTGGGTGCTATGTATGCCGCTCAGTTTATGGCTGCGATGAGCCGTGAAATGAATGTCGAAAACCTGATCCGTGAACGAAACCTGCAACCTATCTTCAATTGGCTCGATAAACACGTCTGGAAAAAAGCCAGCTTCCTGTCAACGGATGATCTGCTGAAAGAAGCGACGGGAGAAAGTCTGAACCCGACCTTCTTCAAAACGCATCTGGAAAACCGTTACCTGAACAATTGATGAAACCCCACTAGCGCAGCCGTTGGCTGCGCTGAATGGTTTAGCACGGAGTTGAAGCAGTCTGCTGATGAGTTCAGCTCAAGTTTGGACAACCAGTTCAGACAGCTTTGTTGCTCGAGAGCAGGCTTTTTCTTCTTTCTGCATTGCAGTATGAGTCATGCTTCAAGGCCACCAAGCTTGTTGTTATAAAAATGCATATCGCAGGTTCGGTTGGACTCGTTTTTTTGAGGAGCAGCTCAATTACACAAATGCAACCTGTATCCTTCATTATGTTGCATCATCAGCGTGGATAGGTTTCTGGGTTTGGGATTTTATATAGGGATCACTATGTCTGATTTTTTTTCTGAACGTGTAACATTAAAAATGTTGCGCTACTTTTATGAAGTCGCCCAATCTGGTCATTTCAACCAAGCAGCGAAAAACCTCAACATCACGCCATCTCCTCTCAGTGCGCAAATTAAAGAACTAGAATCGATTTTGGGCGTAACATTGTTAGAGCGAACCTCTAGAAGTGTAGTGCTAACGTCACCTGGAGAGATTCTTCACGGCGAATGTGAGCAACTTTTTCGCAGTGTCGACCGCTCTCTCTACCGTGTCCAAAAGGCCAGCCGTGACCTAACCAATACGCTTAAAGTTGGTATGGTCAGCTCGGCATTTTGGGCAGGCTTTGGTCGAATGCTGAAAGAATTTAACCATCTCTATCCTGACTTTAGTGTCGAACTGTTAGAACTCAGCCCTGAACAACAAAAACAACAACTGCTTGAAAAAAAAATTGATGTCGGCCTATCTCGATTTGCCGATGCGTTGAATGTATACCCGCTTATCTCTAAACGAATCACAGATGAAAACTTTGTGATTGCAATGTCAGATGAGCATCCCCTGCGAGCGAAGAAAAAATTGTCCCTTGCGGATCTTAAAGACGAAGAGTTTTCCTTTTTGGTGCAACGAAACTCTGCCTCAGCAGCCTTGGTAATGGACGCTTGTATGCATCAAGGGTTTACCCCGTTGATAAAAAATGAGTTTGTCGAACCAACGACGCTGATGGCTTATGTTTCGACCAGTATGACCATCACCGCAGTCCCGTCTAGTTTTACTCAGCATACTTGGGACCACATTCATTTTGTTAATCTCAAGGAAAACTTACCCGCAGGACTTTGTATGATCTACGATCCTCGCGATATGTCTCCTACCGTCAAAACTTTTACTGGGCAATTTTAATCCATAAAAAATACCCCACTTACAATGAGTGGGGTATGAGTAATACGCTGGATTAGCGTCGATGTCTTCACAGCTACCCCATGCTATATGACTAGGATTTAACTATTTTAAAATTAGGTTGCTTTAGCCGAGTATAAATCTGTGGGAGCAAACTGGTTGCAATCATTAGCCCCATGATGGTGTATTGCGTAGCAGAAAAGACTTCACCGACTAGCAGCATCCCAGACAGGATTCCCGCTATTGGATTAGCAATCCCTCCAAAGGTAAATTCAACTACGGTCATGCGTTGTAGCAACCAAACATACAGTCCATAGGCAATGGCTGTGGTGAAGATGATCAGCCATGCCAGACCTAGGAAGTTTCTCAAACGGATTTCACTCATCAGGCTCCGGTATTGATCTATATCGAACATTGCATGGATGAAAGAAAGCACCAGCAAGAGACTACCACCAATAATCAGTTGCCATGTGAGCACCTTCCACCAATGCATTTCAGAGGCTAGTTGCTTGGTTAAACTGCTGCCGAGTACGAGACACACGATCGCCCCTAGCATCGCCATCAATCCGATTGGATTCAGCGTTAATGAGCTTGGGTTAAACAACACCCAGGCTAAAACAACCAGTAACCCTCCGCTCAACATTTGTATACCCGTAGGTTTCTTTCTCGCCATAATCCAATGAAAAATCATGGCAAAAACCGGAACAGATATCATCCCCACGCCAGACACTGCTGATGGAAGCGTTAAGGCCATAATAAAGATACAAGTAAAGAAAATTGCAATATTGAATATTCCCAATATATTCAATGCTTTCAGTTCTTTAGCAGTCGGCAAAGAAGGGCGAATAAGCAGTAAAAGTAACCCTGCTGGCAATGCTCTTAGTGCGCCAAGCAAGATAGGCGGCCAATCCGGTAAAGTGTACTGGGTCGCCGCATAAGTGGTTCCCCACAAAAAGGCAGGGATCATAGCGAATAGAATGTTCATGGTCAGACGTAAGTTAATATTATGACTGTAAGAAAGAGTGCCCACTTTCAGGAGCTGAAAGTCCAACGTATTGAGCAATTATTGCCTCAATCACGATGTCAGAACCAAGCACGTCATTGTTTGATGCCGCATTCATCACTTCGTCTTGTCCTAAGGAAGCTTAAGCGACGTGACTCTCCAAGCGCCAATCTGGGATATAACCCAGCGTGTGGGTGCCTTTATCGTTGTATAACGCAGAAACTGCCGTGTAAGCAAAACCAAGGAGATCAAGGACGAGTACGGTGGCCTTTTATGACCTCAATAATCCCCTTACTCCATTTGAGACTCAGCACCTAATGTGTTGAGTAAATCAACCAATAAGCTAGAAGTGCCGAAACGATAATGTTTCGCTGTCACCCAATCGCTACCCATAATATCGGCTGCAGACTCTAGGTAGAGCTTTGCATCTTCCGTAGTTTTTACACCACCCGCCGCCTTAAAACCCACCTTGTGCTGTACGCCCAAATCGAAAATAGTTTGAACCATAATACGTGCCGCTTCTGGCGTCGCGTTAACCGGCACTTTACCGGTTGAGGTTTTCACAAAATCCGCACCAGCACGAATAGAAATCTTCGTCGCTTTACGGATCAACGCTTCTGTTTGAAGCTCACCCGATTCGATAATGACCTTAAGAGCAACATTACCGCACAGTGCTTTCGCAGATTGGATCATCTCAAAACCAATCTGCTCGTTGCCTGCCATTAAAGCTCGGTAAGGAAAGACGATATCTATTTCGTCAGCGCCGTAAGCCAACGCTGTACGGGTTTCTGCTAACGCAATATCTAGATCGTCATGGCCATGAGGGAAATTCACCACCGTCGCCACCTTAATCGCCTCAGTTCCTTGCGCTTTTAACTGCTTTTTGGCGATAGGAATAAATCTTGGATAGAGACAAATAGCAGCTGTGGAACCAAAAGGGGTCGCTGCTTTTTGGCATAGCTTGATGATACAATCATCCGTCTCTGTATTCGTTAAAGTTGTCAGATCTAAAAGCCCAATAGCTTGTTGAGCCACCGTTGAAAGTGTGTTCATGACATTTCCTTGTAACGTGTTTAAAGAGAAGGAGCGCGTTAAGAATGACACTCCTCCAAAGGAAGAGATTAGATAACAAGCGAGATGAAGATACCGGCAATTGCTGCACTCATCAGGTTCGAGCAACTGGCTGCAATCAGTGTTCTCACGCCATTTTTAGCAATAAAGTTGGTACGCTGAGGACAAAGCGTGCCCAGACCACCAATCAGGATTCCCATTGAGGCAATATTGGCAAAGCCACACAATGCAAAACTGATGATCACCTTAGATTTCTCGTCCAGAACATGCAGACCTTGCGCCAGCACGACACTTGGCTCTTTGAGGTAAGGTGCTAAATCAGAATACGCAACAAACTCGTTCACGATAATTTTCTTACCAATCATCGAGCCTGCAATAGTGACGTCAGCAGCTGGCACACCGAGCAAGAAAGCCAGTGGTGAGAAAATCCAACCCAGAATTAACTCCAGTGACAAATCCGTACCTACGAGCGAACCTATACCACCCAGCACGGTATTGACCAAGGTGACAAGACCAATCATGGCGATGAGCATAGCACCAATCGCCACGGCCAGTTTTACCCCACTTGCCGCCCCTTCTCCTGCTGCCCCGAGGATGTTCTCAGCGCGATTTTCAGCAAAACTTGTATCACTGCTCACCGTATATTGTGACTGCTCGGTTTCTGGAATAATCAGTTTGGCAAATAACAATCCACCTGGAGCCGCCATGAAGGATGCCGCCAAAAGGTATTCCATATCGACGCCCATCAATGCATAACCTGCGAGCACGGTGCCTGAGACTGACGCCATGCCGCCACACATCACCGCAAAAAATTCTGAGTCGCTCATTTTGGGCATGTATGGCTTAACCACTAACGGCGCTTCACTTTGGCCGACAAAAACATTTGACACCGCCGACATGGATTCGGCTTTCGATGTACCCAGTAACTTGGCCATCGCACCGCCAATAATGCGAATCACATATTGCATGACTCCTAAGTGGTATAGGACCGCAATCAGTGCAGAGAAAAAGACGACCAATGGGAGTACGTTCAGAGCAAAAACAAAGCCAATGCCATCAACTGAAAAGTTAACTAAGTTACCAAACAGAAAGTTAATGCCTGACTTACCACTGTTTAGAACTGCATGAACACCATGGGACATACTTTCTAAAACAGCGCGTCCCCATGGAACATAGAGCACGAACGCACCAATAGCCATTTGCAACACAAAAGCGGTACCCACGGTTCGAAATTTGATCGCTTTACGATTTGTCGATGCTGCGTACCCAATGCCTAATAAGGCAGCTATACCTAAAAATCCGATCGCAAACATTGTCGCTCCTTGGTTTTAAAAGTGTTCAGCCATGAATGCTTTAATCAGGGAAATAAAATCTGCTTCGGCCAGCTTGGCGCACTTCAGCGTTTGGTCATGCGATAACTCGACATCACCTAAGCCTTCCGCCATGTTGGTAATTGCACACAGGGCGACAACAGGTAAACCACAGTGTGCCGCAGAAATGACTTCAGGCACGACAGACATACCAACGACGTCACCACCAATAATTTGCATCATGCGAATCTCAGCCGCTGTTTCAAAGTTCGGACCGGTATAAGAAACAAAGACCCCTTCATTGAGGTGGATCGAGTTCTTCTTCGCGATCGTCTTCATTTCACAACGTAGGTCTTTGTCATAGGCATTCGCTAAGCTGAAGAATCGAGGTCCATACTCTTCATCATTTGCGCCCGTCATTGGAGAGTCGGGCATTGTGTTAATATGGTCGTAAAAAATCACGAGTGAACCAACATCAATACGCTCAGGGCGTAACGAACCCGCAGCATTTGTCACCAAAAGAAACTCACAACCAAGTTTTTTGAATGTACGTACTGGTGTCGTCATCACTTTCATGGTTTGGTGTTCGTAGTAGTGACCACGGCCTTTCATACACACGATATCGACGCCGTTCATTGAACCAAGGACCAGCTCACCAGAGTGGCCTTGAACGGTGCTTACCGGAAATCCATCGAGTTCTTCATAAGGGATGCTGACCCTGTCTGTCAGTTCATCGGCAATCACGCCAAGCCCTGAGCCAAGGATAAATGCTGCTTTCGGAGCAAAGCCGGGTTTACGTTCACGAATGGTTTGTAGGGCGTTCATAACTGGATCATACGACATAACTACATCTCTATTATTAGTGAGGTCTATAGAAATAGTAATGGCCAATACTGATTTAAAACCATCGTTAAAATACGCGTTATCATGCTTTTTACTGGCATAATAAAATGCGCAGAAGGCTCACTTGTATCAAGGCAAAGAGAAAGGCGAATGGCAAATTTGACTCAGCTCACGTAATCAACAGAGTTATCTAGGGGTAAGCAAGAATATTAATGTGATATAAATCCAGGACAAGGGCAAAATGATTAGTGGAAATAACCACTATTTCGTTTCTTGGTCACAATTTTTGAGGTATGCCAAATCAGGTCGAGAGAATTAAGAGCAATGAATACTTCAACTTTCTTCAGAGGCTGCTTTAGGAAGAGTGTCGCGTTGCTCAGCCTTACTGTTTCGCCAGCACCAACAGATCAACATTCAGTTGACTGGAGAAGTACGCCTGGAAAACCGTTACCTGAAGTAAATCCTACAGATAAGGGGCCAATTGGCCCCTTTTTACTCACTAAACCATACTCATTTCGAGGACGGTATTGATCGCACTGCCATTCCATTTGTAGACATAATGGGCCGACTGACACACTTTATGAACCAGATTCGGTTTATACAAAGCAAAACAATGGTGGCCGCAGTGACGAACAGATTCATACCATACGCCGTCGTAACGGCTTTCTTTCAGAGTCACCGCCAATGCCTGTGAAGCGCCATAATGCGTTGGATGATACAGCGCTGAGTCTAAGTGTGCCTGTGCTGTTAAATCGGTCAGATCTGCTGTAAACCAGGCCTGAATGCTGCGCATCTGGATATCTTGTGAAGGCTCCCTGGTGTATCCGAGAATTCTTTCCATGTGATAAACCGTTTCCTTCAGCGCAGTATTCACATCACTTGCAGCATAATAAGCCCCGAAATCTGCCGTATTAAAACGGCCGCCATCCGGATTCACATGCGTGAACGCAGCCATCACAAAACTACAATGCGGAATGCCGACCAACCTTTCATCTGCCGGCACGCGGGAAAAATCACCGGTTTCTTCTGCCAAACGCGGATTGGTCAGCGCCTCGACGGCAAAAATTGCTTCCAGCTGCTCCGGTTCAGCGACATCTTCATAAAGATTAATCGGCGGATATTTTGAAGGGATCAACCGGAAACAGGACTGATCCTCAAACTGCTTCGATGGATACGGATTCTGCATGTCAGGAGCGACCTCCCCGCCATGCATTCAGTCGGGTTGCCACTTCATATAAATCTGCGACCCGCCCTTGCGCCATCACCTCCATGGCACTGCGACCGGCAAAAAAGGGATGACTGTTTGGCTTTTGAACCCAGCGATAAACGCTTTCTTCATGAGTGAAGAGAATTCTCAGGCACTTATGAATGTTCAGCAGATAACTCATTCGTTCCAGCAGATCTTTAGAGACCTTAGCGGATTCAGGATGTGAGCGGTATTTATTCAGCGTTGAACGACTGGACAGTCCCAGCAATGCCATTTGCTGGTTTTGGTTACAATCCCATTTATCGAGAATATTGAAAACAACAGGTAACACCTGATTCCCGGCACTCTCAAGGGGCGTATTCGCGGCGACAGAATGCGAATTCATCACCTTCTCCTTCTGTTCATTTATGAACATATTATAACACAATGTTCACTAATGAACATTGTAAGCTCAAACAAACAGACAGGCTTGGGTCAGATTGGAAATGAGGGCTGAGGACACAGCAACAGCCCCGGAAGAAGTGTTTATTGTGAAGATTTTGCCAGCCACGGGGTGACTTTTTCTGGAGATGCAGGCAAGGAAAGCACTGCATTTTCAGGCACATCACTGAGAACGATGACTGCTTTACCTTGCTGAATCTCAATGCTTTGTTGCGCTGAAACTTGAATGCTGCCCTGTTGTTCTTGCGGGAAATGCATCACGACGCCCGCCACTTCCGGCATAAACCAGGATGAGAACATGCCACCCAAGTCATTCAACAGTGTGTCCATTTGCGGCAGTAATGCGGCAAGCTCAGCTTTGCTGACCGAAGCCCCGAATGGTTTGCTGGCAATCACTTGCATAGAAACATCACAGGTAATGCCATCGTCAATCACAAAGGTGACATCCGGGTTTGCCTGCCGCAGGTTGTTGTCCAATGGAATCACTAATGCGTTGTCTGACGGGATCACCAACTCTTCATAGTGCTCTTCTTTTTGCATCCAGCCCTGATGAACAGCGCAAGTCTGGCCGGTTTTCTGATCAATCAGATACAGCGCGATTTTCACATCCGGGTGTGATTCTTCGATATTATGTTTGAGTTTACTGAACAGGTTGCTGTAACGCATTTCAATATTCTGAGCCAATGCCTGCGACGATGCACCCAAGGCCATAGTTGCGAGGACAACCGATAAAAAAGTCTGTTTCATCATGTTCAACCCTGTTGCCAATACTGTTTGTTATGTCGGATCATGCCTTGAATTTCACTCACATAATCCTGCCCACGCTCAGAATAACGGCGCAGCCCTTCTGCCAGTTTGAGGCCGGTCAAGCGATTGCCGGAGGCCCGTTGCTGGGCACGGATCTCTCTTAACTCGGCATAAGCCCGGTTACGGTTCACATTCATAAAATATGCATGCACGGATTGTTTGGCATCGGAAAAGACAGCAACTTCATGTCTGGCACCTTCGCTTCTTGCATTGGGTACCATGCCGCAGCCTGGTGTGTAACACCACTGGCCAAAGAAATTATTTCCTTCGACGGCAAAACGGGAAGTGCCCCAACCTGATTCATTGGCTGCCTGACTCAATACCAGTGCTTCAGGCAAAGTATCGACACGAATCAGCATTTTATTCAGCCACTGTTCTGTGAGTTGGTCTTCTGTCAGTTCAAGATTATATGAATCCCCCAATTGGCGGGCTTCATCCAAGTCACTCGGATTGATCGACTGGCCAGCATGTGTCTGAGCCTGAATTGCCAGTAAGAAGGTTCGTTCTTCACTGATTCTGGCATTTTCCGCCACAACAGCAGGACGAAGGAAATCAAAAAAAGCTTGTTTCTTGGCGTTAACGTCTTCCATGACGTTGAAATCCGGTCGGGTATCCTGTTTTGTTTCCTCAGCAACCTTTTCCGGCTCGGCACAGCCAAAAAGCAGCAGTGCCCCGCTGGCAATCACACTTCGTCTTATTTTTTTTATCACGCGTTGAACACCTTTGTATCTTCTTCTTTATTATGATTTTCTTTGTCGTTACCCTGATCGTCGTTGTCATCTTCATCATTTTTACGAACCGTTGTGACCTGTAACGTAATCCCGAATAAATTCCGGTAGATAATGGCTTTCACGTTAAAGAAAAACGGAATCGTCCAGATCAGACCCAGCCCGAAGGTTGCGAAAGACAGGAAAAACAAAATCAGCACAACAATAAAAATGGCAGACATTGGCAGAATCTTACGGAAAGTGGCCACAGTCGAGTACTGAATGGCTTTCAAAGGGCTGACGCGCTTTTCACACACCAAGGTGATGGTCATACTGAAAGCCATCGCCAGAAACAAGCCCAAAATCGGGAACAGAACGTTACCCACCCCCTGCAGGGAAGACGTCAGCAGTACGGTGACCGCAGAAACCACCGCAAACGGAAAGCCTTTTACCAGATGGCGGGGTTTCGTTGGTAATCCAACGGCATGATTCAGCGCCATTAAACTGACACCGGCAAATAACGGCGCGCTCAGCACTTCCGCCCAAAAATTCGCCATCACCCCTGCCTGGACGACTTCTGGCGTCAGGCCTTCACCAGAAATGAATGCATTAAAAAAGATATTGGGATCACCAAGCTGTACTTTCAGCGCCAGTAACAACAGGGCCATTTGTGCCAGAAACCAACCCGCAACCGCAGGAAAAAATGTCAGAAAATGTTTTGCAGTCACTTTCCAAGCTTCCTGCAATACCGAGACAGCTTGCAGCTCTGATTGACCAGAAACTGCTTTTTCGATGGAGCCGCCAACCTGAAGACTTTTGTTATTCATGCAGATAGTTCATTCAATGTAATTCGAAACAATGCCTCGGATTGTACGCTACCCCTCCCGCTAAACAAATCGTGCGTTGGTTAAAAAATGCTTCAAAGCCACAAAATCAGTCTGTTTCTTGGAGCAGTTCGAAGCTGGTGGATCCCACTGCATTATCTGTGACGGGTGAAAATGTCAGGTTACGAGACGAAGAAAGTTCAACTTTCGTTCAGACTTCATGTATTTTCGGTCGTCAATTTGCAATCTAAAATCCGCATCATTACCCTAGAAAAACATGAAATTTTGCTATGAAATCATCAGAAATCTATGGCAAAACACGCGTACAAAAAAGTCGCATTTCTGACTGAAAAAACGCTTTGAAATATAAGAACAGGAGTCTATTATCCGCCTCCTGAAATTGACCAAAAAATGCAAACAAAATGTTGCATTGAACGATGTGGAGACAAGGTAGAGTTGAACACAAACATCACATCCAAAGAACCGGTTATTCAGCTCAAAGGGCTGAGCAAGAGCTTTGACGGTAAACAAATCATTCAAGGGTTAGATCTGAACGTCAATGACGGTGAGTTCTTAACCATTTTGGGTCCGTCAGGCTGTGGTAAAACCACGGTTCTTCGTCTGATTGCTGGTTTTGAAGATGCTGACCAGGGACAGATTATTATTGCTGGCCAAGATGTCACTCAGGTTCATGCTGAACAACGCCATGTGAACACTGTGTTCCAGAGTTATGCCCTGTTTCCGCACATGACGGTATTTGACAATGTCGCTTTTGGTCTGCGTATGCAAAAAGTGCCGGAAAGCGACATCAAACCTCGCGTGATGGAAGCGCTGCAAATGGTTCAGTTGGACCAGTTTGCACCGCGTAAACCGCATCAGCTTTCTGGTGGCCAGCAACAACGTGTGGCAATCGCCCGTGCTGTGGTCAACAAACCGAAAGTCTTACTGCTGGATGAATCCTTGTCCGCGTTGGATTACAAACTTCGTAAACAAATGCAACTGGAACTGAAGCAACTTCAGCGACGCTTGGGGATCACGTTTATTTTCGTAACCCACGATCAGGAAGAAGCCCTGTCGATGTCCGACCGTATCATTGTCATGCGGGACGGAAAAATCGAGCAGGATGGTACACCACGTGAGATTTATGAAGAACCAAGCAACCTGTTCGTTGCGCGCTTTATCGGTGAGATCAACGTGTTTGATGCAGAGGTTATTGAGCGCTTGGATGAAAAGCGCATCAAGGCCATTGTGGAAGGTCGTGAAGCGGTGGTCCACTGCGATCTGGACGTGATGCAAGGCGAAGCTCTGAAAGTGCTGCTCCGTCCTGAAGATATTCGCCTGGAAGAAATCAACGAGAATGAAGAAAGCTGGGGGCTGATGGGTCACGTTCGTGAGCGGACCTATAAAGGCATGACGCTGGACTCGGTCGTTGAAATTGAAACGGGTAAATCTGTCATGGTGAGTGAATTCTTTAACGAAGATGATCCGGACGTTGACCATTCGCTGAATCAGAAAGTTGCGATTACCTGGGTTGAAAGTTGGGAAGTGGTGCTGGCTGATGACGAAGAAGCTTAATCTGCAAAATATCATCATTTCGGTCATTGTCGGGTGGCTACTGCTATTTGTATTTATCCCGAATCTGATGATTATCGGAACCAGTTTTCTGACCCGTGACGATGCAAATCTGATCGATTTGACGTTCACGCTCGAAAACTATGTCCGTCTGTTTGATCCCCTGTACGCACAGGTCATGCTGCATTCGTTTTATATGGCGGGTATGGCGACCCTGCTCTGCCTGCTGGTGGGTTATCCGTTTGCATACAGTATTGCCAAAATGCCGGAAAAATGGCGTCCGTTTATGCTGTTTCTGGTCATCGTTCCGTTCTGGACCAACTCATTGATCCGAACGTATGGCCTGAAACTCATGCTGGGGACGCAAGGCGTATTCAACAGCAGCCTGATGGCGCTGGGCATCATTGATAAGCCGCTGCGTATTATGTACACCGAATATGCCGTGATGGTTGGTCTGGTTTACATTCTGCTGCCATTTATGGTGCTGCCAT
Source organism: Photobacterium sp. GJ3 (assembly GCF_018199995.1). Lineage (NCBI taxonomy): Bacteria > Pseudomonadati > Pseudomonadota > Gammaproteobacteria > Vibrionales > Vibrionaceae > Photobacterium > Photobacterium sp. GJ3. The sequence goes on along the minus strand of NZ_CP073578.1, from coordinate 1,539,703 downwards.
TGTATTCAGCGATTGAAAAGCTGGACAACACCTACATTGAGGCCGCCCGTGATTTAGGGGCAAATAAGTTTCAGACTTTTGTTCGTGTCATCGCCCCATTAACAATGCCGGGCGTAATCGCAGGCTGTCTGCTGGTGTTCCTGCCAGCCATGGGCATGTTCTACATTTCAGACCTGCTGGGTGGCGCCAAAAATCTGCTGATTGGTAACGTGATTAAGAGCCAGGTGCTCAATGCGCGAGACTGGCCATTTGGTGCAGCAACGAGTATTGCGCTGACTCTCTCCATGGCCGTCTTACTCTATGCCTATTATCGCGCTGGTAAGCTACTGAATCGAAAAGTGGAGCTGGAATAATCGTGGGACGTATTTTTAAATTCAGCCTGATGTCTGTGGTTTATGCATTTCTGTATATCCCAATCATTATTCTGATCGTCAACTCCTTCAACGCCAGTAAATTTGGTATGAAATGGGGAGGCTTTACGACCAAATGGTATGAGCAACTGGTCAACAACGACAGCCTGATGCAGGCCGCATGGCACTCGCTCAATATCGCCGTGTTTTCGGCAACGGCAGCGGCCATCATAGGCAGTCTCACCGCCGTGGCCCTGTTCCGTTACCAGTTTAAAGGCAAAGGCTTTGTAAACGGCATGTTGTTTGTGGTCATGATGTCTCCGGATATTGTCATGGCCATCTCCCTGCTTGCCCTCTTCATTTTGATGGGCGCTAAGCTGGGCTTTCTGACCTTGCTACTGTCTCACATCACCTTCTGTTTGCCTTTCGTCGTGGTCACCGTATACAGCCGCCTGAAAGGGTTTGACGTGAAGATGCTGGAAGCTGCCCGGGACTTAGGCGCCAGTGAATGGGTCATTCTGAAACAGATTATCCTGCCTCTGGCAAAACCTGCTGTATTTGCTGGCTGGCTGCTGAGTTTCACTCTGTCGCTGGATGACGTGATTGTCAGCTCATTTGTCACTGGCCCAACTTATGAAATCTTACCATTGAAGATTTATTCCATGGTCAAAGTGGGAATTTCACCTGAAGTGAATGCCCTGGCGACGGTAATGTTGTTGATTTCATTGACTTTGGTTGTGCTGTCACAAGTCATCACCCGCGACAAGATAAAATAAGTTGCGTTAAAAATTTTCTGCCTGATAATCAGGCAAGAAATGCGGCCAGGCTTTGTTCAGTCTGGCCGCTTACGCAGGAGAAGAAGACTCCTGTTTTAATCAACCATCCCAACAGGGATTTTGGAGTGATCACATCAATGAAAAAATGGTCCGCGTTTCTGGCCAGCGCCGCATGCGCTGCTACTTTGGTATCTGGTAGTGCGAATGCAGCTAATGAAGAATTAGTCTTTATGAACTGGGGTCCGTACATTTCTACGGAATTACGTGAACAGTTCACTAAAGAAACGGGCATTAAAGTCATCTATTCGACTTATGAGTCGAACGAAACCATGTATGCCAAACTGAAAGCACATCCGGAAGGTTACGATCTGGTTGTTCCTTCAACCTACTTCGTTGCCAAAATGCGCGACGAAGGCATGCTGCAGAAGATCGACAAGTCGAAGCTGAAAAACTTCAAAAATCTTGATGAGACCTATCTGAACAAGCCGTTTGACCCGAACAATGAATACTCCATTCCTCATGTACTGGGGATTACGGGCCTGGCGGTGAACACCGAAATGTATGACCCTGCTGACTTCGACAGCTGGGAAGACCTGTGGGATCCGAAATATCGCGGTCAGCTGATGCTGATGGATGATACCCGTGAAGTTCACCACATCGCACTGAAAATCCTGGGTTACTCAGGTAACACCACAGATCCAAAACAAATTAATGAAGCCTATGAAAAACTGAAAGAGCTGATGCCTAACGTTCTGGTCTTCAACTCAGATAACCCTGCGGCACCATACATGGCGGGTGAAGTTGGTCTGGGCATGCTGTGGAACGGTTCTGCCGCACAAGCACAGCGTGAAGGCTTGCCCATTGAGCTGATCTGGCCAAAAGAAGGTGGCATTTACTGGGTTGATAATCTGGCCATCACCAATAACGCGAAGAATGTTGACGCAGCTCACAAGATGATCGACTTCCTGCTGCGTCCGGATGTTGCAGCGAAGATTTCTGAAGAAACCGGTTATCTGACCGGTGTTGCTGCATCAAACGCGAAATACAAAGACAACCCGACCCTCTTCCCACCGAAGGAAGAACTGGCTCGCGGTGAGTTCCAGAATGCTGTTGGCGAAGCCAATGTACAATACGAAGAGAACTTCCTGAAGCTGAAAGCTGGTCAATAAGTCTTTTCTTTAGGCAACCAAACCATTTTGGTTGCCTTTTTTCTTCCCCCCTCTGCTATACTCTCCCACTGATTCTTGAAGGAATTCCATGCGTTAGAAAGCACTTGAAATGTCTTTCTGACATCAAATTGTCACCATGATTGGCGTGATTGTCCGCAAGCGAGGTGGGCATAGCTATACCGGCCGGGCAGCCCGACTTGGCTCCCGAAGTTAGGAGTAAAACATGAACAAATGGTCTTCAGTTATGACTGGCGGTGTATTCGCCCTGTCACTGGTTTCCAATGCAGCGCTGGCAGCAGATGAAGAGCTGTATTTCTACAATTGGTCTGAATATATTCCTGCCGACGTGCTGGAAGACTTCACCAAAGAAACCGGCATTAAAGTCATTTATTCGACTTATGAATCAAATGAGTCGATGTATGCAAAATTGAAGACCTACGGCACAGGTTATGATCTGGTTGTTCCTTCCACGTATTACGTCTCTAAGATGCGTGATGAAGGCATGCTGCAAAAGATCGACAAATCTAAGCTGAGCCATTTCAAAGAATTAGACCCTAACTTTCTGAACAAGCCTTTTGATCCGAGTAACGACTACTCGATTCCGTACATCTGGGGTGCGACGGGGATCGGGGTCAATACCGATATGATCAACCAAGAAGAAATCAAGGGCTGGAGCAATTTCTGGGACAGCAAGTGGCAAGGCCAGCTGATGATGATGGACGATGCCCGCGAGTTCTTCCATATGGCACTGCGTAAACTGGGCTACTCGGCGAATACCAAGAATCCGGATGAGATCAAAGCCGCTTATGAAGAACTGAAAAAGCTAATGCCAAACGTCCTGCTGTTTAACTCAGACTTCCCGGCAAACCCTTATATGGCTGGCGAAACCTCTCTGGGGATGCTGTGGAACGGTTCGGCATATATGGCTCGCCAGGAAGGCGCCCCGATTGAGATTGTCTGGCCGAAAGAAGGTGCTATCTTCTGGATGGACAGTCTGGCCATCCCAGCTGGCGCGAAGCACAAAGAAGCCGCTCATAAGATGATCGACTTCCTGCTGAAGCCTGAAAATGCAGCGAAGATCGCGCTGGAAATCGGCTACCCGACCCCAGTGGCAACCGCGAAAGATAAGCTGCCAAAAGAATTTGTCAACAACCCAAGCATTTATCCGCCTCAGGAAGTGTTGGATGCCGGCGAATGGCAGGACAGTGTTGGCGATGCTGTCACACTGTATGAAGAGTATTTCCAAAAGCTGAAAGCCGGACAGTAAAAGTCGCCTAAAGCATTTTGATTCTCATGAAAGGCGCCAAAAATGGCGCCTTTGTCGATCTTAACCATCAATTTTTCGCTGAGAGCAGTTCCTCAACAACTTGAGGCACAATCACTGAAGCAGGGCCATATCGTTTTTCTTCAAATTCACTTTCGACAATACTGGGTTCCAGATTTAACTCAACTGTATGCGCACCATTCATCGCCGCTTCATGCACGAAACCAGCAGCCGGATACACTGAGCCGGATGTCCCGATCGCAATAAATAGATCCGCTTCGACTAAAGCCGAATAGATTTTATCCATACTCTGTGGCATTTCACCAAACCACACAACATTCGGACGAAGCGGTGCTGGAATCTGGCAGCAATGACAACTGTCATCCAGAGAGATATCACCGCACCACGTTATCGTCTGCCCGCTATGACTACATTGTGCTTTCAGCAGTTCCCCGTGCATATGGATGACCTGATGACTGCCCGCCATTTCGTGCAGATTATCGATATTTTGTGTCACGATGGTCACCTTGCCATCCAACTCTTGTTCTAAACGGGCCAGTGCGTCGTGTGCAGCATTGGGTTTCACCGTCCCACTTTCGAGCTGCTTACGCCGCTGATTGTAAAACGATTGAACAAGAGCGGGATCGCGATGATAGCCTTCAGGGGTCGCAACATCTTCGATTCTGTGGTTTTCCCACAGCCCATCCTGATCGCGAAAAGTTTTGATGCCAGACTCAGCAGAAATCCCTGCTCCAGTGAGTATGACGATATTTCGATAGGGAAAATGCATCTTTCCTTGCCTTTGTTCACATTTCTTCTTGTTATACCACTGACCTGATCTGAATTTAACTTCTTTCCTGTCAGACCATGGTCTTAGTGCGTGAATGAGTTGGTTCAATAAACACATTGAATGTATTGATTTATAGACAAAGGTTACAAGTTATAGTGCATTAGAGGTAGATCAAATTTCTTACAAGTAAGACAAGCAGCACGGATACATCTCTTCAGAATTTCCGAACACCAACATGAAGAAATTCAAGATGTAAGCGCGCAACACAAAGCACAAAATACCTTACAGACATCTTGTGAAAATTTATTGCCATTTGAGCAATATTTTACAGGCTCGTCTATGCTTCCTTTGTATCACAAAAACAATGGAGTGATAGAAATGAAGAAACAAGCATTGGCATTACTGGTTTCAACACTGTTGGCTAGTCCGGCTGCTCTTGCAGTGACTCTGGAAGAAGGTACACAAGAGTTTGGTTTACAAGGGAGCTTGGATCTTGACTATATTGACGATTACCTGTTCCTGTTAAACACATCATACGGCTATTTCCTGAAAGAAAACTGGGAGCTTGGTGGTGTGCTTGATGTCAACATGAGTGACAGTACCAAAACCTTCCAGTTAGGTATGTTCACCGAATATAACTTTACCAACGACAGTAACTGGGTGCCCTACTTAGGCGCTGCAGCACAGTTAGCGAACCTTTCTGCAAATGATGATGAGGATGTCGACTTTGATATTGAAGACGTCACAGCGCTGAACATTAAGATTGCTGGGGGTGTGAAATACTTTATCAACCAGCATGTCGCTATCAGTGCTGAGGTCAACTATAACATCGCGACTGATGACATCAGTGTGACCAAAGATGGTGTAGAAGACAGCTTTACCCGTTTCGTATTCGGTACACGTTTCTACTTCTGACCCAAACTCCCCCCTATGCTTCAACGCCACTTTTGTGGCGTTGATTATTCCGTGAAACCCAGCGACTTTTGTTTGGCCTTCGTCAGCTTTCGAACCACCAAGGTATAAGATGTGGTGGCTAAATCTTCCAACATGCCTTGCTCAACCTGCCCGTTTAGACGAACCGTGACCCAATGACGCTTGTTCATATGATACCCAGGTGTAATGTCCTGGAACTCATCAATTAAGAAAGCGACATCGCCCGGTGATGCTTTCACCGTCATTACCGGTATTCCATCTTTCACAGCCGTCCAGGCAAACATCTTTCCAGCCACTTTAAACACTTTCGGCTCAGGTCCGAACGGGAATTCCACCTGTACACCCATCATTGCCTGAAGGTGTTCTTCAATCTGCTGCAATCGTTGATTCTGCGGGGACACAACACTTCTCCTCTACCAATTGCGCAACCGTATCAAAATGCAGACAGTTTGCACAAAGTTGTCTTGCTATATCTTAAATGCACAACAAAAAAGTCTGAACTTGGTCTCATTCACCCCGGCAGGTTTAACCATGAAGTATGCCATACCGTTGTTTCTTTTCTCATTTCAGATATTGACCGGTTGCTCTTCTCTGTCTGTTTCAGAAACAAAAGAATCCAATGCTAAAACAGCCCTCACCCTGACACCAAACACGATTCGCCAGTGCACAATTGGCCATCATGAACTGGCTGGCCGTTATCTGGCAACAGGCTTGCCCGGCAATTATCAGCGCCCGACGTTGCCTGAGTTGTCATTAATGAAAGAAGCCAGTCTCTGGGATCGGATCTCAAGAGATTCTTTCATGGCCATCCCTGATGAGCCCCGGATACGCTACTATCGCCACTGGTATCACAGTCGCCCTTTACACATCAGCACCGTATCTGAACGAGCCAAACCCTTTCTCTTCTATATTTACGAACATGTGCAGTCCCGGGGGCTTCCGGCAGAGCTCGCTTTATTACCCTTTATCGAAAGCGCTTTTGATCCGGATGCTTATTCGCATCAAGGTGCGGCCGGATTATGGCAAATGACCAAAGCCACTGGAAAAGCCTTCGGGTTATCCATTGTGCCTGGCTATGATGGCAGACTGGACATTGTTGCATCAACACAGGCTGCGCTGGATTTACTTGAGTATCTTTATGCGAGGTTTGATGGAAACTGGCTTCATGCCATTGCCGCCTATAACACTGGCGAAAGCCGGGTACGGAAAGCCATCAAACGCAACAAATCTCAGGGCAAACCAACCGACTTCTGGTCTTTAGATCTTCCTAAAGAAACAGAACACTATGTGCCAAAGCTGCTTGCATTAAGCCAACTGCTGAAAAATTATCAACCCTGGCAATCAACCCTGGCATTCATCCCTGATCATCCCGTACTGACCCAAGTGATCATTAATCAGCAAATTCCACTCAAGCAAGTTGCGCATGATGCAGGTTTGTCCAGCGCGTTTTTTTATCGATTAAATCCAGCTTATCGTACTGGCCTGACCTTGAAAAACACCGACAATATTTTACTGTTGCCACAAAAACAATTGGCGCATTTTTATCAGGATAATAAATCGCACTATACGAAGCATCAATACCGGATTCATTTCATTCAGCCTGGTGATACTTTAATGAAAATCGCCCAAAAAAATGACACCTCTATCAATACAATTCAGCAGGTGAACCAACTCGCGAATAGTAAAATTCAAGTGGGGCAACGCTTGTTCGTTCCGATTTCGGTTCCGGTTCCGGTTCCGGTAACGGTTCAACCCTAACGTTTACTCAGCCACAGCGTCATGAACCTTGGAAACACTTGGGCTGAAATGAAGCTCAGGCTGGTGAGTCAGATTCATCATTTGATTCATCTGATTCAGGAATTTCAGATCAGCCTGGTTTTGAGAAATTGCCAAGCCAATAATAATCCCAGCCAGCAAACAAACCGGGGCAATTAAACTGCGAATGGCCATTAAACTAGCTAAAGCGATCACCATCAGAATAGTAGCCAGATACAAATGGCCGGAAAACTGCGTAAAAAAAGCCACGTAAGTCGCAGCAACCTGAATCACACCACCCAATGCTAATAAGAAGATTGTCATTTTTTTCACCACAAACCACTTTTTTGCTGTTGTTTTCTGTGAGTATAGACGCATGTTTGATTCAGGTACGCTTTATCTGGGCGCTTCTTTTATCCTAGGGAATATTAATTTTATTTTGCAGAAACAATACCCTTCCTGCCCTGGACTATACTGAAGAAAAAGACCATCGTGCTGATGATTCAACGGGCATCTTGGTGGTCAGAATAAATAAATGATAAAAACAAATGGAGGGTATCGATGCATCATCATGATGAAATGATCGTTCCGAGTCTCATCGGACTGATTGGCAGAACAGCCATTGCCGGGGGTTGCATTCTTGCTGTTGGATTGTTGCTGATGATTTTGTGATCGTCAGAATTCAGCCAGACATAAACCAAATTCACACTGAACCAGATAATAAGGTGCTCAGACTCATAGGTCTGAGCACCTTTTCGAATGCAGTTTCCCTACCGCTTATAGTCTCTGGCCTCTTCTACACGTCCAGATCGGTTTCGGGGTTACCCAAATGGCTCGGGATAATACCCCAGTAGGGTATCTGTTGCATCACTTTTATTGAAAGTCCCGAACAATGTCTTATTTCTGATACAGCACCCATCTGGCTGGACCATTGAATCCACTTTTTTCGGTTAAACTACCCGGATTACGATGATCTAAGGTAGTTACAACTTGATGTTTCTAGATGCTTACTTCGCTGAACACAGCGGTCGTTATTCTTTTTCCCGTGAGCAAGCCAGCTATTTTGCTAAAAAAATCGCCGGTGACTTTAACCCGATTCACGATGCAGACAACAAACGATTCTGCGTTCCGGGTGATCTGCTGTTTTCAGTGATGCTGGCCAAAACAGGCCTGAGCCAGAAAATGCACGTTGAATTTGCTGGCATGATTACTGACGGCGTTGAGCTGACCATCAACACCAAATCAGCCAATGATTTATCTTTGGTTGATGAAAAAGGAAAAGAATATCTGCATGTCACGCGCGATGGTGAGATTTCACACAACACCAAGCTGATTGAGACTGTCACGAAAAACTACGTGAAGTTTTCCGGAATGAATTTCCCGCATATTATGGTGCCGCTGATGGAATCTGAGCAGGTGATGATCAACCCTGCCCGCCCGCTGGTGATTTATGAAAGCATGGCACTCGAATTCAGCCGTCTGGATCTGGAATCCCCACAAGTTGAATTGACAGACTCCATCATTGAGTCTGATGGCAAACGTGGCAGCGTCACGCTGGCATTCAGCTTTACAGAAGATGGTGAAGTCGTCGGCGAAGGTCGTAAAAAAATGCTGATGAGCGGTTTGCGCCCATACTGTCAAACGCAGATTGATGATTTGGTTAAGCGCTTTAACGCTCGTAAAGATGCCTTTCTGACCGCCTAATTTCGCTCAGTTGCTGCTGTGTCCGGAACCAAACACAAATTTTCCGTGCCGGTTCTGGACACGCTAAAGATTGCCTGCTAAATTTCAGGCACTTAAAAGACCTAATTTTGGAGGACACAAGATGATTGTATTCATGACCCGCCGGGCACAGACACAGGTATTGAGCCAGTAAGCGATACGCGATACATCAACCGCTTCGCTTCTGCCCCTTCCCCAATTCTTGCCCGGTTCATTCTGACCGGGGCCGCATTGCCCCTGAAAATTTTCTATTTCAGTCAATGACGCAATTGCGTCAGGGGTAAACACATCATGACAACACTGATTTCTCAACCAGTCATTTCACTACATCAACTGGGTTGGAAACCATTTCTACAACAACAACTGTCTCTCGATGAGTGGGAACACTGTCAGCCTGCACGCGTCAGCGCTGTCCATCGCAGCCGAATCGAAGTCATTGCTGAGCATGGCTCCGTGTCACTTCAGGTTGTGCCGGCGATGCCCTCGCTCGCTGTCGGAGACTGGGTGCTGATCACCCCCCAACAGCAGTTTGTCCGTTTACTGGATCGATTTTCCTGTTTCTGGCGCAAAGCTGCCGGCAGTAAAGTTGAAGAACAACTCATTGCCAGTAATCTGGATACGGTCTTCATCGTTTGCTCATTAAACCAGGATTTCAATCTCAGCCGGATTGAACGCTACTTAGCGCTGGCCCATCAGGCTGGCGTGGAACCGGTCATCGTGTTATCGAAAGCCGACTGCGTTGAGGATCCAGCCGAGCTTCAGGCGCAGGTTCAGCAAATCGATGGCATGCTGATGGTCGAAGCCATCAATGGGCTTGATCCGGAAAGCGTCGCCAGATTATCGCCATGGTGCGGCCAGGGAAAAACAGTCGCTTTTCTTGGCTCATCCGGTGCAGGTAAATCAACGCTGGTCAATACGCTTCTGGCCACCGAAGCACAGCAAACCGGCGGTATCCGGGAAGATGACAGTAAAGGTCGGCATACGACCACCTCGCGCTCACTTCATCTGATGCCTGAAGGTGCACTGCTGGTTGATACGCCGGGAATGCGGGAGTTACAACTCGCAGATTGCGAGGATGGCATCACTGCAACCTTCTCGGATATCGAAGCACTGGCAACGCAATGCCGATTCGGCGATTGTTCGCATCAGCAAGAACCGGGATGCGCTGTACAGCAAGCCATTGAATCCGGAGATCTGGACGAGCGACGGCTCAGAAACTATCACAAGCTCAATCGGGAAATCGCATTCAACTCAGCGAGTATTGCCGAGAAGCGTGCAAAATCAAAACAACTTGGCCGATATTATCACGCCATTCAGAAAAACAATCGGAAACAAAAAAACCGAGCCTAAACAAACGCCCTCCATATGGAGGGCGTTCTTTTTATCAACCTGTCGTCTCACTGAGCGAGTCGTTATTCACGACTCTGTGGCCAGTGAGGCGTTGCGCTCTGGCTTAACAGTCGCGCGATACATTCGTACCGCCGCCTGAGGACCCGTCAGCAAAGTAAAGAGCATCAGGAAAGAAACGGGGACAGCCGTGATCACAATAAATGACTGTAATGCATTCAGGCCACCATCTCCAGCCATCAACAGGACTGCAGCAACACCACCCATGGCGACAGCCCAGAATACACGATGACTGGTCATCGGTTCATTTTTACCCGATGTCACCATCGCTATCGCATAAGCCATTGAATCTCCGGTTGTGACAACGAAAGTCGTGGTCAGCACCAGGAATGCAGGAATCAACCAGTCGCTCGCTGGCAACTGAGCCAGTGTTGCAAGCAATACCGCCGGTAAACCACCTTCATTCAGCGGCTCGGAAATCACGCCAGGCTGCATCAGTTCGAAAAAGATCCCGGAACCGCCCAACACAGAAAACCAGAAGTGCGTCACCAATGGCGCGCCAATCGCCACCGTCATCACCAGCTCACGAATGCTGCGACCCACAGAAATACGGGCAATGAAAATCGCCATCATGGGTGCAAAACCAATGAACCATCCCCAGAAGAACCAGGTCCACCAGGCATTCCAGCCGGGAGATTCATTCGTCAGGCTCATTTCCGGCAAATGCTGAATATAAACGAGCATCGCCTGCGAAAAATGTTCAACAATAAAACCGGTTGGCCCTAACAGCAGCATCACCACCAGCAAACACACCGCCACAATCACGTTAAAGCGACTGAGCCACTGCAAGCCTTTATCCATCCCGGTTGCCGCTGACAGTGAGTAAATGGTCACGACACCTGCCAGCAACATCACTTGTGTCAGCACCGAATTATCCAGCCCAGCCACAACATGCAGACTGTAACCCAGTTGCGAAGCCAGGAAGCCAATCGGACCGATGGTCCCCGCAGCGACCGCAATAATAGAACATGCATCAATGACCGAACCCAGCCAATGGTTTTCCAGCCGATCCCCAAGCAATGGATAGAGCAAAGCTCTCGGACGAAGCTGAATGCCTTTCTGATGATGCGCATACATCAGCACAATGGTTGCCAGCGTCCCCAGCACTGCCCAGGCTAAAAAGCCCCAGTGCAGAAAACTCTGACTCAGCGCTGGCGCAACGGCCTCAGCAGAAGCCGCCTGCAAGCCATCAAAGGTTGGTGGCGTTGTCACAAAATGATAGATAGGCTCTGCAGCAGACCAGAACACACCGCCACCAGCCAGCAGCGTACACATGATCATGGCGGTCCATCGGAACTGACCGATCTCTGGTTGCTTGGCCTGACCCAGTTTGACTTTACCCAAAGGTGACAGCGCCATGGCGACGGCCAGAATGAAGTTCAGCAGCATCAACCACTGCCAGAAATGACCGAAAGCCGCCGTCGACTGGCCAAATAAGGTTTGAATGACAGAAGATACCCAAGACAGATCGACAATCGCTGCGATCAGAAAGAGGCTCAGGAAGCCAATCGTTAGAACTGAAACCAATCGATCAGCTCCGAATTGTTTGGTGGAGTACATAAATTTCTCACTAGTTGTGTGAGGGAACGCACACTACCAGCTTCATTTTCGTAAATCCAACGGAATCGGACATTTTTCGCACAAAAACAATGTAAGCAAACATAAGTGAGCAGAAATTAGTCACTCATACAAAGCTTGCAAAAGACGCCTTGCATTCATTTAAAAAGTTTGAGTTCGAAATAAAATGGTCAACCTGAGCGCCAGATTGACCTGAAGAAAGTATCGCGAAATGCGTCTTTATGGATCCAGTTGCTGACAAATTGCTTCGGCAAGAAAATGAGAATTCAGATTCCGCTGCATCAGGGCCGTCGCCATTTTCCCGGCTTTCACCACCTCAAGCCAATGCGCAATCATCGCGGTAAAGCCTTTACTATCGAGCATCGGTGTCCAGTCTGGCAGCGCCAGTGTCGTCTCAACGCCCCTTTCCCAGTGCGTCCCCGTCGCCAGAGAATCGAAATGATAAGTCTGATTTTCGAAATTCAGCGTTATCTGCTCTGCGGTCACACCATTCATTCGGTTCATGGCGGCCTGAAACAGCGTCTCGTGCTGCTGCCATTCAACATCAAGACGCGCAATCTGCCCCTGATAATGTTGCGTGCGTACGTGAAGCATATCGGCACTGACAGTCCCGGTCAGATTGATACTATCGAGCGGATGAATCAAGTCATCAAACACAAAGGTTCGCAGTTCCCCCGGTTGATTCAGCCGGTGTTTCTGCCAGCGAATCGCTTGAAGCGAATTCGTGACTTTATCGGGCGTCAGATAGGGGCTGACCAAAGGCAGATAGCGACGATTGAACCCCATAAACAGCGGCAATTGTTTCTGCTCGGCAAGATCACATAAACGTTCGCAATCGGCGTAATGATCGCTCAGTGGTTTATCCACAAAGACCGCGATGCCATGATTCAGAAAAAAACTGGCAATCTCTGCATGAGAAGAAGTCGCACTATGAATCATCACGCCATCCACACCGAAGTCCACCAGCGCACGATAGTCCGTCACGAAAGACTGAATCCGGTGAACCGAGGCAATCCGCTGCAACGTCTCTGCATTTCTTGTACACAGCACCAGGTCTACGCCGGGCCACTGCGTGATCACTGGCAGGTAGGCTTTCTGAGCAATATCCCCTAACCCAATCATCCCGATTTTCATCATCTCTCCTTATATTTCAGGCACAAAAAAAGCCCTTATCCGTGACAAGAACTTTCTGAGAAAGACATCGTCTTTCAATGCCAATCAATGCGTCGTCACATTATGTTCGTATTCAACGACAATCTGGTTTCCACTATAACGCACATTTTTAATATTACCATCAACGATATAGGTGTTCGTCAAGGTCACGGTATTCGGTAACGCCCCCCCAATTTGCTCCCGCAGAGACGGAATAGTCAGAATCGGGTCCACCCCCATGTACTGACAGAACTGACTGACAAAACGATGCTCCAGCGGCAAATTCCCCCGCAGGATATCGGAAAAGAACAGCTGACTGACCCCCAGCTTCTTGGCCATCTCAATTTGAGTGACCCGCATCTTCGCCTTGTAGCTCATCCATGTTTCGTACAGGACTTTTCTGTCTTCTTCTGTATATTGCATACCTGTTCCTAGCGCAAAAAATCTCAATTCAGCGCAATTAAAGCCTAAAGGCAGACAGGAAATGTCAGAAAAACGTTAGGCTTCTTTCAAATGAGAACCCCGCAAAGCCGCATCAAACCTGGGTTTATGCAAGTTGGTGAGATTTCAGAACGTTAGAAATCTGACGTTTTCTTGATCTTGATTATGCAACGCAAACAAGTGCGGGTTATACTCCTGAAGTTCTCCACGCACAGGCAAGAATACACAATTCGCATGTTATCAAAGGTGTACAGTCAACCGCTTCGTTCAAGTGCTTTCAGGATATGCATGATGATCCTGTCGTTGCTGTTTCTGCCTTTTGCCAACGCATCCTCTGTGTCGTTCCAGAGTTCCAATCCGAACTGCCCCCCCATGATCGAACAGATGCCTTGTTGCGATGACCTTCAGATGCAATCAAACAAGATGTCCAGCGACTGTTCGTCTGATATGCAAGTCCATTGCAGTCAGCTCTGTCAGCCCTCCTGCCAGCATCCCTGTTCAATCCTGACACCAACGATTGTGCTGTCTGCCTCTGTTTCCGAATTCGCTTTGCATCCGTATCAGCTGCGACACTGGGACGAACCCGTCACGTCATTTCTGAAGCCTCCGATTCTTCTGTGAGTTATCCGACCGTTCTGTTTTGAAACAGAACCTCCGACTCAATCCCGTGTAAAAACGGTTCATCAGAATCAATCGAAGGAAAATACAATGACAATCAAACATAAAAACATCAAAGCCCTGACCGCATCCCTGTTCCTGTTCACGATGCCAGTTCTGGCGGAAGAAGCCATTCAGGGTGAAAACTACCAAACGCCGACCTGCGGCTGTTGCAAGGCATGGGTCAAGCACATGAACGAGAATGGCTTTGCCCTGAAAATGAATTTTGAAAACAACCTGCATCCGATCAAGCAGGACAGCGGTATCCGGCCGGAATATGCATCCTGTCATACGGCCATCATTCAGGGATATGCCTTTGAGGGCCATGTCCCGGCAGAAGAGGTCAAACGTTTCCTGGCAGAAAAGCCAGACCATCTGAAAGGCTTGGCCGTGGCAGGCATGCCCATGGGTTCACCTGGGATGGAATATAACAATCAGATCACGCCCTATGACGTCCTGGCGTTTGATGAAAACGGGAAAACGGTTGTCTGGTCCAGTCATCATCAACCACAAACCAAGTAACCCCTGAAAACACAAAAGGCCAGTCACAGACTGGCCTTTTTCATGTCACACGTCGAATCTAACGTTCTCGTTTGCCTGTCAGTTTCTGAAACCATTGCCGGTTTGGATCATCTTGTGCAGCCCAATGCGGATCTTCCGCCCGTTTTTCCAGATACACCTGCAAGCCCGTAAAATAATGAAATGCCGTCAGTTCCGAATCCTGACCAAAATGCGCCAAAAACTGCTCTTCCTGTTCCGCCAATTGCGCCAGCGTACAAATCCCATGTCGTAACGCCCATTGCACCGCATACGGCGAAATCTCCGTGCGGTGCAGAATTTGGGGCGCGATTAATTTCAGGGCAACCTCAATTCCCGCATAAGCAGCACTGGGTTTCTCCAGCTCAGCTTCTTCTGCCAGTCTTTCCTTCAGGCTTGCCAGACTGGCCGCCTGCTGAGCTTCCGAAAAACCATGCGTGGTTTTACAGAAACGAATCGCAAATCCCAATTGTGCACGGCCCACGAGTTCAACCGTCTGTTCCAGATAGGCCTGAGGGATGGCATAGCTTTTCGCCAGTTGTTCCACAGCACTGGAAAGACTCGGATACACGATCCCGTCATGGGTGACCTGAAATGCACTGCTGACCTGTCCAACGGGCTGACCATCAATCGCCAGCGGCCAGCCCGGGTAATTCACTCGTTCTCTGGCAATTTCAAACATCCGCCAGGCACTGTGTTTAAACCCTTCGAAGGCTTTCCCTTCCAGCTCAGAATCTTCCAGCTCTTCTTTGGTCCATTGCACCCCGATCTGCAGATGCTTCTGATATTGACTGTGTAGCTTTTCTTTGACGCGATCACGCAGGATATCCAGACCACTGGCTTTGGTCTTGGCACAAATGCCATAACATTCTTCACAGCACGGGACCCGGACAGGTGATTCACCGTCATAGTTCGGCACCGGCCGGAACGTATGGCATTCGAAATAAGGTTCCCCGCAAAACCAGCAGGTATGGCGATATTCAAACGGAACATCAATGGACGGAAGGGTCGTCATGACGCAGGCTCTCTTCGGATTCACTCGGGGGCATTATGCGTGCCATCCCCAGCCAGTACAAGGTAAGTCACTCAATTGTCATGATATCCCTGTTCAGACCTCTGCCTGTTTACATCCCCTCTTTCAGAAAACACCCCGCTCCTGAGACTCAGAACAAAAAATCACCAACGCAGAACTTTGCCAAGTTCACCGCGAACACGCTAAAATACGTGACCGTTTTTTTACTCTAGGTGTTGTGGATGTCTGAACAGAAACGAAAGGCACTGAAAAAAATAGCGAAGTGCCTTGAGTTAGGTAACTCAGCGAATGTCAATGAAGCTGCACAGGCCATCAAAATGGCGCATCGTCTGATGCTCAAATATGGTCTGGAAAAAGATGACATTGAATTTATTCAGATGGGGAAAACAAAGTCAGCAACCCTGCTGCCTTCAGACATCGGCCCGCAGATTCTGAAAATTATCCGCGGCATCAACCGGCGTTTCGGCGTTGAATGCGTCTTAACGAACTACAAAGGCCTGAAGCAGGCTGAATTTATCGGGGTCGCCGAGCGGGCGATTTTCGCGGCTTTTGCCTTTGATGTGGTGTATCGCGAAATGAATCAGCAAACCGGCCAGTTCAGGAACAGTTTTGCCGGGACCGGCGCGAGCCAGACCGAAGTGACCCGCCGGGTATCGTCATTTCTTGCGGGCTGGATTGAAGGCGCACTGGAAAAGCTGCCTGAACTCAATACCGATGATGACCATGATCAGCGAATGTCGAATTTCATCGACCGTGAATTCGAGAACCTGGATCGGGAAACCTTTAAGAAACAGCTGCAGGAAGCGATGAAAGCCATGACGGATGACTACGAGAAAGGCATGAAAAAAGGCCGCTCGATTTCGGTCAACCGGCCTGTGGGTGGCACTCAGAAACAAGCCACTAAACTCTTGAGCTGACCCGAAACGGATGCAAAGAAAAACCGGTGCTTCTCTCGCACCGGTTTTTTTATCTCTGATCCGTCAGATTAAACGTCAGCCTCCTTCCTGACGGCATCCGGCGAGAGGAGCTGATTGATGCAATCCCCCAGCTGCGCCCGGTTCTGCGCATCCGACACCATGGTGCCATGATCCCCATCCACCCGGTGTACCTTCAGTAGCGACGCAGGCAACAGAGATTCCCAGCCCAGTGCAGAATCATCGTCCCGGCAGAACCCGGCCGGTTTGATGCTGTTCCAGTACTGAATCAGGTCCTCACTGCGAATCGGTGGCATCATCTCTTTCGCCTTGAACAGATGCAGACTGAATTGCTGCGGCACAATCTGCGCCTTGCCCACCAGCGTTGCATAGTGGTATCGCTGCTGCCAGAGGGACAGTTCCTGAAGCGGATCGGCCATCAGTGTCCGGATCCCCATCTCGTTCAGCGTCAGTAAGATGTCTTTCAGGGGCATCGCCCGGAAACGCGCCATCAATTCTTCCGGCAGATCAGTATGCTCGACTTCCAGCCAGCTCAGGAACAACTGTGTCTCACGTTGCATTGCCTGTTGCGGACGCATGGTATCGAACAGCCCAAGGAAGGCAATCGGCTCTCCGGTGTTCTCCAGTAAAGCTGCCACCTGATAAGCCAGAACGCCGCCGGAAGAATAGCCAAACAGATGATATGGCCCGTGCGGCTGAACCTGACGGATCATCTCTGCGCAGCGTTGCGCCATCTGTGCCATGGTGTCGGGTAATGCTTCCGACATATCCGGCCAGGGCACGGCATAGACCGGATGATCCGGATTCAGGGCTTTTGCCATCTCATAGACATAACTGTAATCCCCAAAGCCCGTCGGCAGGAAGAATAAGGGGGACTGCTGACCTGAACGGCGTGCTGGCAGTGCCACACGCGGACGCTGGCCGGTGTGCGCCTGATCCAGATGCGCGGCCAAATCCGCCAGAACCGGATAATCGAAAATCGCCTGTACCGGTATCTCCAGTCCCAGTTGCTGCGCCAGACTGACTTGCCGCACAGCCAGTAAAGAATGACCGCCCAGTTCAAAGAAATGATCCTGACGGCCAATTTGTGCAACCCCCAGCAATTCAGACCACAGTTGTGCCAGCAGCATTTCCGTTTCCCCTGCGGGCGCCACATAAGTCAGACCGGCAAAATCCTGACTCTCCGGTTCCGGCAGTGCACGGCGGTCGACCTTACCATTGGGAGTCAGCGGCAGTTGATCCAGCCAGACAAAAGACGACGGCAGCATATAAGACGGCAAATGTTCACTCAGATACTGACGGATCTCTGCGACAGCTGGCCGGATTGGCTGAGAGGTCGTCAGCCAGGCCACCAGCCCTTGTGTCTCACCCAGATTGCGGACATCGACAATGGCATCGCGCAGCGCAGGATAATTCAGAAGCTGCGCTTCAATCTCACCCATTTCAATCCGGAAACCCCGGATTTTCACCTGTCGGTCATTCCGTCCCTGATATTCAAGGTTCCCATCATGCAGATAACGCACGAGATCGCCGGTCCGGTACATCTTCCCGCCGGTATTGAACGGATCCGGCAGGAAGCGTTCGGCAGTCAGTTCCGGACGATTCAGATACCCCAGTGCGACACCGACACCGCCAATATAGAGCTCCCCGACTGCTCCGCGAGGAACGACTCGGCCTTGTGTATCCAGCACATAGGTGCGGGTATTACCGATTGGTTTACCGATTGGCAACCGTGAGCGGCCATACACACGATCGATCTGCGCCGTGGTGGCGTAAGTCGTCGTTTCCGTAGGCCCGTAAGCATGGATCAGTCTGACACGCCCCCCCAGAGCCAGCAGTGCCTCGAATGCGGCCGGATCTTCTTTTTCACCGCCACAAATCAGATACCTGAGTTGCGACAGCGTCTCCCCGATCACATGGACATACTGATTAAACAGCGCGGTTGTCAGAAACAGCGTTGTGACCTGATGGGTTGCCAGCGTTTGTGCGAACTGAGCCGCATCCATCATGGTATCCGGTGCAATCACCACCAGCTTGCCCCCGTGCAGCAACGCCGCCCAGACTTCCATCGTCGAAGCATCAAAAGCCGGATTCGCGGCAAAGGCCACGGTATCTGTCTGGTCGAATGCCGCATACCGGTTATTAATCACCAGACGCGTGACTCCCTGATGCGGCGTCATGACGCCTTTCGGCTGACCGGTCGATCCCGAGGTATACATGATATAAGCCGCCTGGGTGCTGGAAACCGAGACGCCAGGATTCTCCTGACAAGGCGACAGTGCATCCGGACGGATCCAGACCAACCCTTCTGTTCCCGCCTGTCGGGCAATCATCACACGCGCCCCACTATCGGCGATAATCCAGGCCTGACGAACCTCTGGCAGAGTCGGATCAACCGGGACATACACAGCCCCGGCTTTCAGAACCGCCAGTTGGGCAACAACCAGCGCCAGACTGCGTCCCAGCTTGAGAATGACGCGATCACCGGGCTCAACCCCCTGCGCGATTAAAGTATGCGCCAGTTGATTCGCCCGCTGATTCAGCGCCGCATAGCTGACCTGTGTCGCGCCGTCGGTCACCGCAATGGCAGACGGGCTGCGTTCAGCTTGCTGTTCAAACAGCGTCTGGATACTGGCTGCCGCCGGATAATCCGTTGCGGTCTGATTCCAGCGTTCCAGCTGCAGGCGATATTCGGCTTCAGGCAGAATCTCCAGCGTGCTCACCGGCATGGCAGGGGTTTCACTCAGGGCGTGCGCCAGTGACGTCAGCGCCTGCAGCATATAACCGCAGATCCGGTCGGCTTCCACCGTCTGAGCAATTTGTGCGGTCAGACCCAGCGAGTCACCGCCGTCTTCCACCGACATCACAAACGGATAGTTGGTCCGCTCTTCGGCACTCAGTAAGGTCACGCCTCCAGGCAGGACCAGTTCACTGCCCTGGTTATGCCGGTAATTCAACAGGGCACTGAATAAAGGTGCGCCAGCCCCCATGCCGCTGCATCGCTGGGCCAGTGCCAGCGGGGCATGTTCATGCTGGAGCAAGCTACTCAGCCGCTGATGCGCCAGCTGCACCGCTTTCACCACATCCGTGCCGTTCAGATCCAGACGCAACGGCAAAGTATTGATAAAGAGCCCCATCGCCTGCTCTGCACCGTCTCCGGCCTGCATCCTGCCCAACAGGACAGTGCCGAACACCACAGTATCTTTCCCGGTGATCCGTGACAGCACCTGCGCCCAGGCCAGATGACACAGACTGGCCAGACTGACGCCCCGTTGCCGCGCTTGCTCCCGCAGCGCCAGATTCAGCGCTGCCGGAACACGCAGATGAGATGTCACCGTATCCTGCCCATCCCCGCGAATGTCACTCAGACCAAAAGGCAACACCGGCTCGTCGATATCCGCCAACATCTCCCGGAAGAAGACTTCGTGTTCCGCCTGACTGATCCCCAGCCGCGCCTGTGCAATCACCTCGCGATAATGCGGTGCAGGATTCAGCGCCTCTGCCTGACCATCCAGAATCGTGGCGATTTCACTTTCAATCAGCGCCGAGGTGGAATGGTCGCCAATCAGGTGGTGCCACTGTTGCAGCAGCAGCCAGCGTCCGGTTTCATCCTGTGTGATCACCAGATTCAGTAACGGTGCCTGAGTCAGATCCAAACGCGAATGGCGGGAATCAAACCGCGACAGCAGTTGGTCGGCAATTTTCCCTTGCGCCGGATCCACTGCCAGTTCCGTCACAGGCAGACGAGCCTGACGCCAGACGATCTGCGCCGGTTCCGAAAGTCCCTGACTGACAAAGGCGGTCCGCAGGATATCATGGCGATCCACCACCTGTTGCAGCGCCGACAGCCAGGCATTCAGGCGATCCCGGGTATCAAACTGCAACATGGCTGACAGCAGATACGTATCACCGGTTTCACTGAGCAGATGGTGGAACAGAATCCCTTCCTGTAAGGGCGACAGGCCGTAAATATCCTGCACATTGGCGATCCCCCGGGAACCGTGGCAAGGAGATGATCAATCTCAGGCTGAGTCAGATTGGCCAGCGGCAAGAGCGCCGGGGTGATCTGAGTGGTTTCCGGGGTGATCCGGTTTTCAGGCACTTCGATCACCGTTTGTGTCTCCAGCGCGGCAGCCAGTGCAGCCAGCGTCGGTGCTGAAAACAGCGTATTCACACCGGCTGACAAACCATAGCGGCGCAGCGCAGCCATGAGTTTCACCACCAGCAGCGAATGTCCGCCCAGCTCAAAGAAATTATCATGCCGGCTGATGTGCGACGGTTCGATCGCCAGCACTTGCGACCAGATACCCGCCAGCAGTCTCTCCATCGCCCCGCTCGGGGCTGCGAAAACACGGCCCGATTCATCTGCCGGGGACGGCAAGGCGCGACGCTCCAGTTTGCCATTCGGAGACAACGGCAACGCAGTCATCGGTACAAAGGCTGCCGGAATCATATAATCCGGAAGCCGCTCCGCCAGATACGCCCGCAATGATGACGACAGCGTGGCTTCATCTACGCGCTCTTCATCAGCGACAGGCACCACCCAGGCCACCAGACGTTTGTCACCCGCCCGGCTGGGGAGCGCATCAACCGCGACATCTTTCAGCATCGGATGCATTCCGAGCTGAGTTTCCACCTCGCCCAGCTCAATCCGGAAGCCGCGAATTTTCACCTGATGATCATTCCGGCCTAAAAACTCCAGTTGCCCATCCGGCAGATAGCGAACCAGATCCCCGGTCCGGTACATCCGACCGCCCGGACGGAAGGGATCCGTCAGGAATCGTTCCGCGGTCAGTTCCGGCTGATTGAGATAACCCCGAGCCACCTGCACGCCCCCGACATAGAGTTCACCGGCACTGCCGCGGGGAACCGGCTGCCCGGTTTCATCCAGCAAGTAAATACACGTGTTACTGATTGGGCGACCAATGTTTGGCACGGGCGCCGTCAGATCCAGGATTGCTGATGTCGCAACCACCGTCGTTTCCGTCGGACCGTAGTTATTCACCACCGTCAGTCCCGGCGGCACAGTGAGTGGCCAGCGACGGAGACTGTCTCCCCCGATCAGCAGTTGACGCAATGTCGGCGGTACCAGGCCAGCAGACAATGCCACTTCAGCCAGCGGCGTGACCATAAAGGACACCTGCGCACCGCTGTGATGCCACCAGTTCAGCAAGGCATCACTGTCCCCGGTGACCTGCGGCGGGGGTAACAGTAAAGTCGCCCCTTGCGACAAGGCAGGCCAGATTTCCCACACGCAGGCATCAAACCCAAGACCGGCCATACAGGTTGTTTTTTCTCTGGCTTGCAGAGCGGTCGTTTCCAGATGCCAGCCGATTAAGTTCATCAACTGGGCATGTTCCACCATCACGCCTTTCGGGTGCCCCGTTGAGCCCGAGGTATACACCACATAAGCCAGATGATCCGAACGGACATCCACATCCGGTAATTCAGCCGTCACCGGCGTCGACAGGGGTTCATCCAGTGCCAGAACCGGCAGCTGAATTTCTCCCAGCGCATTCCGGCCACAGGAATCCGCCACCAGCAGCACCGGATCACTGTCGTGCAGAATGTATTGCAGTCGATCACCAGGATAAGCCGGATCCAGCGGGACGTAAGCGCCCCCGGCTTTCAGCACCGCCAGCAGGGCTACCAGCATGTCCGGCCGCCGTGCGGCACACACGGCCACCCGGGTTTCTGCCCTGACGCCTTTCGCCACCAGCGCCTGTGCCAGCCGGTTCGCCCGGTTGTCCAGCTGGCCGTAACTCAGCACTTCATCACCGCAAATCACGGCCACCGTCTGAGGTGACCGGGCGGCCTGCGCTTCGATCAGCTGATGCACCGATCGGCTGGCCGGATAATGACGCTCCGTCTGATTCCATTGCACCAGCAACTGCTCCCGCTCCGACGCAGGCAACATATTGAGCTGAGAAACGGGCTGAGCCGGATCCGACACCATCGATTCAAGGATCTCGTTCAGATAGCCGGTGAATCGCGTCACGGTCTGCGGATCAAACAAGGCCGTAGCATAGTTCAGTGAGCCCGTCAGATGATCCCCGGTTTCGGTCATGCCCAGCGTCAGATCAAACTTGGCAATGTCATAATCCAGCCCGGCATCCGTCACATCCAGACCGGGAATACTCAGGGCGTGAACCGAACCATCCTGCCAGGACAACATCACCTGAAAGACGGGTGTCCGGTCGAGCTGCCGGGGCGGATTGAGCACCTCAACCACTTGCTCGAATGGCAGATCACTGTTTTCGCGGGCGCTCAGCACAGACTGTCGCACCCGGCTCAGGAACATGGCAACGGAGGGGTTGTCACGCAGATCCAAATGCAGGGCCAGTGTACTGACAAAGAATCCAACCATGGGCTCCACTTCCAGCCGCCCCCGGTTAGCTTCCGGCATTCCGATCACCACTTCATCCTGACCCGCCAGTTTGGACAACACGATGCCCCAGGCAGACAACACCGTCATAAACAGTGATGTGCCCTGTTGCTGACTGAGTGCCCGCAGCGCCTGAGTCAGCTTCGGCTCAATGGTAAACGGTACGGACGCCCCGGCAAAAGACTGCACCTGAGGCCGGGGTTTGTCGGTGGGTAAAGTCAGCTGTGTCGGCGCCTGTCCCAGCGTTTCGCGCCAGTATTGCGCTTGTGCATCCAGCTTATCCTGCGTCAGATGCGTCCGTTGCCAGTGCGCGTAATCCACATACTGAAGACTCAGCGGTGGCAGCGGATTTTGCTGCTGCTGACTGAATGCCCCATACAGCGTTCCCAGTTCCTGCAGCAGAATTTTGGTTGACCAGCCATCGGACACAATATGGTGACAGACAAGCAGGAAGCACGTGTTTTCTTCATCAAGCTGCCACAGATGCGCCCGGATCAGCGGCCCTGTTGTCAGATCGAACGGTGCCTTCATCACGTCCCGGATCTGTGCCATCACCCCTGCTTTCGAAAGCGACTCGCCACGGAGATCGTGCCACGCAACAGGCATGCTGCCTTCCGGCAACAGCACCACAGAAGGCTGATCGTCCTGAGCCACAAAAATACTGCGCAAACTTTCATGACGGGCATAGAGCGCATCCAGACTCCGGGAAAACGCTTCCCGATCCAAATGCCCTTTCAGATCCAGCACCAGCGGGATGTGATAGGTGTCGCTGCTGCTGTCCATCTGATTCAGAAACCATAAACGCTGCTGCGCATAAGACAGCGGATACTGACCCTCGCGGGCAATCACCGGGATCGGTAAGGTCTGGCTGTCCTGAACAGCACGCAGCGTTGTGGCCAGTTCATGCAGCACAGGTGACCCGAAAAGTGCTGAAAGTGGCATCACCCAGCCCGCCTGTTCCAGCCGGTTTGCCAGTTGGACTGCCAGTAAGGAGTGGCCGCCTAAATCAAAGAAATTGTCCAGCCGACTGACCGGTTCAGCACCGAGCAGGGATTGCCACAACGTCGCCAGCAGTTGTTCTTTTTCACCACGGGGCGCCTCAAATGCCTGACGCACAGCCGCCCCACTGTCCGGGGCCGGTAAAGCACGTTTATCCAGCTTCCCGTTGGTGGTCAGCGGCAGATGATCCATCCAGACATACGCTGCAGGCACCATGTAATCCGGTAACAATCCGCTCAGGAACTGGCGCAACGTTGCCGCAAAGGTATCACGCGCCGTTTGTGCCTGAGGCACCACCCAAGCCACCAGACGTTTTTCCCCGTCATCACCCTGCCAGGCATCCACGGCGACATGACGCACCTGATCGTGCGACAGAATCCGGGCTTCAACCTCGCCGCACTCAATCCGGAAACCGCGGATTTTCACCTGCTGATCATTCCGGCCCAGATATTCCAGCGCACCGTTCGGCAGATAACGCGCTAAATCTCCGGAACGGTACACACGACCACCAGCATGGAAAGGATCCGCCAGAAAACGCTCGGCATTCAGTGCCGGACGATTCAGATACCCCCGGGCGACCCCTTCGCCGCCCACATAGAGCTCACCCACTGCGCCATGCGGTACCGGTTGTCCGTGTGTGTCCAGCAAATACAGACGTAAATCAGAAATCCGGTGACCAATCGGACTGCCTCCCGCATGCACATCAGCAACAGACATCGCCCGGTAAGTCACGTGCACCGTGGTTTCGGTAATGCCATACATGTTCACCAGTAAAGGCGCATTGTCAGCATGACGGGCATACCACGGCATTAAATCGGCCGGATTCAGCATCTCGCCGCCAAAGACGATGTATCTCAGTTGATGGGGGTCTCATCCTGCGCCTGGATCAACGCTTTAAAGGCACTCGGGGTCTGGTTGAGTACCGTGACGCCCGACTGACAAATCAGCTGGTAAAACGCGGTCGCCGAACGGGCAACCGACTGCGGCACCACAACCAGACGGCCGCCATGACGCAACGCGCCCCAGAGCTCCCAGACCGAGAAGTCGAAAGCAAAGGAATGGAACAGGCACCAGACATCGTCGGCGCGGAAACCAAATTCAGCCTCAGTGGCAGTAAACAGGCGATCCACCTGACGGTGTTCAACCATCACGCCTTTGGGCTGACCGGTCGAGCCGGAGGTATAAATCACATAAGCCAGATGCTCAGGCGTCAGTCCCGGAACTTGCGGGTTTTGTTCTGGGGAAGTGCTTTCCTCGGGTGAATGCTGATCCAGCACCAGCTGTGGGACATCTTGCTGACCCAGAGCATCTTGTCCGGCCTGATCCACCAGCAGCAGAACCGGATTCGCATCTGCCAGAATGTATTCCAGACGTTCACCGGAATAAGCCGGATCCAGCGGCACATAGGCGCCCCCCGCTTTCAGAATCGCCAGAATGGCAACCACGGTGTTCAGGCTGCGCTCGGTACACAGCGCCACGAAGCGATCCGGACCAACCCCTTGTTCAATCAGCCGATGCGCCAGCCGGTTCGCGTGACGGTTCAGCGCCTGATAAGTCAGTTGCTCGTCGCCATATTCGATGGCGATGGCATCCGGTGTCAGCGCAGCCTGGGCTTCAAATCTGTGGTGCATACACGCCAGATCAACAGCGGGCTGTCCGGTCTGGTTCCAGTCCGTCAGGATTTGCCGGCGGTCGTCCTCTGTCAGCAAATCAATCCGGGAAACTGGCAACGCCGCCCCCTGAGCCGATGCCTGAACCATTCCCTGCAATACCTGCTCAAAATAACGGACATAGCGGGCCGCTGTGCTGCGATCAAACAAGGCTGTGGCGAAGTACAGCAAGCCTTCCACCTGATCACCATGATCCGTGAGATCCAAAGTCATGTCGTATTTGGCCGCGCTGTAATCTGCAATCAGTGCTTCGGCAGTCAGTCCGGGCAAGCGGGTTTGATGCACACTGCCATCCTGCCAGCTCATCATGACCTGAAACAATGGCGTATAGCCCCGGTGACGCGGTGGATTGATCTGCTCCACCACCTGCTCGAAAGGCAAATCCCCATGGGCCTGCGCTGCGAGCAAGGTGTGTTTCACCTGATCCAGGAATGCAGGCACGGACGGATCCTCGGTGAGATCCAAACGCAGCGCGAGTGTGCTGACAAAGAAGCCGATCAGCGATTCGGTCTCCAACTGTCGCCGGTTGGCGTCCGGTGTGCCAATCACCAGATCCTGCTGACCGGACATCCGGGACAGCACGATCCCCCATGCCGCCAGCATCGTCATATAGAGCGTGGTGCCCTGCTGTTGACTCAGTTGTCTGAGAGACTGCACCAGCGCCGGTCCGATCTTCACCGGAACAGCACCACCCTCGAATGACTGAACCGCCGGGCGGGGCCGATCAGTTGGCAGCGTCAGTAACGCAGGCGCATCGCCCAGTTGCTGCTGCCAGTAGCGAGCCTGCTCGGTGAGCCGGTCGGACGTCAGCCACGCCCGTTGCCAGTGTGCAAAATCTACATACTGAATTGCCAGCGGAGGCAGCGGGTTGGGCTGGTGGTTCACCAAAGCCGTGTATGTTGCCGCCAGTTCCTGCAGCAGAATGCCGTTGGACCAGCCATCAGAAATAATATGGTGGCAGGTAAAGCAGAAGATTTGGTCATCGTCTGCCAGACGAATCAAAGCTGCCCGTGCCAGCGGTCCGTTGTCCAGATCAAAAGGCTTTGCGGCCTCATCCGCAATCAACTGACGGGCCAGCACCTCAGCCTCCGTTTCGTTTTCCGCGGCTTCCGGTCGCAGATCATGATGCGACAGTGGCAACTGGCCTGCCTCAACCACCTGTGCATAAGGCTGACCCTGCTCAGACAAAATCCGGGTCCGGAACACTTCATGACGTTCAGCAATCGTGTTCAGGCTCTGCTGCCAGAAGTGAATATCCAGGCGACCCCGCAGACGGATGGCTATCGGCATGTGATAAATCTCGCTCATACCATCAAGGCGAGTCAGGAACCACAGGCGCTGCTGCGCAAAAGAAAGCGGCAGACGTGATTCACGTGCCACGGGCTGGATTGCCGGTAATTGCGCTGGCTGTGCCCGATCCATCTGGCGGGCTAACTGCTGCAACACCGGATTAGCAAAGAGCTGCTGCAGCGGCAATGGATAGCCCAGCTGCTGCATCCGGTTAGCCAGCCGGACCGCCAGTAACGAGTGACCGCCCAGTGCAAAGAAATGATCATGGCGACTGACCTGTTCAACGCCAAGCAAGGTTTCCCAGAGTTCCGCCAGACATTGTTCCGTTTCCGTCGCCGGTGCCTCATAGACGGCACGCTGATGTTCAACCGCCTCTGGATCAGGCAGAGCGCGACGGTCTAATTTACCGTTGGGTGAGAGCGGCACCCCATGAATCGGAATGAAAGCGCTTGGGACCATGTAGTCGGGTAACCGCCCGGTCAGATAATCCTGCAATTGCACCGATTCAGGCACGCCGTCTTCTGTCGGCAGCACCCAGGCCAATAAACGTTTCTCCCCGTGCGCATCCTCTCTGGCATCAACAACCGCCTCACGGATCTGAGGATGCGCAGCCAGAACCGCTTCAATTTCACCGCACTCAATACGGAAGCCACGAATTTTCACCTGCTGATCATTTCGACCCAGATATTCGATATTGCCGTCGGGCAGGTAACGCGCCAGATCGCCGGTACGATACATCCGGCCACCGTGCCCGGCGTAAAATGGGTCGCTCAGGAAACGCTCTGCGGTCAGTTCCGGGCGGTTGAAATAGCCTCGTGCAACCTGGATCCCTCCGATATAGAGTTCACCCACCGCTCCCAGCGGCACTGGCTGGCCATATTCATCCAGCAGATAAATACGGGTATTCGCCACAGGTTTACCTATCGGCACGGTCACCAGCGCCGGGGATCGGCTGCAATGCCAGGCTGTGACATCAATGGCGGCTTCTGTCGGGCCATACAGGTTATGTAATTCCGCTTCCGGCAGTTGGCGATAGAATTCGGTCACCAGACTGGCGGGCAAGGCTTCACCACTGCACAACACCCGCACCACAGAGTCACACCCTTCACTGGCACCGTTATAAGCCAGAAAGCTTTGCAACATAGAGGGCACAAAGTGCAATGTAGTGACACCGTCACGAGAAATGGTCTGACTGAGATAATCCGGATCTTTATGGCCTTCCGGTTTCGCCATAATCAGCTGAGCGCCGTACATCAGGGGCCAGAAAAACTCCCAGACAGAGACATCAAACCCAAACGGGGTTTTCTGCAACACTTTATCCTGTGGTGTCAGGCCATAGGCTTCCTGCATCCAGATCAGACGATTCACGATCGCCTGATGTTCATTCATTGCCCCTTTAGGTTTGCCTGTCGAGCCCGAGGTATAAATCATGTAAGCCAGATGCTGCGGGGTGGCTTGCGGGATCGGATTGTCCGCACTGAGATCGGCTGGCAGTCGCTGCTCCAGCGGCAGCACAGGGACCGGATGCTCACCCAGCGCATCACGACCCGCCGGATCAGCCAGCAACAGCACCGGATCAGCATCTTGCAGGATGTATTGCAACCGCTCTCCCGGATATGCCGGATCGAGGGGAACATAAGCGCCACCAGCCTTGAGAATACCAAAGAGTGCCACCACCATATCAAGGCTGCGCTCTGCACAGACGGCAACCCGATTGTCCGGCCCGACACCCCGGGCCATGAGCGCATGGGCAAGCTGGTTGGCCCGCGCATTCAGCTGCGCATAGGTCAGATGCGCGTCACCACAAATCAGTGCTGTCGCATCCGGCGTCCGGACGACTTGCGCCTCGAACAATTCATGCAGACACGCCGACTGATCATAATCACGTGTTGTGCTGTTCAACTCATTAATCAGCAAGTCATATTCATCATCCGGCAAAATCGGCAATTCACAGACCGGTAAATCCGGCGTCTTCGCCAGCGCATTGACGAGTCCGCTTAAAGCTTGCTGCATATAGGCACACACACGAGCCGCATCAACCGGTTCAATCACTTGTGCCGTCAGTGACAGCGAGTCCATCCCATCATCCACATTCAGAGCAAACGGATAATTGGTCCGCTCTTTCGCTGAGATCAGGCTGACGCCCTGCGGCAAAGTCAGCTCTGCGCCTTCATTATGACGGTAGTTCAGCAGTGCACTGAACAAAGGTGTGCCTGCCGTAAGCCCACTGCAAGACTGCGCCAGTGCCAGAGACGCATGTTCATGCGCCAGCAAGCCGCTCAGGCTTTGATGCGCCTGACGCACCGCGCTTTCAATACTCCGATCATCCATGTCCAGACGCAGCGGCAACGTATTGATAAACAGACCCAAAGCACTATCGGCACCCTCGCCTGCCTGCATCCGGCCCAGCAAAACAGTGCCGAACACGACCGTATTCTGGCCACTGGTTCGTGCCAGCACCTGCGCCCAGGCCAGATGGCACAAACTGGCCAAGCTGACCCCAAGACGCTTCGCCTGCGAGCGCAACGCCTGATCGAGTGAATCCGGGACGGTCAGGTGGGCTTCATTCGTTCGTAAACCTTCGCCGTAGACATGACTCAAACCAAATGGCAGCACTGGCTCATGAATCTCAGACAGCATGTCCCGGAAGAATGCCTGATGCTCACTTTCACGGACGCCCAGCCGTGCCTGAGCGACAGCATTTCGGAATGGCTGCACCGGTTTCAGCGATACCGCCTGCCCAGACATCAGCTGCGACATTTCCTCGACCATAAAGGCTAATGTGGAGTGATCGCCGATCAGGTGATGCCATTGCTGCAGCAGACACCAGCTGCCATCCGCTTCCTGTGCTGAGACCAGATGAAATAACGGCGCCTGCGTCAGATCCATCCGGGTATGAC
Organism: Photobacterium sp. GJ3; assembly: GCF_018199995.1. Lineage (NCBI taxonomy): Bacteria > Pseudomonadati > Pseudomonadota > Gammaproteobacteria > Vibrionales > Vibrionaceae > Photobacterium > Photobacterium sp. GJ3. The sequence goes on along the minus strand of NZ_CP073578.1, from coordinate 1,509,960 downwards.
TCGGATCATATCGGGTGGACAGTTGCTCGCTGACAGAGCCCTCTGCCGGATCGAGCTGGATCACCCGATGATCCAACGTTGCCGTGCGCCAGACCACCTGCACCGGAGACGCCGCGCCCGACCCGACAAAAGCCGTTCTCAGAATATCGTGACGATTGACAACCTGCTGCATGGCGACCAGCCAGTCATCCAGCCTTTCCCGGTTGTCGAAACGCAAAGTCGCCGACAACAGATACGGATCGCCTGCTTCAGCCATCAAATGGTGGAAATAGATCCCTTCCTGTAGCGGTGACAGCGCATAGATATCCTGCACCTGAGCAATACCACCCGGCACAGAACGGATCACGGCATGAACATCCTCCTGTGCCAAATCGGCCAGCGGCAACATTGCGGGTGTAATTTGCTGACTGTCCGGTTGAATCCCATTCTCCGGGACCCGGATTTCGGTTTGCATCCCCAGTGTTTGCGCCAGTTCTGCTAACGTGGGCGAGGCAAAGATGGCCTGTAAATCCGCGGAAAGCCCAGCGTCGCGAAGCTGAGCCATCAGCTTCACCACCAGCAACGAATGTCCGCCCAGTTCAAAAAAGTTATCCTGCCGGCCAACCTGTGAAACCCCGAGCAAAGATTGCCAGATCTCCGCCAGTTGTTTCTCCGCCTCCGATTGCGGCGCTTCATAACCTGCCCGGCCCTGCGAGTGCAGATCCGGTTCAGGTAAGGCACGGCGATCTAACTTACCATTGGGTGACAACGGCAGCGCATCCAGCGTCACAAATGCCCCCGGAATCATATAGTCCGGCAGGTGTTCGGCAAGATACGCCGTCAGATCAACGGGGTTGATTGCTGCATCCTGACCCGCCTGATACACCACCCAGGCGACCAGGCGCTTTTCATCGCCCTGATCGGCAATCGTATCCACCGCAGCATCCGATATAGCCGGATGCGTTGTCAGTTGGGCTTCGATTTCACCCAGCTCAATCCGGAACCCCCGGATTTTCACTTGCTGGTCGTTCCGGCCCAGATATTCCAGACTGCCATCCGGTAAATAGCGAACCAGATCCCCGGTCCGGTACATCCGGCCACCGGCCAGGAACGGATCCGCTAGAAAACGTGCTGCGGTGAGTTCCGGCTGATTCAGGTAGCCCCGGGCCACCTGCGCACCACCGACATACAATTCTCCCACCGCACCGAATGGCACTGGCTGACCGCCATCATCCAGCAGATACAGCCGCGTGTTGGCAATCGGGCGACCAATGGATGGCACCGTGGCACCGGTATCCGGGTTACCGGATGTTGCCACCACCGTGGTTTCCGTCGGGCCGTAATTATTCAGCAAAGTCAGGCCTTCCGGTAACTCCAGCGGCCATCGGCGAATGCTGTCGCCGCCAATCAGCAAGATGCGTAACTGCGAAGGCAAGCGCTGGCTGGCCAGTGCAATTTCGGCCAGTGGCGTAATCATGAAAGAGATCTGAGCATCGCTGTTCTGCCACCAGTTCAGCAAGCCATCGCTGTCACCAAGCAGATCGGGCGTCGGCATCAGTAAGGTCGCCCCCATGGACAATGTCGGCCAGATCTCCCAGACACAGGCATCAAAGCCCAGCCCCGCCATGGAGGTTGTACAATCATCCGCTGTCAGGCCGGTGGCTTCAACGTGCCAGCCAATCAGGTTTTGTAATTGCTGATGTTCAATCATCACGCCTTTAGGCTGGCCGGTTGAGCCGGAAGTATACACCACATACACCAGTTGATCCGGCTGAATCTGGACCGCGAGATTATCCGCAGCAATGGTGGCCGGTAACGACTCATCCAGCAGGAGCATCGGAAGATGTGTTTCCCCCAAGGCTTGCCGACCGGTTTCATCCGCCAGCAGCAGCACGGGATCGCTGTCGCGCAGAATATAACTCAGCCGTTCACCGGGATAAGCCGGATCAAGCGGGACATAAGCCCCGCCCGCCTTCAGGACGGCCAGTAAAGCAACAATCATTTCCGGGCTGCGCGCAGCACAGACCGCGACGCGACACTCGGCCCCGACGCCATACAGAATCAGTTCACGGGCAAGCTGATTCGCCCGGGCGTTTAACTGGCCATAAGTCAGGGTTTGATGACCACAACGGACCGCAATGGCATCCGGCGATTGAGCCGCTTGCGCTTCAATCCCGGCGTGCACGCTGGGGCTATTTGGAAGAGAAATGGCCGTTGCATTCAAGGTTTCCGTCAGAAACTGCGTTTCCTGCGCATTGATGAATGTCAGACTTTGGCAGGACTGTTGCGAATGCAGTTGCGCCTGTGACAGAAATTGCAGCAAATGCTGGCTGGCTGCATCGATCATGGCCGAGCTCAGTGCGGCTTCATCATACACCCAGCGAAATTGCCCCTGATGTTTACACACCTGCAGCAAAACGGAGGTCTGCGGCGCATGCGCGGGGGCTGCCTGCGGTTCAGCAATCAGTTCAACGGCCAGCGGCCAACGGAACGATGGCGTCAGCAATGCGTGTAATTCAGGGTGAAAAGGTAAATGCGCCTGAACGCGCTCACATTCAACCTGCAGTAAAGCTTGGGTTTCCGCGAAGTTTTTCGTCAGATCCAGCGAAACCTGTACCGGCAAAATGGCATGAGAAAGCAGCGTGTTTTTAGTGCGCTGTAGCCAACCAATCTGAAAATCGGTTTGTGACCCCATTCGCGCCAGATAGACCGCAACAGCCGAGAGCAAAGATTCGAGCCGGGTATCGCCCGTGGTCACCCAATCCGAAGTTTGCCATGCAGTCTGGCCCTGCTTGTGATGCCGGGCCGGAAACGCGGAAGGCATGGGCTGATTCAGGCGGGAAGACCAGAAAGAGGCAAAATCAGCCCCCTGCAAAAAACGTTCGGCAAGCTGTGCGGATTGACTGTCATTCAGCATCGGCAAGGTGTGCCCCGTCTGAATGTCGTATTGTTGCGCCAGCCGAACACCGCAGGTGATGGGGCCAGACGCATTGAACCAGTGACCAATTCTCACCGTCCCTGCCGACATGGCAACCTCCCAGTGATCTGAAGTGATTTTCAGTACAGTGCCCGGCAAGGCATCCGACCTATCCTTCTCAATTTCAATCTGCCCGATCCCAATCAGACGATTTGGCAGAGCAAGTTTGAGCGGACATCCCTGAGACGGATGGCTGAGTGCATGATCAAGCCGGATCATCGCCTGCGCAGGCTGATCCCAGCGCAGCACACCGCCAGCAGGCGGTGCCTGACGGTAGACATAAAAATTATCGGCCAGATGTGCTTTGTCTTTCTGGCTCACTTCCTGTACAAGCGCTTTAAGACTCATCTCCGGATGCAGGCAAATGGCTTTCAGAATCTGCTGAAACCTTTGCTGTAAATGTTCCAGTTGCGCCAGCGTATGGATATGGGGTGCATCGACAAACATCACATCCATCACCTGAGCCTGTCTGTCTTCAAAAAACAGAATCTGCATGTCACTGACGGCAATATTGCCACCGTAATGCCAGCGGGTTTTACAGTTCAGAAAACTGTCGCCATTATCAAAGGTCACGATGTTAATGGTCGGTCCGAACCAGGCGCTATCAGCGGTTGCTCGGTCACGGCGAATGTTTTCGCCCCGATAAAGCTGACGCCGGACGACTTTGCCCATTTCTGTTGTAACTTGTTTGGTCAGGCTTGCCAGATCAGCGTGCGGGTCCAGCTGGAAAATCAGCGGGACAACGTTTGCGGTCATCCCGAGACTGTTTCGCTCCATTGTACCGGTGACTGGCAAACTGAAATTCAGTGATGGCTGCTGAGTCAGGCTGTAAAAACACGCCGCCACTGCAGTTGCAAGGACATGCGCACGATGTGCACCAACCTGTGCCGCACACTGCTCGATTTGTTCAAGCTCCGCCTGAACCAGTGTGTGCGTGCTGATGTTCATTTCAGAATAATTGACCCGCTTTTCCTTTCGGGTCAGTGTGTGCGGCGTATTCGCTATATATTGCTGCCAGAACTGGCTGTCTTTGGCGGGTCTTGAAGACGATTGGTATTTGAGGTCATTGTCAGATAATTGGGTAAAACGGCAATTGTCAAACTTAGGCGCCGATTCCCCACGCGCCAATGCGTTGTAGCAAAGCACAATACGACGGGAAAATTCCTCACCACTCCGGCCGTCAATCAGCATGTGGTGAATACGGCGATAAAAAATATAGCTTTCAGGTGCCAACGTGATGAGCACAAAACGAGACAATTTTTGATCGAATGCCGAAATTGGAGTATCCGCATCCAGGCGCATCCAGGTCAAAGCACGTTGAAACGCATCGGGCTCTGATGAAAAATCAATAAATTCAAGAACATTTGATGATGGACTGGCATGATATTGATACAATTCTCCGCCTTCCTCGATAAATCTGGCCTGCATTGCCGTCGTATCGAAAATCATCGCATCCACCGCTTGGGCAAGCAGTGATCGGTCAATGGCCCCATGAACCACGCCATACCCCCAAAAATTATACGCTTGCTCAGCGGCCATACGTTCACTCAGCCAAAGTTCATGCTGGGCCGTCGTGATCGCGTGCAATTCTTTTTCTTCGGAAAGGTTGGACAGATGAGACTGAATTTCATTTCCTCTGAAGTGAGCCTGTTTATTCATAACATTCCCTATCATATTGTTAATACGCAATTGAACTCACCGTCCGGTCTGCATACAAACAACACACCAACTGACAGAACTGGTGAAAATTAAATGTCCTGGGTTAATCAAAACCGGGGATTTAGAAACGGGATATAAATATTATTGTCTGATATTCCTGATTCCCGTCTCGGCGAGATGAAGTTTAGAAAAGAGAGTTTCAGTTGTCTAAAGCACATCAAGTGAGAAGAAGCGTTTTTGCGTGTGACAAGAAAGCATGGTGTAATTCAATGTAACTGAGATTGAAATCAATATAAAAGCAAGCAAAATCAAATAGAAAAAGTGCAAAAGATAATTTGCTGCGTAGCAGGAAATCTTAAGATTTGTGACATTTTTGTGTAACAGGTGTTTAATTTTTACGATTAATCTCACATTAAAACTGCAAGTAAAAAACTTGAATCAAACCCGGAGATATATGTTAACTTTCAAAAGCTTAAGAAAGATTGCACCGAACATCACTTTTGATGAATTGCTAAGTGAAACCATGTCAAAGCAAGTGAAATGAACAGGGTTAATTTTTCAAAAAAAATATTCAGCACCGCAAAAACGTCCATAATAAAAAAAGCGGGTTTAAACCCGCTTTTTGTTTATTCAGGATGAAAGCTCAATGAAAATTACGTGAATAAAAATATTAGCACTCAGAGATTGCATTTTTAATTCGCTTATCAGAAACCGGATAAGGTGTGCCTAATTGCTGCGCAAAAAAGCTGACCCGTAATTCTTCAATCATCCAGCGAATCTCCTTCACTTTCTCCGGAACAGGCTGGCCTTTTGGAATTTTGTTCAGCAATTCCTGATAGTCTTTCGTTACTGACTCCACCTTCAATATATGCATCCGGTCTTTGTTCGGATCAATCGGCAGCTTTTCCATTCTTCGCTCAATCGCTTTCATGTAACGCAGAATGTCCGGCAAACGTCGCCAGCCACACTCGGTCGCAAATCCCTTGAAGATCAGACCTTCAATTTGCGCTTTGATATCCGACAACGCAAAAGCCATCGACAAATCAACCTTACCTTTCAGCTTTTTGTTGATTGAAAAAGCCGTGGTCAGAATCGCTTCGACTTGCTTGGCGATCTCAACCACCGTATCTCCCAGCTCCGCTCTGATGTGCTCTTTCAGGGCTTCAAAACCTTCAGCATCCCATGCCAGGCCGCCTTTTTGCTCAATCAGCTTATCAACACCGCAGGCAATACAGTCATCAATCAAGTCCATCACCCGGCCGTAGGGATTAAAGTACAGTCCAAGTTTTGACTTGTTCGGCAGATTGGCGTGCAGGTATTTGATCGGCGAAGGGACATTCAAAAGCACCAGCCGGCGTTGCCCCTGCTTCATCACAGACTGTTGCTCTTCTTCGGTTTCAAACAACTTGATCCCGACTGCGTCTTTCTGATCCACAATGGCCGGATACGCCTTCACTTCAAAGCCGCCCCGCTTCTGCTGATACCGCTCAGGCAACGCGCCGAAGCTCCAGGTCGTCAGTCCGCTCTGCTCAATATCGTCATCAGCAACCTTAGACAAGGTTTCCTGTACTTTCTCTTTCAGGCTGTCTTTCAGCGCATATAAATCTTTGCTTTCACGAAGCTTACGATTACGGTGATCCACCGCGCGGAACGTGATTTTCAGGTGTTCGGGAACCTGTTCCAGATTCCAGTCTTCCCGCAATACGGTCGCACCAGTCATCCGTTTCAGTTCTTTTTCCAGTGCATCCAGCAAAGGAACCGACATCGCCTGTACACGTGCCAGGACAGCATCAGCATAATTCGGTGCTGGCACAAAGTTACGTCGTAACGTTTTAGGCAATGACTTGATCAGTGCGACCACCAATTCATGACGCAGGCCTGGGATCTGCCAGTCAAACCCATCCGGCTCCACCTGATTCAGGACAGGCAGCGGCAGGTGAACTGTCACGCCGTCGTTATCTTCTCCCGGTTCAAACTGATAACTCAGTTTGAGTTTCAGGCTGCCCTGATGCCAGAAGTTCGGATAATCCAGCTCAGTGATATGACTGGCATCGCCCCGGAACAGCATCTCCCGTTCAAAGTTCAGCAGCTCTTTGTCTTTGCGGGACGCTTCTTTCCACCAGGTATCAAAATGACGACCGGAGACTACGGTATGATCAACCCGCTGATCATAAAACTCATACAGGGCGTCATCATCGATCAGGATATCCCGCCGACGGGATTTATGTTCCAGTTCCTCGACTTCACGCAGTAACTGACGGTTCTGGTGGAAGAACTTGTGCTTGGTTTCCCAGTCACCTTCCACCAGCGCAGAACGAATGAAAATCTCCCGGCTAATCACGGGATCAATTTTGCCGTAATTCACCTTACGCTTCGGGACAATCGGAATCCCGTATAGCGTGACTTTTTCAAATGCCTGAACGGCGGCCTGTTTCTTCTCCCAGTGCGGTTCACTGTAACTGCGTTTGATCAGATGCTGCGCCAACGGTTCAACCCATTCCGGCTGGATTTTAGCTGCAATCCGGCCCCAGAGTTTAGACGTCTCGACCAGCTCCGCCACCATGACCCATTTCGGCTGCTTTTTGAAAATGCCAGAGCCCGGAAAAATATGGAAACGGGCATTCCGCGCGCCCTGATAGTCATTTTTTTCCTGATCTTTCTGACCAATATGCGACAGCATGCCCGCCAGTAGTGCGGTATGCACCGACTGATAGCTGGCTGGTTCATCGTTATGCCGCAGTTTCAGTTCGCGGACCACCTGATGAACCTGGAAGTAAATATCCTGCCACTCGCGCACCCGGAGATAGTTCAGATAATCGCTCTTACACTGTTTGCGGAACTGATTGCCCGACAGTGCTTTCTGCTGTTCTTTGATGTAATCCCACAGGTTCACAAAAGTGAGAAAGTCGGACTCTTTATCATAAAAACGGCGGTGTTTTTCATCAGATGCCTGCTGCTTCTCCATCGGACGCTCACGTGGGTCCTGAATCGACAGCGCCGACGCAATAATCATGACTTCCTGCAAAGCACCCTGTTTCGGCGCTTCAAGCACCATCCGGGCCAACCGCGGATCAATCGGCAGCTTCGCCAGCTGGCGTCCGATTTCGGTCAGGCGTTTCCGCGGGTCTTTGGCTTTATCGTTGATGGCACCCAACTCTTCCAGCAGGCGAACACCATCCTGAATATTGCGGTTATCCGGCGGCTCAACAAATGGGAAGGCCTGAATATCACCCAAGCCAATCGCCGTCATCTGCAGGATGACGGAGGCCAGATTGGTGCGCAGAATTTCCGGGTCGGTAAATTCAGGACGCGACAGAAAATCGTCTTCCGAGTACAGACGGATACAGATCCCGGCCTCAACCCGGCCACAACGACCTTTCCGCTGATTTGCACTAGCCTGGGAAACAGGCTCAATCGGCAGGCGCTGAACCTTGGTCCGATAGCTGTAACGACTGATCCGCGCCGTGCCCGGGTCGATCACATATTTAATCCCCGGCACAGTCAGCGAGGTTTCCGCCACGTTGGTCGCCAGCACGATGCGACGGCCACTGTGCGACTGGAACACCCGGTTCTGCTCACTGGCAGATAGGCGTGCGTACAGCGGGACAATTTCCGTGTGTTTCAGATTACGTTTGTTCAATGCATCGGCGGTATCGCGAATTTCACGTTCACCGTTCATGAAGATCAGGATGTCGCCCATCCCTTCGTCACACAATTCATCGACGGCATCAAAAATGGCCTGAAGCTGGTCTCGCTCTGAATCGTCGCTGTCATCTACCATCGGACGATAGCGCACTTCAACCGGATAAGTCCGGCCGGACACTTCAATGATCGGCGCATTGTTAAAATGCTTGGAAAAACGCTCCGGGTCGATAGTTGCCGACGTAATGATCACTTTCAAATCCGGGCGTTTCGGCAGCAGATTCTTCAGATATCCCAGAATGAAATCGATATTCAGACTGCGCTCATGCGCTTCATCGATAATGATGGTGTCATATTGATTCAGAAATTTGTCATTCTGAATTTCGGCCAGCAGAATACCGTCGGTCATCAGCTTGACCTGGGTTTTGTCAGACACCTGATCGTTAAACCGGACTTTATAACCGACGGTTGCGCCCAGCTCACAGTTCAGCTCTTCTGCAATCCGGTTCGCAACCGAACGGGCAGCCAGCCGTCGTGGCTGTGTATGGCCAATGGTTCCCGTCGTGCCTAGGCCCAGTTCCAGACAAATTTTAGGCAGCTGAGTTGTTTTACCCGAACCCGTTTCACCGGCGACAATCACCACCTGATGATTGCGGATCGCTTCGGCAATATCATCTTTCTTCTGGCTAACTGGCAGCAGTTCCGGGTAATGAATAGCCGGACAGCTCTTGCGGCGCGTTTCAACGGCCTGCATCGATCGGGCAATCTCCATTGCAATCTCATCAAATACGGCATGACGAGCCTGCTCGTTCTGAATCTTCGCCGCACCCTGCACCCGTTTGTGCAGTCGGAAACGATCACGGATCAAGCAATCCTGAATCGCGGCTTTTAATGTTTTTTCACTGTTACGAACGTCGGTTCGCTCAGATTGAGGCGTTGTAGACTGAGTCAAGTGAATTCCTGCTTGTATCAGTAGGTTGCTCTGGCCATGAGGTAGAAAACGAGCCGGAGCACGATCATCATAAAACTGGCGCAATTCTAACACAGACTTTCCGGTTCAACAGAACCCAGCCAAGTGCAAACTTCAACAATCTCTTGCAATTTGGGTTTTGCCCCTGCAATGATACAGTCATGAGTTATTGAAAAGGAAACGGCTATGTTCCAGCAATTACGTATTCTCTTTCGCCAAATCATGAATGATGGCAGTGAAGACGGCGCTGTCGATACCCCCGCGCTGCATCTGGCCATCGCCTCGCTGCTGTGTGAGGTTGCCAATGCCGATCACAGCCGGGATCCCAGTGAAGAAACCGCAAAAGTACACTGGCTGATGAAATTGCTGGAAGTCGATGATGTTCAGGCCCGGACCTTGCTGCACGATGCTCAGACCCGCAGCGAGCAATCGGTCTCCGTTTATGAATTCACCAGTAAATTGCGGGCGCTCTCACCTGAAGAACGCTATCAGCTCATTGAAGCTATGTGGCAGGTTGCATTTTCAGATGGCGTACTCGACCCGCTGGAAGAAGCGGTCATTCGTCAGGTTGCCGAGTTGATTTATGTGGATCATGCAACCTTCATTAAAGCGAAGTTATCCGCACAGGCCGGCGCTTCAGAGTAATACCTCAGCCGTATCAGTCATTCGCACTGCACAAGACGGAAAACGGGTGATTTCAGCGTTTATTTCTGCCAATCACCCTATTCTTAGCGTCAATCACCAGAAATCCACCGAAACAAGTTTAATCCACCAATTGTCAACCACAATCAAAATTTATTCTCTATTGTTATTCGATTCTTAGAATATTCCTCGATATGTTCAACAAAAGTTGAGAATGTTGATCTTTTTAACAATATTTTTGAATTTTCTCTTTGAATATAAAGGTTGATAGGACTACGATGTCCCACTCATAACAAGAAATGCCACAATTTCAGCCAAAAACAGAGTCTATTGCATGAAAGACGATAAAAGACCCCTATATATCCCCTACGCCGGACCGGCCCTGCTTGAAACTCCACTCCTGAACAAAGGAAGCGCGTTCTCTGTCGAAGAGAGAATGTTCTTTAACCTAGAAGGCCTTTTACCCGAAGCGATTGAAACCATTGAAGAACAGACGGAGCGTGCTTACCAGCAATACCTGAAGTTTGATAACGATATGGACAAACATATCTATCTGCGGAACATTCAGGATACCAATGAGACCCTGTTTTATCGTCTGGTTGAAAACCATATCACGGAAATGATGCCAGTCATCTATACGCCGACTGTTGGCGCAGCCTGTGAGAACTTCTCCAATATTTACCGTCGTGGCCGTGGTCTGTTTATCTCTTATCCGAACCGTGACCGCATTGAAGATATGCTGAACAATGCGTCCCGTCAAAACGTCAAAGTGATTGTGGTGACGGACGGTGAGCGAATTCTGGGTCTGGGCGACCAAGGCATTGGCGGTATGGGTATTCCTATCGGAAAGCTGTCGCTGTACACCGCCTGTGGGGGGATCAGCCCGGCCTATACGCTTCCGGTTGTTCTGGATGTGGGTACCAATAACCCGCAACGTCTGTCTGACCCGATGTACATGGGCTGGCGTCATACCCGGATCACTGGTAAAGAATATGAAGATTTCGTGGATGAGTTCATTCAGGCCGTGAAACACCGCTGGCCGGATGCCCTGATCCAGTTCGAAGACTTTGCACAGAAAAACGCCATGCCATTACTGGAGCGTTACAAAGACAAAGTCTGCTGCTTCAATGATGACATTCAGGGCACTGCCGCAGTGACGGTCGGCTCTCTGCTGGCTGCATGTAAAGCGGCAGGCAGCAAACTGTCTGAACAGCGTGTGACTTTCCTGGGCGCTGGCTCTGCCGGTTGCGGCATTGCAGAAGCAATCATTGCACAGATGGTTTCTGAAGGCATTTCAGAGAAACAGGCACGCTGCCAGGTCTTCATGGTGGATCGCTGGGGTCTGCTGCTGGATGACATGCCAAATCTGGTGAATTTCCAGAAAAAACTGGTTCAGACCCGTCAGAGCATCAGCGAGTGGGAAACCGATGACAACAATATCTCTCTGCTGGATGTGATGCGCAATGCCAAGCCAACCATTCTGATTGGTGTTTCTGGCGTACCGGGCCTGTTCAGTGAAGAAGTGATCCGCGAAATGCACGCCCACTGTGAGCGTCCAATCATCTTCCCGCTGTCCAACCCAACCAGTCGTGTTGAAGCCATGCCGGCAGATCTGATTCGCTGGACGGACGGTCAGGCACTGGTTGCGACGGGATCACCCTTCGAGCCTGTGGTTTACAACGGCAAGACTTACCCGATTGCACAGTGTAACAACAGCTACATCTTCCCAGGCATTGGTCTGGGCGTGCTCGCTGTCGGTGCCCGCCGGGTGACCGATGAAATGCTGATGGAAAGCAGTCGTGCACTGGCAGAATGTTCTCCACTGGCCATTCACGGCCGTGGCGCCCTGTTGCCACCACTGGAAGATATCCAGAACGTTTCCCGCCATATCGCATTTGCCGTGGCGAAGAAAGCGGTTGAGCAACGCAAAGCGACGAAAAATACCGATGAGCGTATCCGGGAAAAGATTGAAGCGAACTTCTGGGAATCCGGTTACCGCCGATACAAACGGACTTCGTTCTGATCCGCTGGTCTCACACCTGAACAAACCCGCCGCCAGTGGCGGGTTTTTTATTTCCGCAACCTGCGCAAATACCAACCAAAAATGATCACAAGTATGACCTGATTTTTACACAACATTATCAACGAATTAGGTTACACTTATCCGAGTCAACGAGGTCATTTATATATTTTGGAACCCTATGAAGCTGCGCTCTTTTCTGCGTTATGCCGCCATTTTTCTCATTCTTTTATGTGGTGTTTCCCTGATTCTGGATCGTTGGGTGGCTGCATCCACGTCTGATCGTATTTACACCCAAATCGAACAGGTGCCAGCCCGCACCGTGGGCTTAGTGCTGGGCACCAGCAAATATATTGCCCACAATCTGAACCCTTACTATAACTTCCGCATGGATGCCGCCGTTGAACTGTACCGCGAGAAAAAAATCCAGATTCTGCTCCTGAGCGGTGACAACGCGCACCGTTCCTACAATGAGCCCTGGACCATGAAGCGGGATCTGCTGAAAGCCAATATTCCGGATGAAGTGATTGTTCTGGACTACGCCGGATTCCGAACACTGGACTCCGTGATGCGCGCCCGGGATGTCTTCGAAGCCAACAGCCTCACCATCATTACCCAGCGCTTTCACTGCGAGCGGGCGCTCTTTATTGCGGAGCATAAACAGATTGATGCCATTTGTCTGGCCGTGCCTGCGCCGCATGGGGTTGCCGGATTTAAAATCAGATTACGGGAAGTGCTGGCACGCGTAAAAGCCTGGCTCGATCTGTACGTGCTGGACGAACAACCGCGATTCCCCGGCCCCAAAGAACCGATATTCACGCCACCGCCTCAGCCAGAAACTACGCCCCCCAGCCCGTTGAATTCCTGATGTTTACATTCTAAACGGGCATGCCTGAGCTCATCCGACTCAGCACAGGATGACCCGTTTCAACGTTGATCCGGTTCAGCAATGGGTGGATTCCCACACATTCAAAAAACACCACCTCACAAAAGCAATCACTTCTTGCCGTGCAGGCCACAAACGCGTTAACAACCGTTAAAAAAAATGCAACATTTCAGCCTGACAACACTGTGAAGGGTTTCCGAACACAGTGTCAACACACCCAAAATAACAACAGTCAATCTGAAGGAACCTCTATGACAGCCTTAGCACTCACACTGAAACAGTGGCTGTTTGACCGGAACAGCCTGATACTGCTTGCAGATATCGCACTCTTCTTCGTTCTGCTCAACACGCTGCCCGTTGAGAAGGAAGTTGCCACCGGTCTCAGTATTCTTGCTTTCGTTGCCGTTCTCTGGCTAACCGAAGCCGTTCACGTCAGCATCACGGCCCTGCTGGTCCCGCTCTTAGCCGTTGGGTTTGGTGTATTCAAAACCAACGTTGCGCTGAGCAATTTCGCAAACCCGATTATTTTCCTGTTTTTAGGCGGTTTTGCCCTGGCTGCTGCACTCCGCACCCAAGCGCTGGATAAGGCCATCGCCGACAAAGTCTTACTGATGGCGAAAGGGAAAATGTCCGTCGCCGTCTTTATGCTGTTCGGCGTAACAGCTGGACTCTCGATGTGGATCAGTAATACCGCGACTGCCGCCATGATGCTGCCTCTGGTGCTGGGTGTTCTGGCCAAAGTCGATGCCAAAGATCAGCGCAACACTTATGTCTTTGTTCTGCTGGGCGTCGCCTACAGCGCCAGCATCGGTGGGATCGCGACGCTGGTCGGCAGCCCGCCAAACGCCATCGCTGCTGCAGAGGCAGGTATCAGTTTTACTGGCTGGATGAAGTTTGGTCTGCCCATTACGATTGTCTTGTTGCCACTGGCTGCAGCCGTGCTGTACTTCCTGCTGAAGCCGAACCTGAACCATACCTTCGAACTGAATCATCAGCCTGTTGAGTGGACGAACGGTAGAAAAATCACACTGGTCATCTTTGCCATTACTGTCTGTCTGTGGATTTTCAGCAAGCCGATCAACGCGATGCTGGGCGGTCTGAGTAGTTTTGACACGCTGGTGGCCCTGTTTGCCATTGCGCTGCTGGGTGCATCCCGCGTGGTTGACTGGAAACAAATCGAGAAAACAACCGACTGGGGCGTTCTGCTGCTGTTTGGTGGCGGTATCTGTCTGAGCAACGTTCTGAAAGACACGGGTACCAGCGTCTTTCTGGCGAACAGCCTGAGTGGCTTCCTGGATCAGGCTGGCCTGCTGTTCACAATTCTGGTCATTGCAGCCTTTGTGGTCTTCCTGACTGAATTTGCGAGTAATACAGCCAGTGCTGCATTGCTGGTGCCTGTTTTCGCATCCGTTGCAGAAGCACTGGGCGTCTCACCTGTGATTCTGTCGGTGCTGATCGGTGTGGCTGCATCCTGTGCCTTCATGTTACCGGTTGCGACACCGCCGAATGCCATCATGTTTGGCTCAGGGCATATCAAGCAGAGTGAAATGATGCGCGCCGGAATCTACCTGAATCTGGTTGCGATAGTGCTGCTGACCATCATTGCATATCTGTTCTGGTAACGGTTCCGGTAACGGTTCAGGAACAATCAAGAACACTATTCCCTGATAATAATAACAATATACCGAAGATCCTGTGGCCCGGCGGCCAATCGATTCTGCATCGTGGCTACAGTGTCTCAGGTATAGTAATACCCATATCTTTTATTCCCGGCGGTCACCTCGGCCGCCTTTTTTTATTCCGTTCGCGTCCACGCCAAATCTCTTGCACCCTGCCTGAGCCTTTACGCCCCTGCGAAATCAGCGTGCTGACGCCCATTTTCAAACGCATGTCTGAATTCTTCAATCACACTGACAATCTCCGCCGCCTCGTCGTTGCATGGCCTTGAGCGCTTGAAGTAAGATGAAGAACTGAATAGAAACTTTTTCAACGATTTTCCTGCATTTTTCTGCAGAGAAGACAACGGATTCACAAAAGGCGAATCCTTCAGCCTGCCACAGACAATAAAGAGAATCGCTATGTACCACGCTGAAATTACTGGCTGGGGTAAATGCCTTCCCCCTGCAATTCTGACCAATGATGAACTCAGCCAGTTTGTCGAAACCACCGATGAATGGATCCAAACCCGTACCGGAATTCAGGAACGTCGGATCAGTCATGTCAACACATCCCAGATGGCTGAAGTCGCCGGTGCCCATGCGCTGGCCGCCGCCGGACTCACCGGTCAAGATATGGATCTGGTGATTATCGCTTCCTGCTCGCCAGACACCCTGCTGCCAAATATTGCATCAAAAGTTGCACTTGAACTGGGTGCAACCGGCGCGGCAGCCTTCGATATCAACGCTGCCTGTACTGGCTTTTTATATAGTCTTGAAACAGCCACCCGTCTGATTCAGGTCGGTAACTACCGCCATGCGCTGGTCATTGGGGCCGAGCGCCTGTCCTGGCTGATTGACTGGAGCAAACGTGATACGGCTGTTTTGTTTGGTGACGGTGCAGGTGCAGTCGTCATCAGCCGGACCGAAGAGAATACCGGTCTTCAGGAATCTCAGCTGGGTTGTGATGCCGAAGGACGGGATGTGCTGGCCATTCCTGACTTTGGGACGTCCATGGATCGGTTTGATCCCGACCCGGGCCATTTCACCTTCAATTTCGTTGGCCGTGAAATCTTCCGCCGCGCCGTACGCGGCATGGGCTCAGCCGCCAGCACGGTTCTTGACCGTGCAGGACTGAGTAAAGATGAGATTGATGTCGTCATTCCCCATCAAGCCAACAAGCGTATTATTGAAGCGCTCTGCGATCACACAGGCATTCCGCTGGAGAAGGCCTTTATCAATATCCAGCAATACGGCAACACGTCGGCTGCAACCGTGCCGATTGCGCTGTGTGAAGCGGTCGAACAGGGTTTCATCAAACCGGGCAATACCATTCTCTCGGCGGCATTCGGTGCCGGTTTGACCTGGGGAGCCAGCATTATCAAGTGGGGACAGCGAGTCACACCAATAGGGACTTCTGACGCTTGCTTACCGCCATGCGACCAATCCGCGCGCGAAATCATGCAGAATGCGATTGATCACTGTACCGGCGTGAAATAGTTTTTCGCCGCCATGGATCCAAAAAGCCACTGATGACAGTGGCTTTTTTCATGCTTCTCGAACCTGATTTACCGGCGCTGTGTGCGTTTGCCGCGCCCCTGATGGATCTTCATCTGCTTTTTCATCCGCCGCTTATCCGCAGAACGCCCTTTCGGGGCATGTTCAGGCGGAGCGATGGCCGGATCCGGTTCATAACCCGCCAGCCATTCCTGAGGCAATCGTGTATCAAGCAAGGTCTCAATCGCTTTTAATGCCCATTCTTCGTCCAGACTCATCAGCGAAACTGCCAGCCCTTCACTGCCGGCACGACCTGTCCGGCCAATCCGGTGGACATAATCTTCTGCCTGATAAGGCAGGTCAAAATTAACCACCTGAGACAACTGCTCAATATCGAGTCCCCTCGCGGCGACATCTGTCGCAATCAAGGCCCGGACTTTACCGGCTTTAAAATCATCCAGCGCCCGCTGGCGTGCGCCCTGGCTTTTATCGCCATGAATCGATACGGCCTGAATGCCATCGAGCTTGAGCTCTTTCACCAGCGCATCTGAGCCCTGCTTGGTTTTGGTAAACACCAGTACTTGCTGCCAGTTCCGGGAGCCGATCAGATAAGCCAGCAGTTCAGCTTTCCGGTGCTTGTCCACCGGATAAACGATTTGTTTCACCGTCTCTGCCGTTGTATTGGCTGGCGTCACCTCAATGACTTCAGGTTCATGCATCATTTTATAGGCCAGCGCTTTCACGGCCTGTGAAAACGTAGCCGAGAACAGCAAGGTCTGACGAGACGCCTTCAAGCGTCTCAGAATCCGCTGAATTTCAACCTGAAACCCCATATCCAGCATTCGGTCGGCTTCATCAAACACCAGATACTCCACTTGACTGAGATCGACATTCCCCATGTGGGCATGATCCAGTAAGCGGCCTGGTGTCGCGACGACAATCTCAGGGAATGCGCGAAGCGCTTTGGTTTGCAGATTGATGCTGGTGCCGCCATAAACGGCAACGGAAGTCACCGGCAGTGACGCACAATAGGTTGTCAGATTATCCTGCACCTGCTGCGCCAGTTCTCGGGTGGGTGTCAGAATCAGTGCCCGGATGGGCGCGCCTTGACGACTCTCCTGCGACCGCTCCGGCGCAGGTTTGGTCAGCAGGTGCTGAATCAATGGCAAACCGAATGCGGCGGTTTTTCCTGTTCCCGTTTGCGCGGCGGCCAGAACATCCTGCCCCTTCAAAGCAACGGGAATCGCCAGTTGCTGTACAGGCGTTGGTTCTGAAAAACCCAGTCTGTCGACGACAGAAAGAATGTCTGCCTGTAGCCCTAACCCGGAAAATGCCATGTTGTTGTTACCTGAATACGAAAAAGCAGGGATTTTAGCCCCTGCTGCTTCATGTTGCCAATGAAATGGCGATGGATGCTTAAACTTTTTCGATATTCAGAAACGCCGCGCCGCGAACGCCTCCCGCATCGCCGTGTTTGGCTTTGATGATCTTCGGCGCACGGGCTACAGAGAGTAAATGTTTTGGCAAGCGTTTCGGCAGTTCTTCATACAAGAGAGCGAAGTTCGAGAGTCCACCGCCCAGCACAATCACGTGCGGATCCAGCCCGGTCAGCAGGTTTCCAAGGCAGATAGCGAGCAGTTCAACAAAGCGCTCCACATGCGCCACGGCTTTGGCTTCACCCTGCTGATAGCGCTGGATAACCTCAATCGCTGGTACTTTCTCGCCGTAATAATGCGCATAAAGCTGTTCGAAGCCACGACCAGACAGATAATTATCGATACAACCCCGATTGTCACAGCCACACTGGAACAACGGTGCTTTCTCACCAAGGTGAAACCAGGCATCAATCGGCAAGCGAGTATGGCCCAGCTCCCCTGCGACATGGTTTTTGCCGGAGAAAACTTTGCCTCCGAAAACCAAACCACCACCGAAACCTGTCCCCAGAATCAATCCAAGCACAGAAGGCTCATCACGCAGGGCTTCATCCCAGGCTTCAGACAGTGCAAAACAGTTGGCATCGTTATCAATGCTCACGGCGCGTCCAAGGCGGTTTTCCAGATCCCGGCGTAAAAAGCGGCCTTTCGCAGCCGGGATGTTTGAAGTCAGCACACTGCCATCTTCCGCATCTTCCATGCCGGGAATCCCGATACCGATTTTGCCTTCGCAGCCGAAAGTCTGATCCGCTTGCTGAATCAGGTCCACCAGCGTTTCGATTAACGCGTCATAATCATCACCCGGTGTCGGGACACGTTCGGTCGCCACGCGTTGCAGTTGTTCGTCAAAAGCACCAAATTCAATTTTGGTTCCACCGACATCGAAGCCGTAATACATCGTTCTCTCCATTATTTTACGCTGCGAAAATTATCCATCGTTCAGGATATACAGACTGTGACCTGAGCCTTATTTAGCAAGTCATCAGTCAGCGTCAGTGCACATTTAAAACAAGTAAATCATGTAATTTCTGGATTGCTCAAACCGCTTCAGCGCTGGCCGTCTGACGCAGCCGACTGACGGCAGAATCTTCCGGCAATGGGCGATTCAGCTTCCCCGCCAGATAGCTTTCCCGGAACACATCAAACCACAAATCCAATGCCTCGGCATTTTGCGATTCGCCATAAGCATCCACGATCCGTGCGGCAACTTCCGCCGTCCCGAGCTGATTCTCTTTCGCGGCCTCCCGCACCCGGTAACGGGAACGTGAATCCGGCGTAATCGACAGCATCGGAAACCCATCCAGATACGGACTTTTACGAAACATTTTCTTCGCTTCGGACCAGCTGCCATCCAGCAAAATAAACAGCGGACGTTTGCCGGGTGCCACGGAAATCTGTGTGGCAACACGCTCAGGCGTCCCATATTCGGCCGGGAAAATCACATAAGGTTGCCATTGCGGATCCGCAAGGATGCCAAGCATAGCCGGATCAGGCGCCGTTCTGGACCAGATAAAGGCGAAGGTATCCCGGAACAGATCAGCAATAAGCCGCCCGGTATTACTGGGCTTGAGCACTTCATCATCATACATCACCAGCATAAACGCGGCGTCTGATTCCACTTCAGACTTCAAAGAACAAATACAGAGATGCGCCCGAAGCATACAAAACCGGCACCGCTCAACTTTTCCGCCACGGGCGAGAAAAGGACGGGTTGATCGGGCCAGTCGGGCATCATACAGCTGATGAACGGCGTGAATACGCATAGAAATATTCCGGAATGAAAAAACGCCAGCATTCTACTGGCGTTGGTTATCCGGTGACAAGACGGTCAGCGGTTTTCGGCGTGTTTTACGCCCGAATTTTATAGCGTGTCAGCAACTGTTCCTGCTCGCGGGCAATGTCAGCGACTTTGGCGGCTTCTTCCACTAACGTTGCAAGCTGCTGGTTGTTCAGGTTCGCCTGACCGGCCACTTCTTCCACATTCCGGCCGACTTCGACGGAAGCATTCTCCTGTTGCTGCGTGGCTGCAGCAATGGTGATCACTTTATCTGAGATCCGGGCAATGGCTCCCTGAATCCTGTGAATTGCGGATTCAACATCACCACTGAGTGAAATCGAGGCCGTCATCTCACGCCGACTTTCCTGCATGGCAGTATTTGCGTCCAATGCAGCCAGATGCAATTCTTCAATCGTCTGGCGGATAGACTCCGTTTGCAGATTCGTTTGGCGGGCTAACTGGCGGACTTCATCAGCAACCACCGCAAAACCGCGTCCTTGCTCACCTGCGCGGGCAGCTTCAATCGCGGCGTTGAGCGCCAGCAGGTTGGTATTATTGGCGATCGAGCTGATGAGCTCAACAACCTCCGTAATCCTGTTCACATGTGTATCCAGCGCTTTCATACAAGTTTCATTGCGGGCAAATTGTGCATCCAGCGACTGCAGACGTTCAGTACTGCGGCCAATAATACGCACACCCTCCTGCGCCAGTTGATTGGCAGCTTCTGCCTCGGATTCAGAGTCTGTGGTACTGAGCGCAATCTCTTTAATGGATGCTTCCAGCTCTGTAATTGCAGCGGCAATCGCACTGAGCTGATCACTTTGCTGGCTCATCGCGTGTCGTGACTGTGTTGACGCAGACTGGCTTCGCTCGGCGGCCATGTTCAGCTGCTGGCTGTTATGGTTCAGTTGAGCCATGGCCTGACTGTTCGCTTGGTTGGACAGGTTCAGCAGCGCGGCAAGCTCTGCAAATTCACGCGGCGCTTTTTCGTCCGCCAGCACCGTCAGATCTCCCAGACTGTTTGCTTTCACCACATCATCCAGACGCTGCAAAGATTGCCGAACCGTTTTGCTCACCCAGATCCCACTCGCAATCGCGAGTAAGAGCCCTGCGGCACTCAAAACCACAAAAATCAGCTTGGCATTCTCACTGGCCGTCACCACACCTTGCTCACTCTGATGCATCATTTGACTGGAATCAGCTTCTAAAACAGTCAGTTGCTGCATGATCTGACTCACCTGCGCCTTCGCCTGAGCAGCCTGCTGTGCCTGCGCCTGAATCAACCGCAACGTCTCCAGCTTGAGCGCCACCATCCCTTGCTCACCAAAAAGTGCCTGCACCATCTCAAATGGCACGGTCAGACTGGTGAACTCGGCCAGTTCCGGATTGATGCGATTCAGCTCTTTCCAGCCGTACTCCATCCCGGAAAGGTTGGTTCGTTTCAGATCTTTCACGATGGCTTCAGCTTTCGCCAAATCACTTTCAAACAACAGGGCCATCATGTTGGTCCCCATTTCCTGAGAATGATTAATAAAATTCGTCACATGCCCCATTGCTCCCTGATCCCCGGCATAGAGCCCAATACTGATTCGGCTCATCTCTGAACGGACGGAAGTGATGGCATAGTTCATCGTCGCTTTCTCAGACGCTAACTTAGCCTGATGGGTCAGAATCTGCTGCTGGGTTTGAAAAATGGATTGAACAAGCTGATTGAACGCAGCAAGATCGGTTCTGAAGTTTGCCACTTTATCCGAGAGCCAGCCGAGCTGGTTCTGGTTCGCTAATGTTTCCAGACTGCGGACAGCATCTTCCACACGCTGTTCATTGGCCTTAAGAGACGCCAGAGAAGACTCCAGATGCTCAATCGACCGACTGTTCATCAGTTCAGATAGGCTTTGCGCCGAAGCCAGCGAACCTTTCACCATGTCGGCATTGAGAGATGCAACCGGCAATGCCTGCTGGCTGAGCAAGCTGAACTGAGCGGCAACCCGATTCAGGCCCTGATTTCCAAACAGTGACAGCAATCCCCCGATCACCACCAGAAGCAGAAATACAGACTGTATCAGGAATACAACAGACAGCCGTGTCTGATATGTATGCTTTTTCGTCATGATAAACCTTTGTCACAATCAGAATTGCTGGCTGTGCTCTTCCGTGAGTCAGAATCATGAGCCATCAATTGTGATCTTTATCTAAATGATTTCCGCCGTAAAATACGGAAACAATGTGACAAAAACATGTCAATTGACAAAAAAGCGTAACAAAAACGAATGGTTACCTGAGCGGTATAGAGACAAAAAAAGCAGCTCCTGCTGCTTTTTTTGTTGAAAGGAACCCAGAATCAAGCAAATGAGGTTTGCTCACTGATGACGCTATCAAATAAGTTCTTCACCAGACTGATATAGTCTTCCAGAAAAGAAATTTGCTCGACGCCCGGGTGTTTTAACCAGAGCCCGCCCAGGATTTCGGATAAGTCTTCCAGCACAGCATCTGCTTCCTGCATGAGCTTAAATCGGAAATCTGGTTTCAGGTCAGGGTTCTGATTGAAAACCGCCATCAGGTTAGTCGCAATCAGATCCGTGACCACATTTTCGACGGTTTCTTCACTCGCGTCTGTTCCTGATTCCTCAAACACATGTAAGTTTTCGGAAAAATACTCTATCAGCGCGTGATAACCTTCAGATTCAACAACCATATGATTTGCTTAATTCATCCTACACTACCCCGGATCATAGTGTGTCAGCGACGATTTTCAAGCATGCTGATGGCATCTGTGCACAAGTTAACTATTTTATTTATCAATAAGAAAAGGCTAATTTAGCAGTGAGCATCACAGCAGAATATTTACTGACTCCGATATCAGCCGGACAATGCAATCCACTGCTGATAAAAGTAATCCAGATGACGACCTGACCCTAAATGGTATACAATTTCGCGTCTCAACACGGAACAATAGAGAACGATACGTCATGAAAATTATTCGCTGGATTCTGGGCAAGATTATCCTGCTGCTCAATGCTGTCTTTTCCCCAAAAGCAATGAAACGCTCCACGCAAGATCAACAGACTGTCGATCAGGCAGTTCAAGCCATGCAGCTCTATCAGTTTGATGCCTGCCCCTTTTGTGTCAAAGTCCGTCGAAGTGCGAAACGTCTGGCGCTGCCTCTGACAACCAAGGATGCAAAACAACCTGAATTTGAACAGGAACTGATTCAGGGTGGCGGTCGCCGCAAAGTCCCTTGTCTTCGGATTGAAAAAGACGACGGTCAGATTGAATGGATGTATGAGTCAAAAGATATTATCCAGTATTTAGAAACACGTTTCGCCTGAATGACTCTCCCGGCTGCCTCAGCCGGGAGCATCGCCAATCATTTGACAACCATCTGATACTCGCCCGGCTTCTTTTCAGTATTATTTCTTATACAATCAACGGTTAGCGTTTTGCTACACTCAACTTGCCACGACGATTTATGAGGATCCCCCATGCGATTACATCGTATCGCCTGTTTTTTAGCTCTAGTTGTGAGTGCTGCTTTATCGGGCACAGTTTCAGCACAGGCAGATGAAAAGGAAAAATCGGCGGCGGCCGTTCCAGCAGAAAACGATCACGCCTCTGCACCTGCGAACTCTGACATTCAGGTTGGCGATGTGTTGACTGTCAAACTGGACGAACTGTTGCCGACACAGCCTGTGTTAGCGTACGACAGAATTTTCGCCAGCCTGGGACGATATGAAGCCCGACCGGCTCAACTGTTCGATGATCTGTGCCTGACCAACGGCGGCGGTGGCATTCAAACCTGGCATGAAGATTCCAAACCGACCGATCTGGACAGCTATACCTGTAAACAAAAATCAGGCAGCCAGCAAGATGCGCTGCCAACCGTGCTCGTGGCACCAGACGGAAAAACACTGTATCTGCTCTCCGGTCATCACATTCTTTCAACCTTCTGGGATATGCCAAACGGGGGGACCAGTGTCCCTGTGCTGGTGAAAGTCACCCACAGTCTTGCTGAGGGCGATATTGATGAAAAATGGGATGCCATGAAAAAAGCCGGGCAAATCTGGCTCTATAATACGCGTGGCGATAAAATCAAGCCTTCGGATCTGCCGCAATATCTGGGTATGAAGCAACTCAAACATGATAAATACCTTTCGCTGGTCTTTTTCCTGCGAAACGTCGCTTACAATGATCCGGATAAAGATTTTCCAATGGCCAATCCACTCATCCGGCCGATGTCTGTGCCCTACCTGCAATACCACTGGGCCCAGTATTTACGCAAGCACATGAAAATTTCACAATACGATCTGGATGACCCGGAACAATATACGGCTGCGTTAAAAGAAGCCGCTTCGATTATCGTCAGCGCGCCTGATGATGAAGAAATCCCCGGCAGTGGCAAAACCGCGAAGGCACTGGGTAAATTTGAAGAAATGAATACCAAAGTGCTTGATTCACTGTTGTCGCGACAAACCTCCAGCTGGCATTACGCGATGGCTTACCGGATTCGTGAACAAGAAGAATCAACCCCGAAACGGGTGCTGGAAGCCAGAAAAGCCAAAGAAGCGGAAGAAAAAGCGAAACAAGATGAAGCGACTTCTGCTGAAACAAAAGAAGAGAACCAGACAAACGAAAGCCAATAGGCAGTGCCAGTCTTTCCGTAAATCAGGCGAAGCTCAGCTTCGCCTGTTTCATGGCCTGGCTTCAGCTCATTTCCGGAGCACGATAAATATAAGGCACGGTTTCAGCAACCCACTGAAAACCGTGCCGTGCGACGATCGGCCGGCTCATTTCTGAGGCATCGATGGTTAAATAACGTTTTCCACGTCGGCAAGCATCGTCAATCCGTTGCTGCAATAGAGCCGTGTAGTACCCTTTCCCCCGACATCGTGCGATCGTGCTTCCCCCCCACACACCCGCAAAAGGACTTTGGCCGTTGAAAATGATCCAGGCTGAACTCACTGGTTCCTCCTGTTCATAAATCACATAAACAGAGACGGTATCCGGCTGCGTTTGTTTCAGATAAAGCAAATTGTCCAGATGGTCACTTTGATCCGTTTGCCACACCGCTTCCTGAACCTTCATGGCATCCTGAATGCCCTTGAAATCATGAACCTCAGTGATGAGTCCGGGAGAAGGCCGCACGGGTGTTACTTCAGCCAGATCTAAAACCATAAAGGACTCGGGCGCGCCTTGCTGAAAACCATGCGACGTTAAGTATTGCCCGATACTGGCAGGTTGATCGGTGCTGTAAGTTTTCCACTCGAAAAATGGCGCCCCCTCCGAAAAGTATGCAATCTGACGGTGAATCACTGAACTGAGATTGTTCTCATCCAGATCAAAAAATGAAATAAAACCACCCTGCGCCTGGGCTGAACGAAAACGCACCAGACCATCGGACAGACTTTTTTCAAAACCCGGTATTTCAATCGTGATCCGCTCATAATGATTATAGGCAGCCATGACTTCCTGTTGATTCATCTTGTTTCCCTACCCATTGTGTTAACGACTCCCGGAGATAAAGCGCAGCAATCGATCAACGTCCAGAAAATCACGGACTTGCTGATGGTGGCTGACTTTATCACCGACAATCACCAGATTCACCCCCAGATCCTGACAGGCCTGGCGGTCCCACGCCGCATCACCAAAATAGGTCAGTGGTAAATCGTTCACATCCCCGGCTATTTCTCGTGCCTTCATCATGATCTGAGTCCGGACATAATGATCGTTTGAAGAAGCCATCAACAGCTGGTCGGTCTGAAAACCCGCGGCTTGCAATTTCAGCAGAGCCGTTTCTCCCCAACCACCTGTTGCAACAGAAACCACAAATCGTTCATCTGCCAGCAAGCAATGTAAGAAAGCTTTTGCGCCCCTGACTTCCTGAACCGGATGCTGCTCAAGGTACAGCCGGATATTTTGAATAAATACAGATTTGACCCGCGCTTCCAGGCAGTCCAGTTGTTCATCTGGTGCCTGATTCTGAATAAAGGTCCGTAAAATTCCCCGATCCGTTGCATGGGGGTATTCATCCAGTCCCCGGTTTAAATCCAGCCCGGTCACGCGCTTCACCGCATCCATAAAACAGTGCGCATCAAATCCGCTGGAACGAATGAGCGTATCGTCTACATCGAACATCACATGGTACATGCCTGCAACTATCCTTCGTTATTATGTTTGGGTTGCTGAATGTTTTCCGCCCGGCCATTTCAGCCAGAAAAATTACACTGCCGTTCAACCTTCCAGCCAGGCTTCAGCAGCTTCCCTGTCTTCCCGATTGAATGCTTTGATGGTGAGGCCTGGAATCAACGCGCCTTCAAGTTCGCTGATTTTCTTCACCCATTGTTGATCCGACAACACGGCAGCACGCTGGAATTTGCGGATAAACCTGATCATGCCGGGAATTTGGGACAGCTCGACACCGATGGCAGCAAAGGAGGGTAAGTGATAATCCACCACATCGAACAACATTTTCCCTGCTTCAATCCGGACCGATTTTGTGCGAAGTTCATCCAGCGCAAGCCGCATTTCTGCTGCGTCCAGCTTGCCACTGATGGTGATATCCAGGCGGTCGTCACCGACATTTTCAACACGAAACATCAGCACCCCCTTGATTGATTACAATGTGATTAAGTATTACCTATGCCAGCCAGTCCGGCTAGAGCTAGACTGAATGACCCTCGTGAATCTTAAAATCTTTCTTCAGATACATCGTTATCTTTCACTCAGTGCCAATACGATTGAGGATGACTGCTGGTGTTTCTGCCACTGTTTCGCAAGTAAACCATAAAGGGCAGAATCAGACAGATAACCATCGACAATCCATCGCTCGGGGAGATAGCCTTCTTCCACAAAACCAAGCTTTTGCAGCACTTTAGCTGAGCCTCGGTTCATCGGATCAATTTCTGCTTCAAGCCGGTTCAGATTCATCTCTTCAAATGCAAAACGAATCAGTGCAGATGCGGCTTCAAACACGACACCCTTGCCCCAATATGCCTTCGCAATACCAAAACCAATTTCAGCTCTTCGGGAAGTCGGATGAATATTAAAGAGCATACATTTACCAATGAATGTCTGGCTTTCGCGATCACAGATACCCAAGACCAGTTTCTCTGGCTCATCCAGTGAAGCCTTTGAGGATTGGATGTCCTCATACGCCTGTGAAAGGGTGTGCCATGGCGAACCGTCCCAGTATTGCATCACCTCCGGGTCTGAAAAAATATCAAATAATGGTTCAGCATCGCTGAATGTCAGCGGCCGTAACACCAGCCTGTCCGTGTTTAACTGAATCATTTCCATATCCCTGATTATTTGAGTCATCAGAAAGATAACACCCACAAAATGAAACGTGTTGTATATCATGATTCTATATAAATCAACAAGGAAGAGTCAGTCGCAAGGGTAAAAAATGAGAATTCAGAAAGGAAATTGAAAAAATACACAATCAAAAGAGAAAAAAAGAGAGCTTTTTTATCAAGCTCTCTTTACACACTATCTTGAACAAGGTTAGAAAGTGAAGCCCAGATTCACCCCGAATCCACTACCATCAAATTCTGAATCGAAATCTTTCACTTCGTAATCAATATGTGTGTATCGTGTACCAATCACAAAGGCATTATTGTTTTCCAGCGGGATGCGATATTCGTAGTGAACCAGAAAGCCAAAGCTGTCTTTAAACTCGATCGTACCATCACAACCACCATAATAACCGCCGACATCACATTCAAATTCCACGCCGGTATGGTAGGTAACACCAGCACCAAACTGATGTCGCTGATAGCCACGCAGCAGTAAAAAATCAACCGGAATACGACTGAAGGTCACTTCGCCATTCGATGCACTGGCCGATGAGAATTTATACCCGACAGTTCCCCGGAGTTTCAACGACTCTTGCAAAAAGTAATCAACACCACCAAAGAATGACAAACCTTCGGCAGATTTCACATCGGTTGAGCTCCCATCAGTGTAATACGCTGTCAACAGGGTATCGCCACCAAAGTCGTAGCCAGCACCGATAATAAAATCAACTTCCGCAATTGATTGGGCAGAAAAACTGAATACAGACAATCCTACTGCTGCATACATCACATTCTTTTTCAGCATTTTAATTCTCGAATAATATTAATCTGAATATAACCTGCTCAATGAAATCGATTCAGTCCGATTGTAATCAATACAAAATTGAATCCCTTCAAAGAGGCGGCTTATATTAACAGTTGCATCAAAGAACAAAATATTGAAATTGATGAGATGAATAAAACTGTGGAAGGGTTCAACTTCCGAGTGAATTGAATATGTATTCAGACATACATCATTCTCAGACTGAATACATATTGTACGGGTTATTTAGCTTTGAGCAGAAACCGATCAAGCTGATTGGCAAATTGCTGTCGGTCGGCCTGGCTGAGTGGTGCAGGTCCACCCGTTTGAATTCCGCTGCTGCGCATGGTTTCCATAAAGTCACGCATTTGCAGACGCTGTTTGATGGTGTCTTTTGAATACATCTCACCGCGGGGATTTAATGCATGCGCCCCTTTGGTAATCACTTCGTCTGCTAACGGAATATCCGCTGTGATAACCAGATCGCCCGGCTCTGTCTGCTGAACAATGTGATTATCCGCCACATCAAACCCTGACATCACCTGAACTGCCCGGATATGAGGCGATGCCGGAACACGAATTGCATGGTTGGCGACCAGTATCGTTTGTACCCCAACACGGTTGGCGGCCCGGAAAATGATTTCTTTGATTACATTTGGACAAGCATCAGCGTCCACCCAAATCTTCATCCAATCATACCTTTATCGTCTGCTATCAATAGAAAACACATCGAAAAAAGCCGCCCATCCCAGGCGGCTGATTCACGATTCAACTCAGCATTCAATGCCTTGTTTACGCAGATATTCATCGTAAGTACCGTGGAAGTCGTTCACGCCTTCTTTGGTAATTTCAATGATGCGCGTTGCAATCGACGAAACAAACTGACGGTCATGAGAAACGAACATCAGGGTTCCCCTGTAGTTTTCAAGGGCCAGGTTCAGCGACTCAATCGATTCCATATCCATGTGGTTGGTTGGTTCATCCATCAGCAGAATATTCGGTCGTTGCATGATGAGTTTACCAAACAGCATCCGTCCTTGCTCACCACCCGAAATCACGCGTACAGATTTCTTAATGTCGTGCTGAGAGAACAGCATCCGGCCCAGAATACCGCGAACGGTTTGTTCATCATCGCCTTCTTTCTTCCACTGGCTCATCCAGTCCAGCAGATTCATGTCTGTCTCAAAATCATCGGAATGATCCTGTGCATAGAAGCCGATGTTGGCGTTTTCAGACCATTTCACCAGGCCAGACATCGGTGCCATTGCACCTGCCAGCGTGTTCAGGAAAGTGGATTTACCAATCCCGTTCTCACCGATAATGGCAATGCGCTCACCGACTTCCACCATCAGATTCACGCCATTGATCAGGATATTGTCGCCATAGCCTTGTTTCAGACCTTCCACTTCCAGTGCGTTACGGAACAGTTCTTTTTCCTGCTCAAAACGGATGAACGGGTTCTGGCGGCTGGAGGCTTTCACTTCTTCCAGCTGAATCTTATCGATTTGTTTCTGACGAGAAGTCGCCTGCTTCGCTTTCGATGCGTTCGCAGAGAAACGACTCACAAAGGAGTTCAGTTCTGCAATCTGGGCTTTCTTCTTTGCGTTATCAGCCAGCAGACGCTCACGCGCCTGAGTTGCAGCAGTCATGTACTCGTCGTAGTTCCCCGGGAACATCCGCAGCTCACCGTAATCCAGGTCAGCCATATGCGTACACACCATGTTCAGGAAGTGACGGTCGTGCGAAATGATGATCATGGTGCAGTTGCGCTGCATCAGCACCTGCTCCAGCCAGCGGATGGTGTTAATATCCAGGTTGTTCGTGGGTTCGTCGAGCAGCATAATTTCAGGCTCGGCAAACAGAACCTGCGCCAGCAGGACACGGACTTTCAGGCCCGGCGCGACTTCGCTCATTAAGCCGAAATGCAGCTGCTCAGGAATCCCAAGACCCAGCAGAAGTTCACCGGCGCGTGCTTCTGCAGAATAGCCGTCCATCTCGGCAAATTCTGTTTCCAGATCCGCAACACGCATGCCGTCGTCTTCCGACATTTCAGGCAGAGCATAAATCCGATCACGTTCGGCTTTGATTTCCCACAGCTCTTTGTGACCCATGATCACCGTATCGACCACGGTAAACTCTTCAAAAGCGAACTGATCCTGACCCAGTTTTGCCATACGCTCATTGGGATCTTTATTGACCACACCAGCAGAAGGCTCCAGCTCTCCACTCAGGATTTTCATGAAAGTCGACTTACCGCAACCGTTGGCACCGATCAGGCCATAACGGTTTCCTTCGCCGAACTTAACGGAGATGTTTTCAAACAGTGGCTTATCGCCAAACTGCATGGTGATGTTGGCTGTTGTGATCAAAATAAGTTCCTACAACATTGAAACAGACATGAAAAAAGCTGCCGTGACTGCTGGCAGCTTTTTGTTGAAATTGGCAGCATTCTACCAGATGACGTGAGTTTTATCACGCTTTGTCTCGGTCAGCCTTCACCGGCCTTTGTCTGACGCCGACAGGTGTTTCTCTTGAAACACACAAAAATCACGCTGCCGGCGACTTTAGCCGGAACTTTGGAACTGAATGACGAAAAAACAGGCAGGCAAACGTTTCAATTTCAAGCTGGCCGCCCTTCCGGCCCCTCTTGACCTGCATTTGGCGCAGTTGCCCTCAATATTTTTGTAAAAATACCAACGAATGACAGGAATTGAAGTCAAACCGGCAAATTATCTTGTTTTATTACAAACAACCTAATAATCCGCATGAAATAAGTAATTTTTGGGATCACAGTTTTATCAGTATATTTCTCTGCGTTAATGATAGAGATCACAAGTTACAAAAGATCAAGATCACAAATACAAGTGATTAATTTTACTAGGATAAAAACAACCTCACCGTTACAATCCCTGCCCATAAAAACGATAACAGTTCACAGGATAAATGCCTGTTTTTCTTCCCTATATGTGAAAGGTCCTAAGTAAAGATGAGTCCGGAAAAATACCTCCTCGACTGGCAAACCAGTCAAACCAATGCTGAATCCATCTCACCAATTCTTGGCCAGCTATATCGACAAAAAGGCGTCGAAGTGCTGTTGTTCGGTCGTCAGGTTGTCAATGCATCTGTCATTGAACTGATTAAAGCCCACCGCATCGGCAAACGTTACACAGAAACAGAAATTTCCCCTTCTCTGACCCTGCCGATTATCGAAAAGCTGAACCAGCTGGACCTGTCCCCCTGCCGGATTGATGTGGGCCAACTGGCAAGCACTTACTGGAAAGATCATCAGGATGACAGTGCGCTGGATGATTTCCTGCAAACCGCACTGGCTGACTCACTGAGCAGCACTGATTCTCTGCAGACGCGCGATGTTGTTCTGTACGGTTTTGGCCGGATCGGCCGTCTGCTGGCCCGTCTGCTGATTGAAAAAAGCGGTGCAGGTTATCCGCTGCGTCTGCGTGCCATTGTGGTTCGTGGCGGTAAACACGGCGATTTAGAAAAACGTGCCAGCCTGCTGCGCCGCGATTCTGTGCACGGCCAGTTCAACGGCAGCATCACGGTTGATGAAGAGCGCAAGGCGATCATTGTCAACGGTAACTACATTCAAGTGATCTACGCGAACAGCCCGGCAGAAGTGGATTACACCACTTACGGTATTCACAATGCACTGATTGTTGATAACACAGGAATCTGGCGTGACGCCGATGGCCTGAGCCAGCACCTGAAATGTCCGGGCGCTGCAAAAGTGCTGCTGACCGCACCAGGCAAAGGCGACATTAAAAACGTGGTCTTCGGTGTGAATGAAACCGATATCCTGAGCGAAGATACAATTATCTCTGCCGCCAGCTGTACCACCAACGCGATTACACCAGTCCTGAAAGCTGTCAATGACAAATACGGTGTTCTGAACGGCCATATCGAAACCGTTCACTCTTACACCAACGACCAGAACCTGATCGACAATTTCCATTCAGGCGAACGCCGTGGCCGCTCTGCCTCACTGAACATGGTTCTGACTTCAACCGGTGCAGCGAAAGCTGTGGCGAAAGCTCTGCCAGAACTGGCGGGTAAACTGACGGGCAACGCAATTCGTGTTCCGACACCGAATGTGTCGATGGCTGTGGCGAACCTGAACCTGAATTCAGATGTGTCTGCAGAAGAACTGAATACCTACCTGCGCAACATTGCGCTGAATTCAGCGCTGTCTGGCCAGATTGATTACACGCAATCAACTGAGATTGTCTCCAGTGACATCGTTGGCTCTCGTCATGCGGGTGTTGTCGATGGTGCCGCGACCATTGCTCAGGACAAACGTTGCGTACTGTATATCTGGTACGACAATGAATTCGGCTACAGCTGCCAGGTTGTTCACTGTATGGAACAAATGATGGGTGTGCGTTATCAGACCTTCCCGGCATTGAAGTAATTCCGACTCCACAACAATAATAACGATTTCTCTTGCTGAACTTTCGCCGCCCGAGTTAACTCAGGCGGCTTTTTTATTGACCGGACATTAGAAGCTCATCGACAGCTTTTCTATATCCGCTTCACCACTGACACCTGAATAATCGGACGTATTATCATCAATACTTGAATTACTGCCCTGGAAGTAAGTACCACCATCAGGAACTTCATCGTAACTCACCGTTGATGCCGGAGAAGTACTCTGATCAGCAAGGCCAACAATGGCATTGACCGGTGTTGTCTGATTAATTTGCCCTAACGCTTGCTCGAAGGCTGTATACACAGCATCGGATCCATTCAGATCACCATTCACTGAACGCTGTGGATTCAGTACCAGATCAAACGTTAAGGTTGTTTTGCTCATGGCATCGGTTTGCGCAATGGTCCCCACCTGAGTGACACCTAAATGCGTAATGCGCCCGCCTTCAGATTTAAAAGAGGTCGCTTCATCAAAGACCACGGTATTTCCGCCGTCCTGAACAAAAATATAGTAAAGGTTCGATGTGGCGCTGATCCACTCTGAGCCAGTATGTCTCAGTCTGACTTGGACATCACCTTCATCGACCGCCCCTGAATTGTTCACATCAAAATTCACAGCAACTTCGAAAAGCTGATCAACCGGAAAATCCGCTGGCAGTTGCTCTGCGAAGTTCACCTGAATCTGCATTGGGACAGCGGCATATTCCTTCATGGTGCCGCCGCCAGAGACTGTTGAATCCTGAGTGCCCCCTGTCGTTGTCTGACTTGAACTTGAAGAACCACCCCCACAGGCCGATAAACCCAGCACTGAAAACAATAAGACAGCCAGTGTTGTTTTACGCATTTGTACTCCTCATGTTACGTTTTGTATTTTAATGAAACATTTTTGTATCACTTGGGAATGCGGCCTTTTCAAAACAGTCAATAAATGCATGATTTTGCAATTTGATCGATGCCTCATCACTACACAAATTCACTTTGAATATCTGTCATTATCGGGAGAAAAAAGAATATAAAAAAAACCGCCCGAATGATTCGGGCGGTTTTTCGGCAGTAATAAATCGAAATGGAACTTTAGAACTTCACCTGATAGTTCAGTGTGAAGGTACGGCCCCGGCCTTTATAATCAAAGACTTCAGCTGGGCCATAGCTTGAGTACCAACCTGTGGCACGCTGTCCCCAAACGGTACTGTATTCACGATCCAACAGATTCTGAATACCAAAACCCAGGCTGCCGACAGGCAACTGATAATGACCCACCAGATCCAGGACGGTGTAGCCATGAATTTCTTTGCCTTTATCATCCTTCAAATCAAACGTCGTCTGGCTCTGCAGTTTCAGTGCATAGCTATCTTCGAACCATGCCAGCCACGCACCTGCTTTCGAAGAACTTGCATAGTTAATGGATTGTTTTACCCAATCGTCATTCGCATTCTGCACTTCAGATTTCACCAGGTGGCCATTCACACCCGCCTGCCAGGCATCGTTCAACCAGTAAGCAGCCTGACCTTCCCAACCATAGACACGCGTCTTATTATCAGAAATTTCAATATTCAGTGTCTTCTTATTGGCACCCACTTTCTTATCGGATTGTGAGTAATAAACGGCTGTCTGGATGTTCAGGTCGCCGCTGTCATGACGATAACCGACTTCATAGCTGTTGGTTTTAATCCCGGACAGTCTGGAATCATCCACATTGATGCTGCCAGTCAGATTGTAATGGCCGTTGGCATCCGGGCCAGAATACGTGCCAACACCGTAATATTTCGCCGGGTCTGACAGATCAAAGCCTTGTGCGAAGTTGGCCCAAACCTGATCCGTATCGGTCAGGTGGTAGATGGTTCCTAAGTTAAACAGACCGATATCATAATCTGTTTCGCCGCCAGGAACCGGATCAGCAGAAGTACCTGTGCCCTGTGCAATCGCAACCTGTGTAGCACCAGCAACAAAGTCATCGACTTTATTCTGCATGTACTGGAAACGATAACCCCTTCCACACGCCAGTTCTCGGTGATTGCATAATCCGCCTGAACGAAGCCAGCAATGGAAGACACTTCGGTGCCAGGATAACGGCCAATCATTGACGCCTGACGATTCACCAGGCCACCCGAGTTGTAGCTGGTTTGACGGTCAAACAGCATCTGATTACTGTCTAGTTTATCAACGTAACCATCCACACCATAAGTCAGCGTCAGGTTTTCCAGCGATTTGATCATCGCGGCACGCAGACTGATCACGTCTGTTTCCTGCTCAGATGCCGCCAGGTAAGTCGAATAGATAAAAGGAATGAAGCTCAAAGTTTCATGACGGTAAGATGCCTGAACCAGTAACTCGTGGCCCAGGAAATCTGAATGAATGTAGTCTGCATTCAGCATCCAGCGTTCAGTTGAACCTTGGCGATCGGACTCAAACCCGTCCCGAACTTCAATTAGGTTCTTGTCACCCGGATTCCCGGTAATATTTTTATCGACGCCAGCCAGATCCTGGCCAAAGTAAATACCGTAAGGACTGTCCTGCTCGCTGCTGTAGTATTGCGCCAGCAGATTGATGGTTTGCGTGTCTGTCGGCGTGATAGACAAAGTACCCAATACATCAATGACCTCATTGAACTGAACAGAACCCTGCGTAATGTCCGGCACAACGATATCGCCATTCGCATCGTAATAGCCTTGGGTTTCGCCATAAACCACAGAGGCACGACCTTTCACCAGCTCATTGCCACCGCTGACGGACTGAGCCAGTTTGTAATCGAAATCATCACTGCTGTTCAAGCCAGATGTGGTACTGACATAACTTTCAAACTGCAATTCAGTGCTGTCTGCTTTCTTCGTGACGATGTTAATCACACCGCCCGTCGCGCCCGCACCATAAATGGACGTTGCACCGGAAAGAATTTCGATGCGATCAATGTTGAACGGATCGATCGAATCTAACTGACGGCTGATCAAACGGGAAGAGTTCAGAGACACACCGTCGATCATGACCAGCATCGGACGACCACGCAGGTTTTGTCCGTAGTTGGTCCGACCCTGGCTGCTGACATCCATTGACGGTACGGCTGCGGCGAGAATCTCACCCAGACTTTTACCGCCACGGTACTCTTGCTCAATCTGAGCGCTGTCGACATACCAGACTGTCCCTGGAATATCACTGATTGCTTTGGGTGCGCGGCTGGAAACCACGACCATTTTATCTTCAGTTGTTTTGTATTCTTGAGCAAATGCTGAAGTAGAAACCAAGGTGGTTGCAGCAACGGCTGCCGCCACTGTCGTCAATTGAAACATCCCTTTTTTCACTGCCATTGTTACCACTTATTGTTTTAAGTTAATCATTAATAGAGTTTGATAATAATACTCATTTGCCACTTTATTTCCAGTATTCGTCCAAAAAAAAGTTCAAATTTATTGAACTTTTTTAAGGCCTTACAACTCTTAAGGAAATTGTAAGGCCTGACCGACACGCTGAGTTGATCAAGATGCTTTCGCGTACTCAGTCACCAAACTTTCTGTCACCCACTCAATCATCCCTTTATCACTTTCAAGATCAAACACAGGTTTTTGACATAACTGATTGATAATTGTTGCACTTCGCCAAGCCATCAGGCTCAGTTGCGGTTCTGCAATCCCATGACTGTGCATGCCAGCATTCACAGCAAAAATTTTATTTTTCGCACTGCCTTTCCACTTCAGTTCAAAGTTTCCTGTCATGCCATAACGGCCTTTCTCATCCAAGTCCAGCAAAGGCAAAATCGATTTAAGACATTGCGGATAAGGCGCACTGAAACCCGTAGCGAGAATGATAATATCGGCTTCATGCATTTCAGCTTGCTGACTCAGCGCATTCAATGCCTGAACGGTATAACTGCCAGCCCGATCTTCCAGAGAACTCATGCTCCGGTGGGGTAACAACCGCACCCACTTCTCTTCTTTCAGAACATCGAATCTGTGGTAAAGCTCGCGATAAATACTCAGGAGTGCGGCCTGAGTGATCCCATCTGATGTCAATTTCTGAGCATCAATTTCGGCTTGTTTGACCGTGGGCTCCAGCCCCAGGAAGGTTTCCACATATTCAGGCGTGAAAAACTCATTGGTGAAGGCAGCCTCATCCAGTGGCTGGAAATTGGCACGACGGGACAACCAGTCCAGACTTTTCACCTTGCCCCATTTCCCGTTCAGCAAATTCAGGAAAATATCGGCACCACTTTGTCCACCGCCAACAACCATGACGCGCTTCCCGGTGAAGTCACGGTCGCGCAACCCCATTTCGGCCGCGTGGAATACTTTGTCACTGATATGTGGTTTCGCACATTCAGGAATGGAAGGCACCTTGCCAGTTCCGATACACAGGTTTTTCGCCAGATAAGATCCTTGGTTGGTCTGTATTTCAAAGGCATCGCCTGTATATTCAATCTGCTCAACACGCGTGGCAAACTGCACATTAGAGAGCTGGTGCGCCGTCCAGGCTAAGTAATCAGAGAACTCATGACGGCTGATACAGCCCAGCTCTGCAGATAAGAATCGATAGAATTTCTTCTGATCAACCAGATATGAAAGGAAAGAATACGGGTTTTGCGGATCAACGGCCGTCACCAGATCTTTCAGAAACATGGTTTGCATGTTGGTGTTATCTAACAATAACCCCGGATGCCAAGAGAAAGATTCCCGGCCTTCAAAAAAGCAACTATTCAGTTCGGTTTTCGTGTCCAGAAGGGCCGCAACACTCAAATTAAACGGGCCAACGCCAA
This sequence comes from Photobacterium sp. GJ3, assembly GCF_018199995.1. Taxonomy (NCBI): domain Bacteria; kingdom Pseudomonadati; phylum Pseudomonadota; class Gammaproteobacteria; order Vibrionales; family Vibrionaceae; genus Photobacterium; species Photobacterium sp. GJ3. The sequence goes on along the minus strand of NZ_CP073578.1, from coordinate 1,473,542 downwards.
CACCAGCCAAATCCAGACATTCTTTGTGGTTGTTCTTTTCCATGATGATTTCCTTATTTTTCTTGAGCCAAAACGAGCGGGTTGTCGAGCATGTCATCCATATCCGGTAACATCCGGGATGCACTGCTGTCTGTACTGTGGCGGAACTTCGCCAGATTTAAGCCAAGGCGCAAAATCCGCGGCTTAAACAAATCCAAACGCTCAAACCTGTCAGCAAGTTCAGGATGTTGTTCCATGTGATGCTGAATCCGGTTGCCCAGTAATCGGTAAAAGTGGTTTTCCGGATACCCCAGCTTTTCCAGAAGTGGTGAGATGAAGCGCAGCACCGTCACAAAATGTCCGGTCTGTAAATCATGAATAATCAGTTCTTCCGGCAGACGAACTGTGGCTGCTTTCACCGCTGGATGCAGCGAAGCTTGCTCCGGCAATTCACGCTCAACCAAACGCATATCTCCCTGAAAGTCTTTCAGTAAAATACGTTTCGGCGCATGATTCTCCATCACGATGGTGATGTTCTGACCGTGCGCAATGAGGGACACACCGTACTTGGTCAGTAAGTGGTAGAACGGAATCACCACAGCATCAAATAACCGGGTCAGCCATGCATCCGTCGAGAGTCCAGACGCGGCAATGTACTCGCCAATCAGGGGATGTCCCTGGCCGTCAGATTCCATCAGCGCTGCCATCAGGATGGCGGTTTCATTGTCTTTCAGTTTCGATGCCAGCGATTCCCGCCAGATCACACCCAACAGCTCATGATAACGATACGGCGCTTGTGCCAGACGCTGATAATCAGCTTGTGATGCATAAGCTGCGGCTGGCTCCTGCAAGACTTCAGCACCTTTTCCGCTCAGCAGCGGATCCGTTTGAAAAATCTGATCAATCCAGTCTGATGCCATCGGACCTGCCAGAATGTAGCGCCCTGGAATTCCCCGATAACAGGAGGTGTTCATAATGGTCAGCGGCAGCTTGATGTCGTAGCCCTGCGGCCGCGACACATTGCTCAGCGTTCGGATCGAAAGCTGTGGCAGGAAATGGTCGCCGTATACACCCAGATACAGCAGGCTTTTCTCTGCCATTTCCCGCATAAACAGCAACGACAGCTTTTGAGACCACTGCCAGGGATGCACTGGAATGATGGTGTAATCCTGCGGTTCGACGTCAAATGCATCCAATGCCCGGGCCAGCTTGTCTAGCTCAACGTCTGTCATCGCAGATTCAAGCAGCTGTTCCCAACGCGTGGTTTCATTCGTCGACTGCTGCAGAATATCATGATGAACTGCCACCCAGCCCAGTTGAAATGCTCGCTGAGATTCCGGTGCATACAAATCTAAATCGTCCGTCCCCCAACCTCTGCGTCCTTTGTTAAATGCAAATTTCGGATGTCCATCAAAATAGGTTTGTTGTAATTCGCAGCTCAGCTGCGTCAGATCCTTCGCGGTCAGGCGCTGCTTTTTCGCGGCCAATTTACAGTCGCCCAGCAAGGTCGCATTGAGATCTTCGAAATGCTCTGCCATCGCTTCATCCGGCATATTCAGTAAGGATTGAATATCCATCATGAACTGCGTGGCCAGGACGGGCTCAATGGCTGGCGTTCGGGTCACGGACTCAGGTTCAATCACCACTTGCCCCCAAATGTTTTCCTTCCCCCGAAACTGATAATGAACATCGTTATCCAGCTTCAGCTCATAACCCGATTTAGTGACCTCAAAACGAAATGCCTGCTCATAAGCAAACTCGCTGATCATTTTGGCGACGATGGCGCGGTTCGCCTTAGGCCAGTATTGTTGAATTGCCTGTTGCATCATTACCACTGTTCTCCAAAGAAGGCGTTTCGCTCAAGCATCAGGAAGGCTGAACGTTTGTGCGGGAAGTTGAACTCGAACTGCTTCTGGTATCCCACTTCTTTGATCCGGTTAAACAAGCGCTGATTATCCGCACGGGGCTCCAGCACAATCCGGGTTGTGCGCAGATCATCAATGAAGAGGTAATGACTGATGGCGCGCATCCAGCAGTTAAAGTAACGCGGGCCACGGAATTGATCTTCACCCACCAGCAAGTGAATCCCGCGGTCGTAAGGCTGCACATCATAGTAAGGCGCAAGACGATCTTCGCTCACCCAGTAAGCTTCCACATAGCCAAAGGCCTCACCGTTGAACTCGCCGATTAATGGCAGAATATGGGCATCGTTCAAGCGAGATTGTGCAAACTCCTGCAACTTTTCCCGGCTCCAGGCCTGCTCCCAGAAATGAGCAACACGGGGATCGTTCATCCAGCGAACAAAGCGGTCTAAGTCTCGTTCCATCTCAAACACGCGGAATGAAATGGTCACCTCAGCCTGATGGTCATCGCGCTGATAGACGGTGCCCGTCGGTTTTGCAGGACGCAACGGATGGTGCCGGTATTGAGGATTGGACTGAACTTCAATCCGTGGAAACAGACTGGACGGCTTATGTAAATGCCAGTGCAGCGGCAACTGATAAAACATGGATTTATACAGCAGGTTGCCTTCACTCAAAGGCAACAGTGCGGCAACATGGGCAAACAGATCCCGAGGTGCATCAATGAAGAAGCGATCACATTCCAGCTGCTGACTGAATTCATGATCCAGATCCTCATAGAGCTGCCCGATGACTGCCGGGTTTTGAAAATCCGCCTCAGATAACGTCAGCTGAATCCAAACCCCTTCCCCCTGCGCTTCCGTGATTTGAAAAGTCTTAGCATGATGCATGAAGTGCCTCCTTGGCTTGGATGAGTGGGTTGGCTAAATCAAAATAAATCACGGCAGGATCCGGAATGGAGTTTTCATTGAAATTCTGCAGGTAGCAGTAGAAGTTTCCTTTGCAGCACAGACCTTCGTCACTCAGCACGTAGTCCAGACAGGCTGAATCACGAACACCACTGGCTTTCAGCGCTTCCAATTGGTCACGCAGAATCGCAACCAGTGCCATTTCATCAACACCAGTACCAGCACCGATTGCACCGATCACATTGAACGTTGAGTTAATAATCAGGTAATAAGCGAAATACCGGCGGACTTTGTCCTGATTCCAGTAATTCTCAATGTCTTGCTTGGTATCGCTCAGCGCCTCAGGGAACCGCTCAAACGCAAGATCTGTATAGCCGGTGCCCTGGCAATCCCGGTAATACATACCGACTGGGAAGCCGTCTTTCAGCTGCATCACAATGTTTTGCTGATGTGCGAGAAAAACCACGCCATGGTTGGCCTGCAGGTTGAACAACGGCAGCACACAATGCTGGCAATACGCGGCAAACCAAGCTTTGGCTGCTTGCTCCAGATCGATATGCTGACCAGCAGCATAAGCCGCAACCCGGTTTGCCAGCAGGCTGTGCCCGCCAAATGGGTTTTGTTGTGCCAGCGTCGCCAGAACAACCGCCTCTTCATCCACTTTGTCTGCCAGTGGGTTGTCACGAAACGCCACCAGCGACTCATCAATGGCTTGACCATTTTTATCGATCAGTCCAAGGTAAGCCGGTTCCTGCATCAGCTGGAATCCTTCCCCTTTCCCCAGTACATCCTGAATGCCAGTGTCGGCAAACAGTTGATTCAGGCGGGTGCCACGAATCACTTCTTTCACGGAAAGGTTCCGGATTGAGTTCGTCAGTTTGACACTCAGCGAGAACTTCAGCATATAAGGCAACGCTGGTGCATAGAGTGAACGGGTTGAAGACGTCGGATACCAGTCCGACCCCGCTTCGCCCAGATCCCGAATTAATCCGGCGTCACAATAATCAATCACATCCGGATGCTGACTGAACACCTGCCACTGCCAGGGATGCGCTGGCAGCAGTACCTGATTGTCGCTCAGTTGAGTGCGCATCTCCGCCGGAAAGGCCGTATCCGCATCAAGCAGACTGTTCATTCGTGCGGCAACCGATTGATCCGCTGAACTGCCTGAGATCACGATGGATGCATCGACAGCGAGCCAGCGCAGCGGAAAATGACCGCCGAATTCAGGGGAGAACTTTTTCGCATCTTCCTGGCTGAACTGCTCGCGGCTTTTGGGTGCCGGATGGAAAGAATGGCCAATCAACAGTCCCTGTTCTGCCTGCTGAAAATTCAGAGCTTGCGTAAACAGTGTTTCACCATAAGGATTCTGGCTGGCGGCAGCGTAAGTATTGCGGTGACTTTCCAGAACGCGCGTTGTAAAAATGTGCTTCTGCTCATCCGTCACCAGGCCGACTAAAGCCTGCTCCGCAAGAATCAGTGCCATCACATCCTGAAATGAAATGGCCTCCGATATCTGACTTTCCAGACACGCCGGAAAACGATACTCATGAACGCCTAACTCAGAATAATACTTAAGTGGAATGCGGATACGGCGTTCAGCCGACAGCGGAATGATGTAACTGGTTTCACCTGAAATTGTTTCAAACTGAATCGCCCGGCACTCGCGGGCAAGGGCATTAAGGAAACATGCAGCAGCCACATCATGCTGACCAGCCACTGACATCTCATTCGAATCGTTATGTATTTTCATCATTTACTCATTACATTTAACAATGATGTCAAATGCTAATGATTCTCAAAAACATAATCAATAACTTTTATGTGAATTCTCCTTTAAATTTTCAGCGTTGCTTTAAACCGATGAATTCAACGCCGAATGTGGCGCTTCAGGCATAAAAAAGCCAGCGATTCACGCTGGCTTATCATGACGAAATGTATGGAAAAAGGATCAGATCATTTCCGCATGAGGTACAAGAAATATCCTCCCCCAATAACGGATGCCAGCAATCCTGCCGGAAATTGCCAGGGGAACCATAAATTACGTCCGATCCAATCTGCGATCACCATCAGACAGCCCCCCAGCAGACAGGCAATGGTCAGCTGACGAAACGCTGAGTACTGATTGAGTGAACGCGCCATATGTGGGGCCAGCAAGCCCACAAAACTCAGCGGGCCAATGACAATGGTGCAGAGTGTTGTCAGCGCGGCAACCAGCAACAATAAACACTGACGCACACGTTTACAGTCAATCCCGACACTGGTTGCACTCACCTCACCCAGCCCGATTAAATCAATCCACCTGCTGAGTGACAGCGTCACAACAAGCAAAAGACCAACACCGACCGTCAGCAAAAGCACATCCTGCGTTGAAACCAGATAGGTTGACCCCGACAACCAGGTCAGCAATGCTCTGACATTGTCTTGCCCGGATGTCATCGCAATCCGGAGAAAAGCATCCAGTCCAGCACTGAGCGCAATCCCGGTTAACAAGGTTTGCGTGGGTGCGAACTTGTGTCGTTTCCCCATGAACCAAATCACGCCGGTCGCAAGTAAAGCACCCGCAGTGCCCAGCAAGACCTGTTCATGCCGCTGAACTGAAATGCCCATCATCGCCCCGATCACCAGCGCGAGGGCGGCACCAGAGCTGATGCCCAAAACTTCCGGACTCGCCATGGGATTGGTTGTCACACGCTGGATGATGGTGCCGGCCAGTGCCAGTCCCACCCCTGCAAGCAAAGCAACCATGACTCTGGGGGCACGATACTCCCAGGCAGCGTCAGACAAGGTTAACGCCCAGCCCTGCTGCCCTTTGCCAAGCGTTATCGCAGCGATCACACAAAACACAGCAAACGCGGTTAAACACCAGGCTGTCTGATGAAAATCTCTTTGATGATACTGGGGAACGGCTTCTTCCCTTGCCCGCAATTCGGACTGCATGGTTTTCCGACGGAGTAACCACAACAGAAACGGTGCGCCGATCAGCGCCGTCATGGCACCGGTGGGCAGCATTTCTCCGCCAACCCCTGAAAATGGCTGAATGAGCAGATCTGCCAGCAAAAGCATCAGGGATCCCAACACGCCGCTCACCAGAATTTGCAGATAAAGCTTTCGCATGCCCATCATTCTTGCAAGGGCTGGTGCAACGATCCCCACAAATCCAATCAAACCGACTTCACTGACCACGGCAGCCGTCATAAAGATGGCCAGACCTAAACACAACACTTTGATTTGTTTAACATTCACGCCCAGAGATTTCGCAACGCCTTCTCCCAACTGAAGCGATGCCAGTGGCCGCTGTAACAACATCAGCACCCCCAAAGGCAGCACCGTCATGGGCAGTAACGTCTGAACCGATGTCCAGCCATTTTGATTGAGCGATCCGGCTCCCCACACAAAAACAGAGGCCAATTTTTGCTCATGCAGTAACAGCAGCATGGTGTTCACGGAACCAAAGAACAGGCTGATCACCATCCCGGCCAGAACCATGTGCACGGGGGCAAACCCCCGCTTCGCCGACAGCAGGAAGACCAGAGCCGTCGCCAGACAGCCGCCCAGAAATGCAGGAATAAAAGCAGAAACATGCAAAGAAGCCGGTAACAGCAGAATACCCAGCACCATGCCAAGTTCTGCCCCGGACGCCACGCCCAGTGTGGTCGGTGATGCAATCGGGTTACGCAGAACAAACTGCATCACGGCACCGGCAACGGCGAGAGAAAAACCACATAAAACGGCCACGCTTAATCGTGGCAGATAAGTGAGATGAACAATCAGGTGCTGATAATTGGCCGGATCATAATGAAACAGCGTCTGCCAGAGTAAAGGAAGCCCCTGCGCATAAGGCACAGTCAGATTGAGCAGATAACCCAGGATGGTCAGTAAAAGGCCACACACAAAAAACGACCGGGCAATTCCGCCCGATCGGATGAACATTCGGATGGATGAAACTTGTGACTGCATCAGTGATTCGTGAGTTGTTGAGTGATGTGATCGCTGAAACGCTGTACAGAGACCAGTCCGCCGAAGGTCCAGATTGCAGGCAATTCATAAACAGCATTGTCGCGGGTAAATGCCATGGCCTGCCACAAAGGCGATGCAGTCAGTTTCTGTCGCTCTTCGGCTTTCAGAGGGCCGAAAATCATGACATTGCTGGACTGATGTTCCGCCATTTTTTCTATACCAGCTGTTGTAAAGCCCCAGAGATTGGTGGGTTCCTGCCAGTCATTTTTCAGCCCCATGGCCGAAATTGTATCCTGTGCCAGTGATCCCTCACTGTGGATGCGAAGGGTTTTATCATTAATAAAACGGATGAACATCAGAGGTTTATGACCCGAATCCGAAGCTTTCACAGCATCACCATTGGTTTTTAATACGGCCATGGTGTGCTCAATCACCTGATTCGCCTGCGTTTCTTTGCCAAGTACCCAACCTAACTGACGCGTGATGCTCACAGCATTGTTCAACGGTGTTTTGGCCTTGTTGTACACCGAATAGACCAGCGTTGGTGCAATCGCGCTGAGTTGCTGGTACACCGGGCTCATGTGTTCGCTGATTAAAATGACATCCGGCTTCATCTCGGCCAGCAGTTCCAGATTCGGTTCGCGACGCGAGCCCACATTCTTTGCAGCGTCTGGTAATTGTGGCTCTCCGACCCAAGTCCGGTAGCCTGCTTGATCAGCGACACCGACGGGGGTCACGCCCAGACTCAGTACGGTTTCTGTCAGTGCCCAGTCCAGGGTCACGACTTTTTGGGGAATCTGAGCAATCTCAACGTCACCCAGTTCATGCTGAACGGTCATGGCCTCAGCCTGAATCGCAAAGACTGCGACAAACAATGCAATGAATTTTTTCACTGTCTTTCCCTGTTCTTGTTGTTATGGAATGTAACTGATGGGCTGCCCCGTTTGCGGATGCTGGAAGAGAGCCAGCTCCATACCGTAGATTTCTCGGAGCGTCTCCGGGGTCATCATGGCTTCAGGTGTCCCCTGCGCAATCACTTCACCGGAGTGTAAGGCAATCAGATGATCGCTGAACTTCGCCGCCATGTTGACATCATGCAACACCATGATCACGGTCAGCCCTAACGTTTGGTTCAATTCCCGGATCAAATGCAGCAATTCGTACTGATGCGCCACATCCAGTGCAGAAGTCGGCTCATCCAGCAAAATACATTTGCTCTGTTGTGCCAGCAGCATCGCCACCCAAGCCCGCTGCCGCTCGCCACCGGATAGCGTGGCAACAAAACGTGCTGAAAATGGCGTCAGTCCGACCCGTTCAATTGCTTCATCCACGAGGTTGTAATCTTCCTGACTGTAACGACCAAATGCCCCTTTCCAAGGATAACGACCAAAGCACACCAGTTCCCGAACTGTAACGCCATCGGTGATGGGCGGGTGTTGAGGCAAATAAGCAACATTCAGTGCAAACTTTTTACTGTCTAACTGACAGACAGGATCGCCATTCAACAACACTTGTCCGGATGAGGGCGTATTTTGCCGGCTGAGCAGTTTCATCAGGGTTGATTTACCGCAACCGTTATGGCCCAGCAAGGTGGTCACTTTTCCGGGTTGAAATGAGAGTGAGGTCGGATGAAGAATCCGCTTTCCCTCGACGTCGAAGGCAGCGTCAATAAGTTGGTACATGAATGAGATAAACGGGTTGCACAACAGATTTGACGCACTCTACCATAGCAGGCTGTGAATGATAATAGTTTTCAGATTCAATATTTATATGTAGGATACCCGTCACCAAATCGAATGAGAACACGAATAGTTCTCCTTTGTTTTTATGCAGGTTCGCTGCACTCTCTCTACATTCCAATCAGGAAGGAACCATGACCCAAGATGCCAGCCGTCCCTCTCATCGACTTCATCTGACACTGATCGGCCTGATCGCCGCCTTAATGGGCATCGGGCAAAACGGTTTGCTGGTCTCGCTCCCCTTTTTGGTGGAACACTCAGCGTTTGGCTTGCCCACCTGGTCGGTGGTGATTGCAATCGGCAGTTTCCTGTTCCTGCCCGCTGCGCCTTTCTGGGGCAGCTACAGTGACCGAAACGGTCCCAAAGGTGTTGTGCTGCAAGCCTTGGCAGGTATGGCGATCAGCTTCCTGCTGCTGCTGATCTTCACCGCTCTGAGTGATACATTCAGCGAACAAACCTACCTGTGGCTGGCCGGATTGGTTCTCGCACGGATTATTTACGGCTGTACCGTGGCTGGCATGGTGCCCGCCAGCCAGCATTGGGCGATTTTACTTTGTGGCAGTCAGCATCGACTGCAGGCCATTACTTCGGTCAGTATCGGGTTAAGTACAGGTCGTTTGGTTGGTCCCTTATTGGCGATGGGCGCGCTCAAACTTCATATTTACGCACCGCTGATACTGATGGTCGCATTTCCGGTCGTTGCTTTCCTTGGCGCCTGCTGGCTGCCGAAACCTGTGTTCACGCCAACAACCCCACCAACAACACAGCAGCAACGCAAATTGCCTGATGTCTCCCTGCTGCCATTTCTCCTCACGGGATTGCTGCTCTGTGCCGTTGTGGCTTTACTGCAATACAGTCTGTCACCTCTGATCGGTTCAATCACCACCTGGACCACAGATGAGATCAGTCAGGCCATTGGTTTACTGCTGACACTGAGCGCCGCCTTTACTTTGCTGACGCAGGTGCTGGTGATCAAAAAGAAAAAGCTTGGCATCGAATCCATGTACCGATTGGGCGCCATTGCCCTGCTGATCGGTTTTGTGCTTTTTCTCAACACGGCATTCTGGATCTTTACCCTCGCCATGGTTGCCTCTGCGATTGGCGCTGCTTTACTGGTGCCCGCCTATACGTCCATGGCCACCCAAACCAACCCGGATCAATCGGGTAAAATCGCCGGTTTGATTTCAATGTCACACACCCTGGGTTATGGTCTGGCCTCTCTGCTGGCAAGTGCTGTGGTGATTTCCCCGCAACTTCCGGTGTGGGTCTGTCTCGGGTTTTCAGTTCTGGTCACCGGGATTGCCTTTACCCGACGGAAGGAAAAACCCGTGGTGCGTGTGGTTGAGGAGCGGTGAAATAAAACAGTGAATGACGGTAGTTTTTATTTTCAGAGACACATAAGCCCGCAAATGCGGGCTTATTTATAAAAAATTATGGATCACTATTAGTCGAAGCTAAATGAAACTCGCTCGATGTCGGCGTAATTCAAACTGCCGGTATAATCATCTTTTGAATCATGAATAGAGTTAGAGTTCAACTGAACCACTTCTGTAAAATCATTGAGGTCTGTGAGAGTATCGCCAGATTCCAGATAGTTATCTGGTGTGCTATCTCTAAAAAATACTCCTGTATTCATCGCTGGTGCTTGTTTTGCTGCAGCCATTCTCGCCAGGTATTCATTCAGGACTGGGTCATCTTTCTCTGAACCAACCAGAATATCTGTTTCATTAACCTTTTCTGTCGCCAAAATTGGTTGTGGTAAAATATTGATGCTCACAATAGACTTACCATCAATCGTTTCTATCTTTGCCGTTCCCAGCTGTTCTACAAATTTACGAGTTCTAAATTCAGCATTCTTTTCACTTATAGATGATGACATAGCTTCAAAAAAGATATTGGACTTCCCATTTCTAAATCTGGCTACAATCATAAAATCCCTGCTATTTTCAATTTTCCCTGAATTATCAATATCAAAAGCAAAATCAACTTTCAATTCTTGATTTTCAGTCAGCAACTCAGGAATCTGATTATACAACTCCACCTGAACATTAATCCCTTCCGGCTTGACCACTTCCTCAGTCACACTTTCTTTCACGGCCTCTTCAACCGCTTTTTTATCACTGTCATTCCAGTCACAACCAAATAAGCCCAGCGATGCCAACATAACGACGGATAATTTCTTTTTAAACATCTTTCTCTCTCAATATGCAATATGAAATGAAATCAACAGGTTCCTCCCTGTGATGCACATAGGGTTTCACTGAGCGAATTGCATATCAATATAGTGCTTTTACTCTATGCATAAGGATCACACTGCTTAGACAACAAGTGTGATATTGAGGGAAAGTGGTTAAATTAACTTATTGAAATAAAACGATGAATTGATGAATGAACGAACACGAATTTCCGCCTGTGCCCTGTAACCCCCGCCTCGCCTCCCCCTTGATAAGGGGGAGGAACCGAACCGAATTCATTATGAGCTCAGCAATTCCCTCCCCTTGGCAAGGGGAGAATCAGGGTGGGGTTCGTAAACCGATCACGGATTTGGCGATTGCGCCAAATAACCCCCGCCTAGCCTCCCCCTTGAAAAGGGGGAGGAACCGAACCGAATCTGTTGTGAGCTCGACTATTCCCTCCCCTTGGCAAGGGGAGGGTCAGGATGGGGTTCGTAAACCGAGCACAGATTTGGCGACTGCGCCAAATAACCCCTCCTAGCCTCCCCCTTGATAAGGGGGAGGAACCGAACCGAATTCATTATGAGCTCAGCAATTCCCTCCCCTTGGCAAGGGGAGAATCAGGGGGGTCGTAAACCGAGCACAGATTTGGCGACTCCGCCAAATAACCCCCGCCTAGCCTCCCCCTTGAAAAGGGGGAGGAACTGAAAGCGTTTGCTGTGGGCACGGATGTAAAAAAACCCGCGACTGGCGCGGGCTTTGATTCTTTATTTCAGCTTCGCTGACTTGTGCTTATTTCTTACCCAGATGCAGCCAGGTCTCAACCACGGTATCCGGGTTCAGAGAAACAGAGTCAATGCCCTGCTCCATCAGCCAGTCGGCCAGGTCGTCATGGTCGGATGGACCCTGACCACAGATGCCGACGTACTTTCCGGCTTTACGCGCTGCTTTAATGGCCATCGACAGCATGGCTTTCACCGCTTCGTTGCGCTCATCAAACATATGGGCGATTTCACCGGAGTCACGGTCCAGACCCAGCGTCAGCTGTGTCATATCGTTTGAGCCAATCGAGAAGCCATCAAAGTACTTCAGGAACTCTTCCGCCAGAATGGCATTCGATGGCAACTCACACATCATGATGACTTTCAGACCATTCTCGCCGCGACGCAGGTCGAATTTCGCCAGCAGATCAATCACAGATGCCGCTTCACTCACGGTACGCACGAACGGGATCATGATTTCGACGTTGCGCAGACCCATGGTGTTCCGCACCCGTTTAATGGCTTCACATTCCAGTGCAAAACAATCCTGGAACTGAGGCGACACGTAACGGGACGCGCCACGGAAACCAATCATCGGGTTTTCTTCAACCGGTTCGAAGTTCACACCACCAACCAGATTGCGGTATTCGTTCGATTTGAAATCTGACATCCGGACAATCACACGCTTCGGCCAGAATGCCGCAGCCAGCGTTGAGATCCCTTCAGTCAGTTTCTGAATGTAGAACTCAACCGGATCCGAGTAACCCGCGATGCGACGGTCGATTTCGGCTTTCAGCTCATCCGATTGCGCATCGTAATTCAGCAGTGCTTTCGGGTGAATACCGATCATCTTGTTGATGATGAATTCCAGACGCGCCAGACCAACCCCTTCGTTCGGAATACAAGCGAAGTCGAAGGCACGATCCGGATTGCCCACGTTCATCATCACTTTCAGCGGCAGTTCAGGCAGGTTATCAACCTCTGAACGACGGATTTCGAAATCCAGTTCGCCTTCGTAGATGTAGCCCGTTTCGCCCTGCGCACAGGAAACAGTCACAGTCTGACCATCCTGCAGCAGAGCGGTTGCATTGCCGCAGCCCACGACAGCCGGAATGCCCAGCTCACGCGCGATAATCGCAGCGTGACAGGTCCGGCCGCCACGGTTGGTGACGATGGCTGCTGCTTTCTTCATCACAGGTTCCCAATCCGGGTCTGTCATGTCGGCCACCAGCACATCACCCGCCTGCACCTGATCCATCTCATCCAGATGGTTCACGACACGGACCACACCCGTGCCGATACGCTGACCAATTGCTCGGCCTTCGACCAGAGATTTACCCTGACCGTTCAGATGGAAACGCTCCATCACTTTGGCATCATCACGGGAACGCACAGTTTCCGGACGTGCCTGAACAATCAGCAGCTCGCCAGTGATGCCATCTTTCGCCCACTCGATGTCCATCGGACGACCGTAGTGTTTTTCGATGATCATGGCTTGTTTCGCCAGCGATTCGATTTCGTCGTCGGTCAGTGAGAAGCTGTTTTGTTCTTCAGGGGTCGTTTCCTGAATGACCACCTGAGTCCCCAGTTCCTTGCCTTCGCCGTAGACCATTTTCTGCATCTTCGAGCCAAGCGTACGACGTACGACAGACGGGTTACCCGCGACCAGCGTTGGTTTGTGAACATAGAATTCATCCGGGTTAACAGCACCCTGAACCACCATTTCGCCCAAGCCAACAGACGAGGTGATGAAAACAACCTGATCAAAACCAGATTCAGTATCCAGCGTGAACATCACACCAGAAGCGGCTTTGTCGGAGCGCACCATGCGCTGAATACCGGCAGACAGAGCCACACCTTTGTGGTCGAAGCCCTGATGCACGCGGTAAGAAATTGCACGGTCGTTGAAAAGCGAGGCAAAAACGTGTTTCACCGCTTCGATGACAGAATCGATGCCACGAACGTTCAGGAAAGTTTCCTGCTGACCTGCGAAAGAGGCATCCGGTAAGTCTTCCGCTGTTGCAGAAGAGCGGACCGCGACAGACAACATGTCGTCGCCTTCACCCAGTTCCACGTAGCAGCGACGAATCTCCTGCTCCAGATCAGCTGGCAGTGGTGCTTCGTACACCCATTTACGAATGGTGTCACCAGCCTGCTTCAGCGCGTTCACATCATCTACATCCAGCTTATCCAGCAGATCGTAAATCCGATCATTCAGCTGATTGGCTTCCAGGAATTGGTTGAATGCATAAGATGTTGTTGCGTATCCATTCGGTACTTTCACGCCAGCATTCGCGAGGTTGGCGACCATTTCGCCCAGCGATGCGTTCTTACCACCAACTTTATCGACATCGTTCATTGATAAAGCGTCATACCAAACAACATTCTGTTGCACGGGAAGTCTCCTTGTATTGGATCAGCTGTATTGTGTGGGCAAACTCTCAACGAAAACGATTGCTTTGGCATTCAAAAAAAACTTGCGTCAGAATCGAGTCCGCTCAAGACAAACTGCTGGCAAAACCTTGCTCAGCAGAACACTTACCCTGTAGGGTTATAGTTATAAATTGATTGATGGCCCCAATCGTTACAGGAACATTTAAAGGACTCAACTTATTATGCGGCGCAAATCTGATTTTCGTGATGTATTTTACGTTTCTGACGGTACAGCGATTACTTCTGAAACACTTGGACATGCTGTTCTGGGTCAGTTCGACCTGGAGATCCGTCAGACCACACTGCCTTTTGTTGAGTCTGTCGAACGCGCACAGCAGGTGAAAGACAAAATTGACGCGGCTTATCAGGCATCCGGGATCGAACCGCTGGTTTTTTACTCCATTGTGCTGCCAGAAGTGAAAGCGATCATCAACCAGAGTCAGGCAAAACTTTACGATGTCCTGAATGCACTGGTGCAGCCGCTCAGTAAAGATCTCAACATGACCCCCAATGCGATGCTTGGCCGCTCCCACAGCATCAACCGCGACGCGGCCAGCTATCAGGACCGCATCGCTGCCATTGAATACACACTGGCCCACGACGATGGAATCTCCCTGAATAATCTGGATAAGGCAGATATTATTCTGCTTGGTGTTTCCCGTTGCGGCAAAACACCCACCAGCCTGTATCTGGCGATGCAGTTTGGGATTCGCGCCGTCAACTACCCTTTCATCGCAGATGATATGACCAGCCTGAAGCTGCCCAAAGAAATTGAACCCTACCGTTATAAAACTTACGGCCTGACGATTGATACCGAGCGACTGGTGACGATCAGAAACGAGCGCTATGCCAACAGCCAGTACGCCAGCGAAGGACAATGTGAGAGCGAACTGTCGAAGGTCGAAGCCATGTTCCGACGCGAAGCGATTCCCTATCTGAACACCACATCTCTGTCGGTCGAAGAAATTTCAACCCGCCTGTTAGATATCAGCGGGCTGAAACGGAAAATGTGTTAATAAAATTATATTGATAATGTTATAAAATTAACCAAGCCATAGTTCGTTGCTATGGCTTTTTCTTTCACACTTCCCGGCTTGCCACACCACGGGATCCCCGTCTGCGCCTCATGACAAACGGCCTTCCATCACCCTGTCTCAATGATGAGAGTCAAAAAAGCTCATAAATTGAACTAATTAATGAAAACTTTTCTGACATGCCCGGATTCATCAAAAAAGCGCCACACCTTGAAATATGCTTACTGAGAAAGGAATAAATTAATCCCATCGAGGTAGCAGATGAACAAGCCTTTTTGGTTTTTGACATTGAGTGTTGGGGTTGCGCTGACACTTCAGGCCTGCGGCGGAGGCTCAGGGGGTTCAGATTCCGGCAACGGAACGGACGGCAGTAATCTCCTGGATCGGCAAGCACGCCTGACCTTCGTGAACACCGCACGTGAGCCCGTGGATGTGTTTGTCACGAATGGTGAAAACGCATCAAATTCCACCCTGTTCCAGCAAGGCAATCTGAAAAGCGGCAATCTGGTCGACAGGACTCACCGCGAATACACGCACCGCTGGGGGAACAATTCAGCTCTGTCCGTCACCATTGGGATCTGGGACAGTAAATATCAGCTGGAAGAAGAACCCGCACTCACCAATACCCTGCTGAATAACGGGGAAGACTGGTGGACTGTCGTGTGGCTGGATGGTGAAACCACCAATAGTTTCCGTGTCACAACGATTCGCCGCGAAAACGATGACAATGTGCCGGATGATCAATACCGAATCCGGGTCTTTCCGAACAAAGATATCCGCATCGATTATGAGTCGGCCACTGCGAGCGGATCGGCTGAAGTCGGTGCCGGCAAGGTGTCCTCCCCGATTCTGATGGCCAGTTGCGGCGATCAGTTTGAAATCTCGGCAACGAAAGGGGAAGCAGGCAATAATCTGGACCCGATTCAGCTGGATTTATGCAGCATTCCGGATCTGGAACCCGGCGATTCTTATCTGGTTATCACCAGTGATGACGACATTCTTTATGCTGTGGAAGAATAACCCCATAAAAACAACACAAACTGACGACAGCGACGGGTATAACAACATCAATGCATCACTGATGACATTGAGGCTGATAACAATAACTGGGAATATTGCGCATTCGCCAAATGGCGACACTCACTCGCACGGAGCGCCTACGTAAAATAAAACGATGATACCAATTCTGCTTCAGCTTGCGTTTTTTGGGGAAATGGAGCAGAAAATCAGGGCAGTCATCGACAGATTCAGTAGGCAGCGGTGGCATAGCCCCAGGCGTTCAATGCCTGGGGCTTTTTTCATCTTCAAATCAAGCCGTCGCCAGCTTTGCTTCTTCTGTGCGTTTCAGGAAAGCATAGGTGACACCCGTCAGGATGGTGCCTGCGGTAATCGCCACCAGATACATCAGCACCGGGGTAATGGCATTCGGAATCAAGAGAACAAACAGACCCCCATGAGGCGCCATCAGTTTTGCACCGAACAGCATTGACAACGCACCTGTCAGCGCACCGCCCGCCATACAGCTTGGGATCACGCGCATCGGGTCGCGGGCTGCAAAAGGAATGGCCCCTTCAGAGATAAAACACAGCCCCAGTACGAACGACGCTTTTCCGGCTTCCTGCTCTGGCGGGCTGAACTTTCGTTTTGCCAGAAAAGTGGCCAGTCCCATGCCTAAAGCAGGCACCATACCCGCCGCCATTACCGCGGCCATCGGTCCGTATGTCTGAGATGCCAGCAAACCAACCCCAAAGGTATATGCGGCTTTGTTCACCGGGCCCCCCAGGTCGAAACACATCATACAACCCAGGATAATACCCAGCAGCACCGCGTTGGCCGATCCCATTGTATTCAGGAATTCAGTCAGGCTGTTCATTGCAGCTGCAACCGGACCACCGACCACATAAATCATCACCAGCCCCGTGAACAGGCTGGCAATCAGGGGAATAATCAGGATGGGTTTTAATGCTTCCATCGAGGACGGTAACCGCAGAGAATCAGCAATCATTTTTGCGCTGTAACCTGCCAGAAAACCTGCCACGATACCGCCAAGGAATCCGGCGCCGGTCGAACTGGCCAGCATACCGCCAATCAGGCCGGGCGCTAAACCCGGACGGTCAGCAATCGAGTAAGCGATATAGCCTGCCAGCACAGGAATCATCAGCGCAAATGCTGAACCGCCACCTATCTGCATCAAAGCGGCTGCCAGAGTGCCTTCTTCTTTAAATGCCTCAATCCCGAAGATAAACGACAACGCAATCGCCAGACCACCCGCAACAACCAGCGGCAGCATGTGAGACACCCCGGTCATCAGGTGCTGATAAGGTCCGGTCTTTTCTCCTTTGACTTTGTCTGAAACCGAGGCCGCCTTGCCCTGATACACACTTGCGGTCGCATACGCTGTGCTGATTTCCTGCGCCGTTTTCTTGAGTGCAGCCCCTGTGCTTGTTTTATACAGCCGCTTCCCGTGAAAACGGCTGAGATCAACTTCAATATCCGCCGCAATCATCACCAGATCCGCATCGGCAATATCGCGCTCGCTCAGCTGATTTTTTGCCCCGACGGATCCCCGGGTTTCAACCTTGATGTCATACCCCTGACGCTTCGCTTCTTCGGCCAGCGCTTCCGCGGCCATAAAGGTGTGTGCGACACCCGTCGGACAGGCCGTGATCGCCACAATACGTTTTCCAACGGGGGCAGAATCAACCGTGCTCTGAACAGGCTCCTGTTCAACTGCCGGTGCTGTTTTCAGAACCGAAGCGCCTGCAACAGCGTTTTGCAGAAACGCTTTGGGATCCGCAAAACAAGTCGCCATCCCGCCCTGATAGACTTTCTTTCCGACAAAGCGAGTCAAAGCAACCGCTTTATCTGCCACAACCACAATGCAATCGGCGGCTTCAATACTTGCCGGAGACAACGGGCTTGCCGGTACAATACTGGACTGGCATTCAATCTCGGCGGTCCAGTTTAGATCTTTAGCCGCCTGCTCCATCAGCCCGGCCGCAATCACGGTGTTTGCGATACCGCTCGGACAAGCGGTCAGAATTGCAATCTTCATGTCGTCACCTTTATCCTTCCAAATTCACGTGTTGACCAACAGGCTGCTCGTTCAGCATCCGAACACTTGCCAGCGTTTGCGAAAGTACCGCCTCATCCGGCACACCGACGCCCACCTGAGTGACCGCCAGCGCCGACAGCGCTGTTGCAAACCTGAGTGTTTCTTCTTTTGACCATTGATTCAGATAGCCCCAGCACAACCCCGCCACCAGCGTATCGCCGGCACCCACTGTGCTGACCACGGCCATTTTCGGCGGCTGCGACTGCAACCAGCCCGATTCATCCAGCCACATCACCCCCGCAGCCCCCAGCGAGACCACCACATTCTGAATGTCCTGATGGTGTAAGGCTTCTGCCGCAGCCTGCAGCGCGTCCTGCGTTTCCAGTGTTTTACCGCACAATGCAGCCAATTCGTCATCATTCGGTTTGACCAGCCAGGGGGCAGCCCCCACTCCCGCTTTCAGGGCTTGATGACTGCTGTCGAACAAGACTTTCTTTCCCTGTGCCTTGAGTTTTGCCATCCAGCCGGCGCAGGTTTGCGGGCTCAGACCCACGGGCAGACTGCCCGCAATCACAAACACATCATGGTGTTCGGCCAAGGCGAAAAGCTGCTGCTCCATCGCCGCAACATCGTCCGGATTCACGGCGACACCGGGAAAATTGATATCACTCACCCGGCCATCGGCTTCAACCAGTTTGACATTGATCCGGCTGGCACCAGGGACGCGGACAAAGGCATCCTCAATGCCGTATTGCCTGAAGAGTTCACAAAACGGGTCCTGATTCTCTGTGCCCAGCAGGCCCGTTACCGTCACCGCCGCACCCAGTTCAGCCAGCACACGGGCAACATTCACCCCTTTACCGGCCGGATGCAAAGTGCCCTGTTCGACCAGATTCACAGCACCGGGCTGAAGACGCGGCAAGCTGCCGGTCAGATCCAGTGCGGGATTCAGGTTCACAGCCACCACTTTCGGGTGTGTTGTGGCTTTTGTGGCTTCGGTATTCATTTATTTTCCTTCACCCAATCCGGTCGCAATCGCATCGCCAATCGCATTCAGTGCCTCGCTGGCATCGGCACCCTCTGCGGTAAATTCCAGCGCGTGTCCATGCTTCACCCCTAAAGCAATCACCTTCATCAGGCTCTTGGCATTCACCGATTTGCCATCGCCCTGCAGATTCCGCACCTGAATCGTGGACTCGAATTTCTTAGCAACACTCACCAGCATGGCACCCGGACGCGCATGCAAGCCGTGTGCATTGCGAATCTTGTACACTGCCGTATTGGCATCGGCACTGGCCTGTGGTTCAGAAGAGTCAGCAAAGAGAGATGAAATCTTGGCCGCATCGCTTTCAAACAACCGTTGCACTTGTTGCTGATACACCCATTGCGATACCTGCTTCAGCGGCTTTTGATAAGAAGCATTGCCTGCCGCAATCATCAGCAAGCCTTTCACGGGTTTATCTTCAACCTGAAACTCTTGTGACGGCGTCACAAATGACAATGCGGTCCGTTGAACATCCTGACGGCTGCTTGCCAACCACAGCCCCTGACCCAGATAAGTGGCGTCTTTCGCTATCACATCAGCAACAAAGTCCCGCCCCACAGCCTGATGGTTTTTCAGTAAGCCACCCGCGACGGCTGTGAGTTGAAGCAAATCTGTCGCCGGAAAATTCAGGGCAATCAGAGAGGCATCGACATCCGCTTCCAGTTGCGTTTCTCCGTTGAGCAAAGCGATCAGGCTGCTGGCATCGGTGGACTGCTGAATTTGTTCAGCCACTCCTTCGGCGGACAGCACTCGGGTGAGTTGTTTCAAAATCCCGAGATGTTCATCGGATTTCGCAGCGATCCCAATGGCCAGATAGACGGTGTTGCCCTCTCCCCAGTTCACGCCATTCGGATAGTGATGAATTTTGACACCTGTGTGCTTCACCAGATCCCGCGTGTCTGTGGTGCCATGCGGAATGGCGATCCCATGGCCCAGAAAGGTTGAGTTTTGCGCTTCCCGGGCGAGCATGCCATCGACATACCCATCCGCAACCAGCCCGTGCTGAGACAGTTCGCCGGCGAGCGCAGAAATTGCAGCGGTTTTATCGGTCGCTGATTGATTCAGCACAATATCTTGTTGCGTCAGTGACAACATGGTTCGGTCCCCTCGTCTTCGCGGCTCTTTGTGGCCGGATTGCCCTGAGTGTCGTGGCTAATGTTGGTTTCACCCAAGCTGAAACGATTCAGCAAACCTGTAAATAAAAAGTTTCAGCAATGCACCAGAGCGTATAGAATAAGACTATTGTCTTTGCTGAAACCTTTCAGCACACATGCTGTAACGATTCAGCATAAATTGCAAACACTCTGGTTCGGATCCTTTTTCAATCTATGATCCAAGCCACAGTTTGCTGCTTTCTGAGTGATCAATAGAATGAAGTTAGATGAAATAGCCCGGTTGGCTGGTGTCTCCCGAACCACAGCCAGTTACGTGATAAACGGCAAAGCCAGCCAATACCGCATCAGTGAAAAAACCCAGCAAAAAGTCATGGCTGTGGTTGAGGCGCACAATTTCAAACCAGATCATGCAGCCAGCGCCTTACGTGCCGGCAGCTCACATTCACTCGGTTTTATCATTCCGGATCTGGAAAACTCCAGTTATGCGAAACTGGCCAAGTTACTGGAACGGGATGCACGCAAAGCAGGCTACCAGCTGATTATCAGTTGCTCTGATGATGACATCGACACGGAAATGAAGGTGGCGCAAACACTGATCAGCAGACGAATTGACGCGCTGATTGTCGCCAGCAGTCTGCCTGCCGACCACAGCTTTTATTGTCAGATCCAAAGCGCGGGTGTGCCCGTAATTGCCATCGACCGAGGCTTAGATGACGAATGTTTTGCCAATGTCATCAGCGAGGATCATGATGGTGCCTACGCGCTGACCCGACAACTGCTCCAATCGGGCCCCGCTTCTGTCGGCCTGATTGGCGCTGTCCCTGAACTTGGGGTTTCCAAGCAGCGGGAAATGGGCTTTTTGGCTGCAGTCCGCGATCAGGGAGAAGCCACGCTGGTGACCCGAACGCTGTATGGCGATCATTTCAGCCCCGAAGAAGGACAGCGGCTGTTGCAGCAGTGGATCGACGACAATCAGGTGCCTGAAAGTATTCTGGTGACGTCGTATGCGCTCTTCGAAGGCATGCTGGATTGCCTGTTGTCCCACCCGACCCTGATGAAAACAACGCAACTGGCAACCTTTGGTGATCACCGCTTGCTCGATTTTCTGCCGATCCGGGTCCATTCCCTGCCCCAACAATTTGAGGCGATCGCCGACAGCGCGCTGGAGCTGGCGTTGAACGCCACGGCAGGCCGTTATTGTCCGGGTGTCGAAGTGATTCCCCGTCAATTGAAAATTCGCTGATGCATCAATAGCCGGTCAGTTCCATGAATCCCTGGCCGGTGTGACTACCTGATACAGCAATCGGTCCTTCCCAGTAAGGAAAAATAAAAGGCAGCAACTGATCGGTTCTTTTGGCCTGAACTTCCAGTGCAATGTGCTGCGACGGGATCTGAATCCGCCATCGCACCGGAAAATCCCGCCCGGCAATGTCTGCCGTCTGAATGGGAGTCAGGCTAGCCTCTTGGGGGGAGATGATCTCGGTTTGCCCGTCTGGCTGGCTCAGGCTGCCAAACACATGTGCAGGATGTAATTGGCTTCGCAACTGATACAGCATGAGGGCACGCCCGTCATCCAGATGAATTGAAAACCAGTCCCAGCCCTGCTGATGCGCGGATAACGGCTGACTGCTCCATTCCCGGTCAAACCAGCCATTGCCGCTGACCTGATAGCGCTGACCGTCCAGTACAATGTCTCCGCGCAACCTGACAAACGGCATACTGTAGTAATAAGAAGCGAGCGCCGGATCGGCCGGATCTTTTTGGCTGTAGCCCTGCTGGCCTTGCAGCACAATACCACCACGATTCTGCATATCAAGACGGACCGCCATGTCCTTATCCTGAAATGAAAGCTGCGCCGGAAAAGGCGCACTCCCCTGCCCCTGCCAGCGCCAGTTATCCAGCCAGAGTGCAAAAGGCTGGCCTTGCACACCGGCTTGGCCGATCCCGCCACGCGCAAAGCGTTCTGCCTGATATCGCTGATCTGCCTTCGTCACCACCACATGCGCCATATACCGCTGCGGACTCTGCCAGCCGCTTTCTGGGTTCGCCAGACTGACCGGACGAGATGCATTGCGGAACAGTGTCCATTGTACGGCCAGCCATTCGCCCTGCTCTGTTGCCAGATTCGCCGTCAGATACCACCATTCAGTCCTGAAGTTCGGATGACTGAGGTGATCCGCCGGGAAGCGAAATGTTCTGCCCGGAACAACTGTTTCAAATCCGGGATCACTTCCCTGAGTTAGCAGGTTCATCGCACTGTCAGGCGTCTGTTGTGGTCCGCAACCCGCCAGAAGCACGCCCCATAACAGCCAACCCCTGCTCAAATCCAGCCCGATTCGGTTGCATTTCATCAGCGATCGGATTCGGCCATCCATCAGAACGCTTCCCGTAGCGACAACATGGCTGAACGCTTCACCAACTGCCAGACTGGCCAGGCGCCAGCCAGCAATAATGCTGCCAGTGCCGTCCCCAGTGTCAGCAGATACTGCAGCGGGAAAATCTGAACAGGCATGGTCCAGCCAAACGAATATTTCAGCACCACATCAATGAGCAACTGTGCCAGAAATAACCCCATCGGGAGTGCAATCAAAGCAGTCATCAAACCAATCGCCAACAGTTGCCCGCCCCCCAGCAACGCCAGTTCTTTGCCCGTCATCCCCATACACCGCAGCAGCGCAAACTGCCGCTGACGGGAAATCTCGCTGGCAACCGTGGCAATAAACAATCCGACCACAGCAACCAGTAATGTCAGTTTTCCCAGCGTGGAAGTCACAATGAATGTCCGATCAAACACAGCCATGGCCTGAGCCATGATCTGCGTATTGTCGCTCACCTGAGTGTCTCTCAGGTCGAAGTGATTTTTCAGTCGTGCCTTTAAAGCTGAAACCTCCGCGGGTTGATTCAGGTGGACACCCAGGCTGACTTTGCCCTGCCGGTGAAATCGCTGCTGCCACATTGGCTCTGAAATGAACACCTGTCCGTATGGATTGCCGTAGTCGTAATAAATGCCGCCCAGCAGCCAGCCATTTCCCAATCGTTGGGGCAAATCGACCCTTTGACCCGGTTCCCAGCCCAGACGCAATGCCAGCGATTCACTGGCCAGAAACACCTGTTGCCCAGGCTGATGTAATTGCTGCCAGTAATTCTCCAGCACACTTTTCATCGGCAACGCCTGTTGTTCCCCCAGTGAAGCGCCCAGACTCAGCACCTGTAACTGCTGTTCCTCCGTCTGGCCGGGAATCTCTGTCCGCCATCGCCACCAGACGGTTTTGACCCCTTGCCGGTTCGACAGCCAATCCGCAATCGCCGAGGCCTGCGGCGCAGAAGGCATGACATACAGATCAGCCGCCAAACGTTGCTGAAGCCATTGCTGAGTTGCCTGACGAAAGCTGCCGACCATGGTATCCATGCCAATGGTCACTGCCAGCGCCAGCATAAAAGCCATGGCAGCGACACCCCGATGGCTCAGGCTTGCCGCCGCATCGCTGAAAAACCAGCGTATCCGGGGAGAACGCCTCCATTTCGACAGCCCTTTAAACACGACCCAGAGCAGAAACGGCATGAGTAAGCCGGATGCTGCCAGCAGGCAGCCAATCAATAAAAAACCGGAGAGCTGGTTGTGTTCCAGCGCATAGATCACCATTGCCAGCAGGATGAAAATAACCGCCATCCCAGCCTGCCAGCGATACTCTCGCCAGTTCCCCCGGACCATCGTCATCTGTGCAGTTAACCGGGCCGGCGGCGTTCGGATCAGGCGTACCAATGGCCAGCCGCAAGCCAGCAAGGTACCCAGAAAAGCAATGGCAAGACTGAAAAGCCCCCACTGCCAGCGCCATTCTGTCGTCAGAGAGAGATTGGCCTGATATAAATCGCTCAGGGTGGATGCGACGGACGGCAGCAGTTGCTGTGCCAGAAACAGCCCCAGTAGATTGCCGCCGATCACTCCCAAACTGAACCAGAGGATGAGTTCAGCCGACAAAGCCCGCGCCAGTTGCGGTACCGTTACACCACTCTGACGCAGCAATCCGACCAGAAACTGTCGCTGTGTCAGCGATAACGACATTGCCTGATAAAAAATGAATAAACCCACAACGAAAGCCAGCATGCCCATCGCAAATAAATTGAGATGAAATGCCCGGGTCAGCGGCTCCAGATGCGTGTGATCATTCTCCGTCAGCTGTAGCCCGCCGGGAAGCAAATGGCTGATATTTTGTTGCGCCGCCTGATTCAGCTGACCACACAACACCGCCGTAAACCCGGATCTCGGAAACAGCTGCCGTACAAGCCCCATATCAGCCACTAACCGGGCCCCCTGAACCCGGCTGTCCTCAACGATGTGCAGCACGCCGACGGTTTCTCCGGTGACCAGCGTCAGTCGCTGCCCTTCAGAAAAGTTTTTGAGCTGCGCCATCTGACGATTGACCAGCACACGATTGCTTTGCCGGGTCAGCAAGGCGGTTTGTGTTCGCTGAGAACCGGTTTGCATCAGGGGCAGCATGACGTAAGGGTCAATCCCAACCAATGTCAGATTGCCAGCTTCCTGAGTCTCAATCCGGTGTTGTTCATAAGGCACACACTGCGCATAGCCAGAACGTCGCAACTGAATATACAGCCCTTGTGGCACCGTCATGCCGGGTTGCTGATGGCGAATCGCGAACTGAAAAGGGGTTGAAAACAGCATTTCTCCTGCTTGATAGCTGGCCCTTGCCTGTTGATTCACAGCCAGCACCCCAACCAGCAATGCAATCCCCATCACCAGCCCGAGCAATAGCAGCACAGCCTGTAACGGATGACGCCGGTAATGTCCCCATAACGCTTTAAAGACCGGATTGTGCATCCAGTACGCCCCCTTTCAGCATCACACAGCCATTCAGGTAGGCTGCCACCTGCGGGCTGTGCGTGACCAGCAACAGGGAACAGTTCATATGAGCCGTCAGGCTGATTAACAGTCTCATCACTGCCGTGGCATTTCTTTCATCCAGACTGCCCGTTGGCTCATCCGCCAGCAAAATATCCGGCTCCATATAGAGCGCGCGCGCAATCGCCGCCCGTTGTTGCTGACCGCCAGAAATCTCCTCGGGGTAACGGCTCAGAAGCGGTTTGAGATCGAGTGCAGAAATAATGGTGCGCCACAGCTCCGGCTGCGCGGGCAGACCTTTGAGCTGACGGCAGAATTCAATGTTGTCCTGAACTGTTAAGGTGGGCAATAAATTGAATTGCTGAAAAATCAATCCGATATGGTGCCGCCGGAATGCCGTCCGCATCCGTTCAGAGATTCCGTGAATCGGCGTCTCACCCAGCCAGATCTCCCCGTCATCCACCTTATCCAGCCCGGCGATCAGATTCAGTAAGGTACTTTTCCCTGACCCGCTTTCCCCCATTAAGGCAATTTGCTCGCCCCTTGCCAGACAGAACTCAGCCCCCTGAATCACAGCATGGTACTCATGACCATCCTGATATCCCTTGCAGAGCCCGACAAGTCGTAACATTCCTGCCTCCGAAGACCCAAAATCCTGAACAATGATGGATGATTCAATGTGTATCCTTCTGAAATTGAACCATTTTCAGAACGACTGTTTCAGGAGTTAAGTGTAGTACAAGGCAATTCAGACGCGGGAAACAAACAAAAAGGGCCGTGAAGCAAAAAGCACTTCCCAGAGTGAAAAGTGCTTTTTTATCTCAATGGTTCTTCAGAACACGGTTACTTTTGCAACTTATCCGCCAGATCCTGAGCCAGTGCGACCATTGTCAGGGTTGGGTTCCATGAGCCACCCTGCGGCCAGAGGGCACCGCCGGTGACATAGACATTGCTGGCACCTTTGAAGCGGTAATCCAGATCAACCGGCGCATCCGGCTGACTGCCGATATGCAGTGTGGAACTTTCATGGACCGGTGCATCCACCCGGATGGCTTGGGTATTCGGACGGGCTTCTGCCCATTCTCCCTGGTCCGGGCTGCCATGCCAGTACTGGACAGCCGATTTTCCTTTGGGCGACAGCACGGTTTCCAAAATGCTGAATGTGGCTTCATCCATCGCCGACCAGGTTTCTTTATCTCTGCCGTTTTCTTCAATCTGAAGCAGAGAATTCGTTGTGATATCCCCGTCATCCGGATTCTGTTTAAACCAACTGCCCGGATTGGTGTAATCCAGTTCACCCAGCACAGCGCAAACAAAGACGACATGTTCTTTTGAAGACAGTAATTGCGCCATAGAAGCCGTGGCCACAACATCTGGCATATAACGTAAAGCGGTTGACGAGTTCACAATTGGATTGTCATCCGACAATGCAGATAACTGAATATGATATTGCTGTTCGAAACTGTTGTTGGCGACCCCTGCGACATAACAGGCACCCAGTTCAAGATTCCCCCACGCACCATTTGGATCGAGATCCGCTTTCGGCACCCGGGCCACAATCGAACTGATAAAGTGCGCAGAGAATCGTTCACCCAAGCCCGGATAATCCGGGAAAGAATTTCTCAGCAACGTGGTGGGTGGCAAAGTCCCCATCGCCAGCACCAGTTGTGCAGCACCAAGCGGCAATACACCACGGGACGTTTCCAGTGCCGTCGCACGCGGCGTACCATCAACCGTTTGCTGAATGATTTGTGCCACCACGCAATCGGTCACGATATCCAGCTTCGCCCCCTTGCCTGCCTCATGCAGTGCTGCCTGCCGATCGGCAAGAGCCAGAATGCTGCCCGGTGTTGAAAACTTCTGAAAATCAATCCCGTTGATATTCTCGGAAGCAGATGCCAGCGGTGCAGCTTCTGTCCGGTAGATGCCGTTCACCGAGGTCCCGGATTGCTCCAGCAGATGCTGCACTGTGCGTTGCAGTTCACCATAAACCGGACGGTTTCCGGAAATCAGCGCCTGCTCGGTTTTACTGCGGCCTGCATCAATCTGATCGGCTTTCTGCACTCTGAGCAAGGTCTCTGCTGATTTGAAATTATTGCGTGCGGCGGCAATCGTTTCGGCTGGCCAGCCAGCAAACTCTTCATCATTCGGCCGCGGGCACCACGCGCTCCAGAGCGTTGACCGTCCGCCGAAAAATGGAACCATACCGTGCTGCCAGTGAATGGTCCCAGCCTGACCCAGATGATTCTTGGCGGACATGGTCCAGGGAAAGGTTTCAGACAATCCACCTAAGGTATCTTTGAATGGTAACGGCAGGTTCTGGAAGTGCTCCGGTAAAAAGAACGGTCCGCGTTCGATCATCAGAATCCGGGCAAACGGATTGCGCGCTAACGTGCGCTCTGCAAAAGCCAGGGCACAGAATCCTGTTCCGACAACCACATAATCGTAATCATTGTCTTCCCGGGCTTTTTTCCACTCAGCATTCGACAGGAAAAATACATGATCCATCACCTTTTGCCCGGTTGGGCTTTGCGGTCCAGGTGTTGGATATCCGTACTGTAATTTATTACTTGCTGCGGCAGTTCCCATGATCTCTATCCTTTTCTGACGTTGTTGTTCTTCCAAGCCATGTCACGCCTTTCAAACAGGCGTGTCTGACGGTGACTAACGAATAGAAAAGGAAGCCAAGAAAGCACAATTTAATTGCCGGATCACCGCATCATTTTGTTTGAAATGAATCCTGGGCTGAAAACATCACAGATATGCTGTATTGGCATTTCACAGGAGTGTGAAGGAGTTAACAACCGGGAGAAGATTGAAACAGCCCGGCACATACTGGGCTGTGATGATGTCTGTCGCAAAGCGTACTGGTTTGGGTCAGGCGGGGTTCTGGCTGGTTTGAGATTCATCAGCCACCAGATTGTTCATCCATGCTCTGGAACGAATCCGCAAGGTCGAAGCGGCAGTTTTCACAAACTCTTCCAGCATCAGCATGGCGTACAGCCACTCCAGCGGGAACTTGAGTATCAGGGCACAAAATGCTGTTAACGGAATACCGATCAGCCATTGCGCGCCCAGATCCTGATAAAAACAGAACCGAATATCACCCCCGGCACGGAGCACGCCCACGATCATCGCCATCGGCAGGCTTTTGACAATCATCGCCATGCAGAAAATCAGAAAGAAATGTTCTGTTAATTCGCGGGTTTGTGGTGTCATTGCGGCGAACAGATCCAGAATCGGATCCCGGATCAGCAACATGCCCCCGGCAATCACAATCCCACAAGCCAGATTCAGCACAACGACAGCCCAGGCCTGACGGTAAGCCTCCTCCATCCGGTTGCCGCCCAAATGATTACCGATCAGAACCGCAGACGCATTTGAAATACCAATCAGCAACGCCAGCGCCAGTGATTCAATCGGCGTCATCACCGACAGCGCCACCAGCCCGTCGACACCTGCCTGACCGATAATGGCGTGGTACATAAAGATGCCGCCCGACCAGGCCAGATGATTCAAGGTGGTGGGTAAAGAGAGTTTCAGAAAACGTTTGATCATCTGCATGTCCATCACCTCTGGAAACACTGACCAAGTCAGCGCAGTCAGGTGACGTTTAAAATGCAGATAGCCAAACAGCAGGACGATTTCGACCAGCCCGCTGATCGCTGTTGCCCAGGCTGCGCCAACAATTCCGTAAGCCGGCATCCCCAGATTGCCGAAAATCAGCACCCAATTCAGGAACAGATTCAGCGCAATCCCGACCGTACTGAAAAAGGTGCTGATGCCCGGCTGATGCATGGCGCGCAAGCCAACCGAGACACTGCTTCCCCAGGCGATAGCAAAGAGGCTGATTGCGGTGATCTGCAAATACTCCGCGCCACGGGCGATCACTTCAGGATGATCGGTCGCAACGCCAATCACCTGCTGCGGCATCAGAACGAAGACCAGTGCCGACAAACCAGCAACCACTGTCGTCATCAGCAAAGTCAGTGCCACGCTTTGCTTCAGACCGCGGGCATTCCCAGCCCCCCAGTACTGTGCGGACAGCATTGCCCCACCGGTTGTGACACCAATCAGCATAATGGTGACGACGAATAAAGCCCGGCCCGCAATGCCGATTGCAGCGACATCCAACTCATTGAGCTGACCCAGCATGAGGATATCGACCAGACTCCGGCTGGAAAACAATGCGATTTGCAACGCAATGGGCAATGCAATCGCCATCAGGCGACGCACAAAAGCCCATTCAATAAATGGCACAGCAGACTGGGAAGAACTCATGTCGTAACACCCATTGATGAAAGAACGATTAGTGTAAAATGGCCGGGAAGAATCACAAGCGAAAAGGTATTGATTTATATAAATTTTTCAATATTTTAGCACAATTCACTTTCTGCAACGTCCCCGTGGTGAAATCACACAAAATAAGATGCGAAGACTATCGGTCATACGCTCATGGATCATGATTATTGATGGCAAAAGAAATGCAGCCAGATGCTGCATTCTTCTGTGTTGCTCAGTCTTTCAAGCGAGTCGGTAATTCCGGCAAATGGTTCCCGGCATTTGCCGGATATAGCCGGTATTCACCATGGTATTTCACCAGAGACTTATAATCGGTCACCTTATACAGCAACAACCCACACTGATAAGCCAAATCGATACATTGCTGGCTGTTACCCCGCACATACACAGACAAAGCTTTGTTCAGTGTGTCGTCTTCAAATGCCGTACTTGCCTGCTTGGCGCACACCACCAACGAAGCCTGTCCGTCTGTGTGATGCGTGACTTTCCGATCCACTTCGTATTCTGTGGTGATCATCCAGCCCGCATCTTCAAGGGCCTGATACCAGTGCTGCACAGCTTGCTGTGTCAGCGGCTTCGTTTGCCCCGCTTCATTCAGCACACCCGACAAAGTCCAGGCAATATGCTCAAATTTTTGCTTCAGCTGCGCTTGCTTGCCCATACTCCGGGCTTGTTGCTGCCAGCCAGCCAGCGTTTTCGCCACACAATGATCATAACGCTGTTGCTTGATGACTTTGGTAATCCAGGCACTCATAAAGTGCGTTTCACTCACCGGGTTATTCGGTGTTTTACCCTCGGCAATCGAGGTCTGCAAAGCTGACAGACCGTCATTCACCAGTTGATTCAGCTCTTGATAAAACTCAGCCATACAATTGATTTTCTTTCTGCTGTGTTAATGCCATCAGGCGTCTTTCGACATCGTCCAGTAGAACAGTGACGCAAGGATTGCACAGGCTGCCATTGTCCCCGCCAGCGGCCAGGCCGATGTATCCGGCATTAAGGCAGCCACACCACCGACAACCGTCCCCGTTCCGAAGCGCATTGTACCAGCCAGAGAAGACGCTGTACCTGCCATATGCGGGTATTTGGCTAATAAACAAGCCATCGAATTACTGGCAACCGTCGAAATGGCACCCACAAACAACATCACAGGAATCACAGTGCCCCAAAGCCCCAGATCCAGAATCTGTCCGACCACCAGCCCGATCCCGGCAATCAGCTGAATGTTCAGGCCCAGTCGCAGCATATAGTGCGACCCCATTTTCCGGACCAGTTTGCCGTTCAGCGTTGTCATCACGATCAGACACACAACGTTCAAGCCAAACAGTAAGCCGAAGTTTTCTGTGCTGACGTGGTAAAGATCGATATAAACAAAAGAGCCCACAGTCAGGAACACAAACATGCCAGAGAATGAGAAACCGCTGCTCATCACTAAGCCTAAGGCAGGGCGTGAAGTCAGCATACGGGCATAGTTTCGCAGCGTTGACCCTAAATGGAATGGCAGGCGTTTTTCTGCCGGTAACGTCTCCGGGATCATTTTCAGAACCGCCAGAATCACGATGACCGAAAACAACGCAAGGAACCAGAAAATCGAGCGCCATCCCAGCCAGACGGACAAATAGCCCCCGATTAATGGCGCAGCCAGTGGGGCGACTGTCATCACCAGCGTGACGAAAGACATGGTCCGGGCGAACTCTTCGCGCTCAAACATATCGCGCACCAGCGCCTGAATGATGACAGCGGCAGAAGCGCCGGCGAAACCCTGAGCGGCACGGATCCAGGTCAGCTCAGTAATATCATGGCTCAGAGCACTGACAACCGCAGCAAGCGCAAACAGAATCACACCAATGATCAGGACCGGACGTCGGCCATAACTGTCTGACAGTGGGCCATGAATTAACTGGCCAATTGCAAATCCGGCTGTATAAGCCGTTAACGTGACCTGAACCGAACTTGGTGTCACCCCAAGGTCTTTCGCGATGGTTGGCATCGCAGGAAGATACATATCAATCGCAAGGGGGGTCAGCGCGGCAATCGCACCAAGGATCAGAATTAATGTGAAACTCAGGCCTGGACTGTCAGATTTACTCATAAACCACTTAATAGAAGATAAAAGGGAAAGAATGTGATTGTACGACAATTTTCGCTACGCGAATCTTTCCTGACAGGAAATGATAACTTTCTTTCGACGGTGTGATAGCAAATAATTGTGAGCTATATGGTCCGTAAGATCAAAAAACATCCCAAAAATTTCACGGTTCTTGCCTGAGAGTGAAGTTTTTCAAATTGTTTATTTGCCTGTGCAGACAGCAATCCAGTCCCTCAAACATCAATAGCGCTGGACTCTACAGAAATCCAGCGCCATTCGGGCAGACTTCATTCGCGTCAGAAACTGGCGATTTCTTCTTCAGTCAACGGGCGATATTCACCCGGTTCCAGCGTCTCATCCAGCCCCACAGCACCCACCTGCTCCCGGTGCAACGCTTCCACTTTGTTTCCAATGGCCGCAAACATCCGCTTCACCTGATGGTATTTTCCTTCAGAAATCGTGATCATGGCTTCGCGCTCACCCAGAATTTCAAGCTTCGCCGGACGCGTCAGTTCTT
Source organism: Photobacterium sp. GJ3 (assembly GCF_018199995.1). Taxonomy (NCBI): domain Bacteria; kingdom Pseudomonadati; phylum Pseudomonadota; class Gammaproteobacteria; order Vibrionales; family Vibrionaceae; genus Photobacterium; species Photobacterium sp. GJ3. Next base: position 1,441,711 of record NZ_CP073578.1, on the reverse strand, counting down.
TCTCACCCCGAAGCTGGACGCCTTCCGCAAAGGCGGCAATGGCGCTTTCCGGAATCGGATCAGCAGTTTCCACGTAATACACTTTTTCACAGACATGACGCGGAGATGTGATGCGGTGAGACCACTGACCGTCATCTGTCAGCAACACCAAACCCGTTGTATCCGCATCCAGGCGACCTGCCACATGCAGTTTCTCCGGACTAACCTCATCCAGTAAGACGTAAACAGTCGGGTTAAAGTCATCCACATGTGAGCAGACGTATCCCTGCGGCTTATTCAGCATCAGATATTTCGGGCCAGTCATCTGAAGCGGATGGTCATCAAAAGTCACTTCGCAGTCTGGTGTGACTTTGAGCGCGCCGTTTTTCACGACTGCCTCATTTACTTCAATTCTTTTTTCTTTTAATAGCTTACCGGCTTCTTTACGGGTAATTCCCAAAGCCGTACTTAAAAACTTATCAAGCCGCATGGCTGGCTCCACGTGTTGCAAAAACGCCATTATATACGCAAGTCTGACCAAGATGCTCGGTTCAGCAAGATCGGACCGCGCTGCCGGGTGAGGATGACGAAATTTTCGCCAGCGGCCTGCACAGCAAGGCTGGAGGGATATCACTCATTGCAACCCCTGATCACAAATTTTTACATCGGTTTCCCTGAACTGCCACTAAGCTCAAAAAGTAGAACATTTCTCCACTTTCACGGTCTTCACTTATAGACATGTGGTGTGGGTTATTCGTATAACCACTTAGCTAAAGCGAATCACTACAATGCCATAACACCGAACAACTAAGGTTGACTTATGAACATCTCACTTGTAGCGCCAAGCCTGTCTTCTGTGGACATGCTGCTTACACTTGTTGGGGAACTCTTTGAATATGAAGTCCTGCCACAAAAACGCGAGCAAACCACACAGGCAGTTCATCAGATCCTGAATAACGCTGAGCTGGGGCAAGCCTGGTTTATCGAAGTAAAAGACGGCGATAACACCATGATTGCCGGTCACATCATCCTCAGCTACAGCTTCAGCCTGGAACACGGCGGCCGTATCGCACTGATCGACCAGTTTTATCTCAAACCAGAATGGCGTCAGCAAGGCATCGGGACCGAGCTGATGCCACAAATTGAAGCGCATTGCGCCGAAGCCGGTGTGCATGCACTGACACTGGAGGTCAATATCGGGAACAAAGGTGCGCGGAGTTTCTATGAGAGACATGACTTTATCCCGCGCCGTCAGTTCTGCATGATGACCAAAACCATCAAACCGACAAAATTGCCACTGAATATGGCGTCCTGAATCCGACATCAACACAGGGCTCTGCACAACGAGCCCTGATGACACCCGTCGCACCAAGACTTGTCTCCCACAGTTCAAAGCCGTTACACTCCTCTGCGCTGTTCATCAATCAAGTCTAATCCATGTATACCCTGCGTCCTTATCAGCAAGACTGTGTGAAAGCCACAGTGCACTATTTCCGTAAACACAGCACACCAGCAGTGCTGGCGCTGCCAACCGGTGCCGGAAAAAGCCTGGTCATTGCCGAGCTGGCCCGGATTGCCCGGGGCCGGGTACTGGTGCTGACGCACGTGAAAGAACTGGTCGAGCAAAATCATGCCAAGTATGAAAGTTACGGCTTAAAAGCTTCGATTTTTTCTGCCGGATTAGGGCGGAAAGAAACCGATCAGCAGGTGGTGTTTGCCTCGGTGCAGTCCATGGTTAACAGCCTGGATCAGTTTGATGCAGAGTTTTCTCTGCTGGTCATCGACGAATGTCACCGGGTGCCGGACGATGAGAACAGTGCTTATCAGCGTGTCATCCAACACCTTCAGGCCATCAATGCCGGTATCAAGATTCTGGGGCTCACCGCAACACCCTATCGGCTGGGTATGGGCTGGATCTACAAATATCACACGCGCGGTCAGGTCCGTACGGAGCAGGACCGCTTCTTCCGGGACTGCATTTTTGAACTGCCGATCCGCTATCTGCTGGATGAAGGGTTTCTGACCGAACCCAAAGTGATGGATATGGCGGTGATTGGCTACGATTTTTCCAGCCTGAAACCGGCCAATCATGGTCATTACCGCGAAGCGGATCTGGACGCCGTGATTGCCAAATCCGCACGCGCGACGCCCATGATTATTGAGCAGGTCATTGATTACGCAACAGATCGCAAAGGCGTGATGATCTTCGCCTCCACAGTGAATCATGCCAAAGAAATTATGGGCTATCTGTCGGGCGAAGAAGCGGCACTGGTTGTCGGAGATACCCCGCTGGAAGAGCGGGACAGGATCATCACCGAATTCAAGAACCAGCAGATCAAATTTCTGGTCAATGTCTCTGTACTCACCACGGGATTCGATGCCCCTCATGTCGATCTGATTGCTATCCTGCGTCCGACCGAGTCCATCAGCCTGTATCAGCAGATTGTGGGCCGTGGTTTGCGTTTATCTGAAGGGAAAACCGATTGTCTGGTGCTGGAATATGCCGGGAACTGTTATGACCTCTATCAGCCGGAAGTCGGCGACCCTAAACCGGACAGCACCAGCGAAGTGATTATGGTGCCCTGCCCGGCCTGTGGTTTTAAAAACAGCTTCTGGGGCAAACTCGATCCGGCTGGATTTCTGATCGAACATTATGGTCGCCGCTGTCAGGGCTATTTTGAAGACGATGACACGGGTGAACGGGAAGAATGTGGTTACCGTTTCCGGGCCAAATACTGTGAAGAATGCGGTGCAGACAACGATATTGCGGCACGGCGCTGTCATCAGTGCGACGCGGTAATGGTCGATCCGGACAAAAAGCTGCGGGATGCACTCAAGCTCAAAGACGCCATGATCATGAAATGTACCGACATGCAGCTTGAGCCGGGTAAAAACCAATACGGGAAACCCCAGTTGAAAGTCACCTATTTCAGTGAAGAGGACGGCCAGATCAGTGAAACCTGGCAACTGACGAACAAAACTCAGAAATCCGAATTCCTGAAGAAATTTATCAATCCGCATCTGGTAGACCGCCATCGGCCCTTTACCGAGACAGCCCCCACCAAAGTGGCCAGCAACGAACACCGGCTTCGCCCGCCGGAAATCATTATCGCCCGCAAAAGCGGCCGCTTCTGGGCAATCCGGGATAAGTTGTTCGATTTGGATCAGTACAAACAGTAACTCTGATGATTCAGAAAGAAAAAAGCCGCACTCTCGTGCGGCTAAATTTTTAATGTTGCTTTCAGCGTTTATTAAAAGGTGTACTGCGCCGACAAACGGAAAGAACGTCCCGGCTGATACACCTCATTCCATGCAATGCGATAATTCTCATCAAAGGCATTCGCAACGGTAAAGTCAACTTTCAGACCATCCAGATTGGAAAGCGGCTCCCATGTTGCATAGAAATCGACTGTATTATAACTGTCGTAAGTCTCGTTTCCGGAAACACGATCCTGCTCACTCGCAAACAGCGCTCTTGTACCAACATTGGTGTCAATCTGCCAAAGAGCATATTCCAATTGCGCAACCCACTTATCAGCCGGTACATTATTCAGCCAGGAACCATCGGATTTATCTTTACCACGGGTCTGGCCATAAGAAACACCCGCTGTCAGATTCGCGATCTGATACGCAGCAGACAGTTCGTAACCTTTCAATTCAGCCCGATCAACATTCACTGAGCGGCTTGTTCCAGCACAACCAATGCCTGAGCCACTGCCCATGATACAGCCCATCATCGCCGCTTCCGTTGGAGCAATCACCTCATAATTGATAAAGTCTTCCACTTCATTGCGGAAAACCGCTGCCGTCAGGCTCAGTCTGTCTTCAGCAATCAGATTTTCAAAATCAAACTGGCCCTTCAGTTCAATATTCTGAGCTTTCTCCGGTTTCAGATCCGGATTTGGAATAAAGGTATTCGTTACCGGGCCAATCCCAGGAATACTGAACATGGTGAAGTGTGTGCCATCCATGTAAAGTTCAGTCGTGGTCGGGGCACGGAAAGCTTCATCATAGCGCAGCGACCACTGCATCCAGGATGCAGCCTGCCAGCTGATACCTGCGGATGGCGAAACCGCCGATTCATCATTATCTTGCTGGCCATCGGCTTCTGCTTTGAACGTGTCATAACGCACACCGGCATCCAGACCAATCGTATCTGTCAGCGCATAATTCACATAAGCAAAAGCACCCAGTGTTGTTGTTTTGGCACCATCAGGCGGTGTCGGACGGCCTTGCTCGCCATTGCCACGTTTTGCATTCAGTTTATCCTGATAGCCGTCAACACCTGTGTAAATTTGAAGCGCTCCCAGATCAGACTGATTCGTCGCACTGAAACCTGTCGTTTTGATTTTACTCAGGTCTTTGCCCGTTCCTGTGGCGGCCGTTTCTGAGATTTCTGTCTGATTGTAATAAACACGCGTATCCAGATGAATCAGCGCATTGGCAGGATTGAATTGATAACTCAGCGATACATTGTGATCTTCAGTTGCACGGTCAATTAAGGTATTTACTGCCGCTGGATCAGTGGTCCCGACGACTGGTGGATGGCCGTCACGATCAGAGTAACGCAGACTGAAACCCAGACGATTCGCATCATTCGCCTGCCAGTTCAATTTCGCAAGTCCTGTGGAATCAGTCGACTCGGTGCCATACAGCTGATAACCGTTGCCCTGCTCCATCACGCCCGTATCCCGAACGCTGCCCGCCACTAACCAATCGATACGGCCTGCCTGCTGCGCGATTGCAGCCGTATTGGTCCAGACATCGCCATTATCCTGATAGCCCGTTTTGATACGCCCCCCCAGCCCCTCGCCATCCACAAGGTCTGTGGCGTTAATCGTATTCTGGACAACAACCCCACCAATCGCACCTGAACCATAGAGAGAACTGATTGGCCCTTTAATGACCTGAATTTTGCTGAGCAGTGAAGGATCAAGGAAGTAAGACGGGCGATGGTCATAATCAAAGTTCTGACGATTACCGTCGACGATTTGAAGGATTTTATTCCCTTCCAGACCCCGGATATTCACCGATTGATTTCCTGGCACATTTCCACCGGCAATTGAAATATTCGGCTCAAACTTCAACGCCTCTGCCACCGAGTTCGGCTGTGTTTCGTCCAGTTGTTTCAGGTCAACGACATCAATTGAACGTGTTTTTTCCTGCTGTGTCGCTTCAAGTCTTGAAGCAGAGACAATGATGGTTTCATCGGCTTGGCGAGACGCTTCCTGGGCCTGCAATGAAGGAGAAAGGGCCAGCAGCACAGCACTGGCAATCAGTGATAATTGTTTGTGGTTCATAATCCCTGCTATCAATTTCTTTATCAGTAAAATTTGTCATTGGCATGGATTATACAAAAGAAAATGAGAATTACTATCAATCTCAATGTTATTTGTATCACAGTTACACGATTATTTTGGAACTCCGTCCGAATGATGAAACCCGTTTGACCAATATCATTGCATATCCAAAAAAAGCATTGATCACACCTCAATTCGTGCAACCGCTTATTTTTTCGCTGATTTGGGATGTTTTCGGGAAATCTGCTTGTCTGGGGAGATTCGGGGTGTTAGTATCCGCGCTCGATTTGACGGTATTCGGTAAGGTCGCATTACGGAATACCTTTTTCATTCACTCAATAAAGAGTAAGCATCATGAAATTTGAAGCACAAGTACGTTCTGACCTGGGTAAAGGTGCGAGCCGCCGCCTGCGTCACACTAACAAGTTCCCTGCAATCATCTACGGTGGCGAAGAAGCACCAGTTTCTATCGAACTGAACCACGATGACGTGATCAACCAAATGGATAAAGCTGGTTTCTACGAAGCAATCACTCTGGTTATCGACGGCAAAGAAGTGAACGTGAAGCCTCAAGACATCCAGCGTCACCCGTTCAAGCCAAAAGTTCAGCACATGGACTTCATCCGCATCTAATTGTGGATTGGCGGAAACGCTGAAAGAAAAGCGCCCTCTGGGCGCTTTTTTTGTACCTTTTAAAACAAGCTTTGTTGTGGATTTTCAGCCTGTTGTGCAGCCTGGGCATCTAATTCGCGCTGACGCCGCTTGATTCGCTGATAACGTTGCCGGCACAGTTTGATCACATGCCGCTTCTGATCATTACTCATTCCCTGCCAGTGAAAACGCTCTTCCCGGCTTCTCAGACAGCCTTTACAGTAGCCGCGATTGTTCACCTGACAGACCCCAATACACGGACTGGGGATGATAAAGAATTCTAACTGCTCCACCCCTGCCTCCGCCTGATATTGGTGAAAAAATAGACATACCGAGATACTAACGGGTTTGCCTGCAGAACGCCAGTTGACGGGCTCTCGCCGTTTCTGAGTTCTGACACAAGCCAGCCTCAGTGAGCCAACTCACAATCGATACATTTAATGAACATTATCAGCAAAAAGTCTTACTCCGTAAACGCCGCAAAATCCGCCTCATGCCACTCTGAATAAAGCAATAAAAAACAAAATATTAGACATACATTGCCGAGACACTCAGTAGATCTACCTAATACCTTGGTCGAGAATTCGCCTCACCAACAATCAAATCAACTCCGTGTTATTGCGCTTGTTCCCGCCTATGCTTTGTTCAATGCTTTGATTGCAGAGGGTTATATCCCCAATATCACAATAATCATGAGGACGTGAAACATGAGTTTAGTAAAACGCACTGTACGCAACGCGCTGGTTGCCGCCGGCGCAGTTGCTGTTTTACTTTCAAGTACCGCTGCTTATTCAGCTGAAAAAGTCTATCGCCTGAAACTGGCTGAAACCTGGGGCGCAAACTTTCCGATTTTCGGCGACACCACGAAATCCATGGCCAAAATGGCCGAGGAAATGTCCAACGGGCGACTGCAGATCCGCATCGACTCCGCCAACAAACATAAAGCGCCACTCGGCGTGTTCGACATGGTGAAAGCTGGCCAGTACGACATCGGCCACTCCGCATCGTATTACTGGAAAGGCAAAGTACCGAACACCCTTTATTTCACAACCATGCCCTTTGGTATGGTTGCGGCAGAGCAATATGCCTGGTTCTACCATGGTGGTGGCATGGCGCTCATGGAAAAAGTCTATGGGCCGCATAACCTGTTGTCATTTCCCGGTGGGAATACCGGCGTCCAGATGGGCGGCTGGTTTCAGAAAGAAATCAAAACCGTGGATGATCTGAAAGGCCTGAAGATCCGGATTCCGGGTTTCGCGGGCGAAGTTCTAGCCAAATTGGGTGCGAGCCCGACCAATATTGCACCCGGTGAGCTCTATACTGCGCTGGAACGCCGCACCATCGATGCACTGGAATGGGTCGGTCCGGGGCTGGATTTACGCATGGGTTTCCACAAAATTGCTCCGTTCTACTATACCGGATGGCATGAGCCAGCAACCGAACTGCAATTTCTGGTGAACAAGCGTTCCTGGGATCGCCTGCCTGCCGATTTACAGGAAATTCTGCGTGTGGCAATGCGACTGTCTGCCTATGACATGTATATCCAGAATACCCATGCCAGTGCAGAGAACTGGTCAACCATGAAAGAAGAGTATCCGGATATCAAAGTGATGAATTTCCCGGATGAAGTCATGGCAGCCATTCGCAAAGCCAACGATGAGTTGCTTGCCGAGCAGGCCAAAAATGATCCGCTGGCAAAAGAAATCCTGGAGTCTCAAGCGGCTTATCTGAAGAAAGCCCGTGAATGGACGCTGATTGCTGATAAAGCCTATCTCGACAGTCAGGCCGAACAGGAATAATCCAACCCCATACGCCGGACAATCCGGCGTATTTTTCTTCCATGCTGCCTCGCGACGGAGTCTCTATGCGAAGCCTTTTTGCCCTTGAGAAAATCCTGAACCGGTTTTCCGATTTGCTTGGCTGGATAGCCAGTACCTTATTTATTTTGCTGATGCTGAATGTCTTTTACGACGTTGTGATGCGTTATGTCTTTAACAATGTCTCGATTGCCATGCAGGAAATGGAATGGCACCTGTTTTCTGCGGTGTTCCTGCTGGGCGTTCCTTATGCGCTGAAAGCAGGCGGACACGTTCGGGTGGATGTGTTTTACGAAAGATTCAGCCTGAAAACGCGAGCGTTAATCGATCTGCTGGGAACCGTCTTATTTCTGCTGCCTTTTTGTCTGCTCGTGTTCTGGTATGGCCTCGACTATGCCAAAGAATCCTACGCGCTGGGCGAATCCAGTGGTGACCCCGGCGGCCTGCCTCACCGGTGGCTGATCAAAAGCCTGATCCCGGTGTCATTTCTGTTCATGGCAATCTCTGGGATCGGGATGATCCTGCACAACATCAACCGCCTGGTTAACCCAAGCCTGTTCCACGATAAATAAGGAGTATTCCGTGGTTGGTATTATCATGTTCATCGTGGCCCTGTTTGCCCTACTGCTGGGCTTCCCGGTCGCATTTACCTTCGGTGGCATTGCGCTCCTGTTTGGACTTTGGGCCGAAGGTCCGGATATTTTCGCATTCATGCCTTTCCGGATCATGAGCATCATGCAAAACACTGTGCTGATGGCAGTGCCGCTTTTTGTGTTTATGGGACTGGTGCTGCAGAAAACCCGTCTGGCTGAACAATTGCTGGAATCCATGGGCAAACTGTTTGGCAGTGTTCGCGGCGGGTTGGCGATTTCAACGGTGCTGGTCGGCTCGCTGCTGGCTGCTTCAACGGGGGTTGTCGGTGCGTCTGTTGTCGCGATGGGATTAATTTCACTGCCGGTTATGATGAAGTATCAGTACAGCAAAGGGCTGGCAACCGGCACCATTTGTGCTTCAGGAACCCTGGGGCAAATTATTCCCCCGTCAATCGTGCTGATTCTTTTAGGTGATGTCCTGGGTATCCCGGTCGGCGATTTGTTTCAGGCGGCCGTCTGGCCAGGCCTTGTACTGGTGCTGGCGTATATTGTTTACATCATGATCTACAGCTGGATGAACCCGGACGCCACACAGCCGATGGAAAGAGATCCGACCCAATCCCGCCAGCAGGAAGTCATGACCGCGCTGAAGGCAGTGATTCCCCCGCTGGCCCTGATCATTGTTGTACTGGGTTCCATCTTCGCGGGAATTGCCACCCCCACAGAATCTGCTGCGCTCGGCGGTATGGGTGCCGTCTTGCTGTCTCTGCTTTATCGTCAGTTTTCCTGGAAGATGCTGTATGACAGCGCGTTTGAAACCGTCAAAGTCACAGCCATGGTCTTCGGAATATTGCTGGGGGCAACTGCGTTTTCAATGGCCTTCACTTATACTGGCGGGGATTATCTGGTTGAAGAATGGATGATGGCATTGCCCGGCGAGCAATGGAGCTTCCTGATTCTGACCATGCTGATCATTCTGATCCTGGGCTTTTTCATCGACTTCGTGGAAATCTGCTTCATTGTCGTCCCGATTCTGGCACCGATTGCAGATGCGATGGGTATCAACATGCTGTGGTTTGCGATCCTGATTGCCATGAACCTGCAAACCTCGTTCCTGACGCCACCTTTCGGGTTTAGCCTGTTCTATCTGAAAGGCGTTGCGCCAGACGGCATAACGACGCGGGATATTTATAAGGGGTCATGCCGTTTATTACCATTCAGATCATGGTGCTCGCTTCCGTACTGCTCTTCCCTGGCTTTTACGGTATTTCGTGACAACATGAATCGCAATAAATGTCGCGTCAGTCGGCACTTTTCTCACAAAGTGCCGTCTTTTTGCTTTGTTCACCTCAACAAATTGTTAACATTCTGAGCTGACCAAATCATGCAGATAAAACAGGTTGTTGCGATCATGCCCCTCAAAGTGAAGCTCATTCTCCTCACATTGCTACCGCTGCTCCTGATCAGCGGAGCGATTGGCTGGATTGCTATTCATCAGGCCACCTCACTGGGCGAGAAGGAAGTCGCGACCTTTCGGGCCAGCCTGATCGCCGCCAAAGAGCAAGCGTTGAAAGATACGGTCGATCTGGCTCTCGACAGTATTCATCATATTTATCAGCAAGCGGGTCCGGATGATGCGCAGGCAAAAGCAGAAGTGACGCGCATTCTCAGCGGCTTGCGTTACGGGGATGATGGCTATTTTTTTGTCTACCATGAAGACGGAACCAATCTGGCCCATCCCATCCTGCCGGAGCTGGTCGGAAAAAATCTGATCGACTTACAGGATACCAACGGCGATTACCTGATCCGGGCCTTAATTGAAACGGCCAAATCAGGCGGGGGATTTCATCAGTACCTCTGGCATAAGCCTTCCAGCGAGCAAATCGTCACCAAGCTGAGTTACGCGGCATGGCTGCCCAAATGGCAGTGGATGATAGGCACAGGCCTTTATATTGAAGATATCCGGCTGCAGATGAGTCAGGTTGAGCAAGCTGTTCAGGCCAATATTCAGACGACTTTTATTTCCGTGATTGTCTTGGTGGCCATCACCACCCTGCTGATTCTGATCGCAACCCTGGCGATCAACTTGCATGAACATCGGCTGGCCGACAGCCGGCTTAAAGAGCTGGCACATAAAACCGTGATGTTTCAGGAGGAAGAGAAGAAGCATGTTGCCCGGGAATTACACGACGGGGTAAATCAGTTGCTCGTCTCCGGTAAATGTCATCTGGAGTTGCTGAAACATCAACTCATGCAAACCAACACCGAACAAGCCCTCTATCATCGCGAATTAAGTGAAGCCGCCATTTTACAGGCCATTGCAGAACTCAGGCGAATTTCACACAACCTCCGGCCCAGTTCATTGGATGATATCGGGCTGGTCGCAGCGCTGGATAACCTGCTGAATGACTTTGCCGCTTCCACAGGCACCCGAATCAATCGGTCGCTGACTCTCAATCACCTGTGTTTACCAACCGATGTCATGACGACTTTATACCGGGTGGCGCAGGAATCTCTGGTGAACATCAGCAAGCATGCTCATTCCGAAAAGATCGATATCGAGCTGTCGGTGATTCAGAACACGCTTCAGTTTATTATCCGTGATCACGGGATCGGATTTGATGTACAACAAGCCATGAATGGCAAAGGCATCGGCTTGCGGAATATGCGGGAGCGGCTGGAATTTCTGGGTGGTGAATTAGATATCAGCAGTCAACCCGGCGAAGGCACAGAGGTCATGGTGAATCTCCCGCTCACCACAGATTCCCCAAGACTGAGCACAACAAAAGGAATGGACTTTGATGACGAATATTCGCGTCCTGCTAGTTGATGACCATCAGGTCGTCATGCAGGGCTTTCAGGCTCGGCTGGACAATGAAAAAAACATTGATGTGGTCGCAACGGCAACGAATGGCGCGGAAGCACTCAAGCAGGCCCAGTTACACCAGCCGGATGTGGTTCTGATGGATATCAGTATGCCGGAAATGAACGGCATTGAAGCGACACGCATTTTTCGCCGCGACTTCCCGGCAATCAAAGTCCTGATCCTGACCATGCATGATAACCGGGAATACATTCTGCAGGTGATGCAAGCCGGGGCCAGTGGTTACATCCTCAAAGAAGTCTCTGCCGAAGAAATGGTCCAGGCGATAGAAGCGGTTCATCAGGGCGGCAGCTACTTCTGCCGTCTGGTAGCCAACACCCTGTTTTCAGCACCAATCGAGCCGCAGTCTGCCCTTCCAACCTCCCCGGTGATAGCGCTGAGCCGACGGGAAGAAACGATTTTGCGGCAAGTGGCTTCCGGAAAAAGCAGTAAAAAGATTGCACTGGAATTAGGGATCAGTACCAGAACCGTTGAGACACACCGGCAAAATATCAAGCACAAGCTGAATCTGAATTCTACGGCTGAAATAACAGCCTACGCCGTCAAAGAAAACCTGATTTAACCAACGCCTCGTGTGGCATCAGAACAGTCCGAGCTGAGGCGCGATCAGATCATCGAAGTTTTTGCCGATAAAAGGCAAAATCCCGTCAGCAATGGGTTTTAACTGTTTGTCGATATAATGGTCGTAGTCGATCGGGCTCTGCCGGGCTTCAACCGGCTCAGGACCACTGGTTGTGATCACGTATTCAATCCAGCCCCCGGTCTGATACTGCAAGGGACGCCCCAGTTTCTGATTCACTTCATCTGCCCGCCGGGCAGCCCGCACATGGGGTGGGACATTTTTTTGATACTCGGAAAGGTGACGGCGTAACCTTTTCCGGTAAATCAGTTTGTCATCCAGTTCGCCCTGTGCGGCCCGTTCGACATACTGACGCACGTATTCTTCAATATCTTCCTGATGAAACACCTTTTGATACAGGGTTTGCTGAAATTCCTGTGCCAGCGGTGTCCAGTCGGTGCGGACAGTCTCCAATCCTTTAAACACCATTTCTTCTTGCCCATCCCGGACAATCAGGCCCGCGTAACGTTTCTTGCTGCCTGTTTCCTGCCCCCGGATCGTGGGCATCAGAAATTTGTGATAATGGGTTTCGTACTCCAGTTCAAGCGCAGAAGTCAGGTTGTAGGTCTCTTTCAGATAGGTGGTCCACCACTGATTGATCTCCGCGACCAGCATTTTACCAATCGCATCTGCCGCTTCGCCGCTGTGTGCTTTTTTCAGGGACACAAAAGTAGAGTCTGTGTCGCCATAAATCACCTCAAAACCTTGTTCCTCGATCCGCTCACGGGTCATTTTCATGATTTCATGACCCCGCATGGTGATTGAAGACGCCAGACGATGATCGAAAAAACGGCACCCTGACGATCCCAGTACACCGTAAAAGGAATTCATGATGATCTTAATGGCCTGAGAAAACGCTTTTTCACCATCCCGTTTGGCCTGATCCCTGGCTGCCCACAAATCTTCAATCATTTCCGGCAGAAAATGTTTCTCGCGATGGAAACGTCCGCCACGAAAACCGGCAATCGCCTGATCATCAGCCCTGCCTTCTTCCAGCAGCAAACCTTCCACCAGCCCCATGGGATCGATTCGGAAGGTACGGATAATGGAGGGATACAGCGATTTGAAATCCAGCACCAGAACGGAGTCGTACAGACCGGGTTTGGAGTCCATGACATAACCGCCGGGACTGGCAATCCAGTTTTCACTTTCCAGATTCGGCGCCACATACCCAGCCCGGTGCAATTGCGGTAAATAGAGGTTGGTAAAAGCCGCAACCGAGCCACCGACCCGATCCAGCTCAACACCCGTCAACCGGCTGCGTTCAATCGCGAAATCCAGCAAATGGGTGGTTTCAAATATCCGTGTCACCAGTTTGCAATCTTGCAGGTTATATCTGGCCAGCGAGACTTTATCTTCCCGGAACATCTGATTGATTTCAGCCATCCGGTCATACACGTTGTGAATCGCCTTGCCTTCTCCCAGCAATGCTTGCGACACCGATTCCAGTGACCAGGAGCGAAAATTATACGTCGCTGTTTTGAGTGTATCGATTCCATCCATTACGATCCGTCCCGGTAACGTGATAAAGCCTGAATTCGGATTCTGACTGGATTGCCGCCAGTGCGGGGTCTGTCGTCCCCGGCCAATTCGTAACGGGAGTTGGTGCCACTCCGCCCTTCTCAGCAGCAACCGGAAGTCAAAGTCAATCACGTTCCAGCCGATCACAACATCCGGGTCAAATTGGGTAAACCAGTCCTGCAGTGCCATCAGCAGGCTTTTCTCATCCTTCACCCATTGAATCCAATCCAATGGTTCTGCGTCTTCAGCAGCTTGGCCAACCATGATCACCCGGCTGTCCTGCGCGCTATGCAGGCCGACAGAATACAAGATGCCTTTTTCTGAACACTCAATATCCAGAGACACGACAGACAGCATCGGTTGATCATCCGCAGCTTTGGTTTTGACCTGCGTAAATTCGGCATACCCCGCCCGTTCACTCACGTGACCGGCAAATGCAATCCCGCCGCGAATAAAGCGCTCCATCAGATACCGATCGGCAAGCCGGATATCGGATTCGTAAACTTTGATCCCTTCAGATGCCAGTAAAATACTGGCCTGCTGGCTTGTCGAAATCGTCTCGGTATAGCAGGCAGACATGAGTTGATGCTGAAAATTTTTCAGGTCCAGCGGACGAAAAGTCGCCGGCACGCCATGCCGGGTCAGTAACTGTTCAGCATGTGTTTGATCGTCTGCGGGAATAAAGCAGACAGGCTTGTCCCCCTCAACAACCAGCTTGCACGGCCCCTGTTCGGTTTTCACCCACAGCGTAATCTGAGTCCGGCCCTGCACATCCCGGCTCTGCCGGGTCAGTACGAAGCCTGTTCTTTGCTGCCTGTTGTCTGGCTGATATTTCGGTATGCTTACTTGATTCATGATGCTCTTATCTGGGGATCAGCCGATCTTGCGTTCAATTTTTTGCCACTCATCCGCAATCCACAGGCCAAAATGCTGCATCAGATACAGGGTTGCTTTTTTAGGGACCTGCGTCCGGCTGGCCAGCATGGCAGCGCGCTCGGCCTCAAGCGATTTATCCGGATATATTCGTAAGAAGCACGCCGTGGCTTGACTTAACGACAGCGCCAGCGTTTTTTCTTTGTGCATCACCAGCGTAAACGCGGTCCATAACATTTTCTTGCCGATGTATTCACAGTAGTCGAGATAATGCTCAGCCACGCGGGTTTTCAGAACTTTCTGTCGGTACTCATTCAAGATGGGCTCCAGAGGGCCGTTCAGAGATTTGGCCGCATCCCAGCTGGGTTCAAAATCACCAAAACTGTCGGACAGATCTTTTCCACTCAAACACACACAGCAATGCCTCAGCCAGAATCCCCATTCAAAAATACCTTCCAGCGAGAGAACGTCTTCACACAAAGCGAGTTTCAAATCCAGCCGGGTGATCGCTTTGTGACGTCTGGCAATTTGCCAGTTCAGGCTGTGCAGACGACTGGTTTCCTGGTCGTTCAGCGGCCGCTTGAGCACCAGCGTCAGATTCAGGTCGGACCGGCCCGGAATGCCCTCCCGACGAGCCAGGCTACCAGAGAGATAAACACTGTGCAGGGCATCTTTAAACAATGCATTCAAATGCTGCAAAGCTTCATGGATACAAGGCTGAAATACGGGCTGAAAGGGACGCTGATTATCAATGACGGGAAGAAGAAGTGCCAAAAGCTGTTTCCTGGATCACAACATAAACTGCCTGCATCATAGCACGAAAGTCATTGTGATTAAGGGAGATGCCATTCTGACTGCCGAAATCGGCATCGCCTTCTCATCGTCCGGGACAGAAAAAGCATACTCCCGCGTAGCCTTTGCCCGTTCAGGCTTGATATACTGCGCCCTTGATTCACTCAAGGTTGAACAAAACATGGAAAACTCAGATCTGCATACAGCGCTGCTCTCATTCGATGATGTCATTGAAGCGGCTTACGATATCTTCCTGGAAATGGCTCAGGACAGTTTAGAACCCGCTGATGTGCTGTTATTTACCGCGCAGTTTGATGACCGTGGCGCTGCGGAAGTGGTTGAGACCGGTGCAGACTGGCCAGAGCATGTCGGTTTTCCGGTGGAAGACGACACTTATGCAGAAGTTCGTATCGGCCTGGTGAATGAAGCGAATGATGAGCTGGATGATATCTTTGCCCGCATGCTGATCAGCCGCGATCCAGAGAATAAATTCTGTCATATTCTGTGGAAACGGGATTAATTCCCCCATCAGAATCGAAAAAGCGGCGCTGAATCAGCACCGCTTTTCTGTTTTTTCTGGCCCTGTTATCCAACCAGCACTGGCGTTTCTTCCTGCGGGCTGCGTCTGACCCAGACCAGACTGGCAACCGCAATCATCACCATCGCAATCATGATCGCTCCCAGGCTGAGCTGATCTTTCGCACTCAACATGGATGCGACCAAAGCTGCCAAACCTGCGCCCAGATTCTGCAACCCACCCAGCACCGCACCAGCAGTGCCGGCATGGTATGGGAAAGGTTCAATTGCCGCCGTTGTCGTGACCGGGAAAATCACCCCTGATCCGATGAAATACAGGAATGCTCCCCCAATCAACGAACTCACCGTGACCATGCCCATGATTCCAGGCAACAGAATGGTCAGCGCGCCAAAGGCCAGGGCCACTAAGCCAAGATACAACACGCGCTGCTGTCCCATCCGTTTCACCAGCTTCGACGACATCAACGATCCCAGCAAATAGCCGGGCAATGGCAACACAAAGAGCCAGCTGACTGTCGTCGGATCCAGCTTCAGGACGTTCCCAAGCAATACCCCGGCGGCGGCTTCAAAGACTGCCAGTCCGGCAAAAGTCGCGACCAGACACAGCACATAACCCTGAAATTTTCGGTTACTCAGGACATATTGATAACTGGTGGTGACTTTCTCGATCCGGCGCTTTTCAACAGGTAGCGTCTCCGTAAACTGCGTCAGAATAATCAGCGTGACTGCCGTACCCAACACCAGCAAAAACACATAACTCGCAGACCAGCCGAATAACTCTGAAAGATAGCCGCCCAGAACCGGCGCAATCAGCGGAGAAAAAATCACCCCCATGCTGACCAGACTATTCACGCGATGCAGCTCAGCGCCTTCATAACAATCGCGGGTGACAGTCCGACACATGGCACCGCCACAGCCGGTACCCATCCCCTGAATGAAACTGGCCATCAGGAAGATTTCAAAAGTCGGCGCAAACAACGCAAACGTCGTTCCCACCACGAAAATACTCATGCCAATCAGCATGACGCGTTTACGACCAATCCGATCCGATAATGGCCCGTAAATAAACTGGGATAAACCGTACGGAATGAGATATGCCGCCATCACTGCCTGTAAAAAAGCAGGTTTCACAGCAAATTCAGCAGCCATTTGTGGAATCGCTGGCACATACATGGTTTGGGTCATTTGTCCCACAGCGGCCAGAATGATGATCAGAAACAGAATTTTTGCCACACTGGCAGAATAAGATTGCCCTTGCACAACCTCACTCCTTACATAATACGAAGGGTTTAAGATAAATACAGGTCATCGAAAATGCGGCACGACAATCGATTATTGAGATGTGGATTCAGAAACCCGATTTGTCGCGAGCGCCGCTATGACAACACTTCGAGCGGGATAGTAATGGCAGATTGATAGAACAACAAGTAAATCCTTTGTGAAACAGCACGATAGTTTGTTATGATTCGGATTAGAATTTCTAATTCAAAAACCAACCAGTTCCAGGCAAAAAAAAGCGAGCCGTAGCTCGCTTCATCTGGTGTCTGAAAAGCTTAGTCAAAATGAAAACGATGCTTGCCCCGGCTTGCTTTAGCACGGAGATAGTTTTCATTGCCTTCTTTCAGATGTGCTTTGGTGCCGACAACTTCAGCAATAGAAATGCCTAAAGCTTCCAGATCCTGAATTTTCTTCGGATTGTTGGTGATCAACCGAATCGATGCCACACCCAGTGCTTTGAGCA
This sequence comes from Photobacterium sp. GJ3, assembly GCF_018199995.1. Classification (NCBI taxonomy): domain Bacteria; kingdom Pseudomonadati; phylum Pseudomonadota; class Gammaproteobacteria; order Vibrionales; family Vibrionaceae; genus Photobacterium; species Photobacterium sp. GJ3. The sequence continues at coordinate 1,424,404 of NZ_CP073578.1, read as the reverse complement.
TTTCCGCTGCCTCGGAGAAATCACGCAAGTCGTCACCAAAGCCTAAATGGTTATTGGCCTCGTAGGTATTCATTCCCTGACTTTGAAGCAAGTATGCGTCGATTTTGTTGTACAACCCAATGCCACGACCTTCCTGACGCAGATAGAGTAAAATCCCACCTTCTTCAGCCATTCGCTCGATGGTTTCATCCAACTGCTCACCGCAATCACACCGTGACGAATGGAATACATCGCCCGTCAGACACTCAGAATGCATGCGCACTAATGGCGGTGTGGTTTGCTTGTCGGCACTTCGAAAAATCAGAGCAACATGCTCTTTACCGGAATCCAGGCCATCAAAAGAGAGAATGTCGGCGGGGATATGGCTGTTCATACCGACTTTAAAGGGGACTCTGGCCCTTACTTTTACCATCTTGTTCTACTACCTCTCTCACAATCCGTGCCTGACAACACAAGATTGCTCAGTTATCTACCGCAATACCTCGGCATCCGCTTTGGCTCACTCGGTCTGTATGTGGGACTGATAATATCTAAAATTATGACACGAAAACAGTCAGTCTCAGGACTTCTGTTTTTGCGCCAACAAAAGATGTTATAACATAACACATTTTGTCTGGATACCCGGTTTTTCCATCAGTCAGGACAACCAGCCCGATTGCCCTGACCGGCACAGAACAAAACCAAAACTGTTTTATCAGTCCAATTGATCCTGAATCGTCTGCGCTTTACAAATGAGTGTATCCAGAATTCGCTCACCCGCAGCACGTAACCCATTGTGTTCGAACTCATTTGTCATCCAGGCATCGCTGTTTGGCATCCCATTGAGCGTTTGGCGGCTAAGGTCAAACTCAACATACATATCTTCAACATAGACAGCCGCAGCAACCGGCACTGTGTTTTGCGCCAGTTGTTTTGCATCGTACAACACGGGCCAGTCGGATTTCTCAGCCAGCAGTTCGGCAGCAGCCTGAAGCGGTTTGAGTGTTTCCAGTTGATCAAACATCCATGGATACACCATCTCGCCCGTGAAACAAAAGTTCTGTCCTGTCTGATAATGACACTGCGGATATTCGTCACGCACCCGGTGCGCAGACCAGCGCGATGCTTCTTTCTGACAATAGATCGACTCATGCAAAATGGCATAGATCGGATTCGTCTGATACGCCTGCTCGGCCAGCATGGCATTTAAAAAGCTGTAACTCAGCTCAGACTGGCCATTCACGTCAACAAACGCGTTCTCCAATTGATAATAGAGCGCCAGATCACCACCGCTGCGTCCTAAGTTGATACCAATCAGCTGAAATTGCTCTACCGTAAATTGCTGTCCATTTGGCAGCCGGACATCATGGGCCAGCAAATAATCTGCAATCCGGTTACATTGGGCCTGAGCGTCAGGGAAACGGCGGAAAAACGCAGCATTTTTTTCCAGCACCCGGCGATATGTTGCTTGATACACCGCATCCGCATGACCGTGAATCGGTGGAACACCGCCCGTCATATAAACGTGATGCAGGCTTTTCGGGTAAAAAGACAAATAGTGCAGCGCACAGAATCCGCCGAAACTCTGCCCGAGCAGCGACCACTGGGAAACACCCAGCGATTCACGAATGGCTTCCGCATCCCTTACAATGTTGTCGGCACGGAAATGGCTCAGGTATTCAGCCTGCTGTGCCGGCGTCAGCCCAGACAGTGTTTGCGCATGCACTGGCTGGCTCTGGCCTGTCCCGCGCTGATCCAGCAGTAAAACTCTGAAATCTTTCAGCGCGCGTTTCAGCCAGCCACTTTCCGATTCAGGCCGTGGCGACGGAAACCCCGGCCCACCCTGCAGATAAACCAGCCAGGGTAAATCAGCATTCCGTTGCCCTCTGGCAACAACCTCACGCGCAAACACCTGAATCCGCTCACCGCCCGGCTGCTGGTAATCCAATGGCAGTTGAAATTGGTGGGATTGGCAAAACATATCATCCACAAAAAAGCCCTGTTGCATTTATCCTCCATGAACACAGACTTAAAAAACTGCGCTACTTTATCAGGAAATGCCTGAAACTGCCGAAGATCCCTTGGCTTTTCGCTCAATTGGCCCGGCAGTGTCAAATTCGGGATAAGGTCGTCCCATATCATGCGACAGTCGTTGAGAGAAACACATGGCGCCCATGAAAGCCGGGTAGCGGAGGTTCGATCAAATTCAGAGACAATCAGCCCGGAAGGCCGATTGTCCGAATCATTTTTATGACGAAGTGTCTCAGGGAGTTTGGACTCAGGACCGCACGCTGGTATGGCGATTGAGGATATCAGCAAAGTTTTCCAGAAACTCACGGCCTAACTGATGCCCATGCTGGTAATCAAGCGTCAGATCCTGCTGGCTACTGAGCAGCGCCTTGCTATGCAGCGCTTTTTCTGGTGCCAGCTGAATAACCTTCAGGGAATCAGGCGGATAAAGCATAAACTCATTCAGATCTTTATAGCTCTGATAGTACTTATTCAACATATCAAGCACTTCTGAACGTTTACCCGTGAGTGACAGAAATCGCTCTATATTTAATCCGCTGAGCCATTTCCGATAGCCATTTACCGCTTTTTTATCGTCTTCGAGTTCCTGATTTAAAGCATTTGCCGCATCCATCCCCTGCTGGGCTTTCGTCAGCCATGCACTTTTCCAGTGATCAAATCGTTCGGTGAGATCGCTGTGTACCGCTTTCACTTTCTCCAGCGACTCATTCAAACTGAAGCGTTCAATATATTCAGGTAAAGCAACTTCAATCCGTTCCCGCCAGTCATCGAATTTTCCAGCAGATGGCTGAGCCGTTTGAAGGGGTTCGGTTCGCACAACAACAACCAGATCAGCCCCCGGTGCCAGGCCTCTTTCACGGGGACCGCAGCACTGACGCCGCCATCAACCCACTCCAGTTCATTCAGACTCACCGGCAGATTGTATAACAATGGGATGGCACAGGTTGCCCTGAGCACATCACGCCAGTTGTCCTGATACATCGGCAGATAAATATCCTGCAAGGTATCCTTTCGAGTCGCGCAGGCAAATGCCTGACGATAAGTCAGCACCCGGCGTGCAGTCGCAAGATCAAGCGGGGTATGACCATGCTGATCCAGCTGGTCAAACGCCCAGTCCAGATTCATGGGCTTTTGCTGGCTCAGATAATGATAGAGATTAAAAAACTCTTGCTGCGTCGTTAAATTGACAATGAAATTATGGCCAAACTGGTGTTGGCGACTAATAAAGGATGAGAGATTTAAAGCGCCAGCCGAAGTCCCGATATAAAGCTCAAAAGGATCGAAGCCAGCTTCCAGAAATGCGTCGAACACACCCGCCGTAAAAATACCGCGCTGGCCGCCCCCCTGAACCACGAGTGCAATTTTTTGCTTTTTGGTCCCCGACAGCTGGTTCGCAAATGTATCGACCAGATTCAGATCCAAATCCCCGAGACTAAAAGGCAAGTGATTCATCCAACATACTCACTTCAGCAAAAACAAACAGTTCCCCATTCTCTTATTGAAGCGCGATGCACATCAAGAGGCCGGGAAAAAATTTTGCAGGGACTTATCTTTATTGGTCCCCAAAAGCCAAAAAGCTCGGAAATTGACAGATTTAGTGTGTGATTGCCGTCAGGCCAAATCCGAAAAGGACTATCATAATGATGAAGGCCACGACCAAAGCAGCCTTAAATTCAGGGGTCAGATGATTCATAAAAGCTCCTGGAACGTTGCCGCAATCAATTTGCCTGCAACAAAAAGTAACATATTCAAAAATTGTAGCGTCATCCCTCGCCTTTGACCATACAGAAAAAATGGTTTTAGGATGATGGTCACAGTTCCCGACCCAAGTATAAGGAGAGCTTAATGCTTTTATATAACAAATACTTACCTTATTTTTTCGGCATTTTCCTCTTGGGGTTTCAAGCATCAGCGTTCGCGAGCGACAGCCATCCCGTTTATATCACGCCTTACTGGGGTTATGCCTTTCCTGACAACATTGATGCCGATGGCGGCCTCAAAATCGCCCCAGACAACAATGATCTCATTGGGATTACCGTCGAAGGGAATTACGGAAAACAACGGTATCAAAACGGAAGAATTGGTTTTACAGCACAGCACATGAACATGAAAACAGACGGATTTACCGATAATGATGAAAGTGTCAGCATTTTTCATTTTCAGGCCAGTAACCATTACCGTATCGCACCGATGCTGACCAGCTTCATCGGCTTGAGTGTTGGCGGCACCCTCATTGAAGCCAGCTGGTCGAAACAGGATATTTTATTCTCCGGCGGGGCCTTTTTCGGTTCCGACTTCTTTATTGACAATAATGTCAGAATTAGACTGGAAGCGCGCTGGATTGCCAACCGTGTTGATGGAAAAACCAGCGCAAGTTGCGACACGGATTCTGGCCCACAAGCGTGTGATATCAATATAGATATTGACTGGCTGAGTTTTTATCAAACCAACCTGGGGGTCAGCTTTGTATTTTGAGTAACCACACTAAACTCTGCGCTGTGGGAGTTTGATAGTCATAATGTTGCAAAAGTCTAATTTTTGACTATTTATTAGTCATAGGTACCAAATAATTAAAGAAAATAAATCACTCAGTAAGAAGTCGTGTGTGGTGAGATCTTCTATACATTTTGTTAACAAGTCGTGAATCACGCAGAACGGAGGTCAATCGCAAAAGTTATCCCTGCAATTGACAGATCGAACAAAACTTACTGTCTATTGCGCTAGCCAATATCAGTGGTTAATCTCATTTCATCTCGTGGGGTATCAAACCAGATTCCACGATACAGGAAGTAAATATTTAGAATAATAATCTTAAATAATGCTGTTTCATGGAGAATAGCAGTACATAAGGAGATACTTATGAAACGCGAACAATGGGGAACCCGAGCCGGATTTATTCTGGCGGCCGTGGGTTCTGCAATTGGGTTGGGGAATATTTGGCGTTTCCCTTATATGGCTTATGAAAATGGCGGCGGCGCATTCTTTATTCCTTACCTTTTTGCAATGCTGACCGCAGGGATTCCATTCATGATTATGGAATTCAGTCTGGGCCACAAATTACGTGGGGCTGCGCCCAGAGCTTTTTCTAAGTTGGGTGTCAAACTGGAATGGCTTGGCTGGTTTCAGGTGTTCATTGCCGCAGTGATTGCTGTTTATTACGTCGCAGTCATCGGATGGGCAATTTCCTATGTCGGTTTTTCGTTCACACAAAGTTGGGGCACAGACACAAACGCCTTCTTCTTCAGTGAGTATCTGAAATTAGGCGACAACTCACCGAGTAATCTGGGCGGCCTGCAGTTGCACATTGCCATTCCAATGGTGATTGCCTGGGGGATTACGTTTGCGGCAATTTTCACTGGTGTCAGAGGCGGGATTGAGCGCGCAAGCAAAATCATGATGCCGCTGCTGTTCATCATGGTTCTGGCACTGATTGCCCGGGTGATCTTCCTGGAAGGTGCAATGGACGGCCTGAACTATCTGTTCCAGCCTGACTTCAGTAAAATCCTGGATGCCAAAGTCTGGTCAGCCGCATACGGACAAATCTTCTTCACTCTGAGTGTCGGGTTTGCCATCATGATTGCGTACTCCAGCTATCTGCCTGAAAAGTCAGATATTAACAATAACGCCTTCATGACAGTGCTGATCAACTGTGGTTTCTCTATGGTTGCAGGTGTCCTGATTTTCTCAGTGCTGGGATACATGGCGCAAGAGCAAGCGAAGCCGCTGACCGAAGTTGTTTCTGCAGGTGTAGGCCTGGCATTTGTCACCCTGCCCGCGGCAATTAACCTGCTGCCAGCACCCTACATTCTGGGTCCGGTGTTCTTCCTTGCGCTGGTTGTTGCCGGTTTGAGTTCACACATCTCAATTCTGGAAGCGGTCACCTCTGCCGTGATGGACAAACTGAAATGGAGCCGTAAAAAAGCCGCTTCTGTGGTGTGTGGTATCGGCTTTGTCGTTTCGATGGCTTTTGCAACAAACGGCGGCTTGCTGCTGCTGGATCTGGTGGATTACTTCATCAACAACGTTGCACTGCTGGCAAGCTGCCTGATTGAACTGCTGGTGATCGGCTGGCTGTTGAAAGTCGCGGACATTCGTGCGTACGTCAACAGCATTTCTGAGTTTTCAATCGGTAAATGGTTTGAGATCTGCATCCGCTTCATCAGTCCGATTATGTTGATTGTTATTCTGGGTACAAACCTGGTGAATACATTCAATGATGGTTATGGCGGCTATGCCATGTCTGATCTGCTGATGCTGGGCTGGGGTTTGGTTGCTGCGATGTTCGTTGCTGCTGTGCTCATCAATGTTGCTTCAAAACCAAACACGAACGGAGAGGTATAATATGACTGCTGGTGCCATTATCATGATGCTTTTTGGCCTGGGAATTACCTGGGGAGGCGCAGCTTACTGCATCTCTGTTGCGATGAAAAACAAAGCATAGCAACACAATTCTGAAGAGGCCATTTGGCCTCTTCTTTTACCTCTTTCTGGGGAAAGTTTTCAACAGACTTCATTAAAACCACATCAAAAGTGCGCTTTATTTCATATTCTGCAGAATCTCAGGCGCAATCCGCATCAGATTTCTTTCCTTTCAGTAGCTTCTACCGCTACAATTTGAAAAAAATAATCCTGATGCAACGGCACGTTATATATGAAGTGCCAGAATGCATGACAATAAATCGTTCAAGGAAAGCCCATGAAGTTTCCAGCGTTTGTTCTCTCATTAGCCCTGCTGCCCGTTTCTGCTTTCGCTTCAACAGAAAGCTGTGAAAGTGATAAATACCACAAGTACATCGACGCCTCTCTGACCTGGTATCAGTCACTGGTGCAACTCACCGTACAAAAGGATCCAGGTTTACAAGAAGTCGGCGATTGGTTTCTCGAAGGTCGTACCCATCATTTTGAGCTGAAACGTGAGGCCGTTGACTGGTATTTAACACACGACAAAAGCCATTTAGATTTATCTCAGTCTGTAGAATCATGGCTGAAGCTGACACAGCAGGACATTAAAACCCTGTCTGAACAGCAAGGTACACTGGGCGATTACGCGAAAAAAGTGTTCGAAGATCGTCAGGGTGCACCTCATCCGAAAAACTACGAACTGCGCAGCGCGTTTGCTGAACTGCTGACCCACCCGGACGATATTGACGAGCCCCTGAAAGCATACAACCAGCAAATGAGCGCCATTGCTGCAACGGTGTGTCCATAAGCCTACCCCTACCACACCGGACGAACCCCCGTCCGGTGATTATCCTCACTGATCACTGCAGACCATGCGTACACTGGGTAGATTTGAGAATTTCTCCAAGACAATCATTCTCATTTCCAGTACATTAGCTGGATTTGCCGACGTTAACGAAAAGTAACAACTGATTATGGCAGTGGAAAACAGACAAGCTGAAGCATCTCTTGAAACTCTGCACCGGATCTTTACCGTGCCGGAAGCGCCAGACTCAACACTTGGCCGTATTGAGAAAGAGATCTCTGAAAACCTCAACGCTTTCTTACAAACGCACATTGCTGCACAGGAAAAACCGCTGACAGAAATCGAAAAGGATTTCTCATCAGCAACCGTGCCAGAGCAACCCAGTTTTGTATCCGAGCACACGCATTTCCTGCTGGACAAGCTGGTCGCACAGTCGGTACATACTTCGGCACCGACTTTCATCGGTCACATGACTTCGGCACTCCCCTACTTTCTGATGCCACTTTCAAAGATCATGATTGGCCTGAACCAGAATCTGGTCAAGATTGAAACGTCGAAAGCGTTCACGCCTTTAGAACGTCAGGTGCTGGGGATTTTGCATAATCTGATCTACGGTGAAACCGAGCCGTTTTATCAGCGGTGGATGCACAGTGCAGAACACTCACTGGGCGCATTTTGCTCTGGCGGCACTATCGCGAATATCACGGCACTTTGGGTCGCTCGTAACAATCTGCTGAAGCCAGACGGCGAGTTCAAAGGTGTGGCGCAGGAAGGCCTGTTCAGAGCCATGAAGCATTACGGTTATGATGATCTGGCTATTTTGGTGTCGGAACGGGGTCATTACTCGCTGAAAAAAGCTGCAGACGTGCTGGGAATCGGACGGGAAAATCTGGTTGCGGTGAAAACCGATGCAAACAACCGAATCTGTACTCAGGATCTGGAAGCAACCATCGAGTCACTCAAAGCCCGGAACATCAAACCCTTCGCGATTGTTGGCGTTGCAGGTACCACTGAAACCGGGAATATCGACCCGCTGGATGCACTGGCTGACATTGCATTAGCCCACAATTGTCACTTCCATGTCGATGCAGCCTGGGGGGGTGCGACGCTGATGTCGAACCAATATCGTACGCTGCTGAAAGGAATTGAACGAGCCGATTCCGTGACAATTGATGCTCATAAACAGCTCTATATTCCAATGGGCGCTGGCATGGTGATCTTTAAAAACCCAGCCTTGATGTCTGCTATTGAACATCACGCAGAATACATTTTGCGAAAAGGATCCAAAGACCTTGGCAGTCATACACTGGAAGGATCACGCAGTGGTATGGCAATGCTGCTCTATGCCAGCCTGAATATCATCAGCCGGCAGGGTTATGAGCTCTTGATCAATCACAGTATTGAAAAAGCACATTATTTTTCCGAACTGATCAAAAACGATCCTGATTTTGAGTTAATTTCAGAACCAGAACTTTGTCTGCTGACTTACCGCTATGTGCCTGAAGAGACGCAAAAAGCGCTGGCCTTAGCGAATGATGAAGACAAGCAAGCCATTCATGAAGCGCTCAATGATCTCACGCAATACATTCAGAAGCGGCAGCGCGAATCCGGGAAATCTTTCGTATCGAGAACCCGATTGATGCCAGAACAATGGGACAGACGAATCACCACGGTCTTCCGTGTGGTTCTGGCTAACCCACTGACCACACCTGACATTTTGAAAGATGTACTTGCCGAGCAGAAGGAACTCGCACTCACCAGCCAGCAGAGCCTGCCGAAAGTGAAAGCGATTACAGCGAGAATCCTGGCCCAATCCGGGAAAACCACTTCCCCTCACGCTTAAGCAACCAAAAAAAACCGGACAGAAACCAATCTGTCCGGTTGATTCATTCAGCAGCGGAACAATCAGGCCGATTTGACTTCCTGACCGTCTTCAATACGCTTGTGGCCTTCAGTCAGGTGAACAAAATCAACCAGATCATCACCACTGACCTGAAATGCCTGACCGAAACCTTTCACAAAAAGCCCCTGCGTTGGTTCCAGGCGGAACAATTTGAAATCTTCCAGGCCACTGAGTCCATCAATGATTTCGCCAAAACGTGCTTTCAGCGCTTCGACGCCTGCCTGCCAACGCTCAGTCTCACGCTCAACCAAAACAACATTTGCTTCGAATGTCAGACGGGTACGCGCATAAATGGTTTTCGACGTTGCTTCGTCTTCAATCATCATCAAAGACACCTGTGGGTTTTCCAGCAGGTTTCGTGCGTGACGTGCAATTTTTGAAATCAGCACGTAGTAACCATCTTCAAGTAACGCGAAAGGTGCATAACTCACGTTCGGTTTCCCATCGGCATCGACGGTTGCCAGTTGCACGGTTTGGCATGCTGCACGAAATTCCTGAATTTGAGGACCCAGACGGTTCTGCAAACGTTCTTGTTTGACTTCACTCATGACGCTTCTTCTCCAACCACAAAAGCTTGTTTTAACGCATTAAATTTCTCAACCTGAGCCGGAATCAGCTGGCGCTTCTCATCACGGCCCAGATAAATTTTGAAGATACACTCACCATTTTCTGCCAGAAAACCAATGAAATAGCTTTCGTTACCACGCATCGGTTTGCTGACCAGCACGACATCAGACACACGGTCCAATTTCAAATGACCGTGCATTTCTCCGGATTTCCCCATCAGATTATAGTAACCGCGGGCTTCTTTCCCTTTCGGGAAAGGGGCTTTGACTTCGAAGATTGACCCCATTGAATGCACGATGGTCGTCATCATTCCCCATTCAGGCAGCATTTCTAAAATGGCCTGGGCATGATGCCCCTGAATCCGAGTCACCAGCTCATCAGGAAATGCCATGATGATCTCGCCCTCGGTTACACCCAGCTCATCAGCCATCAAAACGGCATGCAGGCTCGGATTTTCTTCTAACATCGTGCCGACTTTTTCTTTTAACTCAGGCAGACTGAACTTCTCAAACACTTCGTCGTGCTCCTTCCATCGCGATTGCAGTTCCCTGACCTCATGTCAAGAAATCGCGCACACTGCAATCATCAATAAAAATAATGATAATGAATCGTATTTCAGAAAATGATAAGGCCCGCCCCTCCCTTTTGCAAATGATAATTGATATTGTTTGACATTCATGGATAATCATTCTTAATTAAAAATAATTATCACTTTTGATAGCGCTCTCGTTTACAAAATTGAGCTACTTTTCACACTTTATGCGCTATTGATATATCTGTTCACACATTGACCAATATGTTGCTGAAATCCTTATATTTCAGTGAAGTGAGGAACCTTTGAATGAAACATGCTGCATTATCCGCCCTGCTCTTTCTGACAACATCCACCACTGCCTGGGCAGGAGAACGCATCATCAGCGCAGGTTCAGGCATAACTGAACTCATGTATGCCGTTGGGGCTGAAGACCAGATCGTTGCTGTAGACATCACCAGTAAGAGTTATGTGGGTGAAGATGTGCCAAAACTGGGCTATCACAGACAGCTCTCCGCTGAGAGTATGATCGCTCTGCATCCGGATCGTGTGCTCGGCTCAGAAGACATGGGGCCTGAAACAACGCTAAACCTGCTGCGTCAGGCGGGCATCAAAATTGATATTCTGAATTCTGGCGAAACCGTTGAGGATCTGGCGTCCCGCGTCATTCAGGTTGGCGAACTCACCGGCAAACAGGAAGCAGCAAAAATACTGGTAGACACCATTCATCAACAGGTGACCAGCATCCAGCAACGCCTGACCGCACAATCAGATCGCCAGCGGATACTTTTCCTGACCATTCATGGCGGCAGAGCACCCATGGTGGGCGGACGTCATACAACTGCCGACACCTTGATTCAACTGGCTGGCGGTATCAATCCTGCCGCAGAACAAATTGCATCCTACAAACCGCTGTCCGCAGAAGCCATGCTGGCCATGCAGCCAGACATCATTCTACTCAGTACCCATACCAGCCAGACGATTGGCGGGATTGATGGCCTGTTAAAAACACTGCCACTCCTTGCTGCGACTCCTGCTGGCCAGCAGAAAAAGATATTAACGATTGATGGTACTGCCCTGATTGGCGGACTGAACCTGAAAAGCCTGGAAGAAGCAGAGCGATTGAATCAAGCGATCTATGGTCAGTAATTCATGATCACAGTCATCAACCGCGCACGGCGCATCATCTGGCAACGCATTCCGGCAGCATATCTGATGCCGCTGATCATGGGGCTGTTATTGTTTGCATCGATCTCCTCTATCCTTGTCGGGCCGATGTCCATCCACGTCTCAGATGTGCTTTGGGCGCTGCTCCCAGGAAAAGGAACCGTTGCCCCACATATTGAGCTGATTATTCAACAAGTCCGTCTACCCCGGACACTGCTTTGCATTGCAATTGGAGCGATACTTGCGCTGTGTGGGGCCGTCATGCAAGGCTTATTCCGCAACCCACTGGCCGATCCGGGCATTATTGGTGTTGCGGGCGGCGCCAGTCTGGGGGCAGCAATGGCCATCGTCTTGTTCAGCGGCCTTGCTGTCTCCTACCCGCTCCTGCTGACACTCGGCACCGTTCCGGCGTTCGCGTTCATCGGCGGTGTTGTGACCACCTGGGTGGTGTATCAGTTGGGAACAGACCGCTCCGGGACTTCAGTCACCGTCATGCTGTTGGCAGGGGTCGCAATTGGTGCGCTGTCGGGTGCTGCATTAGGGCTGCTGAATTTCTACGCCGATGATCAAGCGCTCCGGGATTTATCTCTGTGGACGATGGGATCGCTTGCAGGGGCGACCTGGCCCGGGATCTCGTTAGCTTTTTCAACATTGGCCATCCTGTTCTGGCTCTTTAACCGGCGAGCCAGCGCACTGAATGCACTCTTGCTGGGCGAATCCGAAGCCAAGCATCTGGGCATTCATGTCCAACAGCTCAAACGGCTGCTGATCCTGCTCTGTGCGGCAGGGGTTGGCGTCGCGGTTTCATTATCCGGGGTGATCGGTTTTGTCGGCTTGATTGTCCCGCACCTCGGACGAATGCTTGCTGGCCCAAACCATAAAACATTACTGCCTTTGTCCGCATTGCTGGGTGCATTGATCCTTTTGATTTCAGATATGCTTGCCCGTGTAGCGGCCGCTCCGGCAGAACTCCCCGTTGGGATTATCACAGCTCTGATCGGGGCGCCCTTCTTTATTACACTGCTGATGAAACAACGAGGTCGCTTACAATGATTCACCATGTCGTTCGTCCACGTTCTAAGCCAGCAGCGGGAATGCGCTCGGCCATTTCAGCGGAAGGACTCCGCCTCAGTCTGGGGGGGAAAACCTTACTCGACAATTTAAGTATCAGTTTCCACGGCGGTGAACTAACAGCTTTGCTGGGTCCAAATGGTGCGGGTAAAAGTACACTGCTCAAAGTCTTATGTGGTGAAGTCCAGTCCAAAGGAGATGTGTATTTTTTTGGAGAAAAGCGACAACAATGGGCACCGGCAGATCTGGCAAAACATTTAGGTGTGCTGCCACAACATAGCAGCTTGTCGTTTGGTTTTACGGCACAAGAAGTTGCAGAATTAGGCACGATGCCATTGGGGTTAAAGCAGAATGACAGTCAGCGTCTTGCACAAAAAATGATGACAGATGTCGGGATTGCTCATCTTGGCCCGCGACTATACCCCACGCTTTCTGGCGGTGAAAAACAGCGCGTTCATTTTGCCCGTGTCCTTGCACAGCTCAGTGAAGCGGGGGAACGTTGTGTCCTGATGCTGGACGAACCCACCTCGGCTTTGGATCTGGCGCACCAACACAGTTGTCTTCGGCTCGCAAAAGAAATGGCAGCTCAGGGCGCGGCCGTGATTCTGGTGATCCATGATCTCAACCTGGCCGCCGAATATGCCGACCGGCTTGTTCTGCTCAATCAAGGTAAAATTCAAGCCGATGGCGATGCCTGGCATACGCTGACCGCAGAAAACATTCAGTCTGTTTATGGATCACCCGTGATGATAGAGTCTCATCCCCGCGGCCATTTTCCTGTTGTGCTCTCGGCATAAGATCAACCCACAGGCATCAATTCGGATGCCTGAATTCATTTCAGATCATCTCTTTCACCGCCCTTTACCCGTGCAATCGTTGCAGCTCATTATTGAGCTTCATCAAGATTCATTCGACTGATCAAGAGAAACGTTGCACTGTGCGAGAGTCCTTGTAAAATGTGATCGCAAGCGATTAACCTATGAAACGAAGAGTAATAGACAAGGTCAGACTTCTTATCTGGTGTCATGTATTGTAAGCACCGGGGCTGAGCCTCACTTTTTCCGCCGCTTTCTGATGCAGAAGCGGCGTTTTAGCGTCTGGCTGAAATTCAGGTATAAACCGGCCATAGGGTATACAGACACCCTTGGCCTGATGACTAGAAGAATAATTATGGCAACGATTAAAGATGTTGCGCGTATGGCTGGTGTGTCCACGACCACAGTCTCACACGTAATCAATAAAACACGCTTCGTGGCAGAAGCAACCCAGAAGAAGGTTCTGGCTGCAGTAGAAGAACTGAACTACGCACCTAGTGCCGTCGCGCGCAGCCTGAAATGTAATACCACCAGCACCATTGGCATGCTGGTGACAAAATCCACCAACCCGTTCTTTGCAGAGTTGGTGCATGGCGTTGAAGAGTACTGTTACAAAGCAGGTTACACACTGATTCTGTGTAATACCGAAGGGAACCTCGCGAAGCAGAAAGATTATCTCCGGATGCTGTCTGAGAAACGGGTCGACGGCTTGCTGGTGATGTGTTCGGATCTGGATGATCAATTGCTGGAACAGCTGGAAAGACAGCGTGATCTGCCCATGGTCATCATGGACTGGGGTCCTGCTCGTCCGAAAAGCGATAATATTCAGGATAACGCTGAACTCGGTGGCTATCTGGCGACCCGTCATTTTATTGACAATGGCCATACGCTCATTGGCTGCCTTTCCGGCCAGACCTACAAGTCGACCTGCCGTGAACGATTAAAGGGCTTCCGGAAAGCCATGAGTGAGTCAGGGCTCCCGGTCAATGAAGACTGGATTATTGAAGGTGACTTCGAGTGTGAATCTGCTGTGGATGCTGCGAAAGTCTTTATCGCGATGGAAAACCGCCCGACGGCGATTTTCTGCTTTAACGATATCATGGCCATGGCGCTCATCAGTACTTTTGCACAGGCAGGGATCAAAGTACCGGAAGATGTTTCCATCATTGGTTATGACAATATTGATCTGGCGCCCTATTTTTCCCCGCCTCTCACGACAATTCACCAACCCAAACGCCGTTTGGGTAAAACCGCAGTGGAAATCTTAATGGAGCGCGTGAAAGATAAGAATCATGCCTTTCAAACCTTTGAAATTAATCCGGAACTGGTGATTCGTCATTCGGTCAAGACAATTTCAAATAAGAAATAAACGATATAACTTCGAATCGAACAAAAAATAGCCAATAATTATCCCCTTATTGGCTATTTGCATATGGAATATTACTACCACATGTAGGAATTTTCGGAATAAAGTCTTACTTTTTGTAGTTAAAGGACGACTTTTATTGGGATAAATCTCACAATTTTTTTGTGCGATCAATATCAAACCGAACTTATTGATATATGATTAAACAGTCACGAACAAGGCAAACCATTTGAAAGGATGGGACGCAAAGCTTCCGGCCTAAAAGCAATGACTTAGTGACAATGTTATTGCTCATGGTAGCGGGGTTGCCGATGGATGAAGTGAAGGTTTTGGACTAATTTTGTCATTTCTATGACAAAAGGTTCATAATCTTATGCACAATTGAATCCACGCTCCGTTGTTTGGTGACTTCTTTTTTGAAATTCATCACCGAGAAAAGAAGCATGGACAAACCACTACTGAAAGATTCAATTCGTTTATTTGAGAAATTTGGTCAAATAAAATCTCGCTCAATGTTTGGCGGGTTTGGTATTTTCGCAGGCGAAACGATGTTTGCTCTGGTCGTAAACGATAAGCTGCACCTTCGTGCAAATGCGAAAAACGAAGAAGCCTTCAAGCAAGCTGGCCTGAAACCGTACGTTTATCAAAAACGCGGTTTTCCTGTCGTCACAAAACACTACGCCATTCCAGATAATTGGTGGGATAACACAGAAATTATTTTGGAACATGCGGAGCGTTCTCTGAATGCTGCTCAGGCAGATAAAGAGAAAAAGATGCAGGCGAGTCCGAATCGCATTAAAGATCTGCCGAACCTTCGACTGGCCAACGAGCGCATGCTGAAAAAAGCGGGCATCAGCTCTGTTGACCAATTATTCGAAGTGGGTGCAATTGGTGCGTTTCAGGCACTACAGGAATCTCATCACGAATCTTTGAGTCTGGATTTGCTCTGGGCGCTGGAAGGTGCAGTCAGTGGTAAACACTGGTCTGTCATTACGCCACAACGCCGAAATGAGCTGCTCTCGAAACTGGAATCTCCTGTTTCAAGCGCTCACCACTAAGATTATTTCATCACGCTGTTTCCCCTGCGTGGTCTGAAATGACCTGCCCTACAGCCCTGACATCTGTCAGGGCTGTGTAAAAGGCAGACGCCAGTCACAAACATTAATAACAAAACACTCAGTTAACTTTTCTTCAGCCTCGCCGCCTTTAGAATGTATATTTTTACATCAGCAGGGAGGTCAAATGCGCTCATCTACCCCCTTTCCGGGCCAAAACGACAACATCTTCAGAGATAAATTTCACAAATGGCCAAAACTGATGCGCTATTTAGTGCTGGTCAGTCTGCTCCCCGCAGCATTTCTGCTGATTGTTTCTCAAATGACGGCTGATAACCAAAGTTTACAGGCGCCTTGTCTGATCGCTGCCAGTTTTAACGTCGCGCTTTTCTGCTGGGGCATGGTTCTGAAACTGAAGGCCCGTAAGTACTGGTATCGTCAATATCACATCGGAAAAACCATGTTGGTTGCCCTGTTACCCGTCCTGATCAGTACCTATCTGATCCTGAATTCTGTATCCCCGGAAGCCGTTGCCAGCCAGCCTTTGAGCCGCTCTGTTCAGATTTCAATCAACTAAATACTTTTTCTGACTCAATCGCACTAAAATTGAAATTTGTCTGGCATGACTCGGTCGGTATTTGAAACGATCAGTCCGGAGAATTCAGGTGCGTGTACCTCCAAAAAACCGCTACTCAATGTTGATTCGCCCTTTACTGTGGTTGCAAAAGCGCCATTTTGGGCAACCGCTGAATCCGGCACTCTTATGGGGTCGGCGCCCGGTACTTTTCTATCTTGTTGCCAGTTTCTTCGGATATCTGGATCGCAAAGGTTCCCCGCTGTCAGCTGTCATGCGCTCTTTAGTCTGTGTTCGGGTCTCACAATTGAACAACTGTGCTTTCTGCGTGGATGCGAACGGCATGCGGTTGGCTGAACGGTGCCATTCTGTCGAGAAAATACAGGCGCTTGCCGAATGGCAGCAAAGCCCGCATTTTGACGAACAAGAAAAAGCAGTCCTGGTCTATACAGAAGCCATGACAGTCACTGGTAATAAAGTTACACAACACATGGTGGATACACTTCGGAAATGGTATGACGACGATGCGCTGATTGAACTGACAGCATTAGTCAGTTTTCAGAACCTGTCGGCTAAATTTAACACCGCACTGGATGTTCCCGCGCAGGCATTTTGCTCGATTCCATTGGAATCCACGGCACCCGCAGAAAAACCACAGCAAACACACAACACGAGTAAGGATTCATGAAAGATATTAAAAAGCCACTCTTATTGGCGATGATCGCAGCCGCCATCATCGCTTGGTTTGCTTTCGATTTGGGAGCTTACTTCACGCTGGAACAGGCGAAAGCGTATCAGCATTCACTGCAGCAAAGCATTGCTGATCAGCCAATCTTATCCAGTGCCATTTTCTTTGCTGTCTATGTCATTGTCACCGCACTTTCCTTCCCCGGCGCTGCCGTGATGACACTTCTGGGTGCAGCGTTATTCGGGTTCTGGTGGAGCCTGTTACTGGTGTCTTTTGCCAGTACTCTGGGTGCGACACTGGCATTCCTGGCAAGCCGTTTTCTACTCCGGGAATGGGTTCAGCAACAATTCGGACGCCGGTTGGGTGCGATCAATCAGGGGGTTGAAAAAGACGGACCTTTTTATCTGTTTACACTGCGCCTGATTCCGGTCTTCCCGTTCTTTCTGGTCAACCTGCTCTTGGGGCTCACCCCGATGCGCGCCAAAACTTTCTACTGGGTCAGTCAGCTCGGAATGCTGCCTGGAACAGCGGTCTATCTAAACGCAGGGACCCAGCTCGGTGAAATCCAAACCTTGTCTGGACTGATCTCTTTCCCGGTTCTGGTCTCTCTGGTGCTTCTGGGGATATTCCCTTTTCTGGCCAAAGCAGTCATGGCTTTCATTCAGCGTCGCCGCGTGTATCAGCACTGGCAGCGTCCGGAAAAGTTTGATCAGAATCTGGTGGTGATTGGTGCGGGTGCCGGCGGCTTGGTGAGTGCCTATATTGCTGCCGCTGTCAAAGCTAAAGTTACCCTGATCGAAAAGCACCAAATGGGGGGAGACTGCCTGAATACCGGCTGTGTCCCTTCAAAAGCATTGATCCGTGCAGCCCACACCATGCATACCATCACCCGCAGTCCTGAGTTTGGCATTGACACCGCACAGCCTCAGGTGGACTTCGCCGCGGTGATGAAGCGCGTCCACGGTGTGATTCAGTCGATAGAACCCCATGATTCCGTCGAACGTTACAGTGAATTGGGGGTGAATTGTATTCAGGGAGAAGCCCGGATATTGTCTCCTTGGGAAGTTGAGGTGAACGGCACTCGGATCACAACTCAAAATATGGTGATTGCCACAGGCGCCCGGCCTGTCGTGCCGCCCATTCCGGGGATTGAATCCGTCAACTACCTGACTTCGGATACACTCTGGTCGATCACCGAACAACCCAAGCGTCTGCTGGTGCTCGGTGGCGGGCCGATTGGTTGCGAGCTGGCGCAAAGCTTCCAGCGCTTAGGCAGTCAGGTCACTCAGGTAGAAATGGCCGATCAGTTGCTGGTTCGGGAAGATTCGGATGCGGCCGCGCTGGTATTCGACAGCCTGCAGCGCGATGGGGTGGATATCCGCCTGCGCCACAAAGCAGTAGAATTCAGAACAAAGGAAACGGCTGCAGGAAAAGAGCAATGGGTTGTACTGGAAGACGACCAGGGCCAGCATCATGACGTCCCGTTCGATGCAGCAATCCTGGCGCTGGGCCGCGCGGCGAATGTGACAGGCTTTGGCCTTGAAACATTAGGCATTACACTGGGCCCCCGCAAAACCATCGAGATCAACGAGTATCTCCAGACAAATTATCCCAACATCTACGCGGTTGGCGATGTCGCCGGTCCTTTCCAGCTGACTCACGCAGCGGGTCATCAAGCCTGGTATGCAGCCGTGAACAGTCTGTTTGGCCGCTTCAAAAAATTCAAAGCCGATTACCGTGTCCTGCCCGCCGTCACCTACACTGCACCAGAGGTAGCCAGAGTCGGTCTGAACGAGAAAGAAGCCGCTGCACAAGGACTGGAAGTTGCCGTCACCACCTATGGGATTGATGATTTAGATCGCGCAATTGCCGACGGAGAAGACTATGGTTGGGTGAAGGTCTTGACGCCAAAAGGAAAAGACACCATCCTCGGCGCGACCATTGTTGGGAATCAGGCCGGTGAACTGCTTGCAGAATTTACACTGGCCATGAAATATGGTTTGGGCCTGAATAAAATATTAGGCACAGTGCACCCTTACCCGACCATGAGCGAAGCCAATAAATATACAGCAGGTGTGTGGAAACAAGCCCACAAACCGGAGCGAGTTCTGCGCTGGCTTGAGAAATTCCACAACTGGCAACGGGGCGGTTCAGATGCAAGCGACCACCCGCAGAACGCGACAATTGCTGATAAGCAAACACACTTGCAGGAAAAATAAGGAACAAAAATGAAGCAGACATGGATCGCCCTTTGTCTGGCCGTTGCAGCAGCCATCCCCGGGATGGCTGCTGCTGCAGAACAAAAGCAGCCAGCCAGTCAGATGAGCTGGCAGGAAATTGAGCAACAAGCGCGCGGACAGACGGTCTTTTTCAACGCCTGGGGCGGCAGCCAGCCTATTAACAGCTACCTGCGCTGGGTCGCCCGCGAAGTGAAAAGCCGTTACGGTATCACGTTGAATCATGTCAAAGTTGCCGATATTGCAGAAACTTCGCAGCGGTTACTGGCAGAAAAAGCAGCCGGAAAAGCCAGTGGCGGCAGTGTCGATCTGGTTTGGATTAATGGTGAGAACTTCAGGACCCTCAAAACCAATGATCTGCTGGACGGCCCTTTTGTGGCCAAACTGCCGAACTGGCAACACGTAGATAAACGCTTACCCGTATACGAAGATTTCACGGAACCCACCGACGGTCTGGAAGCCCCTTGGGGCATCGGTCAGCTGGTTTTCATTCATGACACTCAAACGCTGAAAAATCCACCAGCCAGCTTCACCGAACTCCTCAGTCTTGCAAAAGCTTTTCCGGGAAAAGTGACTTACCCGCAGCCACCTGCGTTTCACGGGACCAGTTTTCTGAAAGCAGCCTTGATCGAATTATCCAACGCAGACCCGGCGCTGTATGAACCGATTGATCCTGCAGCAGATCAAGCGAAGTTTGACCGCATGACCGCCCCACTCTGGCGCTATCTGGATCAACTGCATCCGGTGGCCTGGCAACAGGGCGAACGCTTTCCAGGCAGCGCCACGGAAATGCTGCAGTTACTGGATGACCGTCAGTTGCTGGTTGCGATCACCTTTAACCCCAATGAAGCCAAAGCAGCCATTCTCCGTGGCGAACTCCCGGAAACCGCACAAACCTTTGCATTCGAACAAGGCGCTTTGTCCAACATTCATTTTCTGGCGATCCCCTGGAATGCCAGCGCGAAAGCAGGCGCACGCGTGGTCATCAATTTCCTGATGAGCCCTGAAGCCCAGGCCAGAAAGGCCAACAGTCAAATCTGGGGGGATCCGTCCGTGTTAACAACCGATGCGTTCAGCGGTGCCGATGAAGCGCATACGTTCGAGTTATTCCGCGCGATTGCCGAACCACACCCAAGCTGGCAGACCGCCCTTGAAGCTGCTTGGCAACAACGCTATGGGCATTAAGTCAGCCCGGCAAGCCGATGTTTTGATTGAAAAGAGTCACGTTGCAATATGTTGTATTTGTTGTTTATTGCCACGCTAATCCTGTGCTGCCTGCCATTGCTGCCCGGATTATTCGGGATTCTCTTGCCCGCATTTTTCTGGCAACCCGGCACAGGGTTTCATTCACCGGACCTACAGGCTGTGCAGATGATGCTGGCCTGGCCCGGTCTGCCGACCTCCATCGGGCTCACGCTGGCTTCAGGTGTGCTCAGCACACTGATGGCCATGCTCTTTACCTTTCTGATCCTTCAGAAAAGCTGGGGAACCACACGCTGGCACCGGCTGGAGTCGTGGCTCTCACCTGTCCTAGCGATCCCACATGTCGCTTTTGCCATCGGATTTGCGTTCACTTTCTCTTCAACGGGTATGCTCGCCCGCCTTCTGACCACATTCGGTGTGGACACTGAGTCTTTCCATCTGATTCAGGATCCTCTGGGGATCGGGCTGACACTGGCACTCGCCATCAAAGAAACGCCGTTCCTGCTGCTGATGAGTTTATCCGTGCTGCAACAGCTCAATATCGAGCGTTTACTGGCTGCCGGAAACGGATTAGGTTACAGCAGCACAACAGTGTGGCTCAAAGTGATCCTGCCGCAATGGTTGCCACGGATGCGGTTGCCCGTCTATGCGGTACTGGCTTACGGACTGTCTGTGGTCGATATGGCCATGATTCTGGGCCCCAACCGGCCACCGACATTTGCTGTGCTGGTCTGGCAATGGTTCAATGATCCGGATATCAGCCTGATGCCCAGAGCTGCAATGGGCGCCCTTGGCTTATTAACACTGGGGATGCTGTGCATTGCTGTTTTCCGGTTTCTGGAATGGCTGATTTGCCACGGCTATCCACATTGGCAGTTCAGCGGGAAGCGGGTCCACCGTTTGCCGGGCAGGACGCTGCATTGGCCGCTGATCCTCGTCCCGTTCACGGTGATCCCGGTACTGCTGTTGTGGTCTCTCAGCTTACGCTGGCGTTTTCCGGACATACTCCCCAGCCAAATGAGTGTGCGATTCTGGCAACAGGAAACAGCGTTCGTCACAGATCTTGCAACCACCAGCATCCTACTGGCGGTGATCAGTACCCTGATCGCGTTACTGCTGGCCATCGGCTGTCTCGAATTCAGAGACAAAACCGGCATCGGCCTCCCCGGATGGCTGATTGCTATGCCCATGGTGCTGCCGCAGGTCTCGCTGCTGTTTGGCATTCAAGTCTCCACTTATCTGGTGCCCGGACAACATTACGTGGTTTGGGTGATCTGGAGCCATGTCCTGTTTGTCTTCCCGTACCTGTTTTTAGCGCTGGACGGTCCGTGGCAGACTTACGACTGCCGTTACACACAAACCGCCAAGAGTCTGGGATATTCAGCCATGGCAGCCTGGTGGCAGGTCAAACGTCCGATGCTGATGCCAGCCATTTGTCTGGCTGTTGCGGTCGGTTGCAGTGTCAGTCTGGCGCAATATCTGCCCACACTCAGTCTGGGTGCCGGACGCATCAGCACGCTCACAACAGAAGCCGTTGCACTGGCCAGCGGGCAGGATCGGCGCATCAGCGCAATTTACGGTTTACTGCAAGGCCTGGTGCCTTTTCTGATCTTTGTCGCAGCCATGCTGGCCAACCGCTTTTACCAGTCGAAGATGACTGCTCACTCATCAACAAGGAAGCCTGAGCCTGATGTGCTTATCCGTGAAAAACCTCACTATAAATAACGGGGGCAAAATTTTACTGAAGTCGCTCTCGTTCTCTGTGCCGCCAGGACAGATTCTCACCCTGATGGGGCCGAGCGGATGCGGTAAATCCACCTTGCTGAATGTGATTGCCGGGCACAGTGCACCGGACACACAAGCGAACGGCCAGATCCGTCTGAACGATCAGGACATTCACCGGTTAGCGCCCGAGCAGCGCCGGATTGGCCTGCTCTTTCAGGATGATCTGCTTTTTCCTCATTTGAATGTCTGGCAAAACCTGGCTTTCGGCCTGCCGCCCCAAGTGAAGAAAGCAAAACGCCAGGCAAAAGCCATGGAGACATTACATACCCTTGGACTGCTGGATTTAGCGCTGGCTCATCCCGATCAGATCTCAGGCGGTCAGCGTGCCCGCATCAGTTTGATGCGTTGCTTGCTGGCCGAACCCGATGCGCTGTTGCTCGATGAACCTTTCAGTAAGCTGGATAAAACCCTGCGGGTACAGTTTCGGGATTTCGTATTTCAGCAAATCCGTCAACAAAACATACCGGCACTCATGGTGACCCATGATCAGGATGATGTGCCCCCCGAAGGACAATTATTGCATTGGCCCGAGCAACAGAGCGAGAATGACGATGCTTGACCGTTACGCAATACAGCTGATTCGACTGCCTTTAAATCAATTCGGAAAACTGCTGGATAGAAGCCCTTTCAGCGCCAATCAAATCACGGTAGCAGGATTTGTCATTGGCTTGCTGGCATTACCGGCGCTGGCTTTACAGCAATATTGGCTGGCACTGATTCTGATCCTGCTGAACCGGCTGTTCGATGGTCTGGATGGCGCTCTGGCGCGTCGAAGAGGGATTACAGACTGCGGGGGGTTTCTAGACATTACTTTAGATTTTCTGTTTTATTCGCTCATTCCTTTTGGCTTTGTCCTGGCCCAACCCGAACAGAATGCGGTTGCGGGGGCATTCTTAATCTTTGCCTTCGTCGGTACGGGTTCCAGCTTTCTGGCATTTGCGATTATGGCCAGCAAGCGTCAGATTGAGAACCCGGTGTACCAGCATAAATCATTGTTCTACTTGGGTGGATTAACGGAAGGCAGTGAAACCATCGCCTGTTTCGTCCTGTTCTGCCTACTGCCTGAGCACTTTGCGCTCATCGCATGGATCTTCGGATCCTTATGCTGGATCACCACAGCGACCCGAATCTGGGCGGGTTATCAGACACTCAAACCAGCCAACGAATAAGTTTCTCCCCCCATAAAAAAAGCTGCTCTTCCCGAGCAGCTTTTTCTTCACTGACACAGCGTCCTGTTAACTGAAGGCTGGCAGTTGCTGATGCTGTTTAACCAAACGACTGTGAAATTTATTGATCTCAATTTCAATCGCGTCGTAACTGCTTTTCATCAGTTCCCCTAAAAATGCAGGAGAGTCCGGATTCTGGCTCTGCAGAAATGCAGCCAGCAGTTTGACATCATCCGGTCTGGGCCGGTAGCTCAGGTTCGGAAAAGCGTGATAGATATAGTCAATCGCCGTAGCCAACTTCACGTGATTGTCTTGTAGATTCTGATCCATAGTCATTCTTTAGTATCTTATTAAATTTAACGCAGGGCATCCTAAAGACTTTGAATGAAAGTAATATGACTTAGCGCAACTTTAGTGGAGATAATCGCCTGATTGATCAAATTTCACCCAGAACCCAGACCCCTGCCTCACCCTCAGACTAAGCGTACACAGTCAGAAAGACATTAAGTCGGACCAGTGCTAACGCATCCATTCCTGATGAAGTTGTTGACTGTCTCCCAAATATTGCAATAACCAATTTAATGCCGGGTTCAGGCTTGCTTTATTCCAGGCTAAACAACAGGGACTGACCGGTGGTGAATTCGGCAAGAGTCGGGTCACCAGCACGCCTTCCTTCAGTTTTGGCATCGCCATATGCTCTGGCACCACGCCAATACCTAACCCGGCTTCCAGACACTGAAACGCACTCGACCAATCTGGTACCATGACCCGACGCTGATTGTTCATCAGCCACGTGGTTCGTTTCGGTAAGACACGAGACGTATCTTCAAGACAAATTGCGGGATACTTCGCCAGCTCGGATTCATCCAGCGTGTTCTGGCACTGAGTCAGCGGATGTTCAGGGGACATGACAAACACCCAGTTGAGGCTGCCCATATCCCGGTAATCAAAATCACCACTCACCGGAATCGCTGCAGTGGCACCAATCACAAGATCCGCCCGGCCATCTGCCAGCGCATCCCAGACCCCGTTGTAAACTTCCATCGTCAAATGCAACTCAACATCTGGAAACGCCTGATAGAAATCCCGGACCATGGTGCTCACCCGGCTCTGGCGAACCACGGTATCCAGTGCAACCGAGACATTTTCAGCCCAGCCATTGGCGACCCGCTGCGTCTGATGTTTGATGAGTTCCATGTGTTTAATCAGTTGCCGGGCTTCTTCTACGAAATAGCGTCCTGCAGGCGTCAACGCGACCTGCCGGTGATGACGCTCAAACAATTCAACCGCTAATTTTTCCTCCATTAAACGAACGGTGTAGCTAATCGCACTGGGGACTTTGTGCAGTTCTTCAGCAGCGGCGGAGAAACTACCCCGGCGAGCCACCACATCTACAACCTGTAAATCATTGAAAGAAAACATATTAATCTCGAGAAAAATAGAATACAGTTGGCATCAAATTTTTTGAAAGTAATGTTGAAATTTTAGCGTTTCACAGCACAAAACACCAAGATTAAAATCTGAAACACAATGTTTTAACGGGTTTAAATAAAATGACGACAAAACCATCCGCCACCACACTTGTTTGGTTTGCCTTACTCAGCATGCTGGGCTTTCTGGCAACAGACATGTATCTGCCTGCTTTCAGTGCAATGCAGGCAGATTTAAGCACTTCGTCGAGCCTGATCGGCATGACGTTAAGCATCTTTTTACTTGGCATGGCTGTGGGTCAGCTGATTTACGGCCCGCTATCCGATCGTCTGGGACGAAAGAAAGTCCTGTTAGGCGCCATGTTCCTGTTCAGTGTGGCAACCGTTGGCTGTGCCATGGCTCCGAATGTCGAAACCCTGCTGGCATTTCGTTTCCTCCAGGCGCTGGGCGCCTGTAGTGCCACCGTCCTGTGGCAAGCCATTGTGATCGATCGCTATCAGGGCAAAGTCGCTGAAAAGGTGTTTGCCACAATTATGCCGCTGGTTGCCCTGTCACCCGCCCTTGCGCCATTGGTGGGTGCAGCGATTCAGTCTCACTTTGGCTGGCGTGCCATCTTCCTGAGCCTGATCCTGCTTGGTGCCGTACTCGCACTCATGACCGCATGGCAGCCGGAAAGCGCAGCCAAAAAAGACAAGCAGGAAAAAATGCTGTCTGAAATGGCTGTGAACTATCGCTCTCTGCTCAAGTCAAAAAAATTCATCGGTAATATGATGATTTTTGCAGCTTGCTCGGCTGCATTCTTTGCCTACCTGACCGGCTCTCCTTTTGTCATGTCTGCCATGGGTTATTCCAGCGAAGATATCGGGTTGAGCTATGTGCCACAGACAATTGCCTTCCTGATTGGCGGCTACGGCTGTCGTGCGCTGCTGGGCCGGACTGAAGGGAAAAAAATTCTGCCATGGCTGCTGAAATTGTTCATTTGCAGTGCGCTGGTGATTTTGGTGATTACCGTTCAGACCCAACCTGACACCATCTGGCCCATTCTGATCCCTTTCTGCTTTATTGCGATTGCCAATGGTGCCATCTACCCGATCGTGATCAGCAAGGCGCTGGAAGATTTCAAACACTGCAGCGCAACGGCAGCCGGCCTGCTGAATTTCCTGCAAACCATGGGTTGTTTTGCAGCCAGCTCGCTTGTGGCAGCTTACGCAGATAAAGGATTGGATATTGTCGCTTACGGGATTGCCGGCACCTGTGTCTTTGTTCTGGCCGGTTTTGCGCTGGTGATGAAAAGTCAGGCCGCAGAAACCCGCGGGACGGCCACCGCCATCAGTTAATCCTTCACTGATTTACGACGCGCTTATACCCATCAAAGTCAGTCAATGATCAGAAATAGCGCAGGAAAAATGTTTGAGAACAAGGTGGATTTTTAGATAAGTCGTGATTCTACAATCAAAAAATCTAACGCAGTGATCGAATATTTGAACAAGCTAGGATGACCAGTGATTGACTGCGATTGGTATGAATCCCGCAGCGTCAAACGTACCCCTCTATATACCCGGTAACCTCAGGATACTGGGTATATTTTTTTCCTCTGCCAGAAGATCGTCTATTGTTCATCAGAGCATCATAAAAACTCACAGGACTTTTTTGTGATAACCGAATTCCGGTTTCTATACTCAGTGACTGGATGCCTGTTCTGTCATGGATGATATATGAAGAGAAATCTACTCCTATTCCGGAAACGTCGACTCTTGCTCGTCCCTCTGATACTTCTTATCGCTCTGTTTGTTATTTTCAGCGGGCCATGGATAGATTCCGCTGCTCAACCAGCCGATACCGCGTCTTCCTCACTTGCTGTGACTGAGCAGAATGTCACCTACGCCTATCACCGGATTGCAGAAGAATGGAAAAATGCCAGCGATCTGCATTCCTTTCTGAATCAGTTCAGTGTGAACCATTTCATCCTCAACAACCTTTATTCTCAGGAAAAACTGCAAAAATTCACCCTGTTCTCTTTAGTCTCTTTTGGTTTCCTGATTGCCTGTTTACTGCTGGCCTGGCATTTACACAAAGCGCTCAGACATGAACGCCGACTCAAAGCTAAACTCCATGACATGGTGCGAAAATATGGCCATGTGCTGAAATACGCCCCGGACGGCATGGTCATTCTGAGCCAGGACAATCGGATTGTGACCCTGAACCAATCGGCCTGCCAGATTCTGGGAACGGCAGAAGGCAAAGCCAGCAATATGCATATTGAAGATCTGCTCTCGGATCCGAAGGCCAAAGCGCAGGTGCAGGATTTACTGGAACAAGTTCACCAAGCCATGCGCCAGGGAGAAAGCCAGCCCGTCAGCACGCAAATAACTTTGCATATGAGCCCTCCTAAGCACCTTGAGCTCATTGCAATTGAAACGACCTATCTCGACGGGAACGAGTTACTGCTGAATATCCGTGACATCACCTCCTGGGTTGAGCGTGAAGAAAAGCTGAAAAGTATGTCACGCGCACTCGAGCAAAGTGATGATTCGATCATCATTACCAATGACAGAGGCATCATTGAGTATGTGAATCACAGCTTTGAGAAAATCAATGACATGCAAGCCAACGAGTTGATCGGCAGCGACGCCGCGCATCTGATCCTGGCCACGTTACAAAGTCCGAGCGAACTGGAGAAACTGCAGCAGCAATTGGTCCGCGGTCAAACGGTCAACCGCATCATTTCACTTCGCAAAAAAGACAACAGCCTGCGATATCTGGAAAAAAGAATCTCACCGATTCGTAACAACCGCGGCAAAATCAGCCACTACATTACGACAGGCAAAGATATTACCGAGCGCGTGCTCTTTGAAACCAAGCTGGAAAAGCTGGCACACTTTGATTTACTGACTCAGCTTCCCAACCGTCTGATGCTCAAAAGACACATCGACATGCTCAGGAAGCAGCCGTCAGCTGTTCAAATGGGGCTGATGACGCTGAATCTGGATCGCTTTAAACAGATTAACGAATCCCTCGGCCACGATACGGGGGATCAGGTGCTGATTGCTGTCAGCCAGCGTCTGCAAAATACCTTGCGGGAACACGATATTCTTGCCCGGCTGGGCAGTGATGAATTTGCGATTCTGGTGGTTTCAGAACAGAGATTTCCGGTGCTGGAACAACTTGCCGAACGGATTTTGGATCAGCTTCATGAGCCTTTTGTGATCGACAACAAAGAAGTCGTCGTTGGCGCCAGCATCGGTATCACGTACTGCGAACAGGAAGAGACCAGCAGCGAAGATTTACTCCGCCAGGCCGACATCGCGCTCTATAAAGCCAAGGATAAAGGCCAGCAACATCAGTACCGGGTCTATAACCGGCAGATGGGCGTCAACAGTGTGAAACGGCTGGAGATGGAGGCGCAATTACGGCAGACCTGTGGCTCAGACCGATATCAGTTCTACTATCAGGGCCGCTTTGATTCACGAAGCCGAAAACTCTGTGGTGTTGAAGCTTTGCTGCGCTGGTACAACGATGAGGGAGAAATGCAGTCTCCGACAGAATTTATCCCCATTCTTGAAACCACGGGCCTCATCATTGATGTGGGTGAAGCCATGATTCACCAGGCTTGCAAACAACTCCGACAATGGCAGTTACAAGGCCACTGGCTGCATTTTGCGCTGAACATTTCCGCCCGGCAATTACTGAATTCGGATATCGTTTCAACCATACAGAGAGCCATCCAGAGCAACCGGTGTGACCCAAGTTATCTGGAACTGGAGATCACTGAAAGTGTATTGATGTCCGATGTAAAACAGGCACTCAGCAAACTGCGTCAGCTCAACGCGCTGGGTGTCAGAATCGCGATTGATGATTTCGGTACCGGTTACTCATCTCTGGCGTACTTAAGCCGCTTTCCCATTCAAATCCTGAAAGTCGATCGGGAATTTGTCCGTGATCTGCCGATTAACCGGGAATCAGTCACCATCACCAATGCGATTGTTGAACTGGCACATAACCTGAACATTCGCGTGGTTGCGGAAGGTGTCGAAAATCAGGGACAGGCAGATTTTCTGGCCAGTATCGGTGTCGAAGAATTTCAAGGCTTTCTGTACTGTCAGCCCCTGCCCGTTGCGCAATTTGAAACTGAATTTTTAACAGCTGTGATTGATCTCAAACGCCACTCGATTTCCTGATCTGAAGCAGCATGGGTTCGAAACTTTGCACAAAAGCGGCGTGAATCTGCTTTGCCATTCGATGGCAGAGGTTTACAATATTGCGCCCAGCCAAGAGGAGGCCGCCATGGACTTTAGTGATTATCTGGACAATGTGCTCAAGCAACGCCAGCAACAAGCCAAACAGCCAGCCCAATCCAAGCAGCAACCCCTTTGGGTTCAGCAACGCCAGGAAGATAAAACCAGTCAGAGTCTGGCCCGAGATGCGCTGGCAAAAGCTCAGGAAGATGCTTCTGAACGTGCGGAACAAGAATCCAAAGCGCTGCACGTCCGCTTAAATGGCCGCTACCTCACCGCAGAAGAAGCACAAGCCAAAACAAAGCTGCAAACTCAGGCTGCACCGGCAAACCCAGATCGCATTGCTTACATTCAGTCGCTGAAAAAAAACTTGCGCAGTAAAAAATACAAAGGCAATTGATTCGATGATGATCCATCACTGAGCCAGTGATGGATGACAGCCCCCTTGATACTCCCCTTTCGTGACTGCTTTGTTCTGACGCTGTGTTTGTCACAACCCTTTGTGACAACGTCACTTCAAATCATCTTCCTTTCCCTCATTTTCGGGCTGACTCGCTTGAAAGTGGCACGATTCGACTATCCTTAACAATGTGCTGCCGTACTTTAGACTGCAAGGAATGCAAAAAGCAGCATCAATCTCCGACCTGAAACCACATCAGATGCATATGAATAAGAATTAAAGGAGAAAAAGCAGGGCTTTCATTCACGTAAAACTATGGAGTGACAGACATGTTAGGTGAAAATCACGCACTCTTCATTGAGTTCCCCGAGATGCAGGAAAAAATCAGAGATCTGAAGTCGCAGGATGAAAACTTCAAAGCCATGTCCGACAGATACCACGAACTTGACCACAAAATCCGGGGACTGGAATGCACCAATATTCCAACCGAAGACCACCACTTCACCCAACTGAAAATGGAACGTTTACAACTGAAGGATAAGCTTCACAGCATCCTGACGAATTAATCAAACATTGAGGTACCCACCCAGGAAATCCACCCTGTCTTCACCTTCACGCCATGGAGGTGAAGACATCAGCACCGAACCATCTTCCGAGTTGATCATCCCATTTGTAACAAAATATTACCCTTCGATATTTCTTCAACATTTATTGATAGAATCCGCGCCCTTATCAAGAAATACATCTTTTTTTGATTAATATCAAAAATTGTTTAACGAATGAAGCAGTTAGCTTTTCCGCAATAGAGAGTCCTATGAAAACATTTGATCGTGCCAAGCAAATCCTGCTGGCAGGCTTCTGTATTAACCTATGTATGGGCATTTTGTATGCCTGGAGTGTGTTTAAGAAAGCGCTGGTTGTCGATCTGGGCTGGTCAAATGCCGACGCATCACTTCCCTACACCGTCGCCATTATTACTTTCTCTCTGTCCCTGTTAATGGCGGGTATTCTGCAGGATAAAATTGGTCCCCGGAAAGTTCTGCTGTTAGGAACCACCATGGTCGGTCTGGGCATGATTATCTCCAGTTTTGCTACCACCCCACTGTTGCTGGTACTGACTTTTGGTGTCCTGACCGGTTGTGGTATCGGGTTTGGTTATGCCTGTTTAAGCCCTTCGGCCATGAAATGGTTCCACCCGTCTAAAAAAGGCATGGTGAATGGCCTGATCGCTGCAGGTTTTGGTCTGGCAGCTGTGTATCTTGCGCCCCTGACAGCTTCGCTGATTGCTGACTACGGCATTAACCAAAGCTTCCTGATCCTGGGCGTAGCCGTGCTACTGATTGCTGTACCACTGGCCTGCACGATCTCCAACCCACCAGCAGGCTATCAGCCTGAAGCACCCGCCAATACTGATGCAAACACTGTACAGGCACCGAGTGTGGATATTACCTGGCGCGGCATGGTCAAGACACCTCAGTTTTACTCTCTGTGGGTGATGTATGCATTCGCTTCTGCTGCGGGTCTGATGATCATTGGTAACATCACTTCGATTGCAGCGGCACAGGCAGATTTATCTGATGCTGCGTTTCTGGTGGTGATTCTGGCGGTCTTCAACTCAGGTGGCCGGATTGTTGCAGGAATGCTGTCTGACAAAATCGGTGGTGTTAAAACCCTGCTGATCGCCTTCGTGATGCAAGCCATCAATATGGTGATGTTCGCCACTTTCGACAATGAGTTCAGCATGATGGTTGGCGCGGCCGTTGCCGGTGTGGGTTACGGTACGTTGCTGGCGGTATTCCCATCCATTACGGCAGATTTCTACGGCCTGAAGAACTACGGTGCAAACTATGGTGTACTCTACACGGCCTGGGGTGTGAGTGGCTTCATTGGTCCTGTGGTTGCTGCTGTTGCCGTGGACATGACAGGCACTTATACGCTGGCCTACACCGTGTGTTCCGCCATGCTGGGCGTTGCTGTGCTGCTGGCATTCATCACCAAACCCGTGAACGCACAGGCACTGCAACAAAAATTAGCGACCGCTGCGTAACAACAAGCGATCCGAAAACACAGAAGCACAGCCACTGGCTGTGCTTTTTTATTGGTTCATATTCTGAAGGCAAAAAAAACCCGATACCAACAAGATATCGGGTAAACAAATAGTGGTGAAAATGTTCCTAACGGGAACAGGATATGCGCTATTCAGTACCACGGCTGAAGACTGTGCGATTGGCTTAACAACAATCTTCATGGGTACTCAGGTAGCAAATAGTTAAGGCGTCCAATTTTTGGTTTGATTAAACATTTTTTCAATAAAATCACTGATGTTGCTGATTCAAGGATGAATGGATTGAGGCAGCCGAGATCAAATGCAACAATGCACCTAACCTGCGGCATATTTTTCAACTCAAGGATAAGAGGATTTTATTTTGCTGAGTACACTCCTGCTTTACTGCATCGCTTCTTTTACCGTCACCATCATTCCTGGTCCGACAATGCTGCTGTCACTGACGAACGGTATCTCCAGAAACAAAACCATTGTGTTTTACGGTATTCTGGGGGCGGCGCTTTCAGACGCAATTTTAATCAGTGCCGCCGGTCTGGGACTGGGTGCATTAATGGCTGCCTCCGAAAGCCTGTTTCTCGTCGTTAAATACTGTGGCGTGGCCTATCTGCTCTGGCTTGCGTATCAATTATGGCGCAGCGTTCCGTCTGTTGATGCCTACACCTCAGACACACTCAAAAAAGCACAAGTACACAGCCCTGCTGCCGCTTTTCGCCGGAGTTTATTTGCCGCTTTATCGAACCCCAAAGGATTGCTATTCTTTGGCGCATTTCTGCCGCAGTTTCTTGATCTCACCCAACCTGTCCTGATGCAGTATGTACTCTACGCAACCTGCACCATCCTCATTGATATCGCCGTCATGCTAGCTTACGCCACGGCTGGATTTCAGGCGGCAAAATACCTGTCGTTTCGGCGTCTGAGATTTCTGAATAAAACCTCTGCTTCTGTCTTGGTCGCCATGGCGTCCGGCTTGGCTTTTT
This sequence comes from Photobacterium sp. GJ3, assembly GCF_018199995.1. Lineage (NCBI taxonomy): Bacteria > Pseudomonadati > Pseudomonadota > Gammaproteobacteria > Vibrionales > Vibrionaceae > Photobacterium > Photobacterium sp. GJ3. The sequence goes on along the minus strand of NZ_CP073578.1, from coordinate 1,391,951 downwards.
TCAGACAAACATCTTGAATCTATCTATGAAAAAAGCGCCCTTTCGGCGCTTTTCTTATAATGCTCTGCGTTTGCAGCGGGCGTTGATTAAGTCTTCAATGAACTTTTGCTCTTTTTTGGCCTGTTCATAGCGCTGTTTGACTTTCCAGCGTTCCATGACGGTTTCCAGGCCTTTCACCTTCACCTGGCTCTGTTCCAGCGCCTTTTTCGTGCGCTGGCTTTCTGCGTGCATGAGCGCCATTTCATGCTGCTGATGGGTGATCAGGCGGTTCAGCATGGCATTCACCTGTGTGGAGTTTTGCAGCGCAAGCGGATTCACACCGCCTGCACCTTGCTGAACATTTCCCGGTTTCAGTACAGCCAAAGCCTGTAATTGCTGGGCAAAAAAACCAACCTGCTCCTGTTGCCGGGCAAAATCCTGCCCCTGTTGATCACGCTGCTGTTCCGCGATTTGCTGAAGCTGGCTGACGGCTTTTAATTTACCCTTCATCACACACCTGTACTTGCTTTACTGAGTCTGTGTAAACAGCTCTGCTAAACGGACCAGAGACTGCTGGTAATCGGTCACCTCATCCACTTGCTGCACCAGAAAATCTTTCAGCTGCGGATGAAGCCGAACAGAAAGATCCAACTCCGGATCCTGTCCCGGCTGATAACCCCCTAACGGCAATAACTCTTTCACTTGCAGATAGTTCGCATTCAACTGGCGGAACCGGTTTGCCACCGTGACATGTGAGCTTTCGGTACAACTGCCCATACAACGGCTGATCGAGGCATTGATATCAATCGCCGGATAATGACCCTGTTCAGCCAGTGTACGTGATAACACGACATGACCATCCAGAATGGCCCGCGCAGAATCCACCACAGGATCCTGCTGATCATCACCGTCTGCGAGTACGGTATAAATCGCCGTGAGACTGCCATCCGGATGCTCCCCGTTTCCGGCGCGTTCCAGCAACTGAGGCAACTGACCAAACACCGAAGGCGGATAGCCCCGGGAAGCCGGTGGCTCGCCCAGAGACAGGGCAATTTCACGCTGCGCCATGGCAAAACGGGTCAGCGAGTCCATCATCAGCAAAACGTCTTTGCCCTTGTCGCGGAAATACTCCGCAACCCGGTGACACAGTTTGGTCGCACGCAGACGCATCAGCGGCGATTCATCAGCCGGAGCAGCGATCACCACCGCACGCCTCATACCTTCTTCACCGAGGTTACGCTCGATAAATTCACGCACTTCCCGGCCCCGTTCGCCGATGAGTCCGACCACCACGATATCCGCTTTGGTGTTTTTGGTGATCATGCCCATCAGGACACTTTTACCCACGCCGCTGCCTGCCATCAGGCCAATCCGCTGGCCTTTTCCCAACGTGAGAATCCCGTTCATCGCCCGGATACCGACATCCAGCGGCGTGTCGACTAATCGACGTTTCATCGGGTTAATCGGGGCAGGATTTAAGGAAACCTTTTCGCCGCCTTTTAAAGGCCCCAGATCGTCAAAAGGCTCGCCAAGACCATTCACGACCCTGCCAAGCCAGTGCTCACCCAGTGAAACCGTACTGTCGCCATCCAGCGGCACCACTTTGGCACCCGCATAAAGACCACCCAGTTGCCGGACTGGCATCAGATAAGCAACATCCCGATCGAATCCAACCACTTGGGCTTCAATGGCTTCCCCATCATCGGTTTCGACCAGACAACGCTGTTCCAGACGGAATTTACAGCCAACGGCCTGAAGCATCAGGCCGTTCACTTTCACCAACCGCCCGGTGACCCGGGCAATCGGAATGGATGACATTGATGCAATCGCATCGTTCAAGCGCTCATGGAAAGCAGGGTCACTCACGGATGTCCTCCGTGCTTACCGCTTGTGGTTGCGTCTCCGCTGCTGCAGCGGGCTGCTGATTTTCTTCCAGCAGGTGCTCACGGAGCGTTTCCATACAGGCTTCCAGTCGCGCATCGCTGCTGGCATCGGCTTCAGCATGTTCGGTCACCAGCTGAACGCCACCGATGGGCATCTCTTTGTTCGCCACCAGCTTCCAGCTCGGATGCAGGGTCGGACTCAGATTGTTGATTCGCTCCAGATCCTGAGGATTGAGGTGAACCACAACTTTGTCGCTGTTCCCCGGCATGCTGTCGAGGGTTTCTTCAACCAACGCCAGAATCTGCTGAGGCATCAGCGTCAGTTCGGCGCGAATGACCTGCTGCGCGACTTTCTGAACCAGCGAACAGATTTGCTCACGCTGCGCATGTTCCCGCTCGTTCTGCCACTGCTGAATATGGGTTTCCAGTGCCTGCAACGGCGCAATCACCGACTCATACTTTTCACGTCCCTGACCTTCACCCTTGGTGTAGCCCTGCTGAAAGCCATCCTGCTGACCCAGGTTGAAGCCCTGCTGGCGACCCTGCTCGGTCCCCTGACGCAGTCCTTCGTCATATCCTTGCTGCAAACCCTGCTGGAAACCTTCTTCCAGACGTTTTTGCAGTGCAGCCTGATGTTCCTGAGTGTTCAGCGGCGTTTCGCCCGAAAAGCCATCCAGATCCTGCACCGATTCTTCGCTGCCATGCACCACAGGTTTCACCATCGGCGGGAAGCGGTGAGAACGGTATTCACCGGGGGTCAGGCGCATCACTTTTAATGAACGCATTGATTACTCCACCGTTTGTTCCTGATACAGGCTCAGTTCAATCTCACCGGCATCTGCCAGTTCGCGGACCACCTGCATGATTTCCTGACGTGCTTTCTCAACACGGGACAGCGGCATCGCACCCCGCATCGCCATTTCGTCGTCGAGTGAACTTGCCATCCGCTGCGGCATCGACTGTTTGATTGCCATCTGAAGCTTGAGATCGGCACCTTTCAGTGCAGTTGCCCACAGATCGATGGTGATTTCCTGCACCAGACGGTCCATCGTTGCTTCGCGTTGACGTGCCAGAATCACGAAGTCGAACATATTTTCTTCGATTTCGCTGACAATCTTCTCGTCGTGCAGTTTCAGCATTTCCATCAGCTGAGCACGATCACCTTCAAAGCGGTTAATGATATCGGCAGCCTGCTTGGCACCCAGAACAGATGCGCCCTGTCCGCCAGACACCTGCTGGATACAGCGGTCAACCAGCTGATGCAGATCCTGTGCGACCTCATGGTCGATCTCGCTCAGGCGGGCAACGCGGTAAATCAGCTCATCATGCTGCTCTGATGGCAATTTGCTCAGCACCTGAGACGACGTCTCCGGCGGCAGATAGGCCAGGAAAATGGCCTGCATCTGCGGGTGCTCCTGGCTGATGAACTTGGCGATCACATCCGTATCGACCCATTGCAGACGCTGCATGTTATTTCGCAGTTCGTCACCGTAAATACTGTTCAGGACACCTTTAGCCAGGTCCTGACCCAGCGCTTTCGACAGGGTGTTCGACAGATAATCTTTCGAAGCGCCCCGGATACCACTGTGGGCACGAAAATCATCAAAGAAACGCTGAATCACATGTTTGGCATTCTCGCTTTTAATGCCCGTGAGTTTGGCCATCGAACGGGTGACACGTTGTACTTCTTCGCGGGAGAAATAACGCAGCACCTGTGCCGCTGCGTCTTCACCCATCCCCAACAGAACCAGCGCAGTTTTATCAACACTGCTCAGCGATTCCAGATCTGCCGGATTAATTGTCTCGGTTTTGCTCATTTCCATTCACCCATTGTTTAAGGACTTCAGCAACACGCTGCGGCTCTTCGCTGGCAATTAAAGTCAGGTGCTTCAGCTGGATGTGCAATGGTGAACCGGAAGGCGGCAACATCATTTCAGCATCAGCATCCAGACCGTTGGTGGTATTGCTTAACCCACGGTCAGACAGACGACGGTTCAGCTCATTTTCCTGGGCTTTCTCATCCAGTTCTTTGCTCAGAATGTCATCTGGCAGGCTGGCAATTTCCATCTCGCGGCGCGCTTTATCGACACCGGTCAGGTGACGGATCAGCGGACGCAGGACAAAGAAGATCATCGCCAGACCCAGCAAACCACCAATGATGTAGCGCAGCGGCTGTTGCAGTGCCGTATCCTGCCACCATGGCATTGGCGCGGCGGATTCGATCGTGACCGGCTTGAAGGCAAAATTCATCAGACTCAGGCTGTCACCCCGCTGGGCATTCAGGCCGACCGCTTCAGAAATCATCTGGCTGATCTCCGCTTTCTGGGCGTCATTCCATGCCGTGCCGTCCGGTGCGGACTTGTCATCCAACAGTACAGAGACATTCAGCTTCTTAATCTGACCCTGCTGATATTGTGTATGGCGCACACTGCTGCCCAGCGCAAACTGGCGGTTCACTTCAGAACGCTCGCTGGTATTTTTCGGCGCATCCGGATTGTTGTCTTCTTCCACCGTTGGCGGCTGGTTGCTCAGTGAACCCGGTACACCCAGTGCAATTTTATCGATGGAGTTGTTCTCGATGCTGTGCTCAGAGCGAACAACCGGATTGTCATCAACAATTTCACGGGTTTCTTCAATACGGTTGAAGTCCAGATCTGCAGCCACCTGCACGCGGAAATTACTCGGGCCGACAATCGGTGTCAGCATGTCGGATGCACGCTGAATGATCTGCTTTTCCAGATTCTTCTGGTATTCCAGATACTTGGTATTCATCCGGCCTGCGGAATCCGAACCGATATCCACACTGAGCAGACGACCAAACTGATCCACAACGGATACCTGTTCCATGGACATGCCCGTCACACTGCCGGAAACCAGATTCACGATGGCTTCCACTTGCTCCGGCTTCAGATCTTCGCCGGATTTCAGTTCAACCATGACTGAAGCTGTCGGCTTTTCGCTGTTCTGACGGACGAAGAGTGTCTGACGCGGAATCGCCAGATGAACCCGGGCATTATTGACTGCATTCAGAGAAATAATGGTCCGGGCCAGCTCACCTTCCAAACCGTGGCGATAACGCGCGGTTTCGATGAACTGGCTGGTGCCTAAAGAAGAGTCATTCTGAAGTGTTTCCAGCCCGGTCGGCAGTTTCGCCTTGACGCCTTTCGCAGCCAGCAGCATGCGGACTTCGGCGACACGGCCTTCCTCAACCAGCACCTGGCCGTTGGTTTCCTGCAAGCGGTAAGGCACACCTTCCGCTTCCAGCACGGAGATGATTTCACTGGTGTCAAAACGTTCCTGCTGACTGTAAAGCGGGCGGTAACTTTGAGTGGATGTCCACAGCGCGACAACGATAATCGCCGCAACAACAGCAGCCAGTGCGGCAGACAGAACAAGATTGCGCTGACTGCTTTGCCAGGCCAGCTTGGCCCGGTTCAGCAGATTATTTGAACGGTCAGAAGCGGTCAGCTCGGCTGCTTCTGCTTGAGTAATCATGGTCATAATTTACACCGGCATCTTCATTACATCTTCAAACGCACCGACCACCTTGTTTCGCACCTGCATCAGCGCAGAGAACGACAGGCTGGCCTTCTGGCTGGCAATCATTGCCCCGACCAGATCATCACTTTTACCGGTTTCTACCGCAGTCATTTTCGCACTCGCATGCGCCTGATGGTTGTTCACAAGGTCCAGTACCCCTGTCATTGCCGAAGAAAAAGAAAGTGGCTTGACTTGTTGATCCAAAGGGTTGGCTTTCACAGCAAATTCCTGATTTGCCTGTGCTTGCATGAGCTGCATTTTATCCAGCATGAGCTGCTGGGCTGTGGTTGTCTGCGTCAGATTCGTCGCAAGCATACTTGTGTCTCCTAGTCGTTAAGCTGCTGAGCCAATTTGTGAAATATCAATGCCTTGCTCACGCATTGCCGCTAATTTGTATCGCAGAGCCCGGGTGGTGACACCCAGTGCTTTTGCGGTCATGGTCCGATTGCCGTCATGCTGTTTAAGCACATCGAGCACATACTGAAATTCAGCCTGTTTTTTCGCACCGATATGTCCCTGCTCCGTGCCCATGGCGACCGAGACGGCTGGCAGATAGTCCGGCTTGATAGCCTGAACTTTACTGCTGTCGATCGGCAACATCAGATCCTGAGCGGTAATGAAATCACCATGACGCATGACCAGTGCCCGCTGAATGATGTTTTCCAGTTCGCGAATATTGCCCGGCCAGTGGTAGTGCATCATCATCTGCTGTGCATCTGATGACATCTGACAGGCACTGCCCTGCTGATATTTACGGATGAAAAAATCTGCCAGCGGGAGAATATCTTCAGGACGTTCGCGCAAAGGTGGCCAGTGCAGCGGCAGGACATCTAACCGGTAATACAAGTCTTCACGGAAAGTACCTTCCTGAACAGCGATCCGCAGATCCTTGTTCGTAGAAGCAATCACCCGAATATCCAACTTGATGGTTTTGTGGCTACCGACACGCTCAACTTCACGCTCCTGCAACACACGCAGTAATTTGGCTTGCAGCGGTGGAGACATTTCTGCAATTTCATCCAGCAGAATGGTGCCTCCGTTCGCTTCTTCAAATTTACCGCTCTGGCTGCCGATTGCGCCGGTAAACGCACCTTTCACATGACCAAACAATACGGCTTCCAGCATGGATTCCGGGATTGCAGCGCAGTTCACCGCCACGAAAGGCATCTTGCTGCGTGGCGACTGCTGGTGCACATAGCGCGCCAGCACTTCTTTGCCCGTCCCGGATTCACCTGTGATCAGCACACTAGCATGGGTACAAGCCGCCCGGTGCGCCAATTGCAGAATCTGCTTGCTTCGCCACGATTCAGCCACGATGTCAGACATCGGTTTTTGCAACGCTTCGACCCGGGCCAGCAGACTGAGCAACTGCGCCGGTTCAAAAGGTTTCAGCAGATAATCTGTCGCCCCCGCTTTCATGGCTTCTGCAGCCAGCAATCCTTCGTGCTGATCGACAATTGCAATCGCAATCCGGCGTTGCTGAGGATCCGCAGCCGTCTGGCTGAAGCGTACCCACTCCGTCAGCGACATATCCGGCAATGCAGAACTCACCAGCGTGATCAGAGCCCGCTGGGATTGCAGGCCTGCTTTGCCTGACGTGAGATAATCAACCTGATAGCCTGCCTGTTCCAGCACCTGAATCACTTGCTGGGCTTGCTGTCTGTCCGGCTCAATGAGCTGAATCGTTTTTGTGAACATTACTGCACCCTGCTTTTTTCATGATTATCAGCACGCAGTACCCTCACCGTGACCCGGCGATTTAACGCTTGTCCGTCAGCTGTTTGATTGCTGGCGACCGGGTATCGTGAACCGTGTGCCCTTGTCTGAATTAAGCCGTCCTTCACACCTGCTTCCCGGAGAAAACTGGCGACATCATCCGCCCGGACTTTTGAAACCTGTATGTTGCCCAGATTGGAACCAACGCTGTCTGTGTGGCCATCAACCAGAACCTTGCGAATCGATGTATCCCGGCGAATGTAATCCGCCAGATTCTTTAAGGTTTCTTTTTGAGATGTACTCACCGTGCGTTGCCCCAATTCGAACTGGAACACCAGATCCCGAGCCTGTTTATAGGACATCGCCGGTAAACGGGAACGGCACTCATTGAACTGCGCCAGCGGGCCGGACATATTGACACTGGAAAGCATGACATCAACCGGCGTACTCGGGCGTTGATACATCAGGGAAACCCTGGCCCACTGTCCGGCCATCATGCCATCCAGCAGTGCATCAGCCATGCCCGTAAACGTGACTTCTAACGGACTCATTTGCTGACCGGGAGTCAATGGTTTCTGAGTCGGTGATTCCACCCAAGGGCCATCCTGCAGATAGAGGCCTGCACTGTCGTACTGAGCGACAGGACGCAGAGGTTTGACTTTCAGAACCAGCTCTTCCCCGGCATCAGCAATAAAGCTGACTTCACCAAACTGTTGCACCTGCTGGTTTAATGAACACTGAAATTTGCCGCCTTGGTATTTCCATTCGACAAGATCCATTGGCGTAGAAACAACCTGTGCTTCAGCAGAGGAAGCCGCCGCAAGAGTCATTAATAAGAATGTGTATTTCTTGTTGAATGAAATTAACATTTTTGCCCTTCTCTGATTTCGGAAATAACCAAAAAATCATTTTTTGCCCGTAAGAACCAACTTAGCCAATATTATTAAATAGCCAAATCGCTTTTATATTTCTTTGTCTGTTTTTCTTGCTCAAAATCACTTTAAAACCTCAAAGGTGATCTTGATTCAATTTATATTTGACGCACCGCTGACACTAAATTGACACCAGCATGACAGAGTTTTCTGACGCCAATAATCTTTGATATAGCTTCAAAAACAGCAAGTTGGGATTAATATCACTGATTGAAACAATGCGCTTTTTATAGCGGACATAAAAGTCTCATCAATTCATATATAAGAAAACCCTATAAATGACTCGATAATCAACATGTGGACTAACATCACAAATTTAAAATCAATAACTAAAACACAAGAAATAGCTCAGGCTAGACTTAGGTAAAACTAATACTGATGAATATTTTTAGCAGTAATTAAAGCCGCAACGTTTAATTCGTTGCATATGAGTTCTGACGGATATGCCATATGAAAAAAATTGAGTTAAATAGTGCTCAACAATTCCCAAAGCTGAACGTTGAACATTTAGGACGTCCAATCCATGTCATCCGGGAATCGTTACAAAAAGCTTTCTCGCAGGCAGATTCGTCAATCACCCAGGATCTGCAACGCTGGGTGAAGGATAAGAACCTGTCGTTCCGGTTGTCTGACATTCAGTTGGCAAGCAGACAGCCGACCGAGCACACGGAACACACCTCTGTGATTCGCCATTCCTCTGGCGGACTGATTCAGGCACAACTTGATGTTTCAATGTTGTTGTCTTTGTCGGATAAGTTTTACAACGCGGATATTGACCGCAGTGATCTGGCAAATGCTGCTTCAAAGCTGACCGCCAGTGACCTTCGTTTACAGCATCGCCTGCTGAAACGGCTGTGTGCGTTGATCGACGACAATGACAGCTGGCAAATGACAGATGAGACCCTGAGTGTCGGTGTTGGGCTGCTGGCCACCTTCATGGTTGGCTACCGCAAGAAAACCGCGGAATTCACCGTGTATCTGAATGAAACCATGCTGCAGTCGCTGATGGACGAGATGGCAGTTCAGACCAACGAGTCACTCGGCGAGGGCTTTCGGAAAGTTCTGGAAGACACACCTGTCATCCTGAACGCGACACTGTGCCAAAAGAAAATGCCGCTGGACGATGTGCTCAAACTCCGCCCGGATGATGTGCTGAATATTGATCTGCTGACTCATGTGCCTGTTCGTATCGGGCAAGAACACCTTTTTAACGGATGCGTGGCCGACAAAGATGGCCAACTCGTTCTGATTCTAAATGACAAATAAACAATTACAGGACCCAACAATGACTGATGTGAATGAGATGACTGACGTAAACGCATTCAGCGAGGACGATCTGAACTTTGATGATCTGGATCTGGACCAGCTGGACAGCGATGCAGAGCTTCAGCAGGAATCTGACGCTTCTCCTTTCATTCCCTATGATGAAGTGCCTTCACGCGACATTAACTTCTTCAAGAAAATTCCGGTCACGGTCACGCTGGAAGTATCCAGCACGGAAGTCTCGTTAGGCGAACTGATGAAAGCCGGTGAAGGCAGCGTGATTGAGCTGGACAAACTGAATGGCGAACCATTAGATGTGAAAGTGAACGGTTCTCTGATGGGTCATGCCGAAGTGGTCGTGGTGAATGATAAATACGGCCTGCGTTTAATCGATATTGTGGACTCACCGCTGAACTCCGTGGAATCCTGATGATGCTCCGCAATTTTTGTCGTGTTCTAGCCCGCGCCGGCGGGCTATGCTTGGCCGGCTTTCTGTTATTTACATTTTCCTCTCAGGCTGTCTGGGCTGCTGATACCGGTGGTTTAACGCTGATGACCGTCTCCGACGGTGCGGCCAATCAGGAATACAGCGTGAAGCTTCAGGTACTGCTGTTGATGACAGCACTCAGCTTTCTTCCCGCTTTCTTGCTGATGGCCACCAGCTTTACCCGAATTATCATTGTACTGGCGATTCTGCGTCAGGCCCTGGGTTTGCAACAAAGCCCGCCGAACCGCGTATTGGTCGGTATTGCGTTGTCATTAACGCTGCTGATCATGCGTCCGGTATGGACAGATATTTATGAGCATGCGTTCAAACCCTACGACGGCGGCGAAATCACACTGATGGAAGCGTTTTCCATTGCAGAAAAACCCGTCAAGGATTTCATGCTGAAGCAGACACAGCAAAGTTCTCTGGAACAAATGCTGCACATTGCCAATGAACCGCTGGATCAGAAAGCGGAAGACATGTCTTTTGCAGTTGTGCTACCGGCCTTTGTGATCAGTGAACTGAAAACAGCCTTCCAGATTGGCTTCATGCTCTTCATTCCTTTCCTGATCATCGACCTGGTTGTTGCCAGTGTGCTGATGGCAATGGGCATGATGATGTTGTCGCCGTTGATTATTTCGTTGCCGTTCAAACTGGTTGTGTTTGTTCTGGCAGATGGCTGGACCATGACGGTCGGCACACTATCGGCCAGTTTCGGTTAGGAGGTTTCAGGATGACACCGGAACTCGCGGTCACACTGTTTTCCAACGCCGTCTGGATGATCATTACCATTGTCATGGTCCTGGTGATTCCGGGCTTGCTGGTTGGTTTGCTGATTGCTGTCTTTCAGGCGGCAACCCAGATCAATGAACAGACCCTCAGTTTCCTGCCCCGTTTGCTGGTCACCCTGTTGATGGTGATTTTTGCCGGGCACTGGATGTTGAGGAAACTGATTGATCTGTTTACCTATTTATTCCATAACATTCCGGGAATGATTGGCTGATGGATCTGACCTTTGCGCAAATCACAGCCTGGCTGGGGCAAGTCTGGTGGCCTTTCTTCCGCTTGGGTGCGGCGCTGGTCGCCATGCCATTTTTTGGTGATGGCGCCATTCCGATTTGGGTTCGTCTTTTATTCGCACTTTCAATCAGTATTCTGATTGCGCCGCTGATGCCCGCCATGCCTGCGGTGGACCCACTGTCGGTCAAAGCCATCATGCTGGCTTTTGAGCAAGCCATCTGGGGCGTTTTTTTTGGCTTCCTTCTCCATTTGCTGTTCACCACCATGACCATGCTGGGCCAGATCGTTTCAATGCAGATGGGCCTGAGTATGGCCATCATGAATGACCCGGTCAACGGCATGTCTGTTGCGTTACTGGGCAGAATGTTCCTGATGTTCAGCACCCTGCTGTTTCTGGCCCTGGAGGGGCACTTGCTGGTGATTGATATTCTGGTTCAGAGTTTTTATATCTGGCCGGTCGGCTCCGGGATCAGTGAAGCCACGCTTCATCAGGTTGTGTCGATGGTGAGCTGGATGTTTGCCTCTGCACTGGCGCTGTCCATGCCAGCCATTATCTCGATGTTGCTGGCAAACATCAGCTTCGGTGTGATGAACCGTGCAGCCCCCAGCCTGAACGTTTATGCGCTGGGTTTCCCCATGACCATGCTGCTCGGCCTGTTCAGTATGCTGATTGCGATCAGCGGCGTGCCGAGTCGTTATACCCAGTTTGTCCATACCACCTTGCAAGCACTGACAAGTTACGTCGCAGGAACCGGCATATGAGTGATCAGAGTACAACGCAGGACAAAACAGAAAAGGCCACGCCCCAGAAAATCCGGAAGGCGCGTGAGCAGGGGCAGATTCCCCGGGCGAAAGATCTGACCGGCGCGGTCATCTTTCTGGTGGTCGTGTATTTCTTTTCAGTGCAGTTAGATGCCATCTGGAATGCGATCAGCGGGATCTTCCGGTTCAATATGCAACTGACGCGTGCGGATCTGGAATCTCCCTGGCAAGGCATAGAACACGTCGGCCAAAGCCTGGCTATTGTCATTGAACTGCTGCTGCCTTTATTTGGCGTGATTTTTCTGGCCGCCATGGGTGGCAGTCTCTTACTGGGTGGCTGGCTGTTTTACCCGGCGGGCGTTCTGCCAAAACTATCTAAAATCAGTCCGATTTCCGGCATCAAGCGGATGTTTTCGACCCGCTCGCTGGTCGAACTGCTGAAATCGACGCTCAAAGTAACGGTCATTTTTTCGCTGCTTTATTTCTATCTGGATTCACACCTTGCCGAATTGCTCGCCATGCAAAACCAGCCGCTGCGTCAGGGTATTGTCACGATCATGAGTATTCTGTTCGACGGCGTATTGCTGATGGGGGTGGCGCTGCTGATTTTCGGCTTGCTGGATGTGCCTTATCAACGCTGGGAGCACATGAAGCAGCTCAAAATGACCAAGCAGGAAATTAAAGAAGAATTCAAAAACAGCGAGGGCCGCCCGGAAGTCAAACAACGCATCCGGCAGATCCAGCAACAGTTCGCGCGACGGAAAGTGGAGAAAATGGTGCCTCAGGCAGATGTCGTCATTACCAACCCGACTCACTATGCCGTGGCAATTAAATATGATCCAACCATGTACGACGCCCCTTTTGTCGTCGCTAAAGGTGTCGATGAAATGGCTCAGCATATCCAGCGGATTGCCCGAGAGAATCAGGTGGAAGTGCTCAACTCTCCCCCATTAACCCGAGCGATTTACCACACGACTCAGCTGGAACAGGCCGTGCCGAACCAGCTGTACATTGCCGTGGCACATATTCTGACTTATGTGATGCAGTTGAAAGCCTTCCGTTCCGGGAAAGGCGGCCAGCCTCAGGCTCTACCGACTTTTGTTATCCCACGCCACTTACAGTATTAAGGCAGGAGAGAGATCAAACCCATGCTAAACCGGCTACCCCAACTCAACCATTTAAAGCGCAGTACGATCAGTATTCCTGCTGCGCTGCTCATGATACTGGCTATGGTGATGTTGCCTTTGCCGCCCATGCTGCTCGATGCGATGTTTACCTTCAACATTGTGCTGGCGATCATGGTGCTGCTGGTCAGTACAACCGCAAAACGGCCGCTGGATTTCTCGATTTTCCCGACCATTCTTCTCGTTGCTACGCTGCTCCGACTGACACTGAACGTGGCTTCAACCCGGGTGGTTCTGCTTGAAGGCCATAACGGTGGTGACGCGGCAGGTAAAGTGATTCAGGCCTTCGGTGAAGTCGTCATCGGCGGTAACTATGTCGTGGGTATGGTGGTCTTCGTGATTCTGATGATCATCAACTTCGTCGTCATTACCAAAGGTGGTGAACGAATTTCTGAAGTTGCAGCCCGATTCACGCTGGATGCCCTGCCCGGCAAACAAATGGCGATTGATGCCGACCTGAACGCAGGTCTGATCGACCAGGAGCGCGCAAAGCAACGCCGGAAAGACGTCGCCAATGAGGCCGATTTCTATGGTTCGATGGACGGTGCGTCCAAATTTGTCCGCGGTGATGCGATCGCCGGTCTGCTGATTCTGTTTATCAACATTATCGGCGGTATCAGCATTGGCGTCTTCGAATATGGCATGACAGGTGCCGAAGCGTTCAAAACCTTCGCCCTGCTGACCATTGGTGATGGTCTGGTTGCACAGATCCATCTCTGTTGCTGGCGACCTCGGCGGCCATTATTGTCACGCGCATTAACGACAGCGATGACGACATGGCTGAGTCCATGCGCAATCAGCTTCTGGCGACACCGTCAACGCTGTTTACCGCCGCTGCAATTATGGCCATTGTCGGCAGTGTTCCGGGTATGCCGCATCTGGCATTTTATGCCTTTGCCGGGGTTCTTGCTTACGCGGGCTGGCGACAGTCGAAGTCTCCCACGCATGATCATCAGTTGGATCAGGTTGAACAACTGGGTCATGCCATGCGCCGTGAAAGTGAGCAGACACTTGCCTGGGATGACATTCCGCACATTCACAGTCTGTCGCTGCAGCTTGGTTTCCGTCTGGTTCATCTGGTCAATAAAGATCAAGGCGCCCCACTCTCTCAGCGCATCCGCGGGATCCGCAAAACATTGTCTGAGCAGGTGGGCTACTTGTTACCTGAAGTCAGTATTCAGGACAACCTGAGCCTTCGCCCGAATCAGTACACCATTGCCGTCCATGGCGAGATCATCGAACAGGGCGAAATTGAGCCGGATCGCCTGATGGCTATTGCGGTCGGCGAAACTTATGGGGATATTGATGGCATTCTGGGAACCGACCCGGCCTATCAGCTGCCTGCCGTGTGGATTGAGCCCCGGGATAAAGCGAAAGCCCTGAACATGGGTTATCAGGTGATTGATGATGCAACCGTCATTGCAACGCACCTGAGCAAGATCATGAAAAATAATCTGGCAGAACTGTTCACACACGATGACGTGGAAAACATGATGCAGCGTCTGTCTGCACAGGCACCGAAACTGGCGGAAGCGCTGGGGAACGTCATGGCACCGGCGCAACAACTGAAAGTGTTCCGTCAGTTGCTGCAGGATCAGGTGCCGCTGAAAGATATCCGCACCATCGCCAATACGATGCTCGACAGCACGGAGAACACCAAAGACCCGATTCTGCTGGCAGCCGATGTGCGTTGCAGCCTGCGCCGGACACTGGTAAATCTGATCAATGGTGATCGCAAAGATTTAAATGTCTATACGCTGGCCGATGATCTGGAGCAGATTCTGCTGCAATCACTCCAGCAAGCACAGTCGAATGGTCAGGTGATGCTCGACAGTTTCCCGGTGGAACCGAACATCCTGCAGCAGTTCCAGCAAAACCTGCCGCTGGTGAAACAGCAGCTGAAGCAACAAAACATGCCACCCGTTCTGTTGGTGATGCCGCAACTTCGCCCACTTCTGTCACGTTATGCACGTACATTTGCGCAGGGTCTGGCCGTCTTATCATATAATGAGATTCCAGAGCATAAGCAAATTAACGTGGTAGGAAACCTTGGCTAAGCTGTTTACCGATGCCGCCCTTGGCGAGCATGCAAAAGGGCTGCTGATTCAGGCAGCCCAAACTCCGGATGACTTCATCCTCCTTGAAGCCATGCAGTACAATGACATTCGACATGCCTGTCAGCCCATCCGACATACGGAAACCAATGCCGTTTCCTTTCAGCATCTGACGTTACGATTCGGCAGCAACAGTGAGCAAAGTGTTTACCGCTTCAATTTATCGGATGAAATGCGCTATGCACTGGATCTGTTTGGTTTACTGCTGGCCATCCGGCATATTCAATTCCAGCAGGAAACCATTCACACCAGTCTGATCAACCCATTGGTGGTTCCTTTGCAGGCGGAAACCCTGCTGAACTGGGAGCCGGGGCATACGTTTTTATCGGCACTCTATGAACACCACGGTAAGGCGATGCGGGAAATTGTTCCCTGTATTCAACTGTTCCAGCCCGATTTAGATCAGCCTAAACTGAAACAATTACTCAGTTGGCTCAGTGATGTCTGTCCGATGTTCTGGTTAGATATCCGGCTGCCAACGCCTTATCTGCCTTTGCTCGAAGTTTATCCGCCCATGGCGATCAAAATCGCTCAGGTCAACGAGGACACAACCTTCAAGCAAGGCTTGTTACCTGTGATTCGCTTTCTCAAACAGCATGAAGTGGATTTTGTGGCGGGCCGCATCGCGACGCAACACGATTTAATCCGCTTCCGCCGTCTGGGTGCTGGCTATTATTTTGGCTACATCAGCGACATCCCCACCTCGTTTGCTGCCCCGCGTAAGCTGAAAGTCGTCAAGTAAGCCGTTCACTGGGTCTCTCTCCCTCATGAAGACAAGTCAGCATGAGGGAACCCCCATCTTTGCAATACAGCGCCGCCTTATCCCATCAAAGTAAGTCAGTCATGATTGACTGCGATTGGTATGGCCCTGCCACGCGCCTTCGTGCGTGAGATGACTGATTTTGTGCATAGTCTGCGATTCAAGCAGGCGTTCGCTACTTGAGCGGTTAATATGTACCATTGACTGTACATGTGTAATTTCAAGCACTATACTTGTTCCACTAAATGTACGTGTGGAGGTTCTATGAAAATCGTATCTTTTACTGAAGCTAGAAATAGCCTAAAAGCCGTGCTCGATGGTGTCGTGAACGATGCTGACACAACGGTTATCACACGCAGAGATTCAGAAGATGCAGTGGTGATGTCACTGGATTATTACAATAGTCTGATGGAAACAGTGCACCTGCTTCGCTCTCCTGAAAATGCAGAGCACCTGAATCGTTCAATAGCGCAGTATCGTGCTGGTCAAACAACAACACGAGACCTGATTGATGAGTCATAGCCAACGTTTACTAACATGGACTGATGAAGCTTGGGGTGACTACCTATACTGGCAAACCCAAGACAAAAAGACACTGAAGCGAATAAATAAATTAATCAACGATGTAAAGCGTTCACCATTTGAAGGGATTGGTAAGCCCGAGCCCTTAAAGGAGAACTTATCTGGTTTTTGGTCGCGCCGTATTGATGATACAAATCGGCTAGTTTACGCAGTTGATCATCAAGCGATTACGATTATTTCATGTCGCTATCACTACTAATTCTACCTCCAGCGCTCGGTAACTAACAAACGACGATGGCGTCAGTCTTTAAAATCAAGCAGATTTTACCTCCTATAAGACGCCATCACGCTACATCGAATTTAAGATAACAATCACCTTCCAGACACAGGCGATGATCGCCACTTTTCGGGGGCTCCTGTCAACCAGCAGTCGCTGATCGCTGCTCTTGAATGCCGGGTGAAAGCAATCAAAGTCAGTCAATGATCAGAAATAGCGCAGGAAAAATGTTTGAGAACAAGGCAGATTTTTCAGATAAGTCATGATTCTACAATCAAAAAATCGAACGCAGTATCAAACATTTTAACGAGCTGGGATAGCCCGTGATTGACTGCGATTGGTATTGCCCTACCCCGCTCCTTCGCGCGTGAGATGAATTCAGTGCCAAAGCTGGATTTACCCGCCTGTTCTGATTGGAACGATTCTAGCCTCACTGGGTTTCCGCTCGTCTGATCCGTGTGAAAATCAGAGTGATTCATCTGTCATCTCGATGTACAAAAACAAAAATGCGAAGAGAATCACATTAAAGTCAGGGCACTAATTTTGAGTCATACGTAACACTTCATACCCGATGATCATTCACGATACTCAAAAAAATTTTTGTACACATGTCCAGGTCTAGAATCATCCCCTTCAAGATCTATCACTACAAATATTAATTTCACAGAAGAATACACCGAAAAACAAACCAAAAACATTAATTTACGCCAGATCGAAACCGCCTAATCACCATGAACGGAGGAATCCTCCACAACGAAGAACACAACAATCGCATTCCACCTTGAATGCACAAAGGAGAAATCTCATGGCTCTATCTATGCATACCAATTACGCGTCTCTGGTCACTCAGAACACACTGAATGGCACAGGTAATATGCTGAACACGGCAATGGAACGTCTGGCCACGGGTTACCGGATCAACTCTGCGGCGGATGATGCAGCCGGCCTCCAAATCGCCAGCCGCCTTCAGGCGCAAAGCCGTGGCATGTCTGTGGCAATGCGAAACTCTCAGGATGGTATTTCCATGCTGCAAACGGCAGAAGGTGCTTTTGATGAAGCCACCAACATTCTGTACCGTATGAACGATCTGGCAACACAAGCAGCGAATGGTACGAACAGCGTGAATGACCAGTCTGCACTTCAAGCCGAATTTACTGAATTAACATCCGAGCTGGGCAGCATCATTGCAAACACTAAATTTGCCGGTGAAGCACTGTTTAGCGACAAGGGGATTAAAACCGGTGGTCTGACACTGCAAATTGGTGGCTCAACCGCGGAAACCCTGAGCTTTGCAAAAATTGATACCGCGGTGACCGCAGCACACACATCGCTGAAAGCAGGCGGAACGCTGGGTGCACTGGTTTCTTTCGGTGATACAGGCAAAACCGTTGCGGAGAACCAGGCTGAAGCCCACAAAGCAATGACCGCAATTCAGGGAACCCTGGACACTCTGGGTGGTGCACGTGCCGCAATGGGTGCAAACATCAACCGTCTGGAACACACCATTACGAACCTGGGCAATATGGTTGAAAATACCGATGCTGCGAAAGGCCGGATCATGGATACTGATTTTGCTGTGGAAACATCAAACATGACAAAAAATCAGATGTTGATGCAAGCTGGCACAAATGTACTGTCTCAGACGAATCAGCTGTCTGGTATGGCCATGTCACTTCTGCGCTAATTTTAATTTCAGAGCAGAACAAAAAAAGCCGCTTTATTCAGCTCATCATACCAGTGAGCCGATATTCGAAAGCCTCCGAAGGGAGGCTTTTTTCGTTTTTCTCAAAAAAAAACCTCATTTATTTTAGCATTAAATAATAACCTTAAATTACTGAATAATAAGAAATAAAACACCACCCACCCTTACCCCAGAGGCATAAAAACATCCCTAAATAACAATTTTTTGTTTTTCATGATTAATGTTCTCAGAGCATCTTCCGCCTCATATTAGCGAGTAGGAATGACGGCCACACGGAACAACATACAAGCTTGTGTGGCAGTTTTAACGATATAAAAGATGTAAAACAAAGGAGAACTTTCATGGCTCTATCAATGCACACCAACTACGCATCTCTGGTTACGCAAAACACGCTGAACGGCACAGGTAACATGCTGAACAAAGCCATGGAGCGTCTGGCGACTGGCTACCGCATCAACTCTGCTGCTGACGATGCAGCGGGTCTGCAAATCTCTAGCCGCCTGGAAGCACAAACTCGTGGCATGTCAGTTGCAATGCGCAACTCACAAGACGGCATCTCCATGATGCAAACTGTTGAAGGTGCACTGGACGAAACAGCAAACATCCTGTACCGCATGAACGACCTGGCAACTCAGGCTGCGAACGG
Source organism: Photobacterium sp. GJ3 (assembly GCF_018199995.1). Classification (NCBI taxonomy): domain Bacteria; kingdom Pseudomonadati; phylum Pseudomonadota; class Gammaproteobacteria; order Vibrionales; family Vibrionaceae; genus Photobacterium; species Photobacterium sp. GJ3. The sequence goes on along the minus strand of NZ_CP073578.1, from coordinate 1,373,164 downwards.
TACGAACTCTGTAAACGACCAGGAAGCACTGTACGCAGAATTCACTGAACTGACCAACGAGCTGGGCAGCGTAATGGCAAACACCAAGTATGCTGGCGAGACTGTGTTTGACGCAGCTGGTGTGAAGGGCGGCGGTATCGTTCTGCAAATCGGTGGTTCTTCTGCTGAGCAGCTGGACTTCGCAGCTTCTATCGACGGTAAAGTTGGCGCAGCAGTGACTGCTCTGCAAGCTGGTGGTACAATTGCTTCTCTGGCAACTTTCGGTGACACTGGTGCAACTGTTGCAGCGAACCAAGGTAACGCTCGCCTGGCAATGGATGCAATCACTGCTTCTCTGGACACTATCGGTGGCGCTCGTGCAGCACTGGGTGCGAACATCAACCGTCTGGAACACACCATCACTAACCTGGGTAACATGGTTGAGAACACCACTGCTGCGAAAGGCCGTATCACTGATACCGACTTCGCTGTAGAAACTTCAAACATGACGAAGAACCAGATGCTGATGCAAGCCGGTACAAACGTACTGTCTCAAACCAACCAGCTGTCTGGCATGGCAATGTCACTGCTGCGTTAATCCCCGGATTAGCATACAGATAGACACTCCATTGGAAAGCCCCGTTTACGGGGCTTTTTTTCATTCTCCAGGTGACAAACCACACGACAAAATCAGATACCTGTGATTGCTCACGAAAATGAATCAGTAATCACGAAAGCATCCTCTTTGATTCACCCCTTCGTCACCCAGAAATACCCCACGCTTAATTCGCAGTCGCTCGCAAAAATGAAACTCAGGATCATTTTCTTCATCCCATTTTTTACACTAACCTTTCGGAACTTATCTGTATATCAATCTGAATTTTCGCACTGATTAAGCATTTCATCACAACGATGAAGGTAAATCTTCGGCCCTCACCCCCTATTGATAGACTTGTGACAACCTGTCATTACACATTGATGTCAAAGGAAAAATTCGCTTTTTCTCTGTTCTGACTTAAGTTTTGTTGATTTAACAAAAACACAACAGGGAGAAAAGAATGAAAAACACAACAACGGCACTGGCGCTGATTATTTCGGCACTCTGTTCACAGGCTTATGCCAATGAAGATCAGAAAGTGTGGATCTCTATCGGTTCCGATGCGACGCACACGCTGAAATCTGTGATGCAATCCAATGCCCGTTCCGTGCTGCCGGAATCACTTGCCAGCGCAGGACAAGCCTGGGTAGGTCAGGTCAATTACAAACAATTGGCAGAATTATCTCACCATATGCATGAAGATCATCACCGTTGTGGCGGCTATATGGTGCACAACACGGCTGAAAGCGCGATCGCAGCCAGCACCATGCCACAATCGCTGGCCGCCTTTCCGATTCCGGATATTTCGCAACAGGATACCGTGAACGCCTGGCTGCCACAGATTAGTCCATCTGCCATTACCGGCACCATCACCTCGCTGACCAGTTTCATCAACCGTTTTTATACAACAACTTCTGGTGCACAGGCATCTGACTGGCTCGCAAACGAATGGCGCTCACTCACAGCCTCCCTGCCCAATGCCAGTGTTCAGCAGGTTTCTCATTACGGTTATAACCAGAAATCTGTCGTTCTGACGATCACTGGCTCAGAAAAGCCCGATGAGTGGATTGTCCTTGGCGGGCATCTGGATTCCACCATTGGTTCTCACACCGGCGAGAATAGTGTTGCACCAGGGGCTGACGATGATGCGTCCGGGATTGCCAGCGTGACGGAAATTATCCGGGTGTTATCAGAAAACAACTTCCAGCCGAAACGCAGTATTGCCTTTATGGCGTATGCGGCTGAGGAAGTCGGCCTGCGTGGCTCTCAGGATCTGGCGAATCAGTATCAGTCTGAAGGGAAAAATGTGGTTTCCGCCCTGCAACTGGATATGACGAACTATCAGGGTTCTGCGGAAGATATCGTGTTCATTACTGATTATACCGACAGTAACCTGACGACTTTCCTGACCCGGCTGGTGGACGAATACCTGCCAAGCCTAACGTATGGTTTCGACCGCTGCGGTTATGCCTGTTCCGATCATGCTTCCTGGCATAAAGCCGGTTTCTCTGCAGCCATGCCTTTTGAAGCGAAGTTCAATGATTACAATCCAATGATCCATACCCCGCATGACACACTGGCCAATTCCGATCCAACTGGCGCTCATGCCACAAAATTCACCAAACTGGGCCTGGCCTATGCAATTGAAATGGCCAATGCAACCGGCGGAACCCCACCGCCTCCGGGCGGTCATGTGCTGAAAGATGGCGTTCCTGTCACAGGTTTATCTGGTGTTGCTGGCAGTGAAGTGCGCTACAGCTTCGAACTACCAGCACAGAAAACCTTACAAATCAGCACCAGTGGCGGGACCGGAGATGTCGATCTTTATGTGTCTTTTGGTTCTGAGGCCACCAAACAAAACTGGGATTGCCGGCCATACCGCTACGGGAATAACGAAGTCTGTACTTTCTCAGGTGCAACACCAGGAACCTACTCCATCCTGCTCAATGGCTATTCTCAATTCAATGGTGTGACACTAAAAGCTTCCACTCAATAAACTGTGAATGCCAGAGAAAAGCCCTGGGCTTAATTCAGAACAAAAATCGACCGGAGACCTCAGGGTGTCCGGTTTTTTTATGTCTATCCCTGCCGACAATGCAGCCTGCATACCTTATACCAATCAAAGTAAGTCAATGATCAGAAATAGCGCCGGAAAAATGTTTGAGAACAAGGCGGATTTTTTAGATAAGTAGTTATTCTACAATCAAAAAATCTAACGCAGTTATCAAACATTTTAGCAAGCTAGGATGACCAGTTATTTACTGCGATTGGTATTAATGCCCCTTCCCAATATGCCGCCCTAACACTATGGAAGTTGCATCACTGCGACAGCGATGATGAACAACCTCCAGGGATATCTATCAACGCAACCGGTGCTGCGATTTTCCCCCAAGGAAGTCTTTGCCGATAACCGGAAGAAAAAGCGGAAACCTGATCGGAAACCCCGTTTCCGCCAATCGGAGTTAATACAGATAAATTCCCTTAATTTCAGCAAGATAAACCAATGGCACGCTACTTGCTTTAGTAGCAATAAATAAAGGAGTTTTTCCATGAGTTCCATTGATCCGATCAGTATGGCGCAAAATCTGGCGACCTATGAGGTACAGCCTTTCCAGAAACGTTATCAGGCACAAACAGATAAGTTTCAGGGCCAGATTACTGCTTACGGCAAGATTGAGTCCGCACTGCGTACATTCCGTACCGCAGTCGAAGATATGAATGGCCTGAACGATAGTGTTGTCAAAAATGGCGCAACATTTTCACAGGAAGGCAATATTTCAGCCAATGTAAACGCCAAAGCGTTGGCTGGCGAATATCAGGTGTTTGTTGAGCAGGTGGCCACTTCGCATCAGATGGGGATTGACCTGGGCGCTGGCACCACAGCAGATACAGCGATTCCGGCTGTCGGTACCATGATGATCACCATGGACGGCAAAACGCTGAATCTGGATCTGGCCACAATTGATACCGACAGTGATGGCACCACCACACTGCAGGAGCTGACCAATGCCATCAACAATGATGAAAACAACCCTGGCGTGAATGCAACACTGGTTCGCGCCAACGGTGAAACGCACTTCATGCTGGCTGGTAAAGAAACCGGCGTTGCCAATACCGTTTCGGTGAATGTCTCCGGGACTGGTGATGCCGCATTTGAAACGGCCTTTGCCAGTGGCACTGATATCAGCACCCCAAAAGATGCGGTGATCTGGCTGGGTGCGGAAGGGACTGGCATGAAGTTGACCAACGCTTCCAACACCTTTGAAGGTGTGATTGATGGCGTTGACCTAACCGTCACCAAGGCTCAGACAAGTGGTGATCAGCCTATTGGTATCTCGGTCGGTGCGGATAAAGAAGCCACCAAAGAACAGCTGAATAAGCTGGTGGAATCTTACAATGCCCTGATGTCTGAAATCGACAAGTACACCAAAGTCGGTTCTGAAGATGAAAAACGTGGCGTGTTAGCCGGTGACGGGACCATCCGCTCGCTGGAAAACCAAATCAGCACCCTGTTCCGCAAAACTTACGGCGATAAAAGCCTTTACTCTGTTGGTGTCAGCATTGACCGCACCGGCAAGTTATCCATTGATAACAAGAAGTTTGAGGAAGCACAGGCAGCCGATCCAGCAGCCTTGAATGAAATGTTTAACGGTACAGATCAGTTGTTTGACTCGCTGGAAGCGACGGTTAAACCATATCTGTCTTTCTCCGACGGTGTCTTCAAAAGCCGTAAAGACAGCCTGCAGCAGAACATTAGCCGTGTTGACGACAAACTGGCTTCGCTGGACCGCAAATACAAAATGTCTTATGACCGCTATCTGGCTCAATTTACTCAAATGAATCAGTTAATGACCCAAATGAACCAGACAAACGGTCTGTTCTCAATTTAAGGAGTTCCCCATGCTAATGCAAAACTCGGGCTTTGATTCTTATCAAAGCGTTGATCTGGATGCTCAGGCCGCTTCTGCAAACCCCCATCAGCTGGTGCTGATGTTGATTGATGGCCTGCTGGATGAACTCGTCCGGGTCAAAGGTCACATTGAAGCCAAGCGTCTCGAAGCCAAAGGAAAAAGCATCAGTAAATGCATGAATATTCTGATTGGTCTCGACAGTGCACTGGATATCGAAGCAGGTGGTGAGCTGGCTGCCAATCTGCACGACCTGTACGAGTTTTGCATTGGCGAACTCTTTAAAGCGAGTTCGCAAAATAAAACAGAGCATCTCGATACGGTAGAAAACGTGATGACCAATATCCGTGAAGGTTGGGAAGGGTTTGGTCAGCATGGCTGAGATCACGGTGACGCAATTGCAGAACCTGGTGCAAAACATTGATCGCGCTGTTGCGGGTCAGGATTGGAAACGCCTGCAGCAGCTTGATCAAACCTTGCAAAAGGTCTTACTGAATTTGCAGCAATTCACATTGAGTGAAGCACAGATTCAAGCGCTGACTCACCTGAAGCGCAGCCACCTTGCTGCGGTCAGTGCAGTGAAAGCACAAAGAGATAAATTACAACAAGATATGAATGCCGTCAGTGAAGGCAAAGAAGGACTTCTGGCCTATCAGATGGCCATGAACATGGAGCTTTAATGAATACTATCGTCTCGCACTCCAAACTCACTCAAAGCAGCAGTGAACAAAGCGACATGAAGAGTGGTGCAGTGAAGCCGGCAAATGGTGACAAAGCTTCCAGCTTCACAGACACCTTGCAATCAAACACCACTGCCTCTGAGCAAGGTCAGGCGCTGACGAAACACGCCACCGACAAAGAAGCCACAACTGAGGCCTCTTTCAGCGGAGAAAGTACGGAACAGGCACCGACAGCAGAATCTCTGACCCCTGCCGTCGCCGCCGACATTATCGCGAATCTGCTTGCCCAGGCTGAAAAACAGCTCGGGACCGTGTCGGCTCAGGCAGCCAGCACGCAGGCTCAATCTGTGAGTGGCATGGCTGCAGGCGCTGCATCTGTTGCAGCCATGGGGAATCTTGGTTCTCAGCAAAGCCAAACGGGCTCTCAGGCAACGTCCTCTGACAGCCTGATGACAACGGCTGCAACGAATGAGCGTCTTTCATCCATTGGGCAGCGCAGCCAGCCAGCTTCAGTGCAGGACAGTGCTTTCCCAGGTATGCAGGAAAACCGGGCTGCCAACAGCTCGCCCGCGCTGCAAACCCTGATGAACAATCTGGCCGCTGATATCCCAGCAAGCGCATCACATACCCAAACAGCCCCTGCTCAGGCAGCTTCAGCCGCAAACCCGATTGAATGGGCCAGTGTCAAACTGCCACAGGGCCAGCAGGGCAAATGGGGCGAGCAAATGATGCAAGTGCTTCAGGACAGAGTACAACTTCAGGCCAGCCAGAATCTTCAGGAAGCACGTATTCGTCTGGATCCGCCGGAACTGGGCAAACTGGATCTCACTGTTCGTTTGGATGGTGATCGCCTCAGTGTTCAGATTCATGCCAACCAGACGGCTGTCCGTGATGCACTGGTGCAGGTATCGGAGCGCCTTCGCGCTGAATTGCAGGATCAAAATTTTGTTCATGTGGATGTCAACGTCGGCGACGGTCGTCAGGGGCAGCAGCAGGAACATGCAGATCAAGACTCACAACCCGTCATCTTTGCGAATCAAACATCCGATGACAACCAGATAACTACAACAGATTCAGGCCATTGGCTGTCAACCAGAGCCTGATGAGGAGCTATTTTCATGACTCAGCAAAAAACCCATCGTAACCTCGTCTTGATCATTATCATCATGCTCATCACCAGCATTCTGGTGGCTGCGGCCAGCGTCGGCGGCACACTTTGGTACGTCAAAAGTTACCATGGCGATGGCGGTGGAAATTTAAGACTTCCCTTCTCTCAACCGCAAAACATCGATCCTATTTTCCACCCGTTGGAGAAACTGGTGCTGTCTGTGAAAGGTGAACGTCAAACGCACTTCATCATGATGGAGCTGGCTCTGGAAACCCGTCGTCCGGAAGCGATTGAAGGGATTGATAATTACATGCCGGTTGTCCGCAATTCTCTGCTGAAGCTGTTCAGCAACAAAACTTACGAACAGCTGCAAAACGATCGCACGATTGATGAGCTTCAGGATGAAGTCAAGAGCACGCTGTTAGAAGCTTTTGACAAAACCCGTTACGCCCACGCTATCGACAACGTATTGCTGACCAAATATGTGATTCAGTGAGGCGACTATGCTTGATATCAACCCGACTGAACATTACGAGAAAGAGCAAGATACCGGGCGTAACAGCCCGGTCATCAACGAAGATAAGCTCATTCGTGACCACCTGATCCTTGTGAAGCGTGTCGTGAACCAGCTCCGCAGCCATGTCAGTACCCATTGCAGTCTGGAAGATATGCAGCAAATCGGGCTAATGGGTCTGCTGGAAGCCGGTCGTCGTTATGGCAATGTTGAAGATCCAAACTTCCCTTCTTTTGCAGTCTGCCGGATTCGTGGTTCGATTCTGGATGAATTGCGCCGCCTTGACTGGCGCTCACGTCAGACCCGCCAGCAGGCACACGAGCTCAATGACGTCACCCGGGATTTAATGAAAAAACTCGGCCGACAACCCAACGAAGCGGAAATCATCGAAGCGCTTGGCACGGATCAGGCCGACTATCTGCAACGCCTGAATGCCTCAATGGCCAGCGAAATGCAGAGCCTGGATCAACTGCTCGAAAGCGGCAACGACTTTTCCATGACCAACGATGGCGGTGAATCTGTCCGTCATGAACATATTCGTCGCACGCTCACCGTCGCGCTGGCAAAGCTCAAACCACGGGAGCAACTCTTACTGACGCTGTTCTATCAACATGATATGAACCTGCACGAAATTGCACTGGTGCTCAACCTGACACCGCCACGCGTGTGCCAGCTTCACAAGCAGGCCCTGAAACAACTGAACCAATATCTTTGCTGACAGGAGCAAATTCAAATGCAAAAATTTACCGGCGCAATCGTCATTCTTCTCTGCGTATTCGGCGGTTATCTCTGGGCCGGTGGTACGCTGATGGCCATCTGGCAGCCTGCTGAGATTCTCATTATCACCGGTGCAGCACTGGGCTCAATCATCATCGGTAACCCACCCCACGTGATTCGTGAGATGCGGATTCAGTTACGCCAGATTATGAAGCCTCGGAAAAATGAGCAGGAATATTACATGCAGCTGATGGGGCTGATGCAACTGCTGCTGGAAACGATCCGCAACGGTGGTTTCAAATCACTCGACAGCCACATCGAAGATCCGCAGAACAGTGAGCTCTTCGAGCGTTATCCGCTGATCAAAGAAGACCATCATCTGATTGCCTTTATTACCGATAACCTGCGCCTGATGGCCATGGGTCAGATGTCTCCCCATGAACTGGAAGCCCTGCTGGAGCAGGAAATCATGGCGATTGAAGACGACCTGCTGCTGCCTTCCCGTTCTCTGCACCGCACTGCTGAAGCCCTGCCCGGTTTCGGGATTCTGGCTGCCGTGATGGGCATCATCATCACCATGCAGTTCATTGATGGTTCAATCGCTGAAATTGGATACAAAGTTGCCGCCGCACTGGTGGGTACTTTCCTGGGTATTTTTGGTTGTTACTGTGTGCTGGACCCGGCCAGTAATGCGATTTCTCAGCGTGTAAAACGTGATATGACAGCATTCGAGTGTGTTCGTGCCACATTGGTTGCTTACGTCGCGAAAAAACCAACTTTGCTGGCGATTGACGCAGGCCGTAAACATATTCAGCTGGACATCAAACCAAGTTTCAATGACATGGAAAAATGGCTGTCTGAGCAGGAGGCATAATGCAACGGCACGATCAGATCATCATTAAACGCGCACGGCGCAATGAGCATGATGTCGGCCATGGGGGTGCGTGGAAAGTGGCTTTTGCCGACTTTATGATCGCCCTGATGGCTCTGTTTCTGGTGCTCTGGATTCTAGCCATTGTCGATCAGTCAGAGCGTAAGGCGATTGTGGCTTACATGAACAGTGCAAGCCTGTTTGACCAAGGCGTCGGCAACCCGTTTGACAGTTCCAGCAGCATGTCCCCGATTGATTTCGGGGGTGAGGCGTCTGATTTAAGCTCACACGACGCAGCCATGACCGTCACCTCTTTCTATGATGGCAATGGCGACGGCCAATACACTGAATCGCTGGTTCAGGGACGTATGACACACAGGAACAACTGAAAGTTTTAGCAAAAGTTGTAGAAGAACTGGCAAAGCAAGCCTCTGCCGAAGGCAATGTGCATGTTGATGTCACTCCGCAGGGGCTGCGAATCGTTCTGCAAGATGATTATCGGCAGAACATGTTTCATCGTGGCAGCAGCGAACTGACGCCTTTCTTTGAGGACTTACTGCTTGAACTGGCGCCGATTTTTCACAAAATCCAAAACCCGCTGATCATCAGCGGACATACGGATGCGGTTCGCTTTAACCGCAATCGCAGTGAAAAATCCAACTGGGAATTGTCTGCGTCACGAGCCAATGTTGCCCGCCAGACCCTGATTGCCGGAGGAGCCCCTGAAAATCATGTGTTGCAGGTTGCCGGCATGGCGGATCGGGCCCCACTGAATCCGAATGAACCGGATGCCAGTGAGAACCGTCGGATTGAACTCTTTGTTCTGACCACATCTGCCGCCCGTATGGTGGAAACCCTGTTCAAAGGACCATCAAAGGTAGAGGATGGCCCGGCAGTCCAGCAAGCCCGTGAGCATGCTGAATTTAACCAGCCTGTGATTCGACAGGATTTCGTCAAAAACTCTTAAGCCTGATGCCGGCAAAGACTTTCTTTGCCGGCTGTTCACGATGAGCGAAGTTTACCGATGAAAAAAACTGCATCTTCTTCTGCCGCGATTCCGCGCGAACGCCGACCAGATGGACTGCAAAAGTTATTCCTGTGGCTGATTGTTCTGGATTATTTCCTGCTCAGTCATTTTCTGCTGCGCATGGACAGTATGACGTTAAATGCAGGGACGACCATCAGTTTTCTGTTGTTTGGATACAACGGACTGTTGGCTTACCTGTGCTTTAAACGGGCAAGACGCAGCGGGGATTTCTACATCATTTATCCGACGCTGGCCGCCATTCTTCTGGCTTTTATTCTGTTTCTGTATTTTTTCTTTTTGATCGCTTGAAGGGACAAAGATTGCATGATGCATGGCAGGGAGCACAAATTTACATCACCCTTTCCTGATATAGGTTAATCCTGCCACCAGCTTGTCGCCTAAGCATTAGAGAAAGCGAATGAGCTTAGCGAAATGAAAGATCAACTCACAATCTCGATATCAACGATAAATGGTTCTTACCATTTTCAGTTAGGAAAATATTTAAGACGAAACCTGCTGGCAACGTTTTTGGTGTTCATGGTTTCTGTGGTCGTGATGGCGTTTTCCATCAAATACCTGTGGAGTGCTGTTGATCAGTCACAGCAGGAAAAGACTCAGATCAGCCGTCACGCCAATGAGCTCAAGGAGGAAATCCAGAGTCTGGAGAGCGACCGACAGTCTCTCGAGCAGAATCTGGCAGACCGACGCTACGAACTGGAACAGATTTCTGGTCGGGTGAATGAGCTGGAAAACGTACTGGGCATTGAAAGTGAAGGGGAACAGCCGCTGGATACACGGCTGGATACTGCTGCACTCAACTCTGCCGTACGTGTCGCCATGCTCAAAGTGATCCCCAATGGCGCGCCGATAGATTATCGCCGGATTTCCTCCAGCTATGGCTCAAGGAACCACCCGGTGTATGGCAATAAACGTCGCCACCTCGGGATCGATCTGAGCACCAGTACGGGGACACCTGTTTATGCTCCGGCAGATGGGGTCATCGAAATGGTTCGTCCAAGTAAGAAAGGCTATGGCAACTTGCTGAAAGTTGACCACGGCTATGGATTCATGACTTTGTACGCACATTTGCATAAGTTCAAAGTCAAAACCGGGGATTTCGTCCGGAAAGGCGACTTAATTGCGCTATCCGGCAACAGTGGTACCTCAACTGGCCCCCATCTCCACTATGAGGTTCGTTTTCTGGGTCGGGCGTTAAACCCTCAATACTTTATGAAATGGGGGCCCGATAACTTTGACTATCTGTTTAACCATGAGAGGAGCATCCAATGGGACTCTTTAGTAAAAGTGCTGGAAGCACAGGCAAGCACTCAACTGCAACTATCATTGCACAAGGCTGTTCCTTCAAAGGGGATATCGAATTAAGCGGCAACATCCAGGTGGATGGCTACGTTGAAGGTCGTATCCGTACTGAAATGACGTTGTCTATCAGTGCAACCGGACGCGTTTCTGGTGAGATCTATGCCAACAAAGTAGTGATCAACGGTCTTCACGAAGGTGCCTGCCATGCCGACAGCATCGAAATTCTGGAGAAAGGTAAAGCCAAAGGTGTGATTTACACCAACGACATCTGTATTGAACGTGGTGGCTGCTTCCTGGGTCAAACCCATCCGGCAGATGAAGAAAAAGTCGTGACCATCGACAAAGAAACTTCAGCGAAAGGCGAGTCAGCATCAACAGAAAACCAAAAGTCCGCAACACCTGCGCCAACGCCTTTAAAAGCAGCCGAAGCTGCAAATACGGATAAAACAACACCGAGCGGTACAGTCAGCGCTGCAGGTCATAAATCAGGCACTGCATCAGCAACAACCCCGGTGACTGATGCAAAAAAACAAGCGAATGCCCGGAAATAAATCCAGCGCCTGATCTTCTGCTCCTCACATTCTCAACCGGAACCTCAGGTTCCGGTTTTCTTTGGTTATCCCCTCTATTTTGCGCCTTACATGAAAATTGTTAACTGCTTCCCAAAAGTCAGGTTTGCAATCGACGCCATGTCAAAAGGCCACATTCCGATACGATAATAGATTCATAAGGAAATCAGACCCTCACAAGGAACAGCGATGAAAACAAACCTCTCGTTCACCACGGTTATCTTTGCCACACTGAGTTTAACGGCCTGTACATCGACGATGGAAAGCACCAACCCTCAGGCGAGTGCTGCGCAGGCAACACAAACCATTCTGGATACCAGCCAGTGTATCGGAACCACACAGCCCCCTGCTGCATGGGCCAGCAAATTAGTTGCCGTCGATGATCCCGCTTTACTGACCAACGCCATCGGCGAACCCAATCAAGGCAAGCTGTGTCAGGGACAGGTGTATGAAGTAAAAGATGGCGAAGCGCTGACCATTTACCGCGCCTGGAACAGCACCAACCCAAACAGTCAGTTTGGTGCCTGGTGGGCGACCAGCCAGCCAAACGGCAAAGTTGCCCAGTATCGGGAGGGTTATGAAATCTGCTATCAATGGTCGCCGCTGGACAAAATGACCCGCTGTGAATTAACCCCAGGCAGCAAACTGGTGATTGGCAATGGTCAGAGCGCACAGTGTTCTGAATGGCTGACTTATCCTGTCTCCGCCGAACAGCAACTCTATCTTGAAGGTACGGAATCGCTGGTCAGTAACTGTCAGACCTTCGATGCCGTCTTTGGCTGGGAATAATCATTCTGCCTGAGCCATCTGGCAAGTGATGCCAACGGCACGGATGGCTTCAGCCGTGGTTCGGAAACTGACTTTTGCAGCGCAACATGCCCCCTGACTGGACTGGTGAGACTGAATCATCTCACACAGTTCCGTCAGGGGAATCTCTGCAACTGCTTTCACCAACTCAACAGGCCGCCCTTTTTTCCAGTGCATCGCAAAGACCTGCCCCGCCGAATCAATCAATCGGTCTTCCGGCTGAAATCCCAGTAAGTGTAAATCTTCATCTTCCTGCCAGCTTTGCAGAGCCGGCAGATAAAACAATTCTGGGTCACCGTCGTATTTGAGGATTGCAGGCCAGACAACCATGAGCGTTTGCTCCAAAACTGAAAAGAAGCATCATGCCTGCAACGACCCGCGCTTTCAAGCGAGTCGAAAAACCCGTGCTCGCTCTCTGCTAGCCATCTGACTGAGAAACCAAATGAATGATGTTGGCAGGATTTGCAACCCAGAAGGCTGCAAATCCTTCAGGCAAGGCTTCGATTTCATCTCGCCGGATGACTTGATTGTTTTGCAGATAATCTGCGGCGGCGTGCAGATCATGTGTCACGATTTCAAGCCAGATTTCAGCCTGACTGATGCCCGGAACATTATCCAGCCAGAGCACTTTATCCCCGAACTGAAATCGTGGTGTATCGCTTTCCTGCGCCCTTTCAATTTCGGGCAAAGCCAGAACATCCCGGTAAAACGATACGGTTTGGGCGTATTCGTGAGTTGGAATTTTCATGGCAATATTATGTCCGGCACGAAAAAGAGAGTTCATCGCAACACTCCTGAACAAGATCCAATGACAGTTTTCACATTCAAAAACGACCTGACTGACTTCAGTAAAGTCGCTTTCTCAATCCTTGCCAGTGTACCGGGCAGTCACAATGTCAATTGACTGCATAGCGCACACAATCATTACCAAGGGTGCTCTTTCCCTTCCCAGGTGTAAAACTGACCGCTCATGTCCAGCGTGAGTTTATCCACCAGCGCAATGATGCCAGCCACACTGGCTTGTGGGGTGATTTCCGCATTAGCACCGCCCATGTCTGTTTGCACCCAGCCCGGATGAACAGGACACACCGTAATTCCATCCTCGCGTAATTCCAGTGACAGCACCTGCATCACTTTGTTGACCGCAGCTTTTGAACTCCGGTAAGCATACATGCCCGTCCCTTCATCACTGAGCGATCCCATCATGCTGGAAATGGTCACAATCCGCGGGCGTTCAGAACGTTTCAGATGCGGTAAGAATGCGCGGCTGATGCTCAGCGGTGCAATGGTATTCACCGCAAAAGTTTCCAGCCAGTCTTTCTCTGTCACTTGGGTCAGACTCTGGTCTTCCGGTCCAATCACACCCGCATTGTTGATCAGCACATCGATATGATCCGCAATGGAAGCCGCGAATGACTGTACCGCCTTCTCATCGGTCACTTCCAGCGGGTGCAGATATAAATTTGCTGAACTGGATAAATCTTCCAGTGCAGGACTAAGCTGACCACGATAGGTCGCGATCACTTTATCCCCCTTGACAGAAACGCTTGGGTCAGCGCCAGACCAATGCCCCGCGACGCGCCGGTGATGAAAATCGTTTCCATGATTGTGCTCCCCATTCTCAGGTTTTCGGATTGTCCTGAGTCCTTGATCAAGAACTCAGATGAGCGCTGCTGGCGTCTTTAAAATTGCTCGCTCAGCTTCTTTAAGTAATCTTTCGCCAGAGCTGTATTGCCACGGCTCAGCCATTTGATGCAGTCAAACAGTTCCCAAATCAAGCCATCATCTCCTTGAGTATAAACCGGAAAATTTTCATGGCTTGGTGCAGGCTTATCTGACATTTTCGTCAGAACAATACCTGTCTTATCAAAGAGGATTTTACAGGGTTGAGAGAGTTCGAAAGGCTCAGTGAGATCAACACAATGGATTTCTGCGCTGGTTAAATCGCCAAAAATATACTTTTTGAAGCAGGCGTTGCCCTGATGTTCACCAGCCAGCTGATAAAAAATATCTTTATCGGTTTCAAACCTCTGGTAACAAGGCCCACTGCGGCGATGAAAACCGTGCTGCGTAAACACAAGTACATCTGCATCCGACACCCGATCGCCTTTGCCACTCGCAAGCGACCCCACTAGGACTGCTGCGACCACATCAGATTCCGGCGCAAACGCCTGAATCGCACTGTTGACCCATTGCTGCTGAATGGGTAAATCGACGAGATCATTTTCGGTTGCCAAACCCTTTCCTCCTCAATTATCTCTCATCAATACTGTGTGCTCTGAGTATTGTTTCAACCGGCCGCCAGCGGGCCTCCCAGGGTTCGAAATCCTGCTGCGGGATGAACTTCGCCGCAGCAAGATTCTGATGAAGATAAACGGCTTCCAGAGGCCAGAGATGGCGGTCAGCAAAAATGCCCCAACAGTTGGCACCGTCCAGTAGTTCATCATCGGTGAGTGGGTTCTCTTTCAAATAGGCTTGAATCAAACAGAGACTTTCCTTCACACGCATCTGAAACAAATAGGTACAGGCACGCGCCACCTCGTAACCAGGTGGCATTTGCATCAATAAATCCCAATCAATGATGCCAGTAACCTGACTGTCCAAACCGAAAAACACATTGTATTGATGGTAATCCCCATGGATCAGCTGAAAACGTGAGTGCGGCTGATACGACGAAACCGGTCCTGTACACTGAAGAAATTGCTTTTGCTGGGTTGCACGGCGAAGCGCCCAGTGATCGACTTGCTGCAACACAGATTGTGCCTGAATCAAGGCAATGACCCGCTCCAACCGCTGACACCATTGCTGGTTGTCCCATTCTAATGGGATTGTCGGGAACCCTTCGGCCGGATAGTCCCGCAAACAGTGATGCAGTCGACCCAGCATCTTCCCCGCTGCACTGGCATGCCGACAGGTCAGCTGCGCCGTTGGAATCAGTTGACCCGTTGCCTGGGGAAATAATGCATACAGATCCCCATGAACCTGAACGAAACGCTCCCCGGCCCCAGTTTGTGTCGGCATTGGTGCAATCACTTCAGGCAGAATTTGCGATAAGTGTGATATCACCTGATGCTCCCGTTGCACCTTAGCCGCATCTTGCGTTTGATACTGTTTCAGAAAATAGTTTTCTGTACCCGCTACATGATAAATCCGATTGGTTGCCCCCAAAGCAACCGGGTGCACTGATTGCACACCCGATATTTTCGGCCAGAACCGGAGAATATCCGTGATGGTTTCATCTTGCATGTCGTGGTCTTCCCTGACGCACCTGTCCCTGCGGATTGGATGAGTTCGATCAAAACTTCGCGTGATAATACTCGGTCAATGTTGAATCTGAATTGGAAGGTTTCTTAAAAATAAAAGATTGCTCGTTGAGCCAGGTCAATTCGGTTGCCCACCACAACGTCATAGTTTCATTTTCATGATGCCCGTAAACATCCACCCATTCCTGATCAACCTTTTTCTGGAGAAAGTGCTCACTATCTTGCCCATTGTAATCATCAATGTACCTGTATTGATGATTCGGAGAATAAACAGCTCGCTCCGGATTTCCGCGTAAATCCTCGCCAGTCTGAAGAGAAATCAACGTATCAGCTTCATGGCCGCAGGTGAAAAAGATGATCTCTTCAACCGGATAATAAGCATTAAACTGACATTCATCCTCAAAATAGGATTCTTCTCGTACCACTTCCCCAAGGGAGTCCTGAATCACCAGCGTTTCATTCAGGCTGAACCGATTCCCGAGTTCTTTTTGCGTTGCCTGATAATCGGTCACCTTTTTCAGTTCAGGTTGCTTATAGGAAGGTGCCTGCCCTTGATATTGCTGAAATTCCTGAGCAGAGATTTCAGTCACTTTTAAATGAAAAGCGTCATTTTGCGCAGCAACGCCCGCGGAAATGAACACGCCAGACAACCACGCAACTGAGCGTATCAGACACCCTTTTCGATGAATCATCATCCTTCCTTTTTCCTTGTCAGCCTCTCGGCTCAGGTTTGTCATCAGATCAGAAGCACACTAGGCTTATGATTACTTTGGTGCCCTCTTTATGCGACAGTCAGGACGCAATATGAAATTCATTACCCTTGCATTAGTGCTCATGATGAGCTTTCCTCTTGCTGCAATCGCTCAGGAGAATGGCTTGATTCGGCTAAAAAGTGCGCATTCGGTGGCATCCACTGTTGAGCGGCTGGAAACAGCCTTAAAGTCGAAAGGCATGACTGTGTTTGCTCGCATCGACCACGCTGCCGGGGCCAGAAAAGCGGGAATTCACCTGCGGCCAACCATCCTGCTCATCTTTGGGAATCCAAGAGTCGGGTCGCCACTCATGGTCTGCGCCCAAAGCGTTGCACTCGATCTCCCCCAGAAAATGCTGGTCAGCCAGGATGAGTTTGGCATGGTCTGGCTCATGTATAACGACCCGCAATATCTGGTTGCCCGCCACCAAATTGAAGGTTGTGAAGATGTCATCCAGAAAATTGAGCTTGCTTTAGCGTCCTTTGCCAAAATCGCGACTCAGCCTTGATGGGCAAACTGGTTCTGTCTGAGCGTGATCACAATCACTGCTGTGGCAATGACGGCATAAATCAACACGATGACCTCGTCATCCAGCGTGCCTAAATGTACGAGTTGTGCATGAAGGTTTGCAATTTCAGGGTGGGACGCCGACATCGCTTTCAAATCCGCAATAGAGGCATTAATCAAACCATTGAAACGCAACTGTGCCAGGCAATTAATGCAAGCGATCAATCCATAGGCAACCGATGTGGCCACCCGCTGGATCAAGACCCACTTCTTGTTGCTGCCAAACACCCAGCCCAGTAAAGCAATCGTCACTGTGGCTATCACGCCCCAGAAAGTGTTGGTAAATCTGACGAATTCTAAAGCAATTCTTGTCAGTTCAAGTGCTGAGATGGCTTCCGGTGTCATTCCCTGCTCCTTAGCCTTTCAATCGCTGTTGCGGTTTCAATCACGATTCAGAGAACATCAATCCGTGCATTCGATCCAGTAACGAGCGATTGGCTCTGGAAAAACTTTCCCGCGAATGACTTTTTCAAATTTGCCGCCATTTTTCTCAATGACGCTTCTTGAAGCCAGGTTGTCTTCATCTGCGGTCACCAAGGCTTTCTCAATTCCCAGTGCTTTCGCGACCGGCAAAGCCAGTGTCAACATCCGTTTGCCATGCCCCTGATTGCGCGCTGAAGGTGCAATATCGTATCCAATATGGCCGCCTTCCAGAGACAGAAACTCATTCTCAATATGATGTCGAATCCGAATCGCTCCCAATAACACACCGTCATCTATCAACCATAAATGGGTACAGGGAACATAGTCTTCCCGAAGATTGATCCCTTGCGCTTCATCCGATAATTGTTTCACGTACTCAGCGAAGTTCTCTGTTCCCTGAGCATAATAACCTGCATTCTCCGGATCGAATTTTTCAAAATCCTGGTAAAAGTGTAAAAAAGACGATTCGTGCTCAGGTGCTAACGTGATGAGTTCCATTGTGATGTAATTCCTTATTGTTTTTTAGTCTTCACCCAACAAAGCCGGTATTTTTGGTCTATCCGTTTAACGTTGTTTCAAGAATGCAACCGCCAGACCGTAACCAAAGTGTTAATCACCAACATCCTTCGGTGCGCCTGCATCACATTTTTTACAGGCCAGTTCGAAACCCAGCATTGCGGCGCGTCCCTGTTCCGTGACCACCCAGGGACGACAAAAAAACGGGGGCTGATGCCTGACATGCTGAAAGTGTCCGCAACTGAGTTCTGCAACCCAATCGCCAGCCTCATCCAGATGGTAACCCGTGATCGGTTGCTTCATACGTCACCCATCCCCAATCGAATCACTTCATACTGTCTTACGCATCTGATCCAGCAATTGAAGGCAGGCCAGCATCAGCAGTTTTTCCATCTCTTCCTGTCCATAGCGCGTTCCTATGCCCAGCAGCCCTTTGAAGCTGATCGATTTGCGGACAAATTCCGACCAGCGAACCGACTGTGAAACCCGGAATGTATTTCGGGTGCGTCCGGTTCTGGCATGGTGGATTCTTGAAATCAACTGAATCTTGGGCCGGTAACCCACCGGGTACAAGCCACCGTCAGCCCGGAGTAAACCAAAATCTCCCCGTCTGACATCAACCATGAAAACGTCCAGAATCAAATCGTCTTTTTCAAATTCAGACACCGAACTTGCTTCCGCTAAACTGAAAATCGATGCCATCAGTGTTCTTAAATGATCATCCAGCGTGACATCACCCCAGTTTTGCCAATTCTCAAATCGATTCAATTTGCTATTGGGCACAACAGCCAATGTCCCCAAATAAATATTGGGTTTCTTTTTCTGAAACAAAGTTGAAAGCAACGTCACACCCTCGATACTTGAAGCTCACGCCGAAAGATAACTTATCTATCAAGAAACAGATAAAAAGTATCTGATGCAGCAGGCTGGAAGCCAAATTTGAGAAACAATCGTATCGAGCGTCCATTCTGCGGGTCAACCTTTGCCCATAAAGTTTTGAGTTTTTGATCCCTGGCATATTGCATCAATTGCTGAAGTGCATCAGACATATAGCCTTTCCCCCAATATGCAGAAGCCAACAAACAGCCGACTTCACAGGTACGATTATCTGCTGAGAAACTATGAAGTCCACAGGTACCCATCATATTGCCGGATTGATGGCACTCAATCGCCCATTCGAGTGATTCCCCTGTTGCTGCCAGTTTCCGGACACTCGCCAGCATTTGTGCAACCATTGCCATAGAATCAAACACAGGTTCATCGATATAGCGCATCGTTTTCACATCAGAATAAATCGCCAGCAGCGCTTCTGCATCGGATGCTTTGATCGCACGTAATGTCACTTTCTGCCCGACAAGTACAGGCAGCACTTAAGCACCTGAAGCTTGATGAATACGACATCTGTTTTCGCCGCAATTCACAGAGACGACAATTTCTTCATACCCGGAAATACAGGCTGCAGCCTTATTTGCCATTAAAACCCCGGCATCAAATTGCGTTTGGATGCCAATCACGCAAGCACCGGCACTCACCCCGGATGTCACGCCTGCGGGGGCATCTTCAAACACCAGACATTGATCAATCTCAACACCTAATTTTTCTGCACCCAGCAAATAAGGTTCGGGATGAGGTTTTCCCTGCGACACCGCTTCAGGCGTAATCAAAACGGCCGGAACAGGAATCCCTGCAGCCGCGATTCTGGCAGTGGCAATCGGAATACTGCCCGAGGTTACGATGGCCCAGGGAATCGCCTGCGCATTCAGTTGCTCCAGTAATGCGATTGCACCCGGCAGCGCAACCACCCCATCGGTGTCATTCGCTTCCAAATCTTCCAACCATTGTGCATCCTGTTCTATTTCCTCAGCAGATGCCAAAGGCCGCAACCGGGCAATCGCCTCGCTTCCCGGCATCCCCTGCACCGAGGACAGAATCTGTGCTGCATCCATGTTGTATTTCGTCGCAAAGGCAACCCATGCCCGGCTGACCGCTTCCGCTGAATCGACTAAAGTGCCATCCAGATCAAACAAAATGGCAGCAAACTTCTTTTCCATTGAACGGCATCCCCATCATTTCAAACCAATTGCACACAATTGCATAAATAAAAAAGCCACGCAACTGCGTGGCTTTCTTCAGGTTTAGAAACGGATGATCCGCTCGAAATTACTGACGATCCTGGTCAAAGTCACCATGGAAGTGACCGTGGTCAGAATGGCTGTCTGCGGCTTTCAGCTTCTCACCAATGCGCAGTTTTTGTGTGGGTTGTTCAACACTGTGCATGCGGGTCATTGGTTTCGCGGCTGGCGCTTCTTTCGGCGGGAACAGCGGCTTACTGAATGCGTAGTAAGTCGTTACATAAGCCAGCGCCTGCGTATTCACATACAGTGCTTCCTGGCTGACATTATTGAAATCATCACAAGCCTGGTGGTAGCACTTGTCATATGCGACATCAATTTCGCCACCAAACTGCTCGACTTCTTCCGCCGTTTTCACCTTCTCGGCACCCGTGAACAGGCCGCCGAATGCGATGCCCCAGTCAGCAAAACCTGCATAATCTGAACGCTTCGACAGTGCCTGAGGAACCGTTGCAGAAGATTTCGCAGTGAAGAACTCGTTGAACGTCGCTTCAATATCTGAAGTCCCATAAGGTGGTTTGAAATCACCGGTGTAGGCATTGTCCGGACTATCTTTCGTATCAGACAGGTCACCGTCCATCACACCGAAGATATAGTTCGGCGAACCAATCATGTCGAAGTTCAGGTACAGTTTCACTTTATTCAACTTAGAATAACGCGCATCAACCAGTTCAATCTGCTCTTCTGTCAGCTGACTTGGATCTTCAATTCCCAGTTCATCCATGATCTCTTGCTGCGCCTGATCATAAATCGGTGCAAACAGTTCCTTGGTGTAGTACTCAGAACCCACCAGCCCGGCTTCTTCAGCAGCCCACCAGGCAAAACGAACTTTGTTCTTCACCGGCGCTCTGGTTTCAGCCAATGTAATGGCGTACTCAAGCAAACCTGCAGTCCCGGAGCCATTATCATTGATGCCCGGACCTTCTGGGACGGAGTCCAGGTGGGCACCTAGCATCACCACCTGATTCGGGTTTCCACGCTTGGTTTCAGCAATCACGTTCTGCGTCACGACCATTTCGTCTTTCACATCAACGTTCAGGGCAACCGGTACAGACTGCGTTTCGCTCAGATCAAACCAGCTTTTGCCCAGCGCATAACGCGCACCGAATGCAGGAATGACCGCAGCGGTATCACTGCCCAGCGTTCCGTTCACGACATCCGTCCGGCCCGGATCATTGCCCTGGTTAAAGACGATCACGGCTTTCGCACCCGCATTTTGTGCATTCACGACTTTATCGTTAAATGCACAACCACCACGCTGAATCACAGCAACTTTACCTGTGACAGCTTTACCGTCGAAGTCGGTTGCTTCGCAGCCATCGGTATCATCATAATTCGGGCTGGAGAAATTAAAATCAGGTGTGATAAAGACAACTTCACCGTTTAACGGACCATTTGAGTCGCCTGAATAAGACATCACCGCGTAATCCGGCTCAACGCCTTCACCCGCCTCACGCGTGCTGATTAAGTCTACGCCATTCACATTCAGCGCTGTGCCCGCCAATTCTTCCCAGGCACGAAAATCAAAGGCTTGCGTGGTTACTTTATAGCCGTACTCTTTCATCACATCGATGATGTAATCCACGGAATATTGATAACCGTCTGTGCCGGCAGCACGGGTTGTTGAGTTGCCATCTGTGGTTTTAGAGGCACGGGCTTCTAATTCCACTAAATGTTCGACCACATCTTCACGTTCAATCTCGCTACTGACATAAGCCGCGGCCAGTTTAGGGTCTTTCCAGTAACAACCACTCAGCATGGTTGTACTGATCGCTGCTGCGAGAAGTGTCCTTTTCGTTGTCATGCACATTTGCATTAGTGACTCCTTGTTTTTCGTCAACGATGAGCGATGTAACGCAATCATTGTTGTCGAAAGACAAGGTTAAAAATATGTTAAGTTCAAATGGATGTTTGAAAAAGGAATCAATATCAAACCAATCGCATTGCAACTTAATCCATTTTGCAAAGTGTATTCCATTTCATCACAACTTCAACAAACTGAGTAAACACACAGAATGCTTCTCCTGACAAAATTATCCGATGGCTCTACTGACGATGCTGAAAAAGTAAGCTGGTTTCTCTGAAGATACCGGGAGAAAAAACAATCATGTCCGGTTCACTGACATGGAATTGCGAAGTCAACGTGGTAGTGATCATCATGTCTGACCCAAGAGCGGCGCTTGGAAAACTGGATATTTTGTTTCAGGTATCCCCCAAATCGAGTCTGAAATAATTTCGGCTGCAGTTTGGGGTCAAAAATCACCCGCCATAAATCATGCCCCCGTTTGACGGACTCCCGGTGCAGTTCGACGATATGGGCAGCCATCGCGTCATAATCTATCGACATCCCGTGGTATTGATCCGCTGCATCGAATTCAATGCGATACCCAAATTTGTTCAGCGGATGAGTGGGTAAATGCACCGATACACCCTTCTCATTCACAACAGGCGTCATAAAATCAACCGACAGGCCATTTCGGTGGGTTTTATGTGGCTTAAATTGACCGCCAGATTCAAAGCCGGTTTCTGCATATTTGTACACTTTGTCTGGCATTGACGTTTCAAGGTTTTGATAAGCCGACAGCAGAATGTCCGCCACTTCAGAGTGGACATAGGTACGCCCTGCCCACCGGGCAATGGTGCTGTACCCTGTAAAGTTATTTCCGTTTGCAGGAAGCTGTACGCCATATTCAAGGGATCCGTTTGACGTTGTGCCGTGACAGATACTTTCCTGAGCAGTCGCAGTCGCAGTCGAGGCCAAACCACTCAGCACGCAAAAAATTGATTTCAGTAAAATTTTCACAATCAAACAGTCCCTGCAATCGCTGACAAAATACCAGAGGTGAACACCGGTTCATGACTCAAACGAGTTGATGGGGCGACCAGTAAAAGACAATGATAAATGTTGGCGTTCCAACTGAGTTGCCATCCGCGGCTGAGCATATGCAATCAACCTGCAGGTTTTTTACTCATCGTCAGCCTTGAAAAATTCACCACAAGACTGACATTGATAACCATGCTGATAATAAAACAGTGGGAATCCGAGCAGCAGAAACACGACAAATGCTGGCCGTTTGCCTTTAGTGAACGGTGTGTAATGATGATCGCCACAATGCGGGCAACGTATCTCATCACTCAAGGCTGTGCCTTGCTCAACCGCCATTGAAAAATCGGTTGCCAAGATTGCGATGGCTTCATGTTGATCCGGCTCTGTCACCATCAAGCGAACACCACCAATTGCATCAGAATAGAGCCACTGCGCATTGATGGTATGCTCATCTGCAATCACACTTTCAATACCCGCCGCTTCAAGGCTCGCTTTCGCAATATGCGCTTCATGTGGGAATGAAAACCTTGCGACAACTTTCATCTGAAACCTCTCATTTTGGTGAGAAACAGAAAAGGGGTTGCCCCCTTTACGGTAAGCAACCAATCGATGTTTGACTTGGGTTAAAAATAGACTGTTTACGAGATTCGGTGTGAATCGGCCGACTTGCATGCAACCAGATAAACCGCTTTCACGTGATGGCCAATCAACCGACACGTTTCAACATGGAATCCAGCGGCACTCACCATGTCTGATGCCAACCCTGGTGTCAGCTTAATCGCCGTTGAAGATTTTTTGCCGTACATTTTCGTGTACCGGTATCGCATCAGCATCTGGTGGATCAGGCTCATCCCATGCAAAGTAAAACTGGCGACAATCAAACGACCACCGGATTTTAACACCCGGAAACCTTCCGCCAACGCTATTTCCGGGTTCGGAATAATGTGTAATACGTTCGCCATAAACACAGTATCAAAAGCGCTATCCTGATACGGCAGCTGAAAGCAATCTGCCAGTTCAACACGCACATTCAGTGCGGATTGAAAGCGTTCCTGAGTGATGCGGACCATCTCTTCAGAAATATCTGTGGCAATGATTTCAGACGCCGAATCAAGGAAACACTGGGTATAAGTACCATTCCCGCACCCCAGTTCCAGCAGCCGGCCAGGATCCGAGAACGCCCTTAGCTCACCTTTGAGGAGGTCAATATTCGTCATACCTACAACATAGTTATTCCGTGCTTCAAAGTTTTGTGCGAATTGTTCCCATTGGTTTTCTTGTGACATATAAAACTCCATATAAAAAGCCAGACCCGATTGAATCAAATCCGAATAAACAATATGGACATTGCTCTTGCTTCAACGCTGTTTCGCGTTTTGAAAGTGTATTTCTGTAGTCAGCTTCTGAATATAAACAGGACCCATCCATAATCCAAGCACAAACCCAACCCCAAGACCAGGCTTCGGATAATGTGCAAAGATCAGGATAACCTGCTCCGCAGTCAGGTCGCGCGTGTCAGCAATGAAGGTAGCAGGCTAAAGAGATAAAATCTTCATCACTTTCGACAATTTCGTAATTGAGCGATTGATAAAAATAAAGCGCCCTTTCATTACATTGAAAGCAAGATAAAGTGATACATTCTCTTTTTTGATCACAGGCTATTCGGTGAATGAGGTGCATGATTGATTTTCCGAACCCTTGATTTTGATACCCGGGCTCCAGAATCAGGAAATGTACATGAAAGGACCGCTCGACAGATTTGTAACACAGTAACCCTGCGCGTTTGCCTTTTATCTCAATCCAATGAAACCAATGCCATTGGTATTGAGTTTTTAATCTGTCGCGTTGAAACGCGTCATCCCACCCAAAAACTGACTCGATGTCCCGATAAATCCCTCTTTTTACAACGTGAAATAATGGCTCAAATTCATTCTTTGCCACGGGTCGTAATTTGATATCCATATAAAAAAACAATCCTGGAGATGATCATCCCCATCTTTTACATCTGATATAAATCATTCGCAAGAGTGTGAATCTGAAACCGCTCTCAGCGGCGTGCCATAAACCACAGCACCCGGTAGCTGCCAATCCGATGCAGAACAGACAAAAGCGTCCTCAGTACGAAATATCGCAGAGGACGCCCTTCGTCTTTCAACACCTTTCGATAGCCTGAAGCATATGTCTAACAATCCACAATCGCTTCGAAACCACCGTAAATCAAACGCTTTCCGTCAAATGGCATAGGATTTACCGTCATATCACAGATCGGATCTTTCATGAATAACGCCATGCCTTCGTCCCGCGCTGCTTTTGAAGGCCACATAACCCATGAAAAAACGACCGTTTCATTCTCTTGGCATTTTACAGCCATTGGGAAGGACGTAAGCTGGCCATCCGGGACATCATCTCCCCAGGCTTCAACAACACGCTGTGCACCATACTTTTTAAACACTTCAGCCGCTTCGGCGGCATGTTGACGATACACTTCCCGTTTCTCTGTGGGTACCGCACAAACAAACCCATCAACATAACTCATAATGATTCTCCTCTGCTGGTTAGCTCAACGTCTATCTTGGTCCTGATAACTCACATTGTTTTCTGCCTGAAGTTCACGCACCGGCCGGATTTCAACACAACCATAGCGCGCAGGCGGGATCTTACTGGCAACCTGAATGGCTTCATTCAGATCCCGGACATCCAGCAGATAAAAGCCCGCCAGCTGCTCTTTGGTTTCAGCAAAAGGGCCATCCGTGATATCCACCTGACCGTTGCGCACCCGTAACGTGGTTGCCGATTGAACAGACAGCAGCGCTTCACCGCCGATCATATAGTCTCTTGAACGAAGCGACTCACCGCAATCCATACACTCTCGATTCAGTGCATCCCATTCGGCTTGCGACAGCGTTTTCATTGTCGCTTCGTCGTAATACACCAAAGCCACATATTTCATTCTGGTCATCCTCTCCAATGAATAAACGAATCACAGCTGACCTTCTTCGCCCGGCAACATCACCATCCAGCCCATGCCAAACTTATCAGTGACCTGGCCGTACAATGGTGACCAGAATGTTTTATCCAACGGCATCCGCACGGAACCGCCATCGGCCAGAGCATCGAAGACACGCCGTGCTTCTGCTTCAGAATCTATCGTCAGGGTCAGATTAAACCCGGTAAATGGCCCTTCATCCCCACAGCCATCCGAGGCAAAGATTCTCATCTTTCCGACCGTAAATTCGCAGTGCATGACTTTATTTTCAAAACCCGGAGGCAGCATCCCTTCAGGAACAGGATCCGGACTTTCATTGAACCGGAATTTTAGATGAATGCGGGCACCTAAATGTTCCTGATAATACGCCAGTGCTTCATCGCAGCAACCATTGAAAAACAGATAACAATTCGACTGCGCTTGCTGCAAGGCGATGGTTTGCCGCAGTTGGTCTTCCTGCTCACGAACCGAACCATCACGATCAATATCTGCGAAATCTTCCATCTCGTAAAATGGACGAATTTCTATATCCGATGCTTCTGTCATCGGGTTCGGACATTTCTTGACCCACTCAATGGCTTCTTCCATCGAGTTCACCTGCCACACCCAATAGCCCGCAACCAGCTCATTAGTTTCAGCAAACGGACCTTTGGTCACCGTCCGCTCACTACCGTTGAATCGGACGCGTACACCTTCACGACTGGGTTTCAGGCCGTCTCCAGACATCATCATTCCGGCTTGGACCAGCGATTCATTGAACTCGCCCATTGCGGTTAATAATGCCTGATCAGGCATTTGACCGGCTTCTGAACTGTCGCTTGCTTTGACGATTACCATGACTTTCATTGTGCATCTCCATAATATTCAGATGAATTCAAGAGCGGCGCTTTTCAGCTCTCTACACAATAGTCGAGTGAGATCCGGGACGATCGACAAGCGTCGGAAAAAAAAATTTATTTTTTGGGATTGTGTGAAAGGTCAGATAAATGGGCTAGCTTTCTCCTCAGGATCCGCTGCTCAGGGACTTGCTGAGTCAGGGTTAAGGCATGCTCAAATTGCCTGATCGCCTCGCGTACCCGGCCAGTCCGGCTGAGAAGCTCACCATAGGTCGCATACGTCAGGTGATATTGCTGCAGCACTTTTTGCTGAAGCAGCGCTTCAACGATAGCTAAACCAGCCTGCGGACCGTCCCGCATTGCAATCGCCACCGCCTGATTCAATTCAATCACCGGCGAAGGCGCGACCTGTAAGAGCAAAGCATACAGAGACACAATTTGGTGCCAGTCTGTGTGGGCACTGTCTGCCGCCCGGGCATGGACCGAGGCAATGGCAGCCTGCAGGGTGTAATACCCGAAATCTCTGCTCTCCAGCGCGCTTTGGACCAAAGCGGAACCTTCCTGTATCAGCGCTTGATCCCACAAACGCCGATTCTGATCTTCGAGTAACACAATATCACCCTGTGAATCCGTTCTGGCTGCCCGGCGGGATTCAGTCAGCAGCATCAGCGCAAGCAATCCAGCCACTTCCGCATCTGGCAGTAAAGACAAGACCAAGCGCGCCAGTCGAATCGCTTCTGCGGTCAGTTCTGCACGCGTTACCTGCGCTCCCGCGGATGCAGAATAACCTTCGTTATAAACCAGATAAATCACCGACAGGACGGATTCAATTCTGTCGGGTAACTCTGCCTCGCCAGGAATCTGAAATGGAATGTTGGCTTCCCGGATCTTCGCTTTACCGCGAACAATGCGCTGCGCCATGGTGGAAGGTGACACCAGAAAAGCGCTGGCGATTTCTTCTGTCGTCAGACTGCAGACTTCCCTGAGCGTCAGTGCGACCTGCACTTTGGCATCCATGGCCGGATGGCAACAGGTAAAAATCAGGCGAAGCTGATCGTCTTCGATCACTTCATCACTGAACTCAAAAGCCGCTTCACGATTGTGCTGAAACAGGGGCGTTTCGATAGGAGAATCCAGCAATTGCGAAACAATCTCGCTCTGACGTTTTTGTCTGCGCAATTGATCAATGACTTTGAAACGCCCAACCGAAATGAGCCAGGCACTTGGATTTTCAGGAATCCCTTCCTGCGGCCACTGAGCAAGTGCTGTACTGAAAGCATCATGAAGCGCTTCTTCGGCCAGATCAAAATCCCCCAGCAAGCGAATCAGGCTGGCATAGATTTTCCGAGCCTCCTGCCGGTACACATCATCAATTCTGGCTTGTACAACATGCTTTGCCACAGGTGCTGTCATATCGTTCCCTCTGTTGTCATCGATCAGTTGATCAGCCCGGCCATCTAAGCAACCTTATCTCGAACGATGCGAACGATGTTGCCATTTCAACTCGGGGATGTGAATCCTCTGCTCAGCCGAACCGTTCCAGTCCACCACAAACCCAGCCCGCTCAAGCGCTTGCTGTATCATTTGTCCAACGTTGAGCATTTCAGGGCCGGTCCAATTTAAATGCGCATAGGCAAGGTACAAACCGCGTCCATTCAAAGCACTTTCTACATCCTGTCCGTGATAAAAACAATAGCCAAAGAATGTACCTTTCGGATACGCATTGATTGCATCTTGCGCATCTTCATGACCATCCGACTGGGTATAACCTGCGTTGTGCAAACACAGAACACCTCTATTCTTTAAATCCTGAAAGACACTTTTGAGTCGGTCAACATCAGTTACCTCTGGCCAGGACGGCTCAGCAGCTAACTTTTTGCTGAACTCAGTCCCGACGGAATCACGCAGCATATTCTCATCTGCGCCTTCTTCCAATAAATCAGAAATAACTGATTGAACATCATCTGGCGTATCAAATCCTCCCCAGACATGCACCTGAATTGCTTCTAAAATAGATTGGTTCGTCTCATTCTTATTTATGTCCATCGCAACAGTCTGGCAACTCGTTAAAGATAAAATTAGGAACAAACACCACTTCATGCTGAATCAATTATCCTTTTATATTGAGTACTGCATCTTCGACCAGAGTGAGATAATCCTTCTCATCAGATAGCTTCAACAGCACAGAGAGGGTTGCCGTTTCGATGGGTTCCGGCATCGCTTCAACATCGGCATCGACAGAAAATTCAAACCGATGCGGGTTGAAGGTTCAGAAAATCCGCTTGTTCAAAAGAACGTAACGCCAGCATTGTGCTGAACGGGATGCTTGAGCATCCGAATGATACAAAACAAGTACGCTGATAAAGAAAGATCTCACTGTTGTTTCCCCCTCACGTTCACCCTGGCATTTGAATGCGAAGTTTCACGCAGGATTCTGATTTCAATTTCATGCCAATGTTTTCGGAGATAAGATCGATGAAACCATTGCAATCTGAGATTCAGAATTCGGCAGACCGAAGCATAAGGTGCCGACTTGATTTGGACAATTCTTGCCACAAGCCAGTTTTCATCAAATCCGGCCCACTCGCCCGCGACGCTCAATACGTTTTGATATAACGCAGGGGAAACCTCATCAAATAAAATCGATTTTAGTGTTTCGACAGCATAAGGAGACGCAACACAGGTCCGAACAATCCATGGGTAATTCTCGGCGACATCCGCATCTAAAAACAAATGAGAAAATGCAACCCACACAGCACTTCTGTGTTTCAGTTCAGTTGGCGACAGCTTCATTGCCCCATCTCACTCACCGAATGAATGGCATACGCGAACATGGCCGATCATCTCTCGTCTCCTGATCAAGCGCCGAGCAATGGCAGGTGCTTCACCTTCTGATAAGTCATGCCCAGGGTAAGACAATGCAAAATCACTGACGCCGGTATGGCTTCACCGCGATTCAATACAATCGCGCGGTTGCCCTGAAAAGTGAGCACGTCACCGTAAATCTCCCGAAACGTATCCACGAGCTTGGTATTGCAATTAAAAAACAGGTAAAAATAATCCGGAGATTTGAGCTTCCAGTCCATACGAATCGGACTCCCGGATTGAACGTGATAACTGGGCTCCCCCCACTTCAGCGATTCATTGATATCCCCCAGTTGTAAGTCATCCGCAATCTTAAAAATCAGCGTTCTGATTTCAAGCAGTTTTAACCGGACATCCTGCGGATAATCATCGAAACGCTGAGAAACAATTCTATCCATCGAGCATTCCTTTGTCTGTCAGTGTGGCAGCGCGCATGAGCACACGCCCTCTGAAAAGTAACTTTTCCTCGGATTGTTTCAACGCAATCCAGCGTATTGAAATGATCAAAACCGGTAACTGAACTCAATCATGTGAAAATCAGCCCCCGTTGTATCAGACCCATTCAGGCCAGCATCTGAATAATGAAGAAAACGGTAGCCGACGCCAAGCGATTCATACACAGGGACAGACACACCAAAAGTCAGCGCAAACTGAAATGGTCCCCCGAAATCCTGTACACCAAACCGATGTCGGCTGAATAAGGCGCCGCCGGCACCTAAATCCAGTAAGAACCGACTGTCGTCAGTCCCCAGCGTGACTTCTGGTATGGCAGAAATCACCAGTGCACTTTCTCCCGCCCCTCGCAATAGGCCGCCACTGGCCATCAAACGAGTCCGCACGGCCCACCTAGACGAAGCATAAGGCTGCCAGGGAAACCCATAGTTCGCAGCGACTGAATATTCCTCAAAATTCTCGGGCGCATCCTCGCCGAGCAGCGTCTGTTCAGAAATCCGGGCACGAATGCTAAGGCTCTCTAAGTTCAGCGTTTCTGCTGCACTCAGAGGCGACAGGCAAAAACCGCAGAACATGAGCAGCAACCGCCCCCACACAGCAGAGACACTGAATTCAGAGTCCCGCGCCCGCCAATGCATGAGATTTGATGCTGCTGTCACGATCAACTTGCCCCCTGCCTCAACGATTGGGTGAAGCGAAACAGCAGGCAAAACCTGCTGTGCTTCATACAGGATAGTCGGCGGCTTACTGAACATTGCGCCGCCTGTTTCATGCCATCCTAATGATAGATTACGGAATTATTCGATGATTTCTTACAATACGATTTCAATACACATTCATTTTAATTTCAGGATGATCCTTGATGCCATACATCTCTTCCAAAAGTTTGAAATAATCATCCAACGGCGGCATGCCCATTTCTGCTCTTCTCTCATTCACTGTTACTGGATTTTCAATGGGTTCAATCACGATGGCGCCTTCATCAAAGCGAGCCTGAGTGCCATAGATTTGTTTGTTGCCTTTTGCGAGGAGCACTCGATCGGTTATTAATGCAAGTTGCTGTCCGGTGATCCCTTCAGCATTCAGATAAGATTGCCTGAGCATCGGGAGCATTTTTTCTTGAAACTCTAAATCCGACGAATGTTGGATGATCAAAAAAGCGGCACGAATGCCTTCCGTACCCACCTCTGAGGCAGTAAACCAGGAACGACCTTCAAGTATTCTTTTCAGTTTCGATGTATTCACTTCATCTATCTCCGATACCTGCGCGCGTAATTCTTCAGGCGCTTGATGCCAGCCTGACTGACCAAGCACCCGGCGGATATCCTGATCAACTACGGCCATCTCTGATAATTGAGACTGCAATTGAAGGTTGACTTCAGCAACGGTTGAAAAGGAAAACAGAATAAGGAAGTAAAGACTTTTCATTGTCAGAAGACCTTTTGTATTTCACGCCTCATTAGGATTCAACAGGCAGGCTACCGCCTATGGCAATCAAGCCACGCAGGGAATCATCGAAACGGTATGATAAGCGGCTGCGGATCAAGTTTCACGAAACAATGAGAGTCTATTTGCATATCTGTGGTTCGGCGCAAAGTACATTTCGAGAAGGAAAACGGCCCCGTATCGAAAGGGCTGGTGACCGTTGAGATGCTGTGAGTGGTTGATCCTAGCTGAGCAAATCTGATGAAGAAGACATTCCATGTGCATGTCAGTGAGTCACATCATTCATGCCATGCCATGCCATGCCATGCCATGACATGAAAAACTTCCTGTACACCCTAAAGTCAGATTCAATAAAACAAAAAAAGTGAGCACGAATTACTCACTTTTTCTGGTTGTTTTACGACCATTATTTTTCCGCAGAATACGGATCTTCGGCCAGCAGGTACGCACGCAAATCAGCTTTTTGCGGCTGAGATTGCAACCACTCACGAAAGGCTTTCACTTTACCGTAATTCTCTGCTCCGAATTTATCCTGATAGATATCACGGAAATTTTGTTGGGTGCTTTGTTCGCGGATCTGATGCTGCCAGTGTTTGGTAACAACGGCATTCAGAGTGCCTGCCAGACCTTCGCTTTTCAGCAATTCCCATTCACCCCGGTCAAGCCAGAGGCCGCCAACAGCCGCACTGTAATCAACACGATGATCGTTTTGTGCCGAGATACGGAATTTGTGCATAATGGTGCCGGTAACCGGACACAATAAAGCTTTCTTCGTATCCTGAGAATCCTGCTCGAAATTGATTTGCTCCGAAAACTGATAGTCGGGATTTCTGTCTTTCCAGGCCACGAAGTCTTCAATCAGAATCCAGTTCCCCTCGCATGAAGAACAGGTATGGGCTCTGAACTGCCCTTCAATAAAGCTTGGGGTTAAATGACCTTGTTTACAGCTTGTACATTTCATGAATACGACCTTTTTCGAAGAAGTGTTTATGCTTAAAGGTCATGAACACTTCCTATCAAACACGATTAAGCAGTTACACCTTTCGGATTTGAACCATATTGGTTATCACCAGCATCACCATCAATCACTAAGAAATATAGTAATACCAAACCAACAACCGGAATCAATGTAACCAACAGCCACCAGCCACTGCGATTCGTATCATGCAGGCGACGAACGGCGACAGCCAATGACGGAACAAACAAGAATAAAGAATGCAATAGCATAAAAAGGTCATTTACCCCAACGATATAACCAAACACAATCAGCACAACATTCAGAATGAATGCTGTTAAGTTAAACATCCATAATTCACGTCGTCTTGAACGACCGGAGAAATCTGCAAATTTCTTGAGAACAAGCATATAGTTTGTCATTTGAGCCAACCTTTCCCTTCTTAAATTCATGCAATTATAATGAGTTGTGAAAATATTCAGCCAGAATTCAATCTCAACTTGATTGCAATCAAACACCTTTCACAGTTGACTTTAGGCGACCTATTTCAGGTTTCATTAACATTTTCTTAAGTAATTCAGACTGATATTTATTGAATGATTTAAAATCAGGGACATTTAATTCGTATATTCACCTGTATGAAAAAACGGCCTGCATACGCAGACCGCTTCTTGTTGAAATCAGAGAGACGAAAGCCGACAGATTTATGATTTCAGCAGTGCCACCGCTGTATGCCGGTGGACATTCGCCTGCGCAGTCACGACCTGAAAAGTCGCCGCAAAAGACTGGTGATTCCGCATGCTCTGAAGCTTCTCATCAATCTGTTCTGAGGATTGCGCCGGCATAGCTTTTCCGATTCGGGTATCCATATCGCTCTGGAAAGAACGAAGCTGATCCAGCCCTTTCGAAACCTGTTGCAGCCCCTGATTCACCTGACGCATGGTATGACGAATTTGTTCGCCATCCGCCAGCTTCAGGGTCATATGCTCAATCCCCTGCGGCTCAGGCTGCAGTTTAATCCGGTTAGGCTGACCTGCCGGATAGCGGTGCCCTTGGCCACTGATGGTGACATGCTGACCCATGGCCTGAAAATCTGCATGACCCGCAGAGAAAACCATGTCGCCATTCTCATTTGACGCGGCGCGCAAACCCAGCGGGATCACAGCGCGATCGATGTGCTGCGTCAGCTGACGGTCTGTTTTGGTCGCATCCAGTGACAACAGCACGGTACCGCGATCCTGAATCGTCAGTTGCAGCTGCTCGCTTTGCTGGCGCTGACGAACCAGATTCAACCCATTGACTGTGAAGTCCTGTTTTGGCTCACCTTTCGCCTGAAACTCCAGCTTGCTGTTCAGCACCCGATCACCCTCGAAACGGCCTGCATTCAGGGCTTGCCCCACATGGTTGTGATGCCGTTGAAGCTGATCAATTCTGCCCTGTGTAATGGCAGTCGAACTGCCGAGCATCTGAGTCAGAATTTTCTTCATGCCCTGCAGGTCGCGTCCCACCGACACCAGACTCTGATAGGCAATCTGGCCCCGTGTGACTTGTTCCTGACCTAGTGAAAACAGTTCACTGGCGGCTGTGTAACCCCCCTGCACCACTGCAGGACGACTGACCGTTTGCGTTTCCTTCAGTGCGGAAACAGAGCCACCGGCTTGCGCCGGTGGAGTAATTGTTGCCTTGTCATTTTTCAGCAGAGATACCGACTGTTGCCGGATCTCTGCAGTCGAGTTCACCATAGTGCTCTCTCTTCCTTATAAGCGATCGAACAATGACAGATCGTTAATCTTGGTAAAACTGGCCTGAGAGGCCTGAAGTGCTGCAAGATAGTTACTCAATCGAACCGAAGCTTCTGCATAATCCAGATTCTTCAGGTCCCCTTGAACTTTGTCGACAAACAGCTTGTTATCAACATGACCTTCAGCCATCAGCTCCAGGTTATTATGACGCCCCCCATATCTGTCAGGGCGCCTAAAACGTTGCCATAGGTATCATCGATAGCGTCCAGCGTCGCAGCGACTTCAGTTCTGAAGTTTGCTGTCGGTGCCTGAAACTCGGCGATCAGATCATCAATTTTCTGGAAAACCGTTGCGCCGCCACCCAGATTCAGCAAATCCTGCGCAGTCACGTTGGACTCCATGGTGACCCCTTTGGCCACGGTCACCAGACGTTTGTCCGCATTGCCGTTCAGGGTGTACCCGGTACCTGTATCCGTCAGCGACTGTGTCCCGGTCATGGTGCCGGAAAACAGATAAATGCCTTCTTCGTCCTGAGCGTTGAAGACAGCCATCATGCCATCTTTCAGGCTCTCCATCTCCGAGATGATGCCCTGACGGTCTTCCGTTGTCATGGTGCCGTTCGCACCCCATAGCACAAGATCACGTAAACTACGTAAACTCTCGCTGGCCGTATTTAAATATGCTTCCTGACTTGACAACGTTGTTCTCACGTTCGCAATGTTGTCTTGATACTGAAGCAGCGCACTGCCTTGACGGTTCAGGCTGAGCATTTTGATTGAGTCAATCGGATCATCCGACAACTTGGTCAGACGATCGCCCGTCGTCATCTGCTGCATCACCTGGCCCAGACCTACATTATTATTTTGCAGGCTGGCAAGCATCATCTGGCTGAATTGAGTGTCACTGATACGCATTTGTCACCCCTTAAAACATAGCAAGAACGGTATCGAACAGGTTGTTTGCGGTGCTAATCACTTTCATGTTTGCCTGATATGCATTTGCGAACACCATCAGATTGGCCGCTTCCTCATCACTGTTCACTGAGCTCAGATTTTCTTTCACCGCAATGGCTTCTGAATTCAGCTTATCGGCCGCTTTTGAATCCGAGGTCACCTGACGCGCTTTAATGGCGGTATCGCCGACCATCGATGTGAATGCATCACTGACTGATACGTTGCCGTAACCCGTAATAGCAAAGGTCCGGTTACTCAAACCAATCAGATCCGTTAGCACATCACTGTTACCAGGCTTACCATCGGATGAAAATGCCAGGTCATCGGCTTTCAGCGCAGTAATTTTCAGGCTGGAAGACGGGCTGGCCGGGTCATAAGCAAACAGCGGCTTACCTGAATTTCCGTTCAGATCCTGACCTGTTGCCAGGGTATTGTTGAAAGCATCTGCCATGGCTACCGCCATTTCATCCAGCGTCTGGCGGAATGGCAGCAATGTCTCGACCTGATAGTCAGAAATCGCGCCCAGCTCTCCACCAATATCACCTTTAATCGGGAAGCGTTGGCCAACGAAATCAATCTCCATATCCGCCAGATACGGATCCGCCGGATCAGGCACCGCTTTCAACTGCGCCGCCTGATCGCCCAACACCAGTGGCTGACCGGATGCCAGTGTCACCTGTAAACTACCATCCGGCTGCTTATTGCTTTTAATCGACATCAGTTCCGACAACTGGCCTACCAACGCATCACGTTCATCCAGCAGATGAGACGGGTTGCCGCTGGTCGCACTCATTTCGACGATGCGGTCATTCACATCTGCGATGTTCTGCAACAGGCTGTTGCTCAGTGCTACCGCAGCCGAACGCTGATCGCTCAGGTCTTTATGCTGTGAGTAATAAGACTCCGATAACGTGTTGAAGCGTCGGGTCAGGGCATCGGCTTCACTGATAATCTGCTGACGCAGCGGGGCCGATTCAGGCTTAACCGAAGCATCGTTCAGTGCCGCGTACAAGTTATCCAGCCCCATGGAGATATTGAAACTGTCCGCGCCCATCACGCTTTCCAGCTGAGACATATTGCTGAGATAGCGGGATGAATAGGACGCCTGGCTTTGGGTCGCCCAGGTTTGTTTCACAACATATTCATCAGACACACGACGGATACTGGTGACTTCAACACCATTACCCGCGGAGTTGCCCAATTTAGCGCTTGGTCCAAGCGCGGCATACAGCGCCTGCTGGCGGCTGTATCCTGGTGTGTTGACGTTAGCAACGTTTTGCGCGGTAACGTCAAGACCTGCACGGTTTGCATTCAAACCGGTTAATGCAATATTGATAATACTCATTCAGTTCCGCGCTCCATTTTCGCATCAATCTTAGAAATTAACGGCTGCTGAAATGCCATGCTGCTGATGGCAGAAGTTGAATTGCCAGCCTTGGTCTGCTCATGATTTAAGGCGGCCTGGCCTGACTGGGCGTTAAATTTGCCGACCGGCTCATACGCCGCATGATTTGCAGCAATGTGATCACCGTTCCCCTCTGCGCCCGGCGTGGCCGGGCTCAGTTGCTTGATCAGCATGTCGGCAATCCCAGCGCTCTGGCGTTTCGCCATGTTCATCGCCAGTTGACCGTCATAAAAATCACGGAACACGCCCTGTTCTTTACTGGAAAACGGACTGTCTTCCGAGGCCAGCACATCGCTGCTGCTCCGCATCTGGCGCAGCACCATCTGCAGGAACATCGCTTCAAACTGTCCGGCGACTTCCTGAAGTGCCTGCTTTTTATCCGCCTGATATTTCAGGTTATTCACGGCACTGTTGTCGTGATAGAGCATGACATTGGCCTGACCATCAATTTTCATGGTGACTCCTTCCTCGCCAGATTAAATAACCACCAGCTCCGCATTCAGCGCACCCGCTTCATGCAATGCCTGCAAAATAGACATCAGATCATCCGGTGTTGCACCCAGGCTGTTGACCGCATCCACAATGGTGCTCAGCTCTGTGCCTTCCGGCCAGATATACATCGGTGCTTCATCCTGATTGATATCAACCAGCGAGTTATTCACCACTTTGGTCTCCCCATCAGCAAAAGCATTCGGCTGACTCACCGCCTGCATTTCACGGATAGTCACGGTCAGACTGCCATGACTGACGGCCGCAGCACTCACCGTCACATTCTGACCCACCACCACGGTGCCCGTACGGGAATTGAAGACCACACGTGCCGGACGACGGCCTTCTTCAACCATCAGTTCTTCCAGCATCGACATGAAGGTCACGCGCTGCTGAGTATCTAACGGCGCCTGCACTTCAATCTTGGCTTGGTTGATCGCCGTGGCGACACCCGGGCCAAAGGTATTGTTGACTGCACGGGAAATGTTCTTCGCCGTCGTAAAACTCGGGGTACGCAGGTTCAGCGTAATGTGCGGCTTTTGGTTGAAGTCCGTCGGAATTTCACGCTCGAGCGTCGCGCCGTTCGGAATCCGGCCCGTGGTTGGGGTGTTAATGGTGACTTTCGAACCACTCAAACCCTCTGCACTGGCACCACCAACGATCACGTTGCCCTGTGCAACCGCGTAAACCTCACCATCCACACCGCGCAGCGGTGTCAGCAGCAATGTACCGCCGCGAAGGCTTTTCGCATCCCCGAGAGAAGAAACGACAATGTTCAGTTCCTGGCCTTTCCCGGCCATTGGATCCACATAAGCGGTCACACTGACGGACGCGACGTTTTTCAGTTTCGGGTCTGTCCCTTCACTGATCTGGACACCAAACTGGCGCAGCATATTGGTGACGGACTGGCTGGTGAATTTCACCTGGTTCCGGTCACCTGTTCCGTCCAGACCCACAACCAGACCGTAACCAACCAACTGGTTACCCCGGATCCCCTGGACATCGACCAGATCCATAATTGGCATGGCCACAGAGGCTTGGGCGGTCAGGGAGTGCGCCCCCCAAAGTGCGACTGCTGTGAACAGCAAAATAGTTTTCAGCGATTTCATCAGAATGGCATCCATGGGCTGTTGAAGAATTGCGTCAGCCACCCGGCTGAGTTGCTGTCGGCCAGTGCGCCACGACCGGAGTAAGTAATGCGGGCGTCACCAATGCGCTGAGAAGACACCTGGTTATTCCGGCTGATGTCATCCACACGCACGATGCCGGACAAACGGATGAATTCATCTCCCTGATTCAGACGCAGCCATTTTTCACCGCGAATGCGCAGCACACCATTTGGCAGCACTTCGTTCACGGTCACCGTGATCGCGCCCTTCAGCTTGTTGCCCTGAGAGCTCTGCGCTGACCCATCAAAACCACGGCTGGCATCAATGCTGGCCGAGAGATTATTGGCGGTGTAATTCCCAATGATCGGTGCGGTGATCCCCACCTCTGAATCTTTTGAAAATGTTGTGTCTGCCTTTTTCGACGACTGGGTTTCTTCATCCAGAACAATCGTCAGAATGTCACCGACCCGATATGCACGACGGTCCTGAAACAACGTCATCATATAGTTGTTTCGGTAGAGGCTGCCGTCGGTTGCATCCGGCAATGAGTAATCCAGTACCGGTGGCGCAAAGGCTTCATCATCTGGTTTCGGTGTTGTGAATTCAGGGCGCAATGTGCACCCTGTCAGTAACACCATGAGAAATGGAATCAGCCACTTCATAGGATTTCCTTTCGGTGTAAGCATTAGACGGACTGTGCGACGAACTTCAGCATGTCATCGGCAGCAGAAACGACTTTGGCGTTCATTTCATAAGCACGCTGTGTGGTGATCATGTCGACCATTTCTTCCACAACCTGAACGTTGGAGCCTTCCAGTGCGCCCTGCTTGATTGAGCCTGCACCATCCAGGCCCGGCACCAGTTCATCCGGCTGACCACTGGCTTCAGTCTGGCGATACAGGTTGCCGCCCAATGCTTCCAGACCCGCCGGGTTCACGAACTGCGCCAGAGTGATCTGACCCAGTTCCTGTGGCTGCGGATCGCCTGCAACCTGCGCCGACACAATGCCGTCGACTGAAATGCTGATGCGGGTTGCGTTGTTCGGGATCTCAATCTGAGGCACCAATGGCAGACCCTGAGTGTTTACCATCAGGCCTTCAGAGTTCACGTGGAACTGGCCGTTACGGCTGTACATCAGCTCGCCGTCAGAGTTTTCGATCTGGAAGAAACCGCCACCCATGATGGCCATATCCAGTTCCTGATTGGTGTTCGAGTTGTTGCCCTGTGTGAATACCTTCTGGGTGCCGACAACGCGCACACCACTACCCAGCTGAACACCCGTCGGCAGTTCGTTCACCTGATCCACCGGTGCACCCGGCTGGCGCTGAATCGTGTAGAACAAATCTTCGAAGACAACGCGATCGCGTTTGAAGCCAACTGTGTTTACGTTTGCCAGGTTGTTCGAAATGGCGGTCATCTTCGTGTCTTGCGCCGCCATACCTGTTTTACTGACCCATAATGCAGAGTGCATGCGAGTTCTCCTTATTCTTAGCCGTTGCGCAGCAGGCGGTTACCAGCCTGAGCGAGTTTTTCTGCGGTTTTCATCATCCGCACCTGCATTTCAAAATTACGTGTCAGAGACATCACACTGACCAGTTCATCAATGGCGGAAACGTTACTTCCTTCCAGATGTTCCGGAGCCAGTTTAACGGTCGCATCGGCAGCAAAATCGTTGCCGTCACGCGCCTGAAGCAAACCGTTATTCATTTTCTGAACTGTATTGTTTTCCGGTTTCACCAGTTTGATCTGACCGACTTCAAGTTCTGCGCCGCCACCCGGTGGAATCACAGAAACCATCCCGGTTTCACTCACATCAATGCTCTGGTAAGCCGGAATGACGATTGGGTTGCCTTCTGCCATCACCGGGAAGCCGTTGATGGTCAGGTTGCCTTCCTG
Organism: Photobacterium sp. GJ3; assembly: GCF_018199995.1. Lineage (NCBI taxonomy): Bacteria > Pseudomonadati > Pseudomonadota > Gammaproteobacteria > Vibrionales > Vibrionaceae > Photobacterium > Photobacterium sp. GJ3. The sequence continues at coordinate 1,333,451 of NZ_CP073578.1, read as the reverse complement.
ATCGATTTTCATGTTACCGGCACGGGTATATGCTTCGGTCCCGTCCGGTAGCTGTACGGTCAGGAAACCATCACCGTTCACCGCGATATCCAGTTTCCGACCAGTCTTCACCATGTCGCCTGAATCAAAACGCGTGGAAGCCGAGTTGGTCACGACCATGGTGCTGCCATCAAAACCACGGCCTTCAATGGCGTAGCTGCGGGCGCGTTCCATGTCGGCACGGAAACCTGTGGTGTCTGCGTTTGACAGGTTGTTTGAGCGCACTTGCTGTGCGCTCAGTACCCGGCTGGCCCCACTGGTTGCTGTATAAAGCAAACTATCCATGTACGAACCCTTAAATCGCGTTGAACAGCGCCTGAGTCAGCTGCTCTGTGGTCGAGATAGTTTTGGCGTTCGCCTGATAGTTGCGCTGTGCCGTCATCAGGTTCACCAGCTCGCTGGTCAGATCCACGTTCGAACCTTCCAGTGCACCCGGCGTCAGACCACCCAGCGTACCGCTGCCTGGCTGACCGGTAATCGGAGCACCAGAAGCGAAGCTCTGTTGCCAGCCCGTGTTGCTTACTTTCACCAGCGCCTGCGGGTTGGCGAAATCAGCCAGCATCACCTGACCTTGCAGCAGAGACTGACCATTGGTGTAAGTGGCGTAAACCATGCCGTTATCTTCAACACGCACACCGGTCAGCTCACCGGAAGAATACCCATTCGGGTTGTTCGTGCTGGTACCGAAGTCTGCACCAAACTGCGTGGTGCCCTGCAGATCGATATCAACGCTCATCGGGTCTGCACCCGCCGGGTTAAATGCCACGTTAAACGGCGCGGCCGGCGCATTCAGCGTACCATCAGTATTGAACGTTGCTGCCTGGGGTGCAGCAGGGGCTGCGCCATCGACAGACACATGGATGTCCCATGCGTTCGCACCCGTTTTCACGAAGTACTGTGTCATGGTGTGCGGGTTACCCAGCGAGTCATACACCTTGGTGGTGTAAGACGAGTTATAAGTGTCGTGATCCGTCATATTGAACGGTGCAACCGCCGGGGTATTTACGCGGGAGTCGAAGTTCGCCACAAAATCAATGCGGTCGGTCGCTTTCGCCGCCAGAGAAGCCGTTTTAATCTGCAGATCGCCTGTTGCGCCCGACTGCAGGTTGTTGTTGGCATCAACGGTGTAGCCTTGCAGCTTCATTCCGGTGTTGCTGGTGATGAAGTTGTCTTTATCTGTGTTGAAAACACCAGAACGGGTATAAACCACCTGACCTGACGTATCTTTGGTGACAAAGAAACCACTGCCGCCAATCGCCAGATCCAGTGAACGGCCTGTACCGGACACGTTGCCGTTTTTATCAAAGTTCTGGGAAATGGAAGCCACTTCCACACCGCCAGCCTGCAGGCCGTTGTAAACGGATGCGAATTCAGTCCGGGACTGTTTGAAACCCGTGGTGGACACGTTCGCAATGTTGTTACTGATGGTATTCAGTTGAGTATTGGTGGCACCCAGGCCACTCAGCGCGATATCAAAACTCATGTTATCCTCGTTATCTTGTATGAAAATCAGCTGCCGAACTGGCTAATCTGGTAGAAAGGAACACTGCCGACACCGGCAACATTCACCAGGGCAGAACCCCCGTTACTCGGAACTCGAACCTGCTCAACCTCACCTGCCAGCAGTATTTTTGGCTGAGCCTGTCCTTCCTGCAATTCAACGGATACGGTGTAGTTCCCTTTCGGTAACCCCAGTTCTTCCGCATCAATCGAAAAATCTAAATCGCCGGCTCCATGCGCCCCCAGCGGAACTTTGGATTTCCGGCCATATTCATCTTCCAGAATCAGGTTGACCTGGTTTGATGCATGCGCCAGTTCGATTTTTCCGCTCTGAACACTATCTTCATCCAGCGCCATCTCGTTGGTATCGACATACACGGTCTGTCCAACCAGACCTGCGGTTGCCAGCACCTGCATGTTGTCCATCAAGACCATGCTGTTTTGCATCATCTTGGCCATGTTCTCGGTACTCTGAACCTGAGAGAACTGCGCCAGCTGACCCACATATTCCGTACCGTCCAGCGGGTTCAGCGGATCCTGATTCTGAATCTGTGCCACCATCAGGGTCAGGAATTCGTTTTCCAGCGACTGTGCACTGTTCGCATTCGCCTGAACACCGGCATTGGCACCTGTCGCTGCATTCGGTGAATCACCGTTCAGCGCGGTGTACTGTGCTAGACTCATCGTCCTTCTCCCAGTCTCAGCAGGCCTTGCTGCATGCTTTTCACATTCGCCAGCACTTCCACATTGGTCTCGTAGCTGCGCGTGGCTGACATCATGTCTGCCATTTCCGCCACCACATCAATGCCTGGGTAGAAGACATAGCCTTCGTCATTGGCCAGTGGGTTACTCGGCTCAAAGCGCTTATCGATTTTGCCTTCGTGCTTGACCACATCCACAATGCGAACTTCTGCATTCGGATACACGTCTTTCTCGGCCGACAGTTGCGTCTGGCCGTAGACTGTGGCGAACACTGGCTTGAGTGCTTTGTACGTATCGTTCGGGTTGCTGGCGACTGCATCGGCGTTCGCCAGGTTACTGGCTACCGTGTTCAGACGAACGGTTTGTGCCGTCATGGCAGAGCCAGCGATTGAGTAGATGTCCGTAAAAGCCATAGTGATTAACGTCCCTCAATTGCTTTTGCCAGCCCGCTGAATTTCATGTTCATGAAAGTCAGGCTGGTTTGAAAATCCATGTTGTTCTGGGCAAACTTGGCTTGCTCAACGCCCAGTTCAACGGTATTGCCGGTTTGACTGTTCTGATAAGGCACGCGATATTTCGCACTCACAGCCATTTCCGGTGGCGGGGTATCCACGCGTGAGCTTGTGTTTTTCATCACGGTTTCAAAAGCCAGGTCTCTGGCGTAATACCCAGGGGTATCGACATTTGCTAAGTTGCTTGCCAATACTTTGCTGCGCTGTACCCTGAAATTGAGCGCATCAGGATGAACACCGAGCGCATTTTCAAAACTGATCGCCATTGTTGTTCCTTAATTCGGTCACGCTTACGCAGTTAGTCACGCTGTATTCATAAACAAGAAACATGCCAATATTTTATGCCTTATTTTTCAGATAGTTACAAAGAGGAAGGGAAGCGGAACTTCCGCATTTCAACCCGTAAGCGGAAGTCAGGAAATGTCGCATTCAGCGCTAAAATATCCGCCCTGATCACCCTGAGTGTGTTGGCGTCGCCGGCGCAGGCCAGTGACAGAACACCGCTTGAAACGAACCAACTTTCGTCGTGGGTCAACACGAAAATCGAACAGGAAATCGACAGTTACGCGAAAAGACAACGCTGGCCTGACTATGAAACTGAAATTGAACTCAGTATTCCTGCCTCGGCAGAACATTTGCCGGCCTGCCCGACGGCTTTGTATATCAGTGCCGCGGATCAGCAGAACCTGCCGGTTGGCTATTTAAGACGTCAGGTGGAATGCCAGTCGGGTTCACAACCCTGGAAACTGAATGTCACGGCACAGGTACGTTTAAGAATTCCTGTGATTGTGGCAGCCACCCATATCCGGCGGGATACAAAACTCTCGGCAACCATGCTCAAAACACAGACACTCACCCTTAGCCGGGATGAAGCCTTTGCGACCCGCCCGGAACAAGTACTCGGACAGCGCACGCTGCGCCGGATTCGCAGTGGTCAGGTCATCAGTCCGCTTCAGCTCCAGCCCCTGTGGCTGGTTGAGGAAGGCGAAAGTGTCATGATTATTGCAAGTAAAAATGGGATGGAAGCGAGCATGAAAGGCGAGGCCCTGCAAAATGGGGTTAAAGGTGAGCAGATCTCTGTCCGCAATAGTACTTCAGGCAAGGTCATTGATGTGATCGTGGTTGACCGGGGAAAAGTCCAAACTATTTTTTAATTTCCGGCGGAAACGGTCGCCCTTCCTGTTCAGGGAAGTAATTTGACCTTCATTCAAAAATCAGCGGTAAAATTTCAGGCAGGATAAGTTCATGAAAATCGACAAAGTTTTTAATTCTCAGGTGGCCTCGTCCACTCAGCGTCCATCCGGCCCGGCACAACTTGAAACCGCAGGCAAATCGAAAAGCCTTGAACCTGTCATCAGCACCAGTAATCAAGTGATTGCTGAGGCGCAGAAAGCGCTGGCCGAATTGCCGGAGATCGACATGGAAAAAGTTGCAGCCGTTAAACAAGCACTGACAAAAGGTGATCTGAAACTGGACGTAGAAACATTGTCCAGTGCGATCCTTGAGTTCCATACCGGACACAACTGAGGTCTTTTATGAGTAAACAGCAGATAGTGAAAACACTGATTCAGGGGATTCGTCACGATCTTCATGCTTATCAGCAATTGGGTCAGCTGATGCTGCGTCAGCAAGCAAGTTATCTGCAATTCGACGGCTCTTCTCTGTCTGATCTGGTCAGTCGTCAGGAGCCGTTGCTGCTTCAGCTCCAGCAAAGTGCAAAACACAGGTCAGACCTGCTGAAATCGCTGGGTCTGCCCGGAGACAAGCGCGGCATGGCGTTGCTGCTGAAACGACTGCCTTCTCCGCTCAACTTGAAGGTACGTCAGAGCTGGCAGCAATTAGAAAGCCAGATTCATTCATGCCAGAAAACCAATCAGGTGAATGGCAATTTATCGGCTTCTTATGGCGAAGTCTTACGCCAGCTCAAAGGTGAGCCAGATTACGGCACTGCGTTAATGCAAAGCTGAGATGAAAAAACGACACGGCACCCGCAGCCGGTTGATGGCTGTGTTGTGTCTGACAGGTCTGTTTTTATGGATACCGGGAACTGCGTCTGCTGACCCGGCGAACCCGTCTTTCTCGCTCAGTGCGGAAGCCCTGCAGGCCCAGGTCGACCGGCTTCTGCCACACAAAAAAGTGATTGAACGGCACTTGCTGAGAAACCGGGAGACCCTGCTGGCGATTGAGACATCGCTCCGGCAGAAATCCCTGCCCCTCAGCCTGGCTCTATTGCCCATGATTGAATCAACCTTTCGGGTTGATGCCGTGTCTCATGCCAATGCAGCCGGCCTCTGGCAATTAATCCCGGCCACCGCAAAACGTTTCGGACTTCGGGTCGAACAGGATCACGATGAACGGTTTGATGTCGCCAGAAGCACGCAGGCAGCCGTGGCTTATCTGTCGTTTCTGTACCAGAAATTTGATCAGGATTTATCGTTAACACTGGCCGCTTACAATGCCGGTGAAGGCCGGGTCAGCCGTGCCATGAAACGTGCGAACAGCCGTCAGTTCAGTCAACTGGTTCTGCCCCGTGAAACCCGGGACTATGTCCATAAATTCCATGCGCTCCTCTCTGTTGTCGATTTGAAAGCACTCACGCAACCCCCAGCGTTATCACCTGATGCCCGCTGGTTGGCACTCCCCAAGGCACCGACTGATCTGGAAAGCCGCATCCTGATGGATCTGTTTGCCAAACGTAACGTCATCAATATGGCGCCAGTCCAACCCCTCATTGCCTTATAACAGCGATCCTCGCACATCTGCGAACGGTTCCTATACTGAACATTGATATATTTATTAATGCGCTACTTGCCCTGCAATGAGTGGCCTTTCCATGTGCATCTAAAAGGACACGTTATGTCAGAGACGATTCAGGCTGGTCTGATTGGAATTTTTTGTCTGCTGCTTTCCGGATGTGACCGTGAAGACGCACAAAATAAAGCGCTGATCAAAGCCCTCGAAAATAAAGTTGAGATGCTTGAACAGCAGCTGGACACCCAACCCGACACCATAAGCCTGAGTCAGGATGCCAACCGGGTGACTGAACTGGAAAATGAAGTCAATTCGCTGAGAGAGCGGCTGAGTCATCAGATCAGCTTCTCTGCAACGCTGGCGCAGATTACAGAAAAAGGGTATCTGGAATGTGGTGTGAGCACAGGACTCCCCGGGTTTTCCATGCCAAATGCCAAAGGTGAATGGCATGGGCTGGATGTCGAATTCTGTCAGGCGGTTGCCGCTGCGGCACTGGGCGACAAAGCCAAGGTCAAATTCATTCCGCTCAATGCCCGGGAACGCTTTAAAGCGCTGCAAAGTGGTGACATTGATCTGCTCTCCCGAAATACGACCTGGACACTTCAGCGGGACACGGCGCTGGAACTGCACTTCGCCGGGATTCTTTTTTACGACGGTCAGGGCTTTATGGTCAAAAAATCGCTGAATGCCAATACCGCGAAAGACTTATCCGGCGCCAGTATCTGTGTTCAGTCGGGCACAACCACGGAACTGAATCTGGAGGATTATTTCAAGCTCAATCAGCTCACTTATACGCTGGTGCCTTTTGATACGGCCAAAGAAACCATCGTCGGATTTGAAGAAAACCGCTGCGATGTCCTGACCGCAGATCAGTCTGGCCTCTATGGGCTGCGCCTGAGTCTGAAAAATGCGGAAGATGCCGTGATTCTGCCTGATATCATTTCAAAAGAACCTCTCGGCCCCGTGGTCCGGCAAGGCGACGACCAATGGTTTAACATCGTGAAATGGACACTGAATGCCATGATCAATGCCGAAGAGCTGGGCATCACGTCAGAAAATATTGATACGATGAAAAATAGTGATATCCCTGAAATCCGCCGCTTCCTGGGCCTTGACGGCCCGCAAGGCAAAAGCCTTGGCCTGAATCCGGACTGGGCATATCAAATCATCAAGCAGGTTGGCAACTATGGCGAAAGTTTTGATCGCACTGTGGGTGTCCAGTCGCCCCTGCATATTCAGCGTGCGCAAAATAATCTGTGGTCACAAGGCGGCTTGCACTATGCCCCCCCGATCCGCTAGCATGAGATTCAGTTTCGTGCTCTGTGGCTCGGACAGGCAAGAAAGTTACAGACTGTTACATCTTTGTACTCGGGATTTACACGTCCTCCAGTATCATGAGCTGTATGGTCTGTAAGATATTTTTCTTCTGTTTCGGCTCAAGAAATCAACCGCTTGCTATTGATTTCTGACGAAATGGTCGCCATATAAGGCATACTGGATTTCAACAATAACCCTAAGGGGAAGATTTTATGAACGATCGTATTGTCCGTAGTAATAGCTACGAAGGCGTACTGTCAACCAACAAGGTGCTGCGAAACACTTACTTCCTACTGTCTCTGACACTGCTGTGGTCAGCGATGGTCGCTGGCGTTTCGATGGCGTTTAACCTGCCATATCCTGGCATTATTATTACGCTGGTTGGTTTCTATGGCCTGCTGTTCCTGACCGAGAAAAACCGTGATAACAGCATGGGACTGGTGTTCACCTTCCTGCTGACCGGCTTTATGGGTTATACCCTCGGCCCGATTCTGAATGCTTATATTGGCGCAGGCATGGGCAGCGTGATTCTGCCAGCTCTGGGAGGTACGGCATTAACCTTCATGGTGTGTTCAGCTTACGCGCTGACCACCAAGCGTGACCTGTCCTTCCTGGGCGGTATGCTGCTGGCTGGTTTCATTGCAATTATCGTTGCCATGGTTGCAAACATCTTCCTGCAATTACCAATGCTGTCGCTGGCAATCAGTGCGATGTTTGTGCTGTTCTCATCAGCAGCGATTCTGCTGACCACGCAGAATATCGTTCGTGGTGGTGAAACCAACTACATCTCTGCGACCGTGACGCTGTATGTGTCGATTTACAACCTGTTCATCAGCCTGCTACAAATTCTGGGTGTGATGGGCAGCGACGACTAATTGAGTCGCGCATCATCTTGCGAAAGCGCCCTTCGGGGCGCTTTTTTGTTTTTCAGCCAAGCCAGACTTGCACCGTTTTCCGGGAATCACTATCCTTGCCGGGTTAACAACTGCGAGAAGTACCATGCTTGAACTGAACGGTAAAACGATTGAAACCGACGCACAGGGTTATTTGAAGAATGTGGCCGACTGGGCTCCCGAACTGGTGCCGCTGCTGGCTCAGGAAGAAGGCGTCAAGCTGACAGACGCCCATTGGGAAGTCGTCCATTTTGTGCGTGAATTCTATCTGGAATTTAATACGTCACCAGCGATTCGAATGCTGGTGAAAGCCATGGCAAAACAGTACGGTGAGGAAAAAGGCAGCTCAAAGTACCTGTTCAAGCTCTTTCCAAAAGGTCCGGCGAAACAGGCCACAAAACTGGCGGGACTGCCGAAACCAGCCAAATGCCTTTAAGCCTGTTCGATAACCTGCCGGAGTATCCACCACTCCGGCTACATAATCTCAAACCCATCTAAAGCCCGCCAGGCAATATCATCTCGGCTCAGGCTGTCCACCCGGGATGTGCGGGGTCCGGTTTCCAGCCATTGAACCAATTGTTCAACTTTCTCCGGCTTACCACAGGCCAGCACTTCGACACTGCCATCCGGTAGATTTTTTGCGTATCCGCTCAGACCAATTCTTAACCCTTCATGTGCGGTATGAAACCGAAATCCAACCCCCTGAACATGGCCCGTTACACGAACCATGACACAAATTTGTGACATAAATCACCTCAAGATCAGTCTGTTTTCATAGATAAAAAGATTAGTATTCACTGACGCCACAACACCTCATTCATTCAGGAAGAGAAAATGAAAGAAGTTGCATTTCGATGGATAGACAAGTACCTCATTCACCTCAAGCTTCAGGAGAAGTTCTATTTACTGTTCCTCCTCCCCCTTTTGGGAATGATCACTGTCAGTGCAATTTTAGCTGATGCTGGTGAAAAGCAGTATCAATCACTTATCACCCTCAATCTTGAATCTGCAGCCACTTTACTTGCTGAACAACAAGCGTCTCAGCCGGACGCAGCAGGGTTATTACAAGGAACCCATATTGCGATTGGCCGCGGCGAACATGCAGTTCCGGTACCCGGCATGCATTACAGTCTGATTTCGACGGATCAATCCGGCCTGTTTGATTTTCTGTCGGGACTTCAACTGACGTTAGCCGCTGGCATCATGATCATCACTTTTGCGGCAGTCTATTACATCATGACATTCATTGGCGGCGCGATGTTTACCACACACCGTGCCCTGAATACGCTGGCAGATGGCGATCTGACTCAGCGTCTGAATTTTTTCAAAGTCCGTGACGAGTTCAGCCTGATTGCCATCACGATTGATAAAGTCGCTGAACGAGAGCAACAACTGGTGCTGGCAACGCAGGAAGCCACCGCTCTTATGCAGCAAATCAGCAGCGAGCTCCGCCAGCGCAGCATGAAAACGGAAAGCCTGTCGACTGAGCAGCAAGAACATCTCGATTCTCTGGCCAGTGCAACCGAAGAGATGGCTTCGTCGATCCGCGAGGTTGCTGCCCATGCGCACGATACGTCTGAACAGACCCGAGAAGCGCAGCAAGTGACGGAGCAAGGGCGTTCACAGGTCGGCAATACCAAACAAGCGATCAACCAGCTGACCCGCGAGATTCATCAGGCTGCTGAAGCGGTGAATGAACTGGACAGCAATGCCGCGAAGATTGATGCCGTGGTCACAACCATCAATGCCATTTCAGAGCAAACCAATCTGCTGGCGCTGAATGCAGCGATTGAAGCGGCGCGCGCCGGTGAACAAGGCCGCGGATTTGCCGTGGTTGCAGATGAAGTCCGGACACTGGCGGGCCGCACGCAAACGGCAACTGTAGAAATTCAGCAGATGATTGAGTCACTGCAGAAAAACAGTCAGACGCTGATGAGCGTGATGCAAAGTACGGTCACCAATGCCGGGGAAAGTGAGACCCTGATGGATTCTGTGGATCAGCAAATCACACAGATTGCCGATCGCAATCAGCACATTTCGGACCGCAGCACCGAGATCGCCGCTGCCGCCGAGCAGCAAGGCACTGTCGCCGATGGTATCGCCAGCAGTGTAGAACAGGTTCGGGAACAATCCCGGCAGGTCAAAGCAGTAATTGGCCAGACGGCTTCCGACATTGAGCGCCTGAACCAGCAGGCACAACAGCTCGAAGTGCTGATGAACGGCGTCAGAGCCTGATTCAGAACGAACCGCAATTGCTGTCTTCCCTCCCCTTCACATGGGGAGGGAAATCCCTTCCAGGCTCCCCCTTGATCAGGTGAACTTCACGATTCCTGAAATGCCCTGACTTCCGGTTGATTTTCCGTCCTGCGGACAAGATAATACGCCCCCATTCTTTTACTGCTTCTGGTCTGAACATGACAGCTTCTATCTATCTGGTGAAAGGGCGTGAAAAATCGCTGCGTCGCCGCCATCCTTGGGTTTTTTCGCGTGGAATTCAGCGTGTTGAAGGTCAACCGGGTCTGGGTGAGACCGTAGACATCTTTGATCACAAAGGCGAATGGCTGGCGCGTGGTGCCTATTCTCCGCAGTCTCAAATTCGTGTCCGTGTCTGGACTTTTGACCAGAACGATACCATCGACACGGCGTTCTTTATCAAACGCCTGCAGGCAGCGCAGCAACTGCGTGACATTCTGGCGGCACGTGACGGACTGACGGGCTACCGTTTGATCGCTGCAGAGTCTGACGGCTTGCCGGGGATCACCATTGACCGTTATCAGGATTTCCTGGTGTGTCAGTTGCTGAGTGCCGGTGCAGAAGCGCAGAAAGACAATCTGGTTGAGGCGCTGAAAACCTGCTATCCGGAATGTAGTATCTATGAGCGTTCAGATGTGTCTGTCCGCAAGAAAGAAGGCCTGAAACAACGCACGGGCGTTCTGCATGGAGACACGCCGCCATCCGTTGTCACCATTGAAGAAAACGGAATTAAAATCAATGTGGATATCGTGGGCGGCCACAAGACCGGTTTCTATCTGGATCAGCGGGACAGCCGTCAGGCAGCCATCAAGTACGTGAAAGGTAAACGCGTGCTGAACTGCTTCTGCTACACCGGTGGTTTTGGCCTCTATGCGCTGAAAGGCGGTGCTGATCAGGTCATCAATGTCGATGTCTCCCAGCCTGCGCTGGACACTGCGCGTCAAAATGCTGAAATCAATGGTCTGCCGGTTGAGCACGCTGAATTCGTCAATGCAGACGTGTTCAAATTACTGCGTGAATATCGTGAGCGTGGCGAGCAGTTTGATGTGGTGATCATGGATCCACCTAAGTTTGCGGAATCGAAGGCACAGCTGGTTGGTGCCTGCCGTGGTTATAAAGACATCAACATGCTGGCGATGCAAATCCTGAAGCCAGGCGGTACCTTACTGACCTACTCTTGCTCAGGGCTGATGGACAACAATCTGTTCCAGAAGATTATTGCGGATGCTGCGCTGGACGCAAAACGTGAAGTTCAGTTCATTGAACGATTCAGTCAGGCGGCGGATCATCCGCTGGACTCTGCCTATCCTGAAGGTTTTTATCTGAAAGGATTTGCCTGTTACGTGAAGTAACCGTTTTCGTGTTCAATCAAGACCCAAACGACTTGGAGTCGCAGGTAGGCGGCAAGTCAATGAATCCCCATGACCATAGGTAACGATGTGATTGGGTCGGACTGGCGTTCCAGGAATGCACGCAGCCAACACCGCTGCGGCTTCGAGTAAGACGGGTATTCGACAAAAAAAAATGGTTTTTCACTGACTCGATGGAGATAGTATCGAGTCAGGAAAAACCAAAACCGGAACAAAAGTAGCTAATAAAAGTTGTTAGCCAAGAGCATGTTGAATCGGTACTTGTGGTGCCGCCATTAAACCAGCGGAATTAACTCCAGTCCCAGCACACAGCTGATCCCGGTGACCACGAACAGTGATGTCTTAAAGACTGATTTTGACCACTGCACAAAGTTGTTCTCATCCAGAGAACGAAACGTGACGACACACCACCACAGGCAGACACCTGACGTCACGAGTAAGTATTCATATCCACTGAAGCCCAGTGCAAACATTGCCAGCGCGACCGCGGTAAATGCCACGACATAGGCCATCATATGACGGCGGGCTTTCTGAATGCCTGCAACAACCGGCAACACCGGAATGCCAGCATTCTTGTAGTCCTGCATGCGGAACATGGCAATCGCATAGGAGTGCGGCATTTGCCACAGGCAGAACATCGAAAACAGTAAAATCGCTTCCAGGCTGATGTAGTTAGTGACAGCCAGATAGCCAACCAGCGGCGGAACGGCCCCCGAAACACTGCCAACCAAGGTGCCATACACCGACGTACGCTTGTACCACATGGTGTAGAAGAACACGTAAAACACAAACCCAAGCAGTACAACAACGGCAGACAGCGGATTCGCCTGTTGATAGAGCAGCACTGTCCCGGACAGCAGCAGTACAATCGCGTAAACGAATGCAATATCAACATTGATCGCCCCGGTCGCCAGCAAGCGGCTTTGGGTACGAGACATCTTCTGATCGATATCCCGGTCAAAAATATTGTTAATCACGCAGCCGGATGCAATCACCAGTGCAACGCCCATCAAGGTGTAGATGAGGAGGGGCCCATTCTGCCCCTCCGTTTTCGCAGCCAGAAAATATCCGGCTAACACCGAAATGAGGTTCCCGATGATGATCCCAGGTTTAGTAATCGAGAGATAACCTTTGATCATATCGTCATCCGGTTTACAGCAGCATGTTCACGTGCAGATTCACCATGATCCAGATGGAACCGGCAATCAGAATCAGCACGATAATCGCGGTGAAAATAAAGGACATGGAGTTCCACAATCCTTGCTCAGAGCGATCCATGTGCAGGAAGTACACCAAATGCACCACCAGCTGAACCACGGCGCAAACCAGCAGAATGGCGACCGTTGCGGTTGTTGGCAGGCTTTTGGTTGCTGCGAAGTAAAAAGGGATGATGGTCAGAATCAGTGACGCAATAAACCCTTTGATGTAATCACCGTAACCGGTTTGATGCTCTTGCTTCGCCATTACAATACTCCCAACAGGTAAACGATGGTGAATACGCAGATCCAGACAATATCCAGGAAGTGCCAGAACATACTCAGGCAATGGAAACGAGTTTCCATGACATCGTTCAGCCCTTTAGTATTGAGTTGAATCAGGCACACAATCATCCAGATCATCCCGGCAGTGACGTGCAGACCGTGAGTTCCGACCAGCGTGAAGAAGGCAGACAGGAACGCACTGCGATCCGGGCCGTAACCTTCCGCAATCAGGTGATGGAACTCATAAATTTCCATCGCCAGAAAGCCAAAGCCCAGCAAGAAGGTGACGTACATCCAGCGTTTCAGGCCATCGACATCTTTGCGTTTCATCGCAATCATGCCGAAGCCGAACGTGATACTACTGAACAGCAGCATCATGGTTTCTGTGAATACAAACGGCAGTTCGAAAATGTGTTTACCACTCGGACCACCTGCCGTGTTGCCACACAACACGGCGTAGGTTGCAAAGAGCGTTGCGAACAGAATGCAGTCACTCATCAGGTAAATCCAAAAGCCAAGCTGCTTGGTTTCACCGATATCGTGATGGTGTTCGTCGTGCTCGTGATGATCAACCGCATTAGTGTGCATAGTCGACCTCCATCTCGTCTTCGTCGTCTTTTGAAGTTGGTGTCGGCGCTGCACCCGCAACACGTGCTTTATGAGCTTCTTCGATGGCTTTCACTTCTTCAACCGTGACGTAATAGTCCACATCATCGTTGAAACTGTGCTTGATCCAAGTCCCGATCATGCCAACCACACCCACAGCAACCAGCCACCACATGTACCAGATCAGACCGAAACCAAACAGCAGCGCATAAGCAGAGATAATGACGCCTGCGCCTGTGTTTTTCGGCATGTGAATCGGCGTATACTGAATAGGTTGATTCGTTTCACCGCGCTCTTTCTGATACCAGAATGCATCCAGCTCATTGCCTTCAGGCAGTTTGGCAAAGTTGTAGAACGGGGGTGGAGACGAAGTCGCCCACTCCAGCGTACGTGCATCCCAAGGGTCGCCGGTAACATCGCGCAGCGCTTCACGGTCACGGAATGTGACATACAGCTGCATGATCTGACACAGAATACCGCACAGAATCAGAACCGCACCGCAGGCTGCAACAGCCAGCATCGGGAAGTACTGCGGGTCAATATGCTGGCTCAGACGACGGGTCATTCCCATGAAGCCCAACACATACAGCGGCATAAAGGCAACGAAGAATCCGATGATCCAGAACCAGAAGGCACGAACGCCCCATTTCTCATCCAGTTTGTAGCCTGTCGCTTTCGGGAACCAGTAAGCAAAGCCTGCAAAGCATCCGAAGACCACACCACCGATAATCACGTTATGGAAGTGCGCAATCAGGAACAAGCTGTTATGCAGCACAAAGTTCGCTGCAGGTACCGCCAGCAGTACGCCGGTCATGCCACCAATGGTGAAGGTGAACATAAAACCGATGGTCCACAGCATTGGTGTGGTGAATTTGATCCGGCCACGGTACATGGTGAACAGCCAGTTAAAGATCTTCACCCCGGTCGGAATCGAAATGACCATGGTGGCAATCCCAAAGAAGGCATTCACATTCGCACTCGCACCCATCGTAAAGAAGTGGTGCAGCCACACGATAAAGGCCAGGAAGGTGATCACCCCGGTTGCCCACACCAGCGAGGTGTAACCGAACAGCTTCTTGCGCGAGAAGGTCGCAACCACTTCAGAGAACACACCAAAGACAGGCAGCACCAGAATGTAAACTTCCGGGTGACCCCACGCCCAGATCAGGTTGACGTACATCATCATGTCGCCCCCCATATCTACGGTGAAGAAGTGGGTGCCCAGATAGCGATCCAGCGTCAGCAGCGCAATGGTGACGGTCAGGATTGGGAACGAAATAATAATCAGAATGTTCGCGCACAGGGATGCCCAGGTGAACACAGGCATCTTCATCATCGGCATCGACGGGGTACGCAGACGCATGATGGTGGTGAAGAAGTTCACCCCGGATAAGGTCGTACCAATCCCGGAGATCTGCAGTGCCCATATCCAATAATCAACCCCGACTCCGGGACTGTACTCTTTACCAGACAGAGGCGGATAAGCCAGCCAGCCCGTTTGCGCGAACTCGCCCACGAACAGAGACAGGTTGATCAGCACCACACCCACAACGAACAGCCAGAAGCTCAGGGAGTTCAGGAATGGGAAAGCAACGTCACGCGCACCAATCTGCAGTGGAATCACGATGTTCATCAGGCCGATGATAAACGGCATCGCCATGAAGAAAATCATGATCACGCCGTGTGCTGAAAAGACCTGATCATAGTGATGTGGCGGCAGATAACCAGTCTCACCCGCGGCAGACAGCACTTGCTGGCTCCGCATCATGATGGCATCGGCAAAACCACGCAGCATCATCACAAACGCGACGATGATGTACATCACACCAATTTTTTTGTGATCGACAGTAGTGAACCACTCTGTCCAGAGGTAGCGCCATTTACCCAGATAGGTAATGCCGCCTACCAGGGCGGCACCGCCCAGCAATACGACCGCCAGCGTCGCCATGAGGATCGGCTCATGGAAAGGAATGGCGTCCAGTGTTAATCGTCCAAACATAATATGTCCTAGAATGTTTGCTCAGCAGAAAATTCCGGCGTGATGGTACACGTCAGAGAACCTTCAAACTGATTCAGAATGGTCAGCAGCATGTCGGAAGGTACATGTGAGTAATAACTGACAGGTACGTTCTCGCTTGGCTTGGCGATGGTTTGGAAGTCGCTCAGTGTTTTCAGTTGCTCCTCAGATCCCTGAACTTTCTGAACCCATTCGTCAAAGCTTGCCTGGTCAGGCAAAGCCAGCGCTTTGAATTTCATGCCAGAGAAACCATGACCGCTGTAACCTGATGAAATACCGTCGTAAATACCGGACTCATCCGCAATCAGGTTCAGTTTGTTCAACATCCCTGTCATGGCATAGATCTGGCTGCCCAACTGAGGAATGAAGAAAGAATTCATCACACTGTTCGACGTGACGTGGAATTCAACCGGAACACCCGTCGGAAATGCGACTTCGTTGATGGTCGCAATGTGCTGATCCGGATAAATAAACAGCCATTTCCAATCAAGTGAAACCACTTCGATCTTCATCGGTTCCACATCAGAAATGATGGGCTGTCTTGGATCAAGCGCATGCGTTGAACGCCAGGTAATCGTGCCCAGAATGGCAATAATAATAATTGGCACTGTCCACACAACCAGCTCGATCTTGGTTGAGTGAGCCCACTCCGGCGTATATTTTTCTCCGGTATTTGATTCACGGTACTTAAATGCAAAGTAGAACGTCATCAAAATCACGGGAATCACGACAATCAACATTAATAACATCGATGTGATTATCAATTCTTTTTCTGCGACCCCAATCCGTCCTTTCGGATCAAGCACCGCAAATTGACATCCTGACAGGAAAAGGCTTGTCAAAAAGACAAAACCACCCGACAAGATATTTTTATATCTTGAGGTTTTCATGTTCTCTCTCAGCTTTTCGGGCAAAAGTTGTCATCAAATCTGCAAGCGCAAATCAGTGACTACATGAGTTATTATTTTTGATCTGAATCAAGATGCGCAGGATTGGGCTGATGTCTAATATGTGCTGACCTGACTAATCAGTGCTACGCTTCATAAACGCTCACTGGTTAACCAAATTGTAACAGTTGACATACCTATCGCTGCTTTGGTTACACTCCCATACAAATTGTTACACTTGAAATAGTTTGCCACTTTCGCTTCTGAGTTAACACTCATTAAAAATGAAACTTTAGATCCCCAAATTGAAATAATGCTTAAAAAAAAATCAAAAATAGAAAAAAGCCGGGATTAACCTTACTTCAACAAAGGTTAATCCCGGCTTTTTCCGATTTGAACATGTATGAATGTGTGACAAATTGAATAATAAAAACAGCAAGAGCCGAATCATGCTATTTATAAATTTGGCACCGTTTTGATGTTCATTTATTTAACAAATCATCCCTTGCATTTAATGAATCATTGCCGCGATACAGCCACAAAGGGTCATTAAAAACAAAAACCACTTCAGCGTTTTTGCGCTGGCCTGAATCGCAAATTTAACTGCCAGATGCGTTCCGAATATGGTGCCCGCAGCCAGAATAAGTCCCGGTACCCAAAGCACCAATCCCTCGTATATAAAAAGGATCAGGGCAACCACAGTGAACATCAGCGTACAGAGCATTTTCAGCGCATTGGCCCGAACCAGATCGTACCTTAATGTTCCAGCCAAAGCCGCCAGTAAGACGAACCCGACTCCCGCCTGAACGAATCCGCCATAAAATCCGGCTAGACCCAACCCCCACCAGGAACTGGGTGTGTCTGCCACTTTCCGTGCAATGGTGCCAGGCTCTGGCGCAACTGCCGCTGGTTTCAGCAGAATAATCAACGCCATCGCCAGCATGGTGCCCAGCAACAAAGGTTTAATCCAGGACGAAGGGGCATATGCAGCAGCCGCGGCCCCGACCAAACCACCGATGATCGTTGGCACCATAATGGGCCCGGTGTCCGTCATATCCAGTTTACCGTGACGGCGAAAACCAAACACTGCAGTGATCGCCTGTAACACAACACCTAAACGGTTGGTCGCATTCGCGACCTCAGCGGGCATCCCCATCACCATCAGCGCAGGCAATGTCAGGTTAGATCCCCCACCCGCTAACGTATTGATAATTCCTGCAATGAATCCCGTGAACAATAATAATGATGCATGGAAAAGGGTGATGTCCATTCGGAATCCTGTCCTCAATTGTCAAATGAATGTAAACCTGAAAATTAACATAGTTCATCTGTAATGTATCGCTAATGCCATGATGATCCTGATTTTTTACCCTGTAAATTTAAAGCGAGATTTGATTACCTGCACAAAATAACATCATAAATGTTACAGAAATGTGCTTTTTTATTGTGATCATTAGCTAATAAATGAATAAATATGCTCGGTATCTGCCACAAAAATCCTATAGTTATTTCACAGCTAATTTTAAGCTTGTTACTTATTTTGTTTGTTTGTTTTTCTCTTAAAGGAACCATAGTGATGTTGAACCTGAAAATGCACTGTCTGCATGCGAAGCGCGGCTTTACGCTCGCCACACTGAGTGCCGCGTGTTTATTAAGCTTTCAATCCCAGGCGGCGGCGAACTGCCGGCCTGATGGTCTGTATCAAACACCGGGCGTCAATGTCCCTTACTGTACGGTTTATGATCAGGATGGCCGTGAAAAAATGGGGGCCGATCATGCACGACGCGTGATTGGTTATTTCACCAGCTGGCGTAGCAGTGGCGACGACCAGAACAACTATCTGGTCAGTGATATTCCCTGGGAAAACCTGACCCACATTAACTACGCCTTTGTCAGTATCGGTTCTGACGGAAAAGTGAACATCGGGAACGTGAACGATCCCAATAACCCTGCCGTTGGGAAAGAGTGGCCTGGTGTTGAAGTCGATCCGGCGCTTGGATTTAAAGGTCACTTCGGTGCACTGGCAACAGCAAAAGCAAAACACGGTGTGAAGACACTCATCTCAATTGGTGGCTGGGCTGAAACCGGTGGCCATTTCGACGAAAACGGCAACCGTGTTGCTGATGGTGGCTTCTACACCATGACGACCAATGCAGACGGCAGCATCAATCATCAGGGAATCCAAACCTTTGCTGACTCTGCGGTCGCAATGATGCGCCAATATCAATTTGATGGTCTGGATATCGACTACGAGTATCCGACCAGCATGCAAGGTGCAGGAAATCCGGATGACTTCGCATACTCAGATGCCATGCGCCCCCATTTGATGAAGTCTTACCATGAATTGATGAAAGTGTTGCGTGAAAAGCTGGATCAAGCCAGTGCGCAGGATGGACACCACTACATGCTGACCATTGCAGCACCGTCTTCCGGTTATCTGCTGCGTGGTATGGAAACCATGTCTATCAATAAGTATCTCGATTACGTCAACATCATGACCTATGACCTGCATGGGGCATGGAATGACTATGTCGGTCACAATGCTTCCCTGTTTGACAGCGGCCTGGATGCAGAGCTTGAAGCGGGCAACGTTTACGGCACAGCACAGTACAAAAAAACCGGTTATCTGAACACCGACTGGGCCTACCACTACTTCCGCGGCTCCATGCCAGCCGGACGAATTAACATCGGTGTTCCGTATTATACGCGTGGCTGGCAAGGCGTGAATGGCGGAACCAACGGCCTCTGGGGTCTGGCTGCTCTGCCAAACCAGAGCGACTGCCCTGCCGGTACAGGTGCAGGAACCAGCAAGTGTGGTTACGGTGCGGTTGGGATCGACAACATGTGGCACGACAAAGATGCCAATGGCAATGAAATGGGCGCGGGTTCGAACCCAATGTGGCACGCAATGAACCTGGCCAACGGTATTTACGGGACATATACCGCCGCTTATGGTCTGGATCCGGTGAATGATCCGCAAGATGCACTGACCGGTACTTACACCCGTCATTATGACAGCGTTTCTGTTGCTCCTTGGCTATGGAATGCAGAGAAGAAAGTCTTCCTGTCTACCGAGGATCAAGAGTCTATCAACACCAAAGCGAACTACGTCGTCGATCAAGGTATAGGCGGGATCATGTTCTGGGAACTGGCGGGCGACTATAGCTGTTATAACCTGGATGCCAGCGGCAACCGTACGACTGTCGATCCAACAGAAAACGCTTGTAAAACTGGCAACGGTGAATATCACATGGGTAATACCATGACCAAAGCCATCTACGATAAGTTTGCGAATGCGACACCTTACGGCAATACCCTTGCTGAAGGCGCCATTCCAACACATGCCGTCAACGTTGACGTTGCTGTGTCCGGTTTTAAAGTTGGTGATCAGAACTATCCGTTGAACCCAACCATGACCCTGACCAATAAAACAGGTCAGGCACTGCCAGGCGGCACAGAGTTCCAGTTCGATATTCCAACCTCAACGCCGGACAACATGAGCGATCAATCAGGTGCAAACCTGCAGGTCATCGCATCCGGCCATACCCGTGGCGATAACATCGGCGGTCTGGACGGTAATTTCCATCGTGTTGCTTTCACCCTGCCAAGCTGGAAACAGCTGGCGAATAACGAAAGCTTTGAACTGACGCTGAATTACTTCCTGCCCATTTCCGGTCCGGCAAACTACAGCGTTCGTATCAACAACACAGACTATGCCCTCGCCTTCGAACAACCTGATTTGCCACTGGCTGACCTGAATAATGGTGGTGGTGACAACGGCGGCGGTGACAATGGCGGTACCTGCTCAACAACGGGTTTGAATACTTATCCAAACTGGCCGCAAACTGACTGGCAAGGTAATCCGAGCCACGCAGCAACCGGTGACAAAATTATCCACAATGGCGTTGTCTATCAGGCCAAATGGTGGACGAGCTCTGTCCCTGGCAGCGATGGCAGTTGGGAAACGGTTTGTACCATTTAATCCTTTCAAAGGATGAGTCAACTTTAGCGGGCAGTTTTGCCCGCTTTTTTTGTCATCGCCTGCGAGAACACTGCATACAGCCTGTTTGTTTTTTAACCCACAGACAAACGAGCTAGGCAAAAAAATTCGAGATAAAGCTCAAAAATCGAACAAACAGAACGGATAGAGTAAATTTTATTATTTCTCTGCTGTGTCTTGTTTTTTTATTTTTGAAAACAGACAGCTAGCTGATTCAGATTTCCGATTTTGAAACAATCGTCTGTCAAAACAAATGACAAAAATAAACTTTGATTAAACAATGTTCATTTTTTAATGTGCTGTTTTATATTAATAAATGAATCAAGAGTGAGAAATTTAACAGGACCCTGACTTAACTCGATTTGACAAAATCCTTATAAAGAGAGGGCTAAAAAATTCAAATCCTATGATAGAGTCGCTTTGTCTTTGGCATAAACCAATTAGAAGAGTGTTATCAGGGAAATGAAACGAGCCATCTACTTTTTTATTTTAATTTTTTGTTATATACCACAATTTGCATCTGCAACGACTATTCAGAGTACGGTTCAGCAACC
Source organism: Photobacterium sp. GJ3 (assembly GCF_018199995.1). Taxonomy (NCBI): domain Bacteria; kingdom Pseudomonadati; phylum Pseudomonadota; class Gammaproteobacteria; order Vibrionales; family Vibrionaceae; genus Photobacterium; species Photobacterium sp. GJ3. Next base: position 1,312,569 of record NZ_CP073578.1, on the reverse strand, counting down.
ACAAAAAAATACAGATCTTGTCGCAAAATATGTGTATGAGAAAGCTGGATTGAAAGGAAAGCTGGATTTCGATGTCTTTAAAAATGGATATCACGCTTATTACAATGCGCAGGGCCGTAAAAAACAGTTACTGACCATTATTGATTACAGTAAACCTTCAACTGAAAAACGTTTCTTTGTGGTCGATCTGAAAACAAACCGACTTCTCTTTCACACCTATGTCACGCATGGTGTCAACAGTGGCGGGGTAACCGCAAAACATTTCTCAAACATCGTTAATTCACGTCAGACATCTTTGGGCACATTTCTGACCGATACAACGTATTACGGTGGAAATGGTTACTCGCTTCGTCTTGATGGACTCACCAAGGGGATGAACGATAATGCGCGTCGACGCTACATCGTGGTCCATGGTGCGCCTTATGCAACGGAAGATTTCATTCGCAGACATGGCTATTTAGGCCGCAGTTGGGGCTGCCCTGCTTTACCGAAGCATTTATCGAAAAAAATCATTGATACGATTAAAGGTGGCAGCGTGATCTACGCTCGAGCATAATTCAAACAATCTGCTTCCTTTTCATCTTTGCCTTTATGTTCGCATAAAGGCTTTTTTCTTTGTCAGAGAAATATCAATTCCTGCTTTCATCCCGAATTCTGATGCAGTGATCTCAATTTCAGTTTCTGTTTTACCTGCCATGAATTCATTCCCAGACAAAACTATCCAAACCTTCAGACAGAACCGACTTAGTTTCTGAAATAAATCGCAGTTGTCATACCGGCAATTTTTTATGTATGGATGATTTCCTTCTGCCTTCTCTCTGAGTTTCCTGACCCTGCCCCTCAATAGGATTCATTTCTCCCTGCCGCGTGATGAATACCTGATCGTCGCTGAACGAAAATAGAAAGAACTGGCGGCCCAATAACGTCCATCAATGAAATGCTCACACTTTCGCTTTTCCGAAGTGACCCAAACCAACCCGAGCCGAAGAGTCATAAAAATAAAAAATCCCCGCCGAGGCAGGGATTTATCAATACTTTTTGAGATGTTGCTTTTAGGCCAGTACTTCAGCCGCATCAACAAATGGCAGATCCAACGCTGTGGATACTTCGTGGCATGTAATCTGGCCACGATAAACGTTCAGACCGTTCAGCAGGTGCTTGTCTTCTTTCAGCGCCGCTTTGTAGCCTTTGTTTGCCAGTTTCAGAATGTATGGCAGTGTCACGTTGTTCAGTGCGAACGTTGATGTACGGGCAACAGCACCCGGCATGTTCGCCACACAGTAGTGTACAACATCGTCAACGATGAAAGTTGGCTCGCTGTGTGTCGTCGCGTGAGAAGTTTCGACACAGCCCCCCTGGTCGATTGCAACATCGACAATGGCAGAGCCTGGTTTCATCTTCTTGATCATTTCAGCCGTCACCAGCTTCGGTGCAGCAGCACCGGCAACCAGAACACCGCCAATCACCAGATCCGCTTCCAGCACGTGCTTTTCAATCGCATCTTTCGTTGAGTACACGCACTGAACTTTGCCTTCAAACTGAGCATCCAGCTTACGCAGAACATCAATGCTGCGATCCAGTACAACGACGTTTGCACGCAGGCCAACAGCCATTTGTGCTGCATTGGCACCGACGACGCCGCCACCGATGATGACCACTTTCGCTGGTTCAACACCTGGAACACCTGCCAGCAGCATACCGCTACCACCCCGTGATTTTTCCAGTGCAAACGCGCCCGCCTGAATCGACATACGGCCAGCCACTTCAGACATTGGCGCCAGCAGTGGCAGACGACCCGCATCATCGGTGACCGTTTCATAAGCAATACACACCGCCTTGCTGTTCACCAGGTCATGCGTTTGCTCTGGGTCCGGTGCCAAGTGCAGGTATGTAAACAGAATCTGACCTTCACGCAGCATTGCACGCTCAACAGCCTGAGGCTCTTTCACTTTCACAATCATTTCAGCTTCTGCAAACACATCCGCTGCAGTTGGCAGAATTTTCGCACCTGCATCGATGTAGTCCTGATCGCTGAAACCGATACCGGCACCCGCCTGAGTTTCAACATAAACTGTGTGGCCATGTGCAACCGCTTCGTTCACAGAAGCTGGCACCATACCCACGCGATACTCATGAACTTTAATTTCCTTCGGTACACCAATAATCATGTTTGTTTCCTTGCTGCTTGTCAGAGGTTGCGGAAACAATAATGGAATAAAGCTGAAATGTGTCACCGTTTTTTAACCTAAAACCAACAAATGAAACCAATCAGTACCAAGAACTCAGCATATCATGCTGTTTTTGACTTTCGTCACACGACAAAAGCTCAAAAAAAACACCATTTTCAGCCCCCATCACTGGTTTCAACCCTAAATCATGGCCTTTAAGTCTGAATATCATGTAAAGCACAGAACATATATCCTTATTGATAAGATTAATAAATCAAAAAAGTGCAGTCATGCTGAGTCGTTTAGATAGACCGAATTAAATGCTGGTTCTGCGGGATTGAGACCGCGCTTCAATGGGATGAATGACTATTGAGAAAGGATTTCAAGGAGATCATAAAAAACGCCACAGTCTGTGGCGTTGCATGTTCAGGATTCTGAATGCGGTTATTCGTCCCCTTCCCAGGGCATTTCCGGCAAAGCATCCAGATGTTCTGAATAGCGCTTCAGGTTAAATTCACCGTCATTTTTGGCAACGTCGAAGACTTCAACGGAGAGCGCGCAAGCGATCATCTCAATCGCTTCTTCTCTTGGCGTGCCAGTCATCACCAAACGCATCAATGTTTCTTTGACTTTGATTGGATTGCCGTCTGCCAGCTGGTTCTCAACCGTTTCAACAAGCATTTCGCCTGTCATGATGTCGTCGTCTTGCATGTTCCTATCCTTCATTCATCGGGAAATTCAGGCTCATACTACCGCAGCGGCTCATTGAACACTATGACTCTCGCCGATTGCTTCACCAGCGGGGTATACTCTTCTCTGGGTTGCAGGATAGAAGTGAGCTTCAATGAACTTAGATACCAAATGGCTGGAAGATTTTGTGGCTTTGTGTGAAGTCAGAAATTTCTCCCGCGCTGCCGAAATCCGACACATCACTCAGCCTGCATTCGGACGTCATATCAAATCACTGGAAGAAGCCGTCGGGATGCAGTTAGTTGACCGGAGTACAACCCCTGTCAGCCTGACCGACGCAGGAAAGCAGTTTCACTCTTTAGCCCGGACACTCATCAGTCAGCTCGACCAGGGTGTTGCTCAGATCCACAGCCACCAGCGCCCTGTTTTTACACCATTACGTATCGCAACACCGCATTCTCTGGCTTCGCCAACACTGATGAACCTAATGGATATCGCCTCGAAGGAACTGACGCTTGAATACAGCGTGGATGTTCTACGGCTCGACTATGCGATTGAGTCTCTGGCCGAGGGCCGGTGTGATTTTCTGCTGGCATTTGACTCGCTGGCACTTCACCAGCCGCCGTTCCAGAATCTTTGCATCGGAACGGGGCATTTTTATCTGGTTTCAGCGACCGAGCCTTCCGGGACCCCGATCTTCACGCCGTCGGCCAGCTCAGAAACACCGTTGTTACGATACTCCCCCGAAAGCTATACCGCACGACTCATCGAAACAACATTGGGTCAACCGGCCAGTTTTCCCAGTCATCCGGTCTTTGAATCTTCCATGTGTCAGCTTCATAAAGAGATGGCACTGCGAGGTAAAGGCGTCGCCTGGCTGCCCGATTGCCTGATTCAGGAAGAACTCGCTCAGAATACCTTGTGCCTGATTCGTCCGGATGAATGGCGGATTCCCTATAAAATCCGCCTGTATCGCAATCAGGCACGATTACCGGACCTGGCTGAAACCTTCTGGCGATTTCTCGTACAACAGACTGCGCAAGGCTGGCAATTAATTCGGGAACAATAGCTTCATCAACCTCCGCCGATGCAGAAACAGCACAGACATACCAAAAACGGCATTTCACAACGCCATCAGGGATCGACACACTGCGGTCATTGATGTGATTCCCTGAGAATGGATGCTGTGAGTTCCCTGAGTTTAACTGAATTTATTCGCCGCCTGCCCAAGGCCGACATTCATTACCACCTGTTAGGTGGCGTCCGTCTGGAGACCATGCTTGATCTGGCCCGCAAGTATGGCGTCGATTTGCCTGAGTCGGAGGCCAGAAGCTACTACCGTGCTTATCAAACACCGGGCGGGCCCCGCAAGGGCGGGATTGCTGCGTTGACTTTTCTGTACAGCCTGATGCAGGAAGCGGAAGATTATGCACGCGTCTTACTGGAAGTTGCCGAAGATGCACACCACAGCGGTGTGAAATATATTGAGACTTTCTGGAATCCGTCGGATGTCTGTCTGCCGTATGAAACCGTGAATCAGGCACTGATTAAAGCCATTGCGCAAAGCCAGCGTGACTTTGAGATCACGATTCGGCTGATCCCTTCGATCAACCGTGAAAAAAGCCCGGAAGAAGCCGTCGCCATGGTCGAGGCCATGATTGCTCACCCGCACCCTTATGTGTTGGGTATCGGCATTGATTACAAAGAGCATCAGGCGCCAGTCGAACATTTCTGGAAAGCGTATCAGCTGGCCAGCAGACACGGCTATCAGCTCACCGCGCATTGTTCTGAATTCGGACTGCACTGGCGCAATGTTGAAACCGGAATCGAGCTGATCGGTGTGGATCGCATTGATCACGGCTACAGCATCATCGACAATCCGGCGCTGACCCGGAAATACGCGGCATTGGGGATTCCCTTCACCGTGGTTCCCTCGAACACCTACTTCCTGCAGCAATGGCCCGATCATGACACCTGGTGTCAGAAGCATCCAATCCGGGCCATGGCAAAAGCCGGGCTGAATATCATCCCGTGTACGGATGACTGGCATATGCACGACACCACCACGACCAAGTGTTATCAGGTGATGGTAGAAGATTTGGGTTTTGATGTACTCAGTCTGAAAACCATGATGTGCAACAGTCTGGCTGCCAGCTGGATGCCGCAGATTCAAAAAGAACAGTGGACCGCTGAGTGGTGCCGCATGTTCGATGCGTTATACGCAGCACTTGAAGACCAGCCCGGAGACAGTGCAGAAGACCTGATCCGGTATCGACGTGAACAAACAATAAAATAACGGAAGAGAACCATGGAACGTTTGAAGGACTATTTTAAACTCAGGGAAAACGGCACAGACATCAGAACTGAGTTCATTGCCGGATTCACCACATTTGCCACCATGGCCTATGTCGTGGCTGTCGTGCCCGGGATGCTGAGTAAAGGCGGGATCCCTTTCGCCTCGGCGATGACCGTCACCGTCATCATGACGATTCTGACGACACTGGCGATGGCCATTTACACCAACCGCCCTTTCATTCTGGCGCCGGGTTTAGGCAGCGTTGCAATTTTCTCATACACCCTGCTGGGAAGCGGCGTTCCGCTGCCCGTCGCTTCGGGCATTGTATTTATCAGCGGCGTGCTGTTTATGCTGGTTTCTTTCCTCGGGATCCGCAACTTCATCGTCCAGATCATTCCGCCAAGCATTAAAGTATCCGTCGGCGTGGGTATCGGCCTGTTTATTGCCCTGCTTGGGCTGAAACAGGCCGGCATTGTCGTCGCGAATGCAAAGAAGAATGTGCTGATTTTCGGGGATCTCACTTCCGTGGATGCCTTACTGGCCTTTTTCGGATTCTTTCTGGTCCTGTTTTTCGTTGCCCGGAAGACTCGGGGCGGCATCATTCTGGCCGTATTACTGACCACGCTGGCCGGGATTCCACTTGGCGTGACTCAATTGCCGGATCACCTGTTTGCAATGCCAGGTGGTGTCGACGACCTGCTGTTCCAGCTCGATATCGCCGGTGCACTCTCACCACAATATCTGCCATTTCTGCTGGCATTCTTTATTCCGGATTTCTTCTCAACACTGGGGACGTTACTGGGGGTTGGTGCACAGGCGGGATATCTGGACAAAAACGGCAACCTGCCGGGCATTGAGAAAAACTTCCATGTTGATTCCTGTGCCACAACCTTTGGTTCACTGTTTTCCTGTCCGGTTCTGACCACTTATCTGGAAAGTTCTGCCGGTGTTGAAGCCGGAGGCCGGACCGGGCTCACCGGCGTGTTTACTGCAGCACTCTTCGTGCTGACGCTCTTTATCTCGCCGCTGGTCACACTGATTCCAACCGTGGCGACCGCGCCGGTTCTGATTTACATCGGCTTTTCGATGATGTCTTCCATGCGTAAAGTGAACTACGACGACATCACACAGTACCTGCCTGCCTTCGTTTGTGTGGCGATGACTATCTTCAGCTTTAACTCAGGCAATGGTATTGCGGCGGCAATGGTCGTGTATGCATTTCTGAAGCTGGCCACCGGTCGGTTGAAAGAAGATCACTGGTCGGTCTATGCCATTGCACTGGCGATGATTTATTACTTTTACGTCGTTGCTGGCCACTGATCGACAGGCGTTGTTTCAATTCAGAAATAAAAAAACCTGCCTCGGCAGGTTTTTTTAGCAATCTTACACCGCAATATCCAGACTTGCGCCATTGACGCCGTTCAGGCGGAACCAGCCGGCAATACTGAAGCGTTTCCGGTGTGCGGGCAAAACTTCATGTGGAAAATCTTCCGATAAAAATACCACTAACCGGCCACCTTTAGGCGTCAGCCGTGTCAGGAAACTTTCATCATCCCGATATATCACCAGTTCGCCGCCATCCGATGCCTGCCAGTCCTGATCGTTGAGATAGAAAACTGTGGTCAGCTTCCGGTTGGCTCGTCCACGAAAGCTGTCTCGATGCTTCTGATAAAAAGCCCCTTCCTCGTATTTGGCAAAATGCGCCTCATACTCAAACAGGCCCAGATACAGGGACCGGTTTGCCGCCTGACGAATGGCTTCCATTTTCTCGAGATAAGCCTGAACCGGCTGCCCCATGGTTTCAGACAACCAATGGATTTTGTCGCTGCGAATCGATTTCACCAGCGTATGCTCATCCTGCCGCCCAACACCAGCCTGTGACCACTCGGAAGGCAGACACTGATACAGTGCCCTGACTTCATCAACCGAAAGAAAATCGTCCCACACACACCAGCCCTGCATATGCAGAGCATCAATCATGGCTTCAATGTCCATGGTGAGCCTGTTCGTAAACCTAAGATGCAGGCTTTATAGACACTCGCTCACAGGTACTCAAATCATTTCATTCATGGATGCGTGCAGTAAAATTCATGGATAAAAAAATTCAATCATGCTGGCAAATTTATTCAATCATACCGATAAACTGTTCCCGAGCACCCAGCCCTGAATCTGCATCGCGACTTTTGGATGAGTCAGTAACTCCATATGTGTGATCCCGCCACCAACCCATTGGTTTTCAGGCGGAAATTCCACGGCCAGTTGATGTGGCGTTGCTTCACCCAGCGCGCTGGATACCGGCACCAGTCCATCACCGATGCGACGATTCCTTTCTTCTTCCACACTCCGGCTCAGACAACTGGCAATCGCGAAACAAGCCACATGATCCGGCAAGGGCGGACGCATCTGGCTGGTATAAGGCGGATCCCGCTCCCAGTCTGAGTGGCAAATCACGCCCCGGCTCAGGTCCTTACTGCCAGCACTGCGCATGCCGGTCAGATTTGAAAAGGGACGCAAATAAGGGACAGAAGCACTGCGTGCTTCAATCCAGCTCGCCATTTGGGCCAGCGGTGCACCATTGTGCGGACTGCCCAGCGTCATCAAAGTCGCCAGTTTCTTCAGCCAGCCTACCTGATGTCTGGCGGCATAGAAGCAGGCACTGCGGCAAACCAGCCCACCCATACTGTGGCCAATCAGGACAATTTCTTTCACTTCACACGGCCATGCCTGAACCAGTTGTTCAAGCATCAGGGCAAAGTCTTCTCCGTTCTGTGAAATATGTCGTCCTGTGTTATAGCGCAAATAAACGGGTGAATAGCCAAATTGAACGAGGCTCCGGCCATGGTCGTGTGGTTTGCGTTGCCATTGGCTGTCGTTCATGCACCAGCCATGGACACAAATCGCAATCCGGGGCTGGGGAGAAACCAGTTGACCCGCCAGCGTCAGCGAATCCAGACTCAGCCGCCCCATCTGGCTGCTGAAACCCAAGGTCTGCGCCAGACGGCTCCGACGTTCCGCCAGAGCATCACCCATCACCCCATTGAGTGTTGCAATCACTAAATCACTCGGTGCAGCAGGTAATCCGGTTTCAATCAACTCCCCCAGCTCGGCCTTCCATTGTGTGGAGTTGACAGACACTTTCTCAGAAAGATCATTGAGTAGCAGTTGCAACGTCCGGTTGATTCGATGTTTTAAGACCATAAAGTCCCTCCTCGCTTTCCTAAGCTTCCGCGCTTCATCCAGGAAGGTCAAGATTCAGTCAATGTGAAACACTTCAAGCATTGAGACAAAACTCAGCATGAGAAGTCGCGAACTTAGAGTACAGACTCTAATCTATGCCAGACGGATAAAAATACAATCAAGAGAGCAACCATGGACGCTTACCTGAAAGAAACCGCATATTTCGATTTTCATCACCCGGATATCGAAGCCTTTAATCATAAAGTCACTGCCCGTAGCCTCAAAGACAAAGCGATTCAAATTTACTATCTTGTCCGGGATGAAATTGTTTACAACCCTTACACGCTGCAAGATGGATTACCCAGCCTGAAAGCCAGTTATTGTTTACAGAATTATCAGGCATATTGCATCCCAAAAGCATCGCTGATGGTAGCACTTTGCCGGTTGAATGGGATCCCCGCACGTCTGGGACTTGCAGATGTTATCAATCACTTATCAACACCGGCACTAGTCGAATGGCTGGGCACAGACTACTTTGCACTGCATGGCTATGCAGAGATCTTCCTGAAAGGCCGATGGATAAAAGTGACCCCCGTCTTTCATCAGGCACTTTGTGACAAGTTTAATGTGGCTGCTTTGGAATTTGATGGAGAACATGATGCCATTCTCCATTCGGCCACAAAAGATGGCAGCAAACATATGGAGTATGTAAAATATCACGGTTATTTTGATGATATGCCGGTTGAATTTATTCAGGAAACCGCTGTTGAGGTTTACCCTCGCTTTGCTGCCATTTTTCACATTGATGACACGGCCCCGCTTCAATAATGACTCATCAACATGGGTCAGCGGAGTGCAATTCATTCGAAGAATGACACTCCCTGACTCACTTTCTGCTGGTTCACAGATTTCATCTGCATATTTATTTTACGCTGAAAAGTTATTTCGCTTTTTCACGCCAATTGCATACAATGACAAAGCAGCTGGAGAAGCTTTAGGAGAGAAGTAGTGACCACGCCAGTGAAAAAGAAGTCAACGTTAAAGAAATCCCCCCCTGAAAGTGCAGCACAAACTCAGGACGATATTGTTTACGGCCATATTTTTGACGCCATTCTTGAACAGCGTCTGCCACCCAATACCAAGCTGAATGAAGAAGCGCTGGGCGAAATTTTTGGCGTCAGCCGGACCATTATCCGGCGTGCTTTGTTACGCCTGTCTGTAGAACAGATTGTTAAGATCCGGCCAAACCGCGGTGCAGTTGTCGCAGCGCCCAATGTCGAAGAAGCCCGGCAAGTACTGAAGGCCCGTGAAGTGCTGGAATTAGCGATCACCGAGCTGGCTGTAGAACATGCCACCAGTGAGCAAGTGGCGACTTTACGTGAACTGGTTGAAAAAGAGCATGCCGCATTCGACCAGGGCGATGTAGGCCGGGGAATCCGCCTGTCGGGCGAATTCCACATCCAGTTGGCTCACATGGCAAACAACCCGCCATTACTCTCCTTCCAGCGCAGTATTGTTTCTCAGACATCTTTAATCATTGCTTTATATGAAGTGGGCAACCGCGGCCAGTGTTCGTTTGATGAACATAACCAGCTACTGGATGCCATTGAAGCCGGCGAGAAAGAAAAAGCGGTCACGCTGATGCGCCACCACTTAGGCCACATCAATGCCAAACTGGCGTTGGATGATGAGGCAATCAGCAGCGATCTGCACGCAGTATTCTCAGATGTTGTTTTAAAGCGCAGATAGCCGAAACAATATCACCACAAAACAAAAACAAACATTGTATACAATCTAGACATGCCCTATACTGACTTCAGTGGGGCATGCAGCCTACGCGTTCGGTTCGGTATTGTATAAAGTCGTCGCTGCACGCTCCCACCTACCCTAATCGCCTGTTTTAGCCCAAGCTTTCCCAGTCATCTGTGCCATGTCCTCGTATTTCCTGATCTGTCTTTGCTTCAATGAGATACACACTTTGTATACAAAATCTATGATAACTACCATGATCGCACCAGCGGGGGCCTGGTCACATTCAACAGCACCTACATAAAGCTCAGTAGATCACATCAAGTCAAAGCGTCGCTTTCACTCCGGCGCACCATGGATTCCCGCCTGCGCGGGAATGACGGTAAATGGTTGAATTTAAAGCCATTCGTTGTTCCCGCGCAGGCGGGAACCCAGTGACGTTCATGCGCCGAAGTCGCGTCTGGGTGCTGTGAACGATGCTACAGAACGGCTGAACTTGGCTGTGATTTGGTCTGTGCAATGATGTTGTGAATGCGCTTTGAGCCCTGCGCTCTATGGATTCCCGCCTGCGCGGGAATGACGGTAATCGTATGAGTTATATGAAATTTGTCGTTCCCGCGCAGGCGGGAACCCAGTGACGTTGATTCGCCGAAGGCTCGTCTGGGCGCTGTGAACGATTTTACAGAAAGGCTGAACCTTGCTGGGATTTTATCTGTTCAATGATGTTTTGAACGCGCTTTGAGCCCGGCGATCTATGGATTCCCGCCTGCGCGGGAATGACGATAAATAAATGAATTTTATGAAGTTCGTCGTTCCCGCGAAGGCGGGAACCTAGTGACGTTCATGCGCCGGAGGCTCGTCTGGGTGCTGTGAACGATTTTACAGAGGCTGAACTTTGCTGGGATTTTATCTGTTCAATGATGTTTTGAACGCGCTTTGAGCCCGGCGCTCTATGGATTACCGCCTGCGCGGGAATGACGGTAATCGTATGAATTTTATAAAGTTTGTCGTTCACGCATAGGCGGGAACCCAGTGACGTTGATGCGCCGGAGCCTCATCTGGGTGCTGTGAACGATTTTACTGAAAGGCTGAACCTTGCTGGGATTTTATCTGTTCAATGATGATTTCCGTGTGTTTGTGGCCCGGCGCCCTATGGATTCCCGCCTGCGCGGGAATGACGGTAATCGTATGAATTGTATGAAATTTGTCGTTCCCGCGAAGGCGGGAACCCAGTGACGCTGGTGCGCCGAAGGCTCGTCTGAGCGCTGTGAGCAATTCTGCCGAATGGCTGAACCTTGTTGGGATTTTATCTGTTCAATGATGTTTTGAACGCGCTTTGAGCCCGGCGCTCTATGGATTCCCGCCTGCGCGGGAATGACGGTAATCGTATGAATTTTATCAAGTTCGTCGTTCCCGCGAAGGCGGGAACCCAGTGACGTTGATGCGCCGAAGGCTCGTCTGAGCGCTGTGAATAATTCTACAGAATGGCTGAACCTTGCTGTGATTTGATCTGTGCAATGATGTTGTGAACGCGCTTTGAGCCCTGCGCCCTATGGATTCCCGCCTTCGCGGGAATGACGATAAATAAATGAATTTTATCAAGTTTGTCGTTCACGCACAGGCGGGAACCCAGTGACGTTCATGCGCCAGAGCCACGTCTGGGTGCTGTGAACGATTCTATAGAAGGGCTTGAACCTTGCTGGGATTTTATCTGTTCAATGATGATTTTCGTGCGTTTTTAACCCAGCGCTCTATGGATTCCCGCCTGCGCGGGAATGACGGTAGGGCGATGAATTTAAAATGATTTGTCGTTCCCGCGAAGGCGGGAACCCAGTGACGTTGATGCGCCGGAGGCTCGTCTGAGCGCTGTGAACGATTTTACAGAACGGCTGAACTTGGCTGTGATTTGATCTGTGCAATGATGTTGTGAATGCGCTTTGAGCCCTGCGCCCTATGGATTTAAAATGATTTGTCGTTCCCGCGAAGGCGGGAACCCAGTGACGTTCATGCGACGGAACCTCATCTGGGTGCTGTGAACGATTTTACAGAAAGGCTGAACTTTGCTGGGATTTTATCTGTTCAATGATGTTTTGAATGCGCTTAAAGCCCGGCGCTTTATGGATTCCCGCCTTCGCGGGAATGACGGTAATCGTATGAGTTATATGAAATTTGTCGTTCCCGCGAAGGCGGGAACCCAGTGACGTTGGTGCACTGAAGGCTCGTCTGGGTGCTGTGAACGATTCTACAGAATGGCCTGAACCACGTTGAAATTTTATCTGTTCAATGATGATTTGAATGCGCTTAAAGCCCGGCGCTCTATGGATTCCCGCCTGCGCGGGAATGACGGTAAGGTGATGAATTTAAAGTGATTTGTCGTTCCCGCGAAGGCGGGAACCCAGTGACGTTCATGCGCTGAAGCCACGTCTGAACGCTGTGAACAATTCTACAGAATGGTCTGAACCACGTTGAGATTTTATCTGTTCAATGATGATTTTCGTGCGTTTTTAACCCAGCGCTCTATGGATTCCCGCCTGCGCGGGAATGACGGTAATCTCATGAATTATATGAAATTTGTCGTTCCCGCGAAGGCGGGAACCCAGTGACGTTCATGCGCCGGAGCCACGTCTGGGTGCTGTGAACGATTCTATAGAATGACTGAACTTCGCTGTGATTTTATCTGCTCAATGATGTTGTGAACGCGCTTTGAGCCCAACGCCCTATGGATTCCCGCCTGCGCGGGAATGACGGTTTTTTGCTTTTGCGATATCAAAAGGAATCACAACCCCCAGGGAAAAATTCATGGATGAATTTTTAGGTTGTCGGCGTTGGGAACGCCTACAACCGGCCCGGCCTACACCAGAGAAACAAAAGGCATTTCTGGGTACTCTTTGTGCCAGCAAAGAGTATCTGGCGCGTATGAAACAATGTTCAATTTTACACTGAACTCAAGCGCGACATACCCGCACAATTTTAGACATGCACTCGTTGACTGGACACTCGTCTGCGCAGGAATGACGGTAATCGCATGAATTGTATGAATTTTTATTGAGAATAACGGTGAATAGAAATTGATATCAAAAAGGAGTAACGACAATTCACTCAGTGAGAAATAAAAAAAGGAATAGTGCCGCTGACACTATTCCAAAAGGGCACACAGTCTCCAAGGACAAAGAAAACTGTGCCTACCGTTGCCTCTTACAACTTACAACATCACTCAAGGAGTAATTCTGGGTTCACGCTTCCTTCGGAAGAATCAGGATGGCGCGAAAATCGTTTACATTCGTTAAAGTCGGACCTGTGGTTAACAATGAATCCAATTGTTTGAAGAAAGTGTAGCCATCATTGTTATCCAGATAATCCTGACTATTCAGTTCCAGGGCCAACCCCTGAGGGTAGCTCTGCGGATTCAGCACGGCACCGGCATTGTCTTCAACGCCATCAATCCCATCGGTATCAGCTGCCAGTGCATAAATCTGCGGATGACCCTGCAGTTCATGGTACAGACTCAGCAGAAACTCACTGTTTCGCCCGCCACGGCCTTCACCGCGAACCGTCACTGTGGTTTCTCCACCAGAGAGCAGCACACAAGGGGCCTGGAAAGGTTGTTCTCGTTCCGCGATTTGTTTGGCCAGTGCAGCATGCACTTTCGCAACGTCACGCGATTCACCTTCAATACAATCACTCAGAATATGGGCAGGAATCCCCCATTTCCGGGCTTCATCTGCCGCAGCTTCCAGCGATAGTTGTGGGCTGGCAATCAGTTCAAATGATGCACGCGCAAGACAAGGATCCCCCGGCTTCACCGTTTCTGATTCCGGGCTGTGCAGCCAGTCCGTTACGGAATCGGGCACACTCACCTGATAACGGCTGAGAATTTCCAGCGCATCTTTGCTGGTTGTCGGGTCCGCCACGGTCGGGCCAGATGCAATGACGGTTGCTTCATCGCCCGGCACATCTGAAATTGCCAGTGTAATCAGTCTTGCCGGTGCGACGGCTTTCGCCAGCTGGCCGCCTTTAATGGCAGACAAATGCTTACGAACGCAGTTCATCTCATCAATGGCTGCCCCTGATTTCAGCAGTGCTTTATTGATCTGCTGTTTCTGAGAGAACGTGATGCCGGGAGCAGGCAGACTCAGCAACGCTGACCCGCCACCGGAGAGCAGACAAATCACCAGATCGTTTTCGTCCAGCCCCTGCACCAGATGCAGCATTCGTTCTGCCACTTCGCGGCCTGCATCATCAGGCACCGGGTGTGCCGCTTCGATCACTTCTATCTGCTGACACGCTGCGGTATGGCCGTATCGCGTGACCACCAGACCTTCCAGCTCGCCTTCCCAGACGGCTTCCAGTGCATTCGCCATTGAGGCTGCTGCTTTTCCCGCACCAATGACGACAGCTTTCCCTGTTTTATCTTCTGGCAGGTATTGCGCTAACGTTTCACCAGGCAGCGCCTGTTGTACTGCACGATTAAACAGTGCAGTCAGAAATGCATGCGTTTCCATGTGCATGTTTTGCTCCACGTCATAGTTGTTCCCGGTGGTGCTCACCAGGGGAAAAAACCCGAAACCGTCACTGTCACCCACACGATATCGAACTGGTCGGGGCCAGCTGAGCCACCTCTGACAAGCAGCCAGCCCCTTTAATCCAACCCGCGGTTTCGGGACCACATAACCAAAGGAGACTCAAAAATTGTTATGTGACGAAAAATATGAGGGTGCAGCCACAGCTGCTGCTGCACCCTGTTACGGCACGAAAGGCCGCCAACGTTCTGATTACTGGCGGATATTATGATTTGCCAGTTCTTCAATGGCGCGAATCATTGCTGAGTGGTCCCAGCCTTCGCCGCCCAGTTTCACACAGGCATCAAACAGATTCTGCGCAGACTGAGTATTTGGCAGCGACATACCCAGTGCTTCAGCACCCGAGAGTGCCAGATTCAGGTCTTTCTGATGCAGCTGAATGCGGAAGCCCGGATCAAAGGTGCCTTTCACCATACGCTCACCATGCACTTCCAGCACTTTCGAGTTGGCAAAACCGCCCATCAGCGCTTCACGGACACGCGCAGGATCGGCACCGGCTTTAGAGGCGAATACCAGCGCTTCTGCAACCGCTTCAATGTTCAATGCAACGATGATCTGGTTTGCGACTTTACAAATCTGGCCTGCGCCATTTTCGCCCACCAGATTGATGTTCTTACCCATGATTTCAAACAGAGGCTTGGCTTTCGCAAAACCGGCTTCGCTGCCGCCCACCATGATGGTCAGCGTGGCGTTGACCGCACCCACTTCACCACCGGAGACTGGCGCATCCAGATAATCGGCACCCGTTTCTTTTACACGCGCTGCAATGGTCTTGGTTTCAATCGGCGAGATTGAACTCATATCAATAACTGTTTTACTGGCATCCAGCGCTTGTGCAACGCCATTTTCACCAAACAGAACGTCTTCGACCTGAGGTGTGTTTGGCACCATCAGAATGATATATTCTGCGGCTTCTGCAGCGGCTTTTGCTGAATGAACAACCTGAGCGCCATTCGCCACCAGATCAGCCGGTGCTTCATTGTAATGGTCAGAGAAAATCAGTTGATGCCCTGCTTTTTGCAGGTTCTCTGCCATAGGTTTACCCATGATACCGGTGCCGATAAATGCGATAGTCGTCATGATTCTCTCCTTAGATTTGATTGTATGCTTTCAGCCAGCTCAGGCCTTCTTCAGTCGTGGTTTGCGGCTTGTATTCACAGCCCACCCAGCCTTCATAGCCAATCTCGTCCAGATGCTGAAACAGAAAGGCATAGTTAATTTCACCGGTGCCCGGCTCATGGCGGCCCGGATTGTCAGCCAGCTGAACATGGCGGATCTGGCCCAGTTCGCGACTCAGCGTGGTCGCCAGATCGCCTTCCATGATCTGCATGTGGTAGATGTCGTATTGCAGTTCCAGATTGTCGCTGCCGACTTTCTCAATAATATCCAGCCCCTGACGGGTGTTATTGAGGAAGAAACCCGGAATATCACGGGTGTTGATTGCTTCAATCACCAGGTGAATGCCGGCTTTTTTCAGTTCGGCCGAAGCAAAACGCAGGTTGTCGACAAACGTTGCTTCCGCCTGACCCGGTGTCACGCCAGCCGGGACGATGCCCGCCAGACAGTTCACCTGTGAACAGTTCAGCGCTTTGGCATAGCGAATCGCTTCCGGCACACCGGCACGAAACTCTTCCACACGCTTTGGATCGACTGCAATCCCGCGGTCGCCAGCGTCCCAATCCCCCGCAGGCAGATTGAACAACACCTGAGTCAGACCCAACGCATTCAGTTTGGCCTGAATTGCCTCCGCTTCGAAGGCATAAGGGAACAGGTATTCCACGCCACGGAAGCCCGCCTTTGCGGCGGCTTCAAAGCGGTCCATAAATGGAACTTCCGTGAAGAGCATGGACAGATTTGCTGCTAATTTCGGCATGTCACATTCCTTTTGCTATTCGTGGCACATTATTGGTTGAACGTAATGGCAGTGGGTGCGTCGTCCTGACTTTCAGCCAGTGCTTCGAATTCATTGATGCCGTCAATTTCAACGCCCATGGCAATGTTGGTTACACGCTCAAGAATCACTTCCACCACAACCGGCACCTGATGCTTGTTCATCAGCACCTGAGCTTCACGCAGTGCATCTGCAATCTTCTCGGGATCCGTAACGCGAATCGCTTTACAGCCCAAGCCTTCAACCACAGCAACGTGGTCAACGCCATAACCGTTCAGTTCAGGAGCATTCTGGTTTTCAAACGCCAGCTGCACACAGTAGTCGATATCGAACTGGCGCTGCGCCTGACGGATCAGTCCCAGATAAGAGTTGTTCACCAGCACATGGATGTAAGGCAGGTTGAACTGCGCACCCGCAGCCAGCTCTTCGATCATGAACTGGAAGTCGTAGTCACCAGACAGAGCAACCACAGGACGCTTCGGATCGGCAACCCGGACACCCAGTGCAGCCGGAATCGTCCAGCCCAGCGGGCCAGCCTGACCACAGTTGATCCAGTGATTTGGCTTGTAGACGTGCAGGAACTGTGCGGCTGCAATCTGAGACAGACCGATGGTGCTGACATAACAGGTGTCTTCACCAAAGACTTTGTTCATCTCTTCGTAGACACGCATTGGCTTGACCGGGGTTTCGGTATAGTGCGTTTTACGCAACATCGTTGCTTTGCGTTCCTGACACTCACCCACCCAGGCACTGCGATCCACCAGTTTGCCCTGTGCTTTCATGTCGCGCGCAACTTCAACCAGCAGTTCCAGCGCTGCTTTTGCATCCGAAACAATCCCCAGATCCGGGCAGAACACGCGGCCAATCTGGGTCGGTTCAATATCAATGTGAACAAACTTACGGTCTTTGGTGTACACATCGACAGAACCAGTATGACGGTTTGCCCAGCGGTTACCAATCCCGAACACAAAGTCTGACGCCAGCATGCTGGCATTCCCGTAACGGTGCGCCGTTTGCAGGCCAACCATACCGGCCATCAGTTCGTGATCGTCCGGAATCGAGCCCCAGCCCATCAGTGTTGGAATCACGGGTACGCCAGTGATTTCAGCAAACTGCTGCAGCAGATCAGAGGCACCGGCGTTAATCACACCACCCCCGCAACAATCAGGGGTTTCTCCGCTTCATTCAGCATCGACAGGGCTTTTTCAACCTGAGCACGGCTTGCCGTTGGCTTGTAGGGCTCCAGCGGCTCATAAGTGTCGATATCGAACTCAATCTCAGCCAGCTGGACATCGAGCGGCAGGTCAATCAGTACCGGTCCCGGACGGCCGGAACGCATCAGATGAAAGGCGTGCTGGAATGCACGAGGCACCTGAGCTGGTTCCAGCACTGTGGTCGCCCACTTGGTGACTGGCTTCGCAATACTTTCGATATCTACGGCCTGGAAATCTTCTTTGTGCAGACGCGCACGCGGCGCCTGACCGGTGATACACAGAATTGGAATAGAATCCGCCGCGGCCGAATACAATCCGGTGATCATATCTGTACCCGCTGGGCCGGAAGTCCCGATACAAACACCGATGTTACCTGTGTTCGTGCGGGTGTAGCCTTCAGCCATATGAGACGCACCTTCAACATGGCGAGCCAGAACATGATCAATGCCACCCAGCTTTTTCAATGCTGCATACATTGGGTTGATTGCTGCACCTGGGACACCAAATGCCTGAATAACCCCTTCTTTTTTCAATACTTCAACGGCGGCTTCAATTGCCTTCATCTTCGCCATATTGCCTCCTGCATAATTGTATACAATGTTGTGTATGATTGTATTCTAGACATAGTAAAATGATCTTAGCAAGGGCCATGATTCAATTTAAAACAAACTTCATGTTACCAATCAGGATAAAGTTATTTTAAAACAACCTGTTAATACCAAAAAATAAGATACATAAAAACAACATCAGATTTACATCATGATAAAAACAACTTTACGTCTGCTAGCCTGATGAGGTATAGATAATAGGAAAATTATAAGATGTATACAAAACGATAGACCGTTTGTTCTAAGGAGACGCAATTGGATACCCAACAACCTCATGAGGCACAAGCCGAATCCCTGCAGCTCGCTGTTGATTCACTGTCACCCGACTATCAGGCGATCCTGAGCGATGAGGCCATGACATTTCTGACCGCGCTGGTCAGCCAGTTTTCTGGTCGTCTGGACAATCTGCTGGCCCGACGTGAAGCCAGACAAGAGGAATTTGACCAGGGCAAACTGCCGGGCTTTCGTGCTGATACCGCCGCGATCCGAAATGATAAAAGCTGGCAGATCGCCGGGATTCCTCAGCCTCTGCAGGATCGCCGCGTTGAAATCACCGGACCGGTAGACCGCAAAATGGTGATCAATGCACTGAACTCTGGCGCCAAAGTCTTTATGTGTTGTTTCGAGGATGCCACTGCGCCGAGCTGGGACAACATGGTGCAAGGCCAGATCAACCTGCGTGATGCCAATCTCGGCGACATGCGTTATGTCGACGAACGCCGCCAGAAGGAATACATCCTGAATGATCAGCCGGCGCTGCTGATTGCCCGTCCGCGCGGCCTGCACTTGCCTGAACAGCACATTCAGTATCAGGGCAAAGCGATTCCAGGCTGCCTGATGGACTTCGGCCTTTACTTCTTCCATAACTACCAGTCCCGTGCCCGGAAAGGCCTGGGCGTGTATTACTACCTGCCAAAACTCGAATCCATGGAAGAAGGTGAATGGTGGGCAGATGTCTTCCGTTTCACTGAAAACTACTTTGGCGCGCAGACCGGAACAATTAAAGCAACAGTGCTGATTGAAACCCTGCCTGCCGTCTTTGAGATGGATGAAATCCTGTATGCGATGCGCGACTACATTGTCGCGATGAACTGTGGCCGCTGGGACTACATTTTCAGCTACATCAAAACCCTGAAACAACATAAAGACCGCATCCTGCCGGACCGTCATGACGTCACCATGGCGCAACCCTTCCTGACCGCGTACAGCCAGTTGCTGATTGCGACCTGTCATCAGCGTGGCGCGCTGGCTATGGGCGGAATGTCTGCCTTCATTCCGAGCAAAGATCCGGAAGAGATGAAACAGGTTCTGGAAAAAGTCATTGAAGACAAAGAGCGTGAATCATCCAACGGGCACGACGGCACCTGGGTTGCGCATCCGGGGCTGGTTGAAACAGCCATGACGGTCTTTAACCAGCGTCTGGGCGGTAAACCGAATCAGCTTGATTATCTGCCACCGGCAGCAAACGACATCAAAGCAGAAGATCTGCTGGCGCCTTGTGAAGGCCACAGAAACGAAGCGGGTGTACGCAAGAACATCCGGATTGCGCTGCTTTATATCGAAGCCTGGATCCGTGGTCTGGGTTGTGTGCCTATCCATGGGTTGATGGAAGACGCAGCCACCGCCGAGATTTCACGTGCCAACATCTGGCAATGGATTCACCACGGCGTCACGCTGGATGACGGTCAGCTGTTTACCACAGCGCTGTTCCGGACCTGGCTGGCGCAGGAAGTGGCCAGCCTGAAACTGGAGCTGGATGCGAATCACCCGCAACGCCGGTTTGATGATGCAGCGCAGTTGTTTGATGAGCTGTCGACCTCAGACGAGTTTGCACCATTCCTGACCCTGCCAAGCTACCCGCTGCTGGTGAGCTGATCCGAAGCTCAGGGCGTTATCCCAGGGCGACGAGGGTGTTGACTGTAGACTTTGTCACACAGTGATACCTATCAAAGTCAGTCAGTGTTCAGAAATAGCGCAGGAAAAATGATTGAGAACAAGGCAGATTTTTAGATCAGTAGTCACTCTACAATCAAAAAATCTAACGCAGTAATCGAGCATTTGAACAAGCTAGGATGACCCGTGATTGACTGCGATGGGTATAAATCAGTCACGTCGCCCACCGGGCAGGATTGGTGGCACAGAGAACAGAATACCCGGCAGCCACAGTAAAGGTTGCCGTTTGAATCAAAAGCATTGTTTTGTCAGTTAATTCTTGATCGGAGGGATCACTATGAGCTTAACATTGGAAGATGCACTGGTAATTACCAAGGGCGCATTCAGCACTGCCCTGACCAAAGGTGCTGCACCCCTGACCGTCGCTGTACTCGACAGTGGCGGTAAACTGATTTCCCTGCAGCGTCAGGACGGTTCGAGCATGTTGCGTCCTGAAATTGCAATCGCAAAAGCCTGGGGCGCACTGGCACTGGGCTGTTCTTCACGCAAACTGGCGCTGGATGCGCAGCAGCGTCCGGCATTCATGTCGGCGGTGAATGTGCTTGCAGAAGGAAACCTGCTGCCCGTCCCTGGCGGGGTTCTGATTCGTGGTAACGATCAGTGCCTGCTGGGCGCCGTCGGCATCAGTGGTGATTTATCAGAGCTTGATGAGTTCTGTGCCATCGCCGGGATTAAAGCTGCAAATCTCATCCCAGATGAAGTCGAAGCAGTTGAGTAATACCAATCAAAGTCAGTCAATGATCAGAAATAGCGCAGGAAAAATGTTTGAGAACAAGGCAGATTTTTTAGATCAGTAGTCATTCTACAATCAAAAAATCTAACGCAGTGATCGAACATTTGAACAAGCTAGGATGACCAGTGATTGACTGCGATTGGTATAATGTCTCATCACAATAAAAAAAGGGCCATCATCGATGGCCCTTCATCCATTTCTCGGACTGCCGGAGACTCAGTAAGACATAAAACATTGCCCAGGCAGAAATAAAGAAGACGTTCCATTGCGAGAACACCCGAGACATCAGCGCAACACCCAGGCTTCCCCATAAAATGATGTGCACATAACTGCGAGCCCCTGGGAATTGAGCAAAGCGACGAAACCAAGGCAATCCCCGGACCAACAACATCACCACACCCAGCGCCAGCAACGTGAGAGCCACTTTTCCCCAAATCAGAAACAAAGATGGGCAAAGCAGCACCGCATCAGTACACAGCAATTCTTTCGCGGAAATTTGGTTCATGCATTTCCCTGCTCTCTCACCCACCTTCAAATCAATTGATAGTGCGTGTTTGAGATCACCCTTGAAATAAGATTGAAGCGCATGAAACTAACATAAAGCATCAAACCAACCGAGCGGTTTATTCGTGTCAGATTGTTTTATCCAACCCGGTGAGTTCTGATCCAGGTCCCTGAGCAGGTTCCATCTTTATCGTAACCAATATTAACCAGTTTACCTGTAGCGTAAGCCGTCAATAAACGGGATAAAACCTGGTGGCGGGTTTCGGATGGCACACTTGCATCGACCGAAAAATAACCCGGTTTACACGTCGGATGTGAGGCTGGCTGGTTATTTAACCGGAACAGAATAATATTACTTTCGGTGTAGGTTAACACTTCAGTCACAACCCCTCTTATGTTCGCATTGTACTCTGCATAAACATGCGAAGGTGAACAGGCGACTGCTGCGAGAAATAGCACGAATTTTTTCATTTTTCTTCCCTTTTTTAAATTGAACTTACCAAACCTGGAAATAATACACTTTATCTTCTGGCACGACCCAATCACCAATATCATGACATCGGCCACCACTCTGATTTCCGGAAATAGATGGGTGATTGTAATAAATGACCACAGATTGGTTCGCCATCTTGGCTGACAGCGCAGTCGAAATCCATGCTTTGCAATATTCCTCAGAGACATTGCACAGTTTATGCACCCCAAAACCATTGCTGACATGCAGCGTTGAGGTATCAATCCCAAAGTGCTTGATTTCACCAACACAGGAGTAGTTGGCCTGGGCCAAAAAAGGTGCAAACAGTAGTGAAAAAACGAGCATTGATCGTTTGAAATTATTTCTTACAAATCTATATAGCATACGATAAACATCCACTGGAAAAATTAAAAAATCATATAACACATTGACTTAAAACTTAACTTTCAGGAGAAATAGGATATCCAACAGGCTGTTTTATTTTCTGAATATCAACTATTGATTCAGAAGGAAAACGTAAATACATATTATTATCCTTCTCAATCTGAAAGTAAAACTGGTGTTTACTTACACTGAAAAACGATCCAGGAACATCCTTAACATACCCCTCAGGTATGCCATAACCTCTTCGACCGAAGATATATGTCATTGTATCTCCCATCTGAAAAACCTGTAGGGTAGGAAAGGAAACCCCTCTATATTCTTCCCATTTCATTCGCCCCAGAATATCTTTATCTAAGATAAAAAACTCATCTCTAGGTAAATTGACAACACTATCTTTAAGTATTATAGAAAGATCGTTTCCCGTATTATTAAATATTATAATCTCTTCATATTTAGGGCCCCCTTGAAGAAGCAATAAGCACATAATATAAAATAATATCTTGATGCTATTTCTTACCATGCTGTTGGTCTCCTTCTGTGTGGGCCTCGCTCTAAAAACGCTGAGCCTCCATGCCAATTACCATTATTTATAAGCCCTGACAATCCTGATACGATATGTGCCGGAAAATAAAATGGACCTAATATCTGAGCTTGATAGGTGTGTTGCATCTCTTCAAAACCTAAGGTATGTGCACCATTATATCTAAGAGATGTTGGCTGCATCTCTGTACTATTACCATAGACAATTACATTTCCTAAAGTCATTGCGCTCAGCATTAATGGATTATTTTCAAATTGTATTGCATTATTATCAAAACTTATACTCGGTTCAGCTGTGTATAAGCCAAAAAATTGTCCAACCTCTCCAATCAAATGCCCTAACCCTCCATAGATAAGACCAATAATGGTATTGGGTAATGACCAAATCTTCCCGATATAATCCACAGAAACATTCAATGGTCTATTCCTTTTTTTATTATCGCTATTACTCTCTTGAGAACTATCCGAGTGTATTTCATCATTAAACAACCTCGAAAACGCACCTGACACAGCACCGTTCTCAAATTTTCCACCGCTAAGCGCAGATCCAGTCCCGCCTAACACCGCTGCAGCAGCCACACGGCCCATCACTGCAACGCCACCATCTCCGGTTATCCTTGGGAGCAAACGCCTGGGTCACCGCAGCTGACCGAAATCCATCACCAAATTTTCCTCCTCCCATGACTGAGGAAACGCCACCCGCAATACCGTGAACCAGTGTTTTTGTTGCCCAAACAGTTTCCCAAAATACAACTTTTGCATTTGAAAAATGCATTACCAATCCCCATAAACATCAAGCTTGTCGCTACAGATGTTAACGCACCTCTAACCCCGACCTGCGCATACCCAAACATCGCAGCCATTCCCATTGCTAGCCATGGCCCTGCACCAGTAACTAAAGAAGCCATGGTGATTAAAGCAATCTGTACAATCGTCAACGCATATTTATTTAAAAAACGCCCAATTTCTTTAAACAGCTTCTTAAAGAAATGGCCACTCGGGTCGTTGTACTTCATCGGGTTATTCAGCACATAACTATAGCGGTTGAACGACTGGCTATTGTCTGGTGCCTGCATCTCTCCAAAAGCAGCACCAGCGATACCTCCAAGCAATGCAGACTTAAAGGATCGGCCGGTAATCGCTCCACCAATCGCGATATTTCAAATGTTTGTCCTCACAACTCGGCGGATCATTGTCCGCCTTGGTTCAAAGAACATTCCCTCTGCGTAGAAAAATGGATACCAGAACCATCTAAAACCCAGACCGGATCCCCCTTTTCTTTAGTCGATCTTTCCAAGAGCTTATCTATCGCTTCCTTATCCAGGTTAATCTCAACTTTGTTTTCAACCTCAACAACTATCCGGTCGATACCAACCTCTTTTGATCTTACGCCAAATCTTCCAATCTCCGAAGCCCCTACAGAAACTGTTCGACATGATGGCCATGTCTCTGAATATTTTGTCCTATCGCCATATATAATCGAGACTTTTATTTCAGTAGGAAACTCATTTCTGAGCGTTGGCCCAGGGAAGCTATCGCAACCAAGTAGCACAGCACAGTTCAATAGTAAGGACATCATTTTTTTTACCATGGCCACCAACCTCCGTTCCCCCTGCCATAATTTTATGGCTGCATTCTCAAAGGGATTTCCTGCCGGACCAGATATTTCCCCTCCAATAAAATATGTCGGTAAAAATAACGGCCCTAGTGCCTGATATGGATACGTATGCGCTTTTTTGTGTAATCCAAATTGAACACTGTAATCCCCATACGAACGATACTTTGACGGCCCAGTACCTCTGCCATAATAAATGGTATTCCCAGTGTAATTGTAGTATTGGACAGGGTGAAAGGATTATCTATGAACTGAATAGCCTTGTTGCCGACAGTGATACTTGGACGAACATCGAACAATCCAAAGACGTAACCAACTTCTCCAACAATATGGCCTAACCTTCCATAATCAGACGGTCAAATAAAATCCACTATGAATTGTGTCTTCCTCACAATTCATTACCGATTGATTCGAATGTCTGTCCTTACAACACCGGCGTTAGCATTTCACGGTAATACCTAATCAATAACTTGAATACATCCTATCCACAATTTATACATATTGTCATAAGCTATTTAGAAAAGTAGATGAATCAACGCTCATAGATTTCAACGCTCAAAGTATTTTCCAGTATACTTATCAAATCTGTTGCCAAGCCATCCAAAGTAGAAACTGGTAACTTCTTATAATCTGTAACTGTAATAACCAACTCTCCAGAAACACCAACATTTGTAATAACAATAACTGGATCATCCTGATAATACAAAGCGTTAAAAAAAGCAGGCTCACCTAGGCTCAAATATTGCATGCTACTTTCATCTTTCCTGTATAAATACAAGTTATTTCTTACTGAAAACTCATTTATTACACTTTCAACCTTGCCATTATTAACATTATTATATTCAACCATATATGTTTTGTATGGTTGAATGTCCTCAGAATGGCAGGAGACACACTGAACAACAAAAAAAAGAATAACTAAAAATTTGTTAACCATTATCGTCCAAACCTATTAACTGCATCTTGAACACCAGGAACAAACAGCTGAATTCCTATCCAGTTTTTTATAGATGGTACACTACCATTACCTGTTCCAATCAAATCAAAATATAAGTTATCTTTCTCAAAATGAACTTGATATGTTACATCACCAGGGTGAAAATCATGACCTTTATGCGTAATATTAACACTTGTCCTTTCCACAATATTCTCCGAGTGATAAATTGACTGACACAATATCTATGGTAATCCCCATCAACCGATTGTGTGAATTTTATTCTGCTTGTTTATCTTTTGACCGCACCATTCAATAGCCTCGAATATCCACCACTAACTGCCACATTCTCAAATTTATCCCCAGAAAGAGCATACAAGTGAATGCCTGTATGAACGGTACCTGTCCTACAACTCAACTTGTACTTCGACCCATTTAAAGTCAAGACAGCCCCCTACAGAGAACATTTAAACTTTAAGGCCGAACTATCCATGAATCTATTTTATTAATTACCAATCTCAAAATTTCATCTACATGATTTACTAAGTTTTTTTCAGAAGTTTTCAGATTCAAAATCACATTTTTGTATTCAATATTTATACTACATGATGTAGGAATATCTATGGATTCTCGACTTTTTTTTCTCCCTTTCATTCCCCCCATAGGAAAACAGTCAGCCATCCACTTTGCCTTGATTTCACCATTGACAACACTGGCTTCGAACTTAGGAATTGTCTGCCAACCTGTACGTTCATCACCTTTGAACACTCGATAGAGTGTATCAAACTCTACAACTTGCTTACCTTCAACCGAAAAGTCTACAAGTTGTGAAAAGGAAGGTGAAAACCCGGTCAGTTTTGTACCTTCCCGTGAATACAAAATTGCCAAAATAGAGCTTTTAGGAAGCCAAGAATTTGCACCTAAATACTCCCGAAAAACTTCATCACGATTAAAAGACAACGCAACCATTCCAATATCACTGTCAAGGCTTCGACCATCCAAATAAGGTGGTGGTATCACTAAATAATCAGATGGTATTTTGTAAGAAAAGCCACCTAATGTGAATGAATATTGCCTATCATCGCAAGTCATGAGGCTCAAAAAAAGTCCAAAAAAAACCAAAAAAACGACTAACTTTTTTCTTATCATCTAATTCTATCCCCGACATAGTCACAGCCTGAACACCATATTGCTCTCATTAAATTTGGAGATGTATTTAAGAGTGTTCCTCCAAATTGCCATGACGACAATCCATGGTTGATAAATACTTCATGGTGATAATTTGCCGCTTGAGTTGGACTCAATAATCCAGGAATACCAATGTGATTATTAAAGTCATAATCAACAGAATTTATATGAGCCTCCATTAAGTCAACACCTAATGTATTAAGTGCCTCTCCCTTTAGACCCGTAAACATATTAGCCAAGCGCCCACCAACATATTTATACCCCACAAATGATTCATTATTAACAATACCAAGGGCGACTGCTGCGATTGGGTCACCTCGTTCCATACGTGAGGTCCAAAAAGCTTTTCTGTCATCAGCTTTAGCAAAAGCTCTCTCTTCATCCGTAATTCCAAGTTTCCCAAACTTCTCTCGCATATATTCGTCAATAGATTGCTCCTCTTGCTCACGATGACTCTCATCATTAAACAACCTCGAAAACGCACCTGACACAGCACCGTTCTCAAATTTCCCGCCACTTAACACAGAACCAGTCCAGTCAAGAACTGCTGCTACACGCGTCATCATCAACCTGACAGTTTAAGTAAGTTCATGAACAAATATTAAAATTACTGATATAAATATTGTAAAATACATATGCCTGATATTATTTACACACGACTTATATAACGAAACTTTATTATCATCATCCAAGTTAAATATTGAATCTCCTGGTGTAAAAGCTTCAACCTGGACGATATAGTAAACTTCGAGCCCCCCTTTCCTTAAGCCAAGCTGATACTGAAGCATATTGGCCAATATAACGCCTCTAAAAGCGAGCACCACAATAAAAATAAAACCCAATATAATCAAGAAAGTTACCATGCTTTAACTCCAGAACCTCCGCAAATTCCGAAACATCTAGGAGATATCAATTTCAACTCAATCTTCGTATTCAAATGACCATTAGGCTCCAAACGAGTAGCCAGTCATCAGGTGAACGATAGTATCTTTTATTTTCAGAATGTTCATCAGATCGAGCTCATCGACCTGCTCATGACCGGTATAACCTCGATTGGTCATTAAAGCCTGCTGGACAAAAGAGGCATCCGTTTCCAAAAAAATCACTCCCCTCCAATTATCATTATATCGGTCAGCTAAGCTCTCTTTTTAAATTGTATCTGCCCCCATTGAACACCACGACTTATATGAGTAAATTTTTTCATTTCCGCTAGACACCAAAAAATATGGCATTAATTTTTTCACAACCAAAATATCATCATAGCCATTTATAATCACAGAACCACTATAAATGACACATCGTCCCCAAAAAAACGCTTAACAATCGCCATAGGCACTGGTTGAGAAGTGACAGTCAAACTACCAACCAGTAAAATAAATTGAACATAAACAATCCAAATGAAAACTTAAACTCTCTCAAAAAAAGAAGATATATTATAAAAAACAAATTCACTAAAAAAGAAATTGATTTTAAGATAGATTGAATAAAAAACGAGCTACTTAGTCTATATGCATTTGATTCACTCTCTCTTCTTAGAGCCTGATCAAGTAACTCTACCTCTTCCTCTGTTAGCATATAGTCTTCATTAAATTTCTCAAATAAAACAGAGTACTCTGAATTACTTGAAATAAATCTATAGACATATCTTGTTCCTGCTTCTGCCACACATAAAACAAACAGTGAAAATAACACAAAATAAATATGTTTATTCATGCCCTAGAGCTCCCCTTAAATTAATCACAGTACAGTTCAGAGGACAAATCCTAAAATCTATAATCTTGGATTGAATCACCTGGCCAGTAGGTCTCCATCGGAAATTATTTGTTGGCTGTAAGTCAGAAATCTCAAGTAACTTTCCATCTTTTAAACCATACGTTTCATAATAAACATTTTCTTCATAAAGATTGAAGACCTTGCTCTGTTGCTCTAAAACGCTTAACTCAACATTCAAGTTTTTGCCTATTACCTTAGCTAAAAAGTCATTTGCACCTTCAATAGCGACCCACCCAGTTTTAACTGGCCTAACTTCTTGAACTGGCATACCATCTTTAAAAACCTGTTTCTCAACGACCCGACTATACTTAGCAACACCTAGTTTATCTTGAATCGTATCATTCAACATCCTCGAAAATGCGCCACTGACTGCGCCATTCTCAAATTTTCCGCCTGAGAGAGAAGAGACAGTTCCACCAACAACCGCACTGATCATGGCATTATACAATTTCTGCCCTAATCGCTGACTGCCTGTTGCCCCAAGTGCTTCAAATCCACCAGCCAACGTGAATGCTTGAGTTGAAAATGCAGAAATGAATCCATCACCAAACTGACCACCTTGCATAACTGAACTAAAACCACCAGCTACGCCGTGAGCAATTGCCTTTAAAGCCATTTCTGAACCCATCGGGTTCCAGGCATGCATCGCTCCAAAAGCAGCACCAGCGATACCACCAAGTAATGCAGACTTAAAGGATCGGCCGGTAATCGCTCCACCAATCGCGCCAGCGACAAATCCAACAGCGGCCAATTGCCCCGCAGAAAGTGCACCGATTGCAGCAGCCCAACCACCTGCTGCAGCAATCGATCCAACGGTTAACATATATGCTGCCGCGTAAGGCGCAACGACTGCAATTGCAATCGCAGCAACTGTTCTCCAATGTTTCTTTATCGACTTAAACAGCTTCTTAAAGAAATGGCCACTCGGGTCGTTGTACTTCATCGGGTTATTCAGCACATAACTATAGCGGTTGAACGACTGGCTATTGTCTGGTGCCTGAATGAAGGTGTCTGCGCTGACAAAGCGGCCCAGTGTTGCATCATACATCCGACCATTCATGTGAATCAGATCGACCTCATCGACCTGCTCATGACCGGTATAACCCGATTGGTCATTAAAGCCTGCTGGACAAAAGAGGCGTCCGTTTCCCAGACGAAATCCCGCTCTTTGCCCCAGGCATCAAAGTTGCGTCGGTCGACCACATTGCCCCATATGTCGGTGATCAGATCGGCACTGCCCAACGCATCGCTATGGAAGTAACGCAACTGCCTGTCGACAGATGCTTCCGTATCATTTTTCGTCGTTTTCTTATCGATATTCAGCGCGACCAGCTTACCGCCCGCATTGATGAACTGCTTGTGTTCAACATCACCGTTGCTGTAATCAACCCGTTCGTATGCTTTACCGAGATACCAGGTTTTGTCCCCTTTGTGATTCGTTTTCAGATATCGCGCCCTGTCCGGGCCATAGCTGAATGCAGCCCAGCGCTCGCCACGGGTTATTTGAGTCGGCTTATTAAAACTGCTCCACTCAAAGACCCGGCCATCGCCTTCCAGCATATTTCCGTTCAGATCATAAGTGTAAGTCTGGTCACCGGCTTGCGTGACCGCATGCACATGCTGTTTATCCTGATACGCATACTGGCCGACATCAGATTTATAACTGATGTTGCCATTGACGTCATAATCCACACGATAGGTTTTGTTGAACAGCGGATTGTCACGGTTCAGACCCAACGTATCGACGATTTTATTCGTTTTTAAACGATCGAGAACATCATAGGTATAGGACTCTGAAATCCCGGTGATAACATCTTCCCGCAACTGAACGTTATCCATCGCATCATAACGGTAGTGCAGCAATCGTTTCGCCGTTCTTCCCTGATGCGTAGAAATGTTCTGTAACTGCCCATTCCCTTCATTGTAATCATACTGGTTGAGCAGCCCGTTACCGTAAGTCTCAGCCGTAATCCTGCCTTCAGCATCCAAGCTGTTCAGTTTCCAGTAATAAATCCGGTTCTTCTTGATTTGCTGCTCGGTCAGATCCGTTAATTGCTCATACTGGATCTGGTTCTGTTCACCGATGTCTTCATAGCGAGAAGCCACCAACAGCGTTTGCTTGGTGAGCGTCACGAGTTGGGCCGCCGCTGCTGCATAAGTGGTCGCCTGCATCCGCGTATGCGCTTCCACATATTCAAGGCGCTGAATTTCAGCGGCCAGCTGATTCAACCGCTGGAAGTATGTGCTCACCAGACTATCGTAAATCTGAGGCATGGACTTGCTGATTCCAAGCCGGGTCAGATCATACTGGCCATCGTTGTTGTAATCCCCGAAGAAGGCGGTTTCGCCGGTGGCCGTCAGACCTGAGATTTTATTTTGCCAGTCCGACAGACTCACCTTACTTAATTGATCACCGACCAGTTTAAGATGGTAATTCGGTGGTGTGATCACCGGAATACTGACGTCATTGTGAATCAGAATAAAGTTATCCGGCACTTCCAGATACAGATCGCCTTGCGCATCACGATAGACCGAGAGCGTTTTATGATTCACCTGACTATAAATATCAGCATCACCACCGCGAATGTTATTCACCTGATCCAAGAGCCACTCGTATTCTTCCCGTCGCTGGCTGTAAGTCACGGCCTGATGCTGAAGCTCTTTTGACTTACTGACGTAATCAGATGCTTTGGCCAGCGCTTCGGCCAGCAGTGGCTTAATCACCTGATTGTATTCTGTCGGATTGAAATCCAGCCTGAACTGACTCGGTGCGCCATACACGCCCGTCATCACACCAGTCACATCATCATACTCATGTTCAAGCGTAAAGTTATTGGGCCGGATATCTTTCACCACACGACCAAATCTGTCATAGGCAAACTCACGCGCGAACGTATGATCCGCGGTGAAAATCTCTTCTTTCTGCAATTGACCGAGGGAGGTATAACTGAGTTTCTTCAGATAACCCGGTGTTTCTGAACGAATCAGTGCTCCCTGCCAGGTTTCACCCCCATAGCTGTCGTAATACCATTTGCTCTCGGTCAGTTGGCTTTTCGGCTTCTGATTTTCAACGATGAGTTTTTCATCAATACGCTTCACCATCCGGTTCAGCGCATCGTACTGCATCACAACGCTTTGCCCTTTCGCATCAGTCTGTTTCAGCAGATTGCCAAACGAATCATATTCATATCGCCAGAAGCCTAAATCGGGATCCTGGGTTGTTTGCTTATTCCCCAGGTCATCGTAGGTATTCAGGATGGTTGCACCGCCTGCGCCCGTTGCTTTCACCAGCTTTCCAGTCGGGCTATATTCATTCACCACACTTGCAGACATCGGTTGTTCAATGCGAACAACCCAACCCATGGCATTGCTGTAGGTTGTTTTCTTCCGCCCGAGCGCATCGGTTTCAGTGACTTTGAGCGGCGCATAAACATAAGAAGCGTATACATCTCCTTTGCCTGCTGGCCCCGGCTCTGAAACAGACTGGAGGCGCCCCAGTGCATCATAGGTGGTATTCGAATATTGGGGAGTGTCACCCTGATAATAAGGGCGGCTGACCCTGACAATCTGATTTTTTTCGTTATAGAAGGTATCTTTCAGAATCCAACGCTTGCCCCCAACGGACAATCTCGCCGTACGCCACTCACGTTTGAATTGATCAAAGAACTGCCTGACTTCACCGCTTCCTTCTGATTTGGTGATCACGCAGTAAACAATCTGATTGTTGGGTTTCAGCGCATGGCATTGCGAGTTATTGACTGGCAGATACTGGATGGAAGTATTGAGTTGCGATGCTGTTCCTTTCAGAACTTCTTTATTCGTTTCCCGGCCAAATTCATCGTAATCAGTCGCAGCGACCAGCCCATTGCTGTCTTTGACCGTCGCCGTATTTTCATAGCGGTTAATAATTTGAGTTGACGATTGCCCCATTGCATTTGTTGTCACAACCGTGACCAAATCACCGCTGTAAGTTTTCTCAACCGTCGACCGTCTTTGTGCAATACCGCCATTGCCTGCATCACCACTGACGAGAGTGGATTCAACAACCCCCTCATCATTCCGTGTATATGTGGTCGTTAAGGCCAGTAAGCTTCCCGCAGCGGAGACTTCTTTGGACAACAATCCCGTTGCAGGATCATATTCGAAAGATGCCGTTCTGGTTTCAGTCTGTCCGCTTGGGTCCCGATGGATCACCGACGATGTTGTTAAGCGGCCCAAATACCATGTCGATGTGTCATTTTTATAGCTGCTTTGCGTTACTTTACTGAACGTTTCATCAGCGAAACTAACAGGGTTCTTTGCGGTTGTTGATACAGTGACTGTGCCGACATTTCCAAATTCATCGATGTCTGCATTTTCAGTGATCACGGTTGAAACCAGTTGGCCACTCAGATCATAACTTTTCTCTGTTGTTTTATTCTGTTCGACCTGATATACCCGAGCCGTCGTCACCTTGTTAACAGTTTTCGTTAAGAGTTGGTACGGATGACCATTCGATACCGTTCCCTCCTTCGAAATTTCATAAATAACGCTAGACTTCCCCTGAAGTTGTGGCCTCACCGCTTCAATCTCGGCAGAAGACAAACTCTTGACTGTCGCTAAATGAATCGGGTTACCATTTTCGTCATATGAATAAACGCCCCCTTTATCAAATAAATAAAATTCATGAGATGGAATCACAACAGGAATCACAACATCACTATGGATCGGAATAAATCGATCCGGTGTTTTCAGGTAATTTTTCCCATTGGCCTGATAGAATTCATAGCGGTTCGTTTCTGCCGTTGACAGTGTCTCTACTTTGCCAAAAATCGGACTGAGGCTGACCGTTTCAGCAACTTGCTGTTCAACATGTGAAGATGTTAACGTCACACCTTGATGAAAGGTATTTTGGCTCTGATTCAACAGAACCGACTTATGACCAAAATATTCACGACTTTCTTTTACCGTGCCATTCAGTGGAAACTCGTTATTGTAATAAGTCTCACGAACACGCGTAATCTTGTTTCCGTTTTTCTCTTTTTGCTGAATCCATGCAAACCCGGAAAAACCATGTCCGAGCAAATGATAGCTGGCCGTACCATACGTGAAATCATAGGTATTGAATTGATTTGTACCCGCACCATTTTCAGACTTGAGCTGTTTCACAATATACATCGGGCCGTAAGCATTCAGTTGCGGAAATTTATAATTCAGTTGACGCGTATCACCAGGATATTGCGCATCCTTATGATAGGTTTGACTATCAAATAGCGTTGTGAATACAACGGAAGAATGATGCCCTAAACCATTCGTGGCACCCGTAAATAAAACAGGAGAAGGTTTGATTGTCGTATTGCTATGGCATGCAATAGAACTATTTAATCCAGAGGTTTTCCCAACGTGACCACAGTATTCAATATTACCGTCACTATTAATATCAACGATCCAGTTCTTGCTGGTATATCCCCAATCCGAAATCACAAAAGAGTAGTTCGACCAAGTATTCGAACCACTCATTGAAGTGCACAACATGGTGTAGGGTTTACCACCAACGGCACGACAATAGTCTTGTTTGCCGTCTTTATTGAAATCGACCCACCATCGTTTATCGCTGTAGCCCCAATCCAGCCCTGAAACTTCAAAACCTGTTTTCAGGTCATTCACTTTCCCCACAGAACCCAGTGAACAACGCAACCTGCTGTTTGCGCCTGATTTATCCCCGACTGCACGACAATAATCGCTGGCTCCATCCCCATTAATGTCCGTCCACCAACGGCGATCGTCATAGCCCCAGTCATCAACATGAAGATCTTTCGTCGCATAGATTCTGTCGCCATTAAAAAGGTCACAGCGCAACGTACCGCCATGGCCCGCATCGCTCACAGCACGACAATAATCCTGGAAGCCATTCCCATCGATATCTGTCCACCAGGTTCGTTGAATATCACCCCAGTTTGAGATATTAAATTTCTTCTCATAGAAAGACCGGCCATCTTTATTCATACTACAACGCAACAGGCTGCCATCACTGCGGCAGAAATCCACTCTCCCGTCCCCATTAAAATCCAGCCACCAGCGTCTGTCTTTGTCGGTTCCCCACGAACCAATATGAATAGAAAAGTTTGTTACGCCACCTTTCGAAAAGTTTGAACAATATAAATGGCTATCAGACAGTGAACAATATTCTGTTTTCCCATCATTATTCACATCCAGCCACCAGCTTTCACTCGCAGCTTTATAATGATAAGTATGAGTAAAAGAACTCCCGTTTCCTAAGTTACAATCGATTGTCTTCGGTCTAAACTCGTAGAGCCCATCTGTTGTGACTTTGTTATATTTCTGGCAATAATCGAGCTGCTTATCGCCATCAACATCAACCCAAGCCCCATCTGATACACCGCCAGAGGACCAGTTCGGGACTTTGACTGAAGAAGAGCGATTTAAACTGAATGCCGAATTTCCGTTCCAGTGAAAGTTTGTTTTCGGCAAACAGCTTCCGTTTGCACCGCAATATTGAACAGAGACAAGACGTGTCGGAGTATTCGTCCGAAAATCTGAACCTGAATAGGACAGATGATAGGTATTCTTTAGTTTTCCGTTGATCGCAATACTTACCTTGGACAGTTTCTCGTACTGCTGCTTGACCTTGCCATTTACCTTACTGATCAGGCCATTTTGCAATGACGATGTGTTGGTTTGATAGGCAAAATCAATACTGTATACATCGTAAGTCATCTGACGAATCAGATGCCTGTCAGTGTATTTGTATCGGATAACATTCTTGTTCGTTGTATCCGTTGACTCAGTGAGCAACCAGACTAAATTTTCTGAGTCATTTTGATAAGTCAGCACATCACCAGACTTCGTTCTGACGATAAACTGGCTTGAGGCACCGAGTGAATCGCCGGTCAACGTGATCTGACTATACTGATCAATTTCCGTTTTGTAGCGCGATCCACTTTTCCCCCGCTGACCAGAAACCGAAATCAATCGGGAGCCATCCAAACAAAAATTATCTTCATAGGTATAGTTTGGAGATCGCTGAAATCCGTCTGTACCAAATGTTGAGCCACAACGCGAAATGACACTCAGCCCTGATAAGGAAAATCCTGGCCCCAATGAGCTATAACCTGAACCCTGACTGCTATAAGCAATCGTCAATTGCGGGGTATTTCCACCACGACCTTCCGGAAGCTGCAACGGGATTTGATACATCGCCGAACCGGCATCCACCAATAGTTCACCGGGTAAAGTTCCGACTGTACTGGCATGAGAAACAGGCGTGAGTAATACGAACATTGCCAACAATAAGCGATACATTATTTTTATTCCTTATTCAAATATTGTTGTAATGAGGAAATCTCTTCATCCAGTTGATTGAGATCGTAGTCATCCGTATCCTGCCGCTCCTTTGCAGAGTCTTCTAATATTGTTTGCTCATCCTTGAGTACAAGTTTTCTCAACTGTTTTACGCTGACCTGATTGTTCAGCTTATCAACTGAAAACCTGTCTTCAACAAACTGTCTGTCGCTGGAATCTTGTGGGTGCTCCTGCGCTTCTGAAAGTTTTTTCTGGCCATCCAGATACCAGAGATAGTAGTTCCCTAAAGCCACAACAAGGGTCATGCTCAATATCAAAGTTATTTTTTTCATACCTACCGGAACTGAAATGATGATTACAGTAAATATTCGTTAAATTATTGACACCCATATTCAGAATGTAACATTGTAATATCCGAATAGAATACATTCATGCTAACCGTTCTGAGCATGTGAAACCAGCCCTGTTCAGCAAATGTAATACAAGAGTCCGGACCATTCTATTTTTCAGTCTAAAATGACTATTTTTAATCGAGCCACCCTCGTAAATAGCCACGCCCATCACTTCTCTCACTCCTTATATTGATAAAACAACATCTATGCATTCAATTGAAAACCTCTTTTCGAATGATAGAAATAAGGCATTCGTCTTTTAGGAGACAATACAAAAATCCTGTTTGAACTGGGTAGGAAATAACGTGCATAAAGCATCGTAGACCAAAGCAAAATAATGCAGTGAAACTGAAAGCCAAGCTGACTCGGAATCCGTCATAGCTCAGTAGAAAAGAGGTTGGTTTGCTGAACCGAAGATTGCTCCATTGTAAACCGCTCAAAGAAGAATAATATGCTGATGGTCAGGTTTTTTATTTTTTAACGTTTTTTCGCGCCATTTCATTTATCGCCTCCGATTGATTCATCAACCCAACAGCGTTCAATCGCTGAAGAGAGGAATGCTCGAATTGGTAATAGATTTATCTCATAAAAAAATAGATATTTAATTCATGTAAACTGAATACATAAAATACAGGCCGAATGAAAAATCCAAGACTAACCCCCTCAGGACAAAAATATACTTTACCAATAGTCATTAAACCCACATTTAACCCTGTTGAAATTAATGCAAAAAAATAAATCACCAGCAATATCTAAATCATCATTCACTCTTATTTTAAGCGTAATTATAGCGATATTGGCATCAGCAAAGTCAGCAACAAATTTGAATACATTATCTTCGCTCCCCCCTGGATATAATGCGTATTGCAATACAGTCATCTCTCACTTCATGATCATCGTTCTATGATAAAAACCCAATATGTGAAGTTAACTGCTTCATCACAATAGCTTGTACAGTGCACACGACAAAAAGACAGAGAACTCGGGCTGAAAGCCACGAAAACGGATCAGGAGATGAGGCTTTTCAGCGCAATCTGTTTATCGCCAGAAAGGCGTTTGAGGAAACATCAGTATTGCAGCAACGTGAAGTGTTGAATCAAGCAAGACAATACCTGCCCTGCTTGATTCATGGCGTAGAATGGCTTTTACTCGGGGCGAATTGCCAGATCCATCAACTTCTCCCCGACCATCGGCCGGTAGAAGTAATAGCCCTGCATCAAATCGACACCCGCCTCTCTGACCAGATCTGCTTGTGCCAGATCTTCGATCCCTTCTGCTATCACCATGATTTCTTTCTCCTGACAAATCGCAACCAGGAATTTAACATATGAGAAGACGGATGAATCTTCTGCCATTTTGTTGACAATACAGCGATCCAGTTTGAGCTGCGTGAACGGAATGGAAAAGAACGTATTTAAAGAAGAGTATCCCGAGCCAAAATCATCCAGTGAGATTGAAAAGCCAAGTTTATTCAGTGCCAGTAGTTGCTGAACGGCAAAGACATTGGTTTCCAGAACCACAGATTCTGTCACTTCAATTGATAAATACGCAGAAGAGAGCTGGTGCTGTTCGACAATCGCCAGAAACTTTTGCACAAAATCTGCCTGCATCAACTGAATTGCCGAAATATTCACCGATACTTTAAAGTCGTGCTGATGCGTTTTACGGTACTGAGCAATAAATGAACAAGCCAGATGTAACACATGATAGCCAAGCGGAATAATATCCTGATTGGCTTCCGCGATACCGATAAACTCCCCCGGGTTAATTTCGCCATAACAGGCACTGTGCCAGCGAAGCAAGGATTCAACACTTTTGATTTTGCCCGTTGAGGCACAGACAATGGGTTGGAACATCAGATAGAACTCATCATCCTGAATCGATTTTTCAATCCCTGTTTCAAGGAATAAATGTCGCTCAATTGCACGCTGTTCATCATCGGCATAAAAGGCAATGCGCGAGTCATGCTCTTTGCCATAACGCATGATCAGCA
Organism: Photobacterium sp. GJ3; assembly: GCF_018199995.1. Lineage (NCBI taxonomy): Bacteria > Pseudomonadati > Pseudomonadota > Gammaproteobacteria > Vibrionales > Vibrionaceae > Photobacterium > Photobacterium sp. GJ3. The sequence goes on along the minus strand of NZ_CP073578.1, from coordinate 1,274,413 downwards.
TCGATTTATACAGAATCGATTCTTCATCCTCAGTCGCGGCTGGATCTCCCGGTAACTGATAGACACCTGCACTTAACCGTTGAATGGTTGTGTCGTGTGCCGCGCGGAATCGTTGATCAAAGCCCGTGATAGCCTGGTTAATCGTACTGCACAAGGAAGATCTTTCTTGGGTCTCTTTGAGCATGACGACAAATTCGTCGGAGTAGGAACGGAAAATCATCGCGGTGTCAGGGAAAACTTCCGAGATGGCCTCAGCACACATTTTGATCAGCGTATTGCCGGATTCAAAGCCAAACACTTCAACAAACTGGCTGAATTTACTCAGACCAAAAGTAATAATGGTGCCCGGTGTGCCCTCCGTCTGCATCACATTCAGTTGTTCAACCAATTGACGCCGATTACCCAGCCCGGTCAGCGTATCCTGATACGCCAGTTGAAACAGCTTTTCGTCATGCTGCTTTTTTTCTGTAATATCTTTGTGTGAGCCAACCAAATACTGCAGTTCGCCGTCTTCGTCTGTACCGAGCACGCCAATGGCTTCAATCCAACGATATTCGTTCTGTCGGTTTCGAATCCGATACTGACTGGTGAAATAGCTAATCTGCTCTGTAACCTGTTGATTCACATTATTTTTGAACTGCTCTATATCGTCAGGATGCATAATCGCAACCCATTCTTCCAGAGGCGAAGAATGTAAAGTCACTTCGAAGTTTTCGTAGAAACGTGTGTTATAAAATTTGACCACATTCCCTGGCATCAATTCCCACAGGCCTTCACTGCCCGCATCAAAAATTTCTAACAAACGGTTCTGATTTACAGCTAAATTGATGTCGATGATGCCTGATTTCACGCTGTACCAGTTCCCTGTTCCGATGAAAAAATGAGCGCGCAATATACCACACGGGGATACGTTTTAAATATACCCACAAAGCGAAGATGTGCTTTATGAATCAATATAGAGAAAAAACTCAGTTAAAAACTCACTTTGCTACTCAAGTCAAATTATGAAGCTATGGAAGTATCAATTTCCGGAATATCTGACTTACATAATTGACGAATAGGATGATTTTTGCGCTGTGTGATTGAATTTGTTCAGTTTTATTTACAGTTCGTCCATCGCTGAGCCCGAGAGCCAGTCAACCCCATCAAAAACCTCTGCCAGATGATCAATCAATCCCCGGACTGCTGGCAGCAGATACTCTCTTGAAGGATACAGGGCATAGATCGACATCGATTTTGGTGCCCAATCCGGCAAAATCGCCTGAAGTTGGCCGCTGGCAAGTTCTGCAGCAACTAAATAAGTCGGTTGCATGCTGATCCCGGCTCCCGCGATGGTTGCCGCTTTTAACACCGTTGCTTCATTGGAAATAAACCGGCACTGCACTTCAACAGATTCCGTCTGGCCCGATTGGGTCAGATGCCAGACCTGCTGTTCGAAACTACGGTTTCCCAGACATTGCTGACGGGTTAAATCAGCTGGTGTGCGAATCTCCGGAGCAACGGCCAGATAGTCCGGAGAGGCCACCAAAACCGAATCACATCGGGCAATGGGTTTACCAATCAGTGCCGGGTCCGGCGCCATGGCAATTCGAATGGCCAGATCAAAACGCTCTGCAATCAGATCGGTGACCTGATCCCGGACATCCACTTCCACCGACACGTCCGGATGCTGACTCAGGAAAGACTGTAACGCCGCTGCCATCTGTGCATGGCCAAACGACATACTGGTTGTGAGCCGGATATGGCCGGACAACCGACCGGTTGGCTGAAGCGCGACGGCAATTCGCTCTGCCTGCTCCACCCACACCCTCATTTCTTTGAAGCATTGCTGACCTGCCGTCGTTAATGCAACTTTGCGGGTTGTTCGTTGCAACAGTCTGGCCTGCATCCAGTCTTCCATTGTCGTGATATAACGCGTCACCATGGAGCGGGACATCGCCAGCCGATCGGCTGTCGCCGTGAAACTTTCTGTGGTTGCGACATCAATAAAGACTTTTGCAGCCGTCAGTCTGTCCATCTTTTTGTCCGATTTAAGAAACAATGTTGTTGAAGATTGATTCTATATCCAATCAAATGAGACCGCTATGATGCATGCCATTCCCAAGTCAACTTCTGGAGCAAACCCATGAAAAAAACATACTTAATGGCCGCATCATTCATCGCACTGTCGACTGCCACACTGGCCGAAGCAGCCCCGCTTGCCACTCAGGTTTACAACGCAGATGGCAATAGCTTCCACGTCAATGCCACACTGGTTTATGGTGAGCACGATGCCCTGCTGGTGGATACCGGGTTTACCCGTGCTGATGCGATGCGTATCGCTGCCATGGTGCTCGATAGCGGCAAGACGCTGAAAACGATCTTTATCAGTCAGGCTGATCCGGATTACTATTTTGGTGCACAGGTTCTGAAAGAACAGTTTCCTGAAGCACGCCTGATCACCACGCCTGCGGTTCGCGCTGTGATCAAGGAAAAAATGGCGGGCAAACTCGCGTTCTGGACACCAAAAATGGGCGGCAACGCACCCACTCAAACCTTGCTGCCAGAGGCTTATCACAAAACAACACTGACCGTTGACGGTGAAACGGTAGAGATTCGCGATACCACTGGCGAACTGGCACACCGTCCTTATCTGTGGATCCCGTCCAGCCAGACCATCCTGGGCAATGTTGCAGTCTATGGCAATGTTCATTTGTGGATGGCGGATGCGCAGTCTCAGGCTGAGCAACACGCCTGGACACAACAACTGGAAGCCATGGAGGCCCTAAAGCCAAAAACGGTCATTCCGGGCCACATGAAAGCAGGCACGTCTATGACGGCTGAAAACATCACATTTGCGTTGGACTACCTGAAGGCATTCCAGCACACCGTAAAATCCAGTGACAACAGTCAGCAGGTCATCGACAAAATGACAGCCCGTTATCCGGATGCCGGCCTGCCTATGGCACTGAGCATTGGTGCAAAAGTCCACATGGGAGAAATGAAATGGTAAACGCTGCTGCGACCGTTCACTATTATTACGATCCAATGTGCGGCTGGTGCTTCGGCGCCAGCCCTTTAATCGAACACCTGAAGACGCGTCAGGATATCCGGCTGGTTATGCATCCGGGTGGCCTGTTTCACAACCGAGCGCTGGATAAAGGCACCCGCGCACATTTTCTGGAAAGCGATCAGCGGATTCAGTCGCTCAGTGGCGTGGCATTTGGCCCATCTTATCAGTCAAAAATGCGTGAAGCAGACACCGTCGTCCTGGATTCAATGCTGCCAATTCGCGCAATTCTGGCGGCAGAGCAATGTGGTTTCCCAGCAACCGAGATGCTGAAACTGATTCAGCTTGCCCATTATCAGCAGGGAAAAACCGTGCATGATCCGGCGGTACTGGCTGAGTTGGCAGAAACGATGGGGATTGAGGCGGATATCTGGCAGGCAACATTCACAGCAACGAATGAACAGGATGTTATCTCAGCATCAATCCGGCAAATGATGCAGTATCAGCTTCAGGGTTATCCATCCATGATGGTGGAAAAACAGGGCCAATGGCAATCGGTTCCGGTGCAGTCATTCTTTGGCAAACTGGATGCATGGGATAGTTTTCTGAATCGCCTGTCTGAAACGGACTGATTTCAATACAGATTGGATCAAAAAACCCAGCTGGAAAGCTGGGTTCTTGATGTCTTGCAGGACCGAAGTGATGCTTTCACTTCAATCGAATATGGAGGCGCGTCCCGGAGTCGAACCGAGGTCCACGGATTTGCAATCCGCTGCATAGCCACTCTGCCAACGCGCCATTTTGTAAGACCGCTTCACGTTGCCGCGGTACAGGTGCTAATTTACTGATTTTCAATTTTGAGTCAAACATTAATTGTCATTTTTAATTCAGTTGCTCAATTTTCCGTTCAACCAGTCAAAAACTGCACCAATACTGCTGTGAGCCCGATAAAACAAGGGCCGGTCATCGACCAGCCCTCAATTTTAGTCATGCTCAATTATTGAACAGACCACTGAGACAACGAGCGTTTGAAGTCTTCATAGCCAAACTCGTTGAGTTTCTGAATATCGCCGTTTGCACGCTGACAGTAAATCGACGGCATTTTCAGGCCATTGAACCAGTTCAGTTTCACCATGGTATAGCCAGCGCTGTCCATAATGTGCAGACGCTGACCAATTTTCAGAGGTTGATCGAACTGCGTGACACAGAACTGGTCGCCAGCCAGACAAGAACAGCTGCCAATCACATAGCGGTGATCGCCCTGCTCGCTCGCGCCACGAATCGATGCGGGTTCGTTATAGATCAGAGTATCCAGACGATGCGCTTCAGTTGCACTGTCGACAATGGCTGTTTTCAGCTCATTTTCAACGATATCGACCACAGTCACGACCAGATCGGTGGTTTGCGTAATAATCGCTTCACCCGGCTCAAGGTATAACTGAACGTTGTGCTTTTCAGAGAATGCTTTCAGCGCCTCGGCCAGCTTCTCAACATCGTAACCCGGCCAGGTAAAGAAGACACCGCCACCCAGGCTCACCCACTTCAGTTGGTCGAGATAAGGGCCGAACTGATCAGAAATAGAATCCAGCAGACGAATAAAGGCATCGACGTCTTTGTTTTCACAGTTCATGTGGAACATCACCCCATCAATGTTCTGAAAAACCTCAGCATTGATGTGATTCACCTGAACGCCCAGACGCGAGAACTGCCGCGCCGGATCAGCCAGATCCTGACCAGCGTAGCTCACACCCGGGTTCAGGCGCAGACCGAGCTCTGCTTTGCCTTCCACCAGATGACGATAAGCTGCCAGTTGATTCTGCGAGTTGAAAATCATTTTGTCGCAGATGTCCGCGACTTCTTTCACGTCGTCTTCGCTGTAACCCACGCTGTAAGCATGCGTTTCACCACCAAAAGTGTCGTAACCCAGCTTCACTTCAAACGGGCCGCTACTGGTGGTGCCGTCCAGGTACGGTTTGATAATGTCAAACACGCCCCAGGTTGAAAAACATTTCAGGGCCAGAACCAGCTTCACGCCAGACAATTCTTTCAGTTTCTTTGCGATTTCAAGATTGCGGATCAGCTTGGTCTCATCAATCATGAAATACGGGGTTTTTAATTCTGGATGCTGCATTTTTGCTTCACTTCCATTCAAAGAAGCCGATGTCGTTTCCGACACCGGCTGAGTACGATTCAATGAAATTCACAATCGTGATTATTTCAGAATATTGATGTGTGGCTGACGGGGATCCAGCTCCTGAACATGCCAGTCCAGACCAATCTTCGGCATCGTCTCCAGGAATGGGTCCGGATTCAATTGCTCCATGTTGAAGACACCGGCATCCGCCCACTCGCCGCGGAAATACTGCAGTGCCGCAGTGATGGCTGGCACACCTGTGGTGTAAGCAATTGCCTGATGCTCAACATCTTTGTAAGCCACTTCGTGATCGGCATTGTTATAAATGAACACACTGCGTGGTTCGCCTGACTTGGTGCCCTGAACCCAGGTACCGATGCAGGTTTTGCCGGTGTAACCCGGTGCCAGCGTGGTTGGATCAGGCAGCAGTGCTTTCAGCACTTTCAGGGGCTCAACCACGGTGCCGTCACCCAGTGTGACCGGATCCGGACTCAGCAGGCCGATATCACGCATACAGTTGAAATAGTTCAGGTAACGGTCACCAAAGCCCATCCAGAATTCAATCCGTTTTGCCGGGATGAACTCTTTCATCGAACGTACTTCGTCGTGCGCCATGGAGTAAACTTTGTGGCTGCCCACTAACGGGAAGTCAAATTCCATCATTCGGGTGTGACAAGCCACCTGCTTCCACTCACCATCTTCCCAGTAGAAAGAATCGCCCTGAATTTCCAGCATATTGGTTTCAGGATCGAAGTTGGTCGCAAATTTCTTACCATGGTCGCCTGCGTTGACATCCATCACATCGATGCTGTCAATTTCATCGAACAGGTGCTTCACTGCATAAGCAGCAAAAACACTGACCACACCCGGATCGAAACCGGCACCCAGAATTCCGGTAATGCCCGCTTCTTTAAATTTCTCGCGGAAAGCCCACTGAGGGTCATAGGCTTCTGGCACCTGCTGGCCTTCGCTGCACAGGTCTACCGCCACGGAAGTATCCAGATAGGACACTTTTGCCTGATAACAGGCTTCCATAATTGCAACGTTCACCCAAGGAGGACCAGCGTTAATGACGAGATCAGGCTGAACCTCTTTGATCAGTGCCACCAGGGCATCGACATCATCTGCATCCACAGCACGTGCTTCAAGCTTCTTGCTCGGATCTTTCAGGTTGTTGCGACCCTTGATGGATTCAATGATCTGTTCGCACTTGTTCACAGTACGCGAAGCGATAGTGATATCACCTAACACATCATTGTTTTGAGCAGCTTTATGGGCAATTACCCAGCCCACACCCCCAGCACCGATTTGTAAAATTGCCATACTAATAATTCCGTCTTCTTCAGATATATCATTGGCTTGCCCCAGCCCCACTGAGGCAAGCCACGTGTATCAGTCAACCAGTGAACAAGCAAGCTGGTTAACGTCATTCAACAGATTCTCAAAGTCTGCCATGGTCAGGCATGGGTTGAGAATCGTAAACTTCAGGGCACTCTTACCGTCAACCACGGTTTCACCCAGAACTGCCACACCTCTCACTAAAGCTTCGAAGCGCAGTTTTTTGTTCAGTTTGTCCAGATCAGCACCTTCTGCGCCGACAAAGCGGAAGAGTACAGTCGACAGCGCCGGATCAGCCAGCAGTTCAAACGCTTCAGACTGGTTGATCAGATCCGCCACCTGTTGTGTCTGTCCCAGCAGATGATCATACATCGCACCCAGCGCCTGCGTACCCACAGCCTGCATCGTCATCAGCACTTTCAGTGCGTCAAATCGCTTGGTGGTCGCAATAGACTTGTCGACCAGGTTTGGCACAACGTCGTCTTCGCGGTTCAGGTAGTCTGCATGATGCAGCAGGTACTTGAACTTGCTCTTGTCTTTGATGATCACGGCACCACAGCTGATTGGTTGATAGAACAGCTTGTGGAAGTCCACACTGATCGAATCCGCACGCTCAATGCCGTGCAGGCGTGTTTTGTGACGGCTCAGAATCAGCGCACCGCCATAAGCACCATCCACATGCAGCCACATATTGTGCTGTGCTGCGATATCCGCCAGACCGTCCAGATCATCAATTGCACCGTGATCCGTTGTGCCCGCAGTCCCGACCACAGCAAATGGCATCAGGCCATCACGCTTGAGCTCATCAATGCGCATCACCAGAGATGCCAGCTTGATGGTGCCGTCCGGATGTGTCTCAACGGTCTCAACCGCATGTTCACCCAGCCCCATCAGGGACGCGGATTTCTGAACCGTGAAGTGAGACTTCTTCGAGCACAGAATACGCATCTTACCCGCGTACTCAGGCAGACCTTGTTTCTGGATGTTGTGGCCAGATTGATTGTCTGCGAACCAGTCGCGTGCCAGCAGAAGACCCATCAGGTTGCTCTGCGTGCCGCCGCTGGTGAAGACACCATCCGCTTCCTGACTGTAACCGTACACGCCGCACAGCCAGTCAATCACTTTCTGCTCAACGAAGGTTGCAGCGGTTGCCTGATCCCAGGAATCCATCGACTGGTTCAGGGCTGCAATAAATGCTTCCGCAGCCACAGCCGGAACCAGAGGTGGCGTGTGCAGGTGCGCAATACAATTCGGGTGCTGAACCATGATGGAGTTCTTGGCAATCAGTTCACCCGCCTGATCAATCACAGCTGCCAGTGGTTGCTGCTGATCGGTCAGCTCCAGATTGTTAATCAGGTCTTTCAGAACCTGAGGCGCCATCCCCGAGTAAGGAGCCGTCGTGCCTTCAAAAACTTGCTTCAGCACTTTGGTTGTTTGATTCAGTGCAGCTTCAAATTGATCAGCACCACCTTCACCCGTCTGGATGAAGAACGAGCGCCACTGGTCAGCATCGGTCACTGTCGACTTTTCGACCACTTTGGCCGGGCCCGCTGTTGCGATCATCGCTTTGCTTAATGCGTCCAGCGCGAAATCAATCTGTTCAAAACTGATGATCAACGGCGGCAGGAAGCGCAGGACAGACCCCTGACGACCACCTTTTTCAATCATCAGACCGCGCTCCAGCGCAGCACGCTGAATTTGCATGGTCAGCTGCGGATCCGCTTCCGGCTCGCCAAATTTATTCTTTTTGCCGCCTTTGACGATCTCGATGCCCAGCATCAGGCCTTTACCACGAATCTCGCCAATGCAGTCAACATAAGTTGCGATACGCTCCAGACCTTCACGCAGGTACTGACCCGCAACACGTGCGTGCTCAACCAGATTGTCACGACGGATGATTTCCAGTGCTTTTGCACCTGTGGCCATCGCCAGCTGGTTGCCGCGGAATGTACCGGTGTGCTCGCCCGGACGCCAGCTGTCTACAGACTTGTCGAAGATCAGAATCGACATGGGCAGACCGCCACCAACGGCTTTTGACAGGCACAGAATGTCCGGGTGAATGCCCGCTTCTTCAAAGGCAAAGTTGAAACCGGTTTTACCGATACCACACTGAATTTCATCGAAAATCAGCAGGATGCCATGTTCTTTGGTGATCCGGCGCAGTTCACGCAGCCAGAATGCCGGTGCCGGGATCACGCCGCCTTCGCCCTGAATCGGCTCAACAATAATTGCCGCAGGCTTCTGAACGCCGCTCTCGTCGTCGTTCAGCATACGCTCAAGATAACGCAGGGTTTGCTTCGCACCCTCGTCTCCACCCATACCAAACGGGCAGCGCAGGCTGTAAGGGAATGGCATGAAATGCACGTCGGCCATCAGACCCTGACGACGAGCCTTGGTGTTCAGGTTACCCATCATTGCCATGGTGCCGTTAGTCATCCCATGATACGCACCATGGAAAGCCATCATCACATTTCGGCCTGTGGTTTGCTTCGCCAGCTTAATCGCTGCTTCTACGGCATCTGCACCCGATGGGCCACAGAACTGAATGCGTGCATTGGCAGCAAACTCATCTGGCAGGAAGTTCATCACTTCACGGATAAACTTATCTTTGACAGGCGTCGTCATATCCAGCGTCTGATACGGCAGACCCGCATTCAGCTGATCGATGATCGCCTGATTAATCTCAGGGTGGTTATAACCCAGCGCCAACGTTCCAGCACCGGCCAAGCAGTCCAGAAAAACCTGGCCGCGAGTGTCTTCGACCAATACACCTGATGCTTTTTTGATTGCCAGCGGCAAACGACGCGGATATGAACGCACTTCCGACTCATAGTGCTCCTGACTGAGCAGCAGCTCATCCGGGGTCAGGTCATAAAGGTCATGAACAACAGGAACATTGGACGCATGCTTGACATCGTCTAAATCAAACACATTACTCATTGGTATGTAATCCAAAAATAGTGAAGCCCACCAGCGGTGGTACTTTTGAGTATAAAAGACATTGATAAGTCAAATACTTACCGGAAACGCGCGACTCAGCACACAACTAATCCCGCCAGCGATTCACATCACTGTACTTGGATAAACTGTCGGCTGAAGACATGGTGATCGGACGATCAAGGCTCAGTAATAATACTGCAATTGGGTAAGACAAAGCTGATTTGGGTAAGAGACGTTAAAATATTCACAGTTGGGTTCCTTCAATGATGCTCTTGCTTCCACGTCGCAAGAATGCATGATTAATGCCCTTCTACTGACAGCGCCAATCGCCGGCAGTACCTACGGATCGTCAACATGCAATCAGCCTGAATTCATGATGACGGATGAGTCTCAGATATGTTGCCCCCTGAGATTGCGCGAAAAATAACATACCGGGCTTTTCATTGCCAAGCAGAATTTGTGATTGAGTAAAAAAATTCATTCTCATGTGGCAATTTCAGAAAAAACAAAAGCGGCCTAAGCCGCTTTTATTAATCGGGTAGCGTATTGTTCTGTCACATGTTATCCGGATGAAGTAAATCACCTTTGGCGGCTTTCAGGTACAGATACATTGACCAGTAAGTCAAAATCGTCGCAATGTACAGTGAAATAAATCCGATGGTTTCAAGCAGCTCATTCGGGTGCCAGAGCAACATCACCAAGGCAAACATCTGAGACGCTGTTTTCACTTTGCCAACCCAGGACACAGCGATGCTGGAACGCTTACCCAGCTCTGCCATCCATTCTCTGAGTGCAGAGATAATGATTTCCCGGCCAATCATGGTCATTGCAGGAATGGTCACCCACACCGAGTGATAATGTTCAGTCACCAGCACTAAGGCTGCAGCGACCATCACCTTGTCGGCCACCGGGTCAATGAATGCCCCAAATCTCGAAGCCTGATCCAGTTTGCGGGCAAGATAACCGTCAAACCAGTCCGTAATCCCGGCAATGGTGAAAATGAGTGCAGTCGCGAAGGGTGACCAAGCGTAGGGCAAATAAAAGGTAATCACGAAAAATGGGATGAGCACCAGCCTGACGAAGCTCAGAATATTCGGAATTGTTAAGCGCATATTGTTCGTTCTTATGTTTGACGTATTGTGACTGCCTGTCGCCGAAATCCACTCGGTGAAAAGCAGTCCCTTAGGGTGCCGCAAAGCTAGCCGTGTTGCAATGCGTCATATATCTTTTCGGCCAGAGATCGGCTAATACCCGGCACTTTTTCAATTTCTTCCTTGCTGGCGCGTTTCAGCTCCTGCAGTCCCCCCATATATTTCAACAGTGCCTGCCGGCGTTTCGGACCAATCCCCTCAATGCCCTCCAGCGTACTTTGCTTCCGTACTTTACCGCGTTGCGCCCGGTGACCGCTGATTGCGTGGTCATGGCTCTCATCCCGGATATGCTGAATCAAATGCAATGCAGGCGAATCGCTCGGCAATGAAAATTCTTCACCAGAAACCAGTAACAAGGTTTCCAGTCCCGGTTTACGGGTTGTGCCTTTGGCAACCCCCACCAGCAACGGTCTTTTTGGCCAGTCTGACGTGAGCGGGCTGACAACCTCATGCGCACGTGACAACTGTCCTTTGCCGCCATCGATAAAAATAATGTCGGGGATTTTATCCGGATCCAGCTGTTTGCTGTAACGACGGTGCAGTACCTGCCCCATCGCCGCATAGTCATCTCCCCCGGTGATTCCGGTAATGTTAAACCGACGGTATTCCTGTTTGACCGGACCTTCCTGATTGAAGACCACACAGGAAGCAACCGTCTTTTCCCCCATGGTATGGCTAATGTCAAAACATTCCATACGGGAAAGTGAATCCAGTCCCAAGGTTTCGCGCAATTCTGTCACGCGCTGGTGAACCGTCATCTTGTGATTCAGTTTACTGATGAGCGCGGTTTGGGCATTGGTCTGCGCCAGTTTCAGATAGCGGGCGCGATAGCCCCGTACCTGAGACCGGAGCGTCACCTTACGCCCGGCAACTTCTGTCAACGCTGCGGACAGACTGTCAGATTCTTCACCCAGTGACTCCCCCAGCAAGATCAGCGATGGGATCACCCGCCCTTCAGCCTGATTAAAATAGAACTGACTGATAAAGCTGGTGATGACTTCCGTCACATCGGTCTCTGCTGGCATCCGGGGAAAATAACTGCGGCTGCCGAGCACTTTACCCTGACGAATAAAGAGCGCGTGGATGCAGGCCATGCCTTTGTCCTGCGCAATGCCAATCACATCCAGATCGTCTTCACTTTCCTGACTGACAAACTGCTGCTCCAGCACCCGACGCAATGCCTGAATCTGATCCCGGTAGCGTGCAGCTTTTTCGAAGGCCAGTGCAGCACTGGCGGCTTCCATTTTTTCCACCAGCGTATGGACAACCTGCTGGTCTTTCCCCTGCAAAAACAGCCGGACGTAATTCACCTGCTCGGCGTATTCATCATCACTTACCAGACCTTTCACACAAGGTCCGAGGCAACGGCCAATCTGATACATCAGGCAGGGACGGCTGCGGTTGGCATACACCGAGTCTTCACACTGGCGAATCGGGAAAATTTTCTGCAGCAGATGCAGGCTCTGACGCACCGCGCCCGAGTCCGGATAAGGGCCAAAATATTCCCCTTTCCGTTTCTTTGCACCCCGGTGGACAGAGAGTCTGGGGTGATGCTGACCGCTCAGGAAAATGTAAGGGTAGGATTTATCATCCCGTAACAAGACGTTGTATTTGGGAAGATACTGTTTGATGTAATTGTGCTCAAGAATCAGAGCTTCTGTTTCTGTATGCGTGACCGTGACATCAATCTTTTGAATGTTACGGACCAGTGCACGGGTCTTTTCGCTGGAAACCTGAACACGAAAATAGCTTGATAAGCGCTTTTTTAAATCTTTCGCTTTTCCAACATAAATCACTTCACCGGCCTGGTCGTACATCCGATATACGCCAGGCTGGTTTGTGACTGATTTCAGAAAGCTTTTTGCATCAAAGGTGTCGGACACTACAACGTCTCTGTGTCTAGCATGCCATGACGAATTGCAAGGTGGGTCAGTTCCACATCACCACTAATATCCAGCTTATTAAATAACCGGTAGCGGTAACTGTTCACTGTTTTGGGGCTCAGATTCAGTTGCTCTGAAATCTCAGTCACTTTTTGCCCTTTGGTGATCATCATCATGATCTGTAATTCACGCTCAGATAAATCCTTAAATGGATTTTCTGCACTCGAAGAAAACTGGCTCAATGCCATTTGCTGCGCAATTTCCGGTGAGATATAACGCTGACCGCTGTTGACCGTACGAATCGCGTTGACCATCTCATCAGCGCCAGCGCCTTTAGTCAGATAGCCGCAAGCACCAGCCTGCATCACTTTGGTCGGGAACGGATTTTCAGTATGGACCGTTAACACAATAATTTTTACATCCGGATTCACCCGGAGAATTTTGCGCGTTGCTTCCAGACCGCCAATACCCGGCATATTCATATCCATCAGGATAATGTCGGCATGTTCGTTTCGACACCATTTTACGGCGTCTTCACCACTGATGGCTTCCCCTACCACTTTAATACCACGGACATCTTCTAAAAGACGTCGGATCCCTGTGCGAACCAGTTCGTGATCATCTACAAGGAATACATTAATCAAGCTGTATCTCCGATATGATTTGGCTCTGCACCCTGCCGGAATTGGCGGGATAACTTTTGCTGATAGTACCGAATTTTGTCTGAACTTGGAATCGCCATTGCTGACTGTTGATGCGCCATGGCACAAGATTTAATCAGTGTCATTGCGCTCAAAGTCAAGCAACAAAAACAACTTTCAGCTGTTCAATCAAAACTTTACCCGGACAGTCACATAAGAAACAGTGCAGAAAAATATTCAGTTTTATCCGGTGTTATAATCCACCCGGATGAAAAACACCATGCTATCAATCATTCATCGCAATGATGATTTCATCATGAATTATCCACTAATTTTGTGTGGTAAAAAAAACGCTTCACAAGTCTCTTTATATCAATGACCCACCCCTCAGAGCAATCAGGAACAACATGTGTCAGTATCAACCGTTCCTGAGTCCAGCAAATCAGCTGCTTTCTGCTCTCTTCAGTTTAGCTCAGTCCTTGTTTCATACTGCGAGTGAGCGCATCAAAAAAGCCTTTCAGATCACAGAGTATTCACATTCTTTTCAGCAAAGAGAAACATTAAACAATACTCTTTAAAATCATCAACTTAAATTAAAATCATCGCAAATTGAACGCCAGCAGAAACAACACAATTCACTAAAAAGAACTAGAATTTACAGAGGTTCTCACTGTTTTATTGATGACAACAATATCAATCCAATACGATGCAACCTAATTTACAACATTTCGAAACAAATTGACTACAGAAAAATATAAACAACTGTTTAAAAATCAATCAAATCATTGATTGATAGGCATTAAGTTACTTTTTCCATGCATCTGATGTCATCACAATGCATTAACATGAAAAGTTGACTAAAGAGTCAAGTAAATCCAGAATTGACTCATAGGTCAGATCATGAGCCTGTGAGGAGGTCACTTGATTACGTTTTTGCTAAACCAGGAAGTTCGGGAAGAAGAACATCTCTCCCCCAACATGACGGTACTGAATTACCTGCGTACCCATGTTCATAAAACAGGCACCAAGGAAGGCTGCGGCTCCGGGGATTGCGGCGCATGTACCGTCGTGCTGGGCGAGCTTGTCGATGGCAAGCTGCAATATCGCTCGGTCAATTCCTGCCTGACTTTTGTTTCTTCTCTCCATGGGAAGCAGTTGATCACCGTTGAAGATCTGCAGTCGAAAGACAAGCAGCTTCACCCGGTTCAGCAGGCCATGGTGGAATATCACGGTTCACAGTGCGGCTACTGTACGCCGGGCTTTATTATGTCGATGTTTGCCCTGAGCAAAAATAAACCGGCTGCCGATAAAGAAGATGTCATGGAAGCGCTGGCCGGAAACCTGTGCCGCTGTACGGGCTACCGCCCGATTGTCGATGCTGCCCTGTCACTGAGTCAGGAAGCACAACTGATGGATCAGTTCTCTGCTCTGGAACAGGAAACCGTTGCCAGACTGTCAAAAATCAATCTGTCCAATGCCACTTTGAAACACGACGGCCAGTATGGTTTCTCACCGACATCCTCAGAAGAATTGGCGAACCTGCTTCTGACCCACCCGGATGCACGGATGGTTGCCGGTGGCACCGATCTGGCTCTGGAAGTCACTCAGTTCCACCGTCCGATTGATAAGCTGATTAACGTTGGCCTGATCAGTGATATGAAGATCATGACAGAGACGGAAAGCAGCATCGAAATTGGTGCCAACCTGCCGATTTCTGACTGCTATGCCACACTTGAAAAGTACTATCCGGATTTCGGTGAATTACTGCATCGCTTTGCATCACTACAGGTGCGAAATCAGGGCACGCTGGGCGGTAATATTGCAAACGCCTCCCCGATTGGTGACAGCCCGCCGCTGCTGATTGCACTGAATGCACACATCGTGCTTCGTCGCGGCAATGACCGCCGCACCATGCCGCTGGAAGATTACTTCATCAGCTATAAAATCACGGCGCAGCAGCCCTCGGAATTCATTGAAAAAGTGATTGTGCCTAAGCCAGTCATCGGCAGCGATTTCCGTGCCTATAAACTGTCGAAGCGTCTGGACGACGATATCTCGGCGGTGTGTGGTGCATTCAACATCTCCCTGAGTGATGACGGCAAAGTTGCCGATGCACGCATCGCATTTGGCGGGATGGCTGCCGTCCCCAAACGTGCCGACAGCTGTGAAGCGGCACTGGTTGGCAAGCCATGGAATCTGGCAACGGTGAAACAAGCAATGGCAGCGCTGGCGGAAGACTTTGAGCCACTGTCTGACTTCCGTGCCAGCAAGGAATACCGTGCACTCACGGCTGCCAACATGCTGCACCGTTTCTATCTCGAACAACAGTCCAACGGCCAAATTGAAACAAGGGTAACTGCTTATGTCTAGTCATCACCAGAATCCATTGAGTCACGATGAAATGGTGGCGAAATTCGCGCAGGATCTCACCACTGGCGTTGGTAAAAGCGTGAAGCATGACAGCGCAACAAAGCAAGTGACCGGTGAAGCCATTTACATTGACGACCGGCTGGAATTTCCGAACCAGCTGCACGTCTATGCCCGTACCAGTACGTATGCGCATGCAAAAATTACCAAGCTGGATGTCAGCCCTTGTTACGCGTTTGAAGGCGTTGCGATCGCGATTACCAGCAAAGATGTACCGGGACAGCTGGACATCGGACCCGTGCTGCCGGGCGATCCACTGCTGGCTGATGGCATCGTAGAATTCTACGGCCAGCCGGTGATTGCCGTCGCAGCAGATGACATGGAAACCGCGCGTAAAGCCGCTCAGGCGGCCATCATCGAATACGAACCACTGGAAGCCGTATTGGATGTTGAAGAAGCGCTGGCGAAAAAACATTTCGTGTCCGGCAGCCACCAGCACAAACGGGGCGATTCTGAAAACGCGCTGTCAACCGCCAAGCATGTGCTGGAAGGTGATCTGCACATCGGTGGTCAGGAGCATTTCTACCTGGAAACTCAGGTCAGCTCCGTGATGCCGACTGAGGATGGCGGGATGATCGTCTATACCTCCACACAGAACCCGACAGAAGTTCAGAAGCTGGTTGCCGAAGTACTGGGTGTGCCGATGCATAAAGTCGTCGTGGACATGCGTCGTATGGGCGGTGGTTTCGGCGGGAAAGAAACGCAGGCTGCCAGTCCGGCGTGTCTGGCCGCTGTGATTGCCCGACTGACCGGTCGTCCGACGAAGATGCGTCTGCCCCGGATGGAAGATATGACCATGACGGGTAAACGCCACCCGTTCTATAACCAGTACAAAGTTGGTTTTGATGACAATGGCCGAATCCACGGCATTGATATTACCGTGTCGGGGAACTGTGGTTATTCCCCTGACCTGTCGAACTCCATTGTTGACCGGGCAATGTTCCACTCCGATAACGCGTATTATCTGGGGGATGCAACAGTGACCGGGCATCGCTGTAAAACCAACATTGCTTCAAACACCGCATACCGTGGCTTTGGTGGCCCTCAGGGCATGATGACCATTGAGCACATCATGGATGAGATCGCACAGTATCTGGGTAAAGATCCGCTGGATGTCCGTAAAGAAAACTACTACGGCCATGAAGATCGCAACGTCACCCACTACTACCAGACCGTCGAGGATAATTTCATCCACGACATTACTGAGCAGCTGGAAGCCAGCAGTGAATACAAAGAGCGCCGTCAGGCCATCGCAGCGTTCAACAAAACCAGTCCGATTCTGAAGAAAGGTCTGGCACTGACACCGGTTAAATTCGGGATTTCCTTCACGGCAACCTTCCTGAACCAGGCGGGTGCACTGGTACACATTTATACCGATGGCAGTATCCACCTGAACCACGGCGGGACCGAAATGGGTCAGGGCCTGAACACCAAAGTGGCGCAGGTTGTCGCGGAAGTCTTTCAGGTCGATATTGACCGGATTCAGATCACGGCAACGAATACGGATAAAGTCCCGAACACTTCGCCGACTGCCGCATCCTCTGGTGCCGATCTGAACGGTAAAGCGGCGCAGAATGCCGCACTGACCATCAAGCAGCGCCTGATCGATTTCGCATGCAGTCATTTCAAAGTGACTCCGGAAGAAGTCGTCTTTAAAAATGGCATGGTTCAGGTCCGCGAGAACTTACTGTCTTTTGAAGAACTGATCCAACAGGCCTATTTCAATCAGGTCTCACTGTCGAGCACAGGTTTCTACCGCACGCCGAAGATTTACTACGATCATGAGAAAGCCCGGGGCCGTCCGTTCTACTACTACGCCTACGGCGCAGCCTGTGCGGAAGTGGTGCTGGATACGCTGACGGGTGAGTACAAAATTCTGCGCGCAGACATCCTGCATGATGTGGGTGCATCCCTGAACCCGGCCATTGATATCGGCCAGATTGAAGGTGGATTCATTCAGGGTGTTGGCTGGCTGACCACAGAGGAACTGATCTGGAACGATCAGGGCCGCCTGATGACCAGTGGCCCGGCAAGCTACAAGATTCCGGCCATTGCAGATATGCCGATTGATTTCCGCACCCAGCTGCTGGAAAACCGCAGTAACCCGGAAGACACCGTCTTCAACTCGAAAGCTGTGGGTGAGCCTCCGTTCATGCTGGGGATGTCCGTTTGGAGTGCAATTAAAGACGCCATCCGTGCTGTCGCAGAACCGGGGACACTGGTGAAACTGGATACGCCAGCCACACCGGAACGTGTGCTGTGGGCCATCAATGAAGTACAGCCTTCACAGGCGCAACCTTTCCTGAGTCGCAGAAAAAATGCGCCAGAGAAAACAGCAACACCGGAAAAAACCCAGTAAACCGCTGGCATAGCAGTAACTGGCGGGTCTCCCCTGACCCGCCTGATGAGGAAAGCGCAATGTTTAAAGACAACTGGATTCATGCTCTGGCGGAACTTGATCAACGGGGAGAACCTTGTGTCATGGTGACGGTTCTGGCCGAACGGGGCTCTGTTCCGCGGGATGCCGGGACCAAGATGCTGGTGACCCGACATGAGATCATTGCCACTATTGGTGGCGGTCATCTGGAGCACAAAGCCATCAAGATGGCCCGTGAAATGCTGCTGACCGGTGATCGTCATCCCAGAGTGGAGCACTTCAATCTGGGTGCCAGACTCGGCCAGTGTTGTGGCGGTATGGCCACACTCAGCCTGGAACCCATCGGGCAGCAACAGCATCATCTGGTTTTGTTTGGTGCCGGTCATGTTGCCAAAGCCTTGATCCACATTGTCAGTACATTGCCTTTCCGCGTGACCTGGATCGACCAAAGAGACAGCGAATTTCCTGCCGAGCTGCCACTGGGTGTGACCAAGCTGGTCTCTGACGATCCGGTCGGCGAAATCCGGGATATGCCGAAAAACATCTATTACCTGGTCATGACTCATAACCATCAGTTGGATTTTGAGCTGGCGAGAGAAATTCTCAACAGAAATGATATGGCATATTTTGGCATGATAGGGTCGCTGACCAAGCGGAAGAAGTTTGATTATCGACTGTCACAGCGCGGCTTTGACGACGCCACCGTGCGTCGGATGGTCTGCCCGATAGGGATTGATGCGGTGAAAGGCAAGCACCCGGCTGAAATTGCCGTGTCGGTTGCCGGCGAACTGATCGCCCATTATCAGGGCGCGCCCATTGCGGATAAACGTGAAGCCGACGCTGCTGCCACAGCATCTGATGACAACCTCGATCATCAAGTCGCCTGATCGCGATAAAACGAAGGATATTGAAATGACAACACAACGCACAGCGTATCGCTCCGCGATTTTACACAGCATTGACGACCCGCATGAAGTGGGCCTTGAAAACAGCTTTGAGTTTTTTGAAGACGGCGTTCTGGTTGTCGAAAACGGCCACATCATCGATTTAGGCCCTGCGGAGGCCGTTCTAGCTCGCCAGCCCGATTCACTTACGGTGACGGAATATCAGCATAAACTCATCACGGCCGGATTTATTGATACTCATATCCATTATCCGCAAACCGGGATGATCGCCTCTTACGGCGAACAATTGCTCGACTGGCTGGAAAACTACACCTTCCCGGAAGAGCTCAAGTTTAAAAACCCGGTGTATGCCCGTCAGGTGGCCAACATTTTCCTGAATGAACTGGCAAGTAACGGGACAACGACCGCGCTGGTTTTCGGCACCGTGCATAAAGAATCCGTCGACGTTTTCTTTGAAGAAGCACAGAAACGTAAACTGCGGATGATTGCCGGGAAAGTCCTGATGGACCGCAATGCACCGGATTATCTGACCGATACGCCAGAATCCGGTTATCAGGATTCGAAAGCCCTGATCGAAAAATGGCACAAGACAGACCGCCTGCTCTATGCCGTGACGCCCCGTTTCGCGCCCACGAGCACAGACGAACAGCTTGCGACTGTTGGTCAGTTACTGGAAGAGTACCCGGATGTGTACATGCACACCCACCTTTCTGAAAACAAAAAAGAAATCGACTGGGTGCTGGAGCTCTTCCCGGATCGAGACACCTATCTGGATGTTTACGACCATTACAAGCTACTCAAAAAGCGGGCTGTGTTTGCGCATGGCATACATCTGACTGACTGCGAATGTCAGCGTCTGGCAGAAACCGGTTCTGCGATTTCATTCTGTCCGACGTCAAACCTGTTCCTCGGCTCGGGTTTGTTTAACCTGCCAAAAATGGAACACCACGGCGTGCGCGTCGGTATGGGAACCGATGTCGGTGCAGGCACCAGCTTCTCGTTGCTGCAGACCATGAGCGAAGGTTACAAAGTGCTGCAATTGCAGCAGCAAAAACTACACCCGTTCAAGTCGCTGTATCTGGCAACTCTGGGCGGTGCGAAAGCGCTGTATCTGGACGATAAAATCGGCAACCTGGAACCCGGAAAAGAAGCTGATTTCGTGGTTCTGGACCTGCATGCAACGCCACTGATGTCCTTCCGGATGCAACAGGCGAAAACGCTGGAAGAACAACTCTTTGTGCTGATGAGTCTGGGTGATGACCGGACGGTCAGCAAAACCTTCGTCTACGGCGAAAAAGCCTATGATGTCGAAGCGCCAACCGAACCAGAAATGGTAACGAAGAAAAAAGCGAGCTAAAAACTCGCGTCTCCACAATGCGTCTATCCTTGCCCGTCCCCCGGTATTCACGTCTCAACCGCCGAGGACGGGCGTTTTTTATCTGCTCAACGCAGAAAATTATACCAATCAAAGTCAGTCAATGATCAGAAATAGCGCAGAACAAATGTTTGAGAACAAGGCAGATTTTTTAGATCAGTCGTCATTCTACGATCAAAAAATCTAACGCAGTGATCGAACATTAGAACAAGCTAGGATGACCAGTGATTGACTGCGATTGGTATTACAACACCTGATGCGGCCCGAAACACTCATAGTGCATTTGCGACGTGCTGACACCCTTTTCCTGTAGCTGTCTGGCAATGAATTGCATGAACCCAACCGGACCACAGAAATAAAAATCGGTCTGTTGCCAGTCAATCGTGCCTTCAAGCTGTGTCAGATCAATCAAGCCTTCGAAATCAGCCTGAACCCCCTGAGGCTCACGGTACCACACGTGACGAGTCATCTGCGTTGATGCCGCCGTCAAAGCTTCCACATGCTTCTTAAATGCATGATGCTGATGGTTGTCTGCCGCATGTAACCAGTGAACCGGGGCCTGATGGGCCTCCTGCAACGACTCAAGCATCGACAGCATCGGGGTCAGACCGACACCTGCAGAAATCAGTGCAACGGGTTTTCGGGCATCCGAACGGAAGAAGAAATCACCGGACGGTGGCGCAAGCTGTACTTTATCGCCGACTTTCAGGTGATCGTGCAGATAAGCCGACACACGTCCCTGCGATTCGCGCTTCACAGAAATCCGATACGTCTTCTGCTGAGGTGCACCCGACAGGCTGTACTGACGAATTTCCTGATATTCAAAATGTGCGGGTTTGAGGTAAATACCGATGTACTGGCCGGGCTGGTACGCCGCAACAGGCTGGTCATCCGTGGGCATCAGTTCAAAGCTGGTAATTCCCTCGCTTTCCCGCGTTTTGGCAACCAGTTCAAATTCACGCAATCCGCGCCAGCCACCGGTTTTAGACTCACTTGCCTGATAAATCGCTTCTTCCCGGTCAGTAAAGACTTTCGCCAGAACACCGTAAGCCTCTGCCCAGGCATCCAATACGGCCTGACCCGGTGCAAACATCTCATCGATAGTGCCCAGTAAATGCTCGCCAACAATGGCGTACTGCTCGGCAGTGATATTGAAACTGGCATGTTTCTGCGCAATTTTTTCAACCACAGGGAGCAAGACTTCCAGGTTATCAATGTTGGCTGCATAGCCGTACACCGCGTTAAATAACGCTTCTCGCTGACGACCACTGTCCTGATGGGTCAGATTGAAAATGTCTTTAAGCTCAGGGTGATGGGTGAACATCCGGTCATAAAAATGAGCGGTAAGTTTCGGGCCGGTTTCGGCCAGCAGCGGTGCGGTAGATTTCACGATTTCAATGGTGTTCTGACTCAGCATAGTGACTTCCTTAAAACATGTATCTGTAATGCATGTTTTAAAGTTGTATCTGAAATATATCTTTCAGTCAATAAAGGAATTACAATGCCCTTCGAACGAAATGAGGGAAAACCGTGCAACTGACCAACTTTACCGACTATGGCCTACGGGCACTGATCCTGCTTGGATCCTTGCCAGACGGGGAATTAACCAGCATCACTCACGTCAGTGAGACTTTTGCTGTGTCCAGAAACCATATGGTGAAAATAGTCAATAAACTGGGTCAGTTGGGCTATGTGAAAACAGTCCGCGGGAAAAACGGGGGAATCTGTCTGGCCAGGCCAGCCGGAACCATCGTGATTGGCCAGGTGGTTCGTGATTTAGAACCACTGCAAGTCGTGAATTGCGCACCGGAGTTCTGTCACATCACCCCGGCCTGCCGTCTGAAAAACCATCTGGCCAGAGCCAAAGAAGCCTTTCTGGCTGAACTGGACGAATGCACCATTGCCGATATGCTGACCGACAATGATGCATTGTTGATATTGTTGGCGCGGCCGCTGGATTGAACAACCCCTTCGAACATCAGATGAGGCTTGAGAGTGATTCATTTTCATGACTCATTGTTGTTGCCGAATCATCTCAATAATAAATTCTTCTGGTGTTTCAAACTCTGTGATTGATGGATTCCCGCCTGCCGGGAATGACGAATTCTGGATACATTCGATGTGTAGTGATCTATTACAAAACATGATTTTCGATTCTGAAACTCATATTAAATAAACAGATAACACTCTAATCTTTTATTATTAAAACAGCAGACAACACCCTGAAAACTCATCATTCAAACAGACAAGTGAATTTTTTAAAGATCGTCATTCCCGCGCAGGCGGGAATCCAGTGACGTTGATGCGATGGAGCCTCGTCTAAGTGCTGTGAACGATGCTACAGAATGGCCTGAACCATGTTGTGATTCAATCTGTTCAATGACGATTTCCGTGTACTTTTAACTCGGCGCCCTATGGATTCCCGCCTGCGCGGGAATGACGAAATTGAGTGTTGTCGGTGTGAGGGAGTGTTGCTTGAGAAGCATGATTTTTCCCTTCAGTTTTAATATCTTACCACAAGATAAAATGCCAAACCCTTGTCATTCCCGCGCAGGCGGGAATCCAGTGACGTTGATGCGATGGAGTCTCGTCTAAGTGCTGTGAACGATGCTACAGAATGGCCTGAACCATGTTGTGATTCTATCTCTTCAATGATGATTTCCGTGTACTTTTAACTCGGCTCCCTATGGACTCCCGCCTGCGCGCAATAATGAAATTGAGTAAATTCAATGCGTGGTGATTTCATTGAATCACAAGTCACAACACATCCCCTTTTATCCAGCAAGGGCCGTTCGAAACCACAAAAAAAGCCCCGATACAACACGTATGGGGCTGGTCACATATTATGGATTGATATGTAAAGGAGATGAGTCGCCGTCACTCCCGGACTGCTGCCTACCCCGAACCCATTCAGATTGCCATCTGTGTGAATCGATTCGTTGTATGCCGCCTGACTGCAGTCACAGGAAGTTCAGGCAAACGGACTATCATACCAATCGCAGTCAATCATTGGTCATCCTAGCTTGTTCAAATGCTCGATAACTGACTGACTTTGATTGGTATAACAGGGGCTTTCGCCCCCGAGGGGAACACTAGAGTTGCGCGCCCTGCTTCACCCAGGTGCCAATGAGCTGACGCTCATCATCTGTCATCTGAGTCAGGTTACCCAGTGGCATCACTTTCGTTTGTACCGACTGGGCCACAATGCGTGGCGCATTCACTTTAATTTCTTCCGGTGTATCCAGAATCACACCTGCAGGCGCTGTGGTAAAGGCGGCGTGCGTCGGCTGAGCCGAATGACAAACCGTACAACGCTCCTGAATCACATCATTGACCTGAGCAAAACTGACGCCCTGCGCTGCTGCTGGCTGCGCTGAAGCCGTTGTGCCCTGCTCAGCCTGTGATGCCGTTGACTCAACCTTCGCTGAAGGCGTCGCAGTTTCACCCATTTTGCTTGCGTATGGGGAGGTCACAAATGCCAGTGCAATCATGCCCAGCGCGGCCAGCGGCATGGTCCAGGCATATTTCTGGCTGCCATGACGGGTGTTAAAGTAATGGCGAACCAAAATACTGAACACGGCCAGACCAGCAAGAATCAGCCAGTTGTACTCCGACCCGTACGTGCTTGGAAAGTGGTTACTGATCATGATGAACAGCACCGGCAGCGTCAGGTAGTTGTTGTGACGTGAGCGCAGCAGACCTTTCGCAGGCAGTACCGGATCCGGTTCGCGGTTTTCTTCAATCGCTTTCACCAGGCCACGCTGAGCCGGCATAATTACGAAGAAAACATTTCCGACCATGATGGTCCCGATGATTGCACCCACGTGGATGTAAGCACCCCGGCCACTGAAGACCTGGCTCAGACCATACGCCGCGCCAACCAGTGCGAAGAACAGAATGATCCCCAGCAACATCGGTTTTTTACCGAGCGCGGAGTCACACAGCAGGCTGTAGATAATCCAGCCGGCAGCCAGCGCACCGACACCCAGAGCAACCGATGCCGTTGCTCCCAAACCGGAACCCGGCGCAACCAGATAGATATCGGCATTCAGGTAGTACACGACGCCCAGCAGAAGAACACCGGTAATCCAGGTGAAGTAAGCTTCCCACTTAAACCAGTGCAGGTTTTCCGGCATGCTTGGCGGTGCCAGCTTATATTTTTCGAGGTGGTAGATACCACCGCCGTGAATGGCCCATAAATCACCAGACAGGCCGGTTTTCGGGTTGACACGGTTCAGGTTGTTTTCCAACCAGACAAAGTAGAATGAGGCACCAATCCATGCGATACCTACAATCATGTGAATCCAGCGGATTACCAGATTCAGCCATTCCGTCATATGTGGATCCATAACGAACTCCTGTTATGTTATGCGTTCTTTGATTGCTCTCTGGCTTATCAAAGTACGACGGTTGATGCTTCCTGCTCTAAACTGCTCAGTGATAATTCGATACGGACATCGTCAGAAAAGTACACTTCATCGCAGTTATTGCCGGGTCCTGAACGATCGACGACTAAAAACTGGTCGTTCTCGTGCAGTGCCAGCACCGGGTGGTGCCAAACCCCTTTTCCATAATTCACGCCCTGACGTCCATTACTGTAAAACGCCTTAAGCTGAGCGGGGTCTGGTGTTTCCCCTGCCGGGGCCACCAGGATCAGGTACGGATTGCCCAGTAAAGGAATGAAAGCCTGAGAACCCAGTGGATGACGCTCCATCATCGCTATCCGCAACGGATAACTGAGTGGCTGGGCCTCGAAGATACTGATGATTGCAGAGCCACCTTCTTCTGCGACATCCACATTCGCCATCGCATGGTAACGTCGGGTCGACCCATTATTGATCATAAAGTAGTCACTGACTTCTTTATCAATCACATCACCAAAAGGGGCAAAGGCTTCGCGTGTCAGCGGTTCAATCGTCAGTTGTCTCACGGGAGTACTCATCCTTTCTCTTCCTGTTCGGGTTACATTGTCTGCAGGCGGAACAAAGCGATCTTATTGATCTCTTTCAGCGCCTGATTGAACTCAGCGTCAATTTCATGACCTAATCGCTCCTCAAACGACTCAAGGATTTGATAACGATTGGCCCCTTTCACAGCCATGATGAAGGGAAACTGAAACTTTGCTTTGTAGCTGTCGTTATAACGATTGAATTTTTCAAATTCTTCTGCGGAACACTGATCAATCCCTGCACCGGCCTGCTCAGAGGTCGAAGCTTCCGTCAGTTCACCATTCATGGCTGCACGGCCGGCTAAATCCGGGTGTGCATTGATCAGGGCCAGTTGTTCTGTTTTGCTGGCAGACAGCAAGACATCGGCCATGCGGGCATGCAGTGTGCTGATCTCGTCATCAGCTTCGTTGATGCCATTGTCATACACTTTTTCCGCCACCCATGGGCTGTGCTCGTACACATCCGCAAAATGCGAAACAAAAGCTTCCCGGCTCATTTGGCTCGGCTGGCAAGACGAAAAACGTGCCATCATTAATACTCCTTCATACTTGGGTGCGGGTGATGCTCGTGCCAGTGCTTGGCAATATCAATTCTTCGGCACAGCCAGACGTTGTCGTGCTGTTGCACATAATCCAGAAAACGGCGCAGTGCAGCGATCCGGCCCGGGCGGCCAATCAGGCGGCAGTGCAAACCCACAGACATCATTTTGGGTGCGGTCGCGCCTTCTTCATACAGGGTGTCAAAGGTGTCTTTGAGATAGTTGAAGAACTGATCGCCGGCGTTGAAGCCCTGAACCGTTGCGAAACGCATGTCGTTCACGTCCAGCGTGTAAGGGATCACCAGCTGTGGTTTTGGCCCCTCTTCATGCCAGTATGGCAGGTCGTCATCATAGGCATCGGAGTCATACAGGAAACCGCCTTCCTCTGCGACCAGACGACGTGTATTCGGCCCGGTACGGCCGGTATACCAGCCATAAGGACGCTCACCGGTCAGATTACGGATGATCTCAATCGCTTTCATCATGTGATCCCGCTCTGCGGACTCATCCATGTTCTGATAATCAATCCAGCGATACCCGTGGCTGCAGATTTCATGGCCAGCATCGACAAAGGCTTTCGCCACATCCGGATGACGTTCCAGTGCCATAGCCACACCAAAAATCGTCAGCGGCACATCATATTCTTTAAACAGGCGCAGAATACGCCACACGCCTGCACGGCTGCCATATTCATAAATAGATTCCATGCTGATATGACGCTGACCCGGAAAAGGCTGTGCGGCTGGAATCTCAGACAAAAATGCTTCTGACTCGCTATCGCCGTGTAGAATGCAGCGTTCTCCACCTTCTTCATAGTTGAGAACAAAAGAGACTGCGACGCGGGCGTCATTTGGCCACCGTGGGTGCGGAGGCACAGCACCGTAGCCGATCAGATTGCGTGGATACTCATTACTCACACATGACTCCTTTAGATCCTAATTGGTCTTCT
Organism: Photobacterium sp. GJ3; assembly: GCF_018199995.1. Lineage (NCBI taxonomy): Bacteria > Pseudomonadati > Pseudomonadota > Gammaproteobacteria > Vibrionales > Vibrionaceae > Photobacterium > Photobacterium sp. GJ3. The sequence goes on along the minus strand of NZ_CP073578.1, from coordinate 1,247,817 downwards.
TCCTGACCATCTGATAATCAATTTATAACAGCGATTGTATACAATATCCAGAATTTTTGTAAATAAAATGTACCTAACATTTTTTGTGAACAATCAAAAAAAGTTAAATGCTTGTTATCTATAGATAGGTTTCTTTAAGATCAATATCTTAATGACATACTATACGCGACAAGGGCTTAGAACACCTAACTTCCGAGTTAACATTTCGGTTACACGGGCCTTTACTAATCGACAAAGTTGTGTACATAGTTAAATACAATGTGACGAACTGATAACGAATCACACATCGACGGCATACAATAAGTATGCAAAACGTCATCCATATTCGTACAACTAAGGAGCGCAACGCGCGAGGTTATCCATGGGAAAACTGACTACTCACGTGCTTGATACAGCCTCAGGCTTACCTGGAGCAGAAATCAAAGTTTCTCTGTACCGCCAGGAAGGCACAGATTTTGTTTTGGTGAAAACCGTTCATACCAACGCTGACGGCCGAACCGATCAGCCAATTCTGGAAGGCAATGCCCTGACATCTGGTAAATATCAGCTGATTTTTGACACAGCCGAATATTTTCGTCAGCAAGGTGTCGAGCTGGCGTCCGTGCCTTTCCTGGATGATGTGGTGATTCGGTTTGGTATCGCAGATACCGGAAGCCACTACCATGTGCCGCTGCTGGTTTCTCCGTACAGCTTCTCCACATACCGGGGCAGCTGATCCAAAACAGAACGAAAGTAGTAAAAACAAGGTTTCCGGTGCTGAGGTCAGATGCAGTCTCGGAAACCAGACAAGAGAGTTTGAAGTTGTATACAAAAGTGCAGGCTAATTCGTAATCACTTCAGAAACCATGTTGTCTCGGGCAGTCATCGCGCCAGAGGGATTTCAGTAAGTGACGGCCTGGAAGATAGAGGGAAGCCCTGATTCATTTGTGCAGTTGGATATACCAATAATTACCAGCACACAGCAGTTTCAGGCACAAAAAGGAAGCGTCGTCATGAACAATACCAAAACAGAAACGCTCAGCCGTTCTGAAGCCGGCCCGGTTTCACTGATAGAGCGCCTGTTTCAACTCAAAGCTCACGGCTCCAATGTGAGAAACGAGATCGTCGGTGGGATAACAACCTTTGCCACCATGGCTTATATCATTTTCGTGAACCCACAGATCATGTCGGCCTCAGGCATGGATGCTGAAGCAGTCTTCGTCGCCACCTGCATTGGTGCCGCGATTGGGACACTCCTTATGGGTCTGTTTGCCAACTGGCCCGTCGGTCTGGCGCCGGGGATGGGCCTGAATGCCTTCTTCGCCTTCACCGTCGTTGGGGAGATGGGTTACAGCTGGCAGGTCGCACTCGGCGCTGTCTTTATTTCCGGTATTCTGTTTGTCGCGATGAGTTTCTACAAAGTCCGCGAATGGATTATCGAAAGTATTCCTGAAAGTCTCCGATTTTCAATGACGGCCGGTGTCGGTCTGTTCCTGGGCCTGATCGGCCTGAAAACAGCGGGGATTGTCGTCGACAGTCCGGCAACACTGGTCAGCCTGGGTGATTTCACTCAGCCACAAGCGCTGCTGGCCGCCATCTGTTTCCTGATCATCGCAGTCCTGAGCGAGCGAAAAATCTTCGGTGCCGTGCTGATCGGCATGTTCAGTGTGACCTTAGTCGGCTTCCTGCTGGGCCTGGTTCAGTACAACGGTGTTGTTTCCATGCCACCAAGTCTGGCACCCACCCTGTTTGCCATGGACATCACCGGCGCCCTGAATATTTCAATGATCAGCGTGATTCTGGCTTTCCTGTTCGTCAATATGTTTGATACCGCAGGCACCCTGATGGGTGTGGCAGAACGTGCGCATCTGCGCAATAAAGAAACCGGTCGGATTGAAGGTCTGAGCAAAGCCCTGAAAGCCGATAGTATCGCCAGCGTCGCCGGTGCCTGTGTCGGCTGTCCTCCAGTCACCAGTTATGTCGAAAGCGCCGCTGGTGTGGCGGCAGGTGGCCGTACCGGTCTGTCTGCGATCGTGATTGGTCTGCTGTTTGTCGCTGCGATCTTCTTCTCGCCACTGGCAGGGATGATCCCGTCCTACGCAACCGCAGGTGCGCTGATCTACGTCGCATTCGTCATGATGGGCAGTATGCAGCACGTGAAATGGAACGATTTCACCGATGCCGCTCCCGCAGCGATCACCGCGCTGATGATGCCCCTGACGTTCTCAATCGCAAACGGCATCGCACTGGGCTTTATCACCTACACGGTTCTGAAAGTCGCAACCGGCCGGACCAAAGAAGTCTCCATCAGTATGTATATCCTGACGGCAATCTTTGTCGCCAAGCTGGTATACCTCTGATTCTAAAACAATAAACAGCAACGATTTTGGTGCACACCTCTTCTGTCAACGATACAGAAGCGGGTCCCTGCACCCTTTAAAACCAAAAAGACGTTAACACAACATTAACCCTACGCTGCCAATTCATCGGATGAATTGTGGAGAAATAACGATGAAACTTCTCTATACGCTCAACCAGAGACCGCCCCACAGTATTACCCTGCTCCTGGCCATTCAGCACATGCTTGCCTCCATTGGCGGTATCGTTGCGGTGCCACTGATTGTCGGCACCTCGATCGGATTACCAACCGACGAAGTCGTCACGCTGATCAATGCCGCCCTTCTTGCTTCCGGCATTGTCACTATCGCGCAATGTCTGGGGATTGGTCCGGTGGGGATTCGCCTTCCTGTGGTCATGGGCTCAAGCTTTGGTTTTCTGGGCGTAGCCATCAATATCGGCAACGACGGCGGGGTCGGAGCCATCATGGGCGCCGCGCTGGTCGGTTCTTTTGTCGTGGTCGCTGCCAGCTTCTTCATGGATAAGATAAAGCAGCTGTTTCCAAACGTGGTCAGCGGCGTCGTTGTTACACTCATCGGCCTGACCATCCTGCCTGTAGCGATGAACTGGGTCGGCGATGCACCGAACTCCAGCGCACAGTTTGCCACCATGCCGAAACTCTTCCTGGCGTTTATTTCGCTGGCGATTGTCATTGTTGTCTCGATTTACTGCCGTGGTGCCGTTGCTGCTTCTGCCATCGTGATTGGTCTGGCTGGTGGTTATCTGGTGGCACTGTCGATGGGCATGGTCGATCTGGATCAGATTTCACGCGCCGCCTGGGTCGGCAGCCCGGCTATCATGGAATATGGCATGAGCTTCAGTCTGTCTGCGATTGTGAGCATGAGCCTGGTCTATATCGTGGTTATCGCGGAAGCAACTGGTGATTTCATGGCGCTGGCGAATAACTGTAAAGTCAAACTGTCTGGCAATGATCTGAAGCGTGGCTTACTGGGCGATGGTCTGGGCAGCACCCTGGCATCATTCCTGACAGCCATGCCGCTGGCATCATTCAGTCAGAACGTCGGCATTGTCGGAATTACAGGCGTTGCCAGCCGTTATGTGGTTGCAGCCACAGGCGGTCTGCTGATTCTGGGGGCCTGTTCCCGAAACTGGCGGCCATTGCCGTTACCATTCCCAAACCGGTTCTGGGCGGTGTGGGCTTCATCATGTTCGGTATGATTGCCTATGCCGGGATTCGCATGCTGATTAAAGCCGCAGATACCAAGCGTAATGCGCTGGTGATTTGTGTCGGTCTGGCCTCGGGTCTGGCTGTGACCATTGAACCGCGCCTGATTCAGCATCTGCCGCATGACTTACAAAGCCTGTTCCACTCCGGGATCACCACAGGCACCATCATTACCGTATTACTGAATCAGATTCTGCCTGAATCTGCCGTCAGCGATCAAACTGAGGAAACGGCTGACGATGACGAAGCAACTGCATCGACGGTACAAACGTCTGAGTCAGCAGAAAAAAAGCAAACCATTGAAACCGTAAAACAATCCTGAACAGAGGGTCATCAATACTTTTATTAACCCCTGACCCGGTTTCGGCCGGGTCAACCCCATCAGACCTTCTCCTCGGAAACGGCAGAGAAGGCTAAGGACGAAAGAAATGGAAACCATTTGGCTGAAAAACCCTTTAGCCATTTACACAGGCTCAACCACTGCACAGGATGCCCGCGGCGGCGTGGTCATTCAGGGAACTCAAGTGATTGAGCTGGTTCCGCTTGGTGCACAACCCAGCCTGACACCCGATCAGGTGATTGATGCCAGCGAGCATGTCATCACACCGGGGCTGGTCAATGCGCACCATCACTTCTATCAAACCCTCACCCGGGCCTATCCGGATGCACTGAATAAAGAGCTTTTCCATTGGCTCAAAACGCTGTATCCCGTCTGGGCTGGCCTGGACGAAGAAATGATGCAGGTAGCCACTGAACTGGCGCTGGTGGAGCTGATGATGTCCGGCTGTACTACGGCGTCGGATCACCACTATCTGATTCCGACCGGTCTGGAGCACGCCATCGATCTTCAGGTCGAAACCGCTCAGAAACTGGGCATCCGCTCTATCTTTACCCGTGGCTCGATGAGTCTGGGCGAAGATGAAGGCGGCCTGCCGCCGCGCCATACAATCCAGAAAGAAGAGACGATTCTGGATGACAGCATGCGTCTGATCCGTCAGTACCACCAGCGGGGCGACGGGGCGATGACCCAGATTGCTCTGGCCCCCTGTTCGCCTTTCTCGGTCACCACGGATCTGATGAAAGAAACGGCACGTCTGGCTGAACGGGAAAACGTCATGGTGCACACCCACCTGTGTGAAACCATCGATGAAGAAAACTTCTGTCTGGAGCGTTTCGGCCTTCGCCCGGTCGACTATCTGGAAGAAACCGGCTGGCTGAATCACCGCACCTGGCTGGCCCACGGAATTCACTTCAATGACGAAGAGATCCACCGTTTAGGTCAGGCTGAAGTCGGGATTTGTCACTGCCCGTCGTCTAACATGATGCTGGCTTCCGGTATTTGCCGGAATAAAGAACTTGAAGCCGCAGGCGTCAAAGTCGGTCTGGGGGTCGATGGTTCCGCCTCGAACGATGGCTCGAATCTGGTGAATGAAGTCCGGATGGGACTGTACATCCAGCGACTGCGCTACGGTTCGGCTGAAGTCACCCATTTTGATGCGTTGCGCTGGGCCACTTCCGGTTCGGCACGCGCCATGGGACGTGAAGATTTCGGCACGCTGGCGGTGGGTAAACAGGCAGACATTGCGATGTTCCGGCTGGACGACATCCGCTTCTCCGGCGCACACGACCCGCTGGCAGCGCTGGTGCTGTGTGGTGCCCATCAGGCGGATCGGGTCATGGTTGCGGGTCAGTGGCGGGTGCATGATGGCTACGTCATCGGTGTGGATTTACCTGCCCTGCTGAACCGACATCAGGCCGCAGCGAAACGGCTGGTCGCACGATTCCAGCAACGCCGCTGAATCACCTCAGCAACCATGTAAAACAAACCACGCTCTGTTCAGAACAATCCAAGCGCTTTCGTCTTGATTCCTCAGGGGCGAAAGCGCTTTCTTTTGCGGGGGGATTCAGGTTTTAAGCCGCTTGAATCTTGCATCCCTGAATCACAAGCTGGGTCAGAAACTCAGCCGCATTGGCGAAATCCTGATCATCCAGCGCGTCTTTCTCAAGCACATTGCAAATCTGCCAGCTGAAATCTGCGTAAGTCTGTGTAGATGCCCAGATGGTAAACATCAGATGTTGCGGTGAAACGCGCGCCATCACACCTTTTTCAATCCAGCGTTCCAGTTTACTGATGATCATCCGGGACTGTGCCAGCAGTTCTTCGCGGATATCTTCCGGCAGGTAAGGCGCGCCAGACATGACTTCATTGGCAAACACTTTCGAGGCAAACGGATGATCGCGGGAAATCCGGAGTTTGGTATGAATGTACGACGTGAGAGCCTGCGCCGGATCATCCAGATCCTCAATCGGCTTTGAAGCTTCCAGTAAAGGTTCCGTCACGCTTTCCAGCACCGCTCGATACAGATTTTCTTTGGTTTTGAAGTAGTAATACACATTCGGCTTGGGTACGTCCGCCAGTTTTGCGATATCCGCCACTTTGGTTGCGGCAAATCCCTGCTCGGCAAACAAACGCCCGGCATATTTAATGATCACTTCCTGATTTTTTTCTCGAATACGCGACATAACCTGACTTCATCCTCCAACCGATGGAACGCCTCATACTAGACGAACTGACCCGCGAATCAAAGTCTGTCTCTCCTATTTACCTGATATCCAGCGTCATTTTAATTTTCCGGAAAAATGCGCATTGTTTGCATCCAAACCCTCTGCCCGCACGTTTCTAAAGGGACGAACAACAACAGATGAGGGTTCACCATGTATCACAAGCTCGTTGTCAGTGTCCTTGCCTTGAGTATTTCAAGCATTGTTTCTGCGTCCAGCCACCGGGAAGCACCAAACATTACCCGTTTGCCCACACTGGACTCTACAGACTTCTATGCATTTAACAGTTATGAATCTGGCCGTGAAGCGTATGTCACCCTGATTGCTAACTACATCCCTCTGCAAGATGCCTACGGTGGTCCAAACTATTTCGCGATGGATCCTGCGGCGGTCTACAGCATTCACATCGATAACGATGGCGATGCCGTTGAAGATCTGACGTTCCAGTTCCGTTTTACCAACGCTTTGCCCAACAATAATCAGGGGGTCATGCTCAACATCGGCGACAGCGGTCAAACCCAGTCAGTTGCTGTCCCGCTGAAAGTCGTCGGGGGCATCAGCGCTGCCGATCAGAGTGCTGCGAATTTCAGTGAATCCTACACACTGAGTCTGGTGACAGGTCAGCAGCGTTTTGGCAACGCAAGCAAACTCAATAACTTGTCGACCGGACAAAACACCTTCCATAAGCCCTTGGATTTCATCGGCACGAAAACCTTTGGCAGTGAAGGCGAATACGTCAATTATGCCAATCAGTTCGTGTATGAATTTGGCATACCGGGTTGTTCCGGTGCAGGGAAAGTGTTTGCCGGTCAGCGCAAAGATCCCTTTGTTGTCAATCTGGGTAAAACTTTTGATTTAGTGAATTATGTGCCGGTTGAAGGGGACAGTGCCCCCGGCGCTAACGACGGTGGCGGTTTTCCAGGCGGTATCACACAGTCTCAGTCGAATGATGATTTAAGATTTAAGAATGTCACCGAACTGGCCATCGAAGTGCCCAAGTCCTGCATTACAGGCAGTGGGAATGGCACGATTGGGGCATGGACCACGGCAAGCCTGCCGCAGGCCCGGATACTGAATCCTTACGCCACCTTCAGCCGTCCGGAAATTAACGGGGGTGCGCTTACGCAAGTTTCCCGCTTAGGAAACCCGCTGGTGAACGAACTGGTCATCGGTCTGAAAGATAAAGATACCTTCTCCGTTTCACAGCCTCGGAATGACGGTCAGTTTGCGACCTATGTGACCCACCCCAGCTTACCTGAACTGCTGAATATACTATTCAAAGATGCTGTCAATGCAACTCTGGGGACGAGTTTCACGACGCTGGCACCAACCAACTTTCCCCGAAATGATCTGGTCACCGCTTTTCTGACCGGTTTTCCAGGCGTGAATCAGCTCAAAACGGTTACGCCATCTGAAATGCTTCGCCTGAATACAGGCATCCCAGCTAAACCCGTGGCGGAACAATCTCCATTCGGCGTGGCCGGTGATGATCTGGCGGGCTTCCCTAATGGCCGCCGCCCCGGGGATGACGTGGTTGATATTGCCCTGCGAGTTGTGATGGGCCGCCTGTGTTACCCCATTCCGGTGAATGGTGAAGAAACCGATCTGGGCCTGTGTGAACCCTCAGATGCCAGTGTCGGCAATGTTCCCTTCACTGATGGTGCACCCGTGAATGCCACGCTGATGGACGACAGCTTCCCTTATCTGGCACCGCCCCTGCCCGGCTCTGGTGTTGACACAGGTGCAGAATGAGGAGTAAAGCCATGAAGTATTTGATCTCTCTCATTCTGCTGTGTATTGCCACAGCAATGACAGGATGTAACGGCAGTTCCGATGATGGCGCAGGTACAGAGAATTCCGCGCCAAATGCGACCCCTTTTTCAGGGGTCACTCAGACCGAAACACCGTTATCCGGCAACCTGAAAGCTGACGACCCGGACGGAGATGCACTGACCTTCTCACTGGTCAGCGCCCCCGTGCAGGGCTCAGTTCAGATCCAGCCTGACGGTCGGTTTACTTACACCCCATCACTGGGTTTACCGGAAATGATCAGTTCACCTTCAGCGTTTCAGACGGCAAAAGTCCGCCTGTCAACGCCGTGGTCTCCATCACGATCGAAGTCCTGCAACTGAGTTTCTCGTCATTCAGTCGTGAGATTTTTGCCGCTTCGGAAAACAGCGAGCCCAAAAGCCTGCGGGGGCGTCACGTCAGTAACGATATCAGTCAGCCTGACTTTTATGATGATTTGCTGGCGGAATAAAGTGTGCGTGTTCGGTCTGCATTTCAGACCGCTTCGTGTTCGTTCGGCCAGGGAAGGCCTCTTTTTTGGAGATTTCAAATGAAACTGAACGCAACTGTTTACCTAATCATGACAGGACTGGCTTTCGCTCACGCCAGTGCTTCAGCGAAGCCCGGCATTCCTGAAGATCCACAAGCGCCGATTATTGCACTGAACCCGCAAGACATGCAGGCACCATCGACAACACCCGCCACACTGGATCGCATTGAAGCGTTGATGATGCAAGCGCAATTCATTGGCGCTTCGCCAGAAACCGTTCAGACGGCCTTGCAACAACTCCAGCCCTATCTGACGGGCGCAGCTTCTGCCAAGGCATTGTCCCTGCTCGCAAGAATTCAACAGCATCAGCACCAGTTTGCCGATGCCGAAAAAACCTTACAAAAAGCATTGAAACAATCACCCGATGACAGTTCCGCACGACTCTTACTGGCCAGTGTGATGACCATTCAGGGCAAGTTCGATGCTGCCAAACAACAATGCCTGATGCTCATTGACCAGGCTCCCATGCTCATCACCTCTGCCTGTAGCCTGAATGCCAGTTTTCATCAGCAAACACACCCGGACCAACAAACAGCTGTCTATAGCCAGTTGGCCTCGTACTCCGAGCGATTCGCGGTGGCAGATGAAACCTCTGCCGCCTGGGTCATGGAGATGCTGGCGGCCATGGCACTGGATCTGAATCGCCCTCAGGAAGCCATACAACATCTGGCGCTGCCTGTCAGCCCTGACCGGACCATCAGCTATCTGACAATCTGGGCCAAAGCCAAGCTCGCCGCTGGCGACCCGGAAAGTGTCCTCAATACACTGGGCAATTTGGTTCAGTCTTCGGCCTTACCGGATGACGCACTATTGCTTGAACTGGCACGGGCCGAAAAACGCAAACTCGCCCGAAGCGACTGGCACCAGCAAGTTGAAGCACGGGTTCAATTAAGGGAGCAACGGCAAGATATCTCCCATGCAGCCTTCCTTGCGCACTACTACCTGGAAATCAGCCCTGTACCAGACAAAGCCCTGTACTGGGCAAAAGTGAACTGGCAAACCAATCGGCTACAGGCCGATCAGCAACTTTTGAGTCTGGCTGAGCAAGCGATGGCCGTTCAGTCATAGGTCAGTGTCATCACCCGAAAAGGACATGCCATGATATCCCACATCAAAAATTTGATCCTGATGCTGTGCTCACTCTTGCTAATCAGCAGTTTCGCTCAGGCACATCAGTTAAGTACGTCTTATCTGACCCTTCAGCAAGACGGAAAAAACTTCACCGGCAACTGGCAGGTCCAACTCACCGATATGGCCAGACTGCTGGCAGCGGACGGGGTTTCGCTGGATCAGAACGCAGATCAACAATTAAGCTGGCGCGAAATTTCAGACCATGAAGAAACGATTTCAAGCGCACTCCTTGCGCAACTGAAATTCAGTCAGGAGAGTGCGCTTTGCTCACTGGCTCAAACGGGCGGATTTAAGCTGGATTCTCACGCTAACCTGCCCTATTTATGGCTGCCAGTCCGGGTCGGCTGCCCGCATTCAGGTCAGGTCAGCCTTCAGTATCAGGGAACTTTTTTTGAACTCAGTCAAAGCCATAAACTCATCGCCAACATCATGTTGTCTGATGCAACGCTGAACCGGATTCTGGACGTTAGGCAGCCGACACTCCTGCTTTCTACAGGCAGTGCTTCCAGTCTGGAAACGGCGCAAGAATATCTTTACCAGGGCATCATCCACATTCTGATTGGCACCGATCACATCCTGTTTCTGCTTGCTCTGCTGCTCACCTGCGTGCTGTACCGTGATCAGGGGCGCTGGAAAGGCATCCACAGCCCCAAATCAATTTTCATCAACACCACATGGATCATCACGGCATTTACGCTGGCCCATTCCATCACACTGACTGCAACTGCTCTGGATTTATTGCCGGGGAACCGATGGGTCGAATTGATGATCGCCATCTCAGTGCTGTTTGCTGCCATGAATAATATCTTCCCGCTGGTCACGCGGCTCGGCTGGATTACCTTTGGTTTTGGCCTGTTACATGGGATGGGTTTTGCTTCTGTTCTGGGCGATTTAGGCTTACCTGCCCGCCATACCATTCTGGCCATCGTTTCATTCAACCTGGGAGTTGAAGTCGGACAACTTGCGATTTTACTGATCGCTCTGCCCGGACTGATCTGGCTGCGGCATACCTGGAGTTACCAGCGCTGGATCATGCCAGTGAGTTCGGCCTTCATCGCAATGATGGCGATTCGATGGTCGCTGGAGCGGCTGTAACAACAAAAGATGCCAAACAGACTGAATACTTTTGGCTTAACCCGGTTCAACTGCTAGCTTTAAAAACAGTATTAAAATTCAGGCTGTTAACAGCCAGCAAACAGGGAAGACCATGGAGAAGGACGTTCATCTGAAGTTGATCAGTGCCACAGCCCTGGGCGACAGAAAAGCATTTGCCGAATTATATCGGCAGACCAGCGGCAAGCTGCTGGCCATCTGTATCAGAATGCTTGGCAACCGTGCACTTGCGGAAGAGGCCATTCAGGACGCTTATGTGAAAATCTGGCACAACGCGGCTGAATACCAGCGCCACAAAGGGACAGTGCTCACATGGATGATCAGCATTGCCCGGTATCGCGCACTCGATATATTGCGTTACCAGAAAGTTCGCAAAGAACACCCCATGTTCAATGAAGCAGAGGACGATGCCATCGATCTGGAGACACTCGCTGATACAGGCTCAGTACATCAGCTCAACCAATGCCTCGATGAATTACCCCAGGAACAGCTACAAGCGATTCATCTGGCTTACTTTAACGGGTTCAGCCATCAGGAAGCCGTTCATTATCTGGACAAACCGCTTGGGACCATCAAAAGCTGGATTCGCCGGGGACTTCAACAGTTGCAAAGGTGTCTGACACAATGAGATATGACAACCAGACATTAATCGATATGCTTGCCGCCGAGTATGTGCTGGGTACCCTGCGTGGCCCCGCCAGAAAACGGTTTCAGTCGCTGATGATGGGCTCCGGCCGGATTCGCGAAGCCACCTGGCAATGGGAAAATCACCTCAACGACATCCAGCATCAGATTCCTGCGATTCAACCCGATGAAGCGGTCTGGACAAAGATTTGCAGCCGGTTAGGCTTCAATGAAACCCCAGTCTCCCAGCCCGAGAGCAACCGCCGTGGCCTTTCATGGCTGTGGCCCGCGCTGGCTTCTGTCGCGACGGCGGCCTCCCTTGTGCTGGCAGTTTTCCTGTGGCGGGAACAAGCCATCCAGCTCCCTGCCGCCTCGCCAACAGAGCAGCTCGCGGTCATCAAAGGGACAGACACTGCCTCCTACTGGCTGGTAGAAGTCCATTCCGATGCGATCTCCGTCCGAGCAGGTTCTGCATTTCAGGGAGAAGCCAACCGAGATTATGAGCTTTGGGTGGTCGCCAATCATGAACCCAATCCGATCTCTCTGGGTTTGTTACCCAAACAAGGCGACATGACGCTGGCAAAGGATGCCCGGTTTGATCAGCTTGACATCAAAATGTTGGCGGTCAGTGAAGAACCGCTCGGTGGCTCACCGACAGGGCTGCCAACCAAGGTACTTTACACGGCTGATTTAGTGCAGTTCTGACCCCAGCGTACAACCAGTGACAACGTCACAACGTGATCTTCAGTCAGGATCAGGCGTCTGCTTTCCTGCCCCTGTATTCAGGGGCAGATGCAAGATTCAGGCGTTATCTGTCCGTAATCCGTTCAAAAAGACGCGGAGTGTTTCAGATGCTTCTGAATGCGCTTGGGCCGGTGTTTTACTGCGAGCAATCCAAAGGGCTGCATCGGTGAGTGCCCCGTTCATCATGCGTGCAAGCACGATGGGGGAAGCCTGTGCGATCACCTTTTCATCCATCAGTGTTTTCAGCAGTTTCGACAATGCCGCAATACAGTTGAGCTGTACCGCCTGCACAACTTCACTATCCAGCACCGAGGCTGCGTCCCGCAAAATAATCCGCTGAATATCCGCTTCTGTGGCCATACTCAGAAACGCCTGGCATCTGCCTGTCAGTGCAGACCACACATCCGCCGCATCGCGCTCAGCTTGCTGAAGTCGCTGATCCATTTCCTGATCCACCTGCTGATAAACCGCCAGAAACAAACCTTTCTTGCTGCCGAAATGATGATACAGTGCTCCGCGGGTTAATCCGGCTTCACCGGTCAGTTCATCCATCACGGCACCTGCAAACCCGACCGTGCCGAATTGCTTTCGGGCCATACGAATCAGTTTGAGCCGGGTCTCCACCATCATTTCGTTGCGTGTTTGGCGTGCCATGCCTTCCTCTTCTTTTATTCATTCTGTTGCATTTTATAATTGACATACACAGCGTATGTCAATTAGATTCACATACGCCGCGTATGCAAGCATTGCATATCAGGCCCGACAATACTTGATTTCACTCAATGGAGAAAACCATGGCGAACCCTTACAAGGAATTATTCAGCGCGCCTGGCACGCTGGCCTTTTCGCTGTCCGGACTCATCGCACGGATGCCAACATCCATGACAGGCATCGGCATCATTACCATGCTGTCTCAACTTTCCGGGTCATACTGGCTGGCAGGTGCGGTCGCAGCGACTTTTACCTTCACCATGGCGCTTGTGGCACCGCAGATCTCCCGTGCAGTGGATCGCTTGGGCCAGCACCGTGTCTTACCTTACGCGGCAGGCGTCAGTGTCATCGCACTCCTTCTCCTGCTGTTGTGTATTCGCAATGAAGCACCCGTCTGGACCTATTTCCTGTTCGCTGCGCTGGCCGGATTTATGCCCAGCATGCCAGCGATGATCCGGGCTCGCTGGACTGCACTCTATAAGGGCAATGAGAAACTCCACACCGCCTATTCCTTCGAATCCGTGATGGATGAGCTGTGTTTTATTATCGGACCGCCACTGGCCGTCGGCCTGTGTGTTGCCGTCGCGCCCGAAGCCGGGCCATTCGCCGCAGCCATTCTGCTGGGTGTCGGGGTCACCTTATTCGCCAGACAAACCCGTACGGAGCCCCCGATTGAAGTGGAAACCACCATGCACAGCGGATCGGCCCTTCAAGCGCTTTCGATGAAAATGCTGATGCTGGCGTTACTGGCCCTGGGCACCATTGTGGGTACCATTGATGTCATCAGTGTGGCGTTTGCCGAGCAGCAAGGCAATCCGGTTGCCGCCAGTTATGTCCTGTCGGCCTATGCAGCTGGCTCGTGTTTATCCGGGTTATTCTTCGGGACACTCAAACTCAAGATGCCGCTGGAAAAACAATTACTCATTGCCTCATTCGCGACGGCCCTGACCACGTTACCGCTGTTGCTGGTGACGGGGACGACAACACTGGCGATGTCTGTCTTTGTCGCTGGCGTCTTCTTTGCGCCCACAATGATCGTCACCATGGGGCTGGTTGAAACCATCGTCCCGGCTCGTCAGTTAACGGAAGGCTTTACCTGGATGATCACTGGGTTAGGGATTGGGATCGCTGCCGGGGCAGCCATTGTTGGCTGGGTGATTGATACGTTTGGCATTCAGGCTGGATTTGCTATCACCATCGCTTCTGGTGGTGCCGTCTTCCTGATCGCTTTGCTGTGCTCCCGGCTCTTGCAACGCAAGCCGAGCCAGGCGCCAGCCTCAGCTTAATGGCGATTTTCTGAACAACAGACAGGCGCGCTGATAAAGCGCCTGTCTGCTCAGATGGCCCAGTTCCGGCAACCGCTCAGATAATCTCGAAATACCGGCTCAATTCCCAGTCTGTGACTTGTTTCCGGAACTCTCGCTCTTCCCACTCTCGGGTGGCGGCATAATGGGTAACAAAGGGCTCGCCAAACATCGCCTTGGCAGCATCCGATGCTTTCAAGCGTTGCGCCGCTTCCCAGAGTGTCGCCGGTAACGCCAGTGCATCAGGTTGAGGCTGGTCATACGCATTCCCTTTAACAGCTGCCCACGGTTCCCATTGATTCATCACACCATAAAGACCGGAAGCAATGGCTGCCGCCAGTGCCAGATAAGGATGCGCATCCGCCGCACCCAGCCGGTATTCGATGCGCTGTGTTTTTTCCGAGCCAGGAATGACACGCAGTGCGGTCGTGCGGTTTTCAACCCCCCAGGTTGCATGAGTCGGTGCCCAGAAACCGGGAACCATACGCGTATAACTGTTGATGGTGGGCGCCAGCAAACACAAAAACTCCGGCATCAGGCGTTGCTGCCCGGCCAGAAACTGACGCTGTATCAGGCTCATTCCCTGTTCAGCTTTGGCATCATAAAAAGCGGACTGACCACTTTTGTGTTGCAGCGACACATGCATGTGTCCGCTCTGGCCCGGATAATCCATGGACCATTTCGCCATGAATGTCGCCAGCAATCCTCGCCGTTGTGCCAGCACTTTCATGAAGGTTTTAAACAATGCTGCTTTATCGGCAGCCGATTCTGCCTCATCCACAGCAATCGCAGCTTCAATGACGCCGGGCCCGGTTTCGGTATGAATGCCTTCGATGGGAAAATCCATGGTTTCCGCCATCGACAGAATGTCGTGATACAACTCATTGGCGACTGAATTTCGGATCATGGAATACCCAAACCAGTCGGGTGTGAACGGCTGCAGATTTCGAAATCCTTTCTCCCGCGCAGTCTGCGGGGTTTCCTGAAACAGAAAGAATTCATACTCCAATGCCGCATGGACCACAAATCCAAGCGAATCGGCTTTTTCGAGCACTTTTCTCAGGATGCCCCGCGAGCAGACAGATTCGGCCTGACCGGCAAATTCAGCGATAAAAAGCAGCATGCCCGGTTCATCGACAACCTCCCGGCAAGTGTGCGGTAAAATGCGGACCGGTGCGTCCGGATAGCCTGTGTGCCACCCCGTATATGTGGTGTTATCGTACAGCTGATCTTTGGCGTCCCAGCCCAGCACAACATCGCAGAACGAAAAGCCTTTTTCCAGAGACGCAAAGAATTTGGCCTTCGACATATATTTGCCACGCATAATGCCATCGTTATCAAACAGCCCGACTTTGATATGCGTCAGTTTTCGTTCATCCACAATCGCCATCGCATCTGCGACGGTTTTTACCGCTCGTGCATCCATCTCAACCTCACTTATCCGGCTCCGCCTTTTCTTAAGCTTAGCTATGATTTTGCAAGAGACTGAGATGAATACGGTTTTGGGTCAGTCAGCCCCTGACGTCAGCGAAATCCGCAAGATAAACAGGGTCTCCCTACGACGAGCCCAATCCGATACCCCGCGCCATGAAAACCGCCAACAACGGAATAACAGCGAGCAGCAAAAGCTCCAGACGAATCAGCATCACGATAATGGGGGGAACCGGAACCGTCTCTCGTGTTGTTTTGCGATGTTTCAGAAAAAATACCGTCGGGAACACAGACAGCGCTGCCACAATCGCAAACAGGGTCAGTTTGGCGTGAAAAACCGGATTAGCGCTATAAAACTCGGGCGGTTTGCCCACCAGAAACCAGAGCGACAACCCGGCCAGCAAAACGATCACAGCTGAAATACCATACACCGCATCCAATCGTGCAAGGCGGTGCATTTCTTCAGCCGTCAAACGCCGTTTGAGGAGCAGGTGTTCTGCCACCAGTACCGCAACAAGAATAAAAATTCCAAGAAAATGGGCATAACGAATCAAGAGTTCGAGCATCGTTTGTCCTGATTGGTGGATGGGTCCCGTATTTGGGGAGTGGCAAGAAAATCGGCAATCATCCGGTACGTTGTCTCACATCGTGCAGGCACCAGGTTTTCCAGATTCAGATAAGCATGAATCATGTCATCCAGATGATATTGCTGTACCGATACGCCGGCATCTGATAGCCGCTGAACGTAAGCAGCCCCTTCATCACGGAGCGGACAATACTGCGCCGTAATCACTAAGGTTCTGGGGAAGTGTTTTGACATAGGCATAAACAATGGCGATGCCGCCCGACGGTCTTCTCCATGCTGAAAGTACTGATCGAAATACCAGCGCATTTTTTCCTGCTGCAAGAACAGACCGGTGCCGTTTTCCACCACGGAAGGCAGGCTCATGGTGTAATCCAGGCTGGGATAGATCAGCACCTGATTGACCAGTTGAATGTCAGGGTCAGACTGGAAATCAGCACTGAGTGTCGCGGCCATCGCACCACCCGCTGAATCACCCACCAGCGAAAGCACCGGCTGATATTGAAGCTGATGTTGTTTACACAGCGGAACAAGCTGGCGCAGCACCTGCCGCGCATCTTCCAGTCCTGCCGGATAAGGTGATTCCGGTGCCAGACGATAATCCACAGCCACCACAATCTGTCGGGTCGCATCCGCCAGCTTACGGCAGATCGAATCATAAACAGCGACACTGCCCGCCAGATGCCCGCCACCATGCAGAAAAAGTAATACTGGCAGTGCCGTGTGTGGCGCCGGGTGATACATCCGGACCGGAATAACGTGAGATGCAGCCGGAACAGAAGTATCGATCACCCGCGCGACGTCTGGCGCATGGGTCACGTAAGTTGACGTCAGTGTCGCCAGCCCCTCACGAATCATGTCGGCCGTGGCAATCTGACCCGAGGCAGCAAAATGTGCCAACGCCTCATGATAAGCCGACAGCCATAATTTGAAACCACTATTGAGATGGGACATACGTACTCAGATGCTCCGTCATCAATCTGCGTGCCAGAAAAGTTTAGCTGAGTGTATCCAGGTAAACAGAACCTTCACTGTAAAATTGATACCGCGCGCGGCCTGCCGCTTTGGCTTGATAAAGTGCCTGATCGGCTTTGGCAATCATGACATCAATAATCTGTTCCGGCTGCACAAATTCGGCCATCCAGTCCTGCTCAGCCACACGGGTTCTGAAATGAAAAATACCAATACTGACCGTCACATTCTCATCAATGGCTTTCGATTGATTGAGACCCGACATCATGCGGTCACACACAGCCTCAATACCTTCCCGACTGGTATCGCCAAGCCAGATAATAAATTCATCACCGCCATAACGGGCAACTGCGTCGTAGCTTCTCAGATTCCGCTGCATGACATTGGCGAATTCAACCAGCATTTTGTCGCCCAGCAGATGCCCGTAGTTATCATTCAGTGACTTAAAATAATCAATGTCCAGCAGCAGCACCGCGGCTTCACCCCCGCTTTTACATCGCTGCATCTGATTCAGTGAACGCTCAAGCAAATCCATAAAGGCACGCCGGTTCATCAGATTCGTCAGCGGATCCACAGAAGCCATCTCTTTCAGTTTTGCATTCAGAGTACGCAGTTGTTCTTCCTGTCGACGCCGAACCATTTCAACTTCGATCCAGCTCGCCATCAACTGAAGTGCATCCACATCTTTGGGTTTGAATTCCCGGGGATAAGGCGCAGGGCTGGAAAAATTCAACGTGCCCCAGGTCATTCCGCCGATATGGATCGGAACAGCGATGTAGGATTCCAGCCCAAACTGACGATAGGCCGGATGCGTTCCCAGCACATCGCTCTGACCCACATGCTCAACAGCCACTACACCATCCGCTTCGCAAGTGACGGCACAATAGGTCATGCCAAATTCAAATTCATCACCGGGTTTCAGCGGCATATGTTCAGGACAGACACATTTATCGACAATATAAGTGTCCCCTTCAACTCTTGCCAGAATCCCAATATCCAGCTTGAAACGTTCCATCCCCAGGCGAATGAGCGCTTCCATCTGAACATTAAACCCTTTGTCATAGGCTTGGGTAATTTCATGCAAACGACGAATGACATTTTCACTTTCAGAATACTCAGCCTGCATACACAATCCTTTGTTTAATCTGCTGTTGCAATTTGGACGTAGTACTGGCTAGCCCGAAAAAATACATGGAATAAATGCAATAGCCAGCATAAGTCCCACTAAAGATAGTCTATGGAACACCTTGCACAAACTGTATTCGGCCAATCTTGAGATCTGAGTAAGCTGACGATTGAGCGGATTCAAAGATTCACATCAACATTCCTCACCCGAGCTTGAAGTAAACTCATCTGTTCGTCTTGATCCTGAGAACAGCTATCGAGAAGCCTCAACCCGAAGATTCCACTTTCTATACTGATTTCAGGGAACAAAAAACAATCATGGAATGAGAAATATCAATCAGGTTTACTTTTGATATGGAGTATTCGCCCATGTCTTCGACAGGATTTTTCCGACGCCATCATATTACTGTGCAGTTATTTCCCCTGTTGCTTCTCACGCTGACCGGCATCACGCAGGCAAATCCCCTGATGCCCAGCGCAGGCCATCAGCTGGCCCTGCTCAGTACCCAGCAACCCATTTATAACCCTCAGGTGCCTGTTGAAAAGAAAACCGGGCGGATCAGCAAAGAAGAACTGAAAAACGGTGTGATGGACAGCCGTCAGTCGTTTGATATCGACCAGTATCTGGCCATCAAAAACCAAAAAATCCAAGCCGTTCCAGCCAACCGATATCGAATGGTCCATGATATTCGGGTCACCCGTCCTTATGGCAATTGGTACTCAGGATACGGTGAACTGCAAACAGATTCTGAAGCTTTACCCTGGCTGGCATTTACAGCCATCCACTTTGAATTACTCAATCAGATGACAGAACGCCAGCAACGTCAGCTTGAACAGGCCCAAATTGAAGCAACCCGTGTTTCCGTGGGCAATGCCATCCAATGGCAGGTGGAGAACGCATCCGGTTCGGTCACCCCTACCCGGGAAGGCACCACCACCAGTGGCCGGTACTGCCGGGAATTTATTCAGGAAGCCCGCATCAATGACACGACGGCCACCGCGATGGGGACCGCCTGCCAGTTAGACAATGGACGCTGGGAAATCGTGACCACCGGATAATGCCAGTACGGTTGCTCCTGCGCGGATAACATCCCACTCACTAATCCACCATCAGAACCGTGAAATCAATCAGGCAGGCCAGCAGACTCATCGCGGTTCTGATGGCATGCAGCCTGCCCCATTGCTCCAGTAATACAAAGGTCGCCGACGAATGCTTCTTCAGCCCCGTTGCCTGTAATTGCCGGTTGATTGGCATGATGGCAAGAAATGTAAAAGGGATCACCGCGAATATCAGCGCGCCACCAAGCAGCCACAGCCAGAGTCCCCCCATCGCCGCAGCGGTGATTGCCGCGAGCGTCGACACCAGTGCCAGCGTCACCTGCATCCGGGCGGCACGACGGTAACTGGGCTGAAACTCGGTTGCAGCCAGCTCTCCGCCGCATTCCAGCCGGGCAGGATGTTCGACAAGGCTGATATAACTGGCTGCCCCGCAAAACAAACTGGCACTGAAAGCCGCTAACACACCTGCGAAGTCAGCCACAGTGCTGAAAAGATCGGCGGGAATCACCGCTGGCTTCTCAGTTTATAAGCCAGGACATAATCGCCCAGTTTGGTGCCAATGGAGCCATGCCCGCCCGCAACAATCACCACCATTTGCTCCCCCTGACTATTGAGATAAGTCATCGGCGTTGCCTGCCCTCCTGCGGGTAAACGGGCCTTCCAGAGTTCCTCGCCATCGCCCAGATCATAAGCGCGGAGATAGTTATCCACGGCGGCAGCCATAAAGACGAGTCCGCCTTTGGTGATCACCGGCCCGCCGATACCGGGCACACCCATTTTGATGGGCAGCGGCAGCGGCGTCAGGTCTTCAACAGTGCCATTCTTCTGCTGATAGATAATTTTCCCCTGAGCGAGATCCGCACCGGCAATATAGCCCCAGGGCGGCTGCTGACACGGCACGCCCAATGGCGAAAGAAATGGCTTCAGCTCTACCGCATAATCTGCTCCTTCATTGGCATTCACGCCATGTTCCCCAACATTCACTTCGCCCAGATCGCTCGTATCCTTTGGAATCAGAGTCGATGTAAATGCAAGGTACAGCGGCATGCCGAACATCACCTGACGTTCCGGATCCACCGCGATGCCCCCCCAGTTAAAGACACCGAAATTGCCGGGATAGACAATGGTGCCCTGCTCTGACGGCGGCGTATAACGTCCTTCATAACGCAGGCTTCTGAACTGAATCCGGCAATAAAGTTGATCCAGGGCTGTTGCGCCCCACATGTCTTTTTCTTCCAGCGGCGGTGGATTAAAGGTCAATGCAGAAACAGGCTGTGTCGGAGAGGCGAAATCCCCTTCAATGGTTCCCTGTGGTGCGGGGGCTTCGGTGATCGGATGAATCGGCTCTCCCGTGGCCCGGTTCAATACATAAACATCACCCTGTTTCGTTGGTACCACCAAACCGGGAATGAGTCCTTTGCTGGTTTGAATATCCACCAAACTGGGCTGTGCCGGTGTATCCATATCCCAGAGATCATGATGCACAAATTGCTGGACCCACTCGGCCTGGCCATTATCAAGCCGCAAGGCAACGACGGAGGACGCATATTTTTCTTCATCCGGCGTGCGGTACATGCCCAACTGATCCGGTGTCCGGTTCCCCATCGGGAAGTAAGCAAGGCCTAGCTGTGGATCGGCACTGGCAACAGACCAGCTGTTTGGAGAACTGGTCGCATACATTTTATCTTTTGCGATGGGCTGGGTTTCCGTGGGGTTTGCAGCGTCCCAGTTCCATTTCAGGACACCGGTTTTGACATCGTAAGCCCGAATCACGCCTGATGGTGAATTTATGTCGTAATTATCATTTACCGCACCGGCCACCAAGACCACTCCCTTGGCCACCACAGGCGGTGACGTTGAGTAATAATAACCGGACTTCGTAAAGGGCATGTTATGCAGCAGATTCAGCACGCCATCGTCTGCGAAATTCTGGCAGCGTGCGCCTGTGGCCGGATCAAGTGCAATCAGCTTGGCGTCTGATGTCGGCAGATAAAGTTGCGCATCGCAGGCAATACTGGGCAGTGTTTCAGCTTGCGCTGATCCCGCAGCCGTCAACGCAACAGGCTCACCTGTTGCTGGCGGCAGATAAGACACGCCCCGGCAGGTCTGATGCTGGCGCTGATTGTCGGTCCCGACTTTGGCGTTGTACTGCCAGCGCCTTTCACCGCTGTCGGCATCCAGCGCGACCAGCCAGTTATGCGGGGTACAAAAATATAAGGTATTGCCTATCTTGAGCGGCGTGGCTTCGTAGGTAAATTCCCCGATATCCCCTTTGCCTTTGGTATCTCCGGTCTGATACTGCCAGGCCAGTTCAAGCTGTCCGACGTTCGCGGGGGTGACCTGCTCCAGAGGGGAATACCGCTGGCCGAGCAGGCTGCGACCATAGCTGTGCCATTCCCCTTCAGGTACCTCTCCTAAGTTTGGGGTCTGAACCAGCGGCGACGTGTTCAGTTTGCCTTCCAGCTGGTGTGTCGTGTTCAGCATGCTGCCCAGAGTCACCAGAGCCACCAGCCACCAGTAAGCGGTCAGGCGACTGATTTTGGAACGCCCCATCAGGCGATAAGAGAATAAAAGCGGAATCCCGAGGATCAGGAACAAACCTAAACGGCTTGCAAGCGCCCACCAGTCATACCCCGACTCCCACAAAGCCCAAACCAGAGACGCCAGCAGAAAAAGGCCGTAAATCAACTGAGCATTGCCCCGTTTCGCTCTGACCTTGGCTGCAACCAGCAGCAGCACAACGCCTGCAAGCGCAAAATACCAGCTCCCTCCCAGAGAAATCAGCCACAGTCCACCCCCCAGTAACGCCAGACCGATCAGTGAATACAGAAAAGCAATGAATCCCATACACCCATTCCCTTCAAGTTCTTATCAAGCAAAGGGTAGACCATCCGGTAAAGATGCACAGGAATTCAAGCAGATGAAAGCCAGAAATTCTGACCGCCGAATCAACCGATCATTGCGGCTGAAACGCGGGCATACCTTATTTCTTGCTTACAGGTTACGTTTTTTTCTGCTGCCATTCTGCCCGGGTAATCCGGTACAGACAATGCTCTGCCAACACATGATCCGCAGGCAGTTTCGGATGCAGGAAGTTTTGCTCACAGTCGGTCATCCCCAGCTTTTGCATCACCCGCTGCGAAGGCAAATTCGTCACCGTTGTGAATGCATACACATCGGGTGCATCCAGTGATTCAAACGCATACTGCAACGCACGTTGCGCCGCTTCTGGGGCGTAACCTTTCCCCCAATGCTCAGCGTCCAGCCGCCAGCCAATTTCCACGAAGGGTGTATTGGGAATCGCCAGATCCTGAGCATGCAAACCCACAAAGCCAATGAACTGCCCGGTTGTTTTCAACTCGACCGCCCAAAAGCCCCACCCGTTCTCTTCAATCAGAGACTGTGCCCGATGACGTAACGCTTCACTCTCCTCCTGAGATAATACAGACGGAAAGTAACGCATCACTTGCGGATTGGCACCCATCTTCGCAAGTGGCGCTGCATCTTTGTTTTCCCAGGGGCGAATGAGTAATCGTTCTGTTTCCAATAATGCCATTGCCATACTCACTCCTGATTTAAAAATTTCGCCATATAGACTTCATCGACAAACTGACCATCCACTTTCAGCGCATCCCGTTTGACACCTTCTTCCTGAAATCCCGCAGAAAGATAGAGTTTTCTGGCCACCTGATTATGCGCCATCACAGTCAGTTCCAGCCGGTGAAATTGTTGCGCGATCGCCCATTGTTCAAGGGCAGATAATAATCGCCGACCCAAGCCATGCCCCTGATACGCTTGCCGGACACCAATGACAAGATAAAGCGCATGGCGATTGCGGTTCATTTTTCCGCCGATCCCAACCACAAACCCAGCGATTTTCTGGCTGTCATCTTCTGCAATGAACATCGCTTGATGTGCGTGATCAATAAAACCCGGTAAGAGTTCTGATTGTGCCTCGACTGTCAATTGCCGTTCACCCGGTTCAAATAACATAAATGAGGTTTCATGATCCAGCGACTCAAATAATCCAACCAATTGCGCAGCATCATTCCGGTTCACGCGTCTGATATTCATTGCTCATCCATATTCAACTTTCAAAAACGTTTAAACTAGCGTAATTCAGGCGCGAAATACACCCGAAGTGCATAAAAACAGATTGCATAAATCCATTTCTCTCATGAATTAATCTTACTTTCTCATCAATGTCATAGGCGAATGTGTAATAAAGCGTCCAATTCTCATTCAGGATGCGCCATATAAACTTTGTGCAGAAGGTTAAATTTTCATCATTTCAGCCGGAATATTTTTTATCCTGGCATAGACTCATGAGAGATTCGTCAAACTTCAATCTCAGACTTACATTCATTTTCTCTAAAACAGTGGCATGGATAGATTCATTCAGGGAGGAGTAATGAGAAACCTGTTTCTCAATCTTGTCGTATTCGTTGCGATAATCGCTCCGGCTCCACTGTATTCAGTCCACCTTCAACAGACACAATCCACGTCTGTTTCACCGGTGAAGACAACAGAGGTCACCTATTGCTTCAATCCGCTCTGGCAACCTTACGAATATCTTGAGAATGGGCAGCATATCGGTATTTTCGCGGATTACCTGCGCTTGTTTGAACAGTCTCTGGGCATCCGGCTGATCCCGTATTTCACCCCAAACTGGAGCGAAGCATTAGTTGCACTTCAGCAAGGCCATTGCGATTTTTTACCGGCGATCAGCGCAACCGAAGACAGACAAGATTTTCTTAACTTCACGCAGCCTTATTATCAGATTTACAATGTGCTGGTTGCCAAAGCCGATAAGCCCACGGTAACTTCTTTCAATTCGCTGGCCGGAAAAACAATTGCCGGCCCGCAAAATACCGCCGTGATGACTCGCCTTCAGGCAGACTTTCCCGAGATTCGCCAAGTCTATGCCGCGACGCCCATTGATGCGAAACAACTGCTGGATGATGACAAAGCCTATGCCTTTGTCACCCCATTAGATGCGCTGGTGGGCCAACTCAGAGAAGACACCTTTCAGAAAAAAATCATTGCCAAACTGGATTTTTCACTGCCTATTTCGATTGGCGTCAGAAAAGACAGACCTGAACTGCTTGCCCGTTTCGACGATGCCATCGCGGCACTCACCCCACAAGCCCATACAGACATCTCGAGAAAATGGACTCAGATTACCGTCGTCGACCCAACGGATCATAGCCGCACCTATCTCTGGGCGACCACATTGCTGGTCATTCTGTTGCTGCTGGGGATCTGGATTCTCAGACTGCGGGATGAAATCAGACAGCGCAGTCAATTAGTGATGACATTACGCCATCTGGCAAACCATGACGCCCTCACCAATTTGCCAACGCTTCGCTACGGTCAGGAGAAATTAGACGAGGCGATTCGCCGCTGCCATTTACATCAAAACCAGATGGCGCTGCTTTTTGTCGATTTAGATGGATTCAAAGCTGTCAACGATAGCTTCGGACATGAAACCGGGGATCAATTGCTGAAAGCGGTTGCTATGCGTATGCTGCACTCAATTCGCGATACGGACACCGTGGTTCGTATTGGCGGGGATGAATTCATTCTGATTCTGGATAATATCAGTTCCAATGATTCGGCCAGTGAAGTGGCAGATAAAATTCTGCATCTGTTTCAGACACCGTTCCTGATTGCAGGCAAACAAATCCAGTTGAGTGCCAGCATTGGCATTGCGATTTATCCGCTCCATGGTCAGTGCCGGGAAACCCTGCTCCGACACGCCGATCAAGCCATGTATCGCGCCAAAAAGAACGGCAAAAATCAGTTTCAGCTGGCGCTGGCCAATTTACCCGAGCTGATGCAGAGTAAAAAAGCGTAAGGACAGACTGACGAAAATTTCAAAACCACCGCCAGTCTGTCGTTCACATCAAGTCAGCCAATCATTGGCATTTTGACACCATCACCTGCTCAGGTAAGCCCGTGTCCGTAAAAGAAAGACTCCAGACATAGCGTCCATCCTCTGGCAACGTCGCTGCCGTATCTTTGCCGTAATTGCCCGTGATCAGCGGTTCTGCCAGTCCCGGCCGAAGCACAAGTCCCTGCGCTGTATACTGCGGCGACCAGTCTTTTGCAGCATATTGCATCCGGTAGCTGCCCGCCTGTTCCGAGACAACCACCTGATAGAGATTTTGACCTTTATAGGTGAGCTGACGATGATGACGATGCTGCCAGCCGGCATCCGTGAAATCCCCGACCACATATAAAGGATCACGAACGGGGCCGGTTTCATCAATATCCGGCAACTGGCAATCTGCCATTCGGCCGCTGCCGCTCAGTAAAGTTGATGCCTGCGTACGGCTGATCACTGGCGTGACCGGAGTTTCAACCTGTAAAAACCGGGCTTCAAAACCATTGAGGGGAATATCATAACGTCCCTGAATCGGTTGAAATTGCTGGCCCGTCAGTAAATCAGTCAGCGGCCCTTGCGCACCCAGCTCCCGGGTATTCAGCGTCCAGTTTTGACGGTCCGCTGTGGTGCTCACCATAAAAATAATTGTGTCTTCTGCCTGTTGCTTGCGGTCAATATAAACCTGCGGATTGGCAAGAACATTCAACCGCTCCCCTGCATATAAAGCCGGATGACTGGCTCTGAGTCTCATCAGGCGGGCGACATCCTCTTTTAATTGTTGCTGCCGGAGATCCAGTGAGTGAGTCATTCCTTCTATCTTCGCGCTGGACCGTGCCACATGATCATCACAAAGCCCGATCAAAGCACAGGTATCACCGGAAACTTTTTGCGCAAATCCCGACACTTCATCTCCGATTTCCTCCCCATAATACAGCGTCACAGGGCCAGAATAAGCAGCCAGAAAAGACAGGGCTGCACGATGACGTTGCCAGTATTCATCGTCTTCAGGTTCTGCAATATTGCCGCGCTGCAACAAATCGCCAAAACGAACCAGATCATGATTGCCCAGCATCAAACTCGGCTGTGCATGAGAAGGATATAAGCGATGCAGATCCATGCCCTCTGCCAGCCAGTCTCCGCCCTTCCCGCCATTGCCGTTCTCGTTCACCGCAAAGATTTCGACCAAGCGATACCGCAATGGAAAATCAAACGCCGAACATAGTCCCGGTGATCCCTCCGGACCATATCCGGCCTGGTTGATATAATTCTCGTTATTCCAGATTTCCGCCACCATATAACCCAGCGGATGTACCTGCACTCCCTGATGATTGGTGTAAGTCACAGACCTTGAGGCTTCATCAACCGTCTTGCGGATGGCCTGCCATGCATCCAGCGGGACCTGATATGCCTGATCCAGACGCCAGCCATCAATTTTCAGTTCCCTGATCCAATATGCCGCTACTTCCTGATAAAACGGCAGACTTTCCGGGTAACCGACCGGGTTCGAATCACCGGCAGGTTTCAGACCCGAAGGTGACGGCACCACCTCACCTTTGTGATGGCCGAATACACCATCAAAGAACACATACATGCCCCGTTGATGCGCCTGTTCAACCAGATTCCGTGCATCGTCCAGTGTGCCGAACCTCGGATCAATACTGAAATAGTCCGTTGCAAAATAACCGGTCGCATCCAGCTTATCCGCCCAGTGATCCTGCCCTATGATTGGCTTCGACTCGAACACAGGCGTCAGCCAGATGGCATTCATGCCAAGCGACTGAATATAGTCCAGCGAATCAATAACTCCCTTCAGATCTCCCTGATGGTGACTGGTACCATAGCCCGTGCCATGGCCAACGGCAGGATCACCGTCGACAAAACTTTCAACCATCACCTGATAGATTCGTAATTGATTTGCCTCCGTCGCCATGCTTGTCTGGCACCCATAAGGTATGCGCAGGGCATCACCGGGGTTATCCGAACTTTCTGAACTGCCGCACCCGGCTAATATTCCGGACAGTAAAATCGATAATATGCGTCCTGACTTCATGTTTCTCTCCCTGATCGCTTGATGATTGATCCGTATTATCAATCAAGGCGTTCTTTCAGAAACCAGCCTTATCATTCTTTTTACCGGCGTAGTCAGGGGGTGGAGAGATTGCTCAGATATTCACATTTATTGATGTAGATCAATTTTGATGTTTTATATAAATATTGTTATCAGTTTTGCTCACATAACATTCCAAACAAAGTGAACCATGGTATTCTAATACTCAGCCTCTCATCAAAATATGCTGAACTATTGATTATGAATTTTCGTTGCCAACAGAAAAAAACGGCCTCTTATAGAACAGCGCTCTGGCAATGTTGCATCACTCTTTCTATCTTTCTTGGTATCATTGCAATTGGATTCTCAGGTGTTTACCTTCATGCAAGGTATAGTCTTCAAAACCAGATTTACGAAAAAGAAACGATTCTGAATACGCTCCTGCAAAATATTCTCGACGATGCATATGACGCAACCTTTCAGGCAGCCCAATTATTAGACCAAGACTGCAACCTTGACATATCAAATCAATTGAAGCGGCTTTCAATACTCAACTCAAATATTCGAACAATCAATCTGGTCAAAGATAACCACATTTATTGTTCATCCGCTTTCAATCAGCCCATTTCAAACAATATCACCAGCTATCTACCCATTCAGGGAAACATTTTCCTGATTCCTTCGAGCTATTATAGTCCCGATAGAAAAACCTTAATTGTCAGCCATCAAAGGAGCAATGGGTTTGCGGTAGCGATGATCGATACCAGCTATGTCAGAAAATTACTGAACACCATCACCAAAGATATTCCCCTGACCATCACCCTCAACAACCATCAGTCTGTGGAATTTAATCATGCTAGTATTCATATGCCCGCCGCCACTCAAATATCCCAGAGTGCGATAAATAATGAGTTTACCATCTCAGCTTATATCACCAGAGGGATGTATATGAATTATTTGAAGCATGAACTTTATATCCATTTATACCTTTGCATCCTTATTGCCATTCTGGTCAGCGCTTATCGTTATCGTCAGTTAAATCGCCCCCGTTCGCCTCAGGAAGAATTGAAAAGAGCAGTCCTGAATCAAGAGTTTTCTCCTTTTATTCAGCCTATCGTTAATCGACAAGGCCAATTATGCGGTGCAGAAATACTCATCCGCTGGCAACATCCCAACCAAGGCATTATCCGGCCGGATTTCTTTATTCCGCTGGCAGAGGAAACGGGGTTAATCAGTATCATGACCACACAGATTCTCTATCAATTGAAAGAATGCCTGATTCAAAACATTCACTTACTACCGGACAATTTCCACCTGGCGATCAATATCAGTGCAAGCCAGTGCGATGATCTCCAGTTGTATCAGGACTGTCTGAACTTACTGTCCCACCTTCCCGAAGGGAAGCTTCAATTGGTTGTGGAACTGACGGAGCGCGCCATCATTGAAGATACACGTCAGACACATCATTTGTTTGAAAAGCTGCACCAGTTAGGCGCACAAATCGCGCTGGATGATTTCGGCACCGGCCATTCCTCACTCAGCTATATCAATCAGTTTGATGTCGATATCATTAAGATTGATAAAAGCTTCACGAATCTGATTAAAACTGTGGACCATCCAAATCACATCGTGGATAACGTGCTCGATCTGGCGGCACGCCTGAATATTGAGGTCGTTGCAGAAGGGGTTGAAAATGCAATCCAGGAAGACTATCTCAAACAACGCCATATTCGTTATTTTCAGGGATATTTTTACGGCAAGCCTCTCGCTTTGGAGCACTTTTTTGATCAGTTGGCCACACTCCCGGCGGCAGAAAGCGATACCCTGCAAGCCACAGTTCAAAAGAAACAGCAACCCGACTCAGGGAGCAGCGCCCCCTGAGCAACTTCCGATCACACTTTAAAATACGCCAGGTGCTGATTCAGCAGTTCCGAGGCTTCTGCCATCGCCTGACTTTCCATCGCCAGATTCATGGACGCTTCTTTCATCGCATTCGCTGAAAGATTAATACTGCTGACATTTTCGTTCATTTCATTCGCCACAATGCCCTGTTGCTCGGCTGCAGCAGCAATCAACACAACCCGATCCGTGGTCTCATTCAGATCGGCCACCATGGTGTCGAAGGTCGTTCGGGTTGCCAGCGCCACATCGACGCACGCTGCCGCCTGATGATGACTGGTTTGCATCGTCTGGCTGGATTGCTCGGCAATCTGAGTCAGCCGGTCAATGCTGGCTTTCACTTCTGAAGTGGACTGCTGGGTCCGGCTCGCCAGATTTCGGACTTCATCGGCAACCACGGCAAACCCGCGTCCCATTTCCCCGGCCCGTGCGGCCTCTATCGCGGCATTCAGTGCCAGCAGGTTGGTTTGCTCGGACACATCCTGAATCACATTCACCACAGCATGAATATCTTTCACACCATTGAGTAACTGATTCACCAGGCTGTCTGCATCGGTAATGTTTTCCGCAACCGTCTGTATGTTATCGCTGGTCGCTTTCATGCGCGTACTGCTGTCATGGGCTTGTGCCGACACCCCTTTCGTAGCTTCTGAGGTACTTTCTGCGTTCTGCGCCACATCGTTTATGGTCGCCGACATTTCATTCATCGCAGATGACAATTGCTCCAATTGCACATGCTGCGACTCCACACTGCTGGCAGTTTCCTCGCTGGCACCAGCGATCCGGCTAGCCATATCCCGCGATTGTGCGGCAGAATCACTGGCGACTTTCACTGCGGCCTGTAACTTATCCAACATGCGATCGACTTCCCGGCCCATGTCACCGATTTCATCTGTACGCTGCTTGTTCAGCCGGACTTTCAGATTCCCGTCCGCAATCACATGGACCTTATCGACCAGCGCATTCAGCGGCATCACAATGTCTCGTGCCAACAGGTAACCAAGCCCACCCAAGATCAGAATCGCAACTGCCGCAAAACCGGCTTCTTTGGCCAGATTGAGATAAAACTCGTCTTCAATATCAGACACAAGAATGCCGGAACCAAGGATCCAGTCCCACTGCGGGAAATAAAGCACGTAGGAAATTTTGTCATGCAGACGGCCATCCGGCGCCCGCCAGGTGTAATCCAGAAAGCCCTGTCCGTCCGAGGCTGCAATCCGGGCCATTTCCTGCCAGTGATACTGGCCGGACCCATCGCGGATCGAGGATGCATCCGCGCCGTTGAGTTCAGGCTTCAGCGGATGGAGGATCACTTGCTGGCGAGGATTGGTGACCCAGAAATAGTTGTCGCTGTCATACCGCAATTGTTCAATCGCTTGCTTAGCCATCTGCTGCGCTTGCGTCTGGCCCAGTTCAGATGCCTGTCCGGCAAAATACTGAATAATACTTTGCGCCGTTTCGACTTGTGCCCGCAATTTGCCTTCCCGTTCCTGAAAAGCAGCCGTGCGTTGTAACGCCAGATTATAAATGCAGACAGAGACAATCATTCCGGCTGCAATGGCAACCAGCAACTGTAATTTTATTTTTATCGAAATATTCCCTAATTTCACGCGATCACCATGCCAAATAAGCAACAAAACACCTATTGTGGCCGAGTGAAGTCTCCCCTTATTTATCTGAGGTCAAAGAAATAGGAAATCATCCCCTTCAGGCATAAACCAAAACACTGATATGCGACATTAATCATAGGAAGATTCAGTGGATTGCTGTGCCGTTGCAGCAAAGCATAACCGGGATCGAATCTGTTATACCAATCAAAGTCAGTCAATGATCAGAAATAGCGCAGGAAAAATGTTTGAAAACAAGGCTGATTTTTTAGATAAGTCGTGATTCTACAATCAAAAAATCTAACGCAGTGATCGAACATTTGAACAAGCTAGGATGACCGTGATTGACTGCGATTGGTATTAGGCGGCACTGAACCGGGTCGCTTCAAAGCGGTTGAGCAGCAGGTGAACCAGATACGTGACCAGCAGCGTCACCACAATGGCAAAAAAGATACTGCTGACGCGATACAGGGCGCTGAAAATCAAATCATTCCCGGGCGTCAGATACTGGCCAAACAAGATGCCCAGTGTCGTTAATCCCCCAAAACCTGCCCCCGAACCACTGGACTCTTTCACATGCATGTAACTGAAAATCATCGCACCAATCCAAAGGACAGGCACAATCAGAATTAACATGTCTGACCAATCATAAAGCAACAGTTGTCCGGCCATACCGAACGACACGCCGAGCAGCGTTCCCATTGCCCGCTTTCTGGCGTAACCCAAGGCACCGTTCCAATGCATCGGAAATAGAAGCAATAAAGTCGTCGCCTGAGCTGACATGGAGTCATTGAGATCAAACACCTGAAACACAATAAAAGACAGCGTTGCAATGGTCGCCCCCATCAGAGCTTCATGACGCATCCGGTGCGAACCTTTGGGCTCTACCGGCCGGGCCGACGCGGGCCTTGGCGTCGCATCTGGAATCAGAAATGTCATCAGATATGCAATCACCACAGACAATACATTGGCCAGCAGGTTACTGAAAATCAGATCATTTAAATCGGAGCTGGGATAGCTGGCGAAATGCAGCATGATACTCAGACTCAGGACACTGTTGGCACCAAACAGAAACAACGGCCCCTTCGACATGCAAGCAAATTTGTACAGAAACAGCACAAACGCAATCATCGTCATCATACCGGGATGACTGCCAAACAACCCGCCAAGCATGCCCACTTCCAGCCCGCAAACGACCGCAGCAGCAATCAGTTGTCTGGCCGCATGTGCGCTCATCACCGGCACCATGCCCAGCAACAGCATCGGTGTGACCGTAAAAAATACGCCGTAATTCCAGCCAAATAGTTTACTGAGGGTAAAACCCAGCGTGGCGCCGGTAGCAATTCTCAGACACTGGCGGAAATCATTTTCCGACATCGGGTGATCCCAAAGTTTCATAGCCACTCCGTATTAATAAATATAATGAAGGGCACTCAGGAACCGAATCTGTGTGCGGGCCAACCAAGCCAGCAAGCCATTTTCGGGCACCAACTGAACCGTCGCTCTGGCACCGGCAGGCAATGCCTGAACCGATTCCCCCTCAAGGCTCAGATGCAAACGCATACGTTGTGCATCACGCACCCAGCGGTTGGATTCCGTGGGTGACGCCAGACGGCCATTGGCATCAAACTGACCTGCACTGACCCCGGCATCCAGGCTGCTGATCTGCGCTGTGAAGACCCGGCCCGGCTGACTGTCGAATGCAATCATGGCCTGGCTGTTCTGTGAGAAATGGCGCAGGCTTTTCTCGCGGAAGTCCGCAATGATATCAACATCTTTGGACACGAGTGCGACCAGCGGATTTCCTGCCGCGGCATAAGCCCCTTTTTCAAGCTGCAGGTTGGTCACCACGCCATCGTGTTTGGCTTCCACCTGCGTATAAGACAGATTCAACTCGGCCTGTTTCAGCTGGTTTTTCGCAACACGGATACTGAGGTTCATCTCGCTGACATCGCCCCGGCTAACTTCCAGCTCTTTCAGGCGGGCCTGAGCAGCAATCAGATTTGCTTTTGCAGCCTTGGCGGCACTCTGTGCGTCATCACGCAGTTGCTGTGAGGTCCCATTGCGGTGAAACAAAGCATTCAATCGGTTCGCTTCGCGATTCTTCTGCTGTAACACCGCGTCATTGGCTTCTACATCCGCACGGGCAGCCAGAATCGATGCATCCAGCTGTTCATTGTTCTGAATGACTTTTTCCAGATTCAGACGTGCCTGCTCAACCGCCAGCTGATACGGCGCCGGGTCGAGATCAAACAGGACATCCCCCTGATGCACCACCTGGTTGTTTTTGACATGAATATCGGTGATCTGTCCGCTCACTTGCGGCGACACTTTGGTCACAACCCGTGTTGCCATCGCTTGTGGGGTTAAAGGCATGGCCAGATCCGCCACCAGAAAATAGGCGAACAGAAGCATAAAAGCGAAACAGGCATTGCGGATCCAGCGGGCGAATTTTTGATCGGGTGTCATAATGACTTACTTCTCCTGTGCGTGGTTATCGCTTTCCCGGTGCAGGGAATCCAGCGCGTTATGCGCAATTTGCTCCAGCATCAGACTCAGATGCTGCAAATCTTCTTCTCGAATCTCCGCCAGTAACTGACGACGGACCTGCATGATGCGGGTCTCCATTTGCAAAATCATCTGGCGGCCGGATTCAGTCAGGCTGACGATCCGGGCACGTTTGTCGGTCTCGCAGCATCGCCGGGTGATCAGGGACTGTTCTTCCAGTTGCTTCAGGGTCCGCATCAACGACGCCAGTTCGATTTCAAGCGCTTCGGCCAGTGTCTTCTGGCTGACGTGATCGCCCAGACGTTGTAATTTCCACAATGCTGTCCAGCGGGGATGAGTCAGTCCGAGCGGTGCCAGCTCACGATCGGCGACCATTTTCCATAACCGGGAGACACGGCCCAGTTGCTCTGCCAGTGGCATATCCCGAAGATAATTGATGTCCTGAACCATGATTCACCGCTCTAATTAGTTAGCCTGCTAAGTAATATAATCGAGTCAGCAGGCCAAGTAAATAGTTGTGAGTTCAATCACACATTTCTTGTACGCGCAGGCGAATGCACAGAAATACCCGACGGCTTTGGGTAACCAAGCAGCACAATGCCATCAGCAAGGCTTTTCTCAACGTCTCACATCTTTGAAATCAACACGTTGGCTCAAAGCATATCTCTTGATATCCTGCGCCTTTCTGTGGGTATGCAATAGGGATTACTGTGAGCACAAACAAACATCTGGCGATCGGGATTGATTTAGGCACAACCAACAGTGCCATTGCCGTTTGGCGTGATGGTCAGGCCGAACTGATCCCGAATGCACTGGGCCACTTTCTGACACCTTCAGTGGTGAGTATTGATGAACAGGGACAGGTACTGGTCGGTGAAGCCGCGCAGTCCAGGTTGCTCACCCGCCCGCAGGAAACAGCCGCGGCTTTCAAACGCTTTCTGGGCACGGAAAAAACCTATTTACTCGGACAGACCCGCTATACGCCTGCCGAACTCTGCGCGCTGATCCTGCAATCACTCAAAGCCGATGCCGAAGCACATCTGGGCGAAGCGATTCTTGAAGTCGTGATTTCTGTGCCGGCGTATTTCAGCGACCAACAACGCAAGCAAGTCCATCAGGCGGCAGAACTGGCGGGATTGATTGCCGTCCGGCTGATCAACGAACCCACCGCAGCGTGCCTTGCGTACAGCCTGCATGAAACCCATGAGCGACGCTTTCTTGTATTCGATCTGGGAGGCGGGACTTTTGATGTCACAGTGGTTGAGCATCAGGACGGTTTTGTCGACGTCCATGCCTCCGCGGGCGATAACCAGCTTGGCGGTGAAGATTTCACGCGCCAGCTGGCAGCGTATGTGATAGATCAGCTGAAAACCCGCGAAAGCGATCTCAGCCTGAGCGATCGGGCCAAGATTTTCAGCGCCTGCGAAGCTGCCAAAAAAAATCAGCAACCTGAGATGACAATCGTCCTGCCTGAGCCATTCAATACTCAGTTCACGCTGACGCCATTTCAACTGGAAGACATCTGGAAATCCACCTTACTCAAGCTCTCGCAACCCCTGCGCCGTGCTCTGAGTGACGCCCGAATCAGTACCGATCAAATCGATGAACTGATTTTTGTTGGCGGCGCAACACGACTGCGTCAGGTGCAGCAACTGGCAACCCGGCTGATCGGCCGGTTTGGCCAGAGCAAGCTGGACCCGGATCAGGTTGTTGCGATGGGGGCTGCCACGCAGGCCGCCTGTCGGCTTCGGGATCAGGCAGTTCAGGAGATCGTGCTGACAGATGTCAGCCCATTCAGTCTGGGCATTGCCGCCAACCGAAACGGGCAAGTGGATGTCTTCAGCCCAATCATTGAACGCAATACCGTGATTCCGACCTCCCGGGTCGAACGTTTCAACACCTCTTATGACCAGCAGGATAAAGTCCGGATCGCGGTTTATCAGGGCGAGCGATTCTGGGCACGCGAAAATATCTTCATCACTGAGTTTGAAATTGAAGTACCACCGAACCGGGCGGGAGAAGAAGCCATAGATGTACGTTTCAGTTATGACATCAATGGCCTGCTCGAAGTGGATGTGACGATTCTATCAACCAATGCCAAAGTCCAGCAGGTGATTGATCGCACGCCCGTTGGCCTCAGCGAAGCCGACAAGCGCGCCAGTCAGGAACGTCTGGCGCAACTGAAAACCCACCCGAGAGATCAGTTACCGAACATCGCACTGGCGGAAAAACTCAACCGACTTTATGAAGAAAAACTCGGCTACGAGCGAGAAATGATTGAACATCTGATCCTGCAATTTACGCAGGCACTGGACAGCCAGAATCAACAAATCATCCTGGATACAAAGAAAGAAGTTGAGGTGCAGTTGAAACACTGGGGTTTTTCGTAATCTGTACCGGATCGAACTCAAAAAATTTCAGGGGCAATCATTGCCCCTGAAAGCTCAATCTCACTATTGCACTAATTTATAGGCATCCCAAAGAAGCCCAGTTCTATCATCTACACCAGTCATCGTATTTGGTTGAATATCTGTAACCCGGTAAACCCATTCACAATCCGTTTGTGACATACCAGATGAAGCATCAGTGCAGAAAGAAAGCTCATTATTTTCTGTCATCATCAGCTGATTAATTTTATAAACAACGTTACTGCTTGTTGTCATGACACCGCCAGAAGAAGTGAAATCAATAAATTTGATTCCCTTATCATTCCGGTACTCTAAACGCCAGCGAGTCCCCGGTAAATTAGACAATGTTGCCTTCGAATCATTTCGTTTTAATTGGTATCTCACATCGCCCGTCGTGGTCACCCAAACCAGATCCTTACGATGATCGCCATTAATGTCAACAATATGTAATTCCTGGACATTTTCACCCAAAATCAAATCTTGAGCTGGCTCATATTCAAGTGAAGCAGCAAACGAAGAAAATCCCAAACCAGTGATTAGGGGGGCAAATAGATAGCTATTTTCATTCTATTAACTTTCCATAGCAATGATACAAACATGCATGATAAGAAATAAAGTGCATAACTTCTATGTATTCGTTAGCATCCTGCCCTGCAAACTTGAAAGCCCTCGAGGATATAAAAAAAGAGGCCATACGGCCTCTTCCTGGACTTACTTTTTCTTTTCTTTCATCCCGAGCAATTTGCGTAAATTGACGGTTCGTTTTTTCACCACTTTTTTCTCCCATCCGCCATTTCCGTAAAGCTGGGTTAGCCCTCTTGCGGTAAACCAATGGGTAATGAGGTTGATCAACGCCAGAACCGGAGATTTCGTCCACAGGGCTGCAATCAGCACAAAGGTGGCATAGCCGGCATAACGCATCCGGTTTCGCCGTTCAATGATGGGTTGACCAATTCGCCACACAACAAAACTGTGGCAGACAAAGAGCAACACCTGATAAACCAGCAAACTCACGCCAGCAATCTGGGAACGAGCCTGCCCGTCGGCTTCAAAAAACGTTGGCGTGAAGAAAAGCAACCAGGACACAAAAAAGAAAATTGCCAGCCACTGCAAACGCCGACGACTGAAGCTCGCCGCTTGTTTGCCTTTCTGCTGAATGTCTTGCGTCAGCTTATGCTGATACATTTGCTCCAGATGGGTAATCGCAATATCAGCCGTTGCCTGCTGCAACGCAGTCTGCCCTTTTCGACTGTAAGCCAGATGCTTCATTGGAGACAAGTCATACCCTTTCTCCCCCAACCCCAGATGTAACTGTGTTAACAGGTGGTACATCGGATAATGAAAATTCTTGGCATCATCAACCGGAGAATGATCAGCCATTTCTACCGGCGGAATAAACCAGTCTTTATCTCGGGTCAGCATGGCGTACAAAAAGGTCGGTTCAGTCACACGATAGTTCTCCTGATCCAGCCCTTTCTCTTCCCGTAAACGAATCAGAGACTGCTGCTGCCAGGACACGACATCCAGAAAATGCGGGTGCTGCCTTAACGCAGCCGCTGTGAGGTTCCAGAAGACAATGGCTTCATCAAAATGATCCTTCGCCAGCACACGCGACAAGGCGCAACAAGCCGTAATATCTCCGGTTTGTGCGAGCTCGAGCAATTGCGTCTGATCGCAGGAACGGGTCAGCAAAGTGACCTGATCATCCACAAGGGTCCGGTAAACAAACTGTTCCGGAAATTCATTCAACGCCTGAACGGCATCCGGCAGGAAAGTATCCGGCGACGCCGCAAAAGGCAGCAACTTCGCCATTGGCCCTTGCTGCTGTTCTGCAGGAAGTAAAGGCAAAGCATCAATCATCGACTGCCTTGCCGTCCCGACCGGAGACATATGCCCGTAGTAAAACAATGCCCAATCAAAAACACCTTGAAACGGCGTGTCCTGCCAGCAACTGGCCAGCCGGAAATCGGGGTTCACACACCGGAAGAAATTCAGGGAATCAACATAGGCCGGATAGGTATTGGCATCCCAGAGCGCCTGCTGCGTGAGGATGCCGGTTTCAGTGAACTTTTGAAACCAGGCATCCGGCAATAGCGGATGACGGACCAGGCAATCAAGCCACTGCGCCTTACTGAGCGATTCAAATTCCTGATCGGTCAGTGGCTCCACCTGAAAGAAGGCATCTGTTTCGTAAAGATCCAATTTTTGCTGTAAGGATGTGCTGCCAGCCTTCAAGTTGCATTGTCGTTGTACCCATGCTTTTGTCAGCTCAACTGCATACTGGTGTTCAGGCAATGCTATTTCGAATGCATTCAGTTTTTGCTGAATCTGTGCCAGCCACGCCCAACTGCCAAAACGTCCGGCCCAGAAGGCCTCCGTCAACAAGGCTTCAATCCCGGTCATGCCCGCAAAATCAAGCCGATGACTGAATCCTGGGTGATCATGTCCGGTCAGTTGGCCATACAACCACAAAAACAGCCGGCTTTCCGGGTCTGATTCCGGTTGTGGAAAAAGCTGACGTTCTGCACGCCAGTAAACTTGTGGTAAAGGTTGCCATTGCTGACGAAGAAACCCGTAGCACAGTGCCAGCAGCCGGTTATGCGGTACGGTTTGCTGGTATTGCAACTCCGCCACCTCGGCGAACGCATTCAGCGCGAGCAAACGTTCAGAAACCCGATGGACTGCCTCCAGATCCCCCAGCTTGCGACTGACTTCACCCAGAATTTCCCACTGCCCAAGCGTCAGGGTGTCGGGATCGGCCTCCAGCAGCTGGTGAACCAAATACGCCGCCAGAGTTTCCGGCAATTGCTGGCAGGCAAGAAAGCCCTTCAGCAGACTGACCCGAAAGGTCACGGAAGCAACCAAACTGGTGGCCATCGGCTGCGAAAGAATATTCTTCAGCGCCGCGACTTCGCCATAACCCATGGCAAGATGAAATGGCCTCAAGAAGCTCAGCACGGCCCGCTGTTCAGCCCCCGGCATTGCATCCAGGTGAGACAAGGTGATCGATAACGCTTGCTGACGCCAGTCCTCGAGAAACTCCCCCAGCTCGCTCTGTTCAGGTGTCCCGCTCAATAAAAGCTCCCAGCTCAATCCATGCCAGAGCAGTTCAATGATTTCGCCCGGTAACCAGCGGTTGTTCGTGATCTGCGTCACGGTTGCATCTGAAATTGCCTGTTGCTGGGTAATGGGCAACCCCTGAACTGCATCAATCCAGTCTTGCCACATCGCAGGCTGAAACCGTCGTTGCGGATCCATCAGTAATTGCTGCAGGGATGTTATCAACTCATGCGGGCTACCCTCACGCCCTCGGTTCGTCTGCGCATCCGGTACCAACGGAACAACCTCGGCATCATCCAGTATTGGCTGAACCGGGGCATTGTCCTGCCCTTTTGCCAGAGTTTCGAGGCTGGCAATCGCGGCTTCATAAGCAGCCCGAACGGTTTGAAAACCTTCTGGATCATCTTCAGGATGATGCTGACGCAGCTTGATTCGGTAAGCCTTTTGAATGGCTTTTTCGTCGGTGGTTTGCGCAATCTCTAGAATGTCCCAACAGCTCATCGTCATCCCTCACTCGTTTCATTCAATAATGCATTCAGAGATTCTGGCACCTGAATGTCCGGCAACCTGACGTCCCAGGCCAGCGCCGGGATCGGAATGTCCGGATCATTGTCGATCAGATTGAAAAACTGGCTGTAACCAATGCCAAAGCCATTACTGAGCAAATAAGGAATGTTCACTTCATCCTCGTCTTCATCATTCATGTATTCCCAATAGGCCCGGCCAAAAATAAAACTTTGCAGATACTGTTCCCAGCTCAAATAGTCACGTTGAATCTGGCGTGATAAATAATTCAGTAGAAAAGCGAACTCTTCCTGAGTGACTTTGCCGATGGCATAGCCAGCCCGGGTCAGAAATGAGGCCCGGCAATAATCCCAGGCTTTGAAACCGGCAACACCGACATGTCTGAACACTGCATCAACAAATCGCAGTTCGCCCTGTGCTACTTCACTTTTTGTCGCATCAATCCGCTGCAACCATGCCTGATTGGTCATACAGGCCCGACGACTGAACTCACTGCGCCACACATTGCCATGCACTTCAGCCATCGCCAGTTGATGTATCATCTGATGCCAGTCGCGGCGTGTCTCTATCCCCCAGGACTCCGAGATATTTTTTGCCCACTCGGCCAACCCCGCTTCAGATGTCCGCATACCGGGCATGTCGTAATCATAATGCTCGCGGTTATAGCAAATCTGAGGAGACGTGATCGCTAACCACCATTGGCAATGTGGCAGACTGAGATCAAATTTATAAGCAGAGATAGACATGCCGCTTTCCTGAATCAAACACAATGAGTTCAGTAGCATAGCCGGATTCAAGCCATGCGCCAATAAAGAGCGGCATTTCAGTGAAGGGAGAGTGAGCTTGGTTTGAAAAAGGTTTGCAGGGGCTGGCTCCGATCTTTCGTATGCCAAATTTTTGACGAGATAAAGACGGGCACGTCGTGATTGTTTGAGCTGTCGTGGGGAGCGTGGGGCTCGACTGAAATCAAGTCGATAGGTACTGGATCCGTCCAGTACCTACATCTGATAAACACATTGAATTGACATCCTCCCCGAGCTAAAGCGCGGGGATTCCTACAGCTAGACGGCGATGCCCCGCCGCGAGAATATTGCTTGCCGCGTTTACGTCGCGGTCGTGCTCTGCTCCGCACTCAGAGCACACCCATTCTCTTATTCGCAAGCCTGCTCTACCTTTCGGACTGCTGTCGGGGATAGCCCCGCAGCACGAACAAGTTACGGTGGAGTACGATTCGTTGACTACTTCGAACACAACTGACCGCGCTATCGCTTTATATTCCAACTGTGTTTTGAGCATTGACCAACCAGCATCTAAAACCGATTTTGCCATCTTGGTTTTAACCAGCTTGGTACTGCTCACATCGCCAACGATTATCGCAGCGTTGTTATTTACAAGCTGCGTACTGAATTTATGTAAAGCATCCTTGCGACGATTTTTTATCTTCGCGTGAATTGCCTTAACTCGCTTTTTCTTATTCGCTCTCTGAGCGATACCCAAATCCGCTTCTAGATCGCGGTAGAAGTTACCACGCTCTAGCTTAGTGCCATCACTGCACGTCGCAGTGTCTTTAAGCCCTAAATCCACCCCAATGGCGGCTTTACCTGTGGCTGTGGGTAATTGCTCTACCTGTACGCACACATTGAAGTACCAACGCCCTCTAGAGTCTTCAGAGAAAGAACCAGAGGTGAATTCGTACTGTGAAAGCCCGTAGGTATCCCATACTTTAAAGATGTGCTTCGCAAACACTACCTGACCATTCTTCCACTTGGCCGAACCTTTCTTGAATGGAACAAAGCCCAGAGAGCGTTTAGAGCCAGAACTTACGCGCCAGCGTAACTTAGCACGTTTGAATTGCTTTCTTGCTTGAGCATGTTTGGCACATACCTCTTGCGCGGTGTGAGATGGGATAATAAACCCCGATTCCTTTCTGAACTTTAGAACAGGCTTTTGGGTGTCGTAAGCTGACATCCAGACAGGTTTAACCGCGCCAGCATCGCTATAGTTGCGACTAGCTTTCATGGTTAGTTCGTTAGCAAAGTTAAAGCACTGATTAACTTCATACGACATCTGCCTCAGCAGCTTCGCATGTTTATCTTTAACCCTAACACTTAAAGTTTTGGTCTGAATGCTCATATTCCTTTAACATAAGCGCTTTGAAGCTAATTGTAAAGGTTGGTCTATGGAGTTTCGGAAAGGGCGTCACTGTGTATTTTTGATGCACGTACACCTCATATTTATCACTAAGTACCGAGGCAAAGTGTTTACTGATGAGCACCTACAAACGATGCGGGGCATAATGGAAAAAGTCTGCGCTGACTTTGAAGCGGAGATCACAGAGTTCAACGGAGAGCAGGACCATGTTCATCTCCTGGTGAACTACCCGCCTAAAGTGGCTATATCGAAGTTGGTTAATAGCCTGAAAGGCGTATCCAGTCGGAGGTTGAAGCAACACCACCCCGAGTTGCATAAGCCAGCGTACCTGAAAGATGCTCTTTGGTCGCCAAGCTACTTTGCTGGCTCTGTTGGTGGTGCTCCGATAGAAGTGTTAAAACAATACATCGAACAACAAGATAGGCCGCATTAAGCTGCTTCGCAGCTTGCGCTATCCTTCTCCGCCCTACAAGGACGGAGCTTGTCGTGTTTTTTGGTCATATCAACACGGCCGGGCACCACATTAGAAGCATTAGGCTGTACATTTATCTTCCCTACTGTGGCAACCAGATATTCTGGTTGCTTCAGCCATTTTTGCGCATTGTCATTGACGGTTGCGATAACCTTAGCAGCTGCAGCAAGCGCATCGGCACGAATATCCATGGGTGTCGTACCGGAATGATCCGGTCTGCCATGAAAACTCATGTCGACCCGGGTGATGCCAACAATATTCGTCACAATGCCGATTGGCAGTTGTTCCGTTTCTAATACCGGTCCTTGCTCAATATGCAATTCAAAAAAGCCCGCGACATCACCAGGGGCCATTAAAGGCTGATTGAGCTCGCTGCTATTTCCACCGACCCGCTGAATCCCTTCCGCAAGTGTTGAACCATCGGGAGCAGTGTATTGCAGCATGTCTGCTGACAGATCACCGGTCAGCGCCCGACTGCCAACCCGAGACAAGCCATAATCGCTCGGCTCTTCGGCCAGAAAGTCGACGACGACAAACGTTCGGTTGAGCTCAATATGGTTTTCTTTCAGAGTACGAGCAACTTCCAGTGCCGTTAATACCCCGGCAATCCCATCAAAACGTCCGCCATCCGGAACGGTGTCACTGTGGGAGCCCGAAACAATCGGCGGTAACTCCGGGTTTCGTCCGGGATATTGACCCATTAAATTCCCACCGGCATCCACTTCGACCTCTAGTCCTGCATCGATAAATTGGCGCTTCAGCCATTCCCGTCCCTGTAGAAACATCGGCGAAAAAGACCGACGGGTATATGGCTGACCTGGCTCCGTATATTCGGCCAGCTTTTCGATGCTTTCCCATAGTCGCGTCTTATGAATCTGAACTGACATGATGAATCCTTACATTGCTGTTGCTGAAGCAGGTTACGCGCTTTTTATCGTATGCTGAGGACGAACAAAGGTGCCGTAACCGGCCTGCGCCAGAACATTTTCACCATCCCATACCTGTTGGCCTCTGAGGAAAGTTGCTTGTACCTGACCAGCCATTTCCATTCCATGAAACGGGCTCCACTCAGCAGCGCCATGCTGTTTGGTCTCGTCAAAAATGAAAGGCTCAGGTGACAAAACAGTGAAATCTGCATCACTACCGACTTGAATCGCCCCTTTTTGCGGATAAATACAGAAATGTTTCGCCACATTTTCAGACAACAGCTTGGCGACCACAGGGATTGGAATATGACGTACCACACAGCCGGTATAAAAAGCGGGTAACAACGTTTCCAATCCCGGCATGCCAGAAGAATTACTGAGGAAATGCCCCTTCTGTTTGCGATCCAGACTCCAGGCGACATGATCTGAAGAAACGAAATCCACATGACCCTTGGCGATACGTTGCCACAATTTTTCTTTCTGCTCGCTCGGACGGATTGGGGGGCCTTGTTTGATCTGGGCACCGAGATGCGCCATATCTTCTTCTGAAAACATGAGATATTGCACGCAAGTTTCAATCGAGACTGAATAGTTCAGGGCTTTATAGGATTCACAAATCTCAAAGCCCCGGTCCAGAGAACAATGAACAACATGAGCCCGGCAACGACTTTCCACGCCGATTTCATACACCTCATTGATGGCCAGTGTTTCTGAAATCGGCGGACGGCTGAGACCGTAGCTGGTGTAATGGTTATTGCCGCTGGCGTTTACACATTCAATCGCATGATCGACCACTTCCTGATTTTCGTTGTGGACCCCGCATGCCAGCCCGGAAGGCGCAACAATACGAAAAGCCTCGAGCATGTCGTAAGGTGCAATACGAGCAAAGCGCTTCGGATCCGTTTCATACTGAGACACTTTAAAACCGCAGGCACCCGCATCGATCATCGGTTGAATTTCGCTCATGCCATCCTGTTTTGCGATGGTGCCGTAAAGTGCTACATCTACGTGGGCATCGCGTTCAACGATATCCACTTTCTGCTTAAAAATTTCTGCAGTCGTTACCGGGATAGGTGAGTCGTAAGGCATATCGACAATGGTCGTCACGCCACCAGCCGCTGCCGCACGAGTCCCCAGACCGATGCCTTCCCGACCGGCTTGGCTGCCCGTATGCACCTGACCGTCAATGATACCCGGCAAAACCCACTTTCCTTTTGCATCAAATGTTCGTGAGGCCGAACCTTCAAACCGCTCCCCAATTTCAGTGATTTTACCGTCAGTGACACTGACAAATCCGTTTTCAATCACGATATCGGGTGTAACGATATTACCGACGATCACTAAGTCGACGTTGCTCATTTTAACCTCCTGTTACGACTGGTAGGTTCAGTCCTTCCTGAAAACA
Organism: Photobacterium sp. GJ3; assembly: GCF_018199995.1. Taxonomy (NCBI): domain Bacteria; kingdom Pseudomonadati; phylum Pseudomonadota; class Gammaproteobacteria; order Vibrionales; family Vibrionaceae; genus Photobacterium; species Photobacterium sp. GJ3. Next base: position 1,203,663 of record NZ_CP073578.1, on the reverse strand, counting down.
TGATCGGGTATGTCACACATGCTCTAGTTATGTGACGGTTTAGCATTTGCGATTTTTGTGTCAGCGACGATGGTCAAGCAGTGAAAGCCCACAAATTAATAAACATATCAATACTATGAGAATGGTACCCTGAACTCAGGCACTTCGCGTTAATGCAATGTTAATCAACTGTAGCATTCAGCATTAATAATGTCGTATAGTTTATTTCAGCAAGAATAAAACTTCAGGTTATAGGATGAATCTAAGACAACTGGAAATTTTTCGTGCCGTCATGGCGGCAGGGACCACAAGTGCTGCAGCATATGATCTCGGGGTTTCTCAGCCTGCCGTCAGTAAGACCATACGGCATACCGAGTCGAGCTTAGGGATCATTTTGTTCGAGAGGATGAATGGCCGCCTCGTGCCCACTGAAGAAGCACAGAATCTATATCGTGAAATTGCGCCATTGTTTCAGTCACTTAAATCTGTACAGGATCGTATTTATGATATTCGTGATGCCAAAGCAGGCAGAGTGCGTCTGGTCGCGATACCCAGCATGGCGAACTCAGTCATTCCTCATGCAATCAAGGCCTTTCAAACCGCTCGCCCCGGCGTACAGATTTCTCTGGATATTCGCCGAATGGAAGACATCATCGAACATATCGAAACCAATATTGCCGAAGTCGGTGTCGCTGTCACCTTCTCAGAACGACCATCCGTTATTGCTCGCCCGGTTCATATTGGCAAGATGGTCTGCGTTATCCCTCAAGATCACCCACTCGCTGAACTGGATGTGATTCGACCGGTAGATTTGAAAATGTATCCGTTTATCGCAATGACACGGGGGACGCCAATGGGCAAATTAATTGAGAAGGCCTTTGTGATGGCCGGAGAAACGCTGAAGTGGACGGTAGAAACTCGATTTTGTAATACAGCTTGTGCATTGGTTGAAAGCGGCGCTGGTGTCGCGCTGGTCGATGAATACGTTATCAATGCTGGTAGCTATCACGGCCTTGTTGTTAGACCCTTTATTCCCAATATTCCGATCACCGCGTACGTGCTGTATTCCAAAGACAGGCCACTTTCTAATGTCGCCAAGCTTTTCATCCGTTCTCTGGAAGAAAAATTTCTGGAGTATGCCTCTGTGAGCAAGTCCGTCGGTCAGGTCACTGAATCATGATCGAGTCTGCCTGGAATAACTAATAGTTATGCCATCCAACTTTATTGGTATTTGATTTCCTCTTGAAAAAGTTGAAACCTTAAAGAGTTATCAGCAGCGAGGGTTTTATGGTCATGCAGGTCAGTTTACTACCAGCCAGACAGCCGAACGATATGAACTTCACGCTCTGTAATTCTCTTGCGGCTTTCCTCCACTAGACGGTAGGAAAGCGCATCCAGTCATTCGATTAAGGACTCAACATGGCACTGAATACACAGGAAGTTGTTCAACAGAACATAGAGGAAAAGTTGCAGTCGCTTGGGATAACTTTACCAGAGGCGTCCACGCCACTGGCAAATTTCGTCCCTTATGTCATCTCGGGGAGCCATGTGTTTATTTCAGGTCAGGTTCCTTTGGAAAACGGCCAAGCCTGTTTTGTCGGTCAAGTTGGTGACACGATCAGCCCGGAACAGGCTTATCGTGCAGCGCAGTTGTGCGCAATCAATATACTGGCTCAACTCAAAGCCGCCTGTGACGGCGATTTGAGTCGGGTAAAGCGCATTGTTCGTTTGGGGGCTTTGTGAATGCCACCCCTGAATTTACCCAACACTCTGTGGTGATCAACGGGGCCTCTGACTTATTTGCTGAAGTGTTTGCTGACAAAGGCCGCCATGCCCGCGCAGCGGTAGGGGTTAGCTCTCTGCCCCGAGGCGTCTCTGTCGAAGTTGAAGCGGTGGTTGAAATTGAATCATCCACCAAAGATGACAACAGTTCAGTCTCATGAGAATCTGATGCAGGCTGAACACGATGACAGAGGCTGTAAGCTATGAAAATCGTCGTCTTGGGTGGAGGCATTATCGGTGTCACAACCGCCTATTTCCTTGGCATAAAGGGCCATCAGGTCACGGTTATCGATGCGGAAACATCGGTGGCGAATAAAACCAGTTTTGCGAATGGCAGTCAGTTAAGTTATTCCTATACCGATGCTCTGGGATCGCCATCAATGATCCCAAAACTGCCACAATTAATTCTCGGACAAGACCCGGCCTTTACCATTCACCCCTCTTTCGATCCGCAGCTGCTCGGATGGGGGACTCGTTTTCTGCGCAACTGCACGGCGAAGCGCGAGTTAGACAACTCTCAGGCTGTTTTTCATTTAGCGATGCATTCTCGCCAGGTGCTGCATCAATTACTTGACGAGCGTGTCATTGATTTTGATCACCGCATCGCAGGCAAATTGCGGGTTTTCTCTCACCAGAACGATCTCCGGCAGGCAATCCTGCAATCGAAGTGGAAACAAGAACTGGGATGCCCGATAGAATGTCTGGATGCCACGGAAACGTTGAATCAGGAACCAGCACTCAAGCAGATTGCAGCAGACGTTGCGGGTTCAATTTATTCGCCACTGGATGAAGTGGGTGATGCATACCGGTTTGCAACCTCGTTGGCGGAAATATGCCATCAGGAATACGGTTGCAAATTTTTATTGGGTCATCGGGTTGAGCACATTCACCGTGTTGGTCATCGAATTCAGCATATACTTACAGATAAAGGAAAAATTGAAGCAGACGCTTATGTTTTTGCTTTAGGTGCACACAGTCCGTTACTGGCAAAAACCATCGGGGTTAAAATTCCGATTTATCCGATCAAAGGCTACAGTATCACCGTCCCTGCCCTTTCAGGCGCGCCGCAAATCAGTGTGACCGATTCGGCTCATAAAATGGTGTACTGCACTCTGGGTGACAAATTGCGCATTGCAGGCATTGCTGAGTTAATCGGATATGATGAAACGGTTCGACATCAGAAAATTGAGCAGTTGCTGAATCTGGCCAAAACGCGTTTTCCCAAAGCCGGTGATTACAATCACCTGCTGCATCAGTGGAGCGGTCTACGGCCTTCAACACCACAAAGTTCACCTTTATTGGGACGCTCTAAGCTGGATAATTTATTCCTCAATACCGGCCACGGAATGCTGGGCTGGACGTTAGCATGTGGCAGTGCCGAAATTGTTGCGAACATGATTGATGGCGGAAGTGAGATGCCGATGAATCTCCAAAAGCGAATGACTTCGCTCGAACGCTAGCCACTCTTTGCTTTGGGTGACTGGCTCTTGACTGCCAGCGACAATCCTCCGGTCAGCAACCTTCTCACTCAGTTGGGTAACGCTGACCGGCCTTTTCCAGCGTATGATTTGGAGCAGCCAGTGAATCTCAGCGGGTGAGTCAATGTTCCACCAGCTGATCGATCAATGACACTCTTTTCATTCGTTGCCGAATTTCTATTTTACCAATCAAAGTAAGTTAACGATCAGAAATAGCGCAGGAAAAATGTTTGAGAACAAGGCAGATTTTTTAGATAAGTCGTGATTCTACAATCCAAAAATATAACGCCGTTATCGAACATTTGAACAAGCTAGGATGACCCGTGATTGACTGCGATTGATATTAAACGTTGTCGGCAAGACGATCCTCTCTCCAACTCATTCACTTTCTTATCTGTTGATAACCATAAAAACAATTCCAATCGTCAAGGCAATGCTCGATATATATCTGCATCAACCAATATTGGTTTACACGACGAAGCGACCGTCATGACGCCAAGCCTGCTTCATTGCAATGTTTTGAATGTCGCGGCGCTTTCTGCGTGGCACCTGATGACACATCGAGTGGCCAATTCATACACCAATGAAATCGCCCCTGAATTTTGCCTTATATCAAGGTCAATATTCAGGGGCAGGCGAATAAAAACTATATATATGGTTTACGCGATGACTTCTGGGAGCCAAAGTGCAATCTGAGGAAATAGAATCAACAGGATCAGGATCGCGATATCCACCAGTAAGAACGGCATGCAACCTTTATAAACCTGTTCCAGTGAAATATTCATCCCCTTGGGTATCGCGCCTTTCATCGCAAATACATTCAGTCCTACAGGTGGTGTGATTGCACCGATTTCAGTCAGTTTCAGAGCGATAACACCAAACCAGATTGGATCGTAGCCGAGTTCCATAATGATAGGCAGTACAATCGGCAATGTGAGCGCGTAAATACCAATAGGCACCATGACCATTCCTAACACAAACATGATCGCCAAAATGCCCAATAAAATGGCAAAGGGTGGTACATCCGCATGCTGTAACAGCATCGTCATTTCGGTTGGCAGGCGTGTAACCGCGAGGACCCGGCTGTAGAACAGTGCCCCAATATTGATCAGAAACAGCATCGCTGTCACACTGGCCGCTTCTTGCATCGAGAAGTTCACCTGATTCAGGCCTTTAAAATTCTTGATGAAAAATGCCAACCCTAGCGTCACCAATGCCCCCGCAGCAGCCGATTCGGTTGGTGTGAAAATTCCGCTGTATAATCCACCCAGTACGACAACAGCAATGACGATCACCGGCCACATTTGCATGACTTCATCCCTTCTGCGAGGATGAACGCCAGCCGCACCGACAGACTGGGGATGCGAACTCGGTAAATCACAATCATTGGGTGCCAATGCTGGATTGCGCTTCACCATAAAAATAATTAAAGCGGCATAGGCAACAATGGTCATCAAGCCAGGCAGGATTCCGGCCGCGAAAAGTTTACCGATGGACTGCTGAGTGAACAGCGCATAAATGATCATCATCATGCTAGGCGGGATCATCGAGGCGAAAGTGCCTGCAGATGCAATGCATCCTATAGATAGCGCTTTATCATAGCGAAGGCGGTTCATTTCGGGTAAAGCCATCTTGCCAAAGATTGCAGTCGTGGCAATTGACGAACCAGAGACTGCGCCGAAGATACCGCAACTCAAGCAGGTAGCGACCATCAATGAGCCTGGAATACCCCGACTTAGCCCATGCACCCCTTGATAAGCCAGTCTCGCTAGCCCTCCGTTTGAAGCGAATGCCCCCATCAGGATAAAGAGTGGAATTGCGGTCCATGTCGGTGAGGCAATCGAAAAATATGCCGCCTGCCCCATTAAGGAAATGGAACTATCAAATCCCAACATGAAAAAACTGGAGATAAAACCGGATAATAAAAACGATAAGCCGATTTGCACACCTAGTGCCATAAAAAACAGCAGTGAACCGATGCAAATAAGTCCGGCGGTCATAAAATCCATGCGCCGATTCTCCTTTATTGAATAAACAGTCTGAATTTAAAGTAATTCATCATTGATAGGGTCTTCAGTTTTTTCTTCTTCAGAGGATTTGGGAGAAAAAAGATTCATCATGGTTTGAATCAGGAAGAAGACCATCCCGAAAATCATGACAAACTTTGTTGGCCAAATGGGCAACTCGACTGTGCCTTCTATCGCATCTCCGGATTCATAAGAAGACCAGGCATCCAGAGTCACGGCGTAAAACAACAGTCCTACGGCGATCACTGCAAGCAGTTGAGCCAGAAAATTAACTTTGCGTTTTGCATTTCCTGGCAGCATATTGAGGATAAATTCCAGCCGAACATGCTCGGAGCGTTCCTCGCAACGGGCTAATCCAAGATAAATCACAATCATCATGACGAAAACGCTCACCTCGGCACTGCCTTGAATCGGTGCGCCTAACGTCCGGAATACAACATCACAGACTAAGATCAGCATCATTATCAACATCAACCACCCGGTAAAGCCGGAGAGGGCCCGATTCATAGCGCTCACTACTTTTTCCATGATTCCTCCGTGTAACAGCAAGAAAACCGTTCCCGATTCAGCCAATTGCCTTCCAGAGAACGGTATTGACGATAGCGTTTATTGCTGTATAGCTACTGCGTGAATTTTACGGACTTTTTCCATAATCTCAGCCGCATCGGTCAAACCAGCCTTTTTGGCCTCTTCGACCCACTGATTCTGTAATTCAGTGAGTTTCTCTTTGTTTTCCCATAGCGCGAGGTCTTCATCAGACATCTCAGTCAAGGTATAACCAGCGGCTAATTGCTCACGCTTAATTTTTTCGTATTCCGCATCCCAGACGGGGGCGAATTTCTGTTCGGCAATTTTAGAAGCGTTCAGGATCGCTTCCTGAACTTCTTCAGGCAGACGATTGAAAAACCGGATGTTGGCAACATGAATAAAAGGTGCCGGGAACCATAACCGCTTCGACATCAGCATATGGGGTGCAACTTCATCAAATTTCATTGCATGCAGACCATCATAATTGGTAAAGACACCATCAATCGTTCCGGTCTGCAGAGCCACATAAATATCTCCCCATGGAACAGCCACTGGAGAAGCCCCTACAGCTTGCAAATAACGCAATAGCCATTTCCCTCCGGCACGCCACTTTTCAGACTTGATATCATGGATGCTGGTGACTGGATTCACACTGGCAAAGGCACCAGGAAGTCCGGCGGTGAGCATGAGAGGCATCACACCCGCTTTGGCCAGTTCAGCTTTCAACTCTGGGACTTCTTCATAGGCTTTACGATACAACCAGACTTGTTGTTCAAATGTATTGGGGCCTGTTGGAAACATCGAGAAGACTGAGTGTGCAATCAAACGTTTGGGGTAATGGCCGGGATAAACAAAGCCCATTTCCGCAATGCCGTCACCAACGCCTTTCAGAGATTCTTTGGAACTGAATAGAGTCCCACCAAAAAAATCCTGAAATTTCACTTTTCCGTCTGTCTGTTTTTCTATCTCATTCAGCCAAACGTCTTTAATAAACTGTGGTCGCATACCGCCAAGCGGATCGTGGTCAACATATTTAACTGTCGCAGCGTTGGCTCCACTACTCAGTATCCCCAACGCAGGGATCAACAGACAAACGGTGCTCAGCATTCGGGCTTTGTGCCGAAATGTACCGAGAAGACAACGATATACCGATGGTGTACGGATAGCAGGTTTCTTCTTTTGTAGGAAATACATCTGATTTCTCCATAGTTTGAAATGAGTAGCCTCTCTTCAGGACCGGCCACAGTCACTCATGGCAATTACATACTCTTTACAAATTTAATATTTCACTAACTGACAACTGTATCAAATACTAAAAAGGTCATCATCTATTCATTTTGGTTATACCTGTTATTCCGTAAATCAATCATGTTTTGTTGCGTGATCTGCGGTATAGCTTCAGCCTGGTCTTAAGAATCTGCCATGGGATATCCATTGCCATATGGGCGATAAGGTCATGATTGTATGGCGTAATTAACGCCTTCGTGAAAGTTTCGCTCGTCAAATTGCATGAGCGGATTGCTATAACCTAATGGACTACAAATGACCAATAATGGCATGCGACATGACTACTTTTATGTCGTAAGATTTTTTCATCCAGGAATCGTTCTCAGCTCTGAGAGCAACAAAACGACAACAAAGTAGTAATAACGAATGCGAGGATCCTCACCATGTCCAGAATGATTACAGTGGGAGCCGCTCAGCTCGGGCCGATACAAAAAGCAGAAAGCCGCACTTCAGCGGTTAACCGAATGATTCAATTAATGGAACAAGCGCGTCGTAAGCAGTGCGACCTCATCGTTTTTCCTGAATTGGCGCTTACCACATTTTTCCCCCGCTATCTGATGAAAGATCGTGATGAAATTGAACAGTGGTTTGAACGTTCAATGCCAAACGAAGTCACCCAGCCTCTGTTTGATGCCGCGCGGGAGTTCGGCATGGGTTTTCACTTGGGCTATGCAGAACTGGTGGAAGAACAGGGTGAAACCCGCCGTTACAACACCGCAATTTTGGTAGATAAAAGCGGCACGATTGTCGGTAAATACCGTAAAGTACATTTACCTGGTCATGCCGAATATGAAGACGAAAGGCGCTTTCAGCATCTGGAAAAATACTACTTTGATGTGGGCAATACCGGTTTTAATGTCTGGCGAACTATGGGGGGTGTTCTTGGAATGTGTATCTGTAATGACCGTCGCTGGCCTGAAACCTATCGTGTGATGGGACTTCAGGGTGTTGAGATGGTTGTGCTTGGCTATAACACCCCCTCGACCAATGGCAAAGTTGAACAGGATCCTCATCTGCGCATGTTCCAAAGCCGCCTGTGTATGCAAAGTGGCGCCTATCAAAACAGCACTTGGGTTGTCGGAGTGGCGAAAGCAGGCACTGAAGATGGGCATCAGCTGTTCGGAGGAACTTGTATTGTTGCTCCAACAGGAGAGATTGTCGCTCAGGCTCAAGGTCTTGGTGATGAGTTGATCGTGGCAGATTGTGACTTGGATTTGTGTCTTGAAGGCAAGGAAAATATGTTCAATTTTACGGCCCATCGTCGGCCGGAGTATTACCAATTGATCACAGAGCAAGCTGGCGCAGTCCCCCCAGAAGAATGATATGGGTGCAACAAAAAAGAGCACTGAGCTCCCGATTCAAGTTGACACAAAACCTATGGCACTGATTTTCAGTGTTTCGCGCAACATCCTGTGACCTGAAATGACGATGAATTCAGAACAACAAGTCCGTCAAGGTGTGCTGTATGCCATTGCTGCACACACGATGTGGGGAGTCGCTCCCATTTATTTAAAGGCAGTGGATCAGGTTAGTCCGGCCGAGATTCTTGCCCACCGGGTGATTTGGTCTTTTGTATTACTGGCCCTGCTGCTGCATTTTGGCCGCCGTTGGGGACAAGTGATCGGGATGTTGCGCCACAAACCGACCCTAATCTGTTTGCTGTCCACCTCAGTGCTGATTGGTGTCAACTGGCTGACTTTAATCTGGGGAGTGAATCATCACCACATGCTGGATGTCAGTCTGGGTTATTATATTAATCCTCTGCTGAACGTTATTCTGGGCATGATTTTCTTTCAGGAACGATTACGTTCATTTCAGTGGCTCGCTGTGGGGCTCGCTGGTATCGGTGTTTTCATTCAGTTAATCGCCTTTGGTTCCATCCCCGTGATTGCCATCGTCATTGCATTAAGTTTTGGTGGTTATGGCTTGCTGCGAAAGAAAGTGTCGGTCGATTCACAAGCCGGGCTATTTATTGAAACGATGCTCATGCTGCCTGCCGCGATGATATATCTGTTTGGCTTTGCCAATTCATTCACCAGCGATCTGACAACCAACAGCTGGACACTGAACTTGCTACTTTTCTTTGCCGGCGTGGTGACTACCGCACCACTTCTATGTTTTACCAGTGCAGCAACCCGCATCAAACTATCGACGCTGGGTTTTTTTCAGTACATTGGTCCGAGTCTGATGCTATTACTGGCTGTCGGCGTTTATGGCGAATCGTTCAGCTTGGATAAAACGATAACTTTTGGTTTTATCTGGACATCACTGGTGATTTTCAGCATCGATGGCTTCTATCAAAATCGCAAATCCCGTCAATCTCAACCTGCGGCTTGAATTGATGTTGAGAGCCTTTCAACAAGGAAAGAGAGCAAGGTAACGAACTTTTAATTTGAATTCGAATGAACATGCGAACACTTTTCACAATGTGAACCCACACAGGCTTCTGCCCTGAAGGATCCCCTCATCAATACGCCAATACGTCACCGTTTTTCCTGATTTCCCGAAGAAACAGCAATGCGCTCTTGAGTATGTCCCGTTTTCTTAATCGGTATCCGCTGTGCCGCAGAACCTCTGCTCCCAACCGGATGACCGACAGAACGTTTCGGGTGCAAACGGTATTCGCTTGAAAGTGTTTTTGCCAACCTTTAGCTCTCGCCATCAAACCCACCCCCAAAGAACCAATTGGAGGAGCTGCGCTATCAGCAGCATGATGTCGCATCGCTTCGGACAGCGTGTACGGCTTTGTCTCAGACCAAGGCCATAGAGCGGACTTTTTAAATCCCGGAAGGTTTCCTCTATCTGCATGCTTTTCCGGTACAGCTTCACCAACTGAACGGGTTTAATATCTGAAGCTGGTAAGTTCGTTGCTAATACCCAAGCTTCCTTTGCAGACCGACTGTAGCTGGCCGAACTCGGATGGTAGCTGTTCGTCGTGGCTGACCGCTGACTTTTGCGTCCTTTCATTTTTGCGCGGTAGAGGGGCTTTGTTAATGATATGGAAGAGGAAGAAGAGCGCGAATCAGTGTATCGGCACACTCGCTATGAACGTGTTAGCCACGCCTTATCTTTTCCCAATAGTTCATCAAGGTAACCAAGGAGGTTAGGCAACCAAACAACTAACTCCAGCAACATCGTTGCAAAAGCAATCGCAAATAATTTGTGATGGCTTTGTGCAACTTGCCTCGGATAGCTTTTTGCATAAAAACTGTATAGCAGTAGGTAAATCAACAGCGTTAGACAGCCCAGCATCAAAGGCAGCAAGATATTCAAATAAATCAGCACAGGAATTAATAATAATCCAGGAGGAAAAATATACTGCAGTGTCGTGATCAGAAACCAAGGCGTCGATGCGATTCCAGACCAGGGAGAGACATGCCACGCAGCAGCAAAAGCCTCCACCCGCCCCGCGCCCAGCGTCTGCGCTGATTAAATAACCCGGCATGAGTCACCGGGCACTGTGTCTTAGCCACAGCAAGAGGCGCATATCCGGTGCGGTACTGATGAGCGATAGCCCGCCAGCACCAAGCAATATCTTCCACAAGCCATTCACTCCAGCCACCGATTTCTTTGACGATTTGCGCACGGTGTGCCACGAATGCCCCTGCCAGAACAGGCACCAGCCCTAACTTGTCCTGTGCACAACGAATTGCCCCGTAATAGCCAATGTGTTCATAATGCTGTAGTTTCGCAAGCATGGAACTTTGATGATTTTCCGGTGCGATATAGCCGCACACCGCTGCATAACGCTCATCACTCCAGATCTTTCTGGCTAATTCCTGAATGCCGTCTGGTTCAATATAAGTGTCACTGTCAACCACCACATAAATCTCTCCCTCAGCTAAACCAGACGCAAGCGCATAATCCAGGGCAAATCCTTTTCTGCCGCCATTGACCTCCCGACGTAAAAATTGATAGTGATGTCGTTGGGCTGATTTAATCCAGGTAAGCGCAGCTGCAGATGCTCCGTTGGTTGAACCGTCATCAATCAGTAGTACCTGAATGCGAGTCGGATAATCTTGCTGCTCCAGTTTCTCTAATGTTTTTAATAGAACCGATTCCTCTTCATTGAAAAAAGGAACAAAAACAGTCACGGCAGGCAGGTGCTCGCATGTCTGATCATCTGGTTTTCGAAGGACATAGGTGAACAGTAAAATGATCGCCATCAGGCAAGTCACCGCCGAAGAGGTGACGATGAGAATTTCGATAAAGTCGCGCATAATTTACTCGGTAAGCCAGATCTATCAACTAAGTTTCATCATCAGGCAAATAAGAACTTAAAAAATGACATCCAGATAGGCCATCGCTTCATCCAGAACTGCACGGTAACCGTCTATATTGATCTCACCGCTGACATTACGGAGATTGCGCAGTTTTAATTCCAGTGTCGGCACATTGGTTAATGGCAAACGTGAAGCACAGATCTTTTGACAACGCTGAATGTGCTTATCTGAAAAAGTAAAATCAAACGCATTGAAAGCCTGATTCAGCGGTTCAAATGAGGTGGATGTCCCCTCGATCAGCAACCGAGGAAACTCTTCCTCAAAATTCAGCCCCACCCACTTCGGTGCGCGCCAGTCTGCAATATCCCCGTCATATAAATCGTAATCAATGGTGTCTTTTTTCAAGTAACCCAGAATGCCATCCTGAAGCGCAACGACTGAATCCGGATCAAACTGATCGATCTCATCCAGCGTGAACCCCAGCATCAGCAATGAAGCACGTTTTAAGGATGACTCCCAGATCCAGTCCAGTTTGTCATAGGTTTCATCAATCAGCTCGACCGCTTCATCAATATTATTGATGTCAAAGATGCCCAGAAAATCGACAATATAGGCGACCAGCTCATTCAGAATGAATCGGTTTTCTTCCCAGACCGGAATTTTCCCGCTCGCAATCCAGCAATTTCTGAAATCCCGCAGAAATGAGCTGGAAGCCACATCGAAAGGCACACCATGAATACTGAAATTACTGATAGCCGTCGTCCCGACCGAAAAACGGTTCATGAATAAAACGGCCAGATTATCTGAAACCTTCCGGATGAACTTCTGAATGATAAAGCACGGCTTCTCATCGGCAATCTCCGGGTTATGCGCCACCAGGAAGCTGAGTATTTCTTCCCGGGTTAAATTCATCGGATACAGATGAGCCACCCGAACCGGGATGTCTCTGACCAATAGACAGCCATGGTCAATTTTCCGCTCCAGCGGCACTTCATCTAAGTCGTATCCAGCATCCAATGCAGATTCGAGATTAATTTCTTCCATCTGATCGGTAAAAGAAACGGAAAGGGGCTGAATTGCATCTGGAATGAGCCGGGCAATGGCATCGAGATAAATCACTTCGATGATGGCATCGGTGATAATCAACCCCCCCGTCGAATAAAAATGTCGTTCCTGATTCACCAGCGGTGTCGGACCCACCCCCTTAATGAACCCGCCATTAACAATCGCACAGCGGCCGGAGCCCAGCATCCCATAACGATCAGCCTTCCCCTCCAGCAATGCTCCCTCACCACGGACATGATAATGAAAAGCTTCAGCATCAACTGAAGGCGCAGACCATAAATTGATACATACTTTTTTTCTGAGCTGAACCGGTACCGTTTCCATCAGATTTCCCTCACTTCCGGTGATTAATCATCTTTATAAATAGACAAAAGTGCATTCACATCTTTCAGTGAGGTTGCTGGCACATCCTTTGGACGGTCTTCCATATTGAAGCGGGTCGCCGTTTCATCCTGAGCTGGCTTTCGCACCATCGCGTCTGCTGCCGTATCAACAGACTTTGACGCAACAGGCACTGACTCAACAGACACGGACTCATTCGCCTTCACTTCCGGTATCAGTGTTTGAAATTGTTCCGCTAGATTGAAAGCATCGAGATTCAAATCGGGATAATCTGTGTTTTCAGCCATAAAAGCTTTGAGAGAACGGACGGCTTCAGCATAATTTTTACGTTTCGCTTCCAGCAGGGCTGTGGTGAAATGCGCAAAATACGGCAGCGCATCCCAAAGTTTCTCTGCTTCAGAAAAGTCACCCCGCCAAAAATAAGCAATGCCTAATTGAAACTGGGCCAGTTGATTCTCCGGATCGTTTTCAATCACAATCTGATAGATCTCAACTGATTCACTGAACATTCCAATTTGGTTCAGGATTGCAGCATGAATTAAATTCAGGCTCTGATCCGGCATCTGATCCCTGTCAACGCTTTTACAAAGCTGAAGCGCAGTGACGAAGTCTTTACTCTGAACCGCATGAACCGCTAATCTCAGTATTTCTTGATAACTTAATTGATGATCCATTGTCTGACCCTATACATTTATTTTTCTGCTGAGTTCTTTCAGTGCACTATGATGAATTTGAGAGATTCTTGAAGGAGTACGCCCCATACTGAGCGCTAACTCCCTCAATGGAACCTCATTAAAATAATGTTCTAAAATGACTTTTTGCTTATCGTGACCTAAATCGGTTAAGTACTTATCAATGTAAATAAAAGCCGCAACGTCTTCATTCTCATCCTGTTCCTGACTGCCATTCAGGCTAGAAGACAAAGCAGATATGCCTGGCATTTCCAGAAGTTGTTCTGTATCAGAACCATCTTCAGCATGAAGACTGACTTTATTAAACAGATAATAATTCGATCGGATTAAAACCCGATTGATCTCATAATACATATACTGAAAGCAGTAAGGTTTCAATGAGCCTTTATTTGGGTTGAAATGATTAAGCGCTTCATACAATGCAATTACTGCAATATTCTTATAATCATCAAAATCCATCTCATGATTATATTTATGTTTTCTTACAAACTGCTTTGCAATGATGTCACACCAAGATAGCAAAGGCGCCACCTTTCCCCAGGTAGCCTGCTGCTCTCTTATATGCTCATCGTCAGTGTTCAGTGCTGTATTTTTCTGAATGACTGCATTCATAGAAATCAAAAGCCCCTGATCAGGCTTCCAACCAGTAAAGTCCAGCCATCAATCAGCACAAAAATAAGCAGCTTGATCGGCAGTGAGATCGAAATGGGCGGTAACATAATCATCCCCAATGCCATCAGCACACTTGCGACAATCAGATCGATCAAAAGAAAGGGTAAGAAAATCACAAATGCGAATTGAAATGCAGCCTTCAGTTCACTTAGCATAAAAGCTGGAATCAATGTCGTTAATTCTAATATCTTCTCATTTTCGATCTGCTGAGTGTTCAGACTTTTCACGAAGTAATAGTCTTTTTCTGATGTCTTTGAAATTAAGAATTCAGAAAAACTTTCAACCCCTTTATCAATGGCCTCCTGCTGTGAAATATCACCAGATACATATTGATCGTAAGACACGGACTTCACATCCTGATACACAGGTGCCATGGTGAAGATACTCATGAACAGAGCAATCGAGATCACGACAATATTCGGCGGTGTTTGTTGTAATCCGAGCGCTGTACGTAACAAAGAAATGACAATGACATATCTTGTAAAACAGGTCACAGATACCAAGAGAACAGGAATAAATGCCGAAGCAGTTAACAGAAAAAATGACTGTACAATAGGATGAGTAAGATCGATATCCATCTAAATGATGTTCCTGGTGAACACAAAATTAATTTTCTATTTTTTGAGAGACAGAGACTGATGCTGAGTTTGAAACAATAAAATGTTTACTGCCTTCATACTCAATCACAAACAACTTTGTTTTATTATCCAGAAATGCTTTCTCAAGCACTCTGATTTTACTGTTTGCTTTTCCTTCCTGGTGATTGAGTTTTCGTTTATACCAAGTGACTAAAATCAACGTCAGAAAAAGGAAAGCAATCAGCAAAAAGTAACCCGGTGTCATCACTGAGTCCACTTCCTTGAACATCATCCGCGAATACTCACAATTTGTAAGGCAAAATATCCGTCTTCTTCGACCAGTATGCCTTCAGCAATTTTATTCCCGTTCAGATTCAAGTCGATTTTATTTGAGATTTTCACATCTGATTTCAGAATGTCACCAGCAGAAAGATTCATCAAAGAACCGATATCGGTTTTAATCTCGCCAATCAACACATCAAGGTTCACTTCGATATCAGAAAACGTATTGAACGATACTTTTTCTTCAACCGACTCACTTTTATTCTTCAGTTCAACGCTCATCACATACACTCCCTACAATTAAATTGGCTTCACCGTTGTCAAAAGAAACGAAAACATGATTTGAGATCACTTTATCGCCCAAAGTCAGCACTAAGCCATCGTCTGTCTTTCGGCTTGTTTTTAAAACATCGCCTTTTTTTAAGAGACGAACATCCTCTACCGTGGCCGTAATACTGGGTAACTCAATCGCTAACTTCACAGGTGAATGACGAAGACAGGACAGCATTCGCTGACTGTCTATCCTTTTCTTTAAATCTAATGATAATTTCTGAGTCAGGATTCGCTTCAGAATCGTCTGAGCAAACACAAGAGTTATTTCAGCATCACCGGAACGAATTTGAAAACAAGTGGCTCTTTCATCTTGCTCCGAAGCATCCCACAATAGCTCTTCTTTTTTAAACCACTCAAGAAGCCACTGCTGAATAACATGGCGGATGAACGGATCTTCATGATTTGAAACATTCACCTTATCGCCAAACCTTTTGCGCATCAGCAAAGAAGAAAAACCAGCATTGTAAAACAGGGTAACGCCCGGGAGATCCTGAAGGTCAGAAGTATACAAATCTTCCGTTTTCACCTGATCAGGACGTTTTCTTTCCACGGATAAACAAGCATGACATGCTAAATCCTGAAACACTCGTTGGAATGAAGCGAGCAAGTAATCTGAGATGATATCATGCGTGAGCTGGATTTGCGGACTATTCATTAACCACCCGTACTGTTATACAGCTGCTCAATCAGTTGATTCGAGACACTCATGACACGTGAACTGGCTTGATACGATCGCTGGATCACCATCATGTCACCAAATTCCTGTGCCAGATCGACGTTTGAGAGTTCCACCGCACCTGCGATCAGGTTTGCATCCAGTCCGCGGCCAATCTGAAGTATCTCTGGTTTTTCACGGGTTTCGAGCAGGTGTCCTTCTTTCACACGAAAATGGCTGTAGTTCTCCACTTTCGCCACGCCAATTACACCAATTTCTCGTTGTTCGCCATTACCATACTGAAGCATCACCCGGCCATCACTGGTCAGACTGATGTCTGAAAATGGTGACTCACCGGAACCATCCACAGCATCCAGGCTGAGGCTGGATTCATCATTTTCATTTCTGAGCGTCACACCGGCGAGTGAACCTGCCTCCCCAAAGTTAATTTTGAGTGTCTGACCGTCTGCGAGTGTTGCGGTCACTTCATTTTTTCCGACTTTCAATGTCCCGCCGAGATCGAATTCCAGGCTGCCGGTGCCCACTTCATTGCCACCTGAATCTTTCACGCTGACGGCCCAGCTCTCTGTACTTTCATCATATTCAAGAGACACACTGAGCTGCTGATGGCTGCCATCACTGGCAACATAGTTGACCTTTTCTAACGCGACGCTGGTATCTTTGGTGGAGATCTCACCTTGAATCGAAACAGCGGTACTGGCAACAGCTGGAATCACATTATTCGAGCCGACTTGAATAGGTCCCAGGTTCCCCGCATCATCAATGCCAACCACTTCAAACCCGGAGAGTCGGTCAACCAACACCCCCTGATCGTTCAGGGTAAACATTCCGGCCCGGGTATAGTAAAAATTGCCGCCATCTTTCAGTGCAAATAATGCCCGGCCATCCAGAAAGACATCGGTATTATTGCCGGTTTGTGCAACTTCCCCGTTGGTATAACGATAACCGGATTCAGCAACCTGAGACCCTAATCCTTGATTACCGCCATTGACGCTTTTCATAAAGACATCTTTGGCTTTAAATCCTGGCGTCTGCATATTGGCAACATTATCACTGACAATATCCAATGCCTTTGAGCTTGTCTGCATGCCAGACAGGCCATTATAGAAAGACTGAAACATGTTCTATCCTTTGCGGTTATTCGCCGGCATATATCCGGCTTAATTTCGTGACGGGCAGATCATTCACATAATAATCCTGACCGTTTTCATCTTTAATTTTCAGGCTGACAACGGTGCCATTCTGCGTAAATCCGACCGAGACAACCTCACCGAAAATACTGCCATTCGCCGACTGTGTTTCCGCGAATTTCCCCATCAAACCAACACCCTGTGTTGACTCAACAAGTTGTTTAATTTGACTCAGTTCTTCATTGGCCATCCGGCTGGATTCAAGCAATGAAAACTGAGCCATTTGTGCCAGAAAATCCTGGTTATTCACTGGCTCCAACGGATCCTGTGCCTTTAACTGAGACATAAACAATTTAATAAAATCGTCTTGTCCAAGCGCAGAATTCAGCTGTGTCGCCGATTGGGATTGCGTCACGCTACCCACGGGTGGTATTGCCATAATGCACCTCCGTCACGCCGTTATGTGTAAAGAAGACTGGCCCGCTCGATTGCGCATGCAATGCCTGAATGAGCTTCATCAACGATTCTTTATGGGTCTGACCGGCGTAATCCCGGAAACAGACTCTGATTTTGTCCGGTTCAATAAAGGTTTTTAACAGTGTTTTGGTAAAGTCTTCTGAGACAACAGGTTTCCGGACATAAGACGCATCCATCACAGATTCAGTCTGAAAAGCGGCTCTCGCCGACTGCTGAGATTTCCCGCGCCAGAAAACCCTTTCCGCGAAAACAGACGGTGCTGAGGATATTCGCTCAGAATATTCACCCGTGACGAGAGGCTGAAACCCGGTGCTGATCCATAGCATCTGGTGGTTTGAGCGATTCAGTTCAGTGTCGCCATGCAATGATGGCAACGGAATATCGCCGGATTCGTCAATGACGAGAATATTGTCGAACTGTCCGGTTGCAACGAGTTGATGAATGAAATTCCCGGTATTAATTGCTTCATTGCCACGATTGGATAAAACAGCCAGAACATCAATATCCTGACTGATTGCGTTATCATGAAAATCTTCAGCCGCCGGGTCTTCAGCGATCTGGCTTTCTCTCTGGTTATTCCGGTAGGCCCGTTCAACCAGCGTACTGTGCCCTTTTCCTTCGAATGCAGAGTCACGAAAACGAAACAGCATCTCCTGTTCAGCTGTCAGCTCACTTTCAGCATGGCGTGGATCGCCCATCTGTTCTTTCGCATTGACGTCAGCACCAAATTGCTGAGCCTTGCGGGTTTCGTTCCCCGGGAATACATGCGCCGCTTTCTCTGTCATGCATACATCAAACGAACGGTCGCGATGCTTTAGATACTGTTTCTTCTCAACGCCAGATTGCTGCGGATGAAAAAACGTTTCACTGCTGATCTGCGTCATGCTTCTTCCTGTCTGTCGCTTCCGTGAGGTCAGATTCCAGCATCGCTTTCTCTTTTCTGGCAGCCGCTTGCTGACATGCTTCCTTATCCAGATCCTCAAAAATGTCTGCACGTGCATTCGCCAGCGTCAGTGCTTTCGTCACATGCTGGTGTTTTTCAGATAAAGACGAAGACTCGTCGTGCAGGTTTTTCAGCATGGCAGATAAATACGAGGCATGATGAATTGCCAAATCATTCAGTTCAGCATTTTCACTGACACTGAAATGATGATTTAAATCGTGATATTCAGAATGAATTTCACCCATGAGGGACTGAATCTTTTTTTGCCGTTTTTCTATCTTTGAAATTTTTTTCCAATGCTTCATCACCTCAATTTTCTGCTCAATACTTTTTAATTTGATGATGCTATTCATACCTGAGGACATCGTTCCGTACCTCCTCATCCATACGGTTTTTCCAGCAATACAACGCCCGGTCTAAGCGCCGTTTCATGGCAATCACTTGATCAATGTCATCATTAGAGCCTTCCTGATAAAGCCCGGTCCGGACAACGTCATCCACCTCGGCATAATCGCTGTAGATCGCTCTGACTTTCTTTTCAAAAGCCAGTTCATCCGGTGAAAATAAGTTCTCCATCACCCGGGAACGGCTTTTTAAAATATTGATCGAAGGATATAAACCATGGTTCGACAGCTTGCGATCGAGCATAAAATGACCGTCGAGCACACCCCGCATAAAGTCTGACACAGGTTCATTTTCATCATCCCCGTCCACCAGGACAGACATGATGCTGGTAATACTGCCTTGATTTTTAAAGTTACCGCATAACTCGACAATTTTAGGTAATTCAGCAAAGACAGACGGCGGATAGCCTCTTGCGACGGGCGGCTCGCCCCGGGAGATCCCGATTTCACGTAAGGCATGCGCGAGCCGGGTGATCGAATCCAGCACAAACAGGACATTTTTCCCCTGGGCGCAGAAATGTCTGGCATACGCAAGGGCGACATATACGGCTCGTCGTTTCAGGCTTGGTGAATCATCCGATGTAGAAGCAATTAAAATGGTATCGTCGCAGTCACCAGAAGACATCTGTTCCTGATAAAAATCAACAACTTCCCGGCTTCGCTCACCCACCATGGCAATAATTTTCACATCAGCCTGCATGCCCTGATACAGCTTGTTCAGCAAGGTCGATTTACCCACGCCTGAACCGGCAAAAATTCCGACCTTCTGCCCCATGCCCAGCGGAAAGATGTCGTCGATAATTCTTGCCCCGGTTTTAATCTTTACCGTCACGGCTTCCTTTGCATGCACAGGTGCAGGTTCAATAGACAGCGCTAATTGTTCACTTCCGGAAACGGTCATTTCCGTGTCAGTCCGCGGTGCTGAGATATCCTGACCAAAACCGTTCAGGACTTTGCCGAACGGATTTTTCATCAGTTCAGCTGAAGGCAACTGCTTTTTGTATTCCACATCATTTCCGACGCCAACTCCCTCCAGACCGGTTAATGGAGCCAGTAAACAGCGATCGCCCTGAATCGAAACGACTTCCGCAGCCACAGACCGGGACTGGGCAAAAATAGTGACCCCTTCTCCAACCACACAACCGGTGTGTGATGCTTCAATGAAACACCCTGAAACAGACACAACACGTCCGTACTCAGTCGCTACCGGCGCTTCCGCAATGCCCGCCAGTAACTTCAGCAGCCACTCATTCGATTGCATTGATCAAATCCATCAGATTGCTTTTAAAGACTTGCCGGATCTGGTTGGGAGACACTTTAACCGACATGGCTTCTGTGACAATTCTTGCTTCAAACGGAGACAAAGAAGCGTCCACCTTAAACTGACTGCCTCCCGGCATCTCAATGTCATTTTTCCGAATCAATGCATGGGTCTCAGCGGAAATTTCAAGATGAATCAGCGGTTTTGACAATTTATCCAGCTCACCGGAAATCAGTTCGATGAGCAAATGCTGCATTTGTTCTGAATGATAAACGCTTTGAAAAACGCTGGAGAGAACAAACAGAAGATCCGCCCGGTGATCCGCGCGGTGCTGCTGAACCGTTGCTTCTAAATTTTCAATCAATGCCACCAGCTGTGCTGCGTTCTGAGACAGCATGGCCTCTTCTTGGGTCAGTGCCGCTTCTCTGAGCGTAAATTGCTGCATTTTTTCCCGAAGTTCGGCTTCCTTTTCCGTGATCTCTCGTTCCCGGGAAGACAGACGCAACTGACCGGCTTGAAGACCCGCCTCATAGCCCCGTTGCTTTTCCGCCTGAAAGGCCTGTTCGAGTTCAGCATGAAAGTTTTTCTCGATAAACCCTTTCATTGAGCGGTCGCTCAAAGGCAGCGATGACATATTCAAATCACTCATCACCAGACTCCGTTGGATGCGTTTCCCGAATGTAAGACTGAATCAGCTGAATGGCTTCCGGTTCCATCTGCGCCAAACAGGCTGATGCCTCATGTCGCGTTTCAATATCAAACACATCCGAATGAATGATAAAGTCGAGCATCGGCTCAGCATCATCACAGATCTCTTCCTGAGGGATGATCCCGGTCACGGGCTCAAGCCGCGTTTCAGACAATGTTGGCAACGTGTCTGCGCAAAGCTGACTTTTCATTTGCCGAAGCTTTTCAAGCCCGACCAAGGGCACGTTTTGCAGTTTTTCTTTCAAAAGATGCTGTTGGTCTGAATCCATCTGAGACAGAATTTTCGCTTGTAATTCGGGCGATGATTTTAAGAGTAAAAAACTATAGTTTGATGTCTTGCTCAAGGTTCCGCCCCTCCAGCCATCGCGACACATCTTTCATGATCATCGCTTCTTCATCCTGCTTCAGTAACAGCTTACGCCGGTACAACATATGCTGACCTGCGACGAGCAGCAGTACGACCACACCAACGCCCCACCAGAACCAAAGCTGACCTGAGGCGGCCTGTCCTGAATTCAATGATGCATTTTCACGGCCTGTATCCACCGCCTCTGTCGCGGTGAATGGCGCCGACACTTCCTGCACCGGATCCACCCCGGCAGCAACAGCCGCTGTCTTCAGCGCAACGGCAGGGATCAAGACCACAGACAATTGATCGCCGCGGCGCTCATCAATCCCAATCGCGCTGCGAAGCAGGTTCTGTAGCACATCTGCGGTGAAATGCTCCGAAGCCGGTATCATGACACTGACCGTCAGACGCTCCAGTTTACCGCGCTGGTAATCAATATCCCGCTTCACCGACTTATAACTGAACTCCTCATTCAGCACCGTCGACTTTGGCTGCTTTTTGCTGCCCTGAGTCGTTTCTGTCACCCGCTTGGTCACCACCGGCGCTTCAGAAGATTCAAGCCCTTCGGAAGACTCTTTCACCTTGTCGTTGTTCACCATTGCCCAGGCAGACACGCCAATTTGAGTCGGTTCAAAATAAGCGGAAAGCAACTGAACAATTTTGTTTTCAATCTCCTGTTCAATTTCTTTCTTCATACCAAAGCTGACATTTTCTTCCAGCAACTGGGCACCACCAGAAAGAATTAAGCCATTGCTGTTCAGGACAGAAACATTTTCAGGATCCAGATCAATCACCGAATTCGACACAAGCTGTTTCACCGTGGCAACCAATGCTCTTGGATTGACCGGATCAGCGTCAGAGAGTGTTAACGTCACTGCCGCTTTCACCGGGGTTTTATGTTGAGAAAACGTTCTTTCCCGCGGAATGGCTAAATGCACACGTGCGGCTTCAACACCCTGAATTGCCAGCAGAGATTTTTCAAGTTCCCCCTGAATCGCACGCTGATAATTAATTTTCTGATAAAAATCAGACATTGCATGCTGTGCTTCGCCAAAAATTTCTAACCCGGCGATATCACTCTGGAATACATGGTCTTTTGACAATTGAACTCTTGCTTCGGCCAGCTTACTTTTTTCAATCAGAATACCCTGGCCGGATTCCGGATACTGAAATTTCATGCCGGCGTTTTCAAGGCTGGTTGCAACTTTGGCTAATTGTTCCGGCGACTGTTCTGTAAATACAAGTTCATAATCTTTATTCAGAATTAGAAAATAAGCGAATATTGCTGCCAGAGAAATCGCAGCCACACCTACAGCCAGTAGGACTTTTCCTCGTTGATTCAATTCCATGTTCTACACTTGCATTCTGGTGACGTCTTTATATGCATCGATCAATTTATCTCTCAATGCAACTGAATATTCTAAGCTGAGCTTCGCGCGCTCGATATCAATCATTAATTCATGCAGTTCAATCTTTTCACCTTTCGAGACAGCAAAAATACGCTGGTCAATACTGGCAAGCTGTTCGGTAAAATTCGTTTGATTGACTTGCGTTGTTTGCTGAGCGCCGGATAAGGCTTCGCTCTGAAGTGATTTCAGTAAATCACCCGAAATGGCTTCCACTTTCATTATCGCTTACTCCCGATTTGAAGGATTTTCGATGACATTTCTTTGTTAATATTGAACAGCCTGAGGCTCGCTTCATAAGCCCGTGTGGCTTCGTTCAGGGAAATCATTTGTGCTTCAATTTTGATATCCGACTGATATTCAATCACAGGCTTGCCGTTTTCATAGGACACCACCCGCCCCACGACGTTACCGTCATCCTGACTGTTCACCTGCACATCCTGCGGCAGTACACCTGCAACCACATCGTGAATGGTCGGCAAGTTTGCGACATCCACTTTCTGTGCATGCGGCACAGACAAGCGGTCGCCAAAAGACTGATTGATGATGGAAAGGTTGTAAGTTGCCGTCTCCATTTTTTGCATTTCAATTTGCATGGAGAGAGACATCAAATCGATGGCACTCAGCTTTTCCATCAGCGGCCGCCTTTAATGATCATACGTTCCAAATCGAGCCGAGCATTCATCAAAGTCACCAGCCGGTTATTCCGGCTGGATAATTCAATCGCCTTCAGCAAAATGTCATCAATCGATTGTTCCTGTGGCTCAATCTGAACACCGGCATTTTGTTCACCAGATTGAGAACCGTGATGCGTTACAGCTTCTGTATTCAAAGTTTCAGAAAACGTCACTTTATATTGTTGCTCGCCAAGGCGGGCAGCGACCAGATTATAATGATTAACTCTGGATTCGACAGATAACCGACTCAGCGAGGATGATATTTCCTCAAGAAGAATATCCAAATTCATTCAAATGTCCTTTCTCAAATTCAAAAACTATTGTGAACATTTATTTATTGAAGAATTAACTTACCGTTAATTGCACCGGCTTTATCCGCCGCCTGCAAAATCACAATAATATCCCGCGTTGATAAACCCAGCTTTCTCAGTTCACTCACCAATGTGAATACAGTCGTTGTGTTATTAAAATGAGCAACTTTCGCGTTATCGTCCCTCACATTGATCGTCGTATCCGGTACCACAACGGTTTCACTGTGATTCCCCTCGATATGTCGCCCGATAATTACATCTCGCGGCTGGCTGACACTGTATTGCGTCCGGATACTCAGCTCCAGGTTGCCATGGGCAATCGTCAGCGAGTTCACCTTCACATCCCCACCGGAAACAATGGTGCCGGTTCGCTCATTCACAATAATGAGTGCCTTCTGAGCGGCCAGAACATTCAGCGATTCAATCTTCGCAATGGCCCGGACAACCGCATTTCGGTTGGTTGAAGGCAAACTCACTTCAACTTTGCCTGAATGAATGGCTTCCGCCTGATAACCCAGTGTGGCAATGGCATCGGTAATATTGATCGCGGTCGCGAAGTCAGCATCGCGCAGCACAATCCCAACCTTGCCATGCTTGTTGACCAGAGAACCGGTATTGTCCCGCTCAATCGTCCCGCCTTTCGGCACAATCCCCACGGTCGGATGGTTCTTTTGTTCCGTATTCCCAAACTGTTCAAATTTATAGCCCCCGACAGAAATCTGCCCCTGAGCGACGGCATACGTTTTCCCGTCAATAGCTTCTAAAGGCGTGAGCAGCAGCGTACCGCCGATCAGACTTCTCGCGTCTCCGATGGCTGAAACCGCAACATCTATCCGGTCGCCACGCTCGGAAAAGCTCCCAATTTCACTGGTGGCCATGACCGCGGCTACGTTTCTGCTGTTGATGTCATCATCCGATACAATCAGTCCAAATTCGCGCAGCGTATTGGAAATACTGCGAATCGTTGACTTACTCCGTCTTGAATCACCACTGCCCGCCAGACCAACAACAAGGCCGTAACCAATCAGGGCGTTTTCCCGGTCCCCTTCAATACGGGCAATATCTTTCAGACGGACATAGGTCTGTGCGGCAAAACTATTAGCCGCAAAAACGAACGTGATAAAAATAACTAAAGATTGAATCAAAACGTTCATCGTTAAAAACCCAGCCATCTGAAAAGAGAACGGAAAATGCTTGGCTTCCGGTTATCATTCACTTCACCGACACCGCTCAGTTCAATTTGTGCCGATTCAATCCGGGAAGAAATGATTGCATTCTGCGGACTGAGATCATCCGGACGAATAAAACCACTGAGCGTGATTTGCTGCTCTTCTCCGTTGACCGTCACATACTGAGACCCCTGAATTCTCAGCAGACCATAGGGGTCAATTCCTATGATTCTGGCGGTGATCGTCGCACTGATGCTCCCTCTGCGCGAAGTGCTGGCGTCATTTTCCATCTCGCTCTGAAGCCCGGCATCTAAGCTAAATTGCTCACCTCGGAAATCATTGCTGACGCCGATCTTATGCCGGTTATCAGCATCAATTCCGGCAGACGATGATGCTTTGGCATTCTCCTCAATCAGAATGGTGACAATATCCCCGACGGTATAGGCACGCTGATCGGCCCAGTTGGCCCGGTAATTATCAATATTGAATTCGATAGCTAGAGCGGGATAACCACTCAGCATGTTCAGCAACACAACCAACATCCAGATGTTTCGATTTTTGGTCACCTGACTAACTCCACTTTTCCTGAAGAGAGAACCGTTGCATCAAGCATGGTTCCCGAACCGGGAATTCTGACTTTCACGGTTTCCCCTCTGTTTCCTTCGGTCAATGCTTTCACCTTCAGGGTTATTTCGAATGAATCGGAATGACTGACCATGGTGATCAGGTCACCTTTCTGTACATCCATGCCCTTTTCCAGGTCGTATTCACATAAGGCCTGACCCGCTCTGATTCGTGTCATCACCACTGGCTTCCGGGTGATATCGTCTGATTTGGCCAACTGATTTTTACAGGAAAAGGCATCGGTCATTCGCCAGACGAAATCATTCTCTCTGATGGCTTCTCCCGCGCTGATATTGCGCTTTGCTTCCCAGCCGATCTGCTGACTCCGAATGATGTACCACAATGAATGTGTGGTCGTTCGCCCATCCGCGGCCGTCTGTTCTACATTCACCCGGCAGCGATGAATTTCAAAACGACATTCAATCTTCTGAAACCGATATCCGGCATCCATTTCCGGATGAGAACCGGCTTTGCTGATCACTAAATTATCGTATCCTTGCGAGAATAAATAATCTGAAAGGTACGTCATCGGCGTTTTCAAATTGGCACATGTACCGGGCGAGAACATCATCAAAACCAGTCCGGCGGATAATATTTTTCCAATCATGAGCAGAACAATTAACGGGTGAGATTATTAATCGTTTCTAAGATCTGATCGCTGGCCTGTATGACTCGTGAATTTAACTGATAGGCTCTCTGTGCAGCCATCAAAGACACCATTTCATCAATCATGTTCACATTCGACATTTCCGTGTACCCTTGCAAAATGGTGCCAGCCCCCTCTTCGCCCGGCACCAGATATTGTCTTTTACCCGCCGCTTCCGTCTGATACCACACGCCACCGGAGCCCGGCTTTAATGCTTCAAAAGCATCGAAAACCGTGAGTTCCAGCTGACCCAGTTCAAGCATGTCACTTTCCCCCTGAATCACCCCGTAAACTGTACCGTCGCCGGAAACTTTGAGTTCTTCCACATCAGGCGGAACAATGATATTCGCAGCCAGCCGGTGACCTTGCACCGTTGCCAGTGCACCATCTTCTAGCTTGCGGAGTGACAGCACACGTGTATAGGCGGTTTCACCATTGTCCAGTTCCACTTCAAGCAAGCCATTGCCCTGAATGGCGAGATCGAGCGGCGACGCGGTGTATTTATACTCGCCATCAACAAAACGGAAAATCGCATCTTTGATTTCAACACCGCCACCAACGGTGGCATTTCGCTCAGCACCTTCAGTCGATGTGCTGCCGGACAGCAAACTGTTGAAGACCGGTGTACTGGCTTTGTATCCAGGCGTATTAATATTGGAGACATTATTGGAAATCATGTCGATATATTTTTGCTGTGTTCTGAGTGCCATTTCTGCATTGGACAGCGCTTCAATCATCTTATTTCCCTAATTCATTAATGGTTTTCTTTAATACCTGATCGTATGCCGCTAATGTTTTTTGCATGGTTTGAATGTGGCGTTTCGCCGTCATCAGTTCCACGACTTCAGAAGCCGAATCCACGTTAGATTGCTCCAGATACCCCTGTAAAACCTGACTTTGGCTGTCTATCTCAAGTTTTGGCATTTTCTCGTAAAGAATATGACCCTGATGATATTGATCCGAGTATATTTCACCGACACTGGCCAAAATCAGATGCTCAACACTACCGCTGGTATCCGAGATTTTGCCATCCGAATCGACGCGAATATGAGTGCTGTCTAACTGAATATCACCATTCAGGCTTTGTAACCGAAAACCCCGGCTATCGACCACATAACCAGCCCGATCAAGCTGGAACTGCCCATTTCGGGTCAGCGCCACGGTCTTGCCTGACCTCAGCACAAACCATCCGGCGCCCTGAACCGCTAAATCCAGATGTCGTCCTGTCTGCTTCAGTTCCCCCTGTGCCATATCAATCACCTGACCCGGCGCTTTTACCTGATCCGTTACCGCTGCATCGGATACCAGTAAGGCTTTAAACCCGGTCGTCGTCACATGCTGCGTATTGGTGCTGATTTGATTCACCGTGTGCATATCACGGCTGAGGGAATGCAGTACGATGCCTGAAATTTTGTCCATTTAACGGCTTTCCCCATGGGTGAGCTGACCAACAGTACGGATAAGCTGAATGCCTTTCACTTCCTGCGCCGATATCACTGCCAGTCTGGGAACCACCCGTTCTGTGATCTTCCGCAGCGGGGCACGCAGGGTACCGGAACACAGCAGGACAGGCTCCAGACCTTTTTCCATCACGCTCTCACACTGGCGAACCAGTTGCTGAAGTACCGATTCAACCTCACCCGGTGCAATCTGCCCGTCCTGGCTGTCACCGCCAATCGCGCGTTTCAGCATAGATTCCAGCTGCGGCGTCATGGTTATCACATTCAGATGCTCTTCTGCATCCAGGTAACGCTCACACAGTCGCAGCGCGAGTCGCTCCCGGACTTTCTCAACCAGTTTTTCGATATTTTTATCTTCCGCACTCGCATGTTCAGATGCGGCTTCCAGAATCAGCTCAATATGACGAATGCTGACCTTCTCACTCAATAAGAGCCGGAGCAGCCGGTGCAGATCAGAAATACTCAGAAGCTGCGGCACAATTTCTTCGACCAGAGACGCATTGTCCTGCTTTAAGCGGTTCAGTACCTGTTCGACGTCTTTTCTGGAGAGCACATCCTGAAGGTTATTTTTAATCGCTTCAGAAATGTGCGTAAAAATAATCATCTCAGGTTCAACGATTGTGCAGGAACGGCTCTTCGCAATTGACCGCATACTCTCGTCAACCCAGAGAGCCGGTAAGCCATACGCCGGCTCTTTGGTGGCTTCCCCGGTCATTTCAGCCAGGATTTCCGGAGCGCTAATCACCATCATGCGATTGCTTTGAATCTGACCCTTCCCGATCCGGGAACCATGAATATGGATTTCATAGCGATCTTCACCCAGCTCACTGTCTGCCTTGAACTGGATATCCGGCAGAATATAGCCGAAGTCTTTTGCAACCAGCTTTTTTAACGCTTCCAGACGCTTATCCAGCGCCCAGTGGCCCGATTCAATATTCCGTTTCAGTTCTTTACCAAGGCGCACTTCAATCGGATGAATTTTGATGTAATCCACGAGATCGTCTTTGCTATCCGTTTCCGTATCCTGCACTTCAATCACGTGATTCGATTTGATGGCCCACCAGACACAACCGCCAAATATCGCGATGGCGAGCAAAATCGGTAACGTTGGCAAACCGTCCAGAAACAGTGCCAGAATCAGCGCCAGTGTCACCAGAATCAGGGTTCTGGGATGAGAGGAAACCTGCCGGCCAATCTCACGGCTCAGTTCATAGTCTGTCGCGGCGCGGGTAATGATGATCCCGGTCGCCACGGCAATAATCAGCGACGGGATCTGCGTAACAATGCCATCACCGACGGTTAAAAGGGAATATTTCGTGAGGGCTTCCCCCCACTTCATCCCGTGCTGCGCAACCCCAACGGAGACCCCGCCAATGATATCGATCAGGATAATAATAATGCCGGCAATCGCATCACCTTTGACGAACTTTGTGGCACCGTCCATCGCCCCGTAGAAATTCGCCTCCCGCTCGATATTCGAGCGCCTTTCCCGGGCCTCATGCTCATCAATCAGGCCCATGTTCATGTCAGCATCAATGGCCATCTGTTTACCGGGCATACTGTCGAGCGTAAACCGTGCCGCAACCTCAGCGACGCGTTGTGCACCATTGGTCACAACAACGTACTGAACCACCACCAGAATGATGAAGACGATAAAACCAATCACGTAGTTTCCGGCCACCACAAATTCCCCAATGGCGCCAATCACGTGCCCGGCTTCTCCTTCACTCAGGATCAAACGCGTGGCAGAAATATTCAGGGAAAGCCGGAATAAAGTTGCAATCAGAATAATAGACGGAAAGGTTGAAAAACTGAGTGGCTTGTCCGTACAAAATGTCAGCAACAGAATTAAAAGGGCAACACTGAAGTTAATAATCTGAAGGAAATCCAGCACTTCAGGCGGAACCGGCAAAAAAATCACCATCAGAATCAGGACAACCCCGATGATAAATAAATTACTATGCCAGTCCTTAAGCATATACTGTTTAAACAAGATGAATTCCTAATTTAAAAGCTTTACTGATGCTGCGCGTTAAAATACCAACGGTAAAGCTCTGCAACCTGGTCATAGAGTTCTGGCGGTATTTCGGCGTTAATTTTGACTTTTTGATACAACGCCCGCGCAAGCGGGATATTTGTTTTCATTACAACCTGATGGCTCCGTGCTGTTTCTCTGATCTTGTATGCAAGCTTCCCTTTCCCTTTCGAGACCACCTTGGGTGCAGTCATGGTTTTCGGATCATATTTCAATGCAACCGCAACAAAGGTTGGGTTCGTAATCACCATGTCCGCATCGGAAACATTCGTGAGCGCACCCAGTTTTCCCCGTAGCTCTTTCTGAATCTGTTTCCTTTTCGAGCGGATTTCAGGATCGCCCTCCTGATTTTTATATTCGTCTTTGACTTCTTTTTTTGACATCCGCATTTCTTTACGGAAAGACCAGCGCTGAAATATCAAATCAAACAACGTAAAAGGAATCATCGCCAAAATGAAAAAGACAATGGTTTGAATCAGCAGATCATTCACTTTATCTAAGGTGCCCGTCAGCGAGTAACTGATTGAATCTGGCAGTGTGAAAACTTCATCGTAGAAGATTAAATAGGCCAGAACAGACACCAGAGACAACCGCAACAGATTTTTCACCAACTCAAATAACGACTTCAGCGAGAAGAGTTTCTTGAACCCCTTAATCGGGTTTATTTTCTTGATATCTGGTTTCATCGGGTGAAAACTGAAAATCCCACCCGTTTGTATGAAATTCACAATGACACCGACGACAATCGCCAACAGTAAAACAGGCATCGTTGCATAGAGATAAGATTCAAAAATCTGTCCGATCAGCCAAGTATCACTTTGCACCGAAATTTCAGGTGCGAACAGGAAGACGTGCTGCATCACCGTCATCAGCTGTTCACCAATTTCTTTGGCAATGAACAGGACAGTCACCAGCACGACCAGCAACCCCGCGAACGCATTGACATCCATGCTTTTGGATACCTGCCCTTTCTGCCTGGCCTGCTGCAACTTATGCTGTGTGGCTTCTTCTGTTTTTTCTTCCGTTGACATACGCGTGTCCTCAATAAAGCGAGAGCCAGTACGAAAAGACACCGTCAAATAACCGGTCAGTCATTTCACTGACATGTCTGGCAGAAATCCCCAGAACTAGGAAAGCCACGGCAGTCTTGGCCGGTAAACCGACAAAGTAAATGTTGATTTGCGGCATCACTTTGTTACAGAGCCCCAAAATCAGGTCTACCCAGAAGATGGCAATCATCACAGGCAGCGCCAGAAGGAAAGCCAGAATCATCTGTGATGAAAACAATGCAATCATCATCTCTAATTGCGGTTCTCCGGGACCAGACAAGACCGGATAATGCGTTAATGAAGCAGCCAGTAATTCAATGACGGTGTAATGCGCATTACTGACAAAAAACATCAGTGAAATAAAAATAATAATTGCCCGGGTCAGAATCGGCTCCGATTCTTGCATCGCCGGATTAAATATCCCCATTGGGTTAAAGCCCACCTGCATATCGAGCAGTTTCAAGAATGTAAATATCGCACCGTAAGTCACAACGAGAGCGAACCAGAAAACCAAACCAATAAAGAACTCGTTCAGGCACGCTACCGCCAATGCCGTACCCTCTAACTGCACAGCGCGTTGAATTAAATTGTCATCGATTGTGTGAAGAGAAATCATCACACCAATTACAACGGTCACCACCAGTTTAATAAATGGCGGTAACATAGATAACGGGTTAATACTCCTGAACACCAAGGCCGGAGTAATTCTTAAAATGATGAGAAAAAATACAACCGTATAAGATTGCCAGTCAATTAATACAGCATTTACTGTCACAAACTCGCCGCATACTCAAATAAATTGATTGTAAATTCAGATAAAACCCCAAGCATCCAATTCGACATCACCATAATCACGAGCGCAACTGCAATCATTTTTGGTACAAAGGTTAATGTCATTTCCTGTATTTGTGTCACAACCTGTAAAATACTGATCAGCAATCCGACAACAAGAGCCACCAATAAAATCGGCCCACAAATCACAAAAGCCACATGCATTAATTCACTGAGCAAATAGCTGGCCGCATCTTTGTCCATATTAATGCCGACGACTCATCAGCGTTTTCATGACAACATCAGACAGATTGTCAGCACTCAACTCTGATTTGAATGCCATCAGCCCAGTCATAATGGATTCAGCTTCTTTCGCTTTTCCTTTCACCTGAAAATATAATGCTCTTGCAAACAATGCCGATGCACAATTTGCGTCCAGCTTCAGCGCACGTTTGAATTGTTCTTGCGAATCAGACCATTTTTCCCGAATTGCATTCACAATCGCCAGTCCGCCATGACATTCCGCAAAATTTCTGTCGATTTTCAATCCGGCTTTGAAACAGGATTCTGCACCGTCGTAGTTCATGACCGAAAAATAACACCAGCCTAAATTCACCCGGCTCCCGACATGCCCCGGCATTTTCTGGCAGGCTTTTTCATACCATTGAATGGCAGCATCATATTGATGAACATACATCAAGGCCAAAGCCTTCATCGCCATCAGACGTCCCATTTCCGGATACTGCGCCATTAAGGGGTCCAGAACCTTCAAGGCTGTATCAATCTCTAAACGATACAGAGACAAACTTGCGCGGGTGATCAAAGCATCACGCTGATGATGATCCAGCTGCAACGATGCACGACAATGCTTTTCAGCCACCTCGTACTGCGCATCATCCAGATACAGTAACGACAGCAGCCCATGCACCTCTGCATGCTGCTCAGGTGTGCACGCCGTCAGCAAACCATATGTTTCTGCGATCGCCTGTGAGACGTTTTCCATATGGGCCAGACAGCGTGCTTTCAGCAGCGTATTGGCAACATCCAGCTCAGGCACCTGTTCCAGCAGGTCATGAGCCGCTTCATATTGCCCCTGCTGGAAACATGCCAGCGCACAATTGATTTTCAGCCCCGGCTGCGTATAACCATGCCGGAACAATGCATGGTATGCCTGTACAGCCGCATCATACTGCTGTAATGCCAGACACAAGTGTCCCTTCCAACTGATCAAATCGGCATGATCCGGATTCAGTGCCAACGACTGATTCACAATGTGCAGCGCCGCCTGAACATCCCCCTGCTTCGCCAGCCCCTCGATCAGATCAAGTGCCAGCAACACATTAGAGGGATCCATTTCAAGAAATTCTTTCAATCGTTGAAGGGACATCGTTATCACTTACTATTAATGAACCTGATCAAGCTTCTTCGTCACCGGAGAAGGCTCTTGTACCGCAGCCGCCATTTCCTCTAAGACGCCAAGCGCTCTTTCGACGTAATAGTTATCGCTTTCTGCTGTCGCAACCAGTTGCTGCAACAGTGATTTGGCCTGTGCGTCTTCACCGGTCAAAATCAATAGCAAGGCTTTGTGAAACAGTACCGGCGGATAATTTTCTTCGGACTCCAGCACGATGTCCCAGCATTCTGCGGCTTTCCCCAGTTCATTGATTTCCCGGTACACCATCCCCAACTGAAATCGTTCATGCAAGCGGGAGGGGGTTCTTTCCAGCAGGGCTGAATAATGCTCAACAGCTTGTTCAAATAACTGAAGCTTTGCATAAACGCTGCCCAACATTGAATCCAGTTCGTCCGATACAACCTGGTTGTTTTTTAAATGCTTAAGCTTTTCCATCCCTTGAAAAAGATTGTCATTTTCAAGATCAAGCGCAGCAAAAGCCAAAAGCTCTTCTGTAGAGAACATTTCAAAGTGCAGCATAGTTTCCTCACGCACGAATAAATAGATCAGTCTTTCGCTCAGACTATTTCAAAGATGATCTTATAGAAAAGATAAACGTTCCTCGAATTCTTCTATCACAAAACAGAATGTAATATTCATTATATTTTTCACAAAAATAAATTTCACAACAATGATATCAATCATTCAAAGAGTATTTTTTGAACATCACATAACACGGCAAAACATTTATTTTTAATTTTTGATTAAATGATTCAAATTTGTTAAATCAACGATATCATTGTTAAAAACTGGATCAGTTAAAACCCGCAGCAAATCCGGAAAATGATCATGTGATCGATTCGCAACATCCCGGGCTAAATATTCATCGGTTGAAAAGGTTCCCCAATTCATCAATCGCGAGAAAAATGCACAATCGGCATGATAGGTTTTGGCAAATTCAACAAAAGAAGGCATTTCTTGATAGTTGTTCTGTTGCACCACAAAGCTGAATTTAATGTAACCCAGTTCCCCACGCTGCTTCAGTTCACGAATAAATTCCAGGTTCTCCAGAAGTCTTGTGAAGCTGCCCCCTCGCCGGTTGGTTTCATAAGTTTTCTGGCAAGCTCCGTCAATAGATATCTCAACATAGTGAATACGTTCACGGACAAAATCCGGTAACTTTTGCCAGATAAAATCGTTAAACAGCTGACCATTACAATGGAGCAAAATTGAATTCAGGCTTGGAAAGTTCTCCTCTTTCATCCGTGCCAGAAAATCCCTTGAGAACGGCGACCCAAACGCATCACCGGCACCCGAGATATAAAGCTCCTGTAAATCTGCACTGTTTGCTTCAATCTGACGCTCAATGAATTTGATATCATCGGCTGCTTTTCCTTCAGCAAGAATCACATCATGCCGGCACGATGGGCACGACAGATTACAGGAAGGGTCAAAACCATAATTGATGAACTCAAACCCAGTCTCTAAGTCACCGGTCTCCTTCAAAATGCCGTACTGAATGGCATCAGGTAACTCCCTGAAGGTTTTCAGTTGTGATTCCGGATTCACCAGTTTCGGGCACACGTCATGACGACAATACCGGTACGAACCGTCCAGAATCGATTTTCGGAATTCAGCCGCATCCTCATTATTCCATAAACTGTCGAGCGCTTCGTCTCTGGGATCCCCGATACTCGGATAACCATGCCAGGCACTACAGCAAAAGTAAGCACCATCATTCACCAGAATCAATTCACGGAATGGTGAAATACAATAAAGGTTTTCACCTTTCTGATTCCGCACGCCCTCTGTCCAATCCCAGTCCTGAAGTGCCGGTTCATTTCTCAGGAACAGCTGAATTTCGTCCAGTGCACTCAATGCATCCAGACTTTGAACACCATTCCATTGCAAAATTGCTTTTAATGGTGCCGGGTAATTCCGCAGTAACCGCAAGGTAATAAAATCGGATGGCAAGCGATGGTGAATGACATCTGCACGATTGTCTGTAAATACCCGGCCATTCATGACATAGGGAAATTGATCCAGACCATTGTTTCTTGCCCACTCGATAAAAGAACGAGAGCTTGTCTTCTTCCAGGCGCTATAAACAGTTTCATGCTCAGAAAACACCAGTTCTTCCTGTTTTCCGAAGCTTTCAGTGACGCCAACGGTGTACAGTCCAGCACGGTGATTGTCATCAAAGTACTTTTGTATCAGTTCAGAAATTGAAGACGCATCCGCATCCCACAGTTGTGCGAGTTGCGAATTCAACCAAACGCGAAGGTTATTTTCCTCCGTGTCTGTGACATCCAAGATTTCTATTTTATCCATACACCATACAGCCATGCTTTTTTCGCTCATTTCATAAGCGACAAGCAATCTCTCTCCATCCGTTGTACGCATCATACCGACAGCATTTTGACACCACAATATTAATAATTAGATTTATATGCAGCGTTCACATTATTTATTGCAACGTTATTGCAAATATTTTCATGGTTGATTCCATTTATTGTGAAAAATGATGGACATTACATTTTTGATAAACTGCTTCCGTAAAGATTTATTCTCAAAAACAATTCAATCGAGAGCTAAATATACCCAAATAACATAAGCAGCCTGCTGAAAGTTAAAGAAAGGTTAATTAGATGTAATGTGGGTGGACTCTTATTTGATTTGATCCATTTACTAAAATAATGGATCCAAGAAAGAAATAGCAAAAAGATATTTACTCATCCCATTTGAGCAATATCAATAGCATCAAGCAGTCACAAATTACTTCAAGGGTATATTTGATGAAATTTCACTCAACAATAAAAGATATTCCTCAATCTGAAAGAAAGCGTCTGAAATTCTGTGTGGCGGATGTTCTGAGTTGATTCATGTTCAGCATCGGTCTTCACCTGCGCATAAAACAACCACAATAAAAAGAATACAAACGACTAAGCAAAATCAATCCATGCAGATTCACTGTAACCACTGACAATGCCATGCTTCAAAACAAAATCCTGAAACTCGCTGTGTTGCGGATGAGACTTCAGGTGAATCGCCTCACTGTCATAATTTCCTTCAATCACATAGGCCGACTCAGACCAGGCTTGTAACGGATGGATCACCAGATAGCTTGCACCAAGCGTTTTCCCCAGCTCAATAAAAGCCGGAATTTCCTGATAGTTGCTCTTTCGGTAAACCATCACCAGTGTGATATCGCTGATTTCTCCCATCTGACGCAAACGCTGAACAAATGTCAGATTCTTCATCAGAGTCTCATAACAGGCCCCCGCACCTTTACATAGGTTTCTGCAGTGGCCGCATCCACTGAAATACAGGCGTTAACAACCAGAGAACGAAGATAAGGGTGAATGCGATACCAGTTCTTTTCTGTCCAAAGGATGCCGTTCGAGCGCAAGGTCACCATTTTCAGGTTCGGAAAATCATCTGCCGGAAACTGATGAAGAAATTTCTGATACCAGCGACTGGCAAACACATCTCCGGCACCATCGAATTCCAGAAACTCAATCCCGGGCGTAATACTTCGCAAATTGGTGTAAATGGTATCGAGTCGCTTGCTCCCTTGCTCTTCCATGTACAATTCATTGCGGCATGAAGGGCACTGCAAGTTACAGGAAGGATCCATGCCTAAATAGAGACGGGTCGGCGGGCTGCCCAGTGTGCCGTCAAAACCTTCCGGATCATTCAGATAGTCGGAAAAGTTACTGCTGCTTAAGCCGGGATCGTTTTCAATTTCATCCACG
Source organism: Photobacterium sp. GJ3 (assembly GCF_018199995.1). Taxonomy (NCBI): domain Bacteria; kingdom Pseudomonadati; phylum Pseudomonadota; class Gammaproteobacteria; order Vibrionales; family Vibrionaceae; genus Photobacterium; species Photobacterium sp. GJ3. Next base: position 1,167,151 of record NZ_CP073578.1, on the reverse strand, counting down.
GAATGGATCAGGTGACGCAGCGCCGGATTGTCTTTATTGGCTGCCGCAGAGCAGGTTTTGTCATTACAGTACCTCAAGCTGCCATCGGCAAAGGACATTCTGAAGGTCTTGTAGATATCATTGTTCCAGATGTCCATCGCATCCTGTTGAAGCAAGTTCCCGGCAACGGGCGTCATGTTTTGGATGTGTGACCCACAGCAGATGTACAAATCACCCTTTTGATCGACGAGTACCTGATGAAAGGGCGTTTTACACAATAAGGGTTCGCCTGCCGTGATATCGACAATGTCAATTTTGTTTTCGAATGAGCACATGTTCTGTCTCGTGATAGCTGTCTTAGTGCTGGTTCTAGATGACTCAACTTAATCTCACCTTTTTGAAGAGAAAGCTGATCGCAGCTTTGGATTGTTCTTTTGAGCTTTAAAAGCTAATTCAAGTTTCACCTCCCACTTCTGGCCGTAGCCCTGCGCCCTCTCGAACCGTCAAACAAAAAAGCTCAGAACTTCGCCTGAGCTTTTCAATTGAGTTTTCAACCAAACAATCTGTTCAGTTTATTTTTCCTTCTTCAGAAGATTCAGATCACAATTTACAGCGGATGGGCCCGTTCGCCACTCCAGACTCCCATCCGATTTGTATTTCTCGAGAACCATTCCATAAGCCTCACCCCGCGCAACACTAAGGTAGATTTCATAAGTTCCCAGCGCCAACGTTATCGTGCCAGATTTACCTTCACCCTCTTTTTTCACTTTACGAGTTGCCAGAGGGCGGTAGCTTTTTAAGCACGAATACATTTCCCCCAACCTCCCATGTGAAGGTACATGATAAAGCCTGGCTTTATTCTCATGGACCTGATACACAGACTGAGAACTGAGATTATTCAATTCCACAATATGCTTCTCTAGTTTTTTTGAATCCAGTTGAAGTATAAAAATAGAAATCAATAATATTGCAGCGAATAATATCGGCCATATGACACGTCTATGTACCATTACTTAAACCACTCTTCAACTTGTGACCAGGTCCGATAATCACCGACCCCGAAACTTGCCTGCGCAGCCCCATCATGCTTGTAATTGTAGACAGACTTACCGTAGAAATCGTAAGCATATTGATATCCATCGATCGCGCCATCTGCCGCACGAATATAGCTCGCAGAGCTTGAATGATAAGCAGTTGAAGCTGACTGATATGACCCACTTAAAGCACCAGAGTAATCAGGTGAGGTGTAAACAGTAACTTCAACACCAAGATTAAACGTCATATTGGGTCTAGACAGGTCTCCACCATACTCAGCACTGCCAAAAAGACCGCCGTTCATAGAGCTATTTTCATGGTCATATGCTAGCCATGTACCACCAGCCACCGCTCCCTGCTGAGATCCCAACGAAAAGCTAGGTGTGACCCCGAAAGCTACTGTAACCCCACCATTTTGCATTGATTCATTAGCAATTTTAACAATCGTATCTTTATTATCATAAGTTTGTTTTGCAATTTCGACACCTCCCAATACAGCAGTCAATTTCACCGGATTTCTGGCTAACAATAACCCAGCACCCGCATCTGCAACCCCCTGAGCAACTTTCCCGTGAGTTGAATTATTAAAGACTTCTCTCCGTTGCGCAGCCTCACTATTCGCTTCCAGATAATCCATGTGTCTTTGCATCCAGTCGGCTGGCTGCGCTTCTAAACGATGTCCTGTGGGTACCTGTTGAGGATAGTTAATTGCATCAACCGCTCGATTTCGATTCAAATCAGAAACCAATCTTAATGCGCCTGCCTTCATTTCATCAGCAGTCAATCCAAACGGATTATCTGGTGTGCAAATCCTGACTTCAGGAAACGGTGAGGCAGCAGCATAAGGCATCCTTCTCTCAACCGTTTCAACTTTAGCCGGTTTAACCGGAGTCGCCCCTGAGGCTACATATGCCTTTCGGTCCGCGGCCAGAGAATCTGCACGGGTCTGGTTTAACTTGCCCACCTCATCCATGAGCGCAACTTGTCTTTGGCGTTCTGATGCAGCACCGTATGCCTGACGATCCACCGCCATCTGTCCATTTTTCAGACCCTGCAAACGATCATGTGCATCCATCCGCTCAACAAGTGCTGCCATGTGCTCCTGACGCTGCATCCCCTGTCTCGCCACATTCGCCAGCGCATTGCCGAAGGCATCGGTCATCATTTGTCCGGCGTTATCTCTGAATGAATTTCCCCGGATTGCATTGGAAGCCGCCGCGCCGGCGAAGCCATTCAGGGTATCTCCCAGAATACCGAGCTCTGACGTGAACTGAGCACTGCCCACACTGGCGACAGAGCCGACGGCGGAAGCCGCAAAACTTTGCCAGCTGAAAGATGCATCCATGCCAAGCGCTTTACTGCCAACATAGTGGGTTGCGTATGACGCTGTACTCTGGACTAAGCCATGTGAGATTCTCGTTGAAAGCGGCACCGACGCAGCTTGAGAAGCATTTGTTGTCGAACCGGCAGCCCCGGCATTCGCCGCGCCATTGGCTGCGTTTGCCCCCCAGAAAGATAGTGCCCGACACCTGCTGTCGCCGCAGCGGCCAATCCGCCCAAGGCAACCTGGCTCCAGGAGAAGTCATCAACAACCCCCATTCCCTTACCAACAAGCTGAGAAGCGGCTGAACCAATGGCTCCCCCAATTGCAGCGGCACCGAGCGCAACCCCCAGGCTGCCGCCACCCGCTAAGGTTGCCATGCCCACACCAAACGTTGTCGCTGCGGTTGCCGAGACGCCACCGGTCATTCCGGCAATCATTGGCGCTGCTGCACCTGCGGTATAAATAGTCACCACAACAGCCACAACGACCATCACGATCATCGCAATCGGGTTACAGCTTTTCTTCGGTGGCGGTGGTGCAATCGGATCCGGGTTCACATTCCCCAGCACTTCGCTTTCGTTGTAAGGCTTAAAGCTTTCTGCCCCGTTAAACGTCTGCGTATGCTGATTTGGAATGACCAGCGATTTCCCTTCCACCAGCTTGTCGCTCGGTGACAGGCCGTTGGCATCCGCAATCAGGTACCAGTAACGGCTGTCACCATAAACAGCCTGCGAAATCCGTTGCAGGGTATCATTGCCTTTCACAATGTAAGCCCCGGGCTGAGCGCCCGTACCGGCTGCACTGTCACTCAGCAAATCGGCATCCAGTTTGCTGTCAGTCAGTCTTGCCAGCGAGTTCCCGCCGACAGCCAGTTCGGCACTCAGCTTACCGCCTTCCAGTTGCAGTGCGATCTGACCATTGAAACCGGTTAGCAGTTTACGCTCACTGGCATCCTTGGTACTGGTGATCTGAGTCAGATGACCCGCTGAGTTATAACGGAAATCCGTGACCCCGGTTTTGTAGCCTTTTTGATCACGCGTCGCCGTAATCTTCACTTTCTGGAAGCTTTCTTTTCCGCGATAGTCATAAACATACGTTTCAGTAAATTTCTCCTGAATCACATTGGTCTGCTGTTTCGCAAGCTGACCCGAGAAATGATAGGTGAACGTCAAGCTTTGCGTCGCTTTATTATTCGTCACCACATCCTGCTGCTTCAGCCGCCCATCGCTGTATACATAGGTGGTTTTTGTCGTATCCGTTTTCCCGGATCCGGCGCGAATCAGACCATTGGTATGTTTATAAGTGGTTGTCAGTTCATTTTGCGCCAGCGCATGTCCGGTCCGCGAATTGGTCTGTGTCAGGAACCGGGTGCGGTACCGTGTCGAACCGTTATATTCATAAGACTGAATGCTCTGAATATGACCATTCACGTCATAACCAAACAGAGTTTCCTGTTTCACAACGGCCTTTTTGCCGTCCCGCGTGACGGACGTCCAGACCACCTCTCTTTCTTTCTGACCGGCAGCATTGTATTGAATCTGGCGGCTGCCAGCTTTATTGGCAATACTCTGGGTTTCGGCTGCATTCTGATGCGATGCCACCATGCGGTTATCGCCATCGTATTGATACCAGCGTGTTTCCGACGTGGTGCCTCGTTTACTGGCCACTTTCCGGCGGTTGCCCACAGCATCATACTGATAGGTGACACTGGATTTTTCAAGGGTCTTCCCAAAGCCTTTCGCTGCGGTGGTGCCGATTGAGGCCAGTCTGCCATGGCTGTCCCACTGGCTGACCGTCACCAGTTGCTGATCGCCGTCCGTCAGGGTTCGCTGTGTTTCTTTGCCATTGACGTCATAGACATAGGTTTCACGCTTCGTGCCGGAAACCTGCTTTTTCAGTAATCCGTTGGTGTAATACTCAAAGCGGATATCCATGCCGCCGCCGCTCTTACGTGTTACCTGACCGAAAGCATCGTAGCTGTAACTGATCACACTGCCGTCAAGCAGGGTTTCGGTGAGCAAACGCCCGGTGTTCGAGAACGTCGCACGCTTTCTGGCTTTTTCATTGCCACCGTCCAGCCAGGCTTCACTGGTCTTGTTCCCGAATACATCGTAAGTGAATTTCTGATGCTGGCCGCCGCCTTTGGTTTCCAGCACACGGCCTGCCTGATCAAAGCGCGTCCACTGGGTGTAACCGGTTTCCCCAACCCACTCTTCGCTGTACCGCTGCCCGAGCTGGTCATAAGAATATTTGGCATACACTTCGGCGTATTTGTTATCCAGCCCGAGTCTGGAGCGGGACAGCAACTGACCATTGTTGTTATAGGTAAACAGTTCACCCTGACCCAGCGTGTTCATGCGGCCGACCATATCGCCACGGGCATCATGGTAATAGTACGTGGCCCCGCCGGCGCCATTGATATCCGACAGTTTTTGACCGGCGAGGTCATAGGTACTCTTCTGCCAGTGTCCGTTTGAATCCTGAACCGCGATCCGATTCCCGTTCAGGTCGTAGTACATCTTGGTGATCGGTTTACGCTTCGCAAGCGCTCCCTTGGCATCGACTGTCGCCACCTCAGGACCGGTCTGTTCAATCACCTGATTGTTCTGATTGTATTTGAACTGATAAACACTGCCGTTCACGTTACGGGACAGCACATTGCCGAAGCGATCCAGCACCTGCGTCGTGACCGGCGACTTGCCGTCAAAGCTCACGCCTTGCTCGCGGGTCAGGTTCCCCATCTTGTCGTAATCGCGGACCACCACCCGGCTGCCGCCAGTCGTTTCACGAATGACTTTCCCCAGCCAGTTATACTGATAATTGCTGGTGATGCCTTTCCGTTCAGCCGTCGTGACCTGACCAAAGCCATCATACTGGTACTTTTCCTGCACCACGTTATTCAGGCGTTTTTCAGTCACTTCACCAAAGGCGTTATAGACAGAAGATTCCGCAATATTGCCGGAAGAGGCATTCACCGTTGTTGCCGTCTGGCGTCCGGTTTTGTCATAACTGAAACGGGTCACTCTGTCGAAGCTATAGCTGAGCGCGCCGCTTGAAGAGACCTTCACCGTTTCCCCGACGACACGGTTCATCGCATCGGTCTCAATCCGGGTATAGTTCCCCTCGGCATCCTTACGACCGGTCAGCTGACCTTGCTGATTGAAGTACTGGAATGTCGAGCGGCCTTCGGTCATGGTGCTGACCTGATTGCCCTGAGCATCATAGAGATAATCGGTGCGCTGGTGCGCAGAATCACGCTCAGGCGGATTGCCGCCGGCAACCGAAAGCGACAGGCTTGTGACCACATAATCCCGTTTCTTACCCCAGGTCGTGACCAGGCGGCCCAAGGCATCGAACTCATGCAGAACACGATTGGCTGCCGTCGCATGATTCGCCGCATTCACCGTATCCGTTTCCTGTACCGTCATATACATCCGGCCGGCATAGTCGTGGTACGTCGTTGTAATCAGGTCACCTTTTTTCTCGGTGACCGTATTGCCATTGTGGGCGTGGTAAACCACATTGTGCCGGGTGACTTGCGTACGATTGCCCCGGTGGTCATAACCATAGGTTTCAAACCGTTGTGCAGTCCCCTGCTTATTCTGCCAGGCTTCAAGCGCTGTCAGGCTCCACTCGCCGGTAAAGCGGTTGGTGAATTCACGTTGCTCAACCAATTGGCCCTGACCGTTGTAGCCATATGCCGTGACATACCCTTCAGCGTTTCGGGTTGCCAGCAGCTGGCCGGTCAGCGAGTACAGATGTTGTCCGGTTGTGACCGATACATTTTGAGCCCTGCGTGTCGTGGAAACTTTTTCGCCGAATGCGTTATAAGCAACGTCATCCCGGATGGTATCGCTGTTCACGCTGCTGCTTTGGGTTGCTGAAATTTCCTGTCCGCGCTGGTCGTATTGCCAGCCCAGCGTGCGGCTGACACCGCCTTGCGCCACAAACTTTTCTAACTCAGACAGCGCAATGGCCGTCCCTTCCGGACGTTTCGCACTGTATGCATTGCTGTAACGAGTCTGGGCGGTTTTCTGGCCGTAGCCGTCGTAGCGGTATTCCGTCACGAAACCCAGTTCGTCCACATCAAAGCGCAACTGACCCAGTTGATCGTAGACTTTGTCCCGACGGCCGTTTTCAGCGTTGATATTGACCGACGCCAGATTCTGTTCGTTGTAAATCACCGAACTGCCCGCCAGACCTTTCGCCTGCGTTTGGTTCCCCATCACATTGAACACAAAACGCTTGGTATTGGCCATGCTGGTTCCGGCCGCCGTGGTACTGGCAATCACATTCCCCAGACTGTCGTACTGGTACCGGGTTTCAAGCCGCCCGATATGCTGAATCACTTTGCCGTCGGCAGACACATCGACATAACTGACGGTCGCCGACAGTTCAGAAATCAGCTGTCCGCGTGCATCGTACCGGTAGTCGGTATCATGGCTGACAGTACCGGCATTGATTTCACGGGACACCGCCTGTTTCGACAAATACACCAGTTGCTGAGCCTCCGAAAGCGTCGCACCGGCCCGGTCTTTATAAGTTGTTGCGCGATCCAGATAAGCACTCACTTGATGGTGCAGCGTCATGGCTGCATCCAGATCGGCGTATACCTTGTTCAGATAACTGACCGTGGTATTCAATTCACCTTTAGCGGTGTTCAGATCCCCTTGCGCAACATTCAGTTCTTTCCGGGCAGCAACCACCGCAGCCAGGGCTTTCGATTCATCAGATTTGGCAACGTCCAGCAGTTGGCGAATGGTGACGATTGAATCCTCAACGCCATCCATTTTTTCCCGGGCTTTTGCCAGATGAATTTCCGCCTGATCCATCGTTGCGTGTGCATCGGCCACTTTCTGTTTCGCCGCCGCCAGCGCCTGATTCGCGGTATTCAAAACGCTGGATGCAGCATTCACATCCGCCTGCGCCTGATCAACTTTGGATGTCGCTGCGGCCAGCGCACTCTCTGTGGTTGTCAGGTTGCCTTTCAGCCGGTTAACTTCGCTCTGAGCTTTTTCAAGCCGCGTCCGAGCATCAATATCATCATTGAGTTTGGTGCGAACGTCAGCGACATATTTCAAACCACGGGCAGCACGGTCAGATTCCGCTTTAAATGCATTGATCTGTGCCTGTGTATAGGCGTTAGAAGAAACGCCTTCCTCATTGGTATTCTTCGCCGACAGGGAATGTTTATATCTGGCGTAAAACTGATCGGCCAGTGACTTCACTTTCTCCTGATAATAACTCTGCTGCTTCAATGCAGTATCAGACTTCGCTTTGCTGTCCGGCCCTTGATAAATCGCGCCTGAAGTCGAGGTAAACTGATGCTTAAAGCCGTTCATCAGATCGGCGGCTGCCTTACGGTCTCTGAACGCAGCATCAATCTGTGCCTGCGTATAACCAACACTGCCACCGCCCTGTTCTTCAGACAGCTTTCTGTATTTATTATTTAAGCGATGCTGGTAAACCGCGTCTTTATCCCGGAAGTTTTCCTCAACCACCCAAACCGCATCGCCCCAGGAACGGAACGTTTTCACCGCCGTGGCTGTATTCGACTTATGGGTTGTTGCCTTTTTCAGCTCAGCTTCCGCATTCGCCAGCGCTTTTCTTGTCGCTTCCCGATCCGCCTGCCGCTGTTTCAGCACGGCTTGATTGCTGCTCAGAATACTGTTCGCGCTGTTGTATGCATGGGATGCATTCGACTGAACCTGTGTTTTACCGGCCAGATTCAGCTCAGATGCGCGAATGGTTTCTGCCCCGGTCCGTTTCGCTTCTTCCCAGGAAATTATCTCCAACTCAGTGGTGATACGCAGATTGTTCTGATCATTCAGTTCATCGGCAATCCGCGCCGCCTTATTGCGGCTTTGCTCATGGGCAGCTAGCTTCTCATCATAGTTTCGTTTTTGTTTTTCCAGTTCGTTGCGCTGTTGCTCAATCCGGTCACCTAAAGCAACAAGCTGGCCTTTCAGATCGGTCACTTTCTGCTGATTCACCAGCATGTCGCGTTCCGCCTGCGCTTTCACCGCATTTGCACTGTCCAGACTGTCAACTGTGGCATGAATCAGCGAATCTTCGTCCTTGCCACCTTCTGACAATGTTTTCAGTAATATCGCTTGTTCCTCAAGCGCTTGATCCCGTTCCGTTTGTAACTGATTCAGTTTGCTGACAGCATCCGCGTGTACTGCTTTCGCTGCCTGCAACGCCAGACGGGTTTCTTTTTCATACTGAACAGTCGTCGCATCACCTGCCGCATTCGAGGTCAGCAGCTCAAGCGTTTGCTTCGCAGAGGCCCATGCATTTTCGGCCGCACTCACACGAGTCTGCGCTGCCTCAATTTGCACACCGGCCTGAGCAAATTGCGCTTCAACCTGCTGGTGAGACTGGGTCGTACTGCTGAGTTTTGCTTCTGCGCTATGGTACTGTGCCGAAATGCTTTCAAACTGCCGCGACACCTGACTCAATGCATCGCGCGCTGTGCTGACAGTAACCAACACCGCATTATAATTTTTGGTGGCCGAATCAATCACAGTGGCCGCTGTATCTTTTGCCACTTTCAACCGGTTGATGTCGTTCGATGCCGCATTCCGCTTGGACACCCATGCGTTATATTCATTCTCTCTGGCTTTCACAGCATTTGCAGCGCTGTCCCGTGCTGCACGCTTACTGTTAATTTCCGACAGTGAAGTTCCCCAGGAATGACCTTCTTCGTTGGTATGACGTCCGGCGACCGCTTTCCTATAGGCGGCATCGGCATTGCTTAAATGCTGACGGGCACTGTTCAGTCTGGACTTCGCTGCGTTCACTTCAGGCACCGCTTTGTTGTAGCGGTCTTGTGCATTTTTCAGATCTTGCGTGATGCTCGCCTGATTATTCTGAGCCGCCGTGAGTTCAGCAACGCTATTTCGCTTCACGGCCTCTGCGTCATTCAGTTTTTTCTCCGCAGCAGTGTGTTCGCGGAGACTTTTCTGATAACTGCCCTCAATCGCATCAAAGCCGGATTGTGCCTTCGCACGTTCACCGGCAAGCTGCGTACGCTGTGCCGACAGTTGCTCACGCAAGGTTGTGGCCGTCTTCAGTGCCTGTGCCGCAGCCGCTTTTTCTGCAATGGCTGAGTCATAAGCCGCCTGAGCCAGGTCAACCTGCTCCTGAGGCGTGGCAATGGTTTCCTCAAGGTTCTTCTTCTTCGCCGCTAACGTTGATTCGGCGGACTTCCAAGCCTGAGTCGCCTTGCTGTAGCGAGTGTTCGCCGCTGAGTACGTACTTTTCGCGCTATTCAGGGCCGATGTTGCATGATTCAGCGGCGTTTTTGTTGCCTCGAATGCTTTCACCGCATCTGCCAGTGCAGCATTTGCTTTGTCGGCATTGGCCTGAGCTGTATTTTTCTGTGTCGTCGCGGTACTCAGGTTGCTCTTCGCAGCATTGAGCGTATTCAGATAACGCGCTCGGGTATCCCACTTCGCTTTCCGGGCACTGTAGGCTTTATTAGCCTGATCTACCCAGGAGTTATAAGCGTTATTTTTACTCTGATAAGTGCGCAATTTAGCATCACGTGTGGCCCGGCGACTGTTCAGACCTGCACTGGTTTTACCGCTTGGGTTCTCTTCGGTGTACCAGCTTCGTCTGCTGTATGCCGTATATTCTGCAGCAGCCCGATCATAGTCTCTCTTTGCTGCATCGCGTGCACGCTTGGCTGCATCCCGGTTTTTTACGGTATTCTGGTAATGCGTGTTCGCTTTCGACCATTCACCGTGGTGATAGTTGTAATCAGATTGTGCTTTATTGAATGCAGACTGCTTCGCGGAAAGATTCTTGTTCGCCGAATTTAACGCACTGTTGGCACTGTTTGCCGCAGACTGCGCTGAATTTTTCGCTGCCAGTGCTTTATCATAATTTGCTTTCGCCGTGTTATAGGCACGTTGTTTCTGACTCTGACTTGCAAGGCTCGTGTCCCGGTGCTTCGACGCGGCCTGATATTCAGCCCAGGCGGTATCCCGGACTTTCTGCGCGTCACTGACCGCTTTCTTCGCCGCGTTAATCGCCGCCTGACGTTCAGCCTGCGCTTTGTTATACGCCTCACGGGCGACCGCATACTCATTCTCGCGTTGTGTCAGTGTCGCTGCGGTCAGTTCAAGCGTCGATTTCTGCGCATCGATTTTTGCCGTTAAGATCTGGAGTTTCGATTTCAGCGCATCAATTTTGTCGAGCGTTTCTGTGGTAGTGCTGCCCGGCGTCGGGATGACCACATCACCGGTTGACACGGGCGGCTGAGACAATGCGCTGCCACTCTGTTCTGCCGGGACGGTCGGATTGCTGTTGATCGCCGCATTGGTACTGTTTTGCTTCTGAATGGCCTCATTCAGAGCCTGCTTCGCCGCATTCAATGCAAGCTCTGCGTGGGTTACCCCTGAACGAGCGGTGCGATCCGCCTGAATATCAGCTGATAATTTATCCAGCAATTCAATGGCATCAAGGACCTGATTCAGCTTGTCTTTTGCCTGTGTGGCTTTCGCCGTATCCTGACGGTTTAACGCCGCCTGATACTGCTGCTGCAACGTCGCTTTCTCGCGGTCCAGCGTGTCCCGGTGACCGGCAATCAGTGACAAGGCCGCATTCGCCGCCGCATCACTCTGAACCGCCCCGTGAATTTTGCCGCCGGTCGTTGTGTAATCGGCTTTCCATTCCGGATGAAGTGTGGTGAGTACACTGGCTTTCACATGAGCCTGTACCGCAGCAGCCGTTTGTGCTTTATGACTGCGTGCTTCAGCAAGGGCCTTGTCTGCATTTGTAACGGCTTTCTTTGCCGCCTCAACTTCTGCCGTATTCTGGCCTTTTAAACGGGCTTCCTGCTTCGCAATCTCAAGGGCTAGGGCATCAATCTTTTCCTGCAATTTCCCATGACGCACCAGCTCAGCTTTCACTTCGTTCTGCAAACCCGATAACCGGTGATTCGCATTCTCGATACTGATCCCCAGATCGTGGTTGGCATTATTGGTTGCCGCAATCTGCCCTTCGAGTGTATTCAGTTCCTGAATCAAGCTGGTAATCCGGCCCTGCTGGTGATTCAGCTCAGACAACTTCGCCTTCAGTTCCGCAGAGGCGTTATCCAGACTTTGCAGGCTTTCTGTCAGTTGCAGGAATACAGCATATTCAGAAGCCGTGGCACTACCTTCCCGGATGTGATTCAGCGCTGTGCGCACCGCCGTGTTATCGACATACTCTTTCTTCCGGGTCTTCTGAGACTGACGGTTGTACTGATATTCCACCAGAAAACCATCACCATCCATCGCGAAACGGAGCCGTCCGAGCGGGTCATAGACGCTGAGTTCAGCGCTGACCCTGCCCGCCTCCACTTCCTGAGACAAGTGCGCTTTCAGCGCATTGATGGATGTGGCCGAGCGGTTTGCCAGCCGGAAATCGGTGTTGTAACGGATGGTATGCGTGATACGGCCTTCTTTATCGTAGCCGCGCTCACTGATGCGTCCCTGCGCATCAATCGCATACTGAAGACGACCATGTGCATCATAAACCGACTGGCTGACACGGTTATTTGATGAACTCACGTTCCAGTTCGCCTCATGCACCGTCTTCTGGTACTGAGTCGTGGTCGAGACCTGGCCATTGGCATTGTAGACGTAACCCGTCGCATACCCTTTTTCATCGATCTCGAAGGCGACCCGGCCTTCATTGTCGTAGCGGGTTTCGGTCCTTCTGTCTTTCGCTGGATCGGCAGTAATCGCTGCTTTCAGACTCGCTTCCGTCCAGACCGCCTGAGGTGCCACCGCTTTGCTGAAGCGCGTGGTTTTGACCACCCGGTTTGCCGCGTCATAGTCAAACTGAGTGACATAGTTCAGCGCGTTGATTTCATATTTCACCCGGCCCAGTGCATCATAAACATACCGCGTCGTGGCACCGATCGCCGTGGCCTTTTCCAGCACCTTGCCAGAGCCGTCATAGCGGTACAACGTCGTCTGACTGCTCGCAGAGCCTGACCAGTCCGCGCCCGATTTGATGCGTTTTCCGGTCAGATTGCCGTTTGCATCATAGCTGAACTCAGTGACCCGCTCTTCAAGCACCCGGTCACTGGCAGACACAGCCCCTTCTACGGTTTTCAGCACCTGACCATTCGCATCATAGATGTAGAGCGTTGCAACCCCACCCTGCTCGACCCGGACTTTTCTGCCGTTGCTGTCGTAGCGGATATAAGTCCGCTGGTCTTCGGTATTTTCCCAGACCCGCAGGCCCTGTTTGTCGTAACCGTATTCTGTCGACAGCTTCTCGCCATCCGCATCGCGGATCACTTTCCACTGCTGGCCTATCGCGTTATAGCGGAACTCAGTGCGTGTACCTTCGGCATTGGTCTCGAATTTCAGCAGACCCGTGTTGGCATCGTATTCTTTGCGGGAAAGGATTTCAGGCGTGGTACTGCCGGCGGCAATAAATTCTGAACGGATCAACTGACCCTGATGGTCGTAATGGAAGAGACGACGATGACCCAGTGCATCGGTGATCGAGGTCGTTTCGCCATGCGCGTTCTTTTCAGTCACGGTCCGAATGCCACCCGGCGAAACCACAGTCACCTGATTTTGGGTATCGTCATACTCATAACGCGTCGTCTCGCCCTTACCATTGGCCAGTGACAGCGTCCGACCCAGTGCATCCAGCTCAATCCGCTCTTGCAATGCACCGGAAAGTTTCACGGTCTTTACGCGTCCGCCGTGAAGGTAATCCACGATTTTCTCGCGACCGGCACCATCCCGCTCGCTGACCACACGACCCATGTGATCATATTTCCGGGACCACTGCGCCTGATAACGTACACTCGGCTTGCGGACATCTGACAACGTATCCCCGCCGGAAATCCGGCTGCCGGCACGATAATCTTTCGCGACCCGCTGTTCGATCACATTCCCGCGCGCATCGTACCGGTAGTGCGTGATGTCACGAGCGATATAGTTACCGGTACCGGACAGGAACGACTGATAGGCATCACTGACGTGCTGCTTCACCAGATAGCCCAGATGACCCTGTTTGTTATACACGTAGCTGGTGACAGCTTTTTCACCATCCACAATACGCAGCACCCGGCCCGCTTTATCATAGGCATATTCAGATTTCACAACCCCGGCCACCAGCTGCTGTTTCACCTGCCCGAAAGCGGTATACACCGTGCTCTTGGTGTTGCCCAGCGCGTCCGTTTGCTGAATCAGACGCCCGGACTTGTCGTATTCGTAACTCGTTTTACCGGTCGAAGGGTGATAGTCGCTGACTTTCCAGCCCATAGTGTTATAAACCGACTGGCTGCCGCGCGCCGTAATCAGCGATGTAACGTTCGCAGTTTTCCAGTCCTGACTGCCCGCCACAGCCACACGCCCGGTCAGCTCACCGAACTTGTTGTAGTCCATATACACTGAGCGGCTTTCTTTGGTATTCGCGGCGCTGATTTGCTGACGAAGCAGGCCCGTCACGTCATCGTACTGATAGCGCGTCTCAATGCCGTGCTGATTGACGCTTGACATGAGTCGGCCGGCTGCGTCGAATTTATCCCGGGAGATTTGCTGCGCACGGCCAGCCTGTTGCAGAATACTTTCAATTCCGCCCTGCCGGTTGGCAACCGCATTCGTGTAGCGGTAAGTCACTTTCTCTTTGCCACCGTCCAGATAGCGCGTTTCGGTCAGGAACCCCTGCTCATCCAGAGCGTACTGCTGACGGCCGCGGCTGTCATAGAAAACATGTGAACTGTCGTAATGGTCTGCTCCACTTTTTCCTGCCGCCACTTTCTCTGAAAGCGCAACTTTACCAAGACTGCCGGTACCCCGGATTAAAAGCGCATTCACATGCAGAATTTGATTGTCCGGTTCAACCGCAGCCAGATCGGCTTCCAGATCACGGGTGACGGTATTCCACTGCCCATTGTTCATTTTGCCGATGTAATGGTGCGCATAGCCGTTCTTAATACTGCTGCCGCCAGTACCCATGTGGTACTGGATATAACGATGGCCTTTTTCCGTTTGCAGGCTGATGTAGACCGTCATGTCCTGGGAGAAATTCATATCCCAGCTCAACATGCGCATGTCTCTGTTTTTCCAGCTTTCGTTCGCATTGTTGTTTGCAAAGCGGTAGCCGTTAGACATCCCCGAACCGCTGAGGTCGATCACTTCACCGCCGTAAGCCGCGTCGTATCTCGGGGTCATGGTCGCGCCTGCCGGAGACTTGTCGTACACCTCCCATTTGCTTAAATCGACTTCATGGCCGTTTTGATAAACCATCTCACCGCGGGGCTTGTACAGCCGAGTCTCCGTCAGCTTGCCGGAGGCATCGTAACTGAAGCGTTTCACAAAGCCGTCGGCATCTTTTTGCTCAGTCAGACGTCCGGCATTATCATACTGACTGCTCAGCACCCGGGCTGCGCTTGCATAGCCTTCGGTGTAATGGCGTACCTGAATTTGCCGGTCCAGATCATCGTAAATGTATTCCGTGACCTGCTGTTCAGCATCAATCGTGCGGGAAAGTCGGCCCAGTGCATCAAACTCACTGCGGATCACCCGGTGCGCCTGCGTAGCATCAATCAGACCCAGCACGTCCTGACCACGCACACTCAACTGCCCCCCCGACAGCCAGTTTTGTGTATTCACACTGCTGTTGTACTGAATTTCACGAATAATCCGGCCTTCACTGTCTCTCTGATATTCCGTGATTTGCCCTGAAGCAGACACAGTAATCCACTGACGGCCTGCATCATCGTAGAACACGGCGCTGAGGCTGCCATTTGCTTCCTGCGTCGCAACCAGCTGGCCGCTCTTGTTGTAGATGTACTGACGCTCACGGCTCGACTCTCCGGCGGCGCTCACCGTCTCAGAAATCAGCTCACCCCGCTGACTGAAAGTTCGTCGTGTTGTGACGCCATTCTCAGTCGTCACCAACACCTGTCGGTTCGCATCCAGATACTGAGTGACCACGGTGTTACCGGCAGCATCCGTGGTACTGGTGATGCGATTTAATCCGTCAAAAACCTGAGTGGTGGTGGACTTCACATCCAGCCGGCCCGATTTAATATCACCGGTCAGCGTTTGGGTGCCAATCAAATTGCCAAAAGCATCATAGGTCGTTCGCACATGCTCGGCATTGGTCAGGGTGTAATTCACGGTAGATTCCGGGTAACGCGGGCGATAATCCTGATGGGTCGTCACCCACTTGCCGTCTTTCGCTTCCGCAATCGCCATAAAAGCACTGCGAGTTTCCGCATTTTTCAGGGTCTGCGGATCGATTCCCAGACCACTCAGCGCCTTTTTGGCGTCCTGATTCAGACGGTGCGTCCATTCGTCAGACGAAGTGACAATGATCTTGTGGCCGGTCGTGGTCGCTTTCAGCGTTTTCAGATATGCCACAAGCTGTGCCGAGGCATCATCCTTACCATAGGTATCGAAGGTTTTGGTCGAGATCAGCTTATTGCTGGCATCAACAACCGTGATCGTCAGACCCCGTCCGTTGCCGCCCGCATGTTTGCCATCAATGGTGACGCCACGGTTCGTTTTTCTGAATCCGGCAAAGTCATACCCGGATGACGTGATTTTCAGATCATGGATCGTATCGCCGCGGCCCGCTGTATCCAGCCGGTGATAGGTGGTTTGCGTGTGCAGTTCACCCCGCTGATAGGTGTATTCCGTCAGCTCGGTCGATTGTTGATTCTGCTGACTCGCCCAAGAGGTCAGGGCCGACAATGCCGGCAGTTTGGTCGCCTGCAAGGCGGCACCCAGATAGCGTCGCATTGAGATCCGCTGACCGAAGCCGTTGTATTGGTATTCCGTCACCGCACCGGCAGAAGAGATTTCAAAGCGTAAATTTTGCTGGTCATACACAAAGTAAGCGCTCGACGCTACTTTGCCACCAGCATACTGATGGCTGGCAACCAGCAGATTATTTTTGTACTCATTTTTCAGATACAGCACGCCGTTGCGGGTTGCTTCAGTTAAATTGCCCTGCGCATCGTACTTGTTCTGAATCGTCTTTCCGGCACTGTCCCGGACCAGAATCAGGTTGTCCTGATCGTCATACTGATACGTGACCTGACCCTGAACCTGCCCGTTTTCACGCGGCAGATTCGCCACATTCCCGTTGTAATCAACCGCCGGCGACAGGACAGACACCAAACGCCCTTTGTCATCATGCTGATAGAACCAGATTTCACCGTTGTTATCCGTGATTTGCAACTGATGCCCATTGGCCCGGTTCGTCTGATAATTCAGTAAGGTCACAATACCGTTGTCATCAATTTTACTCAGACGGTTTTTTCCGCCGACCGTCTGATAACTGAATGAAACTTTACTGCCATCGCTTTTTTGGATGGACTTCAGCAGGTAGCTGTTCGCATCCTGATAGGTGTAGGTCGTGGTGAAAACTTTACCGTCGCTGATCGACTTATCTTCCGGAGACAGGTCAACTTTGACCTGGCTTAAGCGACCTTTTGAATCGTAGCTGTAGTGAACTTTACTGTGGGAGTGCGTCAGCTTGCCATCTACCTGGGTATAACTGTCCAGGCGAGTTAACTGGCCTTTACTGTTATAGACAAAACGCAGTTCTTCACCGCTGGCATTTGAAACCGCACTCAGGCGGTTACCGCTGTAACGGTAGCTCACCCGGTTGCCGTGTTTATCTTCGGAATGAATCAGTTTGCCGTCGGCACTTTGATAGGTTTCCCGAATCCCGCTGGTGCCTTCCGTGTACACCCAGTTGCTGCCGACTTTGACAATGGTGTCATGGGCACCGCCACCCGCCGCAGACAGATACGAGCCGTCTTCCTGTTTTTTAAAAATCGCGACATGGCCGTCACCGGTAATCCGGTGCAGGTCTGAGCCTACCGCCCGGATCTGGCGCTCAAACGAAAAACGCCAGTTATCGGCATCAAAATCGTTTTTCGCGCCCTGGCTGTTGTAAGTACGAGCGAGTGATAAATCTAACCCCCGGCTCACCAGGGTCTGATCGTTACTCTGAACAACCAGATTCCCCGTGGATGCATTGATACTCAACCCTTTGGTGCTGGACAGCTTAATTCCCGCTTGTCCAAGAACATCATAATGACCTAAACCCGCACCACCAATGACAACAGCCATAGCTAATCCCTTTTGATTTCATAATCGACGCCCTCTAATGGACGTTTCTTCCGGGAAAAGTTAATTTTTTTTCGAGAAAAAGTGATTTTTACGTCTTTTGTCACCTTATCTGTGAAATGATAGGTTTGTTAGTTGCATTTCAATGGGGATGGATATGGGAACATTGAGTGAAGGTGCAAGGGTTGAATGCGTTCAGAACAAGGCATAGAGGGATTTTCAAATCCCGATAATCGTTTCCTGGCCAAAAACGAAAAAAGCCCCGTCTGACGACGAGGCTTTCAAATGTGGCGGAGAGATAGGGATTTGAACCCTAGATACGCTATTAACGTATGCCGGTTTTCAAGACCGGTGCTTTCAACCACTCAGCCATCTCTCCGTAAGTGGTGCGCATGATACCCAGCCGATTCGGCGTTGTAAATACCCCATTGAACTGACTGCGCAGATGATCGCCAATCCGTTCTTTCATGAGACATATTACCGGACGTTTCATCAGATTGTGCTGCTGGCTTGCGAATCGACTTGCGCTTTTTTCCTGAAAACTGACTGACCGGGTTTTCGCATGACCAGAAAAACGGCCACCGCGGCGATCGCAAAACCGATGGCGCTGAAAGCATCAAAGGTTTCATTAAATGCCAGCCAGGCTTCCAGTGCAGTGACCGGAGGAACCAGATAAAAGGTGGAAGCGACTTTAGACGCTTCTCCGTGCCTGACCATATAAAGCAGCAACCAGATTGCCGTTACCGACACCCCGAGCACCAGCCAGGCGAGCGTTAGCGTAAACGTCAGGTTCCAGGTGACCGTCATGGTTTCAGCCGTCAGCATCACCGGCATGAAAACGGCGGCGGCCATCATGTATTGCACAACAGACCCGCCAACCAAATCGACCTGACTGCAAAAACGTTTCTGATACAGTGTGCCCAAGGTGATTCCCAGTAAGGCCAGTCCAGCAAAACCAAATGCAGCGGCTTGGTGGGTTTCATCCTGCCAGCTCATATTCCCCTGCAGCACCAGAGCAATACCGAGCATCCCGAGTAAAAGACCCAGCCATTGTGACCATGCAAGACGTTCCTGTCCCAGTAACAGCACGGCCGTGACGATGGGTTGAAGCCCAACAAGCAAGGCGCAGAGTCCGGCTGGCATCCCGAGATAAATCGCATAATAAGTACCGCCAAGATAAAAACCGTGAATCAGCATGCCCGTGACCAGACAATGATAAAACGCTGCCCCTTTAGGCAACTGAGATTTCAGGACCAGAGTCAGTACCGCAAAAATCGCAATGTTCGCAAGCATACGAATCAGAAGAAAAGTCGCTGGCTCGGCATAAGGTAATCCAAAGCGAGCACCAATAAAGCCAGTGCTCCAAAGCAGAACAAAAATAAACGGAATGAAACGCGCCATCACAAAGCCTCTGGTGAAATCTCCAATGTTTCTCTACTCTATAGCGGGTACAGTTACTAACAAAAGTGACAGTTTTGTTCATTTATTAGGGTACAGATAAAGCATGGAACAATCGACGCCCCGCTCCAAAAGCAAATACCGTCAGGTGATACAGGAAGTGGAAGTCCGCGTCTCGCAAGGTGTCTATCAAGCCGGCGATCGGCTTCCCTCCATCCGTCAGTTGAGTGAGCAACTGGCCGTCAGTAAAAATACGGTGATTCGCGCTTATCAGGAATTGGAGGCGGCTCAGAAAATCGAAGCCCATCCGCGTTCAGGGTACCGGGTTGCCGAACGGACACAGGCTTCATCGGGCACACTGCCCGAACCCGATTTTGTCGATTTGTTATCCATCAGCCGGAAAGTGTTACAGCACACCCTGAACAGTAATCTCTTGCCCATGGGAAGCGCCCACCCCAATACTCACTTTCCGGCGATTACGTCTTTATATGCGGAAATCGGCCGTCAGAGCCGATATCAAACGCAACAGCCCAGCCATTATCTGCTCCCCCGGGTGATGAGCAGTTGAGAAAACAGCTGGTTTCGGTGAATCAGTGGCTAGGGATTTCCGCATTCCCGCATGAGATCCTGATCACCCATGGCGCCCAGCAAGGGATCAGCATGGCCCTTCAGGCACTCACCCGCCCCGGTGATACTGTGGTCATCGATTCACCCTGTTATTTCGGCAATCTCTTACTGCTGGAATCTCTCGGCCTCAAAGCCGTGGAAATTCCCGCCAGCCCGCTGACTGGCATGGATTTAAACCAGCTGGCTCTGGCCCTGAAACAATGGCCGGTGGCCGCAATTTTGATCAATCCAAGCTATAACAATCCGACCGGCTCAGTCATGCCAGCCGAAGCTCGCCAGCAATTGCTCACGTTAACCCAAGACATTCCGATCATTGAGGACGACGTCTTCGGGGATCTGGGTTACGGCGATCGCCCGGCCAGCTTATACAGTCTGGATGACAGCCAGCGTGTTATCTACTGTAATTCATTGTCGAAAACACTCGATTCCCGGCTTCGGATTGGCTGGTTGCTTGCGGGACGGTATCAGTCTCAGATTGAA
This sequence comes from Photobacterium sp. GJ3, assembly GCF_018199995.1. Taxonomy (NCBI): domain Bacteria; kingdom Pseudomonadati; phylum Pseudomonadota; class Gammaproteobacteria; order Vibrionales; family Vibrionaceae; genus Photobacterium; species Photobacterium sp. GJ3. The sequence continues at coordinate 1,147,204 of NZ_CP073578.1, read as the reverse complement.
AAACGGCTGCTTGCCGATAACATGGGCAGCCTGAACCTGATGCAGTCCGCTGTTGCTGAGTTTCTGAAAACCGGCAAATACCGTGCTCATTTACGAAAAGTGCAACGTTATTATCAGCGAAATCAGCGGCAGTTCTGCCATGCGCTGACGACTGCGCTGGATAGCTATCCCTGGCTGCTTGGCCGCTACCACCTTTATCAGCCAGACGGGGGATTTTTATGCTGGCTGTCCCTGCCGGAACACAGCGACAGTGATCAGTTATATCAACAAGCCCACGCCGCTGGGATCAGCCTGCTGCCGGGCAGTATGTTCTGCACACAAAAGCAATATCGCCACTGTCTCCGGTTGAGTTATGCCGCCTTTGAAGACACACCGGACTGGCAACAGGGTATCACTGCACTGGCAGCGATGATTGCCTCACATTTACAACCAATGTCATCGGAATCAACAGGGTTCAGCTAGGCTTAAAACGACCATCCGCTGAGTTGATCACAGCAGTTCATGACAGAGCATGTCTGTCAGCGCACCCCCTTAACATCATGATATCTATGGAAGGAAAAAGATGATTCAGACCCGACTTTTTACGTTTTCCGCTTTGCTATTCTGTGCCGTAGTTACAGCCTCAGCACTGGCACAGCCCATCACCACCGGACGCAGTGAAGGTATGGCTTTTCAGGTCGAAAAAGTCGCAGAGGGATTCCCGGTGCCCTGGGGAATGACTTTTATCGATGACGACAAATTGCTCATTACATTGCGGCAGGGTGAAGCCGTGCTTTTCAATACCCGTAACGGACAAAAGCAAAACGTTTCGGGCTTGCCTGAAGTCTATGCCCGGGGCCAGGGCGGACTGCTTGATGTGCAATTGTCACCGGATCCTCAGGCTGCGGGCTGGCTTTATTTCACTTACAGTAAACCCGTTGGTGACAGCAGTGTGACCACACTCGCACGCGCCCAGTTATCGGGACAGACACTGCAAAACTGGCAGGATTTACTGGTGACCCGCTCCCAAAGTGATACCAGTCGCCATTACGGCAGTCGGATCGCATTTGATGGTCGGGGACATGTGTTTTTCTCTGTTGGCGATCGCGGTCATCGACCAAACGGACAGGATCTCAGCAATCATGCCGCTGCCATCATGCGCTTGAATCTGGATGGTTCAATTCCGAAAGACAACCCGTTTCGGGAACGCTCGGATGCTTCCCACGAAATCTGGAGTTATGGCCACAGAAACCCACAGGGGCTGGCGTTTGACCGAACAACGAACCGCCTCTGGGAAATTGAACACGGCCCCCGGGGTGGCGATGAGATCAATCTGATCCAACCGGGAAAAAACTACGGCTGGCCAGTGACATCCCACGGCAAAGAATACTGGGGGCCACTGGATGTTGGCGAAGCCAAAGAAAAAACCGGTATTGAAACGCCCAAAAAAGTGTATGTCCCATCGATAGCACCCGGCAGCCTGCTGATTTATAACGGCGATGCTTTCCCCGCATGGCGAGGAAATTTATTTTCGGGCGCTCTGGTTTTACAGCACCTGAATCGCATTGGACTGGATGCGCAAGGCAATCCGGTTCAGGAAGAACGGCTGCTGGAGTCCATGAACGAACGCATTCGCTCACTGGCTCAGAGCCGGGAAGGCTGGCTGTACCTGGGGACAGACAGCGGCATGATATACCGGATCCGGCCCCAATAATCCATCAAAGCGGCCAGCCCAGGAAAGAAAGACACATCAATAAAAATGCCCCGGCAAACCGGGGCATTCAGTCTTTCGTATTTCTTAATGATTACAGGTGTTCACCACGACGCAGCGCATCAATGCGTTTGTCCAGTGGCGGGTGTGTCATAAAGAGTTCAGACAGGCTTTTCTTGCCATTGATGCCAAAAGCCATCATCGACCCTTCCAGGTGCGATTCCTGACTGACTTTTAAACGCTCCAGGGCAGCAATCATTTTTTCTTTTCCGACTAAATGTGCTGAACCGGCATCTGCTTTAAACTCACGATGACGGCTGTACCACATGGTAATAATGCTCGCGAGGAAGCCGAACAGCAGTTCCATCACGGTCGAAACAATGAAGTAAGTCATAAAGCTGCCACCGCTTTCCCCTTCTTCATTATTGCTGCTCACGCCACTGACGGCACCCGCAATAATCCGGGAAATGAAGATCACAAAGGTATTCACGACCCCTTGCAGCAGCGTCATGGTGACCATGTCGCCATTCGCAATATGGCTGACTTCATGAGCCAACACAGCTTCTGCTTCTTCCGGTGTCATGCTGTGCAGTAACCCGGTAGAGACTGCGACTAACGAGTCGTCCCGCTTTGCACCCGTCGCAAATGCGTTGATGTCTGGCGAGTCATAAATCGCAACAGTCGGCATGCCGATACCGGCCTGTTGTGCCTGACGCGTAACCGTTTCCATCAGCCAGTATTCGGATTCATTCCGGGGATGCTCGATCACCCTGCCGCCTACAGAACGCAAAGCCATTGATTTCGACATGAAGAGCGAAATCAGAGAGCCACCAAAACCAAACAATGCCGCCATCACCAGCAGGCCACTCAGACTCCCTGGCTGTAAATCTGTCACGGCATATACAATATTGAGCACAATACTGAATACCAGCATGACAGCCAGGTTGGTTGCCAGGAACAAGGCAATTCGTTTCATACCTTTCTTTCTCCAACAAAGGTCAATCCATCCAACGCTTCGACGCCTTAAAACATGCAGTCTCAGCAAGTATTTATAGTATGGTCGTTTAATCATAAAACAAGCGGAAGCGGGAAATTGTTACTTTTCGTAAGTCCAGCCAGTCCTGACCAGACCTGTGAGCTTCATCCAGTTCTTTCCATTGAATCGACTCCTTAGACTTTGGTCGTATTGTTTCTCACCGTGCCATTCACTATTGTCATTGGGTATTGGAATTCACTCAGTAAAGAAAGGAGGCAAGATGGCTGACCACGAGAACTACCAAGTTGCGATTGATATCCTGCGCTGTCATCTTGGCATGACAGCTGAAGAAGCCTGTGCAGAGCTTGGACTGGATCCTTCTGCGACACAATCCGCTGAAGCTATCGACCCACTTTCGCTGCTGAACACGAACTAATTTCCCTTGTATTAAGTGCTAAATCCAAAGCCTCCTAACAGGAGGCTTTGTCATTTCTGCGTCATAATAATGTAAATACAGTTCTCATTCAGATTGATTATGTGATACTAGTCCCAAAAATTATTCTGAACACTGTGCAGGTAAATTATGAAAAAGCTCTATTCGCAAGCATTGGATAGCGCAACAACGCAGAGCAACACGCAGGGAAACGCACGAACACTGCTCATTCCAATCGCAATCTTTATGGCTGTCGCTGTCATTGCTGCAGTGGCCGCTTTCATCATCCAAATCGAGGTGCTGCAATTGAGCGGGAATCTGGGTGAGGACTCACTTGTCGAGTATACGCAGGAAATGTATCTGGCCCTGAGCAGCGCACTTTTTGCAGCCGTTGCTGTGAAGAAGCCAGCACTGCGTGGTTTTGCGGTCCTGGTATCGGCATTCTTTCTGGTGCTCTTGATTCGCGAGCTGGACGGTGTCCTGGATTTGATCAAACACGGTTTCTGGAAAGTCCCCGCGGTTCTGGTGGCTGTTGGCGGTATCGCCTACGCGTACCAACATCCGCAAAGCACTCAGCAACCCCTGCGTCAATACAGCAAACACGCCAGTTTTGGCCTGATGATTGGCGGCATGGCGACCCTGATGGTGTTCTCACGACTGTTCGGGATGGGGGATCTGTGGCAAACCGCAATGCAGGACAATTACGTCCGTGAAGTGAAAAACCTGGCGGAAGAAGGGGTAGAACTCTTGGGTTACAGCCTGATCCTCGCGGCCTCTGCCTGGTACTGTCTGCCAAAGCTTGTCGGTAAGAAACAACAGCAAGCTCAATAATTCACACTGACGATAAAACATGCCATCGAACTGGTGGCATGTTTTATTTTATAGCTGGCCAGAAAATTCCAATGGCAAATAAAACGGGACCCACGGAGGGTTAACGAAGCAAAAGAAAAAAGAAAAAAGAAAAATCCGACATTAAAACACCTGAAAAAAAATATATATCCCATCCATTATCTATTGCAAACGAAAGTTCAAAAATATAGAACGGAGATAATTTCTCCTTATGGAAACGGAATGTGTGCTCGGAACCTCTGCTCTTGCCAATTCAGATTTCTGACTGAAACTAAAATATTCCTTTTTGGAAGGTTTTCCCGGTGCTCACCCTATATTTAAGCATAGTGATTGAGCCCCATCAATCATAATGAAAACTGTACAGTTCATTGTGAAAATGCTCTCTGCATGCATGCGAAAAAGTATTTTAGTGAAACTGTAGATGTAAATAACTGAATGCAATCTCAGTCACACAATAATTCAACACTGAAATATCTGATCTTCTGCCTCACCTCTTCAGCCCGAAATTTAAACTTTGTCATTTTATCAAGATGAATCGGTCAATTAAGGAACCAACACCTCACCACGCAAAGCATTTGCGTGATACCGAGCCCAACAATAAATAATAGATATGGAACAGATGAAATGATGAACAAAGACTACTCACATGCATTGGGCAGCACATTACCTAATAAAACCGCATACGAACTCCTTGTTCCAATGACAATTTTTCTGGCTGTGATGAGTATTTCGGCTATCGCTGCTTTCATTATCCAAATTGAAATCCTTCTATTCAGTGGCAATCTTGGTGAAAATTCTCTCGTCGAGTATTCACAGGAATTATATCTTGTTATCTGTAGTACGCTTTATGCATTTGTTGCAATGAGGAATCCAGAACAAAGTAGTTTTGCGGGATTGATATCGGCATTCTTTTTAGTGCTCTTGATTCGCGAACTGGATGGCGTTTTTGATTTGATCCGACATGGCTTCTGGAAAGTTCCGGCAGTGCTGGTGGCCATTGCTGGTCTTTCCTATGCTTATTACCACCCACAAAGCACCCGGCAGCCTCTTCTTAATTACAGCCAACATGCCAGTTTTGGCCTGATGATTGGTGGTATGGCGACTCTGATGGTATTTTCACGACTATTCGGGATGGGGGAACTGTGGCAAACCGCGATGCAGGACAATTATGTCCGTGAAGCGAAAAACCTGGCGGAAGAAGGGGTAGAATTCCTGGGTTACAGCCTGATCCTCGCGGCCTCTGCCTGGTACTGTCTGCCGAAGCTTATTGGCAAGAAACAACAACAGGCATAGTCATTCACGCTAATCACAAACATGCCGCCGGACTGGCGGCATATTGTTTCATGACATCAGGGCTTTCAGTTGTTCCTGATCAATAAATGCGGTGAGATCCCGTTTACTGATATCCGGCAGATAAGGTATCTCTCCCAGCTTGGGTGCTGGCAGATTCGCTGCCAGATAAGCCAGATTTTCCGCATAACAACTGACCTCCGGATCAACCCGATTCGCAATCCATCCCGCCAGAAACAGTCCATCCCGGACAATGGTTTCCGCGGTCAGCATGGCATGATTCAGGCAGCCCAGTTTCATCCCGACCACCAGAATCACGGGCAGATTCTCTTGTCTGACCCAGTCTGAAAACTTCACTGAATCAGACAAAGGGACCCGCCACCCCCCAGCCCCTTCAACAAAAACTACATCCGATTGCTCCTGCAGACGGTATAACCCACTGGACAATTTATCCGTGCAGATTTCAACACCAGCCTGACTTGCCGCAATATGCGGCGCAATGGGCGGCTCAAAGGTGAAAGGATTCACGGCTTCATAGTGGAGTTCAGGATTTGAGGCAGCCTGCAAAAACAGTGCATCAGAATTCCGCATTCCATAAGCCGTCAGCGTACTGCCGGATGCAACTGGTTTATAACCTGCGGTCCGGAATCCTGCCTGCACACACGCGTCGATCAGGGTTCGGGTCGCCACAGTTTTTCCGGCGTCGGTATCCGTTCCGGTCACAAAGAAAACTTTAGACATTCTTTAATACTCCAAAACAAACCTGGTAAGTTGCTGGTAATTGACCCGTATCATCCCGAAAACTTGCGTAAGCATCCTCAATCCGCTTGAGCGCATTGCGGCCAAACAAACCCTGCCGACGCTGTTGCGACAAATGTGTAGCACCAATCCCTTTCAAATCTTTCATGAGTGCCATCGCACTCGGATAATGCATCACAACAGGCTCAAGCAAGAGGTCAAACTGAGTAAATCCTGCCGCTTTCACTGCACTGAGCAAAGCAGACTGGCTGTCGAATTCGTTCACATGCAGATGTTGGTCGACCGCCTGCCAGGCTTGCTGCAACTCAAATAATGAATCTGCGGCCAGCGTGGTGAACCCAATCCACCCGCCGGGCTTAACGACCCGCCGGAGCTCCTTCAATGGCACACTCAGATCACGGCACCATTGAAGCGCAAGACTGGAAAATGCAGCATCAAACCGCTGATCTTCAAAAGGCAAAGCTTCGGCATCTGCCAACTGAAACACTCCCTGATGCTGGCACCTCAGTTGCGCCTGTTCGAGCATCGGCAATGACAGATCAATGGCTGTCGTCCGGCATTCCAACTGTTGTAATTGCTGGGTGAAATAGCCAGTCCCGCAACCAACATCCAACCAGTGTGTTCCTGTGACGACATCCGGTCGCCGATCCAGCAACAGATGCCCGACCCGGCGTTGAAATGCCGCCGATTGATCGTAACCCGATGCCGCTTTCCCAAAGCTAGCGGCAATGGCCTGTTTCTCGGCAGAGTGAACATTCCATAATTCTGAATCAGTCTGATTCATTGATTTGATTGGCTGCATCCGTTACCTCTTCAAAAGACGCATTCAAACAATGGGCAAGCTGCAAAACCTGCGCTTCGGTGTGACTCGCCGTCAATGTGATTCTCAAGCGCGCCTGATGGACAGGCACAGTGGGCGGGCGAATGGCCGAGACCCAAATGCCCTGTTCCGCCAATGATGCCGACAACGACATAGCCCGTTCACTGTTTCCCAGCAAAATGGGTTTAATCGGGGTTGAAGTGACTTGCAGGCCAATGTCCGGGGCCAGCGTCTCGATCAGCATCTCACCTAAGGTCAGCAATTTTTCCCGTCGCCAATGCTCGGTACGCACCAAATCGACCGCGGTGCACAACGCAAACGCCTGAGCAGGCGGCATTGCCGTGGAATAGATGTAATGCCGGGCAAACTGAATCAGATACTCTGCCACTGCCTGACTGCACAGGACGGCAGCCCCCTGCATGCCGAAGGCTTTACCAAATGTCACCACCAGAAGATCCGGCTGAATACCGGCCTGATCGCAACTGCCGCGCCCAGCTTCACCCAGGACACCACAACCGTGGGCATCATCCACCATCAGCCAGCTTTGCGATGATTCACAAAGGGATGCGATGTCGGCCAAAGGTGCCTGATCCCCATCCATGCTGAACACCCCTTCCGTGACAACAAGCCGGGCCGTATCACTCCCCTCATGTCTGGCCAGCTGTTGCTGCAATGCAGCGACATCATTGTGCGCAAAGCGCTGCATGGTCGCCGGGGACAACATGCCCGCCTCCATCAGTGAAGCATGATTGAGTTTGTCCTGAATCAGGCAATCACCTTTTTGAAGCAACGCAAACAACACGGCCTGATTGGCACTGAATCCGGTACTGAACAATAACGCGCGCTCAAATCCCAGCCATTCCGCCAGCCGGGATTCTAAATTCTGATGCGGACTGTGATGACCGGTCACCAGCGGTGATGCCCCGCTGCCGGCACCATAGGAAGACAACCCTTGCTGCCATGCCTGAATCAGTTCAGGTGACTGCGCCAATCCCAGATAGTCGTTACTGGAAAAGTTCAGCACCGGTTGCTGGCTGTCTGCCAGCCGGACCTCAGACAGCTGTCTGTCCAATGTACGACGCTGACGATACAGACCCTGCACTTCTCGCTGGTGCAGGGCCTGATGCAGGCGCTGTTTAAGAGGCATCGTAGAACAGGTCATCAGCCGACGGACGGGAAGCGACGCGTTGCGCGACCTGGCCCAACAGCTCCTGCTCCTGGATCTCATCTGGTTTCGCCGCCTGTTCCTGACGGTTAATCCCCAGCTTCTTGAACAGTTGCATGTCTTTGTCTTCTTCCGGGTTTGGTGTGGTCAGCAGTTTGCAGCCATAAAACACCGAGTTTGCACCCGCCATGAAACACAAAGTTTGGGTTTCTGCGCTCATGCCTTCACGGCCGGCAGAAAGGCGAACAGCCGACTTCGGCATCATGATTCGGGCCACAGCGATAATCCGGACAAAGTCGAGTGGATCAACATCGTCCACACTCTCGAGCGGGGTGCCCTTCACTTTCACCAGCATATTGATAGGCACACTTTCCGGATGTACCGGCAGGTTCGCCAGTTCCACCAGCAGGCCGGCACGGTCACGGGCACTTTCTCCCATGCCAATGATGCCACCGGAACAAATCTTCATCCCGGCATCACGAACGTGGGATAAGGTATCCAGACGATCCTGGTAAGTCCGGGTGGTGATAATGTTGCCGTAATATTCAGGCGAGGTATCCAGGTTATGGTTGTAATAATCCAGACCCGCATCGGCCAGCGTGTTTGCCTGCTCACCACTGATCATTCCCAGCGTCATACAGGTTTCCAGACCCATGGCTTTCACACCGCGAACCATCTCCAGCAGATAAGGCATATCCCGCTCTTTCGGGTTTTTCCATGCTGCGCCCATACAGAACCGGGTCGCACCGGAGTGTTTCGCTTTTTCAGCCGCATCCAGTACACGCTCGACTTCCATCAGCCGCTCACGATCAACATCGGTCCGGTAATGCGCACTTTGCGGACAATATTTACAGTCTTCCGGACAGGCACCAGTCTTGATCGACAGTAGAGTACTGACCTGCACCTTATTCGCCTCATGATACTGGCGGTGCACTTGCTGTGCTTCAAAGACCAAATCCATGAACGGCTTTTCAAAAAGCGCCTGTACTTCTGCAATGCTCCAATCGTGTCTTACTTCCACGTGTAAACCTCATTCATTGTTCTTATATCCCCGTTGCGCTGTCACGATAACCGCAAGAATTCCACGGGTTTGAATGCTTGCAAGTCTACTTTGAGTCGGTACACTGTCAACCATAAAGAAAACACAAGGTTTACATCTGTGCAAAAAATCACCACAAATAACGAGACCTCCAACCAGTGTAAGGCGCCTGGGGTCGATCTGGACTACGATCGCGAGCATGTCTGGCACCCTTATACCTCCACCATCAACCCCTTACCCTGCTACCCGGTCAGCCATGCGAAAGGCGTGCATCTTTACCTCGAAGATGGTCGTGAGCTGATTGATGGCATGTCATCCTGGTGGTCTGCCATTCATGGCTACCATCATCCGGTGCTGAATCAGGCTGCCAGAGATCAGCTGGATCAGATGTCTCATGTGATGTTCGGAGGGTTAACACACCAGCCTGCGGTGGAGCTGTGCCGTAAACTGATCGACATGAGCCCTGCCCCGCTGCAGCAGGTTTTTCTGGCCGATTCCGGTTCTGTTTCCGTTGAGGTTGCGCTGAAAATGGCGCTGCAATACTGGCATGCCAAAGGAGAACAACGGGCCAAGTTCCTGACGTTACGCCATGGCTATCACGGCGATACCTTTGCAGCAATGTCAGTGACGGATCCGGAGAACTCCATGCACAGCCTGTATCAAGGTTTTCTGCCGGAGCACATCTTCGCAGACTCACCTGAAATTGGGTTTCATGACACGTGGCAGGAAGATGATATTGCAGATTTCAAGGCCAGGATTGCCGCGCACCATCAGGAGCTGGCTGCCGTGATTCTTGAACCCATTGTGCAGGGTGCGGGAGGAATGCGGATTTACCATCCAACTTATTTACGTCGGGTCCGGGAACTGTGCGACGATTATGGCGTACTGCTGATTGTTGATGAGATTGCCACCGGCTTTGGCCGTACCGGCAAACTTTTCGCCTGCGAGCATGCCGGGATCAGCCCGGATATCATGTGTGTAGGCAAAGCCCTTACCGGCGGGTATATGACTCTGGCCGCAACGCTCACCACCAAAACAGTGGCAGATACAGTCTGCAGCGGCGCAGCGGGTTGCTTTATGCATGGTCCTACGTTCATGGGGAACCCCCTTGCGTGCGCCGTTGCGAATGCCAGTTTAGCTTTACTGGCAACCAACGCATGGCAGGATCAGGTGAACCGGATCGAGCAGCAACTCGCCGAACTGCTGCCCGCCCTCACGGAATCCGACAAAGTAAAAGCGGTCCGCTGGCTGGGAGCGATTGGTGTTGTGGAACTGCATGCACCTGTGGACATGGTTAGCATTCAGCAAAGTTTTGTAGACAACGGTGTCTGGATACGCCCGTTTGGCAAACTTATCTATATCATGCCGCCCTTTATCACCACGGATCAGCAGCTTAAAAAACTGGTTTTCGCTATTTTACAATCCTTGCAGTAATATCGAAAAACAGACAAAGCTTCATCTTTGAACAGATATACTCATAAGAAGCGCCAGAGTAGGGTGAATGCCTGCATTTTCGGAGGTCAGATCGTCCAGAAAGGCAGGCAGCCCAGGCAAATATGACGTCAGAAAGGCTGATTCTTATGCAGTTACCTCTTTTCCCACTGCGGCTTTATGTTTTACCGGGTGGTGTCAGTAAACTGCGGATTTTTGAACCCCGCTATACACGCTTGGTGACGCTCGCCATGTCCTCCGGTCACGGTTTCGGCCTGTGCATGAAAGACGGAGATTCTCTCTGCCATTTCGGCACCCGGGCCGAAATCACCGATTTCGAACAACTCCCCGACGGGTTACTGGGCATCACCATCAAAGGTGTAGAAAAGTTTGTCATCAACAATCATTGGCAGGAAAAAGATGGTCTGCGCTTCGGTGAAGTCAGCTCAATCAGAAACTGGGCTGCCAGTACCCCCCGGTTCATCGACAAGCCCATTGCGAGCAGTCTGGAAGCGCTGTTTGATGAGTACCCGGATTATGCGTCGAATTATCCGGACCCGGATTTCACCGACATGGCCTGGGTGTGCCAGCGCTGGCTGGAAATCCTCCCGCTGGAGACCAATCAGAAACAGTGGTTTATGAGCCGGAATGATCACCGTGCTGCGCTGTCCTTTCTGCACAATGTGATTGACGAGGAGCTCAAGCATGACGATCTCTGACCCGGCTTATCCCCGGCCTTCTCGGTTCAGACGCTGATCGACCATGCGCCGGTAAATTGCTGACAAGCCCTGCCGGATGCCCGGGAGCCCCATCAGAAAGGCAACCGGGCGCAACCACCAAATCTGATTGAGCAGCAGGATGTACGCGTCCATTTCGCGATGGACCACGCCTTGCTGGTCCTGCACATGCAGCTCCCGCAAAGCTTTATCCGGATCGATCCCCATAGCTTTCAGCGCTTCGTCTTCACCGGTGATGTCATACCACACCACCAGCTCCGGATGACGTCCCAGCCACGTCTCATACCAGACCCGGTCCCGAACACAAGTGGGACAGGCACCATCATAAAAGACCGTGATCTTCTCTTTCTTCATGCGTGTCAGCCTTCAATTGTTCTTGGGTGTTCTTGGGTGTCCATGGCCACCCAAAGAGGTCTGTTTACTTTAAGTCTGGCTGATCCTGACAGAAACCGCTGTCAGGATCATGTCGTTTGGAGGGATGGAACGCTGCAAAAATCAGCCTTCTTCCAGCAGTTTCAGCAGTAAAGTTCCGTCGTACATCGCCTGCTTCACCAACGCTGCCGCTGGCATGGTTGCCTGCGTATAAAAGCTGGTTTCTTCAATCTGCAGATCCTGGTTGTAAACCGGGAGTGACTGCGCCTTCACGCAAGACAAAATGGCCGGATACAGCACCTTCTTGGCCTGATTCAGCTCACCCCCAATCAGTACTTTTTCCGGCGTGAACAGATTCACCATAATGGCAATCGCCCGGCCAAGGTGATGCCCGAGCTCAGTGATCACACGGTGCGCCAGCGGATCGCCCTGCAATGCTGCTTCGCAGATCGTTTCAATGGTCAGGTCCTGGCCGTAAAGCGAGGATGCCTCGCCCAGACTCAGGCCTTTTTTCACCTGCTCCCGAACCGCCTGAAGACTGGCAACGGTTTCCAGACACCCCCGGTTGCCGCAATGACAGGGCAATCCATCCGGCTGAATCTGAATATGGCCCAATTCGCCGATATTCCCGATTCGTCCCTGTAGCACCTGATTATCCAGAATGATCCCAGCCCCGACCCCATGATGCACAGACACCAGGATGGAATTGGCCACATCTTTTGCGTTGCCAAACAACTGCTCGGCCAGTGCCCAGGAACGGGTATCGTTACCGATAAATACAGGCAGGCCGGTTGCCTTGTGAATCGCGGGCCCCAAGGGCATGTCTTTCACTTCGTAGTGCGGCATTTGCAGCACCATGCCTTTCTCAGAGTTCACCAGCCCCGGCAACGAAACCGCAATCGCCGTGATCCGATCCAGCAATTTGGCATGACGGGCAAAGAAGGTGTCAATTTCGGTGAGCAGTTTGTTCAGCACCTCATCCTGCTTGCGTTCCAGAATGTCCTGCCGTTCTTCAAACAGGATATCGCCCCCCTGCTCATGCAGTGCAATCGTCAGATATCCACGACCCAGCCGGATCCCAAGAAACTGCCAGCCATCATTATCCGGAACCAGACCAATCGCCGGTCGTCCCCGACTGCCGGACTCAAGAATTTCAGCTTCTTTGATTAAATGGCCTTCGAACAGCTCCCGGGTAATCTTGGTGATACTGGCTGGTGCCAGCTGGCTCTTTTTCGATAGCTCGATCCGGGAGATCGGGCCATACTGATCAATAAGTTTGTAGACGCTCCCGGCATTGTTCCGTTTGATGTGATCGATGTGACCGGGTTGAGCGACGTACATGCGCGAACTTCCTCTGTCTGATTATAAATACGCAAGGCACTGAATTTTTTTACAGTGCGAAGTAATTGTGAAGCGACTTATCCCAATGCCGTGAACCCAATCACCAACTTTCAGCAATTTCACCGGCAATGTGTATACATGTCGGAGCGCCACTCAGTGCACTTCATGTGAAATCACAGCAATAGAGACAATCCCATCGGGTTCTGACATAATACGCGCCCTTCAGCGTTCCGGGTAACAAAACACCCGCGACCCCGTGAAAATTGTCAGATGTTTTGAGGTCAGCCGTGTACAAAATCAATGAAATCTTTGAAACCATTCAAGGGGAAGGTGTTTTCACAGGTGTACCGGCTATCTTTGTTCGCTTGCAGATTTGCCCGGTCGGCTGCGCCTGGTGCGACACCAAGCAAACCTGGAGTGCAGAACCTCAGGATGAAGTGAACATTCAGGCCATGATGGACAAACGTGGTGATTCCCCCACCTGGACATCGCTGGATGCTCAGGGCATCGTTCAACTACTGCTGGATCAGGGATATACGGCTCGTCATGTGGTGATCACTGGCGGAGAGCCCTGTCTGTACGATCTGCGCCCGCTCACGACCTTGCTGGAAGCCCATGGTTTCCGCTGCCAGATTGAAACCAGCGGCACCTACGAAGTCCTTGCGACTCCGCAAACCTGGGTCACCGTTTCTCCGAAAATTAACATGAAAGGCAAACTGCCTGTCCTGCCAATCGCGCTGGAACGTGCCAATGAGATCAAACATCCGGTCGGTACCCAAAAAGATATCGATCAGCTGGATGCGCTTCTGGATGGCATCCCACTCCGGTCAGATGTCACCATTGCCCTGCAACCGATCAGTCAGAAAACCCGGGCCACCGAGCTGTGTATTGAAACCTGTATTGCCCGGAACTGGCGACTGTCGATTCAAACCCACAAATACCTGTCCATCGCCTGACACTGACCCGCAATTTCTGCGCGTTCTGGCCATGCCGGCAAGCGTTGTCTTAATTCTCAGACCGTGTCTCAGCCTGTGAGACACGGTGTCTGGTTTTACATTTCCCTCCCCGCCACTTACCTATACTCACCCCAAACACCGAAACCAATCTTGCGTTTCGAATAAAAGTACAGTTTTGATCGTTCAGGGGAAAATCTATGCGTGCCTATCTGATGATGGGGCTCAGCCTGATTTTGGCGGGTCTGCTTTCTGCGTGTGGTGGGGGTGATGGTGAGAGCGGGATTCAGCCCGCCGATCTGCCTCTGGCGAAAACCAGGTTCACTGTGACCGTCGACTTACCGGCCGGACTCATGACAGCACAACAGCGCAACAGCTGGCAATTGATCAGCAAAGCCTACGCAGCCACAACAACTCTCACTCAAGATAACTTTGCCATCATTTTCCTGAATGCACAGGGCAAAGCCATGGGACAAGGTGAAATCACCAACTTCCAGCAAACCGATGGAAACTACATCATTGAGGCACGCAGCCCACTGTTATTGCAGGGGGTGCTGGTGCTGAACCTTGAGGAACCACCGCAATTTTCCATTGGGGATGAACTGCCGACCAACCTGCTGATGACGCCGCTGACCGATACAGAAATCGCTTTGTCTCTGAAAACCACGCTGGCGTACCGGGCACTCATCAAACGCGTTGTCCGGGACGGCAACTGGGGCATCTTCATCGAAACCGTGAGTGAACCCGCCAATATTGATGTCCGGGATGCTGGAGACTTTATCAACGAACTGGCCGATGAACTGGCCGTCACACTGATTCCGAAGCTGGGCCTCAATGGGGTCAGCCTGAGCAATCTGATGTCTCTGACCGTCGTCAATGACATTCTTGAAGGTATCATGACCCGCAAATACACCGAGCTGACCGCGCAGAAAGATCAGATTCAAACGGTGTTCAATGCAGGCTTCTGGCGGTTACGCAGCCAGCGTTCTCTGACAGGCAGCACACTGGAAGCGGATATGATGGACTTTAACAGCCCGGATACTGCAACCAATGAAACCCGGCAAATCGACTGGCGCTGGCACAAAAACGGCGACAGTGAGATCAGCCTGGCCGAAGAATTTCGCTATCTCAGCGAGCAGGGACTGGTTCAGTTCGATCAGAAAGAGAATGCCATTCAAGGGAAAATCCTGACCTCAGGCGGCTGGAAAGATTTGTATGATTACTTTCAGGTGCTGATCTCTTCCAGCAGCACCGCCATCATGACTGATGCAGGACTGGCAGAAAGTGACAGCCGGAACATTACCATGCGCGTCAACAGCTATCCGTTATCCGGCCAGCGCATGCATGATTTTCTGACCACCAAAGAAAACCACTTTATGACCCGCTATGTGCCCGATGACGCCACATTTGCAGAAGGTTCAACCGGCTATTACTTCACCTGGAATCCGGAAACCACCCGGATGCTGCTGTGCAGCACCGATGTCAACGGCGATGAGTGTTCCGTCTCGCCCCGAGACAACCCGGGTGTGCCTTACACCACGCTGGAGGATCTGGTTTCTGTGGCAGGTTCAGGCAGTATTGAGCAAGTGAATGGCTATCATCTGACCGACAATGTGGTGCTGGAGTTTGTCTTCAATAACACGCATCAGGTGAACTATTGGGTGAATATCGGTGGGGATGACTGGGTTGTCGTTGAAGATGGCCTCTGGTCGCCGGTCACCACTCAGGGAATACAGATGTTCCAGTTCACGGTCCCTGACGTGATCAAACAACTCGCGAACCATTATCCGTTCGACACGCCGTATCTGTTTCTGGTCGTTGATCAAGGTGCCGTCCATCAGGGACAGGCCGTGCTGAAAGACAGTGATTTCCACTTTGCCGGATTTAACAATGCCGCCAAAGAGCAGATTTATGCCGTCGCTTCCCGCGATAACCTGCCGCCATTCGGAGATTGTGACTTTGGCGACACCACCCCGGCCACAGAAGATCAATTCCTGAACGCCGTGACCGAATGTGGCGGCGATGAAACCTTCACAACCGACAGTGTAAATGCACTTGCCGATCAGCACCTGGTGCAGATTTCGACCGAGCTGGGCGAGCTGGAAGCTGTCATTCTGCGCAGTGACAAAACTTGGGACTATTATCTCAATACTGTGTTACAACCCGGCTCAGACAACCGTGAATGGGCACTGGATGAACTTGGCTTCCTGCGGCTCACCGAGGACAGACACAACACTTTCAGTGATTACGCGCTCTGGGCCGTGACCCACAAGAAATATGACGCCCGTCCGCTCTGGGCAATCAAAACCTTCAGTCAGACGGATTTAGGGGGCGCCAATCAAACAGAAATCAGCCACCTGATGACCAAGGAATATGCGCCGGACACGCTGGTCGCCTGCACAACCAGTGATTCGGGCTGGAACAGCAGTACACAGATGCCAGCGACCGCAAGAACCAAAACCGAATTCGACAATCAATCCACCAGCTGTATTGTGAGCTGGGAAGGGCGCACCCCGCGATTCACCCAAAACATGCTGGCTGGAATGGCACTGACGTTTGCCGGGGATTCGTCCCGTCATCTGGTGCTGAACCCACAGGCGGACACACAAGCGGGGTTCAACACGGGCCGCTACACCGATGCAGACGGTTGTGGCTTCGATATTCCAATTCGCTGGAAACTCGAAGCAGACGGCACCCTGTATTACGAAAATGCCATGGCACAGTCGGAAATCGATGCAGTGTTCAGTAACGGTGCCAAACGATTCCCGACCGGAGATTTCCAGGAATGGATCAAAGTCTCGGACACAGACGGACTCAAGCTGACCATCAAAGGTTTCAACCACTTCACGCGCTGGGAAAGTGCCAGCCCGGCCCTGAGTACAACTCAAGGGGAAATGTGGAGCGATATCGTCACACTGATCCCGGCTGCCAGTGCCCCATCTGTGTCGGTACAAAGCCCGACCGATGCACCACAACCCGGCAGTCCATTCCCGGGCACCGTATTACGAGACGGACTGAGCTGTAATCTCACCCCGCCCCCCACCACGCCATAAACACATCCATCCGGCAGCCTCACCGCTGCCGGATTCTTTCTCAGCCCCGCTTCTGATTACTAATTCAGCACAAAAGCCGACACAATGTGATTATTTCCCACCGGAGCACGTATCAAAGCTTGATGCCTGAGACGAGACAGGTAATATTGCTGCTTTGGACTGTAAATTAAGCACAGCACTCAGTCGTGCCTCAACGGAGAATCATTACATCATGACTTACGCGCCTGTATCAGACGTACTGAGCGGAAAAATCGCGGTTGACAGTGAAGTTACTGTTCGCGGTTGGATCCGTTCACGTCGGGATTCCAAAGCCGGAATCTCTTTCCTTGCCATCTATGACGGCTCTTGTTTCGACCCGATTCAGGCCGTGGTCCCGAATGAACTGAATAATTATCAGGAAGAAGTTCTGAAACTGACGACTGGTTGTTCCGTTGAAGTGACCGGCAAGGTGGTTGAATCTCCGGCCCAAGGTCAGGATTTCGAGCTGGCCGCAACGGCTGTCAACGTCGTTGGCTGGGTTGATGATCCGGATACCTACCCGATGGCAAAAACACGTCATTCCATCGAATACTTACGTGAAGTAGCACACCTGCGTCCGCGGACCAACGTGATTGGTGCCGTTGCCCGTGTGCGGAACTGTCTGTCTCAGGCCATTCACCGTTTCTACCATGAGCAGGGTTTCTTCTGGACTTCTGCCCCGCTGATCACTGCGGCAGACGCAGAAGGTGCCGGTGAAATGTTCCGCGTTTCCACGCTGGATCTGGAAAACCTGCCACGCACCGATGATGGTAAAGTTGATTTCAACGAAGACTTCTTCGGAAAAGAAACATTCCTGACCGTGTCTGGTCAGCTGAACGCTGAAGCATACGCTTGTGCACTAAGCAAAGTGTACACCTTTGGTCCGACGTTCCGTGCTGAGAATTCCAACACCAGCCGTCACCTGGCCGAATTCTGGATGGTGGAACCAGAAGTTGCCTTTGCAGATCTGAATGACGTTGCCAAACTGGCGGAAGACATGCTGAAGTATGTGTTCAAAGCTGTTCTGGCTGAGCGTCGCGATGATCTGGAATTTTTCGCGCAGCGCATCAATAAAGAAGCCATTACCCGTCTGGAGCAATTTGTCGATTCTGACTTTGCACAGGTCGATTACACCGATGCCATCGACATCCTGCAAGCCTCTGGCCGCTCATTCGAATTTGATGTTGAATGGGGCATTGACCTGTCCTCCGAGCACGAGCGCTATCTGGCGGAAGAACACTTCAAAGCACCAGTGATTGTGAAGAACTATCCGAAAGACATCAAAGCATTCTACATGCGCCTGAATGAAGACGGCCGCACTGTTGCTGCGATGGATGTTCTGGCACCGGGCATTGGTGAAATTATCGGTGGGGCACAGCGTGAAGAGCGTCTGGACGTTCTGGACGAGCGTATGCGTGCCATGAACATCGAACCGGCAGACATGGACTGGTACCGCGACCTGCGCCGCTACGGCACTGTACCACACGCAGGTTTTGGTCTGGGCTTCGAGCGCCTGGTGTCTTACGTTACCGGTATGGCAAACGTTCGTGACGTGATCCCATTCCCACGTACGCCACGCTCAGCAAACTTCTGATTTTCAGAAGCCAGAACAAAGCGACTCAAGCCCTGCTCACCGCAGGGCTTTTTGATCTCATCCCTCTAGCCAGCACCATTCAAACAACTTAGTTTCATTTAAAACTAAATATCCGGCAAAAAAGGACGCCATTTCCTTACAGTTTTTGTGCGTATTGCGACACTCAAGCGGCAGCAGATTCATGGAAGACGAGAACAATTCTTAGTTGATGAGCGCAGAAAATATCTATAGAGACTGATCATAATCACTAATTTTAGCTTTGCTTACTTTTTCTCGGGACATTTACTTATTCTTTGAAGCATTTCAAATCTCCGGTATTTCCAATAGGTCCATCAATTACTGTCATCTAGAGTTGGGACAGACGTGTCATAAAACAAAAAAGCAGCCCACTGCTTCTCTGCGTTCTATTTAAAACGCACTCTGAATATACGTTTCGACGAGGGATAACTCATGCGTAAAAACCGCCAGGTGACCGATCGCGAGGTCGTCCTTGATCATCATGCTCAGCTCGTGACAACTACGGATTTACAAGGTGTGATCACTTATGCCAACGATGAATTTGTAGATATCAGCGGTTACAGCTTTGATGAACTTGTAGGCCAGCACCATAACATCATTCGCCATCCGGATATGCCAAGAGCCGCATTCGGAGACTTATGGAGCCACTTAAAATCTGAAAAGCCCTGGCGGGGTATTGTAAAAAATCGCTGTAAAGATGGCAGTTATTACTGGGTGGATGCTTATGTCACCCCGTTATATGAAAACAACAAAGTGTGTGGTTATCAATCTGTTCGCCGGAAACCAACCTCAGACATGATTGAAACTGCCGCACATATTTACCAGCAATTGAATCAAAATAAAAACCCATATGGCTTCCATCTTTCCAGTTGGAGTAAATTAGGGCTGACCGCCCTTCTTACTGCAATGACTGTTGGCTTATTAAACTATTTTATTCCCGAATATGATTTCCTTTCCGCTGCGTTGCCATTTGCATTCATTGCGATCCTTTGCCGGGGTGAATTATTTGCAGTACCCCGTTTTTTTCAGCAGCTATCTGACAATTACGATGCGCTGACCCGTATCATCTACAGTGGTAACGGACCAGCTTCCATCGCAGACTTCCATTTAAAACTGGATGACGCCCGGCTAAAAACAGTGCTGGGTCGGATTGACGATGCCGCAACGACCATTAAAGGTGTCACAGACGAGCTGACTGACATTACGATCACCACTCGTGACTCGATTTCCAATCAGGATCAGGACACACAACACATTGCAACCGCCATCACCCAGATGTCTGCTGTCGCAACCGAAATCGCCCAGAATACCCAACTGACCACCGAGAAAGTCCTTACCGCACAGCAAAAATGCGCAGACACCACCAAAGTGCTGGGACAGACACAGAACAATATTAACGACTTAGCCCGTGACACGGAAAATGCCGCACAAACAGCACAGTCGCTGGTGAAGGTTTCCGAGCAAATTGAAACCATGATGCTGGAAATCCAGGGCATTGCCGAGCAAACTAATTTGCTGGCGCTGAATGCTGCCATTGAAGCTGCCCGCGCCGGAGAACAAGGCCGGGGATTTGCAGTGGTCGCAGATGAAGTTCGCGCATTGTCGCAACGCACCCATGGGGCGACCGAAAATATCCAGGCCAGTATCGTCAATATCAGTGCGACGCTGAACCAGTGGCAATCCACCTCAGCAGAGAGCATCGAAAAAACGCATCAATGTGTCGCCCATACCAATGAGACAGCCGCCAGTATTATGGAAGTGGTTGCCATGGTCGACGAAATTGCGGAAATCTCGACCCAGATCGCCGCTGCCGCCGAGGAGCAAGGCACAGTCGCCCAGGAGATCAGCAGCAATGTGCATCAGATTTCGACCTCTTCATCGAACAACCTGACCATGATGAGCCGCATGGAAGAAGCTGCAACAAAAATGCGAGCAAAAGTTGCTTCACTGGAAGGACTGAGTAAATCATTCGGTTAAACCCATATCGCTCCCCCTGAAACCGCTGTGACTTTTGAGTCATGGCATCTAGGTAAAAGGCCGCTGATGCGGCCTTTGTTCTTTGAGCTGATTCCGGCGCATGAGCCATTCAGCAAACGCGACTCAGGCAAATCCCAGGCTGAAATCAATTCGGTCGGCAAGCTCCGGAAAATCAATCAGGGGATTCCGGTTTCCCTGAACCGCAAAGATTGTACTGTTCCGGTGCAGTTCATAGCGATCAACCGGGTGTTGCTGATGCCATTGCAGCAAAATATTCAGCCGCTCCAGTTTCATCTCATTGTGGTCATCACCAATAACAAACGGGTAACGCAGCAGGAAATAGAGCGTTGCACGGGCAACGGCACCGCGGCCGTTTTCCGGTTCAAACTTGTTTCCTTCACGACGACCGCAGGCGGTATGCAAGGATTCATCCAACAGATCGAACTGCCAGTAGGGGAGATTACTTCTGAAACTGTTACAGTCGGGTTCACAGGCAAACAAATGATGCATATCCGCCCGCATCGGGTTGCGCTTTTCAAACCAGGATTGCGGCACCACATGCTCACAATTGAACGGGAGTGATGCTTCCAGGATGTCTAACGCCTCCGCACGTGCCGCTTCAGATAACAACTCTTCCGATTCAACCTGCATCCGCATTTCCGACGCATGTTGTTGAATCATGGCTTTCTCAGCACGAATCACCTCTTCAGGATCAAGCACTGTTCCGGAATAGATATTTCTCAGCTTACCGAATTCATGGCGATCAACAACCGGATACAAATGCTCCAGACGGGCCACACGATAGGACAACTGCGTCGTATGTGTTTGACTGAGCAATTTCGACAGGGCTTTATACAGGTCTTCCGGCGGCAGCGACAGATCAACATTCTCGTAATACGTCTCTTGACTGATTTTATCCGCATCGGGGTCGTAATAATCAAGTCGGGTCCGGTCTGCGGGGCTGTCCGGAATGTTATCTGCGTGACTCCCAGAAATGACAATCGGAGGTTCCCGGCGTTCTGCGTCTTTGACAACATCCGTTCCGGAGTGCGGTATTCCCAACAGACTAAGACGCAGCTTTTCTTCTGTCATCGGTGTAATATTCACCCGAAAATACAGATTCGCTGAATCCTGTCCGTCATGATGAGCCAGGTGTGTGTCCGGCCGGGATTGCGGATGAACGGCAGATTCAATGTCACCTGCCGGCGGTATTGTTGTGAAAATGGCCTGATAGAGTTGCTGCGCTGAAGCAGTCATGTCAGCCACGAGGTCATCCGTTTTTTTCAGAATTTCACTGATCCTGACCCCTTCATTGGCCTCCCAGTGGATTTGCCCCTGCGTCATCGGATTACCGTCCCAGACACTGCCATCAGTCAGCAAAATATTCCCGCGTTCATCCCGCTTGGGTTTACCGGCATGGTGAAGCGCCACCACGTCCCATGCATCATTACAGACAGGTGAGCCAGATGACCCCTGCTGAGTATCGGTGACGTAATGCAGGAACGGACCCTCCTTACCAATAATTTTATTTTGACGCACAGAGATCTGTTTTGGCTCGCCGAGCGGATGCTGAATAATATTCACGTGTTCACCGACCAGCGCCTTCCCTGTCTGTCGGATGAGCGGGTTAAATCCATAATCGGCAATTCGGTCACCTTGTGGATTCACCGCTTCGACAGCCACCAACGTAAAATCTAAGTGCTCGTCTGTCAAAAAGAATAATTCTGGCAGCAACCGGAAAAAAGAAGACTGACTCATTCCGGTCGGCGTCGCCCGAAAGTTCATTTCCAGCATGCTGAACCGGGCCGTCGTTTCATTTTCCAGCACATGGTTATTAGTCATCATCAGCCGGGGTGACACCATAAATGCTGTCCCATGACCGATCAACCCTAATTCAGACCGGACGTTTACCCGGCCAACGGTTTTCGCGATCCGGGCCCCCCGATATAAAAAAGATATAGGCAATAGTTCATTGAATTTGATGATGCGTTCCAGCAAACTACCCTGAATATCGTCCAAATCAATTCGTTTTTCATCTTCTCTTTCCTGAGTAATATTCTTGAGTCTGAACATTACCCGTTCTTTCTCTTCAATCGACTGCCAGCTTTTCTTCCCTGTCAGTACTTTATCCAGTTGATTTAATTGCACATCAACATCAGGAATTCGTTTTTCCACTTCACTCAGCAGCTTATAATATGATTTCGTGCGCTCTTTCATTACCTAGCCCTTCTGCTGCAAACTGAACATTGCAAACCACTGACACCAGAGGTTTCAAGCACTGAAACGGTGCCATTGAGAGGAGTATTGCAGCCTAATGACCTCTGGAGCCTCTTAAGTTTGATAATGAACTGAAACTTAAATGACACGTCATCATTCTTATAATTAGAGCATGCATCAAAAAACGATGATTTATATTATATAGAAAAACATCAAAAGCTAGGTTGAACATGAAAAGACAAGTTTATCTAAGTGCGTTAGAATCAGAAATCAATCAATCCGCACATGAGATACGATACATCTTCCTGTTTCTTCTCATTGCTGAACTCTTCATCCTTATTACAATCTCAGGTGTATCAGATCTGCAATTACTAATGCGAAATGATATGTACGCCATTCCATTTCTGGGATTCAGTGTAGATGTTGTGAGTTTTTTTATCTTTGCACCGCTGTTTGTTTTCTTTCTTACCTACATTGTAAATTCATCTCTCTTTGAACATTGTAAATTGCTTTTAACTTACTTAAACAAAATAAATAAACCCTCATATAGTATTTTGACTAAAGAAAGAACAAACAATATAAACCTGAACTTCATAAATAGAATTTATAACAACAATAGTGATTTAGAAGAAAAAATAATTGTTATTAGCATATCCATTTTATTGTCAATCATCCCTATATTCATTCAATTCTATCTATTAGCCAGATTTCTTGATTACCAAGATATGGCTATCAGCCTTTATCACCTAATTATGGTATTTTCAACCTATTTAATTTCTGCTTATTACTGGTTGAGAACCTCAAACCCTGAATATATTGTTGGCTATGAAAAAATGTTTAGCCGTCTTTTATTTAGGTTAAGAAATAAAATATATTACAAGAAAAAGTCACCCACTCTTTGTATTGCATGTCGATCATTAGCAATGTCTCTTATAACAATCTCACTGTTTTATTTTCTGACAATACAAATCCATCCTTCAATATTCGAAATAATTAACTCATCTAACAATATCAACCCTATTCCACACTTTGATTATAGCAAAGAAAACATATTATTATCTGACAAGAACAACTTAAAACTACTTGATATTAAATCCATCATAATACAGAATTACCCTGACTTTGTTTTCAATATCATTGGATTAGTTTCAATCTCTATATTCTGTCGCAATATCACATCAATCTTAATCACAACCGTGATGCTTTTTATCACACTTGAAATTCCAGTTATTCTTTATTTTTTAGACATTTTAGTGAGTTACAACTGCGTTAAATCTTACTTAGAAAACTTTGAGATTGTTTATTTTATATTTATATTATCAATCATAACTTTGAAGTCAGAAAAAATAAGACTCCTCTTACATCATGCAGAATCATTCAAAACACTGGGTAGTATTAAACATAAATTCCCTATCAAGGATTTTTCTGGTATAAAACTGTGGAGCTTTATTGAAATTTCAACAACAAATATGTTTTTAGTTACTTCTGTTATATTAATAACACTTCTCAGTGCACCATTATTTCTTGAGAAATTTTATTCTGAAAAGATAACATTTATAAAAAATATATACCCAAACATTAATGTATCTGAAAAACAAATATTTGAACTATCTAAATCTGCTCAACTTTTTGAAATCAACAACTCAGATACAATTGAATTTACAAAGAACATTCAAACACTGAACAAATGTGTCAGTCTCAGTCATGATATTTGCCACTTCATCGAACCATTCATCATTAACAAAAGGAATTTACGATTTTCTGACTTCACAGATAGCAGAGTATATCAAGTCAGAATCAGTAACAGTGACCTGAGTTATAGTAATTTTTATAATGCTCATCTTGATGGTTCAAAAATAGAAGACAGCAAGCTTATTCACACTAACTTTGCCTATGCTAAGCTTCATGGCTCTAACTTAGTCAACGTTATATTAAACAATTCAAAAATGAAGTATACAGATATTTCCTCAACAAAAATCACAGATTCCCAATTAAAAAACTTAAATATGTGCTACATTTCACTAAAGAATTCAAACATAAATAAAAATATCATATCCTGTTCAGAACATAATAAAGATAAACACTGCAACTGTAATGTTGATGCTTCAGATTTATCACCTTCAATATTTAAAAACAATAGAATATCTGATATTAAAGTTGACTTTTTAAACCATGAGACAAAAATAACACCGACCATAATACTTATTAACAACAAATCAATTGATTCAAATAAATATCGTGAAATGGAATTTCACACCACAGATAATGAAAATTTAAAATATATCTACAATTACGACAGTGACATTAAAATCATCTATCCGCCCGAATATGGACCCAGCGACAAAAAATTCCAAAAAATAGATTATAAAAAACTAATTCAGGACCAGAGCATCGCGGAGATAAACTCGACTTTCTATGGAAAATTCTTAAAGAAAAATGAATATATCAACCCCGAGCATCACCCATTCATTTTATCAATACTTAGCGATATGC
Source organism: Photobacterium sp. GJ3 (assembly GCF_018199995.1). Classification (NCBI taxonomy): domain Bacteria; kingdom Pseudomonadati; phylum Pseudomonadota; class Gammaproteobacteria; order Vibrionales; family Vibrionaceae; genus Photobacterium; species Photobacterium sp. GJ3. Next base: position 1,121,979 of record NZ_CP073578.1, on the reverse strand, counting down.
TCAAAGATGGAATTGAATACAAAAGCAATGAAATCAACAATAAACTATTATGTACAGAAAAAATGGAAGTTAGGCTTATTAATAGACTAGTAACAAAACTCTATCAAAAGAGCGAACATAACATGTCAAAAAATGAATTCATTGAAAACTATAAGAAATATATTTACAACAGCAGCTTTCTAGAACCCAGAAAAGTAAAATTAATTATCAATAATTTGAAAATTAATGATACACAGAAAGAAAATGAAAAAATCTGCCATGAAAACAAGTCATAAATATCACCAAAACTACTCTCACTCTGATATCCATACAGGGTGAGAGTATTAGGGTCAATAATTATAAAATCCATTAAAGTTGTGCATAATTCTATCTTAGTCCGACCACGCCATGATTGAATTTATACTTTACAACAATCCCCGTTATTACAAGGCACCCACCCATCCGGGCATGCACTTGCTGTAAAACTCATAGGCGCGCAAGTTAAAGTGATCAGTGCGATTAGAATCCATAACTTTTTGTTTCCTCTTGATTTGACCATCACTCTGTCCTCTTGCTGATTCAAGTACAACACCTTACGCCGTAAGTATGATACTCAACGTTGACTATTTCCAGTACGTGATTTTAGGGTTGATTTTAAAGGACTTACGACCTAGGTCTACAGGTGCAAACCTGCACCATAACCTTCTGTTTTCCTGTCCTCCTTCCTGCTCTGAACGCATATGAACTACGCTTTAACGGCACCTTTTGGAGGCAATCGGATGCAAGTTCATCCACGAGGATTCCCGGGGTTTCACAATACTAGTAAGTGTGATGTGGAGCCGTTATAATCCCCGCCTCCTGAACCTGAGGCAAAAATATGCACACTGACGTCACGCCAATTAACCGCTACCCAAAATACTGGGCCGAATGCTACGGCACAGCGCCATTCCTGCCCACCACACGGGAAGAGATGGATGCGCTTGGCTGGGATAGCTGTGACATTATCATTGTGACCGGTGATGCCTATGTCGATCACCCAAGCTTTGGGATGGCAGTGATTGGGCGAGTGCTGGAAGCTCAGGGATTCCGGGTTGGGATCATTTCTCAGCCCAAATGGGAAAATAAAGATGCTTTCATGGCACTGGGGAAACCAAATCTGTACTTCGGGATCACCGCCGGCAACATGGATTCCATGATTAACCGCTACACCGCAGATCGGAAGTTGCGTCATGACGACGCCTACACACCGAATAACGAAGGTGGAAAGCGCCCGGACCGTGCTGTGCTGGTCTACTCTCAGCGTTGCCGTGAAGCTTATAAAGATACCCCGATTGTTCTGGGCGGTATCGAAGCGAGTCTGCGCCGCCTGGCCCATTATGATTACTGGTCTGATAAAGTTCGCCGCTCTGTCTTGTTTGATGCCAAGGCCGACATTCTGCTGTTTGGTAACGCGGAGCGAGCATTGGTTGAGGTTTCTCACCGGATTGCCGCAGGTGAAGATGTTGCGGCGATGACCAACATTGCCGGCACGGCCGTGATCCTGAAAGAAGCACCGGCTGCGTATAAGATTATCGATTCAACTCGGATCGACAAGCCGGGCAAAGCCATGGTGATGCCGAACCCGTACGCCACAGAAGAAGTCTGTGAAACCAACAAAGACAAAGCCGAAGCTGAGCCTATCAAAGCCCAGCCCGTCCAGATTCAGCCATCGCGGCACGATGCCTTCACCAGCGCCGTCCGTTTACCTTCGTTTGAAAAACTGAAGAACGACCGGATTCTGTACGCCCATGCCAGCCGGGTCATGCACCTGGAGGCTAACCCATACTCTGCCCGTGCGCTGATTCAGCAACATGGCGATCGTGAGCTGTGGGTCAACAAGCCCCCCATCCCACTCAGCACGGAAGAAATGGACTACGTCTTTGGCCTGTCTTACGCGCGGGTGCCGCATCCGTCTTACGGCAAAGCCAAGATCCCAGCGTATGACATGATCAAAACCAGTGTGAACATCATGCGCGGCTGTTTCGGAGGCTGTTCTTTCTGTTCCATCACCGAGCACGAAGGTCGGATCATTCAGAACCGTTCTCACGAATCGATTTTGCAGGAACTGGAAGATATCCGCGACAAAGTACCGGGATTCACGGGCACCATTTCAGATCTGGGTGGCCCGACGGCGAACATGTACCGTCTGGGATGTTCAGATCCGCGTGCAGAAAAGAACTGCCGCCGCCCGTCATGTATCTTCCCGAAGATCTGTGAAAAGCTGGATACAGACCACAAGCACACCATCGATCTGTATCGAAAAGCACGAGAAGTCGAAGGCATCAATAAGATCATGATTGCTTCCGGTGTCCGCTACGATCTGGCGATTGAGTCTCCGGAGTACATTAAAGAACTGGTGACGCACCATGTGGGCGGCTACCTGAAAATTGCTCCGGAACATACCGAGAAAGACACACTGGATCTGATGATGAAGCCGGGCATGGGTACTTACGACCGCTTCAAAGAACTGTTTGAAAAGTACAGTGCTGAAGCAGGCAAAAAACAGTACCTGATCCCGTACTTTATTTCAGCGCATCCAGGTTCAACCGATGAAGACATGCTGAATCTGGCGCTCTGGCTCAAGAAACATGATTACCAGTGCGATCAGGTCCAGAACTTCTACCCGTCTCCGATGTGTAACGCAACGGCGATGTATCATTCGGAAACCAACCCACTGAAACGCGTGAAGTATAAACAGCGAGACGATCTGTTTGTTGCCAAAGGTGATCGCCAGCGTCGTCTGCACAAAGCCCTGTTGCGCTACCATGATCCGGCCAACTGGCCGCTGCTGCGCGAAGCGCTGGTCAGTATGGGCAAAAAACACCTGATTGGCGATCGTCCGGAATGCCTGATTCCGGCTGAAGGCAGTGAAGCTTCACTGACGCCAGCCAAACGTCGGGGATCAAGCCGTCATGGTGCCAAGCGCTTTGCGACCAAACACCCGAACCAACCAGATATCCGCAAAGACGGACCGGCAGGCCAACGCAATTCAGGGAAAGGGCAAAACAGAACCAGGTCACAGGGGCAGAGTAATCGCCCGGCAACGGGTGGGAAACCTCAGCAAAGTGGCAACGCCAGAACCCAATCAGGGAGTAAACCTGCTGGGAAACGTGGGGCCAGAGCATAACCTGCGCTGAAATCACAGCGATAAAAAAGGCAAGCGCATCGCGCTTGCCTTTTGTTGATGCCGAAGGGGAATCTGGTGAGTCGTTTACCTTAAGCCACAACTTTCTCAGCAGAGGGCACAACTGGCGAGTCTTCACTCATAAAGCTCTCATGCAGTGCGCAGATTGCCCCCTGATAGTCACTGTCCTTCACCACGAACTGTACATCCACATTCCGCAGCGACGCATGGGCCGCTTTCGGGCTGATATCTTTGTCCAGCAGTGAAAGCACACCCTGACTCATGGTTTTATTGGTATCAATTGCAGAACCAATCACCGAGATTAAAGCCACCATTTTTCCGGTGATTTTAGCTTTCGGATAACGTTTCTCGGCTTTTGATAACACTTTATTTTGGCTTGAGGTACTACCATCCAGATAGTAAGTCACTGAATTTGCATTCATTTCTTTACTGATCAGCTGAACATTTTCCTCACGGATAATTTCCATCAGATCGTAACTGACATCTTCAACCTGACCAACCATCGCCTGATCAAACAGATGCAGCGCGAAAACCTTATCCCGTCCGGCAATGATCTCTGCTTTATCCGTTTGCGGATGATAGTCCTGAGAAATCACTGTGCCCGGATGATCCGGTTCAAAGGTATTCTTTACCGCCAATTCAATGCCGGCACGACGCAAACCAGAAGCAGCATTAGGGTGAATCGCCTCCATGCCCAGATTTGCCAGCTGGTCAGCCACATCGTAGTTACTCTTGCCAATCGGGCGCACATGCTCCGGACCGACAATCCGCGGATCGGCACTACTCAGATGATATTCTTTGTGAATCACAGCGCGGCTGGCTTTACTCAGCACCGCCAAACGGCTGAAAGTCATTTCACTGTAACCGCGGTCGTAAGTCTTCATCAGGCCTTCATCGCAGTAAACATAACCGGTCACAATCGGCAGCTCTTTGCTCAGATCAATGTCTTTGATGGCATCCAGAATCACCGCATCCAGATCACCCTGCACATTGTTTTCCGCACCCCAGCCGGATAAATCCACGAAGCGTGACTGAATTCCAACATTATTCAGCATCAGTGTGGTGTTAAATGCAGAGTGCGCTTCACCAATCGAAGACAGAAACTCACGAATCTGCGGCAGATAACTCGCCAGTGAAAACTGTCCGTACTGACAGGTCTCTAAAATATTCTCAATACAGGTAATCGCATTTGCGATGCGTTCTTTGACGAAATTATCGGCGCGATTACGGCAGAACAGATCAGGAAACATAGTGTCATTGATCAGCAGCATACGCTGCTCCAGCGCTTTCAGCTTTTCGCGCCAGACATCATTACGTTCTGCAATATGACGGAAGATACCGGGCTCACCTGTTCGCTTACATTCCAGTAAAGCATCTGTGATACCACCATAGGCCGAGACAACAAAGATTCGTTGATAAGGATTGTCCGGATACAGCAGGATATTGTCCATCACCGCATCAAACGCAGACATGGAAGTACCGCCGATTTTTTCAACGGTATGAGTCATGGGGAACTCCTTGTTCTTTTCACCAGTGGAGACAGTTCATCTCACACTTGATGGGATTGAAAGGCGGCTGATACCGCCTTTCGATGAACCCTCGGGTTGATATCGCAAGGAGGGTGGTTCGCTTGCGGAAATCAGATGGTCTCGATTTCAGTTATTCAGCAGCCGGGTAAACACCATCTTTGTCGTGTACTTCCATCCCGGTTAGAGGCGGGTTGAAAACACAGGCCATGACCATGTCGACACCTTTATTCGCACGAAGCTGGTGCTCATCATGCTTATCCAGAACATATAGCGTGCCTGGTTTAATTTCGTAGGTCTTACCGTCTGCAGTGGTCTGAATTTCACCTTCACCGGAAACACAGTAAACCGATTCCAGATGGTTCTTATAATGAATATGGGTGTCGGTGTTCGCAAAAATTGTCGTGATATGGAACGAGAAGCCCATGTTGTCATCACGCAGCAACATGCGAACACTTTCCCAGTTTCCGTTTTCTGCGACAATGCGACGGTCGCTGTCACGGCACTCATCCAGGGTGCGTACAATCATTCTTATTCTCCTTAAGACGCTTTCTTCAATTCAGACTTCGCAAATTCGGCCACAGCATTCTCGAAGATGTGCAGGCCTTTTTCCAGTTCGGCTTCGCTGATAGTCAGCGGACAGAAGAACTTCAGTACTTCATCATTCGGACCTGCGGTTTCGATAATCATGCCGTTTTCAAAACAAAGCTTACCAATGGCGCCAGCAAAGTCGCCGTCATGACAGGCAATGCCCTGCATCAGGCCGCGGCCTTTGATTTTTTCAAACACTGCCGGATACTGTTTCAGCAGTTTGTTCAGCGTCACATTCAGCTGATCGGCACGCGCATGGATATGTTGCTCAAAGTCATCGTTCTGCCAGTAGGCTTCAATGGCAGCCGCTGCAGTGATAAAGGCATGGTTGTTACCACGGAATGTACCGTTGTGCTCACCCGGTAACCATTTATCCAGTTCAGGTTTCAGCAGGACGACTGCCATCGGGGAACCATAGCCACCAATGGATTTCGACAGTGTGACCATGTCCGGTTTGATCCCTGCGGGCTCAAAACTGAAGAAGGTACCTGTCCGGCCACAACCTGCCTGAATGTCATCAACAATCAGCAGAATGTCATGACGCTGACAGATGTCGCTCAGACGTTGCAGCCATTCGTTTGAAGCAACGTTCAGTCCGCCTTCACCCTGAACAGTTTCCAGAATTACTGCAGCCGGTTTATCCAGACCACTGGAGTTATCAGTCAGCATGGTTTCGAACAGTGCCAGGCCATCCAGCTCAGCGTAACCTTCATATGGCAGACGGGTCACACCAGTCAGAGCCATACCCGCGCCACCCCGGTGGTGCTGGTTACCCGTCGCCGCCAGAGCACCGTAAGACACACCATGGAAGCCATTGGTGAAGGCAACAATGTTCTGACGGCCTTTTACTTTGCGCGCCAGCTTCAGCGCGGCTTCAACGGCGTTTGTACCCGTCGGGCCAGTAAACTGTACTTTGTAATCCAGACCACGCGGGGTCAGGATGAAATTTTTCAGGTTTTCTAAGAAAGCCGCTTTGGCTTCTGAATGCATATCCAAACCGTGCGTGAGGCCATCTTGATCGATGTAATCCATCAGTGCTTTTTTCAGCACAGGGTTATTATGGCCGTAGTTCAGCGCACCGGCGCCTGCCAGGAAATCCAGATAGCGTTCGCCATCACTGGTGTTCAACCAGCAACCCTTGGCAGAGGAAAATACCACCGGGAAATTGTTGGCGTAACATTGAACATTTGATTCCTGCGCATTAAAGATATTCATGACTTATCCTGTTTTGTCGTGATTTATTGTTTCAGTGGAATGCGATAGAGGTATTCCGAATCGTGTTTACCATCGAAATGTTTCTCTTCGTCAAGGAACAGCGAGACTTCACCTAAGTTGCCGTTCGCCTGGTCCACCTTCTTAAACAACGCCCAAGAGGCTTTATTGAGGCGGGTGATTGTTGTTTCGATATACCTGATGTCATTCAGGTCATCACGCGCCAGGAGTTGTTGAATCATCTTGAAAGCGAGCCCTTTACCACGCGCTTTCTCACTGACCGCAACCTGCCAGATAAAGAGGGTGTGCTCTTTTTCCGGGACCCGGTAGGCCGAGACAAATCCTGCCATCTCATCGTCAAGCTCTGCGACAATACAGGTGTCTTTGAAATGAGTCGTCTGCAGGAAGTTGCAGTAGGAGGAGTTGGTATCTAATGGGGGACAAGATTCGATCAGTGAATGCACTCGATAACCATCTGAACGCTCCGGTTTTCGAAAAACAAACTCTTCCTGAGTCTTGGTCGATGTTTCTGGGGCTTCTGCCCATGGTGCCATTGTAATCATTGGTCGCCACATTGTTTAGTGCTCTAATGAATTCAGAAACAATTATAGGGTTCAGATAAATTAAATCAACCCCATAGAATTGGATAACCATTACATTTCAAGTATAAACATCTGATTTAAAAGAAATAAAAAAGACAAAATGATTACAAATCAAATTATTACAGAACTAATCATATAGGTGTCATCAAAGCCACATAAAGTGGGGAGTCGTGCCTGCTCATGGTGTGAAAGGCATACGAAAAGTTCTGAACTGGGTCAGAAAAGTCAAAAGGATTGAAACCTGAAAAGGGAGTCATGAAGTGTCGCGGATAGGGAAAAAGCAGAGGACAGAGACAATTAGCGCGCAAGCTCAATGGCCATCAACACCGCAATGGCGATCAGTGCACAGATCCCCATCCCGATAAACAGTGTCTTTTGTTTCTGCTCATCAAGAAAGCGAGAGAGCAGAAAAGCCAACGCAATCAACAGCACAATGACGACAAATTTCAGCATACCACTCCCCTGTTATTCATCATCCACAGTCAACACTCGCGGCTGTGCGTGTTTTCTGAAGAAGGCGTTTTGTTCTTCAACTTAGCACTGATTGGCGACACATTCCTCTCTGACTCTGGAGTTTGCGGCTCTGAACTCAGTTCCCCCGCATAAAGGACCCGATTCTTTCCCTGCGATTTAACCCGATAAAGCGCTTTATCGGCCTGAGAAATGGTGAATTCCATCCCGTCAGCGAGCAGCGAAAAACCAATGCTGACGGTCAGTGAACATCGCTTATCCTGCGCATGGATGTCCTCAGCACTGACACTCCTGCAAAAAGCCACCAGCTTTTCTCGGGCAGTTTCGCTGTCAGGAGCTTCCATTAAAACCGCAAACTCTTCACCGCCATATCGGCACAACACCGTATTCGAATGAAAGCTTTGATGCATCAGCGCCGCAATCTGCAAAATCACCTGATCTCCGAACAGGTGCCCATAGGTGTCGTTGATCGACTTGAAATCATCAATATCAATCATGGCCAGATAATACCGATTGTCTGTATCTTCTAGCCGGCTTTCCATCTGCTTGCGGAGAAAGTTCTTATTCTTCAGCCCGGTCATCTGATCTTCGCTGCGAATATGGTGCGCCAGCAACAACTGATTCAATGCACTGACGGCATAATTCACAATCATTTTGGCAAACAAAGGGTAGGTCATCCCCGGCCGGATAATGTAAAGCAAGCCAATCAATTGTTTCGTCGGGCAGGAGGACTCCCCGTGACGGGACATATTCACCAATGGCAAACGGATGCAAGATTCCCGCGGTGCGATACGTCGCACGATCGGATCCTGTTCGGGTCGACAGTAGCGGCCTAACTGCTGACAACCCGATAAGCGGCAAAATAAATCCGGCGGTACATTTTCCCTGAGGTGGTAAGAATGTTCCTCAAGAATGCCTTCCTTTTCGTTCATCACAAACAGATAGACCTGACTACTGCCAATCGTGTCATTCAGCAGTTTGGACAACTGGATATGCAATTCTTCAAATTCTAATGCATCCAGTAATTGCCCGCCGACCTGATGAACCCGACTGAACAGATATCCAACCAGCAGGATAAAAATCAGAATCATGAGTAACGTCCCCCCGACAACGCCCATTTTCAGCGCACTGGCGGTGATTTCATGATTCCGTGTCCCCGAAAGTAAGACCCAGCCAAAGCGATCATTCGTATCGTAAACGCTGAATTTAAATTCATTTTTGTATTCGTAGGAAGGGATTTCCCCCGACTTCTCTCCAGCCGAAATTTGTTTCACCAACCCTAATTTCGTGCCGACAGACTTTGTCCCTAATCGCTCCGGTTCCGGATGAATGACGACCTCATGCGTGATGACATCCACACCAAATACATAGCCATCTTCCATCGTTTTCAGATCAGAAAGATCGGCCGACATTGCACTGACATCCAGTTCAATCAGAATCCGGACATCAGTTTGATCCGAAACCGCAACTTTCCGAACCATGGCCACACACCATTGCTGTGTGCTTTTACTTTGATAGATGGGTGAGAGAAACGTTTCACCAGGTAACTGGTCCTTGTCGTACCAGGGGCGATCCGGAGCCTTGCCCGAAACACTATCCACCCGGAAACCATCCGTGCCGTAATAACTCGTCCCGATCAGCAGCCCAATTTCTAGAAACTTATTCTGCCGCTCAACAATATATTGAGCAGCACTGAGAAAGCTGCTGAGATCGCCCTGCTTTTTCAGAATCTCAGCCAGCAAATACAGCTGATTGCCAGCAGCCGTATGGTGTTGGTTCAAGTAATCCTGCGCCACATTTACATTCGCGCGTGACTGCGCATAGGCACTGTGCTGAATGGCTTTGTAATCGGAATAACCGACGTAAATCAGCACCGTCACCAATATCAGAAATACAGGAATAACTAAATTAATCAGATATTTAAGCTTTAAATCCATTTAAAAAATCAATCGGTCAAGCGTACCAAGTAAGATATGAATCGGAGCGATTATATCCAAGGGTGGAACGAATGTCGCAGTCTAAGTCTCTGATAAGGTCGGCTCTTCACATTTTCTATGTATCAATTGCAATGAATGCGTCATCGTTACGACACCCCATCGTCATACTAAAAAACTACGCTTTTTCTGAATCTGATATCTTGATAAACAGGTCATATCGACTATGGGAAAAAACGCCTACCGTACCCTTTGGCTGTCAGACATTCATCTGGGAAACCGGGATTGTAAAGTAGATTATCTGCTGGATTTTTTAACCCGCCATCAAGCTGATACGCTGATTCTTGTCGGTGACATCGTGGATCTCTGGTCCCTGAAGTCCCGTTACCACTGGCCTGAAAGTCATACCCGTGTGATTCGTTTACTTCTGGAACAGGCTGAAGCAGGGTGTCGGATTGTTTATATTCCCGGCAACCACGATGAAGCAGTGCGTAAGTTCATTCAGTTTAATCCGGGCAATGTCGAACTCGCCCACCGATACGTTCACACCAGCGCAAACGGACAACGCATTCTGGCACTTCATGGCGATGAGTTTGACAGTCTGGTCTGCCACAGCAGACTGACGTCGCTGCTCGGTGATCTGGGCTATGACCTTTTATTATTTATGAACCGCTGGCTGAATGTATATCGCCGCATGACGAAGCAGCCTTACTGGTCACTGGCCAGCTATCTGAAGGCACGTGTGGAAAAAGCGAATGTTGCCATTGCCCGCTTCAGGCGCGCAGCGATCACGATGGCCAAGCACAAAGATGTCGATGCCATTGTCTGCGGCCATATTCACCACCCGGAAATTACAGAAGAAGATGATATTCTTTATCTCAACGATGGCGACTGGATTGAGAATTGCACTTTTCTGGCTGAACACCATGACGGGGTGATTGAATTGATTCGATGGACTGAACAAGCAGAGTTGCTTAACAGCTCAGATAAGTTCCGGGTCAAACGCGATACGCCAAGGGTGATTATCGAAAAACCGCAACGTCAGGCAGACAAAGTCGCCTGAGCCAAAAAAGGCGGAAGCCTGTGCTGTCCGCCGTGTGGTGTCATCCTTTCAAGCAACAGTTTCGGTCACTTCAGGCTGTGCTGACCAGTCGCAGCAACACCTGAACCGGATGCTTCATTCGAATATGTTCGAATCGCTTCACCTGTGTCCGGCATGAATAGCCGGTCGCCATACAACGTTCCCCGTCAAGCGTGGCCAGATTGGGTTGCCAGCTCAGCTGATACACCCCTTTTGACGTCTCCAGCTTATCTTTTTCATGGCCGAATGTACCTGCCATGCCACAACAGCCGACTGAGACGGCTTTCATACTGGCCCCGAAGTGACTGAAGATCGCGCCCCACTCTTTCTCGGCATTTGGCATTTTCGTTTTTTCAGTACAGTGTGCGAACAGATACCAGGGTTCTTCATTTTCACGCGGGTCAAAAGCACGCAGCTCTTTCAGCAGTGGAGTCAGCCACTCATGTGCCGTCACAACCTGAAACGCCCCCCGCTGTTCTCCGAGAATTTCCTGATATTCATCGCGGTAACAGAGGACAAGTGCCGGATCCACGCCCACCATCGGGATGCTCAGCGCACTCAGCTGATTCAGAAAATCAGCGGTGTTTTTAGCCGTTTTCGCGAACTGACGTAAAAAACCTTTCACATGCTGCGCTTTCCCGTTGGGTTGAAATGGCACCAGCATTGGCTTTCTGCCCAGTTTTTCGATCAGCAATACAAAATCGCGAACGACTTCCGCATCGTAGTAACTGGTAAACGGATCCTGCACAATCAGCACATATTGTTGACGCTCTTCCGGCGACAGCGCCTGCAACCACTGCAAATCAAACCGCGTGGCATGATGTCCATCCAGCCCCTGCATCAGCGTTGGCACCGACAGCTCAGGCATGTCGACATAACCCAGCATTTTTTCCGTCAGCGATTTTGACCAGCGTGGGCGCATCACAGCATTCATCAGCGAAGGTGCTTTGGCCATTAGTGGCAGGTAATCTTCAACATAAGCCACCAGATAATCTTTGGCAGGACGCTGGTAGCGACTGTAGTAGATATTCAGGAAGCGTGACCGGAAACTGGGTACATCCACTTTAATCGGACACTGACTGGCACAAGCTTTACAGGCAAGGCAGCCATTCATGGCTTCCATGACTTCATGGGAGTAGTCATACTGAGTGCGGTTCCGGCCAAAGCTGTTCCGGAACCGGTCCATAATCTGCTTCACCGTCGGGGATTTTTCCATCAGATCCCGTTCGATTGTGACCGGATCAACCCCCTGCGCGGCCAGTAATCGCAGCCATTCACGCACCAGCCCGGCACGGCCTTTCGGTGAGTGGCGACGGTCAGCACTGACTTTCATGGACGGACACATCGGTGAACTGGTGTCGTAGTTAAAACACAGACCGTTGCCGTTACATTCCATCGCCTGTTTGAAGCTGTCTCGCACCTGTACCGGGATCTGGCGGTCAAAATTGCCCCGCTTCACACCATCCACTTTCACCAACGTTGCATCGCTGTCCAGTGGCGTACAAATTTTTCCGGGGTTGAGACGGTTCTGCGGGTCAAACGCTGCTTTAATCCGGCGAAGCTCCGTAAAGAGTTCATCACCAAAAAATGCCGGACCATATTCCGAACGGTAGCCTTTACCGTGCTCCCCCCACATCAAGCCACCATATTTCGCGACCAGTGCAACGACCTGATCGGAAATTTCTTTCATCATTTTTTCCTGATCCGGATCGCACATATCCAGCGCTGGCCGGACATGCAATACCCCAGCGTCGACATGACCAAACATGCCGTAATGCAGTTGCTTCGCATCGAGCAACTCACGGAATTCAACAATAAAGTCGGCCAGATTTTCCGGCGGTACGCAGGTATCTTCAGCAAAAGGAATAGGTTTCTGCCAGCCTTTTGCAGCGCCCAGCAAACCCACCGCTTTTTTACGCATGTTGTAAATTTTGTTAATACTGTCGAGTTCTTCGCAAACCTGAAAACCAATAATGCCCTGCTGGCCAATCAGGTTCTCCAGCCGCGCGCACAGCTGACTGACCTGTTCCGCAATCAAAGCTTCATCATTACCGGCAAACTCGACGATATTGATGCCCTGCATGTCTTTCCCGGGTACATCCGTCAGTAAATCGCTCACGGTATGCCAGACGATGTCCTGCCGCGCCAGATTCAACACCTTGGAATCCACGGTTTCAACTGACAAAGCTTTGGCTTCGACCATCACGGGCGCATTGCGCAGTGCAGCATCAAAACTGTCGTACTTCACGTTGACCAGCGTTCGGGCTTTTGGAATGGGCGTGATATTCAGCTTGGCTTCTGCGATAAAGGCCAGCGAGCCCTCCGCACCACAGAGCAAACGAGCCGGATCGAACTGGCTGAGATCGTCGTTATAGACATGTTTCAGATCATATCCGGTCAGAAACCGGTTCAGGGGCGGGAACTTGTCCAGAATCTGCGGGCGCTTTTCACGACAAACCCGTGCCGTCACCGCCACGGCTTCTGCGGCTTGCCCGCTTGATGCTGCAAAAGTAGCGACGTCAGCTTCTGACATGGGTTCAGTATCCAGCACAGAGCCATCAACCAGCACAGCTTTCAAGGCCAGGACATGGTCTGAAGTTTTGCCATATTGCAGCGAGCCCTGGCCGGAAGCGTCCGTATTGACCATGCCACCAATGGTCGCCCGGTTACTGGTCGACAAATCCGGCGAGAAAAAGAAACCGTGTGGTCGCAGCGCATCATTGAGCTGATCTTTCACCACGCCGGTCTGAACCCGGACCCAGCCTTTTTCGGGGTTAATTTCAAGAATTTGGTTCATGTGACGGGACAGATCCACCACCACACCGGGAGTCAAAGACTGACCATTGGTGCCTGTGCCGCCGCCGCGGGGAGAAAAACTAACCTGAAGAAACTCAGCCTGCTGGCCGACCTTTCCAACCAGAATCAGATCATCCACACTTTTCGGAAACACAACCGCCTGAGGCAGTTGCTGATAGATGCTGTTGTCTGTCGCCACCGCCAACCGGCTGGCGTAAGTGCGTTCAATATCGCCGGAAAATCCTGCATCTTCCAGCGCATCCAGATATGACAGTACGACAGGATCGATACTGTGCTCGTAAGTCAGTGCGGGTAACATTGCTCTCCTTGTCCAGTTCGGGCGTTCCTGCTTCCACTGGCTCCATAATATGCTGGCTGTTTCCCCGTACAAGCAGTGGCTCATTCACCCGATCAGCTCCCGACCGTATGATTCAGCACCGCAGATGAGGGACATGCCTTATTGATATAATCGTTTGCCCTCACTTTACCGCACTCAAAGCATGAAACAAAGCACTTGCGGGTGTTGGTCTGACTATCAACACCCGTACACGTGAAGCTGAAAAAGATAGCTCTCACGATTTATGATTGCTTCTGCTCAGGGTCAGCCAGTAAACGCAGCATCACGGAAGAACCGGCAACCAGCCAGATCGCCAGTAAGAAAGCTCCGACGGCCCGCAGGCTGAGAATAATCGGGCTGACAGAGCAATGGTCTGCCAGTTCTGTCGAGAAATACGCAATGCTGCCCGCCCCGGCCAGTAAGCAAACAGCCACCAGCATATGCCGCATCACAGACAAACTCAGGGCGCGCTTCGGTAAAGCGTCCAGACTCAGAAACACACCCAGAGAAATGGCAAACAGGTAGGAATGTTGTGGTAGTTGCGTCAACCCGGCGGCCGATCCGGTCAGTACTGTGATGCCCAACCAGATAGACTTTCCGCGGATGCTTGCCGGAGTGATCACACGGGCAAAAATCACCAGAAGTAAGATCCCCAGCAACATGGCGGCCAGTGTATCACTGATAAAATGGACACCGTACCAAACCCGCGCAACCGCCTGACCCACAACCAGTGCAATCACGATCAGCAAACCGGATTTCGCATGACTCCAGGACTTTCGCGCACAGAATTTCAGCCAGATCATGCCCCAGACAACCGTTGCCAGCAGCGTATGACCACTCGGAAAACCAAAGCCAAAGGCGTCGCCCTGCTGTAAAGCCGGGATCAGATAAAAGGGCCGTGGTGAATGGAGCAGATCTTTGAGCCAGGTCGAACACAAGATCGCCAGGATGGTGGCAGCCGCCAGTTGCAGCATGGCAACAGGCCCCAGCAGCGACGCGATCCCAACGGCCAGCAAAAACACGAACCAGTATTCACCGGAAAGATTCAGCAACCACATCAGGGTATCGAACAAGGTCCGTGCCGTCGATGACAAGGTACTGCCCCAGGCCTGAAAATGCTGAATGATCTTCAATTCCACCTGATGCAATCCGTTCGCCTGCGCGCTGATATCCTGATAAAACACAACGTCGCTTTCCGGGGTCGCCTGCATCCACTGGTATAAATACAGAATATCCCCCGGATAGCGGTACTCCCCTTCCCCCAGCGTCAACGGCGACATCAGATACACATTTTTTACTTCTGAACCAAAATGCAGGGCGTTCCAGGAAGCAACCTGATGCCGCTGATTCAGATCCATCCGTTCCGCGACTAAAATAGGTTGCTTGGTGACACAGGCAAAAATTGCAGCCCGATCGCGATATTGCAATAACTGAACAACGTCAACGTCTAGACCGGTTTCCTCTTTAGCTTCCCGCTGTGCCGTCACACTGGCTGTATCTCGGTGATCAATGTACCCACCGGGAATCGATAACTTTTGCGAGATAATTTCCGTCAGCATGATCATCTGCTTTCCGTGCCGGATAATGCAGGCAGCACCAACCAAATCTGTGGGTTGTTCCACAGTGCTTGTTTCCGGCAAAAACTTTTCCCTGTTTTCCTCTGCAGCATTCACAGCCAAAGGCCATGACATCAGCCAAAAGCAAAATAATGCCATGGCAGCCATGGCCTGTGCCGGCCGAAAATGTTCACGCTGTCTGTTCACTGGAAACCTTTCTAATATCTCATTAACAATTCAGAATTTTAACAATGCAAAGCATATGCCACCACGAAAAATCCATCAGGGTGTGATGCATCCCCAAGTGCCCGAAAAGGCAGACTGAGAAAACGCAGGCATCATAATTCGATTTGACTCAGGTGCATCGCCGGGCTTTACGCATACCCAAGAAGTTCCCACAATAGACGCATCTCTTTTCACTGGTGAGACAATGATGACCCAAGCCACATCCCCCGAGCTTGCTCCAGACTACTATCGTCAGAACTTTGAAATTCTGCTGGAGGAGGTGGATCGCCAGTATCAGGATTTACTGAGTCAGGCCGAACGTCGCTGGATGGCGGAATATCACGAACTCCCCGATTGTGCAAAGCTGCTGTATATTCGCCTGCTCTCACGGAAAGGCTTATTTTTCCGGGTTTCACGCTTAAATTACCCGGAAATAGACACAGTCAGACAGGCCATTACATCCTTAGTCCATTTCGGGTTTATCACGCAATCACAGGCAAACTGGCCGAAAGAATCTCTCCTGAACCTGTTTACCAAACCCGAATTGCTGGCATCTTTTGATGCCTGCTCGTCTCCGGCGTTATGGCACGCCTATCCTGCGCTCAGGCAACTGAAAAAAGACGCTCTGATCGAAGCGATCGTGTGCCAGGTTCCCGATTGCCTGAACTTAAACGATAGCCTGATCCGGGTCGAACATCAGCGCCATTTAACAACCTTCCTGCTGTTATTTTTTGGCAACCAGTATCAGGATCTGAGTCAGTTTGTTCTGGCCGATTTAGGATTGCATCGGTTTGAATCCTACCAGACAGACACAAGCACCCGATTGTTCCAGCAAAGACACCACATCGTGCAGTGGCTGCAACTCGAAACGCTGGCACAGCACTACGACACCATCGCACCCGCGAAGCAGCCTGATACCATGGCAGCTTTCGCGAAAACCTTGCCGCCTGCGTCGGACTGGCCACCGCTTGAACGCCGTCGTCAGCGCCTGCTGAACCGGGTGGCGCGCGATCTGGAGCGCTGCGGGCGATTTGATCTGGCGTTGTATTTATTCGGCCAAAGTTCCCTGCCCCCCAGTCGCGAGCGCCAGATTAGAATCCTGATTCAGTTCAACCGCCCGCAGACGGCTCTGGCAATCTGCCAGTCCATGCGCCAGCAACCCCACCATGAAGAAGAACTGGAAATCGCGGAACGGCTGACGCTCAAACTCAACCGGATGCTTAAACGCCCAGCCCAGCCAGCAGCCCGGGAGCAGTTTTGTGAAGAAACCCTGCATTTACCGGCAACCGGATTACGGGTCGAGCTGGCCGTTGCTGCGTATTACCAGCAGCAAGGCTGGACGGTGCATTACACAGAAAACGCCCTCTTGTGCGCGCTGTTTGGTCTGGCCTTCTGGGATATTATTTTTTCGCCGGTATCCGGCGCTTTCCTCAATCCCTTCCAGCGTGCGCCCAGAGATATGTACCACCCCGAATTCAAAACACGACGAGCGGCCATGCTGACTTCGCGACTGGAAGCCATCCGCACCGGGCAGTGGCAAGAATGGCTCACGGTATTTCATCAGAAGCAAGGCATCACCAACGATTGGGTCAACTGGCTGCTGGTGTCACCTGAACTCATCACAAACACACTTGCCTGCTTAAGCCATGAGCACCTTCATACCATTTTATCCCGCTTGCTGTTCGATCCGCGGCAGAACCGCAGTGGCCAGCCCGATCTGATCCTGTTTAAAAACGGACAGATCCGATGGGTTGAAGTCAAAGGACCGGGCGATACGCTGCAAGCGAATCAAAAACGCTGGCTGCGGCTGTTTCAGCAAATCGGGCTGGATGCCCGGATTAATCATGTGATCTGGCAAATGTGAACTCTATCAAGAAAGGTCAAATTCCGGTTAATTTTAAGAACACAACCCGGTTCAAATAGTCGTTTAAAGACCATATGAACTAAGATTATTTCTATAAGAAGTACAGCATTTCAGTGGTGTGATCATGCAGGCGACAAGAACGATCAATAAAATCCGCTACGGTCGGAAATCCGGCCCCATGACAGCCTATATCTATCAGGAAAACCTTTCAGAACTGAATCCGTTCGTCCTGTGGGATCATTTCGATGCCAATGGCATCAAAGAAGAAACCGGGCTGGATTATCACGGCCATTCTGGCATTGAAGCGTTCAGCTATCCGGTCACCGGTACCTTGCATCACATGGATTCGTGCGGTTGTTCTGTCACCATGCAGACAGGCGATCTGCAAATCATGACGACGGGCAAAGGCATCGTTCATAGAGACACCATGCAGCCACTCGGGGGCCGGGCAGAATCGTTTGCCCTCTGGACCGCACTGCCAGCCGGTGAACGGGAAATGGCCGATGCATCCAGCCAGTATATCGGGACAGGCAGTCTACCTTTGGTTGAAGAAATGGATGCAACCACGAAGGTGCTGATTGGTGAGTACAAACAGGCGAAAAGTCCACTGGCCTCCAGTATTCCGGTGACTTATCTGGATATTATGATTGCACCTTACGGAGGATGGTACTGGGAGCCGGATGAACGACTGGTATCCGGTTTTGTGTATATGCGCTCCGGCTCAGTGTATATCGGCGCGAATCAGCTTTACCCCCAGCAAATGGGGATTCTGAACCCCTCAACACTGCCGATTCATATCAAAACCAGTCAGAAAGGTGCACGCCTTTTCCTGGTGCTGGGTGAACCGCTGAACCAGCCGATGCTAAGCTCAGGCAGTTCTGTCCACTCGAATCCCGAAAATTTACATCAGGGCAGCGATACCATTTCCGCCCTGATGGCAAGCCACCCGGTTCATCTGGCCGATCCCAGTTGAGCGGTCACGCTCAGCAGATCAGTCCGATGAGCCACGATGACCGATGCGGCAAGTGCCGTCAGACTGGAACCACACCGCTTGTGTTTGCTTTTTCGCGATCAGGATCGGGCCATCATCAAAGAACAGGAAATTTTTCCAGTGACGCTTGAACACATCCCAGCGCGTTTCAATCAGGTTGTATTTCTCGTAGCAAAAATATACCGGCGTATTGTCTTCCCACGCCAGAAAAGCCGCCAGGGCTTCCGGCAAAGCGTTGTCATCATCATGATCCCACGCATCTTGCCAGTCCACAGAGTCAATCCAGCATTTATCTTGCGCTGGCCAGTCCCCTTGTCCGAAATGATCCGCATCCGGGCTTTGCGCACTGATGTGTTCACGCCATAACGTCGCCGATCGGGCCTGAGTCAAAGGATGGATCTGGACCAGATCCGCTGCCGGGACAGGCATGGATGCATGGGTGAAAATCCACTTGCGGGAGTAAGTATTAATATCAATGTAATGCATGATCTGATTCGGAAAACAATAGGACCGGGAAATGTACCGCAGATAGCCGTCTGATGCCAGACGGCGTCTATTCAGTCCCCAGTGTAAAAGACAGACTTCAGGCAGAAATTGGCCAGCCTGACAGGCTGGCCGTACACGACAGACCAACAGGCAGACCCAAATCACCTCGCAGATTCGGGTCTACTCATTATTTTGCCGACCAATAGTTACTGATCCAACCGCCCGCGTGATCATCAAAATGATTGCCATTGAACAACTGTTGCTCAGGGTTATCCGGGTGCGTTCTGGTTTCCAGCAAATGATAAATATGGTTTGCCATCGGATCATCACTGCTTTCGAGTCGCTTTTTTGTTGCAACCTCTTTAATAATCTGCAGCCGATAGGCACCATTCGCCTTTTTCATGCAATCCTCCGTCTCGTTTCAGGTTTTACGGGCAGGTCATGTCTGCGTCTCAACCATGTCGGCATTTGATGTGGTTGCAGATGCGCAGAGCCCATAAACCTTAGGTACAGAGTGAAATTGCGTCAAATTTCCGACATCTCTTTGTCATCTTGGCGTGCTAGCGAAGACAGGGTTCACCAACGCATGATCAGTGAATTAGGCGATCTCCGGCCTGCAACCTCCTGCCTCAATGTTGATTCATTCAGCTAACCTACTGAATTTACTGACATGAAACTGACATAAAAACTTCATCAAATTCATAGGATAAGCATCTGATGATTCAGGCAATCTGGTGAGAAAATCCAGACAAAATACACCCATCAATCACGCCAGACATGAACTCCCTCTCATTGTTTATTGTCTCAATGATGGAGAGCAACCCTTGTGCGGTTTGCTAAATTAATTAATGTGGGTTGATGTGGCCCATGGTTCAGATTGAAAAGTCCGGGAGAGGTTTCGTGTATCGTACTATTTTTTTTTCAGCCTTGATGCTGTGTCTGTCCCCGTTATCCGTCCTGGCTTCTCCCCCTGCCGAATGGCACCAGTGTGTCAAAACACTGACTTATGATTTGTACTACGGCAGCCATAAAATTGGATTTTTTGAACGCAAACTCAGCTGGGAAAATAATCAGACCGTTGATATCCGCTCACGCAGTCGTCTGTCTGCCATTGTGGCCAAAACCAACTTTGAGCAACACACCCGAGTGGTTTGGTCCGACGTCCAAAACTCTTTCCTGACCCAATCCTTCAATCGTTCGATCACAGGTCTGCTGGATGGTGAAACCCGCGCTCAATTTAATCAGGATGGCACACACTCCGAAATCGTCAATGACGGCGAAAAAATGAAGTTTGACAGTGCCGACCTGCCTTTACTGGATGTCGAAGCCGTTGCCAGTCAAATGCGGCTGAATCTGATTCAGGGTAAGAAAACCTTCGATTTTAAAATGCAGGAATCCGATGATGTGAGTCATTACTATTTTCGGGTGGCTGGTGAAGAAAAACTGAATACCAACTATGGCACCGTGAATACTGTCCGGGTTGAACAGATTAAAAAACCAGATCGTCAGGTCCACCTGTGGTTCTCTCCCGATCTGGATTATCAGCTGGTCCGGGGACGTACAAACGTAAAATTCTGGACCTAAAAGCCGTTCTGCGCACCAAACGAGAACTGTGTCCGCAAAGCTATTTCACCAGCAACAACCCGGATGTGTTGACCGCACAATCGGCTTTGGCAAATTAAACCAGACTGCCGGGAAATAAACCCTTCCCGGCTATTTCTGAAAAGCTTTCCCACCAATGATCTTGAACGCGGGTGTGCCCCGAACCAGCGTATCGCGGGCAAAGACTTGCTCACATCCGGGGCAGCAGCAGGGTGTTGTCGTATGGTCTCTGACAATCCGCTCTTTAAAGCATTTCACCAGCGCCCCCTTTCCGCCTTTGCGATATTTCAGCAAGAGCGTCCGACACTGACTGCAATAGATTTCAATCGTCCTTTCCGGCCCTTTTTTATTGGGTTTTGCCATGTTCAGAACGGCTTTCTGGAGCGGTGAACCAAGCGATCGATACAAGGCAGATGCGCCTCCTCGACCCCGGCAAGATTACCGTACTTCGGGCTTTCTCGATCGTTTTCCAGCGGGTGGTGCCATCCGGAAGTCGTCTCGACAAAGGTGCGGGCAAAGGCATCAGAAATCGACAGGCATCCGGCCAGCACCGTGTCGACATAAGTCTGCATGATCGGTTGCTGGTCGCAAGGCGGGGCTGGGTTTTCTTTCACATACACCCAGATTGGCGCATCGAATGACAGAAGCTCATCCTGAAGAATTCGGGCCGGATCCAGCTCAACCCGCTGGTATCCGCGTTCACGCTGGTCAAAATGGCCGAGGAAATGATCTTCAACTTTCAGCAGTACGCCATTACAGCGGCCTTCTCCGAGCGACGCCACCAGCGGGGAAATGGCATAAGAACCATCCACTTTCCCCCAGTGACGCTGAAGACCTTCCACCTCTGCCGGAATCGCTGCACCGGTCTGTCCGGTGCGTTGACGCGAAGCACGATTGATCAAACTACCGTAGCCAAAGATATACATCCGTTCCTCCTCTGTCGGGAAAGTTTTGGTCTCAGAATGGCAGGCCAAAAAAATGCGAGAATCGCTGCCATGCTTTTCGCAATGATACCAAATCACCACGAATAAATCGGATGTCTTTTCCAGGGCGCGCCTGAGCCAGTCTGGGTAAATCAATACGAGCGACACATCCCAGCTTCGGATAACCGCCCAGTGTCTGTCTGTCGTTCAGCAATACGATTGGTTGTCCATTGGGGGGATCTGAACGGCACCCAGCGCAATCCCTTCAGATACAATCCCGGCCGGACCACCCAGAATGGCGTTGCCCTCCAGACGGCATCCCATCCGGTCGCTTTCAGGCAACACATGATAGTGATTATCAAAAAACTGATTTCTGGCGTCCGGTGGAAAAAACTCCCACTGCGAGGAGGCCAGCAGGTGCAATTCGATCGGGCTGTCGTAGTCTGGTATAAACCGGGGCGGCACATAACGGGGACGGTGGCGAAGCAAGCTGGACTGTACCGGCAGCGCATCCCCCGCTTTTAAGGCGCTGCCATCGATCCCGCCAAGCTGATTACGAACCACAGTAGAACGGCTGCCAAGGACTGGGAGAGTCTCAAATCCACCCTGAATTGCCAGATAAGCGCGCAGCCCGCTGCGGGCATAGCCCAGTTGCAGAGTTTGCCCTTTGCGCATGACAAAAGTGGCCCAGGTATCCACGGGTTCGCCGTCTAAAGTTGCCTGCATTTCTGCACCGGTCAGCGCGCATTCAATGTCGGCATGCGCTTTAAAACTGGCCTGTCCCAGGGTGATTTCGAGCTGGGCACACTCCATTGAATTACCCAGTAAATAATTCGCCCAGCAATAGGCATGTAAATCTGCCGCCCCGCCCTGACTTAATCCCTGACGGGCAACCCCCAGGCGACCCGTGTCCTGAATCAGTGTGAGCGTGCCGGGGCGGATCACTTCCAGTGTGGCCATATTTCCCCTCCGAGCGAATGAAATGTCTGACGATCAATCGGCTGAAAACGCACCTGATCCCCAACCTGAAATGGAGTCATCGGCTCCTGATGCGGATTGAACAGTGGCTTGGGGCAGTTCCCGATGATTTGCCAGCCGCCCGGTGACTGCGCCGGGTACACCGCCGTTTGCTGATTGGCAATCCCGACACTGCCCGCCGCCACCCGAAGTCTGGGCTCCGCATGCCTCGGTGTCGCGATAGCCTGATCCACGGAAGCCAGAAAAGCAAAGCCCGGCGCGAAACCAATGGCACAGACGGTATAGGTTGCGCCGCTGTGCAGGGCAATGACCTCGTCGACACTCATCGCCTGACTGGCGGCTAAGGCTGCCAAATCCGGCCCGACATCCGGATGATAATAAACGGGCAATTCAATCAGTTTTCCCTGCGCCGAAACAGGCTGGTTTTGCCATTGCTGATAACAATGCTGAACACGCTCACGAAGCACGCGCTCCGTGATTTTGTCCGGATGAAAATGAATCAGGATCGACGTATAGGAAGGCAGCAAATCGATCAGTTGCTCCGGAAAGTCGGCCTGAATCTGGTTGGTTAGGCGGGCAATCAAGGGCGTCATGCTGACATCAATCTCATCCGCAAAATGCACCATCAAGGTACTTTCTGAGACCGTATCAAAGCGAATCATAACTGCATCGCCTTTCTGATTTCGGCAATGGTCGCAATGGATTCTGGATTATCGCCATGCACACACAGGGTATCGGCCTGCAGGGACAATGACTGTCCGTTGATCGTGGTCACTGAACCGGTAGCCAGCGCCAATGCCTGCTGTTGAATCTGTACCGGATCATGGTGAACCGCGCCGGGTTGGTTTCGCGCCACCAGGTTGCCCTGTTCGTCATAGGCCCGATCTGCAAAAGCTTCAAAGAGTAACGGCACCTGATACCGGGCTGCTGCGGCTTGAATGGCGCTGTTATCGGCTTTCGCCAACACCATGAGCGCGAGCGGGGTTGGCCGTTGCCGGTTCATCGCTGCGACTGACTTCAGAATCGCATCCAGGACATCTGACCGGTTCATCATGTCGTGATACAGGGCACCGTGCGGCTTCACATACGCAACCTGCGTGCCATGTAACTGACAGATGGCTTCTAGTGCCCCCGTCTGGTATGCCACCAGATGGGTAATGGCTTCGGGGCTGTGTGGAATGCTGCGACGGCCAAATCCTGGCTTGTCGTTATAGCCCGGATGCGCACCGATGGTCACCTGATGTGTCACTGCACTGGCCACTGTTCTGGCCATGGTGTCCGGGTCTGATGCGTGAAATCCGCAGGCAATATTCGCCTGATCAACATAGGGCATCACTGCCAGATCATCCCCCATCTGCCAGCAACCGTAGCTTTCGCCCATATCACAGTTCAGTTTCATGCAAATCCTTAGCACTCATTGAGAACTCGTTGAAAAAATATCTACCTGATTCAATTATAACGAGTTTGCCAAAGATTCACCGCCAACCTCAAGTGGTTCGATCACTGACCAAAAAACACGACAAGCTCCGTCCTTGTAGGGCGGAGAAGGATAGCGCAAGCTGCGAAGCAGCTTAATGCGGCCTATCTTGTTGTTCGATGTATTGTTTTAACACTTCTATCGGAGCACCACCAACAGAGCCAGCAAAGTAGCTTGGCGACCAAAGAGCATCTTTCAGGTACGCTGGCTTATGCAACTCGGGGTGGTGTTGCTTCAACCTCCGACTGGATACGCCTTTCAGGCTATTAACCAACTTCGATATAGCCACTTTAGGCGGGTAGTTCACCAGGAGATGAACATGGTCCTGCTCTCCGTTGAACTCTGTGATCTCCGCTTCAAAGTCAGCGCAGACTTTTTCCATTATGCCCCGCATCGTTTGTAGGTGCTCATCAGTAAACACTTTGCCTCGGTACTTAGTGATAAATATGAGGTGTACGTGCATCAAAAATACACAGTGACGCCCTTTCCGAAACTCCATAGACCAACCTTTACAATTAGCTTTAAAGCGCTTATGTTAAAGGAATATGAGCATTCAGACCAAAACTTTAAGTGTTAGGGTTAAAGATAAACATGCGAAGCTGCTGAGGCAGATGTCGTATGAAGTTAATCAGTGCTTTAACTTTGCTAACGAACTAACCATGAAAGCTAGTCGCAACTATAGCGATGCTGGCGCGGTTAAACCTGTCTGGATGTCAGCTTACGACACCCAAAAGCCTGTTCTAAAGTTCAGAAAGGAATCGGGGTTTATTATCCCATCTCACACCGCGCAAGAGGTATGTGCCAAACATGCTCAAGCAAGAAAGCAATTCAAACGTGCTAAGTTACGCTGGCGCGTAAGTTCTGGCTCTAAACGCTCTCTGGGCTTTGTTCCATTCAAGAAAGGTTCGGCCAAGTGGAAGAATGGTCAGGTAGTGTTTGCGAAGCACATCTTTAAAGTATGGGATACCTACGGGCTTTCACAGTACGAATTCACCTCTGGTTCTTTCTCTGAAGACTCTAGAGGGCGTTGGTACTTCAATGTGTGCGTACAGGTAGAGCAATTACCCACAGCCACAGGTAAAGCCGCCATTGGGGTGGATTTAGGGCTTAAAGACACTGCGACGTGCAGTGATGGCACTAAGCTAGAGCGTGGTCATAGACAGGATCTTTAGCTCTAACCCCATATTTTAGATAGAAAAAAGGCTTCACTTATGATCTGATAATCGTCGCCAAACAAACAACCAGAATCAACCGTGAAGCCGATGACGATTATCTCTTTAAAAAAGCAACTGGTGCAATTCTTCGATGCCAGTTTTCTCGAAAAAACTGCAAGAAAGTGTGGTTTTACTCAGCGGGCCAGAGCAATTCAGCCTCAACAATTGGTACTCAGCCTTCTCGCGGCTTTGAGCAAGGGCAATTGCCACGCCATTGCCGACCTTCATCGCCAGTTCAACGGGATGTGTCTGAGTGAAAAGCAAAATGTGGCTTATAAGCCTTTTCATAACCAGTTGCGAAAAGATAGTTTTGCCGACTTTATGAAAGAGCTGGTCAAATTTGCAATAGTTCAGCTGTTCCAGAAGAGTTCGCGTTCAATGCCAGCAAATTTATCTCATTTCGACGATGTTATTCTGCAGGATGGCAGTTCTTTTCGAGTTCACGACGGACTTCGTGAGGTTTTTCCAAGCCGCTTCAAAAACTATCCTGCTGCGATTGAATGTCATATGACCATGTCGCTGTTTGACCAGTCACCAAAAACGATGACAGTAACGGCAGATACAGCATCTGAGCGGACGTACTTGCCCACACCTGGCAACCTAGAGAAAAAATTGCTTTTAGCCGATGCTGGCTATGTGGATTTTAGCTATTTCGAGCAACTTTCTCGTCATAACGGCCATTTTATCGTCCGTGGCGGTAAATCACTGAACCCAACAATTGTTAGTGCCCACAATGGCAATGGTCGGCGTTTACCAAGATTAATAGATATGAAACTCAAGGATATTAGCCGAAAAACTAACCGCTCCGAAGTTCTTGACCTGAGATGCAAGCGAGGAAAGTACGAGTTCCGGGTGGTGCGTCGATGGTTCGCTGAAGAAAAGCGTTTTTGTCTGTGGTTGACAAACTTGCCGACATCACAATTTTCAGCAGACGATATCATGGCGCTCTATCGGTGCCGATGGCAAATTGAGTTGCTATTCAAGGAGTTAAAGTCGCATACGAATTGGCGTCGTTTTGTAACGGCACAAAAAGCCATTGCTGAGGGGCTGATTTGGGCCAGTTTGCTAGCGCTGATTGTTCGGCGAAGTATTGCCATAACCAGCCTGCCGTCAGTATCTGTATTAAAAGCGGCAAAAAATGTTGATGTTTGGCTACTTCCAATATTGGAAAGCTTGATGCACCAAGCAAGGTCTGAAATATCAGGGCGACTGGAATGGGCTATGGTATATATATCAATGAATGCTCGCAAAGCAGCTCAGAGAAAATCCAAGAAAGACAGAACCTTAGATGGAATTTATGAAAAGCTTAATGCTTAAGGTCCTGTCTATGACCGCGATCTAGAAGCGGATTTGGGTATCGCTCAGAGAGCGAATAAGAAAAAGCGAGTTAAGGCAATTCACGCGAAGATAAAAAATCGTCGCAAGGATGCTTTACATAAATTCAGTACGCAGCTTGTAAATAACAACGCTGCGATAATCGTTGGCGATGTGAGCAGTACCAAGCTGGTTAAAACCAAGATGGCAAAATCGGTTTTAGATGCTGGTTGGTCAATGCTCAAAACACAGTTGGAATATAAAGCGATAGCGCGGTCAGTTGTGTTCGAAGTAGTCAACGAATCGTACTCCACCGTAACTTGTTCGTGCTGCGGGGCTATCCCCGACAGCAGTCCGAAAGGTAGAGCAGGCTTGCGAATAAGAGAATGGGTGTGCTCTGAGTGCGGAGCAGAGCACGACCGCGACGTAAACGCGGCAAGCAATATTCTCGCGGCGGGGCATCGCCGTCTAGCTGTAGGAATCCCCGCGCTTTAGCTCGGGGAGGATGTCAAAGAGACCAAGAGAACCGGAGTGTGCAGGGGAACAATAATCCGGGTAAGGGGCATGACAAAGCCCAGCATAAAGACAAAGGGAAAAAATAAACGCTGTATCGCCTGCGACATCCGGGAAACTTCCGTGTCACAGGCGATCACCGTTCACCGACGCTTATCCTGTACGTGAATAAGACGTGGTCTGCCTACAAAAGCTTGGAAAGGAACTGCACTAAACGTGGATGCTTGGGAGAATCAAAAATGTGCTCGGGGATATCGCCCACCAGCAATTCGCCGTCTTCCATGAACAGAACCCGATCCGCAACTTCTTTGGCAAATCCCATTTCATGCGTTACGACCACCATGGTCATGCCTTCTGCCGCCAGATCTTTCATCACATCCAGCACTTCTCCCACCATTTCCGGATCAAGTGCAGACGTAGGTTCATCAAACAGCATGACATCGGGCTGCATGGCTAACGCACGGGCAATCGCCACCCGTTGTTGCTGGCCGCCGGATAACTGCGACGGATAAACATCCATTTTCTCAGCAAGTCCGACACGCCTGAGCAACTGCTCTGCGTCGGCTTCGACCTCTGATTTCGCACGGCCCAGCACTTTCTGAGGCGCAAGCATCACGTTGCCCTTGACCGTTTTGTGAGGAAACAGGTTAAAAGACTGAAAAACCATGCCAACATTGGCACGTAGTTCATTGATATTGGTCGACTTGGCGTACATATCCATGCCATCCATCTGAATCTTTCCGGAAGAAATCACTTCCAGTTGATTGAGTGTACGCAGAAAAGTCGACTTCCCGGATCCGGAGGGGCCGATAATCACCACCACTTCACCCCGCTTGATAGTCGCACTCACATCCTTCAGCGCATGGCATTGGTTCGGATAAATTTTATTGACGCCTTCTGCGATAATCATGTCATCGCCCTGATATGTTCTAGTCACTGCTCGCCAACCTCTTCTCAATGCGTTGTACTGCCCAGGATAAGCTTGTCGTCAGTAGCAGGTACAAAGCTGCAACCACAAACCACACTTCAAAAGTGGCAAAGCTTCCACTGATCACCTCGCGGCCAGCCTTCGTCAAATCCGTAATAGAAATGACAGATACCAGCGAAGAATCTTTGATCAGGGTAATGAGCTGCCCGGCCATCGGCGGTAATGTTCGCTTGAACGCCTGCGGCAGAATGACATACATCATCGCCTTTGGATAACTCATCCCCAGTGACCGTGCCGCTTCCATCTGGCCAGGGGGAATGGACTGGATGCCGGAGCGGATGATTTCGGCAATATATGCACCGGTAAAAATCGACAGCGCAACCACACCGGCCGTAAAGCGTTCCAGATCGAAGATCGTGCCCAGAAAAAAATAAACGATGAAAATCTGAACCAGTAATGGCGTGCCACGAATCACCTCAACATAGAGAAACGCCATATTCTTGGTGACAGGATTATGGGAAATGCGCATCAGGCCAGCGATCAGGCCCAGAATGATCGCAAAGAACAAGGACAGGACGGATATCTTGAGCGTGACCCAGAGCCCCATGGTCACAGGTCCGATAGTCCATTGCTGACTGGTGGCGAGGATATCCCCTTCAAAGACTAAATCGCCTTGTTGGACATTCCGGTGATCATAGGCCGGAATACGCTGAGGGACATCACTGTCATCCAGTTGAATCGTGATGCTGTGATCTGCATTGATCTGAACCGTGCCATCTCCCTGAGCACGGTATTCCTGCGGCGAGGTATCAATAATAAAGGGCAACACACGCTGCCACTGCCAGTTGTAGTTAATACTTTGCGATGCCTGATATAAACCCAGCATCAAGAAAGCCAGAATGGCAAAAAAGGCTGCATGCCACAACCAACGGTTCGACGTCCTATTCATTTACTTCTTCCTGAGCCGTTTAGCGGTCTGAAACAATACCACGGCAGGTTTCCCCGCCATGGTATCGGTGTTACTGCACCTGGCTCAGCCAGCTGTTATCTTTAAACCATTTGTTATACACACGCTCGTAGGAACCATCTCCCTTAATCTGGCGCAGGAAGTTATTCAGAAAATTCAGCATATCCATATCTCCCTGAGCCACTGCCCAGCCTAAAGGCTCATAGGTAAATGGCTGGTCCAGGTGAACGACTTTCCCGTTATTCTGAGACGCATAAATTGCATTGAACGGCATATCGTAAATGAAGGCATCCGCTTTACCATTTGCCACTTCGAGCACAGCATCCGACTGAGTTTCAAACACATTCAGTTTCGCTTTACTGATCATACGCTTGATTGCCTGCTCCCCTGTAGTACCCAGTTTGGTCGCAATCGTATATTTGCTGTCGTTGAGGTCTTTATAGCTTTTGATTTTGCCTTCCAGCTCAGGCGACAGCAGGATAGACTGGCCAACGATGATATAAGGTTCTGCAAAGTTCACCCGCATATTCCGTTTTGCATTAATCGTCATACCCGCGTTAATCATGTGGCACTTGCCCGTCAGCAAGGTTGGAATAATCCCATCCCATGCGGTATTCACCGGTACATATTTCACACCCATCTGCTTGGCCATCATTTTACCGATATCAATATCAAATCCGATAAATGACCCATTTTTACTTTTCATTTCAAACGGCATATAACCTGCGTCAAAACAGACACGGAGTTCACCGGTTTTCACAATATCGTCCAGAACCGGACCGGCAGAAACAGACGCCGATGCGCCCATCAGCATCGTGGCTGCAGCAATAATTCTGGTAAATTTACGCTTAAACATCCTTGTATCCTTAATTTTGTTGAATATTGAAGAATTCGATTGATACAAGAATGGTTATAACAAATAAAATCTTGTGAGCTCAATTCAGAATGAACAGAAAATGACCAGCACAGAATGAAGTAGAAACACCATTCCAAGATTTAAAATCACGAAACAGAGCATTGGCAGCAGAAGATAATGACATACTCATCAGTTTACGGGCGGAATCCCGGAAAACATAAGCATTCACAACGCATGATGTTTTATTCGATAGTATGACCGAGCACTCATTCTGAGATATGCCGTGCTGGTATTGAAATCGGATGATTGCAACCTTCCCCTTTGCTGCCACTCAAAGCACAAGACAAACGGATTGAATATCAATCTCTTTTGGCATTTCCTGCAAGGTTTTGGCGACGGACCGTTCCCGGATCCCTTCAATGACCCGTAACCCCGATCCCTCATCAGCCCGCAGTGAATTCACCGTTTCCGGCAAAAAAATCAGCCATAGCATGCCATAAAACGTATGAATACGGCTTTGGTCTTCCCGGCTGTAAATTTCTTTTCCACCGCGCAGAATTGAGGTTTTACTATCGACATGGGAAAGCCAGTAGGTTGGAAGCAGGCCCAGCGTGTAGGTCGATAAGGTGCCGGAAATATTCTCACTGCCATAGTCATTCACGGCATTCGATGTCACCCGAATCTGATAGGTTGTCGGCGTGTCATCGCAATAGCGGACATAGCGGTCAATCTGAATATCTTCCAGATCCCCCCGACATAGCCACTGCACCCCTGAAGCAAAACAATCAGGAGCAGGGAAAGTATCTTTCTTATCATTCGCAAAATGCCCTTCCTTTTGACATGTGATCACAACCAATCCGTTGCATAGCTTAACGTGATTTCTTTGACTGATCCAAACGGCCGGTTCCGATCTTCAGATACAAAAACAGCCGCTCAATGGCGGCTGCTTTCTCATTCAGAAATACAGATTATTTCTCAACGCGGTTCATGTATTTATGTTCCAGCGTGTTAACGCGAATTCGATCGCCGTTTGCGATGTATTCAGGCACCTGTACCGTCAGACCTGTACTCAGCACCGCAGGCTTGGTCCGCGCACTGGCAGATGCACCCTTAATCGACGGATCGGTCTCGACGATGTCCAGATCAACCGTTGATGGCAGTTCCAATGCCACGGGCGCACCATTGACCACCAACACATGCAAACCCTGAGTATCTTCCGTGATAAACAGCAGTTCTTCTTCGATCACATCTTTATGGAAGTGATACGGGGTGTAATCTTCATTGTCCATGAAGACGTACTCTTCACCGTCAATGTAAGAAAAAGCCGCTGGGTGACGACTGAAATCTGCCAGGGTGATGATGTCATCCGCTTTGAAGCTGACATCCGCTTTCGCGTTGGTCGCAACATCATACATACGCATCCGGTACAAACTGCTACCGGCACGGCCACTTGGCGTCAGCTTATTGATTTCCTTTACAAAATAAACTTTACCATCGTGTTCAATGGCTGCAGACTTTTTAATCTCACTCGCCTTTGGCATTTTTATCGCTCCGATTCATCGTTGATGGCGAGAAAATAGCATGAAACCGCATGAAGACAAGTAGGCAGTGAAAAAAAAGTGAGCTTTCTTACCCCTTGGCATCCCAAACCGGAACAAGGTGCTAAAACGCATAGAAAAAGTCATCAAACGTGCGTCTATCTCAGTACTTTTGCTGGCGCTTCAAACCCAGATGAATCGCCCGAACTGACTTCAATTGAATACCAGGTAATCCCCTGCTCGTTTACATTCGCTGGTGACGCCATGAAACACATGCGTGTTCAGATTTGGCTGCAAATGATCTGAACAACCTCACGCGCTCTGTCCTCAATAAAAAAATGACCCGATTGAATCCGATGTACGGCAGTTGATTTCGACGTATAAGACTCCCACGCCAAAATCTCATCAATCTTCACATGCGAGTCTTCTTCTCCATGTATAAGAATTAATTCTTGATCAAGACAAGTGTTCTTCAGTCTTTCATTCAGCTGATAGTTAATCGAAAATTCATTCCTCATGATGGGGTAATAAAATTCCATAAAGTCTGGATCATGAATCACTTCATCAGACAATTTTCCATACCTTTTTAACTTCTCCGCGATTTGCTGATCAGTAAATACGATTGGGTCTTCATGAAACTCATTTACATGAGGCGCTGATTCCGCGGCAATCCAAAGATGCATCGGCCTCGCCCCCTTTGGGTTCATTTTTAAGGTAAATAAGTAGGCAAACAGTGCCCCGGTACTATGACCATAGAAAGAAAAATTTCGACCATTTCGAATGTTATCCATGACTTTCAAAGATTCATTCAAAATATAATCAATATCATTACTCAAAGGTTCTGTGAACCTTACCCCCATTCCCGGAAGCTGAAATACATAGGCCGAGACATGAACCGGGAGTTTTTCAATCATTTGATCAAACACCTCAGAACTGCCACCGGAATATGGAAACAGAAATAAAATATGTTCCTGATGTTCAGATTGACTGGCTTTCTTTTTTTCAAACCACATGAAAAATTCCTTTCACTCAGAATAATATCGCTGGAGTTGCCCTCAACTCCAGCGTTGTTACAAATCGTTTCTCTCAATTATGATGACGACTCTGAAAGTTCACTCATTTCAACACATTTATCCTGACTCCATTGTGAGAGATGACGAGCAAGAAATTCTGAATTCAGTGGCCCATTCATCGTTAAGTGATTGCCGGAAGCCGGCACAACACGGAAAGAGGCATGCCCTAAACGCTTCCAGAACTTATCCTGGTCGGTCGGAAATCCGGGAATCTCTTCCGTATGGGAGAAAAATAACAGATGACTGTCAGAGCCCTTCGCTTCATAGTTCTGCATCAATTGATTATTACACTCCCAAACCTTTAAATACTTAGGTAAGAAAGATGCAGAAAGAATAGATTCATATGCTGTGTCATGACTCACTTGACCAAGATATTCAATTTTTTCCTCCAAACTATCCATTGAATCGTATTGACTCCAATCCAGTTTGATATCCGCCATACCGAATGTCATGAGGTAATCAAGAATTTCAAGACTAGACATACTCTCTGGCAAATTGCCATAACAAGGGCTGTCAATCATCGCAACAGGTAAAGAAACATCATGTTTTTCTTTATATTGCATGGCCATTTCATATGCCACAATTCCGCCAAAAGAAGAGCCCGCAAGCACTGGGGTGAGACCACCCAGATAAGGCTCAATCATCTCCAGATAGGTGTTTGCCATTTCTTCCAAGGAACGATACTGAACCTCAGTGGTCAGCATCGGCGACCGGATTGCATACATCGGATATTCACTCGGTAAGGCTTTCACCAGGTCCCGGTAAAAATAAATATCTCCCCCGATTGGATGAATCAGGAAAATCGCTGGATATGCTGGGTTCCCTGCCTGCATTGCAACCAGACTTCCCTGAGAGTCAGCCCTTCCTCCAGCATTGCCGTTTCTATGGCATTGACAATGGCATTCACACTCAAACGCGGTAACTGCATGAATTCAACAGCTAAACCAAACTGATTCATCACCTTTGCACTGTACTGTACAGCCATCAAAGAATCACCGCCGAGTTCGAAGAAATCGTCATCAGCATCGACCCAGTCTACCCCCAAAACATGGCAGCAAATCGCCGAAATTTGCTGAACCCGATCGCCATCAGCCGGGTAGACGGGCTCCGAGACCGTTTTCGGAGCGCATAGTTCCTGAGCCTTCTTTTTGTCGCCGATCCAATAACGTGAACGCTCGAAAGCATAAGCGGGCAATTTCACCCTGTGTTCGGGCTTCAATCCCCATAACCGTTGTACGTCAATACTGGCCCCTAAGTTATGCAGTTGACCAATCATTGCCATCAAGGATCCATAAGGGGCATTTTCAGCTAATCCAGGAATCACAGACACCTGATTTCTGGCCGGATGCCGTTTAACGAGACCGCTTAAAAACTTCCCAGGGCCAACCTCAACATAGATGGCACTTGAAAGCCATTGGGTCTTGAGCAACGTGGAAAGACCCGCTTCAAACATCACGGTCTGTCGAAGGTGCTTCACCCAGTAAGCTGGCTGGCAAACTTGCTCTGCATCAACCCAATGACCATCCAGATTGGAAACATAAGGAATGGTCGGCGAGTTGAGTTGCACAGTCTCTACCAAACGGGAGAACTCCTCTAACACGGGATCAAGCATGGCCGAGTGGAACGCTCTGGTGACTTGAACGTCACGCCAGGTGATTTCTTCCTGCTCGAAAACTTTGACCAGCGCCGCCACTTTGTCTGGTGAACCCGACACAACACAAGACGCATCCTCATTGATCACCGCGATATCAACATCGGCACGAGTCACAAGCGGCATGAGCACGTCCGGCTGGCAACGTACCGAAACCATTCTCCCTGCAGGTAAATCTGCCAGAAGCTGACCACGTTTCACCACCAATTTCAGCGCATCCGGCAAAGAAAGCACTCCTGCACAACACGCCGCCACATACTCTCCCAGACTGTGACCAATCATGGCGGCAGGTTCTGCACCCATCGCTATCAGCCACTTCGCCAAAGCAAACTCGCAGATAAACATCGCCGGATGAGTCACCGCTGTCTCGTGTACGCGTGAATTCGTCGCCAGAATATCGTCGCGAGTTAACGCTGCTGTCAGCATCGGGTTGACCAGGTCCAGACACGCATCGACCCAATTGCGGAATTCGGGTTCGTGCTCATACAACGCTGCGGTCATCCCCGGATACTGCGAGCCCTGCCCCGGAAACATAAAGACAAGAGAAGGTTCATCCATCATCGGACGCAGACTGTGTTTATTGATCGACAGATCATGAATTACGGCTTCCCGCGTCTGCCCAACGACAACGCGCTGACACGCAAATCGTCTTCTCGATTGCATCAGGGTATAACCCGCGCGCACCAGAAGTTCTGGATCTGCATCTCTGATAAATTCAGCCATCTTCTCAGACTGCCGCTTCAGAGCTTTTTCATCAGGTGCAGACAGGCACAACAAATAAGGTCTCGCTTCAATGACAGAGACTTCATCTGAACGCTGTTCGGGGAACTCCTGTAAGATTGCATGTGCATTGGTTCCACCAATGCCAAATGCGCTCACGCCAGCAGTTCGCAATCCGTTCGTTTCTGGCCAGAATTCCGTGGATTGCTGCACAGAGAACCCACGCGCCTGTAACTTCAAGGCTGGGTTTTCCTGAGCAAAATTCACGGTCGGTACCAGTGTCTTGTGCTGGATACACAGGGCAGCTTTAATCAATCCCGCAATTCCCGCTGCAACATCCAAGTGTCCTAAATTACCTTTGAGCGCTCCAAGCCGGCAGATTCGGTCTGAACTTGGTGAGGAGAGAACCTGAGAGAGGCCGGCAACTTCAATCGGATCACCCAATTTTGTGCCTGTCCCATGGGTTTCAATATAAGACACCGCTTCCGGGGTCACTTGTGCACTGGCGATAGCCTTACGAATCACATCCGCCTGCCGATCCTCACTCGGTGCAGTAAATCCAGCTTTCTGGTTACCATCATTATTAATTGCAGTCCCTTTAATCACCGCAATCACTTGATCTCCGTCTTCAATAGCTTCTGCAAGTGACTTCAGCAGAACAACACCAACGCCTTGCCCCTCAATCGTCCCTTGTGCATTGACATCAAAAGGCCGGCAATGTCCATCGGGCGAGAAGATCATTCCCGGCTGATACAAATACCCCTGCTTTTCAAGCTGCCCGAGAGAAATACCACCCGCTATCGCCATACGGCAGTCACCCGTCTGAATCGCACGGCAGGCCTGATGCACCGCAACCAAAGATGATGAACATGCCGTTTGAATGGTCATGGCTGGGCCGGTCAGATCCAAGGCATAAGCAACACGGGTCGCCAGAAAATGCGATTGGTTACTGATCATGACCTGATAATGGTCAGCGAGATCAGCTTGACCTAAGGATGGTAAAACATAGTCCGACTCATAGTGGTTCTGACCAACACTGGCAAAAACACCGATCTCTCCCTGATATGCCATTGGATCGCAATTCGCGTCTTCAAAAGCGTGCCAGACACACTCAAGGAAGATCCTGTGCTGTGGATCCATCATCCTTGCTTCTTTGGCTGTATAGCCGAAGAATCCAGCATCAAAGTATTCGATCCCATCGACCTTATTTTGTGAATACACATAATTGGGATGCCTGAGTTGCTCCTCTGGCACATGCGCCTGTAAGTCCTCACGGCTGTAGTGCGTGGTGAACGTCGTTCCTGCTTTTAAATGCGCCCAGAATTCGTCCAGAGAATCAGACTGAGGAAAACGTCCGGACATCCCAACAATCGCAATATCAGTGACAGATGAAGATTTCTCTGGCACCTTGCTTTGTGCTGCTTTCGGCATCGACAGGTGCTCAAGATGCTTCACAATCGCTGAAATTGTTGGCAGCCTGAATAAGTCGATCAACGACAGTTGGGCTTGGATTACTTCTGGCATCAGACCATACATCCGGGTAAGCAGAATCGAGTTCCCGCCCAGAGAAAAGAATTTATCATCCAGTCCAATGTGCTTCCCAGGTAACAGTTTTTCCCAGATCTCCCGTAATTGCTGAGCTAAGGGAAGATGACTCTGATTCAGCGTACCAGCCGGTTCGGTACGATTCTCGTAGCTGGGAACCGGAAGTGCCCTGATATTTAACTTTCCGTTTACTGAGATAGGCAGCGCTTCTAAAGCAATCAATTGCTCCGGAATCATATATGATGGTAACTGACTCTGAAGCCAAGCCTGTAAATTTTCGCGTTCAACTGATTGATATTCAGGAACATAATATCCAACCAAGATTTCAGACTGACCTGCGTTTTCAGTTCGTATCAGTTGAACGGTGGCTTGTTTGATTGCAGGGTGACGAAGCATCGCCTGCTCAATATCTTCGCGCTCAATACGGTGTCCCATCACCTTCAGCTGGCCGTCCTGACGACCGAGGTATACCAAATCACCATTTTCATTCATCCGAACCATGTCGCCTGTCCGGTACCAGATTTCATCAGAGAATGGCAAAGTGACAAACCGTTGCGATGTGAGTTCTCGCTGATTGAGGTATCCCAGAGAAACCCCCGTCCCACTGATATACAACTCACCCGGTGCACCTTGAGGGAGAACCTTGCCATCTTCCCCTAAAATGACACAGCGCTCGCCCGGTAATGGGGTGCCGATACTCAACTCATCCAGTGCTGTTTCTGCTGTGTAAGTTTTACTGGTTGACCAGATACAGGTTTCTGTTGGCCCATACACATTGATGACTTTCGAGAACTTTTTCAGTCCGCGCTCAAGCAGATGGCCTGGGAGCGCTTCGCCACCAACCATCAGAACACAACGCTCTGCCTGTTCAAACGATTCAAGCGTAAATTCCAGCATACTGGGCGTGGACTGGATAAAATCATAGGCATTGCAATCAATATAGCTTTCCTGATAATCCCCCAGCGTCACCAAGCCACCGGACAAGAGTGGCAAGCCATATTCAGCACCGAAAATGTCAAAGACCATGTTTGTCATACTATAGGTGCTGATAGATGCCTGGCCGTCAAAGTGTGCCTGCCACAATCCATGCAGTGTGGCCATCAATGCATGATTGGGGACTTCGACCCCTTTCGGTTTACCTGTGGTGCCTGAGGTATAAAGCACATACGCAATGGCGTCTGGATCTGGTTCAGACTGCATCACAGGAGGAAGCGCATCCATCCTGCCCAAGATTGATGCTGACAGTTGCAAAACAGGAACAGCAACCGCTTCAAGCAAAGTCTCATGCTCCTGATCTGTGATCAGACAACTCGGTTGGCAATCTTCAAGAATGTACGCAATCCTTTCGGCCGGATAGTCATCAGACAAAGGAACATAGGCTGCGCCCAGCCGTCCAATTGCCAGCATCGTTGCCAGTGCCGTCGTCTCTTTCGCCATCAGCATCGCAACACGTTGTCCCGGTAAAATCCCGTACTCCGTTTGCAGGCGATAAGCAATCGCAGAAATCTGCTGATTCAACTGAGCGTAGCTAATCACGCGGCTTCCCTGACGCACAGCAGGTGTATCCGGTTGCTGGCTTGCATGCCAAAGCACTGCATCCGACATCCGTTCTGCAGGCATCTGTGGGATCATATTCCGCATGGGTTTCCCTTCCAGTACCATCGAAGGAAAGTCTAAATGCCCAACGTGCGGATTGTCAGAAACCTGTAACAGAATCGCTTTCAAAACCTCCAGTGCACTGGCCATTTTCTCTGAACAGAACCATTCACCCGCGAAGTCGAGATATACATCCAGCGATGTCTGACTGACCTCAATTTGAAGAGCAAGTGGATAATCCCTGTGCTCTTCACGCGACACAAACTCATGCTCAAGCCATTCATCGTTTCGCTGTGCTGGTGCCGGATAATTCTCAAAGATGTAAAGCGCATCAAACAATCGGTTCCCGTGCTTTTGCAACTCCGATAAATTCACCAGCCCTCGATGGTTCGCCTCATTCACGGCATCCTGCAGCGACTGAATCTGCGATAAAAAGCTGCCGGCATGCTGATGGTCATGTTTCACAGGCAGCGTATTCAGGAACATGCCAATCGCATTTTCTATCCCTGAAACGGGTAACATCCGACCGGCAATAACGGTACCTACAACCGTCTTAGACGCACCAGAATACAGAGCCAGCCATTTATGCCAGGCATACAGGAACAGAGAGTTTAATGTCAGGCCATGCTGCTGAGCCGATTCAGTTAACATGTTCAGTTGCGCCTGATCAAAGCACAGACGGTGTCTGCGCATCTCCCGGACCTGACGATGACTTCTGAACTCGGATTTCGCAAGATGTGCATTCATCAGAGACGTTAATGGCTGCACCTCTTCAACATCGTCAAGATAGGATTCCCAGTACGTCTGATCATCCCGCTGATGCTGCTGCATGTAACGTTGTACCGCCGGGAACGTGTCCAGATAAGGAGCTGGCGTTTGCCCTTGTTCCAAAGTTGCATAAATCTCATGTAACGATGACATGAGGAGAGGGCTGCTCCATCCATCCAGAATGGCATGATGGACATTGAGTAAACAACAGTAATGTTCTTTCGCCAATCGAATCAGACACACTCTGAACAAGCCGCCGGACTGAAGATCATAAGGATGTGCTTTGTCCTGCTGTTGAATCTCTTCTAAGGCGTGTTGCTGCTCAATATTATCCATCCCACTGAAATCATGATAGCGCCATGGGAAACTCCCCATTTTATCAATGACCTGTACGATCTCACCTCGCCAGTCAAACCGCGAACGCAGGCAAGACATCTGTTGTTGTAGCACCAACCATGAAGCGTGCAGTCGTTCAGGGTTAACCTCTGCATGATAATCCCAGCGGACTGCAATCCGGTATGCTGAGTCCTGCTCACCAAACATCAGACTGTGGTGAATCATTCCCTGTTGCAAACTGTTCGCCAGGAAAACGGCCTCGATTTCCTGATGTTGCTGCAGTTGATCCAGATAGTGCTGATCGATGACATAATCCACATCAGCAGCGGTGAGCCAGGTACGATT
This sequence comes from Photobacterium sp. GJ3, assembly GCF_018199995.1. Taxonomy (NCBI): domain Bacteria; kingdom Pseudomonadati; phylum Pseudomonadota; class Gammaproteobacteria; order Vibrionales; family Vibrionaceae; genus Photobacterium; species Photobacterium sp. GJ3. The sequence continues at coordinate 1,082,800 of NZ_CP073578.1, read as the reverse complement.
TTCATCCGGTAAATCATCAATCAGCGCGGACAACTGAGCGACGAGCGATGCAGCAACCTGAGCTGCCGTTTGCGATGCCAGATGCGTTTTCACCAGGATAACCAGCTGACCATCGGCCAGCCATGACACCACATCCAGCAGATGCTCTGCCGGGTTTTCCGGATGGCTCGACAAAGCACTGAACTGAATATCCAGTTGCCATTCACTGCCTTGCTGCGAATCAACCCGCCCCAGGTAATTCAGGCTGACACCATCTTGTGTGGTACATGGTGTTGGGAAGGCTGCCCCGAAAGCCAGGCTATGATCGGCACAGTAACGCAGCAAATTCTTGGTTTGGATCAGTTGCGCCCGTGCATCCGGGTTCGTGGTAAAACGTACTGGATAACGCGTGGTGAACCATCCCAGCGTTCTGAAGACATCCTGTGACCCATCAATCGACTGACGGCCATGTCCTTCCAACCATACACTGTGCGTGGGTTGCCCGGTCAGTTGTTGCAGATACCCGCTGAGTACAGATGCCAGACTATCTTGAACTTGCAGCCCATAAGGCTTTAATTTTTCTATCAGTGCATGGGTTACATCCGCATTCAGCGCAATTGTATGGGTTGTTTTCTTACCGCCACCCAATTCGGCAAGTGCCGTTCTTTCGCCCTGCGGCCGTTGGTTTTCCCAGAACGACGTCAGTTCATCCGAAACCTGAATCGCTTGAACCGATGCACTCCATTCACGGTAGCTCAATGCTTTTTTACCCAGAACCGCACCCTGATATGCATGATATAGGTCATCAACCAAAACAGACTGACTGACCGTATCCATGATCAAATGATGCCAGGCCATGAAAATCCGACCCTGCCCGTCTTTGAAGCCATCAAGATAAATCAATACACCCAGCGGGCCCTGAGAAAGATCGATCTGCTGCTGATACACAGCCAGTCGTGAAGTCAGACAATCCTTGAATTGCGCATGACTCTCATCTATAGCCAATTCAGAAATATGAAGATAATGACAATACGGACTCACTGGCGGCTCTGACTGATAACGCTGCTGCCACTCCCCCTGCGGATTGGCATGAAACCGCAATGCAAAAGCATCATGATGTGCAATCACTCGATCAACTGCCTGCTGCAATCGTTCATACGACAGCGCTGGCGTGACAATCATCGCCGTTTGATTCCAGTGATTGATCTCAGCCCAATCATGCGTAAAGAACCATTGCTGGATAGGCAGCAGCGGAACATCTCCTGTCAGTTCCTGCGGACTTATTGCTTCTTCCGGTTGTTCAACTTCAGCCTGAGACTCGGAAATATAGTTTGCTAACGCAGCGACTGAGCGATGAGTGAACAGCTCTCGCAATCCGATCTCAATCTGCATTTCCCGGCGTATCCGACCCACCATCTGGATCGCCATCACGCTATCGCAACCTAACGAGAAAATGTCATCCTCAACACTCAATTGATCCGCTGGCAGGTTTAGGATGCCAGACCACAACTGTGACAATTGCAACTCAACCGGATTTCGGGCCAGTACACAAGTTGGTTTCGATGCCGTATGCGGCACAGGTAACGCACTGCGATCAAGTTTTCCATTCACAGTCAGCGGCAGCGCTTCCAGACCAATCAAGAACCGCGGCACCATATATTCAGGTAATTTGTCACTGAGCAATTGGCGCAACGCTTGTTCATCAATGGATGATTTCGCGACGTAATAACCTGCCAGATAAGTTGCGGATGCATCATTCCCAACGCTTTGTGTCAACACTAATGCCTGTTCAACACCTTCAAACTGAGCAATAACACTTTCTATCTCACCCAATTCAACGCGATGCCCGCGTACTTTAACCTGAAAATCATTCCTCCCCTGAAAAATGATGTTCCCATCTTGTTCAACACGGCCTAAATCGCCTGTTTTATAGAGGCGTCCCAGCATCGGATGCTCAATAAATCGCTCAGTTGTCAGCACATCATTGCGCCAATAGTTCAATGCGACACCGACCCCGCCGATGAAAATCTCCCCTGTGACGCCAACCGGGCATTGCTGTAGCTGTTGATCTAAAACATGCATGGTCTGATTCGGCATGGCTTTACCATAGGGCACAGACGTCCAGTCCGGATGTCTGGATTCAATTGGATACCAGATCGACCAGATACTCCCTTCCGTGGCTCCTCCCAGACTCACTTGTGCCGCATTCGGGAATGTCTGCGCCAGTTTGTCGATCAGGTTTAGCGGAATCCAATCCCCACTCATCATAAACAAGCGTAACGAAGGCACTTCAGTTTTTGTGGCTTCCGCAGCTTCTTCCAGCAACCCTGCTAGCTGAGGAACGGTATTCCACAAGGTGACTTGTTCCTGATTGAGCAAGTCCAGCCAGGAGTCAGGTGATTTCACATGGTTCTGGTCCGGGAAAACAATCTTCGCTCCCGCAGCAAGCGCTCCGAACAGGTCATAGACAGACAGATCAAAACTCAACTCAGACAACGCAAAAATCGCATCGTCCGAATTCACCTGATATTCGGTATTCACAGCAAGGATAGTATTGACAGCCCCCCGGTGACTGATGGTCACACCTTTTGGTTTCCCTGTAGAACCTGATGTAAAGATGACATAAGCCACATCATCCGGTTGCACCTGTGGTAAAGGGACAGACACAGGTTCTGACTGAGACAGCACGGATTCAATACAGCACTGGGACACCGAACCCAGCAGCGTCAAATCCCGCTGCTGTTGAAGCTGACTGACCAAAAGCTGACTGACGCCCGCTTGTTCCAGCACGCCTTTCATTCTGGCTTCCGGCCAGTCAACATGGAGTGGCAAGTAACCTTTACCTGCTTTCATCACAGCCAGACAAGCGCAAAGCTGGCTGTATCCCTTCTCAGCTAAAACCGCAATTAAGTCACCATCCATTTCGGCACATTGCACGGCCAGATAGTCACTGTCCTGCTGCAACTGTGCGTATGAATAGTATTCTGCGCTCTGTTCATCATAGACAGCCGTGCGATTCCCATGTCGCTCCGCCTGCTGTTCAAACAGGCCGGGAAGGGTGAATTCACTGCTCGCTTGAGTTGCTTCATTCGTTGCATGAATACTTTCCTGATCTACTGTCGTCAAATATGCAGGCAACAAACCCTGATCCCATTCATGGGTTGCCAAGTAACGGATCAAATCGCAGTAACACTGATTAAGGTGCGGGATAAAATCGGGGGCAAACAGCTGATCGACATAAAGCCATTTGCTCATAAAGCGATCACCCGATTCAACCGCCTGCAGGTCTATCCATGCCTGAGACGTTTGCGCGCACCAATAGCGCTCTTCACGAATTTCAGTCTCATCCAAAAAGCGCTGCTTATCCCAGTGATCTGTTTGCTGACCGACCACACCTGTAAATACGATCGGTGAAACGGCAGCATTGGCATCGAGCTGATGCTGCTTCACCAGCTCTCTTTGCACATTCAGGCCGTTATAGAGTGCATGGTTTACATCATCCCACATCCGATCATGTGTTTGCCGGACGGTTTCCAGGATTTGGCTGCCCGCATCCTGAAAGTGGAATAAGTTGGTTGAAGTAAAATCACCTAAAATTTCATCAACAGATGGACATACCGGATAACGGTTAAAAAGTGTCAGCGTGATCAGGAATTGATCACTCCCTGAATAACGCGCAATTAAATAACCATATAATGCAAGCAATACCGACGAATAAGACACATGATAAGCCTGCGCTTTTTGTTTAAATTGCTGCCAAATGTCTGACTCAACATACAATGTATGCTCCGAAAACGTTGGGTGATCTACGCGCATCGGATCTGTTTTCAGCGGCAAGTTCGGGCGAAATGGCAGCGTTTTCAGCTTCTCAAACCAGTAAGCCTTGTCATGTTCATACCAGCGTGTATGCGGCAGGTTTTCGGTATAGTCCTGATAATCTTTAAACGTGACGTCAGGGAGTTCTGAAGTGATGTCTTCGCCTTTGTATAACTTATCCAGCAATGTAAATAATTTCAGTCGGCTTTGTACATCCAGTAAGATTAAATCCATACTGACATGGAGAATATCACGGTCTTTCAATCGGCTGACTTCAAATTGAAATAGTGGAAAACGAGACACATCATAAACAGTATGCGACAGTCTTTCTCGCACCGACATCAATTCCGATTCCTGCCGAGCCGGGTTCAATTCATTGACTCTGACCTGATAAGGTTCGATCGCATCCGCTGGCAGATAACGTTGACGTAATGTCGATTCGTCGAAAACTGTTCTCAGAACCGGACACACTTGAATCAGTGTATTCATGGCAGACGCCAATCTTTCTACATTCAGCGACGTATAAACATATTCGTTATAAATATGATTAGAAACATTCCCGATTTCATATTGTCCTAACCGGCCCAGCAAATACGCTTTTTGAATTTCAGTCATCGCAAAATCTTGCGATTCATCCGGTTGAGGAAGTAGTGGTAACTGTGCGAGATCAGCTTCACTCTGAATATGACTGAAATCACTTGCTGTATAAACAGGTGTCGATTGTTGGTCGCAAAGTTCCATTAAATCTTTCAGCGCAGACTCATAGTGATTCAATAGAGCCTGATTAAATGCCTCACCAAGACAAGACTTCACTTCAACAGACAACTGACCATCAACCACATAGCCAAAAATAGTCACGCTGAACGGCCAATCCTGACGATTGCCTATCGTTTCTCCTGTCTCCGACACAGACAAACGCCAGTGAACACTGTGCACGGAGTCGTCTTGAACTGGCGTATCCAGTTGCCCCAGGTAGTTAAAGCAAACCGGCGGGAAAGGCAGCCCCTCCTGCAGTGCCCATGCACCATAACCAACCCCTTTAGACGGCATCTTTCGGCGCTGTTCTTTACACCCAATGAATGATTGCTTGAGATCTGCGGTAGACTGCAGACGATAGGGGGCAAGGCTTGTAAACCAACCCACGCTTCGGTCGATGTCCAGAGCATCGTCAATCCATTCACGGCCATGCCCCTCCAGTGTCATGTGCGTCACCGCGTTGTTCGTCACTCGCTTGAGCGCAATGTCTGCCGCCGTGATTAACATATCATCAATCTGCGTGTTAAATGCCTGATTGCAACGCCCCAACAGATGCCGGGTCACCCCCTCAGAAAAGCGAACCTGATGAGCCGTGAATTCCGTTTCCATGAAGTGGCTGAAATCTGGCTCAGCATAAGACTCCATGATACCCTGCCAGTAAACCAGCTCATCGGCATGGTTCTGCGGATACTGAGCCATACACGCTGCCCACTGCCTGTAACTCGTTCGTTTTTGCGCCAGTTTCCTTCCTTCATACAGCGCTTGTAAATCTTCAACAATGATTCCCCAGCTCACACTGTCCATGATCCAGTGGTGGAAACTACAGAATAACTTCGCCCGATCTGGCTGCAGTCCCTCAATATAAACAAATTGATAAAGCGGGCCTTCCGTAAGGTCAAACTGGCTTTGCCACGCCGTCATGGCGTCATGCAGTTCCTGAGCACTTGTCTGCTCGCTGAGTGACACAGTGATCAAATGGACAGGTTGAACGGGTTTATACCGCTGACGTGGTTGTTGATCGCCATGGTTCAAATCAAGATGCAATCTCAACGCATCATGATGCCCGACCAATGCATTGAGCGCATTTTCTAAAATACGCTGATCCAGTACTGGCACATCAATACAGAAAGCCTGATTCCAATGCGACGGCTGATGAAATTCACGAGTCAAAAACCACGACTGAACTGGCAGCAATGTTGCCTCGCCTTCCAGAATACCCTCCTCAGACTGATAAGCTGTCTGCGTCACTTTCTGATCCGCTAAACGGCAGATTGCCCGGATATTTTTTAAGGCAAACACGTCCTTTACAGAGATTTCTAACAGCGCCGCTTGCCGGATCTGGCTAACCAGCCGGATAGCCATAATGCTGTCTAACCCCATCTGGTACAGATTTGACGTACATCCAAGTTGCGACTCTTTGTACCCCAGTAAATGTGCAACAATCGCCCGGACATGAGCTTCCAATTCATTTTCAGGCTCATCAATCACATCCGAAACCTGGCGCACAGGAATCGGCAAGGCTTTGAGATCTAATTTTCCATTGATTGTCACAGGCAACGACGGCAACCGAACATAAACCTCTGGGATCATATATTCAGGCAAAGCTTCAGACAGATACGCCTGAATCATGGCATCACTACAGCTTTGATCTGCAACAATATAACCAGCAAGCCAAGGGTGATTGTCCTGTACAACCTGAACTGCAGCCCGTGAGATAAGCGGATGTAATTCCAGACAAGCTGCAATTTCTTCCAATTCAATTCGAAATCCACGAATCTTCACCTGAAAGTCGTTCCGGCCAAGATAGACAACAGAACCGTCAGACTGCTGGTAAACCAAATCCCCGGTCTTATACAGTTTAGAATTTCTGCCAGACCGTTGATCCGCTTCAGATTGATACGGATTATCTACGAATTTTTCATTTGTCAGGGAAACATTATTCAAATATCCGCGTGCCAGGCCGACACCAGCCAGATGTAACTCACCAACGGCGCCAACAGGCAGAATATTCAATGCATCATCTAAAACATAGATTTTGATATTATCGATTGGTTTTCCAATCAAAACTTTCGACAATTCCGGGTCATTACAGTCAAAATATAAAACATCGATGGATGCTTCGGTTGGCCCATAAAGATTATGGAGCTGTACATGAGGCAACAACTGTTTTATTTCTTTCACGTGTGACAGATGTAAAGCTTCACCGCTGCAGAACATATATTTTAACCCGGACAAATTGACGTCTTTCGGATTGTAAGTGCTCAGTGACTGTGAAAATGCATTGAGCATTGACGGGACAAAATGTATAACGGATATTTCTTCTTTTTCGATCGTGTCGATCAAATATTCCGCATCTTTGTGTCCGCCTGGTTTTGCCATCACGATCGCAGCACCATACCAATTCGCCCAGAGAAGCTCCCAGACAGAAACATCAAAAACATATGGGGTTTTCTGAAGAACTCTATCATTTTCAGACAATGGATAAGCTTTGTTCATCCATTCAATCCGGTTAATCAGGCCTCTGTGCTCACACATTACGCCTTTGGGCTTACCTGTCGTACCGGAGGTATAAATGACATAGGCTAAATCATCCGGACTCACCTCGATACACAGATTTTCCATACTCTGCTGGCTAATTTTCTGCTCTGTTTCAGTCTCATCAATGATCACCATTTGATGGCTGAAATCATGCAGTCCGGGCGCATACTGACGATGAATAATTAAAGCAGACGCTTGACTGTCCTTCAGAATGTATTCAATCCGATCTTGAGGAAAATCAGGTTCAACCGGAATGTAAGCGGCCCCGAGTTTCAATACAGCCCAAATACTCATCACAGTCTCTGCACTGCGATCAAGACATAAGGCAACAAAGTCGCCCCGCTTGACACCAGCATCGCGCAAATAATGCGCGAGCTGATTCGCCCGACGGTTCAGCGCACGATAGGTGAAACGAGTATCCTCATCAATCAGCGCCAAATGATCGGGGGTTTTCTCTACTTGGTTTTCAAGAATTGCCGCAACATGTGTCTGGTCAGAGAAAGCACAGTCCGTATTATTCCAGCGATCCAGTAAATCAGATGTCACTTGATCAGAGACAGCGAAAAGCTGACGTAATGGCGCCTGCCAAACATGACTATCGCTTTGCCGCAGTGAATCCACAAAACGATGAAAAATGGCTTCAATCTGCTCAGACTCATAGATATCGGATGCATAAGTCAGCGTAAATGACAAAGCAGAGGATTTCACAGCCGCGATCAGAGACACACCAAATTTTTCAGTCAGATCGGTATAGGGCTGAATGTCGTATTGTGTCTGAACCCCGTCACTTGAGTAATCATCAAAGTTATGGAGTGTAAATAAAACTTGAAGTAGCTCATTTAACCTTGGTGCGCCGCCTTCGATATCATGGACCAATTGCTGCAGATTCAACCCATTCATTGCTTGATATTGAATCAGGTGCTGGTGCAGCCCTTTCGCATTCCAGAGCACACTTTTCGACAAATCGAGATTCGGCACGATAGGTAATGTGCTGATAAATGGCCCGATCGCTCTCTGGAAGCTCTCGGGTCTGTTTGCAACCGTCAATCCAACAGGAAAAGAAGACTTCTGCCCTGTATACACAGAAATTGCATGGATGAAATGTGTAAATAGCAGCGGATAGAGCGTCAGATTATGCTGCCCGCACAAACTGACCAAAACATCATACTCAGCCTCACTTAAATCTGCGGTCAGATGTTTAGCATGATTCTGTGCTTTCGTTGAATATTGCTTTCTGAGTTGAGGAACATCTGCATCATTTAATTGAGAAATCAATTGCGATCTGAATTTATGCTCAGCTGGGTCGATTTCTTTTTCCTGTTCATAGGCAGAATAATCGAAATAGCCGGGTTGTGGCGATGCCTGCATATATGCTTCAACATCTTCATAAGCGCGAGCCAATTCATCCGCAATCACAGGCACAGAATAGGCATCAGAAAACATGTGATGATGAATACAGGCCAGTATCCATTGGTTTGTCTCCGTGATATGTAACAACTCAAAACAAGTATATTGCCCTGTTGAAAGAGGAAAAACTGTTTTGGCTAATCTGTCTTTATATTCATTGACCTCTGACGCCGCGATTTCTCTGACCGGACATCCAAAATCCGATACAGGCAAAGCATGCCATTCTAAATTGTCACTCACCCCCTGACAGAATATGGGATGTCTCATTAAAAATGCATGAATTGCCTGATGCATACGCACTGCATCCAGATCCTGAAATGCGATAAATAATGGAATGGTATACGTATATGGCAAATGATCGATTTGGCTCTGCAAATACATTCCCTGCTGAATCGAAGACAAGGTTCGAGGCCAATGGTCTTTTCCTAACGCTAAATACGGTGTTCGTTTCGCTTGCTCTTCACTTTGAATTTGATTATTACTGAGCAACTCAATCAGTTCTTCTTTATATTGAATCACCAGCTGCTTAACTTCTTCTGGAAATCCAATTTCTTTGTCGAATGAATACCCTAACTGTCCCTCACGGCTCACCCAGAGAAAAATGTGCTGACTTTTTAATTCATTGAACAGTTTTACTAATGTCATTACAGAACTCCCATTTCCCGTTCGTGATTTCCATTCTGTTTTTCTGCTATCTTTGCCATCGCACAGACGGAGCTATTGTTATAAATATCTTCCAATTTGATTCGCAGACTCAATTGCTGGTCAAACTGACGAACCATACGCATGGCTAGTAAAGAATTTCCGCCGCTGTTAAAGAAGCTTCGCTCACAATCAATTTCATCCGGATTTCGGTTTAATATTTGAGCCCAGATTTCACAAATACGCTTTTCTATCTCGGTCGACGGCAATTTGATCTGACTCTCAATGACCACTTTCGGTAACCGGGATAAATCAACTTTTCCATTCGGCGATAAAGGTAATTCCGGCAAGACGATACACTGCTGAGGCAACATATATTCAGGTAAACTCAGGGCCAGTTGTTCACGGATCACGGTGTTTAGTGGTGCCACCTCTGCCGTGACATCACTCACCAATTTATCTTCTCTGCGGATAGTGCCGATAGCCATCATATACAGGTTTTGTTCATTCAAACAAATACCAAGCATACAACTTGCAATATCCTGAGCGATGAAGGCATCACCAAGCCGCTGGAATAGCCAGCCTGAATAAACATAATTCAACGCTGAATGCTCACCTTCTAATTGAATTAAACCGTGCGCGTTGCTCATGATGTGGTTTATATCAGACGATTTTAGAAAGACGGACTGCGCGTCTAAGTCATACACAGCAGCGCCTGTCTGGTCCTGAAACTGACGACCATCACGTTTCATAAAGGCCATATTTATTTCAGGTTTTAACGTTGATTCATTAGAGAACTCAAGGTAGATCCGGCAAGCTAAAGTTTGCGTAACGCCATCTTCAGGCTCAAAGACTTCCACATGATATCCTATCCCCGATTCAGCACAATTTCCGGTCAGTAACGACAGCATATGGCCGACTTCTCTTAATGCCAGAGATTTTGCCCTTTCATGATAAACAGGAACAATTGCGTCCCAGCAAATCACGAAGTCAATATAGGGACAGTTTGCCCCGGAACCCGACTGCGTCAGTGTATGAAGTGTCTGGTTGATCGGCTGATAATAATAGTAGTCCTCTAGACCTGCCCCTGTAGGAACACCAACCTGAGTCCGGACACTATACGTACTACCCGCAGAAGGATAGCGGTATTTCGGCAGGGCTCGGTCGGGTATGGTGAATGCAGCGCATGCCGACAATAGATATGCCAAATCTTCCCAGACCGCGGTTCTTCCTTGTGCGGAGAAACAATACTGAGACTGCATCAGCACATGTTCCTGTGCGCGCTGAATGCTGGATGATTCAACCGGTAAATCCGCAAATTTCCGATAGCTTTTACGGATCAGGTAGTCGTCCTGACGAAGGTCATGCGACAGCTGATGAGCCACCGTACCCGTCGAGGCTATCCCTCTTTGTTCCAGAATGAATCTATCTTTATTGTCATCATAAACCGGAACTGGTTGTTCTTTCTCTTCAATCAAATAAGCTACAAGCACGGGGTTGTCTTCCCGATTCTGAATTTGAACCAGTGCCTGCGAAATGCCCTGAAGTTTATTGATATGTGCAGCGATCTCTTCAAGTTCAACCCGATAACCATTTAACTTCACCTGGTTATCGTTTCTGCCAAGGAATTCGATGTATCCGTTCTCTGACCAGCGACCCAAATCGCCGGTTTTGTAGATTTTTCCAAGTCTCGGATGCTTCAGAAAACGCTCTTTCGTTAATGCTGGTGCATGCCAATACTCAAGCGCTACGCCATCCCCCCGATATAGATTTCCCCTGTGACACCAAACGGGCAGTGTTCACCCCGATGATCAAGCACATACATCGCCTGATTTGGCATTGCAGTTCCATAAGGAATGCTCGTCCAGTTCGTATTAACCTGAGTGATTGGATACCAAATCGACCAGATGCTACCTTCGGTTGCTCCTCCCAGACTGATAACCTCAGCCTTCTGGGATAGTGCTGAAATTCGCTCTGGAAGATTCATCGGGATCCAATCCCCGCTCAGAAGAAATAACCGGATGTTCAACGGTATTTCAGGCTTTGAATCATATTCATCAATCAGTAATCCGGCCAACTGCGGCACTGTATTCCATAACGTCACTTGGTGTTCATGAATTAATGACAACCAGACATCTGGATTCTTACTATCCGCCTGACGAGGAAAAACAACGGTTCCTCCGCTCCCCAGAACACCAAAAATATCGTAAACAGATAAGTCAAAACTCAGCTCAGACAAGGCAAAAACCTTATCCGATGCAGTCACCTGAAATCTTCGATTCACCGCTTCAATTGTGTTCACTGCCCCATGGTGGCTGATTGCGACACCTTTGGGCCGACCGGTAGAGCCGGATGTGAAAATGACATAAGCAAGATCTGCAGGTCTAACATCAGGCCAAGCGACATGCTCAAGAGATGCCGTTTCTTGTGCGAGAGTCTCGATGTCCAGCACAGATGCATGCAATACAGATTGCTCAGCATCTAACCTCGTCCGTTGCGCATAGGTTGCGACAACGGTATGACACCCGGATTGTGACAGGATTTCATTCAAACGCTCTGTCGGCCAGTCCGGATGCAACGGTATATAGGCAGCACCGGCTTTCATGATGCCCAGTGTGGCAACGGCATGCCAGTGACCTTTTTCCGATAAAACTGCAACCAGATCCCCTTTTACGACTCCACGACGCAGCAAAGATGCAGCAACATTCTCATAACATTGATGAATTTCAGAATAAGTAAACCGCTGATTCAGCTCTGAATCAATTACAGCAACAGAGGTTGACGGCTCAAGTAAACCAGGTGACTGCTCAAATAAATCCACGAGTGTTCTGGCAGGATAATTTTCAGCCGTGTTATTCAAATGAAGAATGATCTCTTCTTGCCAATCCGGCAAGCGAACAGACGGCAATGCCATCAGATCCCAGTCACGTTCGACGGCCTGCTCGATTAATGTGCAATAGCCTTGATGCATCGCCTCAATAGTCTGCGGTGAAAATAACTGTTCAACATAATCCCATTCCGCCACAAACCCTTCGTCGGTTTCATAGGCTTTATTGTCGAGCCATACTTGAGACGTCTGAGAAATGGCATACTGCATGCCTTGATAACTATCATCTAATGGCAGGTCAAACATACTTGCCTGACCTTTCATACCTATCACACTGGTTAGCACAACGGGTGCAACAACTTGATTGGAGGGCAATCCATGGTGAGTTTTTAATAACCGTTGCACATCAACACCATCAAAAAGATTATGCTCTATATCCTCAAGTAATCGCTGGTGTACGGTTTCAAACTGACTCCGGGCAGAAACATCAGAACGCAGTTGATAATCAAACAAGCTGAGCACTGTAAAATCACCAATAATATCATCCACCTGAGCATGTAAAGGCAGTCGGTTAAATAAGGTCAAATTCAATGTCATTCGATCCTGATCGGACCAATAGCATAAAAGGCGACAGAACAACTCAGCGATGAATGCCGTTGGACTGATATCATGAACCTGACATTTTTCAATTACCTTATTCCAGATTGAATGCGGAATTGTTTTAGAAATTCTCTTAAAGCGAGGCTTTTCCACACTTGCTGGGTTACTCACCAAAGGCAGGTTCATTTTGAATGACATTTCAAGTGTCTTTTCCTGCCAATACTGCTCAGCTTGCGCAAAGAGTTCGCTTTCTCTGATTCGCTCATACTGAATATGATAATCACGGTAATTAATCTGCAATTCAGGCAATATGAGGTGTGGATTTTGATATAGAGAAATCCATTCTGAAAACAAAATTTCAAAACTCTTCATATCAATAATAATTGCATCAAAACTCACATGAAGGATGTATTTACCCTGCCATTTTGTAAGCAATATATCAAACAATGGATACGTATCGGTTGAATATACCTTATGAGAGTACTCATATCGTATTGCTTCAAGCTCTTGCGGATCTGAAAGCTCATGATAAGAGATTTTATAATGGCTCACTTGATTGAGATAACGTTGAACATCATTTTCAAAAACAGTTCTTAATGATGGATGACGTTGAATAAGCTGGTTGAATGCATTTTCCAATCGACTGTGATCAAGAAAATCAAATACATATTCATGATAAATATGCGTAGAAACATTACTGAGCTCAAAGTTTTTAAACCGACCAAAATAATACGTTTGCTGTACATTATTCAATGTGAACGGATGATATTGACTGGCAACATCAGTCCCTTCAATAATATAATCCCGATAGAGGAAATCACCTTTACCCGCTTCAACTAATGGCGTGATAGATGAGACATTTTTCTGTTCAAAAATATCTTTAATCTTGATATCACAATCAAAGTTAGTATTGATTAAATTAACAAGTTTTATCGCGGAAAGACTGTTCCCCCCCAGAGAGAAAAAGTCATCCTTGATACCAATTTTTTTATTTCCCAAACCTAAAGCAGATGCAAAAAATTCGCATAGTTTACGCTGATTCGTGCTTTCTGGTGCAATAAACAACACATGGTTGCTGAGTTGAATTTTAGGGAGAGCTTTTCGGTCTATTTTACCATTCATATTCAGTGGAATAGACGAAAGATACATAAAATCAACAGGGACCATATATTCTGGCAGACGGTTCTCCAGCCATCGTTTCAGTATGTCCGAAGGAATCGGAGACTCCGCCGTATAGTATCCCACCAAATACGGTTCGATGTCCTGTCCCTTATCTTTTTGTAACTGCACAACGGCTTGTTGAACATCCGTGTATTCCGTCATTGCGAACTCAATGTCACCCAGCTCAATCCGATGGCCTCTCAGCTTCACCTGGAAATCACCACGGCTTATAAATTCGATATCGCCCGAGGGTAAATAACGAACCTTATCACCCGTTTTATACATATAGTCACTGTGCTTCTCGCCATATTTTATGAATGGGTTCGGCAGAAATGCACCAGAAGTCAACTCCGGTTGGTTAAAATATCCGGCTGATACCCCTTCACCAGCAATGTACAGCTCCCCGATCACACCAGGAGCAACCGGCTGCATGACGTCATTCAGTACATAGCACTGTGTATTCGCTAATGGTTTTCCAATATAGACTCGCTGATTTGTCGCCGTCAGATGATATGCGGTAGACCAGACTGTCGTCTCTGTTGGCCCGTACACATTCCAGGCATCACGGGTCAGTTTCGCTAATCCTTGCGCAACGTCAATTGGAACCGCTTCACCGCCACAAAGAACAGTGATGTCCAGATATTGACCTTCGAAATCAGAAACAACCTGCCGCCAAAAAGAAGGAGTCGCTTGCATATGAGAAACATCATTATTCTCTAAAGACTGCTTGAGTATGTTCATATCAAGCAACTTCTTTTGATCCGCCAACACCACACCAGCACCGAACATCAGAGGCATAAATAGTTCTAATGTAGAAATATCAAATGCCAGTGTTGTTAAAGCAAGCATCCGGGAATCTTCTGTTAAGCCAATTTTTTGCGAAAAGTCAGATGCGATATTCACAAAATTACGCTGTCGAACAGCAACACCTTTTGGCGTGCCTGTTGTCCCAGAGGTATAAATAATGTAAGCCAGATCATCAATACTAGGCTGGCTCGGAGACAATAGATAATTGGTGTTTTCTAAGCGATGCACAAGCGCTTTCGTTACCGCCAGAACTGAAATATGGCTTGGTATCCTTGCCTTTGACATCTCATCACTCAATAACACCAGTGCCGGTGAAGAGTCCTGCAAAATGGCCTGAATTCGAATCTCAGGAGAGTTTTCATCAAGAGGAATATAAGCACAACGTAGCTTTTGTATCGCCAACAAGCTGATGATTAATGTGGCATCGCGTTGCATTTGAACTGCGATTCTTTCCCCGGGTTGAACCTTAAATTCATGTGCAATGAAACCAGCCAAAGCATCGGAAAGATAATGAAGCTGGGCATAAGTTAGTTCAGTTTTTCCTGCTATCAATGCGATGCGGTCAGGATTATGAGTCACCTTTTCCTGAAACAACTCGATGATGGTTTTCTGTGGGTATGCTCGCTTTTCCGGATTCATTGCATGATAGTAATAAGCAACTGTATCTTCTGGCAAACGGCACAACTCTTCCCAATTTAATTCACCTGACAAAAAACAGCCAATTCTACTGTGAAAGGTTTCAATATAATTCTGAATCAGAGAAAAGAATGGTACATGTTGATTGAAAACCATGCGAATTCCATCGGATTCTATCTGAATAAAAAAGGTACCGCTATCCATAGATAACGGTAATTCAGAGTGTTCATAAAATCTAAATCTTGGTAAAGGAAAATCCGAGTGTATATAAAGATGATCAATGAATATGTTACTTATATCGCCATCATTAATTTCCGGAAGAAGATCTGAATAACGCGCATTCCCCTTCAGAAGAATATACCGAGTTAATTCACTATTTTTTTCCTTCTTATGAAACCCATACAATGTTTCTTGATTTGCATTTAAAATATACTGTATATAAAGCAGAAACAACGTTGTTTCCGTACTATTCCAAGCATAGTTGAATTGTATTGACTCATAGCATTTAGGATTAACTTCATCATCAGTAATAAACACATCATGTAACTTTGCCTGCCGATTCAGTTCATATTTTCCTTGCTGATTAATAAAACTCCCTTCGTACCAGAGTGGAGCATCATTGCTTCCCTGATATAATTCATAGTGAGATAAAGAATCGGAACGACCTAAATCAATAAAACAGTCTATAAACAATTCTTTAAGAAGATTCAAAGTCTCTGGGTAGTTACTATAAACCTCTGAAGCATTTGAAACAGACACAACTCTTTCAACTTCAGAACAACTTACAATAGCATTAAATATAATATTCTGATCTTCAGAACAATTTAACCCAAGTCGAACCTTGTTCGCACCCGAAAATGAAGTATCGTCGGGATAACAAAACTCATAATCAATCTGATAATTCGCCACATCCCGAGCCGAGACAAGCCGAATATTATGATGGTCGTATTCAGCAATGGATGGTCTATCACAGAGTTCAGAGCTCACAAGGTGAACCTGATGCCCTGCATCAGCAAGGTAACGGATAACCTCCTGCTTTACTGTATCATCACTGACTTGGCTTAAAATATTTAATATACCCATGACCTTCTCCTTTACGCTGGCTTCACTGCCTTCAATATTGGTAAAACGCCACGTTCGTTGTAGTAAACATCTGTGACCACCAAACCAGCATCCTCCATTTGAGTTCTGATTTCATCTTCACTGACAAAATTCAAATAGGTCGCTTGTAAAATATCACCAAAAATTGAAAACTCTTTCATGAGATCAGCTTGAGGAATACCATATTTCTGCCATTCAGAATCACCCGGTTCAGGTGGTGGCGTCAGAAAACTAATATAGAGGATTCCACCTGGCTTAAGGGCATTCGCGAAGTTACGGTATAATTCAATCAGACGTGCTGAGTTGGATTCATACATGTTCAAACCATTGCTTGTAATCACATCAAATTCATCAGAATAATCTAAAGACCACGCATCCTTAATATCGAACCGGCATATATCAGATAATCCAACGCGATGTGCTTTTTTCTTCGCATACGCTATAGACTCCGGATCGAGATCAATACCGAATAATTTCACATCTGATCGACCACGATAGTCCTGATCTAATAACTCATCCATGACGCCACAAGGAATAGAGGCAATAGCATCCACATGATCTATTTCATTTTTCAAGAGGTGCTTAAAACGAAGAAATCTTTCTCGTGCCTGACATAACAATGAGTTTTCCATCAGCCAGTATTTCAGTGGATGTGTATCCTCAGAATCACACTGTTCCGTGAAAATATAGGACGTCCAATACCCATTCAAGCCACGATTGTGTAGTAGAAAAATGCCTAAATCGAAGGTTGCTAACTCATCAACTAAAGTCAACGTATCTTCTAAAGAAAGAATCAGACTAGATTGGTTTTCTATAAGTCTATTTTTAATATCATATATAATATTTTTTGTTTCTTCAGAAAGAGATAGTTCAGATGTTGTCTTATGCGAAACCATTGTCGTCATTGTATTTACCTTTTAAATAATCCAACCAGCATTGATGAAACCAGACTTAACATATTTGTCATCTAATAATTCTGTACGCTTTAGTGCACGCATAACATTTTTTACGATAGGCACATCAGGAGTAACTTCAAAACCTTTGTAAATTCTATCAATAACATTCTTATTCTCTTCTTCATCATCAATCATGCTATCGAGGTAGCTTTTATTAAACGATTTCTCAGATTCAACATTTAAGTACATTTTCACGAAGTCTGCGATATGACGACCAATATCTTTTCTCGATGATTCGGACATCTCTCCCCAGGTATATTTCAAGAGCTCCATAAAGAATATATAGTGTCTTGATTCATCATTCATATGATCATTTACATAATTTTTGATCGATGGGTGGACAGACTTTGCATTGAAAAACTCGACCAGTTCCCTAACCAAAGTTGTTTCAAATATACAGACTGCAATAATTTCGAATAGTTCTTTATTCTCATCATCTAATCGACTCATGATTTCTGTGACTGAATAATAAGAATCTGATTGAGGCAGAACATCTTGCTTCAAGTAAGGATACTGGGATTTCAGTTGATTCATTAAATCCCGAGCAACATATACATGATAATACTCATCAATGATTACCGTGTATGCGTTCATTTTAATTTGCTCAGGATAAGAAACAGGTAAATCAGAGTAGATTAATTTGTTACACGCCGAGCTGATCAGCTTAATCTCTAAAGTTACAATATCATTTAAGTATTTAAAAAGAGACCGAATTAAGAGTTCAGATTTTTCATCATCACTGATATTTTTCAATCGTTCATCCAGTAATACAGGTTGGTTATCCTCCGGGAAAAAATGGCCATCAATGGTGAAGTCAATTTTCTTTTCTGGTCGCGTTCTGATGGAAGATCGTTTCTCCCACTTCTGTATATATAAGGGTGATAGCCCTTCTCGTGCATCTTTATCATTGATTGAGATTTTTCTCTTCTCTTCCATAAATTCATTTCCTCTGATAACAATCAATATAAATTCAGGCGATAATTATCCATAGGTTACAGTTCGACCTATTGATTAAAAGTATATTTGTTTACTTGGTTCAAAAATATACCCATCAATGAAAATTCAGTGAATATTCAATGACGGGTATTTTATCTTAATATGAATCTGCGAAGGTTTGCTTATCTTTTCGGAGGTAAAAAATAATCGTCAACACTAATGCAATTGAAGAAACACTCAACATGATATATGCCATCTCTAGAGGATCTCCCGTGTATAAATAACTACTTAATGTGGTTGATCCAACGACAAGCAATGATCTTGAACTCATATTAAATGCAGATGCAATACCAAACATTTCAGGAAAAACACTCATTGAACGACCAAATACAATGGGATACAACAATGCAAAACCAATACAGAAAATACTCATCAGTGTTGTCACCAGTATTGCGTCATCCCCAAAGATAACAAGCAAACAGAGGCTGGCGATCACCATGAATATACCGACTTTCTCAGCTTTGTCTGCACCGCCAATCAAAGTCGTTACCCTAGTGGAAAGTAAACTGGTGACAGAAAATGATGCCACAACAATGAAGAAATGAATCACAAACTGAAATAATGAAAGCTCAAACGTTTCTCGATACAAAAATGCTGAGGATGCAATAAATACCATATAGGCTGAAAACAGCAAAGAAGGAACAAGAGAGGCAGTCAAGAAAGTTGAACTTGTGACGAGTTTACGATAACTGTCGGTTAAGAATTTCAAGTTAACAGTGACTTTATCTTTTTTCGTCTCTGGTAAAAACAGCATTAACGCGATGAATGAGATCAATGTGATGATCGCAACAACAGCATAATTTCCTCGCCAACCTAAGTGATAGTTAACCCAGCCCCCAGCCAACGGCGCTAAAGACATCACAATCGACATAAATGCATTCACAAGGCCAAACAGGCCATACATTTTTGCGCCTTCGTATTTATCCGAAATAATTGCAAAAACAACGACAACTGGAGCACAAGCACCAATCCCCTGAATAAGCCTTGAGAAAAGCAGAAATTCAATGCTTGTCGAAAAAACACACCCAATCGCGCCCAATAGCATCATCATTGAACCAAACAGAATCACTTTTCTGCGCCCGTAGCTCTCAGAAAGTGGCCCGTAAATCAATGCACCTACCACAAACCCGACAAAATTCAACGCAATGGTTAACTGTATTAAACCAATTTCTGCGTTGAATTCTTTAGCTATATCCGGAAAGCTCGGAATTGACATATCTATTTCTATACAACCTGCCAATAATGACAGCAATAAAAGAAATGGAACGATATCCATTTTACCTGACGCTTTACTCATACCTAACCCCAAAGGTGTACCGATTAAAAAATGCGTACTGTCGCCTGTAGCTCCAAAGGGTTTATGAACAACACGTCCAGCATCAACGAGGCCAGAAAACCAATCGTAACAGCTGGTTGCGCGTTTTCTTCACCCAAAGTTCAACCGTTGATATCACTTTCATTCAATGAAATGGCTGAGTTGATGACAGGTTAAACATAAAACACAAAGATGCAACTGATAGCACTGCCACTATTTTAATCATGCGATCTATTTAATGTTTTTTTAGTATAAATTGTTAGTAAAAGATCTAAGCAGTTGATTTATTGTGATCACAATGTTAAATAGTGCTTCCAAAAATTAGCATTTCATGGGTGTTTTTATTTAAAATCAGCAAGATAACTGTAGAAGAGCGTATGCTATGTCGCCTCCTGCCAGCATCGATAACAGAGATGAAACCAGGGCTCTCACGAAAAAATCTGGGCCATAAAAACCTTAATCCAACAATGTCAACATGGCAGGGATGCAACAGTGGTTACACATTCTGAAGGGATGTGTTCAGCGAAGTCGTGAGTTGAGAAACATCGACAGATGACTCTTCGACGGAATCACCCAGGCAAGAGTTAACAGACATAAAAATCGGAAATCAGTGAATGAATGCTGATTCTGACTCACTCAAAGGATCAGTGAACTGTTCAGCATTAGGGCTTAGCCGATACTTATAAATATGATGGAGCCAGGTGACGATTGAGGAGGACCTACCGCTCGCAAGCTCGTACGCCTAAAGGCAACGTGGTCTCGCTCCGCTCGGCTGAACCCACACTAGGGTTCCGCACCCTATCTCGATTGTGCCAAAGTTCTTACGAAAATCCAGACGAAAAAAAACCGCTGAGAGTTCAGCGGTTTCTTAAAATGTGGCGGAGAGATAGGGATTTATCGCTCGCAAGCTCGCGCCCCTACGGGCGTTGCCTGAAGGCAACGTGGTCTCGCTCCGCTCGGCTGAACCCACGCTAGGGTTCTGCACCCTATCTCGATTGTGCCAAAGTTCAGATGAAAAAAAACCGCCGAGACTTCAGCGGTTTCTTAAAATGTGGCGGAGAGATAGGGATTTATCGCTCGCAAGCTCGCGCCCCTACGGGCGTTGCCTGAAGGCAACGTGGTCTCGCTCCGCTCGGCTGAACCCACGCTAGGGTTCTGCACCCTATCTCGATTTTGCCAAAGTTCAGATGAAAAAAAACCGCCGAGACTTCAGCGGTTTCTTAAAATGTGGCGGAGAGATAGGGATTTGAACCCTAGATACGCTATTAACGTATGCCGGTTTTCAAGACCGGTGCTTTCAACCACTCAGCCATCTCTCCGAAATGTGGCGGTGAGGGAGGGATTCGAACCCTCGATACGTTGCCGTATACACACTTTCCAGGCGTGCTCCTTCAGCCACTCGGACACCTCACCAAATTGTTTGTTGCGCTCTGTCTCGGCAACGGCGGCTAATGTACTGGCTGGAGCCTTGAGGGTCAAGGAATTTTCTGAAGAAGTTGCACTTTCTTGGCTTAAACGATGATGAAAAGATCAAATCGCTTTTTTCTTAGGCCTGACACGGGGATATTTCTACACTTGTAAGATATCGCTTTTACTTTCATGTCGTTTCAGTATGCGCAAATTATTAGAACCGTTCTCTATTTTGCTGTTACTTTTCTCGCTCTGCTCTGCGGTTGCAAGCGAAGAGGCAGCCGACACCCCGGTCAGCGATCCACTGGTACAGTACAGCCAAGCGCTGGACAAACAAATCGAACTGACAGAGAGTCAGGAATCGACTTCAGAGAATGAAAAGTTGCTGGAACGCCTGCTGCAGGCGCAGGATCAATTAGAAAAAGCCAAAAGTTATCAGAAACAGGTTGAAGAGAGCCGCCAGTTGCTGGATAACTTCGGCGAAGAAACGCAATCTCTGAAAGCGCAACTCAAAGATTTTAATGCATCGACTTTTCCCGATTTCAGTCAATGGGGGCAAGATCAGCTGACGCTTGAAATTGCAGATCAAGACAACAAGCTCGAACAACTGGAACTGCGCCGTCATAACTTTCGCAACGAACTGGAAGATATTGAACGCGACATCGACGCGTTTCCAAAGCGAGCCGAACAACTTCACCAGCAGATTGGTGATGCTGAAAAAGCTCAGAAACAAGCCGAACGGGACCGGGATACGCAACTGCTTCTGGTCCACAACATTGAATTTGCTTTCTACAATAATCAGCTTTCAGCGCTGGAAACGGAACTGCTTGCTGCAGATAACCGCCGAACCTTAACCAAACAAAAGCTTCAGTTGGTGAATGCCGAGATTGAAGCCCGGCAGGCTTACCGGAATAATCTCCAGCTGATGCTGAACCGGCTGCTCAGAACAGAAGCCGAGCAAACCGCACAAGATACGGATGCACTGGTTCAGGAACTGGAAGACTTACCCCCGGAACTGAAGCAACTAAGCGAAGAGAACCGACGATATGCCAATGTGCTTTCATCGCTTTCAGACCAGCTCGATCAAGTCCAGGAGCAACAGGAAACAACGGATCATCAGTTAGAGCAGGTCGCCAAAACCTCCGAAGATCTGAGCAACATGGCTGAATGGCTTTCGCTCAGCCCGGCTTTCAGTGAAAACATGCGAACCCGCCTGAGCCGGCTGCCCAGCCCGCCAAACATGGGCGGACTGGACAATCAGATTGCTCAAAATCAGGTTCGGAAATACGAATACCAGCAGCGATATGAAGATCTCTCGGATATTGCCGATTCTCCCCCGACAAAGAACCTCTCTGATGAGCAGAAAACGCAGCAGGGAGAACTGATTGAAAACAACCTCTCCCTGCTTGAAAAGCTGATTGATAGCAGCGACATTCTGATTTATCAGCAGGCGACGTTAAAAGTCGCTTTCGATAAACTCAATACCTCTCTGGAACAGCTCAAAAATAATGCAGCCCGGCTTTTGTTCTGGGCACCGGATACCAATGCCTTCAGCCTGAAACTAGTTGAAAACACATTGGAAAAACTGCAATGGTTTTTCTCGCCGTCCCATTGGGTCGGACTGCTGAAAGTTCCTTTTGTTGCCGATCCAATCCTGCTTGGGTTCTGTCTGATCATTATCAGCCTGCTGATTCTGGCTTTAAGCTGGTGCCGGAAACGCTGGAAAAAATATCTGAGTGAAACCAGCCAATCGATCGGCAAAGTCACCCGAGACAGATTCAGTTTCAGCACTATCAACGTGGTTATCTCAGGGCTGTTTGCATGGCCGGTTCCTCTGACTGTTGCAGTCGTGGGTGCGTTGCTGACTGCATTATGGCAACTCCCCTTTATTCATCATCTTGGCCAGGCGCTAGCCCTGCCCTGGCCGCTGGTTATGTTCTGCTTTATGCGTGAACTGGTCCGCCCGGATGGTCTGCTCATTAAACATTTCGACTGGCAGCCTTCGCTGGTGGCCCGGTGTTTTGGTCATTACCGGCGACTGATCTGGCTGTACTTGCCGATGATGGTCATTCAGAATTTCGCCATTGATTACAATGACTCCGAAGTCAATGCGACTCTGGGTCGTTTAGCATTTCTGATCAGTAACCTTGCCGTCAGTTTCTTTCTCTGGCGCATGGCCAATGAACGGATTCCCATGACCTATCGCGATTTGCCGCAAGGCCAGTTGCACATTGGTCATCATCTCTTCTGGTGGCTGCTGATTTTGCTGCCACAAGTGCTGAACTATTTTGCGCTCCAGGGTTACCTCGGTTCGGCTCAGAAGCTGATGTCCAAACTTGAATATGCAGCCGTCCTTGGCGTATTTACGCTCCTGATCTATTACCTGATCAAACGATTAATGCTGATTCAGCGGCGGCGGCTCGCCTTTGAACGGGCGAAAGCCAAACGGCAGGAAATTCTGGCACAGCGGAAAGCAGAATTACTGGAAGAAAAAGAAGAGCCTGCCAGTCATGAGCTGCACATTGACATCGAAGAACCCGAAGTCGATCTGGATATCATCAGTGCGCAATCTCTGCGCCTGCTGCGATCCCTGTTATTGCTGATCTTTCTTTCGCTGCTGGCCCTGCTCTCTTCAGACTTATATCAGGCCACCAGCTTTCTGGAGGATATTACCTTATGGGATGTCAATGCGAACATTGATGGCATTGAGCAACTCAGTCATATCACCCTGAAAAGTGTGCTGCTGGCATTGCTGGCCTTATGGTTAACCGCCATTCTGGCGCGAGATCTGCCGGGTGCCATGGAGTTGTTGGTATTGCAGCATATCAGTCTGAGTCCGGGGACAGGCTACGCGATTACCTCGCTGACCCGTTATCTGGCCATTTTCTTTGGCATCATCATCGGCTCGGCTTTGATTGGATTTGACTGGTCGAAAATGCAGTGGCTGATTGCGGCCTTGGGTGTGGGTCTTGGATTTGGTTTGCAGGAAATTTTTGCCAATTTCATTTCCGGCCTGATTATTCTCTTCGAGAAACCCATTCGTATCGGGGATACGGTGACCATTCGCGATCTGACCGGCGTTGTTGCCAAAATCAACACGCGTGCCACGACGATTGTCGACTGGGACAGAAAAGAAGTAATTGTGCCGAACAAAGCCTTTGTCACAGAACAGTTCGTCAACTGGTCACTGTCTGATTCAATCACCCGGGTCACTATTTCCATCAGTGTCAAATACCTCGCCGACACAGATCTGGTCACCCAACTGCTGTTTGATGCCGCAGAAGAATGTGAGCTGGTTCTGGACAACCCGGCGCCCGAGGTTTTCTTCCTCAGTATCACCGCCGATGCACAGAACTTTGAAGTACGCGCCTACGCTGCAGAAACGGGGCACCGGCTCAGCCTGACACACGATCTGCACAGCCGAATCAAACGCAAATTCCTGCGTCATGATATTTCAATTGCTCATCCGCAACTCGAGGTCGCCATCAAAAAGCAACAACGGCATCCGTTGAGTCGCTAAGCCGTTGGGAGATGAAAAACAAAAAGCAGCCAGTCAGTGGCTGCTTTTTACATTGAGTCACAGAGATGAATCAGGCTTGCTGGTAATAACCCGGCACTTTAAACATACGGCGACATGCTTCAAGAAACTGACCGTAGACCCCTCCGAGGATCCCACTCACAACGGCATTACTGGCAACAGCAGTCATGATCTGATCAGCATCAGCCCCCACAACCCACAAAATTGCGGCATAAACGGGTGACTGGAACAGCACATAAGCCAGCATATCTGAAGCAAACTTCATCCAGCCTTGCGGACTCAATCGGGTCCCCTGACGAATCATCCAGTCACGGAAAACCCCGTAGGGCCAGGCAATCGCAATATTCACCGGGATCGACAGGGTTCGAGAAGCTAACGATTGCTGTAACGTCATACCAGACACAAAAACTTCAATCATCATGCCTGTGATAAAGCAAAAAACGACCATCGCGAATGTGTCTGCCGCAGCATGACGCATATTAAATTGTTCTTTCACTGCCACCCCGACCAAACAGAAATAAAGCCTGATAAAAAATAAATTAACGGGCTATATCTCTAAATAAAAGCAATCAACCCAGTCATATGACGTATTAAAACAGCTTTATCGTAAAATTTCTCACCATATTCTTCCATATGTAGTTAATTTACAACTTAATCGCGTGATGAAAGCCGCATTTTCCGCTACATACGCACCAGTGACGTGCTAGAAAGAAGAAATCAGGGATTTAGACAGACTGAAACCAGACAACAAACCCGTTGAGATCCGAAGTGTTCGGGAAGGTTTACACCGTATTTCTACACGCTGCCGGACAAGTGAACCAATACGCGATGAAATCGAATCAATAAATCAGAACAGACGCTAATTCATTGAAAATAAATAACTTAAAGATTCAATAACAACCAAAAATGGAATCACATGCCCGGTTCATGAATGGAATCTCTAAAGAATGATGCTTTTTCTTAGCCAATCTTAAGCAATGCCAGTGAAACTGACCTGAAACACACGAAAGCAATCGTGCAGCTTCCAAGTCACATCAGAAATAAAAAAACATAAACCATGAAATTGAGTAACATCTAATTCACACTCAGCGCAATACAAAAAGGGAGCCTGAGGCTCCCTTCATCTGATAAGGTCTGACTGTACCCTTAGTAGTTCAGGCTCAGCGTCACACCAGAGAAGCTGCTGTAACCACGCAGCATGACATAGTAAGTCTGATTGGAAGACACAGCGACGTTACAGGTTTCATTGTTCCCGTAACGGTAAGGCCGGCAATCCCAGGATGTCGTGGTCGGTTTGCTGCCCGCTTTCACATACAGATCCACATCACCGGCGCCACCAGAAACGTTCACTGATGCACTGGAAACATTGGCAGGTACGGTAAAGGTATAATGCAGTTCGCCGTTCGCATTACCAGTCAGGCCACTGATTGGTTTACCTTTTTCCAGCGTATCACCCGTTGGAGGCGGTGTTGTACCACAGGCTGCGTTCACACCGACTGTATTAAACGCATCAACAACATCAGCCGTGTTATAGCCCAAATCCTGAGCCGCTTTCACAACGCCACAACCGCCCTGATCAAAGGTTGAATTCGGTGTCCAGTACAATTGGTTTGCAACTGCAAAAATTTCAAAGCCTTTCCGTGGATCCCAGCCCGCTTTATTCGACAGAAGGTAGTAAGCACGGTTGAAGACACCGCTTGAATAGTGAACATTCAAACCAGAAGTGTACTCGGATGCATGGTCAATCGAACGGCCATCACGGGAAGGTTGATCAAAATAACGCAAGCCGCCCGATTGCTTGAAGATGTCGCTGCCAACGACCCAGTCAACACTGCCACGCATGTAGTATTCAGCCGCCTCACCCGCGATATCAGAGAATGCTTCGTTAATACCACCGGACATGTTCCGGTATTCCAGACCTGAGTTTTGCTCGGTGAAACCGTGGCTCACTTCGTGCGCACTCACGTTAATATCGACCAGTGGGTAGAACGTCGAATAACCATCACCAAAGGTCATCGCCTGTCCGTCCCAGAAGGCATTTTCATAGCTATTACTATAATGAACACGCATGGTGAGCTGGAAGGTCAGTGGCGCGGTATTCAGCCAGTCTTTATACATATCAAAAACAACCTGACCAAAGTAATGCGCATCATTCAACGGAGAATAAGCACCATTAATTTGTTTCCGGTCGTTAAAGTTTGCATCCGTCGAACAGTTGTAGCTGAAAGCCGTTGAACCTGACGTGCGATGGTTCAGGTCAACCGTTTTTACCGCACTGGTATTCATGGTACAGGTTGAGCCATTCTTTTCGACCATGAAGTTCGGAAAGTCGACGCCAAACTGATATTGCCCGGTCTTGGTGTTGCCGCCAGGGCCTGTACCCGGTGCCTGAATATGTGCAATGCTTTCCCAGGTATCCAGCACATCTCCAGAATTCGCATCAACAAAAAAGAATGGACGGGATGGCTCTTCACTGGCGACAAAGAAACTCACTTGATAAACCAGCTGAGCCTGATTGCTTTCATTGAGGCGGACCATCAGCTTCACTTGCTCGTTTTCCACGGGCAGTGCTTCCGGCGCCAGTTGTGCATGGGCCGCAGCATGATGTGCTTTGGCAATATTCAGTGCCTGTTTTCCTTGTAAACCAGGTAAAACGGCTGGCAAATCCTGCTCAACATTCTGAGCCATCTGACCATGAACCTGAGTCACCCCTTTGGCATTCGATGTAGCCACAACACCGGTGTTATAAACGGGTATCCCTTGATAGAGCTGCTGATAGCGAACCTTTTGTTTGCCATTCGGCAAATTCACTGTTTTGACCGCTTTAAAACTGTTATTTAGAGGCGCCACGGAACGTGCCGACAGCCCCTGCTCTAAGACAGAGACATCCGTGACATCAACCATGTCTGCTGCTAGTGTTGGTAAGGTAAATAAAGATCCTAGCGTTAATACTGCTACTTTTTGTCGTTTGTTTGTTTTCATTACTCATTCCTAGAGATTTTTAGCGAGCTGTCCTACATCTCCCAACCAACAAATCAGTACTTCTTCAAAGATTCATCGCCAAACAACTGAGAACTTCCTGTTTCAGCCCTGTTATCGATTAATTGGCTTTTTGTTAAAGCAATTTAACTTTGGCGTATCTTTTCAATCTGTTGCAAACAAAAAATACAAAAAATACCAAGAGGAATGTATAAGAAAATGAACATCTTAGTAACAATAAAGACATTAATTATGAGTTTTTACTCTATTCTCATTTGAAAACAGAGAGTTAATTCATATCTGTGTGTATATTCATTTTTACATATAGGCTTTATTGAATATATAGATATAGAGAAATTGAAAAATGAAATGCAATAAAATCATAAGTTTTGTATGGTGAGTCGCAAATTTATTCTAGTTTAGAATCATTTATATTTGAAGAATGACTAATAGATATTTTTGAAATTTTTTCAGTTTATTTGATTTTAAATTCATACCATGCTTAGCCAATAAAGATAATCTACCTTTACACTCAGTTAAAATAAATTAATCAGCTAAAAATCAATAACGATGATGTATTTTCGACCAGCTCAAAAAGGAAATACCGGAGTTTTATTTCACCAGAGAATGATATGGGCTCGGAAATGATGATTTCAGGATTCTGATCGGCAAGTAAGCCTGAGCACATGACTATTCCGGAGAAGGAACAAATCATTGAACACCTTCAGATATGAAAAAAGACGTCCTTAGACGTCTTTTCAGAAGATGGCGGTGAGGGAGGGATTCGAACCCTCGATACGTTGCCGTATACACACTTTCCAGGCGTGCTCCTTCAGCCACTCGGACACCTCACCAAATTGTTGATCACTGTTGGCCAGCGACGGAGCGTTACTATAGTGATCTGTATCTTGTGGGTCAACCGAATATCCCACAAAACAAATCAAGTGAATATTTTTCAATCAAATCCAGCCCGACCTCCCCTTTTTCATGCCTTTCAACGCTTCAATACTGTGTCTGTCCGCTCTGCCTGCTACAATACGGGCCATTCAAAGTCAGGCATCATGATGGAATGTCTGCCCAATTGCGAAGAGAACTCAACATGTCTGCACAACTTTCAGCAATCCTGCAAAACACAGAGCTGAGTGAGCACTTACTGTCTGAATACCAAACCCGAGGCTTTGTCACCGCAATGGCGGCTGCGCCTCATCTGCTGGATCCGGCTGAATGGCTGGCTTACCTTTGGGGTGGCGAGGAAACCTCACCTTTCAGTACGCCCGAAGAACTCGAAAACTATGCGAATGCGATTGTCGAGATTTGGAATGAATCCCGTCAGGCACTGCTGACGAGCGCCTGGCAATGGCCTGAGGCGTGCCAACTGGACGACAGAGAACTGGTAACCGAAGAAACCAGAGCCTTCGCTGAAGGCGTCTTACAGGGATGGCAGCTTGCCCGTGATGACTGGGAAACGATTATGCCGGAAGACAGCCAGGACAATGCGCTGCTTGGTGGCGTGTTGCTGTCAGTCAGCCTGTTGTATGATCCGGAGAATGCAATTGCAGCCTTGTCTGAGCAAGGCGCCGAAGGTCTGGCACAGTTTGAGGAAATCTATCATGCGATTCCGCAAATGCTCTGCGGGCTCACGCAGCGTGCACAACAACTGACAGAAAACAGCTGAGCCCTTGTGTTTTCAGGACGGGACAACACATCCCGTCCTGAGCGCAAACAACTGGCAATAAAAAAGCGGCCAAAGCCGCTTTTTTATTTTAAAGAATGCTCAGGCATTCCCTTTGACCTGAAGCTGAAGTGCCGCAGCAAAGTCCAGCATCCGATTCAACGGGATCAAAGATTTCACGCGAATTGACTCATCCACAAAAATCTCATGCTTTTCACCGCCTTCACGAAGTGCCGTCTCAATCGCTTTCAGGCCATTCATCGCCATCCACGGGCAATGTGCACAACTGCGGCAAGTTGCACCTGCACCTGCAGTCGGCGCTTCAATCAATTCTTTTTCCGGAACCATTTGCTGCATTTTAAAGAAAATGCCTTTGTCCGTTGCAACAATCAATTTCTGTTGCGGCAGGCTTTTCGCCGCTTTGATCAGCTGACTGGTTGAACCCACTGCATCCGCTAAAGCAACCACACTCGCCGGAGATTCCGGATGAACCAGAATTGCGGCATCGGGGTGCAAGTGTTTCATGTCTTTCAAAGCTTTGGCTGAAAACTCGTCGTGAACGACGCACTCTCCCTGCCACAGCAACATCTCTGCACCTGTCTTCTTCTGGATATAACTGCCCAGGTGACGATCCGGGCCCCAGATGATGGACTTGCCTTCACTGTCAAGATGCTCAACAATTTCCAGTGCAATACTTGAAGTCACCACCCAGTCTGCACGAGCTTTCACGGCTGCAGAAGTATTGGCATAGACAACAACGGTATGGTCCGGATGCGCATCGCAAAATTCAGTAAACTCTTTTTCAGGACAACCTAAGTCTAAAGAACACTCTGCTTCCAGTGTCGGCATCAACACCTGTTTTTCAGGCGTAAGGATTTTGGCTGATTCACCCATGAAGCGAACGCCACAAATAATGAGGGTCTTCGCCGGGTGCTGATTCCCGAAACGCGCCATTTCGAGTGAATCACCAACAAAACCACCCGTTTCTTCAGCCAGGGCCTGAATTTCCGGATCCGTGTAATAATGCGCGATCAGAACGGCCTCTTTTTCTTTCAGTAAGGCTTTGATCTTCGATTTGTAGTCTTCCTGCTCATTCACCGTTAATGGGATCGGCTTTGGCGGGAATGGGTAAACCATCTCTGTAGGGTCAAATGTCAGGCTCATTACGTCTTGCTCTACCAGCTCGTCCTTTCAATCCGGGCATTATACACTGCAATTGCACCGTAATACTAATATGCTCGGTAAAAGCGAGGCCCACACCACCAACCTGTACATCACAAGTTGATGGTGAAGCAAAACGCCAGCATGACGTAGGGAATTATTTGAGGGATTTCAGGCTTTTTTCAGCCTGTTGTGAGGTCGCGGTATTGGGATATTCTGCGACCACTTGCTGATATAGCTTTTTCGCTTCATCCGGCTTGTTCGCACGTTCAGCAAGGACACCCATTTTCAGCAGCGCATCGGCACGCTTGTTGGAATCCTGAAAATCTACGACAGATTGAAAATGCGATTGCGCCTCAGACATCTTATTCTGTGTGAAGTACAACTGACCCAGCCAGTAATGAGCATTTGCCGCATAGACAGATTCCGGATAGGCCGACAGGAATCCGTTAAAGGCTGTAATTGCGCCCACGTAATCTTTCTCTTTCAGAATCAGATTCACAGCACTTTCGTAGGCCGAGTTTTCATCTGCATTGGCAGCATAAGTTTCACCACCACTGTTGTCAGATTTTTCTTCTTTTACTTCCGCTGGCTTTGAACGGCTCAGCTTATCAATTTCACGATAAAGCTCACGCTGGCGTTCCAGCATCTGCTTCATATCATAACTGTTCCGTTCGACCATGCCACGTAGCTCGCCAACATCACGGGACAATTCATCCAGTTGGCGCTGCATATCAAGTTGCATCTGGCTCCGAGCTTCGAACATGCGTTCTAAACGTTGCAGACTGCTGTCACTGCCTGAGGAGCTGGCATTCAGCTCTGTCACAGGAGCAGGTGCGGCGACCACTGGGGTCGCCGCACCAATCAGCAACGTTAATGCGATGTTTCGCATCAGGTTACTGTTCATCTAAATTACCTTAACTTAGTAAACCAGAACCGAACGACGGTTCTTCGCGTAATCGGCGTCAGTGTGGCCCAGTACAAGCGGCTTCTCTTCACCGTAGCTTACGATAGAAATCTGGCTTGAGGATACGCCCAGCGCTTGCAGATATTTTGCCACTGCATTCGCACGACGCTCGCCCAGCGCGATGTTGTATTCAGGCGTACCGCGCTCATCTGCGTGGCCTTCAACAACGATTTTCACGTTGCTGTTGTTACGCAGGTATTCCGCGTGTGCTTCCAACATTTCCTGGTAGCTTTCCTGAATCTCAGCATTGTCAAACTGGAAGTAGATCGTCTGCTCCTGACGCAGCTGCTGGTTACGAACTTCTTGCTCTGACATTGCCGCTGAACCTGAATCTACAGGTGTTGTTACAACTGTAGTTTCTGAGCCAGTTGTACCAGCATTCGTTTGAGCCGCAGAACTATCTGTGCTCTCAGTTGAGCTACAAGCAGCCAGAGTAAACATTGGCAGCGCAATTGCCAAACCCTTTAAAACTTTATTCAGTTGCATTATTTTTCCTTATATATCGCTTTATTGCGGTGAACCTTATAAAAACGGTCCCCAAGATGGTGCCCTAACTCGACCACTGGTGGCAGGTAAACGCGCTTTGAATCGCCCGTCTATCGACACCAGGGACAGTTCGTTAGATTTGTTATTCACCGAACTGTAAATGACCATGCCACCGTTCGGTGCAATGCTTGGAGATTCATCCAGAAATGTCTTCGTCAGAATCTGCAATGCACCTGTTTTCAAATCCTGCTTGGCGATGTTATAACCAGAATCCGATCTGTGCACCATCACCAAATAACGACCATCCGGAGTCAGTTGACCACCGAGGTTTTGCGATCCTTGCCATGTCAGACGCTCGGTCGAACCGTCAGATAAATTTACTCGATATATCTGGGGTTTACCACCTCTGTCTGACGTGAAGATCATCGATTGACCGCTTGGATCCCAAAACGCTTCAGTGTTGTTCGCACGCCCGTCTGTCACCTGTTTCATCTGTTTGGTCTGAAGATCTAATGTGTAGACCTGCAGACTGCCACTTTTTGACAAAACCATCGCCAGTTTGCGTCCATCCGGAGAGA
The DNA here is from genome assembly GCF_018199995.1 of Photobacterium sp. GJ3. NCBI lineage: Bacteria > Pseudomonadati > Pseudomonadota > Gammaproteobacteria > Vibrionales > Vibrionaceae > Photobacterium > Photobacterium sp. GJ3. Next base: position 1,050,472 of record NZ_CP073578.1, on the reverse strand, counting down.
AACGCGGCGATCCGTTGTGTCTTGGGAAAGAGGCGACCATTTCTCGGGTGCCATTTGTAATGTCCATAACAAAAATCTGAGATTGCTGATTTTCAAAGCTGACATAGGCCAGTTTATTGCCATCCGGAGACCAGGACGGAGACATCAGCGGCTGCTTGGATTTCAGCACTAACTGCTCGTTATAACCGTCATAATCAGCAATACGAAGCTGATATGGATAGCCTGATTTGTCGTCAATCACGACGTAGGCGATCCGGGTCAAAAACGCCCCTTTTTCGCCGGTCAACTTCTCGTAGACCACATCAGAAATCCGGTGCGCAAACTGACGCATCCGGTTCAGTCGGATGGTTGCACGGTTATGCAGCAAAATATGGTCACTGGTCTGAACCAGTTGACCGTTTTCCAGTCCGCGGCTTTCACCATTTGTCAGTTGACCACGAACAACATCAATCAGTTTGTAATTAACGACATAATTTCCATCGGCATTTTTCTCGATGGTCCCTGTCACCAGTGCATCAACGCCCATGGCCGTCCAGGCAGAATAATTGATATCTGCATCATGGGTCGGGGTTTGCGGCATTTCGTTTGGCGCAACCGGGCTGAATTTACCACTGCGGCGTAAATCGGAAGCAATCACAGCCGCCATATCGACAGGAGCAGCGCCTTCGCCCTGCCACTGAAAAGGAATGATCCCGATCGGACGCGCCGAATCGACACCTTCAGTAATCACGAGTTCAAGTTCCGCGTGTGCCAGCTGGCTCATGGTGAGCAGGGCTGCACACAAGCCCAAAATCCAACGTTTCATTTCACCTTCCCTCTTAACTTACTGGCTTCACGGTTAAGCGAATTGATCGCAGCTTCTCCACCACAGCCGGATCTTCAGGCATGGGAAACTGACTGACTTTGACAACAGCAGCCTTTGCCGCACGGCAAAGGCTGGTATCTCCACCGACATCGGATACATCTAACAGCAAGCCATTCGCAGACAGCCGCATTTGCAGATTGCATTCTTTGCCGGAAAAATTTTGGTCAAACAGAAGATTCTGTTGGATCATTTGCTTATAAATTTCGCCATAACGCGTTGCCTCATCTGTGACAAACTGCCCTTTGGCACTCCCACGCAATTCACTTTCAGCTTCCAGTCCGGCGAACATGTCATTCAACGCAGCTTCCTGCTGACGTTGCAGTTCCTGCGCTTCTTTCGCCTTCCGCTCAGCTTCTTTACGGGCAGCCTCTGCTTTACGGGCTTCTTCTTCCGCTTTCTTCTTCGCGGCTATTTTTGCCTGGCGATCCGCTTCCGCTTTACGGGCAGCTTCTTCAGCACGTTTTTGCTCTTCGACTTTCTTCTGGCGGGCCAGTTCAGCCTGACGAGCGGCTTCTTCCGCTTCCTGTTTCGCTTTCAGCTTCGCCTGACGTTCTGCTTCAGCTTTGTTCGCAGCTTCGCGTGCCAATCGCGCATCTTCATCCGCTTTTCGCTTTTCTTCCGCAGCTTTTGCTTTCTCACGAGCGATTCGCTCCCGCTCCGCATCGGCTTCACGGGCTGCTTTTTCAGCCTCGAGTTTATCGGATCTCAGCTTGCGTAAACGTTCTTCTTCAGCCTGACGCTGCTTTTCCAGCGCAGCAGCCTGACGTTCCAAACGTTCCAGACGATCTTGCTCGGCACGTTTTGCCGCATCCCGCTGCTCACGAATCTGGCGAGCCTGCTGATTCACCAGTGCTGGATCAACCACTACAGCCTGAATCGTCGAACCGTGTGGTTTCGGCTTGGACATCGTAAAATCGGTGCCCCAGATCAGCGCAACGAACAGAACAGCATGGAAAAATAACGAAATAACGATGGCAACTGTATAGTTGTTTTTTTTCATTGATTTTCCTACTGCTCAAGTGGTTCAGTCATCAGTCCCACAGAGCCGACACCCGCCTGATTCAGTGCATCCAGTGTTTCGATGATGGCTGAATAAGGCACTCTTGCATCGCCACCCACCATGACTGGTGTTTTCGGATTCAATTGCAGTTCTGCTTTGACCCGGGTCAGCAACTCATTCAGCGCCAGGCCACGCACCATATCTGCATTGTCGACACTCAGCCCCAGTTGGCCGTCTTTGTCGACTTCAACAATAATGGGTGCCCCACTGTCATTCTCACCGGCTAACTCGGCCGCAGTTTTCGCAGATTGTGTCGCCGGGAGCTCAACATCAACCCCCTGCGTGATAAATGGCGCGGTCACCATAAAAATAATCAGCAATACCAGCATGACATCAATGTAAGGCACAACATTGATTTCTGCTGTCATCTTGCGCTTTTTCGGTTGATAAACCGCCATGGTGTTTACTCCTGGTTTGCAGCAAACGCCTGACGGTGCAGGATGCTGGAAAACTCTTCCATGAAGGTGGCGTAGTTATGCTCCAGCTTAGAAACCTTGTTCGTCAAACGGTTGTAAAACATCACTGCAGGAATCGCAGCAAACAGGCCCATTGCTGTCGCAACCAGCGCTTCTGCAATCCCCGGTGCAACCATGGCCAGTGTGGCCTGTTTTACGGCACCCAGTGCGATGAAGGCATGCATAATCCCCCACACAGTACCAAACAGACCGATGTACGGGCTGATAGAACCCACAGTTGCCAGAAACGGCAAGTGTGTTTCCATATCTTCCACTTCACGGGACAGTGATACACGCATCGCACGACCTGCACCTTCCATCACAGATTCAGGTGCTTTGCCGTTGTTTCGGTGTAAACGGGCAAACTCTTTAAAGCCTGCGTAAAAAATCTGTTCCGTACCGGTCAGGCTGTCTTTTCGGCTCTGCACTTCCTGAAATAAATGGGACAGATCAATACCCGACCAGAATCGGTCCTCAAAACGTTCAGCTTTTGCTGCTGCCTGAGACAGGATCTGAGAACGCTTCACAATCAGCGCCCAGGAGATCACTGACATACCCAACAGGATGAGCATCACAATCTTGACCAGCAGGCTTGCCTGCAAAAACAAATCCAGAATAGAAAGTTCTGCACTCACTTAGGCTATCTCCGACAATATATTCTTTGGGATCACAATGGGTTTCATTGTTTGAGGGTTGACACAGGCTACCTGAACAGTGGCTTTACACAAGCACTGCCCCTCATTGTTTACTAAAATCTGACAAAATTCGATAGAGGCACGACGTACATTGGCTGTCCAGGTACGTACCTTCAGGTGATCGTCTAACTTTGCACCTTTAAGAAAGTCGATGTCCATATGACGGACAACGAAACTAAATCCTTGTGCCAACATGTCCTGTAAGCTGACTCCGAAGCTTCTGAAAAGTTCCGTTCTGCCCCGCTCGAAGAACTTTAGGTAGTTGGCATGATAAACAATACCGCCAGTGTCTGTATCTTCGATATAAATCGTCACTGGCCACTCAAAGGCGTTTTCTTCAGTCATCTGAATACCACGAATGATGATGCGTTAATGATGATGCGTTAATGATGATGCATAAGACGCCAAAAATATGACGTCCTAGAAAAAATCCAGCAATCACTATACCGGAGTTAAATTACAGAATGAAACCCTCAGCCCTGTGTGTGCTTAATTTCCTTTCAGAATTTGACCCTGCTGGAATTTTGAATCTTTGATTGCAACAAAAAAGACAGCCCGCTATCAAAGCGGGCTGTTTATCAGAGAGGAAACTTCGCTTTAGCTCAAGCGAAGCCACAGGATCACGGCCAGTATCGGCAAAGCCAGATACGGCGTGAACAGGAGTTGCCAATACCAACGGTGCGGCACGAAACCCACACCGAAAATCATAGCAGCACAACAAGACCAGATTAATGCCGGGGACACGACAGGGCCAAAACCACCGATTGCCTGCGCAAACAGGGCCGGATCCCACATCACCAGTCCGCCGGTAACCAGCCCCATGATCAAAGCCAGCACTCTCAATGGGTTCCAGGCCAGCCACGCATGGCTTTTCTTCACCCAAAGGTCGAGTCCGTTACTCACTGTCTGCGCCATCTTTTGCATCCATGTTCTCGGTCGTTTCTAACCAAAGCGCATTGATGATGCCGAATGAACAGGCCAACAGTACTCCCAGAATCCAGGCGAAATACCACATGACAAGTCTCCTTAGTACAGTGAATTCTTATTGTCTTCGATAAACTGCTTATCGAGACGACCGAACATTTTGTAATAACACCAGCTGGTGTACGCCAGGATGATTGGCACCATCACGAAAGCAACCACGGTCATGATTTTCAGCGTCAGCTCACTGGATGTGGCATCCCACAACGTCAGGCTGTGCGAAGGGATCTCGCTCGATGGCATAATGAACGGGAACATCGCAAAACCAAAGGTCAGAATAATGCCCGCCATGGTCAGGCTGGAGAACAGGAAGGCAAAGCCTGCACGCTCAAACCGGCTCGCCAGAACCGTCAGCAACGGCATCACAAGACCCACCACAGGCGCCAGCCACAAGATCGGCTGGGCATTGAAATTCGCCATCAGTGCACCGGTCTGGCGGGTCACTTCTTTATTCAGCGGATTCGAAGCAGCATCTTTCACAATCTCAGACACCATCGCATAACCTTCCAGGTTCTTCGCAAAAAAGCCTGCCAGAGCAAAAGCAACCAGGGTGATCAGGGCGGTGATGCAGGCCACAAAGCGTGCTCGGGTATGTAATTCATCCGTGGTTTTCATCTGCAGATAAACCGCACCCTGAGTCACAATCATCGCCAGGCTGACAACACCGCACAGCAGCGCGAATGGGTTCAGCAAACCGAAGAACGAACCTTTGTAGGTTGGGATCAGCAAGTCACTCAGCACAAACGGCACACCTTGCAGCAAGTTACCAAACGCAACACCAAAAATAACCGGTGGCACCAGGCTGCCGATGAAAATGGCGCGATCCCACATATTGCGCCATTTTGGATCTTCAATCTTCGAGCGGTAATCGAATCCCAACGGGCGCAGCCAAAGCGCAGCTAAGGTGATCACCATGGCCAGATAGAATCCGGAAAAGGCCGTTGCATACACCAGTGGCCAGGCAGCAAACAGTGCACCGCCTGCGGTAATCAGCCACACCTGATTACCGTCCCAGTGCGGTGCGATCGAGTTAATCATAATCCGGCGCTCGGTGTCGGTTTTACCGATCACGTTCGTCAGAACACCCACGCCCATATCAAAACCATCCGTCACTGCAAAACCGATGCAAAGTACACCAATCAGCAGCCACCAGATGAGACGTAACACTTCATAATCAAACATTTATCAATCTCCTGTCCGTCTCGAATTATTTCATCGCGGGTTGTTCGGTCAGATCATGCGGGGCAACGTTCTGCTCGAAGTGATAACGACCGGTTTTGAGGCTGCTTGGACCCAGTCGTGCAAACTTCAACATCAGATACACTTCAGCAATCAGGAAACACGTATACAGGGCAATAATCGAAGCCATTGAAATCAGAATATCCGATGCGGCCAAGTTCGATGCGGCCATGGTTGTTGGCAAAATTTCACCCACAGCCCAAGGCTGACGGCCATATTCAGCAACAAACCAACCCGCTTCCACGGCAATCCAAGGCAATGGAATTGAATACAGTGCAGCACGCAGCACCCATTTCTTTTCTGTGATCTTGTGACGACAGGTCTGGATGAAGGCAGCAGCGAACACGCCCAGCATAATGAAGCCACAGGCAACCATGATGCGGAAGCTCCAGAACAGCGGCCATACGGTTGGCAATGAATCATCTGCCGCTTTGGCGATGTCTTCTTCTGTCGCATCCACCACTTTGTCGGTATATGGTTTCAGCAGCAGGCCGTAACCCAAATCCTGCTTCACTGCATCGAAAGCCGCGATATTTTCCGGCGTTTTCTCACCGGCGCGAAGTTTTTCAAGCAGACCGTAAGCGACCATCCCGTTTCGGATTCGTACTTCGTGTTCGTCTTTCAGATCACGCAGGCCAGTCACTTGTGTATCAATAGAACGGGTCGCGATAATGCCCATCACATAAGGGATTTTGATCGCGTAGTCGGTATGCATGGTTTCCTGATTCGGAATCCCAAACAGGGTAAAGGCTGCCGGAGCTTCTTCGGTGTACCACTCTGCTTCAATGGCGGCCAGTTTGGTTTTCTGAACATCGCCCAGCTCATAACCAGATTCATCACCCAGCACAATCACAGACAGAATCGAAGCCATACCGAAAGACGCAGCAATCGCAAAAGAACGACGCGCAAAAGGAATATCACGACCTTTCAGCAGGTAGTAGGAACTGATACCCAGCACAAACATGGCACCGGTGACATAACCAGATGCGACGGTATGAACAAATTTCACCTGCGCAACCGGGTTCAGGACAACCTCAGCGAAGCTGACCATTTCCATACGCATGGTTTCAAAGTTAAATTCAGCACCAACCGGGTTTTGCATCCAGCCGTTTGCAACCAGAATCCACAATGCCGAGAAGTTTGAGCCCAGGGCCACCAGCCAGGTCACCAGCAGGTGCTGACGCTTGGTCAGACGATCCCAGCCAAAGAAGAACAAGCCGACGAAAGTCGATTCGAGGAAGAAGGCAATCAGGGCTTCAATCGCCAGCGGGGCACCGAAGATGTCACCAACGTAGTGAGAATAGTAGGCCCAGTTCGTCCCGAACTGAAACTCCATTGTCAAACCGGTTGCCACACCCAATGCAAAGTTGATGGCAAAAAGCTTACCCCAGAACTTGGTCATGTCCTTGTAGATTTGCTTTCCGGTCATCACATACACCGACTCCATGATGGCAAGCAGAAACGCCATCCCCAGAGTCAATGGGACGAACAAAAAGTGGTACATCGCAGTCATTGCGAACTGTAGCCGCGATAGTTCGACGATATCAAACATGATAACTCCTTAAGTCACCAGCCAGCTGGTAACGTACGACATGATAGATTGAGCACGCTGAGTTATCACTGAGACTCACCGCCAACACCTGCTGATATGGCAGTCATCATGGATTCGTGAATTCACCGCGCGACGCTCATCATTAGACTTCGCTGAAAACTCCAGCTGACCTCACTGCCCTTCCCTTCAAATTGACTTGAAACGGGTCCTCAAAGACATGTTCAAGGGATGTTGCAGGCATGTTTCGAATTATTGTTTTTAATGTAAAACAACAACTCAGTCAGCTTAAACTAATACTACTGACTTCACCTGTCAGGTTCAAAGATAATTGTCAAAAAGCGCATGAAGCTGCATTCCGGCATCACCCTCAAATCAGGTTTGCGCACAATTACCATGCGGTAGATCAAAATTCTTCAAAATGCATAAAACTGTAGCTAACAATTTAAATAAATGTGATTTTTTAAACAAAACCACCCCCTTAAATGAAAAAATAATCACAAATGGGCATATCAGCATCCGGGGATTGAAACGGGCAAAATTTCTCAGTGAAACTTGACCAGCCCGATTGCATAACTATGGGAAGTTCCAAAGAAAAACAGGGACACTTACGGTGTATTCTCAACAATCGCACCGGAGAAATCGGATTATATTTTCTAATGATAATGTTAATTCACCACCTCAGCGTTCTTCTTTCACTGCAACGGACTCGCCGCAGAAATACATCCCCCTCAAGCATTGATCTGAGACAGATTATTAACAATCTCAATGTGTTCCAGGGTGAGCCTGTTCACATTTTAAGCACTGTCGGTCTGTGCCAGAGTTTCTTAAAATTTCAACACCCAAAGTGTTCAGCATGCGGAGACGACTGCTTTTGAACATTTTTAACGCAGGCTCCTGACCAATTTTGGCCCGGCTCCGGCACTTTCGCTCGGTCATGTGTTAAAAAAATGCAGTGACTCAAGCCGTTTAAAAGAAATGAATCGATGAAAAAACAAACAAAAACGGAGCCTTACGGCTCCGTTGTTAACATCAATTTCAGCCGTATCGGCTTAACTTTCAGGTAAATCTAACCCGAAGTGCAAATAAGCACGCTGGGTGGCAATGCGTCCTCTTGGCGTTCGTTGCAGATAGCCTTGCTGAATCAGGTATGGCTCCAGCACATCTTCGATGGTGTCGCGCTCTTCACCAATCGCAGCAGCCAGGTTATCCAAGCCAACCGGTCCTCCCATAAACTTATCAATGATGGCCATGAGCAGTTTCCGGTCCATGTAATCAAAACCACTGCAATCGACATCCAGCATATCCAGCGCCTGACTGGCAATCGACTCGCTGATCCGGCCATCACCTTTCACTTCAGCAAAGTCACGGACCCGTCGAAGCAGCCGGTTCGAAATTCGGGGAGTTCCGCGAGAACGACGCGCGATCTCCAAAGCGCCTTCAGAAGCCATGGTCAGCCCAAGACAATTGGCGCTGCGCTGGACAATATCCTGCAAGTCTTCAACTTTGTAGTACTCCAGCCGCTGAGTAATGCCGAAACGATCCCGAAGCGGAGACGTCAGAGAGCCCGCTCGCGTCGTCGCACCAATCAATGTAAATGGCGGTAAGTCGATTTTGATCGAACGCGCTGCCGGGCCTTCACCAATCATGATATCCAGCTGGTAATCTTCCATAGCCGGATAGAGTACTTCTTCAACCTGAGGGCTGAGCCGGTGGATTTCATCGATAAACAGCACATCGTTTTCTTCGAGGTTAGTGAGCAATGCTGCCAGATCACCTGCTTTTTCAAGTACAGGGCCGGAGGTCGTCCGAATACTGACCCCCATTTCATTGGCCACAATATTGGCCAGGGTCGTCTTGCCTAACCCCGGCGGACCAAAAATCAGCAAGTGATCCAGAGCTTCTTCCCGCAGCTTGGCCGCCTGTATGAAGATTTCCATCTGACTACGGACATGATCCTGCCCCTGATAGTCCTGGAGCAGTTTCGGACGAATGGCACGATCGATGACTTCTTCTTCTTTATTGATCGGAAAATTGCCCGAGACCAGACGATCAGCTTCTATCATAATGCCTCACTCATCACACCATGGAACGCAGCGCTTCACGGATAATGCCTTCACTCGCCATACCGTCCTGTGCGACCTGAGCCACGACTTTAGACGCCTGCTGCGGCTTGTAACCCAAGGCAATCAGGGCGCTGACGGCTTCGTCTTCAGCACGATTCTGGTCAGAAACCATCGGTTGCGCCTGGCTGGCGGCCGTGTCCAGTGACGGTGTAAAGAGATCGCCTTCACCCCAGCCTTTCAGACGGTCTTTCATCTCAATCAGCAGACGTTCAGCGGTTTTCTTGCCGACGCCCGGAATCTTCACCAGCGTCGTCACATCTTCATTTTCAACGCACAGCACGAACTGGCTGGCCGTCATTGCCGACAAAATCGCGAGTCCCAGTTTCGGACCAACACCATTGGCTTTGATGACTTCACGAAACAGATCCCGCTCACTTTTCTTGTTAAAGCCAAAGAGCAGTTGCGCATCTTCACGCACCACAAAATGCGTCGCAATGGTGACTTCCTTTCCCGGCTCCGGTAACTCATAGAAACAGCTCATCGGCATCTGGACTTCATAACCAATACCTGCCACTTCAATGACCACTTCTGGCGGTTGTTTTTCTAGGATGATTCCTCTTAGTCGGCCAATCACTGCCTTGCCTCTGTTTCACCGTTAAAATTGGCCCTAGGATAATCAAGCGCTGGATGGATATCCAGCGCTTTGTGGAAATGACACCGAGATTCTTGGTCCGCTTCAAGCCTGATGACGGGAAACCAGTCCATTCAGTCCATCGGCCAACCCTTTCAGCATTTCGACACGATTGGCAAGTTCAGCGCCCTGGTGCGCCACCTGATCGGACACCCGATTGGTCTCAACCACACTTCGTGCAACCTCCGTACTGGCCTGATCCAGTTCTTTGAGGGATTGCACCTGAACCCCCAGGGTGTCGGCCAGCTGATTGACATCCTCAGACAGTCCGGAGATCTCATGAATAATGCTGCCAAGCTCGGTCGCTGTAGCGTGAATGACTTTCTGTCCGGCTTCGACTTCATGTCGGCTTTTTTCGAGCAAGCCGCGGATTTCTGTGGCAGATGCATTACTCCTGGCCGACAATTGACGCACTTCATCCGCCACCACCGCAAACCCGCGCCCGGACTCCCCTGCTCTCGCGGCTTCAATCGCTGCGTTCAGTGCCAGCAAATTAGTTTGCTCGGCAACTGCGGTGATCAGTTCGGCAGCCGACATCACTGCCGCATTACAGCTGGAAATTCGGGCAATTGCATCCGTCGATGCCTGCAACGACGCTGAACTGTGTTGCGCCTGTTGTTCAATCGTACTGCTACGCTGACGCAACTCAGTGACGAAGCGATCTGACTCATCCAGACCTTCAGTCATCTGTGCTAATTGCTGGCTCATCTGTTCTGCGGCACTGGCCTGAGACAAACAATTCTGATTCAGCGCTTTAACCTGACCGTGCAGCGTTTCTGACTGCATTTCCAGCTCTTCTGCAACCTGCGCAAGCTGACCGGCATTGTCACTGGCTTTGACCATCACGTTACTAAGCGCCTGCTCACCCTGTTTCGCTTGTTCCGCAAGCGCAGTACTGGCTCGTTCGGCATCATACGATTGCGTCAGCGCGCTTTCCCGCTGACGAACTGTAAAGGCCTGTGCGATGCCAATCACAACCAGCGGCAGCAGCAAGCCAGACCAGATTTCCAATCGTTCTGCACTGGGTGTCAGCACCAAATGCGGAAAATCATGACCCGAGATGTGTTCATTCACCATCCAGGCTGAAATCAGAGTCACCATTGCGCTCCAGACCATGGCGGTAACCGGCCTCGCAGCCAGAAAAAAGGCAACAATGAGCAGTGGCATCCAGAACGCCTGCGTCGACATCACAATGCCGCCGCTCTGATAAACAATATTGACGGCATGAATCACCATGCCGAGAAATCCAACATTGATAGCCAGCTCAATCTGCTTCATCCAGCGCACGATGCAGCCGGCTAATATTTCTGCGCCCATCAAGGTGACAGAAGTCAGCTCGAGAGGGGGATTGGCATGGCTGACCCATTTGATCCAGCTGTACAGGCCAACACAAAATGAAATGAGCGTAAAAAATAGCAGGGTATCAACAAGACGGGCCTCTTCACCTTGCCACCCTGAGTTGGAGGGCATGAACAAACCGCGCCAGAAAGCGACTGGGGACATGTGGTTATCCTTGTCATTGTTTTATAAGAGCTATCCAACAGCTCCGACCACTATATTCCAGTTAACAATGAATTAACAAAGAAAAAAGCAGCACCCGGCTGCTTTTTTTGATCTGACCGACACATACTATACCTGGAAGGGATAAGTCGCACAGGTGTGAGTCTTGTGGATTAACGATACCGGCCGCGCCGGGAACCTGAAGCCTGCCCGGCCATCGCCACCAGCGTTTTATTGGTGTGCGCATGGCAGATTGCTACGGCCAAGGCATCTGCCGCATCAGCCTGTGGCGTTCCGGGCAACTTCAGCATATGACACACCATATGCTGGACTTGCGTTTTATCGGCACTGCCCTTTCCCACCACTGCTTGCTTGATCAGGCGTGCAGCGTACTCATGCACCGGTAAACTCGCATTCACTGCCGCAACAATGGCACTGCCTCTGGCTTGTCCCAGCTTCAGCGCAGAACTGGCATTTTTGCCCATGAAGACTTCTTCAATGGCAAAGGTATCCGGACGAAACTGCGTGATCACTTCCGACACGCCCGCATAAATCTGATGCAGACGCCCCGGAATATCTTCGCAGCTGGTGCGGATACAACCGCTGCCCAGATATTCAAGTTGTCTGCCGGTCTGCCGAATCACCCCGTAACCTGTGATTCTGGAGCCCGGGTCAATCCCTAAAATAATGGCCATAGATTAAAGCTGCGCGGCAACCTCATCAGAAATGTCACCGTTATGGTAGACCTCCTGAACATCGTCCAGATCTTCCAGCACGTCAATCAGACGCAGCAGTTTAGGCGCGGTGTCGGCATCCAGCTCGGCTTTGGTTGAAGGCACCAGAGTCACTTCAGCGTTCTGGGCTTCAAAGCCCGCACTGTCCAGTGCATCTTTCACCGCACCAAACTCAGCGGGCGTGGTGTAGACATCAATTGAACCATCTTCATGGCTTTCAACGTCATCGGCACCGCCTTCCAGGGCCGCTTCCATCACCGCATCTTCCTCCAGACCCGGCGCGTAGGAAATCACCCCTTTTTTATCAAAGAGATAATTCACGCTCCCGTCTGTCCCGAGGTTTCCACCTGCTTTGTTGAATGCATGGCGAACCCCGGAGACCGTCCGGTTCCGGTTATCTGTCATACATTCCACCATGACCGCAGTGCCGCCCGGACCATAACCTTCATAAATCACGGTTTCAACGTTGTCATCCCCTTCACCACCAGCACCCCGGCTGATCGCCCGGTTAATGGTGTCACGGGTCATATTGTTTGACAGCGCTTTGTCGACCGCCGCGCGCAGGCGCGGGTTACTGTCGGCTTCCGGGCCGCCTTCTTTGGCTGCCACTACAATTTCACGAATCAATTTAGTGAAGATTTTTCCGCGTTTCGCGTCCTGAGCCGCTTTGCGGTGTTTGATATTGGCCCATTTACTATGACCTGCCATCACAATACTCCAATTGTCTGAGGGTTGTTTCCCGGTCGTGCCGGGGGCGTTGATCACTGTTCAAAACACGGCGAGCCATTTTTACATCAAACAGATATATCGCAGAATGCAATGTCATGAAGAGTGATCGGGCTGGCAGGACGCCAGCCCGGGGATTAGCCAGATCAGGCTTCTTTCTGTTCAGCGTCTTTTGCAGCAGCTTTGACTGCAATCGCCAGTTCTTCCAGCGCAGCCGGATTCGCCAGGCTTGGTGCGTCTGTCAGCAGACACGCGGCTGCCGTCGTTTTCGGGAAGGCAATCACGTCACGGATGTTTTCAGTACCGCACAGCAGCATCACCAGACGATCCAGACCAAATGCCAGGCCCGCATGCGGCGGTGTACCGAACTTCAGTGCATCCAGCAGGAAGCCGAATTTCAGTTGCTGCTCTTCTGCGTCAATGCCCAGAATGTTGAATACCGCGGCCTGCATGTCTGCATTGTGGATACGCACGGAACCGCCACCCACTTCGTAGCCGTTAATGACCATATCGTAAGCATTCGAATTTGCCGCAGCAGGGTTTGCAGCCAATTCTTCCGCCGTCACACCCAGTGGTGAAGTGAACGGATGGTGCATCGCGTGCAGGTTGCCTTCGTCATCTTCCTCAAACATTGGGAAGTCAACGACCCACAGCGGTGCCCAGGCAGATTCATTGGTGATGCCCAGATCTTTACCCAGTTTCAGACGCAGCGCGCCAATGGCTTCTGCAACCACGTTCGCTTTATCCGCACCGAACAGGATGATATCGCCGGATTGCGCACCGGTCCGTTCAATGATGGCATTGATGATTGCTTCGCTCAGGAATTTTGCAACCGGAGACTGAATGCCTTCCATGCCCGCGTTCAGATCGTTCACTTTCAGCCATGCCAGGCCTTTCGCACCGTAAATTGAAACGAATGCGGTGTACTCATCGATTTGTTTCCGCGTCAGTGCCGCACCGCCAGGAACGCGCAGTGCCGCGACACGGCCTTTGCTGTCGTTTGCCGGGCCAGAGAAGACTTTAAAATCTACCTCTTTCAGCAGATCCGCCACATCAACCAGTTCCATTGGGTTCCGCAGGTCTGGCTTGTCTGAACCGTAACGGCGCATCGCTTCTTCATATTTCATGATCGGGAACGCACCCAGATCAACATTCAGCAGCTCTTGCCACATGTCCGTGATCATTTTCTCGGTCACGGCACGGACTTCTTCAGCCGTCATGAACGAGGTTTCGATATCGATCTGAGTGAATTCCGGCTGGCGGTCAGCACGCAGGTCTTCATCACGGAAACATTTAACGATCTGGTAGTAACGGTCGAAACCAGACATCATCAGCAGCTGTTTGAACAGCTGTGGTGACTGCGGCAATGCATAGAAGCTGCCTTTATGAACGCGGCTCGGGACCAGATAGTCACGGGCACCTTCCGGGGTTGCTTTGGTCAGAACCGGAGTTTCAATATCCAGAAAGCCGTTCTCATCCAGGAAACGACGCACAAAGCTGGACGCTTTTGCGCGCAGCTTGATGCGATCGCTCATTTCCGGACGACGCAGATCCAGGTAACGGTACTTCAGACGCTGCTCTTCGGTATTCTTCTGGTTGAAATCCAGTGGCAGGACATCGGAACGGTTGATGATTTCCAGACCTTTGGCGATGACTTCCACTTCGCCGGTAGCCATGTCTTTGTTCACCTGGCTGTCCGGACGCTGGCGGACTTCACCGGTCAGACGGATACAGAATTCATTACGCAGCTGGTTGGCGACCTCAAAGATATCTTTCATATCCGGATCAACCACTACCTGAACCACGCCTTCACGATCTCGCATATCAATGAAAATAAGACCGCCTAAATCACGACGGCGGTTAACCCAGCCGCATAGCTCCACGGTTTGTCCCGCATGGGACTTGTTCAGGTGACCACAATATTGGGTGCGCATAAAGAATTTCCCGATCTGTTTACTTACAATCCTGTGTGTCCGCCCACAATCAAGATGACAGACATCAACGGTGACAAATCCGGTCGTTGTCCCTGCTTATGACTGGCCACAAACGTCCGGAAGAAAATAACGAGGCATTATAAATGAAAAATCCCACTGTAGGGAAAGCCTCGGACTGAAATCAAGCAAATTAGGCCATTTCACCGCCGCAAGGTTGACCAGATGGCGGGATCTTCTCCAAAATGCGCGTCAATGTACTGTCGGGTGATGTTCCCAAAGACTCAGAAAAGGTTTCACAATGCATTTCTCTCCTCCGCTTTTCGTTGGTATGGCTATGTGGTCTCATGCTCCCTGGCAACGCAGCCTCTATGGCCGGGGATGCCCTTCAACCGAACGTCTGAGCCGCTATGCAGAAACCTTTTCATCCGTGGAAGGCAACACCACGTTTTATGCCACGCCGAAGCCCGCCACGGTGCTCAACTGGCAGCAGGCGACACCGGATTCATTCCGGTTTACCTTTAAACTGCCTAAAACCATTACTCATCAGTACAAATTGCAGCATTGTCAGAGCCAGCTGAGCGAGTTTTTTCACATCATGGCGCCAGTCGCGGAAAAAACCGGCATCTGGAAAATACAGTTACCCGCCAGTTTCGGCCCGTCTGAACTGCCTGCCCTGTCTGCATTTCTGAAGCAATTCCCGCAGGATTTTACCGTTGGCGTTGAAGTCCGCCATCTGGCCTTCTTTGCGAAAGGGGAAGCTGAAACCGCGCTCAATCGTCTGCTGTGGGAACATCAGGCCAATCGGATTATCATGGATACCCGCCCGGTCTTCTCTGCTGCGCCGACTACAGATGCGGTCATCGATGCCCACCAGAAAAAGCCGAAAGTTCCGGTGCATGCGGTCGCAACGGCGCAGCATCCGGTGGTCCGCTTTATCGGACATCCGGATTTGCCGGCGAACGATGCTTTCTTTGCCAACTGGCTGAAACGCCTGCCGAACTGGCTTGAAGAGGGCAAACAGCCCTATCTGTTCATTCACACGCCGGACAATGATTTTGCGCCGGAGTTAGCCGTTCGTCTTTATCAGCAGTTACAACACGCGCTGGCGGGTCACGCCGGAGCACTACCGGATCTGAAACTGCCTGAAGGCGGTGATCAGGTTTCCTTACTCTGAACCCGCCCTGACGGGGTCGCCAAAGCACAAGACAAGTGTTGTGAATTTATCTACAATACGCGCCTTTTCTGCGGGGAAGGAATCTCCGGATCACATCTGCCCCGAACGGCAGATAAGGACAGGCAACGTCCGGCATCTGTAACTGAATGAGGTAGTAGACATGGCAGGCCACGATAATTTGTTCGCCGCCCCGATTGAAAAGCTGGGTGATTTCACCTTTGATGCGCGGGTCGCCGAAGTATTCCCGGATATGATCCAGCGCTCGGTGCCGGGCTACAGCAACATTATCTCTGCCATCGGCATGCTGGCCGAACGTTTCGCCATGCCGGATTCAAATGTGTATGACCTGGGCTGCTCTTTGGGTGCGGCAACGCTGTCCATGCGCCGCCACATCAACCAGCCTGGCTGTCGGATTATCGGAGTCGATAATTCTCCGGCGATGGTGGAGCGCTGCCGTTTACATGTGAATGCTTACCGCTCGGATACACCGGTCGAGATCGTTGAAGCAGATATCCGGAATGTCGAGATCCACAATGCATCTGTGGTCGTGCTGAACTTCACCCTGCAGTTTCTGGCCCCGGAAGACCGTCGCCAGTTGCTGGAAAAAATTTATGCGGGTCTGCGTCCGGGCGGGATTCTGATCCTGTCGGAAAAGTATGTGTTTGAAAACGATCAGGCACATGAATTGCTGATTGACCTGCACCATGATTTCAAGCGTGCCAATGGTTACAGCGAACTGGAAATCAGCCAGAAGCGCAGTGCCATTGAAAACGTCATGCGCCCCGACAGTATTCCGACTCACCGCCAACGCCTGACCGATATTGGGTTCAGCAGTGTGGAAGTCTGGTTCCAGTGCTTCAACTTCGGCTCTCTGTTTGCCATCAAATAAGCCTCTTTGATTGATTTAAAGGTATCCGTTCCGTCTCATGTTTAGCTTTTCAGAATTTTACCGCTTGCTGGCCAACGACGAGCAACTGCGTCCATGGCTCAATATCCTGCCGCAACAATTATCCGACTGGGAAGCCGCCCAGCACGGCGATATGGGTCGCTGGATGCGCGCGCTGAAAAAATTTCCGACAGACAAACCGGATATCATCGACCTGCACACTCAGGTCAGCGTACAGAACGACGTCCCCATTGCCGACGGTGAGCAGAAAAGGCTGGAAAGCCTGCTGCGGCTCCTGCATCCATGGCGTAAAGGTCCGTATCACATGCATGGAATCCACATTGACACGGAATGGCGTTCCGACTGGAAATGGGATCGCGTGCTGCCCCATATTTCACCGCTCAAACACCGCAAAGTGCTGGATGTAGGGTGTGGCAACGGCTATCACATGTGGCGGATGCTGGGCGAAGGTGCATCACTGACCGTGGGGATTGACCCATCGAACCTGTTTTTGATCCAGTTCGAAGCCATCAAACGCCTGATGGGACAAGATGAACGCGCTTACCTGCTGCCGCTGGGGATTGAGCAACTGCCTGAATTGAAAGCGTTCGACACCGTGTTCAGTATGGGCGTTTTATATCATCGTCGCTCGCCGCTGGATCATCTGCTTCAGTTAAAAAACCAGTTGCGTACCGGGGGTGAGCTGGTTTTGGAGACACTCGTCATAGAAGGTGATGAAAATGCGGTGCTGGTTCCTGCACACCGCTACGCACAAATGCACAATGTGTACTTCTTCCCGTCGGCCAAAGCGCTGAAAGTCTGGCTGGAAAAAACCGGCTTTGTGGATGTTCGTATTGTTGATGAAAATGTCACCACAACCGATGAACAGCGCTCGACGGATTGGATGACAAATAATTCATTGCCGGAATATCTGGATCCAGAAGATCCTTCGAAAACGGTTGAAGGGTATCCCGCACCACGACGGGCCGTGCTCATAGCGACAAATCCTGACTAAAGGTTAACAAAAGGATGCTTTCCGCATCCTTTTTTGTAAGCTAAACTACGGCCCCTAAAGAAAAAACCTATAACGAAACAACATACTTTCGGGAGTAACAATGCTTGGCCGAAGCGCTATTTTTATTGGATTGACTTTTCTATCCGGCTGCTCAATGCTCAGCGCCGAACACGCACCGAAGCGTGACACCAATACGCTGACAGCGATTGAAATGATGGAAACCAATGTTCATTTCCGTCTCAATCGCATGTCGCAGCAAATTAATGAACAAAATGAAAACATTGCTAAGTTAGAAAAAGAGCTATCATCAATGTCAGAAGACTTGAACAAAGTGGCTTCTGTTCCACCCCCTAAACCTGAAGTAATTGTTGAGAAAAAAATAGTGCCGGTACCACAAAATTCTATCGACATCGACCCGAAAACTGCTCACGGAAAAGTGATCCTCGGTGAGGAAGAATGGGTCTGGCTGGACTCAGTGCAATCCTTTTTTAAGGCCAGAGTAGATACTGGCGCAACCACTTCATCCATTAATGCACTGGATGTTCAGGTCTTCGAACGTGATGGGAAACAATGGGCACGATTTAACCTGAGCCATAGTGGTGAAGAGAATCAGCCTGCCGATCAAATTGTCGAAGCCCCGGTCGTCCGCTGGGTTAAAATTCGTCAGTCGTCCGCGGATGACAGCGAGCGCCGCCCTGTTGTCGAAATGTGGCTGAAGCTTGGGAAATTGCACGAAAAAGCGCAGTTTACACTGGCCGACAGAACACAGATGACTTATCCAGTGTTGCTCGGACGCGAATTCTTTAAAGATGTTGCACTCGTCGACGTCGGAAAACAGTTCGTTCAGGGACGGTAATCGCATTTACATGGGGCATGACGTTCTGTCACTGCCCCATTTTCATATTCATTACTTTGCTTGATTCAACCAACAAAGGATAAAGAATAAAGAGGTTGTCATGACGTCAAGAATTCCGTTTTATTTCCTGATCACCTTGCTCGTGATTGCCGGGACTGCATTAAGTCTTTACCGCCATGACGTTTATGGCGTGCCTTGGACACCCGGTGAAAAGCGTGCCCTCTGGGAGCTGGAAGCACGGGTAGAATTCGATGCGATCGGACAGGCAGTGAAAGTTTCCATGGCTGCACCGGAAACCCAGAAAGGCTTTACTCAGATTGATGAAAGTACCTCCTCCCCCGGCTACGGGGTTGCCTTGATCGACACGGATCAGGGCCGTCGTGCGGAATGGTCTATTCGTCAGGCATCCGGCAAGCAAGTGCTGTATTACAAAACGCAAATGCTGGTCGACCCACAGGCAACCTTCTCGTCTGACAAACCCAGAGGCAAGCCTGAAGCGCCAAGCCTGGATAACCCGCAGGAAACTGCGGCCAAGGCAATTCTTGCTCAGGCTAAAACACTGTCATCAGATAATACAACGCTGACCCGTGAAATCCTCAAACAGCTCAATGACAGGAACAACCAGAATGCTTCCTTGCTGTTGAATGCATTCAAGAAAGAGAACATCGTGGTCACTTTGTTGTCTTTGGAAGGCATCCATTCCCGGATTGTTGGGGGGTTACAGCTTGAAGATGGCCGACGCCGTCAGAGTATCACCCCCATGGTCGAAGTCTGGGGCGGCGAAAAATGGCATTTATTCGATCCCAACACGGGTCAGGAAGGTAAACCCAATGATGTGCTGGTCTGGAACCAGCAGGGACATTCATTATTAGACGTCATCGGTGGCCGTAATTCCAATATCAGCTTTTCGATTATTTCTCAGGATATCACGCCGCAACAGGCCACCCGGGAAAAAGTACAGGCTGAAGACTTACTGAACTTCTCGATTCACAGTCTGCCGATTGAAGAACAGGCAATGTTCAAAACCATTATGCTGGTGCCGATTGGCGCTCTCATCGTGGTGTTCTTGCGCGTTATCGTTGGCCTGAAAACATCCGGGACCTTCATGCCGGTTCTGATTGCCGTTGCCTTTGTTCAGACGCAGTTGATCACCGGTGTCCTCGGTTTCCTGCTGATCGTTGGGACAGGCCTGATCATTCGCGGTTATCTGTCGCGGCTCAACCTGCTGCTGGTCGCCCGGATATCCGCCGTAATCGTGTCGGTGATCCTGATTATCTCTATCTTTACCGTGGTTGCCTTTAAGATTGGCTTGGTCGAAGGCCTGACGATCACCTTCTTCCCGATGATCATCTTGTCGTGGACCATCGAACGGATGTCGATCCTGTGGGAAGAAGAAGGAGCGAAAGAAGTTCTGATCCAGGGTGGCGGATCGCTGCTGACGGCGATTATCGTCTATGTCGCCATGACCAATGATCTGGTGCGCCATCTGACATTTAACTTTATCGGCCTGCAACTGATTGTGATGGCCTTAATCCTGATGCTGGGGAACTATACAGGCTACCGCCTGAGCGAGCTCCGCCGCTTCAAACCGCTTGCGGAGGATTAAGCCATGTTCCTATCCCGATATACAACGCCATGGCGGCTGCGCGAACGCGGCATTATGGGCATGAACAAACGCAATCACAGCTACATTGGCCGGTATAACAACCGCAGCCTTTTCCCGCTGGTGGATGACAAACTGAAAACCAAGATTCTGGCCCAGCGTGCCGGCGCGACCGTGCCTGAACTGATAGGCGTGATCGAAAGCCAGGTACATGTCAGAGATATTCACGACATGGTGAAAGACTGGCCGGGCTTTGTCATCAAGCCCGCCCAAGGCTCAGGCGGCAAAGGGATTCTGGTGATTACCAAACATGCCGATGGCTTCTACACCAAACCTTCCGGTGCCGTCATCGATAAGCAGGATGTCGAACGTCATATCACCAACACGCTGGCAGGCTTGTTCTCGCTGGGGGGTAAAAATGATGTGGCCATGGTGGAAAACCTGATCCAGTTTGACGATATCTTTGATGGATTCAGCTTTGAAGGGGTACCGGATATCCGGGTCATCGTCTTTAAAGGTTATCCCGTGATGGCGATGATGCGCTGTTCAACAGCAGCCTCGGATGGGAAAGCGAACCTGCACCAGGGCGCCGTGGGTGTCGGGATTGATATTGCCAGCGGAAAAGCTGTCCGGGCGGTCCAGTTTAACCAGCCGGTTGAACGGCACCCGGACACCGAACGCTTGCTCAGCGAACTGACCGTCCCCA
This sequence comes from Photobacterium sp. GJ3, assembly GCF_018199995.1. Lineage (NCBI taxonomy): Bacteria > Pseudomonadati > Pseudomonadota > Gammaproteobacteria > Vibrionales > Vibrionaceae > Photobacterium > Photobacterium sp. GJ3. The sequence goes on along the minus strand of NZ_CP073578.1, from coordinate 1,029,737 downwards.
ACTGGCACAAGTTACTGGAGCTGGCAGCTAGCGCCTGGGAAATGACCGGCCTGGGTTATATGGGAACCGATATGGTACTCGATAAAGTCAAAGGCCCGATGGTGCTGGAGCTCAATGCACGCCCTGGTCTGGCCATTCAGATCGCGAATGGCTGTGGTTTATTACCCAGGCTGCATCATATTGAAAGTCTGGGTACGCCAAACAAGATGCCATCTCCTGCCGAGCGGGTCGCCTACGCCGCCGAGCAATTTGGTGCGAAACCTCAGTTCTGAACCCTGCTCAGCCCCAATTTTTGATTGGGGCTTTTTACATCCCGCCGGTTCTGCGCATAATAGTTCTATTCGAATCAACAACATTCATCTAGGGCATCAGGAGCATTCATGTCAGACACCCTGAACTTATTCGATCAGCACATTGACCGGACCCTCAGCAACAGCATTAAATGGCAAAAATATCAGGGCCGGGATGTTCTTCCCATGTGGGTGGCGGACAGTGATTTCAGAGTGCCGGATGCCATCACTCAGGCCTTGCATCAGCATGTCGACCACGGCATTTTTGGCTATGGTTCTGCGCCTGAAGCCTTGAGTGAACTGCTGGTTGAGCGCATGGCAACCCTGTATGGTTGGCACATCAAGCCTGAGTGGATTGTCTACCTGCCCGGTTTGGTTTGCGGGTTGAATCTGGCAGTCCGGGCCACGACACAAGCCCATGAAGCAGTCGTCAGCCCGACACCCATTTATCCGAAATTTTTCGCCGCAGCCAAGCATGCAGAACGCCCGTTAGCCCAAGTTCCGGTCACCTTACAGCAGGGCCGCTGGTTATCAGATTTCACCGCTTCGGATGTCCCGGCAAATGCTAAAGTCATGCTGTTTTGCAATCCGCTGAACCCAGGTGGCACCGTCCACACCCGGGAAGATTTAGACGAAGTGCATCAGTTCGCCAAACAACATGATTTGATTGTGTGCTCTGATGAAATCCATTGTGATCTGATTCTGGATGAACAGGCCCGGCATATTCCATTCGCCAGTCTGGATGAAGATGCCGCACAGCGTTCGATCACCCTGCTTGCACCCAGCAAAACCTTTAACATTGCCGGTCTGGGAGCATCCATGGCCATTATTCCGAATTTTGAGTTACGACGCCGGTTTCACCGGGCCAAAGCCGGTATCGTGCCAGAGGTGAATGTCTTGGCATATACCGCCGCTGAAGCGGCTTATCGCGACGGCCAGCCCTGGCTGGATCAGCAACTGAACTATTTACGTCAGCACAGGGATACCTTGCAGACGGCAATCAATCAGATGCCCGGCCTGACACTGCACCCGATCGAAGCCACATATCTTGCCTGGATTGATGCGACAGCATTACCGGTTAGCAACCCACATAAATTCTTCGAGGAAGCTGGGGTGGCTTTCTCTCCCGGACGTGATTTTGGCAATCCCGGCTTTGTTCGCATGAATTTTGGCTGTACCCGCGCGACGCTGGAACTTGCCCTGAGCCGAATGCAGCGAGCCATTGATTCAATTGGTTAATTTTCCGGCAATCGACACTATTTTTTTCTAAAGATTTTCTTCAAGCGTCCGATAGAAAGTGCACGTGGTTAATTTTCTGTCGGACTTCATGCAAATCCATACCTTAGACAAAGCACATCTGATCAGTGAAGTGCAGCTCGGTCACTCTCTCAACCATGCGGTTGGGCAGGGTCGCCGTTCTGATTTCGCGCTGATGCTTGCAATGTTGTCGCCGGATTATCTTGAAACGACACCGACCGAGAAACCACTGCCGCCCAGCACGACGGAAGAACAGCTACGCACCTACTTCGAATTGCAGGAACCCGGGCCACTCACCACGTCTGAGTACTGCTACCCACGTGGCGCAGAACAATCCAATGCTTTTCATGTCGGCGGCCTGACAGCAACCCGCTTGCTCAGTTCTCTGCAGCCGATCGCAATCACCTTCCCACCTCAGGACACCAAAGGCCTGCCGGAAGAGCTCTATCATAACCTTTCAGGTCACGAGCGCCGTCGGATGCCACCCGTTCAGACGGAGCCGATGAAAGGCTCACCTCAGGATCTGTATCTGAATCTGATTCGTGCCAAGCGCTCGGCAGAAATGTACGGGACTGTCGCCACCTTCAACTGATCAGCGCCCCATTATTTCTGTTACATTTCAGCTAATTAAAAATTTTCTTAGGGCAAGTTCACAAAGCGTAAAATTTCGTGACAACCGTCATAAGCCGAACAATTGAATGCCGCTTTCCATCTTTGCTTAACTAAGATTTAACAATAATCCGCTGTTATTTAATTAATTAATAAAGACAGCATGTGGGTGAAAGACGCCTGTTGATTGAGCATCATGACTACATCGATGTATCCACACATAGGAAGATTGCGCTATGAATATTGCAGAATCAGTTATTCTTGTGACGGCTGCAGGCTGCCCGCTTGGAAAAGCGGCATCGTTTCATTTTGCTTCGCTTGGAGCAAAAATCGCACTGGTCGATAGCGATGAAGCCAGACTGATGTCTAATTATCAGGAATGCCGCAACCGGGGTGCTGACTGCTTTTCTTTCTATCTGAAGGATCATCATGAATCCACCATTGCCAATGCCATTGAAGCCATTCACCAACGCTTCGGAAAGATCGACGTTCTGATTAACTGCTGGCTGGGTGTTGAAATGCCTTTGCTCCTGACACAAACGTCAGTCGAAGAGTTTTGCCAGCTGATGACCGAAGGCACATCTGCGTTTTTATCTTTCGGGAAGCAAACCGCCAGCTACATGCGAGCGCAGCAACATCACGGCGTCATCATTAACCTGGCGGCCTGCCGCCCGGACAACCCGATTCCGCTCACCAGCAGTTCCCGAGCCATGCTGGCCGGGTTTACGCAAAGCTGGTCGAAAGAGCTGGCCCAGTACAACATCCGGGTGGGGGGTGTTTTCCCCCTGCTCTTTGATGAGCGTCAGGATCTGCCGCCCAGTACATTGCTCAGCATGCCGATGCAATATGAAATCGCCAGAAGTGCGGAGTATATTGTCACCAATGACTATTTCAATGGCCGGATGATCGAAGCTGAGGTGGTCTGAGTATCATCGCCTCTCCGTTCTCTGATAAAAAAACCCCTTGATTTTCATCAAGGGGTTTTCGTCGCAATCACAACGCATTCAAGCTTTCATTGCTGAATGACTGGACCCAAATGCGTGAGCCCATGCCAGCAGTTAAGCCTTCGCTGCAACCTTCTTAGATTTCGCTTCCGGTGCAGAAGCTGCAACTTTTGTGGCTTCCGCAGGTTTCTGATCGGCTTTCTTCAGAATCACTGTGGTGCCTTCCACGGTTTCGCCTTCGACATAAGCTTTGCCGTAATAAGAAGCCAGCAGCACTTCTTTCAGTTCAGTAATCAGCGGGTAACGCGGGTTCGCGCCGGTACACTGGTCATCAAAGGCTTCAACAGCCAGTTCATCCAGTTTCGCCAGAAAATCTGACTCAGAAACACCCGCCGCCTGAATTGACTTCGGAATATCCAGATTGTCTTTCAGTTCATCCAGCCAGCTCAGCAGACGCTCAATTTTCTTCGCTGTACGGTCGCCCGGCTGAGTCAGACCCAGATGATCCGCTACCTCGGCATAACGACGGCGTGCCTGCGGACGGTCGTACTGAGAGAATGCTGTTTGCTTGGTTGGGTTGTCATTCGCGTTATAACGCACCACGTTTGCAATCAGCAGCGCATTAGCCAGTCCGTGCGGAATGTGGAACTCAGCACCAATCTTGTGTGCCATGGAGTGACAAACCCCCAGGAATGCGTTCGCAAATGCAATCCCCGCAATGGTCGCCGCATTATGGACCTTCTCCCGGGCAATCGGGTCTTTGGCTCCATTGGCATAGCTGGATGGCAGATAGTCTTTCAGCAATTGCAGCGCCTGCAATGCCTGACCATCCGAGTACTCATTCGCCAGCACAGAGACATAAGCTTCCAGTGCGTGCGTTACCGCATCATAGCCACCAAAGGCGGTGAGCGATTTCGGCATATTCATCACCAGGTTTGCATCCACAATCGCCATCTGAGGCGTCAGCTCGTAATCAGCCAGCGGATACTTGGCACCGGTTTCATCGTCAGTCACAACCGCAAACGGTGTCACTTCAGAGCCTGTGCCGGATGTGGTGGTGATACAAACCAGCTCAGCTTTTTTACCCATTTTCGGGAATTTATAGATTCGCTTACGGATATCCATAAAGCGCATCGCCAGTTCTTCGAAATGCGTATCCGGATGTTCGTACATCACCCACATGATTTTCGCCGCATCCATCGGTGACCCACCGCCCAGCGCGATAATCACATCAGGCTGGAAGCTTTTCATGGCTTCAGCGCCTTTTTTCACCACAGTCAGCGTCGGGTCGGCTTCAACATCGTAGAAGGCATGAACGTCCATGCCCTGCGCTTTCAGCAGCGACATCACTTCATCTGCGTATCCGTTGTTAAACAGGAAACGGTCGGTCACCAGAAACGCACGTTTCTTGTCTTCCAGATCCGTCAGTGCAACCGGCAGGCTGCCACGGCGGAAGTAGATTGATTTCGGCAGTTTGTGCCACAGCATATTCTCAGCACGTTTCGCGACCGTTTTCTTGTTGATCAGGTGCTTCGGACCCACGTTTTCAGAAATCGAGTTGCCGCCCCATGAACCACAACCCAGCGTCAGAGAAGGCGCGACATTGAAGTTATACAGGTCGCCGATCCCGCCGTGTGTGGTTGGAATATTGACCAGAATCCGTGCAGTCTTCAGCTTATCGCCAAAGTACTTGATTCGATCTTCATTGATATCCTGATTGGTGTACAGACCCGATGTGTGGCCGATGCCGCCCAGTTCAACCATCTGACAGGCCATCTCGACCGCCTCTTCGAACGTCCTGGCACGGAACATCCCCAGCGTTGGCGACAGTTTTTCATGGGCAAATTCTTCATCAATCGTGATGGCCACCCCTTCACCAATCAGGACTTTTGTATCTGAAGGCACAGCGATACCGGCCATTTCAGCAATCTTGGTGGCTGGCTGACCCACGATATTCGCGTTCAGGTTACCTTCAATCAGGATCACCTTGCGCACTTTATCGGCTTCCGCTTTGTTGAGTACGTAGCCTTTGTGGCTGGCAAAACGGGCTTTCACTTCGTCATACACTTCGTCCATGACAATGACCGCCTGCTCAGACGCACACACCACACCATTGTCGAAGGTTTTCGACATCAGCACAGACGCCACAGCACGTTTGATATCCGCAGTTTCATCGATCACCACAGGTACGTTGCCCGCACCCACGCCGATGGCAGGTTTACCGGAAGAATAAGCCGCTTTCACCATGCCCGGACCACCGGTTGCCAGGATCAGGTTGATATCATCGTGCTTCATCAGCGCGTTTGACAGTTCAACGGAAGGCTGATCAATCCAGCCGATGATGTCTTTCGGCGCACCCGCGGCGACCGCTGCATCCAACACCAGTTTGGCCGCAGCATTGGTGGACTCTTTCGCGCGCGGATGCGGTGAAAAGATAATCCCATTCCGGGTTTTCAGTGAAATCAGAGATTTGAAGATCGCGGTTGACGTCGGGTTGGTCGTGGGGACAATCCCGCAGATAATGCCGACCGGTTCAGCGATTGTCAGCGTGCCGTACTCATCGTTTTCTTCGAGAATACCGCAGGTTTTTTCGTCTTTATATTTGTTGTAAATGAATTCAGAGGCGAAGTGGTTTTTGATGACCTTATCTTCGACAATCCCCATGCCAGATTCCTGAACCGCTTGCTGTGCCAGTGGAATACGGGCATTGTTTGCTGCCAGCGACGCTGCACGGAAGATCTTATCGACCTGCTCCTGGGAAAAAGTCGCGAATACTTTCTGAGCCGCTTTCACACGGGCAACCATTGCATCGAGTTCAGCCAAATTTGTAACAGGCATAGTCAACTCCTAACTTAAGATTGAAAACTTTTTAGTAAGGATACGTCTCAGATTCCTTGTCTGGCGGATGTATTTCCTGGGTTCCGCATACTTAGTAAATTGCTTTCAAAACTGATTTTATGACTTCATCCATCCATAAGATTTGATCTGGATCATGTGAAATGCACAGTTCACAAATCCAAGATAATCACCATGAAATACATTAAAAATCATCAATTTAAAAGAATTCACTCAAGAGTTATTCACAAAATCAATATTTAATCGCGCTTTGCTTGATGTAAAAAAATTACATTTCTTCGACACGTGGATTCAATTTGGAGACCCGCGCCCTCTGACAATCGTCTTCTTGCTGAGCTACCACTTTCGGGTGAGCTTGAAAACCTCATAAAGCCTAAGCCACAATCGTCCAAAACGTGAACTCTTTGAAAACGCATCCTGTACGGTTCTATACGAATCAATGCAACATAGCACATATTATAAAAAGCACGGCATCTATCCGGCAGTGATGCGAAAAGAAACAGTCAGTCTCCCATTTTCACGCTGGCGCTGAACAACAACTTGGCAACGGTCGCTACACTTCAGTATGCTTTTGTCTTTCAATCAAACAGATACATGTTATGGCCCGTTCAGCACTTCAGGAAAAAATCTACGTCACCATTTTTGGCACGCACACACCAGCGGGTAAAACCTTCGACATTGCTTTAATTGTGATTATTCTGGCTTCAATCACCGTCCTGATGCTGGGCTCTGTCAGCAGTATTGGTTCGAGCTGGGGCAAAGTTTTTTTCTGGATGGAATGGTGCTTTACACTGATATTCACTGTTGAATATGTGCTGCGCCTGTACAGTTCGCCCAAACCCGCGGCTTATGCGCGCAGCTTTTATGGCATGGTCGACTTGCTGGCCATATTGCCGACTTATCTGGTTTTTCTGTTTCCGGCCGCGCATTACCTGATGGTCATCCGATTGCTGCGGGTGATGCGGATTTTCCGTGTCCTGAAGCTGATGCGATACTTGCAGGACTCCAACCTGCTGCTGCGTTCTCTGCTGCAATCCAGCCGGAAAATCATGATTTTCTTTACCACAGTCGCGGTGCTGGTCACCGTGTTCGGTTCGCTGATGTTTGTGATTGAAGGGCCGGAAAATGGCTTCACCAGTATTCCTTACAGCATTTACTGGGCGATCGTCACACTGACGACCGTGGGCTACGGCGATATTGTCCCGCAATCTGATCTGGGGAAAGCGCTGGCTTCTTTTACCATGCTGATGGGTTACTCCATCATTGCTGTCCCCACCGGGATTATCTCCGCGGAGATCGGGCATCAAACGCAACTTCACCGCACTTTGGTGAAATGTATGAACTGTTCCCGGTCCGGCCATGAAACCGACGCGATGTTCTGTAAACATTGCGGTAGCCAACTGGCCGATCCGGAACACCGGGTCGTGCCATCAGCAGACACTTAAAAACAACCTTGCCCGGCACGCAATGCGCCGGGCACTTCACAACTGGGGACAGGCTTCACTGCCACTGAATTCCAGCAGCCCCTGCGGCACTTGCATTTCATCCACCAGCTTTCCCCAGTGGTACACTTTCGCAGTAATCTGCGCATTCATGGATTTCATGATTGGCAGTGTCTGGTCGAAAACCACCTTAGATGGCATCGCAGAGAGATAGAAATCTGTCAGATCCGAACTGGCTTCCACTTCCATTTTTCTGCCCAGCTTTGACACGGTCAGTTTCAGATAGCCCCGGCAAGCGTCGGATTCTTTGGTCACACTCAGACCAACCAGTGACGACCCTATCCGCCAGTCCACCGCTTCAGACATCATCCGGCCGACCCAGATTTCCAGCGGCGATCCGTCCTGTGAACCACCGGTCAGCATCAGCTGATGTTGCGGCGTAAAAGCGCCGACAAAAATAAAACCCTGACTTTTCGCGGCATCAAACCAGCCTTTATCCAGATAGGTGACGCCCTGACCCTGATGGCGGATATTGCCCAGTTGAAACTGGTATGCGCTGGGCGTACCCAGGGTATAAACAAAATAGTTCACCGCCACACCAGGTAAATCACCTATCCAGCCAAACGGATTCTGACCGGGATTTTTCCCGTTGGCATAATGCCGATGCGCACCGGTATAAGCTAACTCAAAAGACAAATCTGGCAAAGACAGCCGGATACCGGTCTGATCAATATCGACCAACCCAGGCACATGAAACCGGAAGGCTTCGCTACCGGGTGCACCTGCCAGTTCAACCTGATCAAAATACCGGTCGATCACCACTTGTGGACCGCCAATCGGGGCATATACCACATGCAGGTAACCCCGTTCTTGTGGCGTCGTCATTTCTGGCGTGAGATACGTCTGGGCGCTGATTTTGAAATAGCCGACATGCGGATCATTCAGATAATAGAACCATTGCTCACTCCACGTCTGACTCGTCGGCGAATGAGGACGAATGTCGTCCAACGTTGTCGCCAGCGTGCTCCAGCTCAGACACCAGAACACACAGGCTGCCACCATCAATTTCATGCTGCTGCCTCCATCAGTCACGGTGCGGCACAACATCGTGCCGCACCGTGACAGGGTTAAGGACGACAAATCCGTGCATCTTCAAAGTACAAACCGGCCTGACAGCTTGTTCCGGTGTCGCAATGTGCGTCGGTCTGGCAGTAGCACTCTCCGCGTGTGTTACAGCCGGGGGTCAGATAATCCTCCAGCGGGATTTCCCCACTGACTCGCTGCCAGAACGGATTGGTAAAGACATTGAAAGGATCCAATGTCTCTTTGGCTTGCAGGAATTCCGGCCAGCGATTGAAACGGGAGGGCATGTCTTCAAAGATCGCCACCGAGTTTTTGCCCCAGTGTGGCCGCGCACCGTATTTACGCAGCGACATCTGCTCGATTTCCAGATTCACGAAGTAATTTTTGGGGGCCTTCTTCCCTTCCTGACGCAGGGTATATTCGATGCCGACAAAGGCTGTATCCCGTCCGGCACTCATCCCCAGATAACTTTTCGAAGCCTGACCAAAGCGGAAATAGATCCCATTTAATGGGAAACAAGTTTTGGGGTGAGCCGCAACGATCTGGCGAACATCCCGGATCCAGTCCGGTAATTGCTCGATATCAATCGCCACTTCCTGTAACGCAATCGGCAACCGGTCCCAGATACAGCGGTTCGGATCTTTACATTTGAAATACTGCATCTGATCTGAATACCCGACCGGATCACTCACTTTCCGGCCTGTCTCCAGATCCCGGAAATAAGAGTCCGCTCTGGCCTGATACCGGGCAGAAGCCGCCAGACACTGCAGTCCGCTCCCCGGAAACTCATGAGCCGCATTGAACAGCAGGCCGAAGAAAAACTCCTCCAGATCCGATACATCCGCCTGCGCGTTATAAGCATTTCCCGGTGTTTCTAAAGGCACCGGTTCATAAATGGTTGTGGTATAGCGGCCCAGACCGGGAAACCAGGCGATATTGGCCGAATAATGACTGCGAGCAATGTCCAGCACCTGATCTTCCAGTCCGTCATCACTCCGATAGCCATTCACGCTTGCCCTGACCTTAAACGCGTCTTCCAGCTGCAGGGTGACTTCCACCACCACGCCGAGCACCCCTAGGTTCACCCGGGCCGCATTCAGTAAATCACCCGTCAGGACACGGGCCTGCCCTTGTCCGTCCACCACTTTCATGGCCGTCACATAATCAGCCAGCATATTGCTGGGCTTTTCCAGCGTCGAGCCATGAGTCCCACTGCCCAGCATGCCGCCGATGGTAAAGGTTCCCAGTTCAGTGACCATATTCACCGCCAGTCCCTGAGCGCGGAGAAATTCATTCAGGTCGTTAAATCGCATTCCTGCTTCTACCGTCACTTGCTTTTGAACGGCATCAAAATGGACAATCTTATCCATATTCTTCAGGGTAATCTGAACCTGCCCTTCCCCGGCACAGGCCGCATCAATCTGGCTGGCAAATTTACGGTTTCCCGTCATCACGGTTTTTCCTTCTGCCAGCGCTGACGCCACAATCGCCTCGACTTCTTCGACTGAGGCAGGATCATAAATCACCCCCGGATGGCAGGTATAAGTGCCCTGATAATTGGTCAGGGTTGTCTCCGGCTCACTGGACTGAATCACAAAAGCCACACCGACGGCGGCCACCAGCACAAACAACGAACGTCCGATTTTTTTCATGAGGATTTCCCTTTTCTGTGTTGTGCCCTTCCGTTTGTCTGAACCGCCGGACGAGTGAAGGGGCCGTTTTCCTTAGCCAAACCGCGGTAAGATCTGAGTTTCGATCACTTCCCGGACCGCACGACTGTGCGCATCAGCACGATTTCTGAAAAAGTCACCAACCTCAGCCCGGTAACTGTTGTCTGGCCGCGGACCAATCTCCGGCACCCAAAGGGCATGATTGGTGGTGGCAAAATTCAGCGCAGGGTGCCCTAAAATGGCCATGGGTCCCTGTGCCAGATTCTGAGCATCAAACAACCAGATCTCTTTCCCGTTGCCGATCCCCTGCGTCGGCTGCTGACGCACCACTGCAGTGAACACATACCCATCCTGCTGTGAGCTCGCACCAGGCCTGGACATAAACTGGGGCGTGCGCATGACACAGTCTTCAGGAAACTGATAAGCGTCCGTCAACGTCATGGTGTTGCAATCCAGATGAACCAGAGCGGAAGGTCGGGTTTCCTGCGGTAAGGTGTCGTTGGTGTAGAAACGATTCGGGTACTGGCTGTAAGCATCGGCCACCCGCTTCACGACATGTTCAGGCCGGTATCCGACGGCGGCCCAGTAGATATGCTCAAAGGTTTCAGGAAACTGAAAATGCCCCTGATACGCAGGGTCATTCATGTCCCAGAACAGCTGATCATCACGCAGCAGCCGGAAATCTGTGGGGATCTCGCGAACGCGATCCGGTTTGACCTGAATCCGGGTCCGGGTCAGTCCGCCCACATCAACCGGTGCAGCCGGATAACCGGCAATACGCGCCGACACCCGGCCCCCGAACTGGCATCGCTCCCAGTGATATTGCGGCTCCGATTTATCCATGGCGCCCAAGTACTGGCCATACAGCGTGATTTCATCATCGTGGTCATCGTAGTTACACATCACATCAGAGGTGTCGAAATTCAGCTCAAGATAGTCCGCGACAACCTGTGTGTTTCCGGCTTTCAAATCTTTCTTGCGGATAATCCAGACCGGCGTACGGTGCTGCTGCGGTGCAACACTGCGAATGCCCATCATCCGCAGGGGTTCGACCTGGGCCGCCGTTTCGAAAATCAGAATATGATGCCGGGTGACACCCAGAGAGTGCGCGGTTGCAGCAATAAACGCCGGTCGGCCATCTCTGCCAACCACTTGCCAGTGCTTGAGTGCCCCCTGTTGATCCCAGCGGATCAGGTCAACAAAACCCTCTGCGGTGCCAATGTTGCCAAGATTGCCGCCGTAATTGATGGTGAAACACACTTGTGTTTCCAGATCAAAATAAGGATGTCCCGTCGTCCTCACTTGTGGAAATAACCATTTTTCCGGCGTAAGTGCGTCAATGAAAGGCGGCAGGCTGCTTTTCCATTCATCGTAGTGACCAATCGGCGTGATGAGCTCCAGCGACATCGCATCAAACTCATAGGGCACACCCCCTTCGAAACTCAACGCAAAGCGATTGTTGCCCATATAATTCGGGGCAGTATTGCATGTATTCACAAACCCCATGGTCGGGCTGTAATGCACCATGCCACCCAGCAGGCGAAATCGATCCGGCCAGCTGTCAATGGACTGCTGCATGAGAACAGACGGCGTCTGAATCATTTTACGCGTAAACTGAGGGGTGCCATTCGGCTGGAAATCAATCCGGGTCAGTGCTCCCCGACCGCTGGGGGTGAAATGCCCCTCTTCCAGTGGGATGCCCTCCGCAAAAAAGACATGCCCGAACATGTCACCCGGCAACTGCCCGTACAGCAAAGACAACTCACCAGACTGGTCGGTGAGATGTGCATCCATAATGCTCTGGGGAAATGAGGTGGATACGGGCGAAGGAAAGGCATAACGACTGACCGGTGTCATCGCCACGCCAGCCAGACCTTTTAAAAAAGACCTTCTTTTCATCACGAATATCCGCTGGTTATCTGTAAACGTAACTCTAGCGGTGAATCATTATATGAAAGGAAAGTTTTAGGGTTTTGCAAAATACATCAAGATACGCATGCAAAAATCAGCTCATTTACAAAGAAGTTCATTATTAGCAGTGTTTTTTCAGGACAGAATCTGATGTGAGAGCACTTCATTTTATTTATGAATGAGTTAATAAGAGCAAAAAACAAACAGGCTGAAAATTTTCTGATTGAAAAACCTAGCATTTCCCGGAAATAAGCATAAAAAAAGAGCCACTGAATTCTCGTGGCTCTTTTCTGTCTCATTTTATGCACTCAGGAACAGTGACACCTTATTTTCGACGCCAGGTTGTCCCCTGCGGACCATCTTCAAGAATGATCCCCATTTCAGTCAGCTTGTCACGCGCGGCATCCGCTGCAGCCCAATCTTTCGCAGCACGGGCATCCAGACGCTGCTGAATCAGTGATTCGATTTCAGCGACATCATCTTGCTTCGCACCACTTTGCAGGAAGGTTTCCGGATCCTGAGCCAGCAGGCCCAGCACTTCGCCCAGTTCACGCAAGCGCGCACCCAGCGCAGACGCAGCCGTCAGATCTTCCGCTTTCAGTCGGTTGGTTTCGCGCGCCATATCGAACAGTACTGAATACGCTTCCGGGGTATTGAAATCGTCATCCATTGACGCTTTAAAACGCTCAACAAATGCTTCACCACCCGCCGCTGCAACCGTGCTGTCCAGACCACGCAACGCCGTGTACAGACGTTCCAGCGCTGAACGTGCCTGCTTGAGGTTATCCTCGCTGTAATTCAACTGGCTGCGGTAATGGCCCGACATCAGGAAATAACGCACGGTTTCTGCATCATAATGATTCAGAACATCGCGAATCGTGAAGAAATTCCCCAGAGACTTAGACATTTTTTCGCGATCAACCATCACCATTCCGCTGTGCATCCAAGTATTTACATACTGGGTGCCGTGGGCGCAGCAAGACTGAGCGATTTCGTTTTCATGGTGCGGGAATTGAAGATCTGAACCACCACCGTGAATATCAAAGTGATCGCCCAGAATCGCTGAGTTCATGGCTGAACATTCAATGTGCCAGCCCGGACGACCCGGTCCCCAAGGCGATTCCCAGGTGGGTTCACCCGGCTTGGACATTTTCCACAGCACAAAGTCCAGCGGGCTGCGTTTCGCGGTCTCGATATCAACACGCGCACCGGCCTGCAGCTGTTCCAGATCCTGGCCAGACAGTTGGCCGTATTCGTCGTATTTACTGACTTCAAACATGACATCGCCATTGTCTGCCACATAAGCAAAACCGCGTTCGATCAAACGCTCACACAGCGCAATAATCTCAGCAATAAAATTGGTTGCCCGCGGTTCAACGTCCGGACGCGCCATACCCAGCGCATCAAAATCGGCGTACATTTCACCAATCAGACGCTCTGTGAGCATATCGCAGCTCTCGCCGTTCTCTGCTGCTCGCTTGATGATTTTGTCATCAATATCTGTGATATTACGGACGAACGTCAGATCATAACCGCTGTAACGCAAGTAGCGCGACACCACGTCGAACGCGACAAAAGTCCGACCGTGGCCGATGTGACATAAATCGTAAATTGTAACCCCACAGACGTACATGCCGACCTTGCCAGGCACGATGGGTTTAAATTCCTCTTTTTGTCGAGTCAGTGAGTTATAGATCTTTAACATGTCTGATAATTACTCATTTTCGGGGTTACGATTCAAAGGACTGATTATACTCATGTGTCCTCAAGATGCTAGGTGCAGTCAGGCCACTTCATCTTTTACTGTCCGGTGCCCAAGCGCTTCCGGGCTCAGATGTTCGCTGAGTTTTCGGCCTGATTTTACCTCTCAGAACGCTCTTCTATAGTTAAAGGGATAAAATCAGCCCGTTCAACGTGTATTGACGCTTTGACTTAGTTCGTTAGAATTCAGGGTTTAAAGCAATACACTCCAGTTAAGGATAAGCTCATGGTAACGCTTCACACCACTTTTGGTGACATTAAAATTCAGCTGAACTCAGAAAAAGCACCAGAAACCAGCGCCAACTTCCTGCAATATTGCCGTGATGGTTTTTACAATGGCACCCTGTTCCACCGTGTGATTGACGGCTTCATGATCCAGGGCGGCGGCATGGCTTCCGGTATGGTTGAGAAAGAAACCCGCGATCCGATCAAAAATGAAGCAAGCAACGGCCTGAGCAACAAAACGGGTACCATCGCGATGGCTCGCACTATGGAACCACATTCAGCCAGCTCTCAGTTCTTCATTAACGTGAACGACAACAACTTTCTGGACTTCAAATCAGAGACGCCAGACGGCTGGGGTTACTGTGTATTTGGCGAAGTGGTTGAAGGCATGGATGTTGTGAACAAAATCAAAGCCGTTGCAACCGGCAACTGGGGTTATGTTCATCAGGACGTACCCGTTGAAGAAGTGGTGATCAACTCCGTCACCATCGAAGAATAAAATACTCTGTTCGTGGCCGGGTTCACCGGTCACGTTCTTTTGGATGCTATGACCACTTGCTTTATTGCAGATTTGCATTTGAGTGCAGATCGCCCCGATATTACGAATTGTTTCCTTCGATTTCTGTCTGAAGAAGCCACCCAATGCGAAGCACTGTACGTGCTGGGTGATCTGTTTGAGATGTGGATTGGTGACGACGATGAAACTCCCTTTCACCGGCAGATTACTGAGGCGTTCAAAACGCTGACGGATGCGGGTGTCCCCTGCTTTTTTATCCACGGCAACCGGGATTTTTTGATCGGCAAACAATTCAGCCGCGAAACTGGTGTGACGCTCTTACCCGAACACACGGTCATTGACTTATATGGCACCCCAACCTTAATCCTTCACGGCGATACGCTGTGTACACGGGATGAAAGTTATCAGCGCTATCGAAAAAAGGTCCACAATCCACTGATTCAATGGCTGTTTCTGCGACTCCCCCTGTCATGGCGACAGGCTGTTGGTCGCAAAATGAGAGCCGACAGCAGCAATACGAATCAAATGAAAGCAGATGCGATCATGGATGTTACACCTGAAGCCGTCGTTGATTTGATGCGTCAAACTCAGGTGAAGCACATGATCCACGGACACACGCACCGCCCTGCTGTCCATGCCCTTCAGGTGGACCATCAACAGGCCACACGAATTGTCTTGGGGGATTGGTATGATCAGGGTTCGGTACTCGTCTGCACACCCGATGGGAATCACCTTGAAACCAGACGATTTCAGGCAGCCTGAGATGACATGAAAGTCATGCCACTGGCATTCATCAGCTCAATCATTGACCATTATACTTTCTGTTGTCCCTTCAGATGTGCTGATTATTTTTATTTATCCAACACATCTTTTGGGCTGAAGATCACAAGGCGCGTAATTTCTCAGCGATAGTTCACATCCGGTGGAAAGTTCTGCTGCGAATATTACCTATCAATGATAATTATAAGTAATCTAATGGACTACCCCTGTCATGCGGATGACTCATCAACAAGGACTTCTGGCTTTGCAACCCCTCGCCAACATAACCATAAACAGTACTGATACTATGTATTCTTATCTTGCGAGACAGCCCGTATTAGACCGAGACAAAGCCACCATTGGCTATGAATTGCTTTTCAGAGACGGTCCCAAGAACTGTTTTCCCAATGTTCCTTCGGAAGAGGCGACGAATCGCCTGCTTTTAGATAATTTTTTTTCGAACGGTTCAAACGACATCTGTGGTGGAAAGCTGGCATTCGTCAATTTTCCTGAAAAAAGCCTGCTGCAAGGTACACCTCTACTGTTCCCGTCAAACAGCTTCGTCATTGAAGTACTGGAAGACTGCACCCCCTCAGAAGCTTTACTGACGACCGTCAAAGACTTGTTCCAACGCGGATTTCTCATCGCACTGGATGATTTTAATCCGAGTGTGGAATGGAACCGATTTCTGCCTTTCGTCCATATTGTGAAATTTGATCTGCAATTGACACCGATTGAAAAAGCACGCTTTTTTATTCGACGTCATCAGGACAAACCCATTCAGTTTCTGGCAGAAAAAGTAGAAACGTATGCGGAATTTCAGGAAGCAAAAGCTGCGGGGTTTCATTTGTTTCAGGGCTATTTCTTCAGCAGACCTGAAATGATGCAGCAAAAAACCCTCAGCCCCTCCGCACTGACAACACTCCGGCTGTATCAGCAAATCTGTCAGGACGATGTGAATTTCGACGCCGCCGAAGAAGTCATCGCGACCGATTTATCTCTTTCTTATAAATTGCTCCGGCACGTCAATGCGATAACTTCAAACCGGGCCGTACCAATCTCATCGTTCAAACAGGCACTGGTTTATCTGGGACAGGAAAGGTTACGCCGGTTTATCAGTTTTGTCGCGACCTCCCATGTCACCAAAAACAAGCCACCATCCTTATATTGCCTGTCCTTACAGCGTGCGCATTTGTGTGAGTTACTGGCCGAGGACATCTCTCCGAAACTCAACAGTAACCGTGCCTTTCTGACCGGCCTGTTTTCCATGCTGGATTCATTACTGGATCAGCCGATGGATGTGCTGATCCCGATGCTGCCACTGGATATCACTATTCAGGATGCGCTGATTCAGCGCAATGGTGAGCTGGGATATCTGTTGTCACTCGTCTGTGCTTACGATCAGGCAGACTGGTCGCAGGTTGATGCGATGTGCAAACAGCTGGGATTGCAAAACGAAAACGTTGCGAAGCGCTATCTGGAATCCGTAGAATGGGTCACCCGCATTGAAGAACTGCAATAACCCATGAAAGATACAACTGTTTGCCCCTGCGGCAGCCGAAAACCACTCGAAACCTGCTGTGCTCCCGTCCATCTTAACCCATCAGCTGCGAGCCACCCGGAGCAGCTGATGCGGGCGCGTTACAGTGCGCATGTACTGGGACTGGTTGATTTTGTTGTGAATACCTATCACCCCAGTTGTGAGGCAGGGCAGTATCGTGATGCTATTGCTGAGTCCATTCACAGTGAATGGCTGGGCCTGGAAGTCCTTGGCAGCAGTCTTGCCAGCAATACCGAGGGATACGTTGAATTCAAGGCCTTTTATCGTGAACAGGGCGAGGAGTGCTGTTTGCACGAGAATTCACGCTTTTTACGGGAAACGGTCGGGAACCAGCTGCAATGGTTCTACATCGACGGCGAATACCCTTCCCCGAAAGCAGACGAGAAAACAGGCAGAAACGACCCTTGCCCTTGTGGCAGCGGGAAGAAATTTAAAAAATGTTGCCTGTAATCGCATGCCGCTGCGCCAGACGGACACTCAAGAAAATTTGAAAATGTACTAATTAACTGTTGCAAAATCTCAAGAGCTTGGTTAGTGTGAATGACACGTTCAAAGTCAATAACGATTTAGACAGAGCAAATAATTATGCGTATCCCAATGGTTAATCTACAACATCATCACCATCATCCTGACTAGTCTTTCAGGAGGATACGCCTCATCTGGAAGACGAGAATTCGCCTCTTCCAGTGGTCGCTACAACAAAGCAGCATTCAGACCCCCGGAAGAGAAATCTTCCGGGGGTTTTTCGTTTTAGCACTCAATAAAAAATTGAAATCAAGCATATAGGGAATGTCATCATGCAGACACAACGACTGAGAATCGCAATACAAAAGAAAGGACGTCTGAGCACAGAGTGTAAAGATTTGCTGAAGCGCTGTGGCGTGAAGTTCAATCTGATCGGTGAGCGTTTGGTTGTTCACAGTGAAAATATGCCCATCGACTTATTACTCGTTCGTGATGATGACATTCCCGGTCTGATTATGGATGGCGTGGTTGATTTAGGTTTTATTGGAGAAAATGAACTGGAAGAAGTCGGCCTTGAACGTGCTGCCCGGAATGAGCCGAGCAACTACGTGAAACTGCGCCGGTTGGATTTCGGTGGTTGCCGTCTCTCCATCGCCATCGACAAGGATGAAGACTACAATGGTCCTCAGGATCTGCAAGGCAAGCGTATCGCGACCACTTATCCGCAATTGGTAAAACGTTATATGAGCGAGCAAGGTGTGTCTTTCAGCACCTGTATGCTGAACGGCTCCGTTGAAGTTGCGCCTCGCGCCGGACTGGCGGATGCGATCTGTGATTTGGTCTCAACAGGTGCAACGCTGGAAGCCAACGGCCTGAAAGAAGTCGAAGTCATTCTTCAGTCAAAAGCCGTGCTGATTCAGCGCAGCGGCGATTTCAGCGCCGACAAACAAGCCTTGATCGAGCGCTTACTGACCCGGATGCAGGGTGTGATTCAGGCAAAAGAATCCAAGTACATCATGCTGCACGCGCCAACCGAATGTCTGGAGCAGGTCACCGCCCTTCTGCCAGGTGCCGAAGACCCAACGGTGCTGCCACTGTCCCACGATAAAACCCGCGTAGCTGTTCACCTGGTCAGTTCCGAAAACCTGTTCTGGGAAACTATGGAACAACTCAAAGCACTGGGCGCAAGTTCAATTCTGGTTCTGCCGATTGAGAAAATGATGGAGTGATCCCCATGAAGACGGTTGTATGGCAATCTCTGAGTGAAGCACAGCGTGAATCCCTGTTACAGCGTCCGGCAATTTCAGCAGGTCAGGATATTTCCGCCATCGTCCGCGATGTGATCGCCGATGTTCGTGCGCGTGGCGACGAAGCCCTGCTGGATCTGACTGAGAAATTCGACAAAATCCGGCCTGAATCCATCAAAGTCTCGCCGGAAGCCATTGAAGCGGCCGCAAACCGCTTGTCGGACGACATGAAGCAAGCGCTCCAGCAGGCCTACAGCAACATTGCCAAGTTCCACAAAGCGCAGAAAACCAAGCCGCTACAGGTGGAAACCCAACCCGGCGTGATTTGTGAGCAGGTCACCCGTCCGATCAATGCCGTTGGCCTGTATATTCCGGGCGGGAGCGCGCCCCTACCATCAACAGTCCTGATGCTGGGTGTACCGGCACAGATTGCAGGCTGCCGCCGCGTTGTTCTGTGCTCTCCGCCCCCGATTGCAGACGAGATTCTCTATGTCGCACAACTGTGTGGCATTACCGATGTGTATAACGCAGGGGGTGCACAGGCAGTTGCAGCCATGGCTTTCGGCACAGAAAGTATTGCCAAAGTCGATAAGATTTTTGGCCCGGGCAATGCGTTTGTGACCGAAGCCAAACGACAGGTCAGCAACGACTTCAATGGCGCCGCCATTGACATGCCTGCCGGTCCGTCGGAAGTGATGGTGATCGCCGACAGTACGGCAGATCCGGAATTCATCGCGGCTGACCTGCTCAGTCAGGCTGAACACGGCCCGGATTCGCAGGTCGTGCTGGTCACGCCGGATCCAAGCATGGCCGATCGCGTTGCCGATGCCATTGGCCGCCAACTGCAAAGCCTGTCCCGGGCAGATATTGCACGGCAGGCACTGGGCGCCAGCCTGATGATCATTGCAGACAGCATCACACAGTGCGTCTCGATTTCAAATCACTATGGTCCGGAGCACCTGATCGTTCAAACCCGTAACCCGCGTGAACTGGTCTCCCTGCTGGACAATGCCGGATCGATTTTCCTGGGCCACTGGTCGCCGGAATCGGTCGGTGACTATGCGTCCGGCACCAACCATGTGCTGCCGACCTATGGCTACACCAAAACCTACTCCAGCCTGGGGCTGGCCGATTTCACCAAGCGCATGACCGTTCAGGAACTGAGTGCGGACGGCTTGCTGGGCCTGGCCCCAACGGTTGAAACCATGGCAACTGCAGAAGGCCTGGATGCGCACCGCCGTGCGGTCAGCATCCGGGTCGAAAAAATCAAACTGTCTTCCACCAGCCCATCGACGATGAAAGAGGCTTAATATGAATCCTAAACTACTGGCTCGTAAAACCGTTCGCGACATGACTCCCTATCAGTCGGCACGCCGTCTGGGTGGCAGCGGTGATATCTGGCTGAATGCCAACGAGTCTCCTTTCGTCAATGAATACAACATTCAGTGCGATCGGCTGAACCGTTACAGTACCTGCCAGCCCACTGCCCTGATTGAAGCTTATGCGAATTATGCCGGAGTGGATCCATCTCAGGTGCTGACCTCCCGGGGGCCGATGAAGGCATTGAACTGCTGATTCGCACATTCTGCGAGACCAAACAAGACAGCATTCTTTACTGTCCGCCAACCTACGGCATGTACAGCATCAGCGCAGAAACCTTTGATGTCGGCGTCAAGCAAGTCCCGTTGACGCAGGACTGGCAGTTGGATCTGACCGCAATCGGCGACAACCTGGACGGCGTGAAGCTGGTTTTCGTCTGCAGCCCGAACAATCCAACAGGCAACCTGATCCGTCGTGAAGATATTATCGAGCTGCTGAATATAACGCAGGACAAAGCGCTCGTGGTGATGGATGAAGCCTATATTGACTTCTGCCCGGAAGCATCCACCGTCGATCTGCTGGCGGAATATTCCAATCTGGTGATTCTGCGCACCCTGTCCAAAGCATTCGCACTGGCCGGGCTCCGCTGTGGCTTCACTCTAGCCAATCCGGCAGTCATTGAGCTGCTGCTCAAAGTGATTGCACCTTATCCGGTTCCCGTACCAGTTGCTGACATTGCGATTCAGGCGCTGTCTCCTGCCGGACTGGCGAAAACCAAATTCCAGGTCCTGGATCTGAGCGCCAATCGCGCTTATCTGCAGGCCGGTTTGAGCATGCTGCCGGGCGTCACGGTTTATGATGGTTATGGCAACTACCTGCTGGTGCGTTTTCCGGACGGTAACGCTTTATTTCAGGCCCTGTGGGACAGCGGCATTATTCTGCGTCGTTCCCCGATTGAAAACTGCATTCGCATCAGTATCGGCAGCCGGGATGAATGTGAAAAAACACTGGCCTTCATTCGTGCCCAGATCGACAAGATTTCGTAATTTGGAAGGATCCTATTGTGAGCAAGGAAAAAATACTCTTTATCGACCGTGACGGCACGCTGATTGTCGAACCGCCTGTGGACTTCCAGGTCGATCGCTTGGATAAGCTGGCCCTTGAACCTGCGGTCATTCCTGCCCTGCTGAAATTGCAGGATGCCGGTTACCGGCTGGTGATGGTCACCAATCAGGATGGTCTGGGGACAGACAGTTATCCGCAGGCTGACTTTGATGCACCCCATCAGATGATGATGGACATTTTCGAGTCGCAGGGTGTGCAGTTCGACGATGTCCTGATCTGCCCGCATTTTGACCACGACAATTGCAGTTGCCGCAAACCCAAGCTGGGGCTGGTGAAAGATTATCTGCAACAGGGCCGTGTCGACTTTGCAACCTCCGCCGTGATTGGCGATCGTCAGACTGACTTGCAACTGGCCGATAACATGGCCATTCGTGGCATTCAGTATAATCGCGATACTATGGGCTGGGCACAGATTGTTACCGACCTCACCACACGCCCGCGCATTGCTGAAGTCGTCCGTAAAACCAAGGAAACCGATATCTGGGTTCGGGTCAATCTGGATCAGTCAGGCGGTAACGTCATCCAGACAGGTCTGGGCTTTTTCGACCACATGCTGGATCAAATTGCCACCCATGGCGGGTTCCAGCTCCAGCTGACCGTCGACGGTGATTTGCATATTGATGATCACCACAGCGTCGAAGATGCTGCGCTGGCACTGGGTCAGGCGCTGAAAGAAGCGCTGGGCGATAAGCGCGGGATTGGCCGCTTTGGTTTCAGCTTACCGATGGATGAATGTCTGGCACAGTGTGCGCTGGATCTGTCGGGCCGCCCTTACCTGAAGTTCGATGCAAGCTTCAGCCGCGAGAACGTGGGTGATCTGTCCACCGAAATGGTGCCGCACTTCTTCCGTTCACTCACGGATACACTGGCCTGTACCCTGCACCTGTCTTCCGACGGCGACAATGATCACCACATCGTGGAAAGTTTATTTAAAGCTTTCGGCCGCACCCTGCGTCAGGCCATTCGCGTCGATGGGAATGAACTGCCAAGCAGTAAAGGGGTCCTGTAATGACACAAACATCACAACAAGTCGTCATCATTGATACCGGCTGCGCGAATGTGTCCTCGGTCCGGTTTGCCATTGAACGTCTGGGTTATGACGTGACCGTCAGCCGTGATCCAGAGGTTGTGCTCGGCGCTGACAAACTCTTTCTGCCGGGGGTGGGCACCGCCAGCGAAGCCATGAAAAATCTGACTGAGCGCGATCTGATTCGCCTCGTCAGTCAGGTCGAACAACCCCTGCTGGGCATTTGCCTCGGCATGCAGTTACTGGGCGAATATTCTGAAGAACAGGGCCAGAATGGCACAGAACAGGTTCCCTGCCTGAATCTGTGTCCGGCACCGGTTGTAAAAATGGAGACCGGCGAATTGCCTCTGCCCCACATGGGCTGGAACACCATCACGCCGGAACCGGAACACCCGCTCTTCAAAGATATTCCTGAAGGCACTTACTTTTACTTTGTACACAGCTACGCCATGCCCGCCTTCAACACTGAACAAGGGCGTACCATCGCCCATTGCGATTACGGCAAGCCTTTTACTGCCGCCGTTCAAAGCGGCAATTATTACGGCGTGCAATTTCACCCGGAGCGTTCCGGCAAAGCGGGCGCACAGCTCATCAAAAACTTTCTCGAAATGTAGGATGACAAGGACTGCTTATGATTATTCCCGCACTCGATTTAATTGAAGGTCAGGTCGTCCGTCTTTTTCAGGGGGATTACGGCCAGGTCACTGAATATCAAGTGAACCCTGCAGAGCAGTTTGCACTGTACCATCAAGCTGGTGCCGACTGGCTCCACCTCGTGGATCTGACCGGTGCGAAAGACACTTCAGCAAGACAGTTGGATTTGATTCGCACCCTGCTCGCCAGTACACCGGCAAAGATTCAGATTGGCGGCGGTGTTCGAACCGAACAGGATGTCGCCGACCTGCTGAATGCCGGCGCACAACGTGTGGTCGTCGGATCAACCGCCGTCAAGTCGCCGGACATGGTCAAAGGCTGGATGGAAAAATATGGCCCGGAGCACATCGTGCTGGCACTGGATGTCAATATTGATGCCGACGGCCAGCGAAAAGTTGCCGTTTCCGGCTGGCAGGAAGATTCCGGCGTCACCATTGAAGCGCTGATCGACAATTTTCAAACCGTGGGTCTGAAGCATGTACTGTGTACCGATATTTCCAGAGACGGCACACTGGCAGGTTCCAACGTCGCCCTGTACCGGGATCTTTGCGCACAGTACCCGGATGTCCGGTTCCAGTCCTCAGGTGGCATTGGCTCATTAGATGACATTGCTGCCCTGAAAGGGACCGGCGTTGCAGGCGTGATTGTTGGCCGCGCCCTGCTGGACGGGAAGTTTACTGCAGAACAGGCCTTTGCCTGCTGGAATGAATGACAAGGAGCCTGACATGTTAGCAAAACGTATTATTCCCTGCCTGGATGTTCGGGATGGCCAGGTGGTCAAAGGGGTTCAGTTCAGGAACCATGAAATTATCGGTGACATTGTCCCACTGGCAAAACGCTATGCCGAAGAAGGGGCCGATGAATTAGTGTTTTATGATATTACCGCTTCCAGTGATGGCCGTGTGGTGGACAAAAGCTGGGTCGAACGTGTCGCAGAAGTGATCGACATTCCTTTCTGTGTGGCAGGCGGGATTAAATCTGCAGAAGATGCCCAGCAAATTTTGCAATTTGGTGCCGATAAGATTTCCATTAACTCCCCTGCGCTGGCAGACCCGGATTTAATTACCCGGCTGGCAGATAAGTTTGGTGTGCAGTGCATCGTGGTCGGCATCGATTCTTACTTTGATGCCGAGACTGGTCAATATCAGGTGTATCAGTTCACCGGCGATGAAACCCGAACTCAGGTGACGCAGTGGGAAACGGCAGACTGGATTCAGGAAGTCCAACGCCGTGGCGCCGGTGAAATTGTGCTGAACATGATGAATCAGGATGGCGTGCGCCAGGGCTATGATCTCACCCAACTGAATCTGGTCCGCGATCTGTGCCATGTCCCGCTGATCGCTTCCGGCGGTGCCGGTGAAATGACGCACTTTGCAGATGCCTTCAAGATTGCACGCGTTGACGGCGCACTGGCGGCATCCGTCTTCCACAAGCAAGTCATCAATATCGGTGAACTCAAGCAGTACCTCAAACAACAACAGGTGGAGATCCGACTATGAACCTGAGCAGTGAAATTAATTGGGACAAGGTGAATGGTCTGGTGCCTGCCGTCGTCCAGGACAGCCGTAGCGGCCAGGTGCTGATGCTGGGCTATATGAATGATGAAGCGCTGCATCAAACGCTGGAAACCCGTCAGGTAACTTTCTGGTCGCGCAGTAAACAACGTCTTTGGACCAAAGGTGAATCTTCAGGCAATGTGCTGCAGCTCAGACAAATCCAGCTCGACTGCGATCAGGACACCCTGCTGGTCAGTGCTGAACCTGTCGGGCCGACTTGCCATCTGGGAACGACGACCTGCTTCGATCAAGGCACCACCAGCGACGGTGAATCTGCCACTGTCCCTGATCTGGTGTTTCTTCACCGACTGGAGCAATTGCTGGCAGCCCGTAAAGGCGCCGATCCCGAATCGTCCTATACCGCCAGCCTTTATGCCCGTGGCACCAAGCGGATTTCGCAGAAGGTGGGTGAAGAAGGCGTTGAAGTCGCGCTTGCGGCAACGTCGGGTGACAAGGCGGAAGTCATCTCTGAGTCGGCGGATTTGATGTACCACCTGATTGTATTACTTCAGGACCAGGGGTTGAGTCTGTCGGATGTGATTGCAAAACTTCAGGAACGCCACACAGGCGGCTGAGCCGTCAGTGTGTTCTGATATTCGGCAGATTTGAATCCCGCATCAGTGAAAAAAGTTCATTAAAAAAAGGAAGCCTTTCTCGGCTTCCTTTGAATACAAATCAACACAACCGATCAGAGTGATGCGGCCGTCTCATTTGCTTCCTCAATCGCTTCTTTATAATGCTTACGGCACACAGAGACATACCTGTCATTGCCCCCAATTTCAACCTGATCCCCATCAGCAATGGCTTTGCCAGAGGCATCATGCCGAATGACCATATTGGCTTTCCGGCCACAATGACACACGGTCTTCAGTTCCACCAATTTGTCTGACCAGGCCAGCAAATACTGACTTCCCTCAAACAATTCGCCCCTGAAGTCTGTGCGCAAGCCATAGCAAAGCACCGGAATATCCAGTTTATCGACGACCTCAGTCAGTTGATGAACCTGAGCTTTAGTCAGAAACTGGCACTCATCGACCAGCACGCAATCCACACGTGACACCTGATTCATCCGGGACAGTTTCTCCCACAAGTTATCCTCTGTGCCGTACAGCTCTGCATCCTCAGACAAGCCAATCCGGGAGCTGACCTTACCTGTGCCAAAACGGTTATCAATCGCCGCGGTAAAAATAACCGGTCTCATCCCGCGTTCGCGATAGTTAAACGACGACTGCAGCAGGGTCGTTGATTTCCCGGCATTCATGGCCGAGTAATAAAAATACATTTGTGCCATCAGGCTATCCGCTCAACTCTGAATAACGGCTGATGCTACCGAAGATAGATGTTCATTGGAAGCAGATCACTGCTGATCAGGACATTCCGTAACAATTCGTGCAGGAAACAAACTTCCGCCCATAAAAAAACCGGTTGAGCAGAGGCTCAACCGGTTGAATTTTTCACGGTGGCACACAATTACCGGACGGCTTCGCGAGTCCCTTTCAACGGCTGCTTCGCCAGCCAGCCAAGGCCGACACACACCAGCAGGAAGGTAACTGTTGCCGCCATAAACGATACAGCCAGCGAGTCTGTCATCCCCAGAACCACGTAACCAACCGATGCAACCAACGCGACAGCTAACGCATAAGGGAGCTGGGTCGACACATGGTCCATATGATGACAGCGGGCACCGGTTGAAGACAGAATTGTGGTATCCGAAATCGGGGAACAATGGTCGCCAAAAACAGAACCGGCCAAAACCGCTGCCAGTACCGGCAACATTAAGCTAATTTCAGTCGCCGCCGCCAAATCACCGGCAATCGGCAACATGATGCCAAATGTGCCCCAGGACGTTCCGGTAGAAAAAGCCATCAGGCCAGACAGCAAAAATAAAATCACAGGCAACCAAACCGGATCAATATTGCCCTGAACCAGCGTTGACAGGAATTGACCTGTTGCCATATCACTGATCACACTGCCAATTGTCCAGGCAAAGAACAGAATCAAAATGGCACCGAACATAGATTTGGCACCAATCCACAGTGCGTGCAGCACTTGTTTGGCCGGCATTTTCTGACGACCGACAGCAATCAGCGAGGACAGTAATCCCAGCAGTCCACCATAACAGAGCGAAGCACCCACATTTGTTGATTCAAATGCCCCCAGAACTGAGAAAGTTTTCCCGTCAGCGGCTAAACTCTGGCTGCCGGTATAAATCATAAAGAATAAGGTGGCTGCAACCAGAACCAGAA
Source organism: Photobacterium sp. GJ3 (assembly GCF_018199995.1). Classification (NCBI taxonomy): domain Bacteria; kingdom Pseudomonadati; phylum Pseudomonadota; class Gammaproteobacteria; order Vibrionales; family Vibrionaceae; genus Photobacterium; species Photobacterium sp. GJ3. Next base: position 1,003,212 of record NZ_CP073578.1, on the reverse strand, counting down.
TCGGAATAATCAGATCGCCGACTTTCCCTTTTTCACTTTCTTCGATTTCCAGCTCATCATTCAGATCTTTTGCTTCAGCATGTATTTCATCGCTGTCAAATCCGCGGGCATGGCTGGCATGCACTTCATGCTTTTTCATCAGGCCAACATCCAATTGGAACCAGGCCACAACAAAAACCATGAGCAGTGCGAATACCGCATAAAAGTTCATTGGGGCAAGCTGAATAAATGCACTCAGCGCAGAATATTCAGTAACACCATGTGAAACCAGAATACCGCCAACAACTGTAATGATATATGCACCCCAACTTGAAGCTGGCATCAGAACACACATCGGTGCCGCAGTCGAATCGAGAATATAGGCCAGCTTCGAACGGGAAACATAAAAACGATCCGTCACAGGGCGGGAAATAGAACCGACTGCAAGACTGTTAAAATAGTCGTCAACGAAAATAAAGACCCCAAGAAATGCGGCCAGTAGTTTGGCGCCACGCTTGCTCTTGATTTTCGTTTGTGCCCACTGAGCAAACGCCCGGGTTCCGCCCGACAGCGTTAAGAGTGCTGTTGTCATCCCTAATAAGAGCAAGAAGGCAACAATGCTCATATTCCAGGTGTTCAGGCCACCATCCTCAATAAAGAGGGCTTTCACCTTATGACTGAGATAGGTAATAGAATGACCTGCACTCAAGTCTGTGAGTAATAATGTGCCCATCAGGATACCAACACCTAATGAAAGCAGGACCCGTCGGGTCAAAATCGCCAGGCTTAATGCCACTAAAGGCGGCAATAATGAAATTGAAGATTGGGAAAAATCGATAAGGTTCATGATCTCTACTACAACCGATTCAGGTTGGAGATCTACTGCTGAACACAGTTTCCACCGTGTTGGGAAGCGACATAGGAAGGAAGCAAAATGCTTCTCCAGACCCCACAGTAGCGCTCCATAGTTAATTGTAAGTTACTATGGCAGTGTTGTCCCTGTTCGATGACAACCCCAGCAAGGCGAATTGACGGTTCAACCTCACTTCGGCACTGGCTCCTTTCACTGACGCTCATCGGGGTCACCTCCCGTCAGTTACTGATAGACAATGCACCTCTACCCTTAGTCAAGGAATCGCGTATTCTACGTTTTGTTATCTAATTTGCAACCATGAAAGCACAACTTTAACCAAGTGAGCTGAATCACGACTGACCATTCGTTTGAATTTACTTACATTTACATCTGATAATACAGGCAAAGAATATGAACCGATGAGCATTTAATTGGTTCAGTGAATTAGAGATGTCTCAAATTAATTACAAGCGAAAAAGTGAACCTCTCCCTTTTTCTGAAGATAATTAAGCAGACACGTATAAAAAATACGCAATTTATTTTCCTGTTTTAGAAATTTCATTTGGCAGATGGCTTTAAAAAGTATTACTATTGCTGTTATAAAGTTTACCGCTAATTATTAGTATAACATCTACAGGAATCTTGAAATGTCTGATGCAATGAAAGCGCTATTAAATCTACGTAGTCTTCGTGCTACTGCCCGCGAATATTCTCTGGAGCAACTGAAAGAAGCACTGGAAAAACTTCAGACCGTTGTAGCTGAACGTGAAGAAGTAGAAGCTGAAGAAGTCGCAAAAGAAAAAGAGCGTGAAGAGAAACTGAAGCAATACCGTGACATGCTGATGGCTGATGGTATTGACCCGGAAGAGCTGATGGCAAACATTGGTAAAGCAAAAACCAAGCGTGCTGCTCGTCCGCCAAAATACAAGTTCATCGACGAAAACGGTGAAGAGAAAACCTGGACTGGCCAGGGCCGTACGCCAAGTGCACTGAAAAAAGCACTGGACGAAGGTAAATCTCTGGACGATTTCAAAATTTAATCGTACTGATTCAATAGAAAAGCCCGGCAAACAGAAATGTCCAACTTTATGGGGTCACTTCACATTGCCGGGCTTTTTCATTTCATCCTGAGTGCACTTTGCGTATACCAGCCATGCTTCAGGATTTGCTTAACGAATACTGTCTGCAAGTGTGCTGACAGCCAGTGCAAAGTAATGTGAGCGGTTCCATTTCAGGAGTGTCTGGTAATTCCCATACACAAGGTAAGCCCGCCCATGATTATCATCCGGCTGAACCAGCCACGCCTGAATATCCACCTGAGGTAAAGCTGCGCCATTCAGTCGACGCACACCTAACGCCTGCCATTCAGATAAGGTTTTTCCTTTCTGCAACTCGACCCCTTTCAGACTGTCACTCAAGCTGTCCGGAATCGTGACTTGACGGCCCCAGGTATAAGTGTCATTCCAGCCTGACTTGCTCAGATAATTCGCGGCTGACGCAAAAACATCATCTTCAGTCTTCCAGATATCCGCTTTCCCATCACCATTTCCATCGACGGCAAAAGTCAGATAGGACGTTGGCATAAACTGAGGTTGTCCCATTGCACCTGCCCAGGAACCTTTCATGTCTGATGCATGGATGTGACCTTGCTGAAGGATCGTCAGCGCAGCCATCACCTGATCACGAAAAAAAGCTTCCCGTCGGCCTTCATAAGCCAAGGTGCTGAGTGCTTCGATCACATTGTAAGAGCCGGTCAGTTTACCGAAATTACTTTCAACACCCCACAGCGCAACGATGAAGCGTGGCTGTACGCCATACTGGCGCCCGATACGCTCCAGCGCTTGTTTGTGTTGGCGATAATATCGATTCGCCTGATCGATTTTCCATTGCGGCACAGCTTTGGGTAAATATTCATCCAGTGTCAGCTTTTTCTCTGGCTGATTCTTATCCGCTGTGACAGCACGTTCAATGAACTGAACACCGGCAAATGCTTCCGCCAGAATTGAATCATCAATTCCTTTCGAACGCGCTTCCTGTTTCAAGCCAATGATATAGTCATCAAAACCTTCATCTGCCGACGCCATCGGCGATGAAATACCAATTCCTAAGGCCACCAGACCTACGAGCCATTGCTTACGCATATCCATCCTTTCACCATCAGGTATTATTCCGTGATTTATTTGCTTTATATTCATCCAAAAGATTAGTCACTGGTGGCGGTAATTGCAGATAATAACCCTGCGTTGTCAGCGATTCTCTGACCTTACTGATGTCCGCCAGCGCCAGTTTTCTCCCTTCAACCAGTTTCAGAACCATCACGAACTGAGGCTTGCCAAATGTGCTCAGTAAGGCTTCCGGAACCTCGGAGAAATCATCTTTTGTCTTGATATATAAGTAGGTATTTTCTTTTTTTGGGCTTTTATAAATTGAACACAACATAAACCAACCTGCAGGTTACCTTTCACCACTATCTGACCACGAGAAAAGGAAAACATTCCTTTGCAGAGGCCTTAGGGGCTTTTCTCTGCCCTCTCATGCTCATCATTTAATCTTTATGCAGAACTCTGACATGGAGAACTTGCTGAGACCTGCCGGGGAATATAACATGCTATAACCTATGTGATAACGTACCTGAGCGCGAAATTCTCCGCGCAGAAGAATAAGCCATGACAAAAACGGCAGAACTGAAAGGGAGCAGCTACACGCTCTCATCATTACATTTGGCAGACGGCGGATTGGATCAGGCAATCACTTTCCTGAAAGATAAAGTCGAGCAGGCGCCCGCTTTCTTTGCCCATGCACCGCTTGTGATTGATGTCAGTCAGTCCAGTCATGAGCAGCTGGATTTTGAACAGCTTCGACAAGGGATTCAGGATGCAGGCATGATTCCTGTGGGGATCAGTGGTTGTAAGCCGTCACACCTGCAAGCGCAGGCGAAATCGGCAGGCTTTGCCATCATGAACGCAGCGAAGCAGGCCAAAGCGACGAGCCCAGTCATGCAACCGACAAAAGTTGTCCGTGCGCCCGTTCGCTCAGGACAACAGATTTATGCTAAAAATTGCGATCTCGTCGTATTGAATCATGTCAGTGCAGGTGCTGAAATCATTGCAGATGGATGCATTCATATTTATGGATGCCTGCGAGGCAGAGCGATTGCTGGCGCGAGCGGAGAAAACCACGCTCAGATTTTCTGCCATAATTTACAATCGGAATTGATATCCATCGCCGGAAATTACTGGTTGAGCGATAAAATTCACGACACCTTTTGGGGAAAGAGTGTCGTTATCTCACTGACAGACAACAATTTAAATATAGAGCATCTGGCTGTATAACTTTGAAAAGGAATAAACAGATGGCACGAATTATCGTGGTGACCTCAGGTAAAGGTGGCGTTGGAAAAACGACTTCCAGTGCGGCCATTGCGTCTGGCCTCGCACTAAAAGGCAAGAAGACCGCCGTCATCGACTTTGATATTGGCTTGCGAAACCTGGATCTGATCATGGGCTGCGAACGCCGGGTTGTCTTTGATTTCGTCAATGTCATTAACGGTGAAGCCAAACTGAATCAGGCACTGATTAAAGATAAACGCGTAGAAAACCTGTTCGTGCTCCCTGCTTCCCAAACCCGGGATAAAGATGCACTGAGCAAAGAAGGCGTAGAAAAAGTTCTGAAAGAACTGGATGAAATGGGTTTCGATTTCATAATCTGTGACTCGCCGGCTGGGATTGAGACTGGCGCGCTGATGGCTCTCTATTTTGCAGACGAAGCCATTGTCACCACCAACCCGGAAGTTGCTTCCGTTCGTGACTCGGACCGCATCCTGGGCATCCTGGATTCCAAATCGCGCCGAGCAGAGAACAGCGAATCTTCTGTGAAGCAACATTTGCTGCTGACCCGGTATAACCCATCTCGCGTGACACTGGGTGACATGCTGAGTGTGGCCGATGTTGAAGAGATTCTGCACATTCCTCTGCTGGGTGTGATTCCGGAAAGCCAGTCTGTTCTGAATGCGTCAAACAAAGGTGAACCTGTGATCTTTGATTCAGAATCAGATGCAGGCCAAGCCTATGAGGACACGGTCGCACGTTTGCTGGGTGAAGAACGCCCGTTCAGATTCATTGAGGAAGAGAAGAAAGGCTTCCTGAAACGAATATTCGGAGGCTAATGACATATGGCTTTGCTAGAGTTCTTCCGCCCCAAAAAACAGTCGACCGCGAGTGTGGCGAAAGAAAGGCTGCAGATCATTGTTGCTGAACGTCGCTCAGGCTCTATGGGAGACCCAAGTTACCTGCCGCAACTCAAGCAGGATATCCTGGATGTCATCCGACGGTATGTAGACGTGTCCCCTGAACACGTCACGGTACATCTTGACCAGAAAGAAGAAGATTTGTCGGTTCTGGAATTGAATGTGACCTTACCTGATGAGAAATAAAAAAATCCCCGGCACATCTGGCCGGGGATTTTTTTGAATGATGAGATGCATTTTATTTTTGAATCAAAGGTAAAATGCGATGCGCAAAGAGTGCGTGCCGCCAGGTAGACAGCATTTCAGGCAATGCATCTTCAGGGCAGCCTTTTTTCCAGGCCCAGCTCAGAAACTGGTGAATTTGCTTTTTGGAAGCCAGGAATTCAGGCGCCAGGCCAGTGTGTGCCGACACGGCATTCACTTCATCTTTGATGTGCTTCACCATTTGTTTATAGCCAGGATAATCAACCAGCCGGGTCAGACGCGCGGGATAATCCAGCTCACTCATCTGCTCGACGTCTCGGACAAGTGCAATCAAACGGTTGCCATGACGCTGAATTTCACGCTCGTCAAAGCCTTCCTGCGCCATCACAGCTTTCGAGGTGATTTCAAACCGCGCCACTTTCCAGAGGTTCAGCTCTTTGAAAACGAAGTTCAGGGCCAAATCGCGTTTTCTGGCTTCCTTCAAACGCCATGCCGCGAGCTTTTGTAAAATCGCCAGTTGCTTCGGGGAAAGCTGCCAGGCATTTTTGATGTCCTGATACACCTGCATGTCATCAATCACCCGGCTACGCTTCACCAGCAAAGTATTACACTCTTGCTGCAAGGCATCCATCCAGCCGTTCGCTTCCACACCAGCCAGTAATTTTTCATACAGTGGGAGCAGATAAAACACATCCGCCGCCGCATAATCCAACTGCTTTGCCGTTAACGGACGCGCCAGCCAATTCGTTCTCGCCTCACCTTTCTCAAGTTCAACGCCTAAGTATTCCTGAACCAGTGCGCCAAAACCTGTTGAGAGACCATGTCCCAGGAAAGCCGCCATGATCTGCGTATCAACCATAGGGGTCGGCATACAGCCCGCCACGGACTGAAAGACTTCCAGATCTTCTCCGCAGGCATGAAGCACCTTAATGACAGCCGGGTTTTGAAGTAAATCCCAGAGCGGAGACATATCGGTGAGTGCCAGCGGATCGATTAATGATAACCGCTCACCGTCATACAGCTGAATCAGACCAAGCTGGGCAAATAAGGTTCTTGTCCGGACAAATTCGGTATCCAGCATCACTGCCGGGTACTGACTGGCCAGCTGACATACTTCTGCGAGTCTGTCGTTTGTTGTTATGATTTCAAAGTTCAAAACGCACCTTTACATCAGACCAAATCAGCCTGTTCAATTTATACCAATCAAAGTAAGTAAGTGATCAAAAATAGCGCAGGAAAAATGTTTGAGAACAAGGCAGATTTTTTAGATAAGTAGTTATTCTACAATCAAAAAATCTAACGCAGATATCGAACATTTTAACAAGCTAGGATGACCAGTTATTTACTGCGATTGGTATGACGTGGCATGAAAATTAAAGTGCCGGCGAATCCACCGGCACAAACTTGGGTTCAGTGTATCGTATTTTACGAGATTATGCTTGCGCGGTCTCTTTCTGAGCCTGCTGGTCTGACTCTTCACGCAAAGCACGACGCAATATCTTACCAACATTGGTTTTCGGCAACTCATCCCGGAATTCAACCAATCGCGGTACTTTATAACCGGTGAGATATTGTCGGCAATGGGCCAGCAGTTCATCTTTCGTCAGACTTGGATCGCGTTTGACCACACAAATTTTGACGACTTCACCCGAGGTTTCATGGGGCTGACCAATGGCGGCCACTTCCAGCACTTTTCCGTGCAGCGCGACAACGTCTTCAATTTCATTCGGGTAAACGTTAAAGCCAGAGACCAGGATCATGTCTTTTTTCCGGTCGACAATATGCAGGAAACCGTCTTCATCAAAACGCACCACATCACCGGTCGACAGCCAGCCATCTTCGGTCAGCACATCTCGGGTTGCTTCAGGACGTTGCCAGTAGCCTTTCATCACCTGCGGACCACGGACCTGCAGCTCGCCGGTCTGGTCCATCGCCAGCACCTGGCCTTCATCATCGACAATCCGAATCTCAGTTGAAGAGACCGGTAGACCGATTGAGCCATTGTAGACCGTCAGATCATGCGGATAAGCCGCAACCAGAGGCGAACATTCAGTCAGGCCATAGCCTTCCAGCAGATAGTTCTTGGTTGTCGCCAGCCATTTTTCAGCCACAGAGCGCTGAACCGCCATACCGCCACCCACAGACAAACGCAATTTGCTGAAGTCCAGCTCGTGGAAATCTTCATTGTTCAGCAGCGCATTGAACAGCGTGTTTACGCCGGTCAGCGCCGTAAACGGATAACGCTTCAGCTCTTTGACAAAGGTCGGAATATCACGCGGATTGGTGATCAGCAAATTCTGTCCGCCCATTTCGATAAACAGCAGGCAGTTCACCGTCAGTGCGAAAACGTGATACAACGGCAAAGCAGTGACCACAAATTCACGGCCTTCAAACAAGATCGGACCATAAGCGGCTTTCGCCTGCAGTACGTTCGCAATCATGTTTCTGTGGGTCAGAATCGCGCCTTTCGCAACACCCGTCGTTCCTCCGGTGTACTGCAGGAATGCCGTATCTTCAGCCTCAATCAAAGGTTTCACATACTGCATACGACGGCCTTTTTTCAGCGCCTGGTTCAGTGACGTGGCATGCGGCAGGTGGTATTTCGGCACCATCTTTTTGATGTACTTCACCACAAAGTTCACCAGCGTGCCTTTCGGACGGGACAGCTGATCGCCCAGGCTGGTCAGAATCACATGCTGAACTGCTGTGTTTCCGACAATTTTTTCCAGGGTATGTGCAAAGTTAGACACGATCACGATGGTTTTCGCGCCGGAGTCATTCAACTGATGCTCCAGTTCCCGTGGCGTGTAAAGCGGGTTAACGTTTACAACCACACAGCCTGCGCGGAGAATACCGAACAGTGCAATCGGGTATTGAAGCAGGTTTGGCATCATGACTGCCACCCGGTCACCCTTCTTCAGCTTCAGATCATTTTGCAGATAAGCAGCAAAAGCCCGGCTCCGCTCTTCCAGTTTCCTGAAAGTCATCACCTGACCCATATTGATAAATGCGGTCTGATCAGAATATTTCTGAATGGACTGTTCGAAAAGATCAACCAGAGATGAGTAACTATCTGGGTTGATTTCAGCCGGTACATCTTCCGGATAGCGGTTAAGCCAAACCTTATCCACCATGCACTCTCCTTTTATTTTTTTGGGCTTCAAACGCCATAAAATTGCTGTAGCGGAATATTCAAACACTTGTTCTAAGCAAGCATTACAGCACAATTAACATTGAATTAACACAACTGATTAGACCAGCTGTTTGAACTTTGAAGTCAACAGCAAAATCTGATCACAAACCTTTTGGGGACTTTCCAGATGGCAATGATGCCCGCCCGGCACGACAATCTGATCTGCGCTGGCAAACCAGGACAAGCCTGACTCCGGCGCTTTTAAGTGAGCAAATCCCTTGTCGCCAACAATGGAAAGCACCGGGCATTCAATGCTGGCGACCAGTGCTTTCGACTGCGCCTCGGTCAGCCGGATTAATGAGTCACAGCGTAACTTGTCATCATGACGCCAGGACCAGCCTTCACCATCCTGATAAATCGCGCGCTGCACCAAAGGCAGCAATTGTTCCGAAGTTAGTCCGTTGACACGACAACGTACTGACAATGCGGCCTGAAATGAGTCCATCTTAAGTGCGGGCTTCTGTCGTTGCCGTCGTTTCATCCGGCTGTCGATCCCGCTGCGCAACCGATCCGCAGCCAAGGCTGCATTTTCATACAGCGGAACCAGTCCTTCGATAAGGATCAGGCCAGACACCGCTTCCGGATAAGCGCCTGCATAAGCAGCAGCCACCAGCGCACCTAATGAATGCCCCATCAGCATCACAGATTCCCCGGAAATAGCCTGCATCACCTGCGCCAGCGTGTCGACGTAATCCATGAAATAGTAATAATTATCCGGATCGCGATGCGCTGACAGCCCATGTCCGGGCCAGTCTATCGCAACCAGATGAAATACCTGACTCAGTGGTTCAAACAAAGGTGTAAAACTGGCAGCGTTATCATGCCAGCCATGCAGGCAGAGCAATATCGGCCGGTTTTCCGAATCTAACGCCTTCAGCCTTCCCGCCTGCAAGGCCCCCCGGCAGGGCTGGAAAGAAGCCAGGACAGCCAACTCAGTTTCGGCCAGGTGCAATCGGCATTCGTGCATCATGGGGAATTCTCATTCGGTCTGCGCTGATCTCTGATTCAGAGGTCGCAGTAAAACAAAGGGCTACGGCGTCAGTTGATAGTGAACGGTCGCATCACCCGGCCGGAAACCGTAGTGAATATACTGGCAACGTATCCCGAGACAGCGGTAATAGGCGTCGATGTCATCCAGACGAATACGTTCTTTCACCTGCCAGACCTGCTGACCTTGTGCAAAAACAACCGGATAGGTGTAATCGAAATGACCAATCTGACCAATTTCGCTGCCGCGAAGCTGACCGGCAACGGTCACCAGTTTACCTGCAGCATATTCAATCGGATCGGCAAAACCGTCCAGATAAGCGATAAAGCGGCCCTGCGGCTTTGCCTGGATATCCGGTCGTCCGGAACGATCAGTGGGCAAGCTTGCGATCTCTAGCCGGGTACGATCGGCTTCATTCACAACGGATGCAATCACGCCACCAAGCCTGACATCTTTACCCTGCACACCTTGCGGATTTTCAATCACCATCGTCAGATCAGTGATGGGCTGCTCGGCAGCGGTTTGCAAACTTTCCGGCAGTTGGCTACAGCCGCTCAATAACAGCAGGGTCACGCCAAGAATTGACTTTTTCACCATAAGATCCTTTTCAAAGAAGCGTTCAAGAACAGCTCTGCAACACTTAAACGAACAAGTCGATACCAAGCAGCCGGGCGTATTCTTCCCGTTTGGCCTGATGCAATACGTCCATATAGGCTGACAATGCCTGTTTATTTTTGCCCTGCGGGCTATCGTATTGCACCTGACTGCGCGCATTTTCTATCAGCGCCGGATCTTTGATCGTTTCCGCAACAACTTGAGCCACCACAGTCGGCTGAGGTGCAGACGAAGCAGAAATTTCAGTTTTCTGCTTTCGGTTCGTCCGCCGGGTTCGCTGCGGCGCCTGAGTGGTTGTCGGTAAACGCGGTATGGTGACCATAAAGGCGTCATGTCCTGATTCGTTTATTCTCTACCAGGCAATTTTTTCCACGTGACTTCATCACGCAGATAAACCGGACTGGCATGCTCAGCATCGACCGTTTCGCCACGCTGCAAAGCAAACTGAGCCAGCCAGGCCATATCCTGGGCTTCAGGATAAAGGACTGTACTGACTTGCTTTTCGACCGCCAGCGCCGCTAATTGTTCCTCATAACTTTTCCAGCCGGTCCCTGCGGTCAACCAGCGGGCTTCAGGCACAGCAATCAAACGATCTGCAGCCAATTCAGGTGGGAACACGGCTTCATCGCCCAGAACCTTCCAGTCGCCATTGACCTGACGCTGATACTGACCCCAGTAGATTTCGCCCATTCGGGCATCGATGGCTGCCAGAACGTATTCTGCCTGATGTTTGCGGTACGTCCCCTGAGCCATTGCCGCCAGTGTAGACACCCCAATCATGGGCAGATCTGCACCGAACGCCAATCCCTGAGCGATCCCAATACCAATGCGAACCCCGGTAAAACTGCCCGGTCCCCGGCCAAAGGCCAGTGCGTCCAGTTCGCCCAGACGATATCCGGCTTCTGCCAGAACTTCATCAACCATAGGCAAAATTTTGGTGGTGTGCTCACGCGGCGCAAACGCACAACGTGCGATCACTTCGCTTCCTGATATAAGCGCGACGGAGCAATTCTCGGTCGCGGTATCTACAGCTAAAATCTTACTGCTCATTCAAGCCTCTGAATGCTGGCTGTCTGCAATGTCCTGCGCCTGATGCAGGCCAGACAGAAACTGCCCGACGCCGTTCACATCCCGGGTCCGGGGGATCGGCGGCAAGCTTCGTAAAAATACAGCGCCATAAGGGCGCGTGACCAAACGGTTATCGCAAATCACCAGCACGCCTTTGTCCTGCTGGTCCCGAATCAAACGGCCGACACCCTGCTTCAGGGTGATCACCGCATCCGGTATCTGAACTTGCGAGAATGGATCCCCGCCACGCAGGCGGCAATCCTCAATCCGGGCCTTCAGCAATGGATCATCCGGCGCGGTAAAAGGAAGTTTGTCGATAATAACACAGCTGAGCGCTTGCCCTCTAACATCGATGCCTTCCCAGAACGCACCTGTTGCAATAAGCAGCGCATTTCCCAATTCCAGATATTCTGCCAGCAATTTTTGTTTGCTGGTTTCGCCCTGAACCAGCACCGGCAACGACAGGCACTCACGAAATCCTTCGGCCAATTCCCGGACCATCTGATGTGAGGTGCACAGGAAAAAACACCGTCCCTGATTCGCTTCAATCACGGGGGCCATCATGCTCACCAGTTTCGCGGCCATGCCATGACTGTTTGGCTCCGGCAAGAAACGCGGTACACACAGCAACGCCTGCTGCTCATAATCAAACGGACTGGGCAGTGACATCTGTGCCGCAGGCTGTAAACCCAGACGATGGCTGAAGTGACCAAAATCCTCGTCCACCGCCAGCGTCGCCGATGTAAAAATCCATGCGCCTTTCTGCTGTTCAATCTGCTCATGAAACTTTTCTGCGACCGACAACGGCGTAATATGCAGACTAAAGTGTCTTGGCGTGCACTCGTACCAATAGGAATAGCCGGTGATCGATGTGTCACACAACCGTTTGAGACGGGCTTTGAGTAAAGTCGTCCGCTCGAATGCGGCATCGAGCAATTCGCTCCGCCCCAGAGCCAATTTCAGCACATCATGCGCCAGTTCCAGCGCGTCATTCAGCCGGGTCAGTTCCCGCTGAATCGCCGGGCTGCTGACTGCATCGCGCCAGTTGCCGCGATAGCCGGGTTCGCCCAGAACCATGCGCATGTCCGAGGCAGCCATACTGAGCCGGTCGGCCATCTTCTCCAGCTGACGCATATCGCGCGCTTCAGTGCGGTAGCCAATGGTAATATCTTTAGCCAGTTCCTGAAGCTGACGACTCGACAGGCTCTGCCCGAAGTACTGGCTGGCGATATCCGGGATCTGGTGGGCTTCGTCAAAAATAAAGACATCGGCTTCCGGGATCAGCTCACCGAACCCGGTTTCTTTGATGGCGAGATCGGCCATGAACAAGTGATGATTGACCACCACAACATCCGCGTCCATGGCTTTGCGGCGAGCTTTCACCACAAAACAATCTTCATAAGACGGACACTCGCGTCCCAGACAATTGTCATTCGTTGAAGTGATCATGGGGATCACCGGGCTGTCTTCCGGAATGGCATCACATTCGCTGACATCGCCCGTTTTGGTTGCAGAAGACCAGCTTCGGATAGTCACCAGCTGACTGAGCTGAGCCTGATCGACAAACCCACCGTGGCTCTCAGTGATCTGACGGCTCAAGCGATCCAGACACAGATAGTTCGACCGCCCTTTCAGTAATGCCACTTTGCCGGTAAATCCCAGCGCGTCGGTCATTAAAGGCAAATCACGGTTGAACAACTGCTCCTGAAGGTTTTTAGAACCGGTACTGATGATTGTTTTATGGCCTTTCACCAATGCAGGCACCAGATAAGCAAAGGTTTTTCCCGTCCCGGTGCCCGCCTCGACCACCAGCTGATGCTGATGCTTGATTGCGTTCTCAACCGCTTCTGCCATGTCAATCTGGGGCTGGCGTGCCTGAAATCCGGGAATGGCTTTTTCCAGCGCACCGCCGGGTTGAAAAAATTTCGCAATCATTCGGGTCAGTCTATTGGTTATTTATCCAGTATCGGCCGATTATGCCAAGAAAGCAGAGTGACAGCCAGTCACGAGGCTGCCAAAAAATTATTGAGAGAGATCACAAAAGTTTTGACGCCGGGATCAATCCCATGTAAACAATGAGGTTCTGTCATCCATGCCCGACGGGGATGGCCTGACACTCAATATAACTCATAAAATATGCACGCAACGAAGGACACCATGGAAAAGAAAACCCTGCTGACCGACTGCCCGGATGCAATGGGACTGATTTCTAAAATCACCAACATCTGCTACAAACATCAGCTCAATATTGTCCACAATAAAGAATTTGTCGATCACGGCCACCGCCAGTTTTTTATGCGCACCGAACTGGAAGGCGTATTCAATGATGACACTTTCCTGTTCGATTTAGACCGCGCACTGCCGGAAGGCAGTCACCGTCGACTGGTCAGCTCAGAGCGAAAGAAAATCGTCATCATGGTGACCAAAGAAGCCCATTGTCTGGGTGATATTCTGGTCAAAGCCTATGACGGGACGCTGGATGTGGACATTGCTGCCGTGGTGGGCAATTACGACAAGCTGGCAAATCTGGTTGAAAAGTTCGGGATTCCATTCCATCACGTCGACCATGAAGGCCTGAACCGTGAAGAACACGAAGCCAAACTACTGGATTGCATTGCGCAGTACACACCAGACTACGTGGTACTTGCAAAATATATGCGCATTCTGACCCCGGATTTCGTGGCCCAATATCCGCACCGGATCATCAATATTCACCACAGTTTCCTTCCGGCGTTTATCGGGGCTAAGCCTTACCTGCAAGCTTACGAGCGCGGCGTCAAAATCATCGGGGCCACCGCTCACTTTGTCACCAATGATTTGGACGAAGGGCCGATCATCACCCAGAACGTAATTCCAGTGGATCACAATTACAGCGCTGAAGATATGGCCCGTTCAGGCCGGGATGTTGAGAAATCGGTCCTGAGCAAAGCATTGAGTCTGGTGCTGGACGACAAAGTTTTTGTTTACGGCAACCGTACCGTCGTACTGTAAAGCTCAGAAAACAAACCGCCGGGGAAGCCAGCCAGCTTCCCCGTTTTTAGTTCAGCCTTCGCTTTCAATCACAGCTTTCAGTGAGCAGGGATGCAGCTTGATACAAACGCCCCCTTTTTTGAATGCAAAGGTCGGATTTGCCAGCCGCTCTTTCTCACCGGAGGGTGTGCTTGCTTTCACCTGTATGCCAGCCTGTTCCACCGCCTGCCAGTCCAGCGCAGGGAAAACATTTTCCAGCTCGGTTTTCAGCGCATCCGTCGTTGCAGCCTGACAAGGCACGACGAATTCCACATGCTCCCACCCTTGCTGCGGGTATTGCTTATCGCCCGGATATGGCAGCTCAAGCGCTTCAATCTGCCAGTCACCGGCTTGCAGGAGCTGATGGAATCCAATCACGACTATCGGACGGCCATTGATTTCATTGGTTGACCATTCCTCACCATACTCAAGCCAGGCCTGATGCAATTGTGCGGCCAGGGCAGCATCATTCACCCGCAGTGCCAGGTGATCGGCCTGACAAGCAGATAAATCAAGCCCCAACTGTTCCGCCAGTGCCGAAATTTTCGCCATAAACTCAGGCAACTGGGCCAGCATTTGTTCCGGATGAAGGTTTGCCTGCCGTAAATCCTGCATATGAATTCTCCTCGCTCATTCAGGGCGCCCATTATCCACAGATTCCTTTTCAGCAAAAGCCTTGCCGGGAAAGCAGGCTGCGGACATTCAGCCGGAAAAAAATCGGCGATGTTCGCCTTTTCACCTTGCCAAATACCCTGTATTTATGGGTATTATTACGGCTAACTGATTTTTGTATTCATACAGCCGTTTTCAGGCAGCCATCAAGCTCTCGTCAGTGTAACCCGAATCACCTTTTTTTTGTCATCAGAGTGGTCAATGCTCCCTTCTGATGCCATTGCTGACCACGCTAAGCATCGGTAATCGCACTGGGCTGTAACGAATACAACTTTGAATACCCAAGAGTTTTGCCTGTGCGGCAGGCGACAGACCCGATTTAAAGGAAAGACGTGTGAACATTCAAGCACTCATTAACGACAAAGTATCTCAGGCGCTGGAAGCAGCGGGCGCACCTGCAGGCAGCCCTGCAGCCGTTCGCCAGTCCGCCAAAGTTCAGTTTGGTGACTATCAGGCCAATGGTGTGATGGGCGTTGCGAAAAAGCTGGGAACCAACCCGCGCGAGTTTGCACAAAAAGTCATTGATGTGCTGGATCTGGGCGACATGGCTGAAAAAGTCGAGATTGCCGGTCCGGGCTTTATCAATATTTTCCTGAATAAAGCATGGCTGGCTGAGCGTGCATCAGAAGCACTGGCGGACAGTCGTCTGGGTGTTGCAACCCAGCCAAAACAAAACATTGTGGTTGACTACTCTGCCCCGAACGTTGCGAAAGAAATGCATGTGGGTCACCTGCGCTCAACCATCATCGGTGATGCCGTGGTCCGTACCCTGGAGTTTTTGGGCCATCACGTCATTCGCGCCAACCACATCGGTGACTGGGGAACTCAGTTCGGCATGCTGATTGCCAATCTGGAGCGTGTTCAGCAGGCATCCGGCGAAATTTCCATGGAACTGGCTGATCTGGAAGCTTTTTACCGTGAATCGAAAAAGCTTTACGACGAAGATGAAGCCTTCGCAGAGCGTGCACGAAACTATGTCGTGAAACTGCAAAGCGGCGACCAGTACTGCGCGGACATGTGGAAGAAGCTGGTCGACATCACCATGGAGCAGAATCAGCACAACTATGACCGCATGAATGTGTCGCTGTCGCGTGACGATGTCATGGGTGAATCCATGTACAACCCGATGCTGCCTGGCATTGTGGCAGACCTGAAAGCCAAAGGTCTGGCCGTTGAAGATGATGGCGCACAGGTTGTCTTTCTGGATGAATACAAAAACAAAGACGGCGAGCCGATGGGTGTGATCATCCAGAAGCGCGACGGCGGTTTCCTGTACACCACCACAGACATTGCCTGTGCAAAATACCGTCATGAGCAGTTCAATGCCGACCGTGTGCTGTACTTCATTGATTCCCGTCAGCACCAGCACCTGATGCAAGCCTGGACCATTGTTCGTAAAGCAGGCTACATTCCTGAAACCATGTCTCTGGAACACCACGCTTTCGGCATGATGCTGGGCAAAGACGGCCGTCCGTTCAAGACCCGCGCCGGAGGGACCGTTCGTCTGACCGATCTGCTGGACGAAGCTGAATCCCGTGCGACTGCGCTGATCGAAAGCAAAAACCCGGAACTGGATGCAGAAGAGAAAGCGAAGATCGCTTCCACTGTTGCCATGGCTGCGGTGAAATATGCCGATCTGTCGAAGCATCGGACCACGGACTACGTTTTTGACTGGGATAACATGCTGGCTTTTGAAGGCAACACAGCCCCTTACATGCAGTATGCATACACCCGTGTGATGTCTGTTTTCAAACGTGCGGGTCTGAATGAAAATGAACTAACCCATCCTGTGGTCATCAACGACGAAAAAGAGCAGGTGCTGCTGTCGAAACTGCTGCAGTTTGAAGAAGCGGTCGAGACCGTGGCCCGTGAAGGTCATCCGCATGTGATGTGCAGCTATCTGTTCGAACTGGCCGGAAACTTCTCCAGCTTCTATGAAGCCTGCCCAATTCTGAATGCAGATGAACCAGTCAAACAAAGCCGCCTGAAACTGGCGCTGCTGACAGCAAAAACAATCCGCCAGGGATTGGATCTGCTGGGTATCGAAACGTTAGAACGTATGTAATCTGACTGAATATCACAGTTCTCTAATAGAGCAGTGCTAAACTTAAAAAGCCTTCTGGGTTATCCTAAGAAGGCTTTTTTATGCCGTAAATCAGGATCATCTGACGCTTAATTTTACATGGAATGTTGTAATGAGCCTTGACGACTCAAACGTGACCCACAACGGTGTAACTGACGATTTTCTCGCATCGACTCAAACGTTGCGTAAAACAATTCCGTTGATGATAAAGCATAAAGTGCCGACAACACCGGTCAATTATGCATTGTGGTACAGCTATACCACCAATCAGATCCCCATGCTCAATCAGGCCATGGATCAATGTCTGGAACAGTATGGTCATTGCCCGCCCAGCCTGAGTGATTCCCTCTACCGCACCCACTTAGTTCAGCGGCCGGACAGTACACAGGGGCAGATTACACACAGCCTGCAGGCCATTATGGATGAGCTCTGCCATACCATGGCGGGATCCAGAAATGATACCCATACATTCCAGCAATCATTGACCAGAACCTGTCAGCGGCTGAGTCAGAAAGCCGCACAGGGGGTCAATGTGCATGAAGCCAATGGACTGGTCCAGGAACTACTGGATGAATCCAAAACCATGCATCAGTCCAGTACCCTGCTCCATCAGCAGTTGGATCATGCCCAGCAGGAAATCGAGAATCTGAAAAAAGCACTCAAGGACAGCCTGAAGCATGCCAATGAAGATCCACTGACACTGTTACTCAATCGCCGTGCTTTTCAGCAGGATCTGAACAGTTGTATCCAATACCAGACCCCATTTAGCCTGATCTTACTGGATATCGATCATTTCAAAATATTTAACGACGATTTTGGCCACCTGATGGGTGACAAGGTCCTGTGTTCGGTTGCGCGTCACCTGCAAGCCTGGTGCGAACAAGGTATGCAGGCTTATCGCTATGGTGGTGAAGAGTTTGTGATGATTCTGCCCGGTGCCGATTTGCAGCTCGCGCGGCAAAAAGCAGAGCAACTGCGCCAGCTGATTTCCAGTATTGCCGTGCAGGACAAACAGTCTGGCAAAACAGTCCGCTCTATTACCGCTTCGATGGGCGTCGCAGAGCAGTCCGGGAAGGAAAATGGCCTGGCAGTCCTTGCCCGAGCGGACAAATATTTACTCCAGGCCAAAAATCTGGGACGAAACCGGGTGCTGCCTTTGAGCTGAACAATTATTGTCCGTACCGGGATGCCGTTTGGAGGAAAGTGATTTCATCCCGCGTGGACAGGCGGCCGCAAGCTGCATTCCGGTGCGGGAAACGCCCGAATTCTTTGATCACCTGATAATGGCTCACCGCATACTGATAAAAATCATCAAACATCGCTTTATGTTCAGGTGACACCGACTGTCGTAACTGATCGAAACGAAACAGACTTTCTTCCTGATCTTCCAGTGCCTCTGAATGCTCAAGCGGCATATAAAAGAATACCCGTTCGATGGGGGCTAAGGCGCGGTCAAAATTTTTTGTCAGCCCGCGCCGACAAAGTGCCTGGGCCAGCACATCATAACGAAAAGCTGCCGCCAGCCCGCGGTAGATATTCCGGCTGAACTGATCCAGTAAAATCAGTAACGCCAGAGTGCCCCGGGGGGTTTCCGTCCAGCCATTCAGCTCCCCCCGTCCCGCCTGACTGACAAGAATCCGAAATTTATCCGTGATTTCCTGATCAATGGCCTCACTCCCCTCAAACCAGAGACGTTGTTTATTCACTTCAGTGATATCGCCATTTAATGGTCCAAACCAGTAATCTAACACCTTTTCATCTTCAGCCATGAATTTTCCCCTGTCCTCGTCTCTTGTCGCTTGGGATACGCTTGGCGCACCGCTTCCGCCGTTCCAATATGTAGTTTATCCTAGGGCGAGCTGAACGGGTGGGAATGGAATTTGTTTCTACCCGATAACCGACTTGTGAAGCACTTAATAAAAAGAAGGAATATTGCAATGAGTTTCAACCTTCATCCGCGACTGAACGCGGATACTCTGGTCATTGGTGATTTACCCTTATGTCGGGTCCTGCTATCCAGAGAAGCCATTGGCCCCTGGCTGATCCTGGTGCCAAGGTACGAAAACCTGCGCGAAATTCATCATCTGCCCGTTGAAGACCAGCAGCAACTGATGACTGAATCTTGTGCCACCGCACAACTGCTCGAGACACATTTTCATCCCGATAAGATCAATATCGGCGCTCTGGGCAATCTGGTGCCACAGCTGCATATTCACCATATAGCCCGCT
The DNA here is from genome assembly GCF_018199995.1 of Photobacterium sp. GJ3. NCBI lineage: Bacteria > Pseudomonadati > Pseudomonadota > Gammaproteobacteria > Vibrionales > Vibrionaceae > Photobacterium > Photobacterium sp. GJ3. The sequence goes on along the minus strand of NZ_CP073578.1, from coordinate 984,073 downwards.
TCACTACTGATGTTGCCTGGCCCGGCCCGGTCTGGGGGAATACAGAAGGGGTACAACGCAGCAACCATGACGAGCTGGCCCTGGTTGCGCAATTGAAATCTATTTTTCATGTCTTGCCAGATTTCGTACCGGCCTAATTCAAACATCAAACAAGCAGGGAGAGCCCTGCTCTCCCTGCTGAATTATCTGAGGATCACCGTCACCGGTAGCTCATCCGGCTTGAGCAGCCGGTACCAGACCTCACCGGAGGGCAGACAGCAATCTCCCGAGCGACAACCACCACGCTCCTGACCAATCACCCCTTTTCTCAGCCACAGAGCCATCATGGCATCCACCCCATCTTCACTGAGACCAAATTGCCGGGCCAATTGATGACGACTGATCCGGCCGGACTGTTCAACCTGTGCCCGTAACTGGTGCAGGATCATGACCGTACCCGCTTCAGCCTTTGGCTGATATGACGCTGGCCATAACGTTTCAAAGCAAGGACAACGAGGCAATTCAGCACCAGCACTGCCGCTATCCAGCGGACACTGCTTCCGCTACCCAGTTGCGCCACCTGATAACACAGAGTCGACAGACTGAAGGCCAGCCACATCGTCCATGCCGCCACCGACATTGCAAACCGGCGGCCAAACTCACGGGCATACGCCCCCACCGCCGCAACACAGGGGGTATAAAGCAAAATGAACATCAGATAAGACAGTGCCGCAGCCTCACTGTTGAATCCGGTTCTGAGGCTGTCGTAGACCGAAACACTGACCCCCTGCTCAGAAGCAGCTATGGTCGTGTCATCCACATCACCCACACTCATCCCCAGCGGATCACTGTAATTCAGTGCAGCCAGATTTTCAGGAACCGACATTACAGCCGCCTGTAATCCACCCCACAAATCATAGGGCGCATTGCTGTTGTCCTGCGAGGCATAAAGACTGTTGAGCGTTCCCACAACGGCTTCTTTGGCAAACAAACCCGTCATGATCCCGACCGTTGCAGGCCAGTTCTCTTGCTGAATCCCAAGGGGAGATAATAGTGGCGTCGCAAGCTGTGCAGTTTTCGCCAGTACAGAATCCGGACTGTCTTCATGACCAAAAGTCCCGTCCGTCCCGATTGAATTCAAGAAACTCAGTAAGGTCACCACCAGCACAATGGTTTTCCCCGCTCCCAGCACAAAGCGTTTGAGCTTATGCCAGGTGAGTATCAGGACAGCACTGGCCTGAGGCCATTCATATCTTGGAATTTCCATGATCAGCGCTTCACTGGAACCGGGCAAAAGCGTGTGCCTTAGCAATAAACCCGTCAGCACAGCGGCCAGAATCCCCGCCAGATAGAGTGCAAACACCAGATGCTGCCCATGATGGGGAAAGAACGCCGCCGCGAACAAAGCATAGACAGGTAAACGAGCACCGCAGGACATAAACGGAGCCATCGCAGCAGCCAACTGCCGCTCGCGCTCCTGCTCTAATGTCCGGGTTGCCATAATCGCGGGCACATTACAGCCAAAACCCAGCACCAGTGGCACAAAAGCTTTGCCGGGCAAGCCGATTTTTTGCATCAGTTTGTCGAGTACAAATGCTGCCCGGGCCATATATCCCGAGCTTTCCAGCAAGGTAAGCATCAAGTATAAAAAAGCAATCACCGGAATAAAGGTCGCCACGGTCTGAATACCGCCCCCCAACCCGTCACATAAAATGGTCACCAGCCATGCAGGCAAGCGGCCATCCAGCACATGATGTCCGCCATCGACCAGCACCGTACCGACACTGATATCGAAGAAATCAATAAAAGCACTGCCAACATTAATCGAGACCAGAAACATCAGATACATCACCAGCATCAGAATCGGCAACCCCAGCCAGGGGTGCAGTACCCAACGGTCAATCGCATCACTGGCCGCCAGACTGCACTGACCTTGCTGGCGACGGACCTGAGTGCAGAGCTGATGCAGAAAACTGTATCGGGTTTCTGCAAAACTGATATCAGGATCGATCTGTGATGCGATGCTCAACCGGCTTTGTTGAACAGCCTGCTGCAAGGTCTTCGTCTGATCCTTGAGCAACAGTTCATCTCCTTCCAGCATTCTGAGCGCCATCCCTCGCGTTGCCAGAAAGCGGTCATTTCCTGCCTCTGTTCTCAGCCCCATTTGCAGTAAAACCGCCACTTCCGCTTCAATCGCAGCCTCAAAGCGAGGTTCCGTTTGTCTCCTGCTGACCTGCCAGTCAGGCGCAGCAAGCACCTGAGCCAGCGCACGCTTAAACCCGGCCACAGACTCAGCCTGATTCGCTGCAACGGTGAATACAGGGCACCCTAAACGCACAGCCAGCTTCTCTGTGTTGATCTGCTCACGATTTGCCTGTAATACATCCATTTTGTTCAGGACAACCACCACAGGCAAACCTAACTCCAGCAGTTGCAGGGTCAGATACAGTCCACGTTCCAGGCAGGTAGCATCAACGACATTCAGCACAACATCTGCCGATTCCGTCATCACCACCTGAGAAGCAATCGCTTCATCCAGGCCAGCGCCGGAGGCATCGCTGCCCAGTTGATAAAGTCCCGGCAAATCTGTCATCACATACTGACAGTCCTGCGCTGTATATCGGCCTGTTTTCTTATCGACCGTGACCCCGGGCCAGTTCCCGACTTTCTGACGGGCACCAGTCAGAGCATTAAACAAAGTCGTTTTACCACTGTTTGGGTTGCCAATGGTCAGCATGATATGGGAGGTCATTTCAGGCAGACCTCGACGCAGTTGGCGATCCTTTTCTGAATGGCCAAATCACATCCTCTGAGACGGACTTGCAACGGATCACCCAATGGCGCCCGGCGGATGAGCTGAACCGGGGTGTTTGGCAATAGCCCCAGCGCGACAAGACGCTTTCGCTGTTCAGACGGCAAGCCTGCAATATCCGAGATCACTGCATGATCTCCAACAGAAAGTTCTGATAAACGCATGAAAAACACTCAACAATAATCATTCTTATTTTTAAATGTTAATGATGCGCGTCCAATAAAACTTGATCGATATCAAACGGATCCGATGAAGACTTTGAACACTATGTTTTCAATAATGAAATCAGTCTGGAAACCAGACGAGCAGAGGCGAAACAGGACAGCGGTTTACATCAGAGATAAAAATAAAAACGCATCCGATTGGATGCGTTTTTGAGAGATTAGCCTGGCATAACAGCCAGCAGGTTCTGCCTTTCCCGGTTCGCCAGATTGCGGTAACCGGAGCGGGCTTTATTTGGTACAGGCTCTGCCTGAGGTAAAGGCACTTTCATTGCATTCACGGCCCGGTTGTATTTCAGCAATTCATAATGCAAATGCGGCCCGGTTGAACGACCGGTATTCCCACTCAGCGCAATTCTGTCGCCCATCCGCACTTTCTGTCCCTTTTTCACCAGGATTTTACTCAGGTGCAGATAACGGGTGGAATACTCACGGCCATGCTTGATCATGATGAAATTCCCGGCCAATGGGTGCTTCTGTGCTTTCACGACCACACCATCCCCGGTAGCCAGAACGGGGGTACCGATTGGCGTAGCAAAATCTGTCCCGTTATGCGGCGAAACCCGGTGGGTAATCGGATGCTTACGGTGCGGATCAAATGAAGAACTGATCCGGAAGCGTTTTTGGGTCGGGTAGCGGTTCAGCGCCCGGTTCAGGCTACGTCCGTCTTCATCGTAAAACTCGCCATCGTCGTAACGCATCGCAAACACTTCGTTCGAACCGTTCAGGTAATACAGTGCTTTCACTTCGCCCTGTCCGACAGCTTTGCCATCAATAAACTCACGTTCAAGCGTGATGGCAAAACGGTCGCCTTTTCGAGCATCTTTACCCAGGTCAAAACGCCATTGCAGGGCTTTCACCAGTGTCTGTATCTGCGTTGGAGATAAACCAGCAGCACGAGCTGACTGATAGAAACTTCCAGAAACCCGGCCTGTGAGACGCACTGGCTTAAATTCACCCGTTCGTTCTACTTCCTGATGGGTATATCCGGTCGGCGACAATACATAGGTGTCGGTAAACTTCGGGCTACGCTCAATGGAGAGTTCACTGATTCGCCCGTCTTCATCCAGAGACCATTCGATGGCCTGGCCGACACGCAAAAACTGAATGGACTTATCCACTTCAATCAGGCGATACATATCGGCAAGCGGCAAGGCATACTGTGTGAAAATTTCACCCAGCGTTTCCCCGGAAGCCACCCGGTGAACATGTGCAATATCCGTTGCCTGATCCAGCTGCTGTTCCAGCTCATCTTTCGGGATCTGGAAATCAGGATCTTCCGGATCAAGGACAACGCCCAGTGGTTCACTGTTCTGGTCAGACAGCGAGATCACGTCGTCAGTGACAATTTGTACTTCACGACGTGAATCCGAGTCAGTCCGGGAACCGTGAGACGGTGAATGAATATTGGGCTGCCATACAAAGGCAGCCGCCACTAAAAGTGATGTTGAAGCAAGCGCAATTCGGTGTTGACGGGGAAGCTGTGAAAACCGTCTGGCTGCAACCGTTAATATTTTCATTGTTATTTAAGACATTCAGTAAAACTGCGTCCAAGCTCTTGCAGAAACAGGACATATCCTCCCTGTTCCATCGCAATATCCGTTGCCATCGGATCCAGGGTGCCAATCGTTATATCACTACCATGAATAACACTGTTAATGACCGCAGGTGAGAACTGCGGTTCCCTGAAAATGCATTGAACCTGAGATTCCTTTAACGTTTTGCGAATTTGAATCAAAGTTTTCGCACCCGGACGGCGATCTGGTGAAACCGTAAAATGCCCCAGATTATTCAAACCGAACGTTTCTTCAAAGTAACCATACGCATCGTGAAATACGTAATAGCCTTTGTGTTGCAAAGGTTGTAATTGTTGCTTCAGTTTCAGTACAGTTTCATGGACACTGGTAGTGAACCGAGACAGGTTAGCCTCATATTGCGCACGATTCAACGGGTCAGCGTCAATCAATGCAGTGGTGATCACTTTTGCAGCCTCAATTGCCTGATCCGGACCCAGCCACAGGTGCGGATCTGTGCCGTGATGATGATGTCCATGTGCATCATGTTCCCCATGTTCTGCATGGGCTTCTTCATACTCTCGCAGTGTAATCTCGGATTGCGCCGTCAATGCAATCGCATTCTTTTTGTCTCCGAGCAGCTTGGTCAGAAACGATTCCAGCTCCGGACCGACCCAGATCACCAGATCAGCTTTGTTCACCTTCTCCACATCCGAAGGGCGCAATGCATAATCGTGGGGAGAGCTGCCAGCAGGTAATAAAGTTTCGCTGGTCCCGACATCTGCCACCAATTCCTGTACAATCAGGCTCAACGGATGCACTGTGGTCACAACATGCATTTCTTTGGCTGAAACGGTAAACGTCATCAAACATGCGATGGCACAACACCAGTTCCTTAAACGTGACATGATACAACCTTAAAAATATTCAATGAAAAGACAATTGAGAATGTTATAATATAACACCTCAAGATAGCAATGAGATTCATCCCTTTATGGCCACTGCAACGCCCGCCAAACCCTTGGTAGAACTTCAAAAGGTTACCGTGAATGCCGCCGGACGCCACATTTTGGATCAGGTCTCGCTTCAGTTAGAGCGAGGCCAGATCACGACACTGATTGGTCCGAATGGTGCTGGTAAGTCCACATTGGTAAAAGTGATCACCGGATTGCGCAAACCCACTTCAGGCCGTGTCCTGCGCGCCAAAGGGATTCGGATCGGCTATGTGCCACAAAAACTCCAGCTCAATAATGCGCTTCCGATGACCGTCGACCGCTTTATGGCTCTGGCTGGCCGCTACAGTGCTCCGCAGCGGCTGGATGCACTGACGCTTGCCGGAAGCGCTCATCTGATTCACAGCGACATGCACAGCCTCTCCGGCGGCGAAATGCAGCGTGTGCTGCTCTCCCGTGCGCTGCTTCAAAATCCGGATCTGCTGGTTTTGGATGAACCAGTTCAGGGCGTTGATGTGAACGGACAACTTGAGCTGTACAGCCTGATTCAATCCCTGCGAGACACGCTGGACTGTGCGATTTTGATGGTATCGCACGATTTACACCTGGTGATGGCGAAAACCGACCATGTCATTTGCCTGCAGCACCATGTGTGTTGTTCTGGAGAGCCGGAATCCATCACCAGCCACCCGTCCTATGTTGCCCTGTTTGGTCGTCAGCAGAGTGAGCAACTGGCACTGTATCACCATGATCACAATCACGAACACAATCTGGGCGGCAGTCCGGTTGGTCCATGTCAACACGGAAACCACGATGCTTGAATTTATGTTACCTGCCTTTGCCGCAGGGATTGGCATTTCGATGCTGGCCGGACCTTTGGGCTCTTTTGTGGTATGGCGAAAAATGGCCTATTTTGGCGATACGCTTTCCCATGCCTCACTGCTTGGGATCGCGCTTGGCTTTTTGTTCAACATCAACCTGAATCTGGCCCTGATGATTTGCTGCCTGACTTTGGCGGTCATTCTGGTCAGCTTGCAAAAACAACGCGTGATCGCCACAGATACCTTACTGGGTATCCTTGCGCACAGTGCTTTATCTCTGGGTCTGGTCGCAATCAGCTTTATGGATCATATTCGCATTGATCTGATGGCGTACCTGTTCGGAGATCTGCTGGCTGTATCAACAGAAGATCTGATTTGGATTTACGGGGGTGGCGCACTGGTACTGGGTCTGCTCATTGCACTGTGGCGCCCACTGCTGTCGATGACCATCAACGAGGATCTGGCACAGGTCGAAGGCGTGAATGTTGAGCTGATGCGATTATTGCTGATGCTGATGGTCGGCATGGTGATCGCCGTCGCGATGAAATTTGTCGGCGCAATCATTATCACTTCATTGCTGATCATTCCGCCGGCAACGGCACGACGCTTTTCCAGAAGCCCCGAGAGCATGGCAGTCCTTGCCACTGTGATTGGCTGTATTTCTGTGTTTCTCGGTCTGTCAATGTCCTGGCATTACGACACCCCGGCAGGTCCCTCCGTAGTCGTCTCAGCAGCGTTCTTATTCTTGCTGAGCCAAATGAAGCGCTCGGAAGCCTAACGTAAAAAAGAGCGGTGTTTGTCCTGGCAGGCCTGCTTGATACTCAGCGTAGCCTCAAGCCTGCTTGACTGAGACATAAAGTCAAGCAGGCACTGGTAATACGCTTTATCTTTATCCGTCAGCAAAATGTTATCCAGATATAATTCCCGGCAGGCATTCAGTAGCCAGGTAATGGCTGCCGGTTCTTCAGCCGGAGACACATATTGCAGGACACACTCATTGTATTGCTGCCGCTCGTCTTCAAAGCTCACAGCCATAGCCTGCATCTGGATCAAACCGAAACAAAGCCATCCAACACCTGTGAGAAACTTCATCATGCATTCCCGAACGTCCCCTTCAACTAAGCATAGCTGAAGGGGATCCCTGTTTTGACATGCATGAAAAAACCGGGCGCAACAAGCACCCGGTTTTTCGGTTTCAGTGTCTGAGACTGCAATGTTTAATACATGCTTTCACTGGCCCGTGCTTCGGAATCCGACTGAAATGAAAAGAACGGCTTTCTCTGCTCTAACTGTAGCAGCAGCTCTTCTTTCAGAGAAGGATCCAGCAGTGTCCAGTGGCAGCCTTCAACAGCACCTGCAAACATCCACAATAACTTCTGATCGACATTCTTGCCCTGCGACTGTTTCACCATCAGATACGATTCCACAGCACCCATCTGATAAAAACTGTCCACATCGGCAATGCCTGCTTTCTTCATCATTCGCTCAAGCGTCAGCCTGAGGTTGGGCAAATCACGTAACCGTCGGTTTCGTGCAGCGCCCTTCATGACCTTTTCTTTCAATGCAATTGCAATAGAGCTTTGCACCAAGTCCGCACAAAGTGCAGGCTGTGAAGCATAAACAGACGTAATGTCGTAATAATTCACGATTGCCACGGTACTTCGTTTTACGTGCTTAAATTTTCGGCATCCTAATTCAAGCAGCTGGTGATCTAATTTTTCACCACCGCGAATGTAGAACTTGCCATTTGACAACAGAGCGTACATCGCTCCCTGAACGAAGATACCAGTTCCGCCAAACATAGAACGTTGTTCATTTGGTACAAAGGTATCCAGGTAATCAATGAATGTTTCTTTAATGAGTGACACAGCATTATTCCCAAAATTATTCTTCGTTATCGATTTAAAACCAACGCCAACTATCATATGCAACCATGGCACAGGGAAATTATAAATTCCACATATGAAACAATGCACAAACAAAAGTGTGATATTTCGCATGTTATCTTGCAATCAGGGGTGTAAGCTCAACCTTGCTGTAGAATTTATCAACAAGCAATACGAGGGTGGAACCCGTCATTTTACGCTACACAAGATCGTGCTCTCCGGTCAGAGCGACTAAGGTTAAGGAAGAACAAGGGGGAAAATATGCCTGAAATTGCTTTGCTTCCATCGGTAAATCATGTCTTGCCCGATGGAAAGCTCGAAATCACCATTGCCGAACAACGTTATCAGAGAATGCTGAAGGAATCCGTTGAAGGATTGCGTGATTTCGCATTGTGCATGCGAAGCGATGAAGAGGATGGTGACGAGAACATTACCCGCATTCCTGCCATTGCAACTCAGGTCAGCGTGGTAGATTTTAATGCATTAGAGAGTGGCCTGCTGAGCATCATTGTAGAAGGGAAAAGAAAAATCAGAATCTTATCGGTCAAACGCGAAACAGATGATCTGCTCACGGCGGATTATCTTCCTTTTCGGGCATGGCCACCTATCCCATTAGCCAACAAACATGAGTGTCTGGTTGAGAAGCTCAAACTGTTTTTCGCCAGCATGCCTGAAATTGGTGCGCTCTATCAGCACGGGGAATTTGATAACCTCAGTTGGGTCTGTCAGCGCTGGATTGAATGTCTGCCACTGGAAGTTCATTATAAACAATTGCTTATTGCTCAGGATTCTCCATCGCTGACTGCTCGATTCTTGCTCAAGTTATTAGATAATCAACAATTATTTGATGATGATATCAACTAATCCTTACTTTGTTCTCAAAAATCACCTCACTTAGTGTACTCAACTCATCTGACCAAGATAAAATAATTACAAATCTCTTATGTTATAAATCCCTCATGTCGCATGTATCTTTTTTCTGGTTAAAACCCGAAAACGACAAATTTTTGACAGGCTTACAGTCGGAATTTCACGCTCTTGTGAAAAATGCCATCAAGACCAACCGTCTGAAGCTCCCGCCGATCCCCGATGTTCTGGTTGAACTTCAGGCACTGTGTAATCGGGAAGATTCGACGATCCGTGATGCAGCCAACGTCTTGCTGAATGATCCAGGAATGGCCGCCACGGTGATCAAAACATCCAATACCATGATGTTTAACCGCAGAAATATTGTTTGTCATGATATTCAAACCGCCGTCAGCAGGCTGGGTATTCTCCGCGTCAGAGATATCATCACGGCCAAAGCGGTTCTGGATATCAAGCTCAACAGTAGCTTCGACTATGAATGCAAAACGCTGCTGTTAAAAAGCGCAGCACAATCCCGACGATTGGCTGGCTCAATGGCGCTGATCACACAACATTTGCTGTGCCACCGGCCTGAATTAAAAATCGAGCCGGAAAAAGCACTCCTTTCCGGTTTGTTTGCCGATATTGGTCTTTTTAGTCTGATCCATGAATACCAGCATTATTTAGATCACGGGAATTTCCTCGATATCTCGTTTGCTAAATATGTTTTCGAACATTGCTGTAATAAAGCCAGTTTAGATATTCTCAAGCATTGGGGATTTGATCAGGATTATCTGGAAGTCGCCTGCAACAAACGTATTTTTCCGGACTATAAAAAAGAAGATGACATCACTTATTTAGATGTCGCACGCATGGCGAATCACTTGCTGCTATTTAAAGAAGATGATGACGCGATTGAAGAGCATGAAGTTGAACTGGATCTGGCTGGCGCTGAAGTCATGTATGACCTGACAAATCTGCCAGACACAGAATTTAACCGACAAATCAATCATGTGCTGCTTGCCAGTGGATTTTAATCGGCAACCCTGAATCTCCAGCGACAATCTCTGCCTGTCTGCGCTGTGTACAAACAGCGCTCTATTGACCATTCATTAAACAGCCTGATAAGCTTCCGGATGCATGAACAGCCGTGTATACCACTGTGCCATCAAACGGACTCGCATCGGCCGTATTGCACCCTTTTCCATGCAACCCGCACACCCACATCTTTGTAAGGATACTCATGTTTTCAGGAATGTTATTTATTTTCTTTCCCCTCATTATCGGCTATCTGATTCCAGTCAAAAAAGAGTCCGTGCTTGCCTTTATCAATGCGCAAACCTCCCGGCTGGTTCTGGTCATTCTGGCACTGATGGGACTCAGCCTGGCCGGACTGGACAATCTGGGAGAAAATCTCAGCCAGATATTACTGTATACCCTCACCTTTTTTTTCTGTATCAGTGTGTGCAATCTGCTGGTACTTCCCTTACTGGACAAGGGCTTTCCGCTGACAACTCAACACGGTCATCAGCAACTTCCCAAGGCAAAAATGCTGCTCGAATCGGTCAAGCTGATTCTGGTCGTGGCTGCCGGGCTTCTGGCTGGCCTGCTGCTGAACATGGATCTGAGCTGGGTTGATCAGGCCAGTGAGATCATATTATTGGTTCTGCTGTTTTTAATTGGCATCCAGTTGAGAAACAGCGGCATGACTCTCAAGCAAATCCTGCTCAATCGTCAGGGCATGATGATTGCGTTGGTGATGATCACAACATCCCTGATCGGTGGACTGATTGCTGCCTGGATGCTGAATATCCCTGTCACTCACGGATTGGCAATGGCGTCTGGATTTGGCTGGTATTCACTGGCGGGGATATTAATGGGAGACGGACTTGGGCCAGTCTATGGCGGTGCTGCTTTTCTCAATGAACTCATGCGTGAACTCATTGCATTAACCATGATTCCCGCACTGATTTCCCGCTATCCAAATACGGCAATTGGGTATGCTGGTGCAACAGCGATGGACTTTACGCTGCCTGTCATCCAAAACTGTGGCGGAATCCGCTGCGTTCCGATTGCCATCGTCAGTGGATTTATTCTGAGTTTACTGGTGCCCGTGCTGATGCTGTTCTTTCTGTCGCTCTAAAGTTTCCCTCGTAACATTTCATGCAATGAAAAAAGCCTGGCAAGAGCCAGGCTTTCAACAGATTGGATTTCAGTTTCGGATTACGCGTTGTTGCGAATCCACTCGTCCATTTCTGTGCGCAGGTTATCCGATTTGGTTCCGAAAATCGCCTGTACACCACCTGAGACAACCACCACACCGGCTGCACCCAAGCGCTTGAGTTTGTCCTGATCGACAATGGCCGTGTCTGCAACACTCACACGCAAACGTGTAATACATGCATCCAGGTTTGTGATATTGGCTTTGCCACCAAAGGCTTCCACCAGTTCACCCGCCAGGTCGGAACCGCCCACTGTCGCCGTTTCCGCTGATTCTTCTTCACGGCCAGGGGTTTTCAGATCCAGCGCACGAATAACGAAGGTGAAGACCACGTAGTACAGCACTGCGTAACCCAGACCCAACACCACCAGCAGCCACACATTATCAGCACGAGGCATCTGTACAATGAAATCGATGAAACCATTCGAGAACGTATGGCCATGAACCACACCCAGTGCGTTGGTCAGCACATATGCCAGACCCGCCAGCAGCGCGTGAATACCATATAGTACCGGGGCGATGAACAGGAATGAGAACTCAATCGGTTCGGTAATCCCGGTCAGGAAAGATGTCAGGGCAGCAGAAGCCATGATTCCCATCACTTTGGCACGGTTTTCCGGTTTCGCACAATGCGCAATAGCAAAGGCTGCTGCTGGCAGACCAAACATCTTGAACAGGTAACCACCTGCCAGCTGGCCGAAGCCATTTCCTGCTGCACGCGATGCGTCATCAGCGGTCAGGAAACAAGTCATGATACCGCGAACCGCTTCACCGTCACCATTCACACACTGACCCGCTTCATAGAAGAAGGGAACATTCCAGATATGGTGCAGACCAAAAGGAATCAGAGAGCGTTCAACCACACCGTAAATACCGAATGCCATCACTGGATTTTGGTTAGCAGCCCAGTCAGAGAAAGTCGCAATTGCGTGTCCGATGGGTGGCCAGATAAATGACAGAATGACACCCAACGCAATCGACAGGAAACCGGTAATGATTGGCACGGCGCGTTTGCCGGCAAAGAAACCAAGATATTCAGGCAACTGAATTTTAAAGAAACGATTAAAGGCCCAGGCAGCGACACCACCCGCCAGAATACCGCCCAGAACACCGGTGTCGATTTTATCAACACCCATCACGTCAGCCATCACTTTCAGCGTGGCAACCATGATGCCGTAACCCACGATGGCCGACAGACCTGCGACACCATCATTTTTGGTAAAGCCCAGCGCAACACCTACCGCAAACAGCAGTGCCATTTGACCGAAAACTGATCCACCTGCCTGCTCCATCAGGTGAGAAACGACTTCTGGCAACCAGCTGAAATTAGCCGCCCCTACACCTAACAGAATACCTGCTACCGGCAGAACCGATACAGGCAGCATCAGCGCCTTACCGACTTTCTGCAGGTTAGCAAAAAAGTTCTTAAACATATTGTGCTCCTGAGTGAGATGTTTACTACGTATTCAGTGGTTACCAGCGACCTACCCCCGTAGTCATAATGCTAGCACCACTCGTTTTTATTGTTCGGCATAAGTATAAAATGCGGCGCCAAATATAACGTGACAGTTATCAAGAATACCAACGGATCGTGAAAGTAAATTTCACTTTGACGGATGGATCACAGTCAGGAGAAAGTAAGGAATACAGCGATTTTCAGATGATTTCCCTTTAAAATCATATAGATAACATAAAACCCACCCACAGCAAACCAATGTAATTATATTTCAATTTTGTAACCCTTGTTTCTTCATGTAACGAAACAACATTTAATGTATTTAGCACTTTATTGCGGCGGCAAAGAGGAATGAAGGCTTTAAATTCAAATATAAAAGTAAGGCATAAACGAAAGGCGTAAAAAAAGGAGCTTTCGCTCCTTTTCTCTGAGGTTCATTGTTTTGCGTGCGAAAAAAGTCTGAAGAAGTTTTCGGTTGAAACTCTGGCAACTTCCTCTCCGGAAACGCCTTTCAGCAAACCAATATAGTCCGCCACTTCTTTTACATAAGCGGGCTGATTTTCTTTGCCGCGATAAGGGACTGGCGCCAGATACGGTGAATCCGTCTCCACCAGTAAGCGTTCCAGCGGCAAACGGCTGACCACATCTTTCAGCTCAGCGGCTTTGTTAAAAGTGACAATACCAGAAATAGAAATGTAAAAGCCCAGTTCCATGGCGGCTTCTGCCATCTCCAGACTTTCGGTAAAGCAGTGCAGTACACCACCGCAACGCTCTGCTCCTTCTTCTTTCAGAATCTGAATCGTATCTTCCCGCGCCATCCGGGTATGAATAATCAGCGGCTTATTTAATTCAACGGCCAGACGAATATGCTGACGGAAAATCTCCTGCTGCTGTTCAGCCAGTTCCGGCTGATAATGATAATCCAGACCGGTTTCACCAATCGCAACCACTTTGTCGTTGCTGGCGTATTCCTTCAGCTTGTCGTAATCAAAACCAGCCTCAATATCTAACGGATGCACACCACAAGACGCAAACACATGATTGAATGGTGCAATCATGTCCATCATGGTCGGAAAACTTTTCAGTGTGACACCAACGGACAGAAAATGAGTGACGCCGCGTGCTTCCGCTTTCGCCAGCACATCCGCGACATCCGTATGCAGCTCGTTATAATTGAGTTTGTCGAGGTGGCAATGTGAATCTACTAACACCTGAATATCCTCTCAATGTTTCGGTGTATTGACATCCACCGCCGAGTGGCACTGCAGACTCTGGCAGACAGGCCATCGGAGGGATGAATTATGGTGCCGGGATAAAACCCGACAGCCAGTCAGTCATCAGCAGCTCATGATTCAGACCTGAATGCGATTCCAGTTCTCGGATTAACGCATTCAACGCCTGGATCTGCTGCAATAAAGTTTGCTGATTCACTTGCGTGGCAACCTGCTGTACCAGCACGGCAGATTCAGCATGAATCAGATAATTGACAGCGCCCTGATGGACTTTCAGACAGTCGACCAAAAAGTAGCTCAGCCACCGCAGACTCAGCAGCCCATCCTTCATACAGGCTTCAGCCACGCTGAACAACCCCGTATGCGGCGGGGTCAGGAACTGGTGCAACCCTTCCAGCAAATGCTGATGCCGAATGTTCTGCCCCTGTTCAATAAAGTTTAGAACCGCCAGCGGTGCACAACCGTTCAGCCGAACATCTTCCCACTTGATTGATTGCATGAGCTGGCTTTCCACCCAGCGTTTTACATCTTGCTCTGACGGAATTTGCAACCGCCATTTATTACAGCGACTGTTGATGGTGGGTAACAACCGATCCAACTCAGACGTGGTGAGAATAAACTGGCAGTTTGCCGGCGGCTCTTCCAGAGTTTTCAGCAATGCATTGGCTGCAGCCTCACCCATGGATTCAGCCTGCTCAATCACCACCACGCGCTTCCCACCTAACTGCGACGTTTCCCACGCCCAGTGATTACATTGCCGGATGGCATCAATGCTAATCGATTTCCCTTCCAGAGGCCGGATAACATGACAATCCGGATGGGTTTCGGCAGTAAACAACTTGCAACTGTGGCATAAACCGCAAGATTCAGTCACGCCATTCTGGCATAACACTGTTTGGGCCAGCTGCCGAACCAGCGCCTCACGACCAAAACCCGCCGGTGACACAAGTAACATGGCATGATGCATCCGCTCCTGAGACAGCAATTGTTGCCATTGCTGCCAAAGCGTTGTCAGCCAGGGATAACTCATCTGGTCTCCTGCTGCGCCAGCCAGTGCTTCAGCTGTTCCTGAATCTCGGTGGTGACCGCTTCAAGGCTTTGCGATGCATCCACGATGATCACTTTGGGCTGATTTTGCGACAAGGCCAGAAAGCGCGCTCGGGTTCGCTCAAAAAAGGAGAGATCCATTTTTTCTATCCGGTCCAGTGCACCGCGACCACGGGCTCGCTGCAGCCCAAGTGCCGGGTCGATATCCATATAAATAGTCAGATCCGGTTCGAAATCCCCCAGCACCATGGTTTTGATATCGGCCATGAGCTGCGTATCAAAGCCACGACCGCCCCCCTGATACGCCTGAGAAGACATGTCATGCCGATCGCCCACAATCCACTTTCCCGCCTTGAGTGCAGGTTGAATAACATGCTCCACCAACTGGCTGCGCGCGGCATACAGCAGCAACAATTCAGCCATATCCGTGAGCGGTTCATCCGGGTGGCCTTCTTTCACCAGCGTACGCATCTGCTCCGCCAGCGGCGTACCGCCCGGCTCACGCGTCGATTCAATGCCTTGGATCCCTTGTTCCGTCAGAATCTTAATAACCGTTGCAATGGCAGTGCTCTTCCCGGCACCCTCCAGGCCTTCAATGACGATAAATTTTCCGTTCATTATTGTTTGAGTATCTTTAAATATTGACGAACAGCGCGATTGTGTTCGCTCAGGGTTTTCGAAAAAGTATGACCGCCTTTACCGTCAGCCACGAAATAGTAATAGTTGGTTTGCGCCGGTTTTACCGCCGCCAGAACAGAAGCAGCACTTGGCATCGCAATCGGTGTCGGCGGCAGACCAAAAATCGTATAGGTGTTGTATGGCGTCGGCGTCCGCAAGTCCTTCCGGCGAATATTGCCGTCAAACTTATCTCCCATGCCATAAATCACCGTGGGATCCGTTTGGAGCCGCATCCCTTTATGCAGACGGTTCATAAATACAGAAGACACTTTGGCACGTTCTTCATCGACGGCCGTTTCTTTCTCGATGATCGATGCCATGATCAACACTTCATAAGGGTTTTTCAGCGGGATCGACGCATCCCGGTCTTCCCAGGCAGAACCCAGTAATTGGGTCATATGGCCATAAGCGCGCTTCAGCAACGCCAGATCTGAGGTGCCGGCAGTGTAATGGTAAGTCTCGGGTAACAGATAGCCTTCCAGCTTATCCACATCAGCCCCAATCGCTTTGGCAATGTCGGCTTCAGTCATCTGCGCCGTCTCATGTTTCAGCATCGGCGCATTTTCCAGCTCATTCAGCCAGTCGGTAAACCGATCGCCTTCAAGCAGTGTGATCGAGAATTGATATTCCTTACCAGATGCAACGGTAACCAATACATCCCGTAGCGTCCGGGCCTGTTCGATGGAGTAAGTGCCCGCTTTGATTCGCGCCAGAGTCGGGTCAATTCGGCCAACCCAACGTGTCCAGGGCGATTCAGCAATCACCCCCATTTGAGTCAACTGGTAGATCAGCCCCCGAAACGTTGTTCCCGGTCTGACCGTCAGATACGGTTCTTCTAACTGAGCGACGGGCTGATCAATACTGGCTTTTACCTGCAGATATGCCCAGCCCACACCACCTGCCAGAATTGCTCCCAGCAGAACGAACACCAATGCCAACTTTTTTAGCACGAGTACAACCTCTTCGTTATCGCTTCTAACGCACGCCGTTCTTGGTACGTTTTATGTTGAATTTTCGTCACGGGCACCAAAGCCATGAGCGCATTAGTAATAAAGACTTCATCTGCGCAAAGCAAGTCATCCAGTGTGCTTTTCACATACACCAGACAAAACCCCTGTGCAGCGGCCAGTTCACAAACATGTGCCCGCATCAAGCCATGGACACCAGCCAGACTGAGCTCGGGGTATACAGCGTATTTCCTTTTCGCCAGAAAATGTTCGAAGCGCAGGTTTCCGCTACATCACCATTCGCATCCAGGACCACGGCATCCAGCCAGCCATTTGCATCAATTTCCTGCTTGAGCAGCACCTGTTCAAGTCGATTCGCATGCTTCAGGCCAGCCAGCATCGGAGACAAGCCAAGCCGCTGATGGCAAACACCCAGCTCGATGCCTTCTTGCTGCCATTGAGCATAATGCGCAGGCCAGGGAAAATCGGACACCACAACCTGAGTGTCCTGACATCCGGCCGGACTATAACCCCGACCACCAGCGCCACGACTGACGAATACCTTAATCACACCTTTGTGCGGGTATCCTTGTGCCACAGACATGACTGTCTCTGTTATGTGCGACCACTCGGGCGCAGCAATGTTCAGCTTTTGTAGCGTCAGCTTCAGCCGGGTTAAATGTTGTGACCAAAGCCTCGGGGCACCCTGCTCGACCAGAATCGTGGTAAAACAGCCATCCCCATATTGGAAAGCCCGATCAGCGACGCTCATTTTGTCGGCTTCAACACCGTTGATCCACACCATCGGATACCCCATAAAAAAACGGCCCGGTCATTCAACCGGGCCGTTCAGCATAACAGATTTGACTTAGATTTTCTTGAACAGAAGCGAACCGTTTGTACCGCCAAAACCGAAGGAGTTACACAGGGCATACTCCATCTTCACTTGGCGAGCTTCGCCCGGCACGTAGTCCAGGTCACAACCTTCGTCTGGATTCTCCAGGTTGATTGTTGGCGGTACCGCCTGATCAACCAGAGACATCACAGTAATAATTGATTCAACAGAACCCGCAGCACCCAACAGGTGACCTGTCATCGACTTGGTTGAAGAAACCAGCACATTGTTGACTGCATCACCCAGCGCGCGCTTAATGCCCAGTGTTTCAGCGACATCACCAGCAGGCGTTGAAGTGCCGTGAGCATTCACGTAGCCCAATTGATCAGGACGGATGCCAGCATCGCGAATCGCAGCTTCCATCGCCAGAGCACCACCTGAACCATCCGCGCTTGGGGACGTCATGTGATAAGCATCGCCACTCATACCAAAGCCGACCAGTTCCGCATAGATTTTCGCACCGCGCGCTTTGGCGTGCTCATACTCTTCCAGAACCATCATACCGGCGCCATCGCCCAGTACGAAACCGTCACGCTCTTTGTCCCAAGGACGAGATGCGCCCTGAGGATCATCGTTACGGGTAGACAGTGCCTTCGCTGCAGCGAAACCACCCATACCCAGTGGCGTTGATGCTTTCTCTGCACCACCGGCCAGCATCATCTCTGCATCGCCGTATGCAATCATACGTGCAGCATGACCAATGTTATGCAAGCCAGTCGTACAGGCTGTAGAAATTGCAATATTCGGACCGCGAAGACCGTACATAATCGACAAGTGACCTGCGATCATATTCACGATCGTGGACGGCACGAAGAATGGGCTAATTTTGCGCGGACCTTTTTCCAGCATTGCCTGGTGATTCTGCTCAATCAGACCCAGACCACCAATACCAGAACCAATCGCCACACCAAAACGGCTAGCGTTACCTTCGCTGACTTCAATACCAGAGTCTTTCAGCGCCTGAATACCAGCGGCCACGCCGTACTGGATGAACAGGTCCATTTTACGGGCATCTTTTTTGGACATGTAGTCTTCGCAATTGAAGTCTTTGACCATACCTGCAAAACGGGTTGCAAAATCAGTCGTATCGAAGTGCTCAATATTGCTGATACCACTCTGGCCAGCCAGTAAGGCTTTCCATGAAGATTCGACAGTATTGCCAACTGGTGACAGCATACCCATACCAGTTACAACTACGCGACGCTTTGACACGATTTATATCTCCGGGAATGAAGGATTAACTTGAATGCTTAAATGAAATCAGGCGGTCATGGAGACCGCCTGGAAGTGTTCTTGAGAATTACTCAGCAGAAGCGCTCAGAACGTAGTTGATCGCTGCCTGAACTGTTGTGATTTTCTCAGCTTCTTCGTCTGGAATTTCTGTGTCGAATTCTTCTTCCAGAGCCATTACCAGCTCAACAGTATCCAGAGAGTCAGCACCCAGATCGTCAACAAAAGAAGCTTCGTTCTTTACTTCAGACTCATCTACGCCCAGCTGCTCAACGATGATTTTTTTTACGCGTTCTTCGATGTTGCTCATACTAATCTATTTCCTTAAACAAGAGTTCGCTTTTGCGATTTGCTGTAGTTTATTCATTACTGTAAAAGTTGCAACACTAAGGGTGCTGGTCAAACCACGATTCCGCGTGAAATCTATCTGAGTTTGACTTGCATCCAAAAAGATTTCAACTTTTTGCTTAAATCATGTACATGCCGCCGTTCACATGCAGCGTTTCGCCGGTTACGTAACCAGCATCGTCAGAAGCTAAAAATGCAACTGCTGCTGCAATTTCACGCGGCTCACCCAAGCGACCTGCCGGAACAGCAGACAGCGTGGAGGCACGTTGATCGTCATTCAGCGCTTTGGTCATATCAGTTTCGATGAAACCAGGCGCCACTGCATTCACAGTAATTCCGCGAGAGGCCACTTCGCGGGCCATCGATTTGGTGAAACCAATCAGGCCTGCTTTGGCTGCAGAATAGTTGGTCTGTCCTGCATTTCCCATGGTTCCCACCACAGAACCAATGCTGATAATACGACCATAACGTTTTTTCATCATTGACCGTAGCACAGCTTTCGACAGACGGAAAATTGAGGTCAGGTTGGTGTCAATAATGTCCTGCCACTCGTCATCTTTCATCCGCATCAGCAGGTTGTCACGTGTGATGCCAGCGTTGTTCACCAGAATATCAACTTCACCGAATTCGTCTTTGATCTGCTTCAGGACGGCTTCAATTGACTCAGGAGAAGTCACATTCAATGCCAGACCTTTACCGTGCTCGCCCAGATAAGCGCTGATCGCTTCTGCACCGCTTTCTGAAGTTGCTGTACCAATTACAGTCGCACCGCGTTCAACCAGAATTTCGGCAATTGCACGACCAATACCACGGCTTGCACCTGTTACCAGAGCAACTTTACCTTGCAGGCTCATGTTTATTCCTCTTTATATAGCACTGTCTTAGTTTGACAGGCTGATGAAAAATTTCTCCGTGGCGTGATTCTTATTCTGTGCCACGGAAAAATATGAATTACTTCGCAGCCGCCAGGCTTGCAGAATCGTTCACGGCAGCACCGTTGAGTGACTTCACAATCCGCTTGGTCAGACCCGTCAGGACTTTACCCGGACCGACTTCCAGCAGTAGCTCAACACCTTCCGCAGCCATCCGCTCAACAGATTCGGTCCAGCGAACCGGGCCATACAACTGCTTGACCAGCGCCAGCTTAATCGCAGCCGGATCGGTTTCAGTCGCGACATCTGCATTGTTAATCATTGGAATTGCCGGTGTGTTAAATGCAACGGATTCCAGTGCTTGCGCCAGTTTCTCGGCTGCAGGCTTCATCAGTTCACAGTGAGAAGGCACAGAAACAGGCAGCGGCAGTGCACGCTTGGCACCAGCGGCCTTACACAGCTCATTGGCACGCTCAACCGCAGCTTTGTGGCCCGCAATCACCACCTGACCCGGTGAGTTGAAGTTCACCGGAGCAACCACTTCGCCCTGCGCCGCTTCTTCACAAGCTGTTGCGATGGCGTCGTTTTCCAGACCAATAATGGCTGACATGGCACCCACACCCGCTGGTACAGCTTCCTGCATCAGTTGACCACGCAGCTCAACCAGCTTCACGGCATCTTTAAAATCCAGAACACCTGCACAGACCAGTGCAGAATATTCACCCAGGCTGTGACCTGCCAGGACTGCTGGCTGTGCACCGCCTTCAGCCTGCCACACACGCCAGATCGCTACAGATGCAGTCAGCAGTGCAGGTTGAGTACGGTGTGTTTCATTCAATGCTTCAGCAGGTCCGTTCTGAACCAGTGCCCACAGGTCGTAACCCAGAACTTCAGATGCTTCGGCAAACGTTTGCTGGACGCTTTCATATTGTTCGGCCAGCTCTGCCAGCATACCGACAGCCTGAGAACCCTGCCCAGGAAAAACAATCGCGAACTTAGACATTCAGAAATCCTTCTACAAAGAGAAATGGCATCAAAGATGCCATCATTGTTGCGGCTGCGGGACCGACATGGATACGTGCGTCCCGTGCCACAGTATTAAAATTATGCATTTCAATCAGAATTTGACTAATGCCGAACCCCAGGTGAAACCACCACCAAAGGCTTCCAGCAATAGCATCTGTCCTCGCTGAATCCGGCCATCACGCACAGCTTCATCCAGTGCAGCAGGGACAGTCGCGGCTGAGGTATTGCCTTGTTTATCCAGCGTCACCACAACCTGATCCATCGACATCGACAGCTTTTTGGCCGTCGCTGTAATAATTCTTAAATTTGCCTGGTGTGGTACCAGCCAGTCCAACTCAGATTTATCCATATTGTTGGCAGCTAAGGTATCTTTCACCAGATTAGACAGCTGTGTCACCGCCACCTTGAAGACTTCGTTACCCGCCATATAGAGCCACTTGTCACTGTCAAAGCTTTCACCATGCTCAGGCACGGCAAGGCTCAGCAAGCCGCCAAAATGGCCGTCAGCATGCAGATGGGTCGAAATGATACCGGCTTCTTCGCTGGCACCCAGAACTACGGCACCTGCACCGTCGCCAAACAAAATGATCGTTGAACGATCATCCGGGTCACACTTGTGTGACAGGGCATCTGCGCCAATCACCAGCACATGTTTCGCCATACCGGTTTTAATGTGCTGATCGGCAACGCTCAAGGCATACACGAATCCAGAGCATGCTGCTGCCAGATCAAACGCCGGACAACCTTTCACACCCAGCATGCCCTGCACCTGACAGGCCGCAGAAGGAAACGCATGACTGGCTGAGGTTGTGGCCACAATAATCAGATCAATGTCATCGGCTGAAACACCGGCCATTTCCATGGCACGGGCGGATGCATGGTAGCCCATGACTGCGACCGTCTCTTCTTCAGAGGCAATTCGGCGCTCACGGATACCTGTACGGGCAACAATCCACTCGTCACTGGTATCCACCATTTTTTCCAGATCCGCATTGGTGCGAACCTGTTGTGGCAGGTAGCTGCCTGTACCTAAAATTCTGCTATACATGAAGACTAATAATGCCTCTCAAGTAGTACGTGTTCCAAACGGTCACTAATTCTTGTCGGTATCTTCCGCTTGATTTCATGTACTGCTTCACCAATCGCATTGGTAAAGGCAGCAATATCAGCACTTCCATGGCTTTTCACGACAATACCGCGCAATCCTAACAGACTTGCGCCATTGTACTGGTCGGGGTTCAGGCTTTGCAGCTCTCGGAACAGGTCACGAAACAGCCACTTAGCCAAAATACGTTTCAGCGGGTGCTGGCTGACCGCACGTTTAAAGCTGTCTATAAAGAGATTAGCAACCCCTTCGCTGGTTTTCAGGCTTACATTGCCGACAAACCCATCACAGACAATCACATCAGCCTTGCCATCATAAAGCTCATTGCCCTCAACGTATCCAATATAATGGACATCTTGGGAGCGACTTAGCATAGAGGCACAGCGTTTGACGAGATCATTGCCTTTAATTTCTTCCGAACCAATATTGAGCAAAGCGACTCTGGGCGGACGCCCGGTCATTTCCTGTTCAGCCAACACAGAGCCCATCACCGCAAACTGAAATAAGGTATCAGCGTCACAAGACACATTTGCGCCCAGATCAAGCAGCCAGGTTTTTCCACCTGTGCGGCTAGGAATGGCAGAAACCAGTGCCGGGCGCTCTACGCCGGGGAGTTGTTTCAGAGAATAACGGGCGAGCGCCATTAAGGCACCGGTATTGCCGGCACTCACGCAGGCATCGGCTTCGCCTTCAGCTACAGCGTCTAAAGCACGGCGCATCGATGAGCCCTGACTCTGACGCAAAGCTTGCGACGGACGCGTATGATCCGCAATCGCATGATCGCAGTGAACAATAGTTAAACGGGGATGATGAAGATGGTTCAGAGACGAGAGTTGTGTGGTGATAGCACTCTGATCACCATAGAGCAGCAGATTTAGCGACGGGTATTGTAACAGTGCCTGCACGGCGGCAGGCACTGTTACCTGAGGACCGAAATCCCCACCCATTGCATCAAGTGCAACGGTTAGACCAGTCAAGGCTCAACCTTATTTGTTGATAACCTTGCGGCCACGGTAGAAACCGTCAGCAGTCACGTGGTGACGCAGATGGGTTTCACCGCTGTTCTGATCAACAGATACAGCCGCGGTAGTCAGGGCATCGTGTGAACGACGCATACCACGTGCTGAACGTGATTTTTTGCTCTTTTGTACGGCCATTAACCCTACTCCTTATTACTTTTACTCAAGTTTTTTAATACTGCAAACGGATTCGGACGCTCATCAGCAACAGGGATCTCACCGAAGCTCATGCCTGATGCGGAGACTGGACAGTCCGCCTCATCGTGCATTGGGACTTGCGGTAACTCCAGAATCAACTCATCTTCGATGATCTGAAGTAAATTGATCTCACCATTTTCGTCGACTTCAGCCGGCTCATAAGCTTCCGGAAACTCATCTGCTTCCTCGGGTTTGAGGAGCGGACTGTAACAGAAATCCACACGGTAATGGTGTTGGAATTCTTCCTGACATCGCTGGCAGGTTAGCATCACATCGACGTCTGCATGCCCACGCATGTACGCCATATGACGCTGGTCAAAGTCAAATGATAAGGTGACGTTTGCATCACTTAAAACGCTGTAAGCTGATTCAGCCAGACGCTCTAAAAGCTCGGCTTTGATGATGCCATCATAGTCGAGCTTTTTTTGAGCGGCGCGGACCGGATCGACCGTCAGCGGCAATTTTACCTTTTGCATAGGGCGCGAATATTAGCCTTCTAATTGGTTTGAGTCAAAGGAAATGTGTCCGAAATCCCAGCTTTTGACCATTTCCCGTACAGGGGTTTGGTGTGTCCGTTCAGGGTCATGTCACGGCGGGTATAATAAGGTTGGTTCAAGGTTAAAACTAGCGTAAATTTCAACGTCTCGCTCTTTCGTTTCACACTGAATCAAACCGGACAACATCCAAACATGAATCATGCTTTAATTTTGGCCTCCACCTCCCCGTTCCGGCGCAGCCTGCTTGAAAAACTGGGGCTGCCCTTCGACTGTGCCGCACCCAATACCGACGAAACGCCTTTACCGGGAGAAACCGCAGAAATGCTGGTCAAGCGTCTTGCCGAAGCCAAGGCCAAAGCATGCCGTGATAACTATCCCACGCATTTGATTATCGGTTCGGATCAAGTCTGCGTCATCAACGGATCCATCGTCGGTAAACCACACACGCCAGAGAATGCCTGCGCGCAACTGAAAGCTGCCAGTGGTCAGACAGTCACTTTCTACACCGGACTCTGTGTTTACAACGCTGTCGACGACACAAGTGACGTGATCTGTGAGCCCTTTCATGTTCACTTCCGGACCCTCAGTGAAGATGAAATTCGTAATTATATCGCACGGGAACAACCCCTTCAGTGTGCAGGCAGCTTTAAAAGTGAAGGGTTGGGCATTGCACTCTTCGATCGGCTCG
This sequence comes from Photobacterium sp. GJ3, assembly GCF_018199995.1. Lineage (NCBI taxonomy): Bacteria > Pseudomonadati > Pseudomonadota > Gammaproteobacteria > Vibrionales > Vibrionaceae > Photobacterium > Photobacterium sp. GJ3. Next base: position 959,582 of record NZ_CP073578.1, on the reverse strand, counting down.
ATGGACGCGACCCGAATACACTGGTCGGTTTACCGCTGATTGCACTACGTGAACTGCTTGCAAAACACGGCGTCGCTGTGCTGTAAACGCCATGATTTCATCCGTTTCAAATGCTCAGGCGCAAAGGCCTGAGCACCCCCTGCCCAATATCCTCACTTTTTTCTGCCAGAATCATCCTGTTTTCTTAAGCCCGGGTTGCAAATTGCCGCTTGATAGAATGGCATAAGAAACCCGATGCTTATTTCTCAGATGGTGCACTCAATGATTGGACAAGTGATTGCCTGGCTCAACGAGCTGGCAACGCCAAAGCCGAGCCCGCGATATTTTAAACTGGACGACAACTTTCAGTACCAGTTCTGTGAAATCACAGACCCGATAAATCATGTCACACAACACAATGAAATTTATAAAGGAAGGATCTGCCGCATTGAGCCGTCTCTCGAAGCAGCATTTGTCGACATTGGCGCAGCCCGCACAGGTTTCTTGCCCCTAAAAGAAGTGACCACAGCTTATTTCCCGAAAAATTATTCGTCTCAGGGCAGACCAAACATCAAAGAAGTGCTTCGTCTTGATCAGCCCATTCTTGTACAGGTTGCCAAGCCATCTGCAGTGACGACCCGCACAGAGACACTTCAGCAAGCATTGAATGAGCTGATTACACAATGGGAAAAGATCCAATCCATGTAATACCAGAAGCGAATCACAAAAACGGCTGATGGTGTACATCAGCCGTTTCATGGAAAGACGCCGGTTAGTCAGCCCGTCGCAAAGCGTCTATGGTCCGGCTAAGCATGGCATCCATCGGTGCATTGATTTCCATGCGTTCCCCCGAACCCGGATGTTCAAACTGAATGTTCGCCGCATGCAGGAACAAACGATTCAACCCCATTGTTTTGGTGTAAGCATCGAATCTGGGATCGCCGTACCTGTCATCCCAGGCAATCGGATGGCCCGTATACTGGCAGTGCACCCGGATCTGATGCGTTCGCCCAGTCACCGGACTTGCCTGGACGAAAGTTGCTTCTTTGAAGCGCTCCAGAATTTTATAGCGAGTGTCCGACGGCTTCCCGTTCGGGTTCACCCGGACAATGCTGTTCACTTCATTTTTCAGCAAAGGTGCAGTCACTTTCCGGCAATCTTTTGGCCATTGCCCCATCACCAGCGCGAAATAATATTTCTGAACCGTCTTCTGCCTGAACTGCTCCTGGAGTTTTCGCAGTGCTGAACGTTTCTTCGCAACCAGCAGAATCCCTGAGGTATCCCGATCGATCCGGTGGACCAACTCAAGGAAACGCGCATCCGGACGTAAAGCCCGCAAGGCCTCAATCGCCCCGAATTTCAGACCACTGCCGCCATGTACAGCCGTTCCGGAAGGCTTGTTGAGAATGAGCATCTGCTCATCTTCGAAAATAATGCAGTCTTCCAGTTCAGCAACTTTCTCCAGCTTCGTACTGACCGGTGCCGTGCCTTCCTTTTCAGGGACAACAACCGGCGGCACACGGACCAGATCGCCTTCCTGTAGCTTGTACTCAGGCTTGATCCGCTTCTTATTGACCCGTACTTCACCTTTCCGCAAAATGCGGTAAATCATACTTTTGGGCACATTTTTTAATCGGGCTCGCAAAAAGTTATCAATTCGCTGCCCGGCAAAATCATCTTCGATGGCGATGAATTGCACTTTTGGTTTGTCTTCATTCATGACCCAAGATTTTATACCCAAGTCACTATAAGATGCTAGTTACCGCATCATCCACATCACAAACAGTTGAAACCACCCGTCAGCTGACCTGTAATAAACACACAAAGTGCGACTTCTGAGAGCAAGTTCAGCGATTCATAACAACAATGCAGATTGCCGCAAAAAAGTCACCCTGCTATGATTGCAGTCTGGAATCAGGGAAAATCCCAATTTCCATGCCATGGCGGTCATATTTGCGCCATGATGAATGTTTTTTATCCTGCTCTGCCTGGCGTCGCAGCAAAAGGCGTAAGACGACAAGTCACGCAGAGTCAATCTTAGTGTTCCGATTGCAGATTTTTTATCGGTGTTAGAGATACGACCGCGACAACGCGGTGTTACCGGCTGTATATCCCGGATCTAGCCATCTTCAGTACAGCTGGCAGATATGTGTAGCCAAAGAGCACTCCTGAAACTTCCAACCGTGAGGTTGCAACCGTAAATCAGACTTGGAGTCAGGCAGCATCGGTAAAGGATCCAACGTTGGCTCACTATTACAACGACAATAAATGAGTACACAGAATGAAAAGAATGTTGATTAACGCAACTCAAAAGGAAGAGTTGCGCGTCGCATTAGTGGACGGTCAGAAGCTGTTCGATCTCGATATCGAAAGCCCAGGCCACGAATCTAAGAAAGCAAATATCTACAAAGGACGCATCACCCGTATCGAACCAAGTCTTGAAGCAGCATTTGTAGACTATGGTGCCGAGCGACACGGTTTCCTCCCTCTGAAAGAGATTGCCCGCGATTACTTCCCAGCAAACTACACCTACCAAGGCCGCCCGAACATCAAGGAAGTGCTGAAAGAAGGTCAGGAAGTTATCGTTCAGGTTGATAAAGAAGAACGTGGCAACAAAGGCGCAGCCCTAACCACCTTTATCTCTCTGGCCGGAAGTTTTCTGGTTCTGATGCCGAACAACCCGCGTGCGGGCGGTATCTCACGCCGAATTGAAGGTGAAGAGCGCACTCAGTTGAAATCTGCGTTAAGCACCCTGCAATTGCCGGATGGTATGGGCCTGATTGTGCGGACGGCTGGCGTTGGCAAATCTGCAGAAGAACTGGAATGGGATCTGAACGTCCTGCTGAATCACTGGAGCGCGGTGAAGGAAGCAGCTGATGCTCAGCCTGCACCCTTCCTGATCCATCAGGAAAGTAACGTGATTGCCCGTGCGATCCGTGACTACCTGCGCCGCGATATCGGTGAAATCCTGATCGATAGCCCGAAAATCTACGATCGTGCCCGCGCGCATATCCAACTGGTTCGCCCTGACTTTGAACCGAAAGTGAAACCCTATGACGGCGAAGTGCCGCTGTTCAGCAAGTTCCAGATTGAGAGCCAGATCGAATCTGCCTTCTTGCGTGTCGTTGATCTGCCTTCCGGTGGCTCGATTGTTATCGACCCGACTGAAGCCCTGACTTCTATTGATATCAACTCCGCCCGAGCAACCAAAGGTGGCGATATCGAAGAAACTGCACTGCAGACCAACCTGGAAGCGGCCGATGAAATTGCCCGTCAGCTTCGGTTACGCGATCTCGGTGGTCTGGTGGTCATCGACTTTATTGATATGACGCCTGTTCGTCATCAGCGTGAAGTTGAAAACCGACTGCGTGAAGCCGTGCGTATGGATCGTGCCCGTGTACAGATCGGCCGTATTTCTCGCTTCGGTCTGCTGGAGATGTCTCGTCAGCGTTTGAGCCCGTCTCTGGCAGAAGCCAGCCATCACGTGTGCCCGCGTTGCTCCGGTACCGGGGTAATCCGGGATAACGAATCGCTGTCTCTGTCAATTCTGCGATTGATTGAAGACGAAGCGATGAAAGACAACAGTGCTCAGATTCAGGCGATTGTGCCCGTCGCTGTCGCCTCATATCTGTTGAACGAAAAACGTCGTTCCGTGCAGCACATCGAGAAATATCATGATGTAAAAGTCGTGATCGTTCCGAATGCTGAAATGGAAACACCGCACTACAAAGTGCACCGTGTGCGCACCGGCGATGAGAAAGACACGCTGTCGTACCATTTGCCAAAGTATCTTGAAGAAGTCAGCGAGAGCGAAGCACCAAGCCACGCGACTGAACGTGCAACCAAGAAACGTGAAGAGCCGGTTCTGCAAGGATTCACCGCGCCAAAAGCGCCAGCGCCTGTTGCAAAACCTGCTGCAACGCCTGCGCCGGCTGAGAAAACTGAAAAGAAACCTGGCTTATTCCAGCGCCTGTTCAACGTACTGGCAGGCCTGTTTGGCGGCAGTCAGGCAGAAGAGAAGCCTGCTGAGAAAGAAGAAAAACCAGCAGCACGCCGCGAGCGTGAAGGTCAGGGTCGTCGCGACAACCGCCGTGATAACCGACGCAGTAAAGACGGAAATCGCCAGGGGCAGCGTCAGGGCCAGAACCGTAACCGCCAGGATGAAGAGCGCGATTCCCGCGAGCAGAAATCCGGTGAGAGTGGTCAGCGCCAGCAGCGTCGCCGTGGCGACCGTCAGAAGCAGGATCGTCAGGCTCAGGCTGAGAAGCCCGTCAAAGCGGCAGCAACACCTCGTGAAAACGCTGAAGACGACATTAAAGAGCAGAAACGTCAGCGTCGCGACGAAGTACAGAAGCAGCGCCGAAAAGAGAAACAGCAGCAGGCTGAAACCACTGAAGCGCCAAGCGCTCCGGAAAACGCTGAGAAGCCAAAAACGGAAAAAGTGAAGCAACGTCGCCAGCGTCGCCAGCTTCAGAAAAAAGTCCGTCTTGAGAATCCTGAGCTGCAAGCGGTTGATACGGAAGGTCAAACATCCGTTGAAACAGTGCAGAGCCCACTGCAGTCACTCGGTACAGCGATGGCAAAAGAAGCGGCCAGCCAGGAGAACCAGGCGAAAACTGTGAAGTCATCAGAGCAGGCCACTGCTGTGGAGAACGTGCCTTCTACAGAGGGTGAACAACAAGCTGACAACGAAAATGGTGCACAGGAAGGCCAGCGCCGGAACCGTCGTTCGCCACGTCACCTGCGTGCCAGCGGACAACGTCGTCGCCGCATTCGTGATACCCGCCCGAATCAGGATGAAGATGTTGATCAGGTGGTCTCTGAAGCCGTGACCCATGCTGTAGAAGCAGCCACTGATAACCTGAGCGAAATGGAAAACGTTGTGTCCATTGTTGAGCGTCCGAAGCGTCGTCCGACAACAGGGGTAGCGTCTCCGGAAATGGCGATGGGTAAAGTCTGGCCGCGTAGCGACAAACCTGCGATCCACGCAGATGCCGAACCTGTCGCTGAAGTGACAGTTTCTCCGGAGCCTGTGGCAAAAACCCAGTCCCTGAGCGCTGTCGCCATGCCAGAAATGGCCATGGGTAAAGTGATGCCACTCCGCCAGGATAAGCCTCAGGTGGAAACGCCAGTTGCTGAAATGACGTCACAAGAACAGCCGGTCGCGCCTGTCAAAGAACCTGTTGCTCGGGTTGCAGAAGCTGCACCTGTTGTCGTGACACAAGCAACCATTGCACAACCTGCACCAGCAGCGTTCAAACTGGCTCAGGTCACTGCAAGCTCGCCACGCGGTTTCCACAGTGTGTCACCGATGGCGAAAGCTCCGGCACCGGAAGCTGTTCTGAACAGCACGCCTGTTGCCGTTGCACCAGCCCGTGAGCTACGGGTGCAAACCCGCCAGGCTGGCAGCCAGACAGCGACCAGCGTTGCAACTGCGCCAATGACCAAAGCCGTGTTTGATTAACACTGCCGCTGGCTGGCCATGATGCCTCCTCAGAAAGCCATGCAATTGCATGGCTTTTTGTTGGATTCAATGCGGTGTTTCACTGCTGATAACTTGATTAAAAGTTGAACTGAATCACGCTTATCGGTAGCATTTGCCCGCCTAACCCAATCCATTCCAAATAAGACTGAATCAACAATGTTTGAATTTCCCAAGTTTACACACCAGTCTGTCAAGAATGACATGCTATCAGGGCTGACTGTTGCCCTGGCACTGGTGCCGGAAGCTGTTGCTTTCGCCTTTGTTGCTGGCGTAGACCCTATGGTCGGTCTGTACGCCGCATTTATCGTTGGTCTCATCACTGCCACACTCGGCGGACGTCCCGGAATGATTTCCGGTGCGACAGGCGCAATGGCGGTTGTCATGGTCAGCCTGGTTGCAGTACACGGCATTCAATACCTTTTTGCTGCCATTTTACTGGCCGGTGTCCTGCAAATCCTCGCGGGTGTGTTCAAGCTGGGTAAATTTATCCGGATTGTTCCGCATCCGGTCATGATCGGCTTCGTGAATGGCCTTGCGATCGTGATTTTCCTTGCTCAGCTAGGTCAGTTCAAAGTGCCGGATGCATCCGGTGTGCTGACATGGATGCAAGGCACACAACTTTATCTCATGGGTGGCCTGGTGCTGCTGACCATGGCGATTATTCATTTCCTGCCAAAGCTGACGACTGCCGTTCCTTCCTCACTGGTTGCCATTGTGGTTGTGACCGGTCTGGTTCATGGCCTGGATTTAGACACCCGCACTGTCATCGATTTTGTGCGCAGCATGAGCGGTAACGCGGAAGCAACACTGGCGGGTTCACTGCCAACCTTCTCGATTCCGATGGTGCCGCTGACACTGGAGACCCTGTATATCATTCTGCCTTATGCCGTTGTACTGGCTGCTGTCGGTCTGATTGAGTCCCTGCTGACGCTGACCGTACTGGATGAAATGACTGGCACCCGTGGTCAGAGCAACCGTGAGTGCGTTGGCCAGGGTGTTGCCAACGTGACCTGTTCAGTCTTTGGCGCCATGGGCGGCTGCGCCATGATTGGTCAGTCCATGATTAACATCAACTCCGGTGGCCGGGGTCGCCTTTCCGGTGTGAGCGCTGCGGTTGGCCTGCTGCTCTTTATTCTGTTCGGATCCAACCTGATCGAGATGATCCCGCTGGCGGCTCTGGTGGGTGTGATGTTCATGGTGGTGATTGGAACGTTCGAATGGGCAAGCTTCAAAATGGCGCGCAAAGTGCCGAAGCATGACTTCTTCACGATTATCCTGGTGACCTGTGTGACAGTTGCTGCCGATCTGGCCATTGCTGTCTTTGTGGGTGTGATTTACTCTGCGCTTGTCTTTGCCTGGGAACATGCCAAGCACATCGCAGCAGAAAGCAAAATCGATGAAAACGGCAGTAAGGTTTACCACCTCAATGGTCCGCTGTTCTTTGGTTCGGTTTCACACTTCCTTGAGTTGTTTGATGCCAGCAATGATCCGAAAGATATCATCATTGATTTCGCTGATTCACGCGTTGCCGATCACTCTGCTATCGAAGCCATCGACACCGTTGCCGAGCGCTATGCCAAAGAAGGTAAAACCCTTCACTTGCGCCACTTGAGCCCGGAATGCCGCGGCTTACTGCGCAAGGCGGGTGATCTGGTCGAAGTCAACGTGATGGAAGATCCAACCTATAAAGTCGCCTCCGACACGCTGGGTTAATTTTTTCAGCTTCAAATACCCGAACGCCCGCAAATGCGGGCGTTTTTATATCGGCTTAAAATCAAACCGATTCCAAACGGGCCAGAACACCCTCTGCTGCTTGTTCAACCAAATCCAGCACATGCTCAAACCCTTGCGGACCGCCGTAATAGGGGTCTGGCACTTCGGCTTCCGCAACATCTGCGTAATCAAGCAACAAGCCCAGCTTAGGCACATATTGATCCGGACACATTGCTTGAAGATCCGCCAGATTTTGCCGATCCGCTGCCAGAATCAGATCGAACCGCTCAAAATCTTCCGGGACCACCTGACGTGCCCGGATACCCTGAAAACTGTAACCTCTCGCCTCTCCTGCTGAGCGTGACCGGCTGTCCGGCGGATTCCCCTCGTGATACCCGATGGTTCCGGCCGAATCAATCTCAACCGCCATCCCCGCGGCTTGCGCTTTTGCCCGCAGCACCGCCTCTCCCGTTGGAGAGCGGCAAATGTTGCCCATGCAAACCACCAGCACCGAAGCCTTTTTGCTTGTTTTCATTGATGCCTCTTTAGTTGACTCAATTCATCATTCACAAAAGACTATGTGTTGAAGGCGCTGGATTGCAAGACAAGCAGACCAAACCTGATATGTCGGTCTTGGTTCACTCCGTTTTCAGAGGCATCCTCACCGAATCAAACGCAGTGGTTCTATCCCACGGCTTTACTTATCTGACTGAAAAGTCGTGTAACTGTTGATCAGGTTCCGGTAATCCGGAATGTGATTTGAGAACAGATTCCCCAGCCCTTCAACGTCGTTCCGCCAGTCCCGGTGCAGCTCACAGGCCAGGCCAAACCACGTCATCATCTGTGCGCCTGCCACAGACATACGCGCCCAGGCTGCATCACGGGTCATTGCATTGAACGTGCCAGAAGCATCAGCAACCACAAACACGTCATATCCTGCTTCAATTGCTGAAAGCACAGGGAAAGCAACGCATACTTCTGTCACCACACCCGCAACAATCAATTGCTTCTTCCCCGTGTTTTTAATCGCTTGAACGAAGTCTTCATTATCCCAGGCATTTATCTGACCAGGCCGGGCAATATATGGCGCATTCGGGAACTTCTCTTTCAACTCTGGCACTAACGGCCCATTTGGCCCCTGCTCAAAGCTGGTTGTCAATATGGTCGGTAACTCAAAGTAAAGGGCGCAGTCTGCTAACGCTAACACGTTGTTTTTGAACTTGTCCGGGTCGATATCGCGAACCAGAGACAGTAAGCCTGTCTGGTGGTCGACCAAGAGAACAACAGCATCATTTTTGTCTAAACGCACATATGGCTTACTCATCATCCTTCTCCTCAAAGGTTGAGACTTCGTGACATAGCCGACTTCAGGATTCACCCAAAAGTTTGCTCCATCGAGAGTAAATTTACCTTGAGAATTATGTGCGTGGGACAGCCTTCATATCAGTCCGTGATACACGTGGAACTGCCTCTGACCCAAATCTGGATTGGTTTGACGAGATAAAAAAGAAGCGAACAACCAGTCCATCTTCGTGAAGAACCAGCTCATCTGTGAGCAGAATCAACAAAATGGAGGCGAACCTCCATTTCATTGATTGAACAGCCTAATGACTTTCTGCGGTTGCCAACAAGGCTTCGACCTGATTTGAAGTGCTATAAACTCTCACCCCTTTCAAATCATTCGGAATGCTCTCCAGCAAATAGTTGGCATCCACGGGTGAGATCACCTGCGGTGTCGGTCCGCTGGGGGGGTTGCAACAAAGTCAAACTCATAAATGCCATCAGCGGGCGGCATCACATAGACAAACGGCACCAGCCGGGCATTTTCCCAACCTAAAGTGGTGGTAAATCCATGGGCGCGTATACCGAGTTGCGGCGGGTGGCTTTTCATCAAAGCCAATTCAACATGGCTGACTTCAAAAATCTTCTCTTCCATAGCAGGGCCCTTCGTGTTGAAGGCGATGACTACCTGACTATCGCGTTGACTGTATGCGGGAGCAGAAACCAGAATGAGTAAAACAGCCACCACACAACCCATTCGCTGTTTCAGCCACACCAGCACATGAACCACTTCCCCAGCATAGTCAAAGATTGGCCTGACCATGGCTCAGAGCCCTCAGTCTGTGTCGCGGATCATAGAAATGGGCCGCCACAATTAAAGATGCCCGGCCCGGTACACGCGCAACGAAAACAAACGAGCCCAAGTGTCTATTGCGGTACCACCCTAGCCGTTCTGCCGGTGATATTAACCCGGACTTTCTGCCCGACGCTGAACATCATATTCGGGTCTGCTTTCTGAACAATGGCAATGGTTTCACCCGACTCTAGCCGGATTGTCAGGTTGACCCCGTTACTTTCCGAAAGGTTTTGTGACGCTTTGTTCCCGGCATAACCACCCAGTACACCGCCACCAATTGCAGCAATATCCGAACCACTGCCACCACCGATTTTTGAACCGAGAATCCCACCAATTGCGGCACCGGCGAGCGTACCCACCACATTTTGCTCGCCTTCGATCGACACCGGATCAATCTGAATGATCGTGCCGTATTTCACCTGCTGGACCTGCTGCGCCTGAGAACGGCCATAGGTATTACCATAAGGATTACTGCTGCATCCGCTGATGACCAGCGCTGCAATACACAGGGGTAAGAGTAAGTACTTCACAACATCACCTGCTCATTCACGTCATCTGAATCGCTCAAAGTATAGCAAGCTCCGGATTTTGCCAGTGACTAAACCTTGAGAGCCGTGCAACCGGAACGGAACAATGCACCACTTTCTCTTGAGCGATACCACTTCCTTCCACAATGCTGCAATCAATGCGCTTAGCCCTTGCACCATCCACTCGCCTCCCTCAGAATCAGGGCTTTACTTTCCAACGGCAGTGAAGAGAGATTCATGGCAGAAGCGCATCAGAAACAGGACAGATATAAAGCCAGACAGCAAAAAGTCAAAGATGAAGTGGACGCGCGGGTCGCCGCAGCGCAAACGGAAAAAGGGCTGCTGCTGGTCATTACCGGCAATGGCAAAGGGAAGTCGACGTCTGGATTCGGCACCATTGCCCGTGCTGTGGGTCACGGCCAGAAATGTGGCGTAGGCCAGTTTATCAAAGGCACCTGGGACAACGGCGAGCGCAACCTGCTGGCGCAGCATGATGTCACTTTTGCCATCATGGCAACCGGGTTTACCTGGGACACACAGGACAAAACGGCGGACACCCTCGCTGCTGAGAAAACCTGGGCAGAATGCAAACACATGCTCACCGACGCCAGTTACGATGTGGTGCTGCTGGATGAGCTGACTTACATGCTGACCTATGGGTATCTAGATATTGATGAGGTACTTGAGACCATTGCCCAGCGTCCACCGGAACAGTCCGTGGTCGTGACCGGGCGCGGCGCACACCGGCGTCTGATTGAAATGGCCGACACAGTTTCAGAAGTGCGTAACGTTAAGCACGCCTTTGAGAGCGGTATCAAAGCCCGCAAAGGCGTCGACTGGTAAGGATCAAGCGGGCGGATGCACCGCAGCGGTCTGGCAACCTTCAGAGACATGACACAAATCCGCATCAATATCCTGATTGCCCAGCAATCTCAGCCATAAAGAAGGCAGGTGTTTGATTCTGACGGCGGGTCTGTCTAACTGGACTGGCGGCTGAAGCTGCCAGTCTGTTTCAGACGTTTTACTGGCGAACACAAACCGGAACGGCAGATAATCTACCATACCCAACCTCAAATCGGTGGCAATCAGCTGTTCTTCCTGTACTTCATATCGCACAAACTGATGCGTAAACGTTTCCAGAGACTGCAATGTCGTCGGTTTATCCACTTGTACCGGCCACTCCCCACGGGGTTTGGCAATGAATGTCACTTCGCTTGTCTCATCCAGCAACGACGATAACCCTTCCCAATAATGATCGTCCCCCAGCACCACAATGCGCCAGAGCACGGTATTGAACGGCGTCGGGGTGAGAAACACAGGACGCCCTTCCAGCGCAGTGCCTGCCAGCTGCTTTTCCACCCGGTGATCGATCAGCTGCATCGCAATCACAGACCAAGCCAAATACAGGCTGGACACAATCAGTCCCGCCCGGCACAGCCGGGCCATCCGATCCTGCCACATCAGCGACGCAATCAGCACAATCAGCAAGGGCAGCGTATAGAGCGGATCAATGATAAAGATACTGGCGATGGACACCGGCATTGGGATCGGCCAGAACAATTGCGTGCCATAAGCTGTGAAGGCATCCAGTATCGGATGGGTGATCAAACAGGCTGCAATCAGAAACCACAGATGGCCAAAAGTGAACGACGATGTTCGCCACCGCTGCCAGCATAAGGTCAGCAAAAACGACAGCGGAAAGAGAACAAACAGTGAATGACTGAACCCGCGGTGTTTCACCATATCTGAAACCGGATCGCCATAATCAACCAGCACGTCCAGATCAGGAATCGTCCCGATCATCGCACCAGCCAGCAGCACTTTTGGCGAAGCCTTTTTTCCGGCAATCATGCCGGCAACCGCAGCGCCAAGGGCTGCCTGTGTTACTGAATCCAATGTCAATTCTCCGCAAAATTTTCACAGATTGTACCAGAAGAAGCAGTCCCGCAAGGAGCCTGCATTCAGTTCTTGATACAAAAACGGCCAGTGGCATACACCACTGGCCGTTCAATTCCTGAAAAATCAGGTAATTAGTTAAACAAACCTTTGAGTAATTTATCTGCGGCATCCTTGACTTTGTCATCGTCCGCTTTATCACCCAGCAGCTTGTCTAAACCACGCTGAACCTCTTTATTGGCTTTCTCTTCCAGACGGTCTGCTTCTTTTTTCGCTTTGGCCTCAAGCTCTTTCGCGCGTTTATCCAGTTCACTGTTTCGTTTGACCAGCTCTTTGAAATTAATGGCGTAATCCGGCGCTGACCAGGTGCCCTTAATATCCAGTGGCACGGTAATATCAGCGACTTCATCCACCGATTTACCGCCTTGTCCTTTGCTGGTCGCCACCACAGCAGTGTCAATCTGGAAAGCCAGTGTCTGCTCAATGAAGTTGGTATAGCCTTTACCATCAACACGCAACAGCGGCGAGGCCAGATACATGTTATTGGTGGAAGCTTTGCCATCTTTCAGCATGAAAGTCGCTGTCAAGGCAGAGAAATCGGTTTTCTTCGCTTCATCATCCAGCGTATCCGACTTGCCTTTCAGCTTCGCTTTGGCTTCACGAATCATCTTCGGAATATTGATGCCATTCACAGCACCATCGGCAAAGTTGATCGCCACCGTTCCGTCCAGATTTTTCTTCAGACGAGACTCAGCCAGCCCTTTACCGGCAATGTCGACGTCAATATTCCCCGTTCCCGCCAGCATGTCATTCTCGGCCACATCGACCAGCAGCGGCTGAACCTGCACGCCTTTGATCGACTGACTGACCTGATACACCGGCAGCTTACCTGTTGCGTCCAGTTTGGCTTTTGCCGTGATCGAACCGTCGTACAGATTCGCAGCAAATTTGTTCAGGCTGAACACACCGTTTTTGATCGCAATGGCCAGATCGACCTGACTCAGTTTGGCGTTCGCCGCAATGAAACGGCCCACTTTCACGGTGCCAGCCACATCGAACTGTTTCAGCACCGACAGATCCGGTTCCACGTCACTGGGTGCCGATTGCGCCGCAGGAGCCGACGCTTTATCTTCATGTGCAGGCTGTATCGCAGTCTCTTGCTTGGCTGCATCTTCCCCACCCGTCCAGCGATCCACATTGATTTCATCACTTTGCAGGTTGAAGCGGATCACAGGCACGGTTGCCACCTGATAAGATGCATCACCATTCAGCACCAATTCATCCGCTTTCAGCGTCAACTGGCTGAGTTTCGCCAGGCTGGCTTGCAGATCGTAAGACGCATCACCCGCAACAGAGACTTTCATCTCCGGACGCGGCAGTGCAGCGCCTTTCAGATCGGTCGCCAGATCCAGCCCCTCAACCGAGACCTGATTTTTGGCCTGATTCACTTTCAAACGCAGTTGTCCCTTCGCATCAAAGGCTAAGTCCGGAACTTCCCCTTTTGCCGATAAGCTCAGATTTCCCCAATCGCCCAGCGTGAATTTGTCCAGCTTCACTGTGACGTTATCCAGTTGGGTGCCCGCTTGCGTCAAACCCGCCGTTAGTTCGGTATCTCGCAAGGCCGCATCATCCAGGGCTTCAGCAATACGCAGTCCGGTTTGTCCTTTCGCCGTAAAGCGCATCCCGCCGTTCTGTCCGGCCAGATCAAAACGCAAATCCGCCCATTCCCCCGGGGCAAACTGACTCAGATTCAGGTTCAGTGCATCCAGCGCGGTCACCGTACCAGCCTGGTCGTCGCGAATGGTCACACTGGCATTATCCAGCGCAATCCCCGCCAGACTGACAACCCATTTCTCGCCGGTTGCCGTTTCACCTTCTGCAACCACCTCGCCCTGCTCCGAGGACGCCGTTTCGTTTTGCGGCTGATTCTGTGCCGGCGCAGGCGGCTCAGCGGCAGACTCACCGGTCAGACCGTCAAGGTTGCTGACCCCGTCTTTGCGCGTTTGAATAAACACCCGTGCATCTTTCAGCGTCACCTGCCCGACTTCCAGTCGGTTTGAGAACAACGGCAACACAGAAACCGACACACCCGCATCGTTAAACTGGACCAGATTTGATTCTGCGAATCCTTCCGGGTTTCGAAATTCCGTCCGGCCAATGTTAAACCCGATACTCGGGAAAAAACGCCAGCCGATATCCCCTTCAATCACCAGATCACGACCCGTCGCTTTTTTAACCTGCTCAGCAATCAAAGGCTTGAACTGATTTGGATCCACCAACGTGACCAGCACGCCAATCCCCACGACGATCACCAGTACGATCGCCAGCAGTAAATAAAGAATTTTCTTCATGATGTCCTCGGAAGCCTGCGCTTGCGTGTCAGATTGAATGGCTGATGACACAAAAAAATGCCAACAAAAAAGTCATAACGTTGGCTTCATTAAAGCAAAAAATCAGGCCACCGTTAAGGTGGCCTGATAAAACTGGATGCGATTTAAAGCTAATTTTACAAACTCAGCTGTGTTTTTTCTCGTCTTCGTTGATTCGGCTGGCGACTGCGCCCTGCTGATTCTTATATTTCGCGTTCGCTCGCTTGTTATACGGCTTCTCCGCCGAGCCCGACAGAATCTCAAAACTCAGTGCGCCAATCGGCATATGCGGACGTAAAGCCAGCGGCAAACGACCACTGTTGTAAAATTCCAGTACAATCCGGCCTTCCCAGCCCGGATCAATCCGGTGGGCGGTTACATGAACCATCAGCCCCAGACGGGCCAGTGATGAACGACCGTCCAGCCAGCCGACAATATTGTCCGGCAGCGTCACCGATTCATGAGTGACAGCCAGTGCCAGTTGGCCCGGATGCAGAAAAAACGCATCGCCATCGTTCACTTCAATTTCATCACTCATGACTTTTTCAAGCTGGGTAGCAACATCTTCTTTTTTTCCGGACAAGTCGATGTATGGCGCACCATGATCATTAAAAATCCGGAACTTATTGCCCAGCGTTACATCGACAGTCAAACCACTGATCACATCATTTGACGGACGTGGTTCAATACTGATTTTACCTTCATCAAGATAAGTCTTGATATCCTTGTCACAGAGTCTCATGTTGCGGATTATCTCCAGGGCGAAAATCAAAATCTTTACAAATCTCAGGCGGAACGCCTGCTTTGCCGACACTATAACCAGCAGCACCCGGTCCGTCTATCTTTCAGGCGGTTCGCTGAAGCTGGGTCGCGCTTTCTGCTGAACCACCAGAAAAAGAGACAAAAAAGGCTGATCTCAGTCAGCCTTTTGGAATCATTAAGCTTTCAGCAGCCGGGCGATGTGTGCTTTGAGCACATCAATGGCAATTCGGTTTTTACCGCCGCGAGGTACAATAATGTCCGCATATTGCTTAGAAGGTTCAATAAACTGCATGAACATCGGACGAACCGTTTTCTGATACTGCTGCAGTACAGATTCCATGGTGCGGCCACGCTCAGCGACATCCCGCTGCAGGCGGCGCAGTAAACAGATATCCAGCGGGGTGTCCATAAAGACAGTCGCATGCATCAGATTGCGCAGGCGCGGGTCAGTCAGCAGCAGAATCCCTTCCAAAATGATCACCTTTTTCGGGGTCAGTGTGGTGGTTTGCTGCATACGGGTGTGTTCACTGTAGCTGTATTGCGGTACTTCAACGGCTTCGCCACGGATCAGTGTTTCCAGATGATCGCACAGCAAGTCGTGATCCAATGCATTGGGGTGATCGTAATTCGTTTTGACCCGCTCTTCCATGCTCAGGTGACTTTGATCGTTATAGTAGCAATCTTCCGTAATAACACCGATCTGTTGATCGCCCACTTTTTCTTTCAACTCATGGTATACGGTTCTGGCGATCAGGCTCTTACCGGATGCAGAGGCACCTGCAATCCCGATAATAACGCACTGGTGTGAATGTTCAGACATATCAGAAAGCACCTGTAAGATTATCTAGCGGGTCTTTTACTCAAGTCGGTTAATACCGGACAATTTTTGCCAGCACTATACTGCAAGTAAAAAATAAACCGCCTGATTATAAGGAGTTGATGGCTGGGATGCCAGAGTAAATGCGATCTTAATCGCAATACGTTGTGTAAATGCAACGACACCCCAGCCAAAAACAGTTAAATCAGCTGCATTTATAAGGTCGTGATACGGATTTGTTCTGCCACAGGTTGCCCATACCAATAGAGTCGGCTGGCGACCCGGCCTGCCAGTTCAAGATAAGCCTGCGCATGTTCACTGTCTGGCGCAGCGGCGACGGTCGGCGCTCCCTGATCAATATCTTCCCGAATCCGAATGTGAAGCGGCAGTTGGGCCAGCAAGGGAACGGCATAGTCACGCGCCATTTTCTCTGCCCCCCCTGTGCCGAAAATTGCTTCATGATGCCCGCACTGGCTGCAAATGTGATAGCTCATGTTCTCGACCACACCGACCACAGGAACATGCACTTTCTGGAACATATTCACGCCTTTAATTGCATCCGCCAGCGCAAGATCCTGGGGCGTCGTAATCACAACGGCGCCGGTGACTGGCATCTGCTGTGACATCGTGAGCTGGATATCCCCGGTGCCCGGTGGCATGTCCACCACCAGATAATCCAGATCCGGCCACAGGGTTTCGTTGACAATCTGCGACAAGGCTTTGGATGCCATCGGGCCACGCCACACAGTCGCATTCTCGGCTGGCACCAGATAACCCACTGAGTTTGTATAAAGGCCATGAGCCTCCACGGGCGACATCAGTTTCCCGTCCGGCGATGTCGGTTTTTCGTCCGCCGCGCCCAGCATTAAAGGGACTGAGGGGCCATAGATATCTGCATCCAGCAACCCGACTTTCGCGCCCAGCGCCTTTAAGCCGAGCGCCAGATTCACGGCCGTGGTCGATTTCCCAACCCCGCCTTTCGCTGAACTGACCACCAGCACATTCTTCACGCCTTTCAGCAAGGGCTTGTCACCCGCAGCCAGCGGCGACACCCGCACGGCAATGTCAGCACTCAGCTGAGGGACCAACTGCCGGGCTTGCTGATCCGCAATCCAGTCAGCCAGTGTCTCCGCCAGCGATGCGGCAGCAAAAGGAATCGTGATTTTCAATTGCGTGGTGTCCTGCTGCCATTGGACGATGCCAGGGGTATCAGCCCATTCATGTTGCAGCCAAGGGTGGGAAAACTGATTCAGCCACGCGCAAACAGCGGCCTGACTCTCGAATGGACCTGCTGCAGAAATATTGGCCATTGGAATTACCTGCTCCGTTCAATGATATACGCTGCATTTATCCTAACACTTTCCATCCCGGACGGCGCCACTTGTCAGACTATGAATCCCATCGGCCTTGGGGTAGTATTCAAGGCTTATCATCTTTTTTACCCATCATGAGCGAATAGAGAAAATATGGCTGCAAACCCAAGAAAAATTCTGGTGACCTGCGCCCTGCCGTACGCAAACGGTTCTATCCACCTTGGCCACATGCTTGAGCATATCCAGGCGGATATCTGGGTGCGCTATCAGCGCCTTCGCGGCAACGAAGTTCACTTCATCTGTGCAGACGACGCACACGGCACACCAATCATGCTGAAGGCCCAACAGATGGGAATGGAGCCAGAGCAGATGATTGCCGAAGTGAGCAAAGAGCACCAGGCGGATTTTGCTGGCTTCGATATCAGTTTCGATAACTATCACAGTACGCATTCCGAAGAGAACCGCGAACTGTCTGCATTTATTTATACCGAACTGAAGAAAAACGGCTTTATTACCAGCCGCACCATTTCTCAGCTGTTCGACCCGGAAAAAGAAATGTTCCTGCCGGATCGTTTCGTAAAAGGCACCTGCCCGAAATGTAAGGCAGAAGATCAGTACGGTGACAACTGTGACAACTGTGGCGAAACTTACAGCCCGACCGATCTGATTCACCCGAAATCTGCGGTCTCTGGCGCAACACCGATCATGAAAGACTCGGTACACTTCTTCTTTGATCTGCCCCAGTTTGAAACCATGCTGCAAAGCTGGACCAAATCCGGTGCGCTGCAGGAAGAAACAGCCAATAAAATGCAGGAATGGTTCGATGGCGGCCTGCAACAGTGGGATATCTCCCGTGACGCGCCTTACTTCGGCTTTGAAATTCCGGGTGAAACCGGCAAATACTTCTACGTTTGGCTGGACGCGCCGATCGGCTACATGGGCTCATTCAAAAACCTGTGTGACAAGCGCGACGACCTGAACTTTGATGAGTTCTGGCAGAAAGACAGCCAAACCGAGCTGTATCACTTCATCGGTAAAGACATTGTTTACTTCCACAGTCTGTTCTGGCCAGCGATGCTGGAAGGTGCGGGTCTGCGTAAGCCGAGCAATGTTTTTGTACACGGCTATGTCACCGTCAACGGTGCCAAGATGTCGAAATCCAAGGGCACGTTCGTGAAAGCGAGTACCTACCTTAATCATCTGGATCCTGAATGCCTGCGCTATTACTACGCAGCGAAGCTCAACAGCCGCATTGATGATCTGGATCTGAATCTGGAAGATTTCAGTCAGCGTGTGAACAGCGATGTGGTGAACAAGATCGTCAACCTGGCTTCCCGAAACGCTGGCTTCATCACCAAACGTTTCGACGGCAAACTGGCGGATACTTTTGCCGAACCTGCGCTGTATCAGGAATTTGTCGCAGCCGCAGACCGTATCGCAGACTTGTATGAGAGCCGTGAATTTGGCCGTGCGATTCGTGAAATCACAGCGCTGGCTGACAAAGCGAACCAGTATGTTGACGAAAAAGCACCTTGGGTCGTCGCCAAGGAAGAAGGCAAAGACGCAGAACTGCAAGCGATCTGCTCTGTGGGCCTGAACCTGTTCCGCGTGCTGATGACCTACCTGAAGCCTGTGATGCCGAAACTGGCTGAACGTGTCGAAGCTTTCCTGAACGAAACACTCACCTGGGAAGGCATTGCACAACCGCTGACGGGACATGAGATTTCTAAGTTCAAGGCCCTGTTCAACCGTATCGACGGCAAACATATTGAAGCCATGGTGGAAGCCTCTAAAGAAGATGCTGCCGCCGAAAAAGCAGCGGTTGCCAAACCTGCTGCCGGGCCATTCGTTGAAGAGCCGATTGCAGATGAAATCGAATTTGATGACTTTGCGAAAGTGGATCTGCGTATTGCGAAAATCATCAGCTGTGAATCTGTGCCAAAAGCAGACAAGCTGCTGAAATTCCAGCTGGATATCGGCGGGGAAACCCGTCAGGTGTTCTCTGGCATTAAGTCAGCATACAATCCGGAAGATCTGGTCGGTAAACTCACCGTGGTCGTCGCCAACCTGAAACCGCGGAAAATGAAATTCGGGATGTCCGAAGGCATGATTCTGGCCGCTGGCCCTGGCGGTAAAGATCTGTGGCTGCTTGAACCGCATGACGGTGCACAACCGGGTATGCGTGTGATGTAACCCATCGGCTGGACAGCCTGAACCTCTCATCTGAAAAAGGAGCGAAAGCTCCTTTTTTTATGTCTGTATGTATCGGACACACTCAGCACTTTTTCACGCCCACCTCACCTGACGACGTATCCAGACGCGTATAAAGTCTGCCTGTATCCCAAAGGTCAGACGATATCACTAAAAAATGCTTGCTATATCAGTATATAAAGCAACCAAAGCGTTTCTGGTTTGTTAACCAATATGGTTTATTGATAACAAATAGCTCAGTAAAATGTGATCTCAGACAAGATTTAAATCATGGCATTGATTTTACATCGCAACTTCGCCAGCGGAACTGGTAATCTGCTCCGCGCTCTGAGGATCAAAGAACAGAGCAATCATACCCAAGTGGCTTCAGGATGCTGACTCAGCAAGATGACACCCATGCTGTGTACGGGTGCGATGAAACCCTCATTGCATCGCATCGCAGCACCGATTCAAGCATGAAGAACTAGCAAGCTCCCCTATCAGAGCCCGTTCACGAAGCAACATCGCTGCCAGCACTCTACCAAACCACTTGGATATAAAATAATAAGGAGTGTTCTTTCATGAAAACCCAACCTAAAAAACTATCCCTGACCGCCCGGATCATCATCGGTATGATTTTAGGGATAATGACCGGATTCGTGATTCGCGAGTTTCTGGCAGATATCACTTTTGTACACGACTATATCGTCGATGGCTTGTTTGAAGTCGGTGGCTCCATTTTTATTGCCAGCCTGAAAATGCTGGTCGTACCGCTGGTTTTTGTCTCTCTGGTCTGCGGTACCAGCACACTGAGTGACATCAGCACACTCGGCCGCTTAGGCGGTAAAACCCTGGCCTTCTATCTGACCACTACCGCCATCGCCATTACCCTGGCGCTGACCATGGGGACCATCGTCCAGCCTGGTGCAGGTGCTGATCTGGGTGCTGCAACAGCGTTTGAAGCGAAAGAAGCGCCGACGCTGGGTCAGGTCATCATTGGCATGTTCCCGACCAACCCGATTAACTCAATGGCTCAGGGCAATACCCTACAGATCATCGTGTTTGCAATCCTGTTCGGTATTGCGATCAGCGCAGCTGGCAAAGCCGGTGAGCGGATTGCCAGCGTCTTTAATGACCTGAATGAAGTGATCATGAAGCTGGTCGCACTGCTGATGCACATTGCCCCTTTCGGTGTTTTCTTCCTGATGGCAAAACTGTTCACCACTCTGGGACTGGACGCCATTGAAAGCCTGATGAGCTATTTTGCTGTCGTGAGTGGCACGCTGGTCCTGCATGCCCTGCTCACCTATGGCCTGATGCTGAAGCTGTTCACCGGTCTGAGTCCGTTGACGTTCTTCAAGAAGATGGAAGATGCGATCATGTTTGCTTTCTCAACGGCATCTTCGAACGCAACCATTCCTGTGACCATGGAAACGGCGACCAAGCGTCTGGGGGTCAGCAACAAAGTTGCTTCATTCACTGTACCGCTGGGCGCAACGATTAATATGGACGGCACTGCAATCATGCAGGGTGTCGCAACGGCCTTTATTGCGCAGGCGTTTAATGTGGACCTGACCATGGGCGACTATCTGGCCGTGATCATGACAGCGACTCTGGCTTCTGTTGGCACTGCAGGTGTACCGGGAGTCGGCCTGATCATGCTGGCGATGGTGCTGAATCAGGTGGGTTTGCCGGTGGAAGGCATTGCCATGATTATGGGTGTTGACCGTCTGCTGGACATGATCCGTACCGCAGTGAACATTACAGGCGACAGTGTCGTCACTTGTATCGTCGGTAAATCTGAAAAAGAAATGGACATCGCGCGCTTTAACGATCCACGCGCCGGTGAGAAAGACGAAGAAGTTCATTTGCACAAAGCTTAATCAGCCCAGTGCACGTGTCCGACAACGCCAGTCTCCCGGGACTGGCGTTTTTTGATTGAAACAGCTTTCAATCAGAAGTTGATTCAGGGAAAACCCGTTTCCAGTCCTGCTTCATGTCAATCACAATCCACTGCTCTTTTGCTGCAACCGGCAAGGCTTTCTCCAACCGACCCACCGCTGATTCTTTATCGTAGGCCCACTCCCGCTCAGCATCGGTGTGATGCACCAGTACAGCCATCCGTGGCCCGGCTCCTGCCTTGGTCCATTGCAGCATGGCTAAGTCGCCATCTGAATTCCCGGCAGCAATCACAGGACGTCTGCCGATAATTTTCTGGATATTGACGGGTTTTCCTTCCTTATCATCGATAAAGTCCATTTCTGGCAGGCGGGTCAGGACAGGCTTACCCTCAACCAGCTTGTATTCGATCTTGATGGTAGAACCGATAATCTGCTCCGGTGGAATGCCGTAAACCTCAGGAGCCCAGGTTCGCATAAACTCGACACCGCCGCCTGAAACAATATACGTTTTGTACCCCTGACTGCGCAGATAGTTGAGTAGTTCCAGCATGGGCTGGTAAACCATATCGGTGAAAAGCTTGTTCGTCACCGGATGCTTCGCAGTTTTCATCCATTGATCAACGCGCTGCGAGAATTCATCCGTCGTCATATTGGCATGCGTTGCCATCACCAGCTTCATCACACCTGCCATGCCTGATTTTTTTACCCCCTCCATATCACCTTTCAGAATGGCGGCAAAAGGCTCTTCCGTTTTCCACTCCGGGTGTTTGTCTGCCTGTGCTTTGACCTGATCAACAGCATAGAGCAACTGAAAATAAGCCGGCTGTTCTGCCCACAAAGTACCATCATTATCAAAAACAGCAATCCGCTCAGGAACAGGCACAAATTGGGGAGAGTTGCTTTCTGCCGTCTGCTCAACAAACTGTATTATCTGCTGTTTGGTTGCCGTGTCATTCCAGGAAGGAAGTGGATCTGGCGCCGCAGATACAGCAGGTACAATGGCGACATGCAGCCATAGTAAAAGCAAAAACCTTGTTGCTCTAATCATACGAATCCCCTTAGCAACGGGTGGGTTAGTTTGACCTGACGTAAAAAAATCTCATGGAGATGGCGTTGTAAACTTAGCGCACGCGCCCGGATATCCGCTTTACGGATGCGGATACCTACGCGCCAGCTGACGTAATGGCAGCAGAACCTGATACTGGCTCTGCACTTTTGCTCTGCGCGTCATTTGCCGCCATACCGACCAGACGAGCGGGCTGTCAATCTGTTCTGACATCAATCTTTGGGTGTCAGCAACCCACTGCTCATCCTGAGAAAAATCAGCCAGCGTACTCAGTTGCGTCTTTTCATAGAGTCTTTGATAAATCAGCTGGCGGCATTGTGCCCAGTCCTGATGTCGGACAGCCCGCCAGAGCAAATAACGTGATGGCAATGGATGACGGGCAAAATAGCGTTTGGCGAGCTGAAAGGCGAACAAAGCCAGAGTAAGCAGTACCAGCAAAGCAATCAGCCAGGGCGCGTAAAACTTCAACCAGGACTGCAGCGTATGCTTCACGGTAAAGGTTTTGCCTTCAAGCGTCAGTGTATTGAGTTGCTGGTTTTGGCTGTCCCACCACTGCACCTCAATCGCCGGAAAATGTATCTCACCGCCACCCTGAAGCACGTAGGTTTCCTGTTCGGTTCTGCTTGCAGAATACATACCGCGATTGTAGCTATCTTGCAGCTCACTGGGGGAAACGTAAGTCTGGTAGGCGTCATCAAACAGAGGCTGAGACGGGTTCGGCAGCAAGGCTGCCAGCGTACTCTCTGCCTTAAGTGTGATCTGCCGCTTGATACTGTCTCCGGCACGCAGTGTGTCCGCACTCTGCTGCCATGCCTGATCAAGTGACGCCTTCGATGCCGCAAACCAGGGGCGCTGTTCGGTCAGTGCTGGTGAGGGCAATGACGCCGAGAAACGGAGTTCAGACGTCATTAAGGTGGCCGTTTGATTCTGTCCGGGAGAGAGCGACACTTCGACGGTTACTGGAATCGGCTGAATGACATACTGGCCCGATTGGGTCACAAAAACCGGAATTTCCCAGCTTTGATGAGACCAGGTTGTCCCTTGTTGCCGCTCGGTATAGTTCACCGCTTTCAGGCTGCGTTGCGAGGTCATGAGTCCGGGATCGGTGATTTTGCCGATCCGGGTGCCGGCGGTAAACCAGGTCTGGGTTGCCAGATCGATATGCAGGGTGATCATTTCATTCACAGCCACCTGACGCGCCTCTTTCTGACTGGCAGTTGTTAACCAGCTTTTAATCAGTACGCGGTTCGTGTGGCTGCTTTCTTCCGCCGCCTGAACCCGCGGTGCAGTCATCGTCATTATCAGAAGCATCAGGATAAATATGAAAGCGCGCGGCATCACTTATTGCTCCTGACTCTGTTGATACTGAATGGAAAATTTAGAGCGCAGAAACGTTTTCGGATCCGCTTCTACCCGCTCCAGCCATTTGTTGGCAATCGCTTCATCCCCCAGCAATTGCTCAGCCGTCAGTTTGTCCTGAATAATTGCCTGAGTATTGGTCTGCTCATCCACGCCGTCTGCCGTCTGAGGCTCGTCACCCAATTCTACGGAACCTTCATTCGCGTTTTCACCGCCGGACTGGCTTTCACTGAACTGGTTAATTTCTTCGATAATCCCTTCGATCACCTGCAGGTTATGCTGCATAGCGGCATTATCCGGATAAGCCTTAATCAGTTCCCGCAACAGTTTTCGCGCCGCAACATACTCTCGCTGATGGGCCAGCGCATTGGCAGCATTAAACTGCATGACCGCTTCACTGCTTTGCATGAAAACGGTATGAGCAGCATGAAACTGAGACGCATAATAATAAGCGACCCCTTTCCAATGCGGGTCCGCAAAATGTTCTGCCGCCTCGAGATAGTCGCCCCGCCGGAAATACCACTGCCCCTGCTGATCCGGGGTCAGCCAGAGATCCAGCCAAAACTGCTTGAGCCGCTCGCCAACACCCGGTTCAGAGGCTTCTGAATTCTCGCTGGCCGGATTCACCTGATGCACATTCTCAGCATAAGCCGGCTCAGGAACTGCCAGCAGAGTAAAGACAGCCAGTGCCGCCACGCTCCACTGAACCAGCCAGCCCCGCCGGAACCAAAGCAGCAGCAACAATGCCACAGGGAACAACAAGTAATAACCCATGTCCTGCCATGGTTGATGCGTACTGGCATTCAGTGCCGCATGATTTTCAACTTTGCGCTTGATCCAAGCCACGTCCGTGTCATCCACCGTCAGGACATGTAAATCTGCATTGCTCATATCAACTAACGCATTGAGGTGATTCATGTTGAGTGGCAAATCGCTGGTTCGGGTGTTATCCCCAGCAGCCAATACCAGAAGCTGATGTTGATGCTGGGAAAAGTAGTCATGGAATTGGCGGATACTCTGGGCCGATACATCATTGGTGATCAGTAGCACTGTGCCCGGAATATCACGACGCTGCAGTAGCTGCCCGATCCGTGAAATGGCTGAGGCCGCATTTTTTCCTTCCTTAGGCATAATTTGCGGCGACAGGGCTTCAAGCATAGGTTTGAAGACCGCAATATCCCGCGTCAGCGGCATCGCGACATGCGCCGTCGCGGCGTAGGCAATCAGAGCATTCTCCCCCCCGGCCCGAATCGCCAGCAAGTCTTCCACTTTCTGTTTGGCACGAGTGAGCCGATCCGGTGCAACATCCTTTTCCAACATAGCCTGGCTGGTATCCATCAGGACAATCAGCGGCGTTTTGTCTTCATGAAAGGGGGACGGCTGCTTTTTCCAGGTCGGGCCGGCACACACCAACACGACCAGCAAAGACATCGCCATCAGAATCATTAACGGTAATTGCCTGCGCCAGCCGGCCCCCCGACAGTTAAGGCTTCTCGCAAGTGTTCAGGAAGATTTTTCTGCCACAGCGTCTCCGTATTCTGACTCTGCCACTGAACGTAAAACAGATAACCGAAGGGCAACAGCAGCAATAACCACGCCGGACGTATGAAACGGAACTGGGTCAACACTAGGGTGAAGTCTGACAGATCCATCATGCTGCCTCCCGCGATTTCCGGCTGCGCTGCCAGGTGGCAAGGCTGAAGGCCACCAGATACAAGCAGCTGACAATCATCAGTAAATAAGGATGCAGCGATAACTTAGGCTGGTAGTAAGTACTTTGATAAAGCTGAGGTTCCAGTTCATTAATCGTGTCGTAGGCCTGATTCAGCTCCCGGCTGTTCAATGCCTGAAACGCCTTCCCGCCTGTCGTTTCCGCGACACTGTTCATCGTCGCCATATCAATGGCGGTCTCTCCGACTGTCTTCGGGTCGCCCATAGCAATCATGTGAATTTTCACACCGCGGGCTTTCGCCAGCTTGGCCGCATCCTCGGGGGCGACATAGCTATCCGTATCATTCCCATCGGTTAAAACGATCGCCAGCTTCGCTTTTTGTGCTTCCCCTTGCTGCGTGGCGCCTTCCAGCAAGACCTTTATCGCCAGACCAATCGCATCTCCCATATGGGTACTTAAACCGGCCATGGGTGTTTGTGCTTCATCGAGTAATGCCAGCCAGGCCTGATGATCGGCAGTAAAAGGCGCCTGGACGAAAGCCGCGTCACCAAAAAGAATCAACCCTAATCTGTCGCCCTGCCGTTTTTCCGCAAAATTGGCGAGCACTTGCTTCGCTGCGTTCAGGCGCGACCGTTTGTCGCCGGTGTCCGAGGTGAAATCTTCGGTATTCATCGAGTCAGACAGATCGACTGCGACCATCACATCACGGCCAAATTCCTGACGTTGCTGCGGTTTCCCCAGCTGCATAGGCTTGGTCAGAGCCAGCACCACCAGCCCCCAGGAAACGGCCAGCAAAGCGCGCTGCCAGAAAGCAGGACGCAGAATACTGGCCCCCCGCTCCGGTTTCTCATCCAGCGCCTCAACCAGAGCATCAAAAAACGGCACTTTGATCGCCGTACGGCGCGTTTTGTAGCCCGGCGTCAGCCAATACACCAATAACGGCAACGGTAGCAACAACAACACCCATGGATAGGTCAGCTCAATATTCATCTCCCCCTCCAGAGCAGTCTGGGCTGATTGGGGTTTCTGTGTCGGATCACCCAGCGATGAGCCAGTGCCAGTAACTGCTGCATCTGGCGGTCACTGAGCGTGGTCTCAGGCTGCACAAGAGTGTCGAGCCAACCCAACCCTACCGGGGAATCAAAGCCTTCCGCCAGCGAAGCACTGGTGTCCAGATAGCGCAAAAACTGCCGGTCCATATGGGAGGCCAGTTCGGGCTGAACATGTGCAGCGGTCACTTTCAGCACCAGAAATAAGTCACTCATCACGGGCTGGGACGGACTCCGCCCGCGGCTGAGCTCTAGCGTCGTAATCGCCCGCAATGCTTCGCGACGATAACGGTTAAAGTGATACAGGCGATAACGGTAAACTCCCCACAACAACAGGAATATCAGGGCCAGAATGCCTAAGATCTGCCAGCCGATCGTCTGAGGCCACCAACCCACAGCCTCTGGCAGAGTGATCTCAGTCAAATCTTTCAGGATATGAGAGGAAGGGGGCGCCGGTTGCGTCATCATCGATTCTCCAGCGCCTGCCGGAAATGGCGGACATGCGCACCTGAGGTATCCAGCTCAATCAAAGGCAGGTGCCTCATTGCCATGATTTTACTCAGCGTCTCTTTCCTGGTCTGATACAAGGCTGTGAGATGCCTGTCGACGACCTGGCTTTTTTCGCCTGGCTCGATATTCATCTGCAGGTCTCCGTCTGACATCACCCAGGCTTGCGCAGCAGAGAAAGACTGCTCTAGCGGATCGTTAATCGCAATACACAGGACATGCCCGCGCCGCTGAAGGTGCTGCAATTTTTGAATACAGGCTGCATTACACTGGTAAAAATCACTGAGAATAACCACCAGTGCATTCCGCTCTTTTCGCGCCATCAGCCGCGTGAGCATGGCATCAAGCTGGTTTTGCCCAGATGCAGCCGAAGCCACACTCAGTGACTGGTTCACTTCGCAAAGCTGGTGAAGCTGAGCCAGAAAACCTGACTGCATCCGTGTTGGCCTTGGATCTGTCAATCGATCTTCCCCGAAAATGGCCAGCCCGACGCGATCATTTTTTTTGACCACAGACCAGCCAATCAAAGCCGCGATTTCCGCCGCTACCACGGATTTCATGGTCTCGACAGAAGAAAAAAACATACTGGCACGCTGATCAACACATAAAGTCACATGATGATCTTTCTCTTCGGTATACACCCGCACATAAGGCTCACCAGTGCGCAGCGTCACCCGCCAGTCCAACTGGCGAATGTCGTCGCCTTTCCGATAATGACGCAACTCTTCAAAGTTCAGCCCCCGACCGCGGAAATTGGCACTGTGACGACCGGACAAAATACTGTGAATTTTCAACATTGACGGTAAAGACAACTGCTCTGCCTGCACCTGCAAATCCGCGAGTCTGGCAGGATGGCAGTACAGGCGCGAATCCAGCAACGGATCTGCCATAACCACACTCCTAACCAATCAGGACATGATCGAGTAATACCTGAATAACCTCATTCTTTGTCACCCCATCTGCAGCGGCACTGTAGCCCAGATTCAGCCGGTGACCCAGGACCGGTTTTGCCATCATCCGTACATCGTCCGGCTCCACATGATCGCGTCCGGCCAGCCAGGCGCAGGCACGCGCGCACTTGTCCAGCGCGATCGAAGCGCGCGGACTGGAACCGATTTCGATCCACTCACTCAGTTTCGTGTCGGGGTAACGATCCGGATGACGGGTCGCCATCACCAGATTGACGATGTAACGCTCAACAACTTCAGACACATGGATATCAGCTAACTGGTTACGGGCATCGAGGACCAGTTGCGGATCAATCCGTGCATCCGCAGAGGTTTGCTCCGCTGCCATTTTGCCCTGTGACTTTTCTTCCGCACGTACCAAACGCACGATATCTAACTCGGCGTCATCTTCAGGATAATCAACTGTCACTTTCAGCATGAAACGGTCTATCTGAGCTTCCGGCAGCGGATAAGTCCCTTCCTGCTCAATCGGGTTTTGCGTTGCCAGCACGATAAAAGGTTCAGGAAGCTTCCGGCTGCTGTCTCCGACCGTCACCGTCCCTTCTGCCATCGCTTCCAGTAAAGCGGCCTGCACCTTGGCTGGCGCACGGTTAATTTCATCGGCCAGCAGAATGTTGTTAAAAATGGGGCCTGCCTGAAAAGTCAGCTGGGGTTTGCCTTCGCTATCCTCCTGATACATGTCTGTCCCTGTCACATCCGAAGGTAAGAGATCCGGTGTGAACTGTACTCGGCCAAATCTGGCGTCCATCATACCGGCAAGCGCTTTCACTGAACGGGTCTTCGCTGTGCCCGGCAAGCCTTCCAGTAAGATATGGCCATTCGTAATCAAACCGATGACAATCGAACGGGCAACATGATGTTGTCCGATCACGGATTGATCAATTTTTTCCAGCAGTAAATTCATTGCCTGTTGTGCAGCATTCACGTGATTCACTCCTGTCCCCTGTGATCGCTTATCAGATCCGATATCAACTTCATCGCGCAGCAATACAGACTAATTTTGCCTGCGTCCGGTCAGAGTCGGGCCGATTCATCGCTTCAACCAGCGGCATCCGTTGCTGAATTTTCGGATCCCTTCAGCAGCCGAGACACCCGAAAATAAAAGTGGAAGCGACCCGATACTGCCCCTGCTCCTGTCACAATAAAACGTAAGTATAGAGGTAATTAATTGCTTCTTGCGCGTGATCAAGGGTTTGTTTCAGCGAAAGCCGTGCCTTCAGTCATATGGGGTGACGATATTGGGGTTCACAATGTCAGTGCATACAATCACGGCATTATGGGTTATCAGACACCCAACATTGATTCAATTGCAAAAGAAGGGGCATTGTTCACAGACTCTTATGCCCAGCAATCCTGTACCGCAGGCAGAGCATCATTTATTTTAGGTCAACACCCGTTTCGCACCGGATTACTGACCATAGGCATGCCGGGCTCTGATCACGGCATTCCTGACTGGTCGCCAACCATTGCAGATTTATTACATGAGCAGGGGTATGTCAGTGGTCAGTTTGGTAAGAACCACCTGGGCGATCAAGACAAGCACCTGCCAACGAACCACGGTTTTGATGAATTCTTTGGGAACCTGTATCACCTGAATGCAGAAGAGGAACCCGAAGGTTACTACTACCCGAAAGATCCTGAGTTTCGCAAAAAATACGGTCCTCGCGGCGTCTTAAAATCCACCGCTGACGGTAAAATTGAAGATACCGGACCACTGACACGTAAGCGGATGGAAACCGCAGATGAAGAGTTCCTGTCAGCCGGGCTGGATTTCATGGAGCGCGCAGTGAAGAGCGATAAGCCTTTCTTCATCTGGTTTAATACCACTCGCATGCACGTATGGACTCACTTAAAACCTGAATCTGTCGGCACGACCGGCGTGGGTTTGTACCCTGATGGCATGGTTGAACATGATAAAACGGTCGGTGCGCTGCTGGACAAACTTGATGAGCTGAAGATTGCCGACAACACGATTGTGATGTACTCAACCGATAACGGTGCAGAAACCATTTCCTGGCCTGATGGCGGTACCACACCCTTCCATGGTGAAAAAGGGACGACCTGGGAAGGGGGAATGCGCGTCCCTCTGCTGGTGAAATGGCCAAATGTGATAAAACCTGGCACGATTTATAACGACATCATTTCTCATGAAGACTGGATGCCGACCTTTCTGGCTGCAGCCGGTGAACCCGACGTGGTCGAGAAGCTGAAAAAAGGCTACACCGCCAATGGCAAAGAGTTCAAAATTCATGCAGACGGCTATAACTTTATGCCTTACTTCGAAGGTAAAACGGAGCAGGGTCCGCGTGACAGCATCTACTACTTTGGCGCAACCGGTGAACTGAATGCCGTTCGCTGGCGGGATTGGAAAATTCACTTTGCGACCCTTTCCGGGGGAATTAATACTGCCGTTCGAGAAACACCGGCCTGGCCTCTGGTGATCAACCTTCGGGCAGACCCATACCAAAAAGGCGCGCTGGAGTCCGGTATGTACCTGAAATGGTATGCAGAAAACACCATGTGGCTGTTTGTACCGGTACAACAAAAAGTCGTAGAGTTCCTGAAAACCATTCCTGAATATCCATTCCAGCAAGGCTCGAGCCTCAGTGCGGGCAACATCAGTTATCAGACCCTGATAACGCAGGATGCTTTGAAGAAACTCGAAGCGCTGGACGCCCGGGTACCGAGAAACTAGCAGCCGAACACGCGACTCTGTTTTATCGTCTAGAGTGTTCGCTTGAGCTAACCATAAAAGACCAGCCACTGAGTGCGCTGGTCTTTTCTATTTGCTTCTGCAATTTGCATCCCTTTCCCAGACGTTCTTTCCCTTACTTTTCCATGCCTTGTTCTCGCACCAACCTGCACCAAAATGATCACATTGCACCAGGATAGCGCGCTCATTCCTAAGCGTCAGACGTGACATTGCCGATATTAATCAGACCCATACAGGGCTCGCTGTTTATCTCCGGCCAAATGAAAACTGGCTCAGTTTTTGCGTTATCCCGATAGCAGGCTTTGCCATGACCCTCCGGGCTGGCATGGCGTGCTTTCGGAATCACGTCGTTAAGAAACTGCCGCAAGCTTCAACAAGCTGACTCAAAAACAGAATCAAAACGTCAAAGAGGAACAACAAAGTAACTATGCCGTCCACCGGGCATCTAAGGAATCGATATGTGGATCATTCTCGGTTTAACACTCACAGTGCTGGCCCTCACCGTCTGGTACTTCTACAACAAGCAGCAACTGGCACAAACCGAAGCCCATTTCGACCAGATCCTCGGACTGCGACAGCTCATTCAGTTGTTACGCCAACACAGGCGTCTGACCCACAGCCAGCTGATGAAACACTCAGAGATGACAATCCCTGAATGGACAGAGCAGGACGCCATTCAACATTTGAGCAACCAGTTGGTCAGCCAGGCCAGCCTGGAACAAAAACCGATGTACCGGATTCTGCATCAGAACCTGCAACAACTGGCAAATGAATGGCCGCGGTATTCTTTGTCACGCAATCAGGCCATTCATGGCAAAAGTATCCGACATGCGATGTACCTGATTGACGATCATCTGACAACATCTATGCTGCTGGCCGATAGACCCAACCTGTTCGAACAGTATCAGCAGTTCTGGCCGGTAACCCTGAATGCACTCGATACGCTGGCACAATTCCGGGCAACCGTGGGCTCGTTTCACCCCGAGAATCATAAAGAAGAAATATTGCTCCGGCGTCATCTGCATTTGCTGCAGCGTCGTCTGGGCCAGATGAATCTGATGCTGAAAGTTCCGGGCCCGTCATTAATGGCCGATCAGTTGGAGCAGGATTTAACAACACTGCTCAACAGCACAACCGCCACCAAAGCCTGCAGACTGGCACTGTACAAGTTTTCACTGAGTCTGTCGGACCACATTTTTTACCTGTTCGATGCCAAACTAATGGAGATCGCGCACGGACTGTCCATTGAAGACTTTCCCAATGATATCCAGGCGAGTCTGACGCCATTACTCGCAAAATTCAGCCACGAACAAATCAAGGCTGAGCCAAAGCAACTTCAGGCCTGAATGCCGGACAAAAAAGAACCCAGCCAATTGGCTGGGTTCTTGATTCTCAATTCATGGCGTCGGTGATCAGCCGATATGTGTCTGGCCACCCATGTAAGGACGCAGTACTTCAGGGATTTCAATCCGGCCATCCGCTTGCTGGTAGTTTTCCAGCACAGCAACCATGGTACGACCCACAGCCAGACCAGAACCATTCAGGGTATGAACCAGCTCAGGTTTCTTCTCGCCTTTACGACGGAAACGCGCCTGCATCCGGCGAGCCTGGAAATCACCCACATTCGAGCAGGAAGAGATTTCACGGTACGTATTCTGTGCTGGCAGCCAGACTTCCAGATCGTAAGTCTTCATCGCGCCGAAGCCCATGTCGCCGGTACACAGAATCACTTTACGGTATGGCAGTTCCAGCAGTTGCAGGACTTTCTCAGCCTGACCCGTCAGCTCTTCCAGTGCGGCCATGGAATCTTCCGGGCGGGTGATCTGAACCAGTTCCACTTTGTCGAACTGGTGCATACGGATCAAACCACGGGTATCACGGCCATAAGAACCGGCTTCTGAACGGAAACACGGTGTATGCGCAGTCATCTTAATTGGCAGTTCAGCTTCATCAACGATGGTATCGCGGACCATATTCGTCAGCGGCACTTCTGCTGTTGGAATCAGCGACATACCTACGCCTTCTTCAGTCGCAGGCTTGGTGTTAAACAAGTCTTCGCCAAATTTTGGCAGCTGGCCTGTGCCATACAGGCTGTCGTGATTCACCAGATACGGTACATACATTTCGGTGTAGCCGTGCTCTTGTGTGTGCAGGTCCAGCATAAACTGCGCCAGTGCACGGTGCAGACGGGCAAACTGACCTTTCATCACGATGAAACGTGAACCCGACAGCTTCACTGCGCTGGCGAAATCCAGGCCTTCGCCCATTTCGCCCAGATCGACGTGATCTCTGACTTCAAAATCAAAAGACTTTGGCTCGCCCCAGCGAGAGATTTCGACGTTCTCGTCTTCGTCTTTTCCAATCGGTGCAGAGGCATCCGCAAGGTTTGGAATCGACATTTCAATCTCGCTCAACTGCGCCTGAATCTCAGACAGCGCTTTTTTCGCGTCATCCAGTTCAGACCCCAGACCTGCCACTTCAGCCATGACTTTGTCGGCTTCTTCGTGCTCGCCTTTTCCTTTCAGCTGACCAATCAACTTCGAGCGGGAATTACGCTGGGACTGCAGTTCTTCCGTTTTAACCTGGATCGACTTACGTTGTTCTTCCAGGGAACGAAGGGTGTCTACATCAAGGATAAATCCACGTTGCGCTAATTTTTCTGCTGTCGCGTCCAGCTCAGTTCGAAGAAGTTTTGAATCTAGCATGCTAATCCTGTGCTCGTCATAGAATGTTGCACAAAGTTTAACCCGATTGCGGGTTAAATCAGTTGAAATCTGAGTACGTTAGAATTTCTAACGTGAGTTCACAAAAGATACCCAAAAAGCCCGGTTATTGATAGCGTTTCTGCGGGCTTTTTGCATCCAGAGAAGCCAGATAATCCAGCTTTTCACGAATTTTACCCTCGAGACCACGTTCTGTCGGCTGATAATACTGCTGACTTTGCATTTCCGGCGGTAAATAACACTCACCCGCAGCGTACGCACCGGGCTCATCATGTGCGTAGCGGTACTCGGCACCGTACCCTAAATCTTTCATCAGTTTCGTCGGGGCATTTCTCAGATGTGGCGGCACCTCGAAATCCGGTAAATTGGCGGCATCGGCTTTGGCCTGTTTAAAGGCGGTATAGACAGCGTTACTTTTGGGCGCACAGGCCAGATACACAATCGCCTGTGCAATCGCACGTTCCCCTTCATAAGCGCCCACCCGGGTAAAACAATCCCAGGCCGCAATCGCAACCTGCATCCCCGGGGATCAGCATTGCCGACATCTTCTGAAGCAATCGCCAGCAAACGGCGGGCGACATACAAGGGATCGCAACCCGCCTGCAGCATCCGGGCATACCAGTACAAGGCCCCGTCCGGACTCGATCCCCGAATGGATTTATGCACTGCAGAAATCATGTCGTACCAGAGATCGCCTTTGTTATCGAAGCGGGTCACTTTTTCTCCAGCCACTTCGGCCAGCAAATCCAGCGTCATGACTTTCTTGCCCTGCACTTCCTCCGCCATATCTGCCAGCAACTCAAGATAATTCAGCGACATTCGGGCATCACCGTTCACCAGTTCTGCCAGACTCTCTTTCACATCCGGTGCAAAAACCAGATGCTCCGCCTGAACGCCGCGCGTTTGATCGGCCAGCGCCTGATCAATCACCGTCAGAATGTCGTCTTTGGTCAGGGATTTCAGTTTGTAAACCCGTGCCCGGGACAACAAGGCATTATTGAGCTCGAAAGAAGGGTTTTCAGTGGTCGCGCCAATAAAGGTAACGGTACCGTCTTCAATATGCGGCAGGAAAGCATCCTGCTGGCTTTTATTGAAGCGGTGCACCTCGTCTACAAAAAGAATGGTTCTGCGACCGGCATGCTGATTCTGATGTGCTTTATCAATCGCCGCACGAATATCTTTCACACCGGAGGTCACCGCGGACACCCGCTCAACTTCTGCGTTGGCATAATGCGCGGCAACTTCAGCCAGCGTCGTTTTCCCTGTCCCCGGCGGGCCCCACAGAATCATGGAATGCAGATGGCCCGCTTCCAATGCGCGACGCAGGGGCTTTCCCGGTCCCAGAATGTGCTGCTGACCGACATATTCTTCTACCGTCCTTGGCCGCATCCGGGCAGCAAGTGGTCGAAAATCCGAGGAAAAGTTAAGACTGAAGTTATCCACGCTGACCTTCCAAAACTGAAAAAGGCGGTATGTCTACCGCCTGAGATGATTCGCCTATTGTATACCCAAAGCGCAATCAGCGCTTGTCGTCCAGCTCCACCCCCGCAGGCGGCGTAAAGCTATACTGTTTGCGGTCTTGAATGCCGCGCGCAAATTTTGCAAAGCGGAACTGGCTGCGCTGGCCATCCTGCTCCTCAACCGAGAAGCCACGGACCTGACCGTCCTGGCCAACCGTGACCACAAACTTCCCGGTCACAGCTGCGCTGTCTTTCGGGGTCAGGGTAAAGGTGTCGGCGGTCTGGACAACGTGATACTTCGCCCAATCCCGGTTTTGGTTGCGGATCAGCAGCACAAAAGGCGTCTGTTCTGTCGCATCTTCCAGTTTCATTGCAGTCACCTGCTCAACCATCGGGGTGTAGTACCAAAGGGTACGGCCATCAGAAACCAGCAGGTTTTCATCCGGTAAGTCCGCATGCCAGCGGAACAGGTTCGGCCGCTGAACGGAAACTTTGCCCTGACCTTCGACCAGAACTTCGCCGTCCGGGCTGGTGACTTTTTGCGTAAAGTCCGCACTGAAGGCATCCACTTTCCCTAAACGCTGGCTCAGCTCCTGCTGTGCGCTGGCAAACGCCAGCCCCGGCAGCAAGGCGGCTGCCAGTAACAGTCGCTGAATCGTTTTTGTCACGGGTTGAATTGTCATCATTCATTAATCTCCTGTTGGCGCGGGCGCCAGAACTTCCCGGTTCCCGTTATGGCCCGGCGGGCTCACAATGCCATGGGCTTCGAGCTGCTCGACAATACGTGCAGCACGGTTATAACCAATTTTAAAGCGGCGCTGAACACCCGAGACTGAACCCCGACGGCTTTCTGCCACAAAGGCTGCAACCTGATCAAACAGCTGATCCAGATCGTCGTCACCACCCGCAGAGGTTTCTCCCGGCAGCATGGCTTCAGCGCCCTGATCGGCATTCAAAATGCCATCAATGTACTGAGGTTTGCCGCGTGCTTTCCAGTCATTGACCACGTTATGAACATCATCATCCGATGCAAACGCACCGTGTACCCGAACGGTATGGCTCTGACCCGCTGGCAGATAAAGCATGTCACCCATCCCCAGCAAAGACTCCGCCCCGCCCTGATCCAGAATTGTCCGTGAGTCCGTTTTGGTCGAGACAGTAAATGCCATCCGGCTTGGAATGTTGGCTTTAATCAGGCCAGTGATCACATCCACGGAAGGCCGCTGGGTTGCCAGTACCAGGTGAATGCCGGATGCACGCGCTTTTTGCGCCAGTCGTGCAATCAGCTCTTCCACTTTCTTACCGACGACCATCATCAAATCGGCAAACTCATCCACTATGACCACAATACTTGGCATTTTCTCCAACAGGGGTGGATGTTCGTCTAAAGTATCGCCAGGTCGCCACAACGGGTCGTGAATTGGGTGGCCCGCCGCCGCCGCTTCTTTCAGCTTGGCATTGAAGCCCGCCAGATTCCGGACGCCCACGGCAGCCATCAGCTTATAACGGCGTTCCATCTCACCCACACACCAGCGCAGCGCATTGCCTGCGTCTTTCATGTCGGTGACCACTTCCGTCAGCAGGTGTGGAATGCCTTCATAAATCGACAATTCAAGCATTTTGGGGTCGATCATGATGAAACGACAATCTTCCGGCTTACATTTGTATAGCAGGCTGAGAATCATTACGTTGACCCCGACAGACTTACCGGAACCCGTGGTACCCGCCACCAGCAAGTGCGGCATTTTGCTCAGATCCGCCACCACGGCTTCGCCGGCAATGTCGTAACCCAGTACGATCGGCAGTGCACTGCGCATATTCAGGAATCGGTCGCTGGCCAGCACTTCGGACATATAAACCGTTTCGCGCCCCTCATTCGGCAGTTCCAGACCGATATAAGGTTTACCCGGGATCACTTCAACAACACGAACCGCAATCGCAGACAGTGCACGAGCCAGGTCTTTCGCCAGACCCGAAATCCGGCTGACTTTAACCCCCGGTGCCAGATCCAGCTCATAACGGGTAATCACCGGCCCCGGATAAATCCCGACAACCTTGGCTTTAATTTTGTAATCTGCCAGTTTGGATTCCACCAGCCGGGCCGTCTGTTTCAGCTCTTCATCACTGGTTGGCTGAACATTCTGCTGCGGAGGTTGCAGCAAATCCAGTGTTGGCATCGGTGAAGTTGGCTTGGGTAAATCAACATCTTTTTTCATCAGGAACGGATTATCGAGACCTGCAGCATAAGCCTGTTGCTGCTGTGCCTCCTGCGCCTCACGAATCTTGCGCTGGAAAGCCTCTTCATCGCTTTCTTCGTCGTCAAAGGCGACATCATCGTCTTCATCGGTATTGGTCTCTGCAGCGGCTCGCTCCAGCTCAGACATACCGTCATGGACGCCAATTTCTATCTCGCCATCCGCAAGCAGATGATCATCCCTCTCAGGTTCATCTTCAGAATCCCAGGGCGGCGTATCGGTCACTGCAGGCTGCTGCGGCGCTGATGGCTGAGACTGGGGCTCAAGCTGAGATTGCGCGACAGCAGACGGCGTCGGTTGCGGTTGCGGACTTTCGTCAACCAGAGACAAATCGCCCAGCACCGGATCCAAATCCTCGGGTTCTTGGGGTTTCGCAGCAGTTGGATTGACAGTCTCTGGCGCTTTCTCCGTGTCATAGATACTGAAATCATCATCGTCGGCTAACTGTGACTGCAGCGCTTCAATGCTCAGGTCGGCCGCTTCAGGATTTGTGCCCAGCGGCTGATGATTGGATACAGGCGCTGACTTCGTGCGCTCCGGCATCACAATTGAAGGTTCAGGCTGAGGCTGCACTTTGGGTTCAGGCTGAGCCTGTTTCTGCGGGGTCGCAACCGCGATCGCTGGCTCAGGCACCGGAGAGACCTCCGCCGTTCGGATTGGCGTGGGTGTATAAGCAACTCGCTCTGCCGGACGTTTCAGCAACACGTCATCGTCATCGATAACGGTTTCCTCTGCTGCTGGCGGTGATAATCGGGCCGTGTAAGCCGTCTGGCTTTCATCCGGAATTTCTGCCGCAAAAGGGGTCAGGGTTTGCACCTGCTCACCGCGAATTTTATTGAGTAGCCATCCCAGCATGCCCAGTGTCGATTCACCGATACCATCAACCACACGCAGCCAGGAAATCCCCGTCAGCAACGTAAAACCCACGGCCCACAGGAACATCAGGACCAGCGTGGTGCCGAGCAGGTTGAACAGCGGCAGCGTCAGATTCGCAACGACATCGCCGATCACGCCACCGGAAGAGAAATACCAGATATCATCAAAGTTGAGATCCGCCAGACCACAACTGGTCAGAAATAAAACCAGCAGGCCAAGCAGGCGCGTGCCGTAAATCATCAGATCCGGCGATGAAGGCTCCTGACGGCGACGGAAAAATATCCAGGTCGTCCCCAGAATGACAATCGGTAACGGATAAGCCAGAGAACCAAATGTGAAAAAGAAAGTGTCAGCAACCAGCGCACCAAAAGCACCGGCTTTGTTCTGGACGGGTCCTTCCCAAGCGGTTTGAGACCATGACGGGTCTGCCGGATCAAAGCTCACCAGCGCGACCATAAGATACACAGCGGCCAAAATACCGATGATCAGAAAACTCTCGAATAAACGCTGCCCACCCGACAGACGTACAGGCTGAGATTTGCCTTTTACCTTCCTCAAAAAAACTCTCCGGTCTTGCTAAAACTGACTGTAAGCCGGGGGAAATCAACAGGAGCCCAGCTGATGAAACGTATCAACATGTTTGCTGTTACTGGCCTATCTTATACCACTTCACTGGTAATGTTACCCGCCTGAAAAAATGTGGAAGCAAAGTATGAAAACCCGTGGTGCGGCAGGTGTCTCATCCCGCCGTCAGCCCTCATCTACCTTGATTGTAGTGGCTTGATAACACAAATAATTCATCTGAATGTCAATTCAAGGATGAGTTGCAGTTTTTTTCAGCAAAATGAGACAAAAAAAGTTTCAGGCCGCAGAAACAATTCAAGCGGCACGAAGGCCGCTTGAAATCATTAGGGAAGCAGGTTCAGGGTCAGTTTGCCCAAGGGACACTTAACGGGTTTTAATGACCAGGTTATTCGTTTGCTTCACTTCTTCCATCACCACGTAAGTCCGGGTGTCATTTACACCGGGTAAGCGCAGCAGGGTTTCCCCGAGCAGCTTACGGTATGCAGACATGTCCGATACGCGGGTTTTGAGCAGGTAGTCGAAATCACCGGACACCAGATGACATTCCTGAATGTCTTCCAGCTCCTGAACAGAACGGTTGAACTGTTCGAACACATCTGGCGCGCCACGGTTTAGTGTAATTTCTACAAAAACCAGCAGCGAAGCATCAAGATATTGCGGGTTCAGCAGCGCAGTATAACCACTGATATAGCCCTGACGCTCAAGACGACGTACACGCTCCAGACAAGGGGTTGGTGACAGGCCAACGCGTTTCGACAACTCAACGTTTGAAATTCGGCCGTCTTTCTGAAGTTCATTCAGAATGTTGCGGTCTATACGATCCAACTCCTTGGAGGGTTTCTTTTTGGTATCTACCATTTTTTATTCCACCTTCTTACTTCCTTGCAATAAAATATATTACATCTACGAGTTATTTAGTATCAAATACTCTTTTAGTCAAACTATACTGCCAATAGCTCTGTCATTTCAACCTTGTCCATAGCTAACCCTGC
The DNA here is from genome assembly GCF_018199995.1 of Photobacterium sp. GJ3. Lineage (NCBI taxonomy): Bacteria > Pseudomonadati > Pseudomonadota > Gammaproteobacteria > Vibrionales > Vibrionaceae > Photobacterium > Photobacterium sp. GJ3. The sequence goes on along the minus strand of NZ_CP073578.1, from coordinate 920,268 downwards.
TAAAACGATCAAGGAGCACAGCATGATCATCGGTGTGCCTAAAGAAATCAAAGACCATGAATACCGAGTCGGTCTTGTCACCAGTAGTGTCAGAGAGCTTGTCTCGCTGGGCCATCAGGTATTCGTTGAAACCCAGGCTGGCACAGGTATAGGGTTGTCCGATTCAGACTATCAGTCTGCGGGGGCAACCATTCTTTCGACTGCTTCAGAAGTTTTTACCAGATCAGAGCTGATTATTAAAGTAAAAGAACCCCAAGCGGTCGAAAGAGCAATGCTTCGCGAGGGACAAATCCTCTTTACTTATCTGCATCTGGCCCCGGATTATGAACAAACAAAAGACCTGATTCAGAGCAAATCTATTTGTATTGCTTATGAAACGGTCAAAGACAACAAAGGACGTCTTCCCCTGCTCGCCCCCATGTCAGAAGTGGCGGGGCGAATGTCGGTTCAGGCCGCCGCGCAAACGCTGGAAAATTCTCAGGGTGGCAGGGGTTTACTGCTCAGTGGTGTGCCGGGTGTCGACCCGGCAAAAGTGCTGATTCTTGGCGGCGGTGTTGTCGGCTCCAATGCGGCCCGAATGGCTGTGGGAATGCGGGCGGATGTGACGCTCGTGGATCGAAATCTGGACACACTTCGGGCGCTGGACTGCGAGTTTCAAGGCAAAGTGAAGCTGCTTTATTCGACGGAAGATTTAATCGAGCGATTGGTGCCTGAAATGGATGTGATTATCGGCGCGGTGTTAATTCCGGGCGCAGCAGCACCAAAATTAATCACGGCAAAACACGTTCAGGATATGAAGCATGGCTCATGTCTGGTCGATGTGGCAATTGACCAGGGGGCTGTTTTGAAACCTCTCATCCGACCACTCATACCGATCCAACTTTCATCGTCGATCATGTCGTCCATTACTGTGTGGCCAATATGCCGGGGGCTGTCGCAAGAACTTCTGCATTTGCACTGAACAATGCAACGCTGCCCTACATTATTCAACTGGCCGGCAAAGGTTACAAACAGGCACTGCAGGACGATCCTGGATTTCTGGCCGGACTGAACGTGATTCACGGCAAAATCACCTGCCGGGAGGTCGCCGATGCGTTCAAGCTTCACTATACCGATCCGACCGTTGCTTTAAGTATGCATTAAACACCATAACCCGCATTTTTCCGCTCTGGCGCTGAATCTTAGAATTCAGCGCTTTTTACTTCAGATTGTTGCAGAACCCGGGTCTGCACTTTCTTTACTTCAGTAATTTCCATACAATCGATGCCTTACGAATACGTGATGCTGACTTAGTCTGGAGAAACAATGAGTAACGTCAAACACAGTAAACTACTCATCCTCGGTTCTGGCCCTGCCGGTTATACGGCAGCTGTTTACGCGGCCCGTGCCAATCTCAATCCAGTCATGATTACTGGCATGCAGCAAGGCGGCCAGCTGACCACTACCACAGAAGTCGAAAACTGGCCCGGTGATGCTGAAGGCCTGACCGGCCCGGCCCTGATGGAGCGCATGAAAGCGCACGCCGAGAAATTCAATACTGAAATCATCTTTGATCACATTAACGAGACTGATTTCAGCCAGCGCCCGTTCCTCCTGAAAGGCGACAACGGGGAATACACCTGTGATGCACTGATTATTGCCACAGGCGCATCCGCCAAGTACATCGGTCTGGATTCAGAACAAGCATTTCAGGGACGCGGCGTGTCGGCCTGTGCGACCTGTGACGGTTTCTTCTACCGCAACCAGAAAGTGGCTGTGGTGGGTGGTGGGAACACCGCAGTGGAGGAAGCGCTGTATCTGGCAAACATTGCTTCTGAAGTTCATCTGGTTCATCGCCGGGATACTTTCCGGGCAGAGAAAATTCTCATCGACCGCCTGATGGATAAAGTCAACAACGGCAATATCATCCTGCACACCGACCGGACGCTGGATGAAGTACTTGGCGACGACATGGGTGTGACGGCTGTCCGCCTGAAAGAGACCCAATCCGATGCCACAGAGACACTGGAAGTCATGGGTGTGTTCATTGCGATTGGCCATCAGCCAAATACCGGTATCTTTGAAGGTCAGCTGACCATGGAAAACGGTTACATCAAAGTTCAGTCCGGACTTGAGGGCAATGCAACACAAACCAGTGTTCCGGGTGTGTTTGCTGCCGGTGATGTGATGGATCACGTGTATCGTCAGGCCATTACCTCTGCAGGTACCGGCTGTATGGCTGCGCTGGATGCTGAACGCTATCTGGATGCAATCGCCAAGTAAGACACACGACGGCCGCGGCAATCGTACGCGGCCTGTTTGCCTTCCCCCGTTGGGAAACCGGAATTCGACAAACCATACAGCGCTATTAAAAGATGGATAAACAATTACAGCGCGAGTTGACCAAGTGGTTAAAATCGCAAAGCAAGCTCGCGAAACCGTGGCTGATGCTGAGTGTCGGCATGGGATTTCTCTCTGGCCTGCTCCTTGTTGCTCAGGCTGGTTTGCTCGCTTATATACTTCAGCAACTCGTCATTGAACAGACGGATAAGCACCAGCTGGTGCCGTATTTCATCGGCCTGGTCCTGACTGTCGCTTTACGGGCAGCCTGCAGTTGGGGACGAGAAGTTGCCGGTTACCGATGCGGAGAAGAAATCAGGATCCACATCCGCACCCTGATCATCAACCGCCTGCATCAGCTCGGTCCAGCCTTTATCAAAGGCCGTCCGGCGGGTTCCTGGGCCAGCCTGATTCTGGAGCAGGTTGAAGAAATGCAGGATTTCTTCGCCCGTTATATCCCACAGATGGCCTTGTCGGTGCTGATCCCACTGGTCATTCTGATCGCCGTCTTCCCGTTCAACTGGGCTGCCGGTCTGATTTTCCTGATCACAGCCCCGCTGGTGCCGCTGTTTATGGCACTGGTTGGTATTGGTGCCGCAGATGCCAGCCGCCGTAACTTTACGGCCATGCAACGTTTATCCGGTCATTTTTACGATCGCCTGCAGGGTCTGGCGACGCTGCGCCTGTTTGACCGTGCCGAAGCCGAAGCAGAAAATCTGCACGATGCTGCAGACGTACTCCGTAAACGCACCATGGAAGTGCTGCGACTGGCGTTTCTGTCCTCTGCTGTGCTGGAGTTTTTCACCGCGATTTCCATCGCGCTGGTGGCCGTATACTTTGGTTTCTCCTTTATCGGCGAGCTGAATTTTGGTCACTACGGTGTGCCGATTACACTGTTTACCGGTTTCTTCATTCTGCTGCTGGCGCCTGAGTTCTACCAGCCTTTGCGGGATCTGGGTACTTTTTATCATGCCAAAGCGCAGGCCATTGGTGCCGCCGAATCTATTGTGACCTTCCTCAATACGGAAGCGGATAACATGAGTCACGGCGATCAGCCTCTGAATACCCCTGATACCATTGCTATCCGCCTCCGGGAGGTCAATGTGCTAAGCCCGCAGGGTCAAGTACTGGCAGGCCCCTTAAGTTTTGATGTCAACGCCCATCAGCAAGTCGCACTGGTCGGCCCGAGCGGTGCCGGTAAAACCAGCCTGCTGAATGCGCTCTTAGGCTTCCTGCCGTATGAAGGCAGTATTGAAATCAACGGCACTGAACTGCGCGAACTTGATCCGGTTCAGTGGCGACAGGCGATCAGTTGGGTGGGCCAAAACCCACTGCTGATTCACGGCAGCATCAAAGACAACATCGTCCTCGGCAACCCGCAAGCCACTGATGCACAGATTCGTCAGGTGGCAGAACAGGCTTTCGCACACGAATTTATCGAGCGTCTGGCGCGTGGCTATGACCATCCGGTTGGTGATCGCTCTGCTGGCTTGTCGGTGGGTCAGGCCCAGCGTCTGGCTCTGGCCCGTGCCCTGCTGCAAAACGGCAGTTTCTGGCTGCTGGATGAGCCGACAGCGAGCCTGGATGCCAACAGCGAGCGTCTGGTCCAGCAAAGTCTGAATCAGGCAACACAAGGTCAGACAGCGCTGATGATCAGCCATCGTCTGGATCAGCTTGCCGGGATGGATACGGTGCTGGTGATGGAAAACGGCCAGATTGTTCAGCAAGGTCACTTCAGCCAGATCAGTCAGGAAGGTTTGCTGGCTGACATGTTATCGCACACTGACAAGAGGGATCTCGATGCGTGATTTAATCCCTTACCTGAAATTATATCGCCGCCACTGGTTCGGTCTGACCCTGGGCATGTTACTGGGCTTGGCCACCGTGCTGTCCGCCATGAGCCTGCTGACTTTGTCCGGCTGGTTTCTGGCAGCCTCTGCCGTTGCCGGTTTAACCATTGCCCGCGAAACGTTCAATTACATGCTGCCTGCCGCTGGCGTTCGTGGATTTTCTCTGGCCCGAACTGCCGGTCGATGGGGAGAGCGTGTTGTCAGCCACAACGCGACCTTTAAGCTGCTGGCTGACTTACGGATTTTCTTTTTCAGAAAACTGACACCCTTGATCCCGGGCCGCCAAACCAACTTGCGCGATGCCGATCTGCTCAACCGGTTGGTTGCCGATGTCGATGCCATGGATCACGTGTATCTGCGCCTGATCAGCCCGCTGATCATCGGGGTGATTGCACTGCTGGCCATTTGTGGCTTTCTGTACTGGTTTGATCCTGAGCTGGCTCTGATTCTGGGTGCCGTCCTGCTGACCCTGATGTTTGCCCTGCCCGTGCTGTTCTACCTGCTAGGGAAAAAGCACGGCGAAACCCTCACCATGGCCAAAGCCGGTTTCCGTATCCGGTTGCTGGACTGGATTCAGGGACAAGCCGAGCTGCTGCTCTTTAACGCTGAGCCCGGTTATCGTGAGCAAACACTGAATGAACAGCAATCCTTGCTCTTGGCCCAGCGCCGGATGGCCAGCCTGACCGGTCTGGCCAATGCCATGCTGCTGCTGGCAACGGGCTGGACGCTGGTTCTGATGATCTGGCTGGCTGCCGACGGCGTGGGAGGTAATACGCCTGATCCCATGATTGCGCTGGTTGCTTTTGCCACCATGGCCAGTTTTGAACTCATGATGCCTGTTGCTGGTGCGTTCCAGTATCTGGGACAGACACTGACATCAGCCAGACGCTTGAATGAAATTATTCATGCCACACCAGATACGGCATTTGATCCGAACGGTCATCAGGCTCGGGTAAAAGGCGAGATTCAGGTCGAACAGGTTCAGTTTGCCTATTACAACAGCACTCAAACCGTTCTGGATCAGGTGTCGCTTGAACTGAAAGCCGGGCAAAAACTGGCTCTGCTCGGTCGGACAGGCTGCGGTAAATCAACCCTGCTGCAACTCCTGACCCGAAACTGGGATCCGCAACAAGGGCGAATCACCCTGGATGGTGTGCCATTACCACAGTGGCAGGAAAGTTCGCTGAGAGCAGCAATCAGTGTCGTCAGTCAGCGTGTAGATCTCTTTAACGGCACCGTCCGTGACAACCTGCTGCTGGCTAAACCTGATGCATCAGAGGAAGAACTGTCGGCTACGCTGTCCAAAGTCGGCTTGCAGAAATTGCTGGAAGGCAATGGTCTGGATACCTGGTTGGGTGATGGCGGTCGCCAGATTTCAGGCGGTGAACGACGTCGGCTTGGTATTGCACGGGCTTTGCTGCATAACGCCCCTGTCATGCTGCTGGATGAACCGACTGAAGGTCTGGACCGCAGGACAGAGCAGCAAATTCTGGCCCTGCTGTTTGAGCATATGGCCGATAAAACCGTGGTGTTCATCACCCACCGTCTTGTGGGTCTGGAAGCCATGGATCAAATCTGCCTGATGGATGAAGGCAAGATCATTGAACGTGGAAACCATCATGAACTGATGGCACAGCAAGGGCGCTACAGCCAGCTGTGGAACCGGATTTAAGGTTTCAGACCACAGATAAAAAGGCTCTGGAAAATACCAGAGCCTTTTTTATTTAAGGATACGTTCGGTCGACACGAACCCCTTCATCAAAATACAGAATGCGAACATTGTCACCCGACTGAAAAATCATGTCTGGGTCCACATCCTGAATCACATCCACCAATTTCCCTGCTTCCGTTTGAATCAGTAATTCCACCAGTTTGTACTGCCTGATCTTCTGGCCGATATCTTGTTGCTGATAGGCCGCACCGGCGCCAATCATGGCCCCAACTGCAGTGGCAACCTCCCGGCCATGCCCACCACCAAACTGGTTTCCGATCAACCCGCCGACGACAGCCCCCAGTAAGGTTTCCCAGCCATTGTGACGGGAGTTGACCATTTCCTGCTGAGTAATATAACGTACTGATTCTAACTGGCCGAAAACGACCTGATTCACCGGTCGGGCCTGATTACGGTTATACGGTGCTGCTTGCAACATGAGTGGAAACAGCAACGCGATCAGTAACCACTTTTTCATCGGATTTTCTCCACCTAGATAGTATTGATATGGCTCTATATTTGCCTGAACTCGACCCGGTCGATTTACAATTTCCGCATCCGGATACTGCTCTGGACGATCCCAACGGTTTACTGGCTTTCGGGGGCGATCTCAGTGTCCGGCGTCTCATCCAGGCTTACCAGCAAGGCATTTTTCCTTGGTACGCTGAAGGTGAGCCCTTGCTTTGGTGGAGCCCCACGCCCCGCGCTGTCATCGTGCCGGATCAGTTCAAGCCCAGCAAAAGCCTGAGAAAATTTTACCGGAAGTCAGGCTATCAGATCACACTGAATCATGCCTGTCATCAGGTCATCGAGCAATGTGCTTTCAGCCGTGGCGAGGATGCAACCTGGATAACCCCCGCCATGATTCAGGCATATAAAGATTTACATGACCGCGGCCACTGTCATTCTGTCGAAGTCTGGCAAGACGGCCAGCTCATCGGCGGACTGTACGGGATCAGCGTCGGCGCCGTCTTTTGTGGTGAATCCATGTTTTCGCTGGCCGATAATGCGTCCAAAATCGCGCTGTGGCAATTTTGCGAGCACTTCAGCGCGCATCAAGGCCAGCTGATTGACTGCCAGATCATGAACCCTCATCTGGCTTCTCTGGGCGCACAGGAACTTCCCCGTGACGCATTTTTGAAAAGCCTGGCACACATGAAATGCGCCATACTTACAGCAGACTGTTATACACCTCAACTCATTACGTTGTAAAAAGATCATGAGTCTTCCAAGTATTCGCCTGGGTTTTACGCCAGTGATCAATTGCAGTTATCTTCCCGAACAGCAGGAACAGCTGGGTGTGGTCATTGATCATCGCTGGCTGACCGTCTCCGGGTACAGCGCATTACTGGGCAGTGGATTTCGCCGCAGCGGACAGGCGATTTATAAACCGATGTGCGAGCACTGTCAGGCTTGCACGCCTTTACGCATTGATTGTGATCACTTCGCTCCGAGCAAAACGCAAAAACGCCAGCAAAAACAACTGGCTGGTTTCAGGGCAGAATTTAAGCCAACGCTGGATGAAGACTGGTTTCCCCTCTATGAGCAGTATATCCGCCAACGTCATGCACATGGCGCAATGTACCCGGCCAACCGGCAGCAATTTTTTGAGTTCAGTCAGGCCAACTGGATGGAAACCTACTTTTTACATCTCTATGAAGATGACCGGCTCATCGCGATTGCCGTGACAGATTTTCTTGATCAGGCCCTGAGTGCCGTCTATACCTTCTTTGACCCGAACCATCCTCTCTCACTGGGTACCCTGTGTGTACTGAAGCAGATTGACTACTGTCGGGAAACCGGACGGCGCTGGCTCTATCCCGGCTATCAAATTGATGATTGCCCGGCGATGAACTATAAAACCCGGTATAAGCCCTACCAAAAGCTCGTTCAGGGAAAATGGCAGTCCATGATCTGCCCTTAACCCCGCCAAAACACTGGAAAGAAATGAAGTTTGCAACAATAGCTGACAAAGAGAGGCAGCGAGGGTAAAATTGCGGGCCTGAACTTTACACTTAAACAGTTTCAAGGCATTATCCGGCCCAATCAGAAGCAAGGCACGGTAGCCTAAGAGGATTCAATGGCAAAAGAAGACGTAATTGAAATGCAAGGTACTGTACTCGATACACTACCTAATACTATGTTCCGCGTAGAACTGGAAAACGGTCACGTCGTGACTGCACACATTTCCGGTAAAATGCGCAAAAACTACATCCGTATTCTGACTGGCGATAAGGTCACAGTTGAACTGACTCCTTACGACCTGTCTAAAGGCCGCATCGTCTTCCGTTCGCGCTAATTGCTCTGAGCCGGACATTTCTTTTCTGGCTTTTTGCTGAAAACATCAGTGCTCATCTTTGATGAGACCGAACGCATAAAAAACGGGACCCAGAGGTCCCGTTTGTTTTATCTTACTTTCCTGACTTAGTGAGCAGGTTCCATTTCGCTGCTGAAGCGGAAATCCAGCGTCCCATCGTCTTTCAGATCGACCCGGACTGAACCGCCATTGGTCAGACATCCAAAGAGTAATTCGTTTGCCATCGGTTTTTTCAGATTTTCCTGAATCACCCGAGCCATCGGACGTGCCCCCATGGATTTGTCATACCCTTTGTTTGCCAGCCATTCACGCGCTTCGTTGGAGACTTCCATCGACACGCCACGCGCATCCAACTGGGCCTGCAATTCAACGATGAACTTATCAACAACCTGATTGATGACATCTTTTTCAAGATGGTTAAACCAAATGATGTTATCCAAACGGTTCCGGAACTCTGGCGCAAAGACACGTTTGATTTCCGACATGGCATCATGGCTGTGGTCCTGCTGAACCAGACCAATCGATTTACGCACGGTTTCCTGAACACCAGCATTGGTGGTCATCACCAGAATCACGTTACGGAAATCGGCTTTACGGCCGTTGTTATCGGTCAGTGTCCCGTTATCCATCACCTGCAACAGCAGGTTAAAGACATCCGGGTGGGCTTTTTCAATCTCATCGAGCAGAACGACAGAATGTGGATGTTTAATCACAGCATCTGTTAACAATCCCCCTGATCAAACCCGACATAGCCCGGAGGCGCACCGATCAAACGGCTGACCGTATGACGCTCCATGTACTCAGACATATCAAACCGCAGCAACTCAATGCCAAGAATTTTCGCCAGCTGAACCGTCACTTCCGTTTTACCCACGCCAGTCGGACCGGCAAACAGGAAGGAACCCACCGGTTTGTTATCAGCCCCCAGTCCCGCACGGCTCAACTTGATAACCTCAGTCAGCGCATCGATGGCCGGATCCTGACCAAACACCAGCATTTTCAGCTTGCTGTCCAGTTTTTGCAGCACTTCTTTATCACTGGAAGACACTGATTTCTCAGGAATCCGGGCAATCCGGGCAATCATGGCTTCAATGTCACTGACATTGATCGTCTTCTTCCGCTTACTCGCCGGTGCCAGACGACAACGCGCGCCCGCCTCATCAATCACATCAATCGCTTTATCTGGCAAATGACGCTCGTTGATATACTTGGCTGACAGTTCAACCGCAGCACGAATGGCTTTGTTGGTGTAGCGCACTTCATGATGCGCTTCATATTTCGGCTTCAGCCCCATCAGGATTTTGGTGGTGTCATCCAGAGAAGGTTCCACAATGTCAATCTTCTGGAAGCGGCGGGCCAGTGCACGCTCTTTTTCAAAGATATTGTTGTATTCCTGATAGGTGGTCGATCCCATACAACGGATTTTGCCGCTGCTCAACAGGGGTTTAATCAGATTGGCTGCATCCACCTGACCACCGGAGGCCGCACCGGCACCAATGATGGTATGGATCTCATCAATGAACAGGACCGCTTTTTCTTCTTTTTCGAGTTGCTTCAAAATCGCTTTAAAGCGTTTTTCGAAATCACCCCGATACTTCGTGCCTGCCAGCAATGAGCCAATATCCAGTGAATAAATGACACAATCGCTGATAATATCCGGCACCTGCCCTTCCACGATTCTCCAGGCAAGGCCTTCCGCAATCGCTGTTTTCCCCACCCCGGCCTCACCCACCAGCAGTGGGTTATTCTTCCGGCGGCGGCATAAGACCTGAACAGTACGTTCCAGCTCATATTCCCGGCCAATCAAGGGATCAATCGCGCCCGCCCGGGCCAGTTGATTGAGATTGGTTGCAAAGTTTTCCAGACGATCTTCTCCGCCTTCCGCACGCGGATCGTCAGCATTCACATCCGACTGATTCAGATCATCGTTTTCGCTGTCTTTGACCGTGCCGTGAGAAATGAAATTCACAACATCCAGACGGCTGATATCACTTTTCTTCAGCAGGTATGCCGCATGGGATTCCTGCTCACTAAAGATGGCCACCAACACATTCGCCCCGGTGACTTCACTGCGTCCGGAAGACTGAACATGGAATACGGCCCGTTGTAAAACACGCTGGAAGCTCAGCGTAGGCTGAGTTTCACGGCTCTCATCATCCGCAGGAATTAACGGTGTGGTTTGTTCAATGAATGCGTCTAATTCTTTACGTAGGGTGTCAAGATTCGCCCGGCAGGCGAGTAGGGATTCCTGGGCAGCAGGATTCTCCAGTAGCGCCAGTAACAGATGCTCAACCGTCATAAACTCATGGCGTTTTTCCCTTGCTCTTGCAAAAGCACCATTGAGACTGGTTTCAAGTTCTTTATTTAGCATAAGGCACCTCCCCTAAATACCACTCGATTTGGCGTGCCGGAAAAAGTCAGGCTTTTTCCATCGTACACAGTAGCGGATGTTCATGCTCTCTCGCATACATCATGACTTGAGCCACTTTGGTTTCAGCGACTTCAGCAGTAAAAACACCACACACTGCCTTTCCCTCATAATGCACTGCCAGCATCAACTGTGTTGCTCTCTCCAGGTCCATGGAGAAGAACTTCTGTAACACTTCTATCACAAAATCCATCGGCGTGTAATCATCATTATTTAAAATTACTTTGTACATCGATGGCGGCTTAACCTGAGTGTCCTCCTCATTCAGAATATCTGACTCAGGACTAATCCATTCGCTTAACTTACTCATAATCTCATCTTAGTCATATGTTCAATCGGTTGCTAGATTGCGACGGACAAAAAAGATTTCATCCAAATGTTACAAGACGACCTTGACTGTCTAAGTCTTTTTACTAAAGTGTACCTTGTAGTAGATACTATCTGCATCAAAATAGCATTTATATTCAAGTCATGTTAAAACAGTACTGTTTGATAAATGCTAAATGGAAATTGAATGCGAAGAGGGATGTAAAGCATGGCAACAGGTACAGTTAAGTGGTTTAACAACGCAAAAGGATTCGGTTTCATCTGTCCGGAAAACGGTGAAGGCGATATCTTTGCACACTATTCAACAATCCAAATGGAAGGATATCGGACGCTGAAGGCAGGCCAACAGGTGAACTACACAGTTCAAACTGGCCCCAAAGGCTATCACGCTAGCGAAATTGTCCCCGTTGATGTTGAAAGTGCCAGTAAGTAATGCTCGCTGATACGTTTACATCACTTTAATTAGGTGGGCAACTGCTCACCTAAAGTTCCTCTCCCTACCATCCTCTCCCTGTAAAAACGGATAACTCCGTCACAGGCGTAGTCTTTTTCCCACCGCACTTTATTGATACAGTAATGAATAAAGAGTGCATAAAGACAAAGAACACAAACTTTTTACAGTAATTTTACAGAACTGTCCCGACAAACCGCTTTTCACTTCTTTCACACAACTCATTATGGCTGATCTGCCGCCGAGAACACAATCCCTGCAAAGCCAGATGCTTCCCAAAAAGAACAGCTCACCGCAGTCATTTGCTTATAGAGACAAAAAAGGCCCAGCAACCGCTGAGCCTTTTGGACCGAATTAATCGGACATTACATTTGCTCGACCATATCGCTAGCAAACTCAGAACACTTACGCAGGGTTGCACCGTCCATCAGACGCTCAAAATCGTAAGTCACTGTTTTATTGCGGATCGCAGCTTCCATTGATTTGATGATCAAATCAGCAGCTTCAGTCCAGCCCAAGTGACGCAGCATCATTTCTGCAGACAGAATCAGAGAACCTGGGTTCACTTTATCCTGACCCGCATACTTCGGAGCAGTACCGTGCGTAGCTTCGAACAGGGCAACGCCATCACCAATGTTTGCACCTGGTGCGATACCGATACCACCCACCTGTGCAGCCAGTGCATCAGAGATGTAGTCACCGTTCAGGTTCATGGTTGCAATCACATCGTATTCAGCCGGACGCAGCAGAATTTGCTGCAGGAAGGCGTCTGCAATGCTGTCTTTGATGATGATTTCTTTACCGGTATTTGGATTCTTCAGCGTCATCCACGGGCCACCGTCCAGCAGCTCTGCACCGAATTCTTTGGCAACTTCATAGCCCCAGTCTTTAAAGGCACCTTCAGTGAACTTCATGATGTTGCCTTTGTGAACCAGCGTCAGCGAGTCACGGTCGTTATCAATGGTGTACTGCAGTGCAGCACGGACCAGACGCTTGGTGCCTTCTTCAGATACAGGCTTGATACCGATACCACAATCTTGCGGGAAGCGGATCTTGGTTGCGCCCATTTCTTCCTGCAGGAATTTGATCACTTTGTCCGCTTCAGCAGTGCCTGCTTTGAACTCAATACCCGCGTAGATATCTTCTGAGTTTTCACGGTAGATCACCATGTCAGTCAGTTCAGGCTGTTTCAGTGGGCTCGGTACACCGTCGAAGTAACGTACAGGACGCGCACAGATGTACAGATCCAGCTCCTGACGCAGAGCAACGTTCAGGGAACGGATACCACCACCAACTGGCGTTGTCAGTGGACCTTTAATCGCAACTTTGTATTCACGAATGAAATCAAGTGTTTCTTGCGGCAGCCATGCATCTTCACCGTAAACCTGAGTCGATTTTTCACCGGTGTAGATTTCCATCCAGGAAATTTTACGGTCGCCACCGTATGCTTTCTGAACAGCTGCATCAACAACTTTGATCATCGCAGGGCTTACATCAACACCAATACCGTCCCCTTCGATATAAGGGATGATTGGGTTGTTAGGAACGACCAGCTTTCCATTGGCATCGAGGGTAATCTTTTGACCTTCTGCTGGTACAACTACTTTACTATCCATTAAATTCTCCTAGCGTCCGTTTGTTATCTTTTTGTAAGATGCCGGAGAATCATACTTGAAAAATCGTCAGCACGCCATGGGAGGATTTTTAGGATATAATGACTCGCTCACAAAACGCCTATCCCCTGAAAATCAGATCAGCATGAAAACACACAAACCGCGCATTTCATCCGGACGTACAGCATCTAAACGTACTCCGACACCGCCACGTAAAAGCAACCTGCGCCGACCTTCACGTCAGGCAAATCATCCCAAGCGCCCGCGGGGCCCAAGAAAAATTCTCTTATTTAACAAGCCGTTCAACGTACTCACTCAGTTCAGTGGTGAGCCGGGTGATGCCACGCTGGCGGATTACATTCCTGTCAAGGACGTCTACCCTGCCGGTCGCCTGGACAAAGACAGCGAAGGGCTGCTGATCCTGACGAACGACGGCGTTCTGCAAGCGCGTTTAACCCAACCCGGTTCCAAGCAACCCAAAACCTACTGGGTGCAGGTTGAGGGTGAACCAGACGAAGCGGCGCTGCAACAACTTCGTAACGGGGTCGAACTCAAAGACGGTATGACGCTTCCGGCGTCCGTAGACATCATGGCTGCACCGCAAGTGTGGGAGCGAACGCCACCGATCCGTGAACGGAAAAATATTCCGACCACCTGGCTATGTATCACCCTGATTGAAGGACGCAACCGCCAGGTCCGTCGTATGACGGCGCATATCGGCCATCCGACCTTGCGGCTCATCCGTTACCAGATGGCAGACTGGACTGTCGACGGGCTGGCGCCCGGCGAATGGATTGAGCTCGGTGCCCAATCCATCGGACAACTTGGCAGCGAATCTGCGTAGATAGCAGTCTGCGTGACAAAAGCACTACACTTTCTCAGTCACATCCACTATCATTGCCGACAATTAGCAAACGTTTGCGTCAGTCTTGAGTACACTGGAATTCGGGCGAAACTGACCAGACGTTTGCAGCGGAAGTATGAATAAAGTGTGAAGGTGCTCCCGATCTGTTTCAGCAAGTTGCTTTCTGTTAGAATCACGCTCTTATCACTTATTCAAGATTGAAGAGAAAAATGTCAGATAACAGCCAGAAAAAAGTTATTGTCGGCATGTCCGGCGGCGTCGATTCCTCGGTATCAGCTTACCTGCTGCTTCAACAGGGTTATCAGGTCGAAGGCCTGTTCATGAAGAACTGGGAAGAAGACGACAACGACGAGTACTGCTCTGCCGCAGAAGATCTCGCAGACGCGCAGGCTGTGTGCGACAAACTTGGCATTCATCTTCATACCATCAACTTTGCCGCAGAATACTGGGACAATGTGTTCGAGTATTTTCTGGCAGAGTACAAAGCAGGCCGTACACCGAATCCGGATATCCTGTGCAACAAAGAAATCAAATTCAAAGCATTTCTCGAATTTGCAGACGAAGTGCTGGATGCCGATTACATTGCGATGGGTCACTACACCCGCCGCACCTTCCCGACTCAGCCGGACGAAAAACCGCAGATGCTGCGCGGCCTGGATAACAATAAAGACCAAAGCTATTTTCTGTATACCCTGAGCCATGATCAGATTGCCCGTAGTCTGTTCCCGGTCGGTGAACTTGAAAAACCTGAAGTTCGCAGAATTGCGGAAGAACAAGGGTTAATCACCGCCAAGAAGAAAGACTCTACAGGCATCTGCTTTATCGGTGAGCGTAAGTTCACAGAATTTCTCAGCAAGTATCTGCCAGCCCAACCCGGTGAAATCGTGTCTGCGGATGACGGTCAGGTGATCGGCGAGCATCAGGGCCTGATGTATCATACGCTGGGCCAGCGCAAAGGCTTGCATATCGGGGGGATGAAAGACAGCACGGATGAGCCCTGGTACGTGGTCGATAAAGATGTTGAGCACAACCAGCTGATTGTGGGTCAGGGTAAAGATCACCCGCGCCTGCAGTCCAATGGCTTAATGGCAGCCCAGTTGCACTGGGTTGATCGCGACATCATGCGTGAACCGCTCCAGTGTACAGTGAAAACCCGTTATCGCCAGCAGGACATTCCGTGCACCATCATCCCGATTGATGATGAGCGGATTAAGGTCATCTTTGATGAGCCGCAAACTGCAGTAACCCCCGGCCAGTCGGCTGTGTTTTATCAGGGTAACGTGTGTTTAGGCGGCGGTATCATCGAGCAGAGATTCTAAGGAAAGCGGAATATGGCGTATTCACTTTATGACAGGACGGTTGCGTTTGCAGGCATTTGCCAGGCAGTCAAACTGGTACAGACCGTGGCAAGAACCGGCACCTGCGATGAGGAGGCTCTCATCACTTGCCTGCGCAGCCTGACAGAAACTGATCCGAAAAATGTCATTGAAATCTATGGGCAGGAGTCCGACCTGCAACTGGGTCTCAGCACCATGGTCCATGAAATCGACAATACACCGGCTGGCAGTGAAATTACCCGCTATCTGGTGAGTGTCATGGCGCTTGAGCGCAAGCTGGCCAGCCGCCGGGACAGCATGTCACAACTGGGCGATCGCATTGATATGGTCAAACGCCAGCTCGATCATTTCGAGTTGCTGGATGATCAAATGATCAGCAACCTTGCCAGTGTGTACCTTGATGTTATCAGCCCGCTGGGGCCACGCATTCAGGTCACAGGCACCCCTGCCCAGTTACAGCAACAACAGGCTCAGCACAAAGTTCGTGCCCTGTTGCTGGCCGCGGTTCGCAGTGCGGTTCTGTGGCGCCAGGTTGGCGGCAAGCGACGCCATCTGTTGTTCGGACGGAAGCAAATGCTTGAGCAAGCCAAAATTATTCAGGCCAGAAGCTAAATCTATTTCATTGAGCGCCCAAAGCAGGCGCTCTGTAACTCAGCTATAACCCCTAATCAGGAGAGAGACAACATGGAACTGTCAGCATTGACTGCTGTTTCCCCGGTAGACGGCCGCTATGGCAGCAAGACCAGCGCCCTGCGCAGTATCTTCAGTGAATTCGGTCTGCTGAAGTATCGCACCATCGTCGAAATTCGCTGGCTGCAAAAACTGGCAGCAACTGACGCTATCGCGGAAGTTCCAGCGTTCAGCGCTGAAGCCAACGCCTTCCTGGATCGTATTGCTGCAGAATTCAGCGAAGAAGATGCACAGCGCATCAAAACTATTGAGCGCACCACGAACCACGACGTCAAAGCCGTGGAATATTTCCTGAAAGAAAAAGTCGCAGGCGTACCTGAACTGCACGCTGTCAATGAATTCATTCACTTTGCCTGCACATCAGAAGACATTAACAACCTGTCTCACGCCCTGATGCTGAAAGAAGCACGTGAAACGGTGATGTTGCCAGAAGTCCGCGGCCTGATTGATGCAATCAGAGGTCTGGCAAATGAATATCGTGACATTCCTCTGCTGTCCCGCACCCATGGTCAGCCTGCTTCCCCAAGTACGATGGGGAAAGAAATGGCCAACGTTGCGTACCGTATGGAGCGTCAGTATCGTCAGATCGCGCAAGTTGAATTGATGGGTAAAATCAACGGTGCAGTCGGTAACTACAATGCGCACCTGTCGGCTTACCCGGAAATCGACTGGCATCAGTACAGTGAGGAATTTGTCACTTCACTGGGCCTGACCTGGAACCCGTACACCACGCAAATCGAGCCGCATGATTACATTGCAGAACTATTCGATGCCTTTGCCCGTTTCAACACCATTCTGATCGACTTTGACCGCGATGTCTGGGGTTATATCGCGCTGGGTCATTTCAAGCAGAAGACGATTGCCGGTGAAATTGGTTCTTCAACTATGCCACATAAAGTGAACCCGATTGACTTCGAAAACTCCGAAGGCAACCTGGGTCTGGCAAACGCCATTTTTGGCCACCTGGCACAAAAACTGCCGATTTCCCGCTGGCAGCGTGACCTGACCGACTCAACCGTTCTGCGTAATTTGGGTGTTGGTTGTGGTTACGCACTGATTGCTTATACCTCCACCATGAAAGGTATCAGCAAGCTGGAAGTCAACCAAGCGGCACTGGAAGCAGAACTGGATCAGAACTGGGAAGTTCTGGCTGAGCCGGTTCAGACTGTGATGCGCCGTTACGGCATTGAAAAGCCGTACGAAAAGCTGAAAGAGCTGACGCGTGGCAAACGTGTTGATGGCGAAGGCATGCGCCAGTTCATTGATGGCTTGGATCTGCCGGAACATGAGAAAACCCGTCTGAAAGCCATGACACCTGCGAACTATATTGGTGACGCAGTGAAGCTGACCGACAAGCTGTAATCGCTTTTCTCTCCCCAAAGGGCCAGCGCTTGCTGGCCTTTTTGCTTTCTGCAGATCTCCCGGCAGAACTGATATAATCCCGCTAAATTCCTAAAGATTGAAGCTTATGTACTCATTTACGTTCTCGTTCAGCGATTTCTTATCGACATACTGGCAAAAGCAACCCACTGTGATCAAAGGTGGATTCTCCGATTTTGAAGACCCGATCAGCCCCGATGAACTGGCCGGGCTGGCCATGGAACCGGAAGTCGATTCCCGCTATGTCGCTCGTCAGGGAGAAGACTGGCAGGTGGAGCAAGGGCCGCTGACATTTGACAATCTGCCGGAAGATCACTGGTCTTTTATGGTTCAGGCAGCCAATCACTGGCATCCCGGAGCAGCCCGATTAGTGAGCCCATTCCGCCAGATGCCGGGGTGGTTGTTTGATGATCTGATGATCAGCTACTCCACACCCGGTGGCGGTGTTGGCCCTCACTTCGATCAGTATGACGTCTTTATCATTCAGGGCAGCGGAAAACGCCGCTGGCGGGTTGGTCCGCGTAAAGACGATTATCAGGAGTGCTTCCGTCATCCGAGCCTGCGTCAGATCACTGGCTTCGAACCAATCATCGACGAAGTCCTCGAACCGGGCGATATTCTCTATATTCCGGCCGGTTTCCCGCATGATGGATATGCGCTGGAAAACGCCATGAGTTACTCCATGGGATTCCGTTCACCGAAACAGCAAGAGCTGCTCAGCAGCTTTGCCGATTTCATCATTGAGAACGAACTGGGTGACGTCCACTACGAAAATCCAGACCTACCTGCGCGGGCACAGTATGGCGAATTACCAGCCGCCGAGACTCAGGGACTGATTTCAATGATGCAGAATCTGATGCAAGACCCGGTTGTGATGCAGCAATGGCTGGGTGAATACCTGAGCCTGAGCCGCCACAATATGGATGTCATTTCTGCCGATCCGCTCTGGCAGGGTGAAGAACTGGCCAGCCTGCTGATGCAGGGAGAAACCCTGTTTAAAATTGGCGGGTTGCGCGCGTTTTATCATCAGGGTAATCCACAGACAGTGTACATTGATGGCGAACAGTATCCGCTGCCGGAAGGATGTGAATCCGCGGCTCACTGGCTATGTAACCAAGACAACTTTTCCATTGAGGAAGTCGGTGCATTGATCCATCAGCCAGAGCTGCTTGCTTTGTTAACAAAGCTGGTGAACATGGGTTACTGGCATCCGGCTGAGTAAATTCAGCGGTTGAATCATAGTGTCGCTGAGAAGGGCGCTGAGATTCCGGCAAGATAAAACAGCCCGCAATCAAGCGGGCTGTTTTCAATGCAAAATCGCTGTTGCGTCATCAGACTCTGAACTGACCGGCCAGTTCCTGCTGTTTGTGCGACAGAGAGGTCAGACGCTGACCAATGGTTGCGGAATGTTCAGCCTGCCCCAGAATCGTTTCGCTGAGTTCACGAATATTCGACACATTCCGGTTCACTTCACCGGCCACAGCACGCTGCTCTCCTGCAGCATTCATGATCTGCTCATTCATCTGCTGAATCGCGCGGACAGCCTGGGTGATCCGCTCCAGGCTGTTCACGGCTTCGCTGACCTGCTGTGCGGTATCGCCCGCCAACTGATTCCCTTCTTCAATGGCAGACACCACACTTCGGGTCCCCTGCTGCAACACTTCAATCACGTTACGGATCTGACCGACAGAATCCTGGGTCCGGCGCGCTAACTGACGCACTTCATCCGCCACCACAGCAAAACCACGACCTTGCTCACCAGCACGGGCTGCTTCAATAGCTGCATTCAACGCAAGTAAGTTGGTTTGCTCCGAAATACCGGCGATGACTTGCAGGATCTGATCAATATCTTCACTGTTTCGTTCCAGATCCCGTGCCACCGGCACTGCAGTTTCCATCCGGGAGACTAAGTGATTCATCGAATCTGCAGAGGTATGAATCACCCCCTGCCCTTCTACCGCAGCTTTATCTGCGTCACGAGCGGCTTCTACCGCCGTTTCGGTGTGGCTCACCACCTGCTCAGCCGTTTGCGCCATTTCTTCGGAAGCGGTCGCAACCATATCAACTTCTTTAAACTGCGCCTGGCTGCCGTCCCGGGTATGGCTGGCAATCTGTGCCGCCTCATTGGCGGTGGTGCCAACCTGATCAACGGCGATGATCACCTGAGAGATCGTGTGTTGTAATTTATCGAGGAAGCGATTGAACCAGGTGGCCAGCTCGCCCAGCTCGTCCTGATTCTCAACCTGCAGCCGCTGGGTCAGATCCCCTTCTCCGGATGCAATATCTTTCAGGCGATCAGCGACCTGACGAATCGGTGCCACCAGCTTCGCTGCGGCAAACCAGAGTATCAGCAAACCCGCAGCAGCAATCAGTAAACTGACAAACAGCTGAACAACAGAAGATTCATCCCGCTGAACCTGAATGGCATGATCCAGCGCAGTTGCCTCTGCCAGGACTTTTTCTGCCGGAAGCTGAATGACAACGCCCCAGGTGGTCTGGCCCAGCTCCACGGGATTGTATGCCGTCAGTGATGACTGATCCTCATTCCAGCCGATGACTTGCTTGCCTTCTTTCAGCCAGCGATTTGTGGCATCGGGCAAGCCGTCTGAATTTTTGAATATTGTCCCGACCCGATTGCGGTCCTGATCCCAGGCAACCACGGTGCCATTCTGACTGATCAGCGACACTGTTCCGCTGCCGCTGTACAAATGCTCGTCC
The DNA here is from genome assembly GCF_018199995.1 of Photobacterium sp. GJ3. Lineage (NCBI taxonomy): Bacteria > Pseudomonadati > Pseudomonadota > Gammaproteobacteria > Vibrionales > Vibrionaceae > Photobacterium > Photobacterium sp. GJ3. Next base: position 900,262 of record NZ_CP073578.1, on the reverse strand, counting down.
ACCAGCTGGATCAGGCGTTGCAAGTAATCCAGCTTCACATCAATGCCCATGACGCCGATCGTTTTCCCGGAGACCGTCAGAGGAATCGTGATTGAGCTCAATAAGACCTGTTGTCCGTTATCCGTAGCAAAAATCGGATCCTGTATACAGGAAGCGCCACGCTGAAGACTGCAGGTGTACCACAGGTTCTGACTGCCGTCCTGCAGCTGTACTTCCGAAATGATACGTTGTTCCGCTTCTCCGCTTTCCCCACGATACCAATATGGCGCAAAACGTCCTGTGCTGTTCGCCCCGACATAAGCCGCATCGACATAATTTCCATCTTCACCATCTAAAGCATCAGGTTCAAAAACCACAAATGCGCCATGAATATTGGTGAAATCATTGACAGAACGGCGTAATAACTCAGTGATCGATCCCCGAAGTTCAGCACTATTGGTATAGTTTTCTTCAGCGTTGTATTTCAGAAACAATACGCTCTGAGCAAGCATCTCTGCGCGGTACGATGCCTCATCCAGAAATTGCTGAATTGAAATTGCCTGTCTTTCTGCCTGTGACTTCACCAGTTCCTGTGACTGGTTTCGAAGCGAGCTGAACGACTGCTGGCTGACCAACTGCTGACTTTGTCCTGAAAAATAAAATGAAAGACTTGTGAGAACTGCTGCTGTTGCCAGTAAGGCAAACCCTGCCATCAGGGTAATTTTCCACTGAACAGAGAGTGACCGCATAATACCTTCCTTGTAATTCATATCAGTCAAAATGTATCCACTGGTGACAATTACATCAACAAACTGTTAACAAAGGATTTAAAAGTTTGATATTGATTCAGTGTTTTATTCTAGTGGCTTACAAAAAAAGCGCGGGTTTTACGCCGCGCTTAAAGCCTGTCACAGGCTTAAATCAGTGTACATTCAAGCAAGATACAGAATGGACATCACTGCCTTCCAGCTGCGGTTTTTTCTGTGCGCAGCTTTCAGTCGCCTGTGGGCAACGGGTTCTGAAAACACAACCTGAAGGTGGGTTCATGGGTGACGGCAGGTCCCCTTCCAGTAACTGAATCGTCTTGCTTCGTTCCAGTTCCGGATCCGGAATCGGGACTGCAGACATCAGTGCTTTGGTATAAGGGTGCTTCGGCTCGGAAAACAATGCGTCCCCTTCCCCAATTTCTACCGCATTGCCCAGATACATCACCAACACACGGTCAGAAATGTGCTTCACCACGGATAAGTCGTGTGCAATGAAAATCAGGCTCAGGCCCATTTCTTTTTGCAGCGACTTCAGCAAGTTCACCACCTGCGCCTGAATCGAAACATCCAGTGCCGATACCGGCTCATCACAAATAATCAGTTTAGGTTTCAGGATCAGCGCACGGGCAATCCCGATTCGTTGACACTGACCGCCGGAAAACTCATGCGGATAACGGTTGATCACGTTTGGCAGCAAACCAACTTTATTCATCATTTCTTTGACACGCGCTTTCACATCATCATCCGATAGTTCCGGATAAAATGTTTTCAGCGGCTCTGCAATAATGTCACCCACCGTCATCCGTGGGTTCAGCGACGCCAGCGGGTCCTGGAAAATCATCTGAATTTCTTTGCGCTTCTCACGCAGCGCATTGTGCTCAAGCTTGGTCAGATCCTGACCCAGCCAAACCACATTCCCTTCGGTGGCTTCAACCAGCCCAATCACCGCACGAGCAAAAGTGGACTTGCCGCAGCCAGACTCGCCAACAACCCCCAGAGTTTCCCCTTCGTACAAACGGATACCCACACCGTCGACCGCTTTCAGCTTCAGCGGTTTGGTCCACGGCCAGGCAGATTTCGGCGTAATGTTAAAGTGAACTTTCAGGTTTTGAATCTCGAGTAAAACTTTCTTTTCTGCTTGCATTACCAGGTCCCGCATCAGAAAAACATGCACGTAAACGACCTTCTGCAAACGGCTGCAGAGAAGGTGCCTCTTGTGTACAACGGCTCGTTGCGCGATGGCAGCGCTCCTGATATGGGCAGCCAACCGGTAAACGCAGCAGGTTCGGCGGATTTCCAGGGATTGTTGGTAAATCTTCGCCCTCAGTATCCAGTCGGGGAATCGCTTTCAGCAATCCTTCCGTGTACGGATGTGCAGGCTGGTAGAAAATTTCATTAATCTTGCCGTATTCCATGGTCCGGCCCGCATACATCACCAGGACTTTGTCACAGCTACCAGCCACAACACCCAGATCGTGCGTGATCATAATGATCGCGGTGTTGAAATCGGATTTCAGTTCATTGAGCAAATCCATGATCTGCGCCTGAACGGTCACATCCAGAGCTGTGGTTGGCTCATCAGCAATCAGCAGCTTTGGACGGCACAGCAGTGCCATTGCAATCATCACACGCTGACGCATGCCGCCTGAGAACTCATGCGGGTACATGGTAATCCGCTTCCGGGCTTCCGGGATTTTCACCGCATCCAGCATCCGGACACTTTCTTCAAATGCTTCTGCCCGGCCCAAGCCTTTGTGCAGCATCAGCACTTCCATTAACTGATCGCTGACTTTCATATAAGGGTTCAGCGAGGTCATCGGATCCTGGAAAATCATTGCAATCTGCTCTGCCCGAATCTTATTCAATTCGCGCTCAGACAAATTCAGAATCTCACGGCCTTCAAACTGAGCACTGCCGCTAATCTTGCCGTTTTTGGCCAACAGACCCATGATGGCGAATACCGTCTGGCTTTTGCCCGAACCGGACTCACCCACAATACCCAGAGTTTCACCCTGTTTTAGTGAGAAATTCAAATCGTTGACTGCGGTTACAATCCCGTCCTGGGTTGTAAATTCGACACGCAGATCTTTGACATCTAATAGGCTCATAACTTGCTTCCTTTTCCTGCCACTGTACGGTCCGTAAATCAGTAGGGGGAACCGTACAGCGGCAATGAATATTGCTTGGTTTTATCTGTCTTTTGGATCCAGTGCGTCACGCAGACCGTCACCAACATAGTTAAAGCAGAACAGGGTCAGAACCATGAAGGCTGCCGGGAACATCAACTGCCAGATGGCAATTTCCATTGTTTGAGCACCCTCCTGAAGCAGTGCACCCCAACTGGTCATTGGCTCCTGAACACCCAAGCCAAGGAAACTCAGGAAAGATTCTGTCAGAATCATTTGTGGCACCAGCAAAGTTGAGTAAACCGCAACAATCCCCAGCACATTCGGAACGATGTGACGGGTAATGATGTTCCAGCGGCTGACACCACAAACATGTGCCGCTTCGATAAATTCCTTACTACGCAGCGACAACGTCTGACCACGGACGATACGCGCCATATCCAGCCAGGAAATCGCACCAATCGCCACAAAGATCAGCATGATGTTACGGCCAAAGAAGGTTACCAGTACAATCACGAAGAACATGAACGGAATGGAATACAGAATCTCCAAAATCCGCATCATAATGCGGTCCGTTCGGCCACCAATAAAACCAGACGTCGCACCGTATAAGGTACCGATCACCACAGCAACCAGCGCACCCAGAATCCCCACCATCAGCGAGATCCGGCCACCAATCAGCGTTCGGGTATAAAGGTCACGACCCAGGCTGTCTGTTCCAAAGAAATGGCCTTCTGCGCCCAGACTTGGCGCAGCATGCAAGGCATACCAGTCTGTATCATCGAATGCGTACTGGCTGAACATCGGGCCAAAAATCACAGCCAGACAGATCAGAAACAAGATCGACAGACTGACCATGGCCGCTTTATTACGCATAAAGCGGGTACGGGCATCCTGCCACAAACTACGGCCTTCAATTTCCAGCTGCTCTGAAAACTTCTCAACCGCTTCTACGTTTTCTTTTTTAGTCAACATCATCGGTCAGTTTCCTTAATAGCGGATTTTCGGATCGATATACGCCAGCACAATATCAACAATGGCGTTAAACAAAATGGTCAGCGTACCAATCAAAATCGTGACACCAAGGACCAGTGAATAGTCACGGTTAAAGGCAGCGTTCACGAACAACTTACCAATGCCTGGCAGGCCGAAGATGGTTTCAATGACCACAGATCCGGTGATGATGCCTACAAATGCCGGTCCCATATAAGACACAACGGGCAGCAATGCGGGTTTCAGGGCATGTTTGACGATGATGTACGGATAGCTCAGGCCTTTTGCACGAGCGGTCCGGATAAAGTTACTGTTCAGGGTTTCAATCATACTACCGCGTGTAATCCGGGCAAAAGTCGCCACATACAACAATGCCATACCAAACATAGGCAGCAGCATGAATTCAATTGAGCCCCCTTGCCAACCGCCCGCAGGCAGCCAATGCAAATTAATGGCAAAGATATAAATCAGAACGGGTGCAAGAATAAATGAAGGCATCACCACACCGGCCATCGCGGTCGACATGATGAGATAATCCATCCAGGTATTTTGTTTCAACGCGGCAATGGTTCCAACCGTGACCCCCATGACTAACGCAAAGATAAACGCAAAGAAACCAATTTTAGCTGAAACAGGCAATGCATCCTGAATCAATTCATTCACGGTAAAGTCTTTATATTTAAAAGACGGACCAAAATCACCATGAAGGATATTCACCAGATACGTTGTATATTGTTCAAAAACAGGCTTATCCAAGCCATATTTTGCTTCAATATTTGCCATGACTTCCGGGGGCAGTGGACGCTCACTTGAGAAAGGGTTACCCGGTGCGAAGCGCATCAGGAAAAATGAGATCGTAATCAGTACCAGCAAGGTAGGGATCGCCTCAAAAATCCGTTTTGCAACAAATTTAATCATAATTGTTACCGACTATAAGCTGTGACAGAAGGGCTGCATCTCCCTGATCAATCAAGGAGATGCAGACTAGTCTTATTTTTTTGATTCTTGCTGTTTATTATTCAGCAATGATGTACATGTCTTTCGTAAACATCTTATCTTCGGCGTTGTTACGTGGGTAACCACCGACGTGTGGGTTTACCAGACGAGCTTTCACATACTGATAGATAGGCGCGATTGGCATATCTTTCGCCAGCAGTTTTTCAGCTTCTACGTACAGTGCTTCACGCTCAGCGTCGGAAGTTGAATCAAGCGCTTTCGCCATGATGGTGTCATACGCTTTGCTGTGATAGCGAGGGTCATTTGAAGAGTTGTTACTTTGCATCAGTGACAGGAAGCTGGATGCTTCGTTATAGTCACCACACCAGCCGGCACGGGTCACTTCGAAGTTACCCTGACGACGGTTATCCAGGTAAGTCTTCCACTCCTGGTTTTCCAGCTCGGCAGTCACACCCAGATTTTTCTTCCACATCGAGGCAATCGCAACTGCAATTTTCTTGTGGTTTTCTGAAGTGTTATAAAGCAGGGTGAAGTTCAGCGGATTGCTGCTGTCAAAACCTGCTTCTTTCAGCAATTCTTTTGCTTTTTCAACGCGCTCTTTCTGAGTCAGGTTTGCATACTCAGGTGCAACCGGATCGAATCCTGCGGTGATTTCTGGTGTCAGGAAATAAGCAGGTTTCTGGCCCTGGCCCAACAGCGCTTTGGTGATAATGTCACGGTCAATCGCATAAGTCAGCGCTTTACGGACACGCACATCATTGAATGGTGCTTTTTCGTTATTAAAACCGTAGTAGTAAGAGCACAGGTTTCCAGAAATTGCCACATCCTCAGGATGTTCTTTTTCCAGGCGACGGAAATGCTCATTCGGCAGTTCGTTCGTGATATCAATTTCACCCGCCAGGAATCGGTTCATTTCAGCAACCTGATTCTCAATCGGCAAATAAGTGACTTTGTTGATCACGGTGTTTTTGTTGTCCCAGTAGTGCTTGTTACGAACCATTTCAATACGTTCGTTGACAACCCACTTATCCAGTACATAAGCACCGTTACCCACGAAGTTTTCTGGCTTCGTCCAGTCATCACCAAATTTCTCAACCACTTTCTGGTTCACTGGTTTGACCGTAGTGTGACCCATCATCTTCACGAAATATGGAACAGCCTGCTCCAGTTCAATGCGCAACGTATGATCATCGTCCGCAAAAACACCCAGGGTGTCTTTGGTTTTCTTTCCGGCAATAATATCGGCAGCATTCTGCATGGTCGTCATTTCCAGATACCATGAATAAGGAGATGCAGTCGCTGGATCAACGGCACGTTTGAAGCTGTAGACAAAATCGTGGGCCGTCACCGGATCACCATTTGACCACTGCGCATTTTTACGAAGATGGAAAATAAAGGTGCGGTTATCTTTGGTTTCCCAACGCTCAGCAACCCCTGGAACTGTATTTCCGTTACCATCCTGGTTAACCAGTCCTTCCAGCAAGTCGCGAATCACGTGAGACTCAGGCACACCTTCAGTTTTGTGAGGGTCAATTGAAGCCACTTCAGTACCATTACCGCGTACCAGTTCCTGCTTATCAGCCAGTTTGACACCAGCAGGAACTTGCGCAGCCATTGTCGAAAAAGAAGCCGCAGCAACAGAAACACCTGCGCCCAGCAGAAGTGCCTGAGTAATTTTGTTCTTAAACATGCATTATCTCCAATACATTATTTCATTGCGTCCATGGCGTTCTTCAGTCAGGTAAACGAGAAGTTTTTTTCATGCATTGTTATTCCAATTAACAATACAATTTTGACCGAAGAATTGATTGGGAACTTTAACAGTAACTAACAATATTTGCCATAAAATCATCACAAAAACAGAGATCACACCTCATAAAATCGATTAGATCAGACAATAAAACCAACAGGAATCACCAAAACAGAGAGATAGGCCGCAATCACTGCCTCAAACAGTCGATACAGCCAAACATACTGATAACATGGATAATTAATCAAATTAAATGCATTAAAACCCAGAAAATCGCTATTTTAATCGGTGAAGATACAAATGAGAAAATATATTCAATCTGGAAAATATGAAATCTTGATCAATGCCCACAAAAAAAGCGCCAAAAATGACGCTTTTTGAAATGAAATCATCTTATTTTCGATCAGACTCAATCGTAAAATCTTTATCATTGGTCTGCTGACGCTGTTGATGTTCACGCATCGTGTCAGAATCGTGACGTATTGCGTCCTGATGCGGATCTCTGATTCCGGCTTCTTCCAGCAATTGTTTGACTCGCTTGTTGGATACTCGTCTGTGCTTCATAACGCCTCCCTTGTTTGACAAAAGAAATCGCCGTCGTGAGCTGTAACCACATGACTTTTAAACGAATGCCTGACTGTTACAATGCCATCCAGCATTTTCGAAATTCGCTCAGTTGATATCAGCCACAATGATTAACTATGGCACAATATATCCTGCTCTGCTGAACGCTGTTTTTAAGAACAAAAGCATATAAAAAAAACGCTGTTAGATTTTGTTTTCACAATTGCATTCCACTGTCATTTTCGAGTATCTCAGCCGAACATTTAGCGCTAATATTTGCGTCATTGGCAGGGTTATTCAATCAGCAGCAGTGATGACACTTCCAATACAACCTGTTCCTGAAAAAACGTGAGTGATCGAGAGTAAACTATGAGACCAGCAGGTGGCGCTTCACGCCCCAGCCCTTCACGAGTCCGTCATGGCTACATGCCACCAGCACGAAAAGTGAAAGACGAAGAAAGCATCAAATAAAGTCGACTGTTATCTGAGATTTTCTGAAATGAAATAGCCCCGAATGGGGCTATTTTTTTGCTTGCTTTTTCTGCTGCCTAATAGACATAAACCCGGCACCAAGGCACCGGGTTCAGGCAGTAGTATTTGCAAGTTACGCACTGCGGTCAAACGTCGTGATTACCAGTAAACGCGGTAACCAACGGCGAATGAACTTTCAGCATCTTTTACGCCACGAGCAACAGTGATGTCTGCATCGTTGTTGTCATAACCGATGGTTGCGCCGTCTGCATAGCCATATTCAGCATACACGCGTGACCAGCTGTTCAGGTGATACACACCGCCCAGATAAATCACGGTGTAGTCATCAGACATGCTCTGAGTACCATTTTCTGCTTCAAAATCAGAGAACTCATAACCACCGTAGATGCTTGCATTGCTTGCAACACTGTAAGTTGCCGCCAGCATGAAACTGTCTACGTCAACAGTACGCTTTGTGCCAGTATTCTTTTGCTCAAATGAGCCATTGTTATAGCTGAAACCGATTGTAGCAGGGCCAAACGTACCTTCGACAGTCCCTTCAAAATAAGTGTTTGCGATGTCTGCAGTAACATCAGTCTTGCTTGTTACTGTCGTGAAACCATCATTAACGCCGTCTTTATTGTTATCGACAGGCACATTTGATGTTGTTTCATTCTCACCCATGGAGAAAGATTTATCGCGGTTGTAACCACCACCCACGTGGAAGTTGAAGTTGCTGATACTTGTACCAACAAACAGCTCCGCTAACTCTTGGTTTGTATCATCTTCAGACAGACCAAAAGTAGAGTTTACCCAGAAGCTTTCGCCTTCGAATTTGTACTTGATAGCAGAGTCATGGCGACCGCCGGACAGTTTCTCAGAAGTCTGACTGATACCAGTCCCCCCGAAGAAGTAAGAGTAATCAGCGCCCCAAACATCATCAGCAGAAATCCACTGGCGACCAAAAGTGAAAGTACCGGCCTGAGAAGCTAAACCCGCAAAGTGCAGCCGGTTTGCCAGGTCATAAGAACCTTCTTTATAACCTACGCCAAATTCAACTTTACCGATCACATCCAGAGAGTCATTAACCGCATATTTTGCGTCAACACCGGCACGTGAAGAACCCGCGTTCAGAGTTACGTCTTTATTTTCGTATTTTTCTACTTGAGTACGTAGTTGACCGTAGAAGTTAACGAACTTTCCTTCTTCGTTAACGAGTTCATAAGCATTCGCTGCGTTTGCAATCAGTAAGGTAGGAATTGCTACTGCTAAAAGTGTCTTTTTCATTTTACATTCCTGTAACTATTTTGTGTTATTTGGCCCCATCCAAGGACGACAAAAACTTAACAGGCACTGAATGACCACGCAATAGAACATTTCAACAATAGCGCAACAAAATAGGACAAAAAACCACCAAAAGTTGAAATGTGATCATGATCCACTGCGAATATAAACCCATAAAAAAAGAATAAAAAATCATAGTTAATGGTTTTCAATGAATACTTTCAGCTTATGTATTCACAAAGCTGAATGGTGGATTAATCATAAAAGGTTATAAGTGGGTCAAAAATGGAATAAAAATGATATAAAACTTTTTTGGAACTTTTGCCGAAACTCGATTTTCTATTGCCACAAAAAAGTGTCAAATTTCACACTTTATGTTGTTAACGCAATGTATGATACCGTCAGCGGTGCAAAAAACTGCCTCTCAACGATTAGTTAGCTCACAATGCTTTCAATGCATTTATTTCGAAAAATTATGCAAACACGAACAAAGCATTATTCCACTTTCGATCAAATGAGAAGATGAAAACATCAAAAACACTTTAACTTTAAGAGGTAAAAACCACTCCTGGGTTTGATATGGGTGTTTTTCTCTATCTTCTCGAGAAGCTAGAGAAAAACAGGGGGAAGGAAATTATTAAACAACATTTTTACCAGCGTTGCCGCGCTGCTTGATCACTTTCTCGGGCATCCACCCATTTCGACTCTCCTTCCCTGACTTCTTTTTTCCAGAATGGGGCTTCGGTTTTCAGATAATCCATGATGAATTCACACGCCTGAAAGGCTGCGCCACGGTGTGCACTGGACACACCGACAAACACGATCTGGTCTCCAGATGTCAGGTGCCCGACACGATGTATCACGGTCACGGCAAGCAAAGGCCATCGTGTTTTTGCCTGAGCCACAATACCTGCCAGAGATTTCTCAGTCATTCCCGGATAATGCTCCAGGGTCAGGCTTGTCACCGATTCCCCTAAATTCATATCGCGAACTTTGCCGGTAAAAGTAACCACGGCCCCCGCCTGAGAACCCTGTGCCAGACAGCCATACTCCTGACCCACGTCAAAGTCTTCCGTTTGCACCCGAATACTGTCAGTCACATTTTGCGCGTTAGTCATCATTAACCTCCGGTGACCGGTGGAAAGAACGCCACTTCATCGCCATCCTGTAAAGGTGTATCGAAAGCGGTAATCGTCTGATTGACAGCCACCAGCAAACGTTGCGCATCGAGCGCCAGCGCCCACTTGTCTCCTTGAGAGGATAAATAGGCACGCAAGGCTTCCGCATCAGAAAAATCAGCGGCCACCTCGATTCGATCCGCCCCAACGAGTTCCCGTACCTGAGCGAAGAACATCACGGTAATCATCAGCATTCTCCCTGTTGTGCCGTGCCAGCGAAGAAATCACCGGATTTGCCACCCCGTTTTTCCAGCAATCTGACGGGTCCGATCACCATGTCTTTCTGAACCGCTTTACACATGTCATAAATCGTCAGCGCAGCAACTGAGGCTGCAGTCAGGGCTTCCATTTCCACACCGGTTTTCCCCGCAAGCTTACAGGCTGAGACAATTCGGACCTGATTGTGCTCCGGGACGGGTTCAAGCTGGACTTCCACTTTCGACAATAAAAGCGGATGGCATAATGGAATCAAATCCCAGGTTTTCTTGGCAGCCTGAATCCCCGCAATTCTGGCTGTGGCGAAGACATCACCTTTATGATGCTGACCGGAAAGAATGAGGGCCAGTGTTTCCTCCGACATCGAGACAAAAGCTTCCGCTCTTGCCTCCCGGACGGTGTCCGCTTTGGCAGAAACATCAACCATGTTGGCTTCACCGGAAGCATTAATATGAGTCAGTTCAGTCATTGAATTCTCTTCTTTTATTCTGTTGAAAGACATCAACCGCCGATAGATGCCAGATGCGGTGTCATACCTGTATTGCCTTCCAGTAAATAGTGGCTTACGGATTTCTCATTCAGTCCGCCGCGAATCCGGGCAATCAGCGCATCGTGTTGATGGTCACCACTCAGCAAATCACGTAACTCAACGCCATGATCGCCAAACAAACACAGATGCAATTTCCCCCGTGCAGAAACGCGCAGACGGTTACAGGTGGTACAAAACCCTTTTTCATAAGGCATGATCAGACCAATTTCACCAAGGTAGTCCGGGTGATAAAACACCTGTGCAGGGCCATCATTCAGACTTTTCGCTTTCAGTAACCAACCATTCGCAATCAGTGTATTGCGGATACTGACACCCGAGACATGATGATTCTGAAACAGAGTATCCATCTCCCCTGTCTGCATGAGTTCAATAAACCGGAGTTGAATCGGACGTGTTTTGATCCAGGCCAGGAACTGGGGTAATTGCTCAGCATTCATGCCTTTGAGCAACACCGTGTTCACTTTGATCTGCTCATAACCTGCATCAAAAGCGGCATCAATCCCAGCCATCACCTGATGAAAAAGATTCTCGCCGGTAATTTGATGGAATTGACGTGGGTCCAGGCTGTCCACACTGACATTAATGTGGGTCAGTCCTGCGGCACGCCATTCATGGACATGCTTAGCCATCCGGTAACCGTTCGTGGTCGTAGCCACTTTCTCGATACCAGGTTGCGAAGCAACAGTATGGATAATGTCTGTATAGTCTCGCCGCAAACTCGGCTCACCGCCGGTGATCCGGACTTTGGTTGTCCCACAGTCCGCAAAAGCGGCAGTGACACGACGGATTTCATCCAGCGTCAGGAAGGAAGGTTTCCTTCCTTTTTCAGGGTGATAGCCATCGGGCAGGCAATAGGTACACCTGAAATTACAGACATCAGTGATCGACAGGCGCAAGTAATAAAACTTGCGCTGAAAATTATCTTCAAATTGTTGAGCCACGGAACACCTTTCCAAATACGGGAGGCGAGTCCATTTCTGAACTAGCCCTGAGCAGTCCGGCACCATGCCGACTACTGGCGACAGCCCCATATCACAAGTGACTTAGAGACATACCGCTCGGAGTTATGATGGCAGTTATGCGTATGTGTCAGATATTTTTACAAAGAACTTTCACACTCTTTACAGAAAACACACAACAGCGTTGTAAATTCACACTACCAGAGTTTCACTCTGATTGACAAATAATTGAGAATTACCTTTTTAAGTCTACCCCTCACTCAGACTTGCGACAATACTACAAAGGAGTAGCGTTTTATTGTCCTTGATCAGGTCGAGGGGGAGTTATGTCAGACATTGTTGAATGCGCAACGCTCGAAGACATTGCTGTCTACTTGCAGCGAGAAGAAGGCATCGATGCACAACTGGCCCGCGTACAAGCCAAACAGGTCATTGATGGATTTGTTGACATGAGAGCCAAAGGGCTCATCAAGGGGTGGTATTTTGATGAACAGAATCATCTTGAATTACTGCCCAGTGATGCTGCCATGAAAATTATCGCGAACCAAAAGTAACGCTTACCCTGTTCGTGATCGTGAAACGCAAGATATGACGCAAATTGCACGCTGATTTTGCATTTTGCAAAGCGAATTGCATATCGAATCGATGGCATTTTCATGACAGCGTGATTCTGGGCAAAAAAATCCGGCATCTAATTTGCAGTGTTATGAGTGAGCATTACCGAAAAGACAAAAAGTCCAATGAAAATGAAAAAATTGGAGCCGACTATGAGTGACATGATCCCATTGATATTTCAACAGCGTCACATCCTGCCTGGCGGTCGGATCCCAGTGCGAATCCCACCTGGCAGCCAGATGGAAACGTTCAAAGTTGCCCTGGCCTCAGAAAATGGGTTTGGTATCTGCATGTTTGATGAAGACGAACATGGCCAGCATTTTTGCTATATCGGTACCCGAGTGACTGTCGAGGATTTTGACATCTCCAGTCAGGACGGCGCCCTGATCGCCACGCTGTATGGTCAGAACAATTTTCGAATCAAGGCATTGCATCAAGCGGATAATGGTGTGTTCTATGCTGAACCGGAAGAAATTCCGCAATGGCCGGATATGGCTTTGAAACAAGATCAGCAACAACTGGCTGAAAAACTCAATGTGATGTTTAAGAACCACCCGGAACTGGATAAACTGCACCAGACGAAACATCTGAATAATCTGAGTTGGTTGTGTCAGCGCTGGCTGGAACTCTTACCGATGCCAGCATTCCAGAAACAAGCATTGTTGACTGCACCGGATTGTCTGGATACCTATGATTATCTGCAAAGTATTATGCAGCAAAATCATTGATCTCTAAGGTATGGCGCCCATCATGTGACATTCAGTGGGCGCCCAATTTTGCCTTTATTGCTGTGCTGGCCTTCGGTACACTCTGTTCGCAGAATATTCACTCTCAGACACAAGCACATGACCAGCCAACCCTCTTCTGATTCTCAATTATCACGCGCAAAAGTTGTTGCTATTGGTGGCGGCCACGGACTTGGGCGGATTCTTTCTTCGCTCTCTGACCTGGGTTCCAATGTCACCGGTGTTGTAGCCACCACAGATAACGGCGGTTCCACAGGCAGAATTCGTGCTTCCATGGGGGGCATTGCCTGGGGCGACACCAGAAACTGTATTAATCAGCTCATTACGGAACCTTCTATCGGTTCCATGTTGTTTGAATACAGGTTCAGGGGGAACGGAGAACTCAACGGCCACAATCTGGGGAACCTGATCCTAAGTGCCTTAGACAATCTGTGTATCCGCCCCTTAGAAGCCATCAACCTGATCCGGGAAATTTTACACGTCGAGACCTATATTCTGCCGATGTCCGAACATCCAACTGATCTGGCAGCATGGCTCCCGGATGGCACGATTGTCAGCGGCGAAACCAGTATTGATGAACTCCAACAGATCCCCAAGCGCTTACTGATCGAGCCGTCCGTTCCGGCAACCAAAGAAACACTGGTTGCCATCAAACAAGCTGATTTGATCCTGCTAGGACCAGGCAGCTTTCTGACCAGCATTATGCCGCCATTACTCCTGAGCGATCTTGCCCATGAATTAAAAGTGTGTAACGCGCCGATTTACTTCATTGCCAATCTCGACAAAGAAAAAGGACCGGCGGGGAACATGTCGCTGGAAACCATGCTGCACTGGTGTGAACGTGCGATGGGGGGAAGAAAAATCGATGGCATTCTGTCCGCACAACACCATCCGGAGCTTGCAGCGGATTATGAACAAGTGGTTGGGGAGTTTGCCTCCCGCAACCACGAATGGCGTCATGACAGACAGAAATTAAAAAATGCGGTTGAAAGCCTCCTGATTCGAGGCTAAATGTCGATACTGTTGCGCCATATCACCAACCAGTTCCTGTAGCTCAGGTAAGTGTTCACTGACCCAAGTTTCTTGTCCCTGTTTCACACGGGACTCGCACTCCTGAGCCATCAGGGCTAAATCATCGGCCCCGAAACTGGCCGCACTGCTTTTAATTGCGTGACTGATTTCGCGGACTTGCATGACACTTGGCTGCTCTGCCAATTGCTGTAAGTACTGCTCTAACTCACCGCTGAAAACTTCAAGCAAGAGTGCAACAGTTTCCTGACCAACTTCTTCAGCCAGCCGCTTTAATGTTGCTTCGTTAATCATGGCAGTCATCTACTCTTTCTCCCTTTGACTACTTTCAGCCTCTTGCCAAGCCTGTAACTTTCGATAAATCGTAGAGGGACTCACTTCAAGCAGTCCGGCCGCACGGGGAATATTTCCATCACAAACTGCGATAGCATTCTGAATCGTGCGTTTCTCTACGCTCCACAAAGGTTCAATCTGGGCCGGTGACGTTGCCTGAGGCTTCTCAGCAGCAACAACCGAAACAGACGGCGTAGGCTCACCAGGATAAGATGCAATTTCAGCGCCAGATTCTGAGGTTACCGATGGCGGAAGCATTTGCATGAGCACTTCTTCGCCATCATTCAATACAACAATGTTCCGAATCACATTTTGCAGCTCCCGGACATTCCCCGGCCAGGTGTGATAACGAAACCGTTCGAGCACATCCGGCGCAAAACGGCTGAAGCGTTTTCCTTCTTCAACCGAGATGTGGCCGAGCAAAGCATGTGCAATTTCAATGACATCGTCCGCACGTTCCCGTAAAGGTGGCAGGCTGATTGGAATCACATGGAGTCGATAATAGAGATCTTCACGGAATCGGCCTTGCTTCACCTCTTCCCAGGGATTTCGGTTGGTCGCACAGACAAAACGGACATCCACCGCATTCGTGACCGAAGATCCCACCTTCTGATAAGTACCGGTTTGGATGAAGCGTAGCAATTTGCTTTGCAATTCCAAATCCATTTCGCAAAGCTCATCAAGAAACAAGGTGCCTTTGTTCGCAAGTTCCACAGCACCCTGCCGTTCGGTCAGTGCACCAGTAAAGGCACCTTTGACATGCCCGAACAACTCACTTTCAATCAGCTCTTTCGGAATCGCGGCACAGTTTAAGGCCACAAAAGGCATGTTCGAGCGCGGACTGGCCGCATGGACTGCCTCGGCACACACCTCTTTCCCGGTTCCGCTTTCGCCGGTAATAAAGACCGTTGCCTTACTGGAAGCAGCCGATTCAATCACACGATAAACGGCCTGCATCGGCAAACTGGTTCCGATAAAGCCTTGGTATTGTGCACCTTGTGTCAAATCTGCCCGGGTTCGGCTGTTTTCCTGATCGCGCTTCAACGCATTATTGACCGTGATCCGCAGCCGATCCGCTTCACAAGGTTTGATCAGAAAATCTTTCGCGCCAAACCGCATGGCCTCCACAGCCACATCAATGGAACCATGGGCTGTCATGATCACGACCGGCAGCTTCGGATGGTTTTGCCGGATTTCTTCAAGAACCGCCATCCCAGTCATATCCGGTAACCGTAAATCCAGTAAAACCAGATCGGGCACAAAGGATTGAAATGCTTTGAGCGCATCAGACCCAGTGCCAACAATTTTGACATCCAAACCCAGAGGATTCAGGTAGGATTTGTACAAAGCCGCCACTGAAGCCGTATCTTCGACCATCAGGACCTGCCGTACTTTCAGCTGATTCTCCATGCATCCTCCAAAGCAGAATTATTGATGTAATTGTAATCAATAGAAAAAATGACTGCCTGCTGATATCTTTGCATTGTTGAACTTTTCCATTTCGCATTGCAAATCGGTTTGCAAAATGCAAAACCAACGTCCTTAGTATAACTTTTTTGTGCGCTGTGTGTGGGAAAAATCCCACTGAACGACTTTTTCCGGAGGGTAAAAAAGTTGGCACAGTTACTGCATCTATTATTACGACTCTGATAGAGTCAACCTAGCCAACTGACGTTGTTTGTGGAATATTTTCACTTAAACAATGATGCCAACCGAACTCATTTCCGGTTGGCTTTTTTTTATCTGCTGTTTAAGAAAGCTGGCAGCGAACGTCTGTCACTGCCAATCCGAGGACAACAAAAGGTTAACTGTTTGCGATAAACTGTTCACGCAAACGGTGGATCTGATCGCGTATCTGCGCTGCTTTTTCAAACTCAAGATTCTGCGCCATATCATACATTTGCGCTTCCAGCTTCTGGATTTCCAACTCCAGCTCCTGCGGCGACATCACTGAATAAGTCCCCTGCCGCTCAGCCACTTTGTGAAGTTGCTCTGCTTTGCTGGTACGACGGGTGCGACCCTGGCCGAGTTCAAGAATATCAGCGACTTGCTTATTCAGCGCCTGCGGCTCAATCCCACGCTGCTGATTGTATTCCTGTTGTTTTTCCCGACGCCGCTCTGTTTCTCCCATCGCACGCTGCATGGATCCCGTGATTCGGTCCGCATACAAAATCGCTTTTCCTGAGAGGTTCCTGGCCGCCCGGCCAATCGTCTGAATCAGGGATCGCTCGGAGCGCAGGAAACCTTCTTTATCCGCATCCAGAATGGCAACCAGAGAGACCTCCGGCATATCCAACCCCTCCCGCAACAGGTTGATCCCCACCAGCACATCGAATTCACCCAATCGCAAATCCCGGATTATTTCCACCCGCTCAACGGTATCAATATCGGAGTGCAGATAACGTACCCGGACACCGTGCTCATCCAGATATTCAGTCAGATCTTCTGCCATGCGCTTGGTCAGCGTCGTCACCAGCACCCGCTCATTCAGGGATTCACGAATCCGGATTTCAGACAACAGATCGTCCACCTGAGTCGTCACAGGGCGCACTTCAATGATGGGATCCAGTAATCCGGTCGGACGCACCACCTGCTCGGCCACATCCCCATCTGATTTGGTCAGCTCATAATCCCCGGGCGTCGCCGAGACATAAATTGTCTGTGGGGCAATGGCTTCAAACTCTTCAAACTTCATCGGCCGGTTATCCAGCGCGGAAGGCAGGCGGAAGCCGTACTCCACCAGATTCTCTTTCCGGGAACGGTCTCCCCGGAACATCGCGCCAATCTGCGACACCGTCACATGGGACTCATCAATAATGAGGAGGCCATCCGGCGGCAGGTAATCAAACAAGGTTGGTGGCGGCTCCCCCTCCGCGCGACCACTGAGGTAACGTGAGTAGTTCTCAATCCCGGAGCAGTAACCCAGCTCGTGCATCATTTCCAGATCAAACTGTGTGCGCTGGGTAATCCGTTGCTCTTCCACCAGCTTATTGTTGTCGAGCAGTTGCTGGCGCCGGATTTGTAAATCCGCCTTAATCTGATCGACGGCTTCCAGAATCTTTTCACGCGGGGTGACGTAATGTGTTTTCGGATAAATCGTTGCCCTGGGCAGATCTTTTTGAATCACAGCGCCCGTGAGCGGATCGAAGCGGCTGATCTGATCAACTTCTTCATCAAAGAGCTCAATGCGAATTGCGTCATGTTCAGACTCTGCCGGGAAGATATCAATGACTTCCCCGCGCACTCTAAAGGTGCCACGCTCAAACGCCAGATCGTTTCGGGTGTACTGCAATTCGGCTAAACGCCGGAGGATGTCACGCTGATCAATCATGTCGCCCCGACGCAGATGCAACATCATTTTCAGATAGGAATCCGGATCACCCAGGCCATAAATTGCAGAAACGGACGCGACAATCACCACATCCCTGCGCTCCAGCAAGGCTTTGGTGGCAGACAGCCGCATCTGCTCAATGTGCGCATTCACAGATGCATCTTTTTCGATAAAGGTATCTGTTGTCGGCACATAGGCTTCCGGCTGATAGTAATCGTAGTAAGACACGAAATATTCTACGGCGTTTTCCGGGAAAAATTCTTTCATCTCACCGTACAACTGTGCCGCCAGGGTTTTATTCGGCGCCAAAATTAAAGTGGGTCGGTTCGCCTGAGCGATCACATTCGCCATGGTAAAGGTTTTACCCGAACCAGTAACACCGAGCAAAGTCTGATGCGCCAGACCCGAATCCAAGCCCTCCAGAAGCTGGTTGATTGCTGTAGGCTGGTCACCCGAAGGAGAAAAAGACGAAGCCAGTTGAAACGCTTTACTCATGACATAATCCCAGAATAGGCCGGTGAGGTAGATTGTGTTCCCATTGTGCAACCGGGGATTCGGTTGTCAATAAAGAAACATAAAATGAAATATTGACCCCATCGAATCATCGGCGTACCATCATGCCCCTTGCTACTCATAAATGTTGATTCAAAACGTCAAAATTTTGTTGTTTCAGCGTTTTCCTTTCGAATCAATCCAGATTCAGAATATGAGCTGTATTCCACAGCTTTTCCTCAGAGCAATAGATTTCATACACAAGCCACTTTGGTGACTTTTCCACCGGTTACACGAAAACACGTCACCTCAAGTCAGCATTTTAACGATCAACATCCCTACAAGAAACAGCGAATTAGGCGAATGAATGATATCGATTACAAACAAAAGACTCAGTTCAAAGTTTCAGCAGTAGAAGTTTTCCCGTGCTCAATCAACACACTTATCCACAGTTTCCGTGGATAAGTACGCCAACCCCTTGTCCGTACTGAGTTAGCAAAGATCAAGATGATTTTTGCCTTTTCTGAATTTCACCTGAACCACCTTTGCGACCCCCAAAAAACCGATGAAAAAAACAGCAACTCTAAGAAACCGGAATGCGCAGGAGTTGTTATCCACCTCACAAACGCAGATAATGTACGGATCACTGGCAAGCATTAAAAAGATGGTATGACGGAATACCTGTTACTTCTGATCGGAACGGTCCTGGTCAACAATTTCGTTCTGGTCAAATTTCTCGGACTCTGCCCTTTTATGGGGGTCTCCAAAAAACTGGAAACCGCAATCGGGATGGGATTGGCGACCACCTTTGTGCTGACACTGGCGTCGGTATCTGCATATCTGGTTGAAGCCTATATCCTTGAGCCCCTCGGGATTGAATACCTCCGTACGCTGAGCTTTATCCTGGTGATTGCGGTGGTTGTTCAGTTCACAGAGATGGTGGTCCACAAAACCAGCCCGACCCTGTATCGGTTGCTGGGGATTTTCCTGCCTCTGATTACGACGAACTGTGCCGTGCTCGGGGTTGCCTTGCTGAACATCAATGAACGACATAACTTCATTGAATCCGTGGTTTACGGGTTTGGCGCTGCGGTTGGCTTTTCTCTGGTTCTGGTCCTGTTTGCGGCCATGCGTGAACGAATCGCTGCAGCCGATGTCCCCTCGCCGTTCAAAGGTGCATCCATTGCGATGATCACTGCGGGCTTAATGTCGCTTGCCTTCATGGGCTTCACCGGATTAGTGAAACTGTAAGTATTATGAGTGGAATATTCATTGCCATCATCGCGATCGCCATTCTGGCCGCGGTCTTCGGCCTGATTCTTGGGTTTGCAGCGATTCGCTTCAAAGTCGAATCCGATCCGATTGTTGAACAAATTGACGCGATTTTGCCACAAACCCAGTGCGGCCAGTGCGGTTACCCGGGTTGCCGCCCCTATGCTGAAGCCATTGCCAATGGCGATGAAATCAATAAGTGCCCTCCGGGCGGACAGGCCACCATTGAAAAACTGGCCGATCTCATGGGTGTTGAAGTCAAAGACTCCGCCCACGACGCCGAAAAAAGCATTAAAAAAGTCGCCTTTATTCATGAAGACATGTGTATTGGCTGCACCAAATGTATTCAGGCCTGTCCGGTAGATGCAATTGCCGGCGCAACCAAAGCACTACATACCGTCATTAAAGACGAATGCACCGGATGTGATCTCTGTGTTGCCCCCTGCCCGACCGATTGTATTGAAATGATTCCGGTCGAATCGACGCCGGAAAGCTGGCGCTGGAATCTGGATCAAATCCCTGTGGTCAACCTTCCTGCCACTGAGCACCACGGCCAAAAGGTAGAATAACCGTCATGCTGTCTATCATCGAACAACTGAAACTGGGAAAACTTTGGGATTTTCCGGGGGGATCCATCCGCCGGAACAAAAAAACCAGTCGAATCAACAGACAATCGCGGAAGCTTTACTGCCTGACGAACTGGTCATCCCACTGAAGCAACATTTAGGGGCTGTGGGCAGCCTGTCTGTCAAAGCGGGCGACAAAGTGCTCAAAGGCCAGGTGTTGACCCAAACCGATGTCGCCCTGAGTGTGCCTGTACACGCCCCAACCTCCGGTGTGATCCGTGCGATTGAATCCCGCACCATCGCCCACCCGTCTGGCCTGTCCGATCGCTGTATCATCATTGCGCCCGACGGCGAAGATCGCTGGGGCGACAAACACCCGGTTGCAGATTATCGCCAGATGGAGCCGGCTGATCTGATTGATCATATCCGCAGTTGTGGCATCTCCGGCATGGGAGGGGCTGGTTTCCCGACCGCCCGTAAGCTCCAGAGTGCGCTGGGTAAAACGGATCTGCTCATCATCAATGCCGCTGAATGCGAACCTTACATCACGGCGGACGATCGTCTGATGCAAGACCATGCGGAAGACATCGTGCAGGGCATCCGGATCATCAGCCATATCCTGCAGCCGACAATGACCGTCATCGGGATTGAAGACAATAAACCGGAAGCCATCCAAGCCCTCAAAGCAGCCGTCACCGAGCAGGATGGAATATTCATTCGGGTCATCCCGACCAAGTATCCTTCCGGCGGCGAAAAACAGCTGATCAAAATTCTTACCGGCCGGGAAGTTCCGACACAAGGAATTCCGGCCGATATTGGCATCATGATGCAGAACATCGGGACAGCACACGCAATCAAACGCGCCGTGATTGACGGCGAACCCTTGATTCAGCGCGTGGTCACCGTTACAGGCCAGGCCGTGAAAACCCCTGGCAACACCTGGGCTTTGCTGGGCACACCCGTTCAGTTTCTCCTGAACCGCTTTGGTTACACAATCGATAAGAAACTGCCCCGTGTCATTATGGGCGGCCCGATGATGGGCTTTACCTTGCCCCACACTGAAGTGCCCATCACCAAAACAGCCAACTGTGTTTTGGCACCCAGCCGCAAAGAGCTGACGTCACCGAACGACGAAATGTCCTGTATCCGCTGCACCGCCTGTGCCGAAGCTTGCCCGGTATCGCTGCTGCCTCAGCAACTTCAGTGGTACGCCAAAGATGGCGATTATGACAAGTGTGAAGAATACAACCTGTTCGATTGTATCGAATGTGGTGCCTGCGCTTATGTTTGCCCAAGTGAAATTCCACTGGTTCATTATTATCGTCAGGCCAAGGCAGAGATTCGTCACCGCAAGCAAGATGAGCTGAGTGCAGACCGCGCTAAACTTCGTTTTGAAGCGAAAAAAGCACGAATGGAGCGCGAAAAAGAAGAACGGGAGCAGCGCTTCAAGAAAGCCGCAGACCAGCGTCAGAAAGAGATGGCGGCCAAGGGTGGCGATGATGCTGTTGCCGCAGCCATCGCTCGTGTGAAAGCGAAAAAAGAAGCGGATGCTGCAAGTACTGAAGTGAAGCCAGCGGTTGCGGCCGCCATCGCGAAAGCAAAAGCCAAGCAGGCAGCAGCCATGGCAGAAGCGCAATCTGGTGATTCCGGAGAAGCCATCACACCAGATAACAGCGAGATGGCCAAACTGCGCGAACAACGCAAGCAAGAAGCCAGAGCACGAAAAGCCGAGAAAGCTGCCGCTGCAAAAGCTGAACCTTCTGAAACCCCAGCCTCGGCAGATGAGAAAAAAGCCGCCGTTGCTGCTGCAATTGCCCGCGCCAAAGCGAAAAAAGCAGCGCAAGCGGCCGGAGAAAACACGGACGCTGAACAGGCCCCGGCTGAATCCCACTCCGTCGCATCAGCAGACAAGCAGGACGCTGCGGATCCCAAAAAAGCCGCCGTGGCTGCCGCGATTGCCCGCGCCAAAGCGAAAAAAGCAGCGCAAGCGGCCGGAGAAAATACGAACGCTGAACAGGCCCCGGCTGAATCCCACTCCGTCGCATCAGCAGACAAGCAAGACGCTGCGGATCCCAAAAAAGCCGCCGTAGCTGCCGCAATTGCGCGCGCGAAAGCAAGAAAAGCGGCCAAAGCGGCTGAGGCGCAGGCTGCACCCGAAGAGGCATCTGCGGACGTTCAGCCAACGCCTTCTGAAACAACGCAAGCGCCAGCCGATCCCAAGAAAGCGGCTGTCGCGGCAGCGATTGCCCGCGCTAAGGCAAGAAAAGCCGCGCAAGCTGCCGGAGATAACACGGACGCTGAAAATGCGCAGGCTGAATCCCAATCCGTCACATCAGCAGACAAGCAGGACGATGCGGATCCCAAAAAAGCCGCCGTGGCTGCCGCAATTGCGCGCGCGAAAGCAAGAAAAGCGGCCAAAGCGGCTGAGGAGCAGGCTGCACCCGAAGAGGCATCTGCGGACGATCAGCCAGAACCTTCTGAAAAAACGCAAGCGCCAGCCGATCCCAAGAAAGCAGCTGTCGCTGCGGCCATTGCCCGCGCGAAAGCCCGGAAAGCGGCACAGGAAGCCGCCAGTAAAAACGCTGACAATCAACACAAAACAGACGAGGATAGCTAACCGTGGCTTTTAATATTGCCAGTTCTCCCCACGCGCACAGTCGTCGCAGCACCCATGACATCATGCGCAACGTCCTTTTGTGTTGTGCTCTTGGCTTTGCTGCGCAATGTTACTTTTTCGGTTGGGGCGTTCTTGTTCAGGTCTTGTTCGCAGGCAGCCTGGCCATCATCGCAGAATCTGCGGTACTGGTACTCCGAAAACGCAGGGTTCGTCAGGTCCGTGACAACAGCGCCCTGCTGACCGGCGTATTGCTTGGCTTATCCATTCCCCCGCTGGCGCCCTGGTGGATCACCGTCATTGGGATCTTTTTTGCCATTGTCATCGCCAAACATCTGTACGGTGGTCTGGGGCAAAATCTGTTCAACCCGGCGATGGTGGCTTATGTGGTGCTGCTGATCTCTTTCCCGGTGCCCATGACGTCCTGGCTGCCGCCCGCGGCCATCAGTGAACATCCGGTCACGCTCATGGAAAGCCTTCAGGTTATTTTTACCGGCTTTACCACAGATGGTTTCAGCGTCCACCAGCTCCGGAACGGAATTGATGGCGTCACCATGGCCACACCACTGGATACCATCAAAACCGCAATGAAAGCCGGATTTACGGCCACTGAAGCCATGGACAGCCCTGTTTTCAGCGGACTGGCTGGCGTTGGCTGGACTTGGGTGAACCTTGGATTCCTGATTGGCGGCCTGATACTGCTTAAGCTGCGAATCATCCAATGGCAGATCCCGGTTGCCATGCTGGCATCGCTCTTTGTAATCAGCAGCCTGGGCTATCTCATCAGCCCGGACGGCACCGCATCACCCATGGTTCATCTGCTTTCCGGTGCCACCATGCTGGGCGCATTTTTCATTGCCACCGATCCGGTCTCGGCTTCGACCACGACCAAGGGCCGGCTCATTTTTGGCGCCATGATCGGAATTCTGACATACCTGATCCGCACCTTCGGTGGTTTTCCGGATGGTGTGGCGTTCAGCGTATTGCTGGCAAACATGTGTGTCCCGCTGATTGACTACTATACTCGTCCGCGCACTTACGGTCATTCCTAGGAGCAGCCATGATACTGAAGAATATGCAAAAAAACGGGGGCATTTTGGCACTGTCAGCCCTGCTGGCAACGGCACTGGTTGCTCTGACGCATCAAGTCACGGCTTCCCGGATTCAGGAGCAGGAACAAAAACAACTGCTTCAGGTGCTGAATCAGGTCATCCCGAAAGACAACCATGATAATGAGCTTTATAAACACTGCACCCTGATTCAGGATCAGGAACACCTGGGAACCAGTGAGCCCATGCCTGCCTATCTGGCGACTCAGGCAGATCAGCCCAGTGGCGTTGCCATTGAAGCCATCGCACCCGATGGCTACAACGGGGCGATCAAAATCATCGTGGGCCTGGATATGACAGGAACAGTGACAGGGGTTCGTGTGTTGGCCCATCAGGAAACACCTGGGCTCGGCGACAAAATTGATACCCGGATCACCCGCTGGATTGACAGCTTTACCGGCCGAAAACTCAACGGAGAAAAAGATCCCCGCTGGGCGGTCCGTAAAGACGGAGGAGACTTCGACCAGTTCACCGGGGCGACAATTACGCCGCGCGCCGTGGTGAATGCGGTCAAACGTGTGTCCCTCTACTTTGATGCGCATGGGGAATCCCTGTTCACACAACCCGCAAACTGCGAAGGAGTCTGAGCCTCATGAGTTCTGCGCAAAATAAAGAGTTAATGGCCAATGGCCTCTGGCACAACAACCCGGCGATTGTTCAGTTACTGGGGTTATGTCCGCTGCTGGCGGTTTCAGCCACAGTCACCAACGCACTGGGACTTGGCATTGCCACCACTATGGTTCTGGTCGGGTCAAACCTGATTGTCTCGCTGATTCGGGAATGGGTGCCCAGCGAAGTTCGGATTCCCATTTTTGTCATGATCATCGCGGCCCTGGTGACCTGTGTCCAGTTACTGATGAATGCCTACACCTACGGGCTGTTCCTGTCGCTGGGGATTTTTATTCCCCTCATCGTCACCAATTGCATCATCATTGGCCGGGCCGAATCATTTGCCTCTAAAAATGCCCCGATGCCCGCCGTGATAGATGGTCTCTGGATGGGATTGGGCATGACAGCGGTGTTGGTTGTTCTGGGGGCTGGCCGGGAGATTCTGGGGAATGGCACCCTGTTTGATGGCGCAGACCGGCTGCTGGGCGACTGGGCTGCCGTGCTGCGAATCGAAGTCTTCAGTACCGACAATAATTTCCTGCTGGCCATGCTGCCGCCGGGGGCGTTCATCGGCGTCGGTTTTCTGATCGCGCTGAAAAACATCATCGACAAGAAGCGTGCAGAAAAAACCAAAGTCGCCGAGCAGAAGCCAGAAATCGAGCGGGTGCGAATTACCTCCGCGAATTAAATGTTGTTGTCTTGCGATCACCGCAGACATAGATTCAGACACAGGTTTCCGGCATCCCTACAGACTCAACTGCCGGAACCTGCCTTGCTGAACGAAGGAAGCGAGCATGAATAACCAGAAACGCGTTCAAATCCTTGAGCGATTGCGGGCCGAAAACCCACATCCGGAAACAGAGCTCAACTGGAGCACCCCCTTTGAACTCCTGATTGCCGTGCTGCTCTCAGCGCAGGCAACTGATGTCAGTGTCAACAAAGCGACCGACAAACTATATCCGGTCGCCAACACGCCTGAAACCATCCTGGCTCTGGGTGTCGAAGGCGTGAAGGAATATATTAAAACCATCGGCTTGTTTAACTCTAAAGCTGAGAACGTCATCAAAACCTGCCGGATTCTGGTGGAGCAACACGGCGGTGAAGTCCCTGAAAACCGTGAAGCACTGGAAGCCTTGCCGGGCGTTGGCCGGAAAACCGCAAATGTTGTTCTCAATACCGCCTTTGGCTGGCCGACAATTGCTGTTGATACCCATATTTTCCGGGTGTCGAATCGCACCAAGTTTGCTATGGGCAAGAATGTCGACGAAGTGGAACAAAAACTTCTGAAAGTGGTGCCCAAAGAATTTAAAGTCGACGTGCATCATTGGCTGATCCTGCACGGTCGTTATACCTGTGTTGCCCGAAAACCCCGTTGTGGCAGCTGCATTATTGAAGATCTTTGTGAATTCAAAGAGAAAGTTTATCCGAACGAATAAACCAGAGGAGACAGACATGGCTAACGGACAAATTTTACACACGATGCTCCGGGTTGGCGATCTGGACCGTTCAATCGCATTCTATACAGACGTGATGGGCATGAAGCTGCTGAGACAATCAGAAAACGAAGCCTATCAGTATACACTGGCTTTCGTGGGATATGCTGATGAGTCGGAAGGCGCTGTCATTGAGCTGACCTATAACTGGGGCACCTCAGAATACGATATGGGCACCGCGTTTGGGCACATTGCCATTGGCGTTGAAGATATTTACGCCACCTGTGACGCCATCAAGCAAGCGGGCGGAAACGTGACACGTGAACCGGGTCCGGTGAAAGGCGGGACCACACATATCGCGTTTGTCCGGGATCCGGACGGTTATCAGATTGAATTGATCCAGCGCGAGGCCTGAAAGCGTGTGGGCAGGATGCCTGCCCACAATCCAACGTTCTGTTACACCCGCTGGTTATTCCACCTTGCCAAAATACTCAATGACTTCGGCCCGATAATTCTCTGATTCGTTGCCAGGTTCCATCACCTCAACAGAGTAGTATGGCATTTTCGACGCTTTCAGTTTTTCCAGCACGTTTGCCGTGAGATTATCCGCACTCACCGTACTGAACACTTCATAGGTTGCAGCTTTGTTCAGTCCCATTTCTTCAGCTTGCTCTTTCGTCACTAACTGAGCCTGAGTTGCTGCAGCAATTTCTTCTTTCAGCATCTCCAATCCACTGTTGGTGATATTTTTTTCTTCTGCAACAGCGGAAGTGACTGAAAGAATCATTGCCATAGCCATCAGTTGCCATTTCATATGCACACCACGCTTTTTCTCGATAGATTTTTTGTCTGTTTCACCTTCGCTTTTATCAATCTAGCGTTTTTTGCATCCCTCTCAGCTTCAATGTTGAGATCTCAGCGCATTCAGACTTAAACTTATTGATAATGATAAACGATCTCATTACTATTTAGATCTTTCATAAAAGGAGGACAGCCCATGTCATTTCAATTCCCGGCCCTGCCCTATGCATACGATGCACTCGAACCTTACATCGACGCCAAAACGATGGAAGTGCATTACAGCCGTCACCACAGAACCTATTTCGACAAGTTCATCAGTGCAATTCAGGGAACACCGCTGGCAGAACAAAGCTTTGAAGCAATCTTTTCACGGGTTTCAGAGCTCAACCCTGCGGTTCGCAACCACGGGGGCGGTTTCTATAACCACAACCTGTATTGGATTTGCATGTCACCGAATGGTGGCGGCCAACCGGGCGGATTGCTGGCGGAAGCCATTCGCTGCCACTTTGGCAGCTTTGATGATTTTCAGGCTGCATTCTCCGAAGCGGCTGCCACCCATTTTGGTTCCGGCTTTATCTGGCTGTCTGTGGTCGATGGCAGACTAGAGATCTCCACCACGGGAAATCAGGACAACCCGCTTATGGATGTGGTCGAAAAACGCGGGACGCCTATTCTGGCGCTGGATGTCTGGGAACATGCCTATTATCTGTCGTATCAGAACAAACGCCCTGAATACATTGATGCCTGGTGGCATGTGGTCGATTGGGAGCAGGTAGAACAAAACTACCTGGAGACGCTCCAACAGTAACAGGAGGAAACACAATGAACGTGTCACGGTGGGAAATGCATACCTTACTGGCCGCTGAAGCTGAAAAAGCCGAGAAGCCGATGATGTCTGTGATTCATTACCAGCTCGCACTGGCCGAATCGCAGCAACTGGAAGCCATTGAAGGGACCCAGGATGAGCTGGAAGAGTTACTGGCAATTAAGGTCACTGCCTGCCATAACATGGCGAGCTTCTGGCGTAAGCAGGGAGATAAAGACTACGAACTCAAATATTTGCAGCTGGCTTCGGAACAGATCATGGCGCTGATTCCGCAATGCCCTCACCGTGAATGTGAAGCCTTCATCAGTTCATTGGGCTGCTGTAAGTCCGCATTGATTGATTTCCTCAAGCGGCATCCAAACCCTCGGGTGGCCCAGCAAGTGGCACATATCACCACCTCGAATCAGTGCGAACTCATCGCCCGCTTCCGTTTACAGTGAGTGGAACGCCTGCACCCACCCGACAACGTCGGCATGGGTCGCAGGCCCTGTTCATGTTACAGAATGCTGGAACTGCGTCCCATCGAAATGACCACCCGACGGTTTTTGTTTCGTCCGATCGGGGTGCTGTTGTCTGCGATCGGGCGACGCTCACCGAATCCCTGGACCTGAATACGGTCTTTCGGTAACCCCAGTGACACAAAGTAATCTTCCAGTTTCTCGGCTCGACGTTCAGAGAGCACCTGATTGGTATTTTTTCCGCCTGATGAGTCGCTGTAAGTGGCCACCAGCACCAGGTCGATATCTTCGCTGTATTTAATGAAATCCGCGATCTGCGCCAGTCGTTTCCGGGACGCTTTATTCAGCTCATCGCTGTTTTTGTCATAATGCAGCACAGTGAAGGAAATATCTTCAAAGTTGTACGGCAGCAAATTGGCAAGACAGGTACTGAAGGCACTGTACCCCGCACTGAATGCCACCGCAGACAAACCAACGTTGACACGCTCGCTGCGGTGCTGCCAGTCGGCGTAGCTGAATGTCGGAATTTTACCTTCTTCCAGTTCAGACAGCATGGTCCAGGCCATTTGCCCGCCCACATAACCATCGAACTGCTTGAAAAACTTCAGTTTTGCCAGCGGCTCTGCAGCTTCACCCGGTCGCCAGCGAGGCGGCATCGAGACCAGCGTAACATTGCTTGTCTGGCCCAAAGGACGACGCATACTCAGTTCAAAATCCAGATTGATTTTTTTACTGGCACGGGAGGTAAAGGACGCCTGACCAAAATGCGGGATGTCATGCTGAAGCTGACATTCCAATGGCGTCGCTGTTGCCATCTTCCAGGCCGATTCTGCCGGGGTCGCAACATAGTACTTTCCGGCCCATGCCTGTGAGCAGACACTCAGCAGTGAGAAAGTCAAAGCCCCCAGCTTTAATGGCAACGTCATTTTTTTCATCCGGTCAAACCTACTTGCAAGAACTCAATATTGTATCGGATTTTCGCGCAAAATCTTTAATTCAGTTTTCGCTTTATGGCTCTGTATCAATGTATTCGCGCCTGAGGATGAGGGTTTAGCTTAATTTCCAGATCTGACATAATGCTGGCTTCATTTTTATCAGCAGCAATCTCATGAGCCAAGAAAACACACAACATACCCTGAAAAGTCGCTTTCGTGGTTTCTTCCCTGTGGTCGTCGATGTCGAAACGGCCGGATTCAATGCCGGTACAGATGCTCTGCTGGAGATCTGTGCGGTGACACTGACAATGGATGAAGAAGGATGGCTGAAACCAGCCACAACTCTGCACTTCCACATCACCCCTTTTGAAGGTGCAGTCATTCATCAGGAAGCGTTAGATTTCAATGGGATCAAAGACCCCTTCAGCCCGTTGCGTGGTGCCGTGACCGAAGAAGAAGCGTTGAAAGAGATCTACAAAGTCATTCGTAAAGAGCAAAAAGCCGAAGGCTGCTCGCGCGCAATTATGGTGGCCCACAATGCCAATTTCGATCACAGCTTTGTCATGGCGGCATCTGAGCGAGCGAACCTGAAACGCATCCCTTTCCATCCGTTTGCAACCTTTGATACGGCAGCTTTAAGCGGTTTGGCATGGGGGCAAACTGTCCTAGCAAAAGCTTGCGAAGCTGCTGGTATTCCGTTTAATAATAAAGAAGCCCATTCCGCGCTCTATGATACAGAACGAACCGCAGAATTATTTTGTGAGATCGTTAACAAATGGAAAAAATTAGGCGGATGGCCTGTCGCTGCACTTCAAACAGATGAAGAAATCGAGAGTTAGCAAACAAGCACCAACACTCATCAGACCTCTTACCAAAGTCCCAGCATTGCTGGGCCTTTTCTGTCATTCATAAACAATCCGACACCCAATCTTAAACAATTGTTTAAAACAAACTTAAATAATACACTGTGCAAAACCGCAGTTTAACCCGCAAACAGCTTGTTACATATGGTTAACATTGGGTTTTCGAATCCTTATACTCCAGTCATATAAGCAGATTCACCTTCCTTCATGGATAGAAGCACGCAACGCGTACCTATAAAATTAACAACAAGAGAGGCAGCATAATGTCCAAAAAAATTCATGTAACCGCACTCGCCGTGGCAGCCGCGCTGACGTCCCTCCAGGCTCAGAGTGCTGGTTTCCAGGTCGCAGAACACTCAGCCAGCGGATTAGGCCGAGCTTTTGCCGGTGAAGCAGCCATCGCAGATAACGCATCTGTTCTGGCCCGCAACCCTGCAGCATCGATTCTGTTTAAACAGCGGACGCTCTCCGGCGCAATCAGCGTTGTGGACCCGTC
This sequence comes from Photobacterium sp. GJ3, assembly GCF_018199995.1. Taxonomy (NCBI): domain Bacteria; kingdom Pseudomonadati; phylum Pseudomonadota; class Gammaproteobacteria; order Vibrionales; family Vibrionaceae; genus Photobacterium; species Photobacterium sp. GJ3. The sequence goes on along the minus strand of NZ_CP073578.1, from coordinate 869,940 downwards.
GATTGATGTGGATAGCGTCGACCGCGATCAAATCGCGAAAGACGTCGCCCCCATTGGTGTTGTACCTGCCGGATATTACATCCAGCCAATCAATGACAAACTCGCCTTTGGTTTGGGCGTCTTCTCAAACTACGGGGTAACAACAGACTACGATCCTAATTTCCATGCGGGATCTCTGGCGGGTGAAACCTCACTCATTACCGTAAACTTCAACCCAAGTATTGCGTATCGTGTTAACGAGCAACTCAGCTTGGGCGCCGGTATCAGTGCCATCTTTGCCACCGCAGAACTCAACCGCCATTTTGGTGATCTTGCTCTTGCGGTACCGGGTGCAGAACCCAGTGACAAAACCATTAAAATGGAAGGTGACACCTGGGGCTTTGGCTGGAACATTGGCGCTCTCTATGAGCTGAATGACGACAACCGCTTCGGTTTGAGTTACCGCTCGCAAACGGACCTCGACTTTGAAGGGGACTTTACCGATTTCACAGGCCGTATTACCGGGATTCCCAATAATACGGTGCCGGGTGATCTGACCGTTGTTTTACCCGCGATTGCTGAATTCTCTGGCTTTCATCAGCTCGATAACCAGTGGGCAGTGCACTACAGCGTTCAGTGGACACAGTACAGCAAGTTTGAAGAACTGCGCGCAACCAGCAATCAGTGTAACCCGGGTTTTAACGGCAACGCCGGACTCTGCCTGCTGAAAGAAGAAGATTATGACGACACATTCCGCTATGCGATTGGTGCCACCTATAAAGTCAACCCGCAATGGACCATCCGTGGCGGCTACGCCTTTGATGAGCAGGCCGGCAAACCAACGCTAAGTATTCCGGATACGGACCGAAACTGGTTCTCTGCAGGCGCAACCTATAACTTCAACGCGGATTTATCCTTAGACATCGGTCTGGCTTACCTCATTGCAGAAGAGATTTCGTTCTCTGAAGAAGGGCAGAACTTTGAGTCCAGCGGCGGCGCGATTATCAGTGCAGCCCAGGCCAATTACCGTTTCTAAGCCAGTTATCACCGTCGAACAGAATTTTAGGGGAATACAATGAACAAGAAATTACTAGCCCTGCTGGTTGCTTCCAGCTTTGCACTATACGGTTGTGGGGATGAGAAAGGCCTGAGTGGTACACCAACCATCGATCCGGATATCAAAAGCAGCCTGAATGCCGAAACCAAAATCGAGTTTGATCTGCTCTCGGCTGACAAAAAGGTCATTACACCAAGCTTTATTGCGATGGATCTTGATGATGGTACCATCGCGACTGAAAGCAGCGCTCAAGTGGCGAATATCAGTGACCCGGCCTACGCCTGGGGCCAGACAGACGGCTGGAGTACCACTCAACCCATCAACATTAACTTTACCGGGAACGATCTGGCCGCAGAAACCGCAGCAGACAGCTTCTATCTGATTCAGTCTGGTGATCCGACCAACCCTGCAGATACAACCACACCGAAAGTCTTGTCGGCAGAGAATGGCGATTTCATCGTGACAGCTTCCGGAACCACACTGACCGTGATCCTGACAAAGCCTTTAGATCCGGCCAGCAACTATATGTTTGCGGTCACCAGTGATCTGAAAGACAGCAAAGGTAACCCTGTCGGCCTGTCCAACTCTTATGCTGTCTTGAAGAGTGTCGGTCAAGTGCCAGACGCACAACTGGCGAAACCTCAGGCCATCACGCAAGCTGTAGAAAGCACACTGGCGGCTGTTGCAGGCGCACCGAAAAATAAAATTATTTTCTCCAGCTGGTTCACCACCGCCTCGGTTGGCGAAGTGCTCTATGCTGCAAAATCCGCTTCAGCGCTCGCGTTAAATGTTGGTGCCGAGAATATCTGGCAAGGCAGCGCCATTGCTGATGGCATCAGCCAGAGTGATCTGCAAGACCTGTTCAAGATGAGCGTGCCAACTGATAGTGGTACCACCATACCAGGTGGCAATCCAATCTACACCGGAACCATCAAACTGCCGTACTTCCTGGAAAAAGATCCCACTAAATTCAGTAATACGCCTTGGCAAAGCGGTATGCCAAGCCTGGCGAAAATCAGTTACGTCCTGAACAATGGCTCTGATGCCGACAAAGCCGCGATTGTTCAGCAATTGGCGGCACTGCAAATCACGACAGAAGATTTATCTGCCGTGAAAACCGATCCTGAAACTCAGGTCAGAGTGCTGCAGGCGCTTACGGGGTCAACGTTAACCCTGGCTGATGGCACGCAACTGGATGAAGAACGACTGATTACACGTTTTAGCCCTGTGCCAAAACTGAAAGCAGTCGATACCGTTGAATATACGCTTGTCTTACCGGCAAATACGACGACCTGCCCAACAGGCTCAAGTCCTGTTTCCATCTATCAACACGGTATTACATCGACAAAGGCGACAGTCGAGGCCTTAGCCGATAGTCTCATTGGCACTGAGTGTCATGCGATCTTCGCCATTGATCACCCACTGCATGGCGATCGTGGCATTCCGGGTGTCGGTAGTGCTTCAGGTCCGGATGGGAACCCAGCACTATACCTGAACCTGGCAGCCCTCACGGTCGCACGGGATAACCTGCGCCAGAGCACCATCGATGTACTCAACCTGCGTGCAGGAATTGCATTGGCGTTTAAAAAACTGGGGACAGCGATTCTTCAGGGAGATACAGCAACAATTATTGAAATGGGTCCGCTGGCGCGCCTCAATCCACAAAGCAAAGTCGGCTTCGTCGGTCACTCATTAGGTGCGATCACCGGGATCAATGTCGCTGATGCCGCGAACCGAACTCTGAACGACCCTGCCGGTGATGCAGCTTTCGCGATCGATAAAGTCGCGCTGGCGAATCCGGGAGCGGGGATTCCTCACCTGTTACTTCAGTCAGGTACGTTTGGCAATTCTATCAAAGGTCAACTGCTCCTCGCATCCACCCCAGAATTCCAGCAGTTCTGTGCCAGTCAGTCTCTGAGCGATCCTAAAGCCTGTTTCGAGGCATTTGAAGCAAATCTGGTCGGCGCAGGAGATCCAGAAGGGACGCTAGCAACTGCGTACGGCCAGTTCAGCCTATTCGCTTATGTTGCACAAGGGGTGCTGGATACCGTCGACCCGATTAACACTTCACTGCAGGTCTCGGCGGATTTACCGGTTTACCTGAGCCAAGTGAAAGATGATCAAACAATTCCAAATCAGCTCATACCCGGCGCTACAGTCAACGGTACAGATAACATCCCACTGCCATATTCTCCGTTTGGCGGCACCCTGCCGTTACTGCAAACCCTGAGCCTTTCAACTTCAACACATGTAAATGGTGAAATCGTTCGAAGTGCTGTGTTGTTTGATGCAGGGACTCATAGTTCTTTGTTGGAATCAGATGCAACGGGTATCAATATGCGGGCTCAAATCAGTTCTTTACTGAACAATGATGGCACTGTACTCAACAATTGATCACACATACATCATGAGAGAAACACTAAGGCCAGCATTGCTGGCCTTTCTTTTTGTTTCTGCATGAAAAATGAATAGGACACCTAAAGTTCGCAGCCTGTATCACCACAGATTTTCATGCCAACACCAGACATTCAAGTCCCTTCCACTCTCCTGCCTGGTCATCTTAGGTGAAAAACTCTACCTTGAGCACAATTTCTTCTCGACATGTATGAAAATTTCAGCAAACTAGACGGCTTGCTCGTTTTAGCTTGAATCGCATGATTATTCATCAATGCAATCACACGAATTCAAAATGGAAGTAGTTTTATGAATCCTGTCGTTATTTCCGTCTGCGTCATGCTGGTGCTGGCGCTGATGCGGGTCAACGTCGTGGTCGCGCTGACCTTCAGTGCCATCCTCGGCGGCCTGGTCGGAGGGCTCTCCCTGACCGACACCATTGGCGCCTTTGAAGGTGGCTTGGGTGGCGGCGCAACCACAGCATTAAGTTATGCCATGCTGGGGACGTTCGCCGTGGCGATCTCCCGCTCCGGGATCACAGATGTACTGGCACAAAAAGTCATCAAACGCATCAGTGGCCACCATAATGCGGCAGCAGCGACCGGCGTGAAATACTCCGTCCTGACCATTCTGTTGCTGCTGTCGATTTCGTCGCAGAACGCGATTCCGGTCCACATTGCATTTATCCCGATTGTGATTCCCCCTTTGCTGCATGTGTTCGCCAAACTGAAACTTGACCGCCGCCTGATTGCCTGTGTGCTGACATTTGGTCTGGTGACGCCTTACATGGTGCTGCCGGTCGGTTTTGGTGGCATTTTCCTGAACAATATCCTGCTGAAAAACCTGCATGACAATGGCTTGGATGTCGCCGCCAGTCAGGTGCCTTATGCCATGATTCTGCCGGCTGCAGGCATGCTGTTTGGTTTACTTCTGGCAACCTTTGTCAGCTACCGCAAGCCACGCGAGTATTCAGAAGAACTAATTCTGGCCAATGAACCGGAACATGCTGAAATCAACATGCAGCATGTTTATGTCGCCGCCGGAGCGATTGTGGCCGCATTGGGTGTGCAGCTGTACAGTGGGTCGATGATCATTGGTGGGTTGGCCGGTTTCATGGTGTTTACCATTGCTGGCGTCATCAAATGGAAAGATACCCACGATGTATTCACCAAAGGCGTCCACATGATGGCCATGATTGGCTTCATCATGATTGCAGCCGCCGGTTTTGCCTCTGTGATGAAAGCAACCGGGGGTGTCGAAACTCTGGTCAGTTCGCTGTCTCATGCCATTGGCGATAATAAAGGTCTGGCGGCCCTGCTGATGCTGATCGTTGGCCTGCTGGTGACCATGGGGATCGGCTCATCCTTCTCGACGATTCCGATTCTGGCAACCATTTATGTACCGCTGTGCCTGAGCTTTGGTTTCTCACCGCTGGCAACTGTTGCATTGGTTGGCACTGCTGCGGCACTGGGTGACGCCGGTTCACCAGCGTCCGATTCAACACTGGGACCCACCGCCGGATTAAACGCCGATGGTCAGCATGAACACGTCTGGGATACTGTGGTCCCGACCTTTGTCCACTATAACCTGCCGCTGATTGCCTTTGGCTGGCTGGCATCCATGGTGTTATAAACCACGAAAACAAAAAGACCCCGCATCTGCGGGGTCTTTTTTCGCTCAGCAATCCATTATTCAGACGCTTCTGCGCTGTCACGACGCCCGGCCGCTTCTTTAATCAATGGCTGCAATTCACCTTTCTGGAACATTTCCAGAATGATGTCACAACCACCAACCAGCTCACCTTCTACCCACAATTGCGGGAATGTTGGCCATTGTGCGTAGATAGGCAGTTCAGCACGGATATCCGGGTTTTGCAGGATATCAACGTAAGCAAACTTTTCGCCACAAGCCATCAGTGCCTGAGAAGCCTGAGAAGAAAAACCGCAGCTTGGCAGTTTTGGTGATCCTTTCATGTACAACAGAATTGGGTTTTCAGTGATCTGTTGTTTGATTTTGTCGATGGTTTCCATAGCTTCCTCTAACGACTTTTGCGCTTTAATAAGTGTGATACCCACATTCTACTTTGTCACGCCAAGGAAAAAAACGCCTAATCCCAGTGTGGTTAAGACGGAAGTCAAACTTTCACCAGCACTCCCTTCTAACCCGGAACTGCAACGGCGGGTCAGATCACACTGACCCAATCAGGCATCCTGAAGGGACTTGGGTATACTTATCTGAATGTTTTCTGAACCCGATTCAGCCACAGCAGCCCGAAGCCAAGCTTTTTCGTTCAGGGTACTTTTAATAAAGAAAAAACTTGCTAAAATAATTTGAAAACACGCAAGCCCATCGCTTGTATACAATAACAGACAGTTTGAAGTGAGGTAGGTGTCAATCCTACCAACGGAAGCAATGTCGTGGGTCCGCCCACACCATCAATATGGAGAATCGAGTAATGGCATTCGAACTACCTGCTCTACCGTACGAGAAAAATGCACTTGAGCCACACATCTCTCAAGAAACGCTGGAATATCACCACGGTAAGCACCACAACACTTATGTTGTGAAACTGAACGGTCTGATCGAAGGGACTGAGTTCGCTGATAAATCTCTGGAAGAGATCATCAAAACGTCAACTGGCGGTGTATTCAACAACGCAGCTCAGATCTGGAACCACACCTTCTACTGGCACTGCCTGAGCCCGAACGGCGGCGGTGAGCCAACTGGCGAAGTTGCAGATGCAATCGTGAAAGCTTTCGGTTCTTTCGCAGATTTCAAAGCGAAATTTACGGATTCTGCAATCAACAACTTTGGTTCTTCATGGACCTGGCTGGTGAAGAAAGCGGACGGTTCTCTGGACATCGTGAACACCTCGAACGCAGGCACCCCACTGACTGAAGCTGGCGTAACGCCACTGCTGACTGTTGACCTGTGGGAGCACGCTTACTACATCGATTACCGTAACCTGCGTCCAGACTACATGAATGGTTTCTGGGCACTGGTAAACTGGGAATTCGTTGCGAAGAACCTGGCTGCCTAAGACAGTTTGCAAGTGATTCCAAGCAAAAGGCCCGCACAATTGTGCGGGCCTTCTTCGATTCACGTTTCTGTTTTTCGCAGGCAGCCCCACTCCCTGCGACACAAGAAACTTAAGCTTTTTCAGCCAGGATGATACGCAGTGTACGGCGCAGCGGCTCTGCGGCACCCCAAAGCAGCTGATCACCCACAGTGAAAGCATTCAGGTAGTCATCGCCCATCGCCAGCTTACGCAAACGGCCAACCGGTACAGACAAAGTCCCGGTCACTTTCGTCGGAGACAACTCTTGCATCGTGATATCACGCTCGTTTGGAATCACTTTGACCCAGTCGTTGTGAGACGCAATGATGCCTTCGATTTCATCCAGCGGAACATTTTTCTTCAGCTTCAGGGTCAGTGCCTGACTGTGACAACGCATCGCACCAATACGCACACAAGTGCCATCGATCGCAATCGGATTGTTGCCCGTTGCCAGAATCTTGTTGGTTTCGACACCACCTTTCCACTCTTCTTTGCTCTGACCGTTTTCACGCTTCACATCAATCCAAGGGATCAGTGAGCCAGCCAGCGGTACGCCAAATTCAGACGCCGGGAAATCTGCAGAGCGCATGGTCTGCGCCACTTTACGGTCGATATCCAGAATAGAAGTTGCCGGATTCGCCAGTTCACTAGTCACGCAGTCGTTGATCACGCCCATCTGGCTGATCAGCTCACGCATGTTTTTCGCACCAGCACCGGAAGCGGCCTGATACGTTTGAGAGGTCATCCACTCAACCAGACCCGCCTGGAATAAGCCACCCACAGCCATCAGCATCAGGCTGACGGTACAGTTACCACCGGCAAATGAACGAACGCCAGAATGGATACCCTGCTGAATCTGATCAAAGTTGACCGGATCAAGCGTGATGATGGCCTGCTCATCCATACGCAATGTAGATGCAGCATCAATCCAATACCCTTTCCAGCCTGCCTGACGCAGAGCAGGATAAACTTTCTCGGTATAGCTCCCCCCTGACAGGTAATGATGGCATCCAGTTTCTTCAGCGCATCGATATCAAACGCATCATGAAGAACACCCGCATCTTTCCCGAAGTTCGGCGCAGGAATACCTACCTGAGAGGTCGAAAAGAAAACAGGTTCAATATGGTCAAAATCTTTCTCTTCCACCATACGTTGCATCAGCACGGAACCGACCATGCCTCGCCAACCGATCAAACCAACTTTCATCATAGTTTGCTACACTCCTTGTTGACATGATTGGGCACCTCCTAAAAGGGACGGAGAAAAGCCACATGCATGCTTCAGGTCAAAGAAAGGCCATCAGTGACTCACTGACAGCGGCATACAATTCAATCACATGAAAAAGCCACTCTCACAGCAACCGATTCACTCAAGTGACCCGGGGTTGCTATGAAACGAAGATTGTTAAATACCATAAAGCAAAGCCCCCCCTAACGCAACAAAATGCCAAAACTAACCTATGTCAAAGTGTTTACACAGCCTGGCATCAGGGCATCTTTGAGATTTTTAGAGTATTTAGCTAATTGGATGCAGAACAACTCGCTGTTGATGCCAGATTTAAAGCGATTTCAATCTGATTTCTCCACTTTCTCATTGACGGCATTTTTTCCACCTTACCTTGAATAGAACACATCAAAACCAGCCAGTAACCTTCATTTTTTGCACGCTTAACAGGTAAAAGGACTCAAGATTGAAAAATCAGACACAACCCCCTTCAGAAGTTAGCCCGCGACCAGAAACATCACATCAAGAATAGGTAAGGAAATAGAGCAGAGAACAGGAAACAGCAGGAACAAACTGAATCAGCGTCAAACACAGGTGGGAAGATTGATAAAACCTCAATAATTGACAGCTTCAAATCGGGCAGCGCACAATCTTTTGCTTGCTGCCCGAACCACTTAGTTATCGCTGTTTAACCGGCGATTGAGCTGATCTTTCAAGTTCGGCGGTGTACCTTTGATCGTCAGAGTATCGGTTTCCGCATCGTAGAAAATTCGCTCGCCCAGTAACATGCTGTCAAAGTTGATGGTTAATCCGCCCCCTGACCCCACAAATTTGGTGAGCTTGCGCATCGCTGTGCGGTCTGCAGGGAACGTTTCTTCCAGCTCATACCCCTGATTGGAGGTGAACTGATAAAAATCGACGCCCTCGTCTGAAGGTGGCAATTCACCCGCGAGTTCCTTAACCGCCACCTCTTCACCAGACTGCAGCTGACCGTTACAGTAATCGTAAACCTGTTTGCGATATTGCTGTTTTTCCTCTTTATCCATGCGTGAATCCGCACAGAAATCCTCGACAGCCTGCATCAGGACCTGATTCTGAACTTTGACGTCCAGCCCCACTTCCGCCTGCAGAAAATCAAGGAAGAAATCGGCCACCTTTCGGCCAACCCGGCCTTTGATAAAAGTCAGATAGCGATTGCATTCGGGATCCGTCTCCCACGATGACAAATCAATGCGGGCAACAATTTCCATCTTGCTGACATCCAGATAGTCTGTTGCGCTAATATCAAGTTGGTCGGTGACCTTCATACTGTGACACGTTGGCAGCAAGCCAATAAACAGATAATCGGTCGCCAGTGACTGATACTGGGCAAGTACCAATGTACCGGCGTCAGCAAACGGATACTTGATCAGCTCGGCCTGCAGGCGCTGCGCAGCCTGATTAGAAAATGACAGGAAATCCAGCTCGCCCTGGCGGCACTGTTTCAGCCAGTAGCCAAATTCACTGTCTTCAGCAAACCGGCCAAAACCTTTGGCCCCTTTGCTGCTGTAGACACGGTGTAACTCGGCAACGAGTTCCGTTGTGTTCGGGTTATGCTCCAGTTCCTGCTCCCGGAGCTGAACGGAGAGTTCATCTTGTTCATTTTTCAAGAACTGATGCAGGATGACGTTAGAAAGCGTGAGACTCATAATGGAAAAGTTTTTCAGTAAATCTAAAGTGTAGGGTATTATAAGTCGCTTTCTTCACCTTAAAACAAGACCTGATATGCCAATTACATCAAAATACAGCAATGAAAAAGTGGAACAAATCCTGGATGATGTGTTCGAAGTATTTGAAAAACACGGTGCATCCGCAGAATTAGCCCTGATGATTGTCGGAAATGTTGCCACAAATGTCATCAATGCAGATGTTCCAGCTTCACAGCGTGAAGCCATTGCTGAAAAATTCGCCCAAGCTCTGCTGACCTCAATCAAAAAAGATTAAACCAGCATCAGAGAAGAAGAACACAGGTCTATGGTCGCCAGCGGAAACAACTACAAAGAAACCGTGTCTCAGTTGATCAGCTGGGGACACTGGTTCAGTTTTTTCAATATCATCGCCGCCATGCTGTTAGGCACCCGGTACATCATCCATTCGGACTGGCCGGAAACCCTGATGGGGCAGTTGTATCTTGGCCTGAGCTGGGTCGGCCATTTTGGATTTCTGGTCTTTGGCTTCTATATCCTGATCCTGTTTCCTGCCAGTTTTCTGATCCCCTCTCAGCGCTTGATGCGCCTGTTTGCGGTACTGGTAGGAACAATCGGCCAAACCGTGCTGCTGCTGGATACGCACGCTTATGAGAGCCTGGAACTCCACATCAGCCCACTGGTCTGGGATTTACTGCTCAGTGGTGAACGGACCGATCTCAATGCAAAATGGCAGTACCTCTTCATCGTGGTACCCGCTATTTTTCTGCTGCAGTTATTCCTGTCTGAATGGTTATGGCGCAAGCTACGCAAACTGACCCGCAAACATGTTGGCGTGCCGATTGCTGCGGTCTTCGGCCTGTGTTTTCTGGCCAGTCACCTGATTTACATCTGGGCGGATGCCAATCTCTACCGCCCGGTCACGGCACAGCGTTCAAATTTCCCGCTGTCTTACCCCATGACTGCCAAAACCTTCATGGAGCGCCACGGTCTGCTGGATCGGCAGGAATATACCCGTCTGCGTGAAGAACAAGGTGTTGAGAACAGTGAAAACATCCGTTATCCGCTCAAGCCGCTTTCTTTCAGCGACAAAGGCACCGGACAAAACCTGCTGGTGATTATGGTCGATGGCCTACGCAGCGACATGGTCAATGCGGAAACCATGCCTTATCTCAATGCGTTTGCGCATCAGAACCTGAATTTTGCCAATCATTACAGCACAGGCAATGACAGCACACTGGGGACGTTCGGACTCTTCTATGGACTGCCCGGCGCTTACAGTAACAGTATCCGGGCAGAACATAATCAGCCCGTGTTACTGGATACCCTACACAAGCGGGGTTACCGGTTTGGCCTGTTCAGTGGATCCGGATTTGCAGACCCGATTTATCAGCAAACTGTTTTCACACAAGCACAATTGAGCCTGGCCGCTGAATTAGCCCGTGACGAAACGGGCGATCAGGCTGCGATTGCAGACATGCAAAGCTGGTTAAGCAAACAAACCGCAGGCAATCCATGGTTTGGTTACCTTGAACTGACTGACGTACAAAACTACGAAGAAACCGGCGAAAATCACTCGGCTCAATTTCAGCCATCACTGACGACGTCTGCCGATGAATCAGTCAAGAATCATCAAACGAATGCCTCACCGGCAGAACTGCTGAAAAATACGTACCGGAATGCCGCTTATTACGTTGATGAGCAACTGATTCAAATTTTCGACAGCCTCATTGAGCGAAATTTACTGAACAACACCATTGTCGTGATTACAGCAAACCATGGGATGGAGTTTAACGAAACCGGCACGAATTCGTGGGGTTCCGGGACCAACTACAGCCAGTATCAGCTCAAAGTTCCGCTCATCATCCATTGGCCGGGCAGTCAGGCAGCACAAATCACGCGGGCTACCAGCCATCTGGATATCGTTCCAACCTTAATGGAAACCTTGTTGAGTACCACCACGGTTCCGGAGTTTTACAGCAGTGGGATCAGCCTGTTTGATAACAGCAGTAAACGCCGCTGGGTGCTGGCAGGAGACACTTCAGATATTGTTGTCGTACAGCCGGAAAGTACGACCATTGTCGACAGATACGGCAACTACACCGTGTACGACCCTGACTACAAAATGAAAGATGACGGTAAACCCAAGCTGTCGACACTGATGCAGGTCCTGCACGAATTGAAGCGCTTCTATCAACAGAATCCGTAAACCGGACAGGGCAGCCTGACACTGCCCTGCTCACTTTTCCTGCCTTCACTCTGCTCAATGATATGTCTGGTTGCTGGCATAGCATTGTTCATAACCATCATTCCAGCCATTCGCGTATTTGGATTCTTTTTGCATGCGTTCCGGATCCTGCCGGAAGCCATTGTAAAATGTGGTGGCCTGTTCTTTTCTGCTATCGCAGCCATCCTGATACCCATCAAGATAGTTTCTTGCAAACCCCAATTCCGCCAGTTGCTCATGGCGTGTGCCACTGCAGCCAGAAAGCAAGACGACCGCCACACACCACACGAACCCTACCATTCGTTTTTTCATGCTTGTCACCCTAAGGGAATACCTAATCTTCAGCCCCTCTCAGGTAAAAATAGTGAAAGTCAATTGCTCATCCCGTCTCAAAAGTGACACCACACTGCTCACAAACTTCGATCGCTTTGGCTGGCTTCACAGCAGAGGCATGAAAACACTGGCAAGCTGACCCTATACTATTGAGCAATCTGTATTTTTCTCTCAGCCCCCTTTTCCTCTCCCCCCTCACAGAATTGGTGCAATTCAGGGGTCTGAATCAGTGTTTTATTTGATGAAAAGCTTGTCTTAACATTTCTGCCTTCAACTATTTTCACATCACTATTTTCACCCGGCGCGCTTTCTTCATACTTTGGAAACAATAAAATGATTCAAAACGGACTACTCTTAACCCTTGTGATGCTCACTCTATGGACTCTTTTTATCAGGCTTATTTTGCGATCTGGCGAACGACTTCAGGGGGTTCAATCCCCTTCGAAGCACTTGTTCGGTTATTCAAGCACCATTTCCCATCGGTGAGCTGTACAATTTTCGTTCGCCAGCCACATGGCTGGCAACAACTCAACACCCACTCGCCAAATCAAGCCCTGCTGGAACAACTGAGCCACCTGACGTTAGAAACGCACGCACCTCATTGGGATCCCTCCGGGTCATCCACCTCGCTCTGGCTGCCGTTAATCGAGCAGACTCAATGGGCCGGCCTGCTGGTTCTGGAGTCTGCAAGCAAAGCCAACCCGCTGCAGCCGGATTACTTTGCCCCTCTCACAGCACATTTGAGCCATGAACTGGCCCGTCATCAGGCAAGCTTGCCCCCTGAACACACGCAGCGCCCCCTGCTGGATATGCTGCAGGGTCTGCACGAGTTTTCTTTCATGCTCTGGCGGGCATCAACACTGGACGAACTGCTTTTTAAGGCCGTCGACCAAGGAAAGAAAGTCATGCAAATCGACAGGATTGCCATTTTCCTGCTGGCCGGTGACAACAAAATGAAAGGGACCTATGGCACGGATATTGATGGTCATACCGTGAATGAGCGGGAATTTGAAGCCTTGATTCCACCGCTCTGGTTTACGGAGCATCCTCAGGCACAAAACGGTTATCTGGCAATTAATCACCGGACCCAGCTCTATCACAATCTGGAACCTGTCGGGGAAGGCTGGAGTGCGTACACATCGCTGTGGGACAACGAACAACGCGTCGGCTGGATCGCCTATGACAATCTGATCCACGGTGCGCCACTGGCTGAATATCATGCGCAGCTGTTAAAACAGTTCAGTTTCATTGTTTCTCAGCATTTGGTGCGAAGGCAGGCCGAAGAAAAACTCAGCCAGTTAAATACTGAGCTGGAAAAGCGTGTCACGGAACGGACATTGGAATTACAGCAACTGAACCGTCAGTTAGAACATACTTCCCGTCAGGATCCGTTAACTCAGGTGCCGAACCGGCGTGTGTTTGATCAAACCCTGCCTCTGGAATGGCGACGGGCCAAACGCCACAAACTCCCGTTGTCTCTGCTGATGATCGATGTGGATCACTTTAAGCATTTCAATGACAGATACGGCCATGCTGTGGGGGATCAGTGCCTGAAACGCCTCGCACAGGCCCTCAGCTCGCTTGAACGACGCGCAGGCGCACTCTTTGCACGTTATGGCGGCGAGGAATTTGTGATTCTGTTACCCGGGCAAAATGCTCAGGCAGCCGTTGTCACGGCAGAAAACGCGCTGCATGCCGTCCGCGTGCTGGGCGTACCCACCCACGAAAAGCCAACAGACGGCATCACGGTGAGCATCGGCGTTGCCACGCTGATCCCTGATGCAGAGAACAGCGCAGAGCAACTGTTTAATCTGGCCGACAACGCCCTGTATCATGCCAAAGCATTAGGGCGAAACCAGTATTTTATGGCCGACTAGTCCGATTGCTTTGCCGGGATCCACCCGACGCTTTTTTACCTGTCCCGCCCCGCTTTTGCCGGCTGCCTTTCTTTTTGAATGCTGGCGGCGCTACGGCCTGCAACGCACGCAGACTTGGCGGGACCTCTCCTTGCTTCACCTGAGTCATCAGGTGCTGGATCTGTGCCTGTAACGCTTCCATGAAAGGCTGATAAGCGCATTTCCGGTCGGCCATGTCCTGAAGCTGATGCTCCCAGTGCGCTGTCATATCCGGATACGTCGCGGCTTCCGGTAAGGCATAAACCAAGGCTTTGCCCGCTTCTGAAGCGTGAATGTTTTTCCCCTGACGATAGAGCAACTGCCGTTTAAACAAAACATCCAGAATACCGGCCCGGGTTGCTTCTGTCCCGAGGCCATCGGTATCACGAAGAATTTTTTTCAGCGACTTATCCGCCACAAAACGGGCGATTCCAGTCATGGCCTGCAGCAAGGTCGCTTCGGTAAAGTGCTTAGGTGGCTCAGTGACCCGGTCTTTAATCTCCCCTTTCTCGCAGGTTAATGTCGTCCCTTTATCGAGTGGCGGGACCTTTGCAGACAAATCCTGTTCATTCTCCGCATCTTCTTTCCCTTGCAGCGCCTTCCAGCCGGATTGCATCAGTTGCCTTCCCCGGGCAATGAAAATACCTCCGGCAATGGTAAACGTCAGTTTGGCTTCTGCATAAATGGCCGGTGGGTAGAACTGCATCAGGTACTGGCGTGCGATGAGCTGATACACCTTGGCTTCCCGATCACTGAGCACTCCGGGCTGAACCGCCTTCGGTGTCGGAATAATGGCATGGTGCGCATCAACTTTACTGTCGTTCCAGGCTTTCGAACGCAACGTTAAATCCGCGCCCTGAATGGCACCACTCATGGCTGGTGCCGTCGCAGCTACAGCTTTCACCACATCCGTCGCCTGATGAAAGTGGTCTTTCGGCAAATAACGACAGTCAGAACGCGGGTAAGTAATCACTTTATGTTTTTCGTACAACGACTGGCAGCAAGCCAGCACATCGGCTGCGCTCAGTTGGTAGCGTCGGGCCGCATCAATCTGTAAAGCAGACAGGGAATAAGGCAAAGGAGGTGCCTGGCGCGTTTCTTTCCGCTCAGCATCAGAAACCAGCGCAGACTGGCCCTGAATTCTGGCAACGACATTTTCACAGAGTTTTCGGTTCAGTACCCGCCCTTCTTCGTCCTGCCAGGGCTCACACGCCTTGCTTGGCTGCCAGCGCGCACGAATGACCATGTCCTGATAAGGAATCAGCGCATACACATCATAAAATGGCACGGGAATGAAATTGGAAATTTCGTCATCACGCCGGGTGACCAGACCCAGCACCGGGGTCTGTACCCGCCCGACCGACAAAACACCTTGATAACCGCCCCGTTGTCCAAGCAAGGTATAAGCGCGGGACATATTCATGCCATACAGCCAGTCGGCCCGGGAACGCGCCAGCGCCGAAACCGATAAAGGAATGAAGTCTTTGTTGTCCCTGAGCTGACTGAGCGCCCGCTTCACCGCCGCTGGGTTCAGATCCGAAATTAAAAGCCGTTTCATGCCTGCTTTTTTCCCGGCGGCCAGCTTAACGTAATCAATCACTTCATCCACCAGCAATTGCCCTTCACGATCCGGATCGCCGGCATGAATGACCTCAGTGGCCTGCTTGGCCAGCTTCCGGACAACACTGAGCTGCTGTTTCGCTGATTTTCGGGGCGCAAGCTGCCATTGCTCTGGAATAATGGGTAAATCATCCAGGTGCCACTTTTTATAGCGCGGGTCATAGGCGTCCGGCTCAACCTGTTCAAGCAGATGCCCGATACACCAGGTTACAATGTCGCCATTGGCCACTTCTATGTATCCCTGATGGTTCTTGTGAGGACGAGGTAATACCGCGGCGATAGCACGGCCCAGGCTTGGCTTTTCAGCGATGTATAAGCGGGTCATGAACTTGTTTGAGCTGAGAATAACTTCCCGCACTATAAAGAATTCAACACGCAGTGACAATCTTTACTGGATATAAAAACAGTATCCTGACAGAAAGCCGGTGTGGGTTCACAAAGTACAGCACGCAGACGCTGCAGACTCTAATAGGTTTTCAGAATCAATTTACGATGCACCACTGCATGATGCAGCGTTTTCGGTGTCACCCGAATCCCCCAGCTGAGATCCATACCACGCTGAAGCAACTGTTCCCACAGGGTAAACTTCGGGGCCTGTGCCAGGTAGCCTAAATCATATAACGCCTGTCCGGCCAGCCATTCAAACCGACGGTGTTTGTGAGGACGCCAGTGCCGGAAACGTGCCAGTGGCTGGAAGTTCTGATCCGCCGCCACCGGCGTCCAGGTCACAGCCGATTGCTGCTCACGTTGCTCTGATGACCCCGACACATGCATCTGCCGCACTGCATCCATCGAAAGCGCATCCGGATCCAGAGCAAGAAACTCAAATACAGATTTCAGCGTTTGTTCTGCATCGGTCAGTAACGATTCATAGCTCACCCGCTTGATTTGATGCTGACGTTCAGGATGCGCCGCCATAAAGTCCAGAATTCTTTGGGCGGATGTTCCCCAGTCATAAGCGGCTTTTTCGAAGTCCCAGTCAAACGAACGGACACCGGATTCAGCCACTGCCCGGCCATCCCGAACCAGAATGAGCAGCTTACTATCCGGAAACAGCTTGAAGAAGTGCCGGAGCTGGCGGACAGACGGCGTTTTGGCCACCACCAGATCTGTCTCACTCAGAGCCTGCTGTTTCGGTCCGCTCAGTAAGAACTGTTGCAGCCCCAAACCAAGATGCCGCATCAGATGTGCTTCCGTCAGAATATGCTGCTCCGGATCCCAGCGCGAACTCCAGTAGCGTTTGACCTGCTGACAGTAAGTGTTCAGATACCCCGACTGGCTGAGCAGAAAATCTTCATAGACGGGCGCATTGTGAAAACATTGCGGATGCAGATTCAGCAGATTGGCAAAATAGTTCGTGCCGGAACGCGGCATAATCCCGAGCAAAAAGCATAATCGAGCCATGGTCGGATCCTGGTCATTTTTTGTGGACTTAAATCAAAACTAGCAAAAAACGACAAATTTGCTGGCGTGCAGAAACAGAAAAGACAGCGGGAACCGCTGCCTTTGCCTGTCTTTCAACCAATTACAGATATTCGACAAACTGAGTCAGATCGCGCTCCGGCGCTTTAACTTCCCGGCAGCCTGGCGTGCCCAGATACAGGAAGCCAACAATCATATCATCGCCCTGCACACCCAACGCTTCACGAACGACCGGATGATAAGCCCAACTGCCTGTGCGCCAGAAGCCCGCAAAACCCTGTGCCACGGCGGCCATTTGCATTGCCTGAGCTGCACAGCCCGCAGAGATGTGTTGTTCAATCACAGGAATTTTGTCACTGGCCTGGACTTGAGCGACGACAGTGATCACCATCGGCGCACGGAAAGGTGCTTTCGACGCTTTTTCGAGTACGGCTTCCTCGGCATTGTCTGCCGTTGCAGCTGCGACCAGAATATCTGCCAGCTTTTGCAGACCCTCGCCTTCAGAAACAATCAGCCGCCATGGGGTCAGCGCACCATGATCCGGCGCACGAAGCCCGGCACGAAGAATATTCTCCAGTGCGTCTCCCTGAGGTGCCGGTGCTGTCATTTTCGGCAGTGAACGGCGATTCAGCAGCAATGATAATGCATCCATAAAAACTTTCTACCTCGGTGATAACGATTCTTGTTTGGTAAGATAACATATCCGCAGTTTCGAAGCACAGAGACAAAAACGGCTCCCGAAGGAGCCGATTGTTCATTCAAATCAGTTGCCGTTTATAACCGTGCAGCCAGTTCCGTACCCTGGCGGATTACACGCTTGGCATCCACTTCACCGGCAAATTCAGCACCACCAATCACATGCACATTCAAGCCAGCCGCTTTCAGCGGTGCAGACAAGGTTTCGACTGAAGTCTGCCCGGCACAAAGCACAATGTGGTCGACTTCCAGAATGCGCTGCTGACCTTCGACGGTAATATGCAATCCCTGCGCATCAATCTTGTCGTAGCTGACACCAGAGAGCATTTCCACACCACGTTTTTGCAGTACTTTCTGATGA
This sequence comes from Photobacterium sp. GJ3, assembly GCF_018199995.1. Taxonomy (NCBI): domain Bacteria; kingdom Pseudomonadati; phylum Pseudomonadota; class Gammaproteobacteria; order Vibrionales; family Vibrionaceae; genus Photobacterium; species Photobacterium sp. GJ3. The sequence goes on along the minus strand of NZ_CP073578.1, from coordinate 851,989 downwards.
ATCCAGCCCGTTGTTTTGCCCGGCCCTTTGCCCATTTTTCCGGAACGTCGTTGCATCAGCCACACCTGCCGGGCACTGTGCTCACTTTCTGGCTGGCACAGTCCGCCTGCCTGGGTAATCGAGGTATCGATGCCCCAATCCTTCAGCCAGTGCGCCAGAGAAGCATCTTCCGGTTCGGTCAGCATGCTGGACACATCCACTCCGATCCCCCCTGCACCAATCACGGCAACCCGCTGACCTAACTGGACCTTATCGCGAATCAGCGTCTGATAATCAATCACTTTGTCGCTGTCCGCCATACCCGGAATTTCCGGGATCCGGGGTTTCACACCGGTAGAAACCACGACTTCGTCGTACCCCTTCAGATCGGCTGCCGATACGGACTGACCCAGTTTCACGTTCACTCCGGTTTGTTCCAGACGTCGGGAGAAATAACGGATGGTTTCCCGGAACTCTTCTTTCCCGGGAATCTGCATCGCCAGATTAAACTGCCCGCCGATGTAATCATTTTTCTCATAGAGGTCAACTTCGAAACCACGCTCTGCCGCTGCGGTCGCAAATGCCAAACCTGCCGGACCGGCACCCACCACAGCCACTTTGCGTTTCTGAGCCGCCGGGGTCAGAACCAGCTCAGTTTCATAGCAGGCCTGAGGGTTCACCAGACAGCTGGCCCGCTTGCCTGCAAACACGTGATCCAGACAAGCCTGATTACAACCGATGCAGGTATTAATGTCGTCTGCACGGTTTTGCTCGGCTTTCACCACAAAATCAGCATCTGCGAGAAACGGCCGGGCCATTGACACCATATCGGCCTGATGAGATGCCAGAATAGATTCGGCAACATCCGGAGTATTGATTCGGTTACAGGTGACCAGCGGAATCGAAACCTGTCCTTTCAGTTTTTCGGTGACCCAACTAAACGCAGCCCGGGGAACCTGAGTCGCAATGGTCGGGACACGCGCTTCATGCCAGCCGATACCGGTATTGAGAATGGTCACCCCAGCCGCTTCCAGCGCCTGAGCCAGTTGCACCACTTCATCAAAAGTACTGCCCTGCTCGACCAGATCCAGCATGGAAAGACGGAAAATAATGATAAAGTCTTTACCCACCCGAGCCCTGACCGCCTTCACCAGCTCCACCGGGAAACGCATGCGATTCTCGTAACTGCCGCCCCATTCGTCAGTTCTGTGATTCGAACGCTGACAAATGAACTGGTTGATCAAATACCCTTCCGAGCCCATGAGTTCCACGCCATCGTAACCCGCTTCCCGCGCCAGTTCAGAACTGCGGGCGAACGCATCAATGGTTTTCAGGATCTGACGCCGGCTCATTTCCTTCGGTGTGAATTTTGAGATAGGTGCTTTAATCCCCGATGCGCTCACCGCGAAAGGGTGCATCGCGTACCGACCGGCATGCAGAAGCTGAAGGGCAATTTTACCGCCTTCACGGTGAACAGCTTCAGTGATTGTCCGGTGCGCTCTGGCCGCGCGGCCGCTGCTGAATTCAGCACTCAGTGGCGTGAGCCGACCCCTGAAATTGGGAGCAAAACCGCCGGTGACAATCAGCCCCACCCCACCTCTGGCGCGGGCGGCATAAAAGGCAGACAGTTTTTTAAAGCCATCGTGGGCTTCTTCCAGTCCGGTATGCATAGACCCCATCAACACTCGGTTCTTCAGCTTCGTAAAGCCCAGATCCAGCGGTGCCAGCAAATGCGGGTAGGTGACATTGTCCATAGCTTCCTATCTCTTTCGTTTTTATAGAAGGTCAGACCACTTATAGCATAGGGTTAACGGTCATTCAAACAGCCGTTTACATATTATCAACATTCATCACTGAAGACGTAATTTCCGCCAAACGCTTTTTAGGTCGCATTCAATCATTATGTCGTCAAACTCAGCCGTTGAATGCCTGAGCCAGCGCCTGACTCTGCCCTTGGTATAGTATTAGGTAATCAAGTCCGGTCTCAGGTAGGATAGGCATTAAGATTCATTTTCGGGAAAAACCATGAAAGTATTACTCAAAGGCATTGCTAAAGTGCTGCGCGGGTGCTGGAAATTACTCAGCTTTGCCCGACAGTTATTTTTCAATCTGATTTTTCTCGCACTGGTTGGTGTGATTATTTTTATCTTTCAGCAAGGTTCAGATGAACCCGTCTTGCCAGAAAAAGCTGCGCTGGTGCTGGATCTGGATGGCCCGATTGTTGAGAAGCGCTCTTATGTGAACCCGTTTGATCAGGTCGTTGACAGCGCATTGGGACAAGTTCCCGTTCAGGAAAATGTGCTGTTTGATGTGGTCGACACCGTACGTGCCGCCACCAAAGACGAGAACATCACCGGCCTGATTCTGAATCTGAAAGGCATGCCGGAAACCAATCTGACGAAACTGCGTTATATCGCCAAAGCGATTGAAGAGTTTAAGCAGGCCGGAAAACCTGTCTACGCGGTCGGTGATCATTACCGTCAGAGTCAGTACTACCTGGCCAGTTATGCCGATAAAGTCTTCCTGTCGCCCGATGGCGGTGTGTTGCTGACCGGCTACGGCAGCTATTCGCTTTACTATAAGTCCCTGCTGGAAAAACTGGATGTCACCACCCATGTTTTCCGGGTCGGCACTTACAAATCCTTTGTAGAACCTTATACGCGCGACAACATGTCTGATGCAGCACGTGAAGCAAATACTGCGTGGCTGAACCAGATGTGGCAAGCCTATACACAGGATGTCGCCCGCAACCGTCAGATTGATGCCAGTGTGCTGACACCGGATGTCCCCGATCTGGTTGAAGCGCTGAAAGGTGTTCAGGGCGACTTTGCCCGCCTGAGCCAGAAAATGGGACTGGTGGATGAACTGGTCAGCCGTACTCAGCTCCGCCAGCAATTCATCAAAGAATTCGGTTCCGATGGCGACCACGGGTTTAACCAGATCAGTTACTACGATTATCTGCCGACCGTTACCAGTCCTTTCGGGCCAAGTAAAAACGGCATCGCAGTAGTCGTCGCCAGTGGCGCCATCGTCGACGGCCAGCAGGGTCAGGGCAGCATCGGTGGCGACACCACAGCCGCGCAACTGCGTGAAGCTCGTCTGGACGATCACATCAAGGCAGTGATCCTGCGGGTAGACAGCCCTGGCGGCAGCGCCTTCGCCTCTGAAGTGATCCGAAACGAAGTCGACGCACTCAAACTGGCTGGTAAACCTGTGGTTGTTTCGATGTCAAGTCTGGCGGCCTCCGGCGGTTACTGGATTTCCTCCAGTGCCAGCGAGATCATCGCGCAACCCACGACAATCACCGGCTCAATCGGCATCTTCGGAATTCTGGCAACCTTCGAGAAAGGCCTGGAAAATATGGGCGTCTACAGCGATGGGGTGGGCACAACCCCATTTGCCGGCATCGGAATTACACGTGGCCTGCCGGATGACGTCGCTCAGGTATTCCAGCTGGGCATCGAGAATGGCTATCAGCGCTTTATCAGTCTGGTCAGTGAAAATCGCCATCTGTCTCTGGAAGAAACCGACAAAATTGCTCAGGGCCGGGTCTGGACAGGTCAGGACGCGCTGAAACTGGGTCTGGTCGATCGTCTGGGCGATTTCGATGACGCTATCGTCTCAGCCGCCAAACTAGCGAAACTGGACGATTATGATCTGCGCTGGATTGATATTCCGCTCTCTCCGCTTGAGCAGTTCATGCAGGAGATGACCTCGGAAGCCAGTGCTGCGATTGGTCAGGTGGTTGCGTCTCAGGTGCCAAGTGTCTTCCAGCCTGCGCTGAAGCAAATCACGACAGATATCTCCGGACTGAACCAATTGAACGATCCCAAAGGGCAATATGCTTTCTGTCTAAACTGTAGCAGCACGGGGCTATAGGCCTCAGCGAAGTTCAGCCACACATCTGACTAGTTAAGCCCGGCGATGCCGGGCTTTTTTTCGGCCCGATTCACCGTATAATGCAGGCACCATCAAAATAACGCTGTACCTGAATTCAAATGACAAAAAAACATATCTACATCGCCTACACAGGCGGCACCATAGGCATGCAGAAATCTGACCATGGCTACATCCCTGTGGCTGGTTTTATGGAGCAGCAACTCAAAAGCATGCCTGAGTTTCACCGCTCAGAAATGCCGGATTTTACCATCCACGAATATGCCCCGCTGATCGATTCTTCCGACATGACGCCTGAAGACTGGCAACGCATTGCAGACGATATCCAGGCCAATTACGATAAATTTGATGGATTTGTCATTCTTCATGGTACGGACACCATGGCCTATACCGCCTCTGCCCTGTCGTTTATGCTGGAAAATCTGGGCAAACCTGTGATTGTCACCGGTTCTCAAATCCCGCTTGCAGAACTGCGTTCTGACGGGCAGAGCAACTTACTGAATGCCCTGCACCTTGCTGCCAATTACCCGATCAATGAAGTCACTGTGTTTTTCAATAACCAGTTACTCCGGGGAAACCGCAGCACCAAAGCGCATGCGGACGGCTTTAACGCCTTTATCTCACCGAATCTGCCTGCACTGATTGAAGCGGGGATCAACATTCAGGTGAAACAAAGCGCCGTTCTCAATCAACAGCCTGAAGGTGAATTCCGGGTTCAGCAAATCACCCCGCAGCCCATTGGTGTGATCACCATGTATCCGGGAATTTCACCTGAAGTGATCCGAAATACCCTGCGCCAGCCAGTCAATGCCATGATTCTGCTGACCTTCGGCGTGGGCAATGCGCCACAAAACCCGGATCTGCTGGCCCAGCTCAAAGAAGCCAGTGATCGTGGTGTGATTGTTGTGAACCTGACGCAATGCCTGTCTGGCAAAGTGAACATGGATGGCTACGCCACCGGCTGTGCCCTGGCCGACGCTGGTGTCCTGAGCGGTTTTGACATGACCCGTGAAGCGGCACTGGCGAAGCTGCATTATCTGCTCAGCCAGCAATTACCGGCTGAACAGGTCCGTGAGCTGATGCAACAGGATCTGCGTGGCGAACTGAGCCGCTGACAGAACATCTCATCCAACCGGATAATCTGAGAGCCGCCTGACGCGGCTCTTTTTATATCTCAGCTACACTTATACCAATTTCATTGACTGGTGATGAGCAACGCTGATGATGATTCTGCATGGCGCGTCCATTTCTCCTTTTGTCAGAAAAATCATGCTGGCCCTGTCTTACAAGGGACTGAGTTATGAACTCCAGCCGCTCAATCCGTATCTGGAAAAAGAGCTGGCGCACAAACGTCATCCGATGGGAAAAGTGCCTGTTCTTGAGCATGAAGGCCAGACCGTCATTGATTCCACAGTCATCGCCCATTATCTGGATGATCTGTATCCCGTGCCCCCGCTTTATCCTGGTGATGCTGGCGAGCGCGCCCGGATCCGCTGGCTGGAAGAATACGTCGATACCCGCCTGAGCGCCTTACTGGCAGGCGTGCTGTTCTATCAGCGCATTCTGCGGGGTCAGATTCTGGAAAAAGAAGTGGATCAGCAGGCCATTGAAGATTGTCTGCATCACCACTTACCGCCAGTGCTGCGATATCTGGAAGAGCAGATTCCTGATGAGGGATTTATCTCGACGCACTTTTCCATGGCCGAAATCAGTTTATGGAGTATCTTTCGCAGTGGCTGGATGGCAGGTTTGAGGCTGCAGCCACACTTCCCGAAATTGGATGCCTATCTGAACAGTGTCGGTCAAGAACCCTGGATTGCCAATCTCATAACAGAAGAAGATCACGAACTGAGCGTTTATTATTGTTCACCCGTTATGGTCACAGTGCCGGACAAAGCATAGCCGGCACCAAATGAATCCATGACAACTCGTGCAGCTTAGTTCCCCTGCAACGGGAAACGGGCGATGTCTGCGACGGGCGCTTCATCTTCAATCGCGAAATCACGCTTCAACTCTGCTTTGGATTTAAAGCGGATGTCACCTCCCGCAGCAACTGACATATGTTCGGCGTCCGTGTTGTGGCGCGACTGATACAACATCACAGCTTGCAACGTCGACTCCCGTTGCGCTTCCGTTAGCGGTGTACCGTCAGCCCATTTACCGGTTTCAACGGCTGCCAGCAAACGCTGATAAACTTCAGGGGTCATCGCTGCCAGAATCTGTTGAACATCCATTACCTATACTCCTCTCACGCCATCCACTGAAGATGGCTGTCAATATTCGCGGTGGCATCACCTTCACTCAACACCGTGCAACGATAATGCCCTGATTCAGCCAGTCAAGTCGCAATGATCATTTCGTTTTCTTTTGTTTTCGTGATCACACTGCAGCAATGTCACAGTTTTCTTTGTGCGAATGCCGTTTCTGCCGCCTCTTATTAGGGTATTCTTGACCGCAGTGAACCAACCAATGAGCCACGCACCATACATGACCACCTTTGGCATTCATGCCCGTAACGTATTGTTTTTATTATCAACAGTGTTTTTACTTTCTGCTTGCCAGGGCGAATTTAAAACCACAGATAGTCTCTGCGCAGCACATCCCGAAATATGTGAAGGGTTGAATAATAATGATGGCCAATGCCGCATTCAGCGCACCGACCTGATCTGGCAGCGGTATAAGCAACACAAAACACCAACCGATATCGAGACATTCCATACGCTAGAGTTCACCCGAAACTATCAGGCCTGTCTTGAATATGCAGCCGAAATTGAACCAACCCGGTACAAAGAGCGAAAATCGAACCGGGCAACCGCACTGGTGAACAGCTATAACGCAATTGACTCGCTCACTCTGGCGCTGGCAAATTCCCAGGAACCGGAAATCATTTACGATCGCTGGAGCCAGGGAAACCATGAAGCCAAAGAAGAATTTCTGAAACTGGAAGGCTCCGGCAAGCTGCAAACGCCAGAACTGCAACTGGCACTGGCCTCTTTTTATAGCGACAGCGATAAAGAGAAAACCCGTCAGTTGCTGCTCAGAGCTTTAGAGCTTTATCACGGAGAAAAGCAAGTGAAGCCGGATATTATCCTAACCCTGGCCACTCAGGCCCATCAGAAAGGAGAAATTGCAGAAGCGTATCTGTGGTCCCGAGTCGGCAGCCTGATGCGACTGCCAGTCGCCAGCACAGAGAAACTGGCCCGGCTCTATCCGCTAACGTCCGAAGATAAAGTCTACCTTGATATGCTGGCAGACCGCATTATTCAGAATCTGAGTACCGGGCACTTTAACCGGGTCACCGTTGAGAAAAGTCTCGCAGCATTACCAAGTCAGCAGGCACCGGATTCTTCCGCTTGATTTCAGAATGAATCCAATGACCACTACAGGGCATCCGCTGGTGAATCCTGATCGCTAAAGGCAAGCGATACTGAGTTCACACAATAGCGCTGCCCTGTCGTCATCGGCCCGTCATCAAACACATGTCCTAAATGACTGTCACAACCTGCACAACGAATTTCTGTGCGGCTCATTCCATAACTGTGATCAGTTAAATATCGAATCGCATTCTGATCAACCGGTGCATCAAAGCTTGGCCAACCGCAACCTGAATCATATTTTTGTTCAGAATGAAATAATGCGATCTTGCAGCAAGTGCAGTGATATATCCCTGTTTTTTTATGATGCAATAAGGTTCCGGAAAATGGCGCTTCAGTACCGCCTTCCCGACACACATAATATTGTTCTTCAGATAACAAATCTTTCCAATAAGCGTCTGATTTAAAAGTCATTCACATTCCTGTAAACACATTTTTCCAAGCCTTGCTGACTTTAAATTTGCTAATTTTTGCAGAAATAGCACATACTTTTGCTCGAAAGGTTTTTACACCGCAGCATCGCATTTAAGCATATTTCCCTGTATTTCGGGTACAAATTTAAAACTAAGCAACACTGTCGATTACTTTGCCAGCAGTTTTAGATGCATTATTCAGCCATCGGCCAGGATTGTAATAAAAATCCGAAAGTTTTTTGATTAAAGACAATTTGAGGTCTGTTTTTGCTTGCAGACCCGCGTGAGATTATGTAATTTTACTACCAGTTATCTTTCATTAGAAATTAAGTTGTGGAGCAACATAATGACTATCAAAGTAGGTATTAACGGTTTTGGCCGTATCGGTCGTTTCGTTTTTCGTGCTTCTGTAGAGCGTGATGACATCGAAGTTGTGGGTATCAACGACCTGATCGATGTTGAATACATGGCATACATGCTGAAGTACGATTCAACTCACGGCCGTTTCAAAGGCACTGTTGAAGTCAAAGACGGCAACCTGATTGTCAACGGCAAAACTGTCCGTGTGACTGCAGAACGCGATCCAGCGAGCCTGCAATGGGATGCCATCGGTGTTGATGTTGTTGCTGAAGCAACGGGTATCTTCCTGACTGACGAAACTGCACGTAAACACATCGAAGCGGGTGCCAAGAAAGTTGTACTGACTGGCCCGTCTAAAGACGACACGCCAATGTTCGTCATGGGTGTGAACCACGAAAACTACGCAGGTCAGGACATCGTTTCTAACGCGTCTTGCACAACAAACTGTCTGGCACCGATCGCGAAGGTACTGAACGACAAGTGGGGCATCAAAGACGGTCTGATGACGACTGTTCACGCAACCACTGCAACTCAGAAAACTGTTGACGGTCCTTCTGCGAAAGACTGGCGTGGTGGTCGTGGTGCTTCTCAGAACATCATCCCATCTTCAACGGGTGCAGCAAAAGCAGTTGGTAAAGTCATTCCAGAGCTGAACGGCAAACTGACTGGTATGGCGTTCCGTGTTCCAACTGCAGACGTTTCTGTTGTTGACCTGACTGTAAACCTGGAAAAACCTGCAACTTACGAAGAAATCAAAGCTGAAATGAAGCGTGCTTCTGAAGCTGAAATGTCTGGCGTACTGGGTTACACCGAAGATGCAGTCGTTTCTCAGGACTTCATCGGTGAAGTACGTACATCTGTATTCGATGCAGACGCAGGTATCGCACTGACTGATACTTTCGTGAAAGTTGTATCTTGGTACGACAACGAGATCGGTTACTCAAACAAAGTACTGGATCTGGTAGCGCACATCTCTAAGTAATCCTTAGACTGTGAACTCTAAAGGCGGCTGATGGCCGCCTTTTTGCTATTTGCTATTTGCTCGTCTGTAAAATCAGTTCTCTGCTAAGATTGGCTCAAAAAAGGAACCCGCTATGGATTTACGTCAGCTCCCGACTACCACTGTGCTTTCAGAACACATCAGCCTGTGCCGGTTGGATGGTATCGACGTGATACGTATTCTTCATCCCCAGTGTCAGGCTGCGATCTCTCTGTTTGGCGGCCATCTCTTGAGCTTTCAGCCCACAGGGCATCAGGCGATGATCTGGATGAGTGAAGCCGCCGATTATTCAGGTTCGTCTGCATTGCGGGGCGGGATTCCAATCTGCTGGCCCTGGTTTGGGAAAGCGGCGACCCCATCCCACGGTTTTGCCCGCACCAGCCTTTGGGAACTCGAAAGCTTTAACGACCAGAAAAGCCATGTCACAGTAACGCTGACGCTGCATGATTCTCCGACAACACAGGCCATCTGGCCCTATCGCTTTCATAATCGCCTTCATTTTGAATTGGATAAAACTCTGAAAGTGCAACTGACCAGCACCAACACAGACCAACGTCCGTGGCGGATGTCCGGTGCCCTGCACACGTATCTGGCGGTTGGTGACATCATGCAAACGACTTTATCCGGACTGGGGAATGAATATCTGGATGGCCTGGCAAACCAGCAGCGTCTTCCGTCAAATGGCACCTTACAGTTCGATGATGCAGTTGACCGCATCTACAATCGCGCTGAATCGACCATTCATCTGGAAGATCCACAACTGTACCGACGTTTGAAAATCCGGAATCAGGGACACGATAGCGCCGTCGTCTGGAACCCCTGGCAAGCGGGCGCTGCCAGTATGGTCGATATGACCCCGGAAGGTTACACCACGATGGTGTGTGTGGAATCCGCTCTTTCAGGTACAGGGATCGTGCTTGAACCGGGACAATCGCATCATCTCAGCACCGAAATCGGCGCCGAGTAAGACATCAGGCTCAGATCAATTGAGCCTGACAGAATAATTTCCAATGACGGTATCTGGGCCCGGTCAGGCTTGCATGGTGCCGTCCGCTTCAATCAGCACCCAGCCATTGCCATCCGGGTCATTGAAGGTTGCAAACCGCCCCCCCATCAAGGTGACAATCTCTGACAGGCTCACCCCCCGGTTGGTCAGTTCATCATAGGTCGACGTGATATCGTCCGTATGAACCACCAGCCCCTGAACGGAACCGGCCTGCATTCCCCCGAAAGGCATGACTAGGCTAATGGTCGTCTCTGCGCCCTTTGGTGCCAGTTGGATCCATCGTTTATGACGGTCCGCCTGATGATCCCTGATCAACTCGAATCCAAGCGCATCACGGTAAAAAAGAAGCGCCTGACTTTGATCCGAGACTGGAATCGACACCGTATCAACCCGAGAAATTGGCATGAATCACTCTCCCCTCAAGCTACACTTTTCTAGCTTACGTCAGAGCTGTTGATTTAGCTCAAAAAATAAGCACAGCTTAAGCATATGAGGATTCCTGAGGCTCAGCGTCCTATCGCTGAAACAGTCAGGCATCAAAATCCTCCCCCTCAAAAAAAGACATCTTTCACTGCAATATACACCTCATGCGTCACTTTCAACCGAAATGAACACCATTCACCCGATGAACCACCACAAAATACGCCTTCGCCCCCCAAACACACTTTTCATTCAGACCACGATTGAAATCCCCTGAATCAGGGAAGCAAGATTGACGTTTTTTTGAGCAGATGGCTTGCAGATCCCTGTTGATAGGAGGATAGTAGCTTTGAGGGCAGGTTCATTTTTGCCCGGTCCGACCACACATTTCAATGAAATTTATAGCAAAACCAATCACTCACTAAAGCAAATTCATTCGTTAGGTCTAGTCTTAGTTGTGAGGGATGTGAAAGATTGATGATTTCGTCCTTTCTAAATGATTGAAGAACGATTCAGGGGGCATACCATGAGTATTTTTGACCACTATCGTCATCGCTATGAAGAAGCCAAGGATGAAGAGCTTTCATTGCAGGAATTCCTTGAAATTTGTCGTAACGATCGCAGTGCCTATGTGAACGCTGCAGAGCGTCTTCTGATGGCCATTGGTGAACCGGAAATGATTGATACCGCGAAAGATCCACGCTTGAGCCGTATCTTCTCGAACCGTGTCATCTCGCGCTATAAAACGTTTGAAGACTTCTATGGCATGGAAGAAGCGATTGAACAAATCGTGTCTTATCTGAAACACGCCGCACAAGGCCTTGAAGAACGTAAACAAATTCTCTATTTACTGGGTCCTGTGGGTGGCGGTAAATCTTCTCTGGCTGAAAAACTGAAAAGCCTGATGCAGAAAGTGCCCATTTACGTACTGACCGCAAACGGTGAACACAGCCCGGTCAATGACCATCCATTCAGCTTGTTTGATCCACAAGAGGACGGCGAAATTCTGAATAAAGAATACGGCATTCCTCAGCGCTATCTGAACACCATTATGTCGCCCTGGGCGGCCAAACGCCTGAAAGAGTTCGGTGGAGATATCACCAAGTTCAAAGTGGTGAAAGTGCGTCCGTCCATTTTGCATCAGGTCGGGATTGCGAAAACCGAACCCGGTGATGAAAACAACCAGGATATTTCTTCTTTGGTCGGTAAAGTGGATATTCGTCAGCTGGAGCACTTTGCACAGGACGATCCGGATGCATACAGCTATTCCGGTGCCTTGTGTAAGGCCAATCAGGGTCTGATGGAATTCGTGGAGATGTTTAAAGCACCCCTCAAAGTGCTGCATCCACTGCTGACGGCAACTCAGGAAGGGAACTACAACGGGACCGAAGGGCTTTCTGCGCTACCTTTTGAAGGCATTATTCTGGCCCACTCCAACGAATCCGAATGGCAGACCTTCCGTAACAACAAAAACAATGAGGCCTTTCTGGACCGTGTGTTCATCGTGAAAGTGCCTTACTGTCTGCGTGTGTCGGAAGAGATTAAGATCTACGAAAAACTGTTGATGAACAGTGAACTGGCCAATTCACCCTGCTCACCAAGTACGCTGGATATTCTGGCCCGCTTCTCTGTGCTGTCACGGTTGAAAGAGCCTGAAAACTCCAGTCAGTACTCGAAAATGCGGGTGTATGACGGTGAAACCCTCAAAGACACGGATCCGAAAGCGAAGTCCTATCAGGAATACCGCGACTACGCAGGTGTTGATGAAGGGATGTCAGGCCTGTCGACGCGGTTTGCGTTCAAGATTCTGTCCCGGGTCTTCAACTTTGATCACTCAGAAGTCGCAGCGAACCCGGTTCATCTGTTCTATGTCCTTGAGCAGCAGATTGAACGGGAACAGTTCCCGCAGGAATTTGCAGAAAAATATCTGGAGCACCTGAAAGGTTATCTGATCCCTAAATATGTCGAATTCATCGGCAAAGAGATTCAGACCGCCTATCTGGAGTCCTACTCTGAGTATGGTCAGAACATTTTCGACCGTTATGTCAGCTACGCCGACTTCTGGATTCAGGATCAGGAATACCGTGATCCGGAAACCGGTCAGTTATTCGACCGCGCGGCCCTGAACAACGAGCTGGAAAAAATCGAGAAGCCTGCCGGGATCAGTAACCCGAAAGACTTCCGGAACGAAATCGTCAACTTTGTACTGCGTGCCCGGGCCAGTAATGAAGGTAAAAATCCAAACTGGACCAGCTACGAGAAACTGCGCACCGTGATCGAGAAGAAAATGTTCTCGAACACTGAAGAGTTACTGCCAGTCATCTCGTTCAATGCAAAAACCTCCACGGAGGAGCAGAAGAAGCACGACGACTTTGTGGCTCGTATGATGGAAAAAGGCTATACCCGCAAACAAGTACGCCTGCTGTCCGAATGGTATCTGCGCGTACGGAAGTCATCGTAATAGATGGATGATGATTAAGGGGGAGAGCTTATGGCGCATTTTATCGACCGCAGGCTCAACGGTAAAAATAAGAGTACGGTGAACCGGCAGCGCTTTTTACGCCGGCACAAGCAACAGATCAAAGACTCGATTGCTGATGCAGTAAATAAGCGCTCCATCACGGATGTAGATAGCGGCGAGAGTATTTCAATCCCTTCGCGCGACATCCGTGAACCTGCTTTCCATCAGGGACGTGGTGGGCACAGGGAAATCGTGCACCCTGGCAATGATCAGTTCAGCCCTGGCGACCGCATTGAGCGGCCCCAGGGGGGAGCTGGTTCAGGGGGCTCAGGAGAAGGCCAGGCCAGCCCCGACGGGGAAGGTCAGGATGATTTTGTGTTCCAGATTTCCAAAGACGAGTACCTCGATCTGCTGTTTGAAGATCTGGAATTACCGAATCTGAAGAAAAACCAGTTCAACAAGATTGTGGAGTGGAAAACGTTCCGGTCTGGCTATAAGTCGAGCGGTGTTCCGGCCAATATTGCCATTGTGAAATCCTTGCAGAATTCACTGGCACGCCGTACTGCAATGACCGCAGCCAAACGCCGCCAGCTTCGTGAACTGGAGCAGGAACTGGATCGGTTACAAAGTACAGAACCAGCACAGCCTTTTGATGAGCAGCGGGTCAAAGAAGAAATTCAGACCTTGCGTGAGCGCATCAGCAGCGTGCCTTTCATTGACACCTTTGACCTGAGGTACAAAAACTACGAACGCCGTCCGATGCCCAGCAGCCAGGCTGTGATGTTCTGCCTGATGGACGTCTCCGGCTCCATGGATCAGGCGACTAAGGATATGGCGAAACGATTCTACATTCTGCTTTATCTGTTCCTGACCCGAACCTATAAAAATGTGGAAGTGGTGTTTATCCGGCACCACACGCAGGCGAAAGAAGTTGATGAACACGAATTTTTCTATTCACAGGAAACCGGGGGCACCATTGTTTCCAGCGCCCTCCGCCTGATGGATGAAATCGTGAAAAAACGTTACTCGCCTTCGGAATGGAACATCTATGCTGCGCAAGCATCGGATGGGGATAACTGGGCTGATGACTCACCGGGTTGCCGTGAATTGCTGAACAAGCATATTCTTCCGGTGTCTCGTTACTACGCTTATATCGAAATTACCCGCAGAGCACACCAGACACTGTGGCGGGAATACGAATCGCTGCTGGGAGGTCATGACAACTTCGCCATGCAGAATATTCGGGGCGTGGATGACATCTTCCCGGTCTTCCGGGAGCTGTTTAAGAAACAAGTCCATTAATCCGAGAACTAAAACGGGCGACATGCAACCTCGCCCGCTTTGCAGACACTCAGGGACTGAGCGAATTGGCCGATGTGGGAGTAGGTTATGGTAACAGACACCAAACAAAAGGCACTCAGTGATGGTCCGGACTGGACATTCGAACTGCTTGAAGATTACCACCAAGAAATCAAGCGGGTGGCCAATCATTATCGTCTGGATACTTATCAGAATCAGATTGAGATCATTACTGCCGAACAAATGATGGACGCGTATTCCAGTATTGGGATGCCGATTAACTATCATCACTGGTCTTTCGGGAAACGTTTCATTGAAACGGAGCGCGGTTATAAGCACGGTCAGATGGGACTGGCCTATGAAATTGTCATCAACTCCGAGCCTTGTATTGCCTATCTGATGGAAGAAAACACCATTACCATGCAAGCCCTGGTGATGGCACACGCAAGTTATGGGCACAATTCATTTTTCAAAGGCAACTATCTGTTCAAAACCTGGACGGATGCAGGCTCCATTATTGATTACCTCCTCTTCGCACGGAAGTACATCACCGAATGTGAAGAGAAGTATGGTGAAGAAGACGTCGAGAAATTACTCGACTCTTGTCATGCGCTGATGAATTACGGTGTGGATCGTTATAAACGGCCTCAGAAGATTTCACTGGTTGTCGAAAAAGCCCGGCAGAAAGCCCGGGAAGATTATCTTCAGACTCAGGTCAATGCCCTCTGGCGAACCATCCCGACCCATGCAGAAAAAGACAATGAGCATGAAGAAATCCGTTTTCCTTCAGATCCGCAGGAAAATATTCTGTACTTCATCGAGAAACATGCTCCGCTTCTGGAGCCCTGGCAGCGTGAAATTGTCCGGATTGTGAGAAAGGTCAGCCAGTATTTCTATCCGCAAAAGCAAACGCAGGTGATGAATGAAGGCTGGGCCACCTTCTGGCACTACACCATCCTGAATCATCTGTACGATGAAGGATTGGTCACAGACCGGTTTATGATCGAGTTCCTGCACAGCCACACCAATGTGGTTGCCCAGCCAAGTTACAACAGCCCGTATTACAATGGGATCAACCCTTATGCACTGGGATTTGCCATGTTCCAGGACATCCGGCGCATTTGTGAAAACCCGACCGAAGAAGACAGATACTGGTTTCCGGACATCGCCGGGAAAAACTGGCTGGATACCGTGCATTTCGCCATGGAAAACTTCAAAGACGAAAGCTTTATCAGTCAGTTTTTATCTCCGAAACTCATGCGAGACTTCAAGTTTTTTGCTGTGGATGATGATGACAGAAATAACTATGTCGAAGTTGATGCCATTCATAATGAAGAAGGATACCGGGCCATTCGTGAAAAGCTCTCGTCACAGTACAACCTGAGCAATAATGAGCCGAACATTCAGGTCTGGAACGTGGCGCTGCGGGGCGACCGTTCACTGACCCTGCGTTATGTACCGCACAATCGTATCCCGCTGGCAGACAGCTATAACGAGGTTCTAAAGCATCTGCATCGACTGTGGGGATTTGACGTCATTCTGGAAGAAGAGCTCAGCGATGGCAGAAGTCATATTCTGGCGGCCTGCCCCGTCCGGGGAAGCAGCTACACCACTGATATCTGACCCTGTTCTATGTTCGACTGATAAAAAAAGAGAGGCATCTGCCTCTCTTTTCTGTTGGGTGCTGACCCATGTCAGTTTTTTGCAAATTCTTCTCGAGCCCGTATTTACTGCTCTTCTTCGTGCAAAAAGCGAGCGATTTCTACCCGGTTACTGTACCAAATCGCACCGCTGTCACGGCCATATTTGCGAATCCGATCTGCCACCAGCTCAGGCTGATGGTTATCACAGAAGGCTTTCAGATCACGGTAGTAGCTCAGTGCCAGCTCGCAGGCTTCACGGTTCATAAAATAGTAACCGCCAACCCGGGTGTAAATCTTACGCAGGCCGTTGATGGTCAGTACATACAGGATGTTTCCTGAGTGTGTCGCCATCCCCTGGAACATCCGGTAATCAAAATAGTTAAACGCACGTGCCCGGCAGATTTGCTCACAGAGTTCCGGATCATCTTTGCCGTATTTATCGACGATCTTTCTCACTTCCAGCAGCAACTCAGCTTTTGTATCGCTGCTTTCAACGAAAGATTCGAAGCTCTCTGCAGCCAGCAGATGTTCACAGGAATGAATCACATAATCCAGTAACTGACTGACTTTCTCACTGTTTGACTTCACCGCATAGCGCATATACACGCTACTGATATCGGTTCTGGCCGAAAGCAGATCTTCCAGAACACGTTGTACATCCTGGCCGTCCAGCGTAATCAGCGTATCCAGAATACTCAGTCCGGATGTATCCATATAATTGTTCACACGGGTGGGTTTACCGTGCTGAATTGTCAGCCACCCGTCTCGAGCCAAGCGCTGAAGCACTTCGCGTAAAGTTGTGCGCGTTACACCAATCAGCTCGGATAACTCACGTTCAGCAGGCAGAATTGACCCCTGCGGGAAATGATTATTCCAAATGCTCTCAATGATGTATTTTTCAGCAAATGTTGCTGGGCTGTCAGCCTTTATAACCATCAGTTAGATTTCCAATCTTGCTTCTTGCTATCTTTTATGAACTCATCATACCACTAGTTATGGCCGAGTAGAAACGTTGCCACCTGCAGATTTGAAGCTGGTTAACAATGGAGTATTCTGCTGCTTTCAGACCCGCATCCCAACTTATTGTTCTAACGAATATATTTCAAAATATTTCTGTTACAATCTAAACCTTGGTAGTTGAACGCTTGCGTCAATGCCATAATTTTGTGTTACGAAATATTAACAGCTTAACAATCAATTTATACAATCAGTTAAAATTGCGGCCAATAACACAAAGGCAGCCTATCAAATAGACAGCCTTGAATGGAAGCGGCCTGCTATCAAATTCAACACGCTACAGCCAAACGATGTGTCGTTCAGGCTGTTTTTTTGCGTGCTGAAAGATGGCATCAATAAATAACAAGAGATTAACAACATGGCTATCACGCTAGGGAACGCGTTTATTAAAAACTTTCTGGGCAAAGCGCCCGACTGGTATAAGCTCACTATCATCGCCTTCCTGGTGATCAACCCGATCGTCTTCTTTTTGATTGACCCTTTTGTCGCCGGGTGGTTGTTGGTGGTGGAATTTATCTTCACACTGGCTATGGCCCTGAAGTGCTACCCGCTGCAACCCGGCGGTCTGCTGGCAATTGAGGCAGTTGCCATCGGGATGACCACACCAGAACTGGTTAAGCATGAATTGGTGGCAAACATTGAAGTGTTACTGCTGCTGATCTTCATGGTGGCTGGTATCTACTTTATGAAGCAGCTGCTGCTGTTCATTTTCACCAAGATCCTGATCGGTATCCGTTCTAAGGTTCTGTTATCCCTGTCTTTCTGTATTATGGCTGCATTCCTGTCGGCATTCCTGGATGCACTGACCGTGATAGCTGTCGTGATCAGCGTGACCACAGGTTTCTACAGTATCTATCATAAAGTCGCGTCCGGTCAGGAGCCGCATGCAGCGCATGATCATACGTCTGACCATGATATTCATGAACTGAGCCGCGACGATCTGGAAAACTACCGTGCCTTCCTGCGAAGCCTGCTGATGCATGCTGGTGTGGGGACCGCACTGGGTGGTGTGATGACCATGGTTGGTGAACCACAGAACCTGATCATTGCCAATCAGGCTGGCTGGCAGTTTGGGGAGTTCTTCCTGCGCATGGCGCCGGTGACCATTCCGGTATTCTTCTGCGGCATGCTGACCTGTGTGCTGGTTGAGAAATTTGGCATCTGTGGCTACGGCGCGAAGCTGCCGGAAAATGTCCGTAAGATTCTGATTGATTTCGACAACGAAGAACGCAAACGTCGCACCAATCTGGATGTGGCCAAGCTCTGGATTCAGGTCATCATCGCCGTCTGGCTGATTGTGGGTCTGGCGCTGCACCTTGCTGCGGTTGGCCTGATCGGTCTGACCGTGATCATTCTGGCTACTGCATTTACCGGCATCATCGAAGAGCATTCACTTGGAAAAGCCTTTGAAGAGGCCCTGCCCTTTACCGCACTGCTGGCCGTATTTTTCTCCATCGTTGCCGTCATTATCGAGCAGAAGCTGTTCAGCCCGATCATTACCGCCGTCCTGGAAATGGACGGTAGTGCGCAAATGGGCATGTTCTACATCGCAAATGGCCTGCTTTCCATGGTGTCGGATAACGTCTTCGTGGGCACGGTATACATCAACGAGGTCAAATCTGCGCTGATCGACGGCATGCTGGATCGCGAGCGCTTCGATATGCTGGCAGTCGCCATCAATACAGGGACCAACCTGCCATCCGTCGCCACGCCGAACGGCCAGGCGGCATTCCTGTTCGCGCTGACGTCTGCACTGGCACCGCTGATTCGTTTATCTTACGGTCGCATGGTGTATATGGCCCTGCCGTATACGCTGGTACTGTCTCTGATTGGCCTAGCGGGCATTGAGCTGACACTGATTCCAATGACAGACTGGATGTACCAGCAGGGCTGGCTTACCGCAGCCAGTGAGGTGATTCCACAATTGGCGCCTGCCGCTGGACACTAAAGGGAATTTCTGGTTCTCTACGTTGTCATAGCTAAAGCAAATTACTGAGAAACAAGGGTTGTTTGCCATTGCGCAAGCAACCCTTTTGCTTTTTGTCCCCGGAGTCCATGCTGGATGAAAGGGAAATACAGACCGAGAGACATACATGCAACTGTTAAAAACCTTCAGCCAGCGACGCCTGTCCTGGCTCCTGCTACTGCTATTTGTCATCTTCTTTGAAGGGTGTGCTCTGTTCTTTCAGCACGTCATGAACCTTGCACCTTGTGTGATGTGTATTTATGAACGCATTGCGATGTTTGGCATCGGGATTGCGGCACTGGTGGGTGTGATTGCACCAGACAAACCAGTGTTTCGCTGGGCGGGTCTGGCGCTCTGGGGATACAGTGCCTGGCGTGGATTTTCGCTGGCTCAGGAGCATGTCGGTTATCAGTTTAATCCTTCTCCCTTTGCGACCTGCGATTTGTTTGTACAGTTACCGTCCTGGGCACCGCTGAATCAGTGGATGCCGTGGCTGTTTGAAGCCTATGGGGATTGCAGCAAAGTAGTCTGGCAATTCTTGGGCCAGTCGATGCCGCAGTGGCTGGTCATTATTTTTGCCGCCAACCTGATCGCCTGGGCCGTGATTGTGCTGTCCCAGTTTGCCAAAAACGGTAACCGAGTACACTCTCACAACTGATTCAACATCAGCAAATGAAAAAACAGGAGGCTTGATGCCTCCTGATTCATGACGGATGACTGCCGCAACACTGCTTGAATTTTTTACCACTGCCGCACGGGCATGGATCATTCCGGCCGACGGATTTGTAAGGATTGACCGACTGCGCCGCACTGCCCCCTGCTGAAGCTCATCGGCAGCCATCACAACTTCGGTGATCATCAGCGGCAGGCTGGCATACATCGCCTCGGGCTCCGGCATCCCTTCAATCCCCGCTTCCTGCATCTGCGCCAGCGTATCCGCCTCATCCATCATCAGCATGCACGTCGTCAGCAGAGCAGACAGCATCCGCGCCGTGCCGTCAGACATGCTCCGTTCAGCCCAGTTCGGTTCCACATAAGGCCAAACGGCCAGAAATCCTTCCGCAAAGTACCCCATCGCTTCCGTGACACCTTCAGCATCCTGCCACTGTAAGGTCTCAGGCAAACTGTATTCACCGGCTTTGATGTGCAGATACTGATTTTCAAAATGCGACAGTATCGCGGCTTTGTCTTCACGACTGACAGACGTCGGTTCATCTTCCGACACACCGCCATGTATCAGAACCGGTAACCATTGCTCCGGTTCCATGGCACTGGGGTTTGCATTGGCTGCCAGTAATGCGCCTTCGATAAATTCAGGCGGCATTCCATCCCAGTCCGGAGAAAGGGCGATCAGTGTGGTCATGGTCTTTTCCTGTCTTTAGGTATCGCGGCGAGTATAACGCATCCCAAAAATGTCGCCAACGTGACGATTTTATGTTGAATTTTCAGTCTAATCAGCGCAAAAATACACGGACACTTTATTTAAAATGAGTAACCGGGATGTCACACCCCATCAGCGCTATCATTGCCGGGGCCACCGGACTGGTCGGCAATGAACTCTTACACCTACTGCTGGGCAGTGAAACGATCGGCAACGTCTATGCCCTGTCGCGCTCCGCCTTACCTTATCGCAGTAAACATCTGGTTCAGCTGGTTCACCCGGAACTCAGAATTACAGAATGGGACGAACAGGACCCGGTCCCGCAACTTGGGCTGATTTGCTTAGGGACAACCCTGAAAAGTGCCGGCAGTAAAGATGGGCTGCGGGCCGTTGATGTTGAACTGGTCAAATCCGTCGCGCGCAATATGCGACAACTGGGCGTTGAGACCCTGGTGGTGATTTCCAGCCTGGGTGCCAGCCGCTACTCCCCCTCTTTCTACCTGCGCTGTAAAGCCGAAATGGAACAGGCGGTCGCTGCGCTGGAATTTTCACACTGTATTATTGTGCGCCCCGGTCCACTGTCCGGTGAACGCACACCGCCCCGTCCCGGTGAAGAAATGTCACTGAAAATTCTGGACACCCTTTCTCCCCTCTTAATAGGTCCATTGTCCTCACTAACTCCGATTGCTGCTGAAGATGTCGCAGCAGCCATGTTGCAACTGGGAATTGAGTCACTCAACACAGCCCTGAGAAGGCCCGGATTATTCGCAGCAATGCACTCAGACGCCCGCCCTTTGGCGGCGCACAACACGAATCCTGACCTCCGGCTTGAAGCCGGTTTCGCGCATCGGGTGACAATTGTCCCTTTCCACATTACAATCCACGCCTCTTTGAAATGACTGTTGTACTCTGAGGCTATGAGACTGATACTTGGCCCGATGGAAGGTGTCCTTGACCACCTGATGCGGGAAATGCTGACCGAAATCAACGACTATGATCTGTGCGTGACCGAATTTGTGCGCGTCATCGATCAACGTCTGCCCAAAAGTGTCTTCCATCGCCTTTGCCCGGAGTTATTACAGGGCGGGACAACCAAAGCGGGCACGCCTGTACGTGTTCAGTTACTGGGTCAGGAACCTGAATGGATGGCCGAAAATGCTGATCTGGCGGCATCTTTAGGATCGCCGGGCATTGATATCAACTTCGGCTGTCCGGCAAAATCGGTCAATAAAAGCCGCGGGGGCGCCGTTTTGCTGCAAGAGCCTGAACTCATGTACCAGATCGTAAAAAGTGTGCGCGAAGCCGTCGATCCGCGTCTGCCGGTAACCGCAAAAGTCCGGTTAGGCTGGGATGACCCGGCCCACTGCTTTGAAATCGTCGATGCCGTTGCCAGCGCGAAAGCCGATGAAGTGACGATTCACGCCCGTACCAAAGCAGACGGTTACAAAGCAGAAGCCATCAAATGGGATTATATCCAACAGGTTAAAGCCAAGGCCGCCATTTCTGTCGTTGCCAATGGCGAAGTCTGGAATCATCAGGATGGGCTGGCGTGCATGGCTGCCACACAAGCAGATGCGCTGATGGTCTGCCGGGGCGCACTGAATCTTCCAAATCTGGGTAATGTCGTCAAATATAATCACACCCATATGATCTGGGAAGAGGTACTGACCCTGCTGCTGAAATACTCAGAGTACGAAATCAAAGGCGACAAAGGCCTGTATTACCCGAACCGGGTGAAACAGTGGTTTGCCTACCTGCGCCATGAGTACCCGCAGGCAAAAGATCTGTTTGCCGACATCCGCCGCCATAACCGCGCAGCCCCTATTGTCGATGTCTTAAAATCCGCTCAGGATGCACTGATCCGTTAATTGCCGCTGTCACAAAAACTTCACGGGCCTGAATTAGTCTATTTTTAACGAAAGGACGGCCCGCAGAGGAGTTGTGAAGCCATGAAAGTGCTGTTTGTTTGTTGTCATAATGCGTGCAGAAGTATCCTGGCTGAGGCTGTGGCGAGGCGCTTTTTACCTGCCAGTTTTGAAGTTGCCAGCGCAGGCACCGATCCCACAGGCAGCATTTCACCGGAAATCAGGATCTACCTCGAACAAATGAATTTGAATCCCGATGATTTCCGCAGTAAATCATGGGAAGAAATGACCCGCTTTCATCCGGATATCATCATTTCCGTTTGCGATACCCTGCACGACGAACCCTGCCCGAACTGGCTGGGCGGCGGCGTCCGGATCAACTGGGATTTACCGAACCCACTGGCAGTCAGCAGCAACCCGCAGGAACAGAAAAAAGCCTGTGAAGAAACAACCCAGCTCCTGAAACATCATATCGATACAATGATCCGGCTCCCCCTCGACACTATGACCCCGAATGAGATCAAACAAAAACTGAGTCAGGCAGCCTTGGGTGACAGGGTTTAAGGGGCATTGCGCAGTTACCGGTTGCCCCCGTGAATGATCGGACTGTCAGCCAACTGCGCCATAGACTCATTCTCTCCAAAGCCTTGCATTCACATCGCAGAAGATGGATGTAAGGTCATTTACAAACATAGCATTACTCATGAATAGAATAGCAGTCCGATAGACACTGCAAACTCGACCACTTTCAACCAGATTGGGCATTTCTACGGTTGAGTGGGTTTGCTGCGCCCTGCCCTAGGCGGTTACGTGTTGTTGGCAACTGGAACGGGGTTTGATTCTGAAGGGATGCGATGGCTCAGACTTGCTGGCCTACAGCGCTTTCAAACATTTTGACCATGTTGATGAGCACTGAGTTGTTAGCCCCTTTTTTAGGCATGATTGGGATTTCGCCAGCTTTAATAGCCCGCTCAAGTGAAGCTGAAGACCAGCCAGTACGTCTAAGAAACTCTTTTTTCGTGCAAAAAGGTGTGTCTACAGCTATTTGAAGACTTGCCATAAATGGTATCCTTGTCGTTTGGGTTGAATTGATGGCGATTGAGTGAAGTTGATACGCCATTTTCTCGAATGAGTAATCATCAAATCAATCTTTCTGTTTTGACAATAATGATTGGCTAATAACAATAAAAATTTTGCTTTAGCGCAAGATCATTACTCATGAGACCATTTGAAATAGAGGAATTTCTCGAATGGGTAGATTGAAAGCAAAAGTTCCGCCATTTGACTACTTAGGTGGCCGAGATTTTACTGAAAAGCTAAAGACTGTAACTGGATGTAAGACGTATGAATTGCTGAGCGATTATTACGGAGTGCCAAACTCAACTTTTTCGACATGGCACACTCACAACAGAACCGGGTGGGAGTTGATAGTTAGAACTCATTTAGCTACAGGCGCATCAATTCGATACATGGCTCTGGGTGAAGGAGAACCAATTGACAGCGGAGTCTCAAACGTACCGAACGTTGAAAGTCTTCAGATGTACTCTCTCAATGATGGCGCTCTTGTAGAAACAACAAAAACAACAATCGATCTCATGACACTGGATCGCTTTGGTCTAAAGCCATCATTCACTCAAGTGATTGAGGATGACTCAGGTATCTATTACATCAATAAGCAGTCCGTTGACCCAGTTGCAGGTGATTACCTGATTGATATCGACGGCCGTCTATCAATCAATTATCTACAGAGACTACCTGGTAAGAAGTTAGCTATCGCGTTCGGCACTTCAACAATTGAAGTTTCTGAAGAAGATATAAAAGTTTTGGGTCGAGTCACAATGGAAATGAAAAAGAAGTGATTGGCAACGCAAAAAGAACAAAGAACGAACGTCAAGGTGTCCATTCTTGGCATCCATACTATGCTGGATATTCAGAAGCATTTGTGGAGTCAGTTCTACTAGAAGAAAAAACTAAAGCAAAAAAGATAAATTTAGTTTTAGACCCTTGGGTTGGAAGTGGAACTACAGGTGTTGTTTGCCAAAAGAATGAAGTGGATTGTATCGGAGTTGATATAAATTTTGCGATGGCTACATTTGCAGCTAGTAAGAGTTCCCTTATTATTGAAGAATTAAAAAACAATGGTCCAGAGCATATAAAAAATATAATGAGCCGAGCATCTCTCAGCCGCAAGCCATTAGACATATCACACCTGATAGAATTTTGTACAGAATCACATGCTATAAAAATAGCCAGAATTCAAGAATCTATTAATCAAGAATTCGAAAAAAATAAAGTTTATTCCACTGGTATTGTTGAACCAGTTATATCTTTTTTTAAAAGTGTTCTCCTAATTACAAACAGAGAGATCCTAGGTTATCAAAGCGGATCAAACCCAACATGGTTTAAAAATTCATCACATAACAAAGGCTGTAACTTTTCAAAAATAAAAGATACATATAGTAATAACTTCAATAAAATGCTACAAGACCTATGCAGAACTTTTGGAAATGCAAAAAGTAATTTCGAAGTTAAATTTGGGTCAAGTCAATCACTTCCTGTACAAAGTGAATCAATCGATTTAATAATAACATCTCCACCATATCTAACCCGAATAGATTATGCCGTATCGACAAAAGTTGAATTGCTAACCTTAACGAATAGTCAATTTTACTTTGATACTCGAAAAGACACAATAGGCACTACAATGATTGTTTCGCAATCAAAAGAAGCCAAGCCGGAGTGGGGGAAGCTATGTGAGAATAGTTTAAATTCCATTAGAAATCATTACTCTTATTCTTCAGAAGACTATTATATTAAGAATAAAGTACAATACTTTGAAAGCACTTATAAATCCTTAAATGAAATATATCGTGTTTTGAATAAGAAATCCTCAGCTTATCTGGTAATACAAAACTCATACTATAAGGAGATAGATATACCTCTCCCTGACATTTACAAAGAAATGGCTTTAAACATTGGCTTTAGATTAGTAGAAACAGTTAGAAGCGATGTAATAAAAACCAACATGGTTCACATTAATTCCAAATCACGGCAGTACTGCTCCAATAAAATTTATCATGAAGACATTATTAGGCTAGAAAAATGAAAAATGAATCTGATAACAGCAAAAAAGATGCAACAACACTTCTAAGAGAGATACAAAAAAATCGCGATGAAGTCGTCACTGACTCTTATACACTTTCTTGGCGTGAAATAATAAATTTATATAAAGATGGTGATATTAAAATATCACCTGAGTATCAGCGATTATTTCGCTGGGATTTAGAAAGACAAACCCAGTTTATCGAGTCTCTTATACTCAACATACCAGTACCAACACTTTTCTTTTATATTGATGATGAAGGTCGTCAAGAAGTAATAGACGGTTTACAACGAATAAGTTCCATTATTCGTTTTTTTGCTCATGAAATATTTTCTAAAGATGAAATTGAAAATGCCCAGAGAGAGCAAGAAAATAACAAAAAATATAGTTATGAGAACAATCTACACAATCCCACAGTCCTTTGCAAACCTCCAATCATCACCGAACTCAATGGATGGACAGCTGCGGAGTTACCTGATCGTGTTATTAGAACCATTAAGAATGCCCGAGTGAATGTTGTTATTCTTGAACAAGAAACAAAACCTCAAACAAAATATAATGTATTCCGTCGATTAAATCGCTCTGGAGCTAAACTCAGCGATCAAGAAATTCGAAACTGTACATCTCGCCTTCTCGGCAACCATTTTGCTGACAAACTACGTGTAATAGCCTCAGAAACCGAGATAATATCAGCTCTTGGAATGAGTGGGAATAAACAAAAAACTCAAAGTGTCGAAGAAGCAGTCCTCCGTACCCTTGCTAGTCTTTTCCATGCTGAATTTTTTGAGCACTATGTAGATGAGTTTCTGGATGATTATATGTTCGTTGCTTCGAGAGACAAATCAATTGATGCAGAAATTGAAACTAAATTAAAAAGAACTTTTTCTCTCATCGGTGCAGCATTTGACAATGGAAAAGCATTCAAATTTAGAACGAACGGTAATCCATCTGGTCAATTTAGTACTAACCTTCTAGATATTGTTGCAACTGGTGTTTACAAAAATGTAAACAATTTATCAGCTGTAGACGTGAAAAATAAACTTGATTATTTATGGGACAACAGAAGAGACGAAATTAACTCTTGTACAGGTGCTGGTTCCAACACTAAGTCGAAATTACTTCGTCGCATTGAGCTTGGAGAAGAGGCTTTTAAATAATGAGTAGTGTGAACTTTAACACATTAAAGGAAGAGCTAAATCAAACTAAAAATGATAGTTTATCTATGCTTGACCAAATTACTAACATACATACTATACTCAGTAAACCCAAACTATCCATTAATAAACTATGTACCAATGAGTATCAAATTAAAGAATCCATAGATACTGATATACTTAAAGATTATAGAAACATATCAACACCGATGATATATTCTGCTTGGGAAAGTGTGTTCACAACATCTATTGCTGTATGTTTTCGGGCCTTGAAAGACTTAGACAAAGTAGCAAGCGACCACTCCCCAAAAATTCGGGCTATTTGGCTTCAGCAAGAAGATTTTTTCAAAAGCTATATTGATATGATTAAAAATATATATGATGTTGACTCACACAAGTCATTACATGAAAAGATGGCAAATATGAAAAGAAAAATAAATAAAGGCCATTTCGCTTTAACAGAAAATGTTCTTCAGAGAATTGATTTATTTAATAACGCATCCCTAAACAAATCAGTTGATGCCGACAACCTTGTTATGACATTTTCTAATGTTGATAAAGTTGTAACCGAATTAAACATGCATGTTATTGGATTAAACCCCGATTCATTAGACCTATCAAAGCTCAACAGCCTTGTTGGAAAAAGAAATTCACTTGGGCATGGTGAATTTACATCAACTATAGGAGAGCGTCAATTTGGAGACCTAGTATCATATACAAAAAACCTTATCCAAAGTCTACTAAATGAGGTATTAAGATGGTTAGAGGAGTTAGAAGAAAGTATCAAATCTATTTCAAATAATATGTTTACTCAAAGTCCTGTTTACTCGGATTATTGGGCTTTTGAGTATCCCTAATGAGTGTAAAAAAGCTAGAAAAATACAAAAGTAAACAATGGGTCTGCGACTGCTACCCACATGGCCGCAATGGTAAGCGAGTTCGCAAACGCTTCGCCACCAAAGGTGAGGCGCTTGCCTATGAGAAGTACATTTTCAGTGAAGTTGATAACAAGCCCTGGTTGGGTGAAAAACCTGATCGCCGTAGTTTGCTTGATATGATTGATTTGTGGCATGAACGACACGGCCAGTCGCTCACTCAGGCAAAATACACCTTCAACAAGCTGAAGACTATGGCGTAAGGGATGGGCGACCCGCTTTATCTGAAGCTCACCCCTGCAATGTTTACTGAATACAGAAGTGCTCGCCTGGCAGGTGACATTGCTGATCAAAACGGACGAAAAGTCGCGATTACTTTCCGTACCTGTAACAATGAACAGGACTTACTGAATGCTGTCATTGTTGAGCTGATCCGAATGGGGGAATGGAAAGGGCCAAATCCATTGACGTCTGTTCGCCAGTTTCGACTTCATGAAACAGAAATGGAGTTTCTAACCGTTGAGGAAATGGAAGTTCTCATTTCTGCCGCGGAATCACACAAGTTCCATCAAGACTTGCACAAGGTGATTAAGCTTTGCCTGGCGACGGGTGGAAGGTTTAAGGAAACGGCAAGCCTGACAGGCGCGCAATTAAGCAAGTACAAGGTTACGTTCACCCAAACGAAAGGCAAAAAGAACCGGACTGTTCCAATCAGCCCAGAGATGCACGACCTCATCTATCAGCCAGGCTCCGGGCCACTATTTAGTATTGGGTATTCGACTATCTATCGGTTTGTAGTGAAGCATGTTCCAAGACTCACACAGCAAGCTGCGCATGTATTGCGTCATACGTTCGCGTCTTACTACATGATGAACGGTGGTAACATCATCGCGCTTCAAAAAATACTGGGGCACAGCGACATTAAACAAACAATGCGTTACGCCCACCTCGCCCCAGATCACCTGGAAGATGTGGTGACTAAGAACCCTTTAGCAAGATTAAAAATATGAGCAAATTTACAGACCGCCCCTTCATTGAATTTTCTGACCAAACAGTAAAATATCGTAGAAATTTACTTTTTATATCAACAATTCTGATCACCCTTGAATGGTTCCCAACAGCCAAAATAGTGCCTGATAAACCCTTTTTGGGAATACCAATTAGTGGACTTGAACTACAAGACATAGCTCAAGTGCTTTGTGCTGTAATTGCCTACCAAATCATCCACTTTGTTTGGAGAGTTACTGACGAATGGTGGTCTTGGCGAATTCAGTTAGCTGGAACTAAAGAAAAGGATCAGAATGGTAAAAATGACTCCAGTCATATCAAGGTCATTTCCCAAATTTGCCAATTCACCTACCATCCCGAGCACTCTAGTGTCGAAAGCAGAATCAACGAAGTATTAAAAAATAGGCTCAAGTATTTTGACGATGAAGTTCAAAAGCTTGGGTTAACAGATGAAGTTGTCCAGACATATAAACAACAAGTTGAAGATGTAGTCTTACATAGCTCTGGATTAGCCCATGAAATTGAGAGAATTCACAGATTCGAGCAAAGCATTAGAGGCTTCTCAATCCAGCAACAACTCAGATTTCACTTACTTGAAATTGGATTACCTATAGCCCTCTCCATCATCGCGATTGTTCTTGTACTAACAGACAATTTATGACTACAAAGTGTCTACAGAGATTCTCAATATAGATAAATTATGATAATTATTGATTGAGATGTATGACTTAAGCCATTGAAAACGCTTGGAACACCTAGCCCCGAGAGGGGTGGTTCAAAATATGATCTTCCCAATCAATCACGTCGATTTCATACACCACTTTATCGCGGACTGACTGGTTGGCGGCGTGCATGGCTGCTTTGGAGCCAGTGATTAACGGATGCCATTCCGGTAAGGGCTTGCCTTCAGCCAGCAGGCGGTAGGCACAGGTATCCGGCAGCCAGCTGAATTCATCAATGCGCTCGCGGGTGAGTTTCAGGCATTCTTCGCCGGACTCGAAACGATTCGGGTAATCTTTGCAGGAGCAGGTTTGATCATCAAGCAGACTGCAAGCCACGTTGGTGTAATAGATTTCATCCGTGTCGTCATCAATCAGCTTGTGCAGGCAGCATTTACCGCAGCCATCGCACAGGGACTCCCATTCCGAGTCTGTCATCGCTGTCAGGTCTTTCTCTTGCCAAAATGCCGTCATCACTCTGCCCTACTGCTGGAATTCATCACGCTTTCGGGGCACATTCCCCGGAAGAAAAAAGAGGCGGTTTTATAACTGTCTGCCGACCAAAGTGCAACCTTTGACCGGAAATTGATTGGCGAATTCGCTGAGAAAGACAGTCTGAGCATTGATCCCTGCCGCCCGGAATGATAGCTTGCACCGCCAATTGAGCCGGCGGTTCTCCGCACGCAGGCTCTCACATGCATACTGAAGTATAGAAGGTCGTGATGGATTGTCGTTTAGGGTGTGGCGCCTGTTGTATTGCCCCGAGTATTTCTTCGCCAATTCCGGGCATGCCGAATGGCAAACCCGCTGGTGTCCGGTGTATTCAACTCAATGAAAACAACCTCTGCAAACTTTTCGGCAAAAACGAAAGACCCGCCGTTTGCCATCAGTTCAAACCCTGCCCAGACCTTTGCGGGAAAACAAACGCGCAAGCCCTGTCAAACCTGACAGAGCTTGAACGGATTTCAAACGTCCATTTTACCGGATAAAATCCGAATCGCAGATTTCGCATGTTCCAGTGCCTGATGCCCTGAATGCGTCAGATAGCCACCGTCTGGCTGAGTGACCAATCCCTTCTCATACAACCGCTGGGCGGCAGAGATCATGGCGGTGCCAGCTTCCTGATGAACTTTAATGCCCTCCATGTCACTGTGCATGGGAAACTTCACCAGCAGGTCAAGTTCTTGAATCAATTCAGGGGTGAATGCCATAGAAACCTCTCTTCTTCATTGATGTTCTTCAATCATAGTGAGCGGCGGCGCAGAACACAGGGGGATCGATCAAAAAAATCAGCGATTCTTTTGTTTTTGCGATAAAAAACCGCTGAGACCAGATTCGGCATCAGCGGTTCTTTGTTTACCGTCTCGTGAGCGCGATTAAGCCTGAATGCCCACAATCAACCAAGGTGCATTTGGCGCGGTCAGGTCGCGCTCCAGGTGCCAGATATCAGTAATATCTTCTTCAACACCTTCCTGACGATCCTGATAACGACCAGAGAACTTCACGCTCAGATGTGCTGTGTTTGCATCGTAGTCCGCACGAACCAGGTCAGCATCCACAAACATGACTTCAGTGTGCTGCTCACCGCTCAGTTTCGCACGCTCTGCTTTCAGGTCATCAAACAGCGCCGGACTCACATATTCACGAATCGTTTCCAGCTCATTGTGGTTCCATGCGCCTTGCAATGTACGGTAATGCTCTCGTGCACCGTTCAGAAATGCGCTCATCTCAAACCCTGGCGGCAGATTAAACGGAACATCGCTGTCTGTTGACTGATATTGCGGTTGCGCTGTTGCGCCGCTCTGGAAACCCTCAGCCTGCTGACGGAACTGACCGTTCTGCTGCGGAGAATCCCCCGCATACGCCTGCTGGTGCCCCATCGCTGTTGGCTTTGCCTTGCGCATCCCTTTCAGGAACTTGAAAATCAGGAAAGCAATCAAACCAAAGATCAGGATATCCATAAACTGGATCCCTTCAAATGCGCCACCGAAGAATGCTGCCAGCAGGCCACCCGCCAGCAAACCACCCAGTAAGCCGCCCATCAGTCCTTTTTTAGACGAGGAAGACGCTGGCGTTTGCTTGCCGATTGTATCCGTTTGCTGCGGCTGCTGTTTCTGAGCCGGCGCCGTTTTGTAACTTTTACCCAGCGACTTGCTGCCGCCAAATTTTTTCGCTTCTGCGTGAGGAGCAGTAAATGATACTGCAATCAACAGCGTAAACATGGTGATAAAGCGTTTCATGAATCCTTTACCTTTGCCTTTTCAATGCGTGATTTACCCGTTCTTATGCATCCTAGCCGGGGGCTTGTAAAGTCAATCCACATCACTTGACCAAATTGTTACCAAATTTAGCAGGGCTGTTGATTTCAGCATCGCTCTCTGAGCCACTTTGTTCCCCGCAAGCTTGCCGTACAAATCAAACAATGCGATCTTCTACGGCTAAGTAAATGAAATGGCTTGTTCCTCTGGCTCATTCACACCTAGTATTAGCAGGGAACTTTCTCCATCAATGGCATCAACGAGGCATCCGGCATGCAAGAGAGAATGCATCAGAACACCCATAGTAAACTGATTGGGTATTTGCTTTGGATTTTTGGGTTTACCGGCGCACACCGCTTTTATTACGGCAAACCAGTCACCGGTACTCTCTGGTTTCTGACCCTTGGATTGCTGGGCATCGGCTGGCTGATCGACCTGTTCCTCATTCCGGGCATGGATAAAGAAGCCGATTTGCGCTTTCAAAGCGGCACACTGGACTTTAACATTGCCTGGCTGCTGCTCACTTTCTTAGGTGTCTTCGGCGTCCACCGAATGTATATGGGGAAATGGCTGACCGGCATCATCTATCTGCTGACGTTTGGCTTTTTCCTCATTGGCGTGCTCATCGACTTTTGGACACTCAATGAACAGGTCTCCGTCGAGAATTCGAAAAGAAACGGATAATCGCCTTGAACCCCGGCCTTGACGAAGAATATTTGTAACCCATAGAATATTGAACACTGTTCTATATTCTATACTTACTTTGAACACATGAGGTCATTCAGCTGACGGTTGTCATCACAGACCGGCCTTTAATGAATGCCAAACCAAGTACCATGTAGGGAAGATCATGGCAAGACGAAACGACCACACACGGGAAGAACTGATCCGCATGACGCTGGAGCAAGTCAAAAAATTCCTGAGTGAACATCCGCATCACGAGCTGAGTTTAAGAAAAGTCGCGGCAATGATCGGCTACGTGCCCAGCACTTTAGTCAACGTATTCGGCAATTACAACCTGCTGCTTCTCCATGCGGTCGCTCAAACACTGGATGAGCTTTTTGCCGAAGCTGAAAAAGAAATGCAAAAAGCAAATTCAACCAAAGATGCCCTGCGCAAGCTGGCATATTGCTATCTGAATTTTGCCTCAGCCCATCCGTATCGCTGGCAACTCATTTTTCAGCACACCATGAATGGGGAAGAACTGCCCGACTGGCAAAGTGAACGCATCAATAGCATGACCAGCATGCTGGAAGGGCTGATTCGTCAATTGATTCCCGATCAGTCGGAAAAAGCCGTCACGGAAGCCAGCCGGGTCCTGTGGGCTGGCGTCCACGGCATCACACTGCTGACCGTTGACGATAAACTGTTCACGTCATCCCCTGTGGATGGCAAAGCACTGATTGATAACCTGCTCGACACCTATCTCAGTGTCTGGCAAGTCTAAAGAGGAACTTCAGAAACATGGTCAGTCAGTCTCAAGCTGCGCTGCTGTCAAAGCGCCGTTTCTTCCCTTATTTTCTGACACAGGCACTGGGGGCATTCAACGATAATATCTATAAGAATGTCTTGCTGATTCTCATTGCCTTTGCTGCACCGAACGCTTTACCGTTTGAATCAGATTTCGCGATTAATCTTGCTGCCGGAATATTCATTCTGCCCTTCTTTCTCTTCTCGGCCACCGCAGGGGTGCTGGCAGATACCTACGACAAAGCCTTCATCATGCGAAAGGTCAAACTGGCAGAAATCCTGATTATGTCGATGGCTGCCATCGCATTTTGGGCTGAAAATTATCTCGTTCTGCTTCTGCTGCTTTTTCTGATGGGTGCACAGTCTGCCTTCTTTGGTCCGGCCAAGTATGCCCTGCTGCCACAGCACCTGAAGAAAGAAGAATTGGTTTCCGGCAATGCACTGGTGGAAACCGGGACATTTCTGGCCATTCTGCTGGGGACACTGCTTGCCGGTATCATTGCCAATCAGGAGCAAGCCAGAATCATTGCGGCGGTCGCCGTGGTTGCCTTTGCAGTACTCGGATACTTCAGTTCACGATTTATCCCGGATGCGAAACCCAGCGGCACACCAGCACCATTTCGCTGGCAACCCATTCGCCAGACCAAAAAAACACTTTCAATTGCGGCGAAAGACAAACTGGTGCTGCAATGTGTGCTTGGGATCAGCTGGTTCTGGTTTCTCGGCGCCAGCTATCTGACCCAGTTCCCCAACTTTGCCAAGCTGCATCTGGGTGGCAATGCGGCAGCGGTTTCCGTACTGCTGACGCTATTTTCTATCGGGATTGCCATCGGCTCGCTCTTGTGTGATCGCTTGTCTGGCCACCGGATTGAGCCGGGCATTGTTCCGCTGGGCTGTCTGGGGATTACGATTTTCGGTGCCGACCTGGCCTTAGCCACACCGGATATTGCGCCGATGTCTGAGTCAGTGTGGGCCTTCCTGACCCAACCTGATTTACTGCGTGTTTTCTTCTCGCTCACCATGCTGGGCGTATCCGGCGGGATTTACATTGTGCCTTTGTACGCCATGATGCAAAACCGTGCTGCCCCGGAAGAACGAGCTCAGGTCATCGCCGCCAACAACATCTGGAACGCGATTTTCATGGTTTGCAGTGCGATTACGGCCATTGTTTTCCTGTCTGTGCTTTCACTGTCCATCCCATATTTCTTCCTGTTTCTGGCCGGTATGAACCTACTGGTGCTGGTTTATATCTACCTGCAGGCACCGGACTTTTTCTGGCGTTTTCTGGTGTGGATTGTCAGTCACACCATGTACCGCGTCAGCCATCGCCAGCTGGAGCATATTCCCAAAGAAGGCGGTGCATTGATTGTCTGTAACCATGTCAGCTATATGGATGCCCTGTTGCTGGCCGGTGCCTGTCCGCGCCCAATCCGCTTTATTATGGATGAAGCGATTTTCAAGATGCCGCTGATTAAAACCTTTTGCAGCGCCTGTAAAGTCATTCCGATTGCCGCAAAAGATCGGCGCTCCATCCAGAAGGCCTTTGAAGAAGTCGAGTACTATCTCTCTCAAGGGGAACTGGTGTGTATCTTCCCGGAAGGCAAACTGACCCACGACGGTGAGATTGGCCCCTTCATGCGCGGCATTGATCTGATCCTGAGGCGCTCCCCTGCGCCTGTCATTCCAATGGCCCTTCAGGGCTTGTGGGGCAGTTATTTCAGTCGTGAAGGCGGGAAAGCTCTGGTCAAATGGCCGAAACGATTCTGGTCGCGTGTCACCATTGTCGCTGGCGAACCTGTCAATGCACAGGAAGCCACCAGCGGCAACCTTCGTGAAACCGTCATGGCATTGCGGGGAGAAGCGCGCTAATCGTCTGAAAAAACGGAAAGCGCAATCCATCGCGCTTTCCGTTCCCTCTCTTTTTATCCGCACTTTCACAGTTATTTATCCTGCCATTATAGACAATAGCAAAGTTAATACCTGGCCCAATCCCACTCTCAGCGTGATATTTCCTTAAATTACCGGCATGTTCCAAGTTTCACACTCTTAGTTTTTTATCCTACAAAAGGCTTCAATAAAGCCATTCGGCATAATTTTTTCCTGCCTAGTCTTTATTTACAGCTCGGTTTTGGTGTAATTTGTCGGAATTGTTCACTTTTTGCAGGATGACCACATGCACAACATCGGGATGTCAACCAAGCTCAACAATGTTTGTTATGACATTAGGGGTCCCGTTCTGAAACATGCCAAGCGCATGGAAGAAGAAGGCCACAAAATTCTGAAACTCAATATCGGTAACCCTGCCCCGTTCGGTTTTGATGCACCGGATGAAATCCTGGTGGACGTGATTCGCAATCTGCCGACGTCTCAAGGCTACTGTGACTCGAAGGGCATCTATTCAGCCCGGAAAGCAGTTGTGCAGTACTATCAAAAGCGCGGCCTGCTCGATATTGATGTTGAAGATGTCTATATCGGTAACGGCGTGTCTGAGCTGATTGTCATGGCGATGCAGGCACTGCTGGATAACTCAGATGAGATTCTGGTACCTGCACCGGACTATCCGCTCTGGACGGCAGCGATTTCCCTTTCCGGTGGCAACCCTGTGCACTACATCTGTGATGAAGAATCAGACTGGTATCCGGATCTGGACGACATTCGCAGTAAAATTACGCCGAAAACCCGTGGGATCGTCCTGATTAATCCAAACAACCCAACCGGTGCTGTGTACAGCCGGGATTTTCTGCTGGAAGTGATTGAAATTGCCCGTCAGCACAAACTGATTATTTTTGCAGACGAGATTTACGACAAAATTCTGTATGACGGTGCTCAGCACACATCCGTTGCTCCTCTGGCGGAAGATGTTTTTGTCGTGACGTTCAACGGCCTGTCCAAGTCTTATCGTGTGTGTGGTTTCCGTGCCGGCTGGATGCTGTTGTCCGGTCCACGTCATCTGGCAAAACGCTATATCGAAGGTCTGGACATGCTGGCATCCATGCGTCTGTGTGCCAACGTTCCCATGCAGCATGCCGTGCAAACCGCGCTGGGAGGCTATCAGAGTATCAATGAGCTGATTCTACCGGGTGGCCGCTTACTGGAGCAACGGAACAAGGCTTACGACATGCTCACCCAGATTCCTGGCGTGTCGTGCGTGAAACCGAAAGGCGCGCTGTACCTGTTCCCGAAACTGGATCAGAAGAAATTCAATATTGTCGACGACCAGAAAATGGTGCTGGATTTCCTGCAGCAGGAAAAAGTACTGCTGGTGCATGGCACCGGGTTCAACTGGAAAAAGCCGGACCACTTCCGGATTGTAACCTTGCCCAGAGTCGATGATCTGGAAATGGCTATCAGCCGTCTGGAACGCTTCCTGCACAGCTATCGGCAATAAACTCACAGACTTCTCCATCAAGCCCCGACAATCGGGGCTTTGTTGTTTTCTAGGCAGCTAAAAATCTGATAGCTTTAAAAAGATACCGATGAATTGGAAGCCTTATGAAAACCAGCCACTTTTTTGCACATCTGGCACGAATGAAGCTCATCCAGCGCTGGCCGCTGATGCGCTGTGTTGCCAGTGAAAATGTTTCGGAGCACAGCCTTCAGGTTGCTTTCGTCGCCCATGCGCTCTCTTTAATCAAAAACAGACACTTCAACGGACAATTGAACCCGGAGCGGATTGCGCTGCTGGCGATGTTTCATGATGCCAGCGAAGTCCTGACCGGCGATATGCCGACACCCGTCAAATACTTCAACCCAGCCATTGCCGAAGAATACAAGAAGATCGAGCGTGCCGCCGAACACCGGTTGATTGCCATGCTGCCGGAGGAATTTCAGGAAGACTATGCCCCTTTACTGGTGAGTGAGCAGATTAACCAATCGGACTATCAGATCGTCAAGCAAGCCGATACCTTGTGCGCTTATCTGAAATGTCTAGAGGAGCTCAGTGCTGGCAATCATGAATTTACACAGGCAAAAAAGCGATTAGAAGAAACACTCGAAGCGCGAAAAACACCGGAAATGGATTATTTCCTAACCACTTTTGCCACCAGCTTTAACCTGACTCTGGATGAAATCAGCTGATGCCCGACATGTTTGAACCCATCGCCAAAATCTGGCAAACCCGAAAGAGCCAGGAACAGAAAGAGCGGCGACAGGATCACCGCACCCCTTATCAGCGGGACCGGGCAAGAATCCTGCATTCCGCTGCATTTCGGCGCCTGCAGGCAAAAACTCAGGTCCATGGTGCTGGTCACCACGATTTTTATCGCACCCGTCTGACCCATTCGCTCGAAGCGTCGCAGATTGGCACCGGAATTGTGGCGCAACTGAAGATCAAACAACCTGAGTTTCGTCCTTTACTGCCTTCCAACAGCCTGATGGAAAGCCTGTGTCTGGCACACGATATCGGTCACCCGCCCTTTGGTCACGGTGGTGAAGTCGCGCTGAACTACATGATGCGGGATCACGGGGGCTTTGAAGGCAATGCCCAGACGTTCCGAATCGTGACCCTGCTTGAGCCGTACACCGAAAACTTCGGCATGAATCTGTCGCGTCGCACGCTGCTTGGCTTGCTGAAATATCCGGCTTTTCTCAGCGATACCCGGGCCACGGAACTGCCACCGGAGATCAGTCAGTTCAGACATTTAAGGGCCAAAGACTGGCACCCAGCCAAAGGGCTGTACCGGGATGATCAGGAGACCTTTGCCTGGGTGCTTGCTGCGCTTTCTGACACCGACAGCCATCTGCTGCGCACGACCATGCGCGATACGCGTCAAACAGCGTCTCAGCACCTGAAAACGCGGTTTAAGTCGCTGGATTGCTCCATCATGGAACTGGCGGACGACATTGCATACGGCGTTCATGATCTTGAGGATGCTATCGTGATGGGCATCGTAACCCAGAAGCAATGGGAAGACGCTGCTGCAAATCACCTTGCCGACTGCGGCGAGCCGTGGCTGACCGAACGCATCGACTGGCTCAGTGCCCAACTGTTTGCCGATCATCACCAGCGGAAAGATGCGATCGGCGCTCTGGTCAATGCACTGATCACGGCCATTGAGATCGCCCCGACAACGGTTGAAGGAGAACCCAGCTTTCAGGAACCTTTACTGAAGTGGAACGCATATCTTTCAGAGCCGATGGAAAAAGTGCTGACGGTGCTGAAACAATTTGTCAGTGAGTATGTGGTTCACAAACCGGACATTCAGCTTCTGGAGTACAAGGGGCAGCAAATCATCATGGAAATGTTCGATGCCCTCGCCTCAGATCCGGAGCGCTTACTCCCGGCCGGCACACGAGACCGGTGGCGGGCAGCGATTCGTCATGGTGAAAATGAGCAGCGAGTGATTGCCGACTACATTGCCGGGATGACCGATGGCTTTGCACAGCGCTTGTACGGCAACTTGTTCCATCCGGCCCATGAGTGGCACCTCGGGCCAAACGTCTGAATCTGTGTTCAGGTTTCAGGCTTTGATTGCCGACCATAATGCCGCTCATAAACACCGGGCGGCATCTGGTTGATCTGAAAATCGATCATTCGGTTGAAAGGCACAAGCAACGGCTGAAAATCAGTCTGCTCGCCTTCCAGCTGAGTCAGCGCATGATAAGCAGCCTCGACGGTGGATAGGCCCGTGGCTCTGGGGGATTTTCGGATTCTGTAGTTCCCTGGGTCTGTATCTTCCAGCCGGACACAAGGCAAAGCATGCAAGTTGTCAGACAACTGCCACATTTTATAGGCTTTTTTCCAGGTGCCATCGAGCAGAATCAGGGTTGTGATTGGATGGCTGCGCTGCTCTGAAGCGGACTGACTGAGTGGCGTTGCCTGCTCACCCGGGTAGAGCACCACCACCCGGCGCTTCGGATCCGACAGCAAAGCGTTCAGCGTTTCATGATGTCTGAAGTCTTCTCCCACCCACAACCGGGCATTGGGTAAAGCAAGTGTCAGGATCCGGGCCGTGCCCAAGGGTTGCTTCACCTCCGTCGGATGTTGCAATATCCAAAGTTCAGTTTTAGCATCAACCTGCTCGACCCATTGGCAGATACAGGCTTTCACGGCTTTGCCGCAACGCTCACAATAGCGGCTCATTGAGGTGCCCTTGTTTTCACGATCATTGTTTCTATCTTTGCTGGTTGTCTGCCTGCTTGGCATTGTCGCACAATTTGCCCCAATTCATGACCTGATGGTTTGGGATCGGCAAGCGATTCTTACCGGACAATGGTGGCGGATCCTAACAGGAAATCTGACGCACACCAATTGGCCGCATCTCGCGATGAATCTGTCCGGACTCATCATTCTCTGTTATTTGTTCCGGTTTGATCTCAGCGCCTTCCGATTGAGTCTTCTGCTCTTCTTGCTAAGCCTCATGGTCGGACTGGCTTTATTTCTGACGCAAATGAATATTTACGCGGGCTTGTCCGGTGTGTTGCATGGCCTCTTTATCTGGGGGGCCTGTCAGGATATCCGACTGCACCG
This sequence comes from Photobacterium sp. GJ3, assembly GCF_018199995.1. Lineage (NCBI taxonomy): Bacteria > Pseudomonadati > Pseudomonadota > Gammaproteobacteria > Vibrionales > Vibrionaceae > Photobacterium > Photobacterium sp. GJ3. The sequence continues at coordinate 812,852 of NZ_CP073578.1, read as the reverse complement.
CAAAGGCGGGAAACTCCTGCTGGCCGCCGGTGTACTCAAAGTGGCCTGGGATGTGTCTGTTGGGGGATCTGCAGAGACAGCGGCGCTGATTGAAGCTCACGTTGCAGTGGAAGCCCATCTGGCTGGTGCGCTGGGCGGTGCGCTGCTGGCCATCACCAAAGTGACCACGGCGCTGGGCGTCTCGAATCGCCGGGCATGATGTTGAAAGGGGCGCTCATGCGCCCCTGACAAGATAGTGTGTTGGCTTTCGCCTTTAGAGCTGGATTCTGGCTCTGTTTTTTTCGACCGTGGAAGCGCCAATGCCCTTCACTTTACTCAAATCTTCAATGGTCGAAAATTTCCCGTGTGCCTCACGAAAAGCCACAATGCTCTGAGCTTTATCTGGCCCGACACCCAGTAACAATTTATCCAGCTCTTCAACATTGGCTGTATTGATATTGACAACGATTTCAATGCCTTCATGCTCTGTGGTCGCATCGGCGATACCCGGCACGACCACACTCGCTGCCAGCATCAGTAAAGCAATCGAACTTTTCATTTTTTCTCCTTCCTTGTTAACAGTGGCAAGAAGAATAATGAAATTGAAAAGCATTAAAATGCCGTCAGAATTCCTTCCGCAGAAAAAACGACGGGCCGCACAAGGCGGCCCGTTAACTGATTTATTAATTACATTTACTGTGCTGTTCCGTCCAGAACCGAATAGGTGACTTTCGCATCTGCACGCAGCACATCCAGCAATGCCATGACATCCTGTTGTGCGTTCATTTGCGCCAGTTGGTCAGCCAGCGGATCGTTTGCCTTCACCGCATCCAGCTCAGGCTCTGTTACTTTATCAAGCGCAATAATGACAACATTGCCTTGCTGATCATGCGTCATATCAAACACGGTTTGACTGGCGTCTGGTTTCGGCATTGAAAATGCTTTCTCGACCAGGACGGGATCATTCCCGCGGCGGCTCAGTGTTTCCGGCTCAGAGAAGCTCAGATCATTGTTTTCCAGCAGCGTATTGTCGCCTTTACGCAATGCAACCAGCATGTCATCAGCCAGCTTTTCTGCGGCGGCTTCGCCACGCTCTGCAGCCAGAATCTCATGAACCTGATCCGACACATCTTCAAATGCCAATAATTCTTCCGGACGGTAATCATCCACCCGCACCACAATCACATGTTCCGCACCGAGCTCAATCACATCTGAGTTCAGAGCATCTTCACGAACTTCCGGCGAGTTCAACGCCTGAAGAACAGCAGGTGATGCCAGCACACCTTCAGCCTCCTCCAGTGAGAAGAAATCTGTTGTCTGTACCTTGCCATTGACAGCCTTGGCGGCAGCATCCAAAGATTCAGGCTCTTCAAAAGCAAATTCAGCCAGCTTTGTTTCCAGATTGTAGAATGCTTCAGCTGTATTTTGATCACGCAAATCGGCCAAGAGTTCATCACGAATGTCTGCCAGCGGTTTCGCATGAGGGGCTTTGACATCTTCCAGTTGAATAATGTGATAACCAAATGTTGACTTCACAACATCCGAGATATCGCCATTATTCTTCAGCGCGAAGGCTACATCTTCAAAAGACTCGTCCATCACACCACGCTCGAACCAATCCAGCTCCCCACCTTGCTTGGCACTGAATGTATCTTCCGACTTGGTTTGCGCCAGCGTCGCAAAATCGGCACCGCCTTTCAGCTCAGCCAGAATTGCATCTGCCTTTTCCTTCGCCTGCGCATCATCACCCTGAATCAGGATGTGGCGTACACGACGCTGTTCTGGAGTGGCGTACTTCGCCAGGTTCTCGTGATAATAAGTTTCCAGCGCATCATCGCTGATCTCAATCGTCTGCTTCAAGGTGTCAGCCGACAACTCGATATAAGAGACTTTGACCTGCTCAGGGCGCATAAACTGCTCAGCATGCTCCTTGTAGTACGCCAGGCTGTCTTCTTCAGAGATCTCAGCACGCTTTTTAAACGTCTCAAGATCCAGAGTCAGGCTTCGAACTTCACGCTGCTGCTGCTCCAGCTGCTGGAGTTGTGCAACTTCGTTCGTCAACGCGAAATCACTGCTCTGAATCGCCGTCAGCAATTGCTGACGCAGCAGATCGGTGCGCATATACTCTGCGAACTGATCAGGGGTAAAGCGAGAGCGACGCAGAATTGCATTATAAGCATCGTTGTCAAACTGACCGTCGCGCTGGAATTCAGGCATTGCGCGAATCGCCTGCTTCACTTGGTCATCACTGATACGTAAACCCAGCGCATTCGCGCGTTGCTCAATCAGGGCATCATTGACCAGCCGATCCAGGACACTGCGACGGAACTGCTGCACATAGCCCGGATCCCCCATCAGCGTCGTAAAGTAGTCACCCAGCTGAGACTGCATTCGGTTACGTTCGTTCTGATAAGCCTGCTCGAACTGAGCCTGGCTGATTTCTTCGCCATCAATCTTTGCCGCAGCTGGCTGGTCAGAACTTGCCAGATAACCGCCGACACCGGTCAAGACAAAAGATAATATGATTAAGGCGAGAATAATCTTCACCCAAATGCTGCTCACGCCTTCGCGCATCCGCTCCATCATAACGTGCCGTATCTCCTAGTTGTTCGAGCTGGCAATAACTACTGAATCCGGCCCTTCAGAACCGACATTCATTACCTGATACAAAGTAAAAAAAGCGCATCATGAAGATGCGCTCTCATATTACGCAAAAATGCCATAGTATGACACTCAGCGTAAGGTTTTGTTCCTTACAACTGCTGGCAAAGCCAGACTTAGTTGACAGAATCTTTCAGCGCTTTACCTGGTTTGAAACCTGGCACTCGAGCCGCTGCGATTTGGATTTCTTCACCTGTTTGTGGGTTACGGCCAGTACGGGCAGCACGCTCACGAACAGAGAAAGTACCAAAACCAACCAGTGCAACCTGGTCACCTTCTTTCAGAGACTCAGATACAGCCTCGATGAAAGCGTCCAGCGCACGGCCAGCAGATGCTTTAGAAATATCAGCACCTTCGGCGATTTTATCAACCAACTGAGTTTTGTTCACGATTTCTTCCCCTCTATGAACATTGTCTTCCTGACAACAGCATAATCTAACTTTACGCTGTGACGGCAAAGGACAATCAAAAAGTTGTATCAGGTCTAATTTATCAGGCCTTTTCGACACTGAACAAGTCTGCAAGCCTTATTATTATTGAGCTTGCGGAAAATTAGACCTCACTTATAGCCAGACAGAAATTGGCTGACAAGCGATTTCGGTCACAGTCAGCCTCTTTCATGTGCTAATTTTGCTGCATATCACTGTTTTGCGCGTTGACCAGCTCAATCCCGGTCGGATTATTTTCCAGCGCAATACGCAGCACATCGTCTATCCAGCGAACCGGGCGCACTTCCAGATCGGCAATTACGTTGTCTGGAATCTCTTCCAGATCGCGTTCGTTCTCTTTCGGGATCAGCACCGTTTTGATGCCACCACGATGCGCTGCCAGTAATTTTTCTTTCAGGCCACCAATCGGCAGAACCTCACCACGCAGGGTAATTTCCCCCGTCATGGCCACATCGCTGCGAACCGGATTCCCTGTCAGACTGGACACCAGCGCGGTACACATCGCGATACCTGCACTCGGGCCATCTTTCGGTGTTGCACCTTCAGGGACGTGAACATGAATGTCACGCTTTTCATAGAAATCGTTGTTAATCCCCAGCTTCTCGGCACGGGTACGAACAACCGTCATCGCGGCCTGGATGGATTCCTGCATCACATCGCCCAGAGAGCCGGTGAAAGACAGTTTACCCTTCCCTGGCATTGACTCAGTTTCAATCGTCAGCAAATCGCCGCCCACTTCAGTCCAGGCCAATCCGGTCACCTGGCCAATCCGGTTGCTCTCTTCAGCTTTACCGTAGTCGAAACGCTGAACGCCCAGGTACTGCTTCAGGTTCGCCTGATTGATGGTGACTTTCTTCACACCCGGGTTGAGCAGAATCTCTTTCACTGCTTTACGACACAGCTTGGAGATTTCACGCTCCAGGCTCCGAACGCCGGCTTCACGGGTGTAATAACGGATGATGCCAATGATGGCTGAATCATCAATGTCGACTTCACCTTTTTTCAGACCATTGCGCTGCACTTGTTTTTCTAACAGGTGGCGCTTGGCGATATTCAGCTTCTCGTCTTCGGTATAGCCCGACAAACGAATCACTTCCATCCGGTCCAGCAACGGACCTGGAATGTTCATGGAGTTCGACGTTGCCACAAACATCACATCCGACAGATCGTAATCGACTTCCAGATAATGATCGTTGAATGCATTATTCTGCTCAGGGTCCAGCACTTCCAGCAGTGCTGACGCCGGGTCGCCACGCATGTCGGACGACATCTTGTCGATCTCATCCAGCAGGAACAATGGGTTTTTCACGCCCACTTTTGACATTTTCTGGATCAGCTTGCCCGGCATGGAACCGATATAGGTCCGGCGATGACCACGGATTTCCGCTTCATCACGCACGCCACCCAGCGCCATCCGCACATACTTACGACCCGTAGCTGCTGCAATCGACTGACCGAGCGAGGTTTTACCGACACCCGGAGGTCCCACCAGACACAGGATTGGACCTTTCAGTTTGTTGATTCGGCTTTGTACCGCTAAATATTCCAGAATGCGGTCTTTAACCCGCTCCAGACCATAGTGGTCAGCGTTCAGAATCTCTTCGGCTTTGGACAGATCTTTTTTGACTTTGGTCCGCTTGTGCCATGGCACACTCAGCATCCAGTCAATATAACCACGAACCACGGTTGCTTCGGCTGACATCGGCGACATCATCTTCAGCTTTTGCAGTTCCTGCTCTGTTTTCTCACGGGCTTCCGCAGGCATTTTCGATTCGTCGATTTTCTTCTTCAACGACTCGAACTCATCCGGCGCATCATCCAGCTCACCCAGTTCTTTCTGAATGGCTTTCATCTGCTCGTTGAGGTAATACTCGCGCTGGCTTTTCTCCATCTGTTTCTTCACGCGGCCGCGGATGCGTTTTTCCACCTGCAGCAGGTCAATCTCAGATTCCATCATAGCCATCAGGAACTCAAGACGCTCCGTGATATCCACAATTTCCAGCACTTTTTGTTTGTCACCCAACTTCAGCGGCATATGCGCTGCAATGGTGTCAGCCAAACGCGCAGCTTCATCAATTCCGTTTAAGGAGGTCAACACCTCTGGCGGAATCTTTTTATTCAGCTTGATAAAGCCTTCGAACTGGCTGATTGCGGTACGAACGAGTACTTCCTGCTCACGCTCATCCATTTCTGGCGTGACCAGAAACTCAGCTTCAGCACTGAAGAAATCATCATCCGTCAGCTTGTGAATGCTGGCACGCTGCTGCCCCTCAACCAGAACTTTGACTGTACCGTCCGGTAGTTTCAGCAATTGCAGAATCGTGGCAACGGTGCCGACATCATAGAGATCGTCAACGGTGGGTTCGTCAGTCGCCGCTTCTTTCTGGGCCACTAACAAAATTTGTTTATCGTTATCCATTGCGGTTTCAAGGCAACGAATAGATTTATCCCGGCCTACAAACAATGGAATAACCATATGAGGGTAGACCACCACGTCACGCAGTGGCAGAACGGGAATGGCAAGGCGTTCCGAACGCTCCAGGTTCATATTGTTCTCTCTTCCGTTCAGTCTCTTTTCATGAGTATATGGGGGCAGAATACAAAGATTCAACGGCCGATTTGCCAGAAAATCAAAAAGGAGGCCAAAGCCTCCTTTATTTATTCAAACTGTACATTTAGCAACCGCTTACTCGCCGCCAGCGGCTTGGCTTTCAGTGTTCTCGTAAATCAGCAAAGGCTCAGATTCACCTTTGATCACTGATTCATCGATCACCACTTTACTCACACCTTCAGCCGATGGCAGTTCGTACATGGTATCCAACAGTACCGCTTCAACAATCGAGCGCAGACCCCGCGCACCAGTTTTACGTTCCATCGCTTTGCGGGCAATCGCCTGCAGTGCGTCGTCACGGAATTCCAGTTCAACATTTTCCAGTTCCAGCAAAGCTGCATACTGCTTGGTCAGCGCATTCTTCGGCTCACGCAGAATTTGAACCAGCGCAGCTTCATCCAGCTCACTCAGAATTGCGGTCACAGGCAGACGACCGATGAATTCAGGGATCAGGCCATATTTCACCAGATCTTCCGGCTCAACTTTCTCGAACAGATCACTGAGTGTACTGCGTTTGTCTTTCGAGCGGACTTCCGCACCGAAGCCAATGCCTGAGCTGGTTGCAACACGCTGCTCAACCACTTTATCCAGACCCGCAAAAGCACCACCGCAGATAAACAGGATTTTCGACGTATCGACCTGCAGGAATTCCTGCTGAGGATGTTTACGTCCACCCTGAGGCGGTACCGATGCAACAGTCCCTTCGATCAGCTTCAGCAATGCCTGCTGAACACCCTCACCGGAGACATCACGGGTAATTGAAGGGTTGTCGGATTTGCGGGAAATCTTGTCGATCTCATCGATGTAAACAATACCGCGCTCTGCTTTCGCAACATCATAATCACATTTTTGCAGCAGCTTCTGGATAATGTTCTCGACATCTTCACCAACATAACCCGCTTCGGTCAATGTGGTTGCATCTGCCATCGTAAATGGCACATCCAGCATCCGCGCCAGCGTTTCAGCCAGCAACGTTTTACCACTCCCTGTCGGGCCGATCAGCAGGATGTTACTTTTGCCCAGTTCAACACCATCACTGGTGGTATCCCCATTGCGCAGACGCTTGTAATGGTTGTAGACAGCTACAGCCAGAACTTTTTTCGCGTGATCCTGACCGATGACATAATCATCTAAATGCGTGCGGATCTCTCTTGGCGTTGGCAGTTCACTTCCATCGCGCTTTGGCATAACTTCTTTGATTTCTTCACGAATAATGTCGTTACACAGGTCAACGCACTCATCGCAAATATACACAGAAGGGCCAGCAATCAGCTTGCGAACTTCATGCTGACTTTTACCGCAGAAAGAGCAGTACAGCAGTTTTCCACTACCACTCTCTTTTCGCTTATCTGTCATTCGCTAACCTCATTTTGGGTTTCACCCATCTTTGCCTAGTTTTGAGTGTATAACAACTCTCGTCATTTTGCTGTCACCTTGCCCACTCAACACGGACACTGTGCATCATCCTGACTCGTTAGTCACGCTTATTCAAAACGGCATCAACCAGACCATACTCTGCCGCCTGCTCAGCGGACATAAAGTTGTCCCGGTCCGTATCTCTTTCAACGATTTCCAGCGGCTGTCCCGTATGTTCAGCCAGCAGCTTATTCAAACGCTGTTTAATCGTCAGAATTTCCTGCGCATGAATCTGAATATCAGACGCCTGACCCTGGAAACCACCCAGAGGCTGATGAATCATCACCCGGGAATTTGGCAGGCAAAAACGTTTTCCTTTTGCACCACCTGCCAGCAGGAAAGCGCCCATGGAACAGGCTTGTCCCATACAGAAGGTGCTGACATCAGGTTTGATGTGCTGCATGGTGTCATAAATCGACATCCCTGCCGTCACAGAACCGCCAGGTGAGTTAATGTACAGGAAAATATCTTTGTCAGGATTTTCTGACTCAAGGAACAACAGCTGTGCCACAACCAGATTCGCCATCTGATCCTCAACCTGACCAGTCAGGAAGATCACACGCTCTTTCAGTAGCCGGGAATAGATGTCGTAGGAACGTTCACCACGAGAGGTCTGCTCGACCACCATAGGAACCAGCGCATTCATGATTGGCGACATGGCATTATTATCTTGGTAGCTCATAACCTTATTTCCCCAAAAAAATTAATGGCCCGAATGATTGACTCATACGGACCATTGTTAGCAGAAGATTTGAAACGAAGTCAAATCTTTACAGTCATTTCAGTCAATTAAGCAGCAGGTTGCTGTTGGTTCATCAGCTCGTTGAAGCTAATTTCTTTTTCTGAAATCTGTGCTTTAGCCAGTAGAGCATCAATCGCTTGTTCTTCCAGAGCAACATTACGCATGTTGTTCATCAGCTGCTCATTCTTCTCGTAGTATGCAACAACTTCAGAAGGATCTTCATAAGCAGATGCCATTTCAGTGATCAGCGCCTTAACACGCTCGTCATCTGCTTTCAGTTCTTCGGCCTTGATCACTTCGCCCAGCAACAGACCCACAACAACACGACGCTTCGCCTGCTCTTCGAACAGCTCACGTGGCAGCTCAGGTGCGTTGTTTGCATCACCGCCGAAACGCTGAACTGCTTGCTGACGCAGGGTGTTCACTTCCTGATCAATCAGTGCAGCAGGCACGTTGATGTCGTTTTGCTCGATCAGACCGTTCAGAACCTGATCCTTGATGCGGCCTTTGATAGCCTGCTTCAGTTCACGTTCCATGTTCTTACGAACTTCAGCTTTCAGACCGTCAACAGAACCGTCTTCAATTCCGAATTTCTTCACGAACTCTTCAGTCAGCTCAGGCAGTTCCTGTGCTTCAACTTTGTGCAGTTTAATTGCGAATACCGCAGCTTTACCTTTCAGGTTTTCTGCATGGTAATCTTCAGGGAAAGTCACGTCGATGCTGAACTCTTCACCTGCTTTTTTACCCACGATACCTTCTTCGAAGCCAGGAATCATGCGGCCTTGGCCCATCATCAGCGGGAATGCTTCAGCTTTACCGCCTTCGAACTCTTCACCGTCGATTGAACCGGTAAAGTCGAGGGTCACACGGCTGTCTTCTGCAGCAGCAGTATCGACTTCAGTCCAGCTCGCTTGTTGCTTACGCAGGGTGTCCAGCATTTGTGCAACGTCTTCATCTTTCACTTCAGCCGCTGGTTTTTCAACTGCGATTTTGTCCAGACCAGACAGTTCGATTTCTGGGAAAACTTCAAATGTTGCTTTGAACACCAGATCTTTACCTTCAGCCATATCGACTGGCGTGAACGTTGGTGCACCTGCTGGGTTAATTTTTTCCTGAATGATTGCTTCGATGTAGTGACGCTGCATCACTTCACCCAGAACATCCTGACGTACAGATGCGCCGAACATGCGAGCAACCATCTTGATTGGAGCTTTACCAGGACGGAAACCGTCGAAACGACGTGTTTTAGCAATTTGCTTCAGTTGAGCTGTTACAGCATCTTCGATGTTCGCAGCAGGAACAGTGATCGTAATTTGGCGCTCTAGGCCTTCAGTGGTTTCAACGGTAACTTGCATTTTCATAAACCTCAAAACTGACTCAGGTTGACTGAGTTATTTTGCCCGTCAGCGCGCTGCTGACGTTGGCATCCTTTCGTGTTACGGCATTGCGCACCATAACGCCTGAATTCTGTCAATTTCAGTCTCACTGCCATCGACAATGAGTGTGAAATTAAAGCGCGGTATTATAACGGGCTCACCCGCATTCGTCGAGGCATCCGGACCATACCAAGCGCAAACCTTACGACAAGATAGGGACTGATTTCGTATTTTCAATAGAAAACCCGAAAAAATTGCCGTGATCACGTGCTTTTTTATCCAAATGTAGATTCAGTGCAGGAAAATTGAACAGACCTGCGCCCCATGCTGACATCGAAACGATCAGAATACAGTGAGTGAATCGGGAAATACGGGAATCGGGAAAAGAGATGGCGCGCCCTGCAGGATTCGAACCTGCGACCACATGCTTAGAAGGCACGTGCTCTATCCAACTGAGCTAAGGGCGCATCGATAGGGAGATGATACGCGGCATATCGCGTAACGGGAGTGGATTATACGTTGCCTGAAAACAAGGTCAACGGGAAAACGTGATTTTCCCGTGTCCAATGAATCAAGCGGTTAAAGTTAAGACAGCGGAAGCAGAAAATCTGATCTTTATCGCTACATTTACGATCTGCAAATCATGAGATCAAGCACGAAACAGATGATTTCATTCTGCTTGTGTCGGTATTCCAGGCAAAACTCTCGCAACAAAAATGACGGCTCACGTAAAAAGCAAACGTTTGCGCTATGGATTTCCCCCGTCGTCTCTGCGACAATAGCGCCGCTCAGTTTATTTCTGCACGAAGGAAAACCATGGCCGCTCAAATCATTGATGGAAAACTCATCTCCCAAACTGTCAGACAAGAAGTTGCTGCACGCGTCAAAGCGCGCACCGATGCAGGCTTACGCGCACCCGGGCTGGCTGTGATTCTGGTGGGTCAGGATCCTGCTTCGCAAATCTATGTAGGCAGCAAGCGCAAGGCCTGTGAAGAAGTGGGCTTTATCTCCCGTTCATTTGATTTACCCGGCAACACCACAGAAGACGCACTTCTGTCGCTGATCGATGAACTGAATGCTGACAGCAGTATTGACGGTATTCTGGTCCAGCTACCGCTTCCGGCAGGCATCGACTCAACTAAAGTACTGGAACATATCAACCCGGAAAAAGATGTCGATGGTTTCCACCCGTATAACGTCGGTCGCCTGTGCCAGCGCATTCCTAAACTGCGTTCATGTACCCCGAAAGGCATCATCACCCTACTGGAACGATACAACATCCAGGCGCGCGGCAAGCATGCGGTCATCGTGGGCGCTTCAAATATTGTCGGCCGCCCGATGACTCTTGAACTGCTGCTGGCAGGTGCGACAACAACAACCTGCCACCGCTTTACTCAGGATCTGGAAAGCCATGTCCGTCAGGCGGATATTCTGGTGGTTGCCGTCGGGAAACCGAATTTTATTCCCGGAGACTGGATCAAAGACGGTGCGACCGTGATTGATGTCGGCATTAACCGGCTGGATAACGGAACCTTGGCCGGCGATGTCGAATATGATGCGGCCCGCCAGCGCGCCAAACACATCACCCCAGTCCCGGGCGGTGTGGGCCCCATGACGGTTGCAACACTGATCGAAAATACGCTGCTTGCCTGCGAACAGTTCCACGAAAGATAAAAACGCAGCCCACCGCAAAAACCAAAAAAGCGAGGTCACCCTCGCTTTTTAATCATCTGGAATCTGATTCTCTAGGGAATCAATTATTTCGCGACACCTTTCAGGTAAGCCGCAAATGCTTCACCCAGTTGCGGGTGACGCAGGCCATACTCGACGAATGCCTGCATATAGCCGAGTTTGCTGCCACAGTCATGGCTCTTGCCTGTCATGTGGAAAGCATGCACAGGCTGCTTGTCCATCAGCATCGCAATGGCGTCTGTCAGCTGAATTTCGTCACCGGCACCCACAGGCGTCTTCGCCAGAATATCCCAGATCTCAGCAGGCAGAATATAACGGCCCACAATTGCCAGATTCGATGGCGCATCTTCTTGCGATGGTTTTTCAACGACTTGTGACATGGGAGCTGACTCACCGGGTTCGATCTGCTCTCCATTGATATCCGCGACACCATAACTGGAAACTTCCGACATCGGCACCGGCTCAACCATCACCTGACTGACACCTGTCTCATTGAACAGATTCACCATCGCAGCCATATTCTCGCGACGCAGGTCGCTGGCTGCATCGTCCAGAATGACATCTGGCAGTACAACGGCAAAAGGAGCATCGCCAACCAGCGGACGCGCACACAAGACAGCGTGGCCAAGGCCTTTCGCCTGTCCCTGACGAACATGCATGATGGTCACATCACTCGGGCAGATATTCTGGACTTCATCCAGCAGCTGGCGTTTCACACGCTTTTCCAGCGTCGCTTCCAGCTCAAACGAGGTGTCGAAATGGTTTTCGATCGAATTTTTCGAAGAATGTGTGACGAGCACTATTTCCTTAATGCCTGCGGCGACACACTCGTTCACCACATACTGAATCAATGGCTTGTCCACAATCGGCAGCATTTCTTTAGGAATTGCCTTCGTGGCAGGCAGCATCCTGGTTCCTAAACCGGCTACAGGAATGACCGCTTTACGAACTGGGGAAGTCTTTTGCATTGCATTATCCATGTAAGTTGTCATTGTCTGCCGCAATATAACAAAGATGCATGATGACAGCGAGGTATCACGGATGTAAAAACGTGACCTGCACCACTATGACAACGGATTACGGCAGAAAGGTGTGGCGGGGCGGACAATGCGGCTCAACGCCGCACGATATCCGCATTATCGACACTGACCTTCACTGGCTTGCCCAGTAAATGAATCAGCATGAAAGAACGCTTTTCGCCGTCCGGCTCCTGATAAATGGCTTCAAGGCCCTGAAACTGACCTCGCTGAAGCTCCATTGATTCGCCAGGCTTAGGCAGATTCGACAGTTTTTCCCGATGCGCTTCACTGTTTTCATTCATCATCAACTGATGCAACAACTCAGGTTGCACTTTTTGGGGATAAGGCCCCTGACGGATGAAATCAGCCACACCACGGGTTGAACGTACCGTTGTATAGCTGACTTGCTCAGGATCGAACCGGACAAACATATAATTGGGAAACAGCGGTTCGTTCGCCGTCACGCGTTTACCACGAACCAATTTTTCTACCGTCACCTGCGGGTAATAACATGTGACGCTCTGGCGTTCCAGATTGACTACTGCGCGCTCTTGTTCACTCCGCTTGCAATATAGTAAAAACCAATCTTTCATAACGCCTCTGCTCAGGTAACTTTTCACTCATAGTGATTATATGGAGAGAGACCCAAACCTCAACCGATTCCATTGCCAGATTCAGTCTCGCAGCGAATTCACGTGCGCTTTTGCGTCAAGCTGTTGATAAATCATGCTAAGTGAGTTTTTTATCGTTACTGAAACCTTGTTTTTGCTTTGATAACCGGATGGTCTCCAGCATCCTTCATGGCTTCTAAACGCTGAATCGTCACACTGAAATTTGTGGTCCCGATTTTACTGAGTGACAGCCGTGCCCCGGAAGGCGGTAAAATATGCTCACTGACCGGGTTTTTCCGGGCACCCTGGCCCAGATATTCTCCCGCAGCCATTGTTCGTTCACCTTCACTCGTCTTGAGCATCGCTTCAGAACCCACGGAAATCACCGACAAATTCCGGTCACAGGCATCAAAGATACCAAACAGTCCCCGAACCGGCACTGCATAACCGGACTGTTGCATCCCTTGCTCGATCGCTGCCAGCATGCTGTTCAAATCATTCTCAAACGCCATGCGTTTTCGCAGATAGTCATTGAACAAGGCGCGAATCAACAGCACGGTCGCAGCACCACGACGTCCACCAGATTCAGCATCTAACAGATAAAACGCCAGACGTCCGTCCATGAGCCAGGTGTAATCCAGCAATACGGGCAGAACATCTGCAGATTGCAGCACACAGTAATTGAGTTGCCAGTCTCCTTGACGAGATTGCGTTTCCGGCATCAAACCCACCAGGAGTTCCCGGGCAATTTCAGGGTTGGACTCCAACTCCTCAATATGCCATTTCAACTCGTCATCAACAGCGGTGTCATGCTGCAACAACTGGCTGGAAAAATCTGAGTACTCAGCACTGTTGTCCTGAGCTTTCAGCACAGACATCAAGGCTGCTTTCAGCACCATGATGTTATCAAGTGGCTTCACCAGAAAATCTTTCACACCGTGCCGGAGTGCATTGGCGACATCAGCCATCTCACCGGTGCCGGAAATCACAATCACAGGGACCATGGGATACTGCAGCGAGACTTCTTCCACAAATTCCATGCCGGTCAGCACAGGCATTGCCAGATCACACAATAAGATATCCGGAATGCCGTCACGAAGTGCGCGCAAGCCAGCGAGACCATCTTCAGCCTCCCGGGTCTCGCATCCCTGAGACTGCAGGAATCCAGTGATCATCCGGCGAAAAACCGGGTCATCCTCGACAATGAGAACTTCTTTACCTTCTAACAATGCGTATGCCCTCCAGGTTGCAATGGGCCAAGTACACAGAATAAATTTCTGCAGAGCAGCGGTTTCCTTGTGGATGAAATCGTCTGACGCGTCAATCACACGTGAGGGGCTTCCCTTTAGAATAGGTGCTAAACCCTGCAACGTCAGGCTTGAAGACCCGCTCTCAACTTTAGTTTTAGTATTCTGCTAGCTCGCTCAACATCTGGCCCTGTCCGTTGGTGGTTCTCAACGCCGTCACCACCACTTAATTCGATACTCGAAATCTTAACCTCTTCACATTGAGTATTTTGTTATACAATTCCCACTTTCCCATATCGATCTCAACATCGCCTATGAAGTTAGATGATTTAAACCTGTTCCGGATCGTCGTTGAAGAAGGAAGCTACACAGCAGCCTCCCGAAAATATCAGGTGCCGGTCGCAACCTTGACCCGACGTATTCAGGCACTGGAAGACAGCCTGAATCTGCGTTTGCTGAATCGCCATGCCCGCAAGCTTTCTTTAACGGAAGCCGGCCAGCAGTACTACCAGCTGTGTACGCCGCTCCTGCAGCAGTTGCTGGATACCGCCGAACATATCCGGGATGAATCCAAAGGCGCCAGTGGACGTCTGAGAATTGCCGCACCAACCAACCTGAGCAAAGTGATGCTGCAACCCATGCTGAATGCATTCATGCATGAGCATCCGGCCATCAGCATTGAACTCTTCCTCAGTAACGAACCCGAGCAATTGGATCCAACCGACTGGGATGTGATCTTTCGTGTCGGCCCGCAGCGTGATTCAGCGCTCATCGCCAGAAAAATTAATGCCGTCGAAGACATTCTCGTCGCCAGCCCGGACTACTTACGCCGCCATCCGGCGCCGACCCATGCCCAGGAGCTGTCGGAACATGCGCTGCTCAAGGGCTCACCTCTGCTTCGCTGGCGACTGTCGAACAAAAATGGTGAAACCATCACGGTGAATGAGAAAGGTCGGTTCGAATCCAACCAGCTCAATGTGGTTCGTAAAGCCTGTGTGTCCGGACTGGGCATCACACTGATGCCAGATGCGATGCTGGAGAAATACATTCAGAGCGGTGAATTGATCCGTGTCCTGGAAAGCTGGTCCGCCAACCCGAGAAATGTTTACCTGTTGTATAACCACAAAGATCACCAGCCTGAAAAACTGCGCCTCTTCATTGAATTTGCCAGCCATTACTTCAGTACGTCCTGAATGCTGAGCCGAGGTCTGCCAACCTCACATCTTGGGAATGCTTGGTGATTCACAATCTTGCCAAGCGCCCGAAGCCCGACTAAATGTTATAGAGAAGAGAACACAACGGGTGTCCGGATCAACACTGAAGTGTTCTGAACAACAACCTGTAATACGTTGTGCATGATGCACCCTAAATAACGAGGATAGGTTATGATTCTGGGACATTTATTCGGGCTTTACACTCATCCCAAAAAAGAGTGGAAAAACATTGATGAGCAACACGAAGGCGTGCAAAGCAGTCTGAGTCACATTCTGCTGATTGCATTGTTACCCCCGATTTTTGCCTATATTTCCAGCGTGTTCATTGGCTGGCGTGTGGGTGCCGTTGACCCGATTTTCCTGACACCGGCCAGTGCGCTGGGGATGTCGGTGGCCATGTATTTTGCGTTGATTGGCGGTGTGTTTGCACTCGCTTACCTCACTTACTGGATGAGTCATACCTTCGGTTCAACCCCAACGTATACACAAGCACTGGAATTAGCAGCCTACACCGCGACCCCACTCTTCATGATTAGCGTCGCGGCACTCTATCCGCAATTGTGGTTTCTGATGATGGCTGGTCTGGTGGGCATTTCATATTCGGTTTATCTGCTCTATACCGGTGTGCCAATTCTGATGCACATTCCTGAAGAGCGCGGCTTTATATACGCCAGTTCCATTGTGACCTGTGGACTGGTCCTGCTGGTGTCGATCATTGCTGGTTCTGTGATTTTGTGGAATGTCGGGATTGGGCCGCAATTCAGTCATTAAACAACAACTGTTTCAAACCGGAAAAAGCAAAAAGGCAAGCTCGCGCTTGCCTTTTTCAGCTGGTTCACAACGGGCGGATTACACGCCTTCGTTGTAGAGTTCCAAATTCGCCAGTTCCTGCTGAATCTCGCGCTGTGTTTTTGCATCTTCGCTGCGCAGCGTTTCCAGGTATTCCAGATATTGCTGGTTCACATCACCTGTCACGTAATTGCCGTTAAAGACAGACGTTTCGAACAGCTGAATATCCGGATTGCCTTCTGCCACCGCTTCAACCAGGTCTTCCAGATCCTGGAAAATCAGGCCATCGGCACCAATCATCTTACAGATCTCGTCCACCTCGCGGCCATGGGCAATCAGCTCATTCGCACTCGGCATGTCTATCCCATAAACATTAGGGAAACGGATTTCTGGTGCCGCAGACGCCAGATACACCTTATTTGCGCCCGCTTCACGAGCCATTTCGATGATCTGCTCTGATGTCGTCCCACGCACGATTGAGTCATCAATCAGCAGGACATTCTTGCCCTTGAACTCAGAGCTGATGGCATTGAGTTTACGGCGCACCGACTTCCGGCGTAATTGCTGACCCGGCATGATGAAGGTCCGTCCAACATAACGGTTCTTCACAAATCCCTGACGGTAAGGTTTGTCAAGGGTACGGGCAATTTCCAGCGCACTGTCACAGGAGGTTTCCGGAATTGGAATGACAACATCAATGTCCAGATCATCCCATTCCCGTTTGATTTTTTCGCCCAGCTTTTTACCCATGTTCAAACGGGCACTGTAAACAGAAATCTTATCGATGAAAGAATCCGGGCGGGCAAAATAAACAAATTCAAAGACACAAGGATTCAGTGCAGGGTTCTCGGCACATTGTTCTGTGGACAGTTGGCCATCAAAGCTGATATAAACCGCTTCGCCCGGCGCAACATCACGCATGAAGTGAAAACCGACCGCGTCCAGCGCAACCGACTCTGACGCCACCATGTATTCCACTTTGCCGTCGACTTCGCGTTTGCCCAGACACAACGGGCGGATACCGTGCGGGTCACGGAAGGCAATCAGGCCATGACCAATCACCATGGCAACCACAGCGTAAGCACCACGCACCATCTTATGTACAGCACGCACCGCAGAGAAAATATCATCAGAAGTCAGCGGATAGTTCGTCGCACCTTCCAACTGATGGGCCAGCACATTCAGCAGGATCTCAGAATCCGACGACGTGTTCACGTGACGGCGGGCCTGCTCGAACAGAGAGTCCCGGATGTCGGCGGCATTGGTCAGGTTGCCGTTGTGTGCCAGTGTAATCCCGTAGGGGGAGTTCACATAAAAAGGCTGAGCCTCTGAGGCACTTGAGCTTCCCGCGGTCGGATAACGGACATGGCCGATTCCGACCGTCCCTTGCAGGCGCTGCATGTGTTTTGCTTCGAACACATCGCGCACCAGGCCGTTCGCCTTACGAAGACGAAAACGATTGCTTTCCAGGGTAACAATACCCGCGGCATCCTGGCCACGATGTTGTAACACGGTCAGTGCATCATAAATAGACTGGTTAACCGGGGTGTTTCCCACGATTCCGACAATACCACACATGTCTTAAATCCTCGTTATGGATCATCAATAATTGCATTGAGTAACAGCGTGTTATCCCTGAGCCTTTACAACTCGCTCAGATCAATGTCTCCCTCGCTGTTACGCAATACAACTGATATAAATCCGGCGCTATAACGCGCCGGGAAGAAAACTCGAACTCTCTTTCAGATAAGAGAAAAACCACTCAATCACCACACCAAACTGCGGAATTAACTGAGACGCCTGCCACCAGTCGGACTTCGGAAATCCAGTGAAAGCATCGAGGAAAAATAACAACGCAGCAATGATCAGCACACCGCGTACGCCCCCGAACACGACACCCAAGACTCGGTCAGTCCCGGACAAGCCCGTTTTCTGCACCAGCTGCCCGATCACATAATTGACCACTGCGCCCACAATCAGGGTCGCAATAAACAACACCGCAATCGCACTGCCATTTCGGATGAGTTCATCCTGAATGTTGGTAAAGTATGCCGCCAGCTCCTGATAAAAATTGCTGGCTACAAAAAAGGCGGCAAACCAAATCACCAGTGACAACGCTTCTTTGACAAAACCACGGATCAAACTGACCAGTGCAGAGAAGCCAATCACCCCTAAAATGACAAAATCAATCCAGATCATCTTCTATATAATTCTTGTTGTTGGCGCGTATTCTAACAGAAAAAATCAGAACGCAAACGTTTACCTAAGGGTTTAGTGGGTTAAATCTGAGCAATTGCCCGTTCAGTCCGGTGAGCTGACGCAAATCGTCTACTTTTCCTGACAGAGAATCCTTACTGATTTCAGGTCCAACGACAACTCTAGCCAAATCGCCTGGTTTGAGCTGTTTTGGCAGGACATGCGCCTGATAACCTTTACTTCTCAGTTTTTCAACCAGCAGGTGCGCATTCTCGAAATTGCGGAATACCCCCAACTGAATCACCCAGCCACTGTCCAAATGTCCCGGCTGCGGCTCCCCCTGCGGTTGGGTTTTTACCGACACCGGATCTTTTTCCTGAACGGATGACTGAGTCACAGGCTGACCTGCGATTTGCTCAGTGACTGGCATCGGTGGCAATTCCGCTTCTGCATCCACAGGTTCAGGAATTGCCGTGTATGTTTCTTCACCGCCCGCCTGAGGCTGGAGCGGAATGCTGGCAAACTGCTCCTGAAAATGCTGCTTCTTGCCATCAAAGAAATCAGGCAAGAAGATCACCCCAATGGCGACCAGCACAATGGTGCCGACCAGTCTGCTTTGAAATTTACTCGCCACACTTACTCCTGAGTTGACTGAATGTGAGCGGACACTTCACCAACGGTATGAAAAGAACCGAAGACAATCACCACATCTTCCGGTTGAGCCGCTGCCAGTGCTGACTGATACGCCTGCACCGGCTCACCGAACATCTGGCCGGAATAATTCAGATGATCAGCAAGCTGCTGTGCCGAAGCTGCTCTTGGTCCGGTCAGTGACGCCGGATACCAGACATTGATCACCGCGCGCATTTCATCGAGTGTCGACGCGATATCTTTATCTTTCAGCATGGCAACCACACCATGGATCTGTCCGACTTCGCGAATATTCTTCAGCGCTTTGAGCTGACGCGCCAGATAGTGTGCAGAATGGGGGTTATGGGCCACATCCAGCAAGATGAGTGGCTGATCCGAAACGGTTTCCATCCGCCCCGCCAGACGCACTTTCGCCAGACCGGCAACAATATGCTGATCCGTGATGTCGAGTTCAGCGACCCCCAGTGCCATCAAAGCGGTGGCCGCATTCGGTAATGGCAATGCCGGCAACGGCAATTGTTCCATATCAAATGCACCACATTTCCAGTTCCAGGTTTCGCCTGACTGCTCATACGTATACTGATAACCGACCTGATACAGCTCTGCACCAATACTGTCCGCATGCGCGGCCACCGAGGCGGGCGGATTAGGCTGCCCGCAAATGGCCGGCTTATCGGCACGGAAGATACCGGCTTTTTCATAGCCAATCACTTCAATGTCGTCGCCCAGCCAGTCCACATGGTCAATCGCCAGGCTAGTGATCACCGACACATCATGATCGACAATATTGGTGGCATCCAACCGGCCCCCCAGCCCCACTTCCAGAACCAAAACTTCGACCTGGTGCATCTTAAAGAGTTGCAGCGCAGCCAGCGTCCCGAACTCAAAAAAGCTCAGGCTGGTCGTTTCCCGAAACGCTTCTACCGCCGCAAAAGCCTGGCTGTGTTCATGATCCGGCAGTTCTGCACCATTCACCCGAACGCGTTCGTTATATCGCACCAGATGAGGGGAACTGTAGACGCCCACAGTATATCCCGCCTGCAGCAAAATACTTTCCAGAATGGCACAGGTCGAGCCTTTGCCGTTGGTCCCGGCCACAGTAATCACAGTCGGTGCCGGTTTGCGCAAACCGGCTCGATCCCCGACGGCCTGAACACGCTCCAGACCCAGATCAATGGCACTGGTATGAAGATTCTCCAGATACGTGAACCAATCGTTCAAAGGTGAATGTGCCGAAGGAACAGACAGCGGCATTGCAGAGGTATCAGACATGTAACCGTACTAACTAATTTGATAAAGAAGATGGGGCATAATGTAGCATGAAGCAGGCGAAATTTAATGCTTGCTGCGTCATCGGAGGCCGGAATTGTGGAACAATGACAAAATTGAACAGCCAGCAACCAGTTTTCACCGTTCGCTGACATGACATCCTGCTCGGGCTTCCGGAAAGAAAAACGCCTGGCAGAGGCCAGGCGTTAAGAAGGGAATCGGCTTATGCCTTGTCCTCAGCAGATTCTGCATCGGCTTCAGAATCTGCGACAGGCTCCTGAACAACCGGGACAACCAGCGGAGACGGTGTATTGGTCATCTTCGCCAGCAAACCACCAATGCGCTGACGCATTTCGCGGCGGTCGACAATCATATCAATTGCACCATGCTCCAGCAGGAACTCACTGCGCTGGAAACCTTCCGGCAGCTTTTCACGCACGGTTTGCTCAATGACGCGCTGACCGGCGAAACCAATCAATGCTTTCGGCTCACCGATATTGATATCGCCCAGCATCGCCAGACTGGCAGACACACCGCCCATTGTCGGATCCGTCAGCACAGAGACAAACGGCAGACCTTTGGCAGACAGACGTTCCAGTGCTGCACTGGTTTTAGCCATTTGCATCAGCGACATCAGCGCTTCCTGCATCCGGGCACCACCACTGGCAGAGAAGCACACTAAACCACAATCGTTAGCAATGGCTTCATCAACCGCACGGACAAACTTCGCACCCACCACAGAGCCCATGGAACCGCCCATAAAGCTGAATTCAAATGCGCAGGCCACAATCGGCTGTTGCAGCAGTGTGCCTTTCATCGCAACCAGCGCGTCTTTTTCACCACTGGTTTTCTGCGCTGCGGTAATACGGTCTTTGTATTTTTTTGAATCGCGGAATTTCAGGTGATCTTTGGGTTCGAGTTCAGCAGCAATCTCCACCTGACCTTCTTCATCCAGGAAGGTTTCCAGACGGCGACGGGCTTTCATTCGCATGTGATGATCACACTTCGGGCAAACTTCCAGATTGCGCTCGAGGTCTGCGTAGTACAGTACCTGCTCACAGGAGGTACATTTCGTCCACACCCCTTCCGGAATGGAAGCTTTACGAGACGATACAATGTTGCTTTTTGTGAGGATCTTTTCAAGCCAGCTCATGAATGACCTTTCATTTACAACTCCCACGCCCGAAGGCAAAGGATAATCAATTCGATAATTTTCAAGTCAGGAATTAAAACACAAACTCGAGTCAGTGTAGATAAAAAACTGGTAGTACCTTGTGGAAATAACCAGTTAACGGGATCTTAGCTCAAGAAAATTGCCCGACCAGTTTTCTGTTCCCCAATCATCAAATGATGAAGTTTTGTTCAATTCTAGTGTGTCTTGGTTGCAGTGTGAACGAAGCTGCATATTTTTTCGTAAATCAATGTGAACCGAACATCAGATCAGTTCATCAGACGCCCGTCTTTTACAGAAACAGCGGCCCCACCGGAACCACGGGTAACGCGTAAGTTTCCGGGTAATCCACCTCAACCAGATATAAGCCTTCCGCTTTGGCTGTTGCGCCTGCCAACGTGCGATCTTTCTGAGCCAGCAACCACTGAATCCACTCTGGCTTCTCTTCACCGCGCCCGACCTTAATCAGGCTGCCAGTAATGTTGCGGACCATATGATGGACAAAAGCATTGGCTTTGATATCGATGATCACATAATGTCCCTGGCGACTGACATTCAGATGCATCACATTCCGCCACGGGCTGCGCGACTGGCAAAACACGGCACGGAAAGAAGTGAAGTCATTCTCACCCAGCAGATACTGCCCTGCTTCGTGCATCTTTTCTGCATCCAGCTCACCGTGGTAATGGCTGATCCCGCTGCTGAGAATCGCAGGACGCAACGCATGATTGTAAATCACATACCGGTAACGACGTGCGGTTGCACTGAATCGGGCATGAAAATCATCCGGGACTTCATGCGCCCAGCGAACCGCAATATCTTTGGGCAAATGTGCATTGGTGCCCATGGTCCAGGCGACCAGCTTACGGGGCACATCACAGTCGAAGTGAACCACCTGACCTGTTCCGTGCACCCCGGCATCGGTTCGACCGGCACACTGGACTTCAATGTCCTGATTGGCAATTTTACTCAGCGCGGCTTCCAGTCTTCCCTGAACACTGTCGACATCCCGCTGACGCTGCCAACCATAATAGCGGCTTCCGTCGTACTCAATCCCAAGGGCAATTCGCATCGTTACACTCTTACGTCACGGGCTGCCAGCAGACAGCCCCAGAAAATTCAAACGGCGATTATAAAAAAAGGCACAAAAAAAAAGAAGTCCGCACTTGCGGACTTCCTGTTCAGTTGAGAAGTGAAGTTAGCGATCCAGTTTCAGCAGCAGGTTGGCTGCTTCACGGCTGACATCACCATCACCGTTCTCTGCGACATCTTCCAGCAGGAAGTAAGCCCCATCAATATCGCTCATCTCCAGATAGGCTTTCGCCAGATCCAGCTTGCTGGCATACTCACCGGCGCCGTCAACATCCAACTCACCAATGCCCGCCAAAACATCCGGAAATTCATCCAGACCGACATCCAGCTTCAGGGGTGCCATATCCAGATCCGGGTCAGACTCCCCTTCCAGTTCCTTCATCAGCTCATCAATGCTGATATAAGGTTCTTTTTCATGCTTTGTCTGGACCAGCTGGCTGTCCGCCTGTTTATCTTCTTCGACCGTTTCCGGCTGTTCAGAGAGAGGCGGTTGCTCACCCCAGTCTTCACTTTCCAGCTCAGGCTCAGGAATATCCGTCCCCCAGATCTCATTCTCTTCCGGGGTCAGTTCCTGTTCTTCCAGTTCAGAAGCCGGGACGCTTTCATGCAACAGCCATTGCTCATGCTCAAACTCATCGCCCTGCGCTGGTGCATCGAATGCAGGTGCCTCTGTTGCGGGTTCAGCATGAACTTCAGGTTCAGATACCAGCGGTAATTCAGTCTCAGCCTGAGTCACAGTTTCCGGAACTGCCACGGCATCTTCCGCAACCGATTCCGTCGGTTCTGCAACCCCAGATGTGACAGGCTCCGACGTATCAGACAACACATCCGTGTCGCCCGCCTCATGGTTCTGAACGCCATCCTGCGCAGCAAAAGAAGGCCAGTCATTGTCAGACGCTACGTCATTGTGCGCCGTCATCGCTGGTATATCCATGTCCGGATCGGCCAGCAAAGCTGCCATATCCAGGCCCGCTGAATCGATCAGCTCTTCGCTGAGTTCCGGCTGAGCTGACTGAACCTGTGGCTGTGGCTGTGGCTGTGGCTGTGGCTGTGGCTGTGGCGCCACATTATCAGCCGCCGCCTCAGCAATGCCATGCTGCATTTCCTGTTCATACTGCTCAAGTTCCATCTGTTCTTCAAACGACGCGTGAAGTGCATCATCTTCGTCAAACTCGGGCAGACTTTGCGGATCGATCACCGCATACTCATACTTGGGTTTGTCATGAATCGGAACCTGAACAGATTCCTGAACAGATTCCTGAACAGATTCCTGAACAGATTCCTGCGCCGCTTCTGGCATCACTTCCGGCTGCGGCGCATCAGACAACGAAGGCTGTTCAACTGACTCGGTCAGTTCCGATTTTGGCTCTGCTGCCTGCGCCGCCAGTTGTAATTGCTCGGACACACGGGCCATTGCCGCCTGAGATTCTTCATCAGACCACTCCGGGGTACCGTCATCCTCACCGTCTTCCCAAGGCTCAGCTTCCGGATCCAGTAACGCCGCTTCCTCATCGAACTCAGGAAAATCATCCAGATTCATGGTCGGCGTCTGCCGATCAGCAACCGCTTCGTCCCAGGCAGGATCCAGCGTCGCTTCCGGTGTCTCTGTTTCCGGCGCTTCCTCTGCTTCACCCAGCTCTGATTCCGGGAAATCCCTTAAATAGCGGTTCTGATTGATCGGTGCTTCGGTGGCTTCACTGTCATGCTGCCAGTCTGCATCCGGCTCGGGCTTCGCTTCATCCAGCGCATCCGCCTGTACTGACTCCTGCTCTGGGACCTCTGTATGCTCAACTGCTTCTTCAGGGGGTACTTCAGCCTCGGTTGCATCAGCCTCAGTAACATCAACTTCGGTTGCCTCAGCAACCGTCTGCGCTGCCTCATCGTCTTCAGACCCGGTGGCATTATCTGCCATATCGCTCTGAACAGGCTGAGCAGCTTCAGATACCGGCTCTGAGAATGCTTGCGCCAAATTCTCGGCATCTGCATCATCCATCGCAGCCATATCCAGCTCAGGCACCGGCGTCCGCTCATCATCTTCCTGTTCAGAAGACGACACCGGAAGCGCTGCTGATTCTGGCTCGGCAGCCATTTCAGGGACCAACGCCGGATCCAATTCTGGAGCAAGTTCTGGCTCCTGTTCTGGAACCTGTTCTGAGATCAGTTCTGACTCTGGTTCAGACGCTGGCGTTGAATCCGACTCAAGATCCGCTTGCGCGATCGCATCAATATTTTCTTCTGCGTGTACTTCAGTCCTGTCGTCAGATGCTTCTGCCGTAAATGACAACTCGGGTACTTCTGGCTCTGACGCTTCAACCAGGACATCAGGCTGAGTCTCAACATCATCGCTTTCGTCTGAAGTTTCAGAATCAGCTTCTGATTCAGGTGCTGCATCCGTTGTCGCGCCTTGCAGCTCAGTTTCTTCAGAAGCCATGTGCGCCACACCGGCCATGGCTGGTGCAACATCCGCCAGCAAAGCATCCGGTTCAGTCTCTGTTTCCGTCAACGCGGGTGCCGCATCGATTTCAGCCTCAACGTCTGGCTCTTGCCCTGCAGATTGAGCAGCCGAAGCTTCTGCCTCATCCAGCGCATTTAAGTACTCATCGACGGTTTTCTTTTCAGCCAGATCCGAGGGCTCAAACGAATCCAGTTCTGAGTCCAGTTCTGAGTCCAGTTCTGAATCCAGTTCTGGGGCCAGTTCTGTATCCAGATCTGACATCACATCGCTGTCGGGCTGGGAATTGTCTGCGGTTTCGTTCTCTACCGTCAGTAACTCATCAAAGACATCAGGATTGTCTTCTTCGTTATCCAGCTCCGGATCGTCATAGGTCTGAGCCTCTTCGCCCAGCAACTCATCCAGTAACTCAGTACTGTCTTCCGCCAGTTCAACTGGCGCTTGCTCAGGCTCTTCCTCAATCAGTTCATCCAGCAATGCCGTGCTGTTTTCATCCAATTCAATGTTGGTTTCAGGTTCTGATTCGTTCTCTTCGAGCAGTTCATCGAGCAACTCAGTGCTGTTAGCATCCAGATTGTAATCATCAATGAGATCATCGGCATCCCATTCACTTTCCACGGCTTCCGGTTCAGTTGCAGGCATTTCAGGTACCGCAGCACGCGGTTCCTCAAGGACAGAACTTTCACGATCAAAGTCGTCCATCAGTTCATTGAGAATGTCCTGATCCAGCATGCCCAGTTCAATACTGTCTGCATTCTGATCTGCCACACCATCAAGCAGATCGTCCAAAGATTCTGTTCTGGCTTGCGGTTCCGGTTGCGGTGCACTGGCCTGCAAAGGGACTTCCGTTTGTAACCCCACGGCCAGATCGAAATCAGTATCTTCTTCTTCCTGAGCACTCAGTGGTTTGTCCCACAGACCGCTCAGGCTTTCATTTTCGCTGTCGGTATCACGGGCAGGCGTCTGATCGATTTCATCCAGCGCACGCTCCATGTCCTGAAGCCCGATGGCTTCATCATTGTTTTTGACCGTGATATCACTTTTCGGCAGATCACTGTCAAATGCATCATCCAGGCCATCCGTCAGATCAAGCTCGTCCAGATCGGCATCATTATCATCAAACAGATTATCCGAGAACACCGGATCATCCGTCGTCGAGTGATCATCAAACAACTCATCCAGGCTGCTGTTTTCAGCATCCAATCCCAATTGCGGTTCATCGTCATCATCGAACTCTGACGCGATCGGTTTCGGCGTGTCCTGCGCTGGCTGCTCAGCGGCTGGTTCAGGTTCTTCTTCCTGCTTCCGGCGGCGGCCAAGGAAAAATGCCAGTAAACCAGCAATTAAAGTGCCCGGAATCAGCGCAGCACCAGCGAGTGCCAGCGGATTAGAGGCTAATTTATCAAGCCAGTTCTGAGGCAGCTCCGCAGGTGCCTGCCCCTTGGATTCTTGCTGACCCGCTTTTTGCTGCTCAATGAACGACTGAATCTCATTGCGGAGTTCATCGTCCCCCGCCAATTGCTCCTTCAGCGCGCCAATTTCATGTTGCATTTCAGCCAGGCGAAGTTTCAGGACATGATTACTTTCACGCAGTTGCGCTAACTCTTCATCAGAGGCATTCAGCTGATCTTTCAGCGCTGATGCGGCAAGCGGCTGACTGGTGAGTACCGGAGACGAGGCAGACGGAGCGCTCTCCACCGATGTGACTTGTTTCGGCGTTTGCGATGACGTTGCTGAATTGCCGGAAGTCACGTTACCCGTCGCTGTCTTCTGCTCGGGTGCAGTCACTTTGGGTGTTGATGGTGTCGTTGGCGCGGTGGCTTTCGGCGCTGCCGATTGACCGGAGGCTTCGGGGGCTGCTTCCGGTGCCGGTTTCGGCGCCGTCGCAGTTCGGGATGCATTCGCTGCCCGGGCCAGCTCGCGGCGTTTCAGATCGGCTTCAACCCGATCCCGAATCACATCAGAATTTTCCGCCCGAATCTGTGCCATGGTTGGCATTCTCAATCGGCTACCCGGGATCAGACCATGGATATTGTTGTCCGAAAATGCACCTGGGTTCGCCCGGAAAATCGCACCAAGCACCTGATAAATCGTCACACTGTCATTGGGTTTATAGCGGGACGCAATCGACCACAGCGTTTCATTCTCACCGGTCGGGCCGTAAATCCCCACCGAACGGGCGCTCGGCTGAGATGCCGTACTCGCTGGCGCGCGCACGGGCGTCGCAGGCGCAGTCGCACGCGGCGAAGGATTCGCGGGCTGAGAAACGGCAGGACGCTGCGGTGCCGGTTGCGATGACGGTGTCGTTTGCGATGCTTGTGTCGTCCGGCTGGGCGGCGTTGCAGGCTCTGCAACTTCATCCGTTGGGCCCATAATCCGAATCGTGTTGGCTTGTACGGTTACCGGCAATTGCAATGCAGCCGAAGCGATAACGACCGGTAAAATCACGCGTTTCATTTTAGTTGATGAGTCAGACACTGCCTGCTGTCCTCTCTGACAGAGATAAAATACTAAGGTCTGTGGACCGGACTGCGAAATTGGAGGGTTCGGCAGGGCCAGTCTGTCTGGAATGCTTCGGCCTGTCGCCAGAAATCTTAAACATACAGTGCATCACCACAGGCTTTTGAACAAATATTGTGATTGTTGCCTGCTACAGCATGATGTCAATCATCACGCCTAGCTTTTACTGTGAAGATCAAGAAATTGGCGTCAGGTATATTTGAACGGTTCGGGAACTGAACATCTCATCCGGATAAAATAAACCAATCAAAGTCAGTCAATGATCAGAAATAGCGCAGGAAAAATGGTTGAGAACAAGGCAGATTTTTTAGATAAGTCGTGATTCTACAATCAAAAAATCTAAAGCAGTGATCGAACATTTGAACCAGCTAGGATGACCAGTGATTGACTGCGATTGGTATAAGGGCAGCTTCAGGCGTACCTGAGCTGCCCCTTCACAGGACGGTGTTTACAGATAGTCCTGAATCAGTTTCTCGGCAATCTGGACACTGTTGGTTGCTGCGCCTTTACGCACGTTATCAGCCACGATCCACATATTCAGCCCACAAGGGTGGCTGATATCTTCACGAATCCGGCCAACCATCACATGGTCTTTACCGTTGGCATCCACCACCTGCGTCGGGAATTCCGTGCCATGGAACACTTCAATGCCTTCCGCATTTTCCAGCAGGCTGATTGCCTCTTCCAGAACCACCGGCTGGCAGGTTTCGACATGAACGGCTTCTGCATGGCCGTAGAAAACCGGGACACGAACACAGGTCGGGTTCACCCGAATATTGGCATCACCCAGAATCTTCTGTGTTTCCCACACCATTTTCATTTCTTCTTTGGTGTAACCGTTGTCCATAAAGACATCGATCTGCGGTAAACAGTTAAACGCAATCTGTTTCGGGTAAGCTTTGTTTTCAATCGGCATGCCGTTCAGTAGCTTGGCCGTCTGACCGGCCAGTTCGTCGATACCGCTTTTGCCGGAGCCAGACACCGACTGGTAAGTCGCCACGTTGATCCGATCAATGCCATAGGCATCCTGAATCGGCTTCAGGGCCACCAGCATCTGAATCGTGGAACAATTTGGATTGGCGATAATATTGCGGTTACGGAAATCGGCCAGCGCCTCCGGATTCACTTCCGGCACCACCAGCGGAATTTCCGGGTCGTATCGGAAACACGATGTATTGTCGATGACAACAACGCCCTCATCCGCAGCAATCGGGGCCCAGTATTCAGAAGCTTCAGACCCGGCCGAGAAGAGTGCAATCTGCACCTGAGACCAGTCAAATTCTTCAACATTGGTCACCCGAACACTTTTGCCTTTAAATCGCACGGTCTTCCCTGCGCTTCGTTCGGAAGCCAGCAGGTAAAGGTTGCGGACAGGAAAGTTTCGCGCCTCCAGCACCTCAACCATGGTTTCCCCAACGGCCCCGGTTGCGCCCAGAATGGCAATATCAAATTCCTGACTCATGGTGTTTCCTCAACAGTAAAACCTAGTTTAGCCAGCGACTCTAACCCAAAATGACCCTGGCCTGCTACCGTCACCGCACTGTATTCGCGGCGATCCCAGTAATTTTTACGCATCCTGTCGAATTGTGCAGCCATCCCGGCATCATCCACGGCTGTCATCTTACGGCGGAACAACGCGTCATCTTTTCTGACATCATAGATCAACTGAATCAGACTGAATAACGTCGGCTCATCCCAGGTCTCGCTCAAGCGCACATGAGGCACAGGCGCAACTGGCAGCAGCTCTGCCGCTTCAACCCGATCGTCCCGCCCCAGAAATTCACAGAAACTGTTGAAGATCATGGTCGTACCGCGTGCTTTTCCTTCCAGACCGTAACCGGCGACATGTGGAGTTGCAAACGCTAACAATGGCAGCAGTTCACGATCCACCAGCGGCTCCTGTTCAAACACATCCAGCACAGCCGTCAGGGATTTGCCCTGTCCGGACACCGACTGCTGCAATGCTGTTTTCAGCGCCTGATTATCCGCAATCGGCCCCGGGCAGCGTTGATCAGAATCGCGCCGTCTTTCAGGCGGCCCAGAAAAGCGGCATCAATCAGATGATGGGTTGGATACTCACCCGAGCGGGTCAGCGGTGTGTGCACGGTGATGACATCACATGCTTCAATCAATGTCTCGAGTGTATGAAATTCACGCGGATCGCCAGCCGCTTCCAGCACAGGGTCATTCAGATAATAGCGAATGCCCAGCGCATCCAGACATTTCGCCAGATAAGACCCAACGTTGCCAGCGCCAATGATGCCAACCGTTTTGTCGAAAATAGAAAAGCCCTGCTGCTGCCCCAGCACCATCAGGCTGCTCAATACATACTCGGCCACCCCGACTTTGTTACAGCCCGGTGCCGCAGTGTACGCAATTCCCTTTTCTGCCACGGCAGCCTGATCGATGTGATCCTGCCCGGCAGTTGCGGTTCCAATGAATTTCAAGTTATCCGCTTTCTCAAGCAGTTCGGCATTGACATGGGTCACCGAGCGGATCATCAGACCATCGATACCCACCAGATCGTCGGCAGTCAGGGTCCGACCGGGTTTGGCAATAACTTCGCCCAGTCGGCTGAACAGTTCCACCGCATAAGGCATGTTTTCGTCTACAAGGATTTTCATTCGGGCTCCGGGAAGCATCGGAAAAAATTGGTTCTAGCTTGGGAAAATTTTGGCTGATGTCAAGCAGGTGCAGCGACCGCCCCCGGAAATAAAAAAACCCGGTAAGAATACCGGGTTAAAAATCCAGGATGGGAAAACATTTGCATGCACAGATTTCCGTTCTGCGAACCGAAATTCGCACTGCAAGATGTCGCGTCTGAATACAGGCATACAACGCTTTGTCGATTGATGCCGGCCTGGAAATCTCTGCTGTTCAGGTGCCGGATTCAGCACCTGACGTTTTAGCCTTCGTACTTCTGAATCACCAGCGTCGCATTGGTACCACCGAAGCCGAACGAGTTCGACATCACGGTCTTCAGCGATGCATCGCGGGCTTCGCGAACAATGTCGAGACCTTCCGCAGCCGGATCCAGATTATCGATGTTGATGCTTGGCGCAATGAAGCCATTCTCCAGCATCAGCGTTGAATAAATCGCTTCGTGTACACCCGCTGCACCCAAGGCATGACCTGTCATCGCTTTGGTCGCTGAAATTGCCGGGCTGTTGTGACCGAACAGTTCCTGAATCGCACCCAGCTCTTTCACATCACCGACAGGCGTAGAAGTCCCGTGGGTATTGATGTAATCCACCGGCGCATCCAGATCCTGCATTGCCATCTTCATACAACGCACTGCACCTTCGCCAGACGGTGCAACCATGTCGTAACCGTCTGAAGTTGCGCCATAACCGACGATTTCTCCGTAGATTTTCGCGCCGCGCGCCAGTGCGTGTTCCAGCTCCTCGATGACCATCATGCCGCCACCCCCGGAGATCACGAAACCGTCACGGTCCGCGTCATAGGTACGGGAAGCTTTTGATGGATCGTCGTTATACTTGGTCGACAATGCGCCCATGGCATCAAACATCATGGTCAGTGACCAGTCCAGCTCTTCACCGCCACCGGCAAACACAACATCCTGTTTGCCCAGTTGGATCAGCTCCAGTGCGTGACCAATACAGTGTGCAGAAGTTGCACAGGCTGAACTCATGGTGTAGTTCACACCACGGATTTTGAATGGGGTTGCCAGACAGGCAGAAACCGTGGACGACATGGTACGCGGCACCATGTAAGGACCCACACGCTTCACGCCTTTTTCGCGCAGAATATCAACGGCTGCAACCTGATTATAAGAGGAAGCACCGCCTGAACCGGCCACTAAGCCCGTCCGATCATTCGAAACCTGATCGTCTGTCAGACCAGCATCTTCAATGGCCTGCTCCATCGACAAATATGCGAATGCCGCGGCATCGCCCATGAAACGCATTTTCTTGCGATCAATATGATCAGCGGGGTTCATTTTCAGGTCGCCCCAGACATTACTGCGAAGCTTCGCATCGGCGAACTGCTGAGAAAAATTAATGCCTGACTTGCCCGCTTTCAGAGACTCCAGTACTTCTTTCACATTGTTACCGATACTGGAGACAATACCCATGCCTGTAATTACGGCTCGTTTCATGATGAATTCCTACTGTCATTTAACGCGGTTGATGATAACGGGTTTCACAAGCTTAAGTGGTCAGCTTTCCCCCTGATCAGTTACAATCCGCCGCTTATCGTGGTCAATTGATGACTTTTACCAAAGTTCGCCCTGATGCGACAACATCAATGTATAAAAAATCATCAGCTTAGCATCCTTGATCCCAACTTTTTTGAAGAGGTTTATCTTTTGTCCCATTCATCACCAAAACAGATAGAAAATGCAGTGCTGGACTGGAATGAAGCCGGGACACCGGTTTCAAACGATTTTGATGACGTGTATTTCTCCAACGCCAACGGCCTGGAAGAAACGCGTTATGTGTTTTTACAGCAGAACGGTCTGCCAACCCGCTGGGCGACTTTCCCGCGTCGCCGCTTTGTCGTCGCAGAAACCGGTTTTGGCACCGGTCTGAACTTTCTGGCCGTCTGGCAATGGTTCAAAGCGTTCCGCGAGGCCAATCCGGATGCCGATGTCAAAGAACTGCATTTCATCAGTTTCGAAAAATTTCCGGTCACCAAAGATGATCTGATCAAAGCCCATCAATCCTGGCCTGAGCTGGCTGAACTGGCCAGCCAACTTCATGCCCATTACCCGCCAGCCGTGGCGGACTGTCACCGTCTGGTGCTGGAAGACGGGATGATTACGCTGGATCTGTGGTTTGGTGATATCAAAACAGCCCTCCCTCAAGTATGGACCCATGCAGACGGCTTCGTCGATGCCTGGTTTCTTGATGGCTTCGCCCCCAGCAAAAATCCGGACATGTGGAATCAGGAACTCTTCAACGGCATGGCTGCTCTGGCCCGTGAAGGCTGTACAACCGCGACCTTCACAGCCGCAGGGTTTGTTCGCCGCGGGCTGATTGAAGCCGGGTTCGACATGAAAAAAGTGAAAGGATTCGGCTACAAACGCGACATGCTGGCCGGCACACTGACCGAGCGCCAGCAAGGCAGCAATCTTGCTCCCTGGTATGCGCGGCAATCCGCAGCGGATCTCACGGACGTTGCCATTGTCGGCGGCGGCATCGGTTCTGCAGCACTTGCCAGCGCACTGGTGCGACGGGGGATCGCCGTCAGTCTTTACTGTGCTGACCCGTTACCGGCAGAAGGCGCATCCGGAAATCGCCAAGGCGCAGTCTATCCGCTCCTCAATGGTTCCAACGATGCCCTGAGCCGCTTCTTTGCCCCGGCCTACCTCTTTGCCAGGCAGTTTGTTGAACAAGCCGCTCAATCCGGTGATTTCAGCCACGATTGGTGCGGTGTCACCCAACTGGCCTGGCGCGATAAAGCGGGGGAGAAACTCGATAAGATGCTGAAAGGCGGATTCCCGGCTGAGGTGATTCAGGCACTGGATGTTGAGCAGACCGAAACCGTCACCGGCGTGAAGACCGGACACAGCAGCGTTCATTATCCGCTCGGGGGCTGGCTGTGCCCGCAAGAACTGACACGCAGCGTGATCCGACAAGCTGAGGCAACCGGCCTGCTGACGGTACACGCCAGCACTGAAGTGACTTCCGCTTCTCAAGATGACGCAGGACAGTGGACACTGAACACCGCAGATGGGCGCCAGTTCCATCACCCAACCGTGATTCTTGCCAATGGTCACCGTTTTGCCGAATTCAGCCAAACCGAAATGATCCCGGCTTATTCGGTCCGGGGACAAGTCAGCCATGTGCCAAGCACGGGAGAACTGGCGCAATTGAAATCCGTGCTTTGCTACGATGGCTACCTCACCCCGGTCAATCCATCCACCGGCACGCACTGCATCGGAGCCAGCTACCGCAGAAACAGTACTGATCTGAGTTTTTCTGAAGAAGAACATCAGGACAATCAGACCCGCCTGGTAGACTGCCTGCCTGATACAGACTGGCCAAAGGCCATTGATTTTTCTGCGCAGGATGCCCGTGTCGGTGTTCGTTGTGCCAGCCGGGATCATCTGCCGTTTGTCGGGGATGTCTGTCGCTATGAAGACGTGCTGCACCAATATGCCAATCTGAAAGACACGCAAGCCCAAGCTGCCGATGTACCTGTCTACAAGGGGCTTTATGCCATGATTGGACTGGGTTCCCGGGGGTTAAGTTCTGCGCCATTACTCGGTGAGCTGCTGGCCTCACAATTATGCGGGGATCCGCTGCCACTGCCACTCAGTGTGCTGGATGCACTGCATCCGGGCCGGATGTGGGTTCGCAAGCTGCTGAAAGGAAAAGCGGTCGACAGCTGAGTCCTCACAGCCTGAACGCACTCCCCCCTCTGCGAGGGGGAGACAAAATTAAAGGGAAAATGGTCCACTGTTCGAAAGGTCGGTTCAGATTACTGCTGATCCGTCACGGGTGGTGCCGGATTGTCATCCCCGCCGCCGGTATCCGACAGCGCGACACCAATCACCACCGCAGCCACACCGACCGCCACCACGGTCGCCGTCAGGCCACCGGCAGAAGCGGCAGACGCTTTCGTAATTCCGGCCGCTGAACCTGTCGAAGTCGAACTGGTTGTCGTGGTCGCCGAAGACGTCGTGACCGGCGGCGTGCTGGCGGCCTGAGGCGTCGCAGGCACGTCTGCAACCGGATCTGCTGCAAAAACACTGACACTCATCAGCCCGCTGAGACTGAGCGCAATTAAGCCACTTTTCCGTATTCTCATCGCTGCCCCTGACCCTTCTGAAAAAACGAATTGGTAATTTCAGTATAGTCAGCAGCAGGAGAAATCTGTGATCTATGCGAGGGTTTTAGGGCAAGAAAACTAGGTTCTCACCCTAAGTTGAGGCTTTTATTGGATTAATCAGCACCGAATAAATCTCGGGTATAGACTTTGTCCGCCACGTCGTGCAGGTCGTCTGCCATTCGGTTCGACACAATCACATCTGACATTGCCTTGAATGCATCCAGATCCCGGATCACCGTGGAATGAAAGAATTCATCATCTTTCAGGACTGGCTCATAAACCACAACTTCCACACCTTTGGCTTTGATGCGTTTCATGATTCCCTGAATGGACGAAGCTCTGAAGTTATCAGAACCGCTTTTCATGATCAGACGATAAATACCAACCACTTTTGGCTTTTTCGCTAATATCGCCTGCGCGATAAAGTCTTTACGGGTACTGTTTGCATCCACAATGGCACGAATGATGTTGTTCGGGACTTTCTGGTAGTTCGCAAGCAACTGCTTGGTATCTTTGGGCAGGCAATAACCGCCGTAACCAAAAGATGGATTGTTGTAGTGATTACCAATCCGCGGATCCAGGCACACCCCTTCAATAATTTCACGGCTGTCCAAGCCATGTGCTGCCGCATAGCTGTCCAGCTCATTGAAGTAAGCTACCCGCATGGCCAGATAAGTATTCGAAAACAACTTCACGGCTTCTGCTTCAGTTGCATGGGTAAAGAGCACCGGAATATCGGCTTTCTCTTTTTTCGCCCCTTCCAGCAGCAAGCCGGCAAAGGTTTTTGCCCGTTCAGACTGCTCACCGACAATAATCCGGGAAGGATAGAGATTGTCATACAACGCCCGACCTTCACGCAGAAATTCTGGTGAAAAGAGAATATTCTCGGTTCCGAATTCAGCTTTAATGCGCTGGGTATAGCCAACCGGGATGGTCGATTTTATCACCATCACTGCATGGGGATTCACCGCCAGAACATCCCGGATCACAGACTCAACCGATGACGTATTAAAATAGTTGGTGACCGGATCGTAATCCGTCGGTGTCGCGATGATGACAAAATCCGCATGACTGTATGCCAGATGTTTGTCGGTTGTCGCCGTTAGATCCAGCGAATGATGTTTGAGGTACTCACTGATTTCTTGATCGACAATCGGTGACAGCCCTTGATTTAACAGGTTTACTTTTTCTTCTACAATATCCAGCGCAATCACCTGATGGTGCTGAGCCAGCAAGACAGCATTCGACAGGCCCACGTAACCTGTTCCCGCGACTGTTATTTTCATTCTCTTTCCTCAAACTCGGTCTTCTTAACACCAATGATAGCCCCAGCTTAGAGGATTGATATGGGATGTAGATGACAAGGCAGGCGCAATCCTGTGAAACTTGCTGTTAAGCTATCTTGGTGTCGTCGCGGAGACTAGAGTATCGGAACACTGCCCGGATGCAAGGAATGACTTAGTCCAGGTTCAGGTTTGCGCAAACTATCACCTTTGCGTCCGGCTTGATTTTACTCAGGCGGCGCGCGAGTGCTTCCTGCGCGGGTCTGTCGCCATGGACCAGACGGATCTCTCTGGGGCCATTTTCGATACCTCTGACAAACCGCAGCAAATCATTTTGATCGGCATGGGCTGAATACCCCGTCATGGTGTGTACCCGGGCCTTCACCTCAATCCGCTGATTTTGAATGATCACTTCATTTGCCCCGTTTTGCAATTCTCGTCCCAGCGTGCCTCTGGCCTGATAGCCAATCAACACCACATCCGTTCTGGGATCCGGCAGCAAAGCTTCCAGATAATTCATGATTCTGCCGCCGGAGCACATGCCGCTGGCCGCGATAATCACCGCCGGTTCCCCGCTGGCTTTGAGACGGTTCACCAAGCCGATGTGATCTTCATGACTGTCGATTTGCGTACACTGCTCAAAATCCAGCGGATGACGGCCACTGTGCACTCTTGCTTTGGCTTCCTGAGTCCATAAGCGTTTAAAGCCCTGATAGGTTTGCGTGATTTTCATTGCTAACGGCGAATCCAGCACAATCGGCAAGGCTGGCCACTGACTTCGCCCCCCGATTTTAGCCTGTTCCTGAACCACGATATTCTCCAGATCAAACAGCACTTCCTGAGTACGGCCCAGACTGAATGCCGGAATTAAAATGGCACCACCATCCTGCAGGGACTGTTCCACAATTGCCTTCAATACCTGCTCCCGATTTTCCACGCCCGGATGCCGTTTATCACCATAGGTGCTTTCAAGCACCAGCACATCCGCATGCGCCGGAGAAACCGGATCCACCAGCAATGGCGTCTGGCTGGGGCCGAGATCCCCGGAAAACACAATCTTCTGTCGATCAGGTAAGGTAAATTCCAGATAAGCCGAGCCCAGAATATGGCCCGCCTGCCGGAACACAAGGCTAACATCCTGACCATCCGGCAGCATAATTTGAGCCCGACAATCAAACGGCACCGGTTTGAGCTGCGATCGAACCAGTCGAATAAAAGCTTCGCATTTCTCGTCACTCAGTCCCAGTTGCAGTTTCAGCCCGTCTTCCAGCATCAGCGGCAGTAAAGATGCAGTGGCTTCCGTGGCATAAATCGGCCCACGAAATCCCGCCGCCAGCAACCAGGGAATCCGGCCAACATGGTCGATATGGCAATGGGTCAGTACCAGTGCTTTTATCGGTTCAACCGGAAAATTAATATCATTGCTGCTCTTAGCTTCTTCGCCCTGAAAAGCCCCGCAGTCAATTAACAGACTGTATTTCCCTAACTGTAATTCGTGGCAGGAACCGGTCACTCCGTCCCTGGCGCCATGGTGTAAAATATTCACCGGACTCCCCTAGTGCTGCTTTTGACTGAAATATGTTCAACAGCATGACAAACTTAATAACAGGTGGAACATTAGCAGCGAAATTGCGCGACTTAATTCACGAAAAACTTCACGGATCCACATCCGTTAATTCCAAAATCCCGACAAATTGACGAAATGGGGGAAAGCACGCCAATAATCTCTCAAAATAACCTTAAAAATCATAAGGCTAAATTTAATCTTTTTTACACAAACTTTCTCTGAGAAAAATTACTCTTCCCGGAAGCACGCCTCATCATTCTTTTCTGAACAGGTTCACGAACATTCTGTAAATACGTGAAACCTGAACGCCTTTAATCCCACCTCATCAAAAAGTTCAGTGAAAGTCGCCGATATTTTAAAAGCCCAAAGAAACATCCGCTTGGCATTGATAAGAAAAACAAGAAAGCTATACCTCAATCACATAGGAGGCCTTTGTCTTTTTCATAAACAATCCAAAGATAATTAAAAATCAGGGCTCATTTATCTTGAATCAGCGCCAGCAGTTCTGCGGTCTTTTCCTGCATCAGCGTCATCTCGCCACGGGATTCAACATTGAGCCGCAAGACAGGTTCAGTGTTGGAAGCCCTGAGGTTAAAGCGCCAGTGTGCAAAGCTCAGGCTGAGGCCATCCGTTGTATCCACAGCCAGTGCATCCGGTTCATAAACATCCAGAACACGATGGAGCGCGGCTTGAGAACTGGCGACTTTCAGGTTGATTTCTCCCGAAGACGGGTACGCCTGAATTCTGGCTGCCACCAGTGACGACAAAGGCTGTTCTTTCTGAGACAGCAGCTGTACGACCAGTAACCAGGGGATCATGCCACTGTCACAGTAGGCAAAATCACGAAAATAATGATGGGCGCTCATTTCTCCGCCGTAAATCGCATCCTCCTGCCGCATCCGTTCTTTAATGAATGCATGGCCGGTTTTCGACTGCACCGCCTGTCCGCCATAAGTCCTGACAATATCCTGAGTGTTCCAGATTAAACGGGGATCATGGATGATTTTTTCTGTGGCAGGCTGTGCCGACTGCTGTAAAAAAGCCTCAGCCAGCAAGCCGACAATATAATACCCTTCGATAAAATCTCCTCGCTCATCAAAGAGGAAACAGCGATCAAAATCGCCATCCCAGGCAATGCCCATATCGGCCTGATGTTCAATCACCGCATGCGCTGTTGCAGCGCGGCATTCGGGCAATAATGGGTTGGGAATCCCGTGAGGGAAAGTACCGTCCGGTTCAT
This sequence comes from Photobacterium sp. GJ3, assembly GCF_018199995.1. Taxonomy (NCBI): domain Bacteria; kingdom Pseudomonadati; phylum Pseudomonadota; class Gammaproteobacteria; order Vibrionales; family Vibrionaceae; genus Photobacterium; species Photobacterium sp. GJ3. The sequence goes on along the minus strand of NZ_CP073578.1, from coordinate 774,807 downwards.
GATGAATCTTGATCAATGTCATCGGGATCTGTTGCTGATGCAATGCTGCTTCAAGGGCATCAATCAAGGGTCCAGCCGTGCCATGACCAGCGTTCACCACGAGTTTCATCGGGCGCATCTGTTTTGGCGCGTAGCTTCGCATCAGGAAAGACACATAATCAGCTTGCACCGAATCATGATACAACTTCCCCTGGGCTGCCACAGCCTCAAAGCAGTTGCGTTCGGCCAGTTGCCGGATGGCATGAAGCCCACTGTCACCGCTCACAGGCACCGCACCTGCCCGAACCAGCTTCATGCCATTGTAATTGATGGGATTATGGCTGGCTGTGATTTCAATGCCTCCGTCCACAGCCAGCGTTTGCGCAGCAAAATAGACTTCTTCAGTCCCGGTCAGGCCCAGATCAATGACATCACTGCCACCATCCATCAGCCCTTGTGCCAGTGCCTGTTTTAATGCCGGGGAAGACAAACGCACATCGCCACCAACAGCAACGCATCGCGGGTGAAAGTGCTGAGCAAAAGCCCGCCCGATCCGGTAGGCAATCTCTTCATTGAGCTCTGAACCCAATTCACCGCGAATATCATAGGATTTGAAACATGTCAGGGATTGCATGGCGCCTCCATCGACCCGATTGCCAGTTCATTCATTCCAGCCTGTCGCTTATTGTCTGCCGTACCTGTCTTCAAACCGGACGATGTCGTCTTCTCCCAAATAGCTGCCGGACTGAACTTCAATGATCTCCAGCGGGATCTTGCCCGGGTTCTCCAACGCATGAACCACACCAATGGGAATATAGGTCGACTCGTTTTCACTCAGCAGCCAGGTTTTATCACCCACGGTCACCTGAGCAGTGCCACAAACCACCACCCAATGCTCGGCCCGATGATGATGCATCTGCAAAGACAGCTTCTCTCCGGGGTTGACCGTAATGTGTTTGACCTGATGCCGGGGGCCAACATCAACCTGATCGTATTTTCCCCAGGGCCGGTAAACTTCCCGGTGCAAATCAAATTCAGGCCGCTGTGCTTCCCGAAGCCGGGTGACGATGTCTTTCACATCCTGAACATGCTCTTTCGCAGCAACCAAGACAGCATCTTTGGTTTCAATCACCACCACATCACTCAGCCCAACTGTGGCCACCAGGCGGCCATCTGAGCGGAGATAACAGTTCTGTGTTTGCGCTGTGAGCACATCTCCGATCAACACATTGCCGGAGACATCCTTGCCGCTTTGCGCCCACAACGCCGACCAGGCCCCTAAATCACACCAGCCGGCATCCATGGGAACCATCACCGCCGACGGTGTTTTTTCCATCACGGCGTAATCAATCGATTCTGACGGACACTGCGCAAAAGCCTGCTCATCGATTCGGATAAAATGGTGATCCAATCTTGGGGAGGCGATGGAAGCCTGACAGGCCGCCAGAATGTCGGGACGAAACAGGGACAAGGCCTGCAGATAAACCGAAGCCCGGAATAAGAACATCCCGCTGTTCCAGAAATAATCGCCGCTGACCAGATACTCTCTGGCTGTGGGCAGATCCGGCTTTTCAACAAACTGATCGACAGCATAACCACTGCCGGACGGAGCACCCCGCTTGATATAGCCATAGCCCGTTTCCGGCGATTGCGGCGTGATGCCAAAGGTCACCAGCTGACCGGACGCCGCCAGAGGGATGGCCTGCTCAATGGCTTGCACAAACGCAGGGTCATCAACAATATGATGATCCGCCGCTAACACCAGCAATAAGGGATCATCGCTCTCGTGCACAATAACTCCGGTGTCACTCTGCGCGAGAAGCGCGGACAGCGCAACGGCTGGCGCGGTATTCCGACCATGGGGTTCCAGCACGATCCGGCAATCCCCCTGATGACAAGTTCGCAATTGCTCCGCAGCCAAAAAACGGTGTGCTTCCTGACAGACCACCAAGGGCGCAGCATGATCCAAGTCCGACAAGCGTTGGATGGTTTGCTGCAGCATGGAAAGTGAGGCGTTTGATGCTGTCGGCGGCTTTGAAGCGTGCGCTGGCAGCAGCCGGAGAAATTGCTTGGGATATTGCTCGCGAGACAACGGCCACAGGCGACTGCCTGTCCCCCCGGCTAAAATGACCGGCAAAATCTGCATACGCCTTTCCCCTTCGCAAAAAAGTTCAAGATGCTCGGTACTTCTTTCTCATACCAATCAAAGTAAGTCAGTGGTCAAAAATAGCGCAGGAAAAATGTTTGAGAACAAGGCAGATTTTTTAGATAAGTCGTGATTCTACAATCAAAAAATCTAACGCAGTTATCGAACATTTGAACAAGCGAGGATGACCAGTGATTGACTGCGATTGGTATCAGATATTTGTCTATTTTTATCGCCCGTTCAAGGCAAGTATAGACAAGGGGATTGAAGAGGCGCGGATGAAAAAGTACCACCCGCAACTGTACTGCTGGATACACAGGTGATTTCCCGCAGGTTCAGCCGATCCACTTGAGGTCGTTTTTCCGTTGGGTCTTCAGGTCCGTATAAAAATTCTCATGCGAACCAAGGCTTAAGAGGTAGAGTCTTAATTCGTTATCCACCCAAGAATAACCGAGCAGCAATTCTTGCCTGTTCACCTTGAACTTATGAACGCGTAAGTGTGACAAATCACCTTTCTTTTGCTGCCCGATTTCTGGATTGGCAATAATCTTTTCGATCTCATCTTCAACGATGCTGAGCTGCTTTGTTGGCAGCTTGCTCAAGGCCTTGGTGAAGCGCCTAGCCTCAAAGACCTCAATTTCTCTTTGTTCTTCGCTCATATGGCTTCACCAATCCTTGCTTCACCTCTTCTGTCGCTAATAATGATTCACGGACAAAATCATAAGAGAGGTCTGGGTTCTCCATCATGATTTTACCGATCTTGGCCCAGTACTCTATTTGCATAGGCACAGAGCGATTCTCTGCGATCCCATAAGCCTTGGCTTCGGAAACAAAGTCATCATTTAACCGGACGCTTGTTGCCATTGTTCAATCTCCTATTTAACGATGAATTGAGTATAGACATAGTGACGCACAACGCAATCATTTGTCGCACATTTCGTCATTAATCTTCTATCATGCTCAGCAACATCTGAGGGTTCAGTGCCTGCGTATTATCTTGTCCGGAAAGTACTTTTTCAGCCAGATCACGCTTGTCCCGGTGAAGCTGAATAATTTTTTCTTCAACCGTATTTTCTGTGACTAACCGATAGACGGTCACAGGCCTGCGCTGCCCCATCCGATGGGCGCGATCACTGGCCTGATCTTCAACCGCCGGATTCCACCATGGATCAAGATGAATGACTGTATCTGCTTCTGTCAGATTCAAACCGGTTCCGCCCGCTTTCAGACTGATCAGAAAAACCTGATGTTTGCCGCTTTTAAAGTCCTCAATGGCTTGTTTTCGTTGCTTCGAGGTTGACTGACCATCCAGATAGCTGAAAGACAGGGACGATTGTGCCATCATCCCCGAAAAGCGCTTCAAGAGTTGCACAAACTGGCTGAATACCAGAATCTGATGCCCGCCCTCAAGCGCCTCTGTTACCAGTGTCAGGGCCTCTTTCAATTTACTGCTCTGTTCAGAAAATGAGTCAAACACCAAATTGGCGTCGCAGCACACCTGTCTCAAGCGTGTCAGCGCCGCCAGAACTTCAACCACACCTTGTTGACGCTGCGCCGTTTTAAGCGCATCTTTTCTCACGGCTTCATACGCCGCACTTTCTTTTGCAGACAGGTAAACGGTGTGGGTGATCTCCGTTTTACCCGGCAACTCCTGCAACACCTCTGACTTGGTCCGACGCATGATGAAAGGACTGATCAATGCCTTCAGGCGCATCATGTCCTCCTGGCTTCGATCCGCCTGTCCGTATTTCTGTTTGAAATGCTTTAAAGAGCCCAGTAACCCCGGATTCAAAAATGCAAATTGACTCCATAACTCGGTTAAATGATTTTCGACGGGGGTTCCCGTCAGGGTAAACCGACGCTCAGCTTTCAGACCAAACACCAGTTTCGCGCGTTTTGTCTGCGGATTTTTAATCTGCTGTGCTTCATCCATCACGATGGTTTGCCAGGACACACTCTGAAGCGCTTCCTGACAACGGGTCATTAACCCGTAACTGACCAGCACAATGGTTGATTCGGTCGCAGAGGTAATCGCTTCGCTCCGATCTTGCACCTGCTCCAGATCAACCACGCGTAATTCAGGCGCAAAGCGCTGACATTCGGATTCCCAGTTATGAATCACAGACTTCGGGGCCACAACCAGTGCCGCGCCCAAATGAGCATGATGGCGGATTAAACTGAGTGCCTGCAGGGTTTTCCCCAGCCCCATATCATCCGCAAGACAGGCACCAAAACCATGATGAGACAAATGCGCGGCCCACTGAACGCTGACCTTCTGGTAATCCCGAAGGGGGGCCAGAATATGCGCTGCAATCACAGGCTTTTCAGACCACTTGGCCTGAAGTGCCTGCCAGCCGCTGTCGCCGTCATGGGTCAGAGTTTCCAGTAATTGTTGCAGCGGGTAAGCCATCTGCACATCAACCTGCATCTCTTCATTGAGCAGGCTGTCGAGCATCCGGAGCTGTTGCTGAAGATCATCTTCCAGCAACACGATCAGGCCAGCGCTGTCCTGCTGTATGTACCCTTGCCGGCTGTTCGCAAGCAACATCCGCAAATCTAATTCCAGTGGCTGATCGGATTTGACCTTCCCATTCACAGTAAACCAGTTCTGCTGTTTTTCGATATTCAACGCCAGATCGCGACTGGTCAGCACCTGAACCTGACGGTTTCTCTGACGCCAGTGCACGGGGATGCCTTCCAGCGTGGACAGCTGCTTCACCAATGACATCGCATCATCACCGAATAAATCCCACAGGCACTGCTTGTTCGCCTTCAGACCCAATCGTTTCCGGAGCAACCGTGATGCCTCTTTTTCCTGTTCCAGGTCGCGTGGATACCAAGTGGCATCCGGCCCTGAAATCCAGCTTTCTCCCTGGCCGGATGGCCGGCTCACCCGGTTCGACGCGCCATGCTCAGAGACAACATTCTGATGCTCGATGGCCACGGATAATTTCCCTTGCTGCCAATCCAGCCATAAATGAGGTGCAGGATCCCAACGGCCCGGATCGATACTCCCATCGCCAGACACCGTGCTGTACCACTGCAGGCCCTGTTGCTGCGTCAGGGCATGAAGCAAAGATGGATGATGGCCGAGTTCTAAATGTTCCGGACGAGATTCGATTAAAGACAGCAATGCGGGGGAGATCTCGGTTGTATCCAGAAAACACCACGTGTCATCAAGCAACTGAGCCAGTCGTCTGGGATCAATCTGAGGATACATCTCAATTTTCAAATCAGGCGAAGCATGCAGAATGAGCAGCGGTTTGATGCCATGTAAGCTGATCGGCTCTCCGGCACGGTTCATCAGGTTATCGCAAGCAGACAAGGCTTTTAAAACCGGCAAAGCTCGGGTGCCCTGATGCGCACCAAAGCCACGTCCGCTGCGTTCAAGCTGATGCATGACATGCCAGTCGTGATCTGTCATTAACTCAGCCGCCACTGAATATTGCAGTGAATGTGTCTGGACCAGGCGACCTTTCGTCCAGCCTCTTTTTCCCAAAGCCTGGACTCTTGCCTGAATGATTCCGGTATCCGTACACAATTCCCACGCCAGCCGCTGTGCTGGCGCTGCCTGTGTTTCATGAATCATGAGTTCTGTCAGTTTATTCAGCCAGATATCCTGCAGAGCAGCAGGCTGATAGAACGGCGGTTCATCCTCCGACATGGTTCCGGTCAGGTAACGAAATGCCTGCTGCGCTTTCCATGCCAGCGTACCAGTTGCTTTCTGCGCCAGAATCAACGCCATCATGGGATGGTCCAGAACCTGAGTGACCCACTGCTGATAAAGTGCTGTATTTGTCTGCTGCCATTGGCTGAGGATTAAAACATCCAGCAACAACTTGCCCCAGCACACCCCGGCATCAAAAGCATAAACACTATCCAGCCAGTCATCGACCGAGACAAAATAGTCTTGTTGTTCTTCAAGTGTTGTCGTAATCAGATGCGCAAACTGCTCCCAGACATCATCATGCTGATTCACCCGGAAACGCAGTTGCTCGCGTCGCCGAAAATAAATTTGACTGGCTTCTTCTTTATCTAACAGCGTCATGACGGCAATATCGAGCAACGCCGTAAACGAGTAGGGCGTCAGGTCCTTTTGAAGCACAGTACGGCGATGCAGATAATCACTGTTGTAAGGTTGGCATAAGGGATGCTCTTTGCGTCCCGAAGACTCTCTGAGCCAGAGATCGGCTTGCGGAGACCAGTAATGGGCGCTTTCGTCAGGCGCATCCAGCGAGCGCAACGCCTGCGACACCCAGCCATCATCGTCGGTTGAGTACAGTTGATGTAATAACCAGGCCCATCCCTGCAGGCTTTCGCGAACACGCCCATGCTCAACGGTTGTCAATAATGCCCAAATGTCCGGCAACAGAAGCAACTGCATCAATAAAGCTTCCGCATGCTGGGAGAGCTCCTGAGCGTATCCATTGAATGTTGGCATCCAGCTTAAATCTGCAAGCAGCAGATAAATTTCAAGTTCAGGGCTGGGGTCATCTTCTCCGATCATCAAATCCAGGATGATTCGGTTGTCACCAGCACTCAGCAGGTTTTGGAGTGCAAACTGCAATCCCTTCAGGGTCAATTGCCATCGCTGACCTTCTTTCGCAATCAGTTTGTTTCTATGCAGCACAGCCAGTTCGTTTTCCACGTCTGCTGCTGCATCACGATTAGTTAACTGTATACATAAGCGCTTTGTGGTGATTCGGGGCGAGATGAAGATCTGGACAGACAACTCCTGACTCAAAGATGCGTCAGACTTTAAATATTGCATGCTTGATTCCTGATTCGTCCGTTTGAAAGGATGGAGAAACGAACAATTAAATTTTGACCAGCGAAAATAATGACCAACTATACCATCAAATCACAAGGGACGACCGCCTCGTTTTATCCCCTGCGGTCTGTGGCTGGTCTTCGCAAGAAATTGAACTGAAATAAAGTATTTCACTCAAGCGGTCCTGTAAACGCTTCCTCGGCTGATGAATTCTTGATAGTCTTTGGGCGTTTTGACCACTTTCGGAACGACTCATGGTTGCTGACTTTTTCTTTGTCTTTTTTTCGTCTTTTGCTGCACTTTTTTTACTCCGAAAGGTCGCCAAACGTGTCGGTTTAGTCGACAAGCCTAATGCCAGAAAGCTCCACGAAGGGGCTGTGCCGCTGGTGGGGGGGATTGCCATTTGCATCACCATCGCCCAGTTTCTCTACTATTCTCCCGATATTCTCGATGATGCCGGACTCTATATTTTCTGCATCGCCATTCTGACCCTCGTCGGCGCGCTCGACGATAAATTCGATGTCAGTTTTAAAATCCGGCTGCTGATACAGGCTGTTCTCTCGGTTTGTATGATGTACTTCGCAGGCCTGGAGTTACACACACTGGGCAATATGATTGGTTTCGGTAAGATTGATCTGGGCATGTTTGGCTATGGCGTGACCGTACTGGCTGTGATCGGTGCGATCAATGCCTTCAATATGGTGGATGGTATCGATGGGCTATTAGGCGGGTTGTCGATGGTGACCTTTGGTGGGTTGGGCTTCATGCTGTTTCATGATGGACAAGGCTCCCTGGCTTACCTGTGCACCATCATCATTATTACCATGATCCCCTATATTTTACTCAACCTCGGTGCCTTCGGCCGTCAACGCAAAGTCTTCATGGGCGATGCCGGCAGTATGCTGATTGGCTTTACCGTGATTTGGTTCTTATTACTGGCCAGCCAGAATGGCAGCCGACCGCCTTTACGTCCGGTGACGGCACTCTGGCTGATTGCCGTGCCTTTGATGGATATGGCTGCCATCATGATTCGCCGGGTCAAGCGGGGCGATTCTCCGTTTAAACCGGATCGGGAGCATTTGCATCATATCTTCCAGCGCATGGGACTGAACTCGACGCAAACTCTGATTGCCATTTGTACCATTGCAACCCTGCTCTGCTGTGTCGGTATTTACGGTGAAATTGCGAATGTGCCTGAATACGTGATGTTCTGGTTATTTATCGCCTGTTTTATAGCTTATTTTTTCCTGCTCTCGAAAGCTGAAAAAGTCAAAGTCACAACCAACGCTTAATCCCTCTCAGGCTGCTCGTGCGGTAGCAGCCTGAGCACTTCATATTCATTTCATTGCATTCAAAGCTGGCAGCTTCTCGCAGTTCTTCAATTGATATTTTCATCCGCTTATTCTGTACTTTATTTCAGACGCCATAGTTACCTTTACTATACAAACATTCAAGGCACAGCCTGCGGACCCAGCAATGTCACGATTTAAACTTCCAAACACCAGATCACAGAGAATCCCATTCTTTTTCACATCTCCGGCAGATGTGGGACTGTTGCTGCTTTGGCAACTGGATGCCTGGTTTTGCCAACTCGATGCATTTGACCGGGAAGCCAAACAACTGCGAAGAGAAGACCGTCTCGGTCATTTCAAATAGCCTCGAAAAATCGCATAAAAAAACCCAAGCCGAGGCCTGGGTTCTGAATGCGTCTATCGAGATGAGCGCAATATTTTATTCGGATGTTGCCTGCTCGGCTGGTTTCGCTGTCACTTTGCCAGTCAAACGGTGAATCCAGGTTGTAATCCGCCAGATGTGACAAATCACTGCAAAGTACACCCCGAAGGTCAGCAAGAAACTCAACAACATGACCGTTTCATTGATCTGAGCCAGATCAGACCAGATCCCCACTGCCGCCATGATTGCAGCCAGGCCACAGATCACAACCAGCGTCATGAAAGGCGACAAGCCAATACGCTGACAGATATGGTGCAGGTGCTCGCGATCGGGTTTAAATGGCGACTGGCCTTTGCGGATGCGACGCACCATAATGGTTGCCATGTCCATCAGCGGTAATGCAATCAGCCAGAGTGCTGTCACCGGACGCATCGCACTTTGCTCGCCTGCTTGTGTGGCATCCAACAATAACCAAATGACAGTGAAGCCAATAAAGATGCTGCCCGCATCGCCCATAAACACCTTAAAACGCCGCCCGAGCGGAAAGCCCAGATTTAGCAGAATATAAGGCACCATCGCCGTCACAATCATGGCACAGATGACAAAGAGTTCTGTATTACCAGCCATCCAAAATACATAACCGAGTGCAGCAAAACTAACCGAGGCCAAGCCGCCCAGCAGGCCATCAATGCCGTCGACCATGTTAAAAGCATTGATCGCGCCAATCACAGCCAGAATGGTCAGCACCGTACTGACCGCAACGGGCAACTCCAGCGGGAAATTCCCCAGCATGTAGCCCAGATCGTGCAGGCTTTTCTCCCCGGCAAAAATCATCACCAGAGAAACACAGGCTTGCACCAACAGCCTGAACTTAAAACTGATGTCATAGCGATCATCCACAACACCAACAACGACCAGCACAGTCGCGCAACTTAAATACAGCATTGCATTGTGAGGAAACAGTTCAAACAATGTAAAGGCAATCGCCAGCGTGATAAATATGGAGACACCGCCAACCAACGGAACCACCCCTTTGTGGTGCTTCCGTGCATTGGGTGCATCAACCAGCCCAATCCTTCTCGCAATTTTCCTGCAGATAAACAGGCTGCAAAAGGACATTAGAAAGGCAAATAGGAATGCAGAGGTCATGTTTGGACTCTTTGGTTAAATCACCCCGATCATCGCAGGGTTTTAGGTATTCACTCAGGATACAGCTCGCATGGGTGGCATTAAATCAGCTAAATATGCTTTGAACTCTTCTCCAAGTGCATCGTGACGCAATCCATACTCGATAAATGCCTTCATATATCCCAGCTTATCACCACAGTCATGAGATTTACCCATCATATGAAAAGCTTCTACCATTTCTTCAGTCATCAGCATATCGATGGCATCGGTCAACTGTATTTCATCACCAGCTCCTGGTGGTGTCTTCGCCAATTTGTTCCAAATATTCGCTGAAAGTACGTAACGACCCACGACAGCCAAATTTGATGGTGCTTCATCTATACTCGGTTTTTCAACCATTGCACGCATCTCATGAGATTGCCCTGCTGAAAGTGTTGCACCATAACAATCTACAACACCATATTTAGAAACATCTTGCATCGGAACAGGCTCAACCATAATCTGGCTCGCTGATGTTTCCTCAAAACGCTTCAACATTGCAGCTAAATTTTCTTGGCTTTGATCGGCTGTATATTCATCCAAAATGACATCTGGTAATACGACAGCGAAAGGTTCATCTCCTACTAAAGGTTTAGCGCATAACACAGCATGCCCGAGCCCAAGGGCATTACCTTGACGCACATGCATGATAGTGACATCTTTCGGGCAAATAGATTGAACCTCTTCTAGAAGCTGACGCTTTACACGTTTTTCCAGTGTTGCCTCTAATTCGAATGATGTATCGAAGTGGTTTTCAATCGCATTTTTTGACGAGTGAGTTACCAGCACAATTTCTTTGATTCCTGCAACCACACATTCATTAACAATAAATTGAATCAGCGGTCTATCGACTAACGGCAACATCTCTTTGGGAATTGCTTTTGTTGCAGGTAACATTCGTGTACCCAGTCCTGCTACCGGGATTACAGCTTTACTTATTTTCATAATTTAACATCAGTTATAGGTAGACTCATACTGTTTGGTAATCTCACTCCAAACATACCTTTTTTCTGCAATTTTTTTCATTGAATTAGCATTCCCTAATAATGCTTTTTCATCCTTATTTTCAATCATTAATTTTAACGAATAGCTTGAATCAAAATATTGAGCTTCATTTTCAGTAGAGTAACGATTAAAAACACAATCAAATGCAGCAATCGGCTTATTGAAATGCATCATCTCAACTAGAGATGGATTTGTGCCTCCTGCAGAATGGCCATGAATATAGAGCTGGCATGAGCTTCTTAACTTGAAAAGCTCATCAAGATCATAAATAGGGTCAATCAATTCAATGTTATTTTCTTGTGAGTAATTTACTTTAAGTCTTCTACCATATTCACTAGCATTCCAATTCCCAACAAATTTAATACTTCTTGTACTACCTTGGAATGCTTTTAATATCATCTCAACATTATTCTCCGGTTCAATCCTACATAAAGCCAAACAATAATCACCTTCAGGATACTTGCAAGTAGAGCTAATAGCATGATCTCCTCCATATGGAATAACAATATTATCATTTCCATATTCAAGGTCTACATAATCTCCAATAGCTTTATTATCAGTAATCACAACATTAGAAAACTTAACGGCTAGATACTCAGAAAACTTCAAGAACTTTTTGGCAAACCAACCCCACTTATCTCTTTTCCATTCTAAGCCATCGATATTTGTTACAATTTTTGCTTTTGAAAAAACTTTAAATATAGGCAAAAAAATGCAACCCGATACGCCAAGAATCAAGATAACATCAGGTCTATAACGCAAACATAATAACAACGAAACTATATCATAAATAACACTTTGAATACCGTTTGCTTTAAACGGAATATAAATTAATCTTGCACCGTTATGTTGTTCAATTTTCATATCATATGCTTTTGAAGAACAAAATACGGTATATTTATATGAGTCACTACTGTAGCTAACTAAGTTTTCGACTAAAGATTCGAAACCACCGTAACATCCCGGTAAACCAACAGTACCAACAACAAAAACATTTTTCATAAATCTACTTTATTATCCGAATTAAAATAAATTGCGATCATAAACAACCAAAAAAATCCAAAGCCAATATTTTGGAACAACATTAAATAAAACAGAACGCAAGAAGAAGAAACCGCAAAATGATAGCTATTACTATACTGAAAAAGGAGGTTGTAAAAATACAAGTATAAAACCAAGCTAAGTGCTCCTCCCATATATAAAAATGCAATCAGCTGTGAATCCGGCCAGAAAGTTAACCCAGGACCAACAATACCAATTCCAGTACCGATAGGATTACTGAATACAAAGTTTGCAACTTCGCCCCACTGATAAATTCGTCCCAATGCAGAAAGATCATTAGAAAAATAACTAATAGCAGCAATAGTAATCAAGAAACTCAAAGGAACTGACAAATAAAGCATCGTTCTCTTCAAAGGAAAATCTTTTGATAAGATAAATTTCAAAGAAATAAATAACACTCCAGCGAGGAAAAAAGTTCTAACACCTGTTATGTAAATAGCTACCAAACTTAAAATTAATATTATAGTGCGAAACTTATAGTTATATGTAAGACTATACATAAATACAGAAAGACTTAGAAAACCAATGCCTAAAGTGCTCGTAAAAAAACCAAACGGTCGAATTACATCATCTCTGAAAAAATCCCAATAAAAAAGCTCTAAATTTAAATCATTATAGGCAGAGTAAAACCAAAAGTCCTCTACACTGGAATAGTTTAAATATTGATATAAAGCAAATGTGATGTTTGGTATAAATATAAACGTTATTAAAAATGTCATGTATCGATGAAGGCTTACTTTCCTTCCGCATACTACAAGCGAAAATGAAAGCAATAAAATTGATATATAAGACCTATATCCAACTACAACACTTGATAGATCGTAATGAAGCACCCCATTTAAAGATAACAAAATAACAAATAACAAAACCCAAAGACAAGATTTGTTGATATTTCTATCTTTAATAACCTGAAAAACAGCAATAGAAAATAATAATAATACAAAGAAATCATACAACGCGCTAGTGATGAAAGGCTCGAAGTATGCTAGATTTTCTTTTAATTTTAAGAAAAAGAAATCATAATAGGCAAGAAATATTGTAAATGCACACAGAATTATTGTGAAATTGACTCTTAAAGACATAAACAATATAAACAAACCTGAAATCACACAAAAATATAAAATATCAAATATTTTTAAAAATTCCATATTTAAAAACTTCCCGCGATAAGAATTCAGGACAAACTTTTGCATTACTTCAATTTCATTAAACGAAATCAATTAATTTCTTTAATCTCGTCCACTATTTTTTGTTCATATTTAGCGAAACTGAAATCATGTGCTCTTAATTTTGCATTCCGCGCCAGGACTAACCAATAATTATAATTATCAGCGACATCAAGAATTGTTTTTTGTATTGTATTTAAATTTCTAGAATCAATCAAAAAACCAGAATCAGAATTAGATACAACTTCTACTGGTCCTCCAACTATTGGTGCTATAACAGGATTGAACTGAGACATCCCCTCAATAAGAGTTAAACCGAAAGTTTCAATCCAACCATTCTGTCTAGACATATTTAATACCAGAAATGACTTTTGGTACCATTTTAACAAATCTGATGGTCTGTAAAGTATATTTAAGTTATGTGGTAAGCTAAATCTTGAAAAATAGGTCTCACCTTCATAAGGTTCACAGTTGGCAATCAGAGTAAACGTAAGACCTTCATTTTTCATATTGCTAGCCAACTGAATAAACTCAGGAATTCCTTTATAGTCTTTTAGCGAAGACAGCATTAAAATTGTTTTTCCACTCCATTTTTTTTCTAACTCTTGGTCAGTCATTTTAGACTCTATATATATAGAGTCTAAAGAATTATGTACGACACTATAATCACATAGTAATTTATTTTTTAACTCATTTGCTAAAAAATTTGATACATAAATTACTTTATCTACAAAGATAGAATGGAATTTTAAAAGAAAAGAATTCAGTACTAGAGGCTTAATTGAAATCTCATGTGAATATAATATAGTTTTGTTAGCAAATATCTTACCAGCTAAGGATGCCGAAAATGGAAGTAATGTATTAACAACAACCACTTTATTTTTTATTTTCCTATCTTTAAACAACATAAATGAAAGTTTAAAAAACAAAATAAACTGACTTAGCAAATAATAAAAAAGTGTGAGTGCTTTATTATTAGATCGTTTATAAAAAAAACGCTCAGTGCTTGAAGAAACCTTCGAAATAAATCCTGAGCTAGAAGACCCCAAAATGGAAACATTATCTAACTCTTGATTGTTTAGTACATTTACTAACTGCGATAAAACTTTCGGGCTGCCACTAAAATCATCATATAAATGACAGAGGTAATATTTCTCCACTTAATTCATCCTTTAATAGTTTCATATAAAAAATAATATAGTCGACACATTAAATAATGAAATAATGTTCTTTTTTTATTGATATAAATCATGGCTGACTTATTATTTTTATACCTAAAACCATTTATTTTTTCTTCAAATGTTAGATTTTCACTTTCCATTGAAAGATCATGCTCAATCGTTTCATTAAGAACATATACTGGAATTTTTTCCTTTTTCAGATTAAGGAAAAAATCTGTATCAATCCCATAAAAATCTAACTGCTCATCAAACTTTATTCTGCAATCTTCGAAAACAATCTTATTGATAATAACTCCACTAGTTATACCAATTAAACCATAATTAATTCCTGGAGAAATATGCTTTAGATGTTTTCCAACTACTACCCCAAGTTTCGCAGGGCTGTACAGTTTTCCGTTTGAAAAAACTTGAGGAATAGCTACCAATTGCTTTTCATTAATAACCTTCTCTAAACTAGATAAGTAATTTTTGCAGTAGTTTGAGTCATCATCAGAAATAACAATATAATCAAAATCATGTGTAGCTATAACAAAGTTATAAACATAACTTAATGAGCAATTGCGATTATTTGTTAAATACCTATAGCCTGCATTTAAAGCATGATTTTTATTTTCTTTCCTATATTCATCTTCAGTACTATTATCCCAAATGATAACTTCTCTTTCTAATGAAGTTGCAACATCATCAGAATCTAAGAGAAAAGTTCTTGGCGCGGGAATGTTTTCAATCAATTTATTATAAACAACTATAAGTAACAGTACCTTAGATTTCTTTTCTAACATCATCTACCACCGATAAAAATTTGTTCATGACAATATTAGGTAAATGTCTACTCTCAAGTTCTCTTACGATTATTTCAATTTCATTCGGTGATATTATTTGAGACTCTTGTATGCAAGAAGCAATTTTATCTTTTGAAGTAATATCCTTTGCATGTCGACCTGAATAATTATAATAAGCAGCCTCTGTAATATTTTCAGATGTCAACAAACCACCAAAATTACCACCATTTTTACCAATAATATGCCCAGCCATTATAACTTTCTTTTTTAATAGTAATGCTTCTAAAGCTGAGCGACCAACGGCAATTACACAATCAGCATGATTTAACTCAATCAAAAGCTCATCTCGAGCTAAGGAGCCAGTAAATCTTACAATATGATTATATCTCGTATATATTTCACTTGCATATGCACTAGATATATCTCCGATAACAGTGAAACTATATTCTTCAATATCAGCTTTCTCAACAAAACCTAAAAAGCTTTCTATTGTACTTCTTTTTTCTTCATGTAAATGGCTAAGAAGTACAATATTATGTTTCTTACTTTCACTTATTTCATCTTGTGCTAAATTTGGTATATCTATGGGATTTTGAATAACCTCGGAATTATAAACCCCTTTACTAGCCAGGAAATCTCTTACTTCTTCACTAACAGCAACAAACTTGTTCGGATTAATATTAAGTTCGTTATAAATACTGGTATACTCATTAGGAAGTATATGATGGACTATATTTATATGAGGTACAGCTCTTAATAAAGCAGAAGCCACTATTGTCGGATAGCCTTGCTGTGATATAAAAAAATCTGCACCTTTTACATATTGACCTAAATAAGCTCTATAAAAGAACTTTAACCAAAACCAATTTCTATAAAATAATCTATGCTTTATTGGTAAATCGGATACCCTATCAGCATTAATCCCAACAAATGGGATTAAAACAACCTTGTAACCACATTCTCTTAAAAACTCTGCCATAACACCATTACTAGATATAATAACTATTTCAGCAGATTTTTTTTCCTTAAGTTGCTTTGCCAAGCTATATACATATTGTTCTGAACCACCGCGGTTAATTGTATTTATAAAGAAAACGCATTTCATACTTTTAGTATAATCCATTTCAAGTAAGTTGAATTTCGATGCCAATATTCTTCATTTTTTGTTCTATTAAAGAATACCCTCTAAGTACTTGAACAGCATTATCTACATTGATCAAACCTGGATAAAATATTGCCAGTAATAGCATAGCGAACCCAGCCCGTAGATCATGAGAATATAAGCCAACATTGTTATTTATATCTTTAAGAGATAAACTATAAATTGTTGACTCACCTGTACCAACTTCAGCACTTAAACCTATCTTCATCGCTTCTTCTAAATACTTGAAACGTTTTGGATATATTGGGTCTATCACTTTTACAGGTTTATCAGCGGCATATGCCAGTAACATAGCAATAACAGGTTGATAATCTGTACCTATCATTGGATAAACACCAACTTCCAAGTCCTTCACATCAAGTGCTTTTGCTTTTCGAACGATAACCATTCGTTCATGTTTTTTTACTTCAAAGTCTAAACCAAGAGACTTCAAGTATTCCAAGGGTTGCTTAATATATTCAATTTCAACATTACTTACTGTTAGTTCGTGTTTAGCATGCATTGCGCCAAGAACTATATAGCTAATAGCTTCAATACGATCAGAGATAACCCGATGTTCAACACTTGGTCTATGGTTCTCCGTATTAGGTGTGATTTTTACATCTCGCTCAGATATGAACTCAACTTCCACTCCCACTTTTTCTAGGTATTCCACTAAGTCAATGATCTCTGGCTCGATGGCAATATTTCGAACAATACAAGGGCTCTTCATAGTTGCTGCAGAGATCAATATGTTATTTGTTGCTCCAACACTAGGAAAACGTAAAGTATAATTAAATGATTCAACAATTTCTTTATTATCAAACTCTATATGATCAATATGTTCTGTAATTTTACAACCAATACTTTTAAAAAAATCCAAATGAATATCGATCGGGCGTTCACCAAATGAAGAGCATCCTCCAGACAGCCCTAATTTAAACGTTTTAACACCAGCACCAACTAGAGCTCCCATTAAGATGGTTGAGTATCTGATCTTAGCTGCTAATTCAGTTGTAATTTCAATATTTGATGGAAGATCTGGAATTTCTAAGCATATTTCGTTATCTGAATGGGTGAATTCAACACCAATTGTCTGCAAAATGTTCCCTAAAATCTCTGTATCTCTTAATACTGGTGTATTAGTAAACAAGGATTTTCTTGATAAGAGAGATGCGCACATTAAAGGAAGCGTGCTATTCTTTGCTCCTGAAATTTTCACCTCGCCTTGAATTTCTTTTACATTTTTAACAACTAGACTTGACATTTTTCTCTCTTAATAAATTTAAAATTTCGATTATATCTAATAAAAGCAATGCTCTAATATTTTGAATAAATATTTCATTAGTTCTTTTGTTTAAAGCATTCATTATTAATGTGGACACTGAAAAAGCTAACACTGTCGCAATTGCAGCACCTTGTGCTCCATACTTTGGAATAAAGATATAATTCAACCCTATAGCACAACAGACTGCTACTACATTCTTTACAGTAGAGTACCACACAAGATTATTTCTATAGAAAAAAACTGCTTGTGAAGTGCCAAGTGACACAAAAATACTTGCAACAGCGTGTATCTTTAATATATTGGAAGCAGCTATATAATCATTGCCGTATAAAAAAGTTATTAATGGTTCTGAACAAAAATAAACAACAATTAAGAAAAAATATGACAATGCAACTGTTATTTGCATTCCAAATACTTCAGTCTCAAAAATTTTTTTTGCTTGTCCTTCTATCCTAGGTATCAAATAGCTCATTATAATTGCTGGTATCATGAACCACATTTCTGAAATCCGTGTTGCTGCACTATAAATACCAGCAGAGCTTGGACCATCAATATTTTCTAACATGATAATATCTATTTTAGAAAATGCAATAACAGACAGAGCCGAGGCAACTAAAAAACCACCTTGCTTAAATAATTGAGATGCTAAAGTAATAACTTCATAGCTTATTATTATTTTTTGGTCTTTTCTTTTGTATACAAAAAATGCAATTAAACCTAAAATATATTCAAGAGCGTAAGTATATGCAAAATAATCCAAACCCATTTTATTATAGCTGCCATAAATTCTTGCAGCCAAAACTATTGAATAAATTGCTATAGAAATAATACAAAGCTCTTTCACCTTTTTCTTAGCTTTAAACTGTATTTCTCTAACATCAAATAAATTAAAAAAAGCTGATATCAATATGACAGTAGTAGCTAAATCCACATCTCCCAAATTAAATATAACTAAAGCCACAAATAAATAAAGTGAATTTAATACTAATCTAACCAAAAAATGAGAGCTAAACAGCTTAGAGGATTCTTTTAAAGAAGACTCTCTAAGTACATAACTTTCTAAGCCCAAGCTAAGTAATACAATTATTATACTTCTAATTGCAAGATCTGATGAAATAAGACCAAATTGTTCAGCACCAAGTGTTCTTGCAATTAATATTGAGGATGTTAGCCCAACACCAAGACGAAAAAACCTCTCAGCAAACAAAAGAATTAATTGATACAATTTATAAACTCTACTTAATTTCTTCCATAAAATCTTGACTATTTTTCCTTAAAGAATATGGAACTAACTGGTCTTTATCCGGATATCCAAATGCAATCAATGCAGAAATCTGATAATAATCTGGTATATCTATTAATTGCTTTAGTTTCTGATCTGTTTTTCTTGATACACACCAGTTTAATGCACAAGAACCAAAGTTTAATGAGTGCATTGCATTAATCAAGGACATAACCCATATTCCACCCTCAATGTAACCTAAATTTCTCTCTTCATGCCCCTCCTGATACCTAATATCAGAACAAACAATCATAACACCTGGTACCTTATCTCTGAATGTACGACTTCCGTTTTGTAATGAAAGAATATCTTTATTTTTTATTAAAGATGTAGAGTAAAATATTTTTATAGCTTGTCTATTACATGCAGATGGGCAATGCTTTGCTATCGAAATAATTTTCTTAATATCTTCGTCTGATATAACATCTGTATTGAACTCACGTGTACTACTTCTATTTTTAAAGAATGTTGAGTAATCAACCCAATTATTGATAACATTTAATCTCTTTGTGCCGCCATTTATTCCACCAGTGTAGAACCCTGAAACGACTCTGTTGAACCTCTCTTCTTCAAATAAATACTTTTGGCTATTTTTATCGTTCTTATTAATTTCAAAATATTTTTTTAATGTGATTATAGCGCTTTGAACATGCTTGTTTTTCCTTTCTGATTCACTTAGGTTTTCAATAATAATATTTTGCAACCAATGGATACTGTCCAATCCAAACTCTGGCTTTTTATTAGTTATTGATAAGCCTTTTTCAATAGTATGATAAATGCGAATTATCAATCCAAACGCATGTTCTTCTTCTCGATAACGCCCTACATGTAATGAATGCTTTGCATAGTTTCTGTAGTCATAAAAATAGTCAGGAATCATTTTCAAACAATTAATGATTCTCTTCACTTCTCGCTTCATATTTTTAATCAAAGTGTTGTAGCCTCTACTAGCAAAGAGCCATTTTCATCTTTATCAGACAAGATTATTGAATTATTTACTGGCCATTCGATCCCAATAGATGGATCATTCCATATGATACTATGTTCAAATTTTGGGTTATAGTAATCTGTACATTTATAAACAAATTCAGCCTCATCACTCGTTACATAGAATCCATGAGCAAAACCTTCTGGCACCCAAAGTTGTCGTTTATTTTCTGCAGAAAGGTATACGCCAACCCATTGGCCAAATGTTGGCGAGTTCTTACGAATATCAACTGCCACATCAAATACTTCACCAGAGATTACTCGAACCAATTTACCTTGAGTATTTTCGGTTTGGTAATGTAGCCCACGTAAGATGCCTTTTTTCGACTTGGAATGGTTGTCCTGCACAAATTGGCACGGTTTACCCGTCACTAACTCTTCAAATTTTTTCTGCTGCCAGGTTTCCATAAAGAAACCGCGCTCATCACCAAATACAGCAGGCTCAATAATTTTGACATCCGGAATGTTAGTTTCTATAACTTTCATATCAATATTCTTCAATTCGTTCTAAAGCAAGATGCCAATTACTTGGTGTAATCCCAAATTCACGCTGAATTTTGTCACAATTTAGCTTTGAATTTGCTGGTCGTTTTGCAGGAGTGGGAAAGTCTGCTGTCGTAATTGTATTTAGCTGAGGTTTTTTATCGATCACCTGATGTTTTACTGCGGCATCAAAAATGGCGCTAGCAAAGTCAAACCAAGTAACATGAGGCATGCCAGAAAAATGATAAATACCATAATTCGTTGGCATCCCACTGGTAATATGATGTGCAATTTGTATTAACGCATCAGCAATATCATCGGCATAAGTAGGTCCACCGAACTGGTCTCCTACAATTCCCAGACTATCTCGCTCCTTACCCAAACGTAACATTGTTTTCACGAAATTTTCGCCATTTTCATGAAAGACCCAGGCGGTACGCAATATAATATGTTTCGAACAAAATTCAGCCACCAACTTTTCGCCGGCTAACTTCGTTAGGCCATAAACACCTTGCGGGTTCGTTTCATCCAGCTCATTGTAGCAACCCGACTTTTCACCAGAAAACACATAATCAGTCGAAATATGAAGCAAAGCTGCATTGATACCTTCCGCGGTTTTTGCCAAAAATTCAGGACCGACTGCATTAATTTGATGCGATAGTTCCTGTTCTTGCTCTGCTTTATCCACTGCTGTATATGCTGCGGCATTGATAATGACATCCGGTAAAAAGGCCTGAACTTGTGTTTGTACTCTTGCTTCATTGGTAATGTCCAATTGCTCGCGTGTAACCGCGAGCAATTCAGCCTTACCCTGAAGTTTATTGACAAGCGCTTGACCGACCTGGCCATTTGCACCCGTAATCAATATTTTCATATCGGCTGTCCAGTCTTTATTGATATTTGAACTTTTCGTCAATCAGACGTTTTAAATATTGACCATATTCATTTTTGAGCATGGGCTTGGCGATCTCTAACAGCGCTTCATTGCTCAGCCATCCATTACGCCATGCAATCTCTTCTAAACAAGCGACTTTCAACCCCTGTACATGCTCAATGGTTTGAACAAAAGAAGAAGCTTCATGCAAACTTTCATGGGTGCCCGTATCTAACCAAGCAAAGCCACGGCCAAGCAACTCTACATTTAAACTGCCATCTTCCAAATACATTTGGTTGATTGACGTAATTTCCAGCTCACCCCGCTCAGATGGCTCCACTTGTTTTGCAAAATCAACGACACGATTATCGTAGAAATACAACCCGGTCACAGCGTAGTCTGATTTGGGTGACGTCGGTTTTTCTTCAATAGAGACAGCTTTCATCTCCTGATCGAATTCGACCACGCCAAAACGCTCCGGATCTTTCACCTGATAGCCAAAGACAGTCGCACCTTGCTCACGTTCAGCTGCATACTTTAAAGTTTTCGAGAATGACTGGCCATAGAAGATGTTATCACCGAGTACTAAACAGCAACTGTCACCATCAATGAACTCTTCGCCAATAATGAATGCCTGTGCCAGACCATCCGGACTTGGCTGGACTGCATATTGCAAATTGATGCCAAAGTCTGAACCATCGCCCAAAAGACGTCGGAAAGATTCGTTATCTTCTGGTGTCGTGATGATCAAGATATCTCGAATACCTGCCAACATCAGCGTTGATAGCGGATAATAAATCATCGGTTTATCGTAAACAGGAAGCAACTGTTTGGATACACCCCGCGTGATCGGATATAAACGCGTGCCAGAACCGCCAGCTAGAATAATACCTTTCATGATGCAGTTACTCCCAAACGTTCCATACTGTACGAGCCATCCAATACACGCTGCCACCAGGTTTTATTATTCAGATACCATTCAACGGTTTTACGCAAACCGGTTTCAAAGGTTTCTTCAGGTGTCCAGCCCAGTTCACGCTCAATTTTGCTCGCATCAATGGCGTAACGCACATCATGACCCGGGCGGTCAGCCACATAAGTAATGAGTGATTCATAAGACGCCAGACCAGTTGGTTTCTCTGGAACCAGTTCTTCAAGAAGCGCACAAAGGGTCTTCACCACTTCGATATTAGCTTTCTCGTTATGGCCACCAATGTTGTATGTTTCACCAACCACGCCCTGAGTCACCACTTTGTACAAGGCACGTGCGTGATCTTCGACAAAGAGCCAGTCACGAATCTGCATACCATCGCCATACACAGGCAACGGCTTTCCATCTAAAGCATTCAAAATCATCAGTGGAATCAGCTTTTCCGGAAAATGGTAAGGACCGTAATTGTTAGAGCAATTCGTCACAATGGTCGGAAAGCCATAAGTTCGCAGCCAGGCACGGACAAGATGATCGCTTGAGGCCTTTGATGCAGAATACGGGCTGCTTGGTTTATATGACGTGTTTTCAGTAAACAGATCGGTTGTGCCTTCTAAATCACCATATACTTCATCGGTTGAAATATGGTGGAAACGAAAAGCTGTTTTACGTGCTTCGTCCAACTGATTCCAATAGGCTCGAGACACTTCCAACAAGTGATACGTCCCGATGATATTGGTTTCGATAAAGTCAGCAGGACCATCTATTGAACGGTCGACATGGCTTTCCGCAGCCAAATGCATCACAGCATCCGGCTGATGTTCAGCAAATACGCGTTCTAGCGCAGCTTTATCGCAGATATCCACTTGCTCGAAACAATAACGATCGTTTTCTGAAATATTATTTAAAGATTCCAGATTGCCAGCATAAGTCAGCTTATCCAGATTAATAACACTGTCCGTTGTATTTTGAATAATATGTCGAACAACGGCTGACCCAATAAAACCAGCACCACCTGTTACAAGTATTTTCACACTGTTACCTTAATTACTTCGTAATGGGGGAAATTGATAATTTAAATTTATTTTGATTCATAGCTATAGTTATAGTAACCACCACTATAATGCGAACTCGCAGTTCTCAGCACCGCATTCAGAATAAAGCCTTTCACTTCAATGCCATTTTGCTCAAAGCGTTGTTTGGTCACTTCAATCTCTTTCACGGCATTCTGGCCAAAGCGGCCAACCAGCAAAGTAGTCCCCGCATGAGTACCCACAATGGCTGGATCGGTCACCGCCAGAATCGGCGGGGTGTCCACAACCACCATATCGTAGTTTTCAGACGCCCACTCCAGCAGTTTCTTGAAACGTGGATGCATCAGAAGTTCCGAGGGATTCGGTGGCACTTCGCCCCGGCCAATAAAGGCCAGCCCTTCCACACCAGGCTGTTTGATAATGTCTTCAATGCTTGCAGTATCTGCCAGATAGTTCGACAGGCCAGGTGTATGGGTGACCGCCATGTTTTTTTCTAACCGGCCTTTACGCATATCGGCATCAATCAGCAACACCCGTTGCCCTGCTTTTGCAATCACGGCAGCCATATTGGACGATACAAAGGACTTGCCGATACCCGGACTCGGCCCCGAAATCATCAGCACGTTATTCTTCGCTTCCATCATCGCAAAGTGCAGGCTGGTTCGCAGGCTGCGCAAGGCTTCAATCGACAGATCCGCCGGGTTTGCCACGGCCAGTAAACTTTCTTCGACGGTCAATTGACGCTTGGCTTTTTGTTTTTTCTCCATATCCGCCTGCCAGTCCGACATCGGAATACTGGCATACACAGGTAAACCAATCGCTTCAATCTCATCCGGGTTTTCAACCCCACGATGGAAGGCTGCACGAACCAGCACCAAAGCCACTGCCAACATACCGCCCAATAAGGTCGCCAGCACCACAATCAGTGGTTTCTTCGGTTTGATAGCCTGCGTGTACGACTGTGCGACATCCAGTATCCGGACATTCCCGACCGTGCTGGCTTTGAGAATGTTCAATTCCTGCACTTTATTGAGCAGCTGCACATAGATTTGCTGATTGACTTCCACATCCCGAGTCAACCGCAACACTTCTCGTTGTGTTTTCGGCAACTTCTGAACCTGTCGGTTGAATCGCTCCCGCTCTTTCAGCAGAGTTTGCCGCTTGTCCAGCAGGGCAATGTACGCCGGGTGCTCTTTGGTAAACCGCTGTGAAATTTCACTCTCTTTGAAGGTCAGTTCATTCAGCTGGGATTCCAGCTTCACCATCACATCCAGCGTCGATTTGGCTTCCAGCCCTAAATCGATCGAATCATTTGCCTGACGGAACTGGTTCAATTCATCTTCGGCCTGATTGAGCTGTAATTTAACATCGGGCAGATGGCCCCGGAGAAACGCCAGACTTTTTTCTGCTTCCGCGGAGTTACGCGCCACGTTTTGTAAGAAATAATTTTGGCTGATGTCATTCAAAATCGCCGTATTTTGCGCTTTATCGGGTCCGGTAAAAGACAACTGAAGAATGCCGGTTTGCTTCCCGCGTTCTGCAACACTCAGGTTTTGCTGGACCCATTGAATACTGTCAAGGCGGGAGCGTTTTTGAATCTCAAACTCTGTGCCGGAGGTTTCAGCATTCATTTCCGTAACAAAAACTTTGTAATCGCCGGCAACCGCTAACTCACCCACTTTGCCAGACAGGACTTTTTCCCCGTCATGATTGAACAGGATGAAGGTATGATTGCTCAGATCATCCACAACCAGCGTAAAATTCGGTTTTTCGATCTCTTGCGGAATTTCAAAGCGGCTGATTGCAATGCTGTCCTGATTGTTGGCGAGGCGGTTGAGACCGGGTCCAATCAATGGCAGGGCTTCAGGGCTTGCCAGCGTGGTCAGGTTCAGTTTATCGACCGTTTTCCCCAGAATCATTCGTGAGCGTAAAATTTCAATTTCGGTATTGGACGAAGATTCGCTGGAGAAGATTTCCCCCATATCGCCTAATGCAGACAAGCCGTTGTTTTTTTCTTCCACCTGAAGCAAAGCATCGGCTTTATAAATTGGCGTTGCCAGCAGCGCATAAGCGACACCTACAACAGCAAAGGCAAAGGTGATGGCGATAATGGTCCAGCGGCTGTCCAGTAAAATACCGAACAGTTTCCCTAGATCAATCTCATCGGAGTCGGATTGTTTGACCGACACTTGTTGCGAAACAGTCATCGTATACTTCTACTCTGGCTACTTTTCTAAGTCATTATTCCTGTCTGAGTGCTGTTCTTTCACTGGCTTCCTTCTAAGAAGCAGCGCTCAGGTCGAGAGTTTTCAGCGGCTGAATTTACAGCTTTTGTGCCCAGGCATGAGCCGCTTTATCTATCAACTGATAAGTGTGTTCATAAGCTTCCCGGCTCATACGATAGGGATCCGGAATATCCTGTTGTCCAATCCATTGTCCGAACAGCATGGTTTTACCCCGGGCTTCCGGCGCAATAGACGCCACAACATCAAGATGACCCTTTTCCATCACCAGAATCAGATCAAACTCACGACACAGATCAGCGGTCAGTTGTTGTGCCTGATGACCATCCAGACAAATCCCGTTTTCAGCAGCAATGTCTGTCGCCATGCGATCAGCGGATTTACCACTCAGGCCACTTTTTTCGGTACTGAGCCCGGCCGAGCGAATGTTTTTACCGGGGAGCAGTTGTTTTAACAGCGCCTCCCCGGATGGAGAGCGACAAATATTGCCGACGCACACCACCAGTATATGATTAAACATGTGTTACCAATCCCTTACTCTTACCGCACCTTCAGTGAGCTGGTTAAACCCGGTAATGGTCGGCAGGAGCTGACGAATCACGCGATTCCAGCGCGCAATGGGTGCGGCGGTGACATACACCACATCATAGGGCTCCAGTTCAAACTCTGTGCCCAACACCAATGCAGCCGCATCCTGAATATTCAACTGGTAGATATCTGCCATCACCTGATTGGTCTGCACGGTGGTGGTTTGCACAACGCCAGATTGGGCTTTGTGTACGTTCCGAATCACAAACACCCCCGTGGCATCCGCCTCCAGTTCGTTGATACCGCCAACACTACTTAAGGCTTCAGTCAGTGTCATACCTGCACGATCAATCTTCAGCAGTTGTGGAGCATTTACTTCACCCATCACAAAAACCTTTTGTGCGTCGTTTCGTGGCACATGGATGATATCGCCCGGGCGCAACAAACGGTTTTGAGTCAAATCGCCACGCTGCATCAGCGCATACAGCGATATCGGTTGTTCACCGCCCTGCCGCGTTAATGTGACATTTCGCCAGTCGGCATCTTTTGCCAGACCACCTGCTCTGTTTATAGCATCCAGCAGGGTTAATGGCACATTAGTGATCGGTTGTTGCCCGGGCGTGTTCACTTCGCCGGTTACGTACGCCTTCTGAGAACGAAACGCAGCCACATTCACATCCACCTGCGGGCTTTCAATGAAAGCGGCCAGACGGCGGGAAATCTCATCGCGCACCTGGGTTACGGTTTTCCCCCCCACCAGAACCGTTCCGATGTAAGGGTAAAAGATTGTTCCGTCTGCATGTACCCAGTTGCCTGATTCACTCGAACTTCGGTAAGAACCGGCCGGTATCGTCAGCTCAGGGTGATCCCAAATGGTAATATTCAGGATGTCACCCGGTCCGATATAGTATTCATAGCCATTGAGTTCTGCATCCAGCGCGGGGTTTGTTCTTGCCGAGGCTTCTGGACGTTTGGACTGACGAATCACGGAAGGCGTTAACGGATATACATTGACCTGTTCAGACACACTGAACGCATCATTGTCTTCTTGTTGTTTATTGTCTGGTAACGACAGGTGGGAACCGGGGACGACTGTACAACCTGCTAATAACAGTGAAGCGACAGCAGAAAAAATGAGCTTCTTAGAGAAATCCATATCCAATCAACGTAATAAGTAATAAAAAGTGGAATTTAGATCTAAAAATTAAATCTGGGTTATCTATTTCAATTGCCAAACTTGATGTAACTCGCACACTATGAACACTGTTGTATCCAGAAAGTCATGCAGGTTGCTAATTTAGACAAAGGTAAAATAACTTTATCCCATGACAGCCAATCATGATGATTCAGGCAGATTGGTTTAAGACCATTGATGGTAGCGATTGAGCATGCTACCGCCCTTAGGTTACAGCTCCCAATTGCTCATCACGACATCCATGTTGTTCTGTGCAGGTTACCGTTTCACCTGATTGAAGCGTTACCCTCAATCACGTTTTATTGGAAAACTGTGATTAGCCCTACAGTTAAGTTCAATTTCACCAAAAATTTGCAAAAACCAGTTTGCCTGAAATAATCGCTGTCAGACATATCAAATCTTCAGGACAGACTGTCATTTTGGCTGCCGCATTCTACACAATCACACCTCAGTGAGAAACCATTAAATGCAACTGGTATCAACTTAGAGTAATTGTTCTTTGTTAGCTGACTGTCAGAACAAAGATTAACGTGAACAACCGATTGAATTATATGCGCTTGGTGTTTCGGCTATTCACTTTCTGAACCAATCTCACTTCCATAAAATAGGATATTCTAAACGAGCATTTTGTTTGCACCCGGCTGAAATGCGCAATCTTCACATTCAATTCATTGCTATCCTTGATATATCCAAATATCATTAAAAAGCGCTTTGACTTGATGATAAACCGCATTATTAAGATTAATCACTTCACACAATAAGGGAATTAGGATGAAAAAAGTGTTCATTTCTCTGGCCGCCCTGATGATGGCTGGCTCAGCAATGGCTGCCACAGGCACCAGCACAGGTTCTGTTGCAGCTTCTACGTCTACAACAACTGCGACCACAGCGTCTACAGCTGCGGCTGGCACTGCTGCTGGCACTGCGGGCGCGACCGCTGCTGCTGTTGGTGGCATTACTGCAACAACCGTTGCTGTGGGTGCGGCCGTTGCCGTGACTGCTGTTGCGATTGTGGATGCAACCGACAACGACACTGCAACCACCGTATCAAATAACAGTTAATGCCTGTGATTGACATGCCTTAACGAGTCTCTATAACCGCACGGTTCTGTGCGGTTATTTTTATATTTTCGCTCTTATGTGATATGGATATTCGATGCAACCCGCTCGCTTCCTCTCTTCATGTCGACCGATTTTCGCTCTGTTGTTCTCAGTTCTGTTAATCACCGGATGCAGCCAGAAATTTCAAAATGTCTCTGAAACCTTTCGACTAGCCGTGTCCGGCGAAGATGATTCAGTCAAGTCTCAATCCTGGATCGAAACCTTGCCCTATGCCAGTATTTACGCGCGGATCAACGAGGGTCCCCGGGCATTTATGGTGCTGGCATTAGCCGAGAAAGCTCCCCGAACTCATGCTGAGAACGCCCCTGAAGCGCTGCAACTCAAGTGGCTGGCTGCAGATCGCGGGATGTTGGTGACCGAACAGGGGCGTCTGGTCAAAACCCTGAACCTGCCACAAGGCAACCTGATCCAGGTCGAATCACAGGAGCCCGACCCGGTCGCGCTCGGCCTCCATTTGTCCACCACGCCGAATCACTGGCGTCGACAGATTGACTGGCAACCCGGCTACCATTTTGGCTACCCGGTTATTTCCCGTTTTGAAGACAAAGGCTTGCAAAGCATCACCATCAATGACGTGACACGTTATGCCCGGTACTTCATTGAGCACGTTGAAGTACCTGCGCTGAATCAAACCTTCGACAACGCATTCTGGATTCACCCGGAAAGTGGAGTGGTCCTGATGAGCCGGCAAAAACTTGCGCCTGGCTTGCCCGACATAGAAATACAATTACTCAAGCCGTATGGAAATGAATAACATGACAAAACGCCTCTATTCTTTTCCCTTTTCCTTGTTGACCAGCGGAAAGGCGGGCCTGTTGACCCTCACTGCCATCCTCCTGCTGCTGGCTTCAGCCGTATCGGCGAACACAGACGTCCAAATCAAGAAAAACACGCAAGAGGCTACCCAGGTCACGGTTCGTCTGAACGATGCCTCGCAGGGCCTCGCGCTTCGCTATCCGGCGACAGTCCGGCTGGAGCAGGTTTTTCAGGATACTCTGGCAAATCTGAATCAACTGCCGTCATCAGCAAAAAATGCATCCCTTTACTGGTCTGGCGCCCGCCTATGGCAAACCAGCCCCAGTGCCAAGCTTGAAATGCAACAGTTACAGTTACGGGTCGCAGAACAACTTCAGTCCTTGTCCCGGCACTGGCAAGCCAAATCTCCGGCCACCAGTCGTCAACTCCAAGTCATGGCCAAAGCCTTCGCTCAACCGATGCCTGGCCAACGCTTAGTCATGCCGCTGGATTGGGATCACATCCGAATCACGCCTTCGGATAACCCCGGACTGAACGGCTCCTTTGAATTACAACTGCTGACCCGGCCAGACATTGTCAAAGTCACGGGCGCCATTCCGTTGAACACGCAAGCTGGCAGTGCTCAGACGGGAGAAGTCCGCCTGCCGTGGCAAGCGCGTCAAAATGCCACCGGATACCTTGAACAGACCGGTCAACTGGCTGTGGCAGAACCCGATTATGTCTGGGTGATTCAGCCCGACGGAACGACAGAAAAGCATCCGATAGCTTACTGGAACCGGACCCATCGGGATATCGCCCCGGGGGCAACCCTTTTTCTGCCTTTTTCCGGCTTACCGGATGAGCTGGCCTCTTTGAACCTTCATCTTCTCGATTTGCTTAAACAAAGGCCTTTCTGATGTTGCTGCCTGTTTCCTCTTCTCGCGCCATCCGCTGTCGCTTCGGTTTATTGTCCGGGTTGTCGCTCAGTCTGGTCGCCCCCTCTGCCTTAGCAGACGAATTCAGTGCGCCGGTTTTTCACGTGTCTCAAAGTGACTTTGGCGGTGTCGGCCTGATGCAGATGCCTTCAGGCCGGGTCGCGCCTGAAGGTGAATTTACGTTCGGGACCACCTATAACAAGGATTACCTGCATTACAACGTGTCGCTGCAATTGTTCCCCTGGCTGGAAACAACGATTCGCTACACTCTGGTGCAGGATGTGCTTTACAGCAACGATCCCAACTTCAGTGGCGATACCAAATACACCGATAAAGGCATTGATTTTAAAATTCGTCTGCTGGAAGAAAGTTACTGGCTGCCGGAGACGTCTATCGGTATCCGGGATTTTGGCGGTACCGGCCTGTTTGATGGTGAATATCTGGCAGCCAGTAAACACTGGGGGCCCCTGGATTTCACCCTCGGCCTCGGCTGGGGCTATATGGGCAACCGCGCCAACCTGAAAGGCGATAAAAGTCTCAGCAACGACTGCGGCCGGAACACGGAATACAAAGGGAAAGGGGGCAGTGTTGATTTCGAGCGCTGGTTCACCGGCTGCATGTCGGTGTTCGGCGGTGTGGAGTATCAGACCCCCTGGCAACCGCTGCGCTTCAAACTGGAATATGACGGCAACGACTACACCAGTGATTTTCCA
The DNA here is from genome assembly GCF_018199995.1 of Photobacterium sp. GJ3. Taxonomy (NCBI): domain Bacteria; kingdom Pseudomonadati; phylum Pseudomonadota; class Gammaproteobacteria; order Vibrionales; family Vibrionaceae; genus Photobacterium; species Photobacterium sp. GJ3. Next base: position 744,386 of record NZ_CP073578.1, on the reverse strand, counting down.
GTCACCCGTGCAGGAACAGATATGTCGCAGGACAGCCCGTTCAATATTGGTACCCTGTACAGCCTCGGGAACTGGGGCGATCTGCGCCTGAGTTATGAGCGAGGCAATACCTGGACGGTTGGCCTGAATTTGAAGACCAACTTTAATCAGCAAACGACGGCCTGGCGGGATACTCCCAAACCCGCCTATGCGCCCAATCCACAAAAACAGGATCTCATTGCCGAAGACTGGCAAAAGATTGCGGATGAGCTCCATCAGAATGCGGGGCTGAAAAATCCGACCCTTTATGCGGACGACACCACAGTCACTGTGCTCGCCTCGCAGGATAAATACCGGGATCGGATGCAGGGCTATGATCGCGCTGCCACCATTCTGAGCAATCAACTTCCGACCGATCCGATAACAGGCCAGCCCGCTTTTGACACCTATCGGTTGATTGAGACCAGCCAGGATTTGCCGATTACCGAAACCCAGATCAATGTCGCGGACTATGATGCGGTCGCACGACTTCTCTACGTCAATGCAACCATTGACGATGCCTTAACCACGCAGGTGCCGCGTGCGCCGCAGGGACAATTGATTGCCAGAGATAACGATCCCTGGGATCTCAGCCTGTCCCCCAACCTGCAGCAATCCTTCGGTGGCTCAGAAGGATTTTATCTCTATAACCTCGGTATCAATGCCGGGGCCAGCTACGCATTCAATGATCAGTGGGAACTGGGCGGCAGCCTGTACCTGAACCTGCTGGACAATTACGATAAGTTCAAATATGACGTCCCGCCGGATGGCACCGATTTAAAACGGGTCCGAACCTTAGTCCGGCAGTATATTGATGGCAATCCGCTTCGGGTCAATAACCTGCAGCTGACCTGGATGGATCAGTTGGCCGATGACTGGTACGCACAAGCCTATGGCGGCTATCTGGAAATGATGTTCGCAGGCGCAGGCAGTGAGTTCCTATACCGGCCAATGCGCTCAAACTGGGCCTTTGGGATGGATATGAACTATGTGATTCAGCGGGATCCGGACACCCAACTGGGCTTGTTCCACGACGAAGTCCACTTCGACCCTATCACGGGACGAGATTATCGGGTTCAGACAGGCGCATTGACGGGCCATGCAACGCTTTATTATCAGCCGCAATGGACATTTCTGCCGAATACCCTGATGAAAATCAGTGCGGGCCGCTACCTGACAGAAGATGTCGGGATGACCTTTGACTTCTCGAAACAGTTCGATAGTGGCGTGATTGCGGGCGCATTCGTGACGCTCACCGACCTGTCTGCCGAAGAGTTTGGCGAAGGGAGCTACAACAAAGGATTTTATATCTCTATTCCTTACGACATCATGACGATTAAACCCAGCCGCAACCGCGCCACGATTTCCTGGCTGCCCCTGACCCGAGACGGCGGTCAGATGCTGAACCGGAAGTATCAGTTGTACCAAATCACCGATGCACGGGAACCCTGGTACAGCCGAAAAATGACATCATCGGCCCCTTAAGCGACTCGTATGCCACCGCCTTCAGGCGGTGGTTTTACATTTGAGATTAATTAAAGTTTCTTGAGATTAATTAAGAATATTTGAGTTGCCCTGTGCCTGACCACTGCCCATGATAGTGCCTTCGCTCCCCGTGAAGGTGATCTGCTGCGCAGAGGGGATCTGAATCGAGCAAAATGATCGCAAAAAATTAATCTTGCGGACTCCCGGCCGCCTTCACTGATTGCATGGATGAATCTTTTGGTTAACTAGAGGTAGTCAGATGTTCAAAAAATACGCAGTTTTTTCAATGAAATTTCCATTGCTGCATAAGCTGAACCTGTGTTTGGCGATCGCATTTTTTGCCACCTGCTGTTATCAGCTGATCGTTCAGGAAAACCTGATCTTCAGTCTGGGCATCCTCGCGGTCTCGGTGTTGCTGACACTGTTTGCCGGATCGTCAAACTATCGCCGTAAATACATCAGCTTTCCCTACACGCTGGACTGATGGGATTGCGTTTCACTGATTGTATTTTCATCCGCAAAACATCGCTTCTTTTTTGCCTGTGATCACGTTGAAAGTAAACTTGCTCCACAAAATTCAGTCACAGGCACTTGTCCGCTTGCTTCTCCCCTGAGGCCCCCCTATAATTCCGCAGTGAGTAATCATTTACCTGATGCCAATACACTGCTTAAGCCAACTTATAAAATTACAAAGCAGAAACCGTTCAACATTTATCTTTTACCGCATCGCAAATTGCAGTTATTAATGGAAGTATCATAGTGACAGATACACACACGAAAGCCATGCCATCCGGCCCCCAACTTGTCCATCCACCTCAGTCGCCTATGCCCAATCACGACCACGCTGATGAAATCGATCTGGTAGAACTCGTCAGAACACTCTGGCGGGAAAAACTGCTGATCACTTTGTTCACTGTCATCTTCGCACTTGCCGGGGTTGGCTATGCCCTGACCGCCCAGGAATGGTGGACCGCCAAGGCCAAAGTGATTCAACCGCAAATTACCGACTTTGCGCAGCTCCAGCGTGAAATCAGTGCGTTTCAGCCCGCTTTTGATATTTATCAGGCCGACGGCACTGTGCTGGTCAGCACCCAACTGACAGACGTCGCCGATGCCGAGCTCCTGTTTAAAAACTTTGTGAATGGCTTTAACTCGCTGGAGAATAAAAAAGCCTTCCTGATGAACAATGCTGAATTTCAGCATTATCTGACCGAAAACCAGATTAGCGATGCCGATGAAGAAAGCATGGATCGTGTGCTGGAGAGCTGGTTCGACAAAATCAGTGCCCAGCAAGCGAGCAAGCAAGAGTCTGATATCTATGTGATCAACCTGCAGGCCACCACCAGCAACAGTAGCTTTCAAATGCTGAAGCAATACATTGATTATGTGTCTGCTAAGGTTTACCACGATACTCTGGCTAACGTGCAGGCCTTGGTGCTGGCGAAAGAAAATGAGCTGCAACAGCAATTACGGGTGCTGCGCAATCAGGCCAGCAGTTATTTAGCGGTTGAGAAAGAGCGGACGCAGTACGCGCTGGATATTGCCAGTGCAGCGGATGTGAACCAACCGGTACAGAACCTGGGCGATGGTGAAATCTTTGCGATTAATCTGGGCTCAAAAGCTCTTGCCGCCAAAGTGAGTGCTCTGGAATCTGTAAAGAACCTGAGTGTTGTTGAACCAAGAATTCAGCAGGTCGAAGCGCGTTTGTCCTTGCTTCGTGGGACAGCACTGGATAAAAACATCCATTTTAAAACTTACCGTTTTCTGGAAAACGTTGAAAAGCCAATCACCAAGGACAAACCGAAACGCGCATTGATTGTGGTGATTGCAACCTTACTGGGTGGCATGCTGGGTGTGGCTTTTGTGCTGATTCGCACGGCATTCAGAAACCACGATTAAGTCCAAAACTACCCCATACAACAAAGCCAGCCCAGATTGCTCTCGGGCTGGCTTTTGTGTTTCTGGTATCAGTGTTGTCTTTCCATTCCTCGCCATGTAAAACAACAACCTGAATGGCGTGTTATACCAATCAAAGTCAGTCAATGATCAGAAATAGCGCAGGAAAAATGTTTGAGAACAAGGCGGATTTTTTAGATAAGTAGTTATTCTACAATCAAAAAATATAACGCAGTGATCGAACATTTGAACAAGCTAGGATGACCAGTGATTGACTGCGATTGGTATTATCTCTTGATGAAACTGCGCCTTTATGAAACTGCGGCGTTCTGCTGAAGCTGTTGCCATAAAGATTTCACCAGCGACTGATCGGCCGGGTTCAGTTCTGACTGCGCTTCTTTCAGGCTGTTATTGACGGCCTGATTCATGACATCAACAGAAGTCACGCCATCACGCTCGCAATCTGCGGCGGACAGTGAGATATGCCCCCGCAGGTAACCTCCGGCAAAGAGTTCATCATCAGAGGCTGTTTCGACCATCTGATCAATTAAGGTAAGCAGCTTTTCTTCGTATTGATGGATCATCTCGTCACTCTTGTTTTCTGTGCTGTCGGCCAGCCCGGCAGGCGGGCGGATGGCCAAAGGTTACTTGATTCTGACTGCCACGCATCTCTTCACGTGACGATTCACAATGACAGACATGGCTCGGCAAAGTGTTCTGATTTCAGTGCAGGCACGCCGTAATGTGCCCGTAATGCTTCCGAGAGCATCGCAGCTCGCTCAGGCATGCCCTGATTCAGATAGGACAACACTTGCTCACGCACTTTGCGGGTAAAGCCTACCCGATCCGGCTCATGATCACCACTCAAGTTGTCGCAACTGACCTGAAACCGAAAACCACAGCTGGCCGACAGCAGCCATTCGACTGCCTGAGGCTTCACTTCAACCTGCTCGAATGCAGCCTGCTGTTGTTCATCCCGGCCATCCGGTAAGTACCAATAACCATAATCTTCGAGTAAACGACGTTCGGCACCGGCAATACACCAGTGAGCAATTTCATGCAGCGCAGAGGCAAAGTAGCCCCGGGCAAAAATCACCCGGTGATGCGGATGAGCTGCATCTGCAGGCCGATAAATAGGCTCGTCGCCTCCCAGAACCAATTCGGTCTGGTAGGTGGGCAGAAAAGTACGGTTAAACAGTTGAATCAGATCGTGATAATCGTGGGACATGAGCAGCGCATTCATTTCAGTGGAACAACCCGAAAAGTACAGATCATCATCAACCCGTACTGCTTTCAAAAGCGCGGCGATTATAGCGATTTTGCGTCTTGAGTGCGAATCTTGAAGATCGTTGATGCAAACACCAGCTCAATAAAAAAGGACGCCCCAACGTCCTTTTTATGATGAATCACTGCCAATCCCGGGTTATCTGACTTCTTTCAGTTTTGGCGTTTGGGTGACGACATCTGCGTTTTGGGCGCGGTTGCGCAGCAGGTGATCCATGAGCACAATCGCAACCATGGCTTCAGCAATCGGAACGGCGCGAATCCCAACACAAGGATCATGACGGCCACGGGTAATGACTTCGGCACTTTCACCCTGTTTGTTGATGGTTTCACCCGGCACCGTAATACTGGAGGTCGGTTTCAGGGCCAGATGCGCCACAATATCCTGTCCTGAAGAGATCCCGCCCAGAATGCCGCCCGCATGGTTCGAGGTAAATCCCTCCGGCGTCATCGCGTCGCGGTGTTCACTGCCCCGCTGTTGTACCACATCAAACCCATCGCCAATCTCGACGCCTTTCACCGCATTAATGCCCATCAGCGCGTGTGCGATTTCCGCATCCAAACGATCAAAAACAGGTTCCCCCAAACCAACCGGGACATTTTCGGCCACGACAGTCAGTTTGGCACCAATGGAATCGCCTTCTTTTTTGAGCTTGCGGATCAGTTCATCCAGGGCTTCGACTTTCGATGCATCCGGACAGAAGAATGCATTTTGCTCAACCTGCGCCCAATCAACTTTATCTATAGTCACGTCGCCCATCTGCGACAGATACGCACGCACTTCGATGCCGTGTACCTGTTTCAGATATTTCTTGGCAATCGCGCCCGCAGCAACCCGCATTGCGGTTTCGCGCGCAGAGGAACGACCACCGCCACGATAATCGCGGATGCCATATTTTTGTTCGTAGGTGTAATCAGCATGACCGGGACGGAAAAGATCTTTGATATTGGAATAATCCTTGGACCGCTGATCGGTATTTTCAATCATCAGGCCAATCGAAGTGCCTGTAGTTTTTCCTTCAAACACACCGGCAAGGATTTTCACTTCATCGGGTTCACGACGTTGTGTGGTGTATTTTGAAGTGCCCGGACGCCGACGGTCGAGATCGTGCTGCATGTCGGCTTCGGTCAGATCCAGTCCCGGCGGACAGCCGTCGACGATGCAGCCCAGTGCCACCCCATGGCTTTCACCAAAGGTGGTCACACGAAAAACTTGCCCTATTGTGTTGCCTGCCATGACTTCCCCTGTTGCTTTGCTTTTTAGCGACTTCACTAAAATAAATGTTGTAATCACTGAATAGTGCAAAGATGTCCAGGGGAATGCAAGCGGAATTCAAGGCAGACGGTGTGAAATCAGTCCTGCTCTTTTTTGGACTTCCACTTTTTAATCCCGGTCGGTGCCGATGCGGTTCCGGACGTATCCGGACGACCACGGCGCTGCCCCTGGCCTGGCTTTCCACTCGGTTTTTGACCCTGAGATCTTTGCCCGGCTCCCGACTGAGCACGCGGGTGCTTACTCGGTTTGCTACCGGAGCGGCGGCGATCCACTTCACCTTTCCCCTGATAGGTTTTGTACTTCACGCTCTCGCCTTCTTTTTTCTCTTGCTGGCGTGCGTCATACAGTTTGGCATCGGTCGCTTTGGAAATCGACTGCCCGCCACCGCTCACACGGGAAGCTTCTTCCGTTTTGCTCGATTGTGCGAGCAAGCGATGGATATCTGCCATTTCTGCATCGGTGAGATAGCGCCATTTGCCATTCGGTAATCCGTCAATGGTGATGTTCATGATCCGAACGCGGCGCAGTTTATACACCTCGTAGTCCAGCGCTTCACACATTCGGCGAATCTGACGGTTCAACCCCTGGGTCAGCACAATCCGGAATGAGTAAGTCGTTTCTTGCGTGACTTTACAAGGCAGCGTGACCGTATCCAGGATGGGCACCCCAGAGGCCATTTTGGACAAGAATTCTTCCGTCACAGGCTTGTTCACACGCACGACATATTCTTTTTCGTGCGAGTTTCCGGCACGCAGTATCTTATTGACGATGTCCCCATCGTTGGTCATGAAAATCAGCCCGTCAGAGGCTTTATCCAGCCGGCCGATCGGAAAAATCCGCTTGCGGTGGCCGATGAAGTCCACAATATTGCCTTCAACATGGCGTTCCGTGGTACAGGTAATGCCCGACGGTTTATTCAGCGCAATATAAATCGGTTGCTCTTTGCGGCGCAGGGGCTTGTCATCGACCAGCACTTCATCTTCAGGCCCCACTTTCATCCCCATTTCCGGGGGTTGGCCGTTGATCAGCACCCGTCCCTGCTCAATGAGCTTATCCGCCTCACGACGGGAACAGTAACCGGTGTCACTGATAAATTTATTGAGTCGGACCTGGTTGTCTGACGATGGTGCGGCTGAACGCGGCTGTGGTTTCTTCTCTGACATGATGCTCTTCTCACTGTGCGTTTCACAACGCGGATGGGGGAAGGATTTTACTGGAAAATCGTCAAGATGCCATGCTTTCACGAGACTTATCTCTATCACATCATTGTCTCAGAACGGCATCGTTCTTTATCTCATTGAATCTGAATCGCATCCCTTTTACACAGTCAACACTCAGCTCAAATCGTTCAAAAAACAACCAACCCAACATCAATGAAGCACTGAAATACAAAACAAAATGCATAAAACATTGATCTCATATTCATTCCTTGTTATTAATCCCCTCGTTTTGTACACCGTTCAATTACTTTCACCTTGGGGTTGTATCAATGAAAACTATTATCGCAGCACTTTCAGTCCTCTGCATGCTGGCCGGGACACCAGCACTGGCCGGGCAATCTTATATTTATGGGGGAATCGGCCTTTTAAGTCCGACACTGAAGGACAAACCCGAACATCTCACCGAAAACCTGACACCCAATCTGACTTTGGGATTCGGTCATAATTTTAATGAATACATTGCCTTAGAAACTTTTTTCAATTACAGCAAAACGGATTACACCAACGAATGGAATCAGCTCGATGACACGCAATATGAAATGTCGTTGGGCCAGCTGGGATTCAGTATTGTGCCTTCTACCGGAGAGATTGGCCGTTCGGGGATCAAACTCTATACCCGTCTGAACGCTTCAATGGTCAATGTCAGAACGGAAACCACCTTTCAGGGTTACCCTCATAAAGTCAATGATTCCGGATTCATGCTGGACGCAGGTGTTGGGATTCAATGGAATATCAACAAGCGGTTCATGTTCCGCGGTGAATACATCACAAATGTTGCGGACAGTTCTCTGGATAATTTCGATTTCGAAAACAGCATTCGTTATGAAGGGATACAACTGGCCCTGGGTTATCGTTTCTGATCAATATCAACAAGGACTAAGGGGCAGGCATGCTCCTTTTTCTACCCTTGGCAGACAACTGCACTTCAGCAATCGCAGATCCCATCGGTCACAAGCCGCTTTTCACACCTGGACACAAAATTCCCTCAAATTTGTGTGCTAAATCGATCATTATTTTCAATATCATGACGCCTTGCACTTAGAGCATTGATATATATCACATCCGGCTGATATGAAGTCGATGCGCGTAGCGCAATAATCCATTCCTGTTCATGAGACATAACAATGAAAAAAACCATCCTTTTCGCGTTCGCGACAGCAGCATTCAGCACCAGTGCGCTGGCTGCCATTCCAGCAGACGGCAATAACTATATTTATGCTGGGGCGGGTGCTGTTTCGCTGGAGTCGAAACAGTCGGTCAGTGGCGCAACAGAAGAAATCAACCCGAGTTACACGCTGGGTCTGGGTCGGGAAATTCACCCGCACATCGCGGTGGAAGCTTTCTATAACTACGGTTCAACAACGTATGATTTCCTGTTCAGCAATGCTGAAACAGATGTATCGATTTCTCAGTTGGGTGTGGGTCTGGTGCCAAGCACTGACTATTTAGGGAATACCAACCTGAAACTGGTCGGTCGGATTAATGCTTCCTTTGTGAAAGTGAAGACAGAGTACAAAAACCTCGGCTATATGCCATCTGACAGCGAGAGCGGGGTCATGATTGATGCAGGTATCGGCTTGCATTGGGATATCAACCCTCGCCTGATGATGCGTGCAGAATACATCACCAATATCGCCGACAGCTCGTTGAATAATCTGGGCGATCATTACGACTACAGCGGCGCACAGCTGACGCTGGGTTACCGGTTCTGACAGAGCACAGTTGTGCTGTTTTCCGGACGATATAAAAAAGGGGCATCACGCCCCTTTTGTTCATCTGAACATTCACGACTTCGAATCATTCAGCGGTAAGTCACCATGACTGCGTCGTCCAACGTAATCATGCTCAAGTGCTTTCTGGAGCTGCGCAGCGACATGGCCCGGTGACTGGGTATGAGTACACACCAAACGATACATCGCCGGAATCACGAACAAGGTCACCAAGGTCGCAAAGGCCATCCCGAAAAACACCACAGTCCCCACCGAAATCCGGCTCTCATAGCCTGCGCCGGTTGAAAGCAACAGCGGCAATGCACCAAACAAGGTGGTAAAGGCCGTCATCAGGATCGGGCGTAAACGTCTTGCCGACGCATCAATAATCGCCTGTTCGAACGGGATGCCTTTATCCCGCAACTGGTTGGCAAATTCCACAATCAGAATCCCGTTTTTGGTGACCATCCCTATCAGCATGATCATCCCGATCTGACTGTAAATATTCAGGCTCTGCCCCATCACCAGCAAGCCCATCAGCCCGCCGAAAATGCCGAGTGGTACGGTCAGCATGACCACCATCGGGTTGATAAAGCTTTCAAACTGCGCAGCCAACACCAGATAAGCGACCAGCAATGCGAGACCGAAAATCATCGCCATACTGCTCTGGTTTTCCCGGAAATCTTTCGATTCGCCCCCGTAATCAATTACGATGTCGCTGGGCAGCATCTCGAGGGCTTGTGCATCCAGGAAGTCCAGCGCCTGACCAAGCGTGTACCCCGGCAACAGATTTGCCGTAATGGTCATCGATTTCTGCTTCTGGTTATGGCTCAGTTTGCGTGCTGCTGCCACTTCCTCAACTTTCGCGACGCTGTTGAGGGAAATCAGCTCGCCGTTTTTGGCCCGCACATAGATCCGGCTCAGATCCATGGCATTGTTGAAGCTGTTTTCATCGCCACGCAGGTAAACATCGTACTCTTCGCCACGCTCGACAAAGGTGGTTTCACTGCGTCCACCCAGCATCACTTCCAGCGTCTCTGCAATATCAGACTGCGGAATTCCAAGCTCGGCCGCACGCGGACGATCCACCGTCACTACGAGCTCAGGCGTGGTTTCGGCATAATCGATATCCACACCGTCCATCATCCCACTGCTCTGCGCGACGTCTTTCAGCTGGGTCGACCAGGCAAACAGCTCATCGTAATCTGCACCATTCAAAATAAACTGAACCGGTTCAGAGGAGCCCCCGCGAAAGCCCGGCATAAAGGGCCAGACCCGGATATCCGGAATGCCCTGCAGGGCTTTGCGCACTACACCCAGCGCTTCTGTCGCACTGACATGCCGTGCTTCCCAGTCTTCCAGCTGCATGATCACGAAGCCGGTCTGATCGCCTGCGCGACCGCCAAACGCTGGCGTCTGAATGCTGACCGAGCGGATCAGCCCCTGACCGACCAGTGGCAACAGCCGCTGCTCGACCTGTTCAATATTGCCGACCATCCGGTTATAACTGGTTGCTTCCGCCCCGCGAACAAAGGCAAAAATCACGCCCCGGTCTTCTGACGGTGCCAACTGATTTGGAATCAACTGAAACAGCCAGGCGCTTCCGCCCACCAGCGCTGCAATCAGCACCGGCGCTCCCCAGCGCCAGCGCACTGCAACCGTCACGGCTTTGCGGTACACGGTTTCCAGCGAGGCAAACTGACGGTCAACAAAGCGATTAAAGGGTCCCGGTTTCACATTGGCTTTCAGCAACTTACTGCCCAGCACCGGACTCAGGGTTAAAGCGATCAGGGAAGAAAAAATCACCGACATCGCCAGCAAGACGGAAAATTCAGTAAAGAGCGGGCCAACCATGCCATCCATAAAACCAATAGGCAGGAAGACCATCACCAGCACCAGCGTGGTTGCAATAACAGCAAACCCGACTTCCCGTGTCCCTTTGAATGCCGCGAGCAATGGTGGCTCGCCCCGCTCAATGTGGTGATAGATGTTTTCCACCACCACAATGGCATCATCCACCACCAGCCCGATGGCCAGAATCAGCGCCATCAGCGTTAACAGGTTGATTGAAAAGCCCAGGTAATAAGCCGCCATAAAGGCAGAGATCAGCGAAACCGGCACCGTGACCGCAGGGATCAGTGTCGCCCGCGCCTGACCGATAAAGATATAAAGCACCAAGACGACCAGTGCGCCGGTAATCATCAGTGTGCTGTACACCTCATCAATGGAGCGCTCGATAAATACGGTCGAATCATAATCAACGGCCAGTTCTGTGCCATCCGGCAAAAAGCGCTGCAAGCGATCCACTTCCTGATGCACTGCATCTGCAACCTGCAATGGATTGGCATCGGACATCGGTACAATGCCCAGGCTCAGGCTGGAAACGCCGTTGTTCTTGAAAGTCGCGTTTTCATTCTGCGCGCCAATCGCCACATCGGCGACATCTTTCAGATAAATCGGCGTGCCGTTTGCGGTCTGCCGGACCACCAGATATGAAAAGTCTTCAGCGGTCCGGTACAGGCGGGCCGTTCGTACCGACATGGTTGTCGCATCATTGCGGACTTCCCCGCCCGGTAACTCGACATTTTCATCACGCAGAGCATCGATAATGTCAGTAGTCGTCACGCCCCGGCCTGCCATTTGCTCTGGCAGCAACCGGACATACATGACTTTATACAAAGCCCCCGTCATCTGGACTGAGCTGACACCGTTGATCAGGCTGAATCGATCCGTCAGCACCCGATCGGCATAATCCGTCAGTTGCGTCCGGTCCATTTCACTGGAAGTCAGGTTGATATAGATGGCCGCTTCGCCGGAACCATTGTCTTTCGAAACAATCGGCTCATCGGCACCATCCGGCAGGCGACGACGAGCTCTGGAAACGGCATCCCGGACATCGCTGACCCCTTCGGTAAGGTTCCAGCCCATTTCAAATTCTACGCTGATCCGCGAGCTGCCATTACGCGTTGTCGAAGTGATACTTTCGATACCGCTGATCCCCGACAGCTCATCTTCCAGCACGGTCGTGACGCGACTTTCCATAATGGTGGCCGACGCGCCTTCATAAGAGGTACCAATACTGATCACCGGATTTTCGACATCCGGCATCTCCCGGACCGGGAGTTTACTGAAAGAAACGAAGCCAAACACCAGCAGCAAGAGACTGAGCACGATGGCAACGACCGGCCGCTTGACCGACACATCGGATAACCACATCAGGCACTGCCTCCGGCTTCAGACACGGACACGTTCTCTGACCCTTCCACCGGGTTGACGTCTTTCACCGTCAGGCCGTCGCGCATATTCACCAGCCCTTGAACGACGATCCGATCGCCAACCTGAATACCGGACTCGATCACCACTTCATTTTTCACCCGCTCTCCCAGCACCACTTCGGTCCGGTGAGCCTTTCCGGCATCATCAACAAGATAAACAAAACGTTTAGTGCCGGAATATTCGAGTGCCTGCACCGGCACAATCGCGGCATGTTGCGGGGTGAAATCCAGTGCGGCGGACATCAGCATGCCCGGTTTGAGTTTGCCGCTGACATTCTCAAACAGCACCCGGACCCGGATATTCAGTGATTCAGACTGGACTCTGGAGTCGATTGCCTGAATCGTGCCGGAAAAAATTTCTCCCGGCCAGGCCTGGCTCTTCGCCTGAACAGCCATTCCTGGGGCCAGTCTGGACAGATATTTTTCCGGGACCTGCACATCCAGACGCATCTGAGACAAATCGTCCAGGGTAAAGAGTTCACTGCCGACCGTGACGGTATGCCCCTGGCTGAAATCTATCAGGCCAACCGTGCCGGAGAACGGCGCACGGATCTGATGATCATCCAGCTCTGCTTTGGCGGCATCCAACCGCGCTTTGGCAATACTGACACTGGCCTGCTGTGCAATCAGCTCCGTTTGGGTCAGGGCACCGCGTTTCACCAAACGCTGATATTCAACATATTTTCGTTTTTCGTCGTCGTAATAAGCTTTGGCTTCATCAAAAGCGGCTTTCGGTTTCGCATGATCAAGCTGAACGAGGAGCTGACCCTGTTTCACTTTCCGGTCTGTACTCACCACAATCTGGTCCACTTTCGCTGCCACTTCTGATGCCACCACCACAGAGCGCTGGGCCGCCAGTTTGCCGACCAGTGCAACAGAACTAATCACTTCATGGGATGCCACCTGACCGGTCGCAACCGGCACGGCCCGGTTCGGTTTGGGCTGGGCAGTCTGCGCAGCATGGGACTGCTGCTGAAAATAGACATATCCCCACCACTCAGGGATGCCGCAACGATCACGGCCAAAACAACTTTTTTCATGCGCTCAAACCTTATTTTTCATTCTGGGCTAATGATATCTGACGATGATCCGGAAAGGGGTAAAGAAATGTAAAGCAACGCAAGTTTTCCTCACAAAACCCACCAAAGGTGCTGATTGATGGGCAAATGACGAAAAATCCAGCAGGCAACTATGAATATCAATAAAAAGGGTTTACAGTGACCGCTTGTTTGCTATTATCCGCACCGCACTTGTGGAGGGGTTCCCGAGTGGCCAAAGGGATCAGACTGTAAATCTGACGGCTCCGCCTTCGAAGGTTCGAATCCTTCCCCCTCCACCATCTTTCTGAAAGTCGTTCCGAACGGCTTTCCGGCTGAAAAGCCTGACAATATGCAACATCCCGTGGAGGGATTCCCGAGTGGCCAAAGGGATCAGACTGTAAATCTGACGGCTCCGCCTTCGAAGGTTCGAATCCTTCTCCCTCCACCATCTTTTCTGAAAGTGGTTCTTCAATCGCTTTCTGGCTGTAAAGCCCGACAATATACAAAATTCCGTGGAGGGATTCCCGAGTGGCCAAAGGGATCAGACTGTAAATCTGACGGCTCCGCCTTCGAAGGTTCGAATCCTTCTCCCTCCACCATCTTTTCTGAAAGTGGTTCTTCAATCGCTTTCTGGCTGAAAAGCCTGACAATACGCAAAATCCCGTGGAGGGATTCCCGAGTGGCCAAAGGGATCAGACTGTAAATCTGACGGCTCCGCCTTCGAAGGTTCGAATCCTTCTCCCTCCACCATCTTTTCTGAAAGTGGCCTTTCTCACTTTCAATTGGCTGAAAAGCCCGACAATACGCAAAATCCCGTGGAGGGATTCCCGAGTGGCCAAAGGGATCAGACTGTAAATCTGACGGCTCCGCCTTCGAAGGTTCGAATCCTTCTCCCTCCACCATTTTTTCAGCCAGTGCATTGCACTGGCTTTTTTATTGCCTGCAATCCCCCATCTCATTTCTGCGACGTTCAACGATCTTCATGTCCCGAGACACCGCTTCTCAAAAATCCGCCACAAAAAAAGGCTAAACTCAAACAAAAAATACCATTGACAATACCAATCAAAGTAAGTCAATGATCAGAAATAGCGCAGGAAAAATGTTTGAGAACAAGGCGGATTTTTTAGATAAGTAGTGATTCTACAATCAAAAAATCTAACGCAGTGATCGAACATTTGAACAAGCTAGAATGACCAGAGATTTACTGCGATTGGTATAAGATCATCAGGGTTGAAGAGGACAGCGGTATGACTGACAAGGTCCAAAATATCAATCTCACCTCCCCGCCGTGGCCAAAACTGCGTGTTCTGGTCATTGATGATCAGCACAGTGCACAAAGCTTCATGAAAAGTATGCTGCTGCGATTCGGGATTCGTCACATTGATACGGCTTCCAATTACCGCGAGGCCATCAGCCAATGCCAACAGGCGGCTTACCAACTGATTCTGGTGGATTATCATCTCGATCACACGCTGAACGGCAGCGAACTGATCAGTCTGCTGCGCAAAAAACAACTGCTCAGCGCGGATTGTGGTCTGGTGATCTTTTCTGCAGATGCCAGTGCCCGTGTCGTTTTAAGTGCGTTAGCGGTCGAACCGGATGCATTCATGACCTTGCCGATGCCACTGCGATCTCTGCAGGAAAAACTGACTCAGGCCTGGCGCAACAGTCAGGCACGGCAGCCGTTGTATCAGCAGATGAGTGAAAAAGGCTTTGATGAGGGGATTCGCTACTGTAAAGAACAGCTGCTCAAACACGGACCGGATTATCAGCTGGAAAGTCTGTTGCTGGATATGCTGCTCGACAAAGAGGATTGGGCACAGGCGAAACGCTATATCGAGCTGTTTCAGACCTATCATCCCTCGGCAAAAGTCGCACTGGCCGAAGCCCGTCTGCTCGCCCATACCACAGACAAACACAGCGCGATTCAATTGCTCCGCCGACTGGTGGAGAAATCACCCATGTGTCTGGACGCCTTGGATCTCCTGGCCAGCTATCAGTCTGACACCGGTCAGTATCATGAAGCGATGCTCACGGCGCACCGGGCACTCAAACTCAATCCCGCCGCCAGCCATCGCGCCTTGAAGCTCGCCCAACTGGCGGCAAAGACAGGACAGGGCGAGCCATTGATTCAGGCCGGGATGACGCTGGCGACTCATCTGCCAATCATTGATGTCGGATGGATTATTTGTCTGGCGGAGTTCTGTGCCACCTTCGAACAGCATTACTTCAGCCAGCCCGAACCCAAGGTTCGACGCCAGCTCAGACGCAGACTCAATCAGATCAGCGATCGCGCGCACCATCGGGTATTACCAGCGCAGCGACCCTTTCTGAATGCTTTCCGGCAGATCACCGATGCCCGGCTGCTGCTGGCTCAGGGCGCGACGCTAAAAGCCAAACGACGTTTGATGCTGGGGTTGTCAGGCTATTTTGGCTGCCTCAACAAACTGCCGTCCGTGATTCTGGCTGAGGCCCTTCCTATACTGTTGCAACTCGGGGAAACCGGCCTGATCGCTGACATCTGTCAAGTACTGAAACACAGAGACCACTTTGATGGCCACAGTCAGTTCAGACTGCAGGCTCTGCGGGAAAACCACTGTGCGTTTGAAGCGCTGCGCAAACTGGAATCGGCGCTCAGGACGGCACAATCGGCAAGCCAGTCACAGCCTGCTCAGGCGCTGCTGAAGTTTAAAGCGATCTTGCATGATTACCCATACTGCACTGAAGCAAATCTGGGCAAAATCGATTGCCTGCTGCGGATACCACAGCAGGATTGTCGGGTTGATTTCACGCCACAGCTTTCAGCCATCAGTACCATGCCGCTGCCCCCACTCCTGAGCCAATGGCGCACGCTGTTAAGAGCGCAAATCAGCAACTTACCTGAAAGCCAGTTCAGAAACGGCCAATATCGCCCGCTGCGCCGGGAGCTGGACCCGGTCCGGATCCAGACTTGGGCCCCGCTATTGCACTAGAAACGACTGGCATCGCGTCCGTGTGGAGAATCCAGGTCCAGCGCTGGGCCTGCCGGAACCACACCCGTTGGATTGATCATCTGATGGCTGAAATAGTAATGGCGCTTGATATGATAAAAATCGACTGTCTCAGCAACCCCCGGCACCTGATACAGGGATTTCAGATAACCCTGTAAATTCGGATAATCGGCAATACGCTGCTGGTTACATTTGAAGTGTCCGACATAAACCGCATCAAACCGGATCAGCGTCGTAAATAACCGCCAGTCTGCTTCTGTGATTTGACTGCCCGCCAGATAGCGGTGGTTTGCCAGATGCGCTTCGACTTTATCGAGCGCACTGAACAAGTCGGTGAATGCCGTCTCATAAGCAGCCTGTGTGGTTGCAAAACCACAGCGGTACACGCCGTTATTGATGTGTGGATAGATAAAATCATTCCACTGATCGATTTCCGGCTGAAGCGCCTGCGGATAGTAGTCGTCCTGATTGCCAGTGATCGCGTTGAACGCGGTGTTCAGCATCCGGATAATTTCCGAAGATTCATTGCTTACAATCGTCTGGGTTTGCTTATCCCACAATACGGGCACCGTGACCCGTCCGGTGTAATCCGCTTTGGCTTTGGTATAAAGCTGGTGCATATAAGAAAAGCCATACAGCGGCTCAGGCTGATCAAATTCCCAGCCATGTTCCAGCATATCCGGACTGACAACACTCACCCCGATATGGGATTCCAGGCCTTTGAGTTGACGGAGGATCAGTGTGCGATGCGCCCAGGGACAGGCCAGCGACACATACAGATGATAACGTCCGGATTCAGCCGGAAATCCTTTCTGTCCGTCTGGCCCTTCACGGCCATCCGCGGTCAGCCAATGGCGAAATCCTGCATCTTCACGAACGAATTTCCCGTCACTTTTCTCTGTGTCGTACCAGACATCGTGCCAGACACCCTGAATCAGCTTTCCCATAGTTACCTCAGCATTTTTTCAACCTGAACTGGATTATAGAAAAGACCTGTTTCGCAGTCGGCGCATAAAATCCGGCAGAGATCGTCAAGATATTCGAACATCCGGTTTCGGTGCTTACGCTCCGCAATCCAACTATGCTAGGATGACCGCACATCACATGCCGACAGAACAGAAGAAAAATGAAAGTCATCTCATTTAATATCAATGGTTTAAGAGCAAGACTCCATCAACTGCAAGCCGTCATCTACAAGCATCAGCCCGATGTCATTGGCCTGCAGGAAATCAAAGTACATGATGAAGCTTTCCCGCTGGCTGATGTTGAAGCCATGGGATACAAGGTCTATCACCACGGCCAGAAAGGTCATTACGGCGTGGCGATGCTGTGCAAGCAGGAGCCGGTCCATGTCCGGAAAGGTTTCCCGACCGATGACGAAGATGCCCAGCGCCGGATGATCATGGCGACCTTCGAGCAGGCCGACGGAACTCCTATCACCATTTTGAATGGCTATTTCCCGCAGGGTGAAAATATCAGCCACGAAGTGAAATTTCCGGCGAAAGAAAAATTCTATGCCGATCTGATGACCTACCTTGAAACCCACCACAGCGCCGATGAAGCCGTGATCGTCATGGGTGACATCAACATCAGCCCGATCGATCTGGATATCGGTATTGGTGAACCGAATGCCAAGCGCTGGCTGAAAACCGGCAAATGTTCTTTCCAGCCGATCGAACGCGACTGGCTGAAAAAGCTGATGGACTGGGGCTTTGTTGATACCTTCCGTCAACTGCACCCAACCGCAGATGACAAGTTCTCGTGGTTTGATTACCGCTCCAAAGGGTTTGACGATAATCGCGGCCTGCGCATTGATGTGGTTCTGGCGACCCCTTCTCTGGCAGCACGCTGTCAGGAAGCCGGGATCGATTATGAGCTGCGCGGGATTGAAAAACCGTCCGATCATGCGCCTATCTGGTCTGTCTTCAGCGAATCCTAATTCCCTCACAGCCCCACGAACCGGGGCTGTTTGTTCAACCGAGGTCCGAACATGAAACTCTTCGTTTTTGATCACTGCCCGTATTGCATCAAAGCCATGATGGTCGCCGGGCTGAAACAGTCAGACATCGAGCTGGTTTATCTGCAGAACCATGATGTGCAGGCACGAATCGATAAAGTGGGTGCCAACATGGTGCCGATTCTTCAGAAACCAGATGGCAGCTATATGGCTGAAAGTCTGGATATTGCTCACTATCTGGATACGCAGGATGGTCAGCCTCGTCTGACTGAAGCCCGGCATCCAGAGCAAATTGCCGCCTGGATCGCCGCCGCACGCCCTGCAAACAGCCGTCTGGTCTATCCGCGCTGGCTCATGATTGATTTACCTGAGTTCCAGTGTCAGGAAGCGAAAGACTGGTTTGAAGGCAATAAATCAGCCGCAATGGCACAAAGTTTTGCGGAAGCCTATGCCAACAGCGCGGCTCATATTGAAACCATGTCGCACCTGCTGGCTGAACTCGACTGGCTGACCTTGCCGTCTGAGCGTAACAATCAGCTCAGCCTGGATGACGTGAATCTGTTCCCGACGCTGCGGAATCTCACGGTGGTGAAAGGGCTGTCTTTCCCGCCGCGGATTCGCCAGTACACGGATGAAGTGGCCGCATTGACGGGGATTGCGCTTTACGATCACGTGGCCGTCTGATCGGTCATTTGCAACAAAAATAGAGCCGGGGCTTCAGGCACCGGCTTTGATTCCAGACAGAGTCATAACGTTTGGAAGCCATTCCCGTCATCATTACCTTTACATGGCCCTCCACCCCCGTTGCTGCTTCCCTATAGCCCAAGCCTTTCAAGCTATACTATCTTTTCTGGCAGTGCCTGCCCGACAATTCAGCAGGCAAAAAAAATCCCGGGCTGGCCGGGATTTTTCATTGGGAATAATTCAGCTTAATGCTTTCATATGGCGCAGGTATTTGCCCTCAAGCTTCCGGAATATCCAGATCACCGTGAATGTCAGGACCATGTAGCACAAGCCTGCAAACAGGAAGGACTCAAATGGCGCGTAATAGCGGGAGTTCACAATCCGGGCGGCACCGGTCAGATCGATAATGGTGACAATCCCGGCCACGGCAGAACCGTGAATCATAAAAATGACTTCGTTACTGTAAGCGGGTAGCGCACGGCGCAGTGAACTGGGCAGAATAATCCGGCTGAATGCCTGCCAGTGGCTCATGCCATAGGCTTTTGCGGCTTCCACTTCACCTTTCGGCATGCTGTTAATCGAACCGCGAACAATTTCCGCTGTATACGCAGCGGTGTTTAACACAAAGGCAACCAGCGCACAGAACCAGGCTTCTTCCCATAAGGTGCCCTGCACATTCATAAACTGGCTGACTCCGTAATAAATCAGATACAGCTGAACCAGCAGCGGGGTTCCCCGGAAAAAATAAATGTAAGCCCAGGCCGGACCATAAATCGCCGGATTCTTGCTGTTCCGTGCAACGCCCATCGGGATGGCAACAACCAGGCCAATCACCAGTGCCAGAGACACCATCCAAAGCGTGGTGTAAAACCCTTGCAGATACAGCTGCCAGCTTTCCGTCAGAATACTAAAATCCATGTCTTACCTCGTATGGATACTGAACCGACGCTCTGCCCACTTCAGCACTGAAGTAGAAAGCGAGGTAAACACCAAAAACAGCACGGCAATTGCCATATAGAAGGTAAAGGGCATCTGAGTGGTGCCTGCTGCCAGTGAACCTTTGCGCACCATATCATCCAGACCGATGATAGAAACCAGTGCCGTGGTCTTCAGCAGAACCAGCCAGTTATTCCCGAAGCCGGGCAAGGCATGACGAATCATTTGCGGCAGCAACACACGACGGAAAGACATCGCGCTGCTCATGCCATAGGCTTTCGCCGCTTCCAGTTCACCTTTGTCCACCGCCATGATCGCGCCACGGAAGGTTTCGGCCATATAGGCACCGAAGATGAATCCAATGGTCAGAATACCTGCGATGAAGGGACTGACTTCAATATAATCCGGCAGGTAAGCCGTCCATTCATGATTGGGGTCGGACGCGGAGAAGTAATTGTTCAGCCACTCATTGACGCCATACAGACTGTTGTTCAGCAGCACCTGGCCACCAAAGAAGATCAGCATCATGAGCACGAGATCCGGAATGCCGCGGATCACCGTGGTATAGGTGGTCGCCGTCAGTCTGGCAACACGATATCGGGACAGTTTTGCCAGCGCACCTAACATGCCCAGCACCATCGCCAGTATTAAAGACAACAGCGCAACCTGTAAGGTTACCCATGCGCCTTCCACCAGCGACCATTCATATCCTTTTAAATCCAGCAAGGGGTCACTCCTTTAAACTGCAAAGAGTTGCGATGGCTGAAGAGTGCCGGAGCGGCCGGCACTCTGAATGGTCCATCGCTTTACCGGGAGACGGACGTTGTCTCGGTAAAGTTCAGAACTTACTCACCGTATACGTCGTAAGTGAAGTATTTATCCTGAATTTGCTTATAAACGCCTTTGTCACGCAGCGACAGAATGGCTTTATCCAGCTTCTCAGTCAGGTCTTTATCTTGCTTCCGGGTTGCGATGCCGAAACCTTCGCCGAACCATTTCGGATCCGTCAGCGAAGGACCAATGAACTCATAGCCATCACCGCCATCTTTGTTCAGCAACCCTTCTTCCAGCGCAGAAGCATCACCCAGAACGGCAGCAATACGCCCTGCTTTCAGATCCAGATAAGCATCATCGAAAGAACCATAACGCACGATTTCAACCGCATCGCCATAGTTATCTGTCAGGTATTTATCATGCGTGGTTGCACGCTGCACACCAATCTTCACACCTTTCAGGCCTTCTCTGCTGAAATCAATTTCGGTGCCTTTTTTGGCCACATATTTGTTTGGAATCAGAGCATACTTGCCGGTAAAGTCGACTTTCTTCTTCCGCTCGTCTGTAATTGACATTGCAGCAATGATGGCATCGTACTTACGTGCCAGCAGCGACGGAATAATGCCATCCCAGTCCTGGGACACGATCTTACATTTCGCCTGCAGCTCTTCACACAAAGCATTTGCCATATCGACGTCAAAACCTTTCAGCTCACCACTCGGCTCAGTCCAGCTGAATGGAGGATAGGCGCCTTCAATGCCAAAGCGAATCTCTTTCCACTCTTTTGCCTGCACCGAAGTGGCACCCAGAGCGGAAACGACTGCGGCGGCCAAAATCCATTTTTTCATTGTCTTACTCCTGTTGTATTTGCAATTCACGATACAAATCTTTATACGTGAACCGAAGTTGTTGTATGGGCAACGTCGTTCATTGTTGGGCCAGAGAAAAAACTCAAGCCTAAGTTTAGTAAATCGAAGAAATAAATTGCTTTAATCTTTCTGAATCCGGGTTTTGGAACAATTTAGACGGTTCACCCTGCTCTTCCACCAGCCCCTGATGCAAAAACATCACCTGATTGGACACATCCCGGGCAAACGCCATTTCGTGTGTCACCACCAGCATGGTCCGGCCTTCCTGCGCCAAATCCTGCATGACGCCAAGCACTTCCCCAACCAGTTCCGGATCCAGTGCAGAAGTGGGCTCATCAAACAGCATCACTTCCGGATCCACCGCCAATGCACGGGCAATGGCAGCACGCTGCTGCTGACCACCAGACAAATGGCCCGGATAATAATGACGTCTTTCATACAGACCGACTTTCTTCAGTAATACTTCTGCTTTTTCAATCGCTTCTGCTTTGGGAACCCCCAAAACGTGAACTGGCGCTTCAATCACATTGCCCAGCACAGTCATGTGCGACCACAGGTTAAAGCCCTGAAAGACCATCGCCAGCCGGGAGCGAATCCGCTGTACCTGACGTTCATCAACCGGTAAAAACTCACCCCGGCGATTATTTTTCATTTTAATGAGTTCACCATTCACCCAGATTTCTCCCTGGGTTGGCGTTTCCAACAGGTTGATACAGCGAAGAAATGTACTTTTACCTGAACCGGAAGATCCAATAATGGAGATGACATCCCCACGGTGCGCCGTCAGTGAGATCCCTTTCAGCACTTCGTTCTGGCCAAAAGATTTATGTAATTCCTTTACTTCAAGCGCTACTGCATCTGTCATGCGCTTTGTCTCCTGTTGCTTTGTCAAATCCAGTTTTGCCATGCGTCAAACCATGCAAAACTGGCTGAATGTATTGAATACTGCCCTCGCGAACGGTTATGCACGACGACAGAACCCCCGTCATCAGCATCGTTCACATGATACCAACATCCGAAATGCGTTGAACAATCTCTGGAAGCTGACGACCCGGTTTGGCCTGAAGCCCAACACGACTCAACACTATCTTTTTATCAGCAAGTTAGTCGCTATTCTGCGATTTCCGGCTTTCACTCTGTCTTTGCAGTGAGATAGTCTGTTTTCCCAGCCCTTTGTCGACGGTATCACCACAAACCCACAATGACAACATTTTGTTAACTTTCGAATTTTAGCATTATAAGATGAAAAAATCGCATATTTAATCATTAAATCGCGACAAACGATTATTTCGTAGACGCAATAAAAACGCATACAAAACAAATAAAAAACCGGTTTCATACGATGAAATCACACTTTTACTCAATGCAAAGGCCTGACATGCCCGTGCTGAACCGATAAATGAATGCGGGACAGGGAGTCACCATCGGGAACCTTGAAATTCAGCGAGCGGCAGAATAGCGGAGATTCACCATTTCCTGTCGTAAGCAGGCCGTTGCAAAAATTCGCCGCCACAGTTGCCCACGGCATGATTCCGGTCCGGTTAAAATGGAAAAACATGCAGATTCTCTAACTGTTCATGTAAACCAGCAGGGTAAAGAAAATTCGCGATAACTTGACGACGCTTGCAGAAATCAGGCCCGAGACTTGGGCTGACTCCGATTGGAAACATTTTCACGCCTTCTGATGAGTGACCTTAACTCTCTCTCCCCAGAAAATTTCGTAATTTAATTACAGTAAATTCTAAAAAACCCATTTTTCGTCTCTGATATACGTGCTGTTGATGTAGTTTTCCTTCATTTCGGGAAAGCTGATGATCAGGATCAATTTTGCCCACACAGCGCACGCGTAAACTAACCCCATAATCATTATTCGATGCTCCAACAGCATCTGCACCGGATTCAGGCCCGATGAAAGGTGCAGTTGAAAGAATTCCTGACTTGTAGAACGAGGCCCTTATGTCATCAAACATTCAATACGGTGACGTCCATACCGAAGTGGAAACCGATAGCTATTCGGCCCACCACAAACCTGCCAGTGCTTTCCCGAACCGCAGCCGTTATCTGGATCATGAGCTGCAGATCATGAAACCCCGCCGTTGGGGACTGAATCTGCCCGGCCGTGATTTCCGGTTCGAATGGGAAGATCTGGTGCCCGCCGTTGCCGGGACGATCGGCATTATCGCCATGTATTCCGCCGTGATGTCTGCCTATGCCGAAGCCTTCGGTCTCGGCCCTGAATTCGTGGTGGAAAACGTGCGGGTGGAGATGCTGGTTTCCGCTTCGCTGTTTTGCATTCTGGTCTCGGGGTTTCTCAATCCGCGAGCCAATCTGGCCGGGAATCACGGCCCGATGATTCCGATGATCGGGATGATTGCCGCCGCCGGGGTCACCCGCTGGCACTGGCCATCCTGCTTGGTGGATTCGGACTGGCTCTCAGTCTCTGTAAAGGTGGCTCCCGTCTGGTGAAACTGACCAGCGACGGGGTGGCCGGGGGGCTCCTGATCTTCTTGGGATTTGTGGGTTCAACCGGACAAATCAAAAGCCTGCTGAGCTGGGGCAGCGACATCAACATGGGTTATATCGCAGCGCTGATCCTCTTTGTCAGCATTGTGCTCTATGCTTTTCTTGCCCGGATTGGTAAACGCTGGCTGGCAATTCCGGTCTGTGCGGTCACTGGCGGTATCATTGCTGCGCTCTTGGGTGCGCCGTTTGAGTTCCACACCACACCCGGACTGCCCAATCTGAACCCGGCGTACTGGTGGGGATCCACTGAAACTGGCTGGAAGCTGGGCCTGCCAACCGTTGAACACTTCATTGCGTCTTTGCCCTTCGCACTGCTCGCCGTCGCGATGTGGTCACCGGATTTTCTGGGTCACCGCATTTTTCAGGAAATGAACTACCCTGAGAAAACCGACAAGGTCCTGATGGATGTCGACGACACCATGACCGGCTGTTCTGTTCGCCAGATTGTCGGCGCTGCATTTGGCGGCGGTAATGTCACCTCGTCCTGGGGCACCTATATGATCCCGGCCGCAATTGCCAAACGCCCGATTCCGGCTGGTGCGATTTTACTGGGCAGCATCTGTATTGTGGTGGCGATTATCGGATACCCGATGGATATCGCGATCTGGCCGCCGGTGATGACTATCGCGCTGCTGGCCGGTGTTTTCCTGCCCCTGCTCGAAGCCGGTATGCAGATGGTGAAAGATTCTAAATCCAGCCAGTCGGCGGGGATCTGTATCTTTGCCTCCATGGCCGTGAATCCGGTCTTTGGCTGGGCTGTAACCATGCTGCTGGATAACAACGGCCTGATTGGGGACAAAGACCGTCCGAATCACCTGACCCTGGCCGACCGGCTGATCATTCCCGGCCTGACCTTACTGGTGTGTCTGGGTGCCATGCTGGCTGTTGGCATGATTCCCGGCATTCCGGCCTTACTGGGATAAGCAATAAGGCATTCAGATTCAAACCATTGGATGCGGCACATCAAAGCACCCAATGATGAAAAAGGTTACATAGACAGACGCTGCTCTGCGG
Organism: Photobacterium sp. GJ3; assembly: GCF_018199995.1. Taxonomy (NCBI): domain Bacteria; kingdom Pseudomonadati; phylum Pseudomonadota; class Gammaproteobacteria; order Vibrionales; family Vibrionaceae; genus Photobacterium; species Photobacterium sp. GJ3. Next base: position 719,436 of record NZ_CP073578.1, on the reverse strand, counting down.
GGCAGCACCTGGAACACTTTCTACTGACGCATAACAGGTAGGTATAATATGGCAGAGCAATTTGCAAAAGCTTGGGAAAGCTTCACCGGTGGTGAATGGCAAAGCGCAGTCAACGTTCGTGATTTCATTCAGAACAACTACACCCCTTATGAAGGCGATGAAGCTTTTCTGGTGAGTGAAGGAACGGCTGCAACCCAACAGTTGTGGGACAAGGTCATGGAAGGCATCAAACAGGAGAACGCAACCCATGCCCCTGTTGATTTCGATACCTCAGTGATCTCAACCATCACTGCCCATGATGCCGGCTATATCGATCAGGCGCTGGAAACCATTGTCGGTTTGCAGACTGAAGCGCCGCTGAAACGTGCCATCATCCCGAACGGCGGGATCCGAATGGTGGAAAGCTCCTGCAAAGCCTATGACCGCGAGCTGGACCCACAAGTGAAGAAAATCTTCACCGAATACCGCAAAACGCATAATCAGGGTGTGTTTGATATCTATACCCCGGACATCATGAAGTGCCGGAAATCTGGTGTGCTGACCGGTCTGCCGGATGCCTATGGCCGTGGCCGTATCATCGGGGATTACCGCCGCGTGGCCCTGTACGGCATTGACCGCCTGATGGCAGACAAACTGGCGCAATTCACATCGCTGCAGGCGCAATTTGAAAACGGCGAGGATCTGCACATGACGATGCAGCTCCGTGAAGAAATCGCTGAGCAGCACCGCGCACTGGCACAAATGAAAGAAATGGCAGCCAAATACGGCTTCGACATTTCCCGTCCGGCAGAAAACGCACAGGAAGCGATTCAGTGGACTTACTTCGGTTATCTGGCCGCAGTGAAATCACAAAACGGTGCCGCGATGTCGCTGGGCCGGACATCAACCTTCCTTGATATTTACATCGAGCGGGATCTGAAAGCCGGAATCATCACCGAAGAACAGGCGCAGGAAATGATTGACCATTTCGTCATGAAACTGCGTATGGTTCGCTTCCTGCGGACTCCGGAATATGATGAGCTGTTCTCTGGCGACCCCATCTGGGCCACGGAATCCATTGGCGGCATGGGCGCGGATGGCCGGACACTGGTATCGAAAACCAGCTTCCGCTTCCTGAACACCCTCTATACCATGGGCCCGAGCCCAGAGCCGAACATTACGGTTCTCTGGTCTGAGCAATTGCCGGTAGGCTTTAAGAAATACTGCGCGAAAGTGTCGATCGACACCTCATCGATTCAGTATGAAAACGACGATCTGATGCGTCCGGATTTCGAGTCGGATGACTACGCCATCGCCTGCTGTGTCTCGCCCATGGTGGTGGGGAAACACATGCAATTCTTCGGAGCCCGCGCCAACCTGGCGAAAACACTGCTGTACGCAATCAATGGTGGTGTCGACGAGAAGCTGAAAATTCAGGTGGGTCCGGCTTCTGCGCCAATGACAGAGGACGTGCTGGATTACGACAAAGTGATGACCAGCCTGGATTCATTCATGGACTGGCTGGCGAAGCAATACGTCACCGCTCTGAACTCCATCCACTACATGCACGACAGGTACAGCTATGAAGCTGCACTGATGGCCCTGCATGACAGAGATGTGCGCCGGACCATGGCATGCGGGATTGCCGGTTTGTCTGTTGCAGCAGATTCCCTGTCGGCCATCAAATATGCCAAAGTGAAGCCAGTACGTGACGAAAACGGCATTGCCACCGACTTCGAGATCGAGGGGGATTATCCGAAGTTCGGCAACAACGATGCCCGTGTCGATGACATTGCCTGCGACCTGGTTGAGCGTTTCATGAACAAGATCCGCCAGCTGAAAACGTACCGGAATGCAGTACCAACCCAATCAATTCTGACCATTACCTCCAACGTGGTGTACGGGAAGAAAACCGGGAACACGCCGGACGGTCGCCGAGCAGGCCAGCCATTTGCACCGGGGGCGAACCCAATGCATGGCCGGGATGAGAAAGGGGCCGTCGCCTCGCTCACTTCCGTCGGTAAACTGCCGTTTGCACACGCTAAAGATGGTATTTCTTATACCTTCTCGATTGTGCCGAACGCACTGGGTAAATCGGATGATGCCCGCCGGGCGAATCTGGCAGGTCTGATGGATGGTTACTTCCATCACGAGCGTGGCATTGAAGGGGACAGCATCTCAACGTGAATGTGCTCAACCGAGACACACTGGAAGATGCCGTGAAGCACCCGGAAAAATATCCGCAACTGACCATTCGCGTGTCTGGTTATGCGGTCCGCTTCAACTCACTGACCACGGAACAGCAACAGGACGTCATTGCACGAACCTTCACTGACTCGCTGTAACACCCATGCCGGGCAGTCTGTTGTCCGGCCATACAAAATCCCCGCGACTTCCTGAGCCGCGGGGATTATCATCAAAAAGCCCCTTCGTCATTCTTGTTCTGGAGCGCGCATATGTCCGTAAAAGGCCGCATTCATTCATTCGAGTCCTGTGGCACCGTTGATGGCCCGGGAATCCGGTTCATTGTCTTTATGCAAGGCTGCCTGCTGCGCTGCCAGTATTGTCATAACCGGGATACCTGGGATCTGGAAGGCGGACAGGAAATCACGGTCGAGGCACTGATGAAAGAGGCACTTTCTTACCGGCATTTCATGAACGCTTCCGGCGGCGGGGTAACCGCATCCGGCGGTGAGGCCGTCCTGCAACCTGAATTCATTCGCGATTTCTTCCGCGCCGCCAAAGCCGAGAACATCCACACCTGTCTGGATACCAACGGCTATGTGCGTAAACACACCGAAGTGATTGATGAATTACTGGAAGTAACCGACCTCGTCTTACTCGATCTCAAACAAATCGACGACGACATTCACCACGATTTGGTGGGAGTCCCGAATAAACGCATTCTCGATTTTGCGCATTACCTGCATAAAATCGGACAGAAAACCTGGATTCGTCATGTCATTGTTCCCGGTTTTACCGACAATGAAACCTCAGTCCGCTTGCTGGGCGAATTCATCAAAGACATGGATAACATCGAAAAAATTGAGTTGCTGCCTTACCACCAGCTCGGTGCCCATAAATGGGAAGCCATGGGCTACGACTATCCGCTGGAAGGCGTGAAGCCGCCGTCCAAAGAAGTGATGGAAAAGGTGAAAGCGATCTTATCGGAATATCACCCCAATGTGATGTACTGAAGTCGGTGCAGAGATAAGGGAAGGCCCTGACTATCATTGCAACGATGCAGGCGGGAGTGCAATGCTTCTGAAATGCCCGCCTGCCCGCCAGCTGTTACTGATCTCTTTTGTAAATATAATCCCGCTCGTAGAATGTCCGGACCCACTCGGGTTTGTAGACGACCAAGAGAGTCGTTGCCATGCCATTGAGTAACCCCTCCGGGAAGAGCAGCAACGGGATCAGAATCAGAAAATTATCCACGATATACTGACCGCTGAACTCCCCTTCCAGCCACACCCATCCCCCGGTCAGCAGCATATAGACCACCTGCGAAAACGCGCCGTTGAAGAAGGCTGCGACAAAGATGTAAACAAACAAATGTCGGTTCAGAAACCGATAACTCAGCAGGAAAATACCGTAACTGATCATCGCGGGCGCAATGACCCCCGTCAGGTTCATCATGCCCAGATCCTGCCAGTCCACCAGACCAAAAGCAGCCAGCAACAGACTTGGGATCACACTGATCCAAATGGCAATACGCCAGCCATGGGACAAGGCCAGCACCGTTAACGCCAGAAAATGAACCTGTAATCCATCCACCAACCCGGCCCTCAGGCTCCAGAGGACAAACAGTGCCACGGCCGATCCCAGAACCAGATGCTGATAATCTCTTTCCTGCCTGAACTTCGGGTAAAACTCTTTTGGATAAGTAAGGAGAAGGATGATGAGCCAAACGGCCCACCCGCCCCAGTGGAGACCTGTCATGCTGCTTCCTTTATTGAAATCGAGTGCGGCATCGTTTCGCGATTTACCGGGCAGAGATGCCGCCAAGACAATCTGATAAAAAACTGAATAAGAATACCCGGTCAGATCAATAGTTGCCGTTGTCATCCTGCTATGCTGAATATCCGGGCAGCTTCCGAGTCACCGGATACGCCAGTAAAAACATTGCAGGACACCGCTATGGAAATGACAAACGCACAACGTCTCATTCTGTCTAACCAATACCGCTTAATGGCTCAGTTAGAGCCGAATCACGCGGCCAAATATCAACGGCTGCAAACCATTGTCGAGCGTGGCTACGGTTTACAGTTACGGGAACTCGACAAAGACTTTGGCGCACTTTCTGAAGCAGAGTGTAAAGAAATCATCAATGTGATGGAAATGCATCATGCGATGCAGGAATCACAGAAACAGCTGAACAATCATGAGATTGACAGCCGACGCCTGTTATTTCTCGGCTTTGATGCCCAAAGCGAACCTCAGCAAATGCATTATGTTCGTTTTCTGACTCAGGTTGAACATCTGTACCCAAGCTTCCTGCCATCCGAGCACCAGTTCAACAGTCATGTCCCGATGCAAAGCAAATACCGCCGGATGCTGACGGTATGGCAGAAATGCCCGAGACAATATCACTTATCTGCCACAGAAATTCAGCAGATTCTCAACGCATAGCACCTGCACCATCGAGCAACTCCCGCAAGAATCAGATGGCAGTTCAGACTGCCATCTGCCAGCCAGAGAGACTGTCTGAAGCCGGAATGGTTCTTTTTGGCAGCCCATCGTCATATTATTGACACACATCTTTTCACTTTTCCCCTTGGTGATATCCGGGACTCTGTTAGATTGATGTGATCCAAAGCAATATTCATGGAAAACTGGGTCAGTTTTACCCCAAAGCTTCTCGGATCACCGAGAAAAGCGGTAGCTTATTAATAAATCAGTTAACAGCTCACGGAAAGAACTGTCTCCCGGTTTCGATAACTTGTATATAAACGCATAAACACGATACAGCTTATGCCTGAAACAACCTATCTCGGAACAGGCAGCATGATCTATCTTGTGACGTTGGAAAGGATACGACGACATGTTCAAGTGGCTTCTCTCAACACTGTTTCTTTTCTCTGGCCTTGCTGGTGCCGCAGAAAAGAATCAGCTCGTGATTCTGACCACCTATAATCCGGCGCATCTCTCTCCCAGTATCGACAGTTTCAGACAGCAACACCCGCAATTAGATGTTCAGGTATTGCAACGCCGGGAATCAGACGGGCTGGCTTTACTGTCCTCGCCGGACCATGGCATTGATGTCGTATTTTCTTCTTCGACCCGGCTGTTTCAGCCCCTGGCCGAGCAAAACGCACTGGTTCCGGTCAGCCACATGATTGCTGAACGCGGAATCCATGATACAGAGCAGGTTGCGGTGTTAGGGTATTCAGGCTGCGGCATGATCTGGAATCAACGCTACCTGGACCGTCATCAGCTCCCCCACCAGAGCAATGGGAGATGCTGTCAAACGCGCTGTATCACGATCATCTCGTCATGAGCAGCCCGTTCCGCTCCACCACAACCCACCAAATGGTTGAAAATCTGTTACAACGCCATGGTTGGGATCAGGGCTGGCAAATCCTGCTTCAGGTCGGTGGCAACCTCAATGCTGTAACCGCCAACAGCGAAAGAGTCAGCAACATCATTGCCAGTGGTCAGGCCGGGATTGGTCTGGTGATCGACAGCTATGCCAAAGCCCAGCAAGCGCTGTTTCCTTTTGTTGAATTCCGCTATCAGCCGAAAAGTTTGATCCTGCCCGGTTATATCGCTGCGCTGGATCGCGGTGCCGACGATCCGGCAGGCCAGATCTTCGTTCGATTCATGCTTTCTGAAGATATTCAGACCCGTATCCATGAAGCGCCTCTTTATAAGCTGAGCCGCAATCAGCAGCCCGATTTCGGCGTTTCCCCGTTTCCGTTAGATCATACCTTGTTGCAACAGCGGGCCATGCTGGTTCAGCAGCTCTTCGATCTGAGTATCAGTAAACAGCTGCCCTTACTGAGTCAGGCCTGGCGACTGATTCATGAAATCCGGCAGTCCGGCGATTTATCTGCCCCCAGCAAACGCAACTCGCACTCGCGGTCGCACTGGCTTCCACGCCGGTGATTAATGCAGAACAGGCAGGCTCCCCACGGTTTACAGCTTTGAATGACCCGATCCACGATGCAGCCGCGGCGCAGATCTTCGAACAATTGCAACAAACTATGAGCCAGCAACTCCAGAAATCGATTCGCTTATCTCGGGAAATTCTCATGGCTCAAAGGCAGACGCCCTAATGCTGAAACGAAAAACCATCGGCAACCGACTGATCAGTGCCATCAGCCTGATGGCCTTTCTGAGTATCGGTGTCAGTCTGATTGCCCTGATCACCTGGGAAAGTCTGGATGACCAGATTGACGCCATCGTCAGTAAGAACCTGCCGACCCTGAGGGCCAGCTATCATCTGGAACGCCACACCACCGCACTGAAAGATACCCTGCATCAAATCAGTGCCAACGAAGATCCGGTCCTACATGCAGAGCTGAATCAGGCCATTACATTACAGGCAGAACAGATCTCTCAGGCCATCTCGAATACGGCCAGCCTGTCGTCTTATCCTGCGCTCAAAATCGAGCACGAAACTCTACTCAGTGAAATTCAGACCTACGCCGTCCTGCTGAATCGGCGAGCCAACGCAATACTCGCGCTGGCCCAGTCAGAAACGCGCCTGAACTGGTTACATCAAAATATCGTGGAAGATCTGGCTCCGATCCGGCATGAACTGGAATGGCAATTGACCCGGCTCGACCCGCAGCAACTGGACGGCGAGCGCATCCGGGAAACCATCAACGAATTTGCGCTGCTGCAATCCATCACGGTGAAAGAAAACGAATTAAATCAGCTGGTCAAAGATATCTTTCTGCAGCATCAGAGTCGGGATATCGTCAATGCGTTCCATTTTATCGGCCATAAAACCAAACAGTTAAAATCGCTGAGCGATCTTCTCAGCCATTATCCATCGACTTTCGCATTCCGACAGCATCTTGACGAGATTATCACACTGGTTCAGCCAAGCGGGCCGCTGGAACTCCAGCTTCAGGAGCTGGCTCAGTTAGAGCTGCTCATCCAGAATTTTGACAAACGCATCAGAAATCGTCTGCACTATCAGGAAGAACTCATTCAGGCCATGGTTGAACAGGCAGACAGCTCGCTGCTGACTTTAAACGACCATACCCGCCAATCGGTGATCATCAGCAGCTATCTCTTGCTGGGGGTGGTTTTGCTGGCGATTACGTTGTCCGTCCTGATATCCGTGTATCTGGTCAGCCGGGGGATCGTGACGCGGCTGAACCAACTGAGTCATGACTTGTATGCCGTGGCTCAAGGCGATCTCAATGCCACCATTCAGGTCGACGGCGATGACGAAATCGGCCTGCTGGGAGACAGTCTGCGTCACTTCCGTCAGCAAATGCTGGAAATGCAGCAAACCAATGCGCTGAATCTGATCAATAACACACAGGCCAGCATTATTACCTGTAATTTGTCCGGTGTGATTGAATCGGTCAATCCCAGTGCCCTCGCCCTGTTCCACACCGACACCATTCCGACCGATCATACACTCTGGGCACTTTTTCCAGCGGCCATGGAAAGCCGGCTGAAGAGCCTGTTTCTGCCTGAGAGTCCACTACAGAACAATGGCGCGTGCAGCCTGACCATCCGGCATACCAGCCATCAGGAACAGGGCTATCTGCGACTGGATTTCCGTCAGTTTAACCAAGGCCGGGAAGCCAAGGTCATTATCACCATGACCGATATTACGGAGCAGGAAAATGCGGCTCGCTGGCTCGAAAGTATGGTCCATGAAAAAACAGAATCGCTCACCAAGCGCAACCTCCAGCTGAAAGCAGAAGTTGAAGACCGAAAACGGATTGAATCCGATCTGCGCGCAACGCAGGACGAATTGATTCAGGCCGCCAAGATGGCGGTTGTCGGCCAGACTATGACCTCACTGGCCCATGAACTGAATCAGCCGCTTTCCGCCATGTCGACTCACTTATTCGCCACAAAGATGGCCGTTGGCAAGAACAATTATTCACAGTTACCCGCCAGCCTGGACAAGATGGAAAGCCTGACCGAGCGTATGGGGAGAATTATCTCCAGCCTGCGGAATTTCGCCAAAAAGCAGTCGGCCAACCGTCCCTTGCAGGGAATCAATGTCCAGCAATCAATCAATCAGGCACGGCAACTCATTGAAAGCCGATTAAAAGTTCAGCAAACGCACTTAATCTGCCAAATCAACAGCCCGTATCTGGTGACCGCAGATCCCGTCCAGTTTGAACAGGTGCTGGTCAACCTGTTCATAAACAGCTGCGATGCGGTTGCGGGTCATGAACGCCGTGACATCGAGGTGGCCTTACTGACATCAGCGGCGGACAACGACATGCTGCACATTGCAGTCAGTGATACAGGCTGTGGATTTGCACCGGACATCATCGAAAAATTATTCACCCCTTTTACCACCACAAAAGATGTCGGACTGGGATTAGGGCTCAACATTTGCCGTTCGATTATGAACAGGCTGGGCGGCAATATTTACCTTGCTTCGACATTGCAAGGAGGCGCTATGGTTGTTTTGGAGTTAGAGAAGTATGACGATTTCCGATAACATTGAAGTGCTGATCATTGATGACGATCAGGATGTTGTTGATGCGTATCAGCATCTGCTTGAAGTCGCCGGATACCGGGCGAGAACTGCCACGAATCCGGCGCAGGCACTGGCACAGTTACACAAGGATTGGCCGGGGGTAGTCATTACCGACATGTATATGCCCGTAACCAGCGGTAAAGAAGTTTTACAGCAAGTCAAATCGCTGGACAACAGCTTGCCGGTCATCATGATCACGGGCCACGGAGACATTCCGATGGCGGTTGACGCACTCAAAAGCGGTGCGGTCGATTTCCTGCAAAAGCCGTTGCAACCTGCAGCACTGATCACCCTGCTTGAAAAACATCTGCCAAAACGTAAACAACTGATTGCCCACCGGAAAAGGTTGCAGCAGACCACCAGCTATGAGCTGCTGGGTGACAGTCCGCTGATGGTCAAACTCCGGGAACAGATCAGCCAGACTGCCAACAACAACAAAGATGTCCTGATTGAAGGGGAATGCGGTACCGGTCGTCATACCATTGCCCGGCTGCTTCACAGCAACAGTCACCTGGCCAATGGACCGCTGATTAAGCTGTGTGGCACGAAAGTCGAACGCACACCGGATTTACAGCGCGCCATGATCAATGCACGCAGCGGCAGTATTTGTATCAATAACCTGCCTGCCATGCCCGCAGACACACAGCGCTGGCTGTGCCGCTTCCTGCTCGAACAAGAGCGGTTGGGAAAACGCGAAGTTCGTGTGCTGGCGATTCTGGAAGGCACCGCCGAAGCAGCTGTCGAAAAAGAGTCTCTGGTTCCGGAGCTGTTCTATTTCCTCAGCCAGGTGCGGTTTCTTGCCCCCCCCTCCGCCAGCGCGCAACCGATATTACGCCCTTATTCAAACATTTCCTGAAAGCCAGTTGCCAGAAGCTGAATAAAAGCGTTCCTGTGATTGATAAAGCCTATATCAATACACTGAACCGCCATCACTGGCGCGGCAATGTTCTGGAGCTCCGCAATGTCGCAGAACTGTACGCCATCGGTATCGTGAAACTGGCCGGTCAGGAACGAACACAGCCGCTGGAGCAGATGAGTAGCCCGCTGGATGACCTGATCGACAGCTACGAAAAACAAGTGATTGAAGATGCGCTCTACCTGTTCAGTGGCCGCATCAACGAGGTTTCCGGCTATCTGCAAATTCCCCGCAAGAAGCTGTACCTGAGAATGAAAAAACACAATCTCGACAAAGCGGATTACAAAGCCAGACAATAACAGGCAGAGATCAGAAAAAAGCCGGCGCTGATGCGCCGGCCTGTTCGAATCGATTGTTCGGTGTTTTCTGTTTAGAATTCGTAACGTAAACCTACGTTATAGAAGTCTTCATCCGCATCGCCCGCGAAACCATTACTGAAACCATTGTTACCATCACGCATCACATAATCTGCATAGATAGATGACTGACTGGTCAGGCGATATTGGCCTTCCAAAGTGTACTCGTCCAGCTCCAGCTCATCACCACCTGTGTTATCCAGATTACGGTAACCACCGCGAACTGTCACAAAGTCATTGATATTATAAGCAACAATGGCTTCGAACACTTCATCTTTACTATTGCTTGCCGCACCTGAGAAATCCAGTTCGTTCTCAGAATATTCCATACCGACAGTCAGATTACCAGCGACAAAGTTTGCACCAGCACCCCAGAAAGTGGACTCATCACCACCTTTGTTTTCATTGTATTGATAAGCCACAACGGGTGTCAGCGTCATCCCATTGCCCAACTCGATGCCATAGCGGAGTGCTGTATTGTAACCATAATCCAGCACAGCATTTGCTGAACCATCTTCAGAGCTGCCATCACCAAAGATATAAGCGACAGAGACGTCCAGACCACCGAAATTATTTTGATACTGGAGCGTACCATCCTGACGGAATGTCTGTACGGCAGAATTATCGATTTCGACAATCTGGCGACCCAGTGCAACATCAGATGCATGGAACACATCGACAATGTCAGACAGCCAGATAATACCGGAGGCGACACGGCCACCGGTGATCTTACCGACATCACCGGCGTCAATCCCTGCCCAGACATAACGTGCAGTCAGTTCTTCACCACCGTTTACAAAACCATTTTCGGCCTCAGCAGCCCCAACCTGATACTCAGCCCAACCAATGACAGACACCTGATCATTCACACGCTGAGAGCCGCCCAAACCAATTCGTGCATCGAACTGGCCTTCGGTATCGCCATTGTTTGTCGCTTTATCGGTAATGTTATAGCCCAGACGGCCATAAACATTGACTTCACTACCGTCTTCACCCTGATAAATGTTCGCTGCGTAGCTCGCACCACTTGCAAAAATACTGGAGATCATTGCCGCTGCTAGTGTTTTTTTCATTTTTTGTTTCCTTGAGTGTGGTCAATCACCGCTCTGAATCCGGAGCGGACAATCACGCAAAAATCGGGATGAACAACAATGAACCGGGCGACAGGGAGAAAGGCAGCCAAATCCTGATATGCCAGATTCTTCATGATTTCATCACCAAAAAAGGCATGGAGGAGAGAGTCACTTCATGCGCAACCAGAGTAACTGCCTTGCCTGAATATATCCTTAATCAAAATACGTCTATGGGTCATTGAAAAAGAAGGATATTTATTTGTGAAAATGATCACCCTTTTCAGCTTTCACTGTCATTCAATGATCATCCTGATGTCGAACAGGCTGCATGTTCTCTGTTGACCCTAAACACGTTACAATGCGCTGTTTTAAGATTCGGTGCTTTCTATGTCCTACCAATGTCCGCTATGTCATCATCCTCTGCATCAGGCAGGCAATCACTGGCGTTGTGACGCAAATCATCAGTTTGATCAGGCTAAAGAGGGCTACGTCAATCTGATGCCTGCACACCATAAAAGCTCGAAGAACCCCGGTGATAACAAAGAGATGATGCAAGCCAGAAGGCAATTTCTCGAAGGCGGTCATTATGCTCCCATGCGGGAAAATGTCCTGAAGCTACTCCGGCAGTTCATGGCACCGGACAGCCAGCAACTACTGGATATTGGGTGCGGCGAAGGCTATTACACTTCCGCCTTCACCGAATTAAAGGAAGCCCAGCCAGCGCTGGTCATTCACGGATTGGATATCTCCAAAATCGCCGTGAAGTATGCAGCCAAGCGCTATCAAGACTGCCGTTTCTGTGTCGCATCCAGCCACCGGCTGCCATTTGCCGATCACAGCCTGGATGCCATGGTTCGAATTTATGCGCCCTGTAAGGCGGAAGAGATTGCCCGCACCCTGAAGCCCGGCGCAATTTTACTGACCGTCACACCAGCAGCCCGTCATCTGTATCAGTTGAAGGCTTTGATTTATCAGGACGTCCGCTTGCATGATATTCAGCCGGAAGCGTTACCGGGGCTGACACTGGCGCACGAAACTCAGCTGCATTATGAAATGGCCCTCAATGGGGATGAAGCCACAGCCCTGATGCAAATGACGCCGTTTGCCTGGAAAACCCCGGAGTCGGTCTGGACACATCTGAAACAGCAACAGGATTTTCACTGCGAGGCTGATTTTACCCTGCGGGTGTACCGGGTGCCGTCGGCCTAATCTCGCCGATCAATGTAATTGAAATTAATTCTCATTACTATTGAGTCTTTTACCAGTCTTCACTATCATATCGCCGACAAATCAGAAACTGACGCGATAACATTGTCCGATCCCTTCTCACAAAGCCATACTGAAATCTTGGATGGCAGTTGATGCCCAATGTTATTTCTCAGGGACTTACAGCACTGAAGCTTCGGCGATAAGGAAAAATTCATGAAGACTGGCTACGCCTTTCTGCTGGCAGCCCTGCTGAGTGGTTGCGCCGCTCAGACGCCCTCTGCCGGTAAACCACTTCCGCCCACCTTATATGACTACAGCATCCGCTCCCCGCAAGGGAATCCTCTGACAGAACAACAGCTTGCTGATGCCCTGTCACAAGCGGATATTGTCCTGATCGGTGAATGGCACAGCCATCCCGGGACGCACCTGATGCAAACCCGGCTGCTGGCTGCACTCTACGCCATCCAACCCAATCTGGCTTTATCCATGGAGCAGTTCACCCGGGACAATCAGGCGCTATTGGATCAATATCTCCAAGGCGACATTGGTGAACAGGTGCTGATCAAACAAGGCAATGCCTGGCCGAACTATGAATCCGACTACCGCCCGCTGGTGGAGTTTGCCCGGCTGAATCAACTGGATGTGATCGCAGCCAATGCCCCGAAATCCATTGTCCGCTGTGTAGGACGTTACGGCGCGGACTACTTAAACCGGCTGCCAGCAACCGAACGGCAATGGGTGGCTCAGTCACTTACACTGGAAAATGACCCATATAAAGAGAAATTCACTCAGTCAATGCACCATGGTGATGAAGCCCAAACAGAAAGACAATTCGCAGCCCAAACCAGCTGGGACGACACCATGGCCGAAAGCATGGTCAATTACCTTCAAACCCATCCCGGCCACCAGATTCTGCATGTCGCCGGCCGCTTCCATACCGCAGAAGGATTAGGCACAGCATCCCGGATTCTGGCCCGAAATCCGGCGCTGAATGTGGTCATGGTCACCCCGGTTACCAAAGACAGCCCGCTGTCAGCCGGTGCCCCGGATTATCAGGTTGAAGTCCAGCCACTGCCGCCCCGTTATGTCCAGGAAGCCAATATGAAAGCGGCATTTGCCCAGATGGGTCAGCGAAACAGCCAGCTTCAGTGTCTCGGCGATTCTCAATAAAACTTCCTCGCAGGCAGTCTGATGTGGCTGCCTGCACAGACCAGCCCCTGATGTGTCCTTCGTTCTGAAACTGCTCATAAAACAGTCAAAGCTTCGTTCATTTTTGCCATTTCCCCGCCATGCATTGCGACAGTCACAAAAATCCGAATTTAAAACATACCGCTGCCGCATACGAAAATCGTCTAACTTCTAACCATAAATACAGCAGTTTCATAAAATAAAAGTCTAGTATTGATATGAATCACAGGTTGATAGACCTAACAGTTGTTACATTGTTGTTAATTTTTGGATGTTCTTTCTTTTCTCATTGAGCTAAAACATTATGCCAATGATGGGGGTAATCAATGACATTGTCCTGCTCCCATCCCGGTCATCACCAGAACAAGGATTGTATGTATGAAGGGAACCAAACTGCTTTCTGCGGCCTGCATCGCCGCTGCCCTGGCCCTGAGCGCTTCACCAGCCTTTGCTGACGTGGCAAAAGTTGCTGTGTCTCAGATCGTAGAACACCCGGCACTGGATGCGACCCGTCAGGGCTTATTGGATGGTCTGAAACAAAAAGGATACGAAGAAGGTAAAAATCTGGAATTTACCTATCAGACCGCACAAGGGAACCCAGCCATCGCCGTTCAGATCGCCAAGCAGTTTGTCGGTGATCAGCCCGATGTTCTGGTCGGTATTGCCACACCAACCGCACAAGCTTTAGCCGCAGCGACCCGTTCTATTCCCGTCGTTTTTACCGCTGTGACTGATCCTGTTGGCGCAAAACTGGTCCGCAACACCGAACAACCTGAACGCAATGTCACCGGATTATCTGACCTTTCACCGGTCGGTCAGCACGTCAAATTAATCAAAGAAATTCTGCCCGATGCCAAACGTATTGGTGTGGTTTATAACCCAGGTGAAGCGAACGCAGTTGCGCTGGTTGAATTGCTGCGTCAGTCGGCCCGAGAAAATGGCATGGAAGTTGTTGAAGGCACAGCGCTGAAGAGCGCAGATGTACAGTCTGCAGCACAAATCGTCGCTGGCAAATCAGACGCGCTTTATGCCCCGACAGACAATACGGTTGCCAGTGCAGTCGAAGGACTGGTCAATGCAGGCAATCAGGCGGGGATTCCGGTCATCGGCGCATCCACCACTTATATTGAAAGCGGTGCCCTGGCTGCTCTGGGCTTCGACTACTATCAGGTCGGTGTCCAGACTGCCGAATATGTCGATGCCCTGCTGAAAGGGAAGAAAGTTTCTGAGCTGCCAGTAAAAGTGGCCATGGGCTCAGATCTGGCGCTGAATGAGAAAGCTGCAACCAAGCTGAAGATTACCTTCTCTCAGGATCTGCTCAGCCGTGCAACCTCGGTTGCCAAATAATCCCACCTGTCTCTCTCAGACACCGGCGCTCAGCCGGTGTCGGCAAGGAATAAGGAGTTGTCGATGTCTTTCTTTGCTTTGATCGGTACGCTGGAAATCGGTCTGGTTTATGGCCTGGTCGCCCTGGGTGTTTATCTGACTTTCCGAGTGCTGGACTTTCCTGATCTGTCGGTTGACGGCAGTTTCCCGATGGGGGCCGCTGTGGCTGCAACAGCCATCATTGCGGGTGTGAATCCATGGATTGCAACCATGATGGCGATTCTGGCGGGGGGTCTGTGTGGTCTGGTGACTGCATTTCTGGCCGTGCGGTGCGGGATCCTGCATTTGCTGGCCAGTATTCTGACCATGATTGCGGCTTTCTCTATCAACATTCGGATTATGGGCCGTCCGAACCTGGCACTGCTGGGGGATGACACCATTCTGACGCCCTTCGAAAACTTCGCCTTTGAAACCGGTATCGATACCGGGCTGGTGCGCCTTGCCGTGGTGCTGGCACTGGTCATTTTCAGTGGCTGGTTTGTAATTCGTCTGCTGGCGAGTGATTTTGGTCTTGGCCTGCGTGCCACAGGGGTCAACAGCCGCATGGTGAACGCGCAGGGTGGCAGCACGGCGTTGTATACCTATTTTGGACTGGCGCTGTCGAACGCCTTCGTTGGCTTTTCCGGTGCTCTGTTTGCCCAAACCAACAACTTTGCCGATGTCACGTCCGGTGTGGGTACGATTGTGGTGGGTCTGGCTGCGGTCATTCTGGGTCAGACCCTGATCCCAGGCCGGAAAATCTGGGTTGCTGTCGTGGCGGTGATCCTGGGATCTGTCCTTTACCGTCTGGCGGTTGCATTTGCACTCAGCACCGGCATGTTTGGTCTGCAGGCTTCTGACCTGAACCTGATCACTGCGGTACTGGTCGCGCTGGCCCTGATTGCGCCGAAACTCAAACGTAATTTTCAGCGCAAAAAGAAACAGGCCCTGACCGCAAAGAAGCTCGCGTAAGCCAACGGAGAAGGTAGGAACACCATGATTGAACTGAATAACATCCGCGTTACCTTCAATGAAGGCACAATCCTTGAGAATCAGGCCTTGCGCGGGGTCAACCTGACCGTGCCGGAACGCCAGTTTGTCACCGTCATCGGCTCCAATGGTGCGGGAAAATCAACATTACTTGGCGCGATCAGCGGCGAAACCCCAATGTCTGACGGCAAAGTGGTCATCGCCGGGGTCGACGTTACCCGTAAGTCTGTACATGAACGTGCCCAGTATGCGGCACGTGTGTTTCAGGATCCGCTGGCGGGCACCTGTGCGTCCCTCACCATTGAAGAGAACATGGCTCTGGCGATGCAACGGGGTAGCCGCCGGACCTGGAAGCTGGCCTTGTCTTCCCAGCGCCGGAAACTGTTTCAGGAACGCATCAGTATTCTGGGTCTGGGCCTGGAAGATCGTCTGGGCGACAGCATCGGCTTATTGTCCGGCGGGCAGCGTCAGGCGGTCAGCCTGGTGATGGCGACGCTGGCAGAGAGCAAACTGCTGTTGCTGGATGAGCATACCGCGGCGCTGGATCCTCGCATGGCTGCATTCGTGCTGGAGCTGACCAACCGGGTGGTTGAAGAATTTGACCTGACCGTGATGATGGTGACGCACTCAATGAAGGATGCACTGGCTTACGGGGATCGTACCGTGATGCTACACCAGGGTAATATTGTGCTGGATGTGGCGGGTCAGGAACGGGCCGACATGGACGTTAAACACCTGCTCGACATGTTCAGTAAAGTCCGGGGAGAAGAACTGGCAGACGACAGCCTGCTGCTCAGTTAAGCAGGTTCAGTTCACCCGTCCAACCTGTCAGATTCTCTTTCTTGTGAATCTGAATCTGGCAGGTTACCCAGCCGTCCCAAAATACGCCGTCGCTTGATAGACTTCATGCCACACAACCAGCCTTCTTTTTTATTCCCTGACGTCGTGCAACACTGCCCCTTCATAACCTCCCAGTTCCAGATAGTTCAGTGGCTCGCTCACGCTGCCATCATAAAAGATCCGCTCAAACCTGCCGGGCAATGAGATCCGGATTGGTTTGGCTTCCAGAAAACGACTTTCTCCGGCCTGCTGCACTGCACGGTACACAACCAGTCCATGTTCATAACGGCGCGCAATCACGCCTTCTGCTGGCATTTTTCCAAACCAGCCACTGCGATAGAGCCAGAACCAGTGCGCGGGCAGGACTGGCTCGTTGCCGAACGTGCCCTGCCCGCTCTTGCTACTGACATTTTCCCCCTGCCACCAGACCGCTTTATATCCTTTTGGTGCAGCGACAGGCTGACCCAGATCCACCTTCAGCATCCCTGTCGGCTGATAGACCCAGTTTTTCGGCAAGCCGGGACGATACCAGTCCCGCATTGTTGTGTTGGCGCTGTCATACCGGCGACTGCGGCCCCAGTTATGGTAATAGGTTTGCTGCGGCAGATTGAACAGGTAATAAAGCGCCAATCCGGTTTCGGCATCCCGGTACCAGGCACCAGCATCTCCCGGATGCAAACGGCTGTGCCCATCCTCCATCGCCACCATCAACACGCTTTGTCTTCCCTGCGCACTGAGTGCAAAGTGCCGCCAGCTTCGCTGCAACCTGGCCAGGCCCATGGCTGGCGACAAATAGCGTGGCCGGATCCAGACATCCACGACCTCGCGCAAACGGGCGCCCGGCGAACCGGCCTGCCAGAGCGACAGCCCTGAGACATCCGCCCCCAGCAGCGGTGGAGACAACTGACGCTTCATTTGTGTCAGCATATCCATCACCCCATCAAAATAGGCCTGTTCCGCTTCGGCTGTCCCGGCAATCAAAGGCAACTCAAGGAGCTTACCGCCGCTCAGAACCCGCTGCTGCACCGGCCGAACGTGCGATAAATCTCCTCCAGCAGCAGCTTCACGCTGCCAATGGTAACGATACCATCCCTGAATCAGATTCCTGATCGCCGGATCCGTCAGGTTGGTCTGATAGGTACACTCAGCGGAGGCAGATTCGTCAACCACGATCACCCGCGCCTGATAAGGAAATCGTGCACTCGCGGCAGCATTGGCGCGCAATTCGAATTCCTCATCACTCAGCATGCCGTTATTGTCCCTGTCGTTCCGGGGATCCCACCCCGGAATCGTCAGCGTTTCAGATCCCCGGATCAGCCATGGTTGCGGATGGAGAGCGGCGACACTCACGGCCTGCGGCCACTGCAAAATCAGCGCCCACTGTGACTCTCGCAGACCGGGCCAGACACGGGCCTGCCACCCAGTGGGAAAGGCAAAGCTTCCGCTCACCGATGTGGGACGATCAGGCTGCCAGATCACTTCCAGCGGCTGTGACTCTTGTGTTTCATCATGCCAGGAAACTTCACTGGGCAGCACCTCAGCGGCCAGTTCAAAGCGGGTAAACGGGTGATCCGTGAGAACGACCAGACGCTGATCGGCTGGAATGGAAACAGGCAGAACCGCTGGCGACAAAGTGCCGTTCTGTGCCTGAAGAAAGAGCTTCGGGCGGGCCTCGATGCGTTGGTTCAGGGCAAGATTGTCGGCAGACAAAGACAGACGGGTATCTTCCGCATAATGCAGATACAGCGTTTCCGGATCCAGTCCGGCCCGCACAGCCTGCTGCACAAGCCAGGCTTGTTGCTCATCCGGCTGACAACTCAGATGCTGAGGCCGCAGCGGAAGCAAAACCTTGCTGTTCGAATTGAGTTCCGGCGTCCCCCAGCCCCCCAGCGACAGATCAGCATGACGGCTTTCCCAGCGTTGGACCGCATCCGCAGAATCAAAACGTGTGGTCGCCATGGGCTCTTCCCACTGGCCGGGATCGATCCAGGCGGCACCGGTCGAAGGATAGATTTGCGCCGCGGCGGCCCAGCTCAGAAAGGAAAAGAACAGAACAAAAACAGGTCGAAGTTTCATGCCACACGTCAGCCCCTGAACCGGCGGGATTCAGTTTAGCTTAGCGTGGTTTCATCACCTGAGCATGATTCAATACCGGACAAAAAAGCCGCTCAGGTCCCGAGCGGCTTTTTCTTCAATCACAGAGGCTGACTTACCAGCCCATCCAATGGCCCAGTCCCCAAAGGGAAATCATTGCCATAAAGCCGGCCAGAATATCGTCAACCATGATCCCCAGCCCGCCATGGACATTTTTATCCAGCCAGCTGATCGGCCAGGGTTTGACCATATCGAAGAAACGGAACAAGACAAAGCCGCTGATCACCCAGTGGATACCCATGGGCGGGGCAATGGCCATGGTAATCCAAAAGCCGACGAACTCATCCCAGACAATACTGCCGTGATCATGTACCCCCATGTCCTGCGCGGTATTGCGGCAAATCAGCACACCGAGAACCGCCGCCAGCACAGTAACCCCCAGATACGCCGGATAAGGCAACTGGATCAGCAGGTAATAAAAAGGCACCGACGCCAGTGTGCCGACCGTGCCCGGAACGACAGGTGACAAGCCACTGCCAAACCCGGTAGCCAGCAAATGCCACGGGTTGGTTAATTTGATATACAGTTTGGGATCTCGCACAACTTACCCCGAAAAATGATCGTATCCATGCAGCTGCCAGTCGAGGGGCTGCCCGTTTCTTTCAAGCACGATGCTGTCTCCGGCCCGGATCTGGCCGATACAGGTCGCTTTGACCCCGCTATGAGACAGTGCAACATCCAGTGCCCCACGATGATGGGCTGGCACAGTAAAGCACAATTCGTATTCTTCACCACTGGTCAGGGCCAGCTTCAGCGCCTGATCCAGATTGTCCTGACAAAACACCAGCAGTTCAGGTGAAACCGGCAACAGATCCGGCTCAATCACAGCGCCAACTCCAGAGCGATCCAGAATATGGCCGAGATCGGCAATCAGTCCGTCGGAAACATCCAGCGCCGCAGAAGCAATACCCCGCAATGCCTGACCCGCCAGCACTCGCGGTTGCGGCTGATAATGGCGGTTTAGCATGTGTGTGGCCAGCTCAGCGGGAATCTCCGGTGCTTGCTCTAGCAGCACGGCCAGACCTGCCGCGCTGTCCCCCAGATTTCCGGTGACATAAATCAGATCGCCCACGCTGGCACCGTGGCGCGTCAGTGCCTGCCCCTGAGGCACCAAACCCTGAACGGTTAAAGTCAGGCTGAGCGGGCCTTTGGTGGTATCGCCACCAATCAGCTGTACCTGATAATATTCGGCTATTTCAAAGAAGCCATCGCAGAATCGGGCCAGCCATTCCTCGTCAGCGGATGGCATCGTCAGCGCGAGAGACACCCAGGCCGGTGTTGCCCCCATCGCCGCCAGATCGCTCAGATTGGCCGCCAGCGCTTTTTTAGCCACCAGCGCCGGATCCATGGTTTGCAGGAAGTGATTGCCGCAGACCAGTGAGTCTGTGCTCACTGCCAGTTGGCTGCCAACTGGCACCTCAAGCAGCGCACAATCATCACCAATCGCCAGCGCGACATCACGGCGATGCACAGGCTGGCGGGCAAAATATCGGGCGATCAGATCGAATTCATTACTAGCCATAGGAGATCAGAATCAGTGTTTTCCCTTGCACGCAGATGTCGTCTTGCGAAACCGGTGCCGGTTCAGATTGGTTTCAGGTCGCGCAACTCAGAAAAAAGGCCAGCAACGCTGGCCTCCATTCGTTGACTGATGAATCAACGATTATCCTTTTTTACGCAGAACAGGTGCAAGCTTATCCAGCACACCGTTCACAAACTTGTGACTGTCTTCGGCACCGAACACTTTCGCCAGTTCGATAGCTTCGTTGATCACAACTTTGAAAGGTACGTCTTCACGTTTCATGATTTCGTACACAGCCAGACGCAACAGCGCCAGCTCCATCTGATCCAGATCCTGCAGCGGACGGGACAGATATGGACGCATCTTGCTGTCCAGTTCCTGTTGATTCAGCACCACACCGGTGAACAGATCACGGAAGTATTCCACATCAGTATGCGGTGCAGCCAGAACCGGCGCCTCTGCCTGATGGGCTTCTTCTTCAAACGGTTCGCCAGACAGAAAATGCAGCTCGATATCGGCAGCATTTTCTTTGGTGATTTGCCAGGAATAGATGGCCTGGACGGCAAAGTGTCGTGCGTTACGACGTGCGGCTGGTTTCACACTAACCCCCATTAGGATTCAATTTGGGACAGGACGTTTACCATCTCAAGCGCGCTGAGTGCAGCCTCTGCCCCTTTATTACCAGCCTTGGTACCGGCACGCTCGATGGCTTGTTCAATGGTGTCAACAGTCAGAACACCGAATGCAACCGGAGTGTTGTACTCCAGCGCAACCTGTGCCAGACCTTTATTACATTCACCGGCAACATAATCGAAGTGTGGCGTACCGCCACGGATCACAGAGCCCAGCGCCACAATGGCGTCATAACGGTCGCTTTTCGCGACTTGCTGAGCAACCAACGGCAGCTCATAAGCACCAGGACAACGAACAACAGTAATATTGTCGTCGCTCACCTGTCCCTGACGTTTCAGTGCGTCCAGCGCACCTTCCAGCAGGCTTTCGTTGATGAAACTATTAAAGCGACTGATAACAATAGCAATTTTTGCGTTGGGTGCCGCAATGGCGCCTTCAATTACCTTCATGGGCCTTCCTGTGACTATGTCTTTTCTTTCCGGATTGAGAAACCGCGGGAGTCTATCACAATTTATGAGTGATACCAATTGGCTTGACTGTCAAGCCAGAACCCCCGGTAAAATGCGATCTCGATTCCGGTCCAGAGATGATTAAAAACAAAAGGTTAAGTTTGGAATCCGTCCAGCGGATCCCTACTGACAAATATATTCCACCACTTCCAGTCCAAAGCCGGACAGGGAGTGATAACGTTGATTACTGGAAGAAAGCAAACGCATTTTGCCAACCCCCAGATCAGAAAGAATCTGCGAACCGACCCCAACCTGACGGGATGGATTTTTCGGATTCAGCTTCACTCCCGGCTGACCGACAGCCTGCGCAGCCATATTTTTCACTCGGGTCAGCATACCTTCCGGCGTTTCGTGACGATTCAGAATCACCATGACCCCGCCTTCCTCGGCAATGCGAGCCATGGCTGAAGGCAAGGTCCACTGAGACGCGCCGGAGTGCAGAATATCTTTAAAGGTATCTTGCAGATGAACGCGCACCAGCGTTGGATTGGCCGGTGTCACCTCGCCTTTGCGCAGTGCATAGTGCACTTGATTATCAATGGTGTCGCGGTAAGTGATCAGATCAAACTCACCAAACTCCGTCTGAATCGGACTTTCGGCAACGCGCTCGATAGTCGTTTCGTTATTGTTGCGGTACTCAATCAAGTCCGCAATAGTACCCAGTTTCAGGCCATGTTGAGCCGCAAAGACTTCCAGATCCGGACGACGGGCCATGGTGCCATCCGGGTTCAGGATTTCAACAATCACACTGGATGCTTCCAGCCCGGCCAAACGTGCCACATCACAGCCAGCTTCAGTATGACCGGCACGCGCCAGCACACCACCTTCCTGCGCCATCAGCGGAAAGATATGACCCGGCATCACGATATCTGCCGGCGATGCATCTTTTGCGACGGCTGCCTGTACGGTTCGGGCACGATCGGCTGCAGAAATCCCGGTTGTGACACCGCTGGCGGCTTCAATTGAAATCGTGAAATTGGTACTGAACTGTTCAGTATTGTCCTGCACCATCAGGGGCAGCTTCAGTTGCTGGCAACGCGCTCTTGTCAGCGTCAGACAAATCAGGCCGCGACCGTGGGTCGCCATGAAGTTAATCGCGTCCGGCGTAATCTTCTCCGAAGCCATGATTAAATCGCCTTCATTTTCCCGATCTTCGTCATCCATCAGGATCACCATATTGCCCTGACGAATCTCTTCGATAATTTCCTGCGCGCTACTCAACGCCATCTTCCATCCCTCTTATTTCATTCGATGTTGACTGATGTGTTTACTCAGCCCAGAAAACCGCTGCGGGCCAGCAATGACATACTGATCTCTGTGGCTTCCGGTTGCGCTGCTTTTTCTCCGAGCATCAAACGCTCCAGATACCGGGAAATCACATCCACTTCCAGATTGACTTTCCGGCCCGGCTGGAAATCATCCATGGTCGTTTCCGATGCCGTGTGCGGTACTATCGTGAGCTTAAACTCGGCACCACGAATGGCATTCACCGTCAGGCTGATCCCATCCACGGTTACCGAGCCTTTCTCGGCAATGTATTTCGCCAGATGATCCGGCGCTTTAATCCAGAACTCAATGGCGCGGCCAGTCAGGGTGCGGGAGATAATTTCTCCGGTCTCATCCACATGACCCGAGACAATATGACCGCCAAATCGCGTGGTCGGCAGCATCGCCTTTTCCAGATTCACTTTCTGGCCGGGTTGATAATCGCGAAAGGCTGTCCGGTTCAGAGTTTCAACCGAGACATCTGCCACATAGCCTTTCCCGGTCAGGGCAACCACAGTCAGACACACGCCATTGGTCGCAATACTGTCACCCAGTTTGACGTCAGAGAGATCCAATTTGCCGCTTTCCACGGTCACGGATACATCCTGTCCTTTCGCCGTCAGCGCCTGAATGCGGCCAACGGCTTCAATAATTCCTGTAAACATTTTTCTATGATTCCTTGGTTGCAGTCGGGACAATCGTCGCACGAATCCGAATGTCCTGCCCGACCTGCCGCACGTCGTTGAGCACCAGTTCAGGGACTTGCGACATGGCCGTCATCGCCTGCAAATCAATTAAACTCCGGCTGCCGCTGCCCATCAGCTTGGGTGCCTGATACAACAGCAGTTCATCCACCAGACCCGCATGAATCAAACCGCCAGCCAGAGAGGCACCGGCTTCCACCCAAAGATGGTTGATGTCTTGCTGCGCTAAGGCGTGCATCAATGCCGATAAGTCTAGCTGACCCTGCTCATCCAGCGGGATCTCCAGTTGTTCAACGTGCGACGGCCAGTGCTGTTCGTCGGCTTTTGCTCTGGCAAGGATAATCCTGCCGGGCAGCGAGAACAAACGCTGAGACGGGGATAAACGATTCTGACTGTCGATGATGACCCGGACCGGCTGGCGCAGCTCAGAAAGCGGATACTCAGCCTGGACCGACTCGCCCAGCTCTTCCCAGCGCACATTCAGCGACGGATCATCAGCCAGCACAGTCGCACTAGTCGACAAAATCGCGCCGGCCTGCGCCCGAAACCGCTGTACATCCGCACGGGCTTGCGGCCCTGTAATCCATTGGCTGACACCGTTGGCCAGCGCCGTCTTTCCGTCCAGACTGGCTGCGAGCTTCAGCTGAACATAAGGACGGCCGGTTTTCATCCGGCAGATAAATCCGGGATTCAGGGCCAGTGCATCAGCTTCCAGCAAACCGGTTTCTACCTGAATCCCAGCGCTTTTCAGCATCTCAACGCCCCGTCCGGCAACCTTGGGATTCGGATCGACCATGGCGCACACCACACGGGCAACACCGGCCTGAATCAGTGCCTCGGCACAAGGTGGAGTCCGGCCATAATGGGAACAGGGTTCCAGCGTGACATAAGCGGTTGCGCCAGCAGCGTGATCGCCTGCGGCACGCAGTGCAAACACTTCAGCATGTGGCTGACCGGCACGATAATGGAAGCCTTCCCCGAGAATGGTGTCATGTTTGGCAATCACACAGCCCACGTTCGGGTTTGGGGCGGTGGTAAAACGGCCACGCTTGGCCAGACTGAGTGCCCGGCGCATCATGGCGTGATCGGTTGGCGTAAACATCTTGATTTATTTTTCCAGCTTAGCGATGGCTTCGCCAAATTCTCGAAGATCTTCAAACGAGCGGTAAACCGACGCAAAGCGGATATAAGCCACTTTATCGAGTTCAATTAACGCATCCATGACCAGATTGCCGATCATGTCGGTTTTCACTTCACGCTCACCGGTCGCACGCAGGCGGGATTTGATCGTATTAATCGCGCGCTCAATATCATCCGCACTGACCGGGCGTTTCTCTAACGCACGCTCGATCCCGCCACGGAGTTTATCTTCATGAAAGGGTTCACGGCTGCCGTTGGTTTTGATGACATGCGGCATCACCAGCTCGGCGGTTTCAAAGGTCGTATAGCGCTCACTGCACGCCAGACACTGGCGACGACGGCGAACCTGATGACCATCCGCAACCAGACGGGAATCGATGACTTTGGTGTCGTTCGCACCACAAAACGGACAATGCATCTTGCCTCCTCAATTTCGTCGAATCAGTGTAACCCAAATCAACCGCCTTGAGAGACCTGGAACCAAATTTTTTATCGACAAAAAAACGGCATCCTGTGGATGCCGTCTCGCCATCAGCGCGATATTCGCTGAGAAAATCTGTGTCGTGCCAACTTATGCGTAAACCGGCAGACGCTGACAGATTTCCAGAACTTTCGCTTTGGTCGCTTCAATCACCTGAGGATTGTCGATGTTATCCAGCACGTCGCAGATCCAGTCTGCCAGTGCTTTTGCATCTTCAGTGGTGAAACCACGACGGGTGATCGCTGGCGTACCGATACGAATACCAGACGTCACAAACGGGCTGCGCGGATCGTTCGGCACACTGTTTTTGTTCACAGTGATGTTTGCGGCACCCAGCGCTGCATCAGCATCTTTACCTGTGATGTTCTTGTCGATCAGGTCTACCAGGAACAGGTGGTTTTCAGTCCCGCCAGATACGATCTTATAACCGCGCTCCAGGAACTGACCTACCATGGCTTTCGCGTTGTCCACTACGCGCTGCTGGTAAGCTTTGAATTCCGGCTCCATGGCTTCTTTGAACGCCACAGCTTTTGCCGCAATCACGTGCATCAGCGGGCCACCCTGACCGCCAGGGAAAACTGCTGAGTTCAGCTTCTTGTACAGGTCTTCACCCGCATTCGACAGAATCAGGCCACCACGTGGGCCAGCCAGCGTTTTGTGCGTGGTGGTGGTTACCACATGTGCGTGTGGAACCGGGTTCGGATACACACCCGCAGCAACCAGACCGGCAACGTGCGCCATATCCACAAAGAAGTAAGCACCGACTTTGTCTGCAATGTCACGCATGCGCTTCCAGTCAACGATCTGAGAGTAAGCAGAGAAACCACCGATGATCATTTTCGGCTTGTGCTCCAGTGCCAGTGCTTCGACTTCTGCGTAGTCAATCTGGCCGGCTTCATCAATACCGTAAGGAATAATGTTGTACAGCTTACCGGAAAAGTTCACCGGTGAACCGTGAGTCAGGTGACCGCCGTGTGCCAGGCTCATCCCCAGCACGGTATCGCCTGCGTTCAGCAGCGCCATGTAAACCGCACTGTTCGCCTGAGAACCCGAGTGTGGCTGTACGTTCGCGTATTCAGCACCAAACAGTGCACAAGCACGGTCGATCGCCAGTTGCTCTGCTTTGTCGACATATTCACAACCACCGTAGTAACGCTTGCCCGGATAACCTTCAGCGTACTTATTCGTCAGTTGGGAACCCTGTGCTTCCATCACCCGTGGGCTGGTGTAGTTTTCAGAAGCAATCAGTTCAATGTGCTCTTCCTGACGGGCCGTTTCTTCCTGAATAGCAGCAAACAATTCCGCATCATAATCGGCAATATTCATGTCACGCTTTAGCATCAGTCTCTCCTGACTCAGATAGTTCTCAAAATCGTTCACCTAAGTATCTGACAGCGTCAGACGCTTAGGTGAACGTGGAATATTTTGCATTTTTCCCGATTTGCGCTAAAAAGACAACCCCAGTCACCACGGGAACGCAAACGTTTTCGTCACATCGTTTAATCAGGGCGTATTTTAACGAAATTGCGCCTTCGCAGATAGCCCCTGATCCGCTTTTTTATCCCCTTTTTTGTGCGTTTTTCTCATTGGGAAGATGAATCTATTTCAAGTTAGCGCAAACTTTCATCAAATCAATTACAGTAAATCTGTGAACGCAACCCTGAATCGAAAATATTAATTTACATCACCGTAAATAATTCACTACAAGTTGTCTTTTCTTTTGTTCAGCGACGGGATTCTTTTTTGCTGGCTGCTCTATATTATATCGCGCGCATTTACCCCTACCCGGCAATATCTGGTCCGTGCAGGGCATCTTTTGGAGGTATCGATTGAAACACCGCGGTCATTCTCGCAAGGAAAACCTAATCGCCATTCTTACGGGCACATTCATCGTCGCACAAGGCGTTTTTTTCTTACAACAGGCACAGTTACTGACAGGCGGCACCACAGGCCTGGCATTGCTGCTCACACATTTTGTAGACTTCAGTTTCGGGCAGCTGTACTTCGTCATGAATATTCCTTTTTACATCATGGCCTGGTTCCGGATGAACCGGAGTTTCGCCCTGACCAGCATTTGCTGTGGCGGACTGGTCTCGCTCATTACGGACAATCTGCATCGTGTGGTGGAAATCAGTCACTTTGATCCGGTGTACTGCGCCGTGATTGGCGGATTACTGATGGGCTTGGGGATGCTGATCCTGTTCAGACACAACACCAGTCTGGGCGGATTTAACGTGCTGGTACTGTTTCTGCAGGAAAAGTTCGGGATTTCAGCAGGGAAACTTCAGATGGGAATCGATATCAGCATTCTGGTGGGCTCATTCTTCCTGATGACGCCAACCATTCTGATGCTGTCTTTACTGGGTGCGGTGATGCTCAATCTGGTCCTGGCAATGAATCATAAGCCGGGGCGGTATAACGACGGCAGAACCCTATCTGATCCTGCCGTCGGGGACAGCTGATTCGTGTGCTTTCCGCTTCGGTTAAGGCACCACCACTGGCTCATGCAGTAAGCCTGCGTGAGCCAGCCTGTCCAGCAAGACATGCCTCGCCTGATGGCGTAAATCACGATCCAGCACATTGATATTGATTGGCAGTGTCAGTTGCTCCCCGCTCTCCTTACGAATCTCCAGCTTCAGCTGGTTTTTCACCACGGACACCTGAGCCACCTGAGCAAATGGAATCCGGTAGCACCCCAGCCAGGGGTTCGGCGTAATGTAGAGCGCATCAGAGGTCACCAGCAGTGCAGTTTTCTTCTTTCCGGCCAGATTCCGGGCAAAAATAATCATCCCGGCCAACAGCGCCAGAATGCCGAACGGCACGCCGACAAACAACAGCAAAACCCCAACCCCCGCCAGTCCGAAAGCCAGTGGATCCTCATCACAAAAGCCAAACTGTGGATGTTCTGGTTTCAGCTCAGACGGTACTTCCTGCAACATGCCAAAACGAATGCGCTGCGCATCACGAAAGTAGCAGATGTGAAAAAACAGGCCAAATGGAAATAAGGCCAGAGTGGCAAACAAGGTCAGACATTTCCCCAGAAATACAGCTCGGTTCAGCAGCCACAAACTCAGCCCCTGCGCCACCACGGCAGCAACCGCATACCCGGGCCACCAGGCCAGGAGAACGGGCAACCCCGGCAGGTTCACGGAAGGATAAAGCGTGATGATGTGTTGATGTGTACTGATGAGCAGTGGCGACAGAACAAACGCCACAACCGTTGCTGCCAGCATGGAGAAAATCAGCCCGCCATAGGTCGACAATGACACGTGATTCATAGTGACTCTCCTTGAAGACAATAAATGAACGATCAGCCGATCCCAGATTTGGAATCACTGAAAAAATAAGCATTTATGGCAATTATGCGGCGGGCAGAATTGAATATTAAATAATCAATTTCACAATAAGAGATCGCTCCATAAACAACAGCCCCGCTCAATCACGGGGCTGTATGGGTGGCCTGGCAGCCGTTGAAGCGATTGGATGGCACCGATCAGATCGCGTCTTCGTCTTCTTCACCGGTACGGATACGAACCACACGTTCAATGTCGAACATGAAGATCTTACCGTCACCAATTTTACCGGTTTGTGCCGTTTCGATAATGGTATCAACGCATTGCTCTGCCACATCATCGCTGACGACAATTTCCAGCTTCACCTTCGGCAGAAAGTCGACCATGTACTCCGCACCACGATACAGCTCGGTATGACCTTTCTGACGTCCAAACCCTTTGACTTCTGACACTGTCATCCCTGTGATTCCCACCTCTGCCAGGGCCTCACGCACATCATCCAGTTTGAATGGCTTAATAATGGCTTCGATTTTTTTCATATCACAATATCCTTTGCTTCGCAGCAGACGTGGGTCGGCAGGTTCAGGTCTGTAGACCGGATACCGACTCGGAAAAGAGCCTCATTATCACCGATTTTTTACTGAAAACTCAACGGCTCATCCTGTTCAACCCGGGAATCCGTACCGTTTTTCTGCGGCACAGACAACAAGGCCGCTGTCTGAAGCAGCGGCCCTGGATGAAAGATGAATCTGTCAGAGCTGACGCTTAGCCCAGATTCTTCCTTGCGTTACGGAACATCCGCATCCACGGACTGTTTTCATTCCAGTCATCCGGATGCCAGGAGTTTGCCACGGTCCGGAAAACACGCTCCGGGTGCGGCATCATAATGGTCACCCGACCATCACGAGTCGTCAGACCGGTGATCCCGTTTGGTGAACCGTTCGGGTTGGCCGGATAATTCTGAGTGACATTGCCGTAGTTATCCAGATAACGCAGTGCCACCGTACCTGACTGCTCAATAGCAGACAGGTGCTCTCCGTTGCGCACTTCCACACGGCCTTCACCATGAGAAACAGCGATTGGCATCCGCGAACCTGCCATGCCATTGAAGAACAACGAATCACTCTGCTGCACTTCAACCAGGCTGAAGCGCGCTTCAAAACGCTCAGATTCATTGCGGACAAAGCGTGGCCACAAATCTGCACCCGGAATCAAATCACGCAGATTCGACATCATCTGACAGCCATTACACACACCCAGTGCGAAAGTGTCTTCACGATGGAAGAAACGCTCGAACTGGTCACGCGCCATGCCGTTAAACAGCACAGACTTCGCCCAGCCCTCACCGGCACCTAAGACGTCACCGTAAGAGAAACCGCCGCAGGCGACCAGACCATTGAAGCCTTCCAGTGCAGTGCGCCCCGACAGAATATCGCTCATGTGAACATCACGGGTATCAAAACCGGCACGGTCAAACGCCGCGGCCATCTCTACATGGGAGTTCACCCCCTGCTCACGCAGAATCGCCATCTTCGGACGCGCACCCGTTGCAATAAACGGTGCTGCGATATCTTCGTTGATATCAAAGCTCAGTTGGGTGTTCAGGCCCGGATCATTGCTGTCCTTCTTGGCTTCAAACTCTTGCAGCGCGCCTGCCGGGTTATCCCGCAGCGCCTGCATCTGGTAGGTCGTTTCCGCCCAGATGGTCCGCAGTTCAGTACGGCTCTGCGCCAGCACCAGATCGTTGCCGTTCCAGATACGAACCACATCTTCGTCGACCACAGTACCAATCACATGGCTGCAATCAGCCAGACCAAATTCTGCCAGCGTCTGCTCAACAGCTGCCAGATCGTCCGTGCGCACCTGCAGCACAGCACCCAGCTCTTCGCTGAACAATGCTGCCAGAACATCGTCGCAGACATCTGTATCCGTTGTATTCAGGTCGACTTCCACACCGGTATGGCCGGCAAACGCCATTTCTGCCAGCGTGACATACAAACCACCGTCACCACGGTCGTGGTAAGCCAGCAGCTTCTCTTCACGAACCAGACGCTGAACCGCGTTGAAGAAACCTTTCAGCAGTTCAGGGTTATCCACATCCGCCGGGCGATCACCCAGTTGTTTATAAACCTGCGCCAGCGCGGTCGCACCCAGACGGTTCTGACCACAGCCCAGGTCAATCAGCAGCAGGCTGGAATCCCCTTTGTCGGTCCGCAGTTGCGGCGTGACTGTTTTACGGACATCTTCCACCCGGCCAAAGGCTGTGATGACCAGAGACAGCGGTGACGTGACTTCTTTTGCTTCACCGTTCTCTTCCCATTTGGTCTTCATAGACATGGAGTCTTTGCCGACCGGAATCGTCAAACCCAGTGCCGGACAGAGTTCTTCACCGACTGCTTTGACCGCTTCATACAAACCCGCATCTTCGCCCGGATGACCCGCCGGAGACATCCAGTTGGCAGACAGTTTGATCCGCTTGAGATCGCCAATGTCTGCACTGGCGATATTGGTCATGGCTTCACCCACTGCCAGACGGGACGATGCTGCGAAATCCAGCAGTGCAACCGGCGTGCGCTCACCCATCGACATGGCTTCACCGTGATAGGTGTCATAGCTGGCCGCGGTCACTGCACAGTTTGCGACAGGCACCTGCCAAGGGCCAACCATCTGATCGCGCGCGACCAGACCGGTCACCGTACGGTCACCAATGGTGATCAGGAAGGTTTTTTCAGCAACAGCCGGCAGACGCAGTACGCGATGAGTTGCTTCGGTCAGATCAATGCCGTCACGGTTCAGCGCCGTGCCCTGCACTTTCTGAGACGTCACGTCACGATGCATTTTCGGCGGCTTACCCAGCAGGATATCCATCGGCATGTCAATCGGCGTGTTGTCGAAATGACTGTCATCCAGCGTCAGGTGGCGCTCTTCTGTTGCTTCACCCACGACGGCATAAGGTGCACGTTCACGCTGACAAATGGCATCAAACACGGCCATCTGCTCCGGTGCAACCGCCAGCACATAACGCTCCTGCGACTCGTTACACCAGATTTCCAGCGGGCTCATGCCCGGCTCGTCATTCGGGACATCACGCAACTGGAACTTCCCGCCGCGTTCACCGTCGTTCACCAGCTCTGGCAATGCATTCGAGATGCCACCAGCGCCCACATCGTGAATGAAGGCAATCGGGTTATCATCGCCCAGCTGCCAGCAGCGGTCGATCACTTCCTGACAGCGACGTTCCATCTCCGGGTTCTCACGCTGTACAGATGCAAAATCCAGATCTTCAGCAGACTGGCCGGATGCCATCGATGATGCCGCACCACCGCCCAGACCGATATTCATGGCCGGGCCACCCAGCACGATCAGCTTGGCACCGACAGGAATTTCTTTCTTCTGAACGTGGTCTTCACGGATATTACCCAGACCACCCGCGATCATGATCGGCTTGTGATAACCGCGAATCTCTTCGCCATTATGCGAGGTGACTTTTTCTTCGTAAGTCCGGAAGTACCCCAACAGGTTCGGACGGCCAAATTCGTTGTTGAATGCAGCGCCGCCCAGCGGGCCTTCCAGCATAATATCCAGTGCAGTGACGATACGGCCAGGCTTACCGAAATCACTTTCCCATGGCTGCTCAAAGCCCGGGACGCGCAGGTTAGACACGGTAAATCCAACCAGACCCGCTTTCGGCTTACCGCCGATACCGGTTGCGCCCTCATCTCGGATTTCACCGCCCGAACCAGTAGATGCGCCAGGCCATGGCGAGATCGCCGTCGGGTGGTTGTGGGTTTCCACTTTCATCAGAATATGCGCAGCTTCCTGATGGTAGTTGTACTGACGGTTTTCTGCGTCCGGGAAGAAACGACCCACCTCAGAACCGACCATCACTGCCGCATTGTCTTTATAAGCCGACAGCACGTAGTCACTGTGTTGTTCGTAAGTGTTTTTGATCATCTTAAACAGCGACTTTTCCTGATCAACCCCGTCGATCGTCCAGTCTGCATTAAAGATTTTGTGCCGGCAGTGCTCAGAGTTTGCCTGCGCAAACATCATCAGCTCGATGTCGTTCGGGTTACGGCCCAGTTTGGTAAAGTTTTCAACCAGATAATCGATTTCATCTTCAGCGAGCGCCAGTCCGAGAGACAGGTTCGCCGCTTCCAGTGCCTTGCGGCCGCCACTGAGGATATCCACACTCTGCACCGGTGCTGGCTCAGCATGGCTGAACAAAGCTTCAGCCTGAGCGAAGTCCTCAAACATGACTTCCATCATCCGGTCGTGCAGCAGGCCTTTCAGCTCGGCCAGTTGCGACGCATTCAGATCAGTTGAAGACGTCACATAGTAGGCTGTACCGCGCTCCAGACGCTTGATCTGTTTCAGGCCACAGTTATGGGCAATGTCTGTCGCTTTCGACGACCAAGGAGAAATAGTGCCTGGACGTGGGGTCACCAGCAGCAGGGTGCCGGCAGGTTCATGTTCGGCAATCGTCGGGCCATAGGTGAGCAGGCTGGTCAGGGTGTCACGTGCTTCGCTGCTCAGTGGCGAAGTCAGTTCTGCAAAGTGTGCGAACTCGGCATAAATGCCCGTGACAGGCAAACCAGATTCTTGACAACGCGCCAGCAGCTTGTTGACACGAAACTCAGACAGTGCGGGTGAACCACGCAAAATTTCCATGTGCGTACGACTCTCGATTAGCAGTTGAATGAAGGTGATATTGGCCTGAACCCCGGCTCGGGAGCCACGTCAATGTCACCTTGTTCTGCACTGTTTTTCTCTCATTTGCCAAAGAGGGAAATGACAACGGGCGCTAGTATAAGGGAAAACGAAGGACGACGTAACACCTGACGCAACCGTTTGCGTTATTTTTTTTCTTTCGCCTGCCAAAACGCAGGTATATTTGACTACCAGCTCAAAATTGAGCAAATTTTCGCCCAGTCTGTGACCAGCAGATAAGATCAACAGGGGCTCTGCTTTGCCCTGAATGCGACCTTTGGTATAAAGAACGACTAATGAAACAGATGAGCATAGATTATTGAGACGAGTAGTTTTATCCGCAGCGTTGCGGCACTGTGCCCTTATCCTACTGACAACATTGATGTTATCGGGTTGCCAGTGGGAAAGTGACACCCGCACGGAGCTGGAGCGGATCCGCGACAGTGGTGTATTGCGCGTCGGGACACTGAACAATCAAATCTCCTATTACATTGGTCCGGATGGCCCGACCGGGCTGGATTATGACCTGGCCCAGCGCTTTGCTGACAAGCTGGGCGTGAAGCTGGAGATGCAGCCCGTGTTTTCACTGTCCGGGCTCTTTCCTGCGCTCACCCGGGGAGATGTCGATATGCTGGCAGCCGGACTGACCATGACGCCAGAGCGTATTCAATCGTTCCGGGCAGCCCCGGCCTATTACTATGCCAGCCAGATTCTGGTGTATAAAAAAGGCCAGTGGCGCCCCCGTGATCTGGAAGATCTGGCTCAGAATAAAGGGACGCTTTCCGTCGTTCGCGGTTCCAGCCACGAGAAAAACCTGCTGGCCATCAAGAAAGAATACCCCACCCTGACCTGGCAGGCTGTCGATGAAATCGACAGTGAAGAGCTGCTGCGTCAGGTTGCCGTCGGGGAAGTGGATTACACCGTGGCCGACTCTGTGGATGTCGCCCTCAGCCAGCGAATTCATCCGGATATCGCCGTTGCCCTGGAACTGACAGAAGATCAGCCGATTGGCTGGTATCTGCATCAGAGCAATGACGATAGCCTGTATGCCCTGCTGATTGAATTTTTTGGTGAACTCAAGCAAAGCGGTGAGCTGGCCAAACTGGAAGAGAAATACTTCGGCCATGTGGATCAGTTCGACTATGTAGACACCCGGGCATTCCTGCGCGCTTTAGAAACAAAGCTCCCACGCTGGGAAGGCATGTTCAAGAAGTACGCGAATGAATTCGACTGGCGCTTGCTGGCAGCGCTTTCCTATCAGGAATCGCACTGGAATCCGCGGGCCGTGTCTCCGACCGGTGTGCGCGGCATGATGATGCTGACACTGCCAACCGCGAAATCTGTGGGCGTTCAGAACCGGCTGGATCCAGACCAGAGCATTCGCGGCGGGACGGAATATCTGAGAAAAATGGTGGCCCGGGTACCGGACAGCATCGAACCTCATGAAAAAGTCTGGTTTGCTCTGGCGTCATACAATGTCGGCTTTGGCCATATGATGGACGCCCGCCGCCTGACCAAAAAGCAGGGCGGGAATCCGGATGCCTGGAGTGATGTGAAACAGCGTCTGCCATTACTGCGCCAGCGTAAATATTATCGCCAGACCCACTATGGCTATGCCCGTGGTGACGAAGCGCTGCTGTATGTGGAGAACATTCGCCGCTACTACCAGAGCATCATTGGCTATGAACAGGCCCACAGCCAGCCGATTCTCGGCGACGGCATTCGTCTGGTCGATGACTGGCAGACCATTACCCCAGTAGATGAAACGGTAAACGAAGCGGAAACCACAGAGCAGGTCCAGTCGGCTCTGAACGAGGTCATCGAAAACACCAAATCCGGCAAGAGTGTCAGCCGGTAAACCAACCTAAAAGAGTGGCAAACGCCACTCTTTTTTCATTCTGGCTGAGATTTTTTCCCAGACGATTCTGCTGGGGGCTCACCGGTTACGGTTTGCTTTTTCAGGGCTTTTTTCTCTGCCCGGCGTCGCTTGAAAAATGCCTGCAGCTGGTGGCGGCACTCGGTCTCCAGCACGCCAGGCTGGCAATCAACATGATGATTGACCCCAGCGTAACTGAGCAGATTCATGACGCTGCCTGCAGCCCCTGTCTTTGGGTCCGGCGCACCATAAACCACCCGGCCAATCCGGCTGTGCACCATGGCAGCGGCACACATCGGGCAGGGTTCCAGCGTGACATAAAGCACCACGTCCAGCAGACGGTAATTGGCACACACTTTACCCGCCTGACGCAAAGCCATCATCTCGGCATGGGCCGTGGCATCATGCTGGCCGATCGATCGGTTCCAGCCTTCACCCACAACTTCACCATTCAGCACAGCGACCGCGCCGACCGGCACTTCGCCTTCTGCTTCCGCTTGGCTGGCCAGTTCAATGGCCCGCTGCATAAAGATTTCATCCTGGCTGTTTAGGTCACTCACTTTAAATCTCTGTCCTGCTTTTCCGAGGTCGGCGATTATAAGCCAAGCACATGCCCCTCACCAGCATCTGTCCCATCATCAGGAGGCAGATCAGCGCATTCTCACCTACTTTATAGAAATAGTTTCATGACTGAAGAGCATAACGATGAAAACCATTCAATCCCGGGCAGCCGTGGCCTGGGGGCCAAATCAGCCCCTGACAATCGAAACCGTCGATGTTGAACTGCCCAAAGCTGGCGAGGTGCTGGTCCGCATTGTCGCATCCGGCGTCTGCCATACCGATGCTTTCACTTTATCCGGCGAAGACCCGGAAGGCATTTTCCCCGCCATTCTGGGCCATGAAGGCGGTGGTATTGTCGAGCAGGTTGGCCCCGGCGTCACCACAGTTCAGGTGGGGGATCATGTCATTCCGCTCTACACGCCGGAATGCGGCGAATGCAAATTCTGCCTGTCCGGCAAAACCAATCTGTGCCAGAAGATACGGGCGACACAGGGACAGGGACTGATGCCCGATGGCACCTCCCGCTTTTCATTCAACGGCGAACCCATTTATCACTACATGGGATGCTCAACCTTTTCGGAATACACGGTTTTACCTGAAATCTCGCTGGCCAAGGTCAATCCCGCCGCGCCACTGGAAGAAATCTGCCTGCTCGGCTGCGGGGTCACCACGGGGATGGGCGCAGTGCTCAATACGGCCAAAGTCCACAAAGGGGATTCCGTTGCTATTTTCGGACTGGGCGGTATTGGCCTGTCTGCCATTATTGGCGCAACCATGGCGGGTGCATCCCGGATCATCGGTATTGATATCAATACGCATAAGTTTGAGCTGGCGAAAAAGCTCGGTGCGACCGACTGCATCAACCCGAATGATTACGATCAACCCATTCAGGAAGTCATCGTCGACCTGACCGATGGCGGCGTCGACTTTTCGTTTGAATGCATCGGCAATGTCAATGTAATGCGGTCTGCCCTGGAATGTTGTCACAAGGGCTGGGGCGAATCAGTGATCATCGGCGTGGCCGGTGCCGGACAGGAAATTTCAACCCGACCCTTCCAACTGGTCACCGGCCGGGTATGGCGCGGCACTGCATTTGGCGGCGTGAAAGGCCGCACCCAGTTACCGGATATCGTCGAGCGCTATCTGAAGGGCGAGTTTGCACTGCATGATTTCATCACGCATACCATGCCGCTCGACGATATCAATCAGGCTTTTGAGCTGATGCATCAGGGCAAGAGTATTCGCTCCGTCATTCATTTTTAGAGGCAGTCATGATTTCGGAACTGGTCAGCAGTAACAAATGCTACGGCGGATGGCATCAGCAGTGGCAGCACACGTCTGAAGATCTGCAGTGCTCCATGCGTTTTGCGATTTTCTTACCGCCACAAACCGAAAACAGCAGCCGGGTGCCTGTCCTTTACTGGCTGTCCGGACTGACCTGCACCGATGAAAATTTCATGCAAAAATCCGGCGCACAACGCATTGCTGCCGACCTCGGCATTGCCATTGTGGCGCCAGACACCAGTCCGCGCGGTGCGGGCGTGCCGGATGATCCCAATCAGGCCTACGATCTTGGCTTGGGTGCAGGGTTCTACGTGAATGCCACCGAGCCGCCCTGGAACCAGCATTATCAGATGTATGACTATGTCGCCGATGAGCTCCCCAGCCTGATTGAGTCGCAGTTTCCGGTCACACAGCAACGGGCGATTGCCGGACATTCAATGGGCGGCCATGGGGCGCTGGTTATTGCGTTACGAAATCCGCAGCGTTACAGCTCGGTGTCGGCTTTCAGTCCGATCAGTCACCCAAGCGACTGTCCCTGGGGCC
Organism: Photobacterium sp. GJ3; assembly: GCF_018199995.1. Classification (NCBI taxonomy): domain Bacteria; kingdom Pseudomonadati; phylum Pseudomonadota; class Gammaproteobacteria; order Vibrionales; family Vibrionaceae; genus Photobacterium; species Photobacterium sp. GJ3. Next base: position 682,158 of record NZ_CP073578.1, on the reverse strand, counting down.
GGAAAGCCTTTGCCCATTATCTCGGACCGGATGACGGCATGATCTGGCAGCAGTATGATGCCTGCGAATTGCTGGCTCTCAGCACCCCACACCTCCCGGTACTGATCGATCAGGGCACGGCCGATCAATTCCTGAGCGAGCAACTCAAACCGGGCGCGCTCCTCAAGGCCGCAGAACAAGCCGGTTATCCCATCAGTCTGCGGATGCAGCCGGACTATGACCACAGCTATTACTTTATTGCCAGCTTTATCGAAGAACACCTGAGATTTCATGCCCAATGGTTTGATCATTAACGGTTGCAGACGTCACGAAAAAACGCCCGGCAAATGCCGGGCGTCTTCGTAGCCATGAATACATTGAACGTAATCAGAAGCCCAAAGGCAGGCCGAAAGCAAAGAACCCCACCAGCAGCGCTGACCACAGAACCAGGAAGGCCGCAGAGTAAGGCACCATCATGCTGATCACATCACCAAACTTCAGTTCAGGTTTGTACTTCCGCATAAAGGCCAGAATCACCCCTGCATAAGTCATCATCGGCGTGATGATATTGGTGGATGAATCCGCAACCCGGAACGCCGCCGTGACCAGATCCGGCGTCATGTTCGGGTTAACCTGATACAGCATGGGGACAAAAATCGGACCCAGCAGCATCCACTTGGATGTCATGCCACCAACAAAGAGGTTGATAAAGGCCGTGGTCAGAATAAACCCGATAATCAGTGCAATCGGGAAAGACTGCAAACCCAGTGAGCCCAGAAAAGTCGCGCCCAGATAAGTCACATAAGTCCCCAGCCCTGAGTAGCTCAGCATTGCCAGAAAGTTGTAGCAGAAGAAAGTCAGCACCAGAATATAACCCATGGTGTTCATCTGCTTCACCATGGCCTTCACCACGTCCTGCAGCGACTTAAACTTCCGGGTTGTGATGCCGTAGCACAGGCCAACCACCACAAAGACAAAAGAAATCAGCAGAATCACATTGTCCAGATACGGGGTGACTTCGCGTCCGTCAGCATTGGTATATGGAGCCAGCGGCCCCGTTGCCAGCAGATAAACGCCCAGCAGTGCAGCCAGCAGGCCCAGGCCCGCCATCAGCAGTCCTTTCTGTTCCTGAGATGACAGCTGGAAATCATCCAGTTTCAGATCATCCGGCAATTGAAACGCCATGCCCGACAAACGCGGGGCAATAAAGCGGTTGGTGATCCAGCCGCCCACCACAGTCAGCACAATGGTCGACACAAAAATGAAGTAATAGTGCATGGTCGCCGGGTTCAGCGGTTCACCGCTGGCCGTTGTAAACGGAACGCCCTGCGACTCGGCAAAAATGCGTGCGTTGACCCCAAGAATGACATCAGAAGGTGTTGCGGGGATCAGGTTCGCACTGAAACCGGCAGACACGCCAGCAAATGCCGCAGCCATCCCAATCAGCGGGTTCTTTCCCAAACCGGCATACAGCAGGCCTGCCAGCGGAACCAGGACCAGATAGCCCGCATCACTGGCAATCGAGGACATAATCCCCAGAAAAACCACCATGTACGGCAACCAGCGATCGCTGATCCGCAGGCCAATTTTCTTAATCAACGCCGATAGCAGACCGGAATGCTCCGCAATGCCCACAGCCAGCATCACAATCAGAATCACACCCAGTACACCGCGGCCGAACGCCAGCCAGTTCTGCAGCAAAGCGTTATCGAAAAGCCAGCGGACATGCTCTGTTTCCGTCATGCTTTTGATGGTATGCGTCACGCCGTTTCCATCAGCGCCCATGACCTCAAACTGCATACCACCAATCAGACTGGTCAGAACCAGTACAAAAGCGAACAGAAACATGAAGATCACAACCGGATCCGGTATTTTTTGTCCCGCACGTTCTATGAACGCAATCACACCCCGCGAATGCTTCGCCGGATTCAGGGTCTCACTCATAGTTGTACTTCCTTATGAATCGAATGAGTTATGAAAGGGTTTGAGATTACTCGATTGTCATAATTCAGTAAAACTAATATGAGCCGAAAAATCAGCAACAGGCACTGGATTAATAAATAATTACAGAATAATTATCCATTAATGATTTTATGAATGGATTGTTAAACCACAGGAAAAATCTGTTCTTTCCCTGAATTTGATGTGCAAAAAAGGCGTCTTTCCAGACACCTTTTTCAATAATTATGACTCAGATTGAATAAAAATTTTTCCACAGGTATGGATGAATGGACCTATACGTTCACGCCTTTCATTCCTTCTTCGGTATAGCGCGCCCCGGCAGGCTGAAAATCTCCGAGCGCACGTTCGATTTGTGCTAAATCCTCTGGCGTTAACGTGATATTGACGGCACCGAGATTATCCTCAAGGTGCGCGATTCTCTTTGTTCCGGGAATCGGCACGATGTGATTGCCCTGCGCCAGCAACCAGGCCAGTGCGATTTGTGCGGGCGTACATGACTTGGCGTGCGCCATCTGCATCACGGCATCAGAAAGTGGACTGTTGGCTTTCAGATTATCCGGCGTGAAGCGCGGTAATGCTTTTCGGGAATCATCGGCCTCGAAAGTACTCTGCGAATGAAAACGGCCGGTCAGAAACCCCCGGCCAAGCGGTGAGTATGGAACGAAGCCAATATTCAATTCGCGGCAGGTTGGCAGGATTTCAGCTTCCACATCACGCGTCCACAGCGAATACTCCGTTTGAACGGCAGTAACCGGGTGAACCGCATGCGCTCTTCTCAGCGTGCTCGCACTGACTTCCGACAGCCCGATATGAGCAATTTTTCCTTCGGCAACCAGAGCCGCAAGTGTCTGCATTGTAGTTTCGATGGCTGCGTTTGGATCTAAACGGTGAATGTAGTACAGATCGATGCACTCAACGCCTAAGCGTCGAAGCGAATGCTCACACGCGCTTCGGATATATTCAGGGCTGTTGTCGATACGCCGTTGATACTGTCCGGGTTGACGCACAATGCCACACTTCGTGGCGATCTGAACTTCAGCACGGTTTTCTTTCAGAAAATCACCAATCAGTGCTTCATTATGAAAGTTTCCGTAAGTGTCGGCAGTATCCAGCAGCGTACACCCCAGCTCGACGGCCTGATGAAGTACCCGCATGGATGCCTGATCATCTCGCGGGCCATAGAACTCACTCATTCCCATGCAGCCGAGTCCAATCGCCGACACTTCCAGCCCGTTCCCTAAGATGCGTTTTTTCATCGTGATTCTCCCTTGGTTTGTTCAACGTATTTCAGTATATTTCCCAAAAATGGAGCTTAATATGACAGAAAATCGCAATCAGTTTTCCGATAACGGAAAGTCAGCGGGCGGCCCGCACTTGAACTGGGATGACACACGAATCTTTTTAGCAGTCGCGAGAGAAGGCACACTGAGCAGCGCCTCAAAGGTATTAAAGCTCGGCATTGCCACAACCTCCAGACGTCTGGAGCGACTGGAATCGGCATTAGGTGTCCGGCTGTTCACCCGAGATCAATTGGGCTACAAACTCACCGATGAAGGTGCCGCGCTCATACCTCAGGCTGAAGCACTTGAGCTGGCGGGCTATGCCTTGAGCGATGCCGTTCGCGGCCAGAATGAGAGTGTGATGGGGCACGTTCGTTTGGCAACAGCGCAGGGGCTTGCTGACCATCTCATCATCCCGGCACTGCCCAGATTCATTGAAGCCCATCCAAACTTAACTCTGGAAATTGTGACCAGTGTCTCGACTGTGAATTTACACCGGCGCGATGCCGACATGGCCTTACGAATGGTGAGACCCGAACGCGGTCATGTCAGTATCCGGCGATTAGGCGAACTGGGATTTGGCCTGTACGCATCCCAAAGCTACTTAGAACGCCGTTCAGATCCCGAGCGACGCAGTTCTCTGGAACAGGATGATTTTATTGGCTGGTCAGAGACCCAACAGCACCTCCCTGCCGCCCAATGGCTGGAACGTACGCTGCGCGGAAAACCTTGCCGCATCACCACCACTAGCATGTCCGCTCAGCTCAGCGCCGTGCAATCTGGCATTGGTATGGCGGTTCTGCCTCATTTTATTGCCCAAGCCAAAGATTTGGTTTGCGTACAGCGTGATCTGGGCTGCGATCAGCCCATCTGGTTAGCGATTCATGCCGATCTGGCGCACTCCCGAAGAATCAGAGCTGTCGCTGATTTTCTGAGCCAACTGCTCACAGAAAAGCGTGAAAGTTTAGCGCCATGAAAAAGCCAGCCTGAATAGCCACCGACTTGATAGACACCTTTTAGTCAGACAAAATGATTCGTAGAGAGGTGCTGATGAGCAGCAAGCGATACCCAGAAGAATTCAAAATTGAAGCCGTCAAACAGGTTACGAAAAAGGTCATAGCGTGGCTGATGTGGCCAATCGTCTAGGAACAACAACACATCGTCTTTATGCCTGGATTCAACGCTACAGCCCAGAAATCAGTTAGATAGAATAGCCTTGGTATCAATAAATAAACGATGGGTTATAGTCGCGTCAACCTCATGAGAGTTAAGATTATCCTCAACCGTACACCTTAACTCGCAGCAGCATAAGTCTATATCAATGAAAGACGATGATTAGATTCAATTTCATCGATAAACGATGACTCGACTCCAATATCAGTTGCTATTCTTCGCCAATCTAAGACGGCTTCATGGACCTTTTTCATGACTTCTTCCGCTTCTGCTCTCAAGGATTCGGGTAATACCCCCATCAGATCCTGTTTAATAAAATTGTCGCGTTTACCATTTATAGACATCTGATGACTATCCACCCAAGGTGAACCAGGCTTATAACTGTATGCTAAATCGAACGCAGGAGCTAAAGTCCACTTTTTTTGGTCGTTAAAAACAAAACCCCAATTTTTTGTATGATCATCATGGTTGCGAGCCATGACGTTAAAAACCATACGTCTAAAGGTCTCCAGTGCCGCGTTTCTATCTAATTTTAGAATGCGTAACAGAGTAAAAAGTTCTTCATAACTATAAGATCCCGGCTTTTTAAAATCAGCATGATCCATTGCACACAAAGATTGATAATGCACTTTATCATTTCCAATGCGGTCAAATCGCTTCGTCATAAAGTGGGCCCTTCCATTCTCTCTAAGCAGCTCGCAGTAAGAAATGTCAATACCCGCCTTTTTGGCCATTTTATAGTATGCATACTCCATCAAGCCAAACCCTTTCGGATCGCCAAAAACTTCACGACTTGATGAACGTTCTACCACTCCATCAAACTTAATCAAGAAGTGCTCAAACCCTTCAGGACAATTCACTTGGCCAGAACGAAGCTGAGTACGATCTGCATTGACAGCTATTACAGCCTTAGCGCGAGCACCACCGGCAGATGTACCCACCTGAACAATGCCAGACAATGCCTGCTCCGCATCGTCATTTTGTATCGTTTCATTGATATTATTACGCTGATCCAGAACCGATTGCGCCATGACCACAAGCGCATCCATTTCAAGCAGTTCGCTATTCGTTTTAGCTCTTTCTGCTAAAGCTGGAGTGTACTCAAGTGCCCCCATCCCTCTAGTGCCAGTATAAAGCAATCGTTCCAATGCACTGAAAGATTGCGGATCGCGTCCTTGCCTTGCAAGCCAAGCATTGATGACTGCATTACCAAAATCATCAGGTAGGGTATCCGCAAATGCAGCTGGCAAACCTTTATATGTTGGAAAACTCAAGTTTGGAAAACTGAAAACACCAGACTTTAGAGGTAGCTTATGAGAAATAGCGAATCCTCCTTTCAGCCATTCCTTGAAATATTCGAAACTCACGACACCAGTATCCGAGTTTCTTGCTAAAGCTCCGACGTCTTTTCCAAAGATACTCACTTTTGCCATCTCGTATTTTTTATCTACCAATCTAAGTCCTCCTCATCTTCACTTTTTGATTTTTCAGCAGCGCCCCTCACTCGCTGTCGGAGCTTACCTCGCATCTTTAATAGTTGTACTGGACTGATGCCAGGATCAGGTAAGAAAGATTCAATTCCTTCCAGAGCCTCCAATACTCTGAGGACCTTAATAATATTCACCAAGGTCGCTTTGCCCTCAATCATATTTTGATAGGTAGAGCGGCTGATACCTGCTTTCTTTGCTAACTCAGACTGAGTAAAAGGCGTTTGATTATCCAACCTTCGTCTTTCAATTCGCCGGCCAAGCTCAAGCGAAAGTGCCTCATCTGACATAGCGTATATATTAAACTCCATAATAATGACCTATTTTTCAGTCCTTAAGTGCACAATATTACCATAATGACCTGATTACAAGTCATTATGGTAGTCACGAACGTAAGATTCAAGAAAAACCTAACGACCTAAAAACAGGTCATAAAGTCATATAAACACATTTTTTGACCTAAAATAAAATCATTAAAACACGTTAATATCACTTGTAATCGGGCCGTGTCAGGTGTTGTGTAGCCACTGTCCCAAAACGTTGTTGCCACCCTTCAGCTCCAAACACTCGCGGATACAGGATACCTGAACAACTTTCGACTTAAGCAGCGACCAGAGCCAAAAACAAAAAAAGCCCGCAATCATGCGGGCTTAGATATGTAGTGCCAGACGTTTCCGGTTGGAAAATTATTCCCACTCAATCGTCGCAGGCGGCTTACCGGAGATGTCGTAAACCACACGGGAGATACCGTCGACTTCGTTGATGATGCGGTTAGATACCTTGCCCAGGAAATCGTATGGCAGGTGGGCCCAGTGTGCGGTCATGAAATCGATGGTTTCAACAGCGCGCAGCGACACAACCCAGTCGTACTTACGGCCATCGCCCATCACGCCCACAGAGCGGACTGGCAGGAAGACAGTGAAGGCCTGAGAAACCTTGTTGTACAGGTCGGCTTTATGCAGTTCTTCAATGAAGATTGCATCCGCACGGCGCAGCAGGTCACAGTATTCTTTCTTCACTTCGCCCAGCACACGCACACCCAGACCTGGTCCAGGGAACGGGTGACGGTACAGCATGTTGTACGGCAGACCCAGTTCCAGACCAATCTTACGCACTTCGTCTTTGAACAGCTCTTTCAGCGGCTCAACCAGGCCCATGGCCATATCTTCTGGCAGACCACCAACGTTGTGGTGCGACTTGATCACATGTGCTTTGCCGGTTTTCGACGCCGCAGATTCGATCACGTCCGGATAAATGGTGCCCTGTGCCAGCCACTTGGCGTTTTTCAGTTTCTTCGATTCTTCATCGAAAACATCCACAAACACATGGCCAATGATCTTACGCTTCGCTTCCGGCTCATCCACACCTTCCAGCGCAGACAGGAAACGATCTTCAGCATTGACATGAACGATGTTCAGACCAAAGTGGTCGCCAAACATTTCCATCACTTGATGGCCTTCGTTCAGACGCAGCAGACCATTGTCGACGAACACACAGGTCAGTCTGTCGCCAATCGCACGGTGGATCAGCATCGCAACGACAGAAGAATCCACGCCGCCAGACAGTCCCAGAATCACTTCGTCATCGCCAACCTGCGCTTTGATGCGGGCAACTGCGTCGTCAATGATAGAAGACGGCGTCCACAGCTTTTCACAGCCACAGACGTTCATCACGAAGTTTTCCAGCAAACGCTGTCCCTGACGGGTATGGGTGACTTCCGGATGGAACTGAACGCCGTAGAAACGCTTCTCTTCGTTTGCCATAGCTGCGTAAGGGCAAGTTTCGGTCGCTGCGACTTTCACAAAATCAGCCGGGATTTCAACCACTTTATCACCGTGGCTCATCCAGACATCCAGCAGCGCATGGCCATCTTCTGCCACAGCATCTTCAATGTTTTTCAGCAGTGCGGTTGGCTCAACGACTTCAACCTGAGCATAACCAAATTCACGCATGTCGGAACCGGCAACTTTACCACCCAGCTGCTCTGCCATCGTTTGCATGCCGTAGCACACACCCAGAACAGGCACACCCGCTTCAAACACGTATTGTGGGGCACGCGGTGAGTTTTCTGCTGCCACGCTCTCAGGACCGCCAGACAGGATGATACCGTTCGGATTGAAATCGCGGATATCCGCCTCTTCAACATCCCAGCTCCACAGTTCACAGTACACACCAATTTCACGGATACGACGTGCAATCAGCTGTGTGTATTGAGAACCGAAGTCCAGGATGAGGATACGTTGCGCATGAATATTTGTGGTCATTGGGCAGTCTCAAATATCAATTGAATCTGAAGGAGCGGCTACCCGCTCCGGAAAAAATCTGTCGTGTTAACGAAGACCGGCTGCCTGAGCAACCGGTCTGTCTGTCGCTGGTTAGCCCAGACGGTAGTTCGGTGCTTCTTTGGTAATGGTCACATCATGAACGTGTGACTCTTGCATACCGGCACCAGAGATACGAACAAACTCAGCTTTGGTGCGCAGATCTTCAATCGTTGCCGATCCGGTCAGACCCATGCTGGAGCGCAGGCCGCCCATTTGCTGGTGAACGATCTCTTTCAGGTGGCCTTTGTAAGCCACGCGGCCTTCGATACCTTCCGGCACCAGTTTGTCGGCAGCATTGTCCGTCTGGAAGTAACGGTCAGAAGAACCTTTGGACATCGCACCCAGGGAGCCCATGCCACGGTAAGATTTATAAGCACGGCCCTGATACAGCTCGACTTCACCCGGTGCTTCGTCGGTACCGGCAAACATCGAGCCCACCATCACACAGGATGCACCTGCTGCAATGGCTTTACACATATCGCCAGAGAAGCGGATACCGCCATCGGCAATCACAGGAATGTCGTACTCGTTCGCAACCGCTGCAGCATCAGCAATCGCTGTGATTTGTGGCACGCCCACACCGGTGACAATCCGGGTTGTACAGATTGAACCTGGGCCAATACCTACTTTGACCGCACTGACACCGGCTTCAATCAGGGCACGCGCACCATCGGCTGTCGCGACATTTCCGCCGACAATCGGCAGCTCAGGGAAAGCGGCGCGGGTTTCACGGATACGTTGCAGGACACCTTCAGAATGGCCGTGTGATGAATCAATCAGCAGCACATCCACACCAGCCTCAACCAGTGCTTTCACACGTTCTTCGTTACCAGCACCCGCACCGACAGCAGCACCGACACGCAGACGTCCCTGCGAATCTTTACATGCATTGGGTTTACGTTCTGCTTTCTGGAAGTCTTTCGCAGTGATCATGCCTTTCAGTTGGAAACTGTCGTTCACAACCAGCACTTTTTCGACACGGTGCGCCTGCATCACAGCTTCCACTTCTTCACGGGAAGCGCCTTCTTTCACAGAAGCCAGACGCTCTTTAGAGGTCATCACACTTTCAACGGTCTGTGACAGATCCGTCACGAAACGGACGTCACGACCCGTGATAATCCCCACCAGCGCGTGATTATCATCAACAACAGGATAGCCGGCAAAGCCGTTTTCTTCGGTCAGGCGCTTCACATCCAGAATGGTCTGGTAAGGTTTTACCGTCACCGGCTCCTGAACCACACCCGCTTCGAATTTCTTCACCATGCGCACTTCACGTGCCTGCTGCTCGATTGACATATTCTTGTGAATAAAGCCAATGCCCCCTTCCTGGGCCAACGCAATCGCCAGACGGCCTTCAGTGACTGTATCCATAGATGCAGACACCATCGGAATGTTCAGCGAGATTGTTTTGGTCAGACGGGTGCGCAGATCCGCAGTGTTAGGAAGTACAGTCGAATGTGCCGGAACCAGCAGGACATCGTCAAAGGTCAAAGCTTCTTGTTTGATACGTAACATCGCAATATCTCACACCATGTAAGGTTTTAAAGAAGGGATAAAATATTGCGGACGAATTATACGTACCAAGCAAACGTTTGGCTAGAAAAAAATTAAAAAAATTAATTGACACTTTTCACTTGATACGTAATATATTCCGGTTTAAGTGACCGAGCTGCGGGCCAAATTCCCCGGCCTCATTGCGTCTGTCGACTTTTCAACCACCCCGTCACGACATTCATTTGATACTCTTGCCAATTTCGGGCACCATCCTCAGCTAAGTCTATTCCTGCAAATACAGGTCCCGTTGCCGTGAGTCTATACCCGACTGCTTCATCTCAGAACAAGCGTATTTTCACTGTTTCCAGCCTCAACGCACAGGTGCGTCTGTTACTGGAAAATGAGATGGGGGTTGTCTGGCTGGTCGGCGAGCTGTCTAACTTTTCAGCGCCTGTTTCCGGGCACTGGTACTTCACGCTTAAAGATGCGCGGGCTCAGGTGAAATGCGCCATGTTCCGTGGCAACAATCAGCGAGTAACGTTCCGTCCGGCCAATGGTAATCAGGTGCTGGTGAAAGCCAGACTTTCCCTGTATGAGCCGCGTGGCGATTACCAGCTGATTGTCGAAAGTATGCAGCCAGAAGGCGATGGCCGCCTGCAGCAACAGTTTGAACAACTAAAAATGCAGCTGGCTTCAGAAGGTTTGTTTGCACAGAGTCTCAAACAGCCCTTGCCGGAAGAACCGAAACGGGTCGGCATTATCACCTCCAAAACCGGTGCAGCACTGCACGATATTCTCAACGTGCTCAAACGCCGGGATCCCGGGCTACCCATTGTGATTTACCCGACCATAGTTCAGGGTGACGGCGCTGCGATTTCCATTGCGCAGGCCATCGGCCGGGCCAATGCCCGACAGGAATGCGATGTTCTGATTGTCGGACGCGGGGGCGGCTCTCTCGAGGATTTATGGGCTTTTAACGAGGAAATCGTCGCCCGGACAATTGCAGCCAGCCAAATTCCGATTATCAGTGCCGTCGGGCATGAAGTGGACGTCACCATTGCTGATTTTGTGGCCGATATGCGTGCGCCAACGCCTTCTGCCGCGGCAGAACTGGTGAGCCGTGATCTCAGTGCTCAGCTTCAGAAAATCAACCAGCGTCAGCAGCACCTGCGACACGCGATGCGCCATTATCTGTCAGGTCGTCAGAGCCAGCTTGTGCGCTGGCAGCACCGTCTGGATCGCCAGCATCCGCAGGTACAGCTGAATCAGCAGAGTCAGCGCCTGGATGAGTTAAGAAACCGTCTGGAACGTGCCATACGCAAGCAGGTGGCCGATCGTCAGCAACACCTTCACCGCTGCGAGTATCAACTGGCATTGCACACGCCGGCACAGCGACTGGAAAAACTGTCTGCACAGTTGAACGCTCAACAGCGCCGATTACTGGATGCCATGGACCGTCGACTGGTCAACGCCCGGCACCAGCTCGCCATCGCGACCGAAACTCTGGATGCGGTCAGTCCGCTAGCCACTCTGGCGCGCGGATACTCCATCACAAGAAATGACAACGGCCAGGTGATCCGCAGTGCTGCTCAGGTGAAAACCGGCGATACACTGAAAACCACACTGGCCGATGGTGATATTCGCTCCACCGTCACCGACTGAGCGATATTCCCGATTCAGATTAACGTTTAAGCGGCGTCTTCAATCAGCATACACGCGCTGATCAAACGCTGAGTATAAGCCTGCTGAGGATGGTCAAAGATCTGATCAGGCGTTCCCTGCTCAACCACTTCGCCACGCTGCATCACCATGACATGATCAGAAATGGCACGCACCACTGCCAAGTCATGGCTGATAAATAGAAAGCCGATATTGTGTTTGCGCTGAATATCTTTCAGAAGATCCAGTACCGTCAGCTGAACGGAACGGTCCAGCGCCGATGTTGGTTCATCAAGCAAAATGAATTTCGGCTCAAAAATCAGCGCTCGTGCAATCGCAATCCGCTGACGCTGCCCACCGGAAAACTCATGAGGATAGCGGTTGATACTGTGTGGGTCCAGACGCACTTCCTGTAATACCTGACGCGCTTTCTGCATCCGTTCTGCCCGGGTCATCTTGGTGAAGACCGTGAGCGGTTCCGTAATGATTTCCCCGACAGTCATCCGCGGTGACAGAGAACCAAACGGATCCTGAAAGACCATCTGCATGTGCCGCTTAAGCTCAAATCGCTCCGAAGCAGTCATCTGGTTCATGTTCTTGCCTTCAAAGGCAATATTTCCGGTTGAAGGTAGCAGCTGCATGAGTGCGCGGCCCAGTGTTGATTTTCCTGAGCCGGATTCGCCCACGATCCCCAGCGTTTCGCCCTGACGTAATTGGAGACTGATCCCCTTCACCGCTTCAAGATACTCGGTTGGCTGGCCCAGCCAGTTCGATTTCAGCACATAATTCACACGGACGTCTTCAGCCTGCAATATCAGAGGAGAAGAAGAGTTATCGTCTCGCACGACAGGTTTCGGTTCAGCATCCAGCAACATCCGGGTATAGGGGTCTTCCGGCTGATGGAACACTTTCTCGACGGAGCCCGTCTCGACAACTTCCCCTTTACACATCACAACCACATCGTCGGCGAAATGCCGTACAACACCCAGATCATGGGTGATGAACAAAATGGCCATCCCCATTTCAGCCTGAATTTCTTTCAATAAAGCCAGCACTTCCGCCTGTACTGTCACATCTAACGCCGTAGTTGGCTCATCGGCAATCAGCAGATCTGGCTTATTCGCCAGTGCCATCGCAATCATGATCCGTTGCAGCTGACCGCCAGAGAATTCATGGGGATAATGACGCAGACGTTTCCGGGGATCCGGTAAATGTACCCGCTCAAACAAAGCCAGCGTTTCTTCCATCGCAGCTTTCATGGACACATTCCGGTGGCACCGGATCGCTTCCGCAACCTGCTCGCCAACGGGCATATAAGGGTTCAGCGAGGTCATGGGTTCCTGGAAAATCATGGCAATCTTCCCACCCCGGAATTGACGTAGTTTTTTATCCGGCAAAGCAAGCAGTTCAGTGCCCTGAAACCAAACTTGGCTTGTCGGTGAAACACGCGCATTCTTTGGCAACAACCCCATCACCGCACTGGAAGTGACCGACTTACCAGACCCGGACTCACCTACCAGGGCCAGTGTCTGCCCCTTATCCAGGGTGAAACTCATTGATTTCACCGCATCTACGGTACCACTTTCCATCGTGAACGACACCGACAGTGCATCGACTGTCAGCAGCGACTTGTGCTTATTCATACCTGAACCCTTACGTTTCTCGTCCATAAGTAATAATGAGAATTATTGGCAAATAAGAGTATATTGAAACAAGGAGGCTGACTACAGATTCATACGAAATCAGCAGTAAAAAATGGCAAAAATCAGGCTCAGATCGTTTTTGTCCGGAAAATCTATGCCGAGGAAGAAGGATTTCCTGAATCTTTCTGTGAATCAGGCGCTGCAATCCGAAAAGTAATCCGCGCCCGCGACTTAGATTTAAGGGTATTGCAATGCGGGCAAAAATAATTGTCGGCACCACAAGCGTTGACGCGCTCCAATAGATGCTCGCAATCATCGCAGAATGCTTCCTTAACGACCTTTTTCTGACAGTGCGCGCAATAATACCCGCCCAATTGCCATAACAACGGCAGCTGACAAACCGGACAGAATGACTGTGACATCAGATGGTCTGCTCCATGAATAACACCATTGAGATGACGATAGCAGGGATCCGCAACAAAGACATGATCAACGACAAAGTCCGGAATGATCAGCGATCACCCCTGAAAAGAATATTTATCAATACACTTCCCGAAAGCATAAGTTACATGTGCTGTATTTGGATTTTAAACAGGATAAAATACACAAACCTGTCCTTTTTTCGTCGAGATCCAGAATGAACCAAAACATAACCTTTGATCTGATTTCTCAATTTCTGATTGGGTTAACAATAAGTTAGCCTGTTTCTGCCGTGATCACACAACCCAAATCGGGCAGCATAATCTGCGTTATTTGATCCCATTGTTCCTGCCAGAGGATCGATTTCCCCAGATTCAGATCAAAAAAAACCCGGCACACTGGCCGGGTTCTGGTGGATTACTGATTTTGTTCTCTGTTCTTCAGCGCGGTTGCCAGTCGTTTACGCTGGCGCTCCTGAGAAACGGTCAGCTTCTGACGTTTCATATTGCCGTACGGGTTATCGCTGTTCTGGAACTGAATACGAATCGGTGTTCCCATCATCTCCAGCGTTTTACGATAATAGTTCATCAGGTAACGCTTATAAGCGCCAGGCAATTCATTCACCTGGTTCCCGTGAATCACCACAATCGGCGGGTTATAACCCCCTGCGTGCGCATACTTCAGTTTCACACGTCGGCCACGAATCATTGGCGGCTGGTGATCATCCTGTGCCATTTGCATAATGCGGGTCAGCAAAGAAGTACTGATTCGCTTGGTCGCAGACTGATATGCTTCCCGGACCGATTCATACAAATGACCTACGCCTGTCCCATGCAATGCAGAAATAAAGTGAATCCGGGCAAAATCAACAAAGCCCAAACGGCGGTCCAGTTCAGACTTCACACGCTCTTTGACTTCGTTATCCAGACCATCCCATTTGTTGACGGCAATAACCAGTGAACGGCCAGCGTTCAGGGCAAAGCCTAACAGGCTCAGATCCTGATCAGAGATATTTTCACGGGCATCAATCACCAGCAATACAACGTTGGCATCTTCAACCGCTTTCAGTGTCTGAATCACCGAGAATTTCTCAACGGCTTCATTCATGTTTTTGCGTCGACGAACACCCGCAGTATCAATCAGGACATACTCCTGTCCATCACGTTCCATTGGAATATAAATGGAGTCACGCGTGGTGCCCGGCATGTCGTACACAACCACACGCTCTTCACCCAGAATCCGGTTAGTCAGTGTAGATTTACCCACATTCGGGCGGCCGATAATTGCCAGCTTAATCGGCTGCTCCTGCAGACGCTTGTAAGCCGCTTCCGCATCTTCTTCGGTCAGATTTGCTTTTTCAATCGCTTCAACCGAATCCAGCGTTTCGATATCGACTAACTCTTCATCTTCCGTCTGACGGGCTGTCCAGGCTTCCACAAATGGCGCCAGCGCACGCTCCATTAACGCAGTCACGCCCCGGTTCTGCGACGCGGCAATCTGGTGCATTTCGGTTACACCCAGTTTCCAGAAGTCGGAACAAGCGCTGTCTGCATCAATCCCGTCGATTTTATTCACAACCAGGAAGGTCGGTTTATCGCGGCTGCGCAGGTGCTTGGCAATGGCTTCGTCCGCTGCCGTCAGTCCGGCACGGCCATCCACCAGAAACAGAACCACGTCGGCTTCTTCAATCGCCATCAGCGATTGTTCTGCCATTTTGGTTTCAACGCCTTCTTCTGTTCCGTCGATACCGCCAGTGTCGATGACAATAAATTCGTTCTCTTCGAGCTCTGCTCGACCGTACTTACGATCCCTGGTTAGGCCAGGAAAGTCAGCGACCAGCGCATCCCGGGTGCGGGTAAGACGGTTAAACAACGTCGATTTACCCACGTTCGGGCGCCCGACAAGGGCAACTACAGGAATCATAATGAGCTTACCTCTATCTTTTCATCATCTTAATGAAGCCATGTTTGTCTCAAACGACAATCACGACGCCACGGGTAGAATAACAACGGCCCCTGATGCGAACACAAACAGGAGCCGAAGCGTTAATCTTATCACAGAATAGGCCTGTGACTAAGGCAAATGCATTTTGCTCAGTTTGCCTTCTCGGGTCACCACCAGATACCCATCGTTCAGTGCCAACGGCGGGACTGAAATGCCGCTGCCGTCTGTTTGTTGCTGAGCGACAAACTCACCGTTCAGCGGATCCAACCAGTGCAGATAGCCCAGACTGTCACCGACCACCAGACGTCCGCCAATCACAGCAGGCGCGCTGAGTATCCGGTGTGACAACTCGGAATTTTGCCACAACTCCGTCCCGCTGCGGATATCGACAGCGACCAGATGATCCTCTGCCGTCACCAGATACAGCACGCCAGACTCAATCACAAAATCTGTTGCCGACGAATAATTCCGCTTCCAGACTTGCTGACCGCTGCGCAGATCAATGGCAATCAGATTGCCGTTATAACCTGCTGTATACAAACGGCCCCCATCAATCACCGGCGACGCATCGACATCGACCAGACGATCAATCTCAGTCGCACCCTGAGGCTGCCCGACAGGTTGCTGCCAGATCAACTGGCCATTCTGGATATAAGCGCCGGCTAAACGGCCATTCGCTTGTCCCCAGAAGACGCCACCGGAAATCGACACCGGTGCGCTGTCACCACGCAGCGTCAGCGTTGGCACTTCACTGCTGATTTGCCATTTCGTGGCACCCGTTTGTGCATCCATGGCCTGCAGAATGCCTCGGCTGGTATTGACCATCACCATGCCTTCATCTGCCAATGGTTTTGCAAGCACCTCGCCATCCACTTTGACACGCCAGGCTTCTTCACCCGTTTCAGCATCCAGTGCAATGACTTCAGCATTTTCGCTGCCGACAAACACTTTATTATATGCCACAGACAGGCCGCCCGAGAGCTTGGCACTCTCTTCCGCGTCGATCTGATGTTCCCAGACCAATTGACCTGTTACCGGATCAAGTGCCTCGATCAAACCGTTCCGGCTGGCAACATAGAGCTTGCCATACCCCGTCACAGGCACCAGACGAGAGTAAAAATGCTGTACACCATCATCGATGCTGCGAGTCCAGTCCTGCACGGGCGTGAACTGATTGGTCACAGCTGGCAAAGGTGCCATCTGTACCGCTTCTTCCTCACTGGCACAGCCACTTAACACACCAATGGCAACGGCCAGAGCTAAAGCTTGCTTCAATCGCTTGCGCATCATCTGTCGCCTTTACTGGGCTAAATCGTCGAGCTTGATCTGTAGTGCAGGTGAAGCGCCTTGATCCTTCGCATCCAGATAAGCATTACGTGCAGCGGACTTGTCACCTTTTTGCAGCAGAATATCACCGCGCAGTTCAGCAATTTTGCCCTGCCAGCTTTCTGCAGTCACTTTATCGAGCTCAGACAACGCAGTATCAAACGATTGTTGTGCGGCCAGAACCCGCGCCAGTCGCGTATGCGCAACGGCTAACAGTGCAGAATCTTCCGTGTGACTGGTGACCCAGTTCAATTGTTCGGCAGCCGCATCCAGATCGCCTTTCTCGATCTGTACTTTGGTCAGTTGCAATGCAGCGAGCACCGCATAATGACTGCTTTCATGACTCTGAATAAAGCTTTGTGTCTGGCTGATCGCTTCGTCGTTACCACTGGCCAGTGCCTGCACGGCCTGAGAGTAAGCTTCCGAGGCCTGCTCTTTGGCCGTCTGAACTTCACTTTGGTAATAACGCCAGCCATACAGGCCACCTAAACCTAATACGGCGCCAAGCACAACGGCTTTCCCGTTTTCCTTCATCCATGCTTTGATGGATTCAATCTGTTGATCTTCAGTGGTATTGACGTCCACGTCCTGTCCTCTCTTAAATCAATTCTGCCAGCTTGGCCGCAACCTCTGCCTGAGGTAAAGTTTGCTGCTCGCCACCACGAAGGTCTTTCAGCACCACAGTATTGTCTGCGATTTCGTTTTCACCCAGAACCAGGGCAACCACAGCACCAACGTTATCCGCACGTTTGAACTGCTTCTTAAAGTTCCCCCCGCCAAAGTGGCTCATGACCCGCAGACCCGGAACCGTTTCACGCAGTGATTCTGCCAGCTTCATGCCCGCCATCAGCGTGCCTTCACCAGCCGTCACCACGTAAACATCCACACTGCGACGAACGTCAGTCAGCTTCAGCTCTTCCATCATCAGCACCAGACGTTCCAGGCCCATGGCGAAACCGACGCCCTGCGTTGCACGGCCACCCAGTTGTTCAACCATGCCATCGTAGCGGCCACCACCACAGACAGTGCCCTGAGCACCCAGACTGTTGGTGATCCACTCAAATACAGTGCGGTTATAATAATCCAAACCACGCACAAGGCGTTCATTTACTTGGTATTCGATGCCAGCAGCGTCTAATAGTTCACACAATCCGGCAAAATGTGCTTTGGAATCTTCGTCCAGATACTCAGACAACTTCGGTGCATCCGCCAGGAGTTCCTGTACCGCCTGATTTTTGGAGTCCAGAACACGCATCGGGTTGGTATACATCCGGCGTTTGCAGTCTTCGTCCAGTACTTCAATATGCTGTTCAAGGAAAGCAACCAGCGCTTCACGATAAGCAACACGCGCATCAGAAGAACCAATGGAGTTCAGCTCCAGGCGCACATGCTTGTCAATACCCAGCTCACGCCACAAACGGGCCGTCATCATGATCAGCTCTGCATCAACATCCGGCCCTTCAATGCCAAAAACTTCAACACCGAACTGGTGGAACTGACGATATCGGCCTTTCTGTGGTCGTTCATGACGAAACATCGGGCCCATATACCACAGACGCTGTTCCTGATTGTACAGCAGACCATTTTCGATCCCGGCACGGACACAGCTCGCCGTTCCTTCTGGTCGCAATGTCAGGCTGTCGCCGTTCCGGTCTTCGAAGGTATACATTTCCTTCTCAACCACATCGGTCACTTCGCCAATGGCACGTTTGAACAGATTCGTCATTTCGACAATCGGCATACGGATTTCATGATAACCGTAGGCGCTGACGACCTGTTTCACGGTATTTTCCACTTTTTGCCACAGTGGAGACTGGGATGGGAGGCAGTCGTTCATGCCTCGGATTGCTTGAATTTGTTTCGCCACGTTGATTCTCAATTCACCGAAGGGGATTAAGTTCGAATAGATTAAACCGAATATATCGGTTCTGCAGGTCGTTGTGAACCTTACCCCGCAGGATTCCGGGGCAAGGTAAACAGAAAAGGCTTACTTTTCGATCACGTCAATCCGGTTGCGCTGATCCAGCATTGCTGCTTTGGCACGGATTTTCGTTTCCAGTTGGTCGATCACATTATCATTGTCGAAGCGCTCTTTCTGACGGACACCGTCTTCATAAAAAGCACTCTTGCGGTTACCGCCGGCAATCCCCATATGCGACACTTCCGCCTCACCCGGACCGTTGACGACGCAGCCAATCACAGAGACGTCCATCGGTACGGTCACATCTTCCAGGCGCTGTTCCAGCTCGTTCACGGTTCCGATCACATCGAATTCCTGACGGGAACAGGTCGGGCAGGCAATAAAGTTAATGCCCCGGGAGCGGATGCGCAGCGATTTCAGAATGTCAAAGCCCACTTTGATTTCTTCAATCGGATCTGCGGCCAGAGAGATACGCAGTGTATCCCCGATCCCTTCAGCCAGCAGCATCCCCAGGCCCACAGCAGATTTCACAGCACCCGCACGGGCACCACCCGCTTCCGTAATCCCCAGATGCAGCGGTTGCTGAATTTCTTTCGCCAATTTGCGGTAGGATTCAACGGCCAGGAACACATCGGAGGCTTTCACACTGACTTTGAACTGATCAAAGTTCAGACGATCCAGAATATCGACATGGCGCATGGCAGATTCAACCAGCGCTTCAGGGGTGGGTTCACCGTATTTGAGCTGCAGATCTTTTTCGAGAGAGCCGCCATTCACCCCAATCCGGATAGGGATATTCTTGTCGCGGGCACAATCCACAACGGCACGAATGCGATCTTCGCGGCCGATATTTCCCGGATTGATCCGCAGGCAGTCCACCCCGTACTCCGCCACTTGTAAAGCAATCCGGTAATCAAAGTGAATATCTGCCACCAAGGGCACATTCACTTGCTGTTTGATTAACTTAAAAGCTTCTGCCGCATCCATCGTCGGAACAGAGACACGGACAATATCTGCCCCTACCTTTTCCAGAGCACGGATTTGTGCAACCGTTGCTTCGACATCGGTGGTTCGGGTGTTGGTCATCGACTGCACAGCAATCGGCGCACCATCACCAATCGGCACTTTGCCTACATAAATTCGGGTAGACGGACGACGTTTAATCGGGGACTCGTTATGCATCTCTCATTCTCTGCTTACAACGGCAATTTCAACCGGGCGACTTTACCGGCCGGATAGCCGCTCAGATCAACTGGTTCACCTTTAAAGCTCATTGTAACAACACTCGGCGCACCGAGCACTATCTTAAACGGTGCCTGACCGTCCAGAGAAACCACATCACCGGAACTTTTAATCCCAGTTTCAAGCTGTTTGCCTTTTGCATCGCGGATATCAATCCAGCAATCACCGTTAAATGTCAGTTTCAGATCCGGAACCTGCACCTCTTCTGCCAGCGTCGTCTCTGCAGTCAGCGATTCAGTCACCTCATCAAAGAGAGCATTGCCTGCCTCATCAGCGAGAAAGCCAGGTTGTGTTTCACTCCCCGGATTCTGCGCTGCTTCATCAAAAGTACTGAGGGGCAAATCATTATCTGTCGCAGCGTTGCTGTACTCTTCACCCACAGCATTGGCCGTTTCCGGTGACTGTGGCTGAGTGATCCCTTCTGCAATCGCACTCACGTCATCGCGACTCATGGTCCCGAGTTCATCCGTCGTGCCCGCCAGAGACTCATCCAATGGCTGGGAGCCTGTGCTGGCTTGTTCGGTGATCACCGGTGTTTCGGTTTTCTGCTCTGCCTGCCACCACCAGGCCGCGGTCATTCCGACGACTACGGCGCCGAAAATCCAGGCCAGCCCCATGATCCGGCTGTCATGTTTTTCGCGATTAGTTTTACGGGAAAAGCTTTGCATGGTCTGCGCCTGAGGTTGCCCCTGGCCGCAGCTCTCCAGCTTACTCAAGACATCGTTTACATCCAGTCCGACAAACTTGGCATAAGATCTTACATAACCACGGGTAAACGTGGCCATTTGTGCTTCATCAAATCTGTTTTGCTCAATGTCATCGATCACTGATACCCGCAAACGCAAGCGGCTAGCGACATCCTTCTGAGAATAGCCTAGCTGCTCACGCGCCTGACGGAGTATGTCGCCCGGACGAATGACGTCTTCCGTTACTCGTTCTTCGTTCTGTTCAGTATTCATTGGCTAGATAATTCTGATATTGCTGAGAATCAGGAAATTGTTGTCTTAACAATTCGGCATATTTTTCCACCCGATCAAGGCGACCATTCCGGCGGGACAACTGAATTTTAAGAAGAAGACTATCAGCAGTCTCACCATAACGCTGGCTGAACTGAGCCAGTCTGTCATCGGCTGCACGGAATTGACCGTCGCTCATCTCTATTTTCGCCAGTTGCAGCATGGCGACTGGCCGGTATGGTTCATGATCCAGTGTTTTTCTGAAATAATCCGCTGCCTCTGTCGCATTCCCTTGCTTCATGCTGCACAAAGCAGCATTTTCATAGCTGGATGCGACCTGAAAATAATCCGGTTGCAGGACGGCTCGGTCAAAAGCCGAAATCGCCTCACCGTAGCGGTCTTCACTACACAAGAATACACCATAGTTATTAAGCACATCGCCATTTTTTGGGGAATCTTGCAAAGCCCGGACATAGAGTGCTTCAGCTGAACGATTTTCACCCACTTTCTGGTAATAATGTGCCAATGCCAACTGTGCTCTTGGATAAGCGGGGGCGGCATCGAGTGCTTTTTGCAAATTCAGATGGGCGCGCTGCCACTGGCCGCGCTCCAGATAACTCAGGCCCAGCGTCACTCTGGCATCAGAAGCCGCAACAGGATCAACGGATTGTCGCTTGGCTGGCGATTCTACGGTCACACAGCCCATTAAAAAACAAGCGGCTATCATGCCGCTTGTGATTGGATACAGTCTCTGACGGACCATCATTGCTCCCTGCACGCATCCCTGAAATGCCCTCTTCAGGGTGGCATCTCTTGGTTATGAGACCGCTTTAACCGGAATTGGTTCACCATGGGCTTGCTTGGCCATGGTTCTTTTCGTGCGGTCAATCACATCTCCCACCAACTGTCCGCAGGCTGCATCAATATCATCCCCGCGCGTTTTCCGCACGGTGACCGTAAAGTCATATTCCATCAAGGTCTTCATAAACCGATCGATTCTGGAATTACTTGGTTTACGGTAAGGCGAGCCCGGGTACGGGTTAAACGGGATCAGGTTGATTTTCGCTGGGGTATCTTTCAGCGTTTGGGCCAGCTCACGCGCATGATCCATGCTGTCATTAACATGATCGAGCAGGATATATTCCACGGTGACTTTCCCGCGGTTCGCATTCGAAGAAGCCACATAACGACGGACAACATCCAGGAAGGTTTCAATGTTGTATCTGTCGTTAATTGGCATGATTTCAGAACGCAGCTGATCGTTTCCTGCGTGCAGAGAAATCGCCAGTGCAACATCGATTTTTCCGATCATTTGCTCCAAACCAGAAACCACACCCGAAGTCGAAACGGTGACGCGGCGCTTGGACAGGCCGAAACCCAGATCGTCGAGCATGATTTTCAGCGACGGGATCAAGTTTTTCATGTTGAGCAGCGGTTCACCCATCCCCATCATCACCACATTGGTGATTGGGCGGCGACCCGTTTCTTTCTCAACACCGATTTCTTTGGCTGCACGCCAAACCTGACCGATAATTTCTGAAACCTTCAGGTTCCGGTTGAAACCCTGCTGCGCTGTGGAACAGAACTTACAGTCCAGCGCACAGCCGACCTGAGATGAAACGCACAAGGTCGCCCGGTCATCTTCCGGGATATACACGGTTTCAACATCCTGATCGCCAACACGCATCGCCCATTTGATGGTGCCGTCTGAGGAATGCTGTGCTTCCGACACGTAAGGCGCACGAATTTCAGCGACAACTTTCAGCTTTTCGCGCAGCTTCTTGTTGATGTTCGTCATTTGATCGAAGTCATCACAACCGAAATGATACATCCACTTCATGACCTGATCGGCGCGGAAGGCTTTTTCGCCCAGCTCATCGGCAAAGTATTGCCGCAGTCCTTCGCGATCAAAATCCAGCAGATTGATTTTGGCATTAGTCATCGGTTGTTGCCTCACTAAAAAATGACAGATCCGTTTGGGTGGCCCGAATACGGGAGATTCAAGGCGCGAAATTGTACAGACTTTATCGATGCGTTTCCACTTTTCCCACAGAAAGCATAGTTGAGCCGTGTGGATGACTCCATACGGAAACGGGAAGCCTGAGCTTCCCGTTTGTTCAATTCTGGCTGACGCTTACCCACGCGGGCAAATCTCGTCCTCAGAGAAGAAGTACGCAATTTCACGCGCAGCAGATTCAGGGCTGTCGGAGCCGTGAACTGCGTTCAGTCGTGTATTTTCTGCAAAATCATTGCGCAGGGTGCCACAAGCCGCTTCTTCCGGGTTGGTTTTGCCCATCAGTTCACGGTAGCGGGGAATCGCCTGCTCACCTTCCAGCACCTGAACCATGACCGGACCTGAGGTCATGAATTCAATCAGTGGTTCATAAAAAGGTTTGCCTTCATGCTCTGCGTAAAAGCCTTGCGCTTGCTCGGCAGTCAGGTGCAGCATTTTGGCCGCAACGATCGTCAGGCCCGCGCTTTCCATCCGGTGATAAATTGCGCCAATCTGGTTCCGTCCCACGGCGTCAGGCTTCACAATTGAGAAGGTACGTTCAATTGTCATTATTATATTCCTTATGCTTGATTCACTTCAGGCGGGCAGGCTTCCCTGCCCTCTGAGCCTTACTGTAACAGCAAGGCAGCAATATTCGCTACCCCCAGACCGGTCGCGCCAGCTGCCCAACGGGTATCCGCACCATCCCGGAAGCAGGAAGCCAGGTCAAAATGTACCCAGCGGCTGTCATCACTGACGAAACGAGACAGGAACGCTGCCGCATTCGAAGCGCCGCCCATACCACCGCCTTTCACCGTCCGGCTGTTCGCGGTATCCGCATAGTCTGACGGGCAATAGCTCTGGTGCCATTTCTGCAGCGGTAACGGCCATGCAGGTTCATTGACCAGTTCAGACAACTGCTGCGCTTTTCTCAGCAGTTCAGGTTGCATCGAGAAAATAGCATTGTAGTCCTGACCAACGGCCATCATCGCTGCGCCTGTCAGCGTCGCGGCATCAATGATCAATGGCGCTTTCATTTCGCTGGCTTTGATCAGGCCATCAGCCAGAACCAGACGACCTTCCGCATCTGTATTCACAACTTCTACCGTCAGGCCATTCTTGTAAGTCAGCACGTCGCCCAGTTTATAGGCGTTCCCGGCAACCATGTTTTCTGCACAGCACAAAATCAGTTTCACACGCTTCTTCAGGCCCTGCTCAATTGCATAAGCCAGTGCTGCTGCAACGGTCGCTGCACCGCCCATGTCACATTTCATCGCAACCATGCCTGCACTTGGCTTGATGCTGTAACCACCGGAATCGAACGTGATCCCTTTCCCGACCAGACAAGCATGAATCGGGGCATCGGCGTCGCCAGTCGGGTTGTAATCCAGCGTCAGCATGACTGGCGGGCGGCTGCTCGCGCGGCCAACACTGTGTGTCCCGATCCAGCCTTCGCTCAGCAGTTCGTCACCCACCAGAATGTCATGGCTGATGTGGTTGCCAGCAATATTTTCCAGGAAGGCAACTGCGTCTTTCGCCAGCTTCTCCGGATACATATCTTCCGGGGTCGCGTTCACCACCTGGCGCACCCACTCCGCACTGCGGCGGCGCGCATTCAGCAGTTCGATTTCATCTTCATCGTCGGATGCCCACTGCACTTCAACAGCTTTCCGGGGTGCAACAAAGCCACAATAGAACGCCCACTGACGCTCATAGCTCCAGCCATCGCCGCTCAGGCTAACCTGCGTTGCTCCCTGGTTGGACAGTTGGCGGGCAGCCTGCTGGATGCGACGCAGCACAAAATCACCCTGAAAGTGAATCACTGCACTATCGTTGTGATAAGAAACCAGCGCCTTGTCGCCCCAGACACCCTGACTCGGTTCAGCGGAAAGTAATACGGTAAGCATAACGGTATTCCCTGCGTTAAAACGCACAACAGGCTGACCTGTTGTGCGTCAATTCAATTCAAAGATAAAGTTAAATGTCCTGCGCCAGAAGATTTGCCAGTGTGCGCACACCCATGCCTGTTGCACCGACGCCCCACTTATCACTGGCTGACTTGCGGTATGTGCCGCTGCAGTCTAAATGCAACCAGCCTTGTTTGTAGTCTTCGACAAAGTAAGACAGGAATGCCGCCGCAGTGCTGGCGCCTGGCATAAAATCACCGCTTGAAATATTAGCCAGATCCGCAAAACCGGACGGCATCATCCGACGGTGGTGCTCGCCCAGCGGCAGCGGCCACAGGCCTTCATGCTCTTCACTGGCCGCGATCAGCGCTCTTTGCGCCATGCCGTGATCAAAGCTGAACAGTGCATGATAGTCATTGCCCAGTGCATTTTTCGCAGCACCCGTCAGGGTCGCACAGTCAATAATCAGGCTTGGCTTCTGGGCACTGGCGTAAATCAGGCCATCAGCCAGTACCAGTCGGCCTTCGGCGTCGGTATTAAGGATTTCAACCGTCTTGCCATTTTTATAGGTAATGATGTCACCCAGTTTAAAGGCACGACCAGACACCATGTTTTCAGCGCAGCACAGAACCAGCTTGATCCGCTTTTCTACGCCACGGGCAATCGCCAGTGCAAGACCACCGGTCGCCATGGCTGAACCACCCATGTCGGCTTTCATCGAAGCCATACCGGCAGACGGTTTCATGCTGTAACCGCCGGAGTCAAAGGTAATGCCCTTACCGACCAGACAAGCGAACACAGGTGCTTCTGCATCCCCCGTTGGGTTGTAATCCAGAATCAGCATTGCAGGCGAACGCTCAGAACCCCGGCCGACCGTGTGAATGCCCACCCAGCCTTCATCCAGCAAGTCATTGCCTTTGATCACTTTATAAGTGACCTGATCCGGGGCCAGTGATTTGATAAATTCGCCCGCGCGATTTGCCAGGTGTGACGGATTCACCACCTCGGCACTCTGGTTGATGATATCGCGCACCCAATTGGTTGCAGTCAGACGCGCCTGAAGTTCAGCTTCGTCGGCATCTTCCAGTGAAGTCCAACTGACCTGATTGCCCGCCTTCGCGTTCCGGTGTCCCTGAATAAACGACCAGATCGTTTCCAGATCCCAGTCCTCTCCGCTGAGGCTAACCTGCTTAATCCCCTGCCCGTCCAGCAGGCGACCGGCCCGCTGAATTGTGTTGAGCACATCATCATTGGTGATATGAATTTGGACACCTTCAGCAGTAAAGGAAATCAGGGCGTTCTCGCCCCATTGCGCTGCTGCGGTTTCTTCGGTCAGGAAGACTGACATAGTGGCAGACATGAAAAACTCCTCGAATCATCGCCGGATACCGTGTTCAACACAGCCGACGGCATGCTTATCTCATCAGAGCACCTGGCTCTGCACCCGTGGGTCATGCTTTTTCAGGTCAATGCACTGCATCGCCCTTCAAATATCCATGGTTATGGGGGTCGCTCCGGCAAGAAGCAAGATAAGCCGTGCGAAAAAACAACAAAGCGGACCTCAGGGCCCGCTGAATAGCTTTATCAGTTACAGGTAAATGATTGGCCTGAACTGAAAATCGTAAGCGATTGGTTCACCTTGCCGACAAAACCACAAATAAACAAGGCATTTGCAGCAAGATTAAGAGAATGATCGACTATTGTTGCAATCAACGTCAGTCCATTTCCTCCATCCAGCACATTTGTACCGCTTCTAACACTTTTTCACCGCAGTGTTTCGGATCATCATCGAAGACGTCCAACGCCAGAATCCAATCTCTCAAGTCCACAAAATGGATTTGCTGGGGATCAATATCCGGATGCGCATCGATTAATGCTAAGGCAAGTTCTCTTGAATCCGTCCACTTCAGTCCCATAATTTCACCTGCAGGTCTTTGATGAAAAGAAGAAGTCTTTAGAGTGTAGCAAGCCCGCTCACGGCACGTGAACGGGCTGGAGGGAAATTAGTGGTTTTCGCTGGCCAGATTGATGGTGTAGCGTGGAATCTCTACAACCAAATCTTCATCAGCCACTTTGGCCTGACAACCCAGACGGGATTCTGGCTCCAGCCCCCAAGCTTTATCCAGCATGTCATCTTCCAGTTCTTCACTTTCTTCCAGAGAGTCAAAACCCTCGCGGATGACAATGTGACAGGTTGTACAAGCACAGGATTTCTCACAGGCATGCTCAATGCCAATCCCATTACGCAGGGCAACATCCAGTACGGTCTCACCTGTCTTGGCTTCCAGTACCGCCCCCTCCGGGCAAAGTTCTACATGGGGTAATACAACAATTTTAGGCATGCCTAAACCTCATCAATCGATTGACCGGCCAGTGCCTCTCGAATGGATTTATCCATCCGGCGCGCGGCAAATTCCTGGCTTGCTTTATCTGTTTTCTTAATACCGGCTTCAATGGCGCGCGGATCATCACCCTGTCGCAATTGAACCAGCTCCATCATCACGGCTTCCAGTGCTTCACGCTCTTCTTTCGACAACAGCGTCTCGCCATCGGCAGCCAGCGCAGCAATCAGCCCCTCAAGCACACGGTCCGCTTCGACACGCTGTTCGGCAAGCGCACGCGCGTCTTTATCTTCACGGGCATGTGTCATTGAGTCGCGGATCATGTCGGCGATTTCGTTATCCGTCAGACCATAAGAAGGTTTGACCTGAATAGATGACTGAACACCAGAACTTTTCTCCATCGCGGTCACCGACAGCAGCCCATCCGCATCTACCTGATAGGTCACGCGAATGTGCGCCGCGCCCGCTGCCATGGCCGGAATACCACGCAGGGTAAAGCGCGCCAGGGAACGGCAATCTGCGACCATTTCCCGCTCACCCTGCACCACATGTACCGACATCGCTGTCTGGCCATCTTTAAACGTGGTGAACTCTTGTGCACGAGCCACAGGGATTGTCGTATTGCGTGGAATAATTTTCTCAATCATGCCACCCATGGTTTCGATACCCAGAGAAAGCGGGATCACATCCAGCAGCAGCATTTCTGAATCAGGCTTATTACCAGCCAGAATATCCGCCTGAATCGCAGCACCAATCGCAACCACTTTATCCGGATCGATTGAGGTCAGTGGCGTTTTTCCGAAGAAACCGCCAACCATATCCCGTACCAACGGAACTCGGGTTGACCCGCCAACCATGACGGTTTCAATCACTTCATCCAGATCGATGCCGGCATCTTTTACAGCGCGACGGCAAGACATCAAAGTCTTTTTCACTAATGGCTGAATCAGCGCATCAAACTGTGCCCGGGAAATCGTACCCTGCCAGCCCAGCACATCAATGTCAGCCTGATCCTGATCAGACAGTGTGATTTTGGCAGCGGTAGAGACATCGTGCAGCGCACGGCGTTCAGACGCCGTCAGTGCAGCTTCGTGGCCGCTCTGGGCAAGAATCCAGTCACTCAGCAGATGGTCAAAGTCATCCCCGCCCAATGCGGTATCGCCACCCGTTGCCAGAACTTCGAAAACACCTTTCGACAAACGCAGAATGGAGATATCGAAAGTCCCCCCACCCAGGTCATAGACAGCAATCACGCCTTCCTGACCTGAATCCAGGCCATACGCAATTGCCGCCGCTGTCGGTTCATTCAGTAAACGCAGGACCTTGAGATTGGCCAGCGCTGCAGCATCTTTAGTACCGGCGCGCTGAGCGTCATCAAAATATGCAGGGACCGTAATCACCACACCTTCAAGATCGCCACCCAGAGTCGCTTTAGCACGCTCACTCAAGTGTTTCAGGATATCAGCAGACACCTGAACCGGATTCACTTTCCCCCGGCGGGTCACGACCTGAGGTAAGCCAGACTCAGACGCTTCAAACTGATAAGGCAGATTCGGATAACGTTGCTGAATATCAGCCAGAGAACGTCCCATCATTCGCTTTACAGAGATGATAGTATTCGCCGGATCTTGCTGGGCGAGTGATTTTGCGGGTTCACCCACGCGAATCGTGTCCGCATCGTAATGAACGACAGAGGGTAAAATTGACTTGCCTTGCTCGTCTGGCAGAGTCTCAGCCACGCCGCTACGGACCGCAGCAACGAGGGAGTTGGTTGTTCCCAGATCAATTCCCACCGCGAGTTTATGTTCATGCGGTGCAGCACTTTGACCGGGTTCAGCAATCTGTAACAGTGCCATTGTCCTTCCTGTGGGCTTTCGCTGGAATAGGGTTGAAAGAGTTAGTCGTCGAACATCGTCTCTTCAAGACGCTCGACTTCAGTACGCAGTTTGTCGATAAACTTCAGTTTTCGCACTGCAACGGCTGCTGGTTCCCACTCACCGGATTCCAGCAGGGTCTTCAGCTCACTGAGCTGGGCTTTTTGCAAATGTACGGCCTGCAGATCAAAATCAAACAGAGCTGCTTGTGGATCAGCAGCGGAAGGAATCTCTTCCAAAGCTTCGCGCAGTTCCATTTGCTGCATCAGAAATTCTGGATCCTGCAAGGTTTGCTGCTCTGCACGAATATCTACGCCGTTCTCTGCCAGCATATATTCCGCACGGGATACCGGATTTTTCAGCGTCTGAAATGCATCATTGATTTGCGCTGCCTTCTGGACAGCCATCAATCGATCACGCTCTGAAGCGGTCGCAAAGTTATCCGGATGGAATCGGCGTTGTAATTCGCGGAAGCGAGTGGCAAGAAGGCTACCGTCCAATTCAAATTGGAAAGGTAGCCCAAAGAGTTCGAAATGATTCATATGGCGTCTGATATCGGTTTACAAGCAAGTAGCGCGGCACTGAAGGTCCGCGCCCTGGCAGGGTCTGCCGTCAGCAAATATTAAACGTTGAAGCTTTCACCACAACCACATTCGCTGGATACATTCGGGTTGTTGAATTGAAAACCTTCATTCAGCCCTTCTTTGGCAAAATCCAGTTCTGTCCCTTCCAGATAAACCAGACTTTTGGCATCCACGATGACTTTCACACCATGTTGCTCGAAAATCTGATCTCCTTCATCCAGTTCGTCAACGAACTCAAGGACATAGGCCATACCAGAACATCCTGATGTCCGGACCCCCAGGCGCAAGCCAATGCCTTTGCCTCGATTTTCCAGAAAAGCCGCAACACGGCTCGCCGCCGCTTCAGTGATGGTAATGGCCATATACAACAACCCTTATTTCATTAATTGCTTTGATGTTTCTTTTTGTAATCGCTGACTGCCGCCTTGATGGCGTCCTCAGCCAGAATCGAGCAGTGTACCTTCACAGGAGGTAATTCCAGCTCTTCAGCAATGGCTGAGTTTTTGATCGATGCAGCTTCGTCCAGTGTCTTCCCTTTAACCCACTCAGTGATCAGAGAGCTGGATGCGATTGCTGAACCACAACCGTATGTTTTAAAGCGTGCATCTTCAATGATACCTTCATCCGATACCTTGATTTGCAGTTTCATCACATCGCCACAGGCTGGTGCACCCACCATACCGCTACCGATGTTTTTGTCATCTTTGTCAAAAGAGCCCACGTTACGTGGATTCTCATAATGATCAATTACTTTGTCACTATATGCCATGGTAGTATCCTCGAATTCGTGCAGATCGCAACTTAGTGGTGCGCCCACTCAACTGTGTTCAGATCGATTCCCTCTTTGTACATATCCCAAAGCGGTGACATCTCACGCAGTTTGTTGACTGCGGAACTGATTTGCGAAATTGCGTAGTCTACTTCTTCTTCAGTTGTGAATCGACCGAAAGAGAAGCGGATTGAACTGTGTGCCAGCTCGTCGTCCAGACCCAATGCACGCAGTACATAAGAAGGCTCCAGACTTGCAGAAGTACAGGCAGAACCTGAAGAAACCGCCAGGTCTTTCAGCGCCATCAACAGCGACTCACCTTCAACAAAAGCAAAGCTGATGTTCAGGTTGTGCGGAACACGTTGTTCCAGGTCACCGTTGACCGTCATCGCTTCGATGTCGTTCACACCGTCCAGCAGGCGGTTGCGCAGCGCCAGTGCGTGCTGACGATCTTTTTCCATATCTTCTTTTGCAATACGGAATGCTTCGCCCATGCCCACGATCTGATGCGTTGCCAGAGTCCCTGAACGCATACCGCGCTCATGACCACCACCATGCATCTGCGCTTCCAGACGGATACGCGGCTTACGACGAACATAAAGTGCGCCAATCCCTTTCGGGCCATAAACTTTGTGTGCAGACAGAGAGATCAGGTCAACTTTCATTTCCTGAACATCAATTGGCAGTTTGCCTGCAGATTGCGCAGCGTCCACGTGGCAAATCACACCGTTTTCACGGCAGATTTCACCGATCGCTGTGATGTCTTGAATCACACCGATTTCATTGTTCACGTGCATGATAGAAACCAGAATGGTGTCTTCACGAATGGCATCACGCAATTTCGCCAGATCGATCAGACCATTGGTTTCAGGCTCCAGATAAGTCACCTCGAAGCCTTCACGCTCCAGTTGACGACATGGGTCCAGAACTGCTTTGTGCTCGGTTTTGCAGGTAATGATGTGCTTACCTTTCTTCGCGTAAAAGTGTGCGACACCTTTAATCGCCAAATTATCAGATTCTGTTGCACCTGACGTGAATACGATCTCGCGTGGATCAGCATTCAGCAGGTCAGCCACTTGCTCACGGGCAGTATCAACTGCTTCTTCGGCTTGCCAGCCGAAACGGTGAGAACGGGACGCCGGGTTACCGAAGTTTCCGTCCATTGTCATGCATTGCACCATTTTCTCGGCAACACGTGGATCAACAGGGCAAGTAGCAGAATAATCTAAATATATTGGCAGTTTCATCTTCATCTCCAAAAACACGGGCCGCTGGGCGCTAGGAGCGAACATCGACACCTATAGTGGCGCTGTCGTGTGTATTTTTATTTCCAAAGGACGATTTCTGAAGGCGTTGGTCCTGACGATCCGAAACTTCGATAACGTCATTATCCTGCATCAGCTCACCGAGCGTAATATTGTTCAGGAAGTCACTGATTCGGGTGCTCAAATCATGCCAGAGGGTATGGGTCAGACAGCGTACGCCGCCCTGACAATCGCCTTTCCCATGACATTTCGTTGCATCAACAGATTCGTCGACAGCAGCAATGACAGTGCCCACTGCAATCTGATCTGCTTCTTCACCCAAGCGATAGCCGCCACCAGGTCCGCGAACACTCGCAACCAAACCGGCTTTGCGCAAGCGAGCAAATAATTGCTCAAGATAAGACAGTGATATCCCCTGGCGCTCTGAAATATCAGCCAGAGGCACCGGACCTTCCTGAGAATGCAGTGCCACATCTAACATGGCTGTGACTGCATACCGTCCTTTTGATGTCAATCTCATAACACACCGCTACCCACTTCAATCTATGGCAGCAGTGTCGCATACCTGACTAATTTGGTCAAGTATATACCTGAGTAAAACAGTCAGGTTTTATCTTGTTCATTTATGGCTGTTTTTTCTGTCCTGAGAGGGATTTTTGCACTGAAGACAGGATGCCACGCAGAATATTCAGCTCCTGTTCTTCCGGTCTGGCCCGGACAAACAATCGGCGAAGTTTTTGCATCACCATGCCGGAACGGTTGCTGATAAACTGGGTCTGCGCCATGACTTCCTGCAAATGGTCAAAGAACTTTTCCAGTTCCATGGTTCTCGGATATTCCGGCAACGTCTCTTCTGCAGGGAATGCCTGTGCTTCTTTGGCCAGATAAGCCATCCGGACTTCATAACTGATTGTCTGTACCGCCATGGCAAGATTCAGCGAGCTATACTCTGGGTTTGCCGGAATATACACATGGCAGTGGCACTTTTGCAGCTCCTCGTTGGTCAGGCCGGTCCGCTCACGTCCGAACAACAGCGCGACCGGATGAGAAGGCGCTTCTTCAATCGATTGAAGACCGCACTCTCGCGGATTCAGTTGCGGCCATTCCAGGCTGCGGGAGCGCGCACTGGAGCCAATCACCAGACCGCAATCGGCTATCGCCTCGTCCAGGCTGCTCACAATTCTGGCGTTTTCAACGATATCTGCCGCACCGGCAGCCAGTGCGATTGCCTGTCCGTCAATTTCACAGGCCGGTTCAACCAGCACCAACTGACTTAATCCCATCACTTTCATGGCGCGTGCCGCTGAACCAATATTTCCTGAATGAGATGTGCCCACCAGCACCACGCGGATTTGCTCTAACATGAAGGTGTGTTTTCCAACTCTGATTCCAAAACCGGGGGATTTTAGCACAGCCAATCATAAAGTGGGGAAAACATTATTAGAGAGATATTGGACAGATCTGCACAGCCAGTTTCGTACGAAAAATAACCGCTTCCCTTTTGCACAGTCTCTGATATACTCCCCGCCGCTTTTTAGTTCTTTAACATCCGTTGGGAAGATCCTATGCATCCGATGCTCAATATCGCGATCCGTGCTGTACGTAAAGCCGGTGACCATGTCGCTAAGTCTTTAGAAAAACCACAAGGCATTGAAGTCAGTAAAAAAGGCAACGATGTTGTCACCAATATCGATCACGAAGCAGAAGCGATGATCATCGACACGATTCTGAAATCCTATCCTGAGCACTGTATCGTGGGTGCTGAGTCTGGCACAAAGGAAGGCCGTGACAAAGAATGCCAATGGATCATCGACCCGGTGGATGGCACCAATAACTTCGTTCGCGGCTTGCCGCACTTTGCAATTTCTGTTGCCCTGCGCATGCGTGGCCGCACCGAAGTTGCTGCTGTTTACGATCCTTCCCGTAACGAACTGTTCACTGCAACCCGTGGTTCTGGCGCTCAGCTGAACAACCAGCGTATCCGTGCCTCTCAGCCACGTGACCTGACCGGTACCATTCTGGCAACTGGCCTGCCTTTTGCGGCAAAACAACACGCTGAAAGCTATTCAAAAATTCAACACGCCATGTTCATTGAATGTGATGATATGCGTCAGTCCGGTTCGACTGCGCTGGATCTGTGTTATCTGGCAGCTGGTCGTGTTGACGGCGTTTTCAAACTGGGCCAAAAGCCATGGGAAATGGCTGCAGGTGAACTGATTGCACGTGAAGCAGGCGCAATTTGTACTGACTTCACTGGTAATACAAACTACCTGGTGTCCGGTAACATCGTGGCAGGTAACGTTCGTGTTGTGAAACCGATTCTGTCCAAGATCCGTGAACACGGCAGTGAAGCGCTGAAGAAATAAGTCTGACTGATCCCGAACAGGGAGCTCAGAACTGAAAAAGCCCCGGTTAATGGCCGGGGCTTTTTTTCGACTGAAGAACAGTGGTCATCGAGCTGACCACCAGATAACTGCCTTAAGGTATCGCATCAAATTCTTCGCCTTCCTTCTCAACTTTTGGTGGCATCAAGTGCTCACGGGTAATCCCCAATTTCAGCGCCAGTGCAGAAGCCACATAAATAGAGGAGTAAGTACCGACCGTGATACCAATCAGCAATGCGGTTGCAAAACCGTGGATCATGGTGCCGCCTTTCATGAACAGTGCAATCACAACAAACAAGGTTGTTCCTGACGTGATCAGCGTCCGGCTTAATGTTTGTGTGATGGAGTTGTTCATGATATCTGCCGGGCCACCTTTACGCATCTTCCGGAAGTTTTCACGAATCCGGTCGAACACAACGATGGTATCGTTGAGTGAGTAACCGACAACAGTCAGCAGTGCTGCAACAATGGTCAGGTCAACTTCAATCTGCAGCAGAGAAAAGATGCCGATCGTGATAATGACATCGTGCGCCAGTGACAGAACAGCACCCGCAGCCAAACGCCATTCAAAGCGCATGGAAACGTAAAGCAAAATACAAATCAACGAGACCAGAATCGCCATACCGCCCGCTTCTGCCAGTTCATCACCAACATTCGGGCCAACAAACTCGATCCGTCGCATTTCCACTTGCTGATGAGTCCCATCGCGCAGGGCATCCAGCACCTGATTACCCAGTGTTTCGCCAGCAACGCCTTCACGCGGCTGCAAACGCACCATGACATCACGGGCCGTGCCAAAGTTCTGAACGATCGCATCGCCAAAACCAGCTGTTTCCAGTGATTGACGAATTTGCTCCAGATCAGCCGGATTCTCAAAGCCGACTTCAATCAGCGTACCACCGGTAAAGTCCAGCCCCCAGTTCATACCTTTGGTCGCAACCACGCCAATCGAGGCAATGATCATGACGGCAGACAACACAAAGGCCAGTTTTGACCAACGCATAAAGTCGATCACTTTATCCGCTTTCAAGATTTGAAACATGTCAGCGTCTCCTTAGATCGACAACTTATCGATACGTTTGCCGCCATACAGCAGGTTCACCAGCATGCGGGTCCCGATAATGGCCGTAAACATTGACGTCAGAATACCGATAGACAGGGTGACTGCGAAGCCTTTGATTGCCCCGGTTCCCACCGCAAACAGGATGATCGCGGTGATTAACGTGGTAATGTTGGCATCTGCAATCGTACTGAAGGCATTCGCGTAACCTTGCTGAATCGCCTGTTGCGGACTCCGTCCTTCGCGCAGCTCTTCACGAATCCGCTCGAAGATCAAGACGTTGGCATCCACCGCCATACCGACGGTCAGAACAATACCGGCGATCCCCGGCAACGTCATCGTCGCCCCCGGAATCATCGACATCACACCAATGATCAGAACCAGGTTCATCGCCAGTGCCAGATTGGCGATCAGACCGAACTTGCGGTAGTACATCAGGGTGAACAACATCACCGCGACCATGCCCCAAATACAAGCCTGGATTCCCATGTCGATGTTTTGCTGTCCCATTGATGGACCAATCGTCCGTTCTTCAACAATTGAGATTGGGGCGATCAGTGCACCGGCACGGAGCAGCAGAGACAGATTTTGCGCTTCAGCCGGGGTATCAATTCCCGTAATCCGGAAGTCACGTCCCAGCACCGTCTGAATCGTGGCCTGGTTGATCACTTCTTCATGTTTCTCCAGAATCACTTTACCTTCCGGAGTGCGCTTGCCGCTGTCTTTATATTCGATAAACAGCGTGGCCATCAGCTTACCCACGTTACTCCGTGAGAAAGCGGTCATTTTACTGCCACCTTCGCTGTCCAGCTTGATGCTGACCTGAGGACGGCCATATTCATCACTTCCGGAAGTGGAGTCTGTGATGTGTGCACCTTCAAGAATCACGCGTTTTTTCAGGACAACCGGGTTGCCTTCACGCGAGGTTTTCACTTCGCTGCCTGGCGGTACGCGTCCTGACGCAGCCGCAGCCAAATCGACCCCGGTGTCTACTTCACGGAATTCCAGGGTCGCAGTCGCTCCCAGAATCTCTTTCGCACGAGCAGTATCCTGAACACCCGGTAATTCAACAACAATACGGTTCGCACCCTGACGCTGAACCAGCGGCTCGGCAACACCCAGTTCATTCACCCGGTTACGCAGAATCGTAATGTTCTGAGCAACGGCGTAATTGCGGATTTCCTGCAAACGGCCTTCGGTAAATTGTGCATTCAATGCGAAACCGCTGCCTTCGCTGAACAGCATATCCTGATGTAACTTGGACAGTTCACGTCTTGCCTGCTGAACCTGCTCTTCATTACGCAGGCGCACTTCAACACCATTCTCTTTTACATCAATCGAACGGTAGCGAATGCGGGCTTCACGCAGCTCGGTACGGAACGCCTCTTCCTGTTGGGTCAGCAGCTTTTCCATGGCCGCATCCATATCCACTTCCATCAGGAAATGAACACCACCACGCAGGTCAAGACCAAGTTTCATCGGTGTTGCCCCCAGCATTTCCAGCCACTGGGGCGTCGATGGGGCAAGGTTGAGAGCAACAACGTAGTCATCACCCAAAGATTGATTCATTAAATCGCGGGCACTGATTTGCGTCTCAGTGTCTTGGAACCGGACCAGAATAGTCCCATTTTCGAATGCGATAGATTTGTAGGAGAGATTATCTTGATTAAGTTGCGCGGTGACTTTATCCAGCGCTGACATATCTACCGAGGCGCCACGCGCCCCGGAGATTTGGATCGCTGGATCTTCACCGTACACATTGGGAAGTGCATAAAGCAAACCGATCAGCAGTGCGAACACTACCATCAGGTTCTTCCACAAGGGATACCGGTTTAACACTGAGAAGATCCTTCAAAGCCATAAATTACAGAGATTTCATTGTGCCCTTTGGCAGAACCGCAGAAACAAAATCTTTCTTGATTGTCACTTCAGTGGTGTCATTCAGTGCGATCACAATGTAGTCATTTTCTTCAGACACTTTGGTGATTTTGCCAACCAGGCCACCATTCGTCAGCACTTCATCCCCTTTGCCCATGGAAGACATCAGGTTTTTATGCTCTTTCACCCGCTTCGCCTGCGGACGGTAGATCATGAAATAGAAAATGACTGCAAACAGGCCCAGCATGATGAACAGTTGCATGCCGCCACCCTGTGGTGCACCTTCAGCAGCAGCATGTGCTTGAGAAACAAAAAGACTCATTTATTCACGTCCTCGTTATAGTTAAATGTCTTTCAACGGTGGAACTTCTCGGTTCCGGCGCGCGTAGAACTCTTCTACGAATGCGTCGAAACGATCTTCTTCAATCGCCTGACGAATGCTTTCCATCAAACGCTGATAGTAACGTAAGTTGTGGATTGTATTAAGGCGCGCACCCAAAATTTCATTACATTTATCCAGATGGTACAGATACGCCTTCGAATAATTGCGACAAGTGTAACAGTCACAATGCGGATCCAGTGGACTTGTATCCGTTTTATGTTTCGCATTGCGGATCTTGATCACACCACCAGTGACAAACAGGTGACCGTTACGTGCGTTCCGGGTTGGCATCACACAGTCAAACATGTCGATGCCGCGACGCACACCTTCCACCAGGTCTTCCGGCTTGCCCACACCCATCAGGTAACGTGGCTTATCTTCCGGCAGTTGCGGACAGGTATGCTCCAGTACACGGTGCATGTCTTCTTTCGGTTCACCAACGGCCAGACCACCCACCGCGTAACCATCAAAACCAATCTCCGTCAGGCCCTTCACGGACACATCACGCAGATCTTCATACACGCCACCCTGAACAATGCCGAACAGTGCGTTCTCATTACCCAGTTTATCGAAATGGTTCCGGCTGCGTTTGGCCCAGCGCAGTGACATTTCCATCGATTGCTTGGCTTCTTCGTGCGTCGCCGGGTACGGTGTACATTCATCGAAAATCATCACGACATCTGACCCCAGGTCGTACTGAATTTCCATGGATTTCTCGGCATCCATAAAGATCTTGTCGCCATTCACCGGGTTACGGAAATGAACGCCTTCTTCAGTGATCTTACGGATATCCCCCAGACTGAACACCTGGAAGCCGCCTGAATCCGTCAGAATCGGACCTTGCCATTGCATGAAATCATGCAGGTCGCCATGCAGCTTCATCACTTCCTGACCCGGACGCAGCCACAGGTGGAAGGTGTTCCCCAGCAGGATCTGAGCACCCGTTTCTTTGACTTCTTCCGGTGTCATTCCTTTGACGGTGCCATAAGTTCCCACAGGCATAAATGCCGGCGTTTCTACGGTACCGCGTTCAAATACCAGACGGCCGCGACGAGCACGTCCCAGAGATTTATCTAATTCAAATTTCACAAAGCCTCCAATTGCCAGAGAAACAGTCTGACATTCAGGTCTGACGACCCAGGTTTATGCAAAAGGCCCTTCGCCTGATGCAACAGTGATCTGCCATGAGATCGAAAACTGTCCGGCTGAAAGCCAGACAGTCAGATTCGGGGAAAGTTCGACACGGATTGCCACAAAGCAAAAACATGTCGCTAACCGAAGGTTTTTTATTCAGCCTGCCGCCGCGTGATCAGCATGGAATCCCCATAACTGAAGAAGCGGTACTGCTCTGCAACCGCCTGACGATAAGCATTCATGGTGTGCTCATATCCCGCAAAAGCACTGACCAGCATGATCAGTGTTGATTCCGGCAGATGGAAGTTCGTAATCAATACGTCCACCAACTGGAATTCGTAGCCCGGGAAAATGAAAATGTCGGTGTCGCCAAAGAACGGGACCAGTTCAGTGCCGTTTTTCAGGGCATCCTGTGCTGCACTTTCCAGTGAACGAACTGAAGTAGTGCCCACTGCAATCACGCGACCGCCCCGAGCACGGGTTGCCTGAATCGCATCGACAACCTCCTGCGGTACTTCTACGTATTCCGCATGCATGTGATGGTCATGAATGTTATCAACGCGAACCGGCTGGAATGTTCCCGCACCAACATGCAGGGTCACAAAAGCAAATTCAACGCCTTTGGCTTTGATGTCTGCCAGCAGCTGATCATCAAAATGAAGTCCAGCCGTCGGTGCTGCAACCGCACCTGGCTTAGCGTTATAGACGGTCTGATAACGCTCTTTGTCTGCATCTTCGTCCGGGCGGTCGATATAAGGCGGCAATGGCATATGGCCGACCTGTTCCAGAATGTCCAGTACGGTCAGCTCGCTGTTGAATCGAATTTCAAACAGAGCGTCATGGCGGGCAACCATTTCGGCTTCGAATTCATCGTTTTCGCCCAGCAGCAGTTGTGTACCCGGCTTCGGTGCCTTTGAAGCACGAACATGTGCCAGAATGCTTTGATCATCCAGCAGCCGCTCAACCAGAACTTCCAGCTTACCGCCACTTGCCTTACGGCCGAACAGACGTGCCGGAATCACTCGCGTGTTGTTAAACACTAGCAAGTCACCTGGCTGAACCAGATCCAACACATTTTTAAACGATTGATGCGCAATCTCACCGCTATTGCCGTCTAATTGCAGTAAACGGCTCGCAGACCGCTCAGGTTGCGGATATCGCGCGATCAATTCATCGGGAAGGTCAAAGTGAAAATCTGAAACTTGCATTTTTTGGGCCCTAACTTACAGCAGGCAGCTAGTATAGGCTGCCTTACTGCAAGATCAAGCCCGCAGAAATGGGATGAAATACTTTGCTCAGTTGTCAGCGTCGGGTTCGCAGGATGGCCAGCCCAGTCAGGGCCAGTAAAATCAACAACGACAGACCACCACCACTGTCATCTCCGCCGCCGCCACTGCTCTGAACATTAAAGTTCTCCAGCCCGGCCTGACTGTAATCTTTCAAAAAAGGATTCATGGCAAAAACGGAAGCCGGGGTTGCGACAAAACCGCTGCCCACTACCGCGGCAATCCAATCCAGATAGGTTGACACTTGTGTATAGACGCCCGGCAGGTTTCCGGCACATCCTTCGCCGAAGCTCACCAGCCCGACCAGACGCAGGCCGAAGTCCGGATCACTGCTCGCCTGCGGATCCTGCCAAACCAGCGGCCCGCCGGAATCACCATAACAACTGTCCCGCGACAACCGGGGAGAAGGGGGAGAAGCACACACAAAAATACGGTACACCTGCGGATTCACCGAACTGCCCCACAGCATGTCGCAGTTCCTGTCCGGCACACCGGATAACAAGGTTTGCTGAAGTTGCGTTGCCCCGGGTGCGTCCGGATTTGGCGTTGTACTGCCCCACCCTGTCACCAGCAGGTTTCCCGGTCGATCACCATTCACCACCCAGGTATTGGCAAACGCATTATCTGCTCGCTGTTGTGTGGCTACAGACGCAATCTGGATAGGGATTGCCGCTTCGGGCAGATCCATCGCCAATTGCAATATGGCAATGTCATGATTGAAATTACTGCTGTTATAAGCCGGATGGACCGTAATGGCGCTCACGGGCGTGACGCTGCGACTGGTTGCCCCAAGCAGTGAAGTAATACCGGCCCAGACCCGGACATGCTCAGGTGTCGCTCTTCGCCCGGCATTGATGATGCAATGGGCAGCTGTCAGGACAGTTCTGGCATCAACCACCACGCCCCCACACTGATAGGCTTCTGTCCCGTTGCTGGAGAAATCGATACTGATGAACGCCTGCCAGGGCACTTCCCCCGGCATGGCGGAGATACCGCCAATGATTCTGGCTTCAGGTGGATTTTCCGTGTTCCCCATGGGCGGCGGCTCAGTCTCAGCAAAAACAGGAGAAACATGAAAAACACATAATAGAAGGAATAACAGGCACTTATCGATGGGGGCCTTCATCACTACTACCCTCATGAACTACAGTGGGTTAAGTATAAGGCCCGATAAAAATCGTCAATTGTTACATAAATGATATTCTGGGTTAGAATTGCGAAACGGGCCTGCACCACAGGTGAGACCCGTCCATCGTGTCAGCTTTCCTGCACAATTCGCGCCGCTCATTCAGACGCCAAAAGGCTGACTGCCGCTTACTTTTTCCTGCGCCAGTACAACAGGGAGAGTAATCCCAACAGTCCGCCAGGCGCCAGACTGCCACCACCGCTGTCAGAACGGGACAGTCCTGATTGAACGGGTGTTTCTGCATCTTGAAAAGACGATTCTGGATTCATGTTGGCCCGTTCAAATGGATCGGTGATGTAAACCGGATCGGGGTCAAAATCCAGCCCGACACCCGCGACAGAGCCAATCCAGGTCCGGTAATGCGACACTTCCGTATACACTGCCGGCACATCGGAGGCACACTGAGCCCCAAAACTCACCAGCCCGACCAGCCGGAGTCCGAAGTCCGGATCACCCTCATTCTGCGGGTTTTGCCATACCAGGGGTCCGCCGGAATCCCCCTGGCAACTGTCCCGCTCAACCGCCGGTGACGGAGAGATCGCGCAAATAACCTGGTCCCGGTTCCCGAGATTAATATTACTCCAGACCCGATCACACACCTCATCCGGCACCCCAGACAGCAGTACCTGCTGTAACGTATCAGAGACTATGGCATCAGGCTCAGTAGACGTCAGGCCCCAGCCGGAAACCAGCAGATTTTCCGGATTGACACCCCCTTGGGTATAGGTATTGTCGAAAGTCAGATCGGCCTCAAACTGCTCACTGATCGTGGCAATCTGAATCGGCTGTACATCACCGGTGAGTGCAGAATTCAATCGCAGCAACGCAATATCATTGGCGAAGGTATCAGCGTCAAAATCAGGATGAATGGTCACACTGGCCACTGTATAGGCATTGCTCTGCCGGGCACTGCTGGTCGCAGTAATACCTCCCCAGACTAATATTTCAAAAGGCATGGCAACAACTTGGTTCTGTTCCATGCAATGTGCCGCAGTCAGGACGGTCATCGCATCGATGATCACCCCGCCACATTGAAAGATATCCTGCCCATCCCGGCCATAATCAATATAAATTAAAGCCTGCCAGGGTAATGCATTCTGCTCGGCTGGTGTTCCGCCAATGATTTTCGCCACCGCAGAGACTTCATCTTGTGAAGAATTTTGCTGCGCAAAAACAGAACAACTGAGTACAGAAATGACCAGTGCCACCCCTGTAGAAACCTTCATCGCTTTTGAGATTCGCATTACACCTTCACCTTGTCTGAACATAAAATGACTGCGACATCTCTTTTTATTGTATAAAAAACTACCAGCCGCTTTGTGATATTGACCCCTGAAGTGACCATTTCTTCCGATTCGAGACAGATTTTCTAAAAAGTTGGACACCATGGCACAGACTTTCTGTCAACCGGGAAACACTCTTAGGGCGTTTCAATTTCTGGCACTCCGATTGCACAGCCCATCCATTTCCCTGTTACAGTGTTGGTATGCGTCCTGAAGAACTGGGGCCAGACGATGACTTCTTTCACAAGTACAGCACATGAATTTCCTTGCACATCTGCATCTGGCCGATCATTGCCAGAGCCATCTGACCGGCAACCTGCTGGCTGATTTTGTCCGTGGTGACCCATACAGGCAATACTCGCCAGAAGTGGCTGCGGGGATCCGGCTGCATCGCTTTGTCGACGGCTTTATTGACAGCCAGCCCGAAGTCCGGGCCTGGCGTCAGGCGTTTCCGCCCGCGATCCGCCGGGTCAGCGGCATTGCTCTGGATATGATCTGGGACCATTATCTGGCACGACACTGGACTGCATTTCATACGTTACCGCTCACCGCATTTGTTGCACTGGCCAGAGCGGAAATCGAAGGTTTTGCCGAACCCGTACCAGAGACGTACCAGCAAATGACCACGCGAATGTGGGAACAAGCGTGGTTGCTGGAGTACCGCCGGGCTGAAAGTATTCATCATGCGTTGGCGCGGATGGCCGCCAGACGTCCCAAACTGCATGCACTGTCTGAGTGCCCGCAGTTTCTGACGACACATTACGCTGCACTGGAGGAGAGTTTCCTGATTCTGTACCCGAGATTGATGGCGGCAAGCCGGATGTACTGGCAGGAAAATCAGGCAAGGTTGATTCAGCCGGATCCGGCTGGTTCTTCGAAAGATTAAGAAAGAAAAAGGGGAGCCAACGGCTCCCAAGGCGATAACAATTTCAAAGTTATACCAATCAAAGTCAGTCAATGTTCAGAAATAGCGCAGGAAAAATGTTTGAGAACAAGGCAGATTTTTTAGATAAGTCGTCATTCTACAATCAAAAAATCTAACGCAGTGATCGAACATTTGAACCCGCTAGGATGACCAGTGATTGACTGCGATTGGTATTCAAAGGCTATCTTTCTGGGGCTGCGTGACCAGCCCCTGGATATAGAAGATAACGCTCATCGCAATCTCCTTCCGGAGTACAGCTGCGAAACGGTCTTACTAGGATAGATTGCTCAGTCAAATCCAATCAGTCTGCTCAGAACTGATCTTCCTCGGTCGAGCCGGTCAGCGCGGTCACTGAAGAGTTTCCGCCCTGAATCACATTGGTCATCTTGTCGAAATAACCAGTACCCACTTCCTGCTGGTGCGCCACGAAGGTATAACCCTTCTCTGCTGCCGCAAACTCAGGACGCTGTACTTTCTCGACATAATGACGCATGCCTTCGCCCTGCGCATAAGCGTGGGCCAGTTCAAACATGTTGAACCACATGTTATGGATCCCTGCCAGAGTAATGAACTGATACTTGTAGCCCATGTCAGACAGTTCCTGCTGGAACTTCGCAATGGTTGCAGCATCCAGATTCTTCTCCCAGTTGAAAGACGGGGAGCAGTTATAGGCCAGCAGCTGATCCGGATATTCTGCATGAATCGCTTCTGCAAACTTACGGGCTTCCTCCAGACACGGCGTCGCCGTTTCACACCAGATCAGGTCGGCATATGGTGCGTAAGCCAGACCACGGGCGATCGCCTGATCAATGCCGGCGCGAACGCGATAGAAACCTTCCGGAGTCCGCTCACCGGTGATGAAGTCGGCATCGTATGCATCACAGTCCGAGGTCAGCAGATCAGCAGCATTGGCATCGGTCCGCGCAATCACCAGCGTGGTTGTACCTGCAACGTCTGCGGCCAGACGGGCGGCAACCAATTTCTGAACGGCTTCCTGCGTCGGCACCAGCACTTTGCCGCCCATGTGGCCACACTTCTTCACAGAAGCCAGCTGGTCTTCAAAGTGAACCCCGGCCGCACCCGCGTCAATCATGCTGCGCATCAGCTCGTAAGCATTCAGAACACCACCAAAACCGGCTTCTGCATCTGCGACAATTGGCAGGAAGTAGTCAATACCGCCTTCTTCCGGACTCTTCCCATTCGCCCACTGAATCTGATCAGCCCGGCGGAAAGAGTTGTTGATTCGCTTCACCACGGCCGGGACAGAATCCACCGGATACAGCGACTGATCCGGATACATCGAAGAGGCCGTGTTATTATCTGCCGCCACCTGCCAGCCAGACAGGTAAATCGCCTCAATTCCAGCTTTCGCCTGCTGGACAGCCTGACCACCGGTCAGCGCACCCAGACAGTTCACGTACCCTTTTTTCGCAGCACCGTTCACCAGATCCCACAGCTTGTCAGCACCGCGCTGAGCCAGTGTGTTCGCCGGGACGACGGAACCCTGAAGGTTCACCACGTCTTCCGCGGTATAGGTACGCTTCACGTTTTTCCAACGCGGATTCTCAGCCCAGTCCTTTTCAATGGCTTCAATCTGTTGCTGGCGAGTCAGTGTCATAATAAATCCCTCATATTATGTGACGATAATTCGCAAAATCTGGAGGTTCTGCGGTTCAGTTTTCATTGGGTTTCTTGGGCTTCCGCTGTCCGGTTTCCCGGACAGCCATGTTTCAAT
The DNA here is from genome assembly GCF_018199995.1 of Photobacterium sp. GJ3. Lineage (NCBI taxonomy): Bacteria > Pseudomonadati > Pseudomonadota > Gammaproteobacteria > Vibrionales > Vibrionaceae > Photobacterium > Photobacterium sp. GJ3. The sequence continues at coordinate 637,361 of NZ_CP073578.1, read as the reverse complement.
CGTATGTCGCTAACGTTTCATTGCCTGACTTTTACAACGCCGGGCTTATTCAAGGTATTCATAGCCCGGCAATGTCAGGAAGGTCACCAGTGCTTCACTGGTGGTCAGGCGTGCCATCATTGATGCGGCTTCCTGATACCGGCCCTGATGAAACCGGGATGCCCCGACTTCCTGCTCGAGCACCTGCATTTCTTCTGCCAGCATCTGCGCAAACAACTCTTTTGTGACCACCTGACCATTGCTTAACGTCTTGCCGTGCTTGATCCACTGCCAGATTGAAGCGCGGGAGATTTCTGCCGTCGCTGCATCCTCCATCAGGCCATAAATCGGCACACAACCGTTACCGGAAATCCAGGCTTCAATGTATTGCACCGCGACACGGATATTGTGGCGCATGCCCTCTTCCGTTCGCTCCCCCTCACAAGGGGCCAGCAGTTCTTGCGCGGTAATCGGCGCATCGGATTCACGGGTCACATCCAGTTGGTTCGAACGCTCCCCCAGATACTCATCAAACACAGCACGCGCGGTATCAGCCAGTCCCGGGTGTGCCACCCAGGTGCCATCGTGACCATTCTTCGCTTCGAGCGCTTTATCGGTCTGGATTTTATTCAGCACCCAGGCATTCTGCTCTGGATCCTTTGACGGGATGAAGGCAGCCATACCGCCCATGGCAAAGGCGCCACGCTGGTGACAGGTTCGGACCAGCAAACGGGAGTATGCATTCAGAAATGGTTTTTCCATCGTCACCACCTGACGGTCCGGTAAAATGCGGTCCGGGTGATTACGCAATGTTTTGATGTAGCTGAAAATATAATCCCAGCGACCACAGTTCAGGCCGACGATATGCTCTTTCAGGCTGTGCAAAATTTCATGCATTTCGAATACTGCCGGCAGCGTCTCTATCAGCACGGTGGCTTTGATGGTGCCACGAGACAGGCCTGCTTCATCCTCAGCAAAGCTGAAAACATCGCTCCACCAGGCCGCTTCCTGATAGGCCTGCAGTTTCGGCACGTAGAAATATGGCCCGCTGCCATTGGCCAGCAATTGTTTGTGGTTATGGAAAAAATAAAGACCGAAATCCAGCAGCGCCCCAGGAATGGGCTGACCTTGCCAAAGCACGTGTTTTTCCGGCAGGTGCAGTCCGCGCACCCGGCAAATTAATACCGCAGGGTCCGCGTTCAGTTCGTAGACTTTGCCCGTTTCAGGCTGGGTATAAGCGATCGTGCGATTGACCGCGTCACGCAGGTTTCGCTGACCATCAATCACAGCACTCCAGGCCGGTGCGAATGAATCCTCAAAGTCAGCCATGAAAACTTTCACGTTGGCATTGAGCGCATTAATCACCATTTTCCGATCGACCGGACCGGTAATCTCGACACGGCGGTCCTGAAGATCGGCAGGAATATTCTGAATGGTCCAGTCACTTTCACGGATATCCCGGGTTTCTGGAAGGAAATCCGGCAGCTGGCCGTCATCAATGGCCTTCTGACGGCTTTCACGGGTTGCCAGCAACTCAGGGACACGGGCAGCAAAACGGGTCACCAGTTTGTCGACGAATGCCATCGCCTCATCACTTAAAATATCGCGTTGCGAATCAGACAGTGATGCCTTCAAGGTCAACTGACCAAACTGATATTGATTGTCCCTATCCATTGAAATCTCCCCATTTGCTTCAGCCACAGACAGCTGTAACTAAATAACTACCTAAGCAAGGCGCTCGCTGATGTTCAGCTTAGACCAGAATTGGCCCCGACATGGAAGCTAAGTTGCCTGAATGAATTGAGAAAAGCAAACCACCCCAAAACTCAACCCAATCAACAAAACAAATAAAAATACACAAAATCAAACACTTGAAAAGTATAGAGCTATTACTCAAAACACCAAATTAAAACAGCCTGAAGCGATATTTCCGTTTTTTTGTCTTTCAATCTGTACGACCTCAAAAATGTTGAGGATTACGTAATTAAATAACAATTTCGGGTGCAATTCTGAATTGCAAAAAGAACGTTTAAAACATCAGCCGGATCAGCAACCGGATGCAAACGGCTCAATCTCAATACATTTATAGACAAAAATTATAGGAGTCATACACACAGGGAATCACTTTCATGATGCAAAACAGAATTGTTTTTCTGAACGAAACAGAAAAAATCTACAAAATCAGTCGTTTGAGATTTTTCCGGGACAGGATAATACTTCAGAAGAATGGCAGATCAGCAGAATCATTCACCAAATATAAAGATATTTTCTGCTGACCCATTTGGAAGCACTTAAAGTAAGTCGGCAACAATCGCTGCGAGCGCCTGAAAGGTCGGAATTCGGCTTGAAGTCGGACGCCAGACCAGACCGATTTCCCGGTATGCGGCATCACCCGGTGGTTCCAAAATGACCAGATCCGGGTTATCTGCCAAGCCATGCTTTATCGCCATCTGGGGAATAAACGTCGATCCCAGACCATTGGAGACCATCTGAACCAGCGTATGCAGGCTCGTTGCCGCGAAAGGATTGATCTTCTCTTTACTGGTCAGCTGACAGGCTGAGACCGCATGACCAGTCAGACAATGTTCTTTTTCCAGTAAAAACACAGATTCGTCGGGCAAATCCGTATAGCGCAGCGGCGATGCCACCCGGACAGCCTGAGTTTTGCTGAGCACCATTTTGAACGGATCCCGCCCCACCACCTGACTTTGCATACCACTGATTTCCACCGGTAATGCCAGAATCAGCACATCCATTTCGCCGTTTCTCAGGGCGCTGAGCAGGTTATCCGTGGTGTCCTCTCTTAATAACAGGTGAAGCTGTGGATGACGACGGTTGACGGCCTGGACCAAATCTCCCAGCAGGAAAGGCGCAATGGTCGGAATACAACCCAGACGTACCTGCCCTGCCATCTGATCATCGCCACTTTTCGACAGTTCCATCATATCCTGCGTCCGGGCCAGTAACTCCCGGCTCCGGATCACCACTTCTTCACCAACCGACGTAAACACCAGCGCTTTGTTATCGCGCTCAATCAATTGGCATCCAACCAAGTCTTCCAGATTCTGGATCCCGGAACTCAAGGTAGACTGGCTGACAAAACATTGCTTGGCGGCCTCACCAAAGTGACGGGTTTCATATAAAGTCACCAGATAATGCAGTTGCTTCAGTGAAGGAAATTTGCTCATCGTATTTTTCGATTGTAATAATCTATTTATTCCACTTTTTTCAATGTAGCACTTTCGATATAGTGTGTCCTGTTTTATCAGGGACTGCCCATACGGGGTGGTAAACATTCCAATATTAGGAGCACCAACATGGTACTAGTAGGTCGTCAAGCACCAGATTTCACAGCTGCTGCAGTTCTGGGTAACGGTGAAATCGTTGAAAACTTCAACTTCAAGCAGTTCACAGAAGGTAAAAAAGCGGTTGTTTTCTTCTACCCGCTGGACTTCACTTTCGTATGTCCTTCTGAACTGATTGCTTTCGACAAGCGTCACGCTGATTTCCAAGCAAAAGGCGTTGAAGTCATCGGTGTATCGATCGATTCTCAGTTCTCTCACAACGCATGGCGTAACACTGCTGTTGAAAACGGCGGTATCGGTCAAGTGAAATACCCTCTGGTTGCAGACGTGAAGCACGAAATCTGTAAAGCTTACGATGTTGAGCACCCAGAAGCTGGCGTTGCTTTCCGTGGTTCTTTCCTGATCGACGAAGAAGGCGTTGTTCGCCACCAAGTTGTGAACGACCTGCCACTGGGCCGTAACATCGACGAAATGCTGCGTATGGTTGACGCTCTGAACTTCCACCAGAAGAACGGTGAAGTTTGCCCAGCACAGTGGGAAGAAGGTAAAGCAGGTATGGACGCTTCTCCAAACGGCGTTGCAGCTTACCTGTCTGAGCACACTGCTGACCTGTAATCCAGCTTTGCGCTAGATTTCTGAGCCCGGCCATTGTGCCGGGCTTCTTTTTTCTGAGCTTCTTTGATCTTCCGCTTCGACTCCGCTCCTTTCAGCGATTACACTCAGCCATGATATTTTTTTGCAAAGGCTGAATCATGACTGCACTGACCCATCTTGAAGTCTGTATCGACAACATTGAATCCCTTCATGCCGCACAACAGGGCGGTGCAACCCGCATTGAACTCTGCTCATCCCTCTCTCTGGGTGGGCTGACCCCGAGCGTCGGATTCATGCGTCAGGCGGCCCGCCTGTCGAGTGTTCCGGTTTATGCCATGATCCGGCCCCGCCAGGGCGATTTCCTGTTCTCCGGGGAGGATATGGAAATCATGCTGGCTGATATTCATGCGGCCAAACAGATTGGCTTACAGGGCGTCGTCATTGGCGTACTCAACACCGCAGGAAAAGTCGATCACGATCAGCTCGCCGCACTCATGCAGGCTGCCGATGGTCTGGGCGTCACTTTCCACCGCGCGATTGACCAGTGTGTGAATGTTTACGAAGCTCTGGATATGGTGATGGCTGCGGGCTGTGAACGGGTCCTTTCTTCCGGCTTACAAGCCACAGCACTGGACGGTGCAGAGACGCTGGCCGAAATGGTGCGCTACTGCGATAACCGCCTGAGCATCATGGCCGGTGCTGGGGTTACCGCGGATAACGCTGCCGACATTCTGGTTCAAACCGGCGTGAAAGAGTTACACCTGTCGGGCAAAACAACACGGGCAAGCCTGATGGAACATATCGCCGCCAGTGCGCACATGGGTGATGCCAGTGTGGACGACTTCGCCATTCCCGTCACCAGCGCAGAAAAAATTGCCGCTGTGCTTCAGGCGGTTAAAACGATACGCTGAACAGACGGACAATTAAAAGGCCTGCCATCAAGCAGGCCAATGACCTCAGAACCCTTGGATCTTATCAACCGGATGAGGAATTCTTAGCTTTTTGCCAAACCGATCCGAATACCATGAAGATGGTGAGCAAGTTCTGTCCATCACCTTACTTTCCGGTCTAATCAGATAATCAGTCGTAGCCTGATCAATACAATTAAAGTTATTGTAGCTGAAAGCATGATCCACATAATCATTCATGGTCAGGAAACTGGCTGAAGTTCCAAGTGCCTGCACCATTTCTTCTGCCCATACATAAGGGGTGGCCGGATCATACTGCCCCCCGATGACCAAAATCTGCTGTCCATTGAGTTTCTGGCCCAAATCGGACATATCAGCAATTGGATCGCGTTGCGCAGACCAGCCCAAACAAAGCCCAGCAGTTTCAGCAAAGGTTAACCGACCATACAAAGCAGAAGCATCGCTATACCGATATTCAGAGGCATGAATCCGGTTATCCGATAGCGGCGTTCTTTCATCAGTACAGACCACCGCTCTGAAGAGTGCATTGCCTCGCAAATCGTCTGCTGTTACTTCACCTTGATTGACGTTACGCTGCCACTGCAAATCCCATGACAGTGAATACGCATAGTCATCATCTAATAAACTTTGCAATGAGAAAGAAACATCACTCCAATCACTTGAAGACTCTCTAGCAACTGTGGCATGCATCGCCTGCACCACATCGGATACTTCCAGATTCATATCTCGCGCTATATAATTGCCATTCGTCATAGCATCTTCCATCACGGTCAGGTAACGACGTTCACGATCAGGATTCCATTGATAATCAAGTCGGTATGATGCAATTTTTTCATATCCAGCGCTGTTTCCAACCCTGATTTCAACGTTATTCGCCAGTGAAGGCGACATCGGTGAATCCAGAACGATGGCTCGGACACGATCTGGATAAGTATGCGCATACAAAGCGCCCAAACGCGTCCCATATGAATATCCAAGGAATGTCAGCTTCTCATCGCCAAGTTTTTCCCGAAGCCTATCAATGTCATTGACCACAGAGTTGCTGCCGAGGAAGGGCGCAACCTGACGATATGTATTGTCACAACTTCCGGTTTCATTGTATTCGGCAACCGCGCACTGAGTTAACGAATCGGCAAAAACACTCAGTCCGGCCCCCCGCGGATCGATCCCAACAATATCAAAACGATCTAAAATTTCTGCAGGGAATAAGTTTTCAGCCATGTAGGCAGCACTTTGAACGGCTTCGGCACCAGGCCCACCAAAGTTCATCAGTAAAGCGCCGATACGTTCATTTGGATTGCGGGCAGGATGGACACCATAGAATACATCGACCATCTCGCCATTAGGCTGAGAATAATCCTTGGGCACGCTCAGGTAATCACAGGTCATGTTGTAAGGGCAATTCTCCATAATGAACTGTTGTCTGGCAGCAAAATTGTTATTGTTTCCACCATCGCCTCCACATCCAGTTAACACCAAACATCCCAATGCACTTAGTGCGAACTTATTCATTTTATTATCCTTATAATTCTAACTATTCATTGCTTTGTCCCGATAAAACCGCTTGACTAAAATGACGTCCAGATCAATTTAGTTCAGCTGCATTTTCTTTGGGTCTCTCATTAGCCCGATGTAACATTCTGAAAGATATCTACTTGTCACAACTAGAAAGCGCCGAGATGATAGCAGTTAATGTGCGCACCGTTCCATAAAAATGGAGAAGAGTATGAGCAGCTATGATTTAAGTAACAAATTGAAAAAGAAAGATTACGAAAAAGCACTCGAGCACCTTCAGATCGAATTAGTGAAATGCCAGGAATGGGTGAAGCAGGAAGGCTTGCGTGTACTGGTGATTTTTGAAGGCCGGGATGCCGCGGGGAAAGGCGGAACCATCAAGCGGATCACCGAAAAACTCAATCCTCGGGTCTGCCGGGTGGTCGCCTTGCCAAAACCCACCGAGAAAGAAAAATCCCAATGGTATTTTCAGCGTTATGTGGAGCAGTTGCCTTCTGCCGGAGAAATTGTGCTGTTTGACCGCAGTTGGTACAACCGGGCCGGTGTCGAAAAAGTCATGGGGTTTTGCACCGAAGAAGAATATGAAGAGTTTCTGCTTGCCTGCCCTGAGTTCGAGCGCATGCTGCAGCGCTCCGGCATCATTTTGATCAAATACTGGTTTTCCGTCTCTGACGAAGAGCAGGAAAAGCGCTTTCTGGAGCGTATTAATACGCCAATTAAGCGCTGGAAGTTCAGCCCGATGGATTTAGAATCCCGCTCGCGCTGGGTCGAATATTCCGCAGCCAAAGACAAAATGTTTGCCCACACCGACACCAAACAAAGCCCTTGGTGGGTGGTCGACAGCGATGATAAGAAAAAAGCCCGGATCAATTGCATCTCGCACTTACTCAGCCAGATTCCTTACGAAACCATCGAATACCCGGACATCGAGTTACCTGAGATCAATAAAGAAGGTTATAACCGCCCGCCGATGGATGAGCAAACCTTTGTACCAGACCGATTCGACAAGGGCGATCATGACTGATCCCGCCCGAAACAATCAGGGAGCCTGAAGCTCCCTGAAAACATGGCTATCAGCCATCCTCTAGCGGTTGCTGTCGATAAAATGTTCCATTTCCTGCGGACTGGTATGTCGAATATCTTTGCCTTTGACGAAATAAATAATGTATTCGCAGATGTTCTGGCAGCGATCCCCGACCCGCTCAATGGAGCGCGCAGACCACATCACTTGCAGGACATTGGGAATCGACCTTGGATCTTCCATCATATACGTCATCAGCTGGCGAATGATCGCTTCATACTCTTTATCAATACGGTCGTCTTCCTGATAGACCCGGATCGCCGCCTTCACGTCCATCCGGGCAAACGCATCCAAGACTTCGTGCAGCATCCGGGCTGCATGCTGGCCCAGGGCTTCCAGTGACACCAACAGGTTGTATTGTTTGTTCGTGAAATTCTCCAGCGCAACCTTGGCGATGCTCTCTGCCACATCCCCAATGCGTTCCAAATCCGTAATCGTCTTGATAATCGCAATCACCAACCGCAAGTCACTGGCGGTTGGCTGGCGCTTGGCAATGATCCGGGTGCAGGCTTCATCAATGGCCACTTCCATGGCATTCACCTTGTGATCATCTTTAATGACCCGTCGGGCCAGATCAACATCCTGCTTATGCATGGCTTTCAGGGCATCAGTCAATTGCTGTTCCACCAAGCCGCCCATTGCCAGCACATGGGTGCGAATGCTTTCGAGCTCGGCATTAAACTGGCCGGAGATATGACGGCTGAGACTTAAATTATCCAACATGCGCTGCAACTCCTTAGCCGTAACGGCCAGTAATGTAATCTTCGGTACGTTTTTCTTTCGGGGTGGTGAAGATATCATTGGTTGACGCGTATTCCACCAGCTCGCCCATATGCATAAATGCGGTATTATCCGACACCCGTGCAGCCTGCTGCATGTTATGGGTCACGATAATCACCGTATATTTTTTCTTGAGATCGTTAATCAGCTCTTCAATAGTCAGTGTCGAGATCGGATCCAGCGCAGACGTTGGTTCATCCAGCAGGATCACTTCAGGCTCAATGGCAATGGCCCGTGCAATCACCAGTCGCTGTTGCTGACCGCCGGACAGTCCAAAGGCATTTTCGTGCAGACGATCCTTCACTTCATCCCACAAGGCAGCACCGCGCAGTGAATTCTCCACAGCGTCATCCAGCACCCGGTTATTCTTCACGCCCTGCAGCCGAAGGCCGTATACCACATTTTCGTAGATAGACTTGGGAAACGGGTTGGGTCGCTGAAACACCATGCCAACCTGACGACGTAATGCCGCCACATCTACGTTTTGATCATAGATATTTTTGCCATGCAGCAGGATTTGCCCTTCAACACGGCAGCCTTCCACCAGCTCGTTCATCCGGTTGATACAGCGAAGAAGGGTCGATTTACCACAGCCGGAAGGACCGATAAACGCCGTGACCTGCCCTTTGGCAATCTTCATGTTGATATGATACAGCGCCTGTTTCTGACCATAATACAAATCCAGCCCGTCGATGGTCAGCGCCGTTTTTTCCTCTGGCAGTGCGGTCAGATCGACTGGCTTGAGCAAGTCCATACTGGCGTTGAATGAAAACATCTCCACCCTTCTCGTTATTGTTCCAGTTCGCGGAATTTTTCCCGCAGATGATTACGAATCCCGATGGCCGTCAGATTCAGCCCGACAATCACGGTGACCAGCAGCAATGAAGTTGCGTACACCAGCGGCCGTGCCGCCTCGACATTCGGGCTTTGAAAGCCAACATCATAGATGTGGTAGCCAAGGTGCATGAACTTCCGGTCTAAATGTAAGTATGGAAACTGTGCATCAATTGGCAAAGACGGGGCCATTTTCACCACACCGACCAGCATCAGTGGTGCCACTTCTCCCGCCGCACGGGCCACTGCCAGAATTAATCCCGTCATAATCGCCGGGCTGGCCATCGGGAGTACAATCCGCCACAGGGTTTCAGCCTGCGTGGCGCCCAGCGCCAGCGAGCCATGGCGGATTGAAGGCGGAATCCGCGCCAAGCCTTCCTCCGTCGACACAATCACCACTGGCAGCGTCAGAATCGCCAGCGTCAGTGCTGACCAGAGAATCCCCGGGGTGCCAAATGTCGGTGCCGGGAGCTGATCCGAAAAAAAGAGCTCGTCCAGCGTACCGCCAACCATGTACACAAAAAAGCCCAAGCCGAACACCCCATATACGATGGACGGGACACCAGCCAGATTGATCACCGCGACACGGATGATGCGGGTCAAGCGATTCTGTTCCGCGTACTCGTGCAGGTAAATTGCAGCCAGTACCCCCAAAGGAGTCACAATCACACTCATCAGTAACACCATCAGTACGGTGCCGAAAATCGCCGGAAAAACACCGCCTTCGGTATTGGCTTCTCTGGGCGCATCCGTCACAAAATGGCGCACCTGACTGCCCCAGTGCATCAGCTTGTCGTGCCAGGACATATCATTGGGATACCAGAGATCTAAAATATCCGTCAGCGGAATCCGGACCTCTTGTCCCTGCGCATCCTGGATCAACAGCGCCTGTGATTGTTGTACCGCCTGAAAATCAGCCTGGGTTTCCCGCTCGGCGATCGCATGATCGAGCCAGGTCAACAGCATGTCGGGAGCGGTGATTTCACGACGCTCCAAACCATGAAGCAAAGCCTGCGGATAGCCATAAAACTTGCCGTTTCGGACACGCTCTATCACCACCGCCCCATGAGCAATGTCCTTAGTCCGGATTTGAGTATCCAGCAGGGTGATAAAGTCCAGTACAGCCAGCTCCCGGTTGCCGGTTTTAATCAGATACCGGGTAATCGTCGGGTTGCCTGAATCCGGCAACGCGTATCCGGCATCCAACAATTGCTGACGTGGAACGGCACTGGTTTCATAAATTTCACCCAGCACACTTTGCCGTTGATCGGCCAGATCAACGTCAAACTGATAAACCTGTGCCGGCCAGAAGTAGCTCAGCCCCTTCCAGCCTATCATCAGTAATAAGCCCAGCACCGCCAGCAGATTCAGGCTGACCATACCTGCCGTCAGCCAGATCCAGGGGGAACCGGAACGCATCCATTTCAACATTGATTTTGCAACTCAGCCCTTACCCCGGCTATCAGAGCGATTTGTATTTATCGCGCAATCGCTGACGCACGATTTCTGCCAGGGTATTGAAGAAAAACGTAAAAATAAACAAGACAAATGCCGCCAGAAACAGCACACGATAATGTGCGCTGCCGACTTCTGATTCCGGCATTTCAATCGCGATGGTTGCAGACAGGGTGCGCAGCCCTTCCAGCACATTCCACTCCAACAACGGTGTATTTCCGGTCGCCATCAGCACAATCATGGTTTCACCGACGGCCCGGCCCAGCCCCATCATCACCGCCGAGAAAATCCCAGGGCTGGCCGTCAGCAGCACCACCCGGGTCAGGGTTTGCCACGGCGTCGCACCTAATGCCAGCGACCCATTACTCAAATGAGACGGCACCGAATAAATCGCGTCTTCTGCAATGGTAAAGATGGTTGGGATGACAGCAAACCCCATGGCGATCCCGACCACCAGCGCATTGCGCTGATCATAACCAATGCCCCAGACATTCGTCAGATAAGAGCGGATATCACCGTTGAAATACGCCTGCTCAATCATAGGGCTAATTGCAAAGCAGAGATAACCGACCAGCACCAGCACCGGCATCAACAGCAATATATGCAGACCTGTCGGCACCCGGCGATGCCAGCGTCCCGGCAGGAATGCCCAACCGAACCCGACAGCAACCATCGCCAGCGGCAAAATCAGCAAACACAGCCCAATGCCAATCAAGTGGGTTTCCACCAGCGGCGCCAGCCAGATCCCGGCCAGAAATCCCAGAATCACCGTGGGTAAGGCTTCCATGATCTCAACCGTAGGCTTAATGACCCGGCGCATCTTGGTCGACATAAAATAAGCCGTATAGATCGCACCGGCTAATGCCAGCGGAATCGCAAAAAACAGTGCATAAACGGCGGCTTTCAGCGTGCCAAATACGATTGGCACTAAACTGAGTTTGGGCTCGGATTCATCGGAAGCCGAAGTCGACTGCCAGACATAATCCGGCTCTGGATAACCTTCGTACCAGACCTTTCGCCACAGACTGTGAAAGCTGACTTCTGGATAAGGGTTTTCAACCCAGAATAACTGCCATTGCGCCCCGTCAATCGCCAGCAGACGATTGGCCCGCGGCGAAATGGCCATCAGTTCAGGTAATTGACCCTGTTTCTTGATAAATAACGGCGTGCTCAGCACCGGGTGGGTGCTGTCCGACATGTAATACGCATTCAGTGTGCCGTCGTCCTGAATCGCAAAAAAACCTTTTCGGTAATACTCCGGGGTCAGTTGCTGCAATCCGCCCTGCGCTGCTTCAAAACTGCGGGCCGCTATCAACTGGCGGCGCCCGCCTTTCACCCCTTCAAACCACTGAACCACGTCGCCGTTCGCACCAGTGATCAGCAAAGAGTTCGCCCCGGACAATGCGGTCATGGCCACAGGCTGACCCGAGCCCCGGCTGACATTCTGCTGCAGGCGGATGCTGCCTTTTACCCCTTGTAAATCAATCGCACGCAGCCAGTCTCCTGCCAGCAGATACAGCGAACGACCATCCGGCGTCGCAATCATCGCGGTGATCTCTTCAGAGATCTCAGGCATGGACAGCGTGGTTTCAGCCCAGTCCTGCGCACTGGCATCTAAGCCATGCGTGCGTTGAAACACTTTCGCGACCAAACGGTGATCCTGCGTCAGACCAACCAGGGTCGCAACCTGCCGCCGGACAGAAATCGCCAACCGGACCAAAGGCTGCCCCAGCGGATCGAGCTGGATATACGTCTGATCCAGCGGATAGGCGGCCCGTAGCTGCCCCTGATGAACCAAAGGTTTGACCACACGCACGCCCCCGCGGGCATCCCCGTAGGCAAAAACCTGTTCATGCGGCAAACCAGCGGCAAAGCTGGTTGGTTGTTCCATCACCGACACAGAAAGCGACGACACAGGGGTTGCTTTCGGATTCAGCGGGACCAGACTCAGCTCACCGGATGATGAAAAATGAAATGCAGCGGTGCCCTGATCATTCAGCATCACCGCCCGGGTGTCTGAAAGCGGTACCGTGAATGCCTGAACAGGTGTGATCCTTGCCGGTGAGAAAACAGGCAATATCACATACAGCAGATAGAAGAAGATCAGAACGAGCGTTAAAAGGACAAAAATTCCACCGGCAATCACACTATAACGCGCCACCCTGTCTTTATATCGACGGATACGGCTGTCGTCTGTCAAAAATGCACCGGCATTTGCCATTCTCACCCCATGAAAGTTACATACTGACAAATTATATGTCTGTTAGATGACAATTATATTACACGACCCGTAAGTTTTTCATTTCACAAATGAATCTGTGCACAGGATGGTTGGCTGACATAAAAGTGTCACAAAAACCGAATAATCTGAATGCTTTATGACGGTAGCCGTATTCTGGTCACTCAATGCATATCCTGTCTGGACATAATCAGAGTGGGGTCAGATAATGAATTGAACCGCTACCAGAAGGAGGCACGACATGAAGCATCTTGTCATTACTGTCATTGGCCAGGATCGCCAAGGTTTAGTTGGAAAGTTATCGGATACTGTATATCAGCACCAGGGAAACTGGCTGGGTAGCAGTATGAATCATCTGGCCGGACAATTTGCCGGCATTCTTCAGGTCGATGTTCCGGAAGCATCCGTGAAAGCATTTCGGCAGGCCATGTCCAAACTCGAAGGGCTGAAGATTCATATTGAAGAAGACACTCACCTCACTCCGCCTCCCAAGCAACTGCAATCGCTGACCGTCACCGGGAATGACCGTCCCGGCATTGTCAAAGAAGTTACGACCAGCCTCGGCGAGCTGGGCATCAATATTTATAAATTGAAAACCGATACCCACAGTGCTCCAAATTGGGGCTACCCCATTTTTACCGCCTGGTTCGAACTCGAAATTCCAGCATCGCTTTCTGTGTCGACCGTGCAATTGCAATTGGAAAGTCTCGCAGATGATCTGACGATTGATTTCGAAGAACCGGAGGGAATCGAGGTCCATTAATTGCTGTTGATTCTTGTGTTAGGAAAATCATGAGTACTGAACCGCTTTATATCGATAAAGAACTGAGCTGGCTGTCTTTTAATGAACGCGTCCTGCAGGAAGCCGCTGATAAATCCGTCCCACTGATTGAGCGCGTTCGCTTTTTGGGTATTTTTTCAAGCAACACCGATGAGTTCTATAAAGTCCGCTTTGCTGATGTAAAGCGGCGCATCCTGATCAGTCAGGAGCAAGGGGTCAACGACAATGCCAAGCATCTGCTGAGTAAGATTCAGAGTCGGGTGCTGAAAATGAATCAGGACTTCGACACGCTCTACAATGAAATCCTGCTGGAAATGGCACGGCGCAATATCTTTCTGGTCAATGAACAGCAAATTGATGACAACCAGAGCGAATGGCTGAAACGCTATTTCCGCAACACCATTCTGCCGCATGTCACCCCGATCCTGCTGACCGAAGATATCGATCTGCTTCAGTTCCTGAAAGATGAATACACCTATCTGGCCATTGATATGAGGCAGGGCGAATCCAGTCAGTATGCACTGCTGGAGATCCCAACCGATCAGTTGCCCCGTTTCATCAAAGTCCCGGAAGCCAAAGGCAAAAACCGCAAGACACTGATTCTGCTCGATAACATCATTCGTCTGTGTCTGGATGACATTTTCAGTGGGTTCTTTGATTACGACAGTTTATCTGCTTATTCCATGAAAATGACCCGGGATGCGGAATACGATCTCAGTCAGGAAGTGGATCACAGTATTCTGGAGCTGATGTCCGAAGGCCTGAGTCAGCGACTGACCGCGATGCCGGTGCGTTTTGTGTATCAGCGGGACATGCCGGGCGAATTAATCGAAAAGCTGTGCAGCCTGCTGAAAGTCTCCAGCTACGACAGTATCATTCCCGGTGGCCGCTACCATAACTTTAAAGACTTCATCAGCTTCCCGAATGTCGGGCGCAAGTATCTGGAAAATAAGCCCCTGCCGCCGATCGACAGCTACCAGTTCACCAGTGCCCGCAACGCTTTTGAAGCCATTCGGGAACAGGATATCCTGCTCTACTACCCGTATCACTCTTTCAATCACATGACAGAGTTTGTGCGCCAGGCCGCTTTCGATCCCAAAGTCCGGAGTATTTACATCAATATTTACCGGGTGGCGAAAAACTCCCGCATCATTGATTCCATGATTGATGCCGTGAACAACGGCAAGCAGGTCACGGTCGTTGTGGAACTGCAGGCCCGATTCGATGAAGAAGCCAATATTGAGTGGGCACGTCGGCTGACCGAATCCGATGTTCGTGTCGTGTTCAGTGTGCCGGGCCTGAAGATTCACTCAAAACTCTGTCTGATCACCCGGCAGGAAGGCGACGAAATTGTCCGTTACGCCCATATCGGAACCGGCAACTTCCACGAGAAAACCGCCCGCATCTACACCGATTTCTCTCTCTTTACCGCCGATCCGGAACTGACCAACGAAGTCCGTCAGGTCTTCAGCTTTATTCAGAACCCTTATCGTCCGGTGAAATTCAACCAGCTCATCGTCTCGCCGCGCAACTCCCGCAGCCGTCTGTACGAGCTGATTGACCGGGAAATTGACAATGCCAAGCAGAATCAGCGCGCGGCGATTACACTGAAAGTGAATAATCTGGTCGATAAAGGCTTGGTCAATCGCTTGTATCAGGCCAGCAGCGCGGGTGTTCAGGTTGATATGATCATCCGGGGCATGTGTTCGCTGGTCCCGGGAATACCGGGGATCAGTGACAACATTCGCATCATCAGTATTGTCGATCGTTTTCTGGAGCACCCCAGAATCATGGTGTTTGAAAACGATGGCAACCCGGAAGTTTATATTTCTTCCGCAGACTGGATGACGCGTAATATCGATAACCGGATTGAAGTCGGCTGTCCGATCCGCCAGCCCGAGCTCAAACAGAAGATCATCGACATTCTCAATATCCAGTTCTCAGACACGGTCAAGGCCCGGATTCTGGACAAGTCGATGAGCAATAATTACGTGCCTCGTGGCAACAAACGAAAGATCCGATCTCAGATTGAGATCTACGATTATCTGAAGCAGTCTGAAAAAAAGCTGCAAAAGGAAGCCAGCCGAAAGGCTGATGCTGAAGCCACTCAAGAGAATAACGAAAACGCCGCATGATAGAAATCGATCGTCCCCGAGAAATAGCCGCCATCGATATGGGCTCCAACAGTTTCCATATGGTGGTTGCCCGGGTGGTCGGCCACAGCCTGCAGATTGTCAGCCGACATAAACAACGGGTTCATCTGGCTGACGGCCTCAATGACAACATGGAACTGGATCAGGCCGCCATTCAGCGCGGCCTGAGTTGTCTGGCGATGTTTGCCGAACGACTTCAGGGATTTGACCCTGAAAATGTCCGGATTGCCGCCACCTATACCTTGCGTCAGGCCCGAAATGCCGCTGTCTTTTTAAAACGTGCCGAAAGGGTTCTGCCTTACCCCATTGAAATTATTGCCGGGACAGAAGAAGCCCGGCTGATCTATCTGGGAGTCGCACATACCCAGCATGAACCGGGACAGAAGCTGGTCGTTGATATCGGCGGCGGCAGTACGGAACTGATCATCGGTGAAGGATTTCAGCCCAAACTGCAATACAGCAAACACATGGGCTGTGTCAGTTACAACCAGCAGTTTTTCCCGAAAGGCAAGATCTCCCCCAAAGCGATGGCTGCGGCACACATGGCTGCGCTGCAAAAAATGGAGAGCATCGCCAGTCGGTACCGACGGCTGGGCTGGGATACCGCCATCGGCGCTTCCGGCACCATTAAAGCGATTCGGGAAGTCATCATTGCGCAGGGCCATGCGGATGGCATCATCAGCAAAGAACGGCTGGAAGAGGTCGTGAAGCTGGTGACCGCCTGTAAACACAGTGACGAGCTGACGTTACCCGGTCTGCCAGATGACCGGAAGCCGGTCTTTGCCGCAGGCGTCGCCATTCTGAGCGCAGTCTTCACTGCCTTAAAAATCGATCAGATGATCTTTTCGGACGGTGCATTACGTGAAGGTCTGCTGTATGAAATGGAAGAACGTTTCCGGCACAGCGATATCCGGATCCGGACAGCTACAGCGATGGCAACGCAATATAATGTGGATATCGATCAGGCAACCCGGGTCCGGGATACGGCGAAAGAGATTTACATACAGGCGACGGCTGGCAGCACCCATGCGGATCTGGTGTCCCTGCTGAACTGGGGCGCACTTTTACACGAAGTCGGGCTCAGTATCAGTTATCCCGGTTTTCACCGCCACTCCGCTTATCTGCTGCGCCACAGTACGATGCCCGGCTTTAATCTGGAAGAACAGACCGTGCTGGCGACACTGGCCCGCTTCCAGCGCAAATCCCTCAAACTCGATGAAATGCCTGAGCTGAGCATATTTAAGCGCAAGCATCTTTATCCGATGATCCGGGCACTGCGTCTGGCGGTCGCACTGCACGGCCAGCGCACCGATGAGCCGCTGCCGTCGATGGTGCTGACGGCAGAGAAAGAAAAATGGTTACTGAATTTACCGGATGGCTGGCAGACCAATAACCGACTGCTGGCTGCCGATCTGGATAAAGAACAGGAATACTGGCGAAAAGCTGGCTGGGAGCTGAGCATCAGTCCATCGGAAGAGATGGTGTGAAGCCCGTGCTGTGCGGGTGATCTTCCTGCCTGCGCAGCACTCACCTCAACGTTTAATGGGCTGGTGTCAGCCCCAGCGCGGCCAGTTCTCTGGCCAGGACAGCTGGTGGTAAGGGCACATACCCATCTTTATCGACCAGCTGCTGCCCCTGCGCCGACAGTACAAAACGCAGAAATTCTGCCTGTAGTTTTGGCAACGGCTTACCCGGCACCTGATTGATATAAATATAGAGATAACGTGCGAGCGGATAGCTCCCGTTGGCGACGTTCTCATGCGTCGCGGCCACAAACGGCCCATCCCCCTGAGCGACTGGAATGGCGCGTATCCCCGTGGTCCGGTAACCAATGCCTGAATAGCCAATCGCATTGAGAGAAGTCGACACTGACTGAACCACAGATGCCGACCCCGGCTGCTCGTTGACATCATTCCGGAAATCGCCGTTACACAAGGCTTTTTGCTTAAAATAACCGTATGTCCCAGAGACAGAATTCCGGCCAAACCGCTGAATATCCCGCATGGCCCAGCGTCCCGTCAGCCCCAGCTGCCCCCAGTGCGTAATTTGGCGATTGCCGCCACACCGCAGGGTCCGGGAAAACATGGCATCAATTTGCTGAAAACGCAGACCCGGCAACGGATTATCTTCATGGACAAACACAGCGAGCGCATCAATGGCGACCCGAACTGGGGTGGGTTTGTAACCGTAATTTTGTTCAAATGCCGCGATTTCTTTGGTCTTCATCGGACGGCTCATCGGCCCCAGTTGCGCCGTTGCTTCTGTTAAAGCCGTTGGCGCTGCCGAGGAACCGATCGCCTGTACCTGAATATTGACCTGCGGATAGAGGTGGCGAAATGCTTCGGACCAGTAAGTCATCAAATTCGCAAACGTATCAGAGCCAACGGAACTCAGGGTTCCCTGAATCTCAGCCACGGGTTGGTACACCGGCCATTCCGGCGCAGTTGACGCCTGAATATCATTGCCTGCCCAGGCCAGACCTGAACTCACGACCCCAGCAATCCCAGTCCAATCCAACTGCTCTTCACACTCTGCCCTCTGCATTTCATGGACCGCTCTGTCCCCTCCTCGATTCAGCCGTCGCACACTATCCTCGCTTCAGGCGGCTTTCGCAACCAGTCGCTGCGGCAATGTGAACGAAAATGTACTGCCTTCTCCCACCACACTTTGAATTTCTAAGAATGTGTCATGATGGCTGAGAGCATGTTTCACGATCGCCAGTCCGAGGCCACTGCCCCCGGTTTCGCGGGAACGGGCTTTATCAACCCGGTAAAAGCGCTCGGTCAGACGATGAATATGTTGCGGTTCGATCCCACTGCCCGTGTCGGTCACTTCCAGGCGCGGCCCTTTTGATGACAGGAACCAGCGCACACTGACTTTACACTGCGGCGGCGTGTGCTTCACCGCGTTGTACACCAGGTTTGAAATGGCACTGCGCAGCTGGTCCGCATCGCCCAGAACATGCAGTGCTTCATCCACCTCAAACTCAAACACCTGATCTTTATCACCACTGAGCGAGATCGCTTCTTTCTCCAGAACATCCAGCATGGCGGGCACATCGACACGCTCATCCAGTTCCAGGTTCGGTGCCGCTTCGATTTTAGACAGCGTCAGCAGTTGCTCAACCAGCGAATTCATCCGGGTGAGCTGCTCCGTCATCACACCATGGGCTTTTTCCCACATCGGACCGATCAGCATTTCCGGATCACGGGACATTTCCAGATACCCCTGCAGGACCGTCATCGGCGTACGCAGCTCGTGAGAAACGTTAGCAAAGAAATTGCGGCGCATGCCTTCCAGCTGTTTCAGCTGAGATACATCCCGCACCACCATCAGGTATTCCCCTTCGGTGTAACGCATAATCCGCAGCTCGAGGGTGCGGTCGTAATTCAGCGGAGAAGTGATTTCCAGCGGATCCTCAAAATCCTGACGCGCCAGATAACGCACAAAATCCGGGCTCCGCAGCAGGTTGCTGACTGGCTGACCGGCATCATCCGGCCAGCGTAAACCCAGTTGATCCTGAGCCAGCTTATTACACCAGACAATATTGCCTTCACTGCGAAAGACCACCACGGCATCCGGCAGGGATTCTGCCCCGTTGCGGAATCGACGGATCAGGGTTGCCAGTTCCCGGCGACGACGGCGGTTCCGTTGCTGTAAGCGATAAATGCCGTTAAACAGCGGTTCCCAGCTGCCGGAACCGGACGGCGGTGTCAGACTCCGGTCCGTCCAAAGCCAGTGCGACATTTTCAGCTGGTTGTGGCAATGCCAGCCCAGCAAGATCCAGCTGGCAGCCAGCAAAAACCAAGGCATATCGCCGAAGATCAGGCCCAGAATTACCCAGGGCAAATAAAAAAAAGCCAGTTCTCTGACCAGCTTTTTCCAGGACAAACGTTCTACCATTAATGTCTCCCACCAGCAGTTGCGGTCGGCGACAACCGGACATCCAACTTCTGGCTTTTTTCAGCGTTCCGGAACCGCTTCAGAAACGAAATACAAAAATTGCAGCGGTTCAAACCGGCAGTTAAATCCTTGTGGAAAAGCGGTACCCTGCGCCGCGCACAGTCTGCACCATTTTATCGTGACCGCCTGACTCCAACGCTTTGCGCAGTCGGCGGATATGAACGTCAACCGTCCGGTCTTCCACATACACATTGGTGCCCCAGACATTGTTCAGCAGCTGCTCACGGCTGTAAACCCGCTCCTGATGCGTCATAAAGAAATGCAGCATCTTGAACTCTGTTGGTCCCATGTCCAGCGGCTCATCATTCGACGTCACGCGGTGCGACACCGGATCGAGTTTCAGCCCCTGCACGTCAATCACATCATCCAGCGATGTCGGAGATACACGACGCATCACCGCTTTCAAACGTGCCATCAGCTCTTTCGGAGAGAAAGGCTTGGTGATGTAGTCATCCGCACCCACTTCCAGTCCGCGGACTTTATCTTCTTCCTCACCGCGAGCCGTCAGCATCACAACCGGGATGTTCCGGGTGACTTCATCACGCTTGAGGTGCTTGATCAGGTTGATCCCGGAGCCGCCCGGTAACATCCAGTCGAGCAGGATCAGCTCAGGAAAAGGTTCGTTGATCTTTTCCAGTGCTGAATCGTAATCTTCCGCTTCAATGGCCTGATAGCCTTTCTGTTCCAGTACAAAGCACAACATTTCGCGGATTGGTGCTTCATCCTCAACCACAAGAATCCGTTTAACCATAGTTTCGATACCTAAGTCGTAGCTCTCTGTCGGGCGCCATTATCCGAATAAAGTATGACACTTTTGTGACCCGTCGGCGAAAAGCTTAATGGGATTGCTATTAAACTGTCATCTTATGCTGTTCAAGCCTCGTCAACCTGTGACTTTGACCCGGCTTCGGCCGCCGCCCATCGCCTCAACGGCCACCTGAACGCCAATGCGCTCAACCAGTGTCCCAACATGGGATATCACCCCAATCTGACGGCCATCGGCCTGCAATGCATCCAGACAGGCCAGCGCCATCTCCAGACTGTCCGGATCCAGCGTCCCGAAGCCTTCATCAATAAAGAGTGAGCCCAACTGACGGGTATCAGCCGCCAGCGACGCCAGACCCAATGCCAGCGACAGCGACACCAGAAAGCTCTCGCCACCGGACAGGGACTCGACACTGCGTACTTCGTCGCCCATATCATGATCGATCACCTGCAGGGCCAGCGGGCTGCCCGGCACAGGCTGCAGGGCATAACGCGGTGCCAGATCCTGCAAATGTTCGTTTGCCAGCAGCACCAGTTGCTGCAAGGTCAGCCCTTGGGCTAGCTTACGGAATTTATCGCCGGTAGAAGAACCGATCAGCTCACTGATATTCAGCCAGAGCTCGGTTTGCGCCTGCTGCTGCTGTAACTGCGTGGTCAGCGCTCCCGCCTGCTGCTCGGCCTGTTCGGCCTGGGTCCGTTGCTGACGCTTGCTGAAATGCTGCTCCTCCAGCAGATGTTTCTCTTCAAGCCACCGGGCTTGGCAGGCTTCCTGCTGCGCAGCCTCCATCGGGATATCCTGTGCGACGAACCAAGCCGTCGCAGCCACCACCTTCGGCTGATGTTCTTCGAGCGCGTGCTCGCGCTCAGATAATCGGGTCCGGGCATCCGCCTGCGCCTGATCCAGCGCTTGCAAGGCCGCTTTTTCCTGAGCCACCCAGGATTCCTCCCGGCTGAGCAAGGCCACCAGTTCCGCAGCATCCATCCCCAGTTTCTGGTGCCAGTCCTGCCATTGCTGATGCACGCGCTCTGATTCGGCCTGTGCTTCGTTCAACTGCTGCTGAAGGCTGTGCAACGCCGAATGTGCAGCAGCACAGGCTTCACCGGTCTGTCGCTGCTGCTGCTCACTGGTGGTGACTGCCCGTCGGGCATTTTCAATCAGTGCCTGATGCTGCGCCTCTAATGGCGCAAGTGGCTGCTCACCGACCAAGGCCAGTCGCGTCTGCCACAACTGCTGGATGTCATGCGACAAAGCGCTCTGTTTCTGTGCTATCTCCTGATGTTGCTTGTGCAGGTTTTGTCGTTGCGTCTGACTCTGAGCAATACGGGGGGCCAGTTCGTGCAATTGCTTTTCGGTTGTGAGCCGCGCCTGCTGCCATTGCCGGTAATCCGCCACCTGCTGATTCAGTTGCAGCAGATATTGCTCCTCGCCCAACTCCCGAAGCCCTGTCAACCAGACTTCCCCACCGAACGGCAGATTCAGCGCCTCTGCCCTGTGCTTGAGCACCTGCTGCTGTTCCTGCTGCTGCTCATCCAAAGCCGCCAGACGTGCCTGTCTGCCCGCTTCGATCTGATCGAGCTGATGTTTTTGCTCAGACAGCTGTGATGCCGCCTGAACCAGTTGCTGGATCTGCTGCTCCAGTGCCCGGCCTTGCCGGATCTGATCCTGGCTGATTTCATCTTGATGCTGCAGTTGTTTCATCTGCAAATGAAGCTGTTCGGCTTCCTGCTGCCATCCCTGCCATTGCGTCCGCAGTTCTTCCCCGCTGATGTCTGCGGCAAGCGAAATCTCCAGTGACAGCGCCTGCTGACCAATCTGGGTTGCAGCCTTGGCGGACACCACCTGAAGACTGGCCAGCTCATCCTGAATCACGGCCAAACGCTGGGCATGCTGCGGCAGCAACTGTTCAAGATGATGGCGTTCCCCCTCCAGTTGCTGCGCGGTTTTTGCCAGTGCCTGACGACGCTGTTGCTGCTGATCGAGCAGACTTTCCACCACAGGATGCTGGGCTGCGTAAGGATGATCCGCGCCGCCACACAGCGGACAGGGCTCCCCCGGTTTCAGTAAACTGCGATAATCGGTCAATTGCAGTACAGCCCGGTTCTGCTGCAACTGATAATCCGATTCTTCAATGCGGACATGAATCTGAGCCAGTTCCGGGCTCAGCACCTCGAGTCGTTGTTCGGCCGTTTGCCGGGCCTGGCTCAGTTCCTGCAGCTCCTGCGTCAGCCGTCCCTCCCGCTCCAGCAAACTGCTCCATTCCTGCGCCTGCGCCATCAGCTGGCGTAAACCATCCAATCGTTGCTGGCTCAGACGATACGCTTGCTGACTTTGCGCCTGAGCCGCTTCCAGCGCATTGATATCCAGAGCCGCCAATTGCTGTGTCAAAGCCTGCTTCTGAGTCAGCAGGTGTTCGCTTTCCTGATTCAGCGTGCTGCTCTGCTGCTGATAAGTCTGTTGCTCCTGCAATCCGAGCTGACGCTCATGCTTGATCCGGCTCATCGCCCGGTGAGCACTCAGGTATTGCTTCAGATTATCTTGCACCGACGCATGTTGCTCAGCCACGGCGGCCAGCGCCTGATGCTGTTCCAGCCGGACAGCGAGCTGCTGACCTTGCGCTTCAAGCGCTTGCTGTTCCGCCTGCAAACGCTGGCAGTTTTCATTTTCCTGATTTAGTTGCTGCTGCAACGACTGCATTTCCTGCCGGTAAATCTGTTGCTGCTGTTCCAGACCTTCTTTTTTCTGATCCAGCAGATGGGCCTGTTTCAGCTTGGGCTCAAACGTCTGCCAGTCCTGTTGTACCTTCAGCAGCGCCGCTTGCGCCTGTTCAGCCGCGGCATCAGCCTGAATCCGCTGCTGCTGATGACTGTCCAGAGCCAGCTGCGCGGTGACCTGCGATTTTTCCAGCCGTTCTATTTGCAATCTTGACTGATTCAGCAGCATAAAATCTGCCCGTGCGGGCTGGGCTTTTTCCAGCTGCGCCAGATACGCGCTGCGGGGGGCGGCCTGTTCGCACTGCACGTGGGTCTCCGCCAGTGCCTGCTGGCTCTGGGTGACCCGCAGCTGCAAAGCCGCCTGATGCACCATCGCCTGCTGATGTTGCCCGAGTTCAGCCAGCCGCTTCTCGCTGGCCGTCAACTGGGCTTTCAGGACCGCGATCGCTTCATCCAGCGCCTGTTTTTCTGCATCGCTGAGGAGCGCAATATCTCCCAGTTTTTCCTGCAACTGATTCAGTTTCTGTTTTTCTTCTCGGGCTTTTTCAAAGGCCGCAACGGATAAACGGCCATAGATTTCCCCGCCCGTCATCTTTTCGAGCAGGGCAGCCCGGTCATCCGCTCCGGCTTTCAGAAAAGCAGCGAATTCGCCCTGCGGCAGCATCACTGCCCGGCGAAACTGATCGAACGTCAGGCCAATTAACCGCTCAATTTCTGCCTGAACTTCCTGTTTCTTCCCCGCAAAACGCTGCCCCGATTCAAGATTTTCCAGCCACTGCTCCGCAGGCTGAATCCGCCCTTCCGCGTTGCCTCGGGCCCGGCGCACCTGCCAGCGTGCCCGCCACTGCGTGCCGTCATTAGCCTGAAAATCCACCTCAGCAAAAGCTTCTGCCTTGCCCCGGGAAAGGATGCTGCGAACGTCATTGGCTTTGAGGCGGTTGTCATCTTCACCCCGGCCAATCTCTGCATCGTTCTTTTTATTCGATTGCAGACGCGGCATGCGGTCGTACAGCGCCAGACAGACCGCATCCAACAGCGTAGATTTTCCGGCACCGGTTTTTCCGGTAATCGCAAACAGACCGGCTTCCCCCAGCCGCCCGTTGGCAAAATCGATCTCGAACTGTGTTTGCAGGCTGGCGAGATTCTCGCCTCTCAAAACCAGTATTTTCATGATAAGTCAGCCTTAAAATTCGGAGTCCGGGGGTTATACCAATCAAAGTCAGTCAGTGATCAAAAATAGCGCAGGAAAAATGTTTGAGAACAAGGCAGATTTTTTAGATAAGTCCTGATTCTACAATCAAAAAATCTAACGCAGTGATCGAACATTTGAACAAGCTAGGATGACCAGTGATTGACTGCGATTGGTATTATTCATCTTCAACCTGTGTCAGCAACTGTTCAAATGCATCACGCATGGCATCTGAAGGCTGACCGTCATATTTCTGCTGCCAGCTCAGGGCAAACACCTGCTGTGGGCTGACTTCCGACAATCGCTGGTGCGCCAGCGAGGGAGCGTTGTCCTGCTGCTGATAATGCGGAGTGATTTTTGCCAGCCGGACCGCTTTACCTTCCAGCGCCTGCATGACTTTCTCGCGCAGCATCGCCTGCGGCTTTTCGAGCAGCACCGGCACTTCAAGAAACGGCTGAGCTTCCCGGGGATGCTCATCCAGCTCAAGCGATGTCAGGGCTTTCAGCACCGCTTTGAGTGGCTGTGGCTCCGCAGGCACTTTCAGCATCTCGACGGTTCTGGGCACCGGAACAGGCCGAATCTCGGACAGATGTTCGCCGTCAGTTTCCAGTAACACCACCTGATGCTTGTAATGACGCTCTGACATCGACAAAGGCAAAGGCGAGCCGCAATAGCGAATGTGCTCTTGTTTCGCCACCCGCTGTGCGAGGTGCAAATGGCCGAGCGCGGCATAACAGAGTTCTTGCGGGAAAATCGACGCAGGCAGGGCGTGCTGATTGCCGCCCAGCACCCGGCGCTCCGACATCTCAGACAACTGACCCGAAGCCATATAAACATGCCCCATGCCAATCAGTGCCTGACCCGGCTCACGTCGTTGAATCGCAGCCGCTGTCACCTGCTGATACAGAGTTTCCACACCTTTGATCAGGCGATCATCTGTTTCGGTTAAGTCTTCGGTACGCAGGTCGCTGCTCCGCAGAAAAGGCACCGCCAGCACCCAGGCCGCCGTGTTTCCGGCAGCATCGGTCAAGGGCACCAGCAGCCGCTCCATCTCCAGCTGACCCTGGTCATCCCGGCTGATCCCACCCACCAGATGCAAATCAAAGGCTTTCAGCAATTCGTGGGGCGCATCCAGTTTGCTGGGCGAATCATGGTTGCCGCCCGTCATCACGACATTCAGTTTGGGCAGGGTTTTCGCCAGCCGGGCCAGAAACCGGTACAGCATCCGCCAGGCACTGGCGGGCGGGTTGGCGGTGTCAAAAATATCTCCCGCCACCAGCAACGCATCGGCCTGCTCTTGTTCGAGGGTCTCTGCCAGCCAGTCCAGAAACTGCTGGTGTTCGTATTCCCGGGGATAGCCATGCAGCTGATGCCCGAGGTGCCAGTCTGAAGTGTGAAGAATTTTCATGCCGATCCTGTCTGTGCCGCTTGGATGCTCAAATTAATCAGAGGCCGATTGTACCTCAGCCCGTCAGGCACTGAGCACGCAATCGAAAAAAATGCGACAAAATCGTGCGGATTTTGCCGGACTGCGAACCTAGCATCTTGGGGCAGCTTGGGTATAAGATTGTCCCCCAATGCACAAACCTAGGATCTGTCACTACTATGCTGTGGTTTAAAAACCTGCTGACTTATCGCTTCAGCCGCGAAACCGAAATCAATCCGGATCAGCTTGAAAAACAACTGGAAGAGTTCCGCTTCACGCCTTGCGGCAGCCAGGACATTCAGAAATTTGGCTGGGTTTCCGCACTGGGCAGACACGGCGATATGTACACTCATGTGGCCGGTGACAACATTCTGATCTGTGCCCGGAAAGAAGAGAAAATGCTGCCGGCTTCGGTGATCAAAGACTCGCTGAATGCCAAAGTTGAGGCGCAGGAAAAAGAACAGGGCCGTAAGCTGAAGAAAAGCGAAAAAGACACCCTGAAAGATGAAATCGTGATGGATTTACTGCCGCGTGCTTTCAGTCGCCAGAGCCACACCTATGCGCTGATCATGCCCGCTCAGGGACTGTTGCTGGTTGACGCGGGCAGCTTTAAGAAAGCTGAAGATCTGCTGGGTCTGCTGCGCAAAAGTATCGGCAGCCTGCCGGTTGTCCCGGTCACCACAGCGAAACCTGCGGCACAAACGCTGACGGAGTGGGTGCGCTCAGGGGAGTCACCGAACGGCTTTACCGTGGGTGAGGAAGCCGAGCTGAAAGCTGTGCTGGAAGATGGCGGCGTGATTCGCTGCAAGCAGCAGGATCTGAGCAGTGATGAAATCCTGGCACACATTGAAGCCGATAAAGTCGTGACTAAACTCGCAATCAACTGGCAGGACCGTCTGGATTTCGTGCTGGGGGATGATTTGTCGCTCAAACGTCTGAAATTCTCGGATGAACTGAGAGAACAAAACGACGATATTGACCGTGAAGATATGGCACAGCGTCTGGATGCGGATCTGTCGCTGATGTGCGGTGAACTGTCTGCGATTTTGCCGAATCTGTTTGAGGAAATGGGCGGGCTGGAAGAGCGCGTCTGATCGTTCAGACAACCGGATTCGCGGAACACACCTCCCCCTGTTCAGGGGAGGTCATTCAGATTAATCCAAATGTCGTGGCATGACGGTAAAACGGCCAACATCGACGGCGACCACTTCCACTTCCTGCCCTTTTTCGACCACATCTCCCTGATAATCATGACTCAGCACCAGCGTCCAGCTGATGCCTGAATATTTCACAGTACCCTGCTGTTCATGACTCAAAGGGGCATCCAGCCTGAACTTCAGACCAATGAAATCGCTGCTGGTATTTTGCGTCGGCCGCTGTGCTCGCTGCGAACGTTTCATCGGCTTCCACAGCAGGAACGTCAGCAACCCGGCACCAATCCCGCTGACGCTGGCCAGTGCTGTCAGGGTTTCCGGAACCACGCCAACCAGCGCCAGAGTACCGGTCAGCACCGCTGACACCCCCAGCGCCAGCAATACGATGGTCGATAACCCCAGCATCCACACTTCCACTGCCAGCAGGATCAGCCCGACGACAATGGTGAATTGCGCAGGACTGAGGCCAAACAGGTCATTGATCATGAATGCTCCTCAACTGGCGACTGCGGCTGACCGCCTTGCTGTCGATTCAGCTGATGAATGATGGTCATGGCTTCTGCCACCACATTGGTTGCAGAGGCATTGCTATCTGGTAGCAGAACCACAGAAGATTCTTTCGCAATCGCAGCTTTGGCCTGAATGGCTTTGTCTGCCAGATCCAACTGAATCGCTTTCTGGCCTTCTGCAGTCACTGCCACCCGGCCCACAATGGACAAGGCATCCGCTTCAGCTTTTGAAACCGCCAGAATCGCCTGCGCTTCACCTTCAGCTTTCAATACCTGCTCAGCTTTTTCTGCCTCGGCCGCCAGGACGCGAGCCTGCTTCATCCCTTCTGCGATGTTGATTTCACTCTGGCGTTTCCCTTCAGATTCCAGAATGACCGCACGCTTTTCCCGCTCCGCTTTCATCTGACGCTCCATGGCATCCAGTACAGAGCGCGGTGGCTCGATATCTTTAATTTCATAACGCAGCACCTGAACACCCCATGGCATTGCCGCATCATTGATGGCAGAGACAATTGCCGTGTTCAGGTTTTCACGTTCTTCAAAGGTTTTGTCCAGATCCATCTTACCGACTTCACTCCGCATCGTGGTCTGTGCCAGCTGAGTGACCGAGAAAATGTAATCATCGACGCCATAACTGGTTTTGTACGGGTCAATCACCTTGAGATACAGCACGCCATCCACAACCAGTGAAATGTTATCTTTGGTAATAGCAGACTGACTCGGAACATCATAAGCCTGCTCTTTCAGGGTTTGCGAATACGCGACACGGTCGATCAGTGGCACCAGAAAATTCAGACCCGCTTCCATGGTCTTTTGATATTTGCCAAAACGCTCCACCACAATTGCCGTATTTTGTGGCACAAACTTGATCGCCGAACGAAGAATAATAATGATCAGAATCGCCAGAACGACCCAGACACTGAACACAGACGAGATTAAATATACAAAATCCATTCTTGATTTCCAATGATATGCAATAGGTTAAACAGTAAGAAAATAAACCGGTTTCGCTCATATTCATATAGACGACCAAAAGATTATGGTACTTAGTTCACATCACGATTTCTTCTGAATGCAAAAATGGGCCAATAATACCCTTAAAAAATCTCAGGCTATTTGCCAGCGCATGCGCTTCGCAGTAAAATCCGGGCCTCTATTTTTCCGTCTCCCATGACTTCACAGCACAGTGAACAGGAGTACGGCCTGATCTGACATCAGACGTTGACCCAAAAGGGGAATCCCGAGTTATGTTTAAACCTGAATTGTTATCGCCTGCCGGCAGCCTCAAAAATATGCGATATGCGTTCGCTTACGGTGCCGACGCCGTTTACGCGGGCCAGCCCCGCTACAGCCTGCGTGTCCGCAACAACGAGTTCAACCATGAGAACCTGAAGATTGGCATTGATGAAGCCCATGCGCAGGGGAAGAAGTTCTATGTGGTGTGTAACATTCAGCCCCATAACTCGAAACTGAAAACCTTTATCCGCGATCTGACTCCGATTATCGACATGGGCCCGGATGCACTGATCATGTCCGATCCTGGCCTGATCATGATGGTTCGGGAGAGCTTTCCGGACATGGCGATCCATCTTTCCGTTCAAGCGAATGCTGTGAACTGGGCCACGGTCAAGTTCTGGGAAACCCAGGGGATCGAGCGGGTGATCCTGTCGCGTGAGCTGTCCCTGGAAGAGATAGAAGAGATCCGCGAAAAATGCCCGAATACCGAGCTGGAAATTTTCGTCCATGGTGCGCTGTGCATGGCCTATTCCGGTCGCTGCCTGCTGTCCGGTTACATGAACAAACGCGATCCGAATCAGGGCACCTGTACCAATGCCTGCCGCTGGGAATACAAAGCCGAAACGGCCACAGAGAATGACGCGGGTCAGATTGTGGAAGTTCAGGAAGCCAGCGCGGCGGTTCAGATGCAGGAAGTTGCGCCAACGCTGGGCGAAGGGAAACCCACGGATCAGGTGATGCTACTGAGCGAAAGTCACCGTCCGGATGAGAAAATGGCCGCATTCGAAGATGAACACGGCACTTATATCATGAACTCAAAGGATCTGCGTGCTGTTCAGCATGTTGATCGCCTGAGCAAAATGGGCGTTCACTCCCTGAAAATTGAAGGCCGGACCAAGTCTTTCTATTACTGCGCCCGGACGGCACAGGTATACCGAAAAGCCATTGATGATGCGGCTGACGGAAAGCCATTCGATGAAAGCCTGATGTCCACGCTCGAAAGCCTGGCACACCGCGGCTACACCGAAGGATTCCTGCGCCGTCATACCCATGATGCTTATCAGAATTATGACTACGGTTATTCGATTTCCGACAGCCAGCAGTTTGTCGGTGAGTTCACCGGCAAACGCCGAGGTGAACTGGCAGAAGTCGAAGTCCGCAACAAGTTCTTAGTGGGCGACAGTCTGGAGCTGATGACACCGAACGGGAATGTGATTTTCAAACTGGACCACATGGAAAACCGTAAGTCAGAGTCCATTGACGATGCCAAAGGCAGCGGCCATTTCGTCTTTATTCCGGTTCCTGAAGCGCTGGATCTGTCCTTCGCGTTGCTGATGCGTCAACTGAATGACGGCGCCACAACCCGAAACCCAACCGCGGCTTAATCCAGATCAGACCACCGTATTGCTGCAGTGATGCAATACGGTGGCTGATTAACCCTTCACCGTGACATTCGGGATATCCGAGCACTTGATCGGAATCGTGTACCGCACACCCTGTTGCATCATTTCCTGCTGACAGACTGGTTCAGTCGTGATTTCAGTCCAACCCCACCCCAGTAAGATGGAGACGACGATTAAGGCTATGGGGTCTAATCTCACCTTCATTAACCACTTCCCCCGTAAAATTCAGGAACCACACAGCACCCGGCATTTCAGGCGCCCACTTCAATGTTGATGCCAGCTCACCAGGATCGGTTGATCCGATTGACGACAAACAGCCCGGCATCTGCATTGCTTGAACACATATGATGTGCGGCTATGAGGGAAATAACGTTAAATCAACGGGACACCTGAGTTTCCTGACACGATCAGGGCTATATTCCCCGTTTTATTTGGCGTTCACGACTTCTGTGCTAGACTTTGCGGCGCTGTATCTCCTTTCATTTTTTGGGGGCATATCACAAAGTGCACCGATCACTTGCCCTCTTCCTAACGCATTGAATTTACGCGGAAGTAACACGATGGCCTTACTCATTACCGACAAATGCATCAACTGTGACATGTGTGATCCTGAATGTCCGAACGATGCGATCAGCATGGGCGATGATATCTATGAGATCGACCCGGCACGCTGCACAGAGTGCAAAGGTCATTATGAGAAGCCAACCTGCCAGTCGGTTTGTCCGATCACCAACTGCATCATCCTCGATCCCGACCATGTCGAAACCGAGGAAGCATTACTGGAAAAATTCGTTGTCCTGCAAGGCCTGGCTTAAACGCAGACTTACTGCGCCCGTTGCGAGGATTTGAGTGTCGGCTCACCGGCAGCGTAATGATCCTGGCCCTGCGTCTCAGCCGGGCCATTCAGCATCGCCATACACCCCGGGTGCTGCACCGGGATCAACGGTGGCCGTTTTTTAGCAGGCTTCGCAGCCGCGACTTTTCGTTCTGATGCGGGTTTCGGCTTCCAGGACGCCAGTTCCGCGCCACAGCCATCCCCCGTCGGAGGTGGCCGCTGTTCTTTGCAATCCCGGTTACCCTGCGGGCAATGCAGCCGGACATGGAAATGATAATAATGTCCCCACCAGGGACGTACTTTTCTCAGCCAGTCTCTGTCGGTCCATTGCACGGCACAAAGTTGCTCCTTGATCACCGGATGCACAAAAATCCGGGCCACACGATCATCTGCAGCCGCCAGTTGGATCAGATTCGCCTGATTTTCAGACCAGTTCTCGGAAAGAATCCGGTAAGCTTTCAGATCCACCATAGGCAGGGGTTGAAGCGACGACAGTTCTTCTTCTGTCGCCGGCTGCGCCAGCGTTGTCAGCCAGATATCGGCATCCAGACCGGTCTGGTGGCTGGCATGCCCCGAACGGAACCGCCCGCCTCTGGGCATAGCAATATCGCTGACCAGTAAGTTCCCCAGCTTGAGCTTATGCGCTTTGCCCGACAATTCTTCCAGAAACGCAATCATGCTCTCGTGACCATAATATCGGCCCCGCTCAGCGCGTACCCGCTGATATCCCTCTCCCTGTGCCGGCAACACAGAAGCCCCCGCCAGACAGCCATTACTGTAACTGCCAATCGCCTGAGGCTGCGCTGTGGTTGGATTTTTAAACTTTTCCCAGGGGGTCGCCCCGGCAGAGAGCGGCATCAAGGTTGTCAGGCAAAAGAACGCCAGCCATCGTGACGGTTTGCCGAATGGATGGCAATGCCGACGCAGACTGTCCGAAGCCCATTGCAAGACGGCATACTGCTTCATGAGATAAAACACCGGATGTCACCCTGTGATAAATTTGCGATATTCATCACACAAGTTTATACCATCCGGATCATTTTACTGTGGAAATCATTGAACCTGATTCGCTGAGCCAGTCAGAGAGTCGTCAGCACATTCCTCTTACCAATTGCCAGAACATCCTCACCCCGGCACGAGAAACGGACAAGTACAGCATTCGAAGACAAGTGCACCTCAGTGCTGTACGGTTTTTCCGGCAAAAGGATCGCAACAACCCAAAAGCAAATAACTCATTGATTTATAGAAGGTGTACAGCATGTACAGCTTTTTGACTATTGGAACCCCAAAGCTCAAAAAGCTGATCATTGTGAAACTTTATTCAGCAAGTCCCCAAATCAAGACAAGGTCTTCACGCCGGGCAAACCGATCAAAGTGAGATTTCACAATTTCTTTCACCACGACCAGGGCATCGTCAGTATCTGCCCGACACGCAATCGTCAGCGAAGATGGGGTCGCGTTAAATTCACATGTGCCCATATCAAAAAAAACCTGCCCCTGTGTATCGTTCCATTCTGCATCCACCTTATGATTGAAGTGTTTGCACAGGTGACGCAGATACTTACTGCCGTCCGGTGTCTTCAGGGTTGTTGTTTCAATCCGTTGCATGATGGTCTCCCAACCATTCTAAATTCAGAGGGCACTAATATCAGAAATGAGAAGTATTATCATGGTGATTCATTCCGGTTTGAGAGCCCGGCGAGGGAATCAGGAAAGTAGTGTTCCGTATGTATTTCAATATGATGCCCTTGTTGCCATCGGTCCTGCCACACGACAGAAACGCCGATTCGGTAAAGTCCGTTTCTTCCCGGCTTCGGCTGAATCCCATGTGTAATTTCAATCTCAGTGCCCCGGATGTGCAACGCCTCACGGCTGCCGGAGATCGATTCTGGCTGACGAGCCAACAAACGCTCCAGCCTTGATTCTGCAAGCGTTACCGCGGACAGCGTGACCCATGCATTGTCAGCCTGAAGATTCAGATAAGCCTGAAGCTTCATGAGCCCGGCTAACCCTACACTGACCAGCACCATCGCCACCAGCACTTCCAGCAATCCACCGCCCTGCTGATGATTTGGATTACGCCGGAAAATCATGCCAGCTCCCCGCCTGCCATTTCAGAACAACGCTATCCCCGTCGCTCACAGGCATTTCCGCCGTAAACCGCTGACAATCCCCGGGTCTCCCGTTCTGACAAAGCCATAAAAATGCCTGATAACCCAGCCGGACGCGGGCTTTTCCGGCAACCTTGGCTTCTGCCGTGATCTGATAACCGCCTTCACCCAGTGCACGGACCCAGACTTTACGCTGTCTGTTTTCTGCACCCAGCTGACAGCTGGCCACTTGTTGGGGCTGATGACTGACAGATTTCGTTTCTGGAAACCGGGTCTGAATTGTTTCATGAAGCCATTCGAAGCCACATGCCAACCCACCTTCAGCCAGCCAGTGCGCCTGCCGGGATAACACTGTATTTTGTGCCCGCTTCACCTGATAAAGCGTTGTACTGTACCGGCTCATCACAAACATCATCGCGACAGTCAGCACGAGCCCGGTCATCAGTAAGGTCGCGACGCCGTATTGATATTTCACGGGTTGCTTTTGCCGCCGGGTACTGGCGACACCCGAGCATTTCTGCCAACCCCTCATGAATTACGAACCCGCAGCGTCATGCGCTCCCGGTGAGTCACCGAGCCATCCTGCGCAGTCACAGCCAGACTCAGCGTCAGGTGCTGAACACCTCGTCCATCGCGTTCAATCCATTCAGACCTCACCTGCCAGTCCGTCACCCGCATCCAGCGGGAATCCAGTAAAGATTGCCCACCCTGACAAGCCATTTCCGGCACAGGAAAACTGACCGTTGTCGAGCGGAGCCTCAGCACATCGTCATCCCGGTAATAGGCTTTGGTCACCCGCGTGTCTGCCAACTCATAGTGCAGCACGACGCAATCCCCGGCAGACACATACACCACGGGTTCCTGTGACCTATGAGCCGCCCGTTGCGCCGAATCGCTCCGGTAACCTGCCCGGCGAATATCACCCGACAGCATCCGCCAGATATCCTGAACATCCTGCGCCAGAACCAATGCGCGCGTCTGACTGAGTGCAGCCTGCTTGCCGGCCACCAGCAGGTGGATCAGCAGCGACAACACCATCAGGCTCAGCGCACTGGCAACCGTCATTTCCATCAAACTGAAACCGGCCTCTGCCCGGCCTGAACGTGGCGCGCTAACAGGCTGCATAATCAGCGAATGTCCGGGAAGCACAGACATAAATCCGCCCGGTCACATTACTGAAAGTGATCCGGACAACTTCGTCTTGACCCGACTGACGAACATACAAGCTTCCGGCAGCATGCGGGCGGCCCGTCAGGGAATCGAGCGGCACCACCGCCTCTGAAAAGCTCCGGCTGAGTTGTAGTGCCGGATACCCTTCCCCAGACAGTGTTTTGAGCAGATTTTGTTGCGTGGCTGAATTCACGGCGATCTGCCAGTTGGCTTTGGTTTCTCGCCCGACGGACGCCACATGAGGGACACCACGCATCACCAGTTGAACGGGCTCTCCCCGCATCACAGATTCTGATTTTGCCTGCACCAGCAACCACTCCAGTTCGGTCACTAGCCGCTGAAGCCGCTGCTGAGCCAGCATGGCTGAAAATGAAGGCACAACCGACATCGCGAGGAGCATCATCAGTGTCAGCACCAGACTCAGCTCAAGCAGCGTCACCCCTCGCTGACTCGCAGATCGCTGCAAAAACACACCGCGCAGCCCAGCCATTTTTTGTGTCGTTTCCCATTCTGCCAAAAGTGCTTCTCCTGCCATCGACATTCTCTGGCGCACATCATGGCGAAACCTCAGAATATGGCAGCAGGCAACAGGCCCGAAAGAGAGCTCAATCGAAAGGAAATCAAGCCGATGAAACAACACCGCCAGCAAGGCGTGACCCTGATCGAAATGCTGATTGTACTCGGCCTCATCGGGATTCTGGCCTCAATCGCCTATCCGGCTTTTCAGGCGCAACTGCAGCAAGCCAACTTCAGACAGGCGCAGGCCGATCTCATCATGCTTCACTTATCGATTGAGCAAACGCTGACACAAGGCAAAGCAATCCCCGGAGAACTCTCTCCTGAGCTCTGCCCGGCCTGTCGTTTTGAAAACCCTGATTACAGGTATCGGCTGGAAAATCATCAGGGCAGTTACGTCCTGCGGGCAGAAAGTTATCAAACTGCGCGCCCATGCCCTCAATTAACTCTAAAAGCAGACGGCACATCACTGCCACCCTCGTGCTGGTAAGCCCTGAATGAAAAACAGATATAAAAAAACCGACACACCAGGTGTCGGCTTTCAGCATGACCAATCAGGCGGACGATTAGCCAGTCAGATCATCAAAGAATTTTTTCACACCGTCGAAGAAACCTTCAGAGCGGGGCTTATGCTTTTTGGCATCAGAGCCTGTCAGCGTCTGCTCAAACTCTTGCAGCAATTCCTTCTGGCGGGCACTCAGATTCACCGGGGTTTCCACCACCAGCTTACAAATCAGGTCGCCCACAGCACCACCGCGCACCGACTTCACCCCCTTGCCGCGCATCCGGAACATGCGGCCGGTCTGCGTTTCAGAAGGCACCTTCAGGCTCACACGACCATCCAGCGTCGGTACTTCAACTTCGCCGCCCAGTGCAGCCATGGTAAAGCTGACCGGCACTTCGCAGTACAGGTTGTTGCCATCGCGCTCGAAGATCGCGTGCTTCTGCACGTGCACCTGCACGTAGAGATCGCCAGCTGGTGCGCCGAATTCTCCGGCTTCACCTTCACCATTGAGGCGAATGCGGTCACCGGTATCCACACCGGCGGGGATCTTCACAGACAGGGTCTTGGTTTCCTGAACCCGGCCCTGACCATGACACTTACCGCAAGGGTCAGTGATAATCTTGCCGCGACCATGACAGTGCGGACAGGTTTGCTGAACGGCAAAGAAACCCTGACGCATCTGCACCTGGCCGGAACCATGACAGGTCCCACAGGTGGTTGGCGATGAGCCTTTCTTCGCACCAGAACCATCACATGGTTCACAGTTCACCAGAGTCGGAACGCGAATTTCCTTGGTACAGCCACGAACGGCTTCTTCCAGGGTCAGTTCCATGTTGTAGCGCAGGTCAGCACCGCGTTGGGCACGCTGGTGTCCGCCACGGCGACCACCGCCACCAAAGATATCCCCAAAGACATCACCAAAGATGTCACTGAAATCCGCGCCGCCGCCGAAGCCGCCACCGCCGCCCATACCGCCTTGTTCAAAGGCTGCATGGCCATACTGATCGTAAGCCGCTTTTTTCTGCGGATCCGTCAGTATTTCATAAGCGGTTTTCACTTCTTTGAACTTTTCCGCCGCTGTCTCATCACCCGGATTACGGTCCGGGTGGAATTTCATCGCCAGACGTTTATAGGCCTTTTTGATGTCACGCTCACCGGCGTCACGGCCCACGCCTAACACTTCGTAAAAATCACGTTTTGACATAGTTAAACTGTCACCTGCCTCATACAGCTACGGGCGTAAGAGTTCCCCCTAAACGCCCGTGCTCAAATAAGATTATGAATTCACACTCTTATTTTTTGTCGTCTTTAACTTCTTCGAACTCAGCGTCTACAACGTCGTCGTCTTTCGACTGAGCCTGCTCACCGCCTTCAGCCTGCTGGCCTTGTGCCTGAGCTTGCTGCTGGGCAATTTCCATCAGCTTCTGAGAAGCCGCGATCAGTGCCTGAACTTTGGCATCAATCGCTTCCTTGTCTTCGCCTTTACGTGCTTCTTCCAGTTCAGAAACAGCGGCTTCGATTTTCTCTTTCTCGTCCGCAGGCAGTGCTTCACCCGCTTCTTCGATTTGCTTCCGGGTACCGTGAACCAGCTGGTCAGCCTGGTTACGCGCAGAAACTAACTCTTCGAACTTTTTGTCCGCTTCTTTGTTTGCTTCTGCTTCCTGAACCATTTTTTCGATTTCATCATCGCTCAGACCACCAGAAGCCTGAATCGTGATCTTCTGCTCTTTACCGGTCTGCTTGTCTTTCGCAGAAACGTGCAGAATACCGTCCGCATCCAGGTCGAAGATAACTTCGATCTGTGGCATACCGCGAGGGGCAGCCTGAATGCCTTCCAGGTTGAACTGGCCCAGCGACTTGTTGAAGTTCGCTTGCTTACGCTCACCCTGCAGAACGTGAATCGTTACTGCGCTCTGGTTGTCTTCAGCTGTAGAGAACACTTGCTCCGCTTTGGTTGGGATCGTGGTGTTCTTCTCGATCAGCTTGGTCATCACACCGCCCATGGTTTCGATACCCAGAGACAGCGGGGTCACGTCCAGCAGCAGAACGTCTTTCACGTCACCGGCCAGAACACCACCCTGAACCGCTGCACCAACAGCAACAGCTTCATCCGGGTTCACGTCTTTACGCGCTTCTTTACCAAAGAATTCAGCAACTTTTGCCTGAACCATTGGCATACGCGTCTGACCACCCACCAGGATCACGTCGGTGATTTCGCTGACAGACAGGTCTGCATCAGCCAGAGCAACTTTCATTGGCTCCAGAGAACGCTGAACCAGATCTTCTACCAATGACTCCAGCTTGGCACGGGTCACTTTGATGTTCATGTGTTTCGGACCTGTCGCATCCGCAGTGATGTACGGCAGGTTCACGTCAGTCTGCTGTGCAGAAGACAGTTCGATCTTCGCTTTCTCAGCCGCTTCTTTCAGACGCTGCATTGCCAGTGGATCTTTACGCAGATCGATGGCTTGTTCTTTCTTGAACTCATCTACCAGATAGTTGATCAGACGGTTGTCGAAGTCTTCACCACCCAGGTGAGTATCACCGTTGGTTGCCAGTACTTCGAAGGTTTTCTCGCCTTCAACTTCATCGATTTCGATAATCGAGATATCGAACGTACCACCACCCAGGTCATATACTGCGATGGTGCGGTCGCCGCCTTTCTTGTCCAGGCCGTAAGCCAGAGCAGCAGCAGTTGGTTCGTTGATAATACGTTTGACTTCCAGACCCGCGATACGGCCTGCGTCTTTAGTTGCCTGACGCTGTGCATCGTTAAAGTAAGCCGGAACAGTAATCACTGCGCCAGTCACTTTCTCGCCCAGATAGTCTTCTGCAGTTTTCTTCATTTTCTTCAGAACTTCTGCAGACACCTGAGGTGCAGCCATTTTCTGGCCTTTCGCTTCAACCCAAGCGTCGCCATTGTCAGCTTTGACAATTTTGAACGGCATGATTTCGATATCACGCTGAACTTCTTCGTCTTCAAAACGACGACCGATCAGACGCTTGATTGCAAACAGAGTGTTTTCTGGGTTTGTCACCGCCTGACGCTTGGCAGGCTGACCGACCAGAGTTTCGCCATCTTGTGTATAGGCGATGATAGACGGCGTTGTGCGATCGCCTTCAGCGTTCTCAATTACGCGTGGCTTATCACCATCCAGTACAGCGACACATGAGTTGGTTGTACCCAAGTCAATACCAATGATTTTACCCATCAGGCTTTCTCCGAAATTCGTTGGTTTACTGGCTTCGTCCCGTTGAACACAGCGACGAGCATGGGGCCGAGGCCCACGGTTTATTCAAGTACGGTATCGTATGACTACTAAATAAGGCCACCGGATACCTTTTCAAGGGTCAGACTGAAAAAAATTTCAAAAAAGTAAAACCCACCGGAGTGGGCTTTGTCTTCAATCTGCCCCAACAGACAATCAGGCTTGCGTGTCTACGCTGCTGCCCGGTGCCGCTTTCGCGACCATGACCATTGCCGGACGAACCACACGGCCGTTCAGCTCATAACCTTTCTGCAGCACCATCATCACGGTGTTTGGCGCGTGTTCCGCACTTTCCTGCATGGACATTGCCTGGTGGAATTCAGGGTTGAACACTTCACCCAGCGGGTTGATGGCTTTCAGGCCAAACTTCTCTACCGTGTCCGTCATGGTTTTCAGAGTCAGCTCAACGCCTTCAACCATTGGCTTGATCGTTTCATCAGACTTGTCTGCAACTTCCAGTGCGCGCTCCATGTTGTCGATCACAGGCAGTAGTTCACCGGCAAATTTCTCCAGCGCAAACTTACGCGCTTTATCAATTTCCTGCTCACTGCGACGACGCATGTTTTCCACATCGGCACGGGCACGCAGAACAGAATCCTGCTGATCTTTCACTTTGGCTTCGCTCTCTGCCAGTGCGGCTTCCAGCGCTTCGATACGTTCCAGTGCCAGTCCTTCCGGAGTGAGTTCTTCTGCACTTTCAGCAGCCTGCTCAACTTCTGCTGACTCAGCCTGTGCCTGTTGCAGCGCTTCTTCCTTTAACATTTCGTCTTTCTTGCTCATGCTTTCGCTACTCCGCTAAGCTCAAAAAGGGTGAATGCATGGCCGACCCGCCGCGCAGACGCAGTGAATCGACCACTCTTAAAACGTGATGGGCATATTATGGGGATGAAGTTCAACGATTCAACCCGAGATCGACGACAAAGGGCGACAATTCGTCATCCGTGAGGCTATACTGGCCCCAATCTTACCCGTTGGATCAAGGACATGACGCGCCCGTTTGAAATCATTGCCCTGATTGGCAAACCGAGAAACCCTGACGCGATTCACACCCACACCAGTCTTTACCACTGGCTGACAGCCAAAGGCTATCAAGTTTTGGTGGATCACCGGCTTGCCCATGATCTGGATGTCCCAGCAGAGGTCTTTTGCGATCTGCTCACCATTGGTGACCGCGCGAATCTGGCCATTGTCGTCGGCGGTGACGGGAATATGCTCGGCGCTGCCCGCGTTCTCTCCCGCTTTGATATTTCAGTCATTGGCGTGAACCGCGGTAATCTCGGCTTTCTGACTGATTTGGATCCCGACAATTTCGAGCAGGAACTGGAAAAAGTGCTGGATGGTGAATTCGTCACCGAGCACCGCTTTCTGCTGGAAGCTGAGATTCACCGTCACGGCCAGATCAAAAGCCGCAATGCCGCGCTGAACGAAGCCGTGCTGCACCCGGACAAAATCGCTCACATGATTGAGTTCGAGGTCTATATTGATGAAAGTTTTGCTTTTTCGCAGCGTTCTGACGGCCTGATCATTGCCACCCCAACCGGCTCAACCGCCTATTCTTTGTCGGGCGGCGGGCCGATTTTATCGCCGAGCCTGAATGCCATCACACTGGTGCCCATGTTCCCGCATACCTTGTCCTGCCGCCCTTTGGTGGTCGACGGTAATCGCCGGATCAAACTGATTGTGCCCGACGATGGCCGGACGCTGGAAGTCAGTTGCGACGGCCAGGTTTCGCTGCCGGTCAATCCCGGCGATGAAATCCACATTTATCAGAGCCCGGATCAGCTTCAGCTCATCCACCCGAAAAGCTACAGCTACTACAACATTCTGCGGGGCAAACTGGGTTGGTCGAGTAAACTTTTCTGACGCATCCTTTGCTCACTGCCAAAGCCAGCCATTGCTGGCTTTTTTATTGTCTGCCAAAAACTTACCTCACATCACATTTTTCACAAGAAATTCTGCGACCAGCACTTTACTGTATGTAGATACAGTATATACTGTGCAAATAAACAGGTGTTGATTTAAACAGGTGAACACACATGCTGGCTCATATGACGATCTCTAATTTTGCTATTGTCAAAGATCTCGAATTCGAGATGAAACCTGGGATGACAACCATTACAGGTGAAACCGGTGCGGGTAAGTCGATTGCGATTGACGCGCTGGGCCTGTGCCTCGGCGACCGCGCCGAAGCCAGCATGGTGCGCCCCGGCGAAAGCAAAGCCGAAATTCACGCGACCTTTTCCCTGCGCAACAATCAGGCCGCCCGACGCTGGCTGGAAGATAATGAGCTGATAGAAGGTGACGAGTGTATTTTACGCCGCGTGATCACCAAAGAAGGCCGTTCCCGCGGCTTTATCAATGGCAGTCCGGTCCCAGCCTCTCAGCAAAAAGCACTCGGACAGCTGTTGATCAACATCCATGGTCAGCATGCCCATCAGATGCTGATGCGCCCGGAACACCAACAAGAAATGCTGGATAACTATGCCGGTCACAATGGCCTGATGGATTCAGTCCGCAGTGATTATCAGGCCTGGCGTCAGGCCAAGAACGAACTGAGCCGCCTGAGTCAGAACCGTGCCGATAACGAGGCACAAAAACAGCTGATCCAATATCAGGTCAAAGAGCTCAATGATCTCGCCCTCAGGGAAGAAGAATTTGCGGAAATCGAAGAAGAGCACAAGCGACTGTCGAATTCCGGCGATCTGGCACTGACCAGCCAGAATGCGCTGTCCATCCTCTATGAAGGCGATGAAGTTAATGCATTGCAACTGCTGCAACAAGCCAGCCAGCAGGTCATTGATCTGGGTGAGATGGACAGCAAACTCAGCACACTGGCGCCCATGCTGGAAGAAGCCATGATTCAGATCCAGGAAGCCAGCCAGGAATTGCGCGGATATTTGGATCATCTGGATATGGATCCGCAGCGTCTGGTGTTTCTGGAAGAACGACTGGCAACAATCATGTCGCTGGCACGCAAGCACTATGTGATGCCCGCTGAGCTCTGGCAAAAGCATCAGGATTTACTGACTGAACTGGATAATCTCGACGGCAGCGACGAAAAACTGGATGCGCTGGCAGATGCCGTTGAGAAGAAACGTCTGGCGTTTCTGGAAAGCGCGGAAAAACTCAGCAAGAGTCGTCAGCGTTATGCCAAAGAACTGAACAAAAAGATTTCGCACAGCATGCACGAACTGAGCATGGAGAAAGCGGTGTTCCAGATCGACATTCACAGCGATCCGGAGCGGATGCTGACACCGCTGGGCTTCGATACCATCACCTTTATGGTGTCCACCAACCCGGGTCAGCCGCTGCAACCGCTGGGCAAAGTGGCTTCCGGTGGTGAACTGTCGCGAATCTCACTGGCCATTCAGGTGATCACGGCACAGAAAGTGGAAACCCCAAGCCTGATTTTCGATGAGGTCGATGTGGGGATCAGTGGCCCGACTGCTGCCATTGTCGGACGGATGCTACGCACACTGGGCGATTCAACGCAGGTTATCTGTGTAACTCACTTGCCACAAGTGGCAGGATGCGGCCATCAGCAAATGTTTGTCGCCAAGAAAACCAGCAAGGGCCAGACTGAAACCAGCATGAAACCGCTGGACGAAAGCTCCCGAATTGGTGAACTGGCACGTTTACTGGGCGGCAGTGAAATTACCGAACGTACACTGGCGAACGCCAAAGAATTGCTGGTCGCGGCATAGTTTCAACAAAAACTCTCTTTTCTACTGCTTTAAGATGCAACTTTTTGACATTTCATGCGTCTCAACCCTCGCTTCATCCTTCGGATGAGGCGAGTTTTTTTATCGTGCTTTCACTTTGCCTGTAACTTGCTTATCATCACAGACAGAACTGATTATTTTGCCGGGATGCTATGAACTGGAAAACTTTTGCCGCGCTGGCGTTGAGTGTCAGCCTGCTGGGCGGCTGCTCTTTGGTTGAACGCTTGGTCTACCGTATCGATATCAATCAGGGGAACTACCTGGATGAAAAGGATATCGACAATCTGCGATATGGCATGAATCAGGAGCAAGTACGCTATGTTCTGGGTTCCCCAATGCTGGTTGAGCCTGAATACCCAAACACCTGGTATTATGTGTTCTACCACAAACCGGGCCACAATGAGCCGGAACAAAAAAATCTGATTTTAACCTTTGATCAAAACCGCTTGCTGACCCGCATGACCGGAGATTATCAGCCAGGGCCGAACTTCAACGATCCGTTAAATTAAGCAGCTCACCAGTGATGGGACACAGAACACAAAAAAGCTCGCCTCGGCGAGCTTTTCTCTATCGGGTTCACATCGAGCTCGACTCAGGCATCGGTGTCTGGCATTTGCTCAGAAGATTTAGCAGCATGTTCCGCTGAATCTGCGCTTTCATCCTTCTTTGCTTTTTTTGCCGCCAGGGCTTCCTGCTTAGCCTGTTCGGCGCGCTTGCGGCGAATTTCTTTCGGATCGGCCAGCAAAGGGCGATAAATCTCAATCCGATCTCCTTCGTGTACTTGAGCGTCCAGCTTCACAGGACGACTGAACACCCCGACCTT
Source organism: Photobacterium sp. GJ3 (assembly GCF_018199995.1). Lineage (NCBI taxonomy): Bacteria > Pseudomonadati > Pseudomonadota > Gammaproteobacteria > Vibrionales > Vibrionaceae > Photobacterium > Photobacterium sp. GJ3. Next base: position 594,408 of record NZ_CP073578.1, on the reverse strand, counting down.
GTTCTTTTTCAGGTCAATCTCCGGATACATTTCCAGCACCCCGGAGCGCTCAATGATCTCCTGTACAGACGTATCCGGGGTAATCGCCAGTTTGATCACCCGCTGGGTGTTGGGCAGCGCGTACACCACCTCCACATGAATCAGATGATTTTGCTCAGAGCTCATAAACTTCCCTGGCCCGTTGGGTAAAAGCGTTCACCATGTTGTTGGTCAGCTCATGGAAAACCTTGCCAAACACAGCTTCCACCAGCACATTGGTAAACTCGAAATCCAGCTTCAGCTCCACCTTACAGGCGTCCGTATCCAGCTCGGTAAAGTGCCAGCCACCCACCAGTTTACGAAACGGCCCTTCCACCAGCTGCATGCTGATTTTATGAATACCTTCCAGCGTGTTACGAGTCACAAAGGTTTTTTTAATCCCGGCCTTGGAAACGTCTACCGACGCCATCATATGTTCTGTAGAGCTTTCCAGAATTTTAGTGCCAGAGCATCCGGGCAGAAATGCCGGATACGACTCGACATCGTTCACCAGGTCAAACATTTGCTTGGCACTGAACGGGACCAGTGCAGAGCGACTGATTTGAGGCATAGTTTCTCCTTAACCCTATATCGCCGCTAATGATACCATTAGTCGGCGATCTGCCAAAGATTCAGTGGCTCAGTGAAATCATGGGCACAGGCCTTGGGAAAATCGTTCCCCCTAACAGATTGAATACGTATAATAACGAGCTATGGCAAAGAAAAAACCAAACAAGCCGGGCAGCAACACCATTGCGCTGAATAAGTCTGCCCGCCATGAATTCTCGATTCATGATGAATATGAAGCCGGCATTTCGCTCCAGGGCTGGGAAGTGAAGTCTCTGCGTGCGGGTAAAGCAAACATTACAGAAAGTTACGTCTTTTTGCGTAACGGCGAAGCGTTCGTATCTGGCATGACCATCACGCCGCTGAACGCCGCCTCAACCCACGTTGTGACCGATCCGGGCCGCGTGCGTAAGCTGCTGTTAAACCGCCGCGAACTCGACAAAATCATTGGTGCCGTGAACCGCGACGGTGAAACCATTGTTGCCCTGTCGCTTTACTGGAAGGGATCCTGGGTTAAACTGAAATTAGGGACCGCGAAAGGTAAGAAGCTGCATGACAAGCGTGCCGACGCCAAAGATCGCGACTGGCAGCGCGATAAGGCACGAATTATGAAGCATAGTTCGCGGTAGTCATTGACCTAGCAGAATTTTCTGCTAGTATGGAACACCTCTTTGGGGCTGATTCAGGATTCGACAGGATCATGAAGGCCTGTGGAGCATGCAGAGGTGCGGTTGGCCTCTTTAAAAAGCCGCAAAAAAATAGTCGCAAACGACGAAAACTACGCACTAGCAGCTTAATAACCTGCTTAGAGCCTATCCTCCCTAGCCTTAGCTCGTAGGACGGGGACCAAGGGTAGTCAAACCCAAACGAGATCGCGTGGAAGCTTTGACCTGGGAGCGGAAGCGTTAAAACTAATTCAGGTGTGTCTTAGCGTGGCGTGTTTGTTCGCAGCGTTCTGACGAGATTAAAGACAAACTAAGCATGTAGCGCCATTGGTTAGAGTGATTTTGGACGCGGGTTCAACTCCCGCCAGCTCCACCAAATCGTATATACGACGACATCTTCGGATGTCACAAAGCCCGCCGAGGTCCTGACCTGGCGGGCTTTTTGTTTGTTTCATCAAAACCTCCCGTTTTAAAGTTATCCAAAGAATAGCTAAAGATGTAGTGAAACTGTTTGGATAGCCATTCCGTTATCCGCATCACTCATAAGTCGGTATCTTTTCTGCTTTTATTCATCGTTTGATATAGTCATGCAAATGCATTTGTAATGAGCTGGCTAATCGCATGGAATCGACAATAAATAAAGCAAAGCTGTCTGAAACAGACATCATCACGAAATTTATTCTACCAGCCATCAAAGATGCTGACTGGGATGACATGTCCCAGATCCGTCAGGAAGTAAAACTCCGAGACGGCAAAGTGATAGTACGTGGCCAAGCGGCAGCAAGAAAAAAAGTTAAGTCAGCAGATATCGTTCTGTACCACAAGCCAAGCATGCCCTTAGCCGTTGTCGAAGCCAAAGCCAACAAACATGATATTGGCAAAGGCATGCAGCAGGCGCTGGACTACGCCACCTTGCTCGACGTTCCGTTTGCTTTTGCTTCAAATGGTGACGGTTTCATTTTTCATGACAAAACTAACTCAGCTCAACTCGAAATAGAAATTCGACTTGAAGACTTTCCAACACCTCAGCAACTATGGGACAAGTACTGCGTTTGGAAAGGCTACAAAACCGAACACCTTCCAGTCATCACTCAAGATTACCATTATGACGGTAGCGGAAAGTCTCCCCGCTACTATCAGCTACAAGCGATAAACAAAACGGTCGAAGCCGTGGCAGCAGGCCAAGACCGAGTGCTACTGGTTATGGCAACAGGCACAGGGAAAACCTACACCGCTTTCCAAATCATTTGGCGTTTGTGGAAGTCACGAGCCAAAAAACGCATCCTGTTTTTGGCAGATAGAAACATCCTAGTCGATCAAACTAAGACTAACGATTTCCAGCCTTTTGGCACAGCAATGACAAAAGTCACGGGGCGAACAGTCGATCCAGCTTACGAAATCCATCTTGCGCTTTATCAGGCGCTCACTGGACCAGAAGAGCATCAGAAAGCCTATAAACAAGTCGATCCTGACTTCTTTGACCTGATTGTTGTCGACGAGTGTCACAGAGGGAGCGCCTCCGAAGACAGTGCATGGCGAGAGATTCTTGAATACTTTGGTTCTGCAACTCAAATCGGTTTAACTGCCACGCCAAAGGAAACCGATATCGTTTCAAATGCTGAGTACTTTGGCGATGCCATTTATACTTATTCCCTCAAACAAGGTATCGAAGATGGCTTCCTTGCACCTTACAAAGTAGTTCGTGTGGATATTGATGTGGATCTTCAAGGCTGGCGACCAACGAAAGGTCAAATCGATAAGCATGGTGAAATCATTGAGGATAGAATCTATAACCAGAAAGATTTCGATAGAACCATGGTCATCGATGAACGTACTGAGCTTGTCGCACAAACCATTACCAACTATCTCAAGCACACCGATCCAATGGCGAAAACAATTGTGTTCTGTAACGACATTGACCATGCAGAACGCATGCGCCGAGCGCTAATCAACTGTAACCCAGAGCAAGTTGCCAAAAACGAAAAATACGTCATGAAGATTACGGGCGATGATGAAATCGGTAAAGCACAGCTCGATAACTTCATCAACCCGAAGAGGTCTTATCCAGTCATCGCAACCACTTCGGAGCTGATGACAACGGGCATCGATGCAAAAACTTGTAAGCTGGTTGTTCTTGACCAAGGCATACAGTCGATGACCAAGTTCAAGCAAATTATTGGTCGCGGTACTCGAATTGATGATCGTTACGGAAAGCTATGGTTTACCATTCTCGACTTCAAAAAAGCCACAGAGCTGTTTGCTGATGAACGCTTTGATGGCATTCCTGAACGTGTCAAAGATACCACACCAGAAGATTTTGAAACTGATGAAGGGCTCGATGAAATCATTGATGATGTAAACGAGTCTGAACAAGATAATCCATTTGAAGAAGACACCGATCCAACCAGCATTCATGAACCTGAAGCTTCATATGAGTCTGGCAATACCTATTCTGATGGTAGCAACTCGATCGATGATGCTGATTGGCAAAACGAAAACCGCGTTCGCAAATTCCATGTCAATGGTGTCACCGTTAAAGCCATTGCCGAGCGTGTTCAGTACTATGACGCAGATGGAAAGCTAGTCACCGAGTCATTTAAAGACTACACACGCAAGACGATGGCAAAACAGTTCACCTCAATGGATGACTTTGTTAAGCGCTGGCAAGATGCCGACAAGAAGCAAGCGATCATTGATGAGCTCGCTGAAGCAGGTATCATCTGGGAGGTGCTAGAACTGGAGGTCGGTAAGGACCTCGATCCATTCGATATGATTTGTCATGTCGTCTACGATCAGCCGCCATTAACAAGGAAAGAACGCGCTGAAAACGTCAAAAAGCGTAATTACTTTACGAAGTATGGCGAAACCGCTCAGCAGGTGCTCAATAACCTTCTTGATAAATATGCTGACGAAGGTGTGCAAGAAATTGAGAACATCCATGTACTGAAAGTAAAACCTTTTGATGAAATGGGTCGCCCTCTCGAAATCATCAAAAAAGGTTTTGGTGGTAAAGAGCAGTACTTGGAAGCCATCACTGAACTGGAGTTTGCAATTTATCAGTCGGCATAGCACTTAACTTAATTTCGCCACACGGCTACCATCAGGTAGCCGTTCAATTTAACTGACTTTCTTGCTTACAGGCAAAATACGCTGGCGAAAATGTTCATGTGCTGCTGACGATATATCATTCCCTTTAAACCGTCTTTTTAGATTATCAGCAGCCATCAACGTTGAACCCGAGCCAAAAAACGGGTCTATGACTAACTCCCCTTCCTTGCTGCTTTGAGTAACAAGTACTTCAAGTAAACTTACTGGCTTTTCAGTTGGATAGCCTTTAAATACCCGCTTATGCGTTAATATATCTGGCATTCCCAGATCATTCAGTTTTCTCTTACCTTTTTCAAAAAATAAGATGTACTCATGGCGTGCGCGGTAATGGTATCCCATACCGATACAAACCTTATCCCAAATAATAGGCTTCCAAAACTTAAACCCGACTTTCTCTGCAATAGGTTTAATGACAAACATAGTTTCTTGGTCGCAAAAAAGGTAAAAGTGGGAATTTTTCTTGAGTACCCGATATATTTCGAGAAGAAGCTCTTCAAACCTTTGGTTAGGAAATATATCAAACCATTGGTTGCTTGAGGATTTGCTCACTTTTAGTCTGGTCGTCGTACCAATCTTTCGATGCTTTTCTAAAGACTCATAAGGCGGATCTGTGATGATTAAATCAACGCTCTCAGAATCGAGCGTTGATAACCATTTTACTGCATCGTCTTGATATAAATTCATCAGATTCCTATACAAGACTACCGCATTTTTTCCCATTCATATAGGTTTGAGATTGCACACCTCTATCGAGTCGACGACAATCAATGCAGTAGCTTTGGTATCCTTCTGGGTTTCGAGCCGTAACTCTAGCAGGTGTTTTACCAAAGGACGATGGGTAAGGGTGAAAAATGTGCTCTCCCCCATTAGCATCAGAACAGTGAGGACATGATTTGAACTTCTGACCCGTGTAAGGATCTTTTTTATGAATCATCCCTATATTTAAACGCTTGTGACAGCAACTACATGTCATATTAATCTCCTATCTCAGACGGGAAATATGATACGAGTAGCTTAAAAACAAAACAGTGAGTCAGGTAGCATAACCTTAATATTTAAGTGGTTAACCAGGGGTAGACAACTTACATATCAACATACGCTTGGTCCCTTCGATTGAAATCAGCCCCCAATTCAAGTTCTCATTCATTACGATCAAGCGAGTATCTGGCAAGACACTCATTGCTTCATCTAAAGCAAGCTGAAGCGATTCAAAGTCTAAAGTCATCGCCCTCAGGTCGGTTCGCTTTTTTCCCATCACGTCATACCAATGTCCTTTATACATATTGCTCTCCTTGAAAATACAGTGAATCCCTTCTTATACAGCGGTAAACATGAAGTCGGTTATCTTTACCTTCACAGCGACATATTAAATCACGAATACTCACTCAGTATCATAATGTTAAGTTCACTTATTTCGCATCAAATCTGTTATGATCCGACCCAATTTTTTGTCCGTTAGCAGTAGTAAACCATGTCAATCAGTTCAGTGATTAAGTCCATTCAAGACATCATGCGTAAAGATGCAGGTGTTGATGGTGACGCACAGCGTCTGGGCCAAATGTCTTGGCTTTTATTCCTTAAAGTGTTTGATGCCCAAGAAGAAGAGCTGGAGTTCGAGCTAGATGATTACCGCGAACCCATCCCAGCGAAGTACCTATGGCGTCACTGGGCGGCAGATAATCAAGGCATTACAGGTGATGAACTGCTTGAGTTTGTTAACGATGACTTGTTCCCTAAACTGAAGAACCTAACGGCACCGAGTGATATTAACCCGCGCGGCTATGTGGTGAAAGAAGCCTTTAGTGATGCCTTCAACTACATGAAAAACGGCACGTTGCTTCGTCAGGTGATTAACAAGCTCAACGAAATTGATTTTACCGACTCCAATGAGAGACACCTATTTGGTGATATCTACGAGCAAATTCTGCGCGATCTTCAAAGCGCAGGCAACGCAGGTGAGTTCTATACCCCTCGCGCAGTGACTCGCTTTATCGTCAATCGTCTTGACCCTAAACTGGGTGAGCAGATTATGGATCCAGCATGCGGTACGGGCGGATTCCTGGCTTGCTCGTTCGATCACGTTAAAGAGAACTACGTAACAAGCGCAGCCGACCACCAAACTCTGCAAAAGCAAATCCATGGTGTAGAGAAGAAACAACTGCCACATTTGCTGTGTATCACCAACATGATGCTCCACGGCATCGAAGTCCCTGTGCAGATTAAGCATGGCAACACGCTCAATAAACCGCTTTCAAACTGGGATAGCAATATCAATGTGATTGCGACTAACCCACCGTTTGGCGGTACAGAAGAGGACGGGATTGAAAAGAACTTCCCTGCCGAAATGCAAACTCGTGAAACCGCCGATCTGTTCTTGCAGCTTATTGTCGAAGTCTTGGATAAAAATGGTCGCGCAGGAGTGGTGTTGCCTGATGGCACCCTGTTTGGTGAAGGTGTAAAAACCAAAATCAAAAAGATGCTGACGAAAGAATGTTACCTTCACACGATTGTTCGCTTACCGAATGGCGTGTTCAACCCATACACAGGTATTAAGACCAACATTCTGTTCTTTACCAAAGGCCAACCGACCAAAGAAGTGTGGTTCTATGAGCACCCTTACCCAGAAGGCGTGAAGAACTACAGCAAAACCAAACCAATGAAGTTTGAGGAGTTCCAGCAAGAGATCGATTGGTGGGGTAACGAGGCCGATGGATTCGCTAGCCGCATCGAGACCAAGCAAGCTTGGAAAGTGTCGATTGAAGATATTATCGAGCGCAACTTTAACCTTGATATTAAAAACCCGTATCAGGACGAAGTCGTCAGCCATGATCCTGAAGAGTTACTGGCGAGCTATCAGCAACAACAGCAAGAAATTAAGGCACTACGTGACCAACTGAAAGACATTCTCGGTGATGCGCTTAGCTCTACCATTCAAGATAAAAAGCAAGGTGGAGAGCAATAATGGCTTTAGAGAACCTAATCACCGAGCACATTCATATTTGGACTTCAGCAGTTAAGACCAAATCGACCTCTGGTCGCGGTAGCAGCAAGAAACTGGAACTTTACGGTGTTAAGAAGCTGCGTGAGCTGATTTTTGAACTAGCGGTTCGTGGTAAGTTAGTCCCACAAGACCTCAATGATGAGCCTGTTGCAACCTTACTCAAAAAAAATCATATAGAGCAGTCAAGATTAACTGTTGAAGAAAACCTTAAGACAAAAGCTAGTCAGAGTATTCTTGATAGTGAAGAATATATTTTAGTTCCTGAAACTTGGGGCAGAATTAAGCTAGGAAACTTAGCAAAATTTATCGATTACAGGGGCAAGACACCAAAAAAGTTGAACGCAGGTGTGCGCCTTATTACAGCCAAGAATGTTAAGTTTGGTTATTTATCCCTACAACCTGAAGAGTTCATATCAGAGGCAGAATATAAAACCTGGATGACAAGGGGCTTTCCTCGCATTGGTGATATTTTGTTTACTCCTGAAGCACCACTAGGCAACGTAGCTCAAGTAGATCTAGAAGAAAAGTTTGCATTAGCTCAGCGAGCAATCTGCCTGCAATTTCACTTAAGCGATATTTCGAATTATCTACGTTTATTTCTTATGTCTCCAAGCTTTCAGAATTTATTATCCGAAAAAGCGACAGGAACAACAGCAAAAGGAATCAAAGCTTCTGTTCTTAAAGAATTAGTTGTTTATATTCCTCCGATTGAAGAACAACATCGCATTGTCGCCAAAGTCGATGAGCTAATGGCACTCTGCGATCAGCTAGAGCAACAAACCGAAGCCAGTATTGAAGCGTATCAAGTGCTGGTAACAACTCTTTTGGATACACTCACCAACTCTGCCGATGCTGACGAGTTAATGCAAAACTGGGCGCGAATCAGTGAGTATTTCGATACTTTATTCACTACTGAAGAGAGTATCGACCAGCTTAAGCAAACCATCCTACAACTGGCGGTGATGGGTAAGTTGGTTCCGCAAGATCCAAATGACGAGCCTGCTGCTGAGTTACTGAAAAGAATTGCGGAAGAAAAAGCGCAGCTAGTCAAAGATAAGAAAATCAAAAAGCAAAAAGCGCTACCGCCGATTTCTGAAGATGAAAAGCCGTTTGAACTGCCGAATGGATGGGAGTGGTGTCGTTTATTGGAGGTGATCGACCCAGAGCGAGATATTTCCTACGGTATCATTAAGTTGGAGGCTGAGCCTGAACTTGGAGGAGTTCCTACACTAAGATGCAGTGATGTTAAGCCTGGGTATATTGATTTGTCTGGGGTTCGGAATGTTGTTGAAGGTATTGAAGAACAATACAAAAGAACAAGACTTCAAGGAGGAGAGGTTCTTTTAAACATTCGCGGTACTCTTGGTGGTGTAGCATTAGTACCTGATAGTTTGAACGGGTATAACATTGCAAGAGAGGTTGCAATGTTGGCTGTCAATAAAGCTATTTCAGGTGAATATCTGAGAAACTTAATTCTTTCTCCTTTCTTTTGGTTGATGATTGAATCCAATTTAAAGGGGATAGCTTACAAAGGTTTAAACTTAAGTTTACTCAGAGAATTTGTTATCCCTCTTCCGCCAAGAACCCAACAGAACAGTATAGTGAGTGTTACGTCTTCAATGACTTTAGTTTGCGACCAACTCAAACAACGCCTTCGTAACAGTCAAAAAACGCAGCTTCACCTCACTGATGCCATTGTTGAACAGGCGATATAATCATGAGCATTTACAATATCGCCAATAAAAACCTCACCGCACTGACACCGACCACTTTTGCAGCCGAAGGGCTGCAAGAGCGGCACGATTTACAAGAAGCGTTGAAAGGCTGTATTGATGCCATCGCTCCTGATTGTTTGGTGATACCAGAGGAGTTTTCAGACTGGGAAGACAGCCGTCGTCGTATCGACCTGTTAGCCATCGACAAGAATGCCAACATCGCGGCTTTTAAACTTAAGCGTGTGACGATTTTGCCCATTAGTTGAAGAGGAAAGGGTTAGATATCGACGCCCATGAGGCCATCCTGTTCCTGAATAAGTTAACCACGACAAACTCATTTTCCAGCGTAAGCGATAGAAATAACAATACATTCGTATTAGCATGCTTTGAATTAATCTCTTCGAATTCAAAGGCTTTTCATATGGCGCGTGGCACACAACTCAAAATTTATCTCGCAAACGGAACGGTGACCGGCATTCGCCATGCAGAAATTGTTAATTGGACCGGACAAGCCATTGCTGTTCCCCGCATTCATGTCAAAGATCTGACGGATTGGGAAGAGACACAAAGACCGGGCGTCTATTTTCTGTTTGGGTTTGATTCCGATACGGGCAAAAACCTTGTTTACATTGGTGAAGCAGAGCACATCCAGAGGCGATTGCAGCAACACATCGCGGCAAAAGATTTCTGGAATGAAGCCATCTGCTTTACCAACAAAGATGAAAACCTGACCAAAGCACATGTGAAATATCTGGAAGCCCGGCTCATCGAGATTGTCATGTCATCGAACCGATACGCACTGGATAACGACAAACGCCCACCAACCTCATCTCTGCCCCGTGGAGACAGAGATGCCATGGAAACATTTATCGACAGCATCCGCGTTGTGATTGGCTCTCTGGGCCATAAATTACTCGAGCCGAAAGTCATCTTCGATCCTCAGGAAACCGAAACGCAACAGAAAAGCCTGTTAAAGCTGAAAGTTAAAAAAATTGACGCGACTGCCAAGTTAACCGATGAAGGCATTGTGGTCCTCAAAAACTCTCAGGCATTGCCGGACGCACAAAAGAGCCTTTCGATTGGCTACACCAAATTGAGAGCCGGCCTGATAGAAAAAGGGTTATTAGTCGAGAACGATGACAAGCTGATTGCCACCGATAATATTTTGTTTACCAGTGCCTCGCAGGCCTCCGCTGTGCTGCTTGGCTATCCCTGCAGCGGGCCTGACTACTGGCGCGACGCTCAAGGCCGATCGCTGAAAGAAATCGAGATGGGAGTTTAGACATCCGGTTCACGCTCAACTGCACCTTAGCATTACAGCTTGACTCACTGACAATGCGCCATAAAGTGAAAAGCAACATCTTCGGATACCACAAAGCCCGCCAAGGTCCTGCCCCGGCGGGATTTTTGTTTTATTCATCCTGCTATCCCTCATCTCTCGACACCCCTTTCTTCCCCCACGCTTTGACCAGCGCTTCGAGGCCTTTAATGCTAACGTCCCGTTGCGGGAATGGGATGCTGACGCCTTTGTCGGTCAGGGTCTGGTAGATTTCGAACAGGAGATCGGATTTAACGACCATGAATTCTTTGATGTCGCGGATGAAACATCGCAGTTCAAATTGCAGGGCGCTGTCGCCCAGGCTGGTGAATACGAGGCTGGGTGCGGGGTAGCTCAGGACCATGGCGTGGTTCTTGGCGGCGTCCATGAGGACTTCTTTCACGAGGTTGAGATCGCTGCCGTAGGCCACGCCAACGGATACAACCAGTCGGCCGTGGTTAGAACGCAGGGTCATGTTCTTGACGATACCGGCGATGAGATCGGAATTGGGCACCACTACATCCTGCAGATCAAACGTTTCGATCCGGGTGGATCGCACTGCGATTTTGCGGACGAATCCTGAATGGCCGGACACTTCAATCCAGTCGCCCTCTTTGATAGGCCGCTCAATCAGCAGAATAATCCCGGAAACAAAGTTCGACACAATAGTCTGCAAGCCAAAACCAATCCCGACCGAAAGCGCCCCGGCCACGACAGCCAGGCTGGACAGATTAAGCCCTGCGGCAGAGACCGCAATGATGATTGACAGTGTATAGCCGACATAGCCAAGCCCGGTCACAATCGCGGTACGCGCGCCGGGGTCGGTCTTGGTTTTCGGTAAAACAGAATTGCGCAACACATACTGAATCCAGCGGGTCAGCAGGATCCCGGCAAGCAACACCACAAAAAAGGTGATGATGACATCCAGTGATAAACGCACGTCGCCCAGCTCGATGCCGTCAGAGAGCAACCGCCAGACTTCGGCAATATCCGTGAGGCGTGCGCCCCAGATCAGAGCCAGTGCAGGTGCGAACAGGAAGAAGATGATCACAATCAGCATGATAGGCAACAGACTTTCACTGGGGCCTGCGTCTTCTTCTTTGTCATCCCGGGTGAAAATCCGGGCCATCAGATTCAAAAGCCCGTAATAGATCACCATGGCGAACGCCAGCAGCGCAATGGACATCACCATAGGAATAATGGCCTGCCGCGCCAGACTGTCGTAGCCGAGACAGACAAACACCACACTCAGCACACTGGAGGTTTTCATCAGCCAGACCAGTGCATTCAGGATCCCCCGGCTGACATGGCTGCCCTGCTCGCTCTCCTGCGCATGTGATGCGGCGCTGTGGGCCGCTTGACTTAGCAGCTGCGCCAGACGCCACATCAGCCAGCTGCCCAGCAGGATCGCCGGAAATGTAAAAATGGCTGAGCTGGCCGCCGAAAATGAGTAATCTCCTTTCAGCGCGGTGAGCAGCACAATCAGGCCGATAAACAGCCCGAGCAACTGGCAAATGCGCATCCCTTCCCTCGCCGACGGGTTATCCAGCTGAACGATCCGCTGTTCGGGCGCATTGGGCCGGAAGATCAAAAAACCCAGCCAGTGACTGAGCACGATATAAAAAGCAACGGCACCCAAAGCACGGATCGTCATCTGAGCAGAAGCCAGCGGCAGTTTCAGTACGCCGATGGCAGTCAGTAATAACATCGCCGTCAGTAACGGAAAAACCAGCCGGAGCAAAGTGGAAAACAGATTACAGGCTAAAATCGTACTTTTCCGGGTCAGACTGCGGCTGAATCTGTCTAGCTGGTTGATTGCCCAGGGTTGCACCAGCAGCATGATCAGTACCGCAAGCCCCGTCAGGGCAACGAAGGGCAGAATCGACCCCGTCATGGCCTGATTTTGTTTGGCATCTTGCCGGACGGCCCGGAATTCCTGCCTGAGCTGACTGGCGTAGCGCTTCAGTTCCCGCAGGGCATCACCCCAATGTCCGGGCCAGAGCGGTGTCGGGCTTTTGGTGAGCAGTTTATCGGCCAATTGCTGGCGGATCTGCTGATCGATTTCTCCCACCAGCAAATTTGCCCGTTCATAGGCGGCATCGGCCAGAAATATCGGGGCGCTGGCGGTGGCAAGTTCGTTCTCCAGCTCCGCCCGGCGGCTGGCGATGACTTCAGGTTCACTGTCACCGTCTTTGGGTTCCGGACCGAGAGATTTGATCTGCGCTTCAAGCCAGCGAACGTCCACCGACTTATCCTGAGACAATTGATACGCTTCGGCACGCTGATCCGCCAGCGTGGCCCGGAGCTGCTCCAGCGCAGCCGTTTCAGCAGACGCATCCTTCAGCAGTTGCCGGGCTTTTGATGCTGTCTGATCCCAGGAAAGATAGGGCTCTTTTTGATGCAAAGTCGTCAGTGCCGCTTCTTCAGCCAAAGCGCACCACGACACCAGAAGACTGACCAGCCCAATCAGCCAGACAAAAGGCCGCATCCGTTGCTGCATGCTCGAACCTACCGGAAGCAATCACTGAACATCCTCTGAGCTTATGCGATGGCGCTTGCCGGTGTCGTCATAAGGCTAAGAAAACGGCGCTGTTGATCCAATGGCAACCGAATTATTTTGCGCCCCGAATCTTTGCTTGAAGATTTCGGTCTTTCGTTACCCATTTTTGGGTTGCCATCTCTTGAATGAGTCAAGAACAGCCTCGGATTATTCTCTGACAGGATATTTTCAGGCAGAACTATAGAGATTTCACACATCGCCTCAGGGGATATGAGATCGTTTTCAAAAAATAAAGCGCTAAACAGCTTTGAAGCAAGCTCACATCCCATTTGGATTATCCCGAAAATCGTGATGTTGCATAACAGAAAATATGCACAAAACCTCACTTTTCATGCACTAAATTTATTCCGGTGGGGAGATTGATATGATATTTTTATGCGCGGGTGGCAGACTGATTTTTCCTGCTGGCTTATTTTACTGAGAAAATATTGTTCCTTTTTTTACCCAATTGAGTGCAAATGCATATTCCTTTGACGAAATCCATCGCACTTTTCAGCTTGAGTAAAACCTTTAGACAAGGATATCAGTAAAATAATTTATGACTTTTGCGAATGCCTTTCGCATTCTTTTTTTCTGCGAGCGGGAAGCCATTCATATGGAATATTTAGAGCGCATTAAACGCCTGGCGAAAATCCAAGGGATCAGCCAAAAACAACTGGGAGAAACACTGGGTCTGCAACAAGGCACCATGAGCCGTAAGCTGTCCGGTAAGTATGGTATCGAAGTCCGTGAGCTGGAAAAGATTGCCCAAACCCTGAACACCTCCATCAGCTACCTGCTGACGGGTCAGATTGATTCCGGGACTCAGGCAACCACGGCTATCAGCCAGGAAACCGGCCATAACACCACATCCACTTACATTCCGATCATTCACCGCAAAGACTATCTGTCTTACCGGGATGGTGGCAAAGTGGAAGTGTTGAGCAAGCGGGCTATCCCGCACCATCTCAGCCGCGAAGACTGTCTGGGCCTGTTGGTGGATAACGAAAACATTGCGCAATGTGCGCCACTGGGCAGCTATGCGCTGGCCACACGCAAAGCGCCGTATCGCCCGAAACAGCCTGTGTTTGCATCAGTTCGCGGCAGCGAGCCCGATTTCTATCACATGACGCAACTGGCCGACGGTGTGGTGTTTTCAACCTCTCAGCCGGATTTCCCGAACCTGTTCGTCAATCACGACGAGTTCAAAATCCACGGTTATATCATTCAGTCTGACTGGTCTTTCGACCGGATCTGATCGCCTGTCTGGTGATCCTGTCTCGCTTCCTGATCTGTGAACGCACCTTGTTGCAGATCAGGGGTGACAGCGTCCTTTCAACACGTACAATAGCGGCGTGAACTGAAGGAGCGAATCATGCACACCCCAACTTCCCCGATCCAAATTATTGTTGCCTCAACCAATCCAGCCAAAATCCGTGCTGTCGAAGCCGCATTCCGTGACGTATTCCCTGAGATAAAACTGAACATTGAAGGTCTGGCTGTCGACAGTGGTGTCCGGGCTCAACCGATGTGCGCCGACGAGACGCTGACAGGTGCCCGCAACCGGGTGACACATGCTAAGCAACTTCAGCCAGCAGCGGATTATTATGTCAGCCTGGAAGCGGGTCTGGACGGCGGGGCAACTTTCGCCTGGATGGTAATTGAGAACGGCCAGCAACGCGGCGAATCACGCTCTGCGTCACTGCCTCTGCCGCCACAGGCGCTGACTCGCCTGCATGAGGGAGAAGAATTGGGGGACGTGATGGATGATATGTTCCAACAACAGAATGTGAAGCAACAAGGCGGGGCCATCGCCATGCTGACGGATCATCGGCTCAGCCGCAGCAGTGTGTACCATCAGGCGCTGATCCTGGCACTGATCCCCTTTATCAATCCGGCCCTGTACACCACAGATTAACGCGACTTGCAGCAAACTCGATCTGTCCCTCCCCTTTTCAAGGGGGAGGTTAGGCGGGGGTTATCTGGCATCAATGCCAAGTCCGTGCGCGCTGTACGAACCCCACCCAAATCTTCACTTCACAAGTAAAGGGAATGTCTGAAATTACAACAAACTCGATCTGTCCCTCCCCCCTTTTCAAGGGGGAGGTTAGGTGGGGGTTATCTGGCACCAATGCCAAGTCCGTGCGCGCTGTACGAACCCCACCCGAACCCTCATCTCACATTCAAAGGGAATGTCTGAAATTACAACAAACTCGAACACTCCCTCCCCCTTTTCAAGGGGAGGGAACGTTTGGACTCACAACAAACTTGGACAATTCCTCCAAGGAGGAGGTTAGGCGGGGGTTATCTGACACCAATGCCAGATTCGTGCGCGCTGTACGAACCCCACCCTAACCCTCCCCTTGCCAAGGGGAGGGAACGTTTGGACTCACAACAAACTTGGATAATTCCTCCAAGGGGGAGGTTAGGCGGGGGTTATCTGGCACCAATGCCAGATTCGTGCGCGCTGTACGAACCCCACCCGAACCCTCATCTCACATTCAAAGGGAATGTCTGAAATTACAACAAACTCGATCTGTCCCTCCCCCTTTTCAAGGGGGAGGTTAGGCGGGGTTATCTGGCACCAATGCCAAGTCCGTGCGCGCTGTACGAACCCCACCCTAACCCTCCCCTTGCCAAGGGGAGGGAACGTTTGGACTCACAACAAACTTGGACAATTCCTCCAAGGAGGAGGTTAGGCGGGGGTTATCTGACACCAATGCCAGATTCGTGCGCGCTGTACGAACCCCACCCTCCCCTTGCCAAGGGGAGGGAACGTTTGGACTCACAACAAACTTGGACAATTCCTCCAAGGGGGAGGTTAGGCGGGGGTTATCTGGCACCAATGCCAAGTCCGTGCGCGCTGTACGAACCACACCCTAACCCTCCCCTCACATTCAAAGGGAATGTCTGAAATTACAACAAACTCGAGCAGTCCCTCCCCCTTTTCAAGGGGGAGGTTAGGCGGGGGTTATCTGGCACCAATGCCAAGTCCGTGCGCGCTGTACGAACCCCACCCGAATCCTCACCTCATAATCGAAGGGAATGCCTGAAATTACAGCAAGCTCGATCTGTCCCTCCCCCTTTTCAAGGGGAGGGAACATTTGAATAGGGGAAAAGGAGCGTCAGCCTTTCGACTGTTCCTGCAGAAATGCCGACAACCAGTGACGGATTTCTTCATCGTGATGTTTGAGCTCATTGGAGCCGCGGGTAATGGTGGCGACGCCAACGCCGAGCAGCTCGCTGATTTTACGCTGGCTGCGCTCGCCATTGAGCAATTCATGGAAGATATTCACGCGGGCGATCAGAGATTCGCGCTCATCCGGCGTTAATAACAGACGCAGCAACAGCTCATCTTTACCATCGGCAGAAGCCTGACGAAACAGTGTGACAATCTGCTGCCATTCGGTGAATTCCGGCGTTTCGGATTGAGATGACATGGTTTTCCTCAACTGAAACCTGTGCAATCGGTTGACTGCACAGGCTGACAAACACTCCCGAATTCTACCCTGAACCAGCCTGAATGGCGACTCTCAGCACTGAATCAGTACTTTGCGTTCAGCTCTTCCGTCGTCAGCAGTTGGACATCCTGACCCAGAAGCTTGTCGTAATATCCCTTAAACATCAGCACATTCTGAACATAACCGCGGGTCTCCCCGAAAGGAATCGTTTCCATGAACGCAAAGGCATCCAACTGACCCCCGCTGATGTCCCGCCAGCGGGTCACACGGCCCGGCCCGGCGTTATACGCAGCAAAAGCGAAGATGCGATTATTGTCATAGCGCTCCAGCATCATTTTGAGATAGCCGCTGCCCAACCGGATATTCACTTCCGGCTCGAACAGACTGCTCACCCCTGAATACTTATAACCCAGTTTTCGCGCGGTATGTTTCGCCGTCGCGGGCATCAGTTGCATCAATCCCCGTGCGCCAACCGGCGAGACAGCCTGTGGATTCAGGGCGCTTTCCTGACGTGCCAGTGCCATCATAGTCGTCGTCTGCAGTTCACGCTGCTTGCCGTATGACTGAAACGTATTTGCAAAGGCCAGCGGGAAACGCAGCGACAGATGCTCCCACATCTGACCATAAATCGTGGCCTGTACCGTCAGATGGTGCCACTGATTCTCACCGGCATAACCGGCCAATGGCCAGATGGCTTTCGGATCCAGATCTTTGAGCAAATACCACCATTCAAGATTGGCATCATAGACTTTCTCTGTCGCCAGCATTTCCTCGATCCGCTTCAGGGCCGGCAGATATGGCGACACATCTTTTTCGGCATCCGTCAGGGTTTCCACCGGGAAGTCAATAGTCTCACCCAACACGGTGGCAGCCGCTGCACTGTAGAAGTTCCGGTCGCCCAGCAACGCCTGATATTGCGGTTTGGCGGCTACCGGATTGGTTTTTGCCAGCAGGTGCGCCTGCCAGAACTTCCAGCGCAACGTCTCCTGTTCTTCCTTCGACAACGCCGGGATCCAGGCTTGTGCTTCCGTCCAGTTGCCTTCACGCAGCGCCACGCGAATCCGTCGGCTGATCAGATCATCATCTTTGCTCAGACGCAACGTGGCATCCCGCCAGCGGATCTGCTCAGGGTTATCGGAATCCATCAGCCGGGCCGCAGTATAATTTGCCAGCGCCTGTTTTTGATCTGAACTGAGTTTCTGGCCATCAGCCACCCGCTCCAGTTGCTTCCGCGCTTCGGCAGTATCCACACGCACCAGTCGCTGATACGCCAGTGTACTGAGCTGACGGTTAAATTCGGTCACTTTGCTCTTTTTGGCAAATTCAGCCACGCCTTCGGGCTGACTGAACAGGGCCAAAACCGTATCGCCCTCTGCTCGGGCCTGACCGGACAATTGTTTGTCGAGATATTTCAATAATCCCTGATTACCGGCTTCAAACACTAACAGCATGCGATCGAGGATCAGCGCATTGGTCCGCTTGCCTGCTTTTTCCCAGGCTTCCAGCATCGGATCGCAATCATCATCCAGCGATGCCCCCGTCAGCCAGAGCGATTCCGCCCCTTCCCACGCGGCTTTCGTCTGCCCGGTTTTGCTCAGCGCATAATAATACTGACACTGATAGCTTTCCCGGTATGGCGGCTCGGTCTGAAATGTCACCAGATCGCGCCAGCGGCCGGCATCAGCCAGTTCATCCAGATAGGAATATCTGAGCTTGATGGTAAATGGGAGATCCTTGTATTTGTCGAGAAATGCCCGGACTTCTTTCGGCTGGCGTTTTGCAAGGCCTTCCTGAAACTGACGGTAATCCAGATAAGGCGTCAGCGGATAGTCATCCAGCTTTTTCCGGTAAGATTGATAAGCGGACTGATTGTTTTTTTCCAGCGCTTCTTTTGCGGCCTCATACCACGCCCGTTGCTGCTCCAACGTCGCAGCCTGCGCTGCGCTTCCTCCCAGCAGCATCCACAGTCCCAGACCCAACAGCCAGCGACTCGGATGGCGCAACACTACTTCAGACTGCATATGTCCCCTTTATCAACTCATTCAATCTGTGGGCTTCAAGCCCCTGCAGGCCAATATCCTAGCCTCAGGGGGAATGACCTGCGTCAGCCTGAAGTCAGGCGGAGGTCAGAATGCACAGGCGACCCTGTTTTTCTGGCACTGTATCACTGAAGTTGCACCAAAACTGTGGCAATGATTCAGCAGACACAGTCACACCCCATTCAATCCATTTCCTCAGGTCACCCTGTATTCATCTTAACCATCATTCTGAGACATTGCTGTTAAACTTAGGCCCAGAATGGTTAAAATACCCCTTTCTCCAATAATCAGAGATGACTTACGGAAATGGCTGAATACGTCTATACCATGTCGCGGGTGAGCAAAGTTGTGCCACCGAAACGACAGATCCTGAAAGATATTTCACTGAGCTTCTTCCCGGGCGCCAAAATCGGTGTTCTGGGCCTGAACGGCTCGGGTAAATCGACCCTGCTGCGTATCATGGCCGGGATTGATACCGATATCGAAGGTGAAGCCCGTCCACAACCAGGCTTGAATGTTGGCTACCTGCCGCAGGAGCCAGTGCTGGATGAAGAAAAAACGGTCCGTGAAGTGGTCGAAGAGGCCGTTTCTGACGTGGCCAATGCCCTGACACGTCTGGACGCCGTTTACGCAGCTTACGCAGATGCGGATGCCGATTTCGATGCCCTGGCAAAAGAACAAGGCGAACTGGAAAGCCTGATTCAGGCCAAAGACGGCCACAATCTGGAAAACACTCTGGAGCGTGCGGCAGATGCCCTGCGTCTGCCGGAGTGGGATGCTCAGATCAAACACCTTTCCGGTGGTGAGCGCCGCCGGGTTGCGATTTGCCGTCTGCTGCTGGAAAAACCAGACATGCTGCTGCTCGACGAACCAACCAACCACCTGGATGCAGAATCTGTGGGCTGGCTGGAGCGCTTCCTGGTTGATTACACCGGAACCGTCGTGGCCATCACGCACGACCGTTACTTCCTGGACAACGCCGCGGGCTGGATTCTGGAACTGGACCGGGGTGAAGGCATTCCATGGCAGGGCAACTATACGTCCTGGCTGGAGCAGAAAGATGCCCGTCTGAAGCAGGAAGCCTCTCAGGAGAAAGCGCGTCAGAAAACCATCGAGAAAGAGCTGGAGTGGGTACGTCAGAACCCGAAAGGCCGTCAGGCGAAATCCAAGGCGCGTATGGCCCGCTTTGAAGAACTGAACACCGCAGATCATCAGAAGCGAAACGAGACCAACGAACTGTTTATCCCGCCGGGTGAGCGTCTGGGTGACAAAGTCATTGAAGTCAGCAACCTGACCAAATCCTTCGGTGATCGCGTTCTGATCGACGATCTGTCTTTCAGCGTTCCGAAAGGTGCGATCGTGGGCATCATCGGTGCCAACGGTGCAGGTAAATCAACCCTGTTCAAAATGCTGAGTGGCACCGAGCAACCGGATACAGGCAGCATTGAACTGGGCGACACGGTGACACTGGCCTCTGTAGAACAGTTCCGCGACAGCATGAACGACAACAACACCGTGTATCAGGAAATCTCTGAAGGCAATGATGTGATTCGCATCAACAACTTCGAGATCCAGTCCCGTGCTTACGTGTCCCGTTTCAACTTCAGAGGCAGCGATCAGCAAAAACGCATCGGTGAACTCTCGGGTGGTGAGCGGAACCGTGTCCATCTGGCCAAACTGCTGAAAGCTGGCGGCAACGTGCTGCTGCTCGATGAGCCAACCAACGACCTGGACGTAGAAACCCTGCGCGCACTGGAAGAAGCGCTGCTGGAATTCCCGGGCTGTGCCATGGTGATCTCGCACGACCGTTGGTTCCTCGACCGGATCGCGACCCATATTCTGGACTACCGTGATGAAGGTCAGGTGAACTTCTTCGAAGGGAACTACACCGAATACACCGACTGGCTGAAAAAGACGCTGGGTGCGCAGGCTGCAGAGCCACACCGCATCAAGTACAAGCGAATTGCCAAGTAAGCCATCCTAAAAGATTGAACCGAAGGCTGCCTCAGGGCAGCCTTTTTTGATCTGAGAATCAGAGTGAGAGCGCTATCAACAAAGCTTTTTCTCTATTTGGGTCAGCGGGCCGGATCGCCCTACACTCGAAGAATGGATCCCAGAGGACGCGCAGATGATGAAAGAACGACGTCAGTTTATCCGGATTGTGTATCAGGCACCGGCAACGCTGCAACAGGCAGGCGCTACATGGCACACCACACTGAAAGATATTTCCCTGCATGGCGTGTTGCTCTCCCGCCCTGAAGACTGGCCACAGCGCGAGGACAACACATTTGACGTCGATATCGTGTTACCGCAGACCGATGTTCATCTGACCATGGCCGCTGAACTGATCGAGCAGGACGAAACCACGCTGCGGATGAAAATCGCCCACATTGATATCGACAGCCTGTCGCACCTGCGCCGTTTAATTGAGCTGAATCTGGGTGATGATGCCCTGCTGCATCGCGAGCTGGCGCATCTCACCGATCTGGCTGCAGATGAATAGCGCTTAAACGGCAACCCGTTCGAACGCCGTCAGCGCTTCCTGCAGATCTTCAACGGCGATAATCTCGATGCCCGGCAACGGGCGGCTGGCGTTCGCTTTCGGAATGATCGCCCGGGTAAAGCCCTGCTTCGCCGCTTCACGGATCCGCTCAACGCCATTGGCCGAGGGCCGGATATCGCCATTCAGGCCAATCTCACCGAACACCAGCACATCCTGCGGGATCGGCGCGTTTTTGAAGCTGGAGAAAATCGCCAGCAGCACGGAAAGGTCCGCCGAGGTTTCCTCAATTCGGATCCCGCCAACGCAGTTGACGAAGATATCCATATCCGACAGCATCACGCCGCCGTGGCGGGCCAGCACCGCAATCGACATCGCCAGCCGGTTGGAATCGTAGCCCACACTCAGGCGTCGCGGCACTTCGGTCAGCGACTGGTTACACAACGCCTGAATCTCCACCAGCAAAGGCCGGGTCCCTTCCCACAGCGTGGTACACACCGAACCAGCATGGTTCTTATTCGAGCGGCTGAGGAAAATCGCAGACGGGTTCTTGACCTGTTTCATGCCGGTTTCTGTCATGGCAAAGAAGCAGGATTCAGAATCGGCTCCGAAGCGATTCTTCGAGGTTCGTAATACACGGAACTTTTCATCGGACGTTGACGACAGCGCGAACAAGCCATCGACAATGTGGATCAGCTGCATCGGACCGGCAACGTTGGAATCTTTGTTGATGTGGCCGACAATCATGAAGGTTACCCCTTCCGTCTTGGCAAACCGGGTCAGCGCAGCAGCAGATTCTTTGACCTGACTCGGACTGCCGGCCGCCGACTCATTGTGTGCCACGGTCATGGTTTGAATGGAGTCAATAATGACAAATTCAGCTTTCTGCTCCTGCACATGATGCAGGATTTGTTCGACTGAGGTTTCCGCCACCACCTGAATCCGGTCGATGTTCGGTGTACCCAGCCGCTTCGCCCGCTGGGAAATCTGATGAATGGATTCTTCACCCGACACGTACAACGCCTCACGTGAGCCCGCCACAGAACCAATACTCTGCAACAACAGCGTCGATTTACCGGCCCCAGGGTCACCACACAACAGCAGCACGGAGCCTGGGACAATCCCGCCCCCCAGCACCCGGTCCAGCTCAGAAATTCCTGAGCTGAATCGAGGCAGATCTTTGCTTTCAACTTCAGAAAGCTTCTGCACTTTGGTGGCCGCACCGGCATAGCTGTTTGCCGCACTGCCGTTGCCCGCCCCGCCCAGGGCCGATTTGGTTTTCGGAATGGTGAATTCGGTAATGGTATTCCAAGCGGCGCAGGCACTGCACTGGCCCTGCCAGCGTGGGAAGTCAGCCCCGCATTCGCTGCAGACGTAAGCTCTTTTGGTTTTTGCCATGATAACCCTTGCATAACCTAAGCCTGTGAATGGCTGCTTCGGATAAGAGAATCCAAGCACCAAAATGATGAAGAAACCGCCAGGACATGCGCCAGGCCAGACTTTCCGTCCACAAACTTATGACAATTTTCAATTTTACTGCACAATTGGAAATCATACCCGATAGAGACCTGTTGCTAAAACCACTATGTTGCTGGACGAATACAAAGGACTGATAGAACAACTGCTGCCCGCTTATGACAGCGAGGATTTCAACGATCTGTTTCAGCATCTGACCAATGATCTCAACGGCCCGACCCGGCTGCAGGTCAAAATGGAACTGAACCGTTTGATGGCACCGTGCCGGCAACCCGTTGATCTGCGCGGCAAAGTGAATGGCGAGTGCCGCCCTTATGAGCTGCACGGCATGACGCACTGGCTGGATGATGTCGCGATGAATGTCTATCGTCGCCGAATCAAAGCCTACGGCGATCAATTCCGGGTCGGCGTTTATGAATCGCTGATGACCACCCGTAACAATTTCCGGGTGATGCGACAACAGCAGCCGGAGCCCCAGCAGGCCGCAGAGCCGGAAGCGCCCCCGGTTGAAGACGCCCCTCCTTTTTCAGCCGAACTTTTACGGTTTGGCTATCATCTGAACCGCAGTGAACAACGGATCCAGATTTCGACCCCGGTGGTGCTGAGTCTGCCGTATTCACAGGAAGTGAATGGTATTTCCGCCGATATCTCACCGTCGGGTGCTCGTTTCCGGGTCTCGTCCGCCTTCCGGTATGTTGAAGGCCAGATGGTGACGGCCTATTTCCCGGAGCTGGCCAAGCAACTGAAAGACGAGCGGTTAATGCAGGGCATGAATTACCGGGTCTTAGGTGTTACGCCGCATGACAATGAAAGTTTTACCTGGCTGCGACTGGTGCTGGTGGCCCCCAATGACGCCATCAAAGATGCCATTGAAGCCAGCAGACAACAAACAGCAAACCGCTCCCGGCGTAACTATGAAGACAAAATTATCCAGACGCGAGCCCGCGGCTATGAACACTGTTTTCTGAAACATACCAGCAGTATTCCACTGTTTTTTGCCGGAACTGAACTGAAATACTGTTTACTCACCGAACACAATCGTCATGTCTGGGAACACTGGCATGACGAACGGAATCAGTCTGTCATCAACCATTTGTTGTCGGAAGAGCGGATCCGAACGCTGGGCAAAGAAGGCATGAGTCAGTGCAGTACGCTGATCTACAGCTTTACCCATCAGCATGAAGGCAAATCTTATTTTTATTCTGCCGCGCTGCCGGAAATGCGCGTTGAAGAACGTCAGCTGTTCTGGCACATCGGTGCCGCCCGCGACAGCTGGCGTGTGATTCGGCTATCACTGTATCCCATCAGTCAGGATGACCGGAACCAGTTACAGGAAATTGCCCCGGAATTGCTGGATACCCTCTCGACCCTGACGCACATCGGTGTGCTTCAGGATTTAACCAACCGTGCGGGCCAGAACGATTACCGCCTGACCGAAAAACCAGCACTGCCAAGCAAGCAGTTGCAAGTGTTCCGTCATCCGCGCAATCCGGTTGCAGCAACCCGTGCGGTGTATTTCGATCCCAAACCGCAGCGAAGTGAGTCCCGTTTTCTGTTCAAAACCCCGGTTGCGCTGGAAGTGCCCGCCACACCAGAACAGGAAGGAAGCACGCTCCTCGGTCATACCATTGATATTTCAACCCGGGGCCTGAACCTGCGGCTGGATGAGCCCCTGAGGGCGAAACGGGGAGATCAACTCAAAGTCACCTTTGATGAACTGCTGCAAATGGCGAAAGAAGCACCTTTACGGCGTATTCCTTATCAGGTTGTCCGTCTGAGTCCGGACTGCCGCAATGTGCAGCTGACCGCGGGTCGTGGCGAAGATGCCGCCCGCAGCGAGCATTTCCTGCGCCGGTTAATCAAACACAACGAAGCAAGGCTGCCGGTCAGTGAAGAAATTATGCCAGCCGGTCCGCTGCTGCTGGCCATGCACCAGATGCTGCTGACCCGCCTGAACTGTCTGCCGTATTTCTGCGAAAAGGTTGAAAATCAGGTCAAAGTCCGGGCAATCGGGGCCAACAAGCCCTTACCGACCCTGGGTAAATTACTGCAGCAATCCGGAGATGAGAAACAACTGTCACTGGCCCCGATTTTCCAGCACCGGGTGAAACAGTTGTTGAGCGAAACCATGCGTCCCATCGCAGTCACACAGCCCTATGTTCATGAGCTGTATCTGGCTATCTTGCCGCAACCCGGCCAGACGCCCAGAGTGATCAGCAAATTGTTCAGTGATTTCCAGACCGGTGAAAGCCGTCGTCAGTTTACCCGGCAGGCACGTGAGCAAGGGCATTTTCTGGCTGTCCGGATCACGGCGGTGCCGTTACTGGATCCGACCACGGCGCTGATCGCGCAGGAACTGGCCGAATTGTCCAGAGTCGCCATGCACCGGGCCCGCTCGCTGGAAATCGAATTTACCTCTCTGATGGGCTTTGGTGAGTTTTACGATATTACGGATGAAGTCTTACTGAGGCTGGGGCTGTAACACGGGACGAGAACCCGGTTGAGCGGGAAGAACATGAACCCGTTCGTATCTATCGACCCTTTGAGTCCCCGCACAAACGGGGACCCGATTGCTCAATAGCTGTGGCTGCTTACCAGCCAATCTTCTGAGGCCAGAGCGAAGCCGACAACAGGCACAAAACCCCGCCGAGATCAGCAAAACGAACGGCCGCAGGCGCTGTGGCCACCACTTTAGGTTTAGCATGGTAGGCAATGCCCAGTCCGGCAGCAGACATCATCACCAGATCATTGGCACCGTCGCCGACCGCCAACGTATTGTGAGGTGCAATATCATAGGCTTCAGCCAGTTCAAGTAAGATATCGGCCTTCGCCTGTGCATCAACGATACTGCCCAGCACCTGACCGGTCAGCTTGCCGTCCACAATTTCAAGCTGATTCGATTGCGCATGCGCCAGTTGCAACGCTTCTTTCAGATAATCAGAAAAATAGGTAAAGCCGCCGGAAGCAATGGCGGTTTTCCAGCCGTACTGATGCAACGCCGCAATCAGCTCGCGCATCTCCGGCATCAGGGGCAGTTGCTGACGCACCTGTTCCAGAATGTCGGCACTCGCCCCTGCCAGAGTCGCGACCCGCTCACGCAAGCTCTGCTCAAAGTCCAGCTCGCCCTGCATGGCACGCTCGGTGACTTCCGCCACCTGCTCACCGACGCCAGCCAGTTTGGCAATTTCGTCAATACATTCAATCTGAATGGCGGTCGAATCCATATCAAACACAGCCAGGCCGGGTTGAGATAAATCGGGCAAATCTCTGAAGGGTGCATAATCCACCCGATGTGCTTCCAGTGCCTCAATCAAAGGAGCGGTCAGCGGATTACGCAGCAGCAGGACGTCGTATTGCCCCACTTTCCAGGCGGCGATCACCGAGAACGTCTCACCGCAGTGATGTTCTATCCGATCAATCCGCTCCGGAGTCAGCGCCTGACTGTACACCACAGCCGAGACGTATTTCACGTCCAGATTGGTTGCTGCAACACTTTCCGGAAAGCGGGTATGTAGCGAAGTATGTTTTTTTATCGTCAGCACGGTCTCTCACATCCATGTCAATGCAATTTCAACTCCCCACAAAGTACCCTATTGCAATTTATCAGGGCAAGTCCCAATATTGGTTGGTTATTCTGATCAAAGAAGTCACGACTATGTTTAAGTTCAAAACTGTACGCATGCAGCGTATCTGGCAGTTTCTGGTGCTGGTCCTCAGCTTTGCTGGCCTCATCACCATGCTGGAATATGGCGCCCGCCTGAATCAGAACAACTTCAACATGCTGAGTGAGCAGACGCAGTCGCTGTCCCGCATTATTGCCCGGCAGGCCGCCAGCACAGCAACAGACGATATTCTTGAAAATCAGCAGGACAAACTTCAGGCACTGGTGAACCGTATTTCTGACGAGCCGCTGATTCTCGATGCCAGCATTTATGATGTGGAAGGCACCCCGCTGGCACAAACCGAAGATGCCATGCCACTGGATCAGGTGTCCGGCCTGACGACACCGCTGTCGACTGCCAGTATTGGCCGCCAGCAGATTGTGCAGCCGGTGCTGACGGATGACGGCCAGATCGTGGGCTATCTGCGACTGACACTGGAACACGGAAAGCTGGTTCAGCATGCCGCAGATCAAATCGACAATATGACCAATACCGTCCGCGGACTGGTTCTGGCCGCCTTGTTCATTGGCTTTATTCTGGCTTACACCTTCGGTCGCCGGAAAGATGTCTGGCATTTCCCATTTTTGCTGACCGCCAACGCGAAGGACTGAGCTGCCGACCCTGCCTCACAGCCACAAAAAAGACGACCCGCGGGTCGTCTTTACGTTCAAGGGTGAACGATTTGAATTTATGCTGCGTCTTTGTCGCCCAGCAACACAGATTCCAGTGCGATTTCCATCATTTCCAGGAACGTGGTCTGACGCTCATCTGAGGTCGTCGCTTCGCCACGCAGGATATGATCGGACACGGTACAGATTGTCAGGGCCTTGGCACCAAACTCTGCAGCCACACCATAGATACCCGCCGCTTCCATTTCAACACCCAGGATGCCGTACTTGTCCATGGTTTTGAAAAAGTCGAAATCCGGGTTGTAGAACAGATCCGCCGAGAACAGGTTCCCGACTTTCACTTTGATGCCTTTAGCTTTGGCCGCTTCAACCGCGTTCTGCACCATGCCGTAATCCGCAATCGCCGCGAAATCATGGCCACCGAAGCGGATACGGTTCACTTTTGAATCGGTGGACGCACCCATGCCAATCACCACATCACGCAGGTGCACGTCATCACGCACTGCGCCGCAGCTGCCGACCCGGATGATCTTCTTCACACCGAAATCTTTCACCAGCTCTGTGGCATAAATAGAACAGGACGGAATGCCCATACCATGGCCCATCACAGAGATTTTGCGGCCTTTGTAAGTCCCGGTATAGCCAAACATATTGCGGACGTTACACACTTCTTTCACATCTTGCAGAAATGTATCGGCAATAAATTTAGCGCGCAGGGGATCCCCCGGCATCAGGACAACATCCGCAAAATCACCCATTTCGGCATTAATATGTGGAGTAGCCATCTGTTCGCTCCTTAATCATTGTTGAGGTGCCCTGCCTGTCTCCGGACAGGGCACATTGCGCATTCAGCGTCAGACTTCACCGCCTGGTCGCGCGGTTACAGGAAAGAAGTCCCGTGATCCATGGCAGACGTACCAAAGTAGCTTGCCAGACTCTGACCGATATCGGCGAACGTTTCACGACGTCCCAGAGAGCCAGCCGGAATTTTCGGACCGCTCACCAGCACAGGAATGTGTTCGCGGGTGTGGTCTGTGCCCGGCCAGGTTGGATCGCAGCCATGGTCCGCCGTGATAATCAGCACATCGTCTTCTTTCAACTGCGCCAGCAGCTCCGGCAGACGACGGTCGAAATATTCCAGCGCTGCGGCGTAGCCGGCAACGTCACGACGATGACCATAGGCAGAATCGAAGTCGACAAAGTTGGTGAAAACAATCGTCTTATCACCCGCAGTGTCCATTTCAGCCAGCGTGGCATTAAACAGCGCTTCCAGGCCTGTGGCTTTCACTTTACGGGTGATGCCGCAGTGAGCGTAAATATCGGCAATCTTACCGACAGACACTACCTGGCCCTGCTGCTCGTCCACCAGCTTTTGCAACACGGTGGCTGCAGGTGGCTCAATCGACAGATCGCGACGGTTGCCGGTGCGCTCAAACTGGCCTTTCGCCGGACCGATAAACGGACGGGCGATCACGCGGCCAATATTGTAGTCTTCCAGTTCTTCACGCACGATCTGACACAATTCCAGCAGGTTATCCAGACCATAGGTTTCTTCATGGCAGGCAATCTGGAACACAGAGTCCGCAGAGGTGTAGAAAATCGGCTTGCCGGTTTTCATATGTTCTTCACCCAGATCATCCAGCACTTGTGTGCCGGATGCGTGGCAATTACCCAGATAACCCGGCAGCTTGGCCCGCGCCACGATGCGATCCAGCAGTTCCTGCGGGAAGCTGTTGCTGGTGTCAGTAAAGTAACCCCAGTCAAACAGAACAGGCACACCTGCGATTTCCCAGTGGCCGGACGGTGTGTCTTTGCCTGAAGAAATCTCTGCAGCATGGCCATAGGCACCGGTGATTTCAGCCAGTGGGTCCAGACCTGCAGGAAACTCACCGCAGGACTCTTCCGCCGCTTTCCCCAGCCCCAGACGGGTCAGGTTCGGCAGATTCAGCAAGCCACTGCGATTAGCGTTGTCAGCACGACCTTCCGCACAGGCTTTGGCGATATGACCCATGGTATTTGAGCCGACATCTCCAAATTTGTGCGCATCTTCGGTTGCGCCCAGACCAAACGAGTCGAGTACCAGGATAATTGCTCTTTTCATCATTGCTCCAATTTAAACATCTTCAGCACGGATACGGCGGTAAACCTCAGGGGTTGCCGCTGGTGCCTGTTCTGTCATTGTGATTGCCTGACGGACTGCCTGGGCTGCTTCCTGCCACTGTGCTTCGCTGCGTGCATGGATCACGGCCAGCGGTGTCTGACTGTCTGCGAACTGACCCAGACGAATCATATCGGTCAGACCCACAGCGTAATCAATCGTATCGGTTGCCACTTTACGACCACCGCCCATGCTCACCACAGCCATGCCCAGTGCACGGGTATCCATCGCACCAGCAAAACCGCTCTGCGTCGCAAAAACAGGCTTCACGATTTCGGCAGTCGCCAGATAGTTGTTGTAGTTTTCAATCAAGTCAGCCGGACCACCCAGTCCGTGGACCATCTTGCCAAAGCGCTCAGCAGCCGAACCGTTATCCAGCACCGCCTGCAGTTTGGTACGCGCTTCTTGGTCATCCTTAGCCAGACCTGCATTCAGCAGCATGTCGACACACAACGCCATCGTGACTTCAAACAAACGCGGATTGCGGTATTCACCGGTCAGGAACTGAACGGCTTCGCGCACTTCCACCGCATTACCAGCACTGGATGCCAGCACCTGATTCATATCCGTCAGCAGCGCTGTAGTTTTGGTGCCCGCACCGTTGGCGACAGCTACAATCGACTTCGCCAGTTCTTCCGAAGCTTCATAAGTCGGCATAAATGCGCCGGAGCCCACTTTGACGTCCATCACCAGCGACTCAAGCCCAGCAGCCAGCTTCTTCGACAGAATCGATGCGGTGATCAGTGAAATATTATCGACTGTCGCGGTAATATCGCGCGTTGCATACACGCGCTTGTCGGCTGGTGCCAGATCGCCGGTCTGGCCGATAATCGCCACACCTGCAGATTGAGTGACCTGACCAAATACGTCGTTCGACGGCATGATGTTATAACCCGGAATGGATTCCAGCTTATCCAGTGTGCCGCCGGTATGGCCCAGGCCACGACCAGAGATCATCGGAACAAAGCCGCCACATGCGGCCACCATCGGGCCGAGCATCAGCGAGGTCACATCACCCACACCACCGGTGGAGTGTTTGTCGACAATCGGGCCACCGAAGTTCATGTGGTCCCAGTTCAGCACCATGCCTGAATCGCGCATCGCACAAGTCAGTGCCACACGCTCGTCCATGGTCATGTCATTGAAGTACACTGCCATTGCAAAGGCTGCGATCTGGCCTTCAGACACCTGATCTTTGGCAATGCCTTGAATAAAAAAGTTAATTTCTTCTTGGGTCAGCGCGATGTTATCACGTTTTTTGCGGATGATTTCCTGAGGTAAGTACATAAGGTGCCTCGACTTGGCTTGGGAGCGGCACTAGCGCTTCATCAGCAGCTCGGCGGACGAGCACTGCCCTTCCCTGTATTGGGCTGTTTCCTGCAGCAGTCAGGAAAACCGACTGCTGCAGACCAGTATCCGTAAGGATCTCGGAAAGACTTAGTAGCCGCCTTCCGCTGCTTTATCGCCTTCACCCAGCGTATGCAGCAGATTTGCCAGCAGGCTGGATGCACCAAAACGGTAGTGCATGTTGTCAGCCCAGTCAGCGCCCAGAATACGATCAGCCATGGCCAGATATTGCGCCGCATCTTCTGCAGTCCGCACACCACCCGCTGGTTTAAAGCCTACTTTGTCCTGCACACCCATGTCTTTGATCACGGTCAGCATAATCTCAGCGGATTCCGGGGTCGCGTTCACAGGGACTTTACCGGTCGAAGTTTTGATGAAATCAGCACCCGCCTGAATAGAGATTTCAGACGCTTTACGAATCAGGGCAGGATCTTTCAGTTCACCGGTTTCGATGATCACTTTCAGCAGGATATCGCCACAGGCAGCTTTACACTGCTTCACCAGCTCGAAGCCCACGTCTTCGTTGCCCGCGATCAGGGCACGGTATGGGAAAACCACGTCCACTTCATCTGCACCGTAAGCAACGGCCGCTTTGGTTTCAGCCACAGCGATCTCAATGTCGTCATTGCCGTGCGGGAAGTTAGTCACGGTTGCAATGCGGACTTCCGGAGTGCCCTGCTCACGCAGCTGCTTTTTCGCAACCGGAATAAAACGCGGATAAATACAAATCGCAGCGGTGTTGCCCACTGGCGTTTTTGCGTTCTTACACAGCGCAATGACTTTGGCGTCAGTATCGTCATCATTCAGTGTGGTCAGATCCATCAGTTTTAACGCACGCAGTGCAGCAGTTTTTAAATCGCTCATGACTTTCTCCAGTCGAAATTGTTCTACCAAGTGTCCTGTTTGCGCCTGGCTGACCGATGTTCAATCGGTGATTGTAGCCACAGAGAAACAGAAGCGGACTTGACTCCGTGAAGACTCAGATTCGCCTTTCGGCACCTGATTGACATCCTTTTCACCGCGTAAGGGCAATTAAGTCCCTTACCAGCCATCCAAAACACATCCTAATTCACAAAAATATCAGAATGCATTCACGCAGGTTTCATCACCCTGCGACATTACTCAGCCATCTTACCAAGCGAAAATCAGCCAAACCATCACCCAAACGTTTCCCTGAGTGGATAATGTGTTGACTGAATGACCCTAATCTTTGACTGAGCGATTTCAGTGCTTTGACGGTTTCTGTCCGCACAGGTCCGATTTATCCGGAAAAAAATCGCTCGAGGATCCACTGATACAACTGCCCGCCTAAAAACACACCCACAATCCCCATCACCCCCGATAAGACCGGAGGTGCCGGAATGGGCAGCTTGAGCGCGGAAAACAGCAAACCAACAATGACGCCAGCCAGCAGCGCGATCATGACTTCAAACATTGCCTGCTCCTGTTGATTCGGTGGCCGCGTTGCAAATCGCCCACCATAAACCCACACAGAGTGTAGACCCAAGGCAATGAAGTGTCTTCTAAGGATGCGCGTCTGATACCGCAGAGGAAAGGCCGGGAGTAGGCTTTTTTCGACTTTTTTCCGAAAATAAACCAGATAGTTACTGATTCTGTTGGCAGGGGCTTCAGCGGGTCGGAGCTCAGGGCAAAACCAATAAAAACGCCGCGGCAATCAGCCGCGGCGTTTCAGAGATGAAGCGTTCTGTGTCTGTCTTACAGAGACAGGAACAGACCAGCAATCGTTGCAGACATCAGGTTCGACAACGTACCAGCTGCAACGGCCTTCATACCGAAGCGAGCGATATCGTGACGACGGCTTGGTGCCAGACCGCCCAGACCACCCAGCAGGATTGCAATCGAAGACAGGTTTGCGAAACCACACAGTGCGAAGGAGATAATCGCTTTGGTCTTCTCAGACATCGCGACACCCGTTTCAGCAACCAGCAGACCGCCATCAGCCACATCTTTCAGATAAGGCGTGAAGTTCAGGTAAGCAACGAACTCATTCACAACAATTTTCTGACCGATGAAAGAACCGGCAACCTGTGCTTCATTCCAAGGCACACCAATCAGGAAAGCCAGCGGCTGGAAGACGTAACCCAGGATCAGCTCCAGCGTCAGTTCAGGCATGTCGAACCAACTACCGATACCACCCAGGATACCATTGATCAGCGCAATCAGACCGATGAACGCCAGCAGCATCGCGCCCACATTCAGGGCCAGTTGCATACCGGAAGATGCACCCGCTGCCGCTGCATCAATCACGTTGGCAGGCTTGTCATCGTGACCTTCATCATCTTTATCTGCGCCCAATTGATCCACAGGCGTTTCTGTTTCAGGTTTGATGATTTTCGCAAACAGCAGACCACCTGGTGCTGCCATGAACGACGCAGCGATCAGATATTCCAGCGGAACACCCATCGACGCGTAACCGGCCAGTACACCACCGGCAACAGAGGCCAGACCACCACACATGACCGCAAACAGCTCAGACTGAGTCATCTTCGGTACAAACGGACGCACAACCAGTGGTGCTTCAGTCTGACCGACGAAAATGTTTGCTGTTGCAGACATGGATTCGGCACGGGACGTTCCCAGTGCTTTTTGCAGTGCACCACCCAGAATGTTGATGACAAACTGCATGATACCCAGGTAGTACAGCACGCTGATCAGCGCTGAGAAGAACACGATGACCGGCAGTACTTTCAGAGCGAAGACGAAACCGCCGCCACCGAATACTTCGAACATTTTACCTGAAACCAGACCGCCGAACAGGAAGGAAATCCCCTGATCACCATATCCGATAACATTGGCAACGAACTGCGATGCACCGTACAGCACATCACGACCGACAGGTACATACAGCACGAATGCACCAAAGAAGAATTGAATGGCAAACGCGCCACCAACAGTACGTAAATTAATTGCTTTGCGGTTATCAGACAGCAGCACGGCTACCAGCAGCAGCACAACCATCCCAACCAGGCTCATAAACAGGCTCATAGTTTATGGCATCCCTATAGTTAAATTTTGGCGTCTCGACAATTCGGCTCTCAAGGAGTCGGGCGCATTATACGCATGGCAACTAACAGCATGTAATGCACACGTCACACTTTGGTTGGCAACCGAGTGAAAGTTGAACATCAAGTGTGATATTGATCACACGAAAGTTCTACTTGATGCACAATAAAAAGCCAAATCAATGTCAGAATCTTCATTTTTGAGAAGGCAGTGCAAACAATTCACAGGCATTTTTGCTAGTAGCCCGGGATAAGTCAGCAGCAGATTCCGACCGAAGTTCGGCCAGCGCTTCACAAACCAAAGCCACTCTGTCGGGGCGATTCGGCTCTCCCTGAAAACCCGCCAGTGGCATATCTGGCGCATCCGTTTCCAGTAACAGTGCATCAAGTGGCAACTGAGCTATTGTAGTGCGAGTTTTGTTTGCTCTGCGATAGGTGATCGTACCACCTACGCCAATTTTGATACCCAGATCAAGAAGTTGATGGGCTTGCTGCAAACTCCCGCTGAAAGCATGATAGATGCCTCCCCGAATTGGCGGGCAGGATTTGAGGCAGGTCACTATTTCTGGAAATGCTTTTCGGCAGTGCAAAATCACCGGCAGGTTGAACTGATTGGCCAGCGACAATTGTGCCGAGAGCCACTCGATTTGCTGGGCGCGATCAGCATCCGCAATGGCAAAATCCAGTCCACATTCACCCACTGCAACACAGCGGGGTCCGGCCTGAGCTAATGCCTGTTCCAACCGGCTGAGTGTTGCCGGAGTATGCTCTGCAGCAAAAAAAGGATGCATTCCCAGTGCATAATAAAGGGCAGGTTGTGTTTCCGGCGACTGCTGCTCACACATTACCTGAATGCGTTGCCAGTTCTTCTCACCGACAGACGGGATGACAATATCACTGACACCCGCCCGCTGCGCATCTCTCAGGTAAGCCGCCGGGGCCTGCGAAAAAGGCGCAAAGTCAAAATGACAATGACTGTCAATCAAGTGCACGGGCCTGTTCGTCCTCTGTTGGCTGGGTCGCCTGACGTCGGGCTGCCCGGTTTGCCGGATGGCGGGCATCCTCTTCATCATAGCGGATCGGCGCACAACAACGGCGGTTTTCTGGGACAAAACCCATTCGCTCACACCAGGCATCATAACGCGCGACCCAGACTCGGATGTGTTTCAGCATGCGGGAATCCTGTTCATTTTCATCTGTCCGGATTATTTCAGGATTTGGGGTGGAATCCTATCCCCATTTCCGACTCGTCCCCGCTCAGAGATACAGCATCGTGGACACAGACAACCCTGACATTTTTTTCACACTGGATGCCAGTTTTTCCCGCATTTCACATTCAAATCTGTCGTTTATGTTATTAACGATATAAAACTCATAACAGACACTGTCCCATGAAACCATTCAGTCTTTTTCTGCTCTGTTTATCGCTCACAGCATGCGGCGGTGGCTCAGACAGCAGCAATCAAACAGCCGGTAACTCCGGCAGCAGTGATGCAGGCAACAGCCAGTCCTCAGATGCCATTCAACGGGCGGTCAAAGCAGGCGATCCCCGGCTTTTACCCACAGAATCATCTGTGCTGGAACAGCGGATTTCGAGCCTGATCGCAACAGAACAACACCGCCAGCGCGAAATTCAGGCCCAGATTTTCGGTCACGATCGCATTGAATATGATCCGGGACAACACTCCCGTTTTTTCACGCTGCAATATCTGACCAGTGCGCAGGCGCTGCTCAGCGGTGTGAAAGGCAATCTGCTGGCCACCCTGAGTGAACAGGATGGCCGGCGCAGTGCAGCCTTCGGCACCAATATCCTGCGCGAACTGAATGCAGGTGAACACAGCGCATTTGCGCCCCAGATGAACAAAGTCACAGACTGGTTACTGTCGTCCCGCCCGGCAAATCCGCATGTGGCTTTGATGCTGATCAGCAACAGTCATTCCGAACAGTCGAAGCGCTGGTTACAAAGCCGCTACCCGCAAATGACGTTTTCCCTGTGTACGGATGAGGCTCGACTGGCTGACTGTCTGTCATCGGCGGATCTAGTGATTACCGGAACCAGCAACCCGTTCAGTCAGGCATCCGTTGCCGCCGCGCTGGACAGTGTGGCAGCCCGTAAACAGCCGTTGTTGTATGTCCATACCAACAGCTGGAACTCAACCCCGGACACCAACCTGATCCTGAGTTACTTCGGTGTGCAGACACAAGCGGTCGGAGGTGCCGGGAACTATTTTGCGCAGGACAAAGCCAGTTGGGCATCCGCAGTAGACATGCGGCAAAGTACCGATGTTCTGTCTGGGATCGCCGGGCTGATCCAGCACTTCAGCAACCATGATTTCAGTTTCCGCATCCAGGATTGTGAAGACGACAATCAGAGCTGTTCAAATATCACGGCCTTTGAACAGGAATTCCTGACGCCCGTGACATCGCTGCGCCAAATCGTGCGGCAAGTCGATGCCAGCGGTACAGATATCTTTGCGCTGCCGCAGGCGTATCCGTTGGAGAAACACCTGATCCTGCTGGCCGACCAGTACCGTCAGCAGGTGCAGTTCCCGATGTCGAAAAACACTACGGCAACGGTCCCGTTTCTGAAAAGCTATTTTGCTGATCATCTGACCTATTACTCGCGTCAGATCAATCCGGTACAGTCAGATCTGGGCAACTTCAGCCGGACGAATTTCAGCCATGTCACGCCAATCAGCAAAACGGTCCGCCTGACCAGCCGTCGTCCGTGGCGGGCTGCCGGTGTCTATGCCCTGCCCGGCCAGCGGTTTACCGTGACGCGAACCGACAATCACACCGGCGTGGCTGCGACGGTGTTCATCAATACCCAGCGCGCCACGTCAACCAAGCCAATGACGCCAGCCAACGGCTATCACCGGCCGAAATATCTGCAGTCCAGCCCGGTGACAATTCAGGCCGGTGAAACCATCACCCTGACCTCACCTTACGGGGGGCCGGTTCAGATCGGTTTCTCCGATCTGGGCACCCCGATGACGTTCTCTTTCCGTCAGGTGGCGCAACATCCTTACTGGCAACCGGGGATGAGTGATGCAGCCTTTCAGGCCGCGCTGGAAAGCAAAGCGTTCGACTGGGCTGAACTGACAACCGAGCATTTCGAGATCCATTCCCGGAATGACCGGATGCTGACCACGCTGTCGGAAAACAGCCGCTGGGACAGTGCCAGTGACGTCGCGCCGCGACTGACCCGTTATCACCACAGCGCCCTGCGGGCACTGGCTGGCTATCAGGGGGAGAACATCACGCCGATTGCGGAAGTCCAGTCTTTTGCAACCCAGCATGGACTGACACTACCGGTGTGGGATCAGGTGCAGCACATGAATGCTGATCAGCCCACCTGCGGCTATGGCTGCTCCGGCAATCCTTATGATGCGGGGTGGGCATTCAGTGTACTCGGCCACGGCGATCTGCATGAAGTCGGACACAATGTCGAGAGCGGTCGCTTCAAGTTCAATGGATATGAAGGCCACGCAACCACGAATTTCTATTCTTATTACCCGAAATCCCTCGCAGCCGTGCAGGAAAGCGGTTATGCACATCAGTGCCAGTCGCTGCCTTTTGATCAGATGCTGGCCGATATTCGTCAGAGTCAGCTGAGCGCTGATCCGGCGGCTTATATGGCCGGACGCAATGACCGCAGCTGGAGTCAGGGCGCGGCCTTGATCGTTCAGATGATGATGCATGCGCAGCACGAGGGAAAGCTGAGCAACGGCTGGCATCTGATTGCCCGGCTGCATTTGCTGGATAAAGCCTTTGCCGATGCCGATAACAGCGAAGAAAACTGGCAGAGCCGCAAAGCCAGTATCGGGTTCAGTACCTATACGTTGAGCGAAGCGAAAAGCCTAGATAACAATGATTGGCTATTGATTGCAGCCAGTTACGCTACCGGACTGGATTACCGCCCGTATCTGGATCTGATGGGGCAACCCTACAGCAGCAAAGCCAGCAGTCAGGTGGCTTCCTTTAGCTATGCCGCAGTCGACAAAGCGTTTTTCAACCCGGCAACGAACAGCGATTACTGCGACAGTCTGATTCAGCCTCAGGTTCATTTCTGAGGTACTTTTCAAATTGCGCCCACGCACAAAAAAGCCCCTGCATTCAGGGGCTTTCATGCTAAATCGGCCGTCTGAGATTAGTGCTCGCGGGTCGCGCGGAAATCAATTTCCGGGAAACGTTCTTTGGCCAGATTGAGGTTCACCATGGTCGGCGCGATATAAGTGAGGTTATCCCCACCGTCCAGCGCCAGGTTCACTTCGCTCTTACGGCGGAACTCATCCAGTTTCTTCGCATCGTCACACTCAACCCAGCGGGCCGTGGCAACATTCACGCTTTCATAGATGGCTTCGACGTTGTACTCAGATTTCAGACGGGCAACCACCACGTCGAACTGAAGCACACCGACCGCGCCGACGATCAGATCGTTGTTCTGCAACGGACGGAACACCTGCACCGCACCTTCTTCCGACAACTGCACCAGACCTTTCAGCAACTGCTTCTGTTTCAGAGGATCTTTCAGGCGGATACGGCGGAACAGTTCCGGGGCGAAGTTCGGGATACCGGCAAACTTCAGGTTTTCACCCTGAGTGAAAGTATCACCGATCTGAATCGTACCGTGGTTGTGCAAACCAATGATGTCGCCTGCATACGCATTTTCAGCACGGGCACGGTCGCCCGCCATGAAAGTCACGGCATCCGAAATGCTGACGTTCTTGCCGGTCCGTACGTGGTTCATTTTCATGCCCTGCGTGTAGGTTCCCGATACGATCCGCATGAAGGCAATCCGGTCCCGGTGTTTCGGGTCCATGTTCGCCTGAATCTTGAACACGAAACCAGAGAACTTCTCCTCCGTCGCTGCGACATCACGCTCGTTTGCCTGACGTGGCATCGGCGCAGGCGCCCACTCAGTCAGGCCGTCCAGCATGTGGTCAACACCAAAGTTACCCAGTGCCGTCCCGAAGAAAACCGGGGTCAGCTCGCCTTTCAGAAACAGGTCACGATCAAACTCGTGTGAGGCACCCAGCACCAGCTCCAGTTCCTCACGCAGCTGTTCTGCCAGATCTGCACCCACAGCGTCATCCAGCTCCGGATTGTCCAGACCTTTCACGATACGCACATCCTGAATAGTGTGGCCCTGGCCGGTTGCATACAGAATCGTTTCATCGCGGTGAATGTGGTAAACACCTTTGAACTCTTTACCACAGCCAATCGGCCAGCTGACAGGTGCACAGGCAATGTTCAGCTCGCTTTCCACTTCATCCATCAGTTCCATCGGATCACGGATGTCGCGGTCCAGTTTGTTCATGAACGTCACGATTGGCGTGTCACGCAGACGAGTGACTTCCATCAGTTTCCGGGTCCGGTCCTCAACACCTTTCGCGGCATCGATAACCATCAGGCAGGAGTCAACCGCCGTCAGGGTCCGGTACGTATCTTCCGAGAAATCTTCGTGTCCCGGTGTATCCAGCAGATTGACCAGACAATCGTTGTAAGGAAACTGCATCACAGAGGTGGTCACCGAGATGCCCCGCTCTTTTTCCATCTCCATCCAGTCTGACTTGGCATGCTGGTTGGAGCCACGGCCTTTCACCGTACCGGCGCGCTGTAGCGCGTTTCCGAACAGCAGGACTTTTTCAGTAATGGTTGTTTTACCCGCATCCGGGTGAGAAATGATGGCAAACGTACGGCGTTTACCCACTTCAGTTAAAAAAGACATAATCAGTGAAGATCCAGTTATCGAATTAAGTCAGCCCAGACGCGACATTCATGTGTTCGCACCCGGTATATCCGTTGAGTGTGCCCGGTACTAGCCGGGTTGGCTGATTAACCTGTGGTTACATCCTGGCCTCTGTGCGCTTCTGTGCCATCACGGCGATGGGATGACTGAATTCCAGGCCCTGACAGGATACCCGGAGATTAAGATGGCCGAATTATACGCAAAGAAGACGCAAAGAAACAGTCACTCTGTCTTTCCGCTGAAACGCGCTGCGGGTGAAGGAACACCACTCCGGCGGGAAGTCCGCACCAGAGCCTGCCGCCGGAGTTGCAGAGATCAATATCCGACCGGAGATTAACCGGGCTGGCTCATGCCGCTGGCTGCGATTTCCAGTGCACGCAGCATAGGTTTGGGCAGCGTTTCCGCTTCCAGGCTGTCGATCAGGTTCTTCACGGCCAGTCCCAGTTCGGTATCGCCTTCCATAAACAACCGACGCTGGAAGAACAGCGTATCCGGGTCCACTTGCCGGGCGGCAATTTGCAGCAAATCGGTACTGTCGGCCCGCATCACGGCATCCGGCTCGGCCACTACAGGCAGCATACACAGCTGTTCGTCACGCAACGTCAGGGTAAACTGCCACTGAATATCCGGTATCGACAGCGTGACCGTTCTGCCGGTCAGGAAATCGAGCTCTCCTGCGGCCAGTGCGTCTGCAAATATCCGCCGCAAAACCGGCTCCAGGCAAGTTTGATGAAGTGCGAATGGTGCCACCCGGCAGTGCAGGCTCAGCAGCCGGGGCGCGATCCGGTACATCAGGTTCAATGGGTTCAGGGTCACCAGATTCTCCTCGTGATCAATTCAGTCGGCGGCCATCCTAGGCCAACAGCGCGCTCCCTTTCCTGCGATAAATCAAAGAACAGGGCACTCTTGACCGCAGGTTACGACGAACGGCTGTCAATTCAGGAAAAAATGAGTCATATCAATATCGGTTTTCATCAGACCATTAAGCTGTGAGGCATTCTTTTGCCCCTCACTCAGGAACCACCACCATGGAGTTGCTCTGCCCGGCAGGAAATCTGCCCGCCCTGAAAACGGCCATTGATCAGGGTGCCGATGCGGTTTACATCGGCTTCAAAGACGACACCAATGCCCGGCATTTTGCAGGCTTAAACTTCGAAGGAAAGCGACTGGAGCAGGCGGTCGACTATGTGCGCACACATGATCGTAAAATCCATGTCGCGCTCAATACCTTTGCCCATCCGGACGGTTTCACCCGCTGGCAGCAGGCGGTTGATAAAGCAGCCGCTTTGGGCGTGGATGCACTGATTGTCGCCGACATGGCTGTGCTGGCTTACGCATCCCGGCGCTATCCAGAACTCGAGCTGCATCTGTCGGTGCAGGCGTCCGCCACCAACACCGAAGCCATTGCGTTTTACCGCGAGCACTTCAACGTGAAACGCGTTGTCCTGCCGCGCGTCCTGTCCATTCATCAGGTGAAACAACTGGCCCGCAACACCGACGTCGAGCTCGAAGTCTTTGCCTTCGGCAGCCTGTGCATTATGGCCGAGGGTCGCTGCTATCTGTCGTCCTACCTGACCGGGGAGTCGCCGAATACGGCGGGCGCCTGCTCGCCCGCAAAATACGTCCGCTGGCAGGAAACCTCGCAAGGGTTAGAATCGCGCCTGAACGGGATCCTGATCGACCGTTATCAGCCCAGTGAAAAAGCCGGCTATCCGACCCTGTGCAAAGGGCGGTTTGAAACCCCGGGCACCGCCCAATCGCAGCCAAACCATGTGCTGGAATCCCCCACCAGCCTCAATACCTTAAGTCTGTTACCGGAACTCTTTGCGGCCGGGATAGCCTCCGTCAAGATTGAAGGCCGCCAGCGCAGTCAGGCTTACGTGGCGGATGTCACCCGCGTCTGGCGTCAGGCCATCGACAGCTATCAGGCACAACCGGCGGCTTATCAGGTGAAAGCCGACTGGGATCAGACGCTGAGCCGTTTATCCGAAGGGGCACAAACAACCTTAGGTGCTTATCAGCGCCAGTGGCAGTAAAGGAGCACATCATGAAGTATTCCCTTGGACCTTTGCTGTATTTCTGGCCCAAAGCAGACGTTTCACAATTTTATGAGCAAGCCTGTCACAGCGATGCCGATGTGGTGTATCTGGGAGAAACCGTCTGTGCCAAGCGACGGGAGATGAAAGTCAAAGACTGGCTGGATCTCGCCCGGGCTCTGGCCGACCACGGTAAAGAAGTGGTGCTTTCGACTCAGGCATTGCTCGAAGCACCCAGCGAAGTCCGTGTCCTGAAAGACTATATCAACAACGGTGCGTTCACCATCGAGGCGAACGATGTCGCCGCCATTCATCTCGCACACCAGCACAAAGTGCCGTTTGTGGTGGGTCCGGCGATCAACGGCTACAACGCGCAGACCCTGCAACACTTTCTGAAGCTCGGAATGATCCGCTGGTGCATGCCGGTCGAGCTTTCACGGGCATGGCTTCAAGCCCTGCTTCAGGATTGTGAGGCGCTGAAGATCCGCCACCAGTTTGAAACCGAAGTCTTCAGTTATGGTTATCTGCCGCTGGCCTATTCAGCCCGGTGTTTCACCGCCCGGGCGGAAGGCCGGGGCAAAGATGAATGTGAGACCTGCTGTATCCGGTATCCGGACGGATTGGCCGCCCACAGTCAGGAGGGACAACGCCTGTTCACCCTGAACGGCATTCAGACGCAATCCGGCTACTGCTATAACCTGATCAATGACTTATCCGGCATGCAGGGGCTGGTGGATGTGGTGCGTCTCAGCCCGCTTGGCCCTGAAACTCTGGACACGCTGAAGGTGTTCAAAGCGGCTGAACGGCAATCCCCGCAGCTTGCCTTGCCGGATCGTCTGCAGTGTAACGGCTACTGGCACCGGCTGGCAGGGCTCGAGACGCACATCCGCTGAATCCGGGCGCAGGGGCAGACCGTGATCCGTTGTCGCCCCTGCTCTCGGCGCTACTG
Source organism: Photobacterium sp. GJ3 (assembly GCF_018199995.1). Lineage (NCBI taxonomy): Bacteria > Pseudomonadati > Pseudomonadota > Gammaproteobacteria > Vibrionales > Vibrionaceae > Photobacterium > Photobacterium sp. GJ3. Next base: position 552,445 of record NZ_CP073578.1, on the reverse strand, counting down.
AAAATCAGCCACCGCCCGACAAAATGCTGCAATATCTTCATGGGCCAGATCGGCACGCCCCATCACCCGCAACCCGGCACGCCCTCTGGCGACAATCGGAAAGAACACCGCCGAGGTATAAAATCCCCGCCGGTAGATTTCCGCGGACGCTTCAATTGCGCGTTCCGCGTCGTTGAGATCCACCACGCGAATGGGCAGATTGTTCAAGGCATTTTCGGTCGGGATCAGCTCGTCAAACGTATTCATGATCCCGGCAAGTTGACGTTGTAAGGTGACCAGTTCATCCGACTCATGAATCCGGACTGACGCTCTGATCGCGCCCAACGCAGGGACATTGGCTGTTTGCGACCATCCCAGCGGGCCGCCATAAATCTCGATGGCCCGGCGCATTTTCGGATCCCCCAGCAACACCAACCCGCCGGTCGCTCCAAAAGCTTTGCCTAACGAAGCCACAATGATGGTACGCGGATGCAGCGTGTCATAGCTGGAGCGGACAAATCCCACACCTTGATTGCCGTACATACTGATGGAATGGGAATCATCAAAATACAGATACAGGCCATATTTTTCCTGCAGCGCTTTGAGCGCTTCAATCGGTGTATAGCCCCCCATACTGTAAGCGCCGTCCGCAATATAGAATACCGGGCGGCCATTCGCTTTCTTCAGTTCAGTTTCAATCCAGGCCAGATCATTATGGGGACAAGTCAGGATATCCGTTTCATCGCCGCAACCGGACTTCAGATGATTCATGGAAAAGTGAGCATAGCGGTCAAAAATCATCAGAGGCTTTTCCTGCTGACTCAGGGCACCCGATGCAATTAAAGGTAACATTCCGCTGGACGCAGCAGCACAGGAGAGGGTCACAATCGCCTCAGCCTGAAAAAGCCGGCTCAGATCGGTTTCAGTTTCATCCAGCAATGACAAACCAATCCGGGTTCTGGACGTCGGTAAGATCATCACCTTTTCCTTGGTTAATGCATCAATGGCGCCCTGAATAATATCGGGGTGCTTGTCCAGTCCCAGATAAGAACAGGAGCACATATTGATAAACTCATGTCCCGTTTCCGTCACCAGCTGGCTTCCCTCGGTATATCGGGTTCGGATATGGGTTAATCCATTGGAGGATGCAGCGCTCCATGCCTCTTCAGCGAGTTCAATCATCTTTTTCAGGTTTGCATATTGATTCATGATTCACGGCCTCAGTCCGTTAATGAGAGTTGTGAAAGCGATTCGTTCTTGCTGATATCCAGTAAAAACCGGACGAAATAAAGATCCATCAGGGCGGTACCCACCGAGCTGAAAATTGTCTTTTGAGCTGCCAGTACCGAGCGATCCAGCTGAAACAGCTCATGAGGCTCCAGACAGGCGGCATGACAATGCCCAGCTTCTGCCATCGCAAACGCCCGGTCTTCGGTGATCACCCGATACCGGAACATATCGGCATGACTCAGTTCCCGGCTTTCCAGAGAATGGCCACCAATCAGGCTGACATGTGCTTCGGCAGCCAGCCCGTCCATAGAGAACAAAGGCTCCTGGCTGGTGGTGGCGGCAATCACCAATGACTTCCCGGCAACGCACTCTGCCGCTGAATCCGCCAGACGGACGCGGACTTCGGGATAGGTGTGCTCTATCCAGTGCTTCAATGCCCGCAATTTTTCCTGTCCTCTTGAGCACAAGCTGACTTCCCGGATACGCCTCACCGCAAACACAGCCATCAGGTGATGTCTGGCCTGAACGCCTGCACCCAGCACTGCCAGACTGTCTGCCGCTTCATCGGTACAATGCAGCATGATTGCAGCCGCAACTCCGGCAGTCCGGTAGCCCGTCATCGCGGCACCATCCATGATGGCCATCGGCTCACCCGTGCGTGTATGAAACACCTGAGTCATGGCATGAATGGCCGCACCACGGTTGCTGCTCACCAACGCCGCATTCTTCACCATGAAGAGACCGGCAATATCATCTTTCGCTGGCATGGTGCCAAAAACAGAGAAAGGAGACGGATCAATCATCAGTGTCCGCTGTGGCACCGTGATGCCCTCCGGTTTCTGAGCCAGCTGCTGTGTGAGGAATGCAATCAGATCGGTCTGCTGAATCAGTCGGTGGATGTCACTGGCCCGGAAAATTTTCATCGCAGAGCCTGCAATTCCGGATCCACTGGCACCAGAAAGCTGCGCTCCCAGATCAAAACGACTTCCCCGCTGTCTTTCAGCCCCTTGGTTTCGACGGTGACGATGCCCTGATTCGGGCGAGAGTTCGACAAGCGCTTATGCAGGATTCTGGATTCCGCATACAGGGTATCTCCCACAAATACCGGCGCTTTCAGTGCCACATTTTTCCAGCCCAGATTCGCAATGGCTCTGGCGCTGGTACTGGCCAGACTCAGCCCGCCAATAATCGAGAAGGTCACCAGGCTCGAGACCAGCGGCCTTTCAAATTCAGTTTCAGACGCATAGACCGCATCAATGTGAAGCGGATGGGTGTTCATATTGATGAGCGATTGCCAGATATTGTCGACTTCCGTAACAGTTCTGCCTGGACGATGCTCGTAAATATCGCCAATTTCAAAGTCATCATAATAAAGCCCGTGGGACTCGACATATCGTTGTTCCCCGACAGGCTGCAATCGGCTGAGCATTTTGGCTTTCATGCGATTCACTCCATTGATTTCACAATCTTTTCTGCAATACGTATAAAAGGGGGCCCGATCATGTTTTCGCCCACAGTGCGAATACTGGATGCTTCGCGCTCATCCGGTCCCGTCAGTGTGTCGAGGATATTTTTCGAAAAGGTATATTCATGCTCGGTCGGCGCAAATGCCTGATTAATCCTTGAGACTTGTCCGGGATGAATCGCAATTTTGCCGTGAAATCCAAGCGCTCTGGCCTGCAGGCATTCCGTTTCCAGGCGTAAGACGTCATGAATTTGAAAACAGGGAGAATCAATGGCCACCGCATTGATTTGATTCGCCGCCAAAGCAATCTGTGTTTTGGCATAGGTCAGATCGAGGGCACTCGGAACTTTACCCATATCACCGGAAAAATCAGCAGCGCCAAAAATCATGCCCTGAATAAAATCAGGTTCAAGAATGATTCTGTCGAGACTTTTCAGCGCTTTAATACTTTCAATCACACAAAATATACGCGTTTCCGGAAAATGTTCTTTTAAAATATCACCTGCAATTCTTGCCGTTTCCGGCGATTCAACTTTGGGCACAATCATAATATCCGGGGCAACGTTCTGATGAATAAACCCAAGGATATCTTCAAGGCCCAATTGAGTATTCAAGGCATTGATCCGAACGGCTGTCGGGATGGGAATGGGATGTTTGAGTTGCTTCAGAATAGCAGCGCGCGTCGCCGATTTCCTGCTCAGAGGCACGGAGTCCTCCAAATCAAAATGGGCAACACTCGCCCCGGTCATTATCGCTCGGCTGACAACATCATATTTTTCCGCCGGCCCACAGAGTAAGCTTTTGACGTTCACCATTCTCTCCCTGATTTGAAAGGTTACTCACCCTCAGCGATTTGATTTTGCGGTACGTCGTCAACAACAGAATGACACCCCAACGCTTGACAGTAAGCGGGGTTCAACCCGAATGAAACAGCAGATCAGAATTTGTCCGGAAACAGACATTCACCAGACATGAACTCAAAGCTTAACAGCGTTCGCTGAGGTGTAAAAAAGTCAAAAGCATTTTTTTGAGGCCACGCAAATTAAATGACACTTCATCAATTATGATAAATAAAACTATAGTTAAGTTGGATATTAAAAATTATTGAATCAAATCAAAATACCCTGATGCAAACCTGACGGGTAAATATTCAAAATAGCGTCGTTTCATCTTCCTTTTCTTTCTCCGCACCTTGGGCCGCCATGCGCCATGATGCAATCACCCAAAGGCTGCCCTTGTCGGCGCAGCCCCGGAATCAACACCCTCAATATGTATCGCTGTATTAAGCGTGGCCGCGCAGTGTTTTTGCCGCTGCAACCATGTTTTGCAGTGCGGGCAGCACTTCAGCCCACTGGCGGGTTTTCAGACCGCAGTCCGGGTTCACCCACAGGCGCTCAGCCGGAATCCGCTCTGCAGCCAGCTGCATCAGTTTGACCATCTGCGCTTCGCTCGGAATATTGGGGGAGTGAATATCGTACACGCCCGGCCCAATCTCATTCGGATACTTGAAGTTATCAAAGGCATCGAGCAATTCCATATCTGAGCGCGAGGTCTCGATGGTGATCACATCTGCATCCATCTGTGCAATCGATGCGATGATATCGTTGAACTCGGAATAACACATGTGGGTATGGATCTGTGTTTCATCCGCGACACCATTGGCGGTGATCCGAAAAGATGTCACGGCCCAGTTCAGGTAGTCCTGCCACTCAGACTGGCGCAGAGGCAAGCCTTCACGCAAAGCGGCTTCATCGATCTGAATGACTTTCACCCCGGCTTTTTCCAAATCCAGTACCTCTTCCCGGATCGCCAGTGCCAGCTGGTAGCAAGACACCGCACGCGGCTGATCGTCACGCACAAAAGACCAGTTCAGAATCGTCACCGGCCCGGTCAGCATGCCTTTCATCGGTTTTTCAGTCAGCGACTGCGCGTACTGGGTCCAGGCGACAGTCATGGCTTTCGGACGGCTGATATCCCCATAGAGAATCGGCGGCTTCACACAACGGGAACCATAAGACTGAACCCAGCCAAACTGGCTGAAGGCATAGCCATCAAGCTGCTCACCAAAATACTCGACCATATCGTTCCGTTCGGCCTCGCCGTGTACCAGCACATCCAGCCCCAGCGCTTCCTGCTCGCGCACGGCACGGGCGATTTCTTCCTGCATCTGCGCAACATAAGTCGCCTGATCCAATTCGCCTCTTTTGAATTTCAGGCGGGCCTGACGGATTTCCGCCGTCTGTGGGAATGAGCCGATGGTCGTGGTCGGGAAAGCTGGCAGATTGAGATGCGCAGTTTGCTTGGCAATCCGATATGCATACGGATGCTGACGTTCCCCAAGTGCTGGTGTTATCGCAGCCACCGCGGCCTGAACCGCCGGATGATTCACGCGGGTTGACTGGCGGCGGCTGTCTATCGCCTGCTGGTTTTCTGCCAGCGCCTGAGCCACAGTCTCACGCCCCTGATTCAGGGCTTTGGCCAAAACAGCCAGTTCGTCCAGTTTCTGCAGGGCAAAGGCCAGCCAGGATTTAATTTCCGCATCCAGCTGCTGTTCACTGTTCAGATCAACCGGCACATGCAGCAATGAACACGAGGGTGCGACCCACAGCCGTTCGCCCAGATCCCGGGCAATCGGCTCCAGCCAGCTCAGTACGCCATTCAGGTCGGTTTTCCAGATATTCCGGCCGTTAATCACTCCCAGCGACAACACCTTGTCTGCAGGCAGTGCCTGAATCACGGCCTCGACTTCGTTGCGGCCACGAACGGCATCAACATGCAGTCCCTGAACCTGCAGATTCACAGCCAGGGATCGGTTTTCTTTCAGTTCCCCAAAATAGGTGGCCAGCAGCAGTTTCACCTGCCCCTGATTCAAAAATTGATAGGCTTTGTTCAGTGCCTGCTGCCATTCCGAGGACAGTTCAGTGACCAGGATCGGCTCATCAATCTGAACCCATTCCACTCCTTTTTCTGCCAGCAATGCCAGTAACTGACTGTAAACTGGCAACAGTTTTTCCAGCAATTCCAATTTGTTTGAGTGGTCTTTTTCTTTACCGAGCCAGAGATAAGTCACAGGCCCCACCAACACCGGTTTTGCAGCCACACCCTGCGCCTGTGCTTCAGCCAGCTGTGTCAGCAGACGCTCAGGATTGAGTTCAAACGTCGTCTCTGCGGTGAACTCAGGCACAATGTAGTGGTAGTTGGTGTCGAACCACTTGGTCATTTCGCCGGCATGCACACAGCTGCAGCCGCTGTCGTTGGCAGAACGGCCCCGTGCCACACGAAAATAGTTATCCAGCTCGTCCCCATCCAGCCCTGCTACACGGGCCGGAAGATTACCCAGCGTAAAACTGGTGTCCAGCACCTGATCATAGAAAGAAAAATCACCGACCGGGGTCAGATCCAGCGCAGACTGATGCTGCCAGTGCTTCTGACGCAGGGCGGCAGCCCGCTCGGTGAGTTCATGCTGTAACGTGTCACCTTTCCAATACTGTTCCAGAGCGAATTTCAGTTCACGATTTGCGCCGATACGCGGGAAACCCAGGTTATGAATTTTAGCCATCTATACGTCCTCTGTCGTTGATGAAGACATCTTATGGCTATCTGATGATGAAAAAAAATGGCATTATTTCATCAATCTATGAAAAGCACTCATGAGTTAAGGATCACCATGATAGAGCGCAGCCATCTCGCCATTCTCCGCGAAGTCCACCGACAAGGCTCACTGACTGCCGCAGCCGACAGTCTTTATCTGAGCCAGTCAGCACTCAGTCACAGCATGAAAAAGCTGGAACAGCAGCTCGGTACGCCAGTCTGGACCAAGTCTGGCCGCAGCCTCCACTTTACGCAGGCTGGACAATATCTGCTCAGGCTGGCAGAACGCGTATTGCCCCAGTTTGAGCACGCAGAATCGCAGATGCAGCAGTTTTCCACAGGCCAGCGAGGAACACTGCGGATCGGCATGGAATGCCATCCCTGCTATCAGTGGCTGCTCAAGGTCGTGAATCCTTACCTCAAAGCCTGGCCGGATGTGGATGTCGATGTAAAACAGAAATTTCAGTTTGGCGGCCTGGGCGCGCTGTTCGGATATGAAATCGATGTCCTGGTGACGCCAGATCCGTTATTGCGGCCGGGCATCCGTTATATTCCAGTGTTCGACTATGAGCAGGTACTGGTGGTGGATGCACAGAGCCCGTTGGCTGAAGCCGACTATATCGCGCCGGAGATGCTGCTGGATCAAATCCTGATCACCTACCCGGTCGAACAGAGCCGACTGGATATTTACACCAGCTTTCTGACGCCAGCCAAATGCAGTCCGCGCAAACATAAGCTGATTGAAACTACAGACATTATGCTGCAAATGGTCGCTGCCGGTCGGGGCGTTGCGGCCCTGCCGAAATGGCTGGCCAAGGAGTATGGGGATAGATTATCGATCAAAGCGGTACGGTTGGGAGAGACAGGCATCCAGAAACACATTCATCTGGGGGTCCGGGAAACGGATCTGGAAATTGATTATCTGAGTGCCTTCATTACGCTGGCAGATTCACTGTCGGAACATCGTCAGCCCGCGGAAAACAGCACTGCACCTCGTGCGAACTAAAGTTCAGCCTTCATGATCAGGGCATCTTCCCGCTCGGTGCCCGTTTGAAGGTCACCCGCCCGGTAATATCCTTCCCGACGGCTGATCAGTACGAACCCGCAGATCTGATACAGATAGTTGGCGTTCTGATTGCTGGCCCGTACTTCGAGCCAGATTTCCTCCGCTCCTCCCGTTTTGGCTGCGGCCATGAACGCCCGCAGCAGCTGTCGCCCCAGTCCCTGCCCCTGCCGCTGCGGATCGACAGCAATATTGAGTAAACTCGCCTCGCCAGCGACAGATTGTCCGAAACAATAGCCAGCCACGCAGCCATCGACCAGCAAGGTCAGATTCAATGCCAGCCGGCCCGGCGTTTCGCGGATCTGGTTTTCCGTCCATGGATACTGGTGAGCCGATTGCTCGATGTTCCAGACGTCATCCAGATGTGTCGCCTGCATCGGGATACACTCAATCATTGAATGCACAAATCTGCTGCCATAAGGCTTTTTTGCTGGCGGGCTTTTCATGCATCAACCGCAGAGATTCAGAATGCAGCACCCGGCAATCGCTCGGTGCGACGCCATCACATCCTGCAAACCAGCACCAGATCAGATGGTGCTCCCCCAGTTCACTGAGTGCATGCGGTGGTAAGGACAACGCCTGCTCCGGGGTCAGTTTCATGCTGCGCAAAATGTTTCCGAACAGCCAGGCATCATGTTCGTCCAGTGTTTCTGCTGTGACGAACAGCAGCCGACACTGCGCCGGCAGATCAATGACCGATTGCGTCAGCGCAGGAAAACAGTCGGGTTTTCGAATCTGCCATGCCGACAGCCCCATTTCCTGCAGGATTTGAATATCTCGTTGTTGCATCTGTCTTTATCGTTGATTGGTATCTGTTATGTGTATAAACATCCGGCCGATTACAGCGCCGAAAACTGGGCACTGTATTCCACCAGCCCCTGCCGCTGATCCAATGTTCCGTGAATGAGCTCTCTCACCATGAACGCTTCTTCCGGCACCGGCCAGGAACATCGCAAACCATGATTGGCTGCTGTGACAAAGCCACCTTTGCCATAATATGCCGAATCTCCCAGCACCACGACCACGGGATATCCCAGTTCCGCCAGGATTTCAGCACCTTCGCGCATCAGCGCCTGACCAATTCCCTGCCCCTGACAGTCAGATTTTACCGCCAGAGGCGCCAACCCCTGCCAGCCATCATCCTGACCATCGACGGTCACCGGGCTGAAAAAAGCATGGCCGATCACCTCACCCTCGTCTGAACAGGCAACCAAGGATAATGTTCTCTGACCCTCTTCACGTAATGCCATGACCAGATTCGCTTCCGCCTGTGTTTCAAAGGTTGCTTTCAGCAACGCATCGATCGGCAAAATATCCGACGGCACTTCAGTTCGTATCAGCATATCATTCCTCAGTTTGATGGTTCCGACCATCGACAGACCCCGTGGAAGCCCCACGTACCGCGTCTATTGTGAGGTCAGGTTATACGGATAACAACCACTTTTCTGATTTCTTTCGCCACGCAGACTGAGTCGCAGATGCTATAGCTGATGGCATCGATTGCACAGCATGTCTGGCATATCGTTCAGAATTCCAGCAGTTAAACATTTTATTACACTTCGTTTGGAGGCCTGATATGCCAACCCATGCCTAGAAAACAAGGCAAAAAACCTACGAAACAAATACACGAGATGCATTCTTTTTGTTATATTTATTCTTTAGAAACATATCCTTAATGCGCAACCTATATATTATGGTTTGTCTCATTTTTGTAACCAATGTCATTAAATCCATATTTTTTGCTGTTTCACTCAAAATTATTGCCTAAATACAGATATTTTTGACATTCAGGCTTTTTCTAGCGTTATATTACGGATACGACTTATCCAGATGAAGACATCGCCATGATGTCTGCTGAACCCCGAACACAAACGATAGCTCCATGCCGACTGAACTTATTCACAATTGGTTTTTTCAACTGACTGGCAACAGCCCGTTTCTTTTTGCCATTCTGGATAAAGATCACCGTTATGTTGCCGTAAACCCCCATTATTGTCAGCTTAGCGGCCTGAGCCGCGAAGAACTGGTGGGGCGGTGTGACACCGATATTCTGGGTGCAGTATTCTATGACACGTTGAAGCCTTATTATGAGCGTGCGCTACGCGGTGAGTCGATGGAAGGCGAAGTCATTTTGAATGAACACCGCCACCACTCCAGCCTGCATTTCAGTGTGTCACCGCTGCGTAACGATGCCTCAGAGATCACACACATCGTGATGCATGCCATCGACACTTCCGAACGCCTGCAACTCAGTCATGCGCTAGCAGAGCGGGAAGAGCACTTCCAGCAGCTCAGTCACCTGGTGAGTGATGGCTGCCTGCTGATTGAAAAAAATCAGATTCTCTCAGCCAATGCAACAGCCGCTCAGATTTTGGGATTTGCGTCCGCCGAGGCTTTGATGGGCGAAGATCTCGGACAACTCTTAATTGACAGCCGCAATCACCGGCCTTTTGGTGAGCAACTGGCAGCCCTCAGCAATGGGAAAACCTACCATTGCCTGACCAGCGCACAGTGCCAGACAGAACATGCCCTGTCACTCATTATCAAAGATACGCAAGTGGTCGGGTCTCCGGCCAGTCTGGTGGTCTTGCGGCAAGCCCTGACGCATCAGGTCCAGCCGGAGCAAGTCGAGCAACTGATCCATACCGACCCCCTGACCGGGTTGTTTAACCGCCATGGCTTCAGTCGCCGTCTGGAGCAGATGATCACACGTCAGATCCCATTGGCGATGTTGTATCTGGATATCGATAACTTCAAAAATATCAATGATTCACTGGGTCATCATATCGGTGACCGTGTGCTGCAGGAAATATCACAACGGTTGCGGCAACTGCTGCCGGAAAATGCCGTGATTGGTCACCTTGGCGGAGATGAATTCGGTATCCTTCTGCCCGAGCCAGCACATACCGATATTGGTGAGCAGGTCTCCAAAAAAATCATTGCGCTGGTGAATCAGCCCTTCGATCTGCTGCATTTCAGCAAGCACCTCGCCTGCTCCATCGGCATGGTGGATTACCCGGGGAATGGCAGCGACGCGCGTATGTTGCTCCAGCATGCCGATACGGCGATGTATGAAGCAAAAAACCGGGGACGCAACCGGATGGTGACCTTCGACGAGACCATGAACAAAGAAGCCAGAATGCGTCTCTGGCTGGAAATCGAATTACAGAAAGCCCTGCAGAACCGTGGGCTTGAGGTCTGGTATCAGCCCAAAGTCAGTGCCCGGGATTTTTCCATCCATGGTGCCGAGGCGCTGGTTCGCTGGAAGCACCCCATTGAAGGCTATATCAGTCCGGCACAATTTATTCCGGTTGCAGAACGTTCCGGCCTGATTGAGCAATTAGGCAAAGTGGTCATGCGGGAAGTGTTCACGACGGTGAAGCGCTGGAAACAACAGGGACTACTGCTAGGACGGGTCGCAATTAACCTGTCGCCGCAGCAGTTTGGCAATCCCAACCTGATCCAGTACGTGGCCGATCTGCAACGGACGACGGGCGTGAATCCGAATGACATTACCTTCGAGCTGACCGAAAGCGCCATGATGGGGGAAAATGAACACACGATTCAAATGCTCAACGCCATCAAAAAGCTTGGCTTTGCCCTGTCGATTGATGACTTTGGAACGGGCTATTCATCCCTGTCTTATCTGGCACGTTTTCCGCTGGATGAACTGAAAATCGACCGGGCTTTCATCAAAGATCTTGAGACGGTACCGAAGCAGCTGACACTGATTGAAAATATCATCAATCTGGGTAAAGCCCTCAATATGTGTGTGGTCGCTGAAGGGGTTGAAACCCGTCAGCAGGCAGCCCTGCTCTCGAATCTCAACTGCGACTATATTCAGGGTTTCCACTTTTTCCGGCCTCTGCCCAAGCATGATCTGGAAACCATTCTGCTCAAAAACCTTCGCAGTAAACTCTGAGACCACAAGGGTCGCAGGTAATCGCTAGATTCTGTGCTGACAGGTACCCTGCTCGATGATGATTTCTTCCGTCCGCCGCAACATATATTCTTTGAAAGCCTGGCACCGGGCAGGCATCGGGTGGCGGGGACGAAAATACAGATTGATGTCGAACTGGCTGGCCACATAATCTGTCAGCAAGACCTGAAGTTCCCCGCGATCCATGGCAGCTTTAATGACAGAATGCGGCAAATAGGCAATCCCTGCGCCCCGAATCGCCATGTCACGCAGTATTTCACTGTTATCACACTCCAGCGCATCACTAATCGTGACAGGCCGATTAACCCCATTCAGACGAAAATACCATCGGTTTCCCCCCACCAGCGAACTGGCATACAGGCAACGATGTTCCCGTAATGATTCAGGTTCCAGTGGAATACCACACCGGGCGAGATACTGAGGGGACGCACAGGCATACAAAGGCTCACTCAGCAGTAAACGACGGATCAGCAACGAATCTTTTTCCTCCGTTTCCCGGTTTGTGGCTTTGGCACGAATCATGAAATCAACATGCAGCGGATCCGTTTCTCCGGCTTCAATGAACAATCTGAAGTTCACCTGCGGGTGCATTTCCATATATTCCGCGATAATCTCACGCAGGTAATACGCTGCGTACAAGGGCGTTGAAGAAATGCTGATGATCCCGCGCTGTTCGTCTGCCATGCTGCCCACTTCCGAACAGATGGTATCGATTTCAGGCAGCAGAGAAGAAAATCGCTGATACAACATCTCACCGGCATCCGTTGGGACCAGTTGCCGGGTACTGCGCTTGATCAGTTCAACAGCCATCAGTCCTTCAAGCTCTTTGATCCACCGGCTTGCAGCCGCCGCAGAAATCCCCCAGACTTCAGCAGCCTCGCGAAATGAGCCATGCTGAATGACAGAGCAGAAAAAGACGATTTTATCGAGTTGTTGCTGGCGCGGGTTGATCCCGACCAGTTGCTGAGTCATAGCGCATTCCTTATGCAAAGGCGAACACACCTGTGCGGACGGCTCAGGTGTGTGCGGACATTAAACCAGCACCAATCATGCCTCCTGAGCCCCATATGCATCAACAGAAATGCCAGAAGTTCCAGCGTGCTTCACACTCTGTTTTGAACACAGCAAAGCTCAGTCAAACCGGAATGAAAAATCTCGGGCAAATATTTCTGCTGGCATGAATCGCAAATCAGGGTCAATCAGCGGCATGAAGCCCATATGTGCCAGAATATCCCGCTCTAAATCCACGCCGGGTGCAATCTCTTCCAGTACAATGCCTTGCGGATCCAGCCGGAACACGGCCCGCTCGGTCAGGTAGCGGACGGACTGATTCACCGCATTGGCCCGACTGGCAGAAAAAGTAATCTGTTCGGCCTGTGCCACAAATTTCATGCCCTTGCCTTCCTGAAGAATTTTCAGTTGGCCCTCTCTGACATCCGTTCGCAGCCCGCCCGCGGTAAAGGTCCCGCAGAAATACACTGATTTGGCATGCTGGCTGATATTGATAAACCCACCGCAGCCCGGTAATCGGTCACCAAATCGAGATACATTAATATCCCCTCGCGCCGAGCATTGTGCCAGCCCGAGAAATGCCTGATCGATCCCACCGCCGTCGTAAAAATCAAACATCTGATCCTGCGTAATGATGGCCTGAGGATGCCGGCTGGCACCAAAATCCAGACCGCTGGCTGGTAAGCCGCCAATGGCACCGGGTTCTACGGTGAGCGTCAGGGCATCCAGCATCCCCAGTTCACCAGCAACGATGGCAATATATTCCGGCACACCGATCCCCAGATTCAGAACGGCGTGGGGGATTAGCGCCATCACAGCACGTCGGGCAATCATGGTTTTCGCGTCCAGTAATCCATCGTCAGACATCGGCTTCACGGGCCGGGATGTGCCTTTGTCGCGGCCAACAAAAGCCGGTTCAAATCCAGTCGCGAAGGTTTGCATATGCTCCGATTCATGGTCGCAAAGCACCACGGCATCCACAAAAATGCCTGGGATTTTAATGCTGTGAGGATCCAAAGTACCCGCTTGCACGATGCGCTTCACCTGAACAATCACCTTGCCGCCCTGATTTCTCGCCGCCTGAGCCGAGGCGAGATTTTCCAGAACCAGACATTCATCCTCCATGGTGATGTTACCCTGCGTATCCGCTGTGGTGCCCCGCAATATCGCGACATCCACCGGTAATCGCTTATAGAACAGGTACTCTTCCCCGGCCAGTTCAACGACCGAGACCAACTCTTCCCTGCTCACAGCATTGATTTTTCCCCCTTCAAGCCGGGGATCAACATAAGTGCCCAAGCCAGTGGTCGTCAAAGTGCCGGGCTTCCCTGCAGCCGTATCACGCAACAGATGAGAGATCACGCCCTGAGGCAGGTTATAGGCTTCAATTTCATTACTCAAGGCCAGCTTTTGCAGGTCTGGCACCAATCCCCAGTGCCCGCCGATCACACGTTTCACCATACCGGGCTTCGCCAGATGATTTGCAGCTCTGCCCTTGCCGTCTCCCTGACCTGCAGCAAAAATCAAGGTCAGTGCAGCGGGAGACTGTTCACGCTCAAAGCGCTCCCCCAATGCTCTGAGAATCGACTCTGGTACCACAGATCCAATGAATCCCCCAACAGCACGGACTGTCCATCTTGAATCCATGCTGATGCCTGCTCTGATGTAAGCTGGACCACTGCCATGCGCGACTTCCTTTTAACATGCAACTACCCAAAGTGTATGAATCACATGGTGCCGCTTTAATAGCTACATATGAAATTGTGTTTTTCAAAACTAGCTAACCACGGTAAGCTTGTCGTGATAACATATTGATATACTTAAAAAATATCTTTATCAATACCGACAGTTGGCGCTATTTTTCCGCAGCAGAGCTTGATAGCGCTCCCACTTTAACGAAAGGCATGAGACCTGGCCGGACCAGTGTGATTTTAATTCAAGACTGACCCGGCTAGGATGTTATCAGCCTGTTACATTTTAATCATACGGAGAAATAAAATATGGATGTTGCCGTCATACTGCTCACACTGGTGGGTTTGATGTACTTCGCCTACCGGGGCGTTTCCGTGCTGGTACTTGCGCCGATTTTAGCCATGTCAGCTGCACTGCTGACCAGTGATTTCCCATTCTTGTATGCCCTTTCGAATGTCTTCATGCCCGCCGCGGCAAACTACATCAAGCTGTATTTCCCAATTTTTATCGCGGGTGCAATTTTCGGTAAGCTGATGGGGGCTTCCGGTGCAGCCCGAACCATTTCCCGCTCGATTATTCAATACCTGGGCACGAAACATGCAATCCTGTCTGTGGTGCTGGCCACTGCCTTACTGACCTACGGTGGTGTATCACTCTTTGTGGTTGTCTTTGCGATGTACCCGATTGGCGCTGCAACCTTCCGCGCCGCAGGAATTCCGAAGCGCCTGCTACCTGCTGCCATCACATTGGGTGCCTTCACTTTCACCATGACCGCATTGCCGGGGACACCACAATATCTGAACACGATGCCAACGATTCCGTTTGGCACCACCATTTATGCTGCACCAGCCTTGGGGCTGCTGGCAGGGACCATGATGCTGGTCCTGGGTGTTTTATGGATCAAATTCCGTGCAAATAAAGCCATTCTTGCCGGTGAAGGTTACGGTGAGCATGAGGACGGCAAAGATGAAACCGCAGAAAACACTGCCGCCCCAGGCTTGATGTTGTCATTACTGCCAATCCTGCTGGTTTTTGTCATTAACTTTGTGCTGACCAATATTTACTTCAAATCACCTGAGATTATCGCAGCCTACGAGGCTCTGGAAACCCGCGTCAACGGCACCTGGCCTGTCATTCTGGCGCTTCTAGTGGCCATTGCCTTCATGCTGGTTGCCTATCGCCGTTACCTGTTTGAAGCCAACAAACATGTCTTCGACGGTTCTGTGGGCTCCCTGCTGCCAATCTTCAATACAGCTTCGGAAGTCGGATATGGTGCCGTCATCACAGCACTGACGGCTTTTGTTGCCATCAAAGCCGGTATTGCCGCCATTGATATTCCGGACCTGTTCAAGGTTGCGATCACCTCTACCAGTCTGGCCGGGATTATCGGTTCTTCTTCTGGGGGGACAGGGATGGTGCTGGCAATGCTGGGGAATGATTTCCTGAGCACGGGGATCAACCCGGAAGTGCTGCACCGTGTCGTTCTGCTGGCAGCGGGCGGGCTGGATACCTTACCACACTGTGGTGCGGTCATTACCCTGCTGGCCGTGTGCCGACTGACGCACAGACAGAGTTATGGTGATATTGCCGTGGTGACCATGGCCATACCGTTAATGTCAGCTTTTACCGTCATTGTGGTCCACCTGACCACCGGGCTTGTCTAATTGCGCCATACAAAAACGCCCCGAAAAACCGGGGCGTTTTTGTGTTGACGGGTTTATTCGCGGGCACAGGGCTGAATATAAATGGCATCCGAAGGATAACGACCATCCTGACTCGGATGCTGCCGGTGCAGGCGGCACAAATCTTCATAGATAGTGATAGCGACCACAGTAAACGGCTCTGACTGCCAGGTATCTGCCGCCTTCACCTGAATTTGCAGTTTTTGTCCTTCTGTCACATGCTCGGGCAACCGGATATCATACGTATTGCTGAAAGCCAGCAGCCAGTAATCATCAACGGTCACTAACCGCCCCTGCCCCGGCGTGGTCACCGCATGAACATAATCCAGCTGCTGAGCTGCAGCGGTGGTTAAGACCAGGCAGGCCCAAAGAAATACAACGATACGTTTCATGGCTGCCCCCAGACTTACTCCTCCGCTATCGCCTTAACTATAGCGGCTCCTGCAGGGCAACCTTTCTTAACTCATAGACAGCGTTATAACGCTTCGTCTTCGGATTCAACCTGTGCAGTTTCATTTTGCAACGCAGCCAGTAAGCGATTCAGCTCCAGCGCTGCAAAACGATGCTCAACAAATTCATACACATTGCCAGACAGTGTGAGCTTGTATAACTGAACCGCTTCAGCGTATTTATTCTCATGCTGATAGCGCTTTGCCATGTAGAAATAACTTTCTGTCAGACGTTCGGCCATTTGCGCATTGCTTTCGCTGCTTCTGACAATACTATCCAAAAGCTGCTGCTCCGTCTCTGAACCCATCAGCATGCTGACAATATTCCAGCCCCAGTCCTCACGATCTGCACGCTCAAACCGGTTTGTCAGGTTTTGTGCCGCTTTTTCCGGTGCCGTTTCCAGTTCAACGAAGTACAACCAGATTGTGCGATAAGGATCATTCGGATCCTGCTCATAATGCGCAATCAGATCTTGTTTGGCCAGGGTATAGCGACCGCCGTAGTACAGTGCAATCCCACGGTTTCGCTGTGCATACGGATGGCTCACATCCAATTCCAGTGCGGAGTCGAATGCCTCGTAAGCCTCATCAAACCGGGCGCGTTGTGTCAGATAAACACCCAGGATATTGAAGATATCGGGTTGGGCCGGATACAGCGCAAGCGACTGATCAAAATCCAGTCGGGCCAGATCCCGTAAGCCGATCCCATCATGCAGCAGACCACGCTCATAAAAAATCTGAGAGCGGGTTTCATCGTCCAGATCACTGCGTCCCAACAGTTGATCGATCCGCGCCAGCTGTATTTGTTGCTGGATCGTGGGTTGCAACGGTACCGCGATCAGCGGTTGCTCCCAACTGGAATAAGTATTTGTCGAACATCCGCCGAGCATGACGGCCATCGCGATGGCTGCGAACTTAAACCTCTTTGCAAACAATGCCATTCTCCCTAACCGACCCGGCAGTACTTTGATTTCTTCAGTTCATTCGATGTGTCAAAGCCCACAACCCGGGTACAGTCTCAGTAAGTTCATTGGTATAAAAAAGGGGCCATACAGCCCCTTAATACTTTCTTGATGAAGTTGTCGCAAAACCAAAAGGATTAAGCGTCTTCACCTGCGGCTGGTGCCGGCTCGCTCTTCGCTTCTTTCATGCTCAGGCGAATACGGCCCTGACGGTCGATTTCCAGTACTTTCACTTGTACTTCCTGACCCATTTGCAGGTAGTCAGATACTTTCTCTACACGCTCTTCAGCGATCTGAGAAATGTGTACCAGACCTTCTTTGCTGCCAATGACAGAAACAAATGCACCAAAATCAACAATTCGCACTACTTTACCAGTATAGATGCGACCAACTTCAACGTCAGCGGTGATTTCTTCGATACGACGGATCGCTTCTTTTGCCGCAGTCCCTTCGGTTGCCGCGATCTTCACAGTACCATCGTCTTCGATTTCGATCGTTGTGCCGGTTTCTTCAGTCAGCTGACGAATCACCGCACCACCTTTACCGATCACATCTTTGATCTTCTCTGGGTTGATCTTCATGGTGTGAATACGCGGTGCAAACTCAGAGATATCGTCACGTGCTGTGCTGATTGCCTGATCCATCACGCCCAGGATGTGCATCCGCGCACCTTTCGCCTGATTCAGAGCGATCTGCATGATTTCTTTAGTGATACCTTCGATTTTGATATCCATCTGCAGTGCAGTGATACCGTCGTTCGTACCCGCTACTTTGAAGTCCATGTCACCCAGGTGATCTTCGTCACCCAGGATGTCAGACAGAACCACGAAATCTTCGCCTTCTTTCACCAGACCCATTGCGATACCCGCAACAGAAGCTTTGATTGGCACGCCTGCATCCATCAGTGCCAGAGAAGTACCACAAACAGAAGCCATTGAAGAAGAACCGTTTGATTCGGTGATTTCAGAAACCACACGAACGGTGTACGGGAACTCATCCACACTTGGCATCACAGCCTGGATACCACGCTTCGCCAGTTTACCGTGGCCGATTTCACGACGCTTCGGAGAACCCACAAAGCCAGTCTCGCCCACACAGTAAGGAGGGAAGTTGTAGTGCAGCAGGAAGTGTTCTTTACGCTCGCCTGTCAGTTCATCCAGGATTTGCGCATCACGCTGGGTACCCAGAGTCGCTGTCACCAGTGCCTGCGTTTCACCACGAGTGAACAGAGAAGAACCGTGTGTACGCGGCAGAACGCCGGTACGAACGTCCAGCGCACGAACCATGTCTTTCTCACGGCCATCAATACGCGGGTTGCCAGCAATGATGCGGCTACGAACAACGTTCTTTTCCAGAGCGCTCAGCATGTCACGGATTTCACGCTCTTCCAGCGTTTCATCTTCAGCCAGCAACGCTGCAACCACATCATTCTTGATGGCGCCAACTTGCTCGTAACGCGCCATTTTTTCAGTAATTTGGTACGCTTCAGCCAAACGCGTTTCTGCTTTTTCAGCTACGCGTGCTTTCAGTGCTGTATTGACTTCTGGTGCAGTCCAGTCCCAGGCTGGTGTTGCAACTTCAGCAGCAAACTCTTTGATCGCGTTGATCACGGTTTGCTGTTGGTCGTGACCAAACACAACCGCTTGCAGCATTTGCTCTTCTGTCAGTCGCTCTGCTTCAGATTCAACCATCAGCACTGCAGAATCAGTACCAGCAACCACCAGATCCAGACGGCTTTCCGCCAGCTCTTTGTTGCTTGGGTTCAGAACCAGTTGATCGTTGATGTAACCAACACGCGCTGCACCGATTGGGCCATTGAACGGAATACCAGAAATCGCCAGTGCCGCAGAGGTACCGATCATGGTCACGATGTCCGGGCTCACATCCGGGTTCACAGAAACGACCGTTGCAATCACCTGAACTTCGTTTTTGAATGCATCCGGGAACAGTGGACGGATTGGACGGTCAACCAGACGTGCCGTCAGGGTTTCGCTTTCAGAAGGACGGCCTTCACGTTTGAAGAAACCACCCGGGATTTTACCGGCAGCGTAAGTACGCTCCTGGTAGTTTACAGTCAGCGGGAAAAAGTCCTGACCTTCAACAGCTTCTTTCTTACCAACAACGCTGACGAAGACAGAAGTGTCATCCATACTGGCCATCACGGCAGCAGTTGCCTGACGTGCCATAACACCAGTTTCCAGAGTGACGGTGTGGTTACCGTACTGGAAGGTTTTTACGATAGGATTCACGTGAATTTCCTTAAAATATTGATCTGCTTTTTCTATTTGCGCCAGTAAGTATATCCGACACATCAAAAAGCGTCATGTGAAGTGGCACTTACAATTCACGCATCGCGACTAATGACAACAGCCGTTCAGCACAGATGCTGTCAATAGCCGCGACCTGAGGGTCGACGAAAACGACTCGTGAAAGTGTGAAGTACCGTGATTTCATTCATAAAGAGCGTTTGTTGAACAACAAACATTGTGCCCTGTGAGGGCATAAAAAGAAAGGAGCCTGTCGGCTCCTTTCTCTTCAAGCAATCTTAGCGACGCAGACCCAGGCGCTGGATCAGAGACTGGTAACGACCCAGATCTTTGCCTTTCAGGTAGTCCAGCAGCTTACGACGGCGAGAAACCATGCGCAGCAGACCACGACGGCTGTGGTGGTCACCTTTATGCTCAGAAAAGTGGCCTTGCAGGTGGTTGATTTGTGCTGTCAGCAGTGCAACCTGAACTTCAGGTGAACCCGTGTCGTTTGTGCCTTGTGCGTATTCAGCAACGATAGCTGCTTTAGTTTCTGCATTCAGAGACATAACTCATTCCTAATACAAAATAGTAAAGTTTGTGCCAGCCAATCTCTGATTCAGCCGGCACCCGAGCCGCGAATTATACGCACCCGTCAAACGGGCCGCAAGCGGAATATTCTCAGCAGGCGTGCTTACTGCTTGTTTGCCAGTACACGCTTCGGGGCAACCATCCCCTCAGCATCGATTTCACCCACACCGATGAAATCACGCTGCTCTCCGGCAGTCAGCCGCACCAGTGTTCCGGCTTCCGGAACACGACCCGCCTGAACCGGCTGACCGTTGAGTACATAGCTGGCGACAACTGGCAGAAGATTGACTTCAGGTAAATCCTGAACTGCGGTGTCCGTTGGCAGCAACAGTGGATCCAGCAACTCTTTCGGCTGAATATCCTGTTCACGTGCCTGTTCCAGCAGTGCTTCCAGTTGCTCCAGCGTGACCATGCTCTCCAGCGGATACTTGGAGACACCGATCCGACGCAGGTAGGTTACATGCGCGCCGCAACCCAGCATCTCACCCAGGTCATCAACAATCGTACGGATATAAGTGCCTTTTGAACAATGCACTTCCATCTCAACTTCATTGTCGCTGAAGCGAAGCAGGCTGATTTCATACACGGTGATATCACGGGCTTCACGCGGTACTTCTTTACCTTCACGGGCATATTCGTACAGTGGGCGTCCCTGATATTTCAGCGCCGAAAACATAGACGGAATTTGCTTGGTCGTGCCACGGAACTTGGCAATACAGCGCTCCAGCAGGCCCCGATCAACTTTCACGTCACGGGTTTCGACCACTTCACCGTCTGAGTCAGAGGTATTCGTTCGCTCACCCAGTTTTGCAATGACGCGATAGCGCTTATCCGAGTCCAGCAGGAACTGAGAAAACTTAGTCGCTTCCCCCAGACAAATCGGCAGCATTCCGGTCGCCAGAGGATCCAGTGCGCCAGTGTGTCCCGCTTTTTCTGCAAAGAAAATGCGTTTCACTTTTTGCAGTGCATCGTTTGACGTGATGCCACCTGGTTTGTCTAACAGCAGAACGCCGTCAACCGGACGTCCTTTACGACGACGAGCCATTACTTGTCCTCACCTTCATCCTGAGGTTCATCGCCACGACGGGCTTCATCATCGCGAACCACTTTACTGACCAGATTGGAGATACGCATACCTTCCGTCAGCGACTGGTCAAAGATAAAGTTCAGCTCCGGCGTAACACGCAGGCGGATCTGCTTGCCCAGCAATGAACGGATGTAAGGTGCCATTTCACGCAGTGCTTCCAGGCTGTCTTCCGGCGTTTGCTCACCCACAGTCAGGAAAGTCACATAGACTTTGGCGTATCCCATATCACGGGACACTTCCACACTGGAAATAGTTGCCATACCAATGCGCGGATCTTTAATTTCGCGTTGCAGAATCACTGCCAGCTCTTTTTGCAGCTGCTGAGCAACACGTTGTGTACGGCTGAATTCTTTCGCCATTTGATTCTCTCTCTCAGTGGCCCGCTGAACCTGACACAAAGGGGAGCCGAAGCTCCCCAGTGTTCTAGCCAGGTTTACGAGCAACCTGAATAATTAGTCCAGCGTACGCTGAATCTCAACGATTTCGTAAACTTCGATTTGGTCACCAACGCGAACATCATTATAGTTCTTCACGCCGATACCACACTCGTAGCCGTTCTTCACTTCCTGAACGTCATCTTTGAAACGACGCAGAGATTCAAGCTCACCTTCGTAGATCACCACGTTTTCACGCAGAACGCGGATTGGGTTGCTACGCTTGATCGTCCCTTCCGTGACCATACAGCCGGCAATTGCGCCCAGCTTCGGTGACTTAAATACGTCACGCACTTCAGCCAGACCAATGATTTCCTGCTTGAACTCAGGAGACAGCATACCGCCCATCGCAGCTTTCACTTCGTCGATCAGCTGGTAAATGATGGAGTAGTAACGCAGATCCAGATTCTCAGCTTCAATCGTCTTACGTGCAGATGCATCTGCACGCACGTTGAAGCCCAGAACGATTGCGTTCGACGCTGCAGCCAGCACCGCATCGGTTTCGGTGATACCACCAACACCCGAACCCACGATGTTCACTTTCACTTCTTCTGTTGACAGCTTACGCAGTGAGTCTGCAATCGCTTCCACAGAACCCTGTACGTCGGCTTTCAGAACCACGTTCAGTTCAGCCACTTCACCGGCAGTCATGTTCGAGAACATGTTTTCCAGTTTCGCTTTCTGCTGACGCGCCAGTTTCACATCACGGAATTTACCCTGACGGTACAGTGCAACTTCACGGGCTTTACGCTCGTCACGAACCACTGTCGCTTCGTCACCAGAAGAAGGCACACCAGACAGACCCAGAATCTCAACCGGAATGGATGGACCCGCTTCTTCAATTTCACGACCCAGCTCGTCACGCATTGCACGAACACGGCCATATTCCAGACCACACAGAACGATATCGCCTTTACACAGCGTACCTTCCTGAACCAGAACCGTTGCAACCGGACCACGACCTTTGTCCAGACGTGATTCGACAACCACACCTTTCGCCATGCCTTCTGCAACCGCTTCCAGCTCCAGTACTTCTGCTTGCAGCAGAATTGCTTCCAGCAGACCGTCGATGTTGGTGCCCTGCTTCGCAGAGATGTGAACGAACATGTTCTCACCGCCCCACTCTTCAGGAATCACATCGTACTGAGCCAGTTCGTTCTTCACGTTGTCTGGGTTCGCGTCTTCTTTATCGATCTTGTTCACAGCAACGATCAGCGGTACACCGGCAGCTTTCGCGTGCTGGATTGCTTCAATCGTTTGTGGCATCACGCCATCGTCTGCAGCAACAACCAGAATGACGATATCTGTTGCCTGAGCACCACGCGCACGCATTGCGGTAAACGCTGCGTGTCCAGGGGTATCCAGGAAGGTGATCATACCGTTGTTGGTTTCAACGTGGTAAGCACCAATGTGCTGGGTAATACCACCGGCTTCGCCCGCGGCAACGTGTGCTTTACGGATGTAGTCCAGCGTAGACGTTTTACCGTGGTCGACGTGACCCATGATGGTCACAACTGGTGCACGTGGCACAGTTGTCAGATTTTCGTCGCGGTCAGACAGAACAGCTTCTTCCAGCTCATTCTCTTTACGCAGGATTGCTTTGTGGCCCATTTCTTCAGCAACCAGCTGTGCGGTTTCCTGATCAATGACCTGGTTGATGGTTGCCATAGCGCCCAGCTTCATCATCACTTTGATGACTTCAGCAGCTTTCACAGCCATTTTGTTTGCCAGCTCGGAAACAACAATGGTCTCGCCGATCACAACGTCTGCTTTCGCAACGGTTGCTGTCTTATCAAAACCATGGCGCATGGATGACGGCTTGCTCATCTGCTGCTTGCCGCGACCGCGTTGATTACGGCCACCGCGCTGAGTCATCGGACGTTCGCGCTGCTCGCGAT
This sequence comes from Photobacterium sp. GJ3, assembly GCF_018199995.1. Lineage (NCBI taxonomy): Bacteria > Pseudomonadati > Pseudomonadota > Gammaproteobacteria > Vibrionales > Vibrionaceae > Photobacterium > Photobacterium sp. GJ3. The sequence goes on along the minus strand of NZ_CP073578.1, from coordinate 529,125 downwards.
CTTCTGTTTTCGGTCCGCTTGCTTTTTTCTTCTTAGAGCGACGGCGAGTTGCTTCTTCGCGACGGTCTTGTTCGTCTTCCGCCGCACGGGCATAGGTGGAAGTGGTCGTGTGGTAGTCTTCTCGTTCCATATCACTCGTGTCCTGGTCTTTCTTCGACCAGTTCTTTTCGTTCATTTCTGCCATTTTGCGTGCCTCTTCTAGCTGACGCTGACTGTCTTCTTCGGCTTTACGCTTGGCTTCCTCTTCCCGGCGACGTTGCAGTGCCTCAGCTTCTTTCTTAGCTTCTTGCTCAGCGGCGGCGCGTTTTGCTTTTTCTTCAGCGTCACGCTTCTGATCAGTATCACGTTCACTTGCATCCACTGCTGCATCACGCTCAGACTGCTTTTCCAACTGCTTCGCTTTCTCTTCTGCTAAGCGCTTCTCTTCTGCTTCGCGCTTGGCCTTTTCTTCAGCCTCACGTTTAGCCTGCTCTTCTGCTTCACGTTTTGCTGCTTCTTCCGCAGCACGTTTTGCAGCTTCTTCAGCTTGACGTGCTTCTTCTGCACGTTGCTCTTCCTCAAGGGCAGAGCGCTTCACATAGGTGCGCTTTTTGCGCACCTCAACTTGGATGTTTTTACTCTTACCGCCAGAGCCGGATACACTCAGGGTGCTTCGGGTCTTACGCTGCAGAGTCAGGCGGGTCGGTGCCTCGTCAGTGTTACCACCATGTTCTTTCTTCAGGTGGGTCAACAGAGACTCTTTTTCCTGTTGATTGACACTGTCTTCAGCCTTCTTGCTGATACCAGCATCGGCAAACTGTTGAAGCAACCGATCAATCGGAGTACCGATCTCGTCGGCAAGTGCCTTAACTGTAACCTCTGACATGCTGCTCCTCCCTTGCTAATTGAATTATGCTTCGTCGCTGAACCAGCAGATATTACGGGCAGCCATAATCAGTTCACCCGCTCTGGTTTCATCCAGACTTTCGATATCCAGCAGATCATCTGTGCCCTGGTCTGCCAGGTCTTCCAGAGTGCTGATACCTTTAGCAGCCAGTTTGAACGCCAGTTCACGCTCCATACCGTCCAGGTTCAGGAGATCTTCAGCCGGTTCAACACCATCAAAGGATTCTTCCTGAGCAAGGGCAATTGTGGTCAACGCCTCTTTCGCACGGTTACGAAGTTCGTTCACCGTATCTTCATCCAGACCGTCAATCGACATCAGTTCCTGCACAGGAACATAAGCGATTTCTTCCAGGCTGGTAAAACCTTCTTCAACCAGACCCACGGCGAATTCTTCGTCGATGTCCAGATGCTTCACAAACAGATCAATGGAAGCCTGTGCTTCAGCCTGATGCTTGTTCTGCAGGTCTTCGACGGTCATGACATTCAGTTCCCAGCCAGTCAGCACTGATGCCAGACGGACGTTCTGTCCGCTGCGGCCGATCGCCTGAGCCAGATTGTCTTTTTCTACCGCGATATCCATGGTGTGGTTGTCTTCATCAACGATGATAGAGCTCACCTCTGCCGGAGCCATCGCATTGATGACGTACTGAGCCGGGTTTTCATCCCACAGTACGATATCAATCCGCTCGCCACCCAGCTCACCAGACACAGCCTGTACACGCGCACCACGCATACCAACACATGCACCGACAGGGTCGATACGCTTGTCATTGGTCTTCACTGCAATCTTGGCGCGAGAACCCGGATCACGGGCCGCACCCATCAGCTCGATCATCTCTTCGCCAATTTCCGGCACTTCGATACGGAACAGCTCAGACAGCATTTCAGGCTTCGAACGAGTCATGAACAGCTGGAAGCCACGCGCTTCAGGGCGCACAGCATACAACAGACCACGCACGCGGTCACCCGGGCGGAAATTTTCACGTGGCAGTTGGTCTTCACGCAGGATCACCGCTTCAGCGTTGTTCCCCAGGTCAATGATCACTGCATCACGATTTACTTTTTTCACAACGCCGGTGATCAGCTCACCTTCATTGTCGATAAACTGTTCAACGATTTGTGCGCGCTCAGCTTCACGAACTTTCTGCACGATCACTTGCTTCGCGGTTTGCGTGGTGATGCGGTCGAACGTCACAGATTCGATCTGCTCTTCCACGAAACTGCCCAGTTCCATGGTTTCATCATCGTACTGAGCCGCTTCCAACGTGATTTCCAACGTTGGTGCCGTCACTTCCTCAACCGCTTTCCAGCGACGGAAAGTCTCGAAATCACCGGTCTTGCGGTCGATAGCAACACGCACGTCGATTTCTGCTTCGTACTTTTTCTTTGTTGCTGTTGCCAGGGCGATCTCCAGCGCTTCGAAGATACGCTCACGCGGTACAGCTTTCTCGTTGGATACCGCTTCAACGACAGCCAAGATTTCTTTGTTCATTTCTAATGCCCCAATTTAGCGGTTAGAATTTTGGAACCAGGTTGGCTTTGGCAATATTGCTAAGCGCAAAGGTTTCTTCATCGCCTTTCACGTTCAACGTGACCAGCTCACCGTCAACAGCAACAATGTCACCTTTCCACTTACGGCGATTGTTCATCGCCATTTTCAGGACCAGGCTGACTTCGTGGCCAATAAACTGTTCATAATGGGCCGCTTTAAACAGCGGACGATCTAAACCAGGGGAGGAAACCTCCAGGTTATAAGCAACAGTGATTGGATCTTCAACATCCATCACCGCACTGATCTGACGGCTCACGTCGGCACAATCATCGACAGTGATACCGTTTTCGTGGTCGATAAACACACGCAGTGTGGAATGTTCACCCGCACGGATAAACTCCAGACCCACCAGTTCATACCCCAAGGCTGTAACTGGCGCTTCCAGCAGTTCGGTTAATTGCATTTCTAAAGCGGTCAAGACAACCCCCTGGAAACAAAAAAAGGGCATTAAAGCCCAGTAGATACCTGAATGGTCATGTTTCAGATAATAAAAAACCCCGAATTACGGGGTTTATTATCTCTGGACCCTGATAGCTAAAACCTCTAAAGGTTATAGCAGAAAAACGACAGCGATTCTGTTCCAGGAATCGTCGCTTTTCTAAACCCGGATGTGGCGCCGATTTCATCTGGGCGGCAGGCCACTGATAACTGAGCACTTCTCAATTATCATCCAAGTTGGTTGCGGGGGCCGGATTTGAACCGACGACCTTCGGGTTATGAGCCCGACGAGCTACCAAGCTGCTCCACCCCGCGTCCGTAATTCTGAAGGCGATTATATCCTTCAGCCGTTACTCTTTCAAGTAACTGAAGAATGGTGCCGAGAAGGGGACTTGAACCCCTACACCTTACGGCACTAGCACCTCATGCTAGCGTGTCTACCAATTTCACCATCTCGGCAACGCTGCTGATTACTGAGGAATGTCGCTGTTTACTGGCGCTTTCTCAGTTTTTTCAACAGATTGTTCTTGTTGTGCTGGAACACTTAAGTTTTCCCAGCCACTGGTTGTATCCTCTTGCTTGGCACTCATGTTGCCAAGAATCAAGCTGATCACAAAAAATACGGTTGCAAAAACTGCAGTCATTCGGGTCAAGAAATTACCAGAGCCGCTGGCACCGAACAAAGTTCCTGATGCACCAGCCCCGAATGAGGCTCCCATATCTGCGCCTTTACCCTGTTGAACCAGAACCAGGCCAATTACACCAAGCGCAGCCAACAGATAAATCACAAGTAGAATTTCGTACATGGGTTCCACCTATGTTCCATATTGTTGTGCCGGCTTTGCGTTAGCAGTGCCAGCGCACCCCTTCTTCAGGAGCGAGGGAATACTAGCGAATGCCGACATGAGTGACAAGCGATTTTTCCAAGAATGTCGCAATTGGTGAATCACTTGAGTAAGAAATAATCGTTTTTGGTAAAAAGAATTCCGATGAGACACTGCTGACCGGAATTCTTTATGATGCAAAATCTTAGCAGTTTTCTTTCACCGCTTGCGCAATTGACAGCGCGGATTCACGAACCAGTGCTTCATCTTCGCCTTCAACCATCACCCGGATCAGCGGTTCAGTACCGGACTTACGCAGCAGCACGCGCCCACGTTCACCCAGCTGCGCTTCAGCTGCCTGTTGCGCCGCAAGAACTGCTTCGGATTCAAGCGGGTTGGCATCTCCAGCAAACCGGACATTCTCCAGTACCTGCGGGAACATGGTCAGGCCTTCACACAACTGTTGCAGCGTTTTTTGCGTGCCCACAATCGCAGCCATAACCTGCAAGCCAGCCACAATACCATCACCCGTGGTCATTTTATCCAGCACAATCACGTGGCCGGAGTTTTCCGCACCAATACTCCACTGATGCTTCACCAGCTCTTCCATCACGTAGCGGTCACCCACCTTGGCCCGGACAAACGGAATATCCAATGCTTTCAGTGCCAGTTCCATGCCCAGATTGGTCATCAGGGTGCCGACAACTCCGCCTTTGAGCTCACCCCGGTTTTGTGCATGACGTGCAATGATGTAAGCAATCTGATCACCATCCACCTTATTGCCTTCTTCATCCACCATGATCACGCGGTCGCCGTCACCATCCAGCGCAATACCGAAGTGCGCATTTTCTGCGATCACTTTTGCCTGAAGCGCACGAACATCAGTCGCACCCACTTCAGCATTGATATTGATACCGTTTGGCTCACAGCCCAGCGTGATCACTTCAGCACCTAACTCACGGAATACATTCGGGGCAATGTGATAGGTCGCACCATGTGCACAATCGACAACAATTTTATAGCCCGCCAGACTTAAGTGAGACGGGAAAGTCCCTTTACAGAACTCAATATAACGACCGGCAGCATCATTGATCCGAGAGGCTTTCCCCAAACTGGCCGACTCAACACACACCAGCTCTTTATCCAGTTCAGCTTCAATGGCAGCTTCCACCTCATCCGGCAGTTTAGTGCCCTCAGAAGAGAAAAACTTGATTCCGTTGTCGTAATACGGGTTATGAGAAGCAGAAATCACAATGCCCGCTTCAGCACGGAAAGTCCGTGTCAGATAAGCCACCGCCGGGGTTGGCATCGGACCGGTAAATGCAGCCTGCAAACCTGCTGCTGCCAGCCCAGCTTCCAGCGCAGATTCCAGCATATAGCCTGAGATCCGGGTATCTTTTCCGATAATGACTTTTTTCGTGCCCTGTTGAGACAGAACCCGGCCAGCAGCCCAGCCCAGTTTCAACACAAATTCTGGGGTGATCGGTGACTGGCCAACCCGGCCACGGACACCGTCGGTGCCGAAATATTTACGTTCAGCCATGAAAAATAGCTCCTAGCTCTTTATTTTGCCTGTTCCAGCGTCATCCGGCAGACAGCCAGCACGTCCTGAGTTTCCTGAGTATCATGAACCCGGATAATCTGGGCACCTTTCATTGCCGCAATGGACGCACACGCAAGGCTCCCCGCCAACGCTTCCGCAGGTGATTTATTCAATAGTTTACAGATCATGGATTTTCTGGACATCCCCACCAACAGGGGTAAGCCAAACTGATGAAATTTATCCAGATGAGCCAGCAACTGATAGTTATGCGTCAGGGTTTTCCCAAAGCCATACCCCGGATCCAGGATCAACTGATCCCGGTTTATACCTGCTGCTTCACAAGCCTGAATTCGCTCATTCAGAAACGCATTCACGTCCTTGAGCAAATCCTCATAGTGTGGCTCATGCTGCATTGTACGCGGTTGGCCCTGCATATGCATTAAACAAATCGGGACACCGGCCTGAGCCGCAGCTGCCATGGCACCGGGTTCACGCAGTGCCCGGATGTCATTAATCAAATCCGCGCCAGCATTCACCGATTCGGTCATCACGGCTGCTTTGCTGGTATCAACAGAAATCCAGCAATCAAATCGCGATCGAATCGCTTCAATGACCGGGACGACACGCGCCAGTTCTTCTTCAACCGACACATCCGCCGCACCAGGCCGGGTAGACTCGCCCCCCACATCAATGATGCTGGTACCAACGGCCAGCATCGTTTCCACGTGTCGCAGCGCATTATCCAGATGATTGAATTGACCGCCATCAGAGAAGGAATCCGGCGTGAAGTTGAGAATACCCATGGTATGCGGGTAAGAAAGGTCAAGTGTTTTTTCTTTACTTTTCAATAACAAGGCCCATTCCTCCTGACTGGGGGAGCACACGCTGGCGTGGCTCACTTGCTAAGATTCATCATATTACCCTGGAAACAAAAAACCCCGAGTCGCCCCGGGGTTTTGGTCTCACCACAAGGTTTAGGTCTGTGGCTTGTCATTTTCTTCGCTGTGGTGTGGCTGCACCTGCTCAGGCTTGTCTGCTGGTTTTTCAGCATCCTTCGCTTCAGTACTTGCCACTTTGCTCTCTGATTCAAGCGTGTCCGCTTTCAGTGTATCGTCTTTATCTCCCCACCCTTTCGGGGCACGGATTTCAGACTTACGCTCCATCAGATCATCCAGCTGACCGGCATCAATGGTTTCATACTTCATCAGCGCGTCTTTCATCGAATGAAGAATGTCCATATTGCCTTCAAGAATCTCACGTGCGCGTTCATAGTTCCGATCAATAATTGAACGGACTTCTTCATCAATCGCACGCGCAGTGTCGTCAGACATATGCTTGGTTTTGGTCACAGAACGGCCCAGGAAAACTTCACCTTCATCTTCTGCATAAAGCAGAGGACCCAGCTTTTCCGAGAAACCCCACTGTGTCACCATCTTACGCGCGATATCTGTGGCACGTTCAATGTCGTTCGATGCACCGGTCGAGACTTTTTCGAAACCGTAAATCAGCTCTTCCGCCAGACGGCCACCGTACAGGCTTGAAATCATGGATTCCAGATACTCTTTCGAGTGGCTGACACGATCCTGCTCTGGCAGATACATGGTGACACCCAGTGCACGACCACGCGGAATAATCGAGACCTTATATACTGGGTCATGATCCGGTACCAGACGACCAATAATGGCGTGGCCCGCTTCATGATAAGCCGTCGATTCTTTCTGATCTTCAGACATCACCATTGATTTACGCTCTGCGCCCATCATGATTTTGTCTTTTGCCAGCTCAAACTCCACCATAGAGACGGTACGTTTGTTCCCACGTGCGGCAAAGAGTGCCGCTTCGTTCACCAGGTTCGCCAGATCTGCACCGGAGAATCCTGGCGTACCGCGGGCAATCAGTGATGGTTCAACATCACCATCCAGCGGGACCTTACGCATATGAACTTTCAGAATTTGCTCACGGCCACGGACATCCGGTAAACCAACAACCACCTGACGGTCGAATCGGCCCGGACGCAGCAGCGCTGGGTCCAGAACATCCGGACGGTTCGTTGCTGCAATCACGATAATCCCTTCGTGACCTTCAAAACCATCCATTTCAACCAGCATCTGGTTCAGGGTTTGCTCACGCTCATCGTGACCACCACCCACACCAGCACCACGCTGACGACCGACGGCATCAATCTCATCAATGAAGATGATACAAGGCGCAGCTTTCTTCGCCTGCTCAAACATGTCACGGACACGGGATGCACCCACACCGACAAACATTTCAACAAAGTCAGAACCGGAAATTGTAAAGAACGGTACTTTTGCTTCCCCAGCAATAGCTTTCGCCAACAGGGTTTTACCCGTACCCGGAGGACCAACCATCAGAACACCTGTTGGGATTTTACCCCCCAGTTTCTGGAAGCGGCTCGGGTCACGCAGATAATCCACCAGCTCTTTCACATCTTCTTTGGCTTCATCACAGCCAGCAACGTCATTAAACGTTGTTTTGATCTGATCTTCACTCATCATGCGCGCTTTAGATTTACCGAACGACATGGCCCCTTTGCCACCGCCGCCCTGCATCTGACGCATAAAGAATATCCATACCCCGATCAGCAATAGCATCGGGAACCAGGAGATGAAGATAGAAGCCAGCAAGCTTTGTTCTTCCGGTGGTGTCCCAACGACTTTGACATTTGCGTTGATCAGGTCGTCCAGTAATTTCTGGTCATTCAGGACAGGCAGGTAAGTCAAGTAACGGGTGTTATCACGCTTAAATACCGTGATCTCACGATCATTGAATCGTACTTCCCTAATCTGATCCTGACCGATTTCCCGGACAAAAGTTGTGTAGTCGACTTGACGGCCAGCACTATCACCGGGACCGAAGCTCTGAAAAACAGACATCAGCACCACGGCGATGACTAACCACAAAATCAAGTTTTTTGCCATGTCACTCAAGGTGTTAACCTCGCGATAACTTTAAAGATGAATGTAGAGTACTACAGTTTATAACCTGTAGCCACAATATAGACTTCACGGGATCGATCCCTGGAGGAGTCTGGTTTACGGATTTTAACGACCTTGAACATACTGCGCACTTCTGCAAGATACTGATCAAAGCCTTCGCCCTGGAATACTTTTACTGCAAAGCTTCCGTTTGGTGCAAGGACCTGTCTGCACATATCTAATGCTAGTTCAACAAGATACATTGCTCTAGGTTGATCGGATGCCTGATTGCCACTCATGTTCGGCGCCATATCAGACAACACCACATCCACCATATCTGGTTGAATACGTTCGAGCAGCGCATCCAGCACAGCCTCTTCACGGAAATCTCCCTGTAAGAAGCTGACACCCGGCAGCGAATCCATGGGCAGAATATCACAGGCAATCACTTGCCCGTCATCACCGACCACATTCGCTGCATACTGAGACCAGCCACCTGGTGCAGCCCCGAGGTCCACCACGGTCATTCCTGGTTTCAATAACTTATCTTTATTCTGGATTTCTTCCAGCTTAAAAATAGCGCGGGAACGGTAGCCCTTCTTTTGAGCTTCCAGGACATACTTATCATCAAAATGTTCTTTCAGCCAGCGCCCTGAACTGGCCGAATGTTTCTTTTTACTCATGCATTACCCAATGCGATTACACCAAGCTACCTATTGTTCCCGTTCTGGTTCAGCGGTACTACTTTTACTGTGGCCCAGAGTTGGCAGGAACACCAGCGTAACGAAACAACGTTAGTCATATTGACTAGATGGCGTTAGAATACCCTGTTTTCAACCCTTGTTATAGATATTGAGTCACCATGAATCTAAGCACCAAACAGAAGCAATACCTGAAAGGCCTTGCTCACAGCCTGAAGCCAGTTGTCCTGATGGGGGCAAACGGCCTGACTGAAGCCGTGCTGTCAGAAATTGAACTGGCCCTTGGCCATCACGAATTAATCAAGGTGAAGGTTGCTGCGGAAGAACGCGAAACCAAACAGCTGATTGTTGACGCGATCGTTCGAGAAACTCAGGCAGAAAAAGTCCAGGTTATCGGCAACATCCTGGTGCTGTACCGTCAGTCTGAAGATCGAAAAATCGAGCTTCCACGCAAATAAAAAAGGCCGCCAACGCGGCCTTTTTTATCATGACAGGCCAGCGTGATTGTTACATTTATTAACAATAAACCTGCTGGCCTCTGGTCATTAAATGTACTCGACCTTTTCGATTTCGAATTCTTTCTTACCACCCGGCGTGGCGATACTCACTTCATCACCTTCCTGCTTGCCAATCAAACCACGTGCAATCGGTGAATTCACAGAAATCAGGCCACGTTTGATATCGGCCTCATCATCACCCACGATGCAGTAAGTGACTTCATCATCTGTGTTGATATCCAGCAAGGAGACAGTTGCGCCAAAAATGACTTTTCCTGTGTTCGTCATCTTCGTCACATCGATCACTTGTGCCACAGACAATTTATATTCGATGTCACGGATCTGAGCTTCACAGATTCCCTGCTCTTCACGGGCAGCGTGATATTCAGCATTTTCTTTCAGATCACCCAGTTCACGCGCTTCAGCAATGGCCTCAGTAATCTGTGGACGACGTTTCATCAAGGCGTCCAGCTCTTGACGCAGCTGCTGTTCGCCGCGGACTGTCATTGGGATCTTTTCCATAATGTTATCTACCTCGAAACGCCAAAAAAGCGAGATTGCTTTTCGGACAAAAAAAAAGCCAGCCCAGCACAAGTCTGGGCTAACGCATATAGAAGAACTTCAATTTCTGTCCCACAAGATACCTAATACTCAGGCCCGGATGCAACCTCTGAATCATGGTTCTGATAAAGTGTCCGAAAAAGTCCCTTTATCTTTGACGGTGTTACCATCATGCAGTGTTTCCTCTGAGCTGGTATGCTATATCACGCATGAAAAATAAGGGGAATGATGCCCCGCCCAATTCACCAGACTTAAATGATGAGATCAGCCCGCGCATCATTCAGTACCGTCATATTCTGGAAAGCAAATCCCTTTCCGGACGATTTAACAAGATACTGACGAACTTTATTTGCCGGAGCGGTCTCAAAATCCCTAAGATTCCCGATTCAACCTGCAACGGCAAATAATAACCATGATGAAAAAAACAGTTGGCCTTCTTCTTTCTTCCCTGCTGCTGATGCCTCCGGCATTTGCCGGTTTCTCGCCGAAGGCGGCCATTGAAACGCTGCCTCCCGGTCACGATCTTGCTTTGATGATCAGCAATCCGGCCACAGGCGAACTCATTTACAGCCAAAGGGCGGAACAACTTCAGGCACCGGCCAGTACCCAAAAAGTTCTGACCGCATTAGCCGCAAAGCTGTACCTCGGAGACAATTTCCGTTTTACGACCCAAATCGAGCAACAGGGCGATGACCTGATCCTGAACTTCAGCGGTGATCCGACCTTGTCGCGCCAGGATCTGACGGCCATGCTGCGCCAGTTGAAAAAGCAGGGCATTCGCCAGATTCGGGGTCATATCTATCTGAACGGAAGCCAGTTTACCGGCTATGAGCAGGCGCCGGGATGGCCATGGGACAGCCTTGGTGTCTGTTACAGCGCCCCCTCGAGCAGCATCACACTCGAGCACAACTGTGTACAGGCAGCCCTGTACAGTGACCAGCAACCGGGACAACTGACCCGGCTACATGTCCCTGCACATCAACCCATTTCTGCCACCAGCATTGCAAAAGTCGTGACCAAAGACGAACAGAAATCAGAATTCTGTGCGTTAGAACTGGTGACTCAACCCGGCAACCATTATCAGCTCTCGGGCTGCCTGCCTCAACGGGAAAATCCCCTGCCACTGAATTTCGCCGTGGTTGATACCGAAGCTTATGTTCGCAGCGTGCTGCAACAAGAGCTGGAACGGAATGGGATTCAGTTCAAAGGGGAGATCCTGAGAAACGACCGGAAACAGGGCAAGATGCTGGTCTCACATCATTCAGACAAGCTGCCCGTGTTACTGAAAGTAATGCTGGAAGACTCAGATAATCTGATCGCTGATAATCTGGCAAAAACTCTGGGACAGCGTTACTACGATCAGCCGGGCAGTTTCCGCAACGGGACAGCCGCCATCAAGGCCATCATTCAGGCGCACACAGGGATCGACCTCAGTCTGGCTGTTCTGGCCGATGGTTCAGGTTTGTCGCGGGATAACCGGATTATGGCAACGGACATGATGAAAGTAATCACTTACATTTATCAGCACCATAAGCAACTGGGTTTACTGGCTGATTTTCCGATCGCAGGTGAAACCGGTACGCTCAAATATCGTCAAAGCGTGCGTCAGGCACCCGTGAAACAGCATCTGGCCGCGAAATCCGGTTCTTTGTACGGCACTTTCAATCTCGCTGGCGTGATGACTGCAAAATCCGGTCAATCGCTGCTGGTCGTTCAGTTTGTCACCAACTATCTGCCACCCGAGAAGCCAGCGGATGCGCCACCGACAGATCCGGACATTACCCGTTTCGAACGCATCCTGTATACCGACCTCTACAATGCCTACTGATGCTTCAGCATTGATCCCCGGCCCTCAGACATTCTGAGGGCCGGGAACCATATAAGACTGCAGATCAGAACGGCGCTTCACCGGCTTCCGGCAACGGCACATCAAATGAAAATATCACTGTTGAAATCATGCGGTACATCCCACAAGCCATCACCAGATCCAGTAACCCCTGCACCCCGATTTCATCAATCAATGCCTGTTGCGTCGTCTCAGCAATCCCGCGCTGATACGCCACATCCTGAGCCACCTGCCAGGTATTCAGGTAAAGAGGTTTCATCGTTGCGCTGGCTAAATCTCCGGACAAAACCTGCTGAATCACCTGTTGCGGTAATCCGGCACGCTCCGCCGGAGCAATATGCTTCTCCCAGACAAAAGGGGCACCAATACAGCGGGCTGTCGCAAGAATGCCCAGCTCACGCAGATCGCCCGCCAGTTCACTTTCATGCCGGACATAGGTGCCGAGCTGGCCAATATGCTGTGCCAGTACCGGATGGTTCATTAAGGTCCGGTACATCCCGGACAGTCCATCTCGCGGTCCCAGCAAGGTGTCGTAAATTGCCTGTCCCTGAGCATCCAGATCAGCGCGCTCAATCAAAGGTAATTTTGCCATCCATTTCACTCCTTTTCTGAAAAATCAGGATTCCGACCAGTTGGGATGCGCCAGTTCCTGACGCCATGGATTCACCGGTGTTTGAATGTTCGGGTCACAACGAGCATCAATCACAAAGGGGCCTTTGGCGGTAAAAGCAAGATCAAAAGCTTTTGCCAGATCCTCCGGATGCTCAACCACGATACCTTCCCCGCCCAATGCGCGGGAAAATGCCGCCCAGTCATGTGTGGCCAGCGTTGTGAGCGCTTTGGCATTGTCGGTTGCAGCACGAAGGTAGACATTCCCCAGCGCGCTGTTATTGATCACCAGCACCACCAACGGTAACTGATGTCGCGCTGCCGTCTGAATCTCAATCCCGTTCATCAGCATGCAACCGTCCCCGGTAATCACCACACAGGGATGATCCGGATTGGCCACTTTGGCCCCCACACCAGCCGGGATCGCCCAACCCATCGGCGCCAGTGCTGTGGCCGTCAGATATTGCCTTGGCCCCTCACATTGCCAATAGTGTCCGGCAAACGCCCGGTGCGCACCGGAATCTCCAATCATCACGGTGTCTTTCGGCGCGATACGCTGCAGTTCAGCAATGACCCGTGCCGGGTTCATCGGCACCGCTTGGCTTCTCAGGTCCTCCGGCTCATAGAATCTTGGGGTTTCCTGTATCGTGCAAAGCCATGCCTGACGCTGTGCATTCATCGCCTGCAGCGGCTGTAACCGCTCTGCTTGCTCCGGCTTCAGCAGCCAGTCCAGCACCGCACTCACATCGCCCTGAATCGGGACCTCAACCGGGAAGTTTTTGTCGAAAACCCCGATGTCCAGATCCACCTGATAAATGCCAGCTTCCGGTGTTAAAGCCCGATCCCAGCGCATGGTATCCCGCTGATTCAGGCTCGAACCAAACACAAGCAACAGCTGATTGTCTGCAATCTCAGATTGACCAGACACTGACGCATGCTGGTGCAGCAAGGCCAGCGTCGCGTGCTGCGTGCCTGAATACCCAAAAACCCCCAGAGAGAGCGGGTGAGTTTCCGGAAAGACGCCTTTGGCTTTGAGGGTTGTTGCCACCGGGATTTGATAAGTTTCCGCGAAAGTAATCAGCGCTTGCGTGGCTTCGGAACGAATAGCCCCGCTGCCGACCAGGATCGACACATTCGCTTTGCCCCGTTCGCTGGCCTGAATCAACCCCTGACACAATTGCTCAGCGCCGCTCAGGTCAAAAGCGCGAGGGGTGCGTGCTGCATCATGCAATACCGGGACAGGATGTTGCTGACCGTTCAGTGTCTGCGTCTGAATTTCCTTGGGAAAACTCAGGCTGACCGGCCTGAGCGACTGTCCCAGCATGGTGCGAAATGCCCGGTCCAGCAAATGCGGCACCATGTCCGCTTCCGGGGCTTTCATCGCCATTTCCGTGACCGGACTCAGCATGCTGATATCATTCAGCCCGGCTTCACTGGCATCCTGAAACCCACCCCGGCCATTCCATGCGGTCGGAATTTCCCCAGCCAGCGCCAGCACCGGGGATTCATCGGTATAAGCCGTTGCCAGCGGCCCGATCATATTGGCCATGCCGGGGCCGCCGATGCCCATACAGACACCAAACCGACCGCTGGCTCTGGCATAGCCATCCGCCATGTAAGCTGCACCGGTTTCACTGGCCGCCACGATGGCTTTCACATCCTCACCCCCCGTTCCAAACTGATTGAGAAACGGGTCCACCACCCCGCCAGGGACCATAAATACATGGTCAACGCCATTGGCCTGAATGGCTTTCAGAACATAACGTGCAACGGGCATTGTTGTCGGATCGTCTTGCATTGGACCTCCTGTCATGCCGGTAAGTTTTTCAGGAAATGAAGACTCGGCATAAAGAAGTACTCGCCACCTTTCGTACGCACAAATCCGGAAAAGCTGAAGCTTACTTTGTCTGCCGTCGGGCTTCCCCAGCCCGTGGACCAGGTCTGCGACGCTGGTGTTTGTCCGGATGGAAGCTGACCCACTAAAGGATCTAACCCGACATCTCCGCGCAGGAAGTTTTCGTTATTACACCAGGTGTGCTGCATGAAGATAAACTGATCGACAATGCTGGCCTGAAAACTCAGAAACAGCAGCCCGGCATCCGTCCATTCCGTGGCAGGGTTGAGTTCCGCATCACCAAAACTGATCCCGCGACGGACAATCCGGCGACTGCGTTCGATCGTGGGCGGTGAATTAAACTGACGAACCGTATCGCCCCGTGGATTGGTCTTCCGGACATGGGCATGAAACGGGCACCGCAAGCCATCGGCATCCTGATCAAAGTTGAAGTTATTGAACAGATTGGTCCAGCCATCCCCGGCCTGTTCACTGATAGGGGTGCCATCTTTGAACCGTCCGACACACAGGGCACCAGCAAATTCCGGCGAAACTTTCTGATCCGTTTTTTCAGACAGGGTATTGGCCAGCAAATCCGCGCGTTGCCAGAACCCCTTGATGTTTTGCTGCAACTTCCGGTACACCACATAGGTGCCAAAACTCGACTTATCGCCCCCGGGATCCGGCACCATCACCAGACTGAGCGGCGCGCTCGGATCATTCTGGCTGTAACCGCCGTTACGATATTCCTCATTCAGTTCCGAGAAGAGAAACTTCGGATTACTGACCCCATCCACAAAGCCAAAGTGTTCAATCACCTGCTGCTTGTCATTGCGCATCACGTGACCACGCTGCACCACGACAATCTGCCCGATGCCATCCAGTGATTGCTTCAGGGCCTGAACCTGTTGATCCAGCGATTGATCGACCGTTGCCGGATCGCCGCTGAGCGCGAAAATCACCATGCCATCAATCGATTGTGTGAACGATGCTTCCCACTGTGATAAGTCATCATTCAGCGGATTTGCTGTGGGTTTGTGATCCCCCCGTGGCGCGGTATCGTAGCGCTGTGTTAAGTCTTTCATCCCGGCCAGAAATGCCGGATCATCCGGCCATTGTGTCTGTGCCACCCCAAGGTGGCGGTATCCCGTCGCACTGAGCATCAGATTGACAAACAGATGATCGGCTTTGCCCTGCTGTTTAAAGGCCTGATGCTGGCGATCCTGTTCCGACATGGAGGTCACTGTTTCAGCCAGTTGCCGAATCCAGCGCCGGTTTGCGGCTTCATCCGAACCCAGACTGAAAAAAATATGCCGGGCGGCATCGCGGCCGTGACCTTTCAGAATGTTGCCCTGTAAGTTAGCAAAAACGGTCTGAAAGTTTGGGTCGTCTAAGCCAATATTGGTTTGATTTAAATTCACAGGCATTGCTCATCTCCCTATGCATCTGAGACCACCGGACAGCGTCCACTCAGTGATAGATAAAAAATAAGCCGGTGCTGTATGCACCGGCTTTTGCTTTGTATTTATAACGATGTGGTGCGATATGCACCCGGTTCGGGTAAGGCCGGATTTCCGGATGCTGCCGGGATCTGACCAGCATTCAGCAGCGTGGCGACCATGGCGTAGTAGCCCGCCGTCAGCGTGATTTCAGTGATTTCCTGCACCGTGTACTGCGCCTGAAGTTTACGAAATAACGAATCATCCACCCGTTTGTGCACCAGCAGCAGACGCACATAAGCCACCAATTCCCGCTCACGTTCACTGACCTCTGACTGCCCGTCCAGTGACAAGCGCTGGCCAATTACCTCGATCACCTGAGGGGACACACCCGCCTTTTGCGCAAAACCAACATGATAGCCCCACTCAAACTGACACGCGTTTTCACTGAGTGCCGTGAGGATCACCAGCTCTTTCACGGCCGGATTCAGACAGGAATCGAACCGGATAAACCCACCCAGATCAGCCACCAGGTCCGCGGCTTTCGGTGAATTGAGCAGTAAGGCAAATACGCCGGAGACATGCCCTCTGCTGGCCGAGATGTGTTCATAAGCTGCCAGCGCTTCCCCCGAAAGTCCGTCCGGATGATTGAGATAAGGCAATCGATCCATGCCGCCTCCTTATCCGCGTTTCAGCGTGGGCAACTCATTTTCGTTTGCCAGCAGTGCCGCATTGACCGCCGACTCCACGGCCCCTTCAATCCAGGCGTGCTTCAGGGATGCATGTTCACCGGCGAAGTGGAGCCGGGCTTTGCCGGTTTCCGGGTGCGGCCACTCCGACTGAATGATGGCTTTGTGCAGTAAATGGAGCTGCCCCGGATAGAAAATCGCCGCCTCGCCGAAAGCATAAGGATCGTTCATCCAACTGACCGTTGCTGCGCCAACGATGTTGTCCTGATTGTCCTTGTACTTCTTCGGATCAAACACGCACAAATCCCGGATTTTCTGTTGCGCAGCTTCCCTGACGGCGTCATCCGCGCCAGGATCATGGTCGGCATGTACAATGGCGACATTGTTGAGCGCATAGCAATAGCGATCATAGTCCGACATCGAATCCCATTTACGGGCATCATCTGCCCAGGAATAGCTCGCCAGCATCACACCGCCTTTACTGGAACCCATGCGCTCACTCGGGTAGTACATAAATCGGTTCGGCAGATCGGTGACCGAACCACCGCCGTAAATCTCATTGCGGGTTTCCCAGAAACGCTCCCGGAACTCCAGCAGCACTTTGGTCGCAGCATCGTAATGCAGTTCACGCACGGCTTTGCGTTTTTCCTGACTGATTTCCGGCCACACCTGCACCATCCGGAAACTCGAAAACGGAATCGTCACAATCGCTTCGTCCCAGCTGCGTTCCGACAGCAGCTTGGCAACGGCCTGGTCCTGCTCCAGCCGATCAGCAATATCGTGGGACACTTCCGTTTTAATTTTGACTTTGCCGGTTTCTTCGCACAAATACAGCGCGTTGACGGTCTGATTCAGGTAAGTCACATCATCAAGATTTTCCTGCTCATAATAGGCTTGCGTGAATTTATCTGTGCCGCCCTGAATCAACCAGAAAGCAGTGTCCGGCCGTATGATGGCGAGCTCAATAAAGCTCTGAATAAAGGAGTAAGACATACGGGATTCAAGATTCTCGATCACGCCGATCATCTCGAGTGCATTTTCCGATAAATGCTCCTTTCCACTGAGTTCAACGATGGCCTCTTTCAGGAAGCGGCGCATGGAATACTCACCGTATTTTTCAATGATCTGAGGCCAGGCTGTTTTCGGATCCGCATGAACCTGATTCACCAGATCGCCAATCGCTTTTTCCAGTAATTCAGATGCAGTGGAAAATTTCTCGTTCTCGTTCAGGTCATAGTTCAGCAATTCATTAACATCTGACCCTTCCAGCTCGTAATTTTTCCGCAAGACATGGCGTCGGTTCACATGAACGAGGTTATTCCCGGTCGCTGCCAGGTTCGAAAGATCAACATTACCCTGCGCATCACGGTCCGGCTGCTGGATCTTTCCGGAAAGCGCGTCTTTTCTCGAAATACTTTTATTCAGGAAGAGTTGTTTCTGAACACCGGTCGAATCAATCAGATACTGCACCAGTTTGTGTTGATCCGGAATTCGCATTGCGCCAGCTTCAGCCGATAAATGGTCATCTTCAAAATATCGCTTTTGCGGGGTATTTCGAAATGTCCGGATCCGCCCCCGACCCGAGTATTCCCTTCAACAATGGTGACCCGATGCCCGGCTTTTCTTAATAAAGCCGCCGAGACCATACCGGCAATCCCGCAACCGAGAATCAGAATGTGTTTGGATTCCGTATTGGATTCAGGCAACCCAGATTTGAGATAAGCTTGATAAGCCTGCGCAATTTCATCCTGCTCAAACGGGAGCAGGCCGTGGAACGCATCCTCTAATAAACTGACGTCTGACATAACCATTCCTTATTTTTGTCTGTGTCTCGGCTTTTCATCCGCAAAGCCGCAGTACACCACGCTTCAAGCGTGAGTATTTGACTCAGTGAGCCGTGAAAAAAGCTTGCTGAGTTCAAAACTAGGTCAGATTGATTCAGATACAAAAAAAGGGAGAAATGAGACTGAAAAGTACAATCCTGCTCTCAATTGCCATGTGGAATGATGCAAAATTCAAGTGATGAGTTTTATCACGATCATGCAGCACGCAAAGATCAGAGACAAAAAAAACAGGCCCCGACAATTTGCCGGGGCCTGCAGGATTTCAGTGTTATTTCACTGAGTGTGAATCAAACTTATTTGATTCGGGCATGCAGTTCCTGAACGGAAGTGACTGTATTGCGGTCATCCGCAGTCAGTGCCATACAGGTTGCAAAGGCAGCATTCAGCGTTGTGGTGTAGTTCACTTTCTCGGCCAGTGCACCACGACGCAGGACTTTGGAGTCTTCAATCGCCTGACGACCTTCTGCCGTGTTGATGATGTAGCTGTACTCATTGTTCTTGATGCGGTCAAGAATGTGAGGACGGCCTTCATGCACCTTATTCACCAAACGCGGATTGATGCCCGCTTCACCCAGAATCACTGCAGTACCGTGAGTTGCATCCAGCTCATAACCCAGTTTCACCAGCTTCGCTGCCAGATCCACCACTCGGCGTTTGTCGTTGTTACGCACAGACAGTAGCGCGCGGCCTTTCTGGTCGCGGCTGTGTTCTTTGCCACAACCCAGCTCGGCTTTGGCAAATGCTTCTGCAAAAGTCTCGCCCACACCCATCACTTCACCCGTTGAGCGCATTTCAGGGCCAAGGATTGGGTCCACACCCGGGAACTTGTTGAATGGCAGCACCACTTCTTTCACCGAGTAATACGGTGGAATGATTTCTTTGGTGAAACCTTGTTGTTCCAGCGACTGACCAGCCATCACACGGGCTGCAATTTTCGCCAGCGGCGCACCGGTGGCTTTCGAGACGAAAGGTACGGTCCGGGCTGCACGCGGGTTCACTTCAATCAGATAAACTTCGTTATCTTTCACAGCAAACTGCGTATTCATCAGGCCGCGAACACCCAGCTCAAAGGCCAGCTTTTCAACCTGACGGCGCATTTCATCCTGAATTTCCTGGCTCAGGGTGTATGCAGGCAGCGAACAGGCCGAGTCACCCGAGTGAACACCCGCTTGCTCGATGTGCTCCATGATGCCGCCGATCACAACGCGCTCACCATCACAAATCGCATCCACATCCACTTCAGTCGCATCATCCAGGAAACGGTCCAGCAGAACCGGAGATTCGTTGGACACACTGACGGCTTCGTTGAAGTAGCGGCGCAGATCGGTTTCGTCGTAGACGATTTCCATCGCACGACCACCCAGAACATAAGACGGGCGAACCACCAGCGGGAAACCAATCTCTTTTGATTTCTCAATCGCCTGCTCCATCGCCGTCACGGTCGCATTTTCCGGTTGCTTCAGACCCAGACGATCAACCGCTTGCTGGAAACGTTCGCGGTCTTCAGCACGGTCAATCGCATCCGGGCTGGTGCCGATAATCGGCACACCGGCCGCTTCCAGTGCACGTGCCAGTTTCAGCGGGGTTTGACCACCGTACTGAACAATCACACCTTTCGGCTTCTCAACACGAACAATCGACAGCACATCTTCCAGCGTCACCGGCTCAAAATACAGACGGTCCGAGGTATCGTAATCAGTCGAGACAGTTTCTGGGTTACAGTTCACCATGATGGTTTCGTAACCGTCTTCGCGCAGTGCCAATGAGGCGTGAACGCAGCAGTAATCGAATTCAATGCCCTGACCGATACGGTTTGGACCACCGCCCAGCACCATGATCTTGTCACGGTCAGTCGGGTTCGCTTCACACTCTTCATCATAAGACGAGTACATGTAAGCGGTATCTGATGAGAATTCAGCCGCACAGGTATCCACACGCTTGTAAACCGGGTGGATGTCGTGACGGTCACGCTCTTTGCGGATTTCCAGTTCCGCAACACCCAGCAGTTTCGCCAGGCGCGCATCCGAGAAGCCTTTACGCTTCAGCTGACGCAGGAAGTCGCCTGTCAGACCGGCAAAGCCGCCTTCTTTCACCTTGGCTTCCATCTGTACCAGTTCTTCAATCTGAACCAGGAACCAGCGGTCGATGTTGGTCAGGTTAAACACGCCATCCACAGACAGACCGGCACGGAAGGCATCCGCGATATACCAGATACGCTCAGCACCCGCTTCTTTCAACTCATGGCGGATCTTGGTCAATGCTTCCGGATCATCCAGATCAACCATCTCGTCGAAGCCATTGGCCCCCACTTCCAGACCACGCAGTGCTTTTTGCAGCGATTCCTGCTGGTTCCGGCCTATCGCCATCACCTCACCGACAGACTTCATCTGAGTCGTCAGGCGGTCGTTTGCACCCGCGAATTTTTCGAAGTTAAAGCGTGGAATCTTGGTGACAACGTAGTCGATGGTTGGTTCGAACGACGCAGGCGTTGCACCACCGGTGATGTCGTTCATCAGCTCATCAAGCGTGAAGCCAACGGCCAGTTTTGCTGCCACTTTTGCAATCGGGAAGCCTGTTGCTTTCGACGCCAGTGCAGAAGAACGTGAAACACGCGGGTTCATCTCGATGATGACCATCCGGCCATCTTTCGGGTTAATCCCGAACTGAACGTTGGAGCCACCGGTTTCTACACCGATTTCACGCAGAACGGCCAGAGAAGCATTCCGCATCAGCTGATATTCTTTGTCTGTCAGTGTCTGAGCAGGTGCAACCGTGATGGAGTCACCGGTGTGAATGCCCATCGGGTCAAAGTTTTCAATCGCACAAACGATGATACAGTTGTCCGCTTTGTCACGGACCACTTCCATCTCGTACTCTTTCCAGCCAATCAGAGATTCATCAATCAGCAGCTCATTGGTTGGAGAAAGATCCAGACCACGACGGCAGATTTCTTCGAATTCTTCTTTGTTGTACGCGATACCGCCACCGGTCCCACCCATGGTGAAGGACGGACGGATAATACAAGGGAAGCCGACCATAGCGAGGACTTTGTAGGCTTCTTCCATGTTCTTCGCAGTATCTGCGCGCGGACACGCCAGACCAATTGACTTCATCGCTTTGTCGAAGCGTGAACGGTCTTCGGCTTTATCAATCGCGTCTGCAGTCGCACCAATCATCTCGACGCCGAATTCTTCCAGCACACCATGCTTTTCCAGCGCCAGGGCACAGTTCAGTGCCGTCTGGCCGCCCATGGTTGGCAGGATCGCGTCCGGACGCTCTTTTTCGATGATTTTACGAACCACTTCCCAGTGGATCGGCTCAATATAAGTCGCATCCGCCATTTCAGGGTCGGTCATGATCGTCGCGGGATTCGAGTTCACCAGGATGACGCGATAACCTTCTTCACGCAGCGCTTTACAGGCTTGTGCGCCTGAATAGTCAAATTCACACGCCTGGCCAATCACAATCGGACCGGCACCCAGAATCAGAACACTTTGTATGTCAGTACGTTTTGGCATCGTTTTACTACTCCGGCTTAGGCGCTGTGCTGTTTAATCAGTTCGATAAAGTGGTCAAAAAGTGGTGCCGCATCGTGCGGGCCCGGGCTGGCTTCCGGGTGACCCTGGAAGCTGAACGCTGGCTTGTCGGTACGGTGAATTCCCTGCAGGGAACCATCAAACAGAGATTTATGCGTGGCGCGCAGGTTCTCTGGCAGCGTCTCTTCGTCGGCAGCAAAGCCGTGGTTCTGGCTGGTGATCATCACAACATTGCGGTCCAGATCTTTCACCGGGTGGTTCGCACCGTGGTGGCCGAACTTCATTTTCACCGTCTTGGCACCGCTGGCCAGCGCCAGAATCTGGTGGCCCAGGCAGATGCCAAAGATTGGCAGTCCTTTGTCCAGGAAGGTTTGAGTGGCTTCAATCGCATAAGTACATGGTTCCGGGTCGCCTGGTCCGTTCGACAGGAAAATACCGTCCGGATTCATGGCCAGCACGTCCTCGGCTGACGTTTCAGCCGGCACAACGGTCAGGCGGCAGCCGCGGTCAACCAGCATGCGCAGAATATTGCGCTTGGCACCGAAATCATACGCCACAACATGGTAAGGCAGGTCGCTCGCGTCCTGTGCTTCCGGCAAGCCGTTTTCCAGCGTCCAGGAACCTTGTGTCCAGCTGTAGTTTTCTTTGGTCGTTACCTCTTTCGCCAGATCCATACCTTTCAGGCCAGGAAACGCTTTTGCTTTTTCCAGCGCCAGTGCAGGGTCCAGATTATCTCCCGCCATGATGCAACCGTTCTGAGCGCCTTTCTCACGCAGCAAACGGGTCAGTTTACGGGTATCAATATCAGCAATGCCGACAATATTCTGGGATTTCAGATAATCAGACAGGGTCTGTTGGGAGCGGAAATTGGAAGCAATCAGAGGGAGGTCGCGAATTACCAGGCCTTGCGCATGGATTGAAGTAGATTCTTCGTCTTCGGAATTGGTTCCGGTGTTGCCAATGTGGGGATAAGTAAGGGTCACAATCTGTTGAGAGTAAGAGGGGTCAGTGAGAATTTCCTGATACCCCGTCATCGAGGTATTGAAAACAACTTCACCAACGGCCGAACCATCTGCACCGATGGATACGCCGTGGAATACAGTCCCGTCCTCAAGGACTAACAGCGCCGATTTGCTCAAGACAACCTCCAATCTTCATAAAAACGCAAATAAAACGGATAAAATTGCACTCACCCATTCCATAGAAAGTCATCAACCGAGTCAAGCCGATTTTTGACAAATTGCGCGCATTCTAGAGATCCACGTCCAAGGTGTCAACAACAGGGTGAAATTTAATTTTAAATATCTCAATCAGAGGTCGCCTTTGACGCCAAACCTGTGAAAGAACATCTTTTCCTGCCCGTTTCTACCGTGTTTTTGGCTGCATGTTCAGGCAACCGTTTGCGGTACAATCACCAAAGCCCCCAAAAAGAAAACAACACAAAAAAAGTCAAAAAAACCCAAGATAAGTATGGTTTTTGATAGCAATTTTCAGTTTACGCCCACCAAAACCAAAAAATAACAACCTAAGTTGTGCAAGCGCAAGCGCCATCACAAGGAGAATTCAATCCCGGCCATTTTGAGAAATTATGCAAAACGGAGGTCGAAGCGGGGCATTTTTTATCACGTACAGATGAAAAAAACGGCCATTGATCTGGCCGTTGAAATCATTACAGGTCATTCAAACCAAGGACATCCTGCATGGTATAGAAGCCAGCCGGTTGCTGTTCCAACCAGACTGCAGCGCGTACAGCCCCATTCGCGAAGGTCATCCGATCGGTCGCTTTGTGCGTGATTTCCACCCGCTCGCCAATGTCTGCGAACATCGCCGTATGTTCACCCACGATATCGCCGGCCCGGATCGTTGCAAATCCGATCTCGTTCCGACTGCGTTCACCGGTAATGCCTTCACGGGCGTACACAGCCACGTCACTCAGCTTATTGCCCATCGCACCCGCAATCGCCTCGCCCATCCCAAGGGCTGTGCCGGATGGCGCATCGACTTTATGTCTGTGGTGCGCTTCGATGATCTCAATATCGCAGTATTCGCCCATCACTTTGGCGGCTTTTTCCAGCAGTTTGAAGGTCAGGTTGACACCCACGCTGTAGTTTGGCGCCATCACCACCGCAATCTCACCAGCCGCTTCGTCAATCTGCGCTTTTTCTTCTTCACTGAAGCCTGTTGTGCCAATCACAATCATCTTGTTGTGCTTGCGGCACAGCGCGATATTCGCCAGGGTCGCCACCGGTGCCGTGAAATCAATCAGGACATCAAAATCATGGATCGCCTTTTCTAAATCATCGACCACAGCAACGTCCAGTTTCCCAATGCCTGCCAGCTCCCCTGCATCGACTCCGATCAGGCTGCTTTGCGGACGTTCTGTTGCAGCACCGACCTGAGCATACTCAGACTGAGCTGCCGCCTTGAGTAACTGACGTCCCATTCGCCCTGCCGCTCCGGCAACCGCGATTCTGACCATAGCTGTTTCTCCTTAAAATTCTCAGCAGCCCACTAATCTAGCCTGTCTCCCGGCGAAAAAAAACCCCGGCAAAGCCGGGGTTCCTGAATTCATCCGTTTCATCGACGCTTAGCCGACGTTTTTCACCTGAAGCTCGCGCGGGACTTCAAAGAACATGTTCTCTTCACGGCCACTCAGCTCTTCAACTTCACCGCCAACAAACGACTGAATACGTGCAATGATCTGGTTTACCAGGGCTTCTGGCGCAGATGCTCCGGCAGTCACCCCGACGCTTTGCATTCCCGTGAACCAATTGGCATCGACATCTTCAGCACAATCTGTCAGGTAGCTTGGTGTTCCCAGCTTTTCTGCCAGTTCACGCAGGCGGTTTGAGTTCGATGAGTTTTTGGAACCCACCACAATCATCACATCCACACTGGCAGCCATTTCGCGCACTGCATCCTGCCGGTTCTGGGTCGCATAGCAAATGTCATCTTTACGCGGACCCTGAATGGCCGGGAACACTTCGCGTAACCGATCAATCACATCCGCCGTTTCATCTACCGACAGCGTTGTCTGGCTGACATAGTGCAGGTTGCCCGGATCTTTCACAACGCCAGACAGCACATTGACGTCATCTGGTTTTTCAACCAGATACATCCCGCCGGACTCACTGGCATACTGACCCATGGTGCCTTCAACTTCCGGGTGACCGGCATGTCCGATCAGCACCACTTCCATATCCCGGCGACTGGCGCGGGCAACTTCCATATGTACTTTGGTGACCAGCGGACAAGTTGCATCAAACACGGTGAGTTTACGCGCCTTGGCTTCGTTACGAACGGCCTGAGAGACACCATGTGCAGAGAAAATCACGATGTTATCGTCCGGCACTTCACTCAGTTCTTCGACGAATACCGCGCCGCGTTTTTTCAGTCCTTCCACGACAAACCGATTGTGGACCACCTCATGCCGGACGTAAATTGGCGGCTGGTACATTTCCAGCGCACGCTCAACGATGCTGATCGCCCGATCAACACCAGCACAAAAGCCACGAGGGTTAGCAAGTAAGATTTTCATATCTGAGGACTCTTTCATTTCAATCCTTACTGTCTGCGCGTGCGCCAGATCAGCAATGGGTTCAGCCTTCGATGCCAACGACTTCAACATCAAAGGTTACGCGCTGGCCAGCCAGCGGATGATTGAAATCAACCGTGACGGAATCGCCAAGCACGGCGGTGATCACACCCGGAATATCCTGACCGTCCGGGCCACTGAAGGCAATAATGGTGCCAACTTCCGCAGGTGCATCCGCGCTAAAACGCGCCAAATCAACATAGTGAATATTGTCTGGGTTTGGTTGACCAAAAGCATCTTCCGGCTCCAGAACAAACTGACTCTTCGCCCCTTCGGCCAGACCGAGCAGGCAACGTTCAAAATTGTCGGTCAGACTGCCGTCTCCCATCCGGAATTTGGCAGGTTTTCCCATCGCCTGCGTCGACTCTGCAACGGAGCCGTCTTCCAGCTTGATGGAAAAGTGCATTAAAACTTCACTGTTTTCTGTAATTACCGACATCTGTACATCCTGAATTGCTGAGAGCAACGTGAGTGTTCGACCCTCACGTTCATGTTGTACCGTTTTTACAATAAAGCGCCGCCCGTCGCAACGGGCAGCGCCTGCTTCGTGAGCTGAGTGCCAGCTTAATTGCTTTCTTTGGTCTTCGTTTTGCCTGCCAGAAAGCCTTCTAAAATGATCATGCCCGCACCAATACAAATCGCCGAATCAGCAATATTGAATGCTGGCCAGTGATGCTTCCCGATGTAGAAATCGAGGAAATCCACCACGTAACCATGATAGAGGCGATCAAACAGGTTGCCCAGCGCACCACCAATAATCAGCGCATACGCCGGATTGGCAATCCGGTTGGTCGCCGGAGTGCGGCGCATCCAAACCAGCAGGAGCGCAGTCACGCCCACTGCAATGGCCGTAAACAGCCAACGCTGCCAGCCGCTGGCATCACTGAGAAAACTAAACGCAGCACCGTAGTTATGCACATACAGCAGGTTAAAAAATGGCAGGACCTCAATGCGATTCGGCCAGCCGTAACCCATGGTGTCCATCACCAGCAGCTTACTGCCAATATCGATCGCAAAGACCAGAACCGCCAGCCACAGCCAGCGAATTCCGGATTGCTTCAGTGTCGGTAAGCTACTCATCAGGCAAACTTACGCTCTTCGCCCTGACCATCAATGTTGGTCACACAGCGGCCACAGATTTTCTCATGGCCTGCGATGGTGCCTACATCGGCCACATGGTGCCAACAACGGTCACATTTCTCGGCTTCTGATGGGGTCACCTGTACAGACAAGCCCGCAACTTCAGTCGCTTTCGCATCGGCAGGACGGCGCTCTGCCAGTGCGACTTTCGCTTTTGAGGTCAGCAGCACAAAGCGCAGTTCGTCTTCCAGACGGTTCAGTTTCTCCGCCAGTGCAGGCTCAGCAAACAGAGTCACTTCTGCCTGCAGGGCACCACCAATGCGTTTTTCATTCCGCGCTTCTTCCAGCAGTTTGTTCACTGCACCACGAACTGACTGTACTTCAGTCCAGAATTCGTTGCTGAACGCTTCGTCGTCAGCCAGTCCGAACAGGCCTTCGTACCATTCGCCAGTAAAGACGAAGGTATCACGCTCACCCGGCATTTCGTTCCAGATTTCATCTGCCGTAAACGACATGATCGGTGCCATCCAGCGTACCAGTGCCTCGACGATGTAGAAGAGTGCCGTCTGACAGCTGCGCTGCGCATGGCCACCGCGTTTTGCAGTGTACTGACGGTCTTTGATCACATCCAGATAGAAAGAACCCATCTCGATTGAACAAAAGTGCATCAGGCGCTGTGTGACTGCGTGCAGGTTGTATTCATCATAAGCTTTAATGATTTCGTCCTGCGCGGCTTTCGCACGGGCCACAGCCCAGCGATCCAGTGCCACCATCTCTTCGGCCGGAACGCAGTCCGTTGCCGGGTTGAAACCACTCAGGTTCGCCAGCAGGAAACGTGCGGTGTTCCGGATACGGCGGTAGGCATCGGCGCTGCGCTTCAGGATTTCGTCAGACACTGCAACTTCACCGGTGTAGTCGGTGGAAGCCACCCACAGACGCAGAATATCTGCACCCAGCTTATTGGTGACATCTTTCGGCGCAACCACGTTACCGATCGACTTGGACATCTTGCGGCCCTGGCCATCGACCACAAAGCCGTGCGTCAGCACCTGACGATACGGTGCCTTGTCTTTCATCGCGACGGACGAAATCAGAGAAGACTGGAACCAGCCGCGGTGCTGGTCAGAACCTTCCAGGTACAAATCAGCAGCATGGCCATTGAATTCTTCACGGCTGTCGACCACTGCGTAATGCGTGACACCAGAGTCAAACCAGACATCCAGCGTATCCAGCACTTTTTCATACTGTGCTGCGTCGGCTTCACCCATCAGATCGACAGGATTCAGATCCCACCAAGCCTGAATGCCTTTTTCTTCAACCAGCTTGGCAACTTTTTCAATCAGCGCCAGTGTGTCCGGATGCAGCTCTTGCGTTTCTTTATGAACGAACAGTGCGATTGGCACACCCCAAGTCCGCTGGCGGGAGATACACCATTCCGGACGGCCTTCGACCATGCCCTCAATGCGGCTCTGACCCCACTCAGGCATCCACTGCACGCCTTTAATTTCTTCCAGTGCTTTCGCGCGCAGACCATTCTGATCCATGGAGACAAACCACTGTGGTGTCGCACGGAAAATGATTGGCGTTTTATGGCGCCAGCAATGCGGATAGCTGTGCTCATAAGCATGATGATGAAGCAGCGCACCGTGCGCTTTCAGCGTTTCCACGATGGCATCGTTGGCTTTAAACACATGCTGCCCGGCAAACATTTCAGTATCCGGCAGGTAAACACCATTACTGCCAACCGGGTTGGCGACTTCCAGGCCGTATTTCTGACCGACGGCAAAGTCTTCCTGACCGTGGCCCGGTGCGGTGTGAACACAACCGGTACCGGATTCTGTGGTCACATGGTCACCCAGAATGACAGGGACATCGAAGCTGTAGAACGGATGATTAAAACGCATCAGTTCCAGATCGGCACCTTTGGCAAAACCCAGATTGTGGAAATGCTCGATACCGGCACGATCCATCACGTCTTTCGCCAGCTCAGCAGCAACAATCAGACGCTGAGGCTGCTCACCTTCAACCTGAATCAGAACATATTCCAGATCATCACGTACGGCCACTGCGCGGTTCGCTGGCATGGTCCATGGCGTGGTCGTCCAGATCACGATGGACACATCGCCCTGACCCTGATGATCGCCAGCCAGTTTAAACTTGCTGACGACAGCGGCTTCATCCACGGCTTTGAATTTCACGTCAATGGACGGCGACACTTTATCTTTGTATTCAACTTCTGCTTCAGCCAACGCTGAACCACAGTCGGTACACCAGTGTACGGGTTTGAAGCCTTTCAGCAGGTGGCCGTTGTCTGCAATTTTGCCCAGCGCACGAATGATATTGGCTTCTGTCGCAAAATCCATAGTGCGGTATGGCTTGTCCCACTCACCCAGGACACCCAGACGAATAAAACTTTCTTTTTGACCTTCCACCTGGCCCGCTGCGTATGCACGACACTTTTCACGGAACTCAGCAGCGGTCACTTTCTGGCCTGGTTTGCCGACTTTTTTCTCAACCATCAGCTCGATAGGCAGACCATGGCAGTCCCAGCCAGGCACGTAAGGTGCGTCGAAACCCGACATGGATTTCGACTTGATAATAATGTCTTTGAGAATCTTGTTCAGTGCGTGACCAATATGAATATCACCATTGGCATAAGGAGGGCCGTCGTGCAGTACGAAAGATTTTTTACCCTTCTTGGCCTGACGGATGGCACCGTACAGGTCCTCGTCGTACCAACGCTTCAGCATTGCAGGCTCGCGTTGTGCCAGGTTGCCTCGCATCGGAAACCCTGTTTCAGGCAGGTTCAGGGTATCTTTATAGTCGCTCATTGATTCTCAATTCCGTTACTTGGGCGAAGTTGGACATGTTGACGATGCTCAGACAGCCACACCCGCGCTGTCTGGGCATCACGCTCGATTTGCGCTTTCAGCGCATCAAAGGAGGCGAATTTAATTTCATCTCGAAGTTTGTGGTGTAAAACCACCTCAATCTGACAGCCGTAGATGTCAGATTGATAATCAAATACATGGACTTCCAGCTGCTGGCGTTCCCCGTTGACTGTGGGGCGGCGGCCAATATTAGCCACACCGGGCAGTGGATTTTCTGCCACACCGTGTACCTCAACCGCATAGACACCGGAGACCGGTGAAACGCGCCGCTTCAGCGGTACATTCGCTGTTGGAAAGCCGATGGTCCGTCCCAGTTTACGGCCATGGGACACACGGCCACTGACGCTGTAAGGACGGCCCAGCATGGTTTCCGCCTCTGCCAGTTGATCCTGTGCCAGTGCCTCGCGAATCGCTGTACTGCTAACCCGCTTCGCATCAACACAAAAGCTTTGTGTGCTGACTACTTCAAATCCGAACTCGCGTCCGGCGGCTTCCAGCATCGCAAAATCTCCGCGACGGCCTTTACCGAAGCAGAAATCATCACCAACCACCAGAAACTTAACACCCAATTGTTCGACCAACAAGCGACGGACAAAATCTTCCGGCGCCATACTGGCGAAGCGGGCATTAAAATTCACACACAGCAGGCGATCAATGCCTGCATGTTCCAGTTGCTGGTACTTATCGCGAAAACGGGTCAGCCGAGCCGGGGCTTTCTCTTTGGCAAAGAGCTCCATCGGCTGCGGTTCAAACGTCATCACCGTTGACGGCACTCCCAGACGTTCGGCCTGTTGCCGCACCTGAGACAAAACCGCCAGATGGCCCAGATGGACCCCATCAAAATTACCTATCGTCAGGACACAGCCATGATGACCGGCCCGGATATTGTGAATTCCTCGGATCAATTCCATCTGCAGCTTAATCATTACCAAAGTCAAAAACTGACGGATTATATACCAGAGCGCAATCGTGTGAAAACCATCCGCCCCGGAAGATGCACTTTTTTGCCAAAACAGCAATCGTCTCAGCGCAGTTCATCTTAACCTTCCGTCCTCAAATGGTGCAGGCGAACGCCGGTGATCAGAAGTGTCAGCAAATAGGTTACCGCCCCCACACCAATCAAACCGGTCAGCCAGTATACCCGCTGTAGAAAACTCAGGGACAACCATTCCGCCATCGCCGGAGACAACCATAACAGGACCGAAATCATCGCCCCGCCTGCCAGAATCAGCCGGAAGATAAAACCCAGCGTCGTCCGAGTGATCTGATAAACACCGTCCCGGTGCAACCCGCGATAAAGCAGCGCCGCATTCACTAAAGCCGACAATGCGGTGGCCAGAGCCAGTCCGACATAACCAAACATGGAGGCGAAGATCGCGTTAAACACCATGTTCGTCACCATCGCGATAATTCCGTAGCGAACCGGCGTTTTGGTGTCCTGCCGGGCATAATAACCCGGTGCCAGCACCTTGATCAGCATGAAGTTCAGCAACCCAGATGCGTACGCCAGCAAAGACAGGCCCGCCTGCTCGACATCATGAGGCGTAAATTCGCCCCGCATGAAGAGCACCATCAGCATCGGTTTTGCCAGCACCATCAGCCCCAGCATAGCAGGCACACCTAACAGGAGCACCATACGCACGCCCCAATCCATCGTCTGGGCAAAGTGCTCACGGTTCTGATCCACATGCTTTCGGGACAAGGCCGGCAGAATGACAGTGGCAATTGCAATCCCGAACAATCCCAGCGGAAATTCCAGCAAACGGTCCGAGTAATAGAGCCAACTGATGGAGCCTGTCATCAGGAAGCTGGCAATAAAGGTATCAAACAGCAGATTAATCTGGCTGACCGAAACACCAAACAACGCCGGGATCATCAGGGTGCGGATTTTCACCACGCCCGGATCACGCCATCCCCAGCGGGGACGAACCAGCACTCCAGCCTTATAAAGGAAAGGGAGCTGGAACAAAAACTGAATCAGTCCGCCCAGAAACACCCCAATCGCCAGGCCAATCTCCGGCTGCGCCAGATGCGGTGACACCCACCAAGCACACAGAATAATGGCGATATTCAAAAAAACCGGAGTGAAGGATGAGACGGCAAACTTCCCTAACGTGTTCAGAATGGCACCGGATAAGGCAACCAAAGTGATAAACCACAAGTAGGGGAACGTAATTTTCAGCAGTAAACTGGCCAGCTCAAACTTAGGTGCTGCCGGTCCGTCGTTCAGCCAGTCAATAAACCAGCCAGCACCAAACAACGCTGTAATCACCCCGGAACCCAACACGCCTATCAGGGTCACCAGCGTCACGATACCGCCCAGCGTCCCCGACACTTTCGCAATTAAATCCCGGGTTTTATCCATATCCCCGCCTGCATGACTCTCGGTCAGTACGGGCACGAACGCTTGTGAAAAAGCCCCTTCAGCAAACAGACGGCGCAAAAAGTTAGGAATTTTGTTGGCAAAAAAGAAAACATCGGCGGCGGCACCGGCCCCCATCAAGTTGGCAACCACCACATCCCGCACTAAGCCCATGACGCGGGAAACGAAAGTCATACTGCTGACAATCAGCCCTGAGCGCAAAAGACGCTTACTCACAAAAAAAACCTCATAAAAGATGGCCCAGAAAGGTGACTTGCAGGACCAAAAGCTGATAGAATCTGCCGCCATATTAACCGTGTTAATGCACAAGTGCCAAATTCAATGGCACGGCTGTTATTTGCACAAATCATTTGACAATCTTCGGTTTTAGAGGCATATTCCTCGGCCTTAAATTGTCACCGTACCAAGAATTTGGGAGTTACACCCTTGGCAAATATCAAATCTGCTAAGAAACGTGCAATCACTTCTGAAAAACGTCGTCAGCACAACGCTAGCCGTCGTTCTATGATGCGCACTTTCTTCAAAAAAGTTGTTGCTGCTATTGAAGCAGGCGATAAAGAAGTTGCTGTTAAAGCCTTCGCTGATATGCAACCTGTGATTGATCGTATGGCTACTAAAGGCCTGATCCACAAAAACAAGGCAGCTCGTCATAAAGCGCGCCTGGCTGCAAAAATCAAAGCTCTGTAATTCAGTGCATTGATTCAACAGCAATAAAAAAACCGGCTCAGGCCGGTTTTTTTATGTCTGAAAATCAGACCCTTGATTGAACCCTACCCGAGAGACCATCACGGACAGTACATCTGCTGTAACAGTTCAATCATGGATTTAACTTCCTGACTCTTCAGGCGGTAATACACCGTCTGAGATTCTTTGCGGGTTGCAACCAGACCATCTCGTCTGAGCCAGGCCAGATGCTGAGATAAGGCCGACTGGCTTAAGTCCAGACGGTCACTCATGGTTCCAACCGACAATTCCCCTTCCAGCAAATAGCATAAAATCAACAGCCTCCGCTCATTGGCCATGGCCTTAAGCAAAGACACTGCCTCAGGAGCACTGTGATGTAACGTTATGGCTTCCATCTTTCCACCGACTTCAGTGATATTTTCATTAACTTCTATCACTAAAAAAGGCGGTCATTTGAACAGTTTTCTGAAATCTGCTTCGCAGATTTTCTTGACGGCAGGGTGCATGATCATGCGTTCTGCAAAAATCACGTAGTATTCTTCACGAATCGCCCGCACCCGTTTCACCTCTTTCACCGGTTGAGACTGCTCAATTTCAGATGCATAAATTGAAGGAGCAACAAACATAGATTTCCGGTAGGTGCCAAAGGCTTTCATCAGCGCCGCATCATCAAATTCTCCCAGAATATTCGGGGTAATACCCTGCTGATCAAACCAATGATGCAGCTTACGCCCCATGGCCGTGCGACGCCCTGGCACCAGGAGTTTGTAATCTTCCAGGCAGGCAGGAAAATTCAGCGCTTTATCTGTATTCGAGCAAAAGAAGCTCATGCTGGACTCTCCCAGCTTTTTGCTGAAAAGTCCGGGACTTTGCGTTGAGTCGACCGGACAGTCCGACAAAATCATATCGAGCTTGTGCTGAGACAGCTGCTCCAGCAACATTTCATGCGTCGACTCATAGCAACGCAAGTGAATACGCTCATCTTCCGGGATCCCGGCCATCAGTATTTTACTGACCAGCCGCTTAGAGAGCGCATCCGCAACGCCAACTTCCAGCAGTTGGTTTTCGCGCTGGGTGTAATTGACGATATCCAGCATTTCATAGCTGAGGTCAAACATCTTATCGGCATATTTAAACACCAGCTGCCCCAGTTCAGTCGGTTCGATATTCCGTCCGACCCGTTTGGTCAGCTTACCGTTCAGCCGTTCCTCCAGCGATCGAATCTGCCCTGTCACCGTTTGAGGTGCCAGAAATAAGGCATCTGCTGCTTTGGTGACTGAGCCTTGCTTGCAGACCATCCAGAAATAGTAGAGATGATTGTAATTCAGGTGCGACACAATTTTCGGCCCCGGCGTCTAAGTCAAAACAATCGCGCTCCACATTCGAGAACACGCTTCAGGCCAACAAAAAGCCCCAGACCAACTGGCCTGGGGCTTATCCTAAAGTTTTTTCAAACGAAAAACACGATGAAGTGCATTTTTCCGTCGGAAGTGTTTACTGTGTCTGCGCTTCGACAGCTTTTTCTGCCATCGCCAAATGACGATGCCTTTCCCCTGCCCGCTGCTCCAGAGCGCGGGTCAGAAAGCTGTTCCCGGCTTTCTCCCCTTCCACGGGCTGAATCCGGGCCTGTCCTTGCTGATACCCGGCAAGATAAGCCTGACAGAGTTCAGTCTGAGTTTTTTCCTGGCAGTGGCTGAAATCTGTTGCCGCCACTGCAAAACCTGACATCAGGCTCAAGGTCATACCAATCAAGATTCTCATCAACACCTCCCTGCACGAATTATGAAGTCGTCTGACTGTCCTTCACGGCTTTGGCTGCAGGTAAGGAGCGGTGAAGCAAGACATACCCCACAACTGCAGCTGTCGTTGAACCGATCAAAATACCCAGTTTCGAATAAGTCATCATCTCAGCGTCCGCCCCGGCAAAAGCCAGCATGGAGATGAATATAGACATCGTGAAGCCGATACCACACAAGACGGAAACCGCGAAAATCTGTCCAAATCCTGTGCCTTCAGGCAATCGGGCAACACCCGTTTTCACTGCCAGCCAGCTTGCGGTGAAAATACCCAGCGGTTTACCGACAAAGAGTCCCAGCGCAATACCCAATGGCAGCATCGCTGTCAGACTTTCCGCAGATACACCAGCCAGAGAAATCCCTGCATTGGCAAATGCGAAGACTGGCAGAATCAGATACGCAACATAAGGATGAAGCGCGTGCTCCAGTGTCTTGAGCGGGGAAATATCCTTCCCTTGCTTGTCTTTACCCTGCAGCGGAATCGCAAAGCCCAGCACAACACCCGCCAGTGTCGCGTGGACGCCGGATTTCAGCACACTCACCCACAGGATCGCGCCTACCAGAATGTACCAGAACAGGTTCGAGACATTGCGGGCATGCATGATGAAGAGCACTGCCGTTGCTGCAAACGCGACACCCAGCGCAATCGCGGACAGATCACTGCTGTAGAACAGCGCGATGATCACAATCACACCCAGATCATCAATAATCGCCAGCGCAAGCAGGAATACTTTCAGGCTGACCGGCACCCGGTTGCCCAACAGCGCCATAATACCCAACGCGAACGCAATATCTGTTGCCGCCGGAATCGCCCAACCACCCAGTGCCACTGGATCTGAAAAATTGAACAGCACATAAACTAAAGCAGGTGCAACCATGCCGCCCAAGGCAGCAATGGCCGGGAAGATTGCTTTCTCCTTCGTGTTCAGGGCGCCTTCGATCAGCTCACGTTTTACCTCGAGGCCAATCACCAAAAAGAAAATCGCCATCAGGCCATCGTTGATCCAGTGTTCAACAGACAGACCCGCAATATAGGAATGTAGCGTACCCTCGTACATTGGTTGTAACGGAGAGTTCGCAATCATCATGGCCAACGCGGCGGCAACGATCAGCAAAATGCCGCCAGCTGACTCTAATTTAAAGAATTTCAGAATTACATCGGTCATTGACCGCAGCTCCTTACTACTCACTGTAAATTCACACTTTTTTATTCATGCGTGGTAAAAACAGTGTAGACGCCGACGAACACCTCTGTGAAATCGTTTGTTTAGAGCGAAACACTCGAAAAAACCGAAGTATTGAGGGCGAAACACAGTAATACCCGCAGTATTTACTTACCTGTGCAGGCTCACAGAGCCTGATTGTCTGAATCGTTTTCCGTTAGCGCACTCCCGAAGCATCTGTTCACATTTTTTATCTTATTTCTGATTGCGGACTTTCCTCTTTATAACCAAGAGCAGATATGCAAAGGAATCAACAATTTAACCACTTGAATCGAAACTTCGATCTTGCTCCCAATCTGCATCCTCCTCTCCGGAGGCAGGAGAAAATCGAGAAAGACATTTTTATGTCATATTTCTGAAATATTCGATCTCTACCATCGCCGAAACTTTCAAAAAACTGACACCTAAATGACATCACAATGTCACGGAGAACAGAATATGACTACCCAAACCACCACAGCTGAGCCAATGCAGAGCTCCATGCGATGGGTTCGTTGGGCAAACCTGGTTTTCATGCTGTACCTGTTGTTAGTCGCAGTATCACTGGTGAGTGGCGGCTTCAAATGGTCAGTGGGCGAACAAGCCAAAACCCTGTTTGAGTTTGCGTCACATCCGATTGCAGGTCTGATGATCGGTCTGGTAGCCACCTCTCTCATCCAATCTTCCAGCACAGTCACCTCAATCATCGTTGGCCTGGTCGCTGGCGGACTTCCCGTTGAAACAGCAATTCCGATGGTGATGGGTGCCAACATCGGCACCACCATGACCAATACGTTGGTCAGCCTGGGTCACGCGCGCTGTAAAGAAGAATTCAAACGCGCCTTTTCTGCAGCGACTGTCCACGATTTCTTTAACCTGCTGGCGGTTGTCATCTTCCTGCCCCTGGAAATGATGTTTGGTCTGCTGGGCAAAATCTCCGCCTGGTTAGTGTCACCCCTGATGTCGACTGGCGACATGAGTATGAAAGGCCTGAATTTCATCAAACCACTCACCCAACCTGCCGTCAGTGCAGTCAAAGCACCGCTGGAATCTTTAGGGACCATGGGCGGTGTCATGATGATTGTGCTGGGGATTGCCCTGATCTTCCTGGCAATTACGGTGATGGGAAAACTGATGCGCAGTCTGATGGTCGGCCGTGCACGTGAAATCCTGAAAAGCGCCATAGGTCGCGGTCCGATTCACGGCATTGTCTCTGGCTCTGTTGTCACTGTTCTGGTCCAGTCTTCTTCTACCACAACCAGCCTGATGGTGCCTCTGGTAGGTACTGGCGTGCTGAAAGTTCGCGATGTGTATCCGTTCACCCTGGGTGCCAATATCGGGACCTGTATTACGGCG
Organism: Photobacterium sp. GJ3; assembly: GCF_018199995.1. Lineage (NCBI taxonomy): Bacteria > Pseudomonadati > Pseudomonadota > Gammaproteobacteria > Vibrionales > Vibrionaceae > Photobacterium > Photobacterium sp. GJ3. The sequence continues at coordinate 492,401 of NZ_CP073578.1, read as the reverse complement.
TTACTGGCTGCAACTGCGATTTCAGGCGACCATGCGGTTTTTGCGCTGCAGATTGCGCTGGTACACCTGTGCTTCAACCTGCTGGCGACCCTGCTGATCTTCGGCTTGCCTTTCCTGCGTGAACTGCCGCTGAAAGGCGCTTATTTCCTGGGTGACCTGGCTGTAAAAAGCAAGGCAGCCGTTGCCGCTTACCTGGGCTTAGTCTTCGTGGTGATTCCAGGATCGATTCTGGCCTTCACCGCCTGATATACGCTCAAGCCAACTCACATGCCCTGCATCCATTGCAGGGCATTTTGATCGTTCTGTATCCTTCGACACAACCAATCAAGCAAACTGAAAGAAAGAGACTCGTTTTTTGAGCTCCTGATTTTCCTGATTGAGCTTCTGGGACAAAATCAGCAAATCATTGGCTTCCTCCAGAGATTGTTTCGCCGTTTCATTAATATCCAGAATACTTTGATTGATTTCATTTGAAGTGACTTGCTGCTCTTCTGTTGCGGCCGCGATCTGGTGATTCATATCCGCAATCAGTTGATATGAATCGTAAATATCATCAAAAGCCTGCTGTAAATCATTACTGTGAGATGCAGTTTCTTCCGCCCGCTCTACACTCTGGTGAATCTGATCGACGGCTTTGGCGACCTCTTCCTGAACCGATGCAATCATTTCCGAAATCTGATTTGCACTCTGCTGACTGCTGTTGGCTAAGTTTCTGACCTCGTCAGCCACAACCGAGAAACCTTTTCCCTGCTCACCGGCTCGTGCCGCCTCGATTGCGGCATTTAAAGCCAGCAGGTTAGTCTGATCCGCCACTTCTTTGATGGACTGTAAAATTGTATTGATATTGTTAGACTGCTGAGAAATGGTGGAAACAATGGCCGAGGCGGCAGAGATTTCCTTTTCTAAAGACAGAACATTGCGCTGCATGGTGTCTACCACGACCTTTCCTTCTTCCACCACCCGCTTGCCCTGGTCCGCTTGCTCAGTCGCATGACTCGTATTTTTCGAGACTTCATCAATACTGACAACCATCTGGTTCATTGCGGTTGCAGACATTTCAGTCTTTTCAGTTTGCGCCGTTGCATTATTGCTATTTTTATTTGAAGATTCACCCATTTCAGCAATACACTCCGTCAGTTTCAACGTTGAATCTGCGGTACTTGAAATCAGTGAAGCAAGCTCATTTCTGGCTTGATTATAAGCCCCGGTTAACTGCGATAATTCATTACTGCTCGTATCTTCCTCGATTGGATGATTTAACTCGCCCTTTGCCATCAATTGCATTTTTTCATTCAACTGAATCACACCGCCAGAGATGAATTTCGAAATAACATTTGAGATATAAAAAATTACAATCGAAGATAATGTAATGGTGAGAAAAAAGTAAATAATCCCTTCGCCTTCAGTCTTTTTATACTCAGACTCTCTTTGTTCTTTCAGTTGGACTTCATCCTGAATAAAATCATTAAAAACGCTTTTGATTTTATCCACATAGAATTTACCCCGGCCAGCGTGTTGGAGCACTTGCGAGGAATCACTTTGTTTTCTTAACTGAATCCCCGTTTCCAAGACTTCAGAGCGCCATTCTGAGATTAACGCTTGAACTTCAGACAATCGAGCTGTTTGCTGTGGCATGTCCCGAGTCATTTCAATTAATCGGCTCATATAGGTTTCGATTTCATCAATACCCATTCGGTAGGGTTCCAGATAACTATCCTTTCCGGTCATCATGAAACCACGATAGCCTGTTTGAATATTGATCACACTAATCAAAGTGCTTTTCGTCATGATCATGACATCATTAGAATGATCAATGGATGAGAAATTTGTTCTGACTAATTTTAATGAAGCAAATAGTATCACTGTTATAAAAACAAATGAAATAAAAGGCATAAAAACAAGAAGCTTAAACTGAAATCCAATTTTTCTGCGTAATAAAAATTTCATAGTCTTCAGACTCATTTCAATCTAATCATATTATCTGACTCTGAAGTGCACTTTATTTAATATGAAACAGAAAACTCAGATTAAATATCTTTCACATGGCAAAGTCAGCATGAGATATAACCGCGCGAATATTATGGTTTAATAGCCATATAAAAATAATGGCTTTTGTGGGTTCTCTGGTTTTACTCCAGATATTAAAGTCTGACAGAAATGAAAGGAGATAGAATCGACCCATTGTGAACCATCTCTCTGAAATCCCCCATGCAAACAAAAAAGCCCTGCCGCACATCATGTGGCAGGGCTTTTGTACGCATTATGGAACGTGTTTATACCGAAAACGGATACTGGATGGCTTCATGGTGCTGATAGCCTTCCACCTGAAAGTCTTCCAGTGCGACCCAAGTCTCCAGATCATCCAGCGACTGAATCGCCGGATTAATGATTAATTGCGGGGATGGGAAAGGCTCGCGTTTCAGCTGCACATCCTGCATCAGCGCCAGCTGATCTTCATAAATATGGGCATTCACAATCTTATGATATGCCTTACCCGCCTTGTGACCTGTGATCTGAGCAATCAGTGCCAGTAAAGTAAACACCTGAATCTGATTAAAATTCAGCCCCAGCGGCACATCACAGGAACGCTGATAACTGGTCAGGTGGAGTGTATCACCCAGCAAAGAAAACGTATGCGTGTGCATACAGGGACGCAGGCAGCCCAGCTCAAACTCACCTGGGTTGTAGAATGTCAGAATTTCTCCCCGGTCATCAATTCCGCGGCTCAGGTTATCCACAATCTTACGGAGTTGATCGAAAGGCGTACCATCGGGCTTTTGCCAGCGACGTCCCTGCACACCGTACACCCGGCCCATGTCATCCTCGCCTTTGCGGTGTGGGTTATTCAGCCAGGCCTGATTATCGTTCGCGTTCGCATTCCAGGTGTTACAACCGATCGCACGAAACTGGGCTGCATTATCATAGCCACGCAGATAACCCAGCAACTCGGCAATAGCGGCTTTCCAGTAACTTTTACGCGTCGTGATCAGCGGAAACTGATTATTCGCAACATCATAGGTCAGATCAGCATTGATCAGTGTCAGGCAACGTTTGCCAGTGCGTTCGTTTTCAACCCATTCACCATCATCAATAATCCGCTGGCATAAATCTAAATACTGTTTCATTGTCTCTCTCGACCGGAGTGTGGCAGAAAAATTCTGGCCGCAAGCATAACATAAAACAGGCAGCCATTTGGCTGCCTGTGGATGTCACTTAAGCGGTGCGGTGCGCATCAGAGCGCTTGTACGCCCAGAGCATCAGGAGTGCCCCACCGATAATCATGGGCAGGGAAAGAATCTGTCCCATGCTGATCCAGCCACCAAACAGCCCCAGTTGCGCATCCGGTTCGCGGCAATACTCCACCAGGAAGCGGAACGTGCCATAGCCAATCAGGAACAATCCGGAAACGGCACCCGCCGGACGCGGCTTGCGGATAAACACATTCAGGATGATCAGCAGCACCAGGCCTTCCAGGAAGAATTCGTACAGCTGAGACGGATGACGCGGCAATGGCCCACCTGTCGGGAACACCATGGCCCAAGGCACCTCGGTCACCCGCCCCCAAAGTTCACCGTTGATGAAATTTCCCAACCTGCCAGCCCCCAGACCAAAAGGCACCAGCGGTGCAACAAAGTCGGCAACATCAAAGAAACGGCGCCCCTGTTTGCGGGCATACCACAGCATCGCCGTCATCACACCGAGCAGACCGCCGTGGAAGGACATCCCGCCGGTCCAGACTTTGAAGAGATACAGCGGATCGGCCAGAAAAACATCAAAGTTATAAAACAACACGTAACCAACCCGGCCACCGACGACAACGCCCAGGAAGCCAAAAAATAACAGGTCGCTGACCTGATCTCGTGTCCAGCCACTGTTAGGCTTGTCTGCACGACGATTGGCTAACCAGAGCGCAAACATAAACCCCACCAGATACATCAAGCCGTACCAGCGGATGGCCAGCGGCCCGATTTCAAACAGGACCGGGTCAAAATTTGGAAACGTCAGATACCCTTGGTTCATTCAACACATACTCATGATTAATCAAAAAATATCTCACCGTGTTCTCTTTCCACGATGACAGATGTTCGACACAGACTGGATGCAAAGTGATGTTAAAACAACATCCTGCCACCGATAAATAACAGAAAAATGGCAAAAATCTTCTTCAGGGTCTGTGTCGGCAAATTGCTGACTAAGCGGGCGCCATACCGGGTGGTGATCACGGACGTACAGACGACCCCCAGTAATGCAGGCACATAAACATAGCCAATGCTATAAGGGGTAAGGCTTCATCACCGCTCCCCGCAATAATGAATCCGATCATGCCAGCAACAGCAATAATGGAACCACAAAATGCCGCAGTGCCAATTGCCCGGCGCATTTCAACACCATACCAGCTCAGATATGGAACCGTCAGAGAGCCACCACCGATGCCCGCAAGGCTGGCAATCAGACCAATCACACTACCGCTGCCTGCGACGGAAACTGACCCAGGTAACGGATGTCGTCCTGAAACTTTCAGTGATAACAGCATTTGCAGCGCCAGCAGCAGCACAATAGCAGCAAAGATCCGGGGGAGCCACTCAGCAGGAACCCATTCCGCGACAGCGCTCCCAGCGAACCCGCCCAAGATCATCCCCGGCGCAAGCAGCTTAACCTGTGCTATATCCACATTGCCTAACCGAAGATGGCTGCGGGCAGACGATCCTGAAGTCAGAACAATACAAGCCAGCGACGTTGCCAGGGCAATATGCATCACCAGTTCAGGAGCAATCCCCGTTCTGGGGAGCAACCAGACCAGCGCCGGGACGATCAGCAGTCCTCCACCAATTCCCAACAGCCCGGCCAGCAAACCAACCACAGCGCCCAGCCCCAAACACATCAGGAGCAACCACAACATTTCCGGCATCGCCTACTTTTTCCCTGCACGGATCAAGCCACCCATGCCTCGCTGTTCAACAAATTCTGTCGCCATCTGGCGGACTTCATGACCAAAAGTTGCTGACAGCGCGCTGGCTGCCAGTTGTTCCATATCCGTCAGGACAGTATGACGCAGGACATATTTAATTTTGGCCACATTCCGTGTATTCATACTCAAAGAGCGGTAGCCCATGCCAACCAGCAGCAGCGCCCCCAGCGGATCACCAGCCAGTTCACCACACACACTGACCGGAATCGCATTGGATTCGCTGACATCCTGAATGTGTTTCAGCGCCTGCATCACCGCCGGATGGAACGTATCATAGACATTGGCAACCCGGGAATTGTTCCGGTCTACCGCCAATAAATACTGTGTTAAGTCGTTGCTGCCAACCGATATAAAATCAATCCGCCCTTTCAGGACGGGTAGCTGATATAAAATGGACGGAACTTCAACCATGATGCCCAGTCTGGGACGGTGTAAAGTCTGCCCTTTCCCCGCAGCATACACAGACACTTCCTCGAAGGCTCGGTCAATCAGGGCTTTCGACTCATCCAGCTCCGAGATCCCTGAAATCATTGGCAGCAAGATTTCCATGTTATCAAGCCCGATACTGGCTTTTAGCATCGCGCGGACCTGGATCAAAAAGATTTCAGGATGATCTAACGTAAAGCGAATTCCCCGCCAGCCCAGAAACGGATTATCTTCTTCGATAGTCAGATACGGCAGGGGTTTATCACCGCCAATATCCAAGGTTCGCATCACCACAGGCTTGTTGGGATAAGACTGCAGGATCGAACGATATTGCGTCGCCTGTTCTTCTTCCGACGGGAAACTGCGCTGGAGCAGAAACGGGACTTCAGTGCGATATAAACCGACACCATCAACGCCTTTGTTCACCGCGATATTGGTGTCCGCACTCAGGCCGGCATTCAGAAACAGGTAAATTCTTTCCTGATCTGCCGTTTCGGCGGATTTATCCAGATCCTGTTCAACAAGCGCTGTCAGTTCATTTTCTTCACGCAACAGCCGTTTGTACTCAGCCAGAATCTGCCGGTTGGGTTCGATCAGCAAATCACCGCGGTAGCCATCCACGACCACCAGTGCGTTATGCACTTTCTCCGGCACAAAATCAACGCCCATGATAGCGGGGATCCCCAGTGCGCGGGATAAAATAGCCGCATGTGAGTTTGCCGCCCCTTCCTGAGCCACCACGGCAGCGAGTTTATCTCTGGGAATACTCGCCAGCATGGCGGCTGTCAGCTCTCGGGTCAGCAGTACAATGGGCGCTTCCCACTGATGCTCGGTACCTTCCTCGTTATGCAGGAAAAATAAAAGACGCTGCCCTAACTCACGAATATCGTGAGCCCGTTCCCGGAGGTAATCGTCTTTCATATTGGCAAACCGGCCGGAATACGCTTCGACGGTCTGACGAACCGCCCATTCCGCCTGATCGCCGCCGGAAACTTTGGTGAAGAGATCCTTGCGCAGCATCGGATCATTGAGCAAGTGACTGAATAAATCGAAAATGGCCAGCGTTTCTTTATGAAGTTCACTGTCGAAGCGTTTTCGCAACCGCCGGAATTCATTGCTGGCCATCTCAATGGCAATACTGAGCCGCTCCTGCTCCGCTTCACGATCCAGGCAAGATGCCGGACAGACTGCTTCCAACCGGGGTTGATTGTCGTCCCACCAGGCTTTTGCAACCGCAACACCGGTTGATGCTGCGGACCCGGTTAAATGCAAACCATCCCGTTGATCCGGCCACATACCCTGTGCTTTTGCGTGTGCCAGAATCACCGCAAGCTGCGCTGCAAGAGTGACCATGAAAGATTCTTCGCTTTCGGTGAATTCACGCTTTTCCCGTTGCTGAATGACCAGCACGCCCAGCACTTTTCGCTGATGAATAATGGGGGTGCCAAAAAAGGAACGGAAATATTCTTCGTTGGTGCCGGGAATATGCTTGAAATTCGGGTGCTGACTGGCATCAGCTACATTCACAGGTTCAGCCTGGCGCCCCACCAGTCCGACCAGACCTTCGCCAAACCCCAGCCCGACCTGATAGGATGGCTTGGTTAAGCCTTTGGTTGCCATCAGCATATACTGCTGGCGCTGCTCATCTACAATATAGACAGAGCAGCACTCCGTCTTCATCGCATCACAAATGCTGACCACAAGGAGATCTAACGCTTCGAGTAAGGTCGGCGCGCTGGCTACTTTCTCTACGATTTCTCTCAATTGGGTCAGCATGTAGGGTTAACCCCGCCTGTGTTTTCGTTTAGATTTACGATCCTTACGCTCTTTAAACGGCATCGCCATCGCTGCAAATTCTTTCAGCGCCCGGCGATAAACATCCCGTTTAAAGGACACAACCTGACGAACCGGATACCAATAGCTGACCCATCGCCAACCATCAAATTCCGGTGTCGTGCCACGTTGCATATTCACCTTGGACTCATCGCATTCCAGACTCAGCAAAAACCACTTTTGCTTCTGCCCGATACAAACTGGTTTAGAATCCCACCGAACCAGACGTTTAGGTAATTTATAGCGCAACCAGTGTCGGCTGGAGGCCAGAATCCTGACGTCTTTTTTGGTCAGACCCACTTCCTCATACAGTTCACGGTACATAGCCTGCTCGGGAGTTTCCCCCTCATCTATACCACCTTGCGGAAACTGCCAAGAGTGTTGTCCATATCGTCGAGCCCAAAATACCTGGCCATGGCTGTTACAGATAACTATCCCCACATTAGGGCGGTATCCATCGCCATCAATCACTGGACGACCTCAAGTAAAAATATCAATTAACAGTGATTTTTTCACAGAATGCGCCTCAGGGTAAACATTCATTGTCATCAATCACTGTTTTTTCCTACCTAGCACTCACTTTATGGATAACTCCACCAAGAACCCGAGGTTATGAACAAAGAAATGAGACTTCTCCCACATTTATTCACGCTTTCTGTGGATATTTTTGTGTAGAAGCTCTGTTCTTGCCGAATTAATCAACAACCCAAGGGGATCCATCCTGATTCACCACAGTATCAACCACACAGAAAAGTTATTATCAATCAACATATTAAAACGTTACACCCGAGTTGAAATGGCTTGATTCAACCCTCATTTCAATCGGATCCAATCGCCTGGTTAAAGATCAACCAAATCTGCTGTTATCCACATCCACAGGGATGGATCGATGAAAAAACACACAACACAATGACTAAAGTCTGAACATTCCCCTGTAAATCCGTCCAGTTCAGACAATGCGCACTTTGTTCAATTTTTTACCTGTGGATATCTTTGGCACAGGATCCTGCTTTGATGGGTTGATCAACCGAGATACTGAATGTGTTAATATGAATTGTTTCGAGACGCTCACCACCAACCGGATAGCCAGATGACAATCATTCAGCAATCTCCGCCCACATCTGAATCTGAACTCATCAACAGAGCTCAGGCACTGGCCGGCTATACCTTAGGTGAACTGGCAGAACTGGCCGGGCAAACCCCGCCGCCAGACTTACGCCGGGATAAAGGCTGGGTTGGTCAACTTCTCGAATGGCATCTGGGTGCCACTGCCGGCAGTCAGCCCGTCCCGGATTTTGCCGATTTAGGCATTGAACTGAAAACCATCCCCATCAGCCATCAGGGTAAACCTCTGGAAACCACATTTGTCTGCGTCGCGCCGCTCATTGGCCTGCAAGGCATTCGGTGGGAAACCAGCCATATTCGCCATAAACTGGCCAGGGTGTTGTGGATCCCTGTTGAAGGCGAGCGGGAAATCCCTCTGGCGGAACGCCATGTCGGCTCGCCACTGCTCTGGAGTCCTTCTGTGGAGGAAGAAGCCCGCCTGAAACGTGATTGGGAGGAACTGATGGATTTCATCGTTCTGGGCCGGGTTGAACAGATCACCGCGCGACACGGTGAAGTACTTCAACTTCGCCCAAAAGCAGCAAATAGCAAAGTACTGACCGAAGCTTACGGCGCAGACGGGCAGCCGATCAAAACGCTACCGCGCGGTTTTTATCTGAAAACTCAATTCACAGCCGAGATTCTGGCCCGGCATTTCATGCTCTGAGGCCCGACCCGCTCCGGCCCTATCAGAGCGGAATAGTCATATCGTCCTGACAGCAGATTGGTTTTCCATCCGCTGAAAATTCATCGTGAGGATCGATAGTTCTCAGCGTGATTGATTTCACCCCCAGCGGCCGGAGAAACTCCCGAACCTGCTCCATATTCTGAAAATGCAGCATGTTGTCATCTTCATCTTTCAGGGGTTCTAGATGATTCTTGTATTCAACTTCCATCAGATAGTCAGCCCGACCCGCATAGCTGGTCAGCACACATTTTGGCATCGCTTCACCAGGTGACTTCACCCAATGTTTGAATTGAGAGAGCTTCATCGCCGATCCTTTTCAGGGGGAGTTGCATTAACTATGTGCGAACATTTTCTGTTCAGCAAGCTCAGGGAATCCACTCTGTGAGACGAAACATTCGTGAGCCATCCTGTTGATTCCGGAATCAAATCGGCTCTTCCTGCAAAAAAAACACAGAATCGAATGGAAATTATTGATTTATCAGTCGCTTTTCAGACTGAATGTCCTGAGTTATAGTCAAAGAGAACTTGCGGTCCAAGGAGGGCAAATGAAATACCATAAGATCCCCCACTCTTCACTTGAAGTCAGTCAGATTGGCCTGGGCACCATGACCTTTGGCGAGCAGAATACCGAAGCCGAAGCACACAGCCAGCTCGACTTCGCACTGGAGCGCGGCATTAACCTGATCGATACCGCCGAAATGTATCCAGTTCCGCCCAAGGCGGAAACTCAGGGACTGACCGAATCTTACATCGGCAGCTGGCTGAAAAAATCAGGCAAACGCGATCAGGTCATTCTGGCCACCAAAGTCGCAGGCCCGCGCAATGTCCCGCATATCCGGAGCAACATGGCACTGGACTGGCGCAATATCCATGAAGCCGTTGAAAAGAGTCTGGAACGGCTGCAAACCGATTATATCGATTTATATCAGTTACACTGGCCGCAGCGGGAAACCAACTGCTTTGGTAAACTCAATTACCCTTACCCGGATCAAAACACCGGCGTGACCTTAACCGATTCTCTGGAAGCACTGGCTGAGCTGGTTCGGGCCGGTAAAATTCGTTATATCGGTCTATCGAATGAAACCCCATGGGGCGTGATGTCGTTTCTGCGTCTGGCGGAAAAACATGACCTGCCCCGTGTGGTCACCATTCAAAACCCTTACAACTTACTCAACCGCAGCTTTGAAGTGGGTCTGTCTGAAATCAGCCACTATGAAGGCGTGAAATTACTGGCTTACTCACCCATGGCGTTTGGGATCTTAAGCGGTAAGTATCTCAACGGACAAAAACCTGAGGGGGCGCGCTGTACGTTATTCGATCGCTTCGTGCGTTACTTCACACCGCAAGGCATTGCTGCCACGGAAGCTTATGTGAACGTGGCGAAAAAGCACGGGCTGGATCCGGCGCAGATGGCTCTGGCATTTGTGAATCAGCAACCGTTCAATGCTTCGACCCTGATTGGGGCAACCAATCTGACTCAGCTGGAAGCCAATATCAACAGCCTGTCCGTGGATTTAAATGATGAAGTCATGACCGATCTGGCACAGGTCGGGATCACCTATTCGAATCCCTGCCCGTAAACATGACTGCCATTGACCCAATGCAAACGCCCTCGTTGTCAGCGAGGGCGCTTGGGACTTATACCAATCGCAGTAAATCACTGATCATCCTAGCTTGTTCAAATGTTCGTCACTGCGTTAGATTTTTTGATTGTAGAATCATTACTGATCTAAAAAATCTGCCTTGTTCTCAAACATTTTTCCTGCGCTGTTTCTGATCATTAACTTACTTTGATTGGTATTACTCAATTTATTGTCGTTCAGGCCTTCCTTCGAAAAGCAAGGCCTGCGATTACGTGAGACTTCGCGATCGAACTGCATGCCTGAGCAAACGCGTTTTACGCAAAGCACGTGTGCTGACCAGCGATTGATCTAAACGCATGTCTTTATCGATACCCATGTCTTGCAGAATGTGTGTCGACAGTTGTGGTAAATGAACTTGCATCCGTCGATGTTCACGACGCCATGCTTCTTCTTCACGATGAAGATCCAGACGAATCAATAAAACAGCAAAACGTAAATAGACTGATTGACGCATGAGTGTACGCTCCATATATGATATTGGAGGGACGCAAATACGACCGTTTTCAGGCTGACAACATACTAACCGCGACAGACGTATCCGCGGCCCATTTACACAGTGAATTACTGTAGAGTTATGTCAAAGTTCAGTGACTTGAGGTCACAGCACTTTGTGATGACAGGAAGATTGATCCTTATCACCAGCAGGACGCAGACATTTGGAATTGAATGTGCTCATTGTTAGTTCCTCCTGGTTATAAGATAGAATGGTGTGACGTGAAGCATATTCTTGCCTGAGAATTACCCAAAAACAAGCAGTTATTTTAGATTTGTGAATAAAAAGTGAAATATCCTGCTTGTAAACGCATCATTTCATCCCATTCAGAGCGTTTCACAAACAATGACTGACTCTTCAGAGTTTTGCGCTTCCATCCTATGATTGGCCTGATCTCTGCTCAGGACAGACGGACATTTTTCAGCAGCGTACATAAATCTCTCCCGGCCGGGCCCAGTGCGTGCTGACTGCTCCAGGCCAGATCCACCGGTTGTTTCCAGACCTGAGCCTCAAATTGTGGCTGCAACTGGATCAGCGTACCCGCCTGTACCTTGTCTTTCACTGTGTCTGCAGGCAGCACAGTCCAGCCGATCCCCCGCTGAGTCAGCTCAATCGCGGAAAGAATGTGTTCTGTCCGCCAGATCGAATCAGATACCCGCCACACTTCGCTGTCCTGCCCATAACGGCCGGTGAGCAGGATCTGGCGGTGCTGCCGCAAATCGTCCCAGTCCACGTGCCGCTGAACCGCTAACGGATGCTCACAACCAGCCACGCACCAGACATCCACCTGACCCAGTCCATGAACAATGATATCCGGATGCAGAAAAGATAGCTGAACCATGAGTGCCAGTTGCGCGCGGCCTTCTTTCAGCAGTTTCAGAACATCCCCGGTGCCGACCGTCAGAATTTCAACCTCAACCTCAGGAAACCGGGCCTCAAATTGCTGCAGTACATCAGATAAAGCTGGCAGCATCGCCATGGACTCCACCACCAGCGTCAGTTTAGGCTCAACGCCCTGCTGGAAACTGTCCGCGGCAACCTGAAGCTCTCCGCAATGCGCAAGGACCCGTCGCGCTTTGATCAGCAGCGCCTCACCCGCCGGCGTTAACCGGGGTTTCTTCCCGCTGCGGTCAAACAGCATCAGATGAAAGTCTGTTTCCAGATTCGAAACCGCGGTACTGACAACCGACTGCGCCTTACCCAGCCTGCGGGCGGCCGCCGAAAACGAGCCGGTTTCTGCCGCACTCACAAAGGCACGAAGTTGCTCCAGAGAGAACTGCATCCTAATCACCTATCGATAAAACAGATAACAACTAACTTTTATCTATCGATAATAGCATTAGGATAGCCCTCAGACAGTTTGATTCTTCAGAGGTCATTACAATGCGTACACAAAAGGACAGAATTCGTCATGCCATTGGTTTTGAAGCCATTGCACTGGTTCTGATCACATGGGTGCTGAGCCAGATGTTTGGGTTTGATATGGCTCAAATTGGTGTTTTAGGCGTTATTTTCTCGGTCATTGCGACATTCTGGAACTACGCCTACAACCTGATGTTTGATCACGCGATGCTGAAATACAGCGGTCAGCTCCACAAGCAGACCCGCCACCGGATTATCCATGCGCTGGGTTTCGAGCTGAGCCTGTTAGTGATCACACTGCCCATGATGGCCTGGTGGCTGGAGATTGGCCTGTGGCAAGCCCTGATCATGGATTTGGGCCTGGTGGTGTTCTATCTGATCTATGCGTATGCCTACAATCTGGCTTACGACAAAGTCTTCCCACTCCCGGAAGCAGCGCAGGCATAGTCTAAGAATTCTGCCCCAGATCCCGTGGTGGCGGGATCAGATCATGCTTGTTCAGTAATCGGTACATGGTCGCACGGGAAACACCGAGTTCTCGGGCGGCCGCCGTAATCTGACCCCGGTTGTTTTCCAGGACACTCAATAAAGCACTGCGTTCGGATTCTTCCCGGATTTTCTTCAGGCTTTGTTTGTCATCCGCCTGACGGGGCAGCTCAAGATGTTCTGCCTCAATGTTTTTCTGCTCAGTCAGTAAAACCGAACGCTTGATGCGGCCAATCAGCTCCTGCACATTGCCAGGCCAGTGATAGGTTGCAATTGCCTGCCGGGCATCTTCAGAAAAAGTCTTCACCCCACAGTTATACTCACGGGCGTACTTGTGTAATAACGCCTGAGCCAGTTTGAGCAGATCATCGCCGCGCTCACGCAAAGGGGGCACCGTCAGGCTCAGCACATTTAAACGATAGAAAAGCTCTTTATTGAGATTACCCTCACTGACCAGACTGTCCAGAGGATAGTGTGTCGCTGCTATCAGGCGGGGTTCGTGCCTGACCACGACACCATTTTCTTTGGTAAACCGGCCATCCTGCAGCCACTGAAGAAGCTCCTGCTGCCGCTCGGGAGAAAGCGATGTGACTTCGTTGAGAAAGAGGACGCCATCCCGCGCCAGTTCAAAACAACACGCATCCTGAGCACCATTGACATGCCAGGATGCATCCATCCCGGAGCAATTCACCGTCACAAACTGCCCTTTTGCTCGCGTAGATGCCTGAAAAATCGCCTCTGCCACCATTTCTTTCCCGGTGCCGATTTCACCCAGGATCAAGACTGGCATGTCCGCAGACGCCAGGCGCTTTACATGCTGAAGCAGTTTTTTCATGACCGGGGTATCCCCCTGCAGCCCCTGCTGGCTGAACTGTCCGAGTTCCGGCCAGACCCGGCGTTCCAGAGTTAGCATACCGCGTTGATGGCCCAAGGTTTTGAGTAGTTGTGCTTCCGGGATCGGAGACGTGAAATAATCGAGGCAAAAACTGACGATAAACTGGCAGACCGATTCGATATGGAGTTGCTCATCGCGAACCAATGCCAGCCAGCGCACCTGTTTATGGCGGTTCACCAGACTGGCGACAGCATGCAGACTGAAGTCATCATGGCTGAGATCAACCACGCCCAGACAAGGACCTGTCGCGAGCAGTAAGGCTTCCGCCGCACGCAGATCATGACAGTGATGACAGCGCCATCCAACCTGTTCCAGCGCATGTAACCAAGGAATTGCGTGCCCGCCGAGTAAGACCAGCTCCCCATGCCAGATGTCTTTGCTTACATTCATACCCATCCGTTCACCTATTCAGCCGTTTGCCAGCCAGATGCAAAAAAGAAATTTGGTATTCGGTAAGTATAAGTGACGGGATCAACAGATCACAAAAATATCACCATTTCTGGATGTTTCAGGTGATATTTTGATTCGTAACTCAGTCAGATATCGGGTCAGCAGCAAAGAGATCAGGATTTATTTGCGGTGCATTGCTCACTGGTAACTGGCTCACTGACAAAGCCACCGGCGCCTGTGTACCAGAAACGAACGCCCAGACCCACAGCCATGGCATCACCGAAGTTTTCACAGGCCACTTCCACCAGCTGAGGTTTCAGCTTCGACTGATCCATATTCCAGTTCCAGCGTGTGCTGCGCAATTGGCGAACAATCGTCAGCAGAGAGCGATCGCTGTCAAAGTGGAGTGTCCGAACCTCACCCCGACTTCCTTCCGGCGGAATATCATTCAACTTCATGAACTCCTGCTTCAGCGCATCCGGAAGCGAGCCGACAAAATCTGTGGGAGGCTGCGTCAATTCAACCGAAGCACAGCCACTCAACATCAGTCCAGCCAACAAAGCACATGAGATCTTTTTCATTCTTTACCCTAAAGATTTGTTACATCACCACAGAGGCTGAATTATGACACTACTCCCATAAATTATGCTACGGTTCAGCGGATAAATTGTTATTCATCACAAAAAAATCCTGAATGTACTGAGCCGTCAGTGGCCTCCGCTGCACATCATTTCTCCTGCAACAAAAAAGCCACTTCCGGAGAAGTGGCTTTACAGGCCGATCGCGCAGGGCGATTACTGGTTGTTCTGCGGACGCATCGCCGGGAACAGAATCACATCACGAATGGTGTGGCTGTTGGTGAACAGCATCACCAGACGGTCGATCCCGATGCCCTGACCCGCTGTTGGCGGCAGACCATGCTCCAGTGCCGTAATATAATCGGCATCATAGAACATCGCTTCGTCATCACCCGCATCCTTCGCATCCACCTGCGCCTTGAAGCGCTGGTCCTGATCTTCGGCATCATTCAGCTCAGAGAAACCGTTTGCGACTTCACGACCACCAATGAAGAACTCAAAACGGTCGGTAATGAATGGGTTGTCATCGTTACGACGTGCCAGTGGCGAGATATCAGCCGGGTATTCTGTGATGAAGGTTGGCTGCAGCAGTTTTGGCTCAGCGGTTTCACCAAAGATTTCTTCCAGTAACTGACCACAGGTCCAGAAAGTCTCCACCTCAATGCGCAGCGATTTTGCGATACTCACCATCAGATCACGGTCCTGAACCTGCTCGTACGTCAGGCCCTGAATCGCTTCATGATCCGGGTTGTACTGCTTGATCGCTTCCAGCATGCTCAGACGCGGATACGGACCTTTGAATTCAATGGTCTCGTCACCGTAAGGCAGGCCCGTTGTCCCGCACAGATCCTGTGCGATCGAGCTCAGCATCTCTTCTGTCAGATCCATCAGATCACGATAATCTGCATACGCCATATAGAATTCCATCATGGTGAATTCCGGGTTATGGCGCGGAGACAGACCTTCATTACGGAAGTTACGGTTAATTTCGAACACGCGCTCGAAACCGCCAACCACCAGACGCTTCAGATACAGCTCTGGTGCAACCCGCAGATACATGTCGATATCCAGCGCATTGTGGTGCGTGATGAACGGACGTGCAGTCGCACCACCCGGGATCACGTGCATCATTGGCGTTTCAACTTCCATGAAGCCTTTGGTCGTCATGAACTGACGAATCGCATTCACAACTTTTGAGCGCATCAGCATGGTGTTTCGGGATTCTTCATTCACAATCAGATCCACGTAACGCTGGCGGTAACGCATTTCCTGATCGGTCAGACCATGGAATTTCTCAGGCAACGGACGCAGCGCTTTGGTCAGCAGGACGAACTCATCCATGTTGACGTAAAGATCGCCTTTCCCTGATTTGTGCAGCGTACCTTTCACACCGATGATGTCACCGATATCCAGACCAGAATATTTGTCTTTCAGTACTTTTTGCACATCTTTCGATGCATACGCCTGAATACGACCGGACACATCCTGAATGGCCAGGAATGGCCCACGCTTGGCCATGACACGGCCCGCAATGGCAACCACATTGCCGCTGTCTTCCAGCGCTTCTTTGGTCATTTCACCAAAAGCAGCCTGCAGATCGGCTGCCAGGCTGTCACGGCGAAAATCGTTCGGATGGCCGTTTGCTTTGCAGTCCTGACGAATCTGTTCCAGTTTCGCGCGGCGCTCAGCAATCAGTTTGTTCTCGTCTTGTACTTGTTCAGTCATGGGTAACCTTAGCAACAATTCGGGGGCCGGTATTACAGACCGGATTTCAGACTAGCTTCGATGAAACGATCCAGGTCTCCGTCCAACACCGCCTGGGTATTGCGGTTTTCGACACCGGTACGCAGATCTTTGATTCGGGAATCATCCAGCACGTATGAACGGATCTGGCTTCCCCAGCCGATATCAGACTTCGCATCTTCATTCGCCTGTTTCTCAGCATTCTGCTTCTGCATTTCCAGCTCAAACAGCTTCGCTTTCAGCTGCTTCATCGCCTGATCTTTGTTTTTGTGCTGAGAACGGTCGTTCTGGCACTGAACCACGGTATTCGTCGGGACGTGTGTAATCCGCACCGCAGATTCAGTGGTGTTGACGTGCTGACCACCTGCGCCCGAGGCACGGTAAACGTCAATCCGCAGATCCGATGGGTTGATATCGATATCAATGTTGTCATCCACTTCCGGATAGACAAAAGCAGACGCAAAAGACGTATGACGACGGCCGCCGGAGTCAAACGGGGATTTCCGCACCAGACGGTGAACACCGGTTTCGGTACGCAGCCAGCCATATGCGTATTCGCCCGTGATTTTCACGGTGGCAGATTTCAGACCGGCAACGTCGCCTTCTGAAACTTCAATCACTTCGGTTTTGAAACCTTTGGCTTCTGCCCAGCGCAGGTACATCCGCAGCATCATGGACGTCCAGTCCTGAGCTTCTGTACCGCCTGAACCTGCCTGCAGGTCGACATAGCAGTCCGATCCATCATGATCGCCGGCAAACATACGACGGAACTCAAGCAATTCCAGCTTGCTGACCAGTTCGTCCAGTTCAGGACCGATTTCGTCAAAGGTTTCCTGATCGTTTTCTTCCACCGCCAGTTCCAGCAGACCTTCAACGTCTTCGACGCCCTGATCCAGCTGGTCGATGGTTTCAACCACCGCTTCCAGCGCTGCACGCTCTTTCCCTAATGCCTGAGCACGCTCTGGCTCATTCCATACATCAGGTTGTTCTAATTCTGCATTGACTTCTTCCAGACGCTCTTTCTTAGCATCGTAGTCAAAGGTACCCCCTAAGGATGTTGGTCCGTGCAGACACATCCTCAAGTCGGTTTTTAATCGGATTAACTTCGAACATTGCCACTCTTTTTAGCCTTTTGCCGAAACGGACATAACCGGAGGATTTTAGCGAATTGCGGCAAGAATAAACAGAGGATCACAAAACTTATCCCAAAAATCTATGGAAGGATTGACAGCGAGATTTTCAGGTTCGGATCAAAAAGCGGAGCCTGTCGCTCCGCCTGCAGAAGATTATAATGCTTCGAGATGTTCGACCATCAGTTGAACGCTGCGGTTGCCCCGAAACTCGTTCACATCCAGACGATAAACCAGATTCACCATTTGAACCGATGCATCCGGCCAGCGCCGCACATCAATATTGAATGCAATGGCATCAATCATACTGCCGCCGCCTACGGGTTCGAGGATCATTTTCAGGTGCTTACTGCCCACCAGTCGCTGCTGGAGCAACCGGAACTGACCATCGAAACTCGGCTCAGGGAACTGTTGCCCCCAGGGGCCCCCGTGACGCAGCACCTCCGCGGTTTCCAGTGTCATGTCCTGGGCAGCCAGTTCACCATCGGTCAGTAGAACCCCTTTGAGCGCGGATTCATCCAGCTCTTCACGAACGGCCTGATCAAAGGCCTGACTGAACGCCTCATACTGCGCTGTTTTCAGCGTCAGACCGGCTGCCATCGCATGGCCGCCGAATTTCAGAATCATGCCCGGATTCTGGGTGTCAATCCGGTCGAGTACATCCCGCATGTGCAGACCGGGAATCGAACGACAGGAGCCTTTGATTTCTGAGTCTCCGGCTGCCGCAAACGCGATCACCGGGCGGTGATACAACTCTTTGATGCGGGATGCCAGAATCCCGATCACGCCCTGATGCCAGTCCGCCTGATACAACACCAATCCATAGGGCATATCTTGCTGATTGAATTTAAGCCGCTCACAAATCGCCAGCGCTTCTTCTTTCATGCCCTGCTCAATTTCTTTACGGGTCTGATTCAGTCCGTCCAGCTCAACCGCCATCCGGCGGGCGGTCTGAATATTGTCGCACAGCAGCAATTCCACGCCGAAGGACATGTCGTCCAACCGCCCGGCCGCATTGATTCGTGGTCCGAGCGCAAATCCCAGATCACTGGCGACCAGCCGGGACGGCTCACGGTTCGCCACTTCAATCAGGGCCTGAATACCGGGACGACACTGACCGGCACGAATTCGCTGCAGGCCCTGATGCACCAGAATCCGGTTATTGCCATCCAGTGCCACCACATCCGCCACGGTGCCCAGCGCCACCAGATCCAGTAATCCGGCCAGATTCGGTTCGGTCAGCCCTTGTTCTGCAAACCAGTTCTGCTCACGCAGTTCAGCCCGCAACGCCAGCATCAGATAAAAGGCAACACCCACACCACACAAGGCTTTCGACGGAAAATCACAACTGTGCAGATTCGGATTCACAATGGCATCTGCGGCTGGCAGCACTTCACCGGGTAAATGGTGATCGGTGACCAGCACCTGAATCCCGCTTGCTTTTGCCGCGGCCACACCTGCCACAGATGAAACGCCGTTATCCACCGTCATGATGATTTCTGCGCCTCGCTCAGCTGCCTGCGCCACCACTTCCGGGCTCAGACCATAGCCGTCATCAAAGCGGTTAGGCACCAGATAATCGACATTCCGGCACCCCAGCTGTCGCAGTGCCAGCACTGACAAGGCCGAGCTGGTTGCGCCATCAGCATCGAAATCCCCGACAATGATAATGCGCCGCTGCTCACGCAGCGCAGAGACAAGCAAGGCGACCGCGGCATCAATACCGTTCAGTTGGTTATAACTGTGCAGCCCTCTGGCGCCCCGTTCCAGATCAGCATCGGTTCGCAGGCCACGGCTGGCATAAATGCGTTTGAGCAAGGGCGGAATTGCGGAGGAAAAGCCTGATGAATCTGCTTCCGGGCGGCGCTTGATTTCGATTTTCATGAAAATTCTTGTTGGAGTTCTGCGGAAAAAATGGCGGACAGGAGTTATACCAAAAAACGGTGACGGCGTGTACCCGCCTGAACGGATGCAAACAACGGATTCACATTTTTTGGCGACCGACAGCCCAAAAGAAACAGCCCGCATCAAAGCGGGCTGTCTGGGTCAGGCATCAAATCAGCTGCGGCTGTTCAGGAACTGAAGCAGGCGGCTGGCTGGCTGATAACCAGGCAGCATGGTGCCATCTTCCAGCACCAGTGCCGGAGTCCCGGTCACGCCCATTGCCACACCCAACTGGTAATGCTTCATCACCAGCGCATCATTGTGCGGGCTGTTATCAATATCCAACGTCCCTTTCTTGGCTGCATCCATCGCTTTGAGCGGATCCTTGGCTGCCCAGATAGCACTCATTTCGCCAAAGTTCTGGGAACGTTCACCGCCACGTGGAAAAGCCAGATAACGAATGGTGATCCCGGCGTCGTTGTAGGCCTGCATTTCACTGTGCAGTTTGCGGCAGTAACCACAGCTGGTGTCCGTAAAGACGGTGACCACATATTTTTCGTCTTTGGCCGGATAAACGATCATCTCGTCTTCCATGCCTTTCAGCTTGCCTTTGTTAATGGTCGCCATTTTCTGTTCAGTCAGATTGACAGGCTCCCCCTTCACGGAGTGATACAAGTTGCCCGCCATAAAATACTGACCGTCATCAGACATATAAATGATGCCACGCTCGGTCACCACTTCGTTCATGCCCTGAATCGGGGATGGCGTAATGGATGCAGCAGAAATGCCCAGCGGCGTTAACGTTGCTTCAATGGCACGGGCATCAGGCTCTGCACTGGCAGAAAAAGCCGTAAATGCAGCCAGCGCAACCAGCAGAGGACGGCAAGAAAATGGCATAAATTATCCTTAGAAAATGTCGTTAATTTTAAAGATACAGACCTATTGGAGTCTGCACATCTTTCAAAGTTCACTGCCAAAAGGCAAGTCATTTCATATTCAGCACAGTCTGGCTGAATATGATTGGGATCTCCGCCCCACTTCAGTGTACATCTGCAGGACGCACATCCAAATTGAGCCAGCAGTCAGGCCCGCGGATGGTGTTCCTGATGCAGCTGTTTCAGCCGCTCCGTTGCTACATGAGTATAGATCTGGGTGGTCGATAAATCACTGTGGCCCAATAACATCTGGACCACGCGCAGATCCGCACCATAATTCAGTAAATGCGTTGCAAAGGCATGCCGCATAACGTGAGGCGATAAGGTGTCCGCATCAATCCCCGCCAGTACGGCGTAATATTTCATCCGGTGCCAGAATGTTTGCCGGGTCATCTGCCGAGCCCGTTTACTGGGAAACAGCACATCTGAACTGACTTCACCCAACAGCTGAGGTCGCCCGTGGCTCAGGAAAGATTCAATCCATTCCATTGCCTCTTCGCCCATCGGCACCAGTCGCTCTTTGTCACCTTTACCGGTCACCCGGACGACCCCCTGACGCAGACTGATATTGTCCATCCGCAAACTGACCAGCTCTGTCACCCGCAGTCCGGTGGCATAAAGCAATTCCAGCATGGCTTTATCCCGCAGTTCCAGCGGGACATTGACATCCGGCGCACTCAGCAGCGCACTGACTTGATCTTCCGTAATATCTTTTGGCAACCGTTGCGGCAAACGCGGACTGTGCAGCAGAGCGCTCGGTTCATCGTCACGCAGCTTTTCACGATGCAAATACTGGAAAAGACGTCGCATCGCCGAAGTCATTCTGGCCCGTGAACTTTGTTTGAAATCCTGATCAAACAGCCATTGCTGATAATCCTGCAAATTACCGGATTGCAGTGACAGCAGGGTCAGGCTCCGATCAGCCAGCCATTGCTGCAATTTCATCAAATCATTGCGGTACGAAGCAAGGGTGTTCTCAGACAGTCCCCGCTCCATCCACATCGCATCTAAAAAGCGCTCGATGAGGGCAATATCGTTGTTGTTTTCCACGCCGCGCCGCTCCCAAAACATCTGGATATAAATACAGTATTTGAAGCATAGTACTGAATTTCCCCCTGAATGTAACTAGGGGGTGTCCCTTGAGGGATGCAGCCAGACGCCTGACAGGGTAAAATCAGTACAAATTTGTTGCCACCCCAGGAAATATCAGTATGAAAATCGGCCTGTTTTACGGCTCGACCACCTGTTATACCGAAATGGCTGCGGAGAAAATCCGTGACTGTATCGGTGATGATCTGGTGGATCTGCACAACATTAAAGAAACCAGCCTAAGCGACATGAATCAGTATGATTTACTGATTCTGGGGATCTCTACCTGGGACTTTGGTGAGTTACAGGAAGACTGGGAAGCGGTCTGGAATCAACTTGACGGACTCCGTCTGGAGGGCAAAACCATTGCCTTGTTCGGACTGGGCGATCAGGAAGGTTATACCGAGTGGTACCTGGACGCCATGGGCATGCTGCATGACAAACTGCTGCCGTCCGGCGCCCAGTTTGTCGGCTACTGGCCTAATCAGGGTTACACCTTCGAAGCATCGAAAGCACTGACAGAAGATAAATCTCTGTTTGTCGGCCTGGCACTGGATGAAGACAGTCAGTATGAGCTGAGTGATGAACGCATTGAGCAATGGTGCGAGCAGATTCTGACGGAGTACGGGGATTCCCTGTAATCGTTCAGCACAACACGGCCCGTAGTCATCAGGACCAGACAGCAAAACGCCCCGCAGGAAACTGACGGGGCGTTTTCATATTCAGGAATGACGCTTATGCACTCTGTGCTTCTGGCGCAGCCACGTCCGGACGGATGAAACGTGTGACAACCAGTGCCAGTAAGGTTGGCATCGTCCAGGCCATACCGTATTCAAACAGCGGCAGGAAGTTCAGATAAGAAACATCCAGACCAATCACTTTCAATGCATCGATCAAACTGAACAGCAGAGAGACCAGCAGAACAACACGATAAGCCAGACGCGGATTCGGCAGAAAGCGGCGGACAAAGGTCAGCATCACCAAAGCAACGGCCACAGGATAGAGTGCAAACAGAACCGGAACAGACAGACTAATCAGCTGATTCAGACCCACATTCGCAACCACACCACAGATCACCGCCAGAATCACGGCCCATGTCTCATAAGACAGACGGGTCAGCGAACTGAAATAGTCGGCACAGGCACTGATCAGGCCGATCGCCGTGGTCAGACACGCCAGCATCACAATGGCAGACAGAATGTACTGACCGACCGGACCGAACAATGCCAGCACATAACCGGCCAGAATCGCACCGCCATTGGCTGCGCCTTCAGCGACAGCAGCACTGGTCGCGCCCAGATAGAACAGAGAGATGTACACAAAGGCCAGACCTGCCGCGGCAATCACACCGGCCAGCATCAGGTATTTACAGGTCGCTTTCTCATCCTTAATGCCTTTGTTGCGGATCACATCCACAATCAGCATCCCGAACATCAGGGCAGCAAAAGTATCCATGGTGTTATAGCCTTCCAGGAAGCCTTTGGTGAACGCCATATTTGCGTAATCACCCTGCGCTGTCAGGATTTCACTTTGCGGATTCAAAAAGACCGCGACCGCCAGAATGGCCAGGACAGCAAACAGGGCTGGCGTCAGCAGTTTGCCGATCGAATCAATCAGCTTGCCACGAGACCAGGCAAAGAACAGAGCCAGCGCAAAAAAGACAACAGAAAAAATGGTCAGGCTGGTTTGTCCGGCATCAACAATAAAAGGCTTCACTGCCATCTCGTAGGCCACCAAGCCTGTCCGGGGTGCAGCAAAAGCAGGACCGATGATGATGAAAATCAGAACGGCCATCAGGGTTGCCACAAACGGCGGTAAATCGCGGGTCAGGCCTTTCCAGCCTCCACCGGCTACCGCAACAGCAATAATGCCGATCAACGGCAAACCCACGGCGGTTGACAGGAAACCAAGCATCGCCGGAAGCAGATTGTCACCTGCACTCAGACCTGCCTGCGGCGGGAAAATGATATTTCCGGCCCCCAAGAAAAACGCAAAGGTCATGAAACCAATCGCTAAAATATCGGAAACTTTGAGTGTGTCTTTCAAACTGCACCTTCCACTCGTCTGTTGTTTAGTTGTGTTTGCATCTCTGCACAGGTCAGTGCCTGTACATCATTTATAGGGTTGGCATATATCACTACAGCCAGTCAAAGAGGCAGCATAATGAAGCAAAAGAACGCCAGTGGCAACCTTACAGCCAAAAACACCACTTTCTTTGGTTTAAACAACAAATTTACAAAATATAAATCCAATTTAAGACAATAAATCAGATCATAGCACCAACAGATAACGTGGTAACAAAATATCCAAAATAGTATTTTCCACCATTCTCTTCATCCGTTTTACAATGTCAGCGTGGATTTACGCGGACATTCCGTATAATCCACACCAGATTTTTCACAACAGTGCACAGCAATCATTCGATGAATAAAGGTTTTACGTTGAAAAAATTCCATGTGGATGACCACGGCTGTGGGATGCCGGTCAGTACCGATGGTATTTTATTGGGAGCCTGGGCTGAGATCGTGCAGCCAAGTGCTGCGCTGGAAACACAGTCACCGTTGCTGGATATCGGCTGTGGCAGTGGCTTGCTGGCACTGATGGCGGCACAGCGCAGCCAGGCAGATAAGTTCCCGGTACTGGCACTGGACATTGATGCACATGCGGTCTGTGCTGCCCGTCAAAACTTTGAAGCCTCCCCATGGGCGGCGTGTTTGCAGGCAGAGCAGCAGGATCTCCTCACTTGGGCGCCCCGGCAGACAGCCGGCACTTACAGCACCATCTGGTGCAACCCGCCTTATTTCAATCATGGTGAGCAGGCGAATTGTCAGCGACGGGCCACAGCCCGGCACAGCACAAGCTTGCCCCATCCGGCTCTGCTGCGCTGTCTGGCGCATCTGTTAGCCCCGCAAGGCAAAGCCAGTCTGATTCTGCCCGCATCCGAAGGCGAGCGACTACTGGCGCAGATCAGTGATTACGGTCTGCACTGCCACCGGATATGCCGGGTGCGCAGCACTGCAACTAAAGCGGTTTCGCGGTATCTGATCACTGTGTCGCCACAGCCTGGCTGCTGTGAGGAAACCGAACTGACTCTTCATGAAGGGGGTCACTATTCGCCAGCCTTTGTCGAACTGACCCGAGATTTCTATCTAAAATTCTGACGGTAAGGCGCTGCTAAGTTTTTGTGCTTTAATCGGTGATACTTGCATCAATTCACACTATAATGCCGCCCCTTAACAGAATCACAGCTGCGTTCTGCCCGAACAGCAAGCGGGCTGACAGCGACCGAGGAGTAAGACTGGTGAGAGATTTTTCCGAATTAGAGTTAGATGGCGCACTGCTGCAAGCCGTTGAAGATCTGGGTTATTCCCGCCCGACCGTCGTTCAGGCTCAGGCGATCCCTCCAGCTCTCGATGGCCGTGACGTGCTGGCTTCCGCACCCACGGGGACCGGAAAAACCGCCGCATTCGTCCTGCCGATGATTCAGCACCTGCTGGACTTTCCGCGCCGCAAACCCGGTCCGGCCCGTGTTCTGATCCTGACCCCAACTCGTGAGCTGGCCATTCAGGTTGCTGATCAGGCCAGAGCGCTGGCAGCACAAACCGATCTGAAAATTTTCACCATTACCGGCGGCATCTCTTACGACGAACACGCAGAATATCTGGGCAAAACGCAGGATATCGTGGTCGCGACGCCGGGCCGTCTGATGGAATACGTTGAAGGTGAGAAATTCGATTGTCGTGCGATTGAATGCCTGATTCTGGACGAAGCCGACCGGATGCTGGATATGGGCTTCGGTGCCATTGTCAAACGCGTCCACGACGAATGCCGCTGGCGCCGTCAGACCCTGCTGTTTTCTGCCACACTCGAAGGCAAAGGCGTTCGTGAGTTTTCTCGCACCATTTTAAATGAGCCGATCGAAGTCAACGCCGAGCCACCACGCCGCGAACGTAAGAAAATCCATCAGGTTTATCATCGCTGCGATGATATGACGCACAAGCTGGCGCTGCTGGAGAACATTCTGAAAGAGCAGGCCGAGCGCACGATCATTTTCGTGAAGACCCGGGAGCGACTGGCTGAATTACGCGACCAACTGGCCGCGATGCAAGTGCCTTGCTGCTGGATTCAGGGTGAAATGGCTCAGGCCAGCCGAAACAATACCATTCGCCGCTTCAAAGAAGGGGAAGTGAACGTGCTGATCGCAACCGATGTGGCAGCCCGCGGGATTGACCTGCCGGATGTCAGCCACGTCGTGAACTTCGACATGCCGCGCACAGCCGATGTGTATCTGCACCGGATTGGCCGGACGGCCCGTGCCGGGAAGAAAGGCACCGCAATTTCTCTGATTGAAGCGCACGACCAGGCGATGATTGAACGTGTCGGTCGTTATATGAAAGAAGAAGTGCCGGAACGTTTTATCGAAGGCATGCGGCCGACACACAAAAAACCGGTCACCGTGAAGAAAAAGAAAAAAGCCAAAGATTCGAAAAAGAAAAAAACAGCGAAGAAGAAATAAGGCGGTCCTGAATTCCCTTCATCGCCTAAGCCTTAAACGCTAAAAATAGGCAATACGGATACAAAAGCACATTTTGCTTTTGCGCCAATTCAGACCCCAGCGTCTTAAAGCCTTTCGGACAATGATAACCAAGGTGATCGTGAAACGACGCTCGTGCGCGTTTTATGCGCACCTTGGTTATAAACCATCATCAGGAACTGGCTATCTGCCATGCTGGCATTCACTCAGAATCCTCACTTTCCCCTCAATCAAGCTGAGGCTCAGATTTTTCAATGAATTAATCTCGCTCAAAAAGCATCGAAATGCCCTGCCCGCCTCCAATACACATGGTGATAATTCCTGTCTCTGCTTTTCTTCGTTCCATTTCGTGCATGAGTTTTACGGTCAGAATTGTTCCGGTTGCACCAACGGGATGTCCGAGAGCAATGGCACCACCGTTCACATTCACACGGGATTCATCCAGCGCCAGATCTTTCATCACGGCAAGTGCCTGAGCCGCAAATGCCTCATTAATTTCGTAGAGGTCGATCTGATTCGCTTCCAGATTGAACTTTTTCAGTAACTTTTTGGTTGCAGGTGCTGGACCAAATCCCATAATTTCTGCCTCACACCCTGCGACCGACCAGCCCCGAATCACTAATCGCGGTGTTAAATTCAGGGCGATTGCTTTTGAGCGCTTCATCATGACAACGGCCGCTGCACCATCGTTGATGCCTGAGGCATTCGCAGCGGTCACTCGCCCACCTTGCTTAAAAACAGGACGTAAACTTGCGAGCTTTTCTCGCTCTACCGGTCTCGGGTGTTCATCAGTCTCAAATAAAGCGGTTGTCTTGCGTCCAGTTTTCACCTCGACAGGGAGAATCTCATCTTGAAATAACCCACTTTCAATCGCCTGTTTCGCCTTAAGCTGACTGGAAATAGAAAACTCATCCATTTCTTCACGGCTGATTGAAAATCGTTCGGCAACATTTTCAGCCGTCATACCGTTATGGTAAGGACCTTCCGGCCAGGTCAGGATCGTAATCAATCCGTCTTCTAAGGCGCCATTCCCCATGTGATAACCGTATCGGCCTTTTCGGACATAGTAAGGTAATTGGCTCATATTCTCTGTACCGCAAGCAACTACAACCTCGGCCTGATCCGTTTGGAGCTGCATCATTCCATCGGCGATAGCCTGTAATCCAGAGCCACATTGTCTGTTGACGGAATAAGCGGTTGTCTCGATTGGAAGGCCTGCTCTCAGCTGGCAAACCCGGCCAATAAAGCCACTTTCTGCAATTTGGCCAACATTACCGACGATCACCTCGTCGACGATTTCCGGGGAAATGCCGGCACGATTAACCGCTTCCCGGATGGTCATGGCACCTAAATCATGTTGATGCACATCTTTCAGGCTGCCGCCCAGTGTTCCGATTGGTGTTCTGACACCACTCACAATCACAATATCATCGTTACTTTTCATAATTTCTCCTGAAAAACGGGTGAAGGATGACGGGATTACTTCCCAAAGAAAAACTCCGGAAGCCAGAGAGTCAGGCCTGGGATCAAATTGACGAACAGCAGAACCAGTAATAGTGGCGGTAAAAAGGTTGCTGTATATTTTGTGACTTTTTCAACAGGGGTATTGGAAACACTACTCAATACAAACAATACCGTACCAAAGGGCGGTGTTAATGTACCGATAATCAAATTAAGCACGACAATGATCCCCAGTTGAACGGGATCCATACCAAATCCGTTCACCATGACAGGTAATAAGATCGGAACAAGCAGGTTAATCGCAGCCACTGTTTCAATAAATAAGCCAACGACAAGTAATAGAATATTTAGCGCCAGTAAAATGAGCAGAAAATTATCTGTAGAAGAGAGTATCGTCTGAGCGAGTGTTTGCGGCACTTC
Organism: Photobacterium sp. GJ3; assembly: GCF_018199995.1. Taxonomy (NCBI): domain Bacteria; kingdom Pseudomonadati; phylum Pseudomonadota; class Gammaproteobacteria; order Vibrionales; family Vibrionaceae; genus Photobacterium; species Photobacterium sp. GJ3. Next base: position 464,338 of record NZ_CP073578.1, on the reverse strand, counting down.
TTTACTTGTCATAATCCAGGCAAACAAGTTTGCAGATGCAACAATGACCAGTACCTGAACCGACGTAATGACGGACTCTTTCAAAGAGGTTTTGAACGATGTAAAGCTGAAGTCTTTATAAATAACACTTAATATGATTGCATAACTACATGCAATCGCAGCCGATTCCGTCGGACTAAAAATACCCGTAAAGATACCACCCAGAATAATGACAGGCGCCATCAAAGATGGTACCGCTCTCCCAAAGGCGAGTAAAAGCGCTTTACGACTCGCTCGCTTTTCTGAAGGGCATTTGAGCCTGTCACTAAAAAAATAAATCACGATCATTAAGGACAGAGCCATGAGAAGACCAGGAATAATCCCGGCAGCAAATAATCGTTCAATTGACTCAGAAGAAGCGATCGCATAAACAATAATCGCCATACTTGGCGGTATAATGGGACCGATGATTGAGGATGCTGCTGTTACACCAATTGAAACGCGTTCACCATAGCCTTTATCACGCATGGCTTTAATCGTTGATGCGCCTAGCCCTCCGGCATCCGCGACCGCTGCACCAGACATACCTGCGAATATCACACTGGACGCAACATTCACATGTGCCAGACCGCCGCGAACATGAGCCACACAAACTGCCGCGAATTCAAAAATACGGCGTGTAATGCCGCCATTATTCATTAGGTTTCCAGCAAAAATAAAAAAAGGAATCGCCAAAAAAGTAAAAGAATTCACGCCAGCAACAAGTCGTTGTACCGCAGTTGTCTCTGACAAAGTTGGGTCTAATAGTATGTAAATAATAGAAGATGCTCCCACAGAAAATGCAACGGGGATACCTAAGAAAATAAACAAAAATAACAATCCAATTAAAATCATCATGTGTTAGTCCTTCTTCCTTAAAAGTTTATAAATTTTCATAATTGATATCAATGCAATTAAAACTCCAGAAATAGGAACAACAATATATAAATAGGATTGGCTGATATTCAGAGAAGGGCTACTGAAAAACTTTAACTTCTCAGAAAAAACATATCCATAATAAGATAAAAATATGCCAAAAAATGAAATAATAGATAACTTTAAAATCTCAACGCATCTGACAATATTCGGGTTGAGTTTTTTAGATAAATAAAACCAAAATGAATCCACTTTAATATGTTTATCTATACTATATAAGTAAACAGCACCTAAAAAAGTTAGCCAGACCAAAGAGTATCGGCTGAACTCAATTGGCCAATCGAGCGACTGTGATGTAAGTTCTCTGACTGCAATATTCAGTAGCATGACTACAAATAACAGAATAAATATCATGCTTGGTAATGCAGCTTCAATTTTAGAGTATAGTTTCTTCATAACATCACACTTGGATTATTTGTAAAAGATGTATTCTAAGGGATTTTCATCGCCCCATTGGCTGAGGCGATGCATGACCCAGATCATCACATTTTTGAGATTTCAGTGTAGAGGTCACCATACTCTGACCAATGATCACGATAATCTTCAGACATATATTTTGTCTTTTCTTTAAATGCATCTCGATCAACCTCAACAACGTTGACCCCCTGCGCTTTGAAAAAATCAACTGCTACTTCGTCTTCTGCATTGACTAGTTTTTCAGTGAATCGACCCATGCTATTGAAAACATCAATCACTGTTTTTTTATCTTGAGTGCTCAATTTACTCAATGAACTGTCGTTCACGACGTAATGAACAGCGGTAATCACATGGCCCGTTAAACTCAGATTTTTTCCAACCTCATAGAACTTTTTGCTTTTAATCGAACCAAGTGGGTTTTCTAATCCATCAACCATATTTTGTCTCATCGCTAAATAGGCTTCTGAATAAGGCACTGGTGTCGGGCTGCTCCCCATCGCTTTCGCATAGGCGACCGTGATTGCCTGCTCTGGAACACGAAGCTTGAAACCATCTAGATCAGCTGGACTTTTGATCGGCTTATTTCCGATGACATGGCGGACGCCCCAAGTACTGGAGCCAAGAATATATGCATTATATTTTTCATGAAAATCGTTGAATATTTTTTTGGCAATATCACTTTCAAAGAATGTCATCAAATGGTCATTATCTCTGAAGATATATGGCATTTCAGTAATAGTGATCGGCTTAAAAATATTACCGATCTGTCCTGATCCGACTTCAACAATATCGACACCACCAACAATGACTTGCTCTAATAATTCTTGTTCCGAACCAAGAGAACCCGATGGAAACAATTTAATGTCGACTCGCCCTTCCGTTTCTTCTGAAATTCTCCGAGCTGCTTCTTCTGCACTCTTATGCCAAGGATGACTCACGTCATAGATATGACCCAGTTTTAAGGTTTCTCCATAAGAGTAAGTAGAAAATAGTACGAATAAACCAGAAGCAATGAGTGTTTTCTTCTTCATTAGATATTACCTTTACGTTTCAAATGAATGACTTAGGTTCTCTAAAAGAACATTGAATTATCCTATTTTTTACGGTGACTCTGATGCTGCACACTTGTTTAACTTTCAGATTATCAAAATAGTTAAAAGAGAAATGACATAACTTGAGCCCGAGCACATTTACAATTCAATAACAACTTTTAGCATTTGTGCAAAGATACAAATACGTCAGAAAGCTCCTACAAATATGCTTTTCTTTTTTGATGCATATGATCATTGACGGCACGCCATACATAGATAATTGTTATTGAATCGCGATTGAACATAATTATTTTATATCAATCAGCGTGTATAAATTGTTCGATAACATTGAATCTAGCTCAGGAGAAATTCATGATATCGGAGGAACACACCTTTACTTTCACTAAGCGTGGTCAATCACTCATATTTTGGTTGCGATCATTTCCCAAAACTCTATATCTCATCTGGATAAATCAACCGGTTTGGTTCGCTTTACCTGCAAGGTAGTCGAACATCGCCACCACTTGATGATAAAAAACATTTAAGGTTTCAATTATATTTATAAATGAAGGGACGCTTACTCAACATGTGCAATGTTACAATTCATTTCCCTGGAGATGAAAACTTCAATGTGATCCAATACACAGTTATCAGGTTAAATTGAGCTATGATTTTAAAAAGTTAAGATCAAAATATTTATATCTATATAGAGTGAACATCCAGAGGAATCAATCTATGTCTCCTGCACTTCGATGTTACAATTTATATCAAAGCCTAGCGCAGAGTGCTCAACGATGCCCTGATAACTTAGCCTTTGTCATTGACCAGGATGAAATTACCTATGGTCAATTTTTCCAGCACGTCCAAAAGGTTTCAGGGATATTACAGAACAAGTATGGACTCAGTAAAAATGACAAGATCATACTCTCGCTTGGAAATGATTACTCGTTCTGTACAGTACTTTATGCTGCCATGGGGTTGGGAATTGTTGTCATTCCAGTCAGTACAAAATTAACGCCAACAGAAGTGGCACCATTACTGCAACAGATTACACCCGCCTGGATACTCTGCCATGATAGCTATGCTGAGAAATTTGCAAGCGCTTCTCTAGAAGACGCACAGCTAACAACCTTAAGTGAATGGGAAAAAGTGATTGAATCGGATGTTCCTCCAGCAGTACTCCCGATTCTTCATTCTCATGATACAGCAGTGATTATCTTTACCTCAGGAACAACCGGGCTGCCGAAAGGCGCTATCATCAGTCATGGGAATTTAATGCATGGCATTGATTCCTATCAGACAGCTTTTTCTTTAACAGAAAAAGACAAAACCATTTTAGCTGTGCCCATTTATCATATAACAGGGCTGGCTGCCATTTTAGGTCTGTTTATTCATATTGGTGGAACAATCCATCTACACAGAAAATTTAGTGCCGAACATCTCTTGAATTGTATTGAACAAGGAAAAGTAACTTTCTTACATGGATCGCCCACAGTATTTATTCTTCTTTGTAGTACACTGAAAGAGAAAAAGATCCCCTATAACTTAGATTCAATCAAAAAAATTGCCTGTGGCGGTGGTCATTTGAATTCTGGGACGGTCCATGAGATTCAACAATACTTTAAGAATTCTCAAATCCATCCTGTTTATGGCTTGTCCGAAACAAGCTCTCCTGCGAGCATTTTCAGTGAGGATGCCAGAAATCACGCGAAGCAGGGAAGTTCTGGAAAAGCAATTCCTGGTGTTGAATTTCGCATTACAACAGAAACAGGCGTTCAGTTACTACCGGGGGAAACCGGCGAACTCTGGGTCAAAGGTCCTGTTGTGATTCAGTCCTACTGGAATAATCCAACGGCAAATGAAGCATCATTCGACCAAGGTTGGTTTAACACAGGTGATTTAGCTTATATTGATAGCGATGATTATCTGTATATTCAAGGAAGATCAAAAGACATGATCAACCGAGGAGGAGAAAAAGTTTATTCTCTTGAAGTCGAGAGCCTGCTTTCAACTTTTCCTGGTGTGAAGGAAGTCGCGCTTGTTCCCTATCCAAGCAAAATATATGGTGAAGAGCCCATGGCATTCATTGTCACGGATCCTAGTTATATGATTACAGCAAAAGAAATCATGGCTTGGAGTTATGAAAGACTCGCTAAATATAAAGTTCCTAAAAAAATAATATTCATGGATGATTTACCACGAACAAGCAATGGAAAAATCAGTAAATTGTCACTCAAGAAAAACATTAAAAATTACATTTGACTTTATTGATTTCATTTCATGATGCTTGTGAGACCATCATGGGAACCATTGAAAATAATTTTCACTCAACAATCAAATGATTCTGAACCCTTTGATATCGGATAGATAATGCCGTGCTCATACTGAGTTCACTTTACTGAAAACATCGTCATAGGAAAATAAATCCTGTATTAAAAAGGAAACAAAATGAATCAAAAAATAATTTCAAAAGAAGATGCTGCAAATTTGATACAGGATGAAACAACGATTTGCACTGTGGGTATGACACTGGTCAGTTCAGCAGAATCAATTTTATCTTCAATTGAAGAACGTTTCATTCAAACCCATCATCCACGAAACTTGACCTTAGTTCATGCTGCCGGCCAGAGCGACAGAAATCGTGGCATACAACATTTCGCGCATCCCGGCCTGGTAAAAAAAATTATTGGCTCTCACTGGGGGCTTGCTCCCCGGTGGATGGCGATGATCTCAGATAATCAGGTAGAAGCATATTGTCTCCCTCAGGGGCAAATGGTTCATTTGTATAGTGCAATGGCTGCAGGGCTGCCCGGCAGATTATCTCAGGTTGGTTTGGGAACATTTATTGACCCCAGAATTGAAGGGGGACGAATGAATCAAGCAACGAAAGAAGACATTGTCGAAATCGTGAAACTCAGGGGGAATGAATATATTTATTATCCTGAGATACCACTCGATTACCTTATTATTCGTGGGACATCTGCTGATCCAAAAGGGAACCTAACTACGGATGAAGAGGCAATGAAGTTAGAAGTCCTCCCTGCTGTACTCGCCGCAAAACGTTTCGGAGCCAAAGTCATCGTTCAGGTAAAATATTTGGTTGAATCTGGTTCACTTGATCCGAAATCAGTGATTGTCCCCGGAGAATTTATCGACCACATTGTTATTTGTGATGAACCAGAACATGACCACCGCCAAACATCGACAACATTTTATGACCCTTCTTATTGTGGAAAAATTAAAACACAAGTCCCCGATAATGATGTAAAAACACCGTTAGACATTCGAAAAATCATTGGTAAACGTGCAGCAAAATTTATTCAATCAGGCAATATCATCAATTTAGGTACGGGTATTCCAAATGACGTGATTGGTCAAGTCATTAAAGAAGAAAAGAGAGCCGATGACGTCACGATTACCATCGAATCTGGCATTTATGGTGGACAACAGGAAGGTGGAATTGACTTCGGTATCGGCCAAAATCTCTCGGCTATGATCAGTCACCAGGATCAAATGTTGTACTATAACGGTGCTGGCGTTGATATCACTTTCATGGGCGCAGGAGAGCTCGATCAAAGTGGCAATGTGAACGCCACAAAATTAGGTAAACAATGTACGGGGGCTGGCGGATTTATTGATATCACTCAAAATGCCAGACACGTCGTATTTTGTTCCACCTTTACTGCGAAAGGTTTAGAAATAGAAGTAAACAACCAGCAATTAAAAATTAACCAGGAAGGAAGAATCATAAAGCTAGTCAACGCGGTGAATCAAATCTCTTATAGTTCAGAATTTGGTAAAAAAATAAATCAAAAAATGCATTTCGTAACTGAACGCGCAGTTTTTGAAATGACAGAACAAGGACTCATGCTGATTGAAATTGCACCAGGAATTGATCTTGAAAAAGATATATTACCATTCATGGCATTTAAACCACTGATCTCTGAATCTTTGAAAGTTATGGACTCCACGATATTCACACAATAAAACCAATAGGAAAACAACATGAAACTATCCGGAAAAATTGCAATCGTGACTGGCGCAAACCAAGGCATTGGCTTCGGTATTTCTCGTATTCTTGGGCGAGAAGGCGCGACAGTTATCATTGTTGATATGAATGAAGAAGGTGGTGCTCTTGCTGTCAAGAAATTAAAAGAGGAAGGTGCAGAGACGACTTTCATTCGTTGTAATATTGGTGACAAACAAGATATAAAAAATTTATTTCATACGGTGCAAAACACCTACGGAAGAATTGACATCTTAGTCAACAATGCTGGCATTAACCGCGATGCGATGCTGCATAAACTGAATGAAGAAGATTGGGATAGTGTGATTGATATCAACTTGAAAGGAACTTTCCTATGCATGCAGGAAGCGGCAATCAGAATGCGTGAACAACAATCTGGCCGAATCATTAATATTGCTTCTGCGAGTTGGCTCGGAAATGTGGGTCAGTCTAATTATGCTGCATCAAAAGCTGGTGTGATTGGACTGACAAAAACAGCCTGCCGTGAACTTGCTAAAAAAGGGGTTACCGTGAATGCAATTTGCCCTGGGTTTATTGACACGAATATGACCCGAGGTATCCCGGAAAAAGTCTGGGATATCATGGTTTCAAAAATTCCAGCAGGTTATGCAGGCAATCCAGAAGATGTGGGGGCTTGTGTTGCTTTTCTCGCCTCTGATGATGCTCATTATATTAATGGTGAAGTCATTAATGTCGGTGGTGGCATGGTTTTGTAGTCTATCAAGACTAAATACAGCACATCGAAAATTTATTGACATACCAAGACTAAGTGAAAGGTCATCTCCATGAAAATTGTTGTTGCATTAGACTCGTTCAAAGGAAGCATGACTGCCGAGCAGGCTTGTCTTGCTGCTGTAAGGGGGTTGAAAAAAGCTTTACCTGACAGCCATATCATCCCCTTACCTGTGGCGGACGGTGGAGAAGGTTTGATTGAAACGATCCGTCACAGCGCTGCATTTTCTGATGCAGAACTCATCCATGTGGATGTGACTGGCCCCTACTATACTCAGGTGAAGGCTGCATATTTACGTTCTGATCAAACCGCAATTATTGAAATGGCGCAGTCTTGCGGTCTTGAATTAACGCCAGAGTCACAGCGAGATGCAAGGTTTGCGACCAGCTATGGCTTTGGTGAGCTTGTCATGCATGCTTTGGAGTCAGGTTGTCGACGGTTCATTATTGGCCTGGGTGGTAGTGCGACGAATGATGCTGGCATTGGATTCGCTCAGGCACTTGGGGTTCGTTTTTATGATGATGATGGCCAGCCAATTCCTGTGCCGGCACGAGCAACACACATGCAAGATGTCTCATCTGTCGACAGGAGCCATCTTCCGCTTTTATTGCAGGATATCTCGATCGATGTTTGCTGCGATGTAAGTAATCCCTTACTTGGTGAGACAGGTGCAACTTACGTTTATGGTCAGCAAAAAGGGGGAACACCTGAGACGCTCTATGCACTTGAAATGGCAATGAGCAACTATGCTGCTGTCGTTGAAGATGTCACGGGTCGTCGGGCAATACATATTTCCGGAGCTGGTGCAGCCGGGGGAATGGGGGCTGCATTGATCTGGTTTACCAATGCGGTGCTGAAACCTGGCATACAAGTCGTCCTTGATTTGATCCAAATTGACGATGTTTTGTCAGACAGCCAACTGGTCATCACCGGAGAAGGAAAAATTGATCGGCAAACCGCTTATGGAAAAGTGCCCGTGGGTGTCGCTCAACGTGCTGCTGCACAGGGGATTCCCGTGATTGCGCTTGCTGGCAGTATTGATTTTGACATGGGGCAACTTTCAATTCCCAATATTCACGCAATGAGCGCGATTGTTCAGCAACCAATGCCATTAAGTCAGGCAATGGCGAGTGGCGAATATCTGACGGAGATCGCAGCAGAGCAAATGGGTTACCTATTGAAAATTGGGCAAAAAATTGCTCCCTGTTAATTTGTCACCAGCAACAGGAGTCACCGATGAATATTCATGTTGAGTTAGCAAACGAGATTGTCAAAAGGGCGATGGCAATCATCCATCATAATGTGAATATCATCGATGGGAATGGCATTATTATCGCCTCCGGTCACGCCAAACGGATTGGCCAAAAACATGGTGCTGCGATTGAGGCCATTAAAAATGGCGCTAGAATTACAATTAATAATGACACGGAAGCCTCTCGGTATACAAACACTGAACCAGGAATTAATCACCCCATTATTATTGATGGTGAAGTTTCGATTGTGATAGGCATCAGTGGAAACCCAGTTGTTATTGAACGTTTTTCTGAATTGGCCATTCTAACCGCTGAACTTTTATTAAAACGTGTCAATGAAATTCATATCTCTAACTGGAAAAAAAGAGTGAGTGACAATCTCGTTAGTGAATACATCGAGTATGGAGAAACGGAAAGAGGTTTACTGGCATTAGAAAAACTCAATTATAATAGTGGCTTACTATTATCAGACACGGTGCCGGTAATTATCAAAATTGACATTCAAGATTTCATGATGACCGATGTATTCGAAAGTTTACTCAGTAAACTTTCTTCCTTTGTGGATCTAGATAGAATCATATTATTAAACCATTCCGAGGTTCTGCTCCTGCTTCCCGGACATGCATCAATATCACCCATGATAGAGAAAGCAGAAATTGCAGTATCCAGCCAGTTAAGTCGTTTTAAAATAGGCGTTGGTATTCTGGCCAATACACCGTGTGACATTCGAAACTCAGTCATTCTCTCACGTTCCGTTATCGAAATTGGTTGTAAGTCGAACAGTAAAAATCGTATCTACGACTTCAAAAACATGGCGATTCTATGTATTTTAAAAGAAATAGAAAACAGCCATTTAAAAAGTTATTTTAGTCAAATTAATGAATCTTTAATTGCCCATTCGCAAGGTGAACAAATCATAGAAACCCTGGATTTATTCATTCAAAACAACGCTGAGTTGAGTAAAACTGCAACGCAACTTGGTATTCACCGGAATACACTCTCCTACCGACTGTCCAGTATCAAAAAAATCACAGCACTCGATCCTTTAAAGTTTATGGATTTACTCCAGCTGTCGATAGCCATTCACTGCTACAGAAAAGACCATCCAGGTGAAAATCACTGGATAGAGACGATTATCTAGCCAGAAACGCATATTAAGACTGACCTTCTTTTCTGAGTTCTCGGCAAACTGAGCTGTCTTTTATTTTGATTCGACACTGATCAGTCTGTGTTCCGAGGATTTGCTATCAAGTCAAAGCGACAGATTCGTTTCAGAACCCCGTTTGACTGAGACAGACATTGAATTCAGTAAGTCGGAAAGTTAATACAACGCTGAGCAAGGTATGTGCCGATCGGACAATTGGGCAGGTCTATCGGTGCTGGATGGGTGGCGGATGTAAACCAAACGCCTATCGCAGCGTTCATTTCAGCCAATGCATAAGGATCTGTTTTCAGCTTTTCTTTCGTTTTCAGATCAGCAACTACAGGATACCGAAGCCAGGCGGGTTCAGACTGTGGGATCACAACCGGAGTTTGCCATCCTTTTTCCTGTGCCACCCGCTGCCATTTCATCGCATTTTGCTGCCTCACTGCTGCACGTTGGGGTAACCCCTTCAACTGCAGCCAGATGATTTTTGCCACAATATCCGGCATGCGATAGTGATAATGCGCCGCAATTTGTCCCTGTAACTCTTGCGCGAACATTTGAGGGAGCAAGGTCAGCTGATTCAACCCGGCTTCCATGAGCCGAGGATATAAGACATGCCTGCGTGGCGCGGCATAGCGATAATAGTCGTGGATCAGCGTCATCAGTAAAGCTTCCGTGAACTCTGTCGGGGGGAGTCGCGCTTGCTGGACTATCTCATCCATTGCATCTGCCAGTGCCTGATCATGGGTGATCACAAATCCGCCATGAATGGTGTTGATCAATTTAGAGCGTTCGCTGCTGAAAAAGGCAATATCACCAAACCTTCCCACTTCCTGATTCTGATATCGTGCGCCGAGTGCATGTGCGCAGTCTTCGATGATCCGAAGGTGATGTTGTTTTGCGATCTCCAGTAACCGCGTCAGATCTTTGCAGATCAACCCAAAAGTATATTGAATAAATAGAACACGACTACGCGGTGTGATGGCGCTGAGCAACAGATCTGCCGACATGCCGTAGGTTTCCGGCTCAATATCGACAAAAACAACAACTGCACCTGTCGCTGTCAGTGCATTTGTCACTGCCTGACAGGTAAACGCCGGCACCAGAATTTCATCACCAGGCTGTAAAGAAAGCGCCTGTATCACCGCAAATAATGATGCTCTCCCCCCCATAAACCCATGGCAGCTTTTTGCATTGAATCGCGCTTTCAGCAACGGATACAAATGCTCAGCAGCAAAGTTGCTGCAATGATCCCCGAGGGATAAGCCCTGTTTGGCAAGCGTCACTTCTTTCTTGGTTAAGGTCGACGATAACAACTCCATGCGAGGACCATCGATCATTCGAACATTCCCTGCTTGCAGTATGCTCCGCGCTTATACATCACGCTGCCTTTCGCCATGGTCAGCGTTAAAGACAAATCATGATCATCCAGGAACACAAGATCCGCCTGATAACCGGGCTTCAATTCACCTGTCTCAGTTAAATGGAGTCGGGTTGCGACATTCGAAGAAACCAGTGTCCAGGCTTTCTCCAATGCGAGTCCTGCGCTGACTAAGTCTTGTATACTCCCCAGCAGACTCTCGAAGCCTGCGACACCCATCCCAATCATATTTCCAGCCTGATTAAAGACCGGAATACTGCCATTCCCATCAGAGCTCAGTGTCATCTGATTTAAACTGACCCCGGCATCCAGCGCCTGTAAAATCCCTAAACTCGGCTTGACCGCTCCTGCTGCGCCCAGATCAGGATCAATCCCGGAAGTTAAATCAATCGCCCCGCCCTTCAACGCAAATTGAATCGCCTGATGAAACAAATGTTGCTGACGGTTCACATGGGTGGGCAAAAAGTGTTTGATCGGAATGTCGCTCTGTTTGAGTACATCATCAATCAATGTCAGTGCCTTGGATGAATTTCCCATATGCACCACAATCAGCCCCGCCTTATTGGCCAGCATGGCCCCAACGCGAACCTCTGAAGCCATACGCGTGAGCTCCGAAACGGTCGGATGGGAAGATCGATGATCCGCAATGGCCGTTTTACACCCCAGTACTTTATCAATAAAAACAACATCCTGATAAACAGAACCTGTAATTGTCGGACTCGGCACCTGATAAGCACCGGTCACCATGTACGCGGTTATCCCTTCTTCCTCAAGCCCTTTCACTTTCGCATAGAGAGATTCAAGATGACGGCAAACGCTATCCGTTCCCAGCAAGCCCAGCACCGTGGTAATCCCAGCTTGAACCAACTTACTGATCTGCACTTCTGGCGTCCGGGTTGAAAAACCACTTTCTCCCCCGCCACCGATAAGATGAACATGCTGATCAATCATGCCGGGTAAGACAAACTGGCCACCTGCATCAATTTCCGCGACAGGGCTCATCCACTCACAGGGGTTGATAACCGGTTGTATCGCGAGAATTTTTTCACCCGCAATCAGAATTTCATGATGTTCAATCACGCCGTTGTGTAATACTTTTCCGTTTTTAATCACTGTAAACATCGTGCTCGCCCTCTCAGCAGTCGTCAGAGACCGCCCACCCGTGTTCCACCAAATGAGTCGCTTCTTCCACAGCGGCTTGCCAGATTGCCAGCATCACGTCATCACTCATTGAATAACGTCCGCCATAATTACCATCGCCAATCATTGCCTTTGCTGCGGCGGGTGATAGTTGCGCCATTTTCTGCAGATCAATCATCGGTTTTTCCGCATCCGGCATCACGACACCTTGCAACCGTGTCCAGGGGAAGTTTTCCATCCAGGAGGCATGCGATGCATTGGAAGAAATGGACTGAACCATGTTCTGTACTGTTGTCGATGCCCACCAGTTATGAAAGATCACTTTTGCATCCTGATGCGCCATCAGCCAATGCTGAATTTGTGCCTGAACCGGGCTGTTCCCCCCATGTCCATTGATGATCATGATCCGGCGAAACCCCTGGCGGTACAAACTATCTAAGAGATCGCAAACAAATTGAAAATACGTTGTCGGGCGTATCGTCACTGTGCCGGGGAAGGCGCTGAAATAAGGTGCAATACCAAACGGAACTCCCGGAAATACAGGCACTTGTGCTCGAGAACCAGACTCTTCTGCAAGTTTTGAAGATAAAATATGATCAACACAAAGGCTTAGATATGCGTGCTGCTCTGTACTTCCCAGAGATATCATCGCTCGGTCATCATGCTCTAAATAGGATTCAACCTGAAACCAGTTCATATCACTAATATTCATCATTTATTTCTCTTTCTCTGCCCTGTGCTCACACGTCATTTTATACAATGCCGGTATCGCAATTCCTTGTAAGTATTCATAAGCAGGAATATGGTCATACTCAAATACAATCGACTCAGATAAATTTATTTTTTTGATCGTATCAAAGCATCCTGAACTATAAATAATCACATCATAAGTCTGACGATTCATTTCAGAAACCAAGTCATCCACAAAAATAGAAGTAATCTCATAATCTTCATTCAAGTAAACATTGACACCTTCCATCATCACCGGGATAAAATTCTGATACGCAGAAACCATCAAAATTTTGCTGTTTCTTTTCATTTCTTTTAAATGTTGAATCACGACCGGAGAGGGCACCAAATAAGGTGCAAGAATGGGCGTTCCGGAGAGCATGCCTTCAACTTTTGACACACAATGTGGGATCGTCAATATCAGTCCATAGTCGCTTTTATTCGAATAGGATGAAAACTCATCAAAACTGAAATTATCGATCTTTGGTTGAATGTCGACTAACTTTTCGAGCTCTCGGATATACTTCTCATTGACACGTGTTGCATTACCAACCCAAGCCACTTTTTTGTCCAGCTTGATTGGTTTCACACCCTCATCAAAAAGATGAATAAACAATATTGGATCAATATTGAGACTTCTGGAACGCTGAATCAATGACCGAAAATCACCTTTTAAAGATTCAATACTTTGCTGTCGTTCGCTTTCCAGTGTGGGCTGATGAACAAAAACACCTTTACCGGGCAATGTATAGATCAGTGATTTTTTTTTCAGGTTTTCATAAGCTTTACTGACTGTCGCCTGAGAAATATCAAGCTGAGCAGCCAATTCACGAACAGAAGGAAGTTGCGGCTGATGCCAGAAATATCCCGACATAATACCAAACTCAATATAACCCTCTAACTGTGCCTGCGCACCAATGGGTAAGTTTTTATTAAGGATAAAATTAAACATAAGCCCCGCTGATGTTTCAAAAGAAAAGGTGGGGATGGCGATTCTCACCCCCACCCGCAAACCCTATCGACCTGCAGAAGATTTTGACAAGGCATTAAAATGACGATCAATGGCTGCATCAGAGTTACGGCCGATACACAGACTAACGACGGTGAGGACGAGCATGGTAAATCCCCAAGAAATAATCAAAGGATCAAATCCGAAATTCAACTTGACCCAACCCAGCTTCATCATCACATACAGCAATTCTCCGAAAATGACAGACGCAATCGCACCCTCTTTCGTCGCCCCTTTCCAGTACATACCTAAAATGACAGGTGCAACCCAGATTCCCAATCCACCGAACGCAAACTTAATCAGTTCGAAAATTCCCGCAGGTTTTGCAATACCAATCGCGACGCCTGCAATCCCAATCAGCACGGTCACAATACGAGACAGTTGAAAGATTTGTTTCGGCGTTGCCTGTGGATTGATCACATTCTGATAAATATCCCGAGTGACCCCACCCGTTGCGACAACCAGTAAAGCATCAATAGTTGACATACCCGCTGACACAATCCCGGCAATCAAAATAGAGGCAAAAATTGGCTCAAGGTTCTGTTGTAATAACATGGGGACGATAAAGTCGGTTTGTTTCCCTTCCAAACCCGGAACCGATAAAATTGCATTCACACCAGCCCACTCAATCAGTGTTGCCGACAACAGCATGCCTAAAGTGCCCAGAATGACAGCTTTAAACAAAGTCGAGTAATTTTTCATGGTAAAAAACTTGGTGAAAAGCGTCGGCTGACCAATCGTAAAAAAACTCCACATCACAATCATTGAAACGTATCCGGCCCAAGGAAAGCTCCCTTTCGCCCCGGGATGAGTCACATAAGCTTCGTTCTGTGCAACCAGTGATGCATTGATGTGCTCAAGCCCACCGCCCGCGCGGACTGACACGAAGAATGTCACAATTGCAGTCAGCACCATCAGAAAGCCCTGGAGTACATCGGTCATCATGGCGCCTTTCATCCCGCCGGCCATGCAATACACCACCACGATGATCCCATACCTGCGACCCCCATCCACTCAGGTAACCCTGTGAATGTATTCAGAATCACACCAGCCCCCACCGTTTGTGCACCCATCATTGCGATCAGAAAAACCACCATCATGACAGCGTGTACGGTTCGAATTGAATTCGATTCATAACGATCGGCCAAATAGTCACTCATGGTTAAAAAACCATGCTGCCGTCCAAGCAACATCAGTTTCCGGCCGACGAACAAGGCGGGAATAATCATTGAAAAGGCTAGTCCGGGCACCGAAACACTCATACCTGCGAACCCGTTAGAATAAGTAATCGCCGGTACTCCCATAAAGGTACTCATGCTGTATTGTGAGGCAAAATAAGCAAAGCCGCCGACGATAGAGCCTGCCTTACCACTCATCACAAAAAAGTCTGTCAATGTCTCTGTTGTCCGGGATGCATACCAACCAATCGCACCAATCACAACAAGATAAATGGAAAGTGTAATAAAAAATGGGGTGGGCGTTGGTTCAACTAATAATTCTGGCGTCATTTTTTATCCCTCATGATGCTGTTTATATTCAGGTAATTTTTGGTATTCATCTCTCGCCAGGCATTGCTTCGCAAAAACAACAATAGCGAGTAAGACTGTACTGCCATGAATTAACCAACCGTAGACAAACCAAGGAATACCCAGAAATCCAGGCAGATATGATTCACTGTAAAACCAAGGAAAAGGCATCATGATAAAAACATATAAAGCCATGAATATCATGAACCAAGCTTTTTCAAAGCGATTACTTAAAACATCCATTGTTCAACCCTTCTACATGGAATAATAACCAGAAAAAAAGTAAGTATTTATTGTTGGAGTCATCGATTAGTACACAAAACGACCAGAAGCAGCAACTGTTATATTGAGCAATAACAGTCAAAATGAGAGTTTCATCTGTTTATTTCGTATTAATTAAGATTAATTTAATCACCAATTTTCTTATCACGGGAAATGAGTCACCGGCAATTAATTCGTTAAATAAACTCAATTCATTGATTGAGTTCATGAATAAATTAGGACGGAGAAATAAATTTATTGACTCAACCAAGAAGGCGCAGAGATAACCTAACCCATCGATCTGCTGTTTTCTCACGAACCAAGCAGCTTCCCCCGATCGCAGTCAGGCGGGTTATTCAGATTGATCATTGTCCCAAAAATCCAGCAATGACCGGTGAACAAAGGAAATGATAGCGAGCGTTGTTGAAGTGTGAAGCAGCAGACTGAGGAAATCTGCTCTGGGATGTGGAATCAATCAAAACTATAAAAAATGTATGGTCTGCTCCTGAATTGCAAGAGAAGTTCGATTTCAGAAGTCGTTTGCGTCAATGTATCCGGCCTATTCGCGAGCAATCTTTGTGCTCTGGCCTTGATGGGATCCGCACATCACCGTCCTAATAAAGCTTTCAGTCACAATAGACTGCTTTTTTAGCCAGGCTTCAGTGATGTGGGATGAACGCTTCTTTCATCAGTTTTCTTCCGCAAAACATAGGATAGCTATTGTTGTAGTGGATGCTTTATACCGTGCTCGGGTATGCCTGATATTCTCGACCAGAGGTTAATACCTTCCAGCAGATACGAATGAGTTTGTTTGCCAGCGCAATAAGAACCACATGGTGATGATGTGAGGCCTCCAGTCTGCCAATCCACTTCCCAAGGGAAGACTGCTCTCGATTCATGTGAATTTTCAATGCTTTTGCTCCTTGGACAACCAACGTTCGTAAGTAGGTGTTACCTCGTTTACTGATGCTCCCGAGGTTAGACTTTCCTCCGGTCGAATATTGCTTCGGTACCAACCCCAACCAGGCTGACATATCCCTTGCTCGTTTGAACTGGTTTCCGCTGCCAACAGCCGCAATCAAAGCCGTTGATACGATTGGGCCGATGCCGGGTACTGTGCTTATCAACTTGCATTGTTCGGACGCGATTGCCGCCTGTTTCAATAATTCACTCATCTCGTCTATCTGAACATCAAGGTACTGCCAGCGTTCTCGTAAACGAAAAACTAACGCACGCATGAAATCTGGCAATCCATTGTCAGCATCTTCCAAAATACTTGGAAGGGCTCGCTCAAATACCTTCCGTCCTACAGGTACTGTTATCCCGTATTCCAACAAAAGTGCGCGCATCTGATTAACAACAGCTGTTCGTTCCGTAATAAATCTCTGTCGGACTCGGTGTGTTGCCTGCAACGCAAGCTGTTCATCAGTTTTTAATGGCACACAGCGCATAGAGCCACGACTACCAGCTTCGGCAATCGCAGCGGCGTCATTGAAGTCGTTCTTATTTGATTTCAAGTAAGGTTTTACAAACTGTGCCGGGATTATCTTCACTTCAAAGCCAGCATCAGCAAACATGCGCCCCCAATACTGAGAGCCAGGGCATGCTTCAAAACACACGGTTGTTGGCGGCGTATTGATGACAAACTCTTTCATTTGGCTTCGAGTTAGCTTTTGTCTGGAGAGAATGTGTCCCTGCTTATCCATCGCAATCATGTGAAAACAGTTTTTGCCCAGGTCGATACCATAAATGTACACGTTTGAGTTGGTCATCATATATCTCCTTCATCAGCCCTACATTCAGCATAAGAAGTTCGGGGGGAGCAGACCATCCCATTAGGAGACGGTATCGTCTCCTCATCATGATGCGATTACTGCGCTTCGCGTTTGAAGACCAGCTCAGTCGCCGTGGATTCTTCCGGTGAGAAATAATACCCAGCCACATCAAACTGCTTGAGTTGTTCAACTGAAGTCAGACGATTCTCAATGATGTATCGTGCCATCATACCCCGTGCTTTTTTGGCAAAGAAGCTGATCACTTTGTACTGACCATTCTTGCAGTCTTTAAAGACAGGTGTAATCACCTTGCCTTTCAGGGATTTGGGTTTCACTGCTTTGAAGTATTCATTGGACGCCAGATTAATCAGGATATCGTCCCCTTGTGCTTCCAGTGCCGCATTCAGTTTGTCGGTAATGATGTTATCCCAGAACTGATACAGGTTAGTGCCGCGGCCATTGGCCAGTTTGGTGCCCATTTCCAGACGATAAGGCTGCATCAGATCCAACGGACGGAGCAAGCCATACAGGCCAGACAGCATTCTGAGATGTTGCTGAGCAAACGTAAAATCCTCGTCGCTCAGGGTTTCCGCTTCCAGACCCGTGTAAACATCACCTTTGAACGCCAGAATTGCCTGACGGGCATTCTCTGAGGTGAAGTCCGGATGCCAGTCGGCGAAGCGCGCAGCATTCAGGCCGGCAATTTTGTCACTCACCTTCATCAGGCTGGCAATATCCATCGGCGTGAGTTTACGGCAGACTTCAATCAGTTCAGCGGAGTGATCCAGCAGTTCAGGCAAAGTATGTACCTGAGTTGCCAACGGCGATTCATAATCCAGAGTTTTGGCGGGCGAAACCACAATCAACATGCTTCAATATCCTGTCAACGAAACTGCCCCAAAGAGTACCATTTCAGCGCAAAAAATACAGAAATGGATAGCTTCAGGGCGAGTGGTTTTCCGGATTTCTGCCATCGGAAAATTCGATTAGTCCTTTGAACGGGTCCAGATATCTTCATCAAGCTGCGCATGCAGTTCGGGATACTGACGACTGTCAAACTGCGGTACTTTACCCAGAGACAACTGCGCGTTGTAGTCTTTGGCCAGTTTCACAACCGTCCCCGACAACAGCACAATGGCAACCAGATTAATCATCGCCATCATCCCCATTGAAATATCAGCCATGGTCCAGACCGTTGGCAGTTCAGCCAGCGCACCGAACATCACCATACCCAGTACCACCAGACGAAAAATCGTCAGCCCCGCTTTGTGGTTATGCTCCAGAAAGATCAGATTGGTTTCGGCGTAGGAATAATTCGCAACCAGAGAGGTAAAAGCAAACATGAAGATTGCGATGGCAATGAAAATCCCGCCCCAGTCTCCGACCTGAGACGACAGCGCCCGCTGCGTCAGTTCAATCCCGGTCACTTCACTGTGCGGCACATATTCACCCGACATCAGAATAATCGCGACCGTCGCACTACAGATCACAATGGTGTCGGTAAACACACCCAGCATCTGGACATAGCCTTGCGACGCCGGATGCGGCGGATAAGGGGTCGCCGACGCTGCCGCATTGGGAGCGGAGCCCATCCCGGCCTCATTGGAAAACAATCCGCGTTTCAGGCCATTGATCATCCCCTGCGCAATGGTGTATCCCAATGCCCCGGAGGCCGCTTCTTCCAGCCCGAAGGCGCTGCGGAAGATCAATCCCAGCACCGAGGGCACTTGCTCAATGTTCATCGCCACCACCACCAGCGCCAGTGCCAGATAGCAGCCCGCCATCACAGGCACCAGAATCTCGGCTGTCCTTGCAATGGTGCGCATCCCGCCAAAAATAATAAATCCGGTCAGGGCCACCAGCACCATTCCGACCACAATTGGCTGCCAGCCAAAGGCGACATTCATGGCTTTGGCGATGGAGTTCGCCTGAACTGCATTGAAAACCAAACCAAACGCAATGATCAGAAAAATGGAGAACACAACGCCCATCCAGCGCATCCCCAGCCCTTTTTCCATATAGTAAGCTGGCCCACCCCGGTAATTACCCTCATCATCCCGGATTTTATAGAGCTGGGCTAACGCACTTTCAGCAAACGCTGTCGCCATTCCCAGCATGGCAATCAGCCACATCCAGAAAATGGCGCCAGGCCCACCCAGCGTCAGGGCAACCGCAACACCCGCCATATTCCCGGTGCCAACCCGGGCAGCCAGACTGGTACACAGCGCCTGAAAAGAAGAAATCCCGGCAGCGTCTGACTTACGACTGTTTTTCATTACCCGGAACATATGCAGAAAATGTCGGAACTGGATAAATCCCAGCCGACAGGTAAAAAAGATCCCGACACCAATGAGCAGGTAAATCAGTACCGATCCCCACAGCAGGTCATTCAGAAAATTGATCTGGCTTGTCACATCTACCCCTTAGCGTCTTCTCACCATGTTACGTTTGGCCCAGCGCACCGGAGCCGTGTGAACCTCGACATGGCAGGATGTCCGGTTCGATTCATCCTCATGTCATCTCTTTGTCAGTATAGGCTGTTCAACTTTGACATTGCAGCCAATCCTGTTTCTTTCACTGATGGCGAGCAGAATTTGCCAGCACAACGCCTGTACTGATGAAAAGCTGAGCGATCATGCGGAGTTAACTCGCAAAAATCAATGCACGCCATGAAAAAGTGAGCGTTGGATTGCTTTGAACAGGACTGGACCAACCATTGTCAAAAATCAGAAGTCTGAATAAATTTCACAAATAAACAACAAATGCGAAATAGTTCAATTTTATTCTCTATCGGGTTGTGATATTTAACTGATGACCAAGGGGTTTAATCCCCCTTTATCTGAGCAATACTCAGGATTGAGCGAGGTGCACTATGGATAGCTTTGGATTCGACAACATGCTTGAAAGCGATTTACCCCGTCGGAGTTCACGCAGTAAACCCGTGAAGCGCAAGTGGCGGGAAATTGAAGCACTGAAAGATAAACAACGTCTGAAGAAGGAACTTCAGGATATTGATATTCTTCATGAATTCACTGATGAGGTGGATTTGTAATCCGGGTTTTGCATATCAGGAAACAACCAGATAACGAAAAACACCGGCGCTGTTGCCGGTGTTTTTTCAGCAGTTCAAGTTATGATTCCAGCCGGCTCGCCAGCTCTCTGTATTGCGCCGAAACTTCTTTCCCGAATAGCGGGTCACACAAACATTCCTGATATTCACTTTCAACCGCAGCCCAGTCGGACGAGGTGAAGTGCTGACGAATCACAGGAAACACCTGCTTTTCTTCCATGTCCAGATGCTGCTTTTGCCGCTCCACAAAGGCATTGAGTTTTTCCGCAAAGACATCCAGCGGAATCACAGCATCCATGAGCACCATATCGACGGTCTCAGCAAACTCAGAAGTCAGCTTTGCCAGTTCCACATGTTCGGCTTCCAGATCCAGAATCCGCTGCTCATCCCCGTAGTGGCTGAGGTAATAATGGTAAATCACATCTTCTTTCGGATGATGGCAGTGCTCTGCCTGATTTTGCAGATAAGTCACGATATCGCGAATCATCTGATAATTGACGTCATACCCTTCCCGGATTGCGGCCAGCTTAGTCCGGAGCAACCGGAGCAGACGATTGATATAACCATGTTCGGTGTGAATACTGTCCAATAGCATTTCGACCTCCCGGACATTAACTCCCAACTCAATATTTAAGTGTAATCCGGGCTGACGAAATGGGCTTGATCCAGATTAGGTTCCGTTAAACTTCTGGGGGAAGTTGCCAGTCAATCTCACTTTTATGCATTTTTCTCAACCATTGGTTGGCTTGTGAGAAATGGCGGCAGCCAAAGAAGCCACGATAGGCCGACAGCGGTGACGGGTGAGCAGAAGACAGCACACAGTGTTTGTCCCGATCGATCTGTTTCCCTTTCTTTTGGGCATGTGCACCCCACAGCATAAACACCAGACCTTCACAATGCTGATTCAGGCTGGCAATGACCTGATCGGTAAATGTTTCCCAGCCAAACTTACTGTGAGAATGGGCTTTCCCCTGCTCGACCGTCAATACCGTATTGAGCAGCAGCACGCCCTGCTCTGCCCAGTGCTGAAGATAACCGTGTCCGGGAATGGTAAAACCGTCGATATCGGTCGCTAACTCTTTGTACATATTGGCAAGCGACGGCGGCACCTTCACACCGGGCAGCACCGAAAAGCTCAGTCCATGGGCTTGATCCGGGCCGTGATAAGGATCCTGTCCGAGAATCACCACCTTAACCTGATCAAAAGGTGTGGCATCAAACGCATTGTAGACAGACGCCTGAGGCGGGAAAACCGTTTTCCCGGCGGCTCTTGCTTCAGCCACCCGGGCCTCCGTTTGCTGAAAATAATCTTGCTGGCGTTCGTGTTCCAGAAGGGTTGCCCAGTCAAAATCAACTGTGCGAATGGGTTCCGGGGCAGACATCTCGGCTCCTGCTGGTGAATCAGTCAATGAGCCAATATTCTACCTGAATCGACAGCGGGGGTAACAGACGGTTTTATTTCGGCCGGCTGACAGGACCGACAGGGGTTCGCCAATGGCCCCGTCCCTGAACCGGACGGTTTGCCTGAGGGAGTCGGGTCATTTGAAGCACACAGTATTCGGGAACGGGGATGGATTCTGGATTCATTGTAATCTCCTCATGAAATCAAACATCTTGTTTCTTCTATGAAAGAAGAGTGCCAACTTTTTCTGCCGGAAAAATCACACGTCGTTTCAGCAGGTTAAAAGCCTTGCACCTGATGACTATGCGACCACTCAATTGTGCAAATGATGAGCGCTGCCCTCAAAAAGCGCAATTTTGCGCGTAATTTGTGCAGTCGGTTGCGCTTTTGCAGTGCCATGTGAGTTGACGCAGATCAATGGTCCGTTTCATGAACGCGGTAGGATGAGATCGTTCTCTATTGTTGTCATTCCTCACTCAAGGAGCAGCCATGATCAAAGGCATTCAAATCACCCAGGCAGCCAACCCTCAGTTGCTGAATTCAATCTGGTTACTGGATTCAGACCAGGGCACTGCCCGCTGCCTATCTGCCGCTGAAGGCTTCAGTGCGGATCAGGAAGTACAGACTTCAGATCTGGGTCAGTTTGAATTTCGCGAGCTGCCGGTCGAACAAGCGTCCCGCGTTGAAGGGGGACAGCATCTGAACGTGAATGTGCTCAAACGGGAAACGCTGGAAGATGCCCTGGCGCATCCAGAAAAATATCCGCAACTGACCATTCGCGTCTCTGGTTATGCCGTCCGTTTTAATTCCCTCACACCGGAACAGCAACGGGATGTCATCGCCCGGACCTTCACCGACACTTTGTAAGGACTTGCCATGAAAAAACGCCGCGACCTTTGCAGGTTGCGGCGTTTTTCTGTCTGATTGTGGCTGAAATCAGGCTTTTTTCACGAACTCAGACTTCAGCATCATGGCACCGATGCCATCAATCTTACAGTCGATGTTGTGGTCACCGTCCACCAGACGGTTGATTTTTACTTTAGTGCCAACTTTTGCGACTGAAGAGGATCCTTTGACCTTCAAGTCTTTAATCAAGGTCACGAAGTCGCCTTCCTGCAGCACATTGCCATTCGAGTCTTTCACGACCAGCGCATCCGGATCTTCAGCGACTTCACCCTGAATCCACTCATGGCCACACTCAGGACAAATCAGCATTGCCTGATCTTCATAGACATAAGATGAATTGCACTCTGGGCAAGGAGGTAAGGTGTCACTCATGCTCACGGTCTCTCTTTAATAAAAGTATCAACTTAAGGATATTCGCCCAGCGCAGTCTTGCCAGGGGAAACTCAAAGGCAAATATTATAATGTAATTACAATGAAATTATCACAACTATTCTTGTCACCCTGAATACTGCGAATGGCTGCGCCAGAAATGAAAAACCCCTTTCACAGGGAAAGGGGCTCAGAGTCCTTGCACAATCCGGAGTGCATTAGTCCGATTTTGGTTCATCAAGATAACTGACATCATGTTTTTCCAGATACTCACGGATCAGCTGGCGGACCACCTGAGAAGGGGTGAGATCCTGAGAGGCGCATAACTTCTCAAATGCCTGCTTTTTGCGGGGGTCCATCAATACCGTAAAACGGGCCGTTTTGCTTTCCACGTGTGTTTACTCTGCGTCGGTGATGATAATCAAATTATAATCAAATCCGGATAGAGAAGAAACGCCGCCAAACAAAAGAGCCACCCGAAGGTGGCTCAAGACGGGCTGCTGTATCACAGTCAATCCGGCTGAACGGCGCGCAGGACAGCCTTCAGCTGTGTAAAGTCGTTATCGCGCTCTTCAGACAACAATTCCATCGCACCATGTTTAGCAAGTGGTGCTGGCAGATCGATGTCTTTCTCCAGAATTTCTTCCACCACTTCCTTGAACTTGGCCGGATGCGCCGTACACAGAAAGAGGCCGGTTTCACCTGGCTGCAGCTGCTCATTCAGTACGCGGTAGGCAATCGCACCATGCGGTTCGCACAGATACCCTGCCGCATCCATCTGACGCAGGGTTTCTGCACTTTGCTCATCAGTCACAGCGCCGTAACCCAGCTCGCTCAGACCCCAGCCCTGTTTCTGACACAGCTCTTCAATGCGTGGCCAGTTGTTGGGCTGGCTCACATCCATGGCATTCGAAATCGTCGGGATCGTGGCTTTCGGTTCCCACTGACCGCTTTGCAGATAACGCGGCACGGTGTCGTTCACGTTGGTTGCCGCAATAAAACGTTTCACAGGCAAACCCAGTGCTTTTGCCAGTAAACCAGCAGTCAGGTTGCCGAAGTTGCCGCTGGGTACTGAAACCACCAGATTGCCGCGGGCTTCTTTCGGCAACTGTGCAACCGCTTCGAAGTAATAACAAATCTGAGCCATCAGACGGCTGATGTTAATCGAGTTTGCTGAATTCAGGCCCACTTCCTGGCGCAGTTCTGCATCATCAAAGGCCTGCTTCACCAGCGACTGACAGTCATCAAAGGTTCCGTTCACAGCAACCGTGTGGATATTGCCCCCAGCGTACAGAAGAGTTTTTCCTGCAGCGGGCTGATCTTGCCTTTCGGGTACAGGATCACCACGTTGATATTGTCCATGCCATAGAAAGCATGGGCGACAGCAGCGCCGGTATCGCCTGAAGTCGCCGTCAGAATGGTGATCTTGCCGTTCGAGTCAGACACCGCAGCCAGCGACTGAGCCATAAAACGGCCGCCAAAATCTTTAAAGGCCAGCGTCGGGCCATGGAAGAGTTCCAGCGCATACACGCCATCTTTAACCTGTGCCACAGGCGCCGGGAACTGAAATGCATTGCCGACCATCTGCTGTACGGTGTCTGCCGACAACTCTTCACCAATAAAAGCAGACAGGATCCGGCTGCTGCGCGTCACAAAATCCTGCGCCAGCAGTGCATCAATATCACCCAGGTCAGGCAGCTCAGACGGGAAAAACAAGCCTTGCTGACGCCCCAGCCCCTGACGGACGGCCTGAGCAAAAGAGACTTCTTCCTGATGATCTTTTAAGTTATACAGCTTCATGATTAATACTCGCTTCCTATTTCTTTTGAACCCTGACTGTCGAGCTGACAGACATGGACGAATCCTTCATCGTTCTGGACATAATGCTGTTGCAACCAGCGGGCGATGCGCTCTGCAACCTCCAGATCATCACAGATGCTGAACATGGTCGGGCCGGACCCTGAAATCCCGCTGGCCAACGCACCGGCTTCGAGTGCGTACTGACGCGCTTCTTTAAAGCCAGGCAGCAACCCTTCCCGGTATGGTTCTGCAACCACGTCTTTAATCATTTTTGCGGCCAGTTGCGCTTGCTGACTGTGGCAGGCGTGAATGAAACCACCCAGTTGACGGCCGTGCGTAATCACATCCTGACGACGATACTGTGCCGGCAAAATCGCCCGGGCTTCAGCGGTCGACACTTTAATGCCCGGATAAGCCATCACCCAGTACCAATTGTCGAAGCAAGGCACCTGCTGGCTGATAATCCCCAGTTCCTCCACCATGAACTGCAGACCGCCCAGATAGCAGGGCGCAACATTATCGTAATGAATGCCGCCCGAGATCTGGCCTTCCATTTCACCCATCAGCGCCAGCAATTCAGTTTCATTCAGCGGATTATCGTGAAAACGGTTCAGCGCATCCAGAGCCGCCACAATCGAACAGGCACTGGAGCCCAGACCGGAACCAATCGGCATATTTTTCTGCAGGGTGACAGACACCGGCTGAAGTGCAATGCCTTTCTTGTCTAATTCGCGAGCAAACACCTGCCAGCAGTGGTAGACAATATTCTGCTCAGGCTCTGCTGGCAGCTTGGCAACAAAATCGCCCTCACAACGCAGCGCAAAAGGTTCGCTGCCCGCAGCCACAGTGACTTTATCCCCCAGCAGGGTGCCGTCGATGGGCGACACAGCCGCCCCCAATACATCAAATCCCACACTGACATTTCCGATCGATGCCGGTGCGTAAACGGTCACACTCATCCTTAAACTCCCAGTTTCCAGCCGACGGTACGCATCAGATCGGCAAATACCCCGGCTGCAGTGACTTCAGTCCCTGCGCCATAACCACGCAAGACCAGCGGAATGGGTTGATAATAGCGGCTGTAGAATGCCAGCGCATTCTCGCCATCTTTGATTTTGAACATCGGGTCATCGGGATCCACCGCTGCCACTTTCACGGTGCATTTGCCCTGATCGATTTCACCAATGTAGCGCAGGACTTTGCTTTCTGCCGCCGCCTGAGCAGACAGCTCGCTGAAATACGCATCCGCCTGCGGCAGACGCTGCATGAAAGCTTCCACATCACCGCTCTGATCGAAGCCCGGTGGTAACGCCGGTTCAACCACAACATCGCTCAGTTCCAGGACATATCCGGCTTCACGGGCCAGGATCAGCAACTTACGCGCGACATCCATTCCGGACAGATCATCACGGGGATCCGGCTCAGTAAAGCCGTTATTGCGGGCCACCGTGGTCGCTTCACTCAGGCTCATGCCTTCGTCCAGCTTGCCGAAGATGAACGACAGAGACCCCGACAGAATCCCGGCGAAACGTTCCAGTTCATCACCGGCGGCCATCAGGTTCTGCAGGTTTTCAATCACCGGCAGACCCGCACCCACTGTGGTGTCATACATGAAGCGGCGGCGTGTCACACGTGCAGCCTGACGTAACTGATGATAGTAAGCCATACTCGCCGTATTGGCTTTCTTGTTCGGCGTGATCACGTGGAAACCCGCAGCCAGGAAGTCGACATACTGCTCTGCAATGCCCTCATCAGACGTACAGTCAATGATGACCGGGTTAATGATATGGTGACGCTGCACCAGCTGAATCAAGCTGGCCAGATTAAAGCTTTCCTTGGCCTGTCCCAGAGTGTCGCGCCAGTTTTCCAGCGGCAGACCATTGTTATCCAGCAGCAGACCTTTGCTGTTAGACAGACCGCACACCCGGATCACAATGCCATTTTCTGCCAGCTTTTCCTGCTGACGCTGGATCTGATCCACCAGCTCGCCGCCAACACCGCCAACACCCACCACGAAGACATCCAGAAAATGCTTACTGTTAAACAGGTTCTCGTGACAGGCTTTGACCGCCTCAGACACTTTGTTGGCCGGGATCACCGCTGAAATTGCACGCTCTGAAGAGCCCTGAGCAATGGCCACAATGTTCACGTTCACTTCGGCCAGCGAGGTAAAGAAGCGGGAAGCCACGCCACGGGACGTGCGCATGCCATCACCGACCAAGGTCACGATGGCAGAATCATCGATAAATTCTACCGGCTCCAGCAAGCCTTCTTTCAGCTCCAGCTCGAAGTTGTTGCGAAGCGCCTGCTCTGCGGCAAACTTATCATCACTCTCAATACAAAAACTGATGCTGTATTCCGAGGAAGACTGCGTGATCAACACAATTGATACACCGGCTGCCGACATCGCACCAAAGACGCGGGCCGCCATCCCGACCATGCCTTTCATCCCAGGACCAGACACGTTGACCATGGTCAGGTTTTTCAGTGTGGTGATCCCTTTGATGGCGAGATTGTCTTCACCGGTATCCTGACCAATCAGGGTGCCAGCCCCTTGCGGGTTAAAACTGTTTTTAATGAGACAGGGAATGTGGAACTGAGCAATCGGGGCAATGGTTTTCGGGTGCAGCACGGAAGCGCCAAAGTAAGACAGCTCCATCGCTTCCTGGTAACTGAGCGACTTCAGTAACCGGGCATCCGGGACCAGACGCGGATCGCAGTTATACACACCATCGACATCTGTCCAGATTTCACAGCACTCGGCACGCAGACAGGCTGCCAGAACGGCTGCTGAATAGTCTGAACCATTACGGCCCAGAATCACCAGCTCCCCTTTGGTATTACCGGCAGTGAAACCCGGCATGATATGGATATGACCTTCAGCCAGTGGCTGACGGCGGAAGTTGTCTGTGGACACTTCAATCTCGACATGGCCTTCCAGAGTATCCCCATGAGCCAGCAAGTAAGCGACCGGATCGATTAAATCGGCTTTGTGGCCTTTGGCTTCCAGCGCCGATTTCATCGCAACAATCGACAGGCGCTCGCCTTTACTGATCACCCGCGCATACACATTATCCGGGCATTGTCCCAACAGCTTCATGCCATGTACCAGCTGTTTCAGATTGCCCAGCGTACTGGCCAGCTTGGCATCAACTGCGGTGCGATCAAAAGCAGGGAGTTGTTGTACGATGCCGTCAATCAGGCTGTTGAAGGTATTTTCCAGATCGGCCAGCTGCAGCTCAGCATCGCCGGTCGCCACGACAGTTTCAATCACTGAAACCAGTTTGTTGGTCACTTTACCCGGTGCGGACAGCACCACGGAAACTTCCCCCTGATGAGCATTACTGGCGATGATATCCGCCGCTCTGAGAAACCGGTCGGCATCTGCTAACGATGAGCCGCCAAATTTAAGCACTCGCATTCCCTACTCCACTTCCGTTAATTTGAACTGTCCTGACAAGTTTATTCCGGGTTTTATGCTTTTCACCGGAAAAACATGTCCTTAACTCTAAAAAATCATGGTGAAAAAAAAGCCCGCACTCTGGAGTGCGGGCTTTTTTTAAAATCTTGCGCGTATCAGCCCGCCCCAACACTGGTTGTGCCGGTAATAATCGTGGTGGTGGTGCCGATCAGCGTCTTCTTCATGTTTTTTTATTAAATGATTATCTTCATGTTGTGTGTTCTTTACGTTTACCCGATTGATGAAACAGAGTCAACACTGACTAGTGAATAATTTTTTCCTTTCTTCAAATACAACTTTTTTGTCTGAGAATGGATTATTTCCACAAAGAATAATTAAGTCACATAAAATTAGATGGAAACACGTTTCAATATTTGCAGGAAACTCATTGCCATAGCATAGTAAGTCGACAGGGACACGGTCCCGAAAGCGTTTTGATTCCTTTTGGGAAATCCCAGAAAAGAATCGCAGTTGAAAGCCCAGTCAGGTCTCAGGACGGTGGTGTTACGATACCGGCCTCAGACCCCTCCCGAGCCGGATAGAAATCAGGCCGGAGCATGAAAACTATAAATCAATATCGGAGGGATCCGGCATGACCGCAGCAATGGAACAGCTGGTTGCGCATACCATACTCCAAGGCTTTGATGCCATGTACGGCCGTTTTCTGGATGTCACGGCCGGCGCACAGGAAAGGTTCGAAAATCAGGAATGGTTGTCCGTACACCAGGCCTTGAAGCAACGCATTAATTTTTATGACCATCATGTGGAACTGGTCAGCCGCCAGATCCAGATCATGCTGGGGAAACAGTACGCAAACCGTGAATTTCTCACGGCGGTCAAAGCATCCTATGAAGATTTGCTGCTGGATTACCCCAGATACGATATCGCTGAAAGCTTTTTTAATTCAGTCTATTGCCGTATTTTCGACCACCGGGATATTAACCGGGACAAACTTTTCGTACACAGCTCTCAGACCGGACGGATTGCCCCTTATCCCACGGCCCTCACCCGGCTGTATCAGTCGCCCAATGGCCCGCACTTTCTGT
The DNA here is from genome assembly GCF_018199995.1 of Photobacterium sp. GJ3. NCBI lineage: Bacteria > Pseudomonadati > Pseudomonadota > Gammaproteobacteria > Vibrionales > Vibrionaceae > Photobacterium > Photobacterium sp. GJ3. Next base: position 434,902 of record NZ_CP073578.1, on the reverse strand, counting down.
TTGAACGGATGATGGACGAAACTCCGTTTACCCTGCAATGGCAAGACAAAACGCGGGACATTGATCTGCTCGTTCAGCGTCTGGAACGCGAATTCGGTGCAGAAGCAATACAGCAGGCCAGGCTCGAGCTCATTAAAGAACCGTTTTATCGCAATAAAGCCGCTTACCTGATTGGGCGTTTATTGCTGGCCGATGACACCCGGATTCCGCTGGTGCTTCCCGTACTGACGACACCGGATCGCCAGATTCATCTTGATGCCTGCTTATGTCATGTGGACGATGTCAGTATCGTTTTTGGTTTCGCCCGCTCCTACTTCATGGTGTATGCCCCGGCCCCGGCAGCACTGGTTCGCTTTCTCAGCGAATTACTGCCCAACAAAACCCATGCCGAGCTATACACCGCGATTGGTTGCCAGAAACATGGCAAAACAGAGCTGTACCGGGAATTTCTGCATCATTTGGAACAATCGGACGATGAATTCATTCTAGCCCCGGGCATCAAAGGCATGGTGATGAGTGTTTTCACGCTGCCATCTTATGGCTTTGTCTTCAAAGTGATTAAAGACAAATTCGCCCCACAAAAAGAAATGAATCGTGCGACAGTCCGGGAAAAATACAAACTGGTCAAAGAGCACGACCGGGTTGGACGAATGGCCGATACGCAGGAATACCGTAACTTCAGTTTTGATCGCCACCGTTTCAGTGACACCCTGCTGGAAGAACTCCGGCAGGAAGCCCCCTCCAGCCTGATTGTGACAGACGAGAAAGTGATCATCCGGCATCTGTATATTGAGCGGCGGATGATCCCGTTCAATCTGTATATTGAACAGGCGAACGATGACGAACTCCGTCACGCAGTCGACGAATACGGAAAAGCCATCAAACAACTGGCGGCCGCCAATATTTTCCCCGGAGATATGCTCTTCAAAAACTTTGGCGTTACCCGTCATAAACGCGTGGTGTTCTACGACTATGATGAAATCAGCTATATGACTGAGATTAACTTTCGTCGTATCCCACCGCCGCGCTTTCCGGAAGATGAACTGTCCGCTGAGCCCTGGTACAGCGTTGGCACCAATGATGTGTTTCCGGAAGAATTCCGTACCTTTTTACTGATCAATCCGAAAGTACGGGCATTATTTGATGAACTGCACAGCGATCTGTTTGATCCGGCCTATTGGCAGCAACTGCAGAGCAATATTGTTCAGGGACAGGTGGAAGATGTTTTCCCGTACAAATCGGAGCACAGACTGACCAGAATTTGATCTTTCCCGCATTCTGCCGTGTAAGTCGTATTCAGAGCCGAGATTGCCCGAATCCTGTCATGGTTCTGGCCTAATATAAACGAAAGACAAGATCGGAAGATCCGGCGATGATGAATTACAGGGATGATGAAGATGAAATACTGGCACCTTTTCTGCCTGCTCTGCCTCGCCTCGCCGACACTGGCCTCTGAGGCAGAGCCCCCCCCAGTGCCAGTTTTCTCTTCCGGCTGGTTTCTGGACTCTCAATCGCGAAGTGCAGAACAATTTGATCTCTGGCAGATCGATAGTGGCTATGCCTATGCGCTCACCTCCTCGACCCAACTCTATGTCAGTACCCGCCTGAAAAGCGGGACCCAAAGTCAATCTGCCACCCGTGGCCTGCTGTCGGGCGTGAAATACAGTTTCAGCCCGAAAATCAGCCTGCAAAGCGCTCTGACATCGGAACGAGTGGCCCAGGATACCCGGCTGGGGGTTGAAGTCAGCAGTCAGTATGAATTGACGGAAAAAGTGAACCTGCACGCCACCATGGATTACGAAGCCTTAGAACAAGTCTACCAGTTAGGCATTGGCTATCGGTTTTGACCATCACAGCAATGCCCCCTCGACTCGGGGGCGCGTCATGTCCTCATCAGAACACCGATAAATCCAGCGGCGTTTTACTCAGTAAAATGCCATTGGGATCGGCATACAGCGTATCCCCCGGATACACCAGCGTATGCGCTACTGTGAGCGTGACATTCCGGTCTCCGGTCTGGCGCTTTTCAGTTTTAAACGGGCAGGCTGAAATCGCTTTGACACCGAGTGCCAGCTCACCCAGCGTCACGACATCACGCACAGCCCCGTTGACCACAACGCCTTCCCAATTGTTCTGGATGGCCATCAATGCCAGCTGATCTCCCAGCAGCGCGCGATTCAGAGAGCCATGTCCATCAATCACCAGTACTTTCCCTGTGCCATCTTCGCTGAGAATTTCACGCACTAAACTGTTGTCTTCAAAACAGCGTAACGTGACCACTTCACCATAAAAAACCGATTTTCCACCGAAGTCCCGGTGCACCAGAGGCAACCAACGCACTTCTTCCTCATAGTGGTCACACAAATCCGGTAATAAATCTTTCATCTCACAACTCCTTTCCTCTGATCCATGAATTCGAAGGTAGGACAGCCAGGGCCCCATGACAATTTGGGAGAAACCCTGCTCATCCAGCAAGACGGGCACCAGATGTAACTGACCCTTTTCAACCCAGTAGATGGCATTTTGTCGCCAGCGTAAAGCTATCTCACAGGCAGATTTCAAATCGGTTGCAACGGCCAGACTGGGTTCATGCCAGTTGCCGTCAGGCGCACTGCAATCCACTGGGGCGACGACATATCCAGCCGCCTCCAGTTCCGCGGCCAACTGGTCCTGCCGCCGACGATTTTCTTTACAACTGAGCACAATACTTTCGGGATTAAATGCTGTTAAAATAGCGAACGATTTGAATTCAGGCAGTTGAACGGCCCGGAACAGAATGTCCTGATAGCTTTGCCAGTGTTCAGCGGGTGCTGCCGTTGACAATGCAGATATCACAAAACTGTCTTTGCGTGGTTGATTGGCCACCATCAAGTTAGATTCCTGTTCAAGTTCAAGAAAGTTTTAACAGCTGCATTTCATTGCTGAAACAACAAATTGTTTGAGCTATAACAATAAGATACTGTCTGTGTCAGGCTAAGATGTCACGGTGAATTCGAAAAAAACCGGGCGCAATACAATAAAATCATATTGTTAGTACGCTGTTAAATGCATACAATCGTGTGCATCCAAGGGAAATTGTAGCCAGTTCCGTAACAATCGGGTTTTTCAGTTGAGGGGCAGCCCTGCTGAGAAATGAGGATGGCGTACCAACAGGTAGTGGATAAGACGAATGCAAACTGCAACAGTTCTGTTACTTTGCCTGTGATCGAATTATTTTTATAGAATTGAAATATTCTATGTTAGACCAGTTTCCGTTTTGAGTAATTAGGTACTGCCAATGCAAACCCCTCACATTCTAATTGTAGAAGACGAGCAAGTCACCCGTAACACCCTGAAAAGCATCTTCGAGGCTGAAGGGTACACAGTTTTGGAAGCCAGTGATGGTGCTGAAATGCACAAGATACTGTCAGAACATTCTGTACACCTGGTCATTATGGATATCAACCTGCCAGGTAAAAATGGTCTGCTGCTGGCTCGTGAACTGCGTGAGCAAGGCGATATGGCGTTGATGTTCCTGACCGGCCGCGATAATGAAGTCGATAAAATTCTGGGTCTGGAAATTGGTGCGGATGATTACATCACGAAACCTTTCAACCCTCGTGAGCTGACCATTCGCGCTCGAAATCTGCTGACCCGCGCCATGAGTCAGGGCTTGGCGGCTGAAGATCGTCGTCTGGTGGAGCGTTATGAATTTAATGGCTGGTCTCTGGAGCTCAACAGCCGCTCTCTGGTCAGTCCAAGTGGTGATCAATTCAAGCTGCCACGTTCTGAGTTCCGTGCGCTGCTGCATTTCTGCGAAAACCCGGGCAAAATTCAGACCCGTGCAGAACTGCTGAAGAAAATGACCGGTCGTGATCTGAAACCACATGACCGCACCGTGGATGTCACGATTCGCCGGATTCGTAAGCACTTTGAATCTGTCTCAGACACACCGGAAATCATTGCCACGATTCATGGCGAAGGTTACCGCTTCTGCGGCGATATCGAAGAGAATTAATCCTCACTTCGGTCGATTCGCATCAAAAAAGCGTCGCAATTGCGACGCTTTTTGCTTTGTCAGATGGTGAACTCAGTCGCTGCAACTTATACCAATCGCAGTAAATCACTGGTCATCCTAGCTTGTTCAAATGCTCGATAACTGCGTTAGATTTTTTGATTGTAGAATCACGACTTAGCTAAAAAATCCGCCTTGTTCTCAAACATTTTTTCTGCGCTATTTCTGATCACTGACTGACTTTGATTGGTATTACTCTGCCGCTTTACTTTCCAGCCACCCCTTCAGCAAGTTCAGATCGTTCTGATAGCTGTTTTTGATCTCATCCACCCAGTCTTCAATGTTTTCCCACCAGGCTGGCAGCTCAGGCGATTGCGCTTTCTGCGCCACCTGCTGAATTCGTTTCAAGCCTATCGAACCGGCTGCACCTTTGATTTTATGGGCTTCAAACTTAATGCCATCCTTGTCCTTGGCCGTCATATTAGTATCCAGAATCGACAAGTATTCCGGCATCATTTTTTCAAACATCTCAATCGAGTCGAAGACAGGCTTTGTACCCACAATGTCCACGTAAGAACTCAGCATCTCAAAATCGAGTAACTGACTCAGGGTGTCTTCGCTCATCTTCGTTTCCTCGCTATTCACTGGTTGAGACGCTTCGGATGTCGGTGTCGTGTTGTCTTGCAATGCCAGGTGCTGAATCACCGTATTCATGGCTTTCACACTCAACGGTTTGCTGATGGCATCATCCATTCCCTGCTCCAGATATTCTCCTTTGTCTTTAATAACATTGGCCGTCAACGCCACCAGCGGAGGCAGGTTCCGGTAACGGGCCCGCAGCACCTTGGCAATTTCAAAGCCGGTCATATCCGGCAACTGAATATCCAGCAACACCAGATCATAATCTGCCGGCTGGAACAGCTCGAGGGCTTCATCCCCCCGCATGGCCACTGTAACCTGATGACCTAATCCTTCCAGCAGCGCTCGGGCCACCGTAATATTCAGCTCAATATCTTCAACCATAAAAATACGCAGGGAGCGCTGAGACAGCACAGGCGTTTCTTCATCTTCGGTGATTTGCTCCAGCACAGGCACCCGGATGGTCACGGTAAAGGTACTGCCCTCGCCCACTTCTGACGTGACCTGAATATCACCGCCCATCATATTGACCAACTGACGCGAGACCGCCAGACCAATGCCTGTGCCTACAGCGTGCAGATTGTCCTGCCCTTGCTTGACCTGATAGTACATGGCAAAGACCTTATCCAGTTCAGATTCGGGGATCCCAATGCCGCTGTCTTCGATTTCAAAGGTGATTTCAGCCTGCTGATCATCAACAAGGTCGCTGCTCACCGACAGGATCACCCCTCCTTCCTTGGTGAATTTGGTGGCATTGCTGATCAGATTCCACAACACCTGACGTAACCGGGTGCCATCGACCTGAATAAAGGGCGGTAAATCCGTCAGTTGTTCCAGATCAAAACGCAATCCTTTCTGCTCGGCCATCAGCCCGGAGATATTGCCCATCTCTTCAATAAAGGCATCAAAATCAAGCGGTGCCGGCAACAGTTCCAGACGACGGCGGTCCGACTTATCCATATCAATGATGTCATTGAATATATTGCCAAGGGTGATAGCACTGACATAAATCGTCCGCATAAAACCGCGCTGCTGTTCATCCAGACGGCTGTCGAGCAGCATGCGGCTCAGCCCGACAATCCCGTTCAGCGGGGTACGCAATTCATGGCTGATGGTCGAGATAAAGGCCGTTTTGTCGCGGCTGGCTTTTTCCTGCGCTTCCTGGTACTGCTTCCGCTCCGTGATATCCCGGCCAAACCCCATCAGGCCAAGTCGACGACCATCACGGCTGTAAAACGGTACTTTTCGCAGTTCAAAAATGGCTTTGCGGCCATCCGGATATTCCAGCCACTGTTCATAGGTCAGCGAGATATTCTGGGTAAAGACCTGCTGATCCGTTTCAACAATCTTACTGGCCACTTCTTCACTGTAAACATCCCATGGCGTCAGGCCGACCAGCTCTTTTTCGGTTTTTCCGGTCAATTCGGCCATAGCCCGGTTACATCCCGAAAACTCATTGTCTTCGTTGCGGTAATAAATCAGATCAGGCGAGGCATCCAGGAAAGATTTCAGTAACGCACTCTGCTCGGCCAGCTCCAATTGCGCACTTTCACGCTGAGCCACCTCGTTCTCCAGATCTTCCATCGCTGTGCGGCGTTCTTCTTCAGCTTTGATTCGTACTTCGATCTGCTGATTGAGCTGGGTAATATTATCTTTCAGTTGCTTATTCAGCGTCAGATCGCGTGAGCGCATCTCTTCCAGCTTGGTCACCAGCTTAGACAAACGCTGGCGGGAATCTTCCAGCTGATCAACTACCACAGACAAGAAATACACCGCCCAGGGCGTAATGAGTAAGCCAAAGAATACAGAGCGGACAATGTCGATATTGAGCACTTCGCCCTGCAGTGCGAGCGTCACGCCAACTTGTACCACGACAGCCAGTGCAACCAGCGCTAGTGCCAGCAACAGGCTGAAACGCACAATGCCCAGTTTCACCAGCAGATCCACATAGAACTGCGCCAACATTTTGATTTGTTTCATGAAGATTCCATCACAACAAAATGCTGCCCGCAGGCAGCATCAGAATTCGTCTTGTTCTGCCATCAGGCGGGTCGTGTTCCGTCCTTCGGCTTTTGCTTTATATAGAGCTTTGTCGGCCATCGCAATCAACTCACCGTAATCTTGCGTTGGCATCGGCGTCATCGTCGCCACACCGAGGCTGACGGTCATCAGATCACTGATCCCGGAGTAGCCATGGGGAATCGCCTTGTCGGCCAGCTTATCGTGAATTTTCTGGGCGACCGTTTCCCCGCCCGACAACGGCGTATTGGGCAACAGAAATGCAAATTCTTCACCGCCGTAGCGGGCAACTTCATCCGTTTCCCGGCGGATCACGCTGTCAAACACCTGCGCGACTTCCTGAAGGGCATGGTCTCCCTGCTGATGTCCGTAGTTGTCGTTATAGGCTTTGAAACTATCGATGTCGCACAGAATCAAAGTCAGGGGCTGTTGCTCACGCATATGGCTGTGCCAGAGCTTTCGCAGATGTTCATCAAAACTGCGACGGTTGGCCACTTTGGTCAGGCTGTCGACAAAGCTCAGTTCCTGCAGTTCCATGATGGCATCCGCGAGTTGCTGCTCGGCCTGTTTCCGCTCCGTGACATCTCGGGCAATCAGCAGAACGCCGGCCGAACCATCCGTCGGATCCCGGTAAGGTGATTTCACAATTTCATACCAGACCGGTTCACCCGTTTCCAAAATCACATACGCATCCGTTTTCACGGTCAGCCCTTCTTTGAGGACTTTAACATCCGACTGATAGAATTCTTGCAGCATTTCCGGATCAATCACGTTGCGGGCTGTTTTGCCAATCAATTCTTTGGCCTGGAACCCCAGAACACGGGCGAACGGCTCATTACATCCCACATAAACGCCATGTTCGTTGTACAGACCAATCGGATCCTGACTGGCATTCAGAATGGAATTCAGCAGCGTATTGCGCTGCGCGAGGATCTGCTCGGTTACTTCGCGTTTTTCAATTTCCTGCTTCAGACTTTCCTGCATTTCATGCCAGTCGGTCACATCGTGACTGATACTGAGGGTTCCCATCACCTGGCCCTCTTCATCCGTCATGGTGGTTTTATTGGTTTCCAGCAAGCGGCTCGAACCGTCCGGCGCGGTTGTCCAGGTGTGAATCACTGGCGTTTCTTCAACTCCTGTCGGATCACCCTGAATCAGACCTTCCTCCCGCCGCCCTCGCCAGAAACGGTCAAACGCCGTGTTGGTGCCAATGATATTGCCGGCCTTATCCTGAAAATACACCAATTCAGACAAGGAATTCAGCACCCGCTGGAAGATCCGCTGTTCCAGCTGTACAGACGGACTGGCGGGTTTGGCAGGCTCGGTAAAAAACAGCAACCAGGCTGACTGTAACCGATAACTCAAAAGCTGACCGGAGATCAGAACGCGAATACTTTTATGGTCGCTGATCCGGAGCGTATCTTCGACATTCTCGAACCCGGTCCCCAACTGAAGCGGCCGCAATACATCGGCCACCATATGCGTCCCAATCCCTTCCGGATAATAGTAACGGTGTCCGACTTTACTGACCCCGAGTAACGCCTGACAAGCACTGTTCGCGTAAAACAGCTTCCCGTCTTTCCTGCGGATAATGGCGGCGGCAATCGGCAAACGGGAAATCGTCGCATGCAGTCGTTTGAACGCCATCGTGCCCAGATAATGGATCAGCCAGGCACTCAGGGACGTCAGGACTGCAATTCCCAGAAGGACCAGACCGATCATGGAAAGGCTCAGTGTTTCCTCTGCTGCCCCCCAGCAGGGGAATGCGGCACAGGCAGCACCAACAAGATTCAAACTGTCTCTTTTTTGCATGTCTGTTCGTCTCCTGCAGCCTTGCTGGCAGATCCTCTGCTGTTCGCTGAATCAGCGCGTCCAAGTATTGTCGCCAATTTAACACAGTTGCAAGAAGCTGCTGCATAGGGTGAAAAATTAATATGCCAAAAAGTGATGTTTAACGTGCCATTCCTGTCAGGCACAGCAACTGATTCCACGCAATATTTCAGTCTGATCGACTATGCATCCATCAAATTGCACAGAAAGATACCAAGAAACCAACATGAAATAAAACAACTACATTTTCAAACAAAAATGATTGACATCCAAGACATCTGAAATCCAAGTAAAGCAATAATAATTCACAATCAAATATACTTTGTGAATTAAAAGTCATAAAAGTGACTATCCAGCGTATCCATTCAGCAGCAGCTACAACTAAAGTCGGATTTATTGATAGTAATTCACCCAACAGATCTGTAATATATTTTCATTGTGTGCATTATATAACCAGATGGCCATCCACTCAGGATGGCTTTCGCGTCTTCGTCATTCAGCACAATGTGTTGATGCGCAGACAAGCTGCCGCTCGTCAGGAACGACGGCAGTTCCTGCGGGCAAATCGGGCATGAGGTCCGGATGACCCATCATACGCAGGCATAAAAATAAAGAAGGAATCGCAGACGGAGGAACCGTCTGCTCTACACTGGAAGGATGTAGTTATGACAGATCATGCGTTGAATGGTCAGGGGCTGTATGTCCCTGAAATGGAGCACGATGCCTGTGGTATCGGCTTTGTCGCCCATCTTAAAAACCGCAAGTCTCACCAGGTCATCACCCAGGCTTTGGATATGCTGGCTCGAATGGAGCACCGTGGCGGTCAGGGTTGTGACCCGTGTAGTGGTGACGGTGCCGGGATTCTGCTGCAAAAGCCTCACGAATTCCTGCTGCAGGAATGCCAGAAAATTGGCCTCGCCCTGCCTGCTTTTGATCAGTATGGCGTGGGTGTCATTCTGTTTCCGAAAGACGAACACAAACGCGAACAATGCCGGGAAATTCTGGCCAGAAACGCACAACGTCTGGGCCTGAGCGTTCTGGGTTACCGTGTACTACCCACCGACAACAGCATGATTGGTGCCGATCCCCTGAGCACCGAACCTCAGTTTGAACATGCATTCGTGACCGGCGGCGCCGACATGCCTCAGGCAGAACTGGAGCGTAAACTCTATGTGCTACGTAACTACACCGTTCGAGTCTGCCTGGAAAGCGTAACTAATATCGGAGAAGACTTTTATATCAATGCCTTCTCGACCAAAACGCTGATCTATAAAGGCCAGCTCACCACAGAGCAGGTGCCACAGTATTTCCTGGATCTGCAAAACCCGGCGATGGTCAGCGCGCTGGCTCTGGTTCACTCGCGTTTTTCGACCAATACTTTCCCGAGATGGCGTCTGGCCCAGCCTTTCCGTTACATCGCCCACAATGGTGAAATCAACACCGTACGCGGTAACCTGAACTGGATGAAAGCGCGGGAAGCCCTGCTGCAATCCGACTTATTCAGTGAAGAAGAGCTGAAAATGCTGATGCCAATCTGTCAGGAAGGCGCATCCGATTCAGCCAACTTCGACATGGCGCTGGAGCTGCTGGTTCTGTCCGGCCGCAGCCTGCCACATGCATTGATGATGCTGATCCCGGAAGCCTGGCAGGAAAATCCGGCGATGGATCCGAAACGCAGGGCATTTTACCAGTATCACGCCAATCTGATGGAACCCTGGGATGGTCCGGCTTCCGTCTGTTTCACCGATGGTGTCACCGTGGGTGCAACCCTGGACCGGAATGGCCTGCGTCCGTCGCGCTATACCGTAACCAAAGACGATTTTCTGGTGATGGCGTCTGAATCCGGTGTTGTGAAAATCGAACCGGACAATATCCACTTCCGTGGCCGTCTGCAGCCGGGCCGTATTTTTGTGGCGGATCTGGAGCAGGGCCGGATTGTCTCTGACGATGAGGTCAAAGACAGCATCGCAACGGCTCAGCCTTATGACGAGTGGGTGAAAGAGAACCTGCTGCACCTTAATGATCTACCTGCCGCAGCTTACAGTCATACACAGCCGGAAGCCGAGAAGCTGTTGCATCAGCAGCAAGCCTTTGGCATCAGCAGTGAAGAAGTCAACGACATCATTCTGCCCATGGCAAATGAAGGTAAAGAGCCACTGGGCTCTATGGGTGCTGACTGGCCACTGGCTGTGCTGTCGCATCAGTCTCAGCATCTGTCGCATTACTTCAAGCAGTTATTTGCGCAGGTCACCAACCCACCGATCGATCCGATCCGTGAGCGCATGGTGATGTCGCTCAAAACCTATCTGGGTGAAGATCAGAACCTGCTGAAAGAAGGCCCGTCTCACTGTCAGAAACTGGAACTGGATTCCCCTGTTCTAAGTGATGCGGAACTGGAAAAACTCCGTGCCATCGATCAGCCGCACCTGCAGGCCAAAACGCTGGATATCGTGTTCCCTGCCAGTGACGAAACCGGCAAGCTGGAACAAGCATTGAACCATCTGTGCCAGCATGCTGAGGATGCGGTGACTGATGGCTATTCGGTGTTGATCTTAAGTGATCGGACTGTCAATTCACAGCATGCCCATATTCCGGCCATGCTGGCTGTGGGTGCCGTCCATCACCATCTGATCCGTAAAGGGCTACGTGCAAAATGCGATCTGGTGGTTGAGACCGGAGATGCCCGGGAAACCCATCACTTTGCGACCCTGATTGGCTATGGTGCGAATGCGATCAACCCGTACCTTGTCACCGAGACCATCGTATCTTTGCAGCAGCGTAAGAAGCTGGATCTGGCGACGCCTGTTGACACTTATTTCAACAACTTCCGTAAAGCCGTCAATGGTGGCCTGCTGAAGATCTTCTCGAAAATGGGGATCTCCACATTGCAGTCTTACCATGGCGCGCAAATCTTCGAAGCACTGGGGATCAGCAAAGCCGTAGTCGACAAATTCTTCACCGGTACCGTCTCCCGGATTCAAGGGCTGACACTGGACGACATCGCCAAAGAAGTGCTGATCCGTCATCGCGTCGGCTATCCGCTGCGTGACATTCCATTGCAAATGCTGGATGTCGGCGGGGTTTATCAATGGAAACAACGGGGCGAAAAGCACCTGTTTAACCCAACCACGATTTCCCTGTTGCAACAGTCTACCCGTGGCAAAGACTACAACCAGTTCAAAGAATACTGTCACGCAGTCGACAGTCAGGGCGATCATGCTGCCACCCTGCGCAGCCAGCTGCAGTTTCACACCGACCCAAGCCACAGCATCCCGCTGGCAGAAGTCGAGCCGATTGAGAAGATCCTCAAGCGATTCGCCACCGGTGCGATGAGCTTTGGTTCAATTTCCTACGAAGCCCACTCAACACTGGCCGTAGCCATGAACCGGATTGGCGCCAAATCGAACTCCGGTGAAGGCGGTGAAGATCCAGCTCGTTTTGAGAAGAAAGAAAACGGCGACTGGGAGCGCTCCGCCATCAAGCAGGTCGCCTCAGGCCGCTTTGGTGTCACCTCTTACTATCTGACCAACGCCGATGAGCTGCAAATCAAGATGGCTCAGGGGGCCAAGCCAGGCGAAGGGGGTCAGTTACCGGGCGATAAAGTCGATGACTGGATCGGCGCGACCCGACATTCGACGCCGGGCGTCGGCCTGATCTCGCCGCCGCCGCATCACGATATTTATTCGATCGAGGATCTGGCGCAGCTGATTTATGACCTGAAGAACGCCAACCGCAAGAGCCGCGTCAACGTCAAACTGGTTTCGGAAGCTGGTGTCGGCACCATTGCATCCGGGGTTGCCAAAGCCAAAGCTGATGTGGTGCTGATCGCCGGTTTCGACGGCGGTACAGGGGCATCACCTATCTCATCCATTCGTCATACGGGTCTGCCATGGGAGCTGGGTCTGGCGGAAACGCATCAGACACTGCTGAAAAACGGCCTGCGAAACCGCATCGTGGTCCAGAGTGACGGTCAGATGAAAACACCAAGAGACCTTGCTGTTGCCACCTTACTGGGTGCTGAAGAATGGGGCGTCGCAACCGCCGCTCTGGTGGTGGAAGGTTGTATCATGATGCGTAAGTGTCATAAAAACACCTGTCCTGTGGGCATCGCGACGCAAAACAAGACGCTGCGTGAGCGCTTCGACGGTCGCGTGGAAGACGTGGTGACCTTCTTCCAGTACATGGCGGAAGGCCTGCGTGAAATCATGGCCGAGCTGGGTTTCCGTACCATTGATGAGATGGTCGGTCAGTCACAGCATCTGAAAATCCGCGACAACATTGGCCACTGGAAATACAAAAATCTGGATCTGAGCCCGGTTCTGCATCTGGAACCGGCGCGTGAGGCAGACGGTGTTTACAACCAATGCAGCCAGAATCACCATCTGGAAGCCGTACTGGACCGCCAGCTGATTGATGTTGCAGAGCCAGCGCTAACGCGGGGTGAAGCGGTCAATGCCACGTTCCCGATCACCAATATTGACCGCAGCGTGGGCACCATGCTGTCGAACGAAATCTCCAAAGTCTACAAAGATGCCGGTCTGCCGCAGCCGATGCATGTGAAATTCAACGGCTCCGCTGGCCAGAGTCTGGGCGCATTCCTGGCGAAAGGTGTGACATTTGAAGTGGAAGGCGATGCCAACGATTACTGGGGCAAAGGCCTCTCTGGCGGTCAGCTGGTGCTCTACCCGGATGCAAAATCTGACTTAATTGCCGAAGACAATATCATTGTCGGCAACGTCTGCTTCTATGGCGCAACGTCGGGTGAATCTTTCATCCGCGGTAAAGCCGGTGAGCGTTTCTGTGTCCGGAACTCCGGTGCCCGTGTGGTGGTTGAAGGCGTGGGTGACCATGGCTGTGAATACATGACCGGCGGCGTGGCTATCATACTGGGTCAGACCGGCCGTAACTTCGCAGCCGGTATGAGCGGCGGTGTCGCCTATGTCTGGGATCAGTTCAACGACTTTGAAAGCAAGCTGAACGATGAACTGGTGGATCTGGACCCGCTGGACAATGAGGACATTGGACTGCTGAAGGACATGCTCACCCGTCACCAGCAACTGACGGGCAGTACCGTCGCGGCAACTTTCCTCGGCAACTTTGAGGACAACCTCAAACATCTCGTGAAAGTCATGCCACGTGACTACAAAGCCGTGCTGCAAAAACGCAAAGCAGCGGCGGAAGTACAGAACAAGGAAGCACTGGAGGTGAGCCATGGGTAAGGCAACCGGATTTCTCGAACACGGCCGCGAACTGCCGTCGAAAATTGCCCCTGAAGTCCGTATTCAGGACAACAAAGAATTCGTGCTGAACAACGAATTTGGCAGCAAAATTGGCACACAGGCATCTCGCTGCATGGACTGCGGCGTGCCTTTCTGTCACAACGGATGTCCAATCGGGAATATCATTCCTGAATTCAACGATGCGGTCTACCGGGACAGCTGGGAAGAAGCCTGGCATATCCTGAGTTCGACCAACAACTTCCCGGAGTTCACCGGGCGGGTTTGTCCGGCGCCCTGTGAGAGCGCCTGTGTTCTGGGGATCAATCAGGATCCGATTACCATCTGTAACATAGAGAAGACCATCGTTGAAACCGCATACCGTGAAGGCTACGCAAAGCCAAAAACCCCGCGCAGCCGCACCGGCAAAAGCGTGGCGATTATCGGCTCCGGCCCGTCAGGGCTGGCAGCAGCTGAACAGCTCAACAGCGCCGGCCACACCGTTACCGTCTACGAACGGGACGAAAAAATAGGCGGCCTGCTGCGCTTTGGTATTCCGGATTTCAAACTCAGCATGGCTGTGATTGACCGGAAACTGGATCTGATGGCACAGGCAGGCATCAAATTTGTGGTGAATGCGCACATCGGCGTGGATATTGACGCCCGTGAACTGCGCAAACAGCACGATGTCGTGCTGCTGACCGGTGGTTCCACGGTTCCGCGCAACCTGCCGATCCCGGGCCGGGAGCTGAACGGCGTGCACTTTGCAATGGCGTTTCTGGGTCAGAACAACCGCCGCGCCAACAACATGGATCTGAAAACTGCAGAAATCCATGCCGCGGGCAAACATGTGGTCGTCATTGGTGGCGGTGACACGGGCTCTGACTGTGTTGGTACCTCGAACCGTCACGGCGCAGCCAGCATTACTCAGGTCGAAATCATGCCGACGCCGCCTGAAAAGCGTCCGGCGAATCAGCCCTGGCCAGCCTATCCGATGATTATGCGCACCTCGACTTCCCATGAAGAAGGCTGCGATCGTTACTGGAATATTCTGACCAAAGAATTCATCGGCAACGATGCGGGTCAGCTGACGGCCCTGCGCATCGCGGATATCACCTGGAATCAGGCCAAACCGGGTGAACGTCCGGGCTTCACCGAAGTCCCGGGTTCTGAGCGTGTGATTCCCTGTGATCTGGCATTCCTGGCCATGGGATTCCTGCATCCGGAACCGCACGGTGTGCTGGCCCAGCTGGACATTGCACTGGATGAACGCGGGAATGTCGCGACGCAGGGATTCTCGACCAGTCAGCCTGGCGTATTTGCTGCTGGCGATATGCGGACCGGGCAGTCACTTGTCGTGCGATGCATCAATGAAGGCCGGGAATGTGCCCGCGAAATTGATGCTTACCTGATGGGTGATTCTAAGCTGGAAGCGAAAGACCATTCACTTATGCTGTCAGAATCCTAATTCAACTGGATATTATCCTAAAATTATTAGCCAGCTCCTGCGAGCTGGCTTTTTTATTTAAAATGAATCAGTGTTTTATCCTTTTTAACAGGATTTTAACCCAGACCTGAAAACGGCTGAGTTTTACCGCAAAAAAGTCATGATTTACGGCCTCCCAATTGTAAACAAAATATTTCAAAAAAATATTAATCCGATACAAATCATACAGATAAATTAATGACTTTGAATTATTCAGAATTTATGACCAGAATTAAAGAAAATTTGACCTTTTTGTAATTTGCCGTTAGTTTGAAAGGCTGCTGGAAGCAAAGGTGACAATCAGGGAGATTGTCATAATTATGCAGTAACCCTGCTCAAAGGAGCAGGCGCAAGGGAGAGTTGCAATGACACTGTATGACCCAAAGCTGGAAAAAGATAACTGTGGTTTCGGCCTGATCGCCCATACAGAAGGCGAAGCCAGTCACAAGTTGGTCCGCACAGCAATATCGGCCTTGGATCGTATGACACACCGTGGCGGCATCGCTGCTGATGGCAAAACCGGTGATGGCTGCGGCCTGTTAATGAAAAAGCCGGATAGCTTTTATCAACTCATGGCAAAAGAACAGGGCTGGACGCTGGCCCGTGAATATGCCATCGGTATGCTGTTTTTAAGCCAGGATCCTGTACTGGCTGAGAAATCCCGCACGATTATCCAAGAAGAGCTCAGCAAAGAAACCCTGTCGATTGCAGGCTGGCGAGATGTGCCGGTCAACCCGCAGGTTCTGGGCCCAATCGCAAAAGCCTCATTACCAGCCATTGCGCAGGTGTTTATTAATGCCCCGGCGGGCTGGAAACCCCGGGACGTGGATCGTCGTCTTTATATTGCCCGTCGCCGCATTGAGCAACGCATTCAGGACGATCCGGATTTCTATATCTGTAGCTTGTCGACTCAGGTCACCGTCTACAAAGGGCTGTGCATGCCCGCAGATTTGCCTAAGTTTTACAAAGACTTAGGCGACCTTCGTCTGGAATCTTCGATTTGTTTGTTCCACCAGCGTTTCTCGACCAATACCCAGCCGCGATGGCCGCTGGCGCAGCCATTCCGTTATCTGGCTCACAATGGTGAGATCAATACCATTGCCGGGAACCGCCAGTGGGCCCGTGCCCGTGGGTATAAATTTGCTTCACCCCTGTTACCGGATCTGGCAACTGCTGCCCCCTTCGTGAATGAAACCGGATCAGACTCCTCCAGCCTGGATAATATGCTGGAACTCTTCCTGTCTGGTGGCATGGATCTCTTCCGTGCGATGCGGATGCTGGTGCCGCCGGCATGGCAGAATCACCCGGATATGGATCCGAAGCTCCGCAGCTTCTACGACTTCAACTCCATGCACATGGAGCCCTGGGATGGCCCGGCCGGGATCGTCATGTCGGACGGCCGCTATGCGGCCTGTAACCTGGATCGGAACGGCCTGCGCCCGGCTCGTTATGTGATCACCAAAGACAAACTGATCACGCTGGCATCCGAAGTCGGTATCTGGGATTACGCGCCGGATGAAGTGGCCGAGAAAGGCCGCGTCGGTCCGGGAGAGCTGCTGGTCATCGATACAAAATTCGGCAAAATCTGGCATTCAGCCGACATTGATAAAGATCTGATGGGCCGCCATCCCTACAAAGAATGGCTGGATACGCATGTGCGCCGTCTGGTGCCCTTTGAAGACATGGGTGACGATCAGGTCGGCAGCCGTGAAATGTCTGCCGATGAGCTCAATACCTATCAGAAACTCTTTGCCGTCTCGCGCGAAGAGCTGGATCAGGTGCTGCGTGTCATGGGTGAAATGGGTCAGGAAGCCACTGGCTCTATGGGCGACGATGCCCCGATGGCGGTGCTGTCTTCCAAAGAACGTCTGGTGTCTGACTACTTCCGCCAGATGTTTGCACAGGTCACCAACCCACCCATCGATCCCTTACGTGAAAAACACGTGATGTCACTGGCGACCTGTATCGGTCGTGAAATGAATGTGTTCTGCGAAACCGACGGCCACGCGCATCGTGTTGCTTTCAAATCGCCGATCCTGCTGTACTCCGATATGGTGCAATTGCTGGGGCTGGATGATCAGCACTATCGCAATAACATCCTGGATATGAACTACGACCCGGCCGAAAAAGACCTGAAACAAGCCATTGTTGATCTCTGTGATCAGGCTGAGCGTCTGGTTCGCGGCGGCACTGTGCTGGTGGTTCTGTCAGACCGGGGCATCAGCGACGAGAAACTGCCCATTCCGGCGGCCATGGCTGTGGGTGCAGTTCAGACCCGTCTGGTGAATGCCAACCTGCGCTGTGATGCAAACATCATCGTGGAAACCGCAACTGCGCGGGATCCGCATCAGTTCGCTGTGCTGCTCGGCTTCGGTGCGACCGCCGTTTATCCTTATCTGGCGTATGAGTCACTGGCGCAGCAGATCGACAGTGGTGCGATCAACAAACCGTACCGCGAAGTCATGCTGAACTTCCGCAACAGTATCGACAAAGGTCTCTACAAGATCATGTCGAAAATGGGGATCTCAACCGTTGCATCCTACCGCTGTTCACAGCTGTTCGAAGCCGTCGGCCTTCATGCCGATGTGGTGGAACTCTGCTTCAAAGGCGTGTCCAGCCGGATCCAGGGAGCGAACTTCGACGACTTCCAGCAAGACCTGTTTAACCTGTCACGTAAAGCCTTTGTCAAACGGAAGCAGATTGACCACGGTGGCCTGCTGAAGTTTGTGCATGGCGGTGAGTTCCATGCCTACAACCCGGATGTGGTCACCACACTGCAAAAAGCAGTCAAAAGCGGCAAGTACGAAGACTATCTGGACTTCGCCAAAGTGGTGAACGAGCGTCCGGCTGCGACCCTGCGTGACTTACTGAAACTAAAAATGTCTGAGAACCCGATTGACGTCGCCAACGTTGAAGCAGCAACTGAGCTCTACAAACGCTTCGACTCCGCTGCGATGTCGATCGGCGCCCTGAGCCCGGAAGCACACGAAGCACTGGCCATTGCCATGAACCGTCTGGGCGGGTTCTCCAACTCCGGCGAAGGCGGCGAAGATCCGCGCCGATTTGGGAACGAACGGAACTCCCGGATCAAGCAGGTTGCGTCCGGCCGCTTCGGCGTAACACCACATTATCTGGTCAATGCAGACGTCATTCAGATCAAAGTGGCGCAAGGGGCGAAACCTGGTGAAGGGGTCAGTTGCCGGGTCACAAAGTGACGACGGAAATTGCAAAGCTGCGTTATGCAGTCCCCGGCGTGACGCTGATTTCTCCACCACCGCACCACGATATTTATTCGATTGAGGATCTGGCTCAGCTGATTTTCGACCTGAAGCAGGTCAACCCGAAAGCCATGGTCTCGGTCAAACTGGTTTCAGAGCCGGGCGTTGGCACCATTGCCACAGGCGTGGCAAAAGCTTACGCCGATCTGATCACGGTCTCCGGCTATGACGGCGGGACAGGTGCCAGCCCGCTCACCTCAGTGAAGTACGCGGGCAGCCCGTGGGAACTGGGTCTGGCAGAAACACAGCAAGCGCTGGTCGCCAATGGTCTGCGCCATAAGATCCGCCTGCAGGTGGATGGCGGCCTGAAAACTGGTCTGGATGTGGTCAAAGCGGCCATTCTGGGCGCCGAAAGCTTTGGCTTCGGTACCGCCCCTATGGTCGCGCTGGGCTGTAAGTATCTGCGAATCTGTCACCTGAACAACTGTGCAACCGGTGTTGCCACACAGGATGACACCCTGCGCCGGGACTTCTTCAAAGGTCTGCCAGAGCAGGTGATGAACTACTTTATCGGTCTGGGTGAGGAAGTCCGTAACCTGCTGGCCGAACTGGGGGTTGAAAAACTCACCGATCTGATTGGCCGGACCGATCTGCTTGAAGTGGTCAATGGTTTCACTGCCAAGCAGAGCAAGCTGGACCTGAGTGGCCTGCTGCATGCGCCAACGCCGGTGGCAGGGAAAACACTATACTGCAGTGAACCCAATACACCATTCGACACCGGCGCCCTGAACCAGAAACTGGTCGAGCTGGCCTTACCGGCCATCGAAGCACAAACCGGTGCGGATCTTTATCTGGATGTGCGCAACACCGACCGTTCCGTAGGTGCCCGCCTCTCCGGCGAAATTGCCCAGCGTTACGGGAATCAGGGCATGGCAGCCAATCCGGTGAATGTGTACCTGTCCGGCACGGCGGGTCAGTCGTTCGGTGTCTGGAATGCCGGCGGTCTGAACCTTTATCTGACCGGCGATGCCAACGACTACGTTGGTAAAGGCATGACCGGGGGGGTGATCACCATCCGTCCGCCAGTGGGCTCGGCGTTTCAATCGCACGAAGCCACGATTATCGGCAACACCTGTCTTTACGGGGCAACGGGCGGGAAGCTGTTTGCCGCCGGTAAAGCCGGCGAGCGATTCGGTGTCCGGAACTCTGGCGCGATTGCCGTTGTGGAAGGTGCCGGTGACAACGCCTGTGAGTATATGACCGGCGGGATTGTCGCGATTCTGGGCCATACCGGCGTCAACTTCGGCGCGGGCATGACCGGGGGCTTCGCTTATATTCTGGATGAAGTCGGCGATTTTGCCGGCCGGGTGAACCCTGAGCTGATCGAAGCCCTGCCATTGCAGGATCTGGCGATTCATCAGGAACACCTGCGGGGTCTGATTGACCGTCATCTGGAAGAGACGGGTTCAAGCCGTGCACAGGAAATTCTGGCCAACTTTGACCAGTGGATCCCGAAATTCTTCCTGGCTAAACCGAAGTCGGCAGATGTGAATACACTGCTGGGTCACCAAAGCCGCTCAGCTGCTGAGCTACGCGTTCAGGCACAATAAGGGAGGGAATCCAATGAGTCAGAACATTTACCAATTCATCGATGTTGAGCGTGTTGATCCGCCAAAGAAGCCGATTGAAGTCCGTAAAATCGAATTCGTCGAGATTTACGAACCTTTCACGCAGCAGCAGGCCAGCGCTCAGTCTGACCGCTGTCTTGACTGTGGTAACCCATACTGTGAATGGAAGTGCCCGGTACACAACTACATTCCGCAGTGGCTGAAACTGGCCAATGAAGGCCGGATTCTGGAAGCGGTTGAATTGTCGCATCAGACCAACACCCTGCCGGAAGTCTGTGGCCGGGTGTGTCCTCAGGACCGTCTGTGCGAAGGGTCCTGTACTCTGAATGACGACTTTGGTGCTGTCACCATCGGGAATGTCGAAAAGTACATCACAGACAAAGCCTTCGAAATGGGCTGGAAACCGGATATGTCCGGCGTTGAGTGGACCGACAAAAAAGTCGCCATCATCGGCGCGGGTCCTGCCGGACTGTCCTGCGCCGATATTCTGGTCCGAAATGGCGTCAAACCTGTCGTCTTTGATCGCTACCCGGAAATCGGCGGCCTGCTGACCTTTGGTATTCCGTCGTTCAAACTGGAAAAAGAGGTCATGATCAACCGCCGCCGTGTGTTCACGGAGATGGGTGTTGATTTCCGCCTCAATACCGAAGTCGGCACCGATGTTCAGTTGCAGGATCTGATTGATGAATACGATGCCGTATTCCTGGGGGTCGGCACCTACAAATACATGCGTGCCGGACTGGAAAACGAAGATGCGACAGGCGTTTACGATGCCCTGCCGTTCCTGATTTCCAACACCTACCGGGTGATGAATCTGGACCAGAACGCACCGGAATATATCGATATGGCCGGTCAGCGCGTCGTCGTGCTGGGGGGCGGGGATACCGCCATGGACTGTGTCCGGACCTCCGTCCGTCAGGGAGCCAGCAATGTCATTTGTGCCTATCGCCGCGATGAAGCCAACATGCCAGGTTCACGCCGTGAGGTGAAAAATGCCCGCGAGGAAGGCGTGAACTTCATGTTCAACCTGCAACCGCTGGGCATTGAAGTGAACAGCAACGGTCAGGTCACGGGCGTGAAAGTCGTCAAAACTGCACTGGGCGAACCGGATGAAGCCGGACGTCGCCGCCCTGAACCAGTTGCAGGCAGTGAACATGTGCTGGAAGCGGATGCGGTGATCATGGCCTTTGGTTTCCAGCCACATGCCATGCCATGGCTGGAAAGCTTCGACGTCGCACTGGATCAGTGGGGCCGGATCAAAACCAGCGGCAGCCACGCCTTCCAGACCACCAACGCCAAGATTTTTGCCGGTGGTGATGCGGTGCGCGGTTCGGATCTGGTCGTCACAGCCATTGATGAAGGTCGCCGTGCTGCAGACGGGATCCTCGATTTCCTCGGCCTGTAAGGCTGTCCATCATCGAGTCGAGCGAGCGGTCTTCCGCTCGCTTTTTTATTTTTGTCCTTCAGGGATTCTCCATCTCTGTCGCCTTTTCTCTGCTGGCAGGCATTGCTACAATCTCCCCCATTCGCCGCCACAGTGCGGTTTAATTTAACGAGAGATCACATCAATGAAAATCGGCATTATCGGCGCAATGGAGCAGGAAGTTGCCATCCTGAAAGATCAGCTGGACCACTGTGAAACACTGAAAAAAGGCGGCTGTACTTTTTATACCGGCACCCTGAACGGTGCGGACGTTGTCCTGCTGCAATCTGGCATTGGTAAAGTGGCAGCGGCTGTCGGGACTGCAGTGCTGCTGGAAATCTTTGAGCCGGATGTCGTGCTGAACACAGGTTCTGCCGGTGGTTTCGACAGCAGCCTGAACGTCGGTGATGTCGTGATCTCAACCGAAGTGCGTTATCACGATGCCGATGTGACCGCATTCGGCTATGAAATCGGCCAGATGGCACAACAGCCTGCGGCTTTTCTGTCTGACGAAAAACTCATGCAAACCGCTGAACAGGCGCTGGCTCAGCTCGATGAGTCCACACACGCCGTACGCGGCCTGATTTGCACCGGCGATGCATTTGTTTGCAGCGCTGCGCAACAGGAACGCATTCGCACTCACTTCCCGCAAGTGGTTGCTGTTGAAATGGAAGCTGCCGCCATCGCGCAGGCCTGCCATCAGTTCAATGTGCCATTCGTGGTCGTCCGTGCCATTTCCGATGTCGCTGATAAAGAATCCCCAATGAGTTTCGAAGAATTCCTGCCGCTGGCTGCGAAAAGCTCTTCAGCCATGGTGGTAAAAATGGCAGCACTGCTGAACGCGTAATGAACGACTTGCTTGCGCTCCTCAATCAACATCCGACCCTGCTCGCCATGTGGGGAGCGCTGGCATTACACTGGCTGCTGCCTGTCCCGGCCAGTTTTCATCCCCTGCACACCTGGCAGCAACTGGCGATTCAGATCGCCCTGCGCGTCAATCAGGACACCGATACGCCAAGGCAGCGAATCCTCTCCGGCCTGCTGGCCTGGTCGCTGATGTGGCTGACCGTGCTGGTGTTGCTGGTTGCGTTTTATCAACTGGTCTGGTTCGACAGCCTGTTTCACCTGGTGCTGCTCTGGCTGGCGCTGGGCTGGAAAGAAAGCCGGACCTTCAGCCACCAGTTTATTCAGGCGTACAGCCGGGAGGATAAGCAAAGCTGCCGCGACTTGCTTGCGCTGGCCCTCAACCGGAAAACCGACAACTTATCCCTGCTGGGACTGGGCAAAGCCTGCGCGGAAACCCAGTTGCTCAGTTACGGACGACAGGTGGCCGGCGTGCTGTTCTGGTATGCCATTGCCGGTGGATTCGGCGCTATTTTGTATCGGCTTGCCGTGAGTCTGGCCCGCTGCTGGTCGCCCAGCCGCAGCCAGTTCCAATATTTTGGATTGCCTGCCATCCGGATTCTGGCGACGCTGGATATTATCCCGCTGCGCTTACTCGCTGTGGTGATCAGCCTGGGACAGAACAGCCGGGAGGCCTTTCGCGGCATCCGAGAGCAAGGGGAAAACTGGCAACTGCCCGGACCGGGCTGGCTGCTGACTGCGACCGGGCACAAACTTCACTTAGCCTTGGGGGGCCGGCAGTCTATGACAGCAGTAAAATGGAGCGCCCGCGGCTGGGTGGCCGGATTGCCCCGGCTGCATTACATCTGTCGCAAATCGATCGGCTGCTTCAGCAACGTCTTTGGAGCTGGGTCATGATGCAGAGTCTGTTCATGTTTCTGATGGGGAGCCTGCTGTGAAACCTGTCCGTGCTCTGCTGCTGCTCCTGTGTCTGGCTTCAACACTGGCACAAGCAACCTCAGCCAAACCGCAACGTATCATCAGCCTGGCACCGCATACCACGGAGCTGGCCTATGCTGCCGGACTGGGCGACAAACTGGTGGCCGCCAGTGATTACAGTGATTATCCGCCTGCTGCTCTGGCGCTGGAACGGGTCGCCAATCACCGGGGGATCAAGCTTGAGCGTATTCTGGCGCTGAAGCCGGATCTGATTCTGGCTTGGCAAGGCGGGAATCCTCCCCGTGAAATGGCAAAACTGACACAGCTCGGGATTGAGATTTTTTACTCTCATCCCACCAGCCTGGATGCCATTGCAGACAGTCTGGACGCACTGGGTCAGTTTGCCGACGATCCTGTTGTGGCCCGCAAAGCTGCGGCAGATTTTCGCCAGACCCAATCCAGACTGGCCGCTGCATACGGGCAGAAATCACCCGTCCGTTTTTTCTATCAGCTCGGCCACTCGCCACTGATGTCAATGTCGGGGGACAGCTGGCCCAGTCAGGTGTTCAGCCTTTGCGGCGGGCAGAATATTTTTGCCGACAGCCCGGTGGCTTATCCTCAGATTTCCAGAGAACAGGTGCTGATACGTCAGCCGCAGGCGCTTTTTGCCACCTTCGGCCACGGCGGTCCGGATCAGAGCGTGTTCAATTTGTGGCAACCCTGGCAGGAACAATTGCCGGCAGTGAAACATCAACATCTCTATCAGGTTCAGGCTGACTGGCTCAATCGCCCGACGCCCCGCGCATTAAAAGCTGCGGAAATTATCTGTAAGCAACTCGATGAAGTGCGCAAACAGACAAGCAAATAGGGTGTGAAAGAGTTCACAAAGCCAGCGCAATCTGTTGTCAGTCTTACATTTCACCGTACAATCTCAGCCGCTTTTGACCGTGATCAGTTCAGCCAGATATCGCGGTCAGTGATGACTGGCTGTATGCAGGAACCCTATGCTGATTTACACGCTTGATATGTTTGGCACCGCTGTATTTGCCATTTCCGGCATTTTACTGGCGGGCCGGTTGAGAATGGACCCGTTTGGGGTCGTGGTGCTGGCCTGTGTGACAGCCATTGGCGGCGGCACAAT
Organism: Photobacterium sp. GJ3; assembly: GCF_018199995.1. NCBI lineage: Bacteria > Pseudomonadati > Pseudomonadota > Gammaproteobacteria > Vibrionales > Vibrionaceae > Photobacterium > Photobacterium sp. GJ3. The sequence goes on along the minus strand of NZ_CP073578.1, from coordinate 410,526 downwards.
CCGCGATATGGCGCTGGGGGCAACGCCCGTGTTCTGGATCACGGATACCACCTATCTCTGGGTGATTTTCGGCACCTGTCTGCTGGCCATGCTGGCGATTCAGAATCCACGAAAAATGCCCTGGTACTTCCTGCCGGTTGCCGATGCCATTGGTCTGGCGGTCTTTGTCGCTATTGGGGTGGAAAAAGCCCTGCGTTTTGGCGCTTCCCCGATGGTGGCCGTCATTATGGGCGTGATCACCGGTTGTGGCGGCGGGGTGATCCGGGACGTGCTGGCCCGTGAAGTCCCGATGGTCCTGCGGACTGAAGTCTATGCCACGGCCTGTATTCTGGGGGCATTGTCCACACGCTGGGTCTGCACTTCGGGCTGGACACTGCGGTTGCGAGCCTGGGCGGTATCGCGACCACCTTGTCGATCCGTCTGGCAGCGATTCGCTGGCACTTGTCTCTGCCGACCTTCTCACTGCGAAACTCTTCATCTACCTGATTTAATTCGCAGGACGGCGTCTGCGCACCAGCCACCAGCACAGCGCCAGTCCTGCAAAAACGGCTACAGCCCAGAATCCATGCTGATGCCGCTGGTAAAATAAGCCAATCTGCCCGATTTCATCATGAAAATACGCAGGTCCCATCCCAAACACCAACAGCCAAATCCCGACCGCCAGTGTATTGCCGACCAGAAAGTGATGCTTCGGCATTTGCGCCATGCCACATCCCAGACACATCAATTGCTTCAGCCCTTCAAGAAACCGGCTGAGAATCAACCCCATGACGCCGTACTTGTCGATAAAGCGGTGCACCTTCTTGACTGAAGCGGGTTTGAGCCATCCCCGTTGTTCTACAACATGAGAAAATTTCGATCCCACCAGGTAACCGGCCGTATTCCCCAGCCAGCTGGCCGAGCCAGCCACCAGTAAGACAGAGGGCAGTGAAAACGTGCCACTCACTGATAAGTAGCTGGCGACAATCAACAAAGACTGACCGGGGGCTGGAATCCCCAGCCCTTCAACCGCGATGGCCAGCGCCAGCACTGCATAGCCGTATTCCTGCATCAGTGGCGCCAAGTCCTGTAACAGATGATCCATGCCATTCTCCAAAGATTCTGTAAGCGGATTCCATGCTATACCCAATCAAACAGATGAGAAAGTCACGACGCCATTAAATAAACAAAAAACTTTACTTAATCAGGTTTCATACTAATATGTAAACAAAATACTTTACTAACAAGTGCATCACACAAGCCAGGAGGCACCATGAAACCCTACGTTGAACATGCCAACCTCACCGTCCGTCATCTGGAAAACACGATCCAATTTCTGCAGACCGCGATCCCGGAATTTACCGTCCGCCATCAGGGACAGCAGCCAATGTACCGTTGGTGCCATATCGGCACAGATGAAACTTATCTGGCGCTGCAGGAGGTGGTTGAACGCGATGCGATTGATCGCACCCCCTACCGGGATCTGGGGATCAACCATATTGGTCTGGTCGTTGACGATGTGGCACAGGTGCGCGACCGGTTACTTCGTGCCGGATACCGGGAAAATGATTTGGAGACCAGCCATCCCTGGCGCACGCGGATTTACTTTTATGATCGGGATGGGATCGAGTGGGAGTTCACGCAGTACCTGAGTGACGCACCTTCGCAGCGCAATGATTATTCCCGGTAAACCGACACGGAAGGAGCTCTGAATATGTATTCTCCCATTCACGCCGAATGCCTGACGCTGATTGAGCAAGGGTTAGAGTTCGATCCCATTTACGGACCGGACCTGTCGAATCATTTACCCATGGCACTCATCGCATTGGCACGCTGCGGTGCCAGTCCACACCAGCTGGACCATTTTTATCAGGCCTATGCGCCGAACTTACGGCCGATCCGTCAAACGATCCCACCCCGGCACGCAACGCCAGCACTGGCGGATCGCGACAGTTTCCCGGCCTTTCTCCAGCAGTTTCGTCAACAAATCGCCCTTCAAGATGTGAATACTGTCCTGCGGGAATGGTTGCCGATCTTACTGCCCGGACTTGCCGCCAGCGCCTTTCACGCCTTGATTCGCCTCAGTTACGCGCTGGAAGCAGACAATGACGATGAAATTGCTATCGCGCTGGCTTACTGGGCCAGTGAATACCAGTCGTTAGGACAGTTAACCTTCACAGACCGTTATCGGCCCGATGAACAGCTGACCGCAGCGTATCAGTGTTTCCGTGATGTCCAGATACAGCCGTGGATCATCACCGAGCGCATTGGCGAAGTCATCGCACATCCGGACTATCAGTCGCTGGCGGCAGTGCCGGAAACCCTGAATGAAACCGAGATGGCCCGGTTGATCATTCGTGCCTACCTGGCAAGCGGGGACTTTACTCTGCTGCACGGGGTCACCGGCTTTGATGCTTTGTTGCAGCTCATGCCCTATATCGCAGATCGCAGGCAGGCACTGGCCTGTTACTGGCAGGCTTATGTCGCCGCTTTCTGTTCAGCGGAAACCATGACGCCTCTCCCGACAGAACCTGTGGCAGATATCCAACCTGAGTGGGAACGCTGGTTTGACACCGTGACCTCGCTGTCAGACGACCACACGATCAAGCTGACCTACAGTTGCAGCCGCCTGTATCAGACTTTTTCATTCAATGAGTATCTGGCCGCGATTCAGATGAAACAGGCCTCACACGAAGAACAATAAAGGAACACCGCATGAAAACTATTGCTTTGATTTACTATTCCGGCACTGGTGCAACCCACCAGATGGCTGAAGCCATCACCCGGGGAGCCCAAACGCAAGCCGACATCCAGGTGATCAGCTACCGGATTTCCGGGGACGCCATTCAGCAGGGTCGCTTTAACGATCCGGCTCTGTTTGCCAGCCTGCAACAGGCAGACGCCATTATCTTTGGCACGCCGACTTATATGGGTGGCCCTGCCGCCCAGTTTAAAGCGTTTGCAGATGCCAGCAGCGACAGCTGGAGCGGACAGGGTTGGCGCAATAAACTGGCCGCCGGTTTTACTGTCGGTGGCAGTCAGGGGGCGAACAGGACAGTACCCTGAATTACCTCATGATTCTCGCGATGCAGCACGGGATGCTGTGGGTTGGGATGGACATGCCTTACGGCTATGATGATAAACGAATCAATCCGATGGGTCGCCAGCTCGGCGCAAGCGGCCACACACCAAACGGTGAACTCAGTGAAGCCGATCTCAAAACAGCGGCGCATCTCGGCCAGCGGGTGGCTGGCTTGCTTCAATCTCAGGTTGCGGTGGAAAACACACCTGCAACAGCGCTTGCCTGACCGAGACAAAAAAGGCGCCATTCGGCGCCTTTCCCTTAAACATCCTGAACTTACTTCAGGGTGATCCGAGCAAACTTCCGCTTGCCGACCTGGTATACCGCAGTGCCTGCAGACAATTCCAGCTTGGTGTCATCTACTTTTTCACCGTCGATTTTCACGGCGCCCTGACGGATCATCCGCAGTGCATCAGACGTTGAATTCACCAGATCCGCATCTTTCAGCAGGTTGGCAATCGCCACACCCGCTTCAAATTCGAATTCAGGCATTTCATCCGGCATCGCGCCTTTCTGGAATCGGTTGATGAAATCCTGCTCGGCTGCATCAGCGTCCGCCTCAGAGTGGAAACGGGCAATGATTTCTTTTGCCAGCAGAATTTTTACATCACGCGGGTTCCGGCCATCAGCAATTTCCTGCTTCAGTTGCTCAATCGCTTCCAGCGAACGGAAAGACAGCAGTTCGTAGTAGTTCCACATCAGATCATCAGAAATCGACATGATCTTGCCGAACATTTCGGTCGGCGCTTCTGTAATGCCGATATAGTTGTGGGCCGACTTGGACATCTTCTTCACGCCGTCCAGACCCACCAGCAGTGGCATCGTCAGCACAACCTGCGGCTTCTGACCTTCCGCTTTTTGCAGCTCACGGCCCATCAGCAGGTTGAACTTCTGATCCGTACCGCCCAGCTCAACGTCTGTTTTCATTGCCACAGAATCGTAGCCTTGCAGCAGCGGGTACATGAATTCATGAATGGCGATTGGACGGCCTTCGTTATAGCGCTTTTTGAAATCGTCACGTTCCAGCATCCGGGCAACGGTTTGACTGGCGGCCAGACGGATCATGCCTTCAGCACCCAGTTCCGACAGCCAGGAGGAGTTGAACTCAATTTTTGTTTTAGCCGGATCCAGGATTTTGAATACCTGCTCTTTATAGGTTTCAGCATTGCGCAGCACATCTTCACGGGTCAGCGGCGGACGCGTGGTGTTTTTACCGGTCGGGTCACCCACCATGCCGGTAAAGTCACCAATCAGGAAAGTCACTTCATGGCCCAGTTCCTGGAACGTGCGCAGCTTGTTCAGGATCACCGTGTGGCCCAGATGAATGTCCGGCGCCGTTGGATCTGCGCCCAGTTTAATACGCAGAGGGCGGTTTTCTTTCAGTTTGGCAATCAACTCTTCTTCCGGGATCAGTTCGTCGACCCCGCGCTTAATTTCCGCTAACGCTTGCTCAATGCTGGCCATTCTTGTTCACTCCCACAAAATTGGCATAAATATGATAAAGGGCAATCTTACTTGAATAGCGATGTTTTTTGAAACCAGTTAGACTTAGGCTTGTCTTATTTTTCACTGATTCGCAAAAACAACATCAAAACCATCACATGCTAATATCAAAATTTTCCCGGTTGCCACGGATGCACCAGATTCTCATCACCCTGATTAGTGCAGTGACGGTACTTCTGATGCTGCTGCCGGAACCCGAGGCAATGGCGCAGCCCGAGCGAAAGTTCCAAATCGGCAAGTCCTATCCGCTTGAACTGAGCATAGACGGCCCGCAACTTCAGGCCAGCGGGGTAACGCCTCCTTTACTGCCGCCACCACTGGCCTGGACGGAACATGTCATTGAGCCTGGTGAAAGTCTGGCCCTGGTCTTCGACAAAGTCGGCCTCAGCCCGGCCACGCTCTATCGGCTGATTAATGCCGATGAAGGCACCAAATCGCTGATCACCCTGCGCCCCGGCGATAAACTCCGTTTCGGACTGGATGAAAATAAAGATCTGGTTCAGTTAATCCAGCCGATGAATGCAACCGAAACCCTGTTCATCACCCGCAAGGGCGAAACCTTTCATTCCCGTAAAGAAGTCAAATCCGTCGATACCCAACTGAATTTTGCACAGGCCGTCATTACCTCCAGTTTCTGGAATGCAGCATCCGATGCCGGGTTGACCGGAAACCAAATCATGGAAATCGCCGGCATCTTTGGCTGGGACATTGACTTTGCGCTGGACATTCGCGAAGGCGATACCTTCTCCGTGTTGTTTGAAGAGCGTTACGTGGAAGGCGAACCCATTGGCCGCGGCAACATTCTGGCCGCGACCTTCACCAACCTGGGACAAACCTTTACGGCGATTCGCAACAGTAAAGATGGCAAATATTATGATCCGGAAGGCCGGGCAATGCAGAAAGCCTTCTTGCGGTCACCGGTGAACTTCCGTTATGTGAGCTCCAACTTCAACCCGCGCCGCCTGCATCCGGTCACCGGGCAGGTCAAAGCACATCGGGGCACAGATTATGTGGCACCGGTAGGCACCCCGATTTGGGCAGCCGGTGATGGCATCGTCATGAAATCCGGCTACAACCAATTTAACGGCAACTATGTCTTTATCCGCCACAGCTCGACCTACATCACCAAATACCTGCATTTGAGCAAGCGACTGGTGAAAACCGGTCAGCGGGTGAAACAGGGACAAACAATAGGTAAGCTGGGCAGCAGCGGCCGGGTTACGGGGGCGCACCTGCACTATGAGTTTCTGGTTAACGGGGTTCATAAGAACCCGAGAACTGTGTCGCTTCCTCAGGCCGACTCGCTGAGTGGCAAGGCTAAAGCCGCCTTTATCCAGCAAGCCAACGAACGTCTTGGCCAGTTGACACAGTTCAGGCATCTGCTGGCAGCGAATACCAACGCCAGCCTGTTCCCGGCACAAGGTTAAAGGATAAAGGATAAAAAAAGCCGCCACTGAAAAGTGACGGCTTTTTTGTCATCCGGTTTTCCCGAACAGTGATACCAATCAAAGTCAGTCAGTGATCAGAACTAGCGCAGGAAAAATGTTCGAGAACAAGGCAGATTTTTAGATATGTAGTGATTCTACAATCAAAAAATCTAACGCAGTTATCGAGCATTTGAACCAGCTAGGATGACCCGTGGTTGACTGCGATTGGTATTACACACTGAAAGATGCGCCACAGCCACACGTGGTGGTGGCATTCGGGTTATTGACAAAGAAACGGGAACCTTCCAGACCTTCGGTATAATCGACGGTTCCCCCCATCAGATACTGCAGGCTCATCGGGTCAACCACCAGGGTCACACCACTGTTCTCAATCGTCATATCACCTTCGTTGACTTTCTCGTCAAAGGTAAAACCGTACTGGAAGCCACTGCATCCGCCACCCGTGATGTACACGCGCAGCTTCAGATTAGGGTTTTCCTCTTCCGCTATCAGCGTTTTTACCTTGTTCGCTGCAACGTCAGAAAAGTTCAGCGGGAAACTGGCATCGCTCATGAGCAACCTCTCAATTTAAAATTCTTCGGCCATCTGACCTTTTGTCACGATTATCTAATACCTGAGTGCTGCGTTCAAGTATTGACCATGATTGACCGCTTTTTGTCTGTATCGCCGCGAGAAATGTACGCTCGCCAACCCAAACGCATTTCCGTACAATAGCGCCTTCTTCACCAAGGATTACAGGAAATCATCATGAGCAAATCGGCTGAACTATTTGCCAAAGCACAACAAACCATTCCTGGCGGTGTGAACTCTCCGGTCCGCGCATTCGCTGGCGTGGGCGGTGATCCGCTATTTATCGATCGTGCCGACGGTGCCTACATTTTTGACGCCGACGGCAAAGCGTATATCGACTACGTCGGCTCATGGGGCCCGATGATCCTTGGCCACAATCATGTCGCAATTCGTGATGCCGTGATTGATGCTGCACGTCAGGGGCTGAGCTTTGGCGCCCCGACGGAGATGGAAATCACCATGGCTGAGCTGGTTTCCCATCTGGTGCCGTCCATGGAGATGGTCCGTATGGTCAGCTCAGGCACAGAAGCAACCATGAGTGCGATTCGTCTGGCGCGTGGGTTTACCGGCCGTGACAAAATCATCAAATTCGAAGGCTGCTACCACGGTCACGCAGACTGTCTGCTGGTGAAAGCCGGCTCAGGTGCACTAACGCTGGGCCAGCCAAGCTCTCCGGGCGTGCCGGCAGATTTCGCCAAACATACCCTGACCTGCACCTTTAACGATCTGGACTCCGTACGGGCTGCCTTTGCAGAAAACCCGGAGCAGATCGCCTGTATCATCGTTGAACCTGTTGCGGGCAACATGAACTGCATTCCGCCAGTCCCGGGCTTCCTGCAGGGACTGCGCGACATTTGTGACGAATTCGGCGCATTGCTGATTCTGGACGAAGTGATGACCGGCTTCCGTGTCGCTCACGGCGGTGCGCAGGCTTACTACGATGTGAAACCGGATCTGACCACACTGGGTAAAATCATCGGGGCGGTATGCCGGTCGGTGCATTTGGCGGTCGTCGTGAAGTCATGGCCTATATCGCTCCAACCGGTCCGGTGTATCAGGCGGGAACGCTGTCTGGCAACCCGGTTGCCATAGCTGCAGGTTACGCTTGTCTGTCGGTGCTGACCCAGGAAGGCAACGAAAAACGTCTGGCGCAGGCCACACAGCGTCTGGCTGAAGGCTTCCAGGCTCTGGCTGACAAATACAGCATTCCGCTGGTGACCAATCAGGTGGGTGCCATGTTCGGCTTCTTCTTTACCGATCAGGCCGAGGTGCACAACTATCAGGACGTCGCCCGCTGCGATGTGGAACGCTTTAAGCGCTTCTTCAATCTGATGCTTGAAAAAGGTGTTTATCTTGCACCGTCCGCCTATGAAGCCTGCTTTACCTCACTGGCACACGGCGAGAAAGAAATTCACGCAACGCTTGAAGCGGCTGAGTACGCCTTTGCGACGCTGGCTGAAGAAGCGAAGTAATCCAAAAACAAGCCAGACGCTATTCAGTGTCTGGCTTGGTTCTGTCGTTCAGTCAAAACATCCCGAAAGACTACTTGGCATGTAATGTCGGATAACCTTCCGTATAAACGTAATCATGCTGCTTTGCTGGAATATGGCAACCTAAGCAGTCCGTTTTGTAATTCATGGAAGCGTTTTTCTTCTGCCCCACTTTAAATAAGGCCCAGCCCCAGCCTTCGCCCCAGTTACCGGAATCGCTAAAGCGGCCCTGACTGTCTTTAATCATGACAAACGTCTGCTTCACCATTTCCGTTGCATGCGAAACACCAGCCCCTGTGGTGTACGCACCACTGGCAGAATGGCGTAACTCTTTCACAATCACGGCACCATCCGGAAACTGACCGCTTTCACGATACTGAGCCACCTGATCGGCAGGCATGTAAACATCATGGAATCCACTGGCATCGCCTTGAGGGACATACCATGAGCCTAAATGTGACATCGTATTGCGAAAATCATCCGGTAACGAAATCTCTCCTTTCTTATCGACAAACGGAGAGAACTCTTCCGCTTGAACACTCAATGCCATCAAACACGACAAACCTGCAATTACTTTTATTTTCATTCCATTTTCCTTTTTCACCGGTACCCTGCACAACGAGTCAACAGCCGTGCTAAAAATTGCCTCCAAAATGAATTAACCGGGTAAAGCCTCATTTATTCCCTCAATCAGCTCAGTGCATGCTTCAATTTTGATAAAATAGTGAGATGTATCGCTAAAACCTCAATCAATCAGTAACTTTGAAAGAACAGTGACCTTGCGGTAGCTTTGGCTCGGTGTAATGATATTTGCCCCTGCCTTGGTGAACGGAAGACCTTCATGTGAATAATTTTCAACCCCAATCTCGACACTGGATGCTCGTTGCTGCCCTTGTACTGGCGGCTTACGCCAGTTACCGGCTGATTGAGCCCTACCTCGGCCCGATCGTGATGGCCTTTATCATCTCGCTGCTGTTTTATCCGCTACATGCGAAAATCGAGGGCAAGCTGGGCCGCCCGAACCGCTCCGCGATGCTTTCCTGTATCATTCTGACCTTTATCATTGTGATCCCGGTGCTGATTGTCTTTGCATCGATCGTGCAGCAAGGTTCAACCTTTTCAAAAGACAGTTACGCCTGGCTGACCGAAGGGGTCCGAAAGAAATTCTCTCGCACCCTTATGCACAAACCGCATTACAGACCATCAATAAATGGTCTCCATTTGAGAGTCTGGACATTCAGTCGATCGTTCAGAAACTGGCGTCAGCTGCGTCGAAACTGGGGTCACAGCTCCTCAACATCAGTGCGAAGCTGCTTGGGGATGCAACCAACTTTATCCTCAGTTTCATGCTGATGCTGTTCGTGCTCTTCTTCCTGCTCCGTGACCATGACAAAATCGTCACCACCTTGCGCCATGTGGTGCCGTTGTCCCGCAGTCAGGAAGATGCCTTGCTGGATGAAGTCGAAAAAGTGGCAAAATCGGCTGTGATGGGATCGTTTCTGACGGCTCTGGCACAAGGCATCGCGGGAGGATTTGCCATGTGGCTGGCCGGATTCCCGGGCTTGTTCTGGGGTTCCATGATGGCGTTCGCCTCCTTTATTCCGGTTTTTGGCACCGCATTGATCTGGCTGCCAGCCTCCATCTATCTGTTGCTGGTCGATCAGTGGGAATGGGCAGTCTTTCTCATCGCCTGGGGCATCATTGTGGTTGGTTCCATTGATAACTTTGTCCGTCCGCTCCTGATGCAAGGCAATTCCGGGATGAACACCTTGCTGATCTTTTTCTCGATTCTGGGCGGTCTGCACCTGTTTGGCCTGATTGGTCTGATCTACGGACCGATCATCTTTTCGGTCACGCTGGTGTTGTTTAAACTTTATGAAGTGGAGTTTAAAGATTTCCTGGAAAAGCAGGACGCTGAATAATCGGCTCACTTTCCATCCGGGCGCTTTTGTGGAACAATTCGCGCCCGAAATCAGAATCACCCACAGGGGCAATCATGTCTTCCAATGCTGCAACTTTCAGCGCGGCCAGTCAGGTCGTTGCACGCCAATCCGACTTTTTCATCGATCGCCATGTCCTGGTCGCCGGTGAACTGGACGATCTGTATCCCGTCGAATTAGCCAAGGTTGCTGCACAGGTTCAAGTCTTCACCACCCATTATGGTCAGCATCTGGCACTGAACCGCTTTGATTCAATCAGCAGTCACTTTGGCGCTGAACTGTCAGCGGATGATGTCAAAGATATCGACATGGTACTGCTGTACTGGCCGAAAGCCAAAGCAGAAGCCAACTACCTGATGGCCATGCTGATGTCACTCTGTGGTAAGGACACTGAAATCTGCATTGTGGGTGAAAACCGCAGTGGTGTGCGCAGCGCCGAAAAAATGTTTACCCCCTATGGGCCGCTCAATAAATACGATTCTGCCCGCCGCTGTAGCTTCTACTGGGGACGGTGTCAGGAAACTGCCCCGGCCTTCAATCTGAATGACTGGTTCCGCAGTTATCCGCTGACCGTCGGAGAACATACGCTGACGATCCGGTCACTGCCGGGTGTATTCAGCCATGGCGAATTCGATCAGGGATCACGACTGCTGATCGACAACCTGCCGGATCTGACCGGCCGCGTGCTGGATTTCGGCTGTGGTGCGGGCGTGATTGGCGCCGTGCTGAAAACGCGATATCCGGACATCCAAATTGATCTGGCTGATGTCAGTGCACTGGCCATTGCATCGGCCCGGGAAACTTTCCGTGAAAATCATCTGGAAGGTCACTTCGTGGCAACGGATGTCTACGCTGCGCTGCCGGATCAATACGACTTCCTGATCAGTAACCCGCCCTTCCATGCTGGGCTGAAGACCTTCTACGCCGCAACAGAGCAGTTTATCGAACAATCGCCTGCTCACCTGACTTCTCAGGGAGAACTGGTGATCGTCGCGAATAACTTCCTGCAATATCCGCCGTTACTGGAACGTACATTAGGCAACGTTGATATTCGTGCGAAGAACAATAAGTTCTCAATTTATCACGCGAAAAAATAACCCGAATCCCCTGCTGTACTGACTGCATGCAGGGGGTTCATCCCGCCATTTTCAGCCCACACCCCGTCAAGATCGTCAAAATTGTGTCTTGGCACACGCTTCATTCAAGACTTCCTTGATTGTGAAAAAAAACTCAGTATAACCGGGGATTCTGATGCAATTTCCTGCGACTGCGCACACATGGCAGTCGTACAGGTGACGTGAGAATCGTCAAAACAGATTGCATCTCAGACCGTCTTGTCATCTTCAGGTTATTAGGTCCGTCAGACATGCAGAAAACCACACGGTTTAAACGTCTTCAGCATACCCTTATGCTGGCTTTTCTCATGCTCAGCCTGATCCCTCTGACGTTATCATCCCTGTTTTTCCTCCACTCCCACACCCGGGATCTTGCAGAACAAAGTACCAACCATCTGGCTTCGCTTCGGGATAACAAAAGTCAGCAACTCAGCGCGTTTTTTGCCTCAAAAGAATCTGAAATACAAAGCTTTGTCAGTTCTGAACTGGCCAATGCCAGTGGCGGGCGCTTCTACGGACTGGTCGGCGCCTTCCGCCAGCTAGGGGACATTAACCGACTCAGTAAAGGAGCGAGCCGGGGCGATTATTACAGCCAGATGCTGACGACCAAACCCTTGACAAATACCGTTGACAATACCTCGTCAGACTATATCGTTCAGGAACGCTACCGGCTGATCTACAAGCGCTATCACTGGGCCTATGAAGAGTATCTGAAACGTTCCGATTTTCTGGATATCTTGCTGGTCGATCTGGATGGGAATGTCGTTTATACCTCGCAGAATCAAGATTTGTTTGCGGCCAATCTGTCTCAGGCGACTGCACAGTTTCCGGCGCTGAACGAGACCTTCCTCAGCATCCAGAGCCTGACGAATCAATATCGGGTCCGGCAATCCCAACATGCGCGCCAGCAAACCGGTGAACGTGAATCCGAGCCGTTACCCGTCGCCTTTACCGACTTCACTGCAGAGCATGCTGACGGTAGCGCAACGGCCTGGTTTGCTGCGCCCATCATCCAGCACGGTTACCTGCACAGTTATGCTTTTTTCCAGCTGAACAACCAAGCCCTTGCCTCGGTGATGATCAACAGCCGGGAAGGCAGCCAGTCCGTCCAGACATTGCTAGTTGGTCCGGATCACAGCCTGCGCTTACCAAAAGAAAATGACCTCCCTCAGCAACTGTCCAGCAAAAGCATTGATGCGGCACTGGCCGGACAGGCGGGTGTGGGCAGCCTGCACAATTACCAGAACATTCCGGTACTCAGTGCTTATGCTCCCATTGATGTCCTTGGCCATCAATGGGCACTGGCCGTCGAGTTACCAGAGCAGGAAGCGTTCTCCAGAATTCATAAGCTGGAGGAATTTTTTCTCCTCGCCATTCTGGCTGCCGTCATCGGCGTGACCCTGACAGCCCACTGGCTGTCGAACTATATTACTGCGCCGCTGCTGCGGCTGACCTGGGCTGCGGAGCAGGTTTCAGCAGGTGATCTGGATCAGAAAATCACCTCGACCGATCGCCGGGATGAAATTGGCCGTCTGGCGATCAGCTTTGCCCGGATGCAGCGTTCGATCCGGGAAAAAATCACCCTGATCCGTGAACAGAATAAAGAGTTGGAGCAAAATCTGGCGGTGATTCAGCAGCAGAATGACGAACTGCAAACCGCTGATAAGCTCAAAGATGAATTTCTGGCGACCACCTCCCATGAGTTGCGGACGCCGCTGCATGGCATGGTGGGCATTGCTGAAGCACTGATGGCGGGGGCCAATGGTCCAGTCCAGTCCGGACAAGCCCGTCAGTTGGAGATGATGATCAGCAGCGGCCAGCGCCTGACCCGGCTGGTCGATGACCTGCTCGATTACCATAAAATGCGTTACGGCGATCTGGATATTCAGCCCCATGCTGTCGATCTGGCGGCTGCCAACCGCCTCGTTCTGGAGCTGTCTTCCCATTTACTGGATAACAAGCCGGTCCGGATCATCAACCAGATTCAGCCGGATCTGCCGTTGGTTCTGGCGGATGAACAGCGGCTGGAACAAATTCTCTATAATCTGGTTGGCAATGCCATCAAGTACACCACAGAAGGCAAAATCATCCTGTCTGCCACCATTCTGGAAAATCAGGTCCGGATTCAAGTCGTGGATACCGGACAAGGCATTCCGTCAGAGCAGCTTGAGCATATTTTTGAACCGCTGGTGCAGGCCAACATCGGAGCGCCGAACTACCGCCAGGGTGCGGGGCTGGGACTGTCGATCACACGCCAGCTGATTGAGCTGATGGGCGGCAGTTTGTATGTCAGCAGCCAGCCGATGATCGGCACCACCTTCAGCTTTACGTTACCTCTGGCCACAGCAGACGAAATTGCCCGCAGCAAACAATGCAGGGTTCAAACCCATTTTCAGGCGCCGCGCCAGGAACCCCATGTCATTGAATCCGGAGATTTACCTGAACAGGCCGATGGTGAACTGCTGCTGGTGGTCGATGATGAGCCGGTCAATCTTCAGGTGGTGACCAGCTTCCTGCGGATGTCCGGATTCAGGGTGATCACTGCAGAAAACGGCCCTCAGGCCCTGCAACTTCTGGACACCCATCAGCCGGATCTGATCCTGCTGGATGTCATGATGCCCGGCATGAGTGGCTATGAAGTCTGTCAGCAGCTGCGCACCCGTTTTTCTCTGATTGAACTGCCGGTCATCATGCTGTCGGCACTGGGTCAGGTGCAGGACCGGGTGAAAGGCTTTGAGTATGGTGCCAACGACTATCTGAGCAAGCCGTTCCACAAAGATGAACTGACCGCCCGGATCCGGGCACATTTACAGGCCGCTCAGGCGGAACGACAACGGCAGGAAAATGTCACACTGCAACAGGAAATTCAGCACCGGGAAGCCGTACAGGCCGCTTTACTCGACACGCAAACCCGCCTGCTGGGCCTGCTTGAAACCACCAGCGAAGCCATTTTGTGCGTCCGCAATGACGGACGGATCCGCTACGCCAACCATGCTGCCGGACAGCTGTTTCTGCGTTCCCCGGAACAACTGGAGCGCTTGTCGATTCAGGACATCCTGTTGACTCAGCTCCCCGATCATATTGAGCAGAACCGGCATTACAGTGGCGAGCTAACCTACCGAATCCAGGATGAGAATCTGACACTGGCGACGGATCTGATTCAGTTACCGGAGGCTTCCGGACTCAGCCAGATGTTCCTCTTTGACAGTCAGGGACCGAGCTCCGAAGAGCGCATCGCGCTGCTGGAAAATGCCGTGGATGTCTTGTCCGGTTTTGCGGCAGATGGTGACAAGCACAGCCTGCAACAACTGCGGGCACTGGGGGATGAATTCAGTCAACTGGCCGATCGGCTGGACCACGGCCAGCCGGATAAAGCCGATCAGCTCCGTGAGCTGCTGGTCGAGGTGATGAAAGCCAGCCTGCATGTCTGGGAATCGCAAACCGGGAAAACCAAGTTTGATCTGGCCGAAGAGAGCGGTTTATGGCGTGTTTATCTGGACCGCAGTACGCTGCAAACCCGAACGCTGGACAAATACCTGCATGTCGAGACGTTGCCGAAAACGCCCCGCTGGCGCACAGTGATCAGTACACTGGATTTTGTGCTGGCCCGTTGTCCGAAAGCCAGCCCTGAGCGCGAGCAAATGACTGAGATGCGAAACCGGATTCAACGGATGGTTCAAGGCTGAATCCGAGAGACGCATCTCTTACGACAGGTCAAGCTCAGGGGACGTCAAGAGCCGAGTTTCTGAGCCACATGCCCCTCGCACACCCGGCAATTAGACGACCTGCCTTCCACGCTCCCCCAAACCGAAACCCCTCCGCTTTCCCTGTATTTCAAGCCCGTACCATGGTCTGAAATCTGTCGGAAAACTTAATTCTCCCGATAAAAAATAAGCCGCTTTTTCTCTTGTTTCAGCAGTAAAAATTGCACTGCACAGCGGCCAAAAATACGCCATATGTCCCCTGAGCCCCCTTCTGTAGTGATAAAATTCATGATATGAGAAGCCAATCACAACAAAATATTCACAAAAAATTTCCGTTTGAAAATAAGCACTCCGCGGTTGTTCCCAATATTCCGATGCAAAACCAACGAATTTTAAGCCCTTCATAAAACTGACACAAAGGAGTAGTAGGCACTCACATGAGATTCAATCCCACCCCCATTTCGACGTGAAACATCCGTCGCCAACAGGTAAAATCCATCCCGATTTTTACGGTTTTAACAGCACGTAGGATAGTTTTGACGTTTTTAACGAGCGATGGAATTGACGAATATCGTCTGAAATCGTTTCCTTAAGGCACTGAGTGTCCACAGGCCATCTGAATTGCGGTCGCTTTACTCAGCCGCGACAGAGTGGATAAGCAGCTCCGCCATTGAAGGCAGGAGACCTAAGTGAAACGGAAACCCTACAAAGCAAAGAGTAAGGAACAGCTATGCTTGCCAACATAAAGAAAACAAAGGTAACTCTGACCGCTCTGGCTGTTGCAGCCGCGGCAATGACTGCACCAGCCATGAGTGCAGAGCGCAGTGAACTGACCATTGTGCCGGATTTCTATCCGACCCTGGTACGTAACTTCAACCCTTATCTGCAAACCAACCTTCGTACCACCACCGACTTCGTTTACGAGCAATTGGCTGTTTTCAACCAAATGCACGGCAATGATCCCGTGATGCGTCTGGCAAAAGACTTTTACATGTCTGATGACCTGATGCAGGTCACTTATGTGATTCGTGACGGTGTGAAATGGTCTGACGGCACCCCGTTTACTGCCAAAGACGTGGCATTCACCTATGACATGCTGCGCAAGCATCCTGCATTGGACCAGCGTGGCATCATCAAGTGGGTGAAAAATGTCAAAGTTGACGGCGACAAAATTACCTTCGACCTGACAGAAGCGAACTCCAATGTGCCTTATGAGATGTCGTTCGTCAGCATCGTGCCTGAGCACATCTGGAGCAAGGTGAAAGAGCCTGAAACCTTCGCCAATGAAAACCCTGTCGGTACAGGTCCGTTCACTGAAATCGACACCTTCACCCCGCAGCTGTACATCCAGTGTCGTAACCCGCATTACTGGGATAACGCCAACCTGGATATCGATTGTATCCGCATGCCACAGATCGCAAACAACGACCAGTTGCTGAGCAAAGTGATCGCCTCTGAACTGGACTGGACGTCTTCGTTCATTCCAGATATCGACAGCACCTATGCGGCGGCAAATCCGAATCACAAATACTGGTATCCGGCAGCAGGCACCCAGGCGTTCATGCTGAACTTCAAGTCGCCGAAAGCAGGCAACAACGAAGCCATCAACAACATTGAGTTCCGTCGTGCGTTCTCCATGGCGATTGACCGTCAAACCATTATTGACATTGCCTTCTATGGCAACGGTACACCCAACCACTATGCTTCCGGTCTGGGTGACGCATTCAAGCCTTGGTCTGACAATGCGGTTTATAACCAGTATAAGCAATACAACACCTACAACGTTGATGGTGCCAAAGCGCTGCTGAAAAAAGCAGGCTTTAAAGACCTCGACGGCGATGGTTTCGTTGAATCACCCAGCGGTAAGAAAATTGAGCTGGATGTACAATCGCCAAACGGCTGGACTGATTTCAACAATACGGTTCAGTTGGCTGTTGAGCAGCTCCAGGATGTCGGTATCAAAGCCAACGCACGGACACCTGACTTCGCGGTTTACAATGAAGCGATGCTGAAAGGTTCGTACGACGTTGCCTATACCAACTACTTCCACGGTGCAGATCCGCACCTGTACTGGAACAGTGGCTTCAACTCCCGTTTGCAAGGCGAAGGGAACCCACGTTTCTCGATGCATTTCTTCAAGAATGCTGAACTGGACCAACTGCTGGACGGCTTCTATAAAACAGCCGACAAGAAAGAGCAGATGGCGATGGCTCACAAAATTCAGAAGATCATTGCTGAGAACCAGATTACCGTTCCAGTGCTGTCTGGTGCAGACATGTTCCAGTACAACTCAACCCGATTCACGGGCTGGTGGAACGAGAAGCACCCGAACGGCCGTCCAATGGTCTGGGCTGGTGTACCAGAGCGTCTGTTGCAAGTGCTTGACCTGAAACCTAAATCATAATTACAACTTTATTTGCGGTGCACGCCCTGTGCACCGCCTCTTCCCCCGTACGATGACACGTATGGCGCACAGCGTCAGGGGGTTTTACGTTTTGAGTTCAGCCCAGCGTCGTAAGTCACTGGTTGGGAAAGGTGAGAGTTATGGGATTTTTTCTTCGTCGTTTATCGTTCTATCTGGTTGCTCTGCTCTTTGCAGCCACATTGAACTTTGCTATTCCCCGGGCCATGCCCGGCGACCCGGTGACTATGATGTTCGCCAATGCCTCAGTCCAGGTCACCGCAGAACGGATTGAAGCCATGAAAAAACTGCTGGGCTTCGACGAAGCGCAGACATGGTACGAACAATATTTCACCTACATCAAAAGTATTCTGAATTGGGATCTGGGGATCTCGATCAAATTCTACCCGCAGACCGTGAACGATATTCTCGGTGGCGCGGTTGGCTGGTCCCTGTTTCTGGCGGGGTCGGCGGTGATTATGGCCTTCTGCATCGGCTCCGTGCTGGGTATCTTCGCCGCCTGGAAACGCGGCAGCAAATATGATGCCTTCGTGTCACCGGGCATGCTCGTCATCCAGGCCGTGCCTCCGGTGGTGATCGCCATGCTGGTGCTCTTCACCTTTGGCATGGGCCTGAAATGGTTCCCGACCAGCTACGCCTACACGCCAGGCACTTTACCGGACTGGACCAGTCTGGCGTTTTATCAGGATGTGCTTTACCACGCTGCACTGCCGCTGCTGTGTGCCACTGCGATTCAGATCGGGGGCTTCCTGATCAGCATGCGGAATAACATGATCAACCTGCTCAATGAAGACTACATCACCATGGCCAAAGGCAAAGGGCTGAACGAAAACCGGGTGGTCTTCAACTACGCTGCCCGGAATGCCATGCTGCCCAGCGTCACCGCGCTGTCGATGGCTCTGGGGATGGCGATTGGCGGACAGTTAATCGTTGAAATCATCTTTAACTATCCGGGCTTGGGTACCGTGATGCTCAATGCCATTCATGCCCGGGATTATCAGGTACTGCAGGGTCAGTTACTCATCATGACGATGTTTATGCTGTTCTTTAACTTCATGGCCGATCTGCTGATTGTGGCACTGGATCCGCGCCTGCGTAAGGGAGGCAAATAATCATGAAAGGGTTTATCAAACTACTCTCAAACAACTACAAAGCGCTGGCCGGGCTGATCATTATCAGTGCCTTTATCCTCGCGGCAATTTTTGCCCCCTTGATTACGCAGCATGAACCGGATCGCCGGACTGGCAATCCGCATGAATATCCATCGTTCATCGTCAAATCGGCTCAGAACAATCCGGATGGCTGGGTGGCACAGAACCTGGCAGACAACAAACGCACGCTGCGGATGTCGAAAAAAGCCGAACACGTGATGGGCACTTCCCGCATGGGCCGCGATATCTGGTCGCAGCTGGTCTATGGCGCGCGGACGTCGCTGGCGGTTGGCTTCGGTGCGGGCCTGATGGTGTGTTTTCTGGCGACTGTGATTGGTGTTTCTGCCGGCTACTTCGGCGGTCGCGTTGATGATGTGTTAACGGCGGCCATGAACATCATGCTGGTGATGCCGCAGCTCCCGCTCCTGTTCGTCATTGCAGCCTTTATCGGTCAGGCCGGTCCGCTGACGATTGCCGTGGTCATCGCCATGACCTCCTGGGCATGGGGCGCACGGGTCGTTCGGGCCCAGACCCTGTCTCTGCGCGAGAAAGAATTCGTCAAGGCCGCTGAAGTGCTCGGTGAATCTTCATGGCGCATCATTTTCGTGGAAATCCTGCCGAACCTGATTTCCATCATCGGTGCCAGCTTCATCGGCTCCGTCATGCTGGCCATCATGACCGAAGCCACGCTGTCCTTCCTGGGACTGGGCGACCCGAACTCCATCAGCTGGGGCATCATGCTCTATAACGTGCAGACCTCATCTTCGATGCTGGTGGGTGCCTGGTGGGAACTGCTGGCCCCATGTATCGCGCTGACGCTGATTGCCATCGGTCTGGCCATGCTGAACTTTGCGGTCGATGAGATTGCCAACCCGCAACTGCGCTCGCACAAAGGCTTGCGTCGCTGGAAAAATCTGGCAAAGAAAAACCAACAGGCACAAGCTGCCACAGAAGTAACCGCCCAGCCTGCCCTGCAGGGAGGAGAGAAGTCATGACAACACCTCAAATCTCGATTCGTAACCTGTGCGTCGACTACATTACCGACGCCGGGGATGTCCGCGCCGTGAACAATGTCAGCTTTGACATCGGGAAAGGCGAAGTCTTCGGGCTGGCGGGTGAATCCGGTTGTGGCAAATCCACGGTCGCCTTTTCCCTGATGCGTCTGCACAAGCCGCCTGCATTTATTACGGGCGGGGAAGTTCTGTTCGACGGTCATGGCGATATTCTGAAATTTGATGATCAGAAGCTCAACAGCTTTCGCTGGAGCGAGGTTTCAATGGTCTTTCAGAGCGCGATGAACGCCCTCAACCCGGTTCTGACTATGGAAGAGCAGTTCTGTGACGTGATTATGCGCCACACGCCGCTTACCCGTGAGCAAGCCGTTCGCCGGGCACAGGGACTGCTGGAAATCGTCGATATCCATCCGGACCGGTTACAGGATTATCCGCACCAGTTTTCCGGCGGCATGCGTCAGCGACTGGTGATTGCCATTGCGCTGGCGCTGAATCCGAAACTCATCATCATGGATGAGCCCACGACTGCACTGGACGTCGTGGTTCAGCGCGAGATCCTGCAAAAGATCTACGCCCTGAAAGAAGAGTTTGGGTTTGCCATTCTGTTCATCACCCATGACCTGTCGCTGATGGTCGAATTCTCCGACCGCATCGGCATCATGTATTCCGGCGAACTGGTGGAAGTCGCCCCCTCCAAGCAAATTCTGGAAACCCCGTATCACCCGTACACAAAGGGACTGGGGAGTTCCTTCCCGCCACTGACCGGGCCGAAAACCCGTCTGACCGGGATTCCGGGCAACCCGCTGAACTTATTGGAAATCCCGCAGGGATGCCGTTTTCAGGCCCGCTGCAGTCAAGCGCATGATGCCTGCTTCTCGCAAAGCACACAGCTTCGCCAACTGGAACCTGGCCGTTTGAGCAACTGCCACCTGTATAACAAATAAAAGAACAATGGAGGCAAGATGAGCAATCCAGTGGGAACACCAATTATCGAAGGAAAAAACCTGGTCAAAGACTTTGCAGTCAACAGTAACTCGCTGAAAAAATCTATGATGCGGGCACTGAACCAGGTCTCGTTCAAAATGTATAAAAGTCGCGGTCTGGCCGTTGTGGGGGAATCCGGTTCCGGAAAATCCACCACCGCGAAAATGATCGCCAAGATGTATGAGCCGACGGCCGGTTCTATCGAATACTACGGCCGGGATATTCAGGACATCACCAAAACAGCAGACCTGATGACCTACCGTCAGGGCGTGCAGATGGTCTGGCAGGATCCGTTTGGCTCTCTGAACCCGACACACACGATTTTTCACCATATTGCCCGGCCGCTGCTGATTCACAACAAAGTCAGCAAAGGCAACAAAAAAGAGCTGGAAGAGCGTGTCTACGATCTGCTGGAGCAGGTTGGCCTGATCCCGCCCAAAGCAACGGCGGAGAAATATCCGCATCAGTTGTCCGGCGGTCAGCGTCAGCGGGTCAATCTGGCCCGGAACATTGCGGTCGGTGCTGAAGTCGTCCTGGCCGATGAGCCGACCTCGATGCTGGATGTCTCCATCCGGGCCGGGGTACTCAACCTGATGGAAGAAATGAAGTTCGAGCGGGAAATGGCGCTGCTGTATATCACCCACGATATCGCCACTGCCCGTTATATCGCCGAAGATCTGGCCGTGATGTATGTCGGCCACATGGTGGAATGGGGCGATACCGAAGCGATCATCCACAACCCGCAGCACCCGTATACCCAGTTGCTGATTTCAGCGGTGCCGGATCCAAGCAAATCGATTCACGATCCGCTGGCGGGCAATAAAGGGGATATTCCGCTGTGGACTCCAGAAAGCCTGGGCTGTCCATTTGCCGGACGCTGCACGCATGCGACAGAGCAATGCCGCCAGCGTCTGCCGGAAGTCACCCAACTGGCAGAGAATCATTTTGTTCGCTGCTATCTGTACGAAAACTGATTTCAGACCCAAACACCGACTTACCAAAAAGGAAAGCTATGCAGCTGCTCATCAATCAACTCGGATACGAACGCACAGGCAGTAAAATTGCAATGGTTCAGCATCAGTCGCCCCTGTCTCTGACGCAGGCAACACTGATCCGCAGTGTGGATCAGCAACCGGTGATGCAACTGACGCTTTCCCCAAGTCTGCACACGGATCAGTGGCACACCGGTGCTGCTGCACGGATTGATTTCAGCGACTGGCAGGAGTCTGGCCGTTACCGGATCCGGTGTGGCGAGCTGGAATCGCCGGACTTCGAGATTCGAGAAGGCTTACTCATGCAGCGCACCTTCAGCGATGTGCTGCACTATTTTAAATCTCAGCGCTGCGGCGGCAAGTTTGAGCAATTTGATCATGCCGCCCCGCTGTTTGGCAGCCAGACCCGTGTGGATGTACACGGCGGCTGGTACGACGCTTCCGGTGACGTGAGCAAATATTTCAGTCACTTGTCTTATGCCAATTATCTGAATCCGCAGCAGACGCCCATGGTTGTCTGGAACATGCTGACAGCCCTGACGTCGCTGCACGATGACCCCGCTTTTGCGGATTTTTCCCGCGTCCGCCTGATTGAAGAGGCACTTTTTGGCGCGGATTTTTTACTGCGGATGCTTTCTCCGCAGGGATATTTTTATGTCACAGTGTTCGATAAGTGGAGTAAATCCACCGGGCAACGGGAGATTTGTAGCTATTCAACACAGGAGGGGATTAAATCCGAGCGCTATCAGGCAGGTTTCCGTCAGGGCGGCGGCATCGCGATTGCCGCACTGGCGGCAGCTTTCCGGCTGATCAACAGCCCGGTTGTTGCGCAGCTGGATCTGGGCGTGCAGCCGAACACCGACTCGTATCTGGCGGCTGCTCAAACCGCCTACTGGCACCTGAAAACACATAACGAACAATACCTGGACGATGGCCAGGAAAACATCATCGACGAATATTGCGCTTTACTGGCTGCGGTGGAATTACACAAAGCCACGCAGGAAGCGCGCTATCTGGACGAAGCGCGCCACTGGGCTGACCGTCTGGCCTGCCGTCAGCAAAGCGATGCACAGCAATCTCATTTCTGGAGCGCCACGCCGGATGGCAGTCGCCCTTACTATCACGCTGCCGAAGCCGGGTTACCCGTCATCAGCCTGCTGCAGTACCAGCAAGTGGAGTCCGAACCCGAGCGGTTCGCTACCATTCACCGGGTCATTGAAAATGCACTGCGCTTTGAACTGAAGATCACGCAGGAAGTCGCCAATCCCTTCGGCTATCCCCGGCAGTATGTGAAAGCTGTGGATGGTGAAAAACAGGGCAGTTTTTTTATCCCGCACTGCAATGAAAGCGGTTACTGGTGGCAAGGTGAAAATGCCCGGCTCGGATCCCTGGCTGCCATGGCTTATCTGGCAGCGCCGACAGTGCAGGATCCACAGCTCAAGAAGCAGTTGCATCAATATGCCGATCAGTTGCTGAACTGGATTCTTGGCCTCAACCCATTCGATTTGTGCATGCTGGATGGGGAAGGCAAAAATAACCCGGACTATCTGCCGCATCTGGGATACTTCAACGCCAAAGGCGGGATTTGCAACGGGATCACCTCGGGCTTTGACAATGAGTCCGATATCGCATTCAACCCGGATCCTCAGGCGAGCGATATGTTGCAGAACTGGCGCTGGGGCGAGCAATGGATCCCCCATGCCGCCTGGTATTTGCTGGCCATCGCATTGCAGTTTAAGGAGTACCAACATGACTGAGACTTGCCGTTACTGGATTGGCATTGATGGCGGCGGCACCTCCTGCCGCGCCCGGATTTGCGATCGTTCCGGAACAATTCTGGCCGAAGCCAAAACCGGCAGCGCCAACATTCTGCTGGGAGCCGACGTGGCCATGGCGTCTATTCAGGACGCCATCGCGACAGCCGCCGCGCAGGCAGGCCTGAGGGAGGCTGATTACGGGCAATTCGCTGTGGGTCTGGCACTCGCGGGCGCAGAACACCGTCAGGCCTGGTATGACTTCATGGCGCAGCCACATCCTTATGGCCGGGTCGTGCTCAATACCGATGGTTATGGTGCCTGTCTGGGCGCCTGGCAAGGTCGGGACGGTGCCATCTTCATTGCAGGCACGGGTTCTGTCGGGATCTTGAGACAAGGCAAAGCCATCACCGTGGTCGGTGGCCGTGAGTTTCCAATCTCCGATCAGGGCAGCGGCGCGGTGATGGGGCTGCGCCTGATCCAGCAGGTGTTGCTGAGCGTCGATGGAATCGTACCGAAAACGGCACTGGCACGCCATGTTCTGGCCCATTTCGACGATGATATCGACGCGATTGTCGCCTGGTCGAAAACCGCCCGTCCCGGGATTATGGTCAGTTTTCACCGGAGATTTTCCGGCTGGCTGAAGAGAACGACAGTCTGGCCGTAGCCATGTTGCAGCAAACCGCGGCCGACATTGAGATGTGGCTGAATGCATTACTTGCACATGGTGCAGACCGGGTCTGCCTGATGGGCGGTATTGGTGAACGTATTGCCCCCTGGCTGACACCAGCGATTCAGCGCCGGCTGGCAACTCCGCAGGGAGATGCCATGGATGGTGCCATTCTGATTGCTCAGGGCGATCACAACCTGTATCCATTATAAGGGCTATCATGAGCTACCGCCTAGATTTCACAGTACTCCATCAAACTGAGACCGAAACCCGGCTGTCACTGACGCTGCATAACCTGAGTGATCAATCGCTGGAAGCCTGGTCACTGGCCTTTATCCTGAGCCGCTGGATTGAGCCAGCCACGGTCAGTCACGGCCACCTGAAACAGAACGGCAGTTACTGCACGCTGGCAGCTCACCCTCAGTCTGCATTACAGGCCAACGGACACTTTTACACCGAGTTCACCATTAAAACACCACCGCTGACGCTGCACAGTGACGGGATTACTGAAGCTTGCCTCTATACGGCGACGTCTGATCAGCCGCTTCCTGTGGTGGTGACACCGTTGAACCTCAGACAACCGGCGCAGGAGCGGATTCATCTCGATTTACCGCCGGCCAAAGCCATCAACCTGATCCCAGCACCTGCAGCACTGCAGGAACTACAGGGTGAATTCCGGTGGTCCCGCTATACAGCCTTGGCCCCCGTCCCGGACGCAGCAACCGGCTGTGTGCGCTGGCTGCAGCAAACCCTGGCATCATGGCTGGATACGCCGCTGACGGTTGAACCTCAGGGCCAGATCCACTATCAGTTGAAACCAGAGCTGGCCGAAGGCGCTTATCATCTTCTGATTGAAGCCGAAGCCATCTGGCTGGAAGCCAGCTCTTCAGCCGGATTCAGTCATGCCACGGCCAGTCTGCTGCAATTGCTTCCCGCTCAGCCGGTTCATCAGGTTGAACACCAGATCACCCTGCCGATGGTCGATATTCAGGATCAACCGCAGTATGTTCACCGGGGCATGATGCTGGACTGCGCCCGCCATTTTCATCCGGTCACCCGGATCAAGCGTCTGCTGGATCAACTGGCACGACTGAAATTCAATACTTTCCACTGGCATCTGACTGATGATGAAGGCTGGCGCATTGAAATTGATGCTTACCCTGCCCTGACTCAAATTGGTGCCTGGCGCGGGCCAGAAGAAGCACTGATCCCGCAATTTTCAACGATTGATCGGCGTCACGGTGGCTTCTACAGCAAACAGGACATTCGCGACATCGTGGCTTACGCAGCAGATCGCGGCATTCAGGTCATCCCTGAAATAGATATACCGGGCCACTGCCGCGCAGCCATCAAATCGCTGCCGGCGCTGCTGGTCGACCCTGAAGATCATTCAAGCTACCGCAGTATCCAGAATTATTCGGACAACGTACTGTCACCGGCCCTTGAAGGCACCTACACCTTCCTGACAACCGTGCTGGACGAAGTCTGCGATTTGTTCCCGGCGCCCTTCCTGCATGTCGGTGCGGATGAAGTCCCGCATGGGGTATGGACGGACAGTCCGGCCTGCCGAAAAATGATGGAAGAGCACGGCTATACCGATCCGATGGAGCTTCAGGGCCACCTGCTGCGGTTTGTCGAAAACTACCTGTCCCAGAAAGGAAAACGCATGCTGGGCTGGCAGGAAGTTGTGAAAGGCGACAAAGTCAGCAAAAACACCATTGTTCTGCCCTGGATGAATGAGCAGGCAGGCCTGGACTGTGCCGGCAATGGCTATGAAGTCATCATGCAGCCTGCACAATACACCTATCTGGACTTGGCGCAGAGTGCGTGCGCAGAAGAACCGGGCGCCAACTGGGCCGGATTCCTGCCGCTGGAAACCGTGTACAGCTACCGGCCTCTGGCAGCACTGGAGCCGTCTGATCCGAAGCTCAAACAGGTTCTGGGGATTCAGTGTGGCCTCTGGTGTGAGCACGTATTCAGCCAGTCTCGCTTTGAATACCTGTTGTTCCCACGGTTACTCGCCATCAGTGAAGTGTGCTGGTGTCCGCCGGAGCAGCGACACTGGGACGATTTTCTGGCGCGCCTCCATGGCCAGCTCGCATATCTGGACCGGATGGGGATCAATTACCGTCCGTATTAATCCGCCGCGCGATCGCGGCGGTCAGCAAAAACATGGATTGAACCCGGACGTTGACACGGTATTGGGTGACCGGGTTCAGCCGTGTGTTGTGAAGTGTCTTTAGACCTTGAATGGTTGTGTTGGCAATGTTTTGGGAGCCGAATGGCTCCCATTTTTTTTCCGGGCCTGATGAAAACACAGAAGGTCAGATACTCTCACCCAGTGCAATGGTCACATCCAGCGTCATCACTTTCTCCGTCACAGGCTCGCCACGCAGGCGCTGTAAAATCTGCTCTGCCGCGACCTTGCCGATCTGCTCCCGCGGTGTGATCACTGTCGCCAGCCGAGGCACCATCACCTGACTGATATCATGGCCGTGAAACCCCGCAACCGCCATCTGCTCCGGGACTGCAATGCCCAATCGCTGACATTCATAAATCGCACCGATTGCCAGGTCATCATTGGTGCAGAAAATCCCGTTCGTTGCTGGCATTTCCTGCAGCGTCTGTCGCAGTAAAGTGGCGCCCAGGCTGAATGATGACGCTTCTTCGGTCTCGATACTGCGGGGGTCAGGCCATGTGCGAGCATGACTTGTTCATAACCGAGATAGCGCAGGTGCGTTCGGGCATCCATCCGTGCCGCAAAGTACACCAGATTGTGCCGCCCTCTGGCCAGCATCTGTTCCGTCATTGCGGCAGCCGCCGCCTGATTGTCATATCCGACAGCCTGTGAAATAGCAGGGGAAGCCGAATCCATAATTTCCACCACAGGAATCCCTGCAGTATCGAGCATCTTGCGGGCCCGTTCGGTATGCACACTTTCAGACAAAATCATCGCGTCCACATTGTAAGACAGCAAGGAGGCAATATTTTTCTCTTCGACTTCAGCACTGTAGCCATAGTGGGCCAGCATGGTCTGGTAACCTGCGGGGCCCGTGACTTTCTCAATGCCCCGGATCACCTCCGCAAAAACCTGGTTGGTCAGGGAAGGCACCAGCACGCCAATCGCATAACTCTTAGCATTGGAGAGAATATCCGGGGCACGGTTCGGGATATAACCCAGCGCTTCGACCGCCGCAGCGATTTTGGTTTGTAAAGCGGCAGAAACCTGAGAGGGATCACGCAGATAACGGCTGACGGTCATTTTGGTCACACCGACCTGATTGGCGACATCCTGTAGCGTGGGACGTTTGGGTTTGGCTGTCATTCGGGGGTATCTTTCATGTCTGAAATCGGGCATGCCCTGAGTTTGGCTTCAAGTGCACTAGATTACCATAAGCCCGGCAGCCGGGGGGAAATCCGTCGCATATCCTCAGGCAGCCTCAAATTCCTTGAAGCACAACGATACAGGCCCTCAATTGAGGGCCTGCTGAGATCAAGTGTTCACCTGCCGCCGGGGCATCTGGCTCCAGGTCAAGTGATAGGCTTTGCTTTCCGGCTGATCAATCCGGGCATAGGTGTGTGCGCCGAAGTAATCCCGCTGGGCCTGCAGCAGATTCGCAGGCAGCACCTCGGTACGAAACGCATCAAAGTACTGCAGGGCTGAACTGATACCGGACATCGAAACGCCGGTCAGGCTGGCATGAGCAACCGCCCGGCGCCAGTTTTGCTGACGCTCGGTCAGTGCATCCCGAAAGTGCCCGGCCAGCAACAGGTTCTCCAGTTCCGGCTGCTGCTGAAAGGCGTGGCTGATGTCCTGCAGGAAAATGGCCCGGATGATACAACCCGCCCGCCAGATTCGCGCAATCTCTGCATAATCCAGCGGCCAGCCCTGCTCAGCAGCAGTGGCTTTCATCAGGGCAAACCCTTGCGCGTAGGTGCAGAGTTTGGCGCAGTACAGTGCATCATGCAGCTGGGTGATGAGCGCAGACGGATCCGGAGTCAGCGTGTCTTCGGCCATCAGCGGCAAGTTGTTTGCCGCTTCCCGGCGCTGGCTTTTCAGTCCGCTCATCGCACGGGCAAACACAGCCTGAGCAATGGTCGGAGCGGGGCTGCCGACTTCCAGACTGTTGACGGCAGTCCAGAGCCCGGTGCCTTTCTGACCGGCTTTATCCAGAATCATGTCGACCAGCGGACGACCGGTTTCCGGATCGGCCTGCTGCAGAATATCAGCACTGATCTCCATCAGATAACTGTTCAGCACACCCTGATTCCAATCCGCAAAAATTTTGCCAATCTCTGCCGGGGCCATCCCGAGCTGCTGGCTCATACACTGATAGACTTCGCAGATCAGCTGCATGTCGGCATATTCAATGCCGTTATGAACCATTTTGACATAATGTCCGGCACCATCCGGCCCTAAATAAGCAGCACAGGCTTCACCCTGACTCATGGGCGGCAGCGGTTTTCCCTGCGCATCCACCTGCGCCGCAATCGCTTTCCACATCGGCCCGACCTGACGCCAGGCATCCGCACTGCCACTGGCCATTAAGGCCGGACCGTGTCGGGCACCGACTTCACCGCCAGAGACAGCAGTACTGAAAAACTGCAGTTTCCCCTGATAAGCTTTGTCGCGGGCAAGGGTATCCGTCCACAAGCTGTTGCCGGTATCAATCACGGTATCCTCGAAAGCCAGACCGGCCTCAAGCAGTGCTGAAATCACCGCATCCACAGCCGGTCCGGCAGGGACAGACAATGCAATGACACGCGGTTTCTGCAACGTCGCCAAGACCTGCGCCAGCGAATCACAGGCAACAAAAGGGGCTTTGCCCAGTGCGGCCGCTTCTTTGTCTGCCTGCGCCGTCAGATCGGCCTGCAAATCGTAACCCGCCACCGAAAAGCCATGTTCGAGCAGATTCAGTGCCAGATTGCGTCCCATGACGCCCAAACCGATCATCGCAATATTGCACGAAGTCGCTGTCATCCTTTGTTCCTTTCAACCATTGGTGATTCAACCAGTGAGCCGGTTTCGGGCAGCCGGTTGAGGATTTCCTGCAAGACTGCCGCCTGAGTCTGGCGAATATCAACAAACAAAGCTTCATCCTGTGCGGGCTCAACCAGTGTCGCAAACTGGCTTTCCAGCATCGTGCGACCATTAAAATAATGATCTGAACGCTGCTGATGACGCTGCCAGATGGTGCCAAAATCCCCCTGCAGATACACCCATACCAAATCATCCACGCCATCACGCAACTGTGCACGATAATCCGGCTTCAGCGCCGAACAGGCCAGAACAGCGTGAGATTCCTGCCGAAGCAACTGGTTCAGTGTTGCCAGCCATTCAGTCCGGTCATCATCATTGAGCGGGATGCCCTGACTCATTTTGCGTACGTTCTCAGGCGGATGAAAATCGTCCCCGTCGAAGAAGTTCAGCCCCAGCGTTTTTGCCAGATGGCTGCCAATCGAGCTTTTACCGCAGCCCGAAACGCCCATCACAATCATCTTTTTCGGTGTCATAGCCATCTTCCCTGCCCCGCATGGTTGCAGGGCAAATCATTGTTCTTATTGTTTGTCCGTCTTTAACGCCACCACAGTGCCAGCTGCGGGAACAGAATCACCAGCGTGAGCGCAACCAGCTGAAGTGCAATAAATGGCAGCAGTGAAGAGAAAATTTCGCCCAGACTGATATCTTTCGGCGCAACAGATTTCAGATAAAATGCTGCCGGACCAAATGGCGGTGACAGGAAAGAAACCTGCATGTTCAGGCAGAACACGACACCAAACCAGATTGGATCCATACCCAGGCCGGTAATAATCGGCACGAAAATCGGCATGGTGAGCAAAGCCACACCCACCCAGTCCAGGAACATTCCCAGCACCAGCAGAATCACCATCATAATCAGCAGGGTCAGGGTCGGGCTGCCACCACTGAACGCCAGAATCGTTTCTTCCACAAAATCGATGCCGCCCATCAGGTTATACACCCCGACCAAGGCACTGGCGCCAATCCCAATCCACATAATCATGCCGCAGGTTCGCATGGTTGCGATGGCACTTTCCTTGAGCATGCTCCAGCTCATCTCGCCCCGGATCAGTGCGCTGACCATGATCCCGACCACACCCAGTGCCGAGGCTTCCGTCACAGAAGCGACGCCGGTGTAAATACTGCCCAGAACGACGCCCACAGACAGCATCGGGAAGAACAGGGCTTTGAAATAACGGGTGTCCCGTGCTGCATCTTCTGCCAGCTCTTCTTCCGTTGGCAGTGGCGCTAACGCAGGATTCATTTTGCATCGGATCAACACGTAGCCGATGTACATCAGCGCCAGCAACAATGCTGGCAGGAAGGCCGCTTTGAACAGGTCGCCAATGGACACACTGGCGGTCAGACCGTAAATAATCAGCACAATACTGGGCGGCAACATGGTCCCCAATGCCCCACCGGCACAGGTGGTGCCGATCGCCAGCTTGCGGTCATACCCCAAACGCAGCATCTGTGGCAGTGCCAGAATGCCCAGCAGCACCGTTTCACCGCCAATCACGCCCGACATGGAGGCCAGCACGACAGCCACGAGCAGCGTCTGGACTGCCACGCCTCCCCGGACGCGACGGCCAACGGACTTCATGGCATCAAACAAATCACGGGCGATCCCGGAACGGTCCAGCAGGGCTGCCATCAGGACAAACATGGGCACCGCGAGGAAAATGTAGCCGTCCACGAAGGAATACATGCGGCTGGTGACCAGCGGTAAAGCGTCCGGGCCAAACCAGCCCAGGGTGAAAATCAGGGCCACCAGACCGGTGACAAAAGCCAACTGCATACCGGTCAGCAATAAGGCAATCATCAGCCCCAGCATCAGCAGGCTGCCGTAGCCGATCCCCATTGACGATAACTCAAACATCTTTCTTCCTCAGGCCACGGATTTCGGCAATCAGGTGCAACAGAAACTGCACGGACAACACACAAAGAGACACGAAAATGATCCCTTTCAGCAACGCCGGGAACGGCGGGTTCCAGGCAGAGCCGGAAGTCTCCAGACGCATCTCGCCCCAGGGAGTGATCCAGGCTTCATGCGCCATGGTGTAAGAGGCCCAGGCCATCAGGACGGAGAACAGCAACCCCATCACATGATGGAACAGGTTCAGGTACTGCCGGGTGCGCTGAGAAACCATGTCATACAGCAAAACAACCCGCACATGTTTATTGGTCGCCAGTGCATACAGGCCGCCAACGATAAACAGCGATCCCCCAAGGAACGAGGCAGTTTCATGCACCCA
Source organism: Photobacterium sp. GJ3 (assembly GCF_018199995.1). Lineage (NCBI taxonomy): Bacteria > Pseudomonadati > Pseudomonadota > Gammaproteobacteria > Vibrionales > Vibrionaceae > Photobacterium > Photobacterium sp. GJ3. The sequence continues at coordinate 379,434 of NZ_CP073578.1, read as the reverse complement.
GATGGTTGGCGAATTAAACACATAACGCATCAAAACTTCATAAAATGAAATCATGACGGTGAACAGAAACAGCAGACTCAGCAAATTTCCTATGTTGACAATTGCTGCGTCCAGCCCGTTTTTAGGCTGCTCTTCATCCTGCCCGGCAGGCGTGGGGTTGGTATTCATGGCGGAAAGCTCACAACACGGACGACATCAGAACCAAGGGCTGAATTCAGCCCTTAAGGGGAATGGCCGGTCCACTGACCGACCCGGTGTTCTCAGAATTACAGCAGGGCGTTATCTTCCAGAAATTGCGTGACCGACTGATACACTTTCTCGGCATTTGGCGACTGTTTCGCGAAAACCTTCCATTGTTCACGGGCAATTTCACGGAACTTCTTCCGCTCTTCATCAGACCAGTTATGAATGGTAATTTTCGGATTCGCTTCCGCTTCTTTCACGGCTTGCTGATCGGCAATCTTCAGCTGGGTCGTCATGTCATAAGCAAAATCACGGACAGACGTCGTCAGGATCGCTTGCAGATCTGCCGGCAGCTTGTCCCATTTTTTCTGGCTCATCGAAATATCGATCAGCGGCAGCGAGTGGAAACCTGGCTGAACCGGATGGGTCGCCACATCGTTCATGCCCGCTTTCTGGTTGGTCGAGAAAACTGTGTAGTCAGCAGCATCAATCACACCTTTACTCAGACCGGTAAAGACTTCTGAACCTGGCAGATTCACCGGTGAAGCACCTGCGGCTTTAAAGACCTGTTGGACCAGCCCTTCCGGGGCGCGTAATTTCAGGCCTTTCAGATCGGCCACGCCGTCCACCGGCACTTTCGAAACAAAGGATTCAACGCCTGTGGTCGAGCCGCCAATAAACTTCACACCGTAAGGCGCATACAGTTCAGTCATCAGCTGATAACCACCACCATAGTTGATGTACTGCAGCAGTTGCGTGGTGTCAGACCAGGCGCCCACCATGTTGCCGATCAGACCAAATGCCGGATCTTTACCCGAAAAGTAGCTGGTCGCGGTGATCTGGCCATCCAGAATCCCCAACTTAATCGCGCCCAGAGTTTCGGTGTGTTTCACCACACTGCCGACCGGCAGCAGATCAATCTCGATCCGGCCGGCCGACATGGTTTCAACACGCTCAGCCCAGGCTTGCTGCACCTGAAAGTTTTTATCACCCGCCGGATCCGACGACTGGAACTTGAAGGTGTAATCCGCAGCCATGGCTGAAGCAGTAAAGGTACCGGCAAGTGATGCCGCGAGCAGGGTGCAGGTCAACTTTTTCATGGGTACTTTCCTTTTGTTTTTCGGGTCTGAAACCCGTGCACGTCGTGAAATGTTCCGGTTGTTATTGTGTAATGTTACCGGTAACTTTGATGTAGATGCTAACAGAGACGCTGAAGGATTGTCTTTGAAGATCATCACAACAATGCCAAACAACAATAATTCACGAAATCAATCAAAAGGTCGCATATATACCCGTAAGACAATGTTTTGGATGGAAACGTATTCTCCCACTCAATACCGAAACTTAGTATTGTCATAAAAATCAATAACTTTGTGAAGTGCACCGCATTGTATTAATATATGTGCACATAGACTTATGGAGGGAGTTGATTATGCGTGTAGGTGTACTAATGGGAGGGGAATCCAGTGAGCGCAGTGTTTCACTACGTTCCGGTGAAGCCGTTTGTGAAGCAATCAATCAATTAGGTTATGAAGCGATCAGCATTGATCCCTGCCGTCTGAGCGACACACTGGACGCTTTAAAATCCGTGGAGAAAGTCTTTATTGCGCTGCACGGTAACCTCGGTGAAAGCGGACATATTCAGGGCTTACTCGACTGGCTGGAGATCCCTTATACCGGGAGCGGACTATCGTCCTCGTCAATATGTCTGAATAAGCACCGGGCCCGGCAAGTTCTCTCTGAACAAGGCTTCCATTATGCCAAGTGGCAGGCCGTTCACCGCTCCCACAACGCAGAAGCCATTGTGGCAGCCGCTGAGCACGTGGGGTATCCCCTGGTCGTCAAACCGACATCTCAGGGATGCAGCATCGGGGTCACCAAGGTATCCTCGCCGGAGGACCTGTCCGCTGCTGTACGGCAAGCATTTGATTATGATGACAATATACTATTGGAAGGCTTCATCAGCGGCAAAGAATACACCTGTGGGATTTTAGGCGATCAAGCGTTGCCCGTGGTCCAGATTCGCTCTGAAACCTTTTTCGACTGGGCTGCCAAATTTGGTACGCAAACGGCCACCTATCATTGCCCGAGTGACCTATCACCCAGCGAAGAACAAGCCATTCAAGCCGTATCACTCGCCGCATTCCATGCACTGGGATGCCGCGGATGGGGTCGTCTGGATATCATTCTGGGTGATGACGGACGGATTTATCCGATTGAGATGAACACGTCCCCAGGTATGACACCGCGCAGTGTCTTCCCGATGGCCAGCCGGGAGATTGGGCTGGACTTTGCACAAACGATTGAAAGCATTCTTGCACTCGCCAGTTTCGATCCGGTTTAACCGGGCCTGAACCAGAACAGGCTTGAACCGATGCCCGCCCGTCAGGACTGACGGGCGGCATCAAACATCACACCTGACACATTCAGTGACCTGCGCTAGATGGTGACTTCAGCAAAGCGCTGACCTTCCACTGTGAATTCGACCACCAAACCACTTTCATCATCACGCTGTCGCGTGACACACACCGCTTTCCCCATCCGAATGGCGATGAGTTGTTTTAACTCATTGACAAGATTCTGTTTGTCTTCCGCAGTCAGCCGAGTCCTTTGTCCCATCGACGATTACTCCTTACAGCAAAAATCAGTATCGTTTGGTTAATGCGACAGTTTCGAAGCGAACAGAAAACATACGGAGATAAAAACCCTCGCGACCGCTGCAATAAAACGATAAATAACAATCATTTAAAAATTGGACGCCTGATAATCTTTTCTCTCCTCTGCGATTCACATCGTGCGTCAATCCATACGGACAATATGGATACTGATTAACATCACAAAAACAAATGAATGTGACTGACATCCCGGCTGAAAGATTCGTCGCATGTCAAAAGCTGAACTAATTTCGATGGTAGCTGGACAGCAGTTCTTGGGGGGGGCATGAAACTACAACATAAAATGATGAGTTGTCTTTTACTATCCGGTCTGCTGCCGGCCGCAGCAATTTTGTACTTTACACTCAATCAGGCCAGCCAGTCGCTGGAAAGTCAGGCGTATAACCAACTGGAATCTTTGCGTGAAGTGAAACAGGATGCCATCGAACGATATTTCGAAACCCTGAACCAGCAAATATCTCTGGAAGCGGCCAACCCGCAAACCATTCAGGCGGTCAGGGATTTCCGCCAAGGGATTCGGGACCTTCCCCCGCTTGATGAACAATCAGACGCGCGTTTGCAGCAGTTTTACACCCAGCAATTTATCCCACGTTTGAAAGCCAATGCACCCAATCAGGATGATTCAGCGACTGCGCTGGTGAGCGAGCTCTCCCCCACAGCCCGAATCCTTCAGGCCCGCTATATAGCAGACAGTCCGTTCGGTCTGGGTGAAAAACAGAAACTACTCACGGCAGGCGGTACGGCTTACGATACCGCACACGCTCAGTACCACCCCTTCTTTCAGGAACTGATTGAACAATCAGGTTATTACGATCTCTTTTTGATTGATGCTGCAAGCGCACAAGTGATTTACAGCGTATACAAAGAAGTCGACTTCGCGACGTCCCTGCGCAGCGGCCCGTTCCGGGACAGCCTGCTGCGGCAAGCTTATGAGGCAGGTTTAAAGCTCAATAAAGGCCAGAGTGCGCTGATCGACTTTAACCTGTATCTGCCCTCTTATCTGACCCCGGCCGGTTTTATCGCAACCCCTGTTTACGATCAGGGTCAGGTGTCTGGCGTGCTGGTGTTTCAGTTTCCGATAGACCGCCTGACCGCCATCATGGGCGTCCGTGCCGGACTGGGAGACAGCGGGGAAACCTATCTGGTTGGTCCGGATAAACTCATGCGGTCCAACTCGTATCTCGATCCGGTCAATCATTCCGTGGTGGCTTCATTTCTCCACCCGGAGAAAGGCCAGGTCAACACTGAAGCTGTCCGCCGCGCGTTATCGGGCGAGAGTGGCATCGACGCACTACTGGATTACAAAGGGAATACCGTCCTCTCGGCATTTGCGCCGATTGAACTGAACCAGCACCGCTGGGTGATTGTGGCAGAAATCGACCATGCAGAAGCGCTGGCCGCAATTACCCAACTCAAACACATCGGTTTGTCCGTCATTGCTGTCGTGACGCTGCTGATCCTCGGGGCCGCCATCCTGATCAGCCGGAACATTACCCGCCCCATTGGCGGGGAACCGGACGAAATGGCTCAGATGGCCAGTGCCATTGCAGAAGGAGATTTACGCATCCGAAATCCATCCCAGCAAAAAGTGACGGGGGTTTATGCGTCTATGCTGGCCATGTCTTCGAATCTGAGCACCATTATCAACCAGCTCAAACTGGCAGCTGGCCAGCAACGCAGTGAAGCAGAAGCCTTAGCGGCCAGTGCCGTCGAAACCGCTCAGGCGGTGACTCAGCAGGAACAGGAAACCGCCCATCTCGCCGTCGCCATTGATGAAATGAGTGCCACGGCCAAAGACATTTCCGGCAATATCGCATCGGCTGCCGAAGCAGGAAATGAGGCGCAGGCCAAGGTCAGCGACTGCTCACAATTGCTGAAACAGAGCACGGACAACCTGAGTGTGATGTCGAGCGACATGCAGCAGGCCAACCAGAAACTCACGCTTCTGAGAAAGAGTTCGGATGATATCACCCAAGTGCTGGAAACCATTCGCGGGATAGCAGAACAAACCAATCTGCTGGCGCTCAACGCCGCCATTGAAGCGGCGAGGGCCGGAGAGCATGGCCGGGGATTTGCAGTGGTTGCAGAAGAAGTCCGCAATCTGGCACAACATACCCAGGAAGCCACCAATGAGACTGCCGCCATGCTGGAAACTCTGCTTAACCACGGCCGGGATGTCAGCACGGTGATGGAACACAGTATCGACCACACCAGCCGGGTGAGCGAGCAGGCACTGGCGGCAACCGAGGGCTGCGCCTGGTGGTGGCTTCCGTGGATCATATTGCCGCAATGACCAGTCAGATCGCGACAGCCTCTGAACAGCAATCGGCGGTGGCAGAAGAAATCAACAGCAATATCAACACCATCAATATGATGACCCGTGACACCAGTACTGCGGTAGAGCGGATCTCCGGCAGCAGCGAAGAGCTCTCAACGCTGGCGACGCAACTGGAGGATATCACAAGTCATTTCAGGGTCTGAGCCACAGCTCTCTGACTCAACTGCGCTTGAGCCGCGCGAGTTGAGTCAGCCGGTCATTTCTTAGAAGGTTCACCAAGCACATGCTGATCAGCCGGTGAAGGTTTACCGTACATCCCCTGATGACTGTGGTATTTTTCAGCCGTTTCTTTCACATTACCGGTAAAGCGTGGATCCTGCGGACGATCCTGGCTGTCGATATACATAGCCACATCCCAGGCTTCCTGATCCGTCAGCGTATTCCCCATTCCCAGGGGCATGTTGGCTTTAATAAAGGCAGCCGCGGTATTGATCTGATGCATGCCTGCACCCCAGTTATAACTGTCCTCCCCCCACAGCGGCGGGAAAACATAACGATCCGCTGCTTTACGGCCTTCCCCGTTTTCCGCATGACAAAACGCACATTTTTCCTGATAGACCGCTTCTCCCCGACCATAATCCGGCGCTTCTTTGGGTTTCTCTACACTGAAAAATCCCCGCCCGGGCAACTGGCTGTTCACGGGCGCATTGGTTGCCAGCCAATAGGAATAAGCCGTTAATGCGCGGATTTCATCACTGTCGAGCGCAGGCACCTTATCGCCGCCATTCATCGAATAGCGGAAACACCCCTGCAAGCGATCTTCGTAATTATTCACCCGCTGATTCTTTGAACGATAAGCCGGGTAAGCAACATAAGCCGCCCACAAAGGCGCACTACCGGCAAGGCGGCCAGCATTCAGGTGGCAGTTCACACAATTCAGCCCCCCTTTGATCACCCCCTGAGACTTCAACGCCTGGGTGTTGGTGAAGACCTGGTAGCCCTGCTTCACCACATCCCCAAAGTGTGCCTCCGGTAAGTTGTTCCAGTCCGGCGTGGCATGATAGCTTTCCCCGTCCGGCAGACGCTGGCCCGCTTCAATCTCTCCCAGATGCCGGTATTCCTGTTCAAATTCGGTTGCCGCTGAAACGGCTGTACTCAGAAGACACAGCGTGAACACGTTGAACGTTTTCATTGCTCACCTCCCAGTTGCGCAAAGTATTCGGAGACGGCGAGGATTTCATCATCAGTGAGGGATTTTGCAATGGCAGCCATCACACCCAGTGGGCCGGGGGGCCGTTTATCGGCTTTCCAGGCCTTCAGCTGATTCACCATATAATCAGATTTCTGGCCTTCCAGCCGGGGGAACGACGGCTCAACGCCAATCCCGCTCGGACCATGACAGGCGACACAGGCTGGCACGTGCGGGGAGAGTTTACCGACATACGCCAATTGCTCTCCAGGCGACATATCTCCCGGCCACTTTTCACCACGCCACACAGGTTGCGCTTTTAAACTTGCAGGTTGAGAGGAGAAATGCGCGACAGCCTGTTCGACCTGGGCATCTGAAATCTGATAGATGAAAGCATCCATGAAAGAGGTGCTTCTGGTCTTACTACGAAACGCTTCCAGTTGCGCCTTCAGATAAGCTGGCGGCTGTGCTCTGAGATTGGGCACATTTTTCAGCTCGGATATCCCTTGCCGGCCATGACAATCGGCACAGAAGCCAATCAAATCCTGTTTGATTTGTGCTTTGGCTTCTGCTTCAGTTTTAGCCTGTATGCCCCCCGAAACACTCACCAGGGTAAAGCCCGCCAGCCAGCAGAAACGGACGGCCTTTCGTTTTCGACTTATGCTCATCAGTACACCCAATTCTTGTTATTTATCTTACGACTGCACAATCAGAGTGTAGAACAAAAACTCACCCGAACGGGTTCGGTGACGATTCGGCCGGAAGCGTATCCTTTTTCGCAACGTGGGAACGCCGCATGCATTCATGTCCATGAAACCGACAAAAAAACCACCTGCACGCAGGTGGTTGTTCATTCAGGGCGAGTCGGTTAAGGCTGTTTCTCAAACTGTTTCTCAAACTGTTTCACCCCTTCCGGGATTTGATACCAGGCTTGCTTTTCACTGGTCCAGACATGCAATGTCGGCTCAATAATGCGGGTATCTTCCAGATTGCTGGGCTTGAGTTTAATGGCATTGGGCTGGGTCGGATCATAATGGTAAATCCGATTCCCGCAGGTCGGACAAAATTTTGCAGCGCTGGTGTTGCCGCTGTCCGCCGGACGGGACCAGTCCGACATCACGCCTTCGAATACCAGATTCTCAGCATCGACCATCGCAGTAATACTGAAGGCGCTGGTGGATAATTTCTGGCATTCCCTACAATGACAGGCCACCACCATTTTCGGTGGTGCCAGCAAAGAATAAGTGACCCCGCCACACTGACAGGCGCCCCGAATCGGATAAGTTACTTCGCGCATTAAGCCTCCGTTTATCGCTCTAACGACAGTTTTCAATCGTGACCCCTCTACTCAACCCCATGCACAATGCCGGGAAGTTTCCTAAAATGCAATTGCACACAGCAACTTCAAGACATACACATGCATTTTGCAAAACGGGATGATAACGAGAACCGTTGGCTGCGACTGTTGTAAATAAAATCAGTCGCTTACCAAGGAATATAAAATGGCACAAGCATTGCAGTGATATGGATGGTGCAGATACACCAACCTCAATGCATGTTGTACGCAATGGAAATCCCACAGGGAAGTTACCCTGAGTGACAGGGACGGTCGTTCAGGTGAGTTCGTGTTGTTAAACTGTTCGCATAAAAAAAGCAGCGTCTTCGGACGCTGCTTTCATGTTGAATTACAGAACGGATTCAACAGGATCCGGCGTACAGGCTTCCTGAGTCGGCTTAGGCAGAAAATCCCGGCAATACATGGTCATAAATTCTTCCCGGATGATCGCTTCCAGCTCTGCTGCCTGAATAGTGGGACAAAACAGCTTAAAGTGAACCTGCTGCTCCCCCGTCGGGGTGGTGGTGATATAAATGTGCGGATCTGCCCCAGGCAAGTCGACACCGGCATGCCGCTCAATCATATGGTTGTAGCGCTGTGCCACATCAAAAAACTCAACAATATGCGCGTCAATTTTCTGCAGCATGATCGGCACCATCGGATACAGATTCACCGTTTCTTTCACAGTGATCGTAAAGCCATGGTAAACATAACGTTTCATGAAATTCAGATTTTTGACGGCAACCGTGAAAAACATACTGTTTGGCAGTGTGATGGTCTTTCCGGTGTAGTGATACTGGCCCTGATGCAAAGCAATTTCCTGAATCACGGTCGCCATCAGATTGTGCTCAATCACCTCGCCACAAACCGGCCCGACCTCAATCCAGTCACCGATTCTGAATGAACGCGAGCTGGCACGCTGCAGGGATCCGGTAAAGCACAGGATAATCTCCTTGGATGCCACCACCAGTGCCACCGCGATCGCTGTCAGCGACAAGGCAAATTTGCTGATTTCCGATTCCCACAGCAGGAACAGCGTCAGCAACACCAGTGTGAATGCGCCATTTTTGGTACGGGAAATCCACTTGCGCTGATCTTCGCTGAGAAAATTCGCCTCACCGCGAATCCGGGTAATGGTCAGCCGACGGATCAGGATCGCAATCAGGACAATACAGGCACTGAGTAAGAGCTTGTGTGTCAGAAAGTACGTGACAACCTGTTCAATATTTTCCAAAAAAGAATCCCACATCATTTGCACACAACCCGTACTGCTCGTTTAGCCAAAACGATCGGACGCATTGACCTTAAAAAATTCAGGGAGAAGTCTCGCCCATAGTCATCCGTGTTGTAAAGCAGATTCTGGACCTGATGACGGGGATTTCTGCGTTGTTCCCAAAAGCAGCTTCTTGCTAAAACAGACCATAATCCTGTGAGGTGAAATCACTCAGGAGGCACCCGCAGCAGTAAAGAGTTGCCGGGCATCATGCACGCCCTGAATCAGCATCTGCATGGCAATCACCGTCAGCAATAACCCCATAATCCGGGTGATCACATTCACCCCGTCTTTCCCCAGAAAATCTACCAGCTTCTGCGCGTATAAAAAGCAGATCAGGGTGAGCAGGCACAACACCGCAAATGCCGAGATGGTGATCAGAATATGCAGCAGACTCGCTGCCGCAGAATAATTCATCGCGGTCGCGATGGTGCCCGGACCGGCCAGAATCGGAATGGCGAGCGGCGAAATCGAGATATCCTCGGCATCACGACTGGGACTTTGAGAGTGCATTGCAGAACTGCTCCCCTGCAACATATGAAAGCCGACTAAAAAGACCAGAATGCCTCCTGCCAGACGCAGCGCTGGCAAGGTAATGCCAAATAACTGGAAAATCCCTTTTCCCAGCAAACTGAACGCCGCGACAATAAAAAATGCAGCCGTCAGCGCTTTGATGGCGGTTTGTCTTTTTTCGGCACTGGACTGGTGTGCCGTCAGACCCGTAAACACCGCGGTATTGGCAATGGGGTTCATGATGGCGAAAAAGCCCATAAAAACCGTAACGCCCAAAGTCACCAGATCAATCATCCGTCCCTCCTGCGACGTTCATCGTAATGCACTGAGTTTAGATGCTTTTCGCCCTCACAGATGCCTTCAGTCCAATCTGGCGCCCCTTTTCTCCCCTTCAGCCCGCTGTCAGACATAAAAAAACAGCACTGGGCTCTGATGCCGGATCGCATCAGCCACAGTGCTGCTTTTCTCTGAATATGCCCCGGAGGTCGGTGATTACAAAGACAATTGCGTAAAGAAGCCTGCCAGTGAAGCACTCATCAGGTTGGCAAACGTCGCGGCAATCACGGCACGGATTCCCAGGCTGGCAACATCTTTACGACGCTCCGGCACCATGGCACCAATTGAGCCCAGCTGAATGGCAATCGAACCGATATTCGCAAACCCACACAGAGCAAACACCACGATGATCTGGCTGTGTGCCGACAAAGTGTCTTTCATGGTCGCGAAATCCATGAAAGCAACAAATTCATTCATGGCGATCTTCTGGCCCAGCAGGCTGCCAACAGCCATCACTTCATCCATCGGGACACCCGTAACAAAAGCCAGTGGCGCAAACAGGTAGCCGAAGAGACGCTGCAGAGACAACCCCTGAATCTCCAGTTCCTGGCCCAGAAGATCCAGCCCGTGGTTCACCATGGCAATCACACTGATAAAGGCAATCAGCATGGTGCCGACCGCGACGGCAACTTTCATCCCGTTCATGGCACCGGATGCCAGCGCATCAATTGCATTACTTTGCTCACTGCCAGAGAGATCAATCTCTGACTGATCAACGGGTTGCTGGGTTTCCGGCACCATGATTTTCGCCATCAGCAATCCGCCCGGAGCCGCCATAAAGCTGGCTGCAATCAGGTACTGCAGATCCACGCCCATAGCTGCATAACCGCCCAAAACACTGCCAGCAACGGAAGCCATGCCGCCCACCATCACAGCGAACAGCTCTGAACGCGTCATCGATGCCAGAAATGGCCGCACGACCAGAGGCGATTCGCCCTGAGACAGAAAAATATTACTGGTCGCGACCAGAGATTCAGCACGGGTTGTTCCCAGCAAACGTTCCAGACCACCGCCGATCACCCGGATCACCACGCCCATGACACCCAGATAATAGAGCAGAGAAATGAGTGCACTGATAAAAATGATGAGCGGTAAAACTTTGACAGCGAACACAAACCCCACAGCCCCACTGTCTGCAAGCGGGCCGAAGACAAATCCAATCCCTTCGTTGGCGAATCCGATAATGGTCGAGACGCCCTGGCTCATCTTACCGAGCAGAGATTGCCCCCACGGCAGATACAGCACAAAGGCTGCCAGCGCAAACTGCAATCCGAATGCGCCGCATACGGTTCGCCAGCGAATGGCCTGTCGATTGGTGGAAAGTGCATACGCACATAAAAATATTGCGACGATACCTGCCGCGCTGAAGAGAAGCTGCATAAAACTACCTTGCGATGTCGAAGTCCGGTGAGTGTGGACTGGCGCACGCAAAGCTGCCGAAGGCGAGAAATTCCGTCATGCGTGTGTGCCAAGAAGCATCTCAGTGCAACACCTGGCATCCATGGGCAAACGCGGCGACTGATAGCTGGCAACTGCAGAGTTCAATCTGAATTCAGGTTGAACACGCAAGCCGGGAGCGCATATTAATGTGACATGCATCTAATTTCCAGTACCGATCTCCGGTCAGGAAAAAGAAAACGTTTGCCTGAGAAAAAAGCAAGACGCTGAGAATACAGGCTTCGGAAATCGTTCCGAAGCCTGTGACCAATCGTGCGGTTAACCTGCGGCAGGCGACTCCCGCCACCAGGCAATGGTTTGCGGAACCGGTTGCCCGAATACAGGTGTTGCGAGTGATAACATGACTGTTCAGTCAGTTAAAATCGAACAGCATACATGCCGTTCAGTCTCTGATTCAAAAGTTTATCCAGGCAATCCTTTTCGCATCAGCCTGAGCTGGCGCATCTTCAACAACAACCCGGAGCTTTTTGCCTGCCATATAAGCCGAAATCGCCATCGATAACGTACTGTCATAAGCGTCATCATTATTTTCCAGATAGGCAAACGTAATATCATTGCAAGCGGCATTCTTCCCCGCCCCATCAAGATCAGCATTTTGTTGGCATGGAAAGACCCATCTCCGCGATCAGCCTGCACATAAACAGTTTTCAAATCCACCTCACCACAGTCGATTGTCTCAGCAGCCTGAACCAACCCACTGGCTGCTATCATCGCCGCCGTTAAAACATATTTCATCAATAGCTCCAACCTGTCCTCATTAAGAAACAGAGAGCATACATGAAGATGGATGTTAAACTAATTCAATGCACAGGAAACTGCCTCATACGTCATCGCATAGACAACCATCAAGGCCGCCAGAACACGACGTTCATCCGGCAGTGATTCATCCAGCCAGACATAATCGCCGCGAGCGCCTAAAGGTTGCCCTGACGAGAAATGATATTCTGCGATCACACGCTGATTGAGCCGCACGCGGTTGCCGCCAACCTCAATGGCGTCTTTGGCTTCATTTTCAAGCAGGGCCGTATTTTGCACGGTCCACAACGCTTGTTTCACCTGCGCTGCGCCACTGAGCAACACCGGATCATCCCCAAACAGTGACACCCCTGCCCCAAAGACAGGCTGTTTTTGAACGCAGGCGTGCCGGTAATTCATGGCAGCCTGTACACCGCTTAATCCCGACAACGTCAGTTGCACTTCCTGCACATTGAATGGCGCATGGTACTCGTCCGGAAAATCACCCGCTTCATGAAGATTCACCCAACGCTTTCGGATCACTCCCTGGAAATCGGCAAACCGGATTTGTCTGCCAGCGTCATCGGATCGATCTTCAATGCGATATCTGGCATGTTCCGTCAGGATATCCGGGCGACCATGATGCATCTGCAAGCCACATCCCGCGAGCCCGAGCCCGAGGAACAGGCTGATCAATTGAGTCTTCAAATGATTTTCCCTGAATGAACAAAGCGTCCCTGAACATCCAGTATATGCAGACATTTTCGGGGTTTCATACTTCAAGTCTGAGGAATGTTTTTAGAGAAGAGGACAGAAAACATCAGCCCGCTTTCCTGCGTTTGATGACAAGAGAAAAGCGGGCGTCCGTTTCAGAACGCAGAAACAACAAAGCCCCGACTTTCGTCGAGGCTTTATTGTTGAAATTGGTGCCCGGGGCCGGACTTGAACCGGCACAGTGTTGCCACCGGCGGATTTTGAATCCGCTGCGTCTACCAATTTCGCCACCCGGGCAGATGGGGGTCATTATACGTATACCGTGTTGATGTGCAAGAAACTTTATCTGGCCTCACGAACCGTTTGCTGCTTTTTTCAACATGATGCGATCACATCAGCCAATTGACACATCAAGGCTTTCAATTCAGCGAATAAAAGTGGGGAGATACCTTGGGTATGTACCCCTGCGAAAGAAGTATTGCTACACTGTGCGCCAGATTTTTCTGGCAGGCCGGTTTGGCCGGTCGCTCACATTTTCTGGTGGAACCATGACAACGAAAGTGAATCAGGACACAACGCACACCAAACAATATCCGGGGCTTTTCCGCCGGATCGGCGCCTGGATTTATGATGCGCTGGTCGTTGCGGCTGTACTCATGCTCGCGGGCGGACTGGCAATGGCAGTCGTCGCCATCCTGCTCAATGCCGGCATACTGACGTTGGCACCTTATATCGATGCCAGTGAATACCTCAGCAAACATCCGGTGGCAGCCCCGCTGTATTCGATGTATCTGGCTTTGAGTGTGATTGGTTTTTATGCTTATTTCTGGTGTAAAGCCGGACAGACGCTGGGCATGCGGGCCTGGAAACTGCGGATCCAAAATGCGGACGGTTCCAACATTCGCCTGACGCAGGCCCTGATCCGGATGGCAACGTCAGCTTTTGGTTTAGGCAATCTGATGGTTCCCTTCAGCACCACCAAACAGTCTTTCCAGGATCTGATGGCAGAGTGCGAAATGGTCTTACTGCCGAAACCGAATTAAGTGCTCACGGATACAAAAATGGCGCCTGATCGGCGCCATTTTTCTTTGTGGATTCTGTCTCAGAGTTTTCGCTTCAGCAGATACAGTGTAATGCCAAGGAACACCAGGCTTGGCCCCAATGCCCCAATCACCGGATGCAGCCGATAGACAATACTCAGCGGACCGAAAACTTCGTTGGAGATATAGAAGGCAAATCCGAAAATCACCCCGGACAATACCCTGGCGCCCATCGTCACCGAACGCAGCGGCCCGAACACGAACGACAGAGCCAGCAACATCATGACGGCGATCGAAACCGGTTGGAGCGCTTTACGCCAGAAAGCCAGCTCATACCGGGACGCATCTTGCTTGGTATCTTTCAGATAACTCACATAGTCATAGACACCGGTTAGTGCCAGTTCTTCCGGTTTCACCGTAACCACGGCCAGCTTGTCCGGCGTCAGACTGGTTTGCCAGATTTTCGTATCAAAATGCGTATTTTCCTGTTTCACCTCACCGATCCGGGTCACGGTGACATCTTTCAGCTCCCAGCCTTTATCCTCGACAAAGGTTGCCGTACGGGCAAACAGGTTTTCCTTTAAGACGTCATTCTCATCGAATTCCCAGATGTTGATGGCATTGAGCGTGGTTTGTTCATGGATCCGGCCAATATAGATGAAGTCATTGTCATCTTTGGCCCAGACTCCTCGCTGTACTGAGAAAACGTTCCCCCCAGAGGTCCAGACCGCCCGGAGTTCACGGGCTGCCTTTTGCGCCTGTGGCGCCCCCCATTGCCCCAGCACCATCACCAGCAGCATCAGCGGCACCGCCGTTTTCAGCACGGATATGCCGATATCCAGTTTCGAGAACCCTGCCGCCTGCATGACCACCAGCTCCGAACTGGAGGCCAGTGTTCCCAGACCAATCAGGGCCCCGAGCAGGACTGCCATGGGAAAAAACATTTCAATATCACGCGGCACACTGAGTAACACGTAAATTAATGCTTTCCACAAATCATAGCTACCATCGCCGACTTTACGCAGCTGTTCCACATATTTAATGATGGCCGACAGCCCCACCAGCGTCGACAGAGTCAATGCAGAAGTCGCAATAATGGTCCGGCCAATGTACCAGTCGAGAATCTTAAACATCAGCCGCGTCTCCGGAATTTTTCTCTGAATAGTCGCATCGGTAAGGTATCCCAGCTATTGAGGCCAATGGCGACCAGAAGCATGATGATATTGATCCCCCAAAGTCCGATCCCGACCGGTAACGCACCGTCTTCGACGGCAGATTTCGCAGCACTGATTGCCAGGAAATAGGTCAGATAGATGAGCACCGCAGGCACCAGTTTGGCAAAACGGCCCTGTCGCGGGTTCACCGCAGATAAAGGCACCACCACCATGGTCAGCAACGGAATACAGAGCACCAGCGACATCCGCCACTGGAATTCAGCCTGCGCAGCCAGCTCCGGTCGCTGCATCAGCGCCAGAGTCGGCAGTGCATCCCAATCCCGGTTTTTTTCTTTGATGGCCCGCTGCCCGATCACCGCCTGATAGTTATCAAACGAGGTGATGCTGTAATCCAGACGCGTCGGTAACCCTTCGTAGCGCACCCCATCTTGCAGATCGAGTACCTGCCGGCCGTCTTTCAGCTCACTGATCGTGCCGCTGTTGGCAAACATCACGCTCGGACGCAGGGTGTCACTGGCCGTCGGCTGTGCCACAAAGACACGATTCAGCGTGCCACCTTTATCTGTAATGTCATCGACAAAAACGACCCCCCGACCATCCGGCGCGCCCTGAAACTGCCCTTTGACCAGCAGATCAAGGCCGGAATCAGCTTCCACCTGCTCCATCACCTGGGTTTCTTTCTCGGCACTCCAGGGTGCCAGCCACAAGGCATTAAAGCCTGCCACTGACCCCGTGATGATTGCCAGCCACAATGCTGCGCGAATGAGGAAAGTATTTCCAATCCCTGTGGCATTCATCACAGTTATTTCACTTTCCGCATATAATCGCCCAAATGTGAGCAAGATCCCGATATACAGACTGAGTGGGAGCATCAACATCGCCATCGACGGCATGTATAACCCCATCAGGGTCAGTACCAGGTCGCCGGGAATGGATCCTTCTGTCGCATCGGCCAGGATGCGGATAAACTTCTGACTAATAAAGATAAGAAACAGTACAAAAAGCACTGCAACCTGGCTCTTTATTGTCTCACGTGTCAAATAACGAACAATAATCACGCGTTACATACCCATAGAAAACTTGTTTTTTTGCTGGAATCACTATAATTTTCCGGTAAATCAGTTATTTTTTTATCTTTCGGCTAACTGTCAGCCTGCACTTCGATCTTAAACTGAATTCAAGAGACAACAAGTAAGTGCGGCATTATCTATCATTTAGCCCTCATTGTCTTTATAGGATGTTAGGAGTACGCATGGAGTTCAGTGTTAAAAGTGGTAGCCCCGAGAAACAGCGCAGTGCCTGTATCGTCGTTGGCGTCTTCGAACCACGCCGCCTCTCTCCAATTGCTGAACAACTGGATAAGATCAGCGAGGGCTACATTAGTTCCCTGCTGCGTCGCGGTGATCTGGAAGGAAAGCCGGGACAGATGCTGTTGCTGCATCACGTGCCTAATGTGCTGTCAGAGCGCGTCCTGCTGGTTGGCTGCGGAAAAGAACGCGAGCTGGATGAGCGCCAGTACAAGCAAATCATCAAGAAAACCATCAGTACCCTGAATGAAACCGGGTCGATGGAAGCCGTGTGTTTTCTGACTGAACTGCATGTCAAAGGCCGTGATACCTACTGGAAAGTTCGTCAGGCAGTAGAGACCACCAAAGACAGCCTCTACACCTTCAACCAGTTCAAGAGCACGAAGCCGGAGACACGCCGTCCGCTGCGCAAGCTGGTCTTTAATGTTCCGACCCGTCGCGAACTGTCGCTGGGTGAGCGTGCAATCAGTCATGGTCTGGCTGTTGCCTCCGGTGTCCGTGCTGCAAAAGATCTGGGCAACATGCCACCGAACGTGGCCAACCCGGCTTATCTGGCTTCTCAGGCACGCCGTCTGGCAGACGATTTTGAAACCGTCAGCACCAAGATCATTGGCGAGCAGGAAATGAAAGAGCTGGGCATGACGTCCTATCTGGCGGTTGGTCAGGGCTCAAAGAACGAAGCCATGATGTCCATCATTGAGTACAAAGGTCATCCGGACCCGAACGCCAAGCCGATTGTGCTGGTGGGGAAAGGTCTGACCTTCGACTCCGGCGGTATTTCAATTAAGCCGTCTGCCAACATGGACGAAATGAAATACGACATGTGTGGTGCCGCGACGGTCTTCGGCGCCATGCGCTCTCTGGCGAAACTGAATCTGCCGGTCAACGTCATTGGCGTACTGGCGGGTTGTGAGAACATGCCTGGCGGCAGTGCGTACCGTCCGGGTGATATTCTGACCACCATGTCCGGCCAAACGGTTGAAGTGCTGAACACCGATGCCGAAGGTCGTCTGGTACTGTGTGACGCCCTGACTTATGTCGAGCGTTATGAGCCTGAATGTGTGGTGGATGTTGCCACCCTGACCGGCGCCTGTGTTGTGGCACTGGGTCATCACATCAGTGGCCTGATTGCGAACCACAATCCGTTGGCGCATGAGCTGGTGAATGCCTCTGAGCAGGCCGGTGACCGCGCTTGGCGTCTGCCAATGACAGATGAGTACCAGGAGCAACTGGCCAGCCCGTTTGCGGATCTGGCCAACCTGGGCAGTCCGGGTGCCGGCACCATCACTGCCGGTTGCTTCCTGTCGCGCTTCACCAAGAAGTACAACTGGGCACACCTGGATATCGCCGGTACCGCCTGGACCGGAGGCAAAGACAAAGGTGCGACCGGCCGTCCGGTGCCGCTGCTGGTCCAGTTCCTGCTCAACAGAGCCGGGCTGGAAAACCTCGATTAATCATCATCGACAGAGGGGCCAGCAGGCCCCTTTTTTCGGATAGTAATTTATGAGCCATGCGACCTTTTATATCATTGATGACGCCGCCCCCGAGGCAAGGCTGAAACTGGCCTGTCAGCAGGCCGCATGGCGCTACCAGCAAGGCCAGACCGTTTATCTGCTCGCTGAAAGCCGCGAACAGGCCGAATGGCTGGACGAATACCTCTGGCAACAGGAACCGGATCACTTTGTCCCCCATAATCTCATTGGGGAAGGTCCGCGTCAGGGTTCACCGGTCGAAATCGGCTGGCCCGGCATGCGCCACAGTGGCCGACGGGCCGTGCTGATAAATTTGGGACAAGACGCACCAAATTTTGCCGTGACCTTTGCACAAGTGGTAGACTTCGTTCCTTGCGATGAACAACTCAAGCAGCAGGCCCGCGAACGTTTTAAAGCGTATCGCCTGGCTGGCATCCAATTACAGACCGCCGCTGCGCCTGAGTCGCCCTAATTCCACCGAGATCCATCAAGAGCGCTATGGAAAAGACATACAACCCACAATCGATTGAACAAGCGCTGTATCAGCGCTGGGAAGAGGCTGGTTACTTCAAGCCTCACGGTGACACGACGAAAGATGCCTACAGCATCATGATCCCACCGCCGAACGTCACAGGCAGCCTGCACATGGGCCACGCGTTCCAGGATTCCATCATGGATACCCTGATCCGTTGTGAGCGTATGAAAGGCAAAAACACCCTGTGGCAGGTCGGTACAGACCACGCGGGCATCGCCACCCAAATGGTTGTGGAGCGTAAAATCGCTGCTGAAGAAGGCAAAACCAAGCACGATTACGGCCGTGAAGCTTTCATTGACAAGATCTGGGAATGGAAAGGCGAATCCGGCGGCACCATCACCAAACAGCTGCGCCGCCTGGGTGCATCCGTCGACTGGGATCGTGAGCGTTTCACTATGGACGACGGCCTGTCCAATGCCGTGCGTGAAGTCTTTGTCCGTCTGTACGAAGACGATCTGATCTACCGTGGCAAGCGCCTGGTCAACTGGGATCCGAAACTGCACACCGCCATTTCAGATCTGGAAGTTGAAAACAAAGACAAGAAGGGCCACATGTGGCACTTCCGCTATCCGCTGGCCGATGGCGTAAAAACTGCGGATGGCAAAGATTACATCGTGGTTGCCACCACGCGTCCGGAAACCATGCTGGGTGATACCGGCGTTGCGGTGAATCCGGAAGATCCGCGTTATCAGGATCTGATTGGCAAACACATCCTGCTGCCAATCGTGAACCGCCGGATTCCTATCGTGGGCGATGAGCACGCAGACATGGAAAAAGGCACCGGTTGTGTGAAAATCACCCCGGCGCACGATTTCAACGACTACGAAGTAGGCAAGCGTCACAGCCTGCCGATGATCAACATCCTGACTTTCGACGCCAACATCCGTGATGCGGCTGAAGTATTCAACAGCAACGGCGAACCCTCGGACGTTTACGCAACCGACATGCCTGCAGCCTATCAGGGCATGGAGCGTTTTGAAGCGCGGAAAGCCATTGTCGCTGAATTTGATGCCCTGGGCCTGCTGGACGAAATCAAAGATCACGACCTGACCGTCCCTTACGGCGACCGTGGCGGTGTGGTGATCGAGCCGATGCTGACCGACCAATGGTACGTGCGCACCGCCCCGCTTGCCGCACCAGCGGTGAAAGCGGTTGAAGACGGCGACATCAAATTCGTGCCGAAGCAGTACGAGAACATGTACTTCTCCTGGATGCGCGACGTACAGGACTGGTGTATTTCCCGTCAGCTGTGGTGGGGTCACCGCATCCCGGCCTGGTACGACAATGACGGCAACGTCTATGTTGGCCGCACTGAAGAAGAAGTCCGTGAAAAATACGGCCTGGCGCCAGTGATCGTGCTGAAACAAGACGACGACGTGCTGGACACCTGGTTCTCCTCTGCCCTGTGGACATTCGGGACTCAAGGCTGGCCGGAGAAAACCGATGATCTGAAAGTCTTCCACCCGTCTGATGTGCTGGTGACCGGCTTCGATATCATCTTCTTCTGGGTTGCCCGCATGATCATGATGACCATGCACTTCTGTAAAGATGAAGACGGTAAAGCACAGGTTCCATTCAAAACCGTCTACGTGACCGGCCTGATCCGTGACGAAAACGGCGACAAAATGTCGAAGTCGAAAGGGAACGTGCTGGATCCAATCGATATGATCGACGGGATTGATCTGGAGTCTCTGGTTCAGAAACGGACTGGCAACATGATGCAGCCGCAACTGGCCGCGAAGATCGAGAAAAACACCCGTAAAACATTCGAAAACGGCATTGAACCTTATGGTACTGACGCCCTGCGCTTCACCCTGGCTGCCATGGCATCTACCGGCCGTGACATCAACTGGGACATGAAGCGTCTGGAAGGTTACCGGAACTTCTGTAACAAGCTGTGGAACGCCAGCCGTTACGTGCTGATGAACACCGAAGATCAGGATTGCGGCTTTGCCGAAGGTGCTGAGCTGGAATACTCTCTGGCAGACAAGTGGATCGAATCTCAGTTCGAGCTGGCCGCGAAAGAATTCAACGGCCACATTGAGAACTTCCGTCTGGATATGGCAGCCAACAGTATCTATGAGTTCATCTGGAACCAGTTCTGTGACTGGTATCTGGAACTGACCAAACCGGTTCTGTGGAAAGGCACTGAAGCGCAGCAACGCGCGACCCGCCGTACCCTGATTACTGTGCTGGAGAAGACCCTGCGTCTGGCCCATCCGGTGATCCCGTACATCACAGAAACTATCTGGCAGAGCGTGAAGCCACTGGTGAAAGGCGTCGAAGGCGACACCATCATGACACAGGCACTGCCTCAGTATGATGACGCGAACTTCAATGCCGATGCACTGGCTGACATCGAATGGGTGAAGAACTTTATCACCAGCATTCGTAACCTGCGCGCCGAATATGACATTGCACCAAGCAAAGGCCTGGATGTGATGCTCAAAGCCGCCGACGACAAAGACGCTGCCCGTTTGCAGCAAAACCAGGCTGTTCTGGTTGCGCTGGCGAAACTGGAAAGTCTGCGTGTGCTGGCTGCCGGTGAAGAAACACCAGCTTGCGCCACAGCACTGGTCGGTAAGTCGACGCTGATGATTCCGATGGCCGGTCTGATCGACAAAGACGCTGAGCTGGCACGTCTGGACAAAGAAATGGCCAAGACTCAGGGCGAGATCAAACGCATCGCAGGCAAACTGGGTAACGAAGGTTTCGTCGCAAAAGCGCCGGAAGCCGTGGTGGCCAAAGAGCGCGAGAAGCTGGAAGGTTACAAAGAAACCCTGATTAAACTGGAAGAGCAGAAAGCGACCATCGCGGCGCTGTAAGCGATTTCAGTTCACAGCAAGACATGAAAAAAGAGGCCGAATGGCCTCTTTTTTTGTGCTCAGACATCGCCCCTTAATCCGCAGTACAAGTCACGCCGGGGTTCACGTCGACAAAAATATTCACATTCAATTGCTTGAGCGTTGTCATCTGCGAGCAAGGCACATGAACCGCACCGGTGAGATCAACCCGTGACAGAGCACTGAACCGTCTCTTTTGCTTCAGGTCAATCAACGGGCTGATATCTGTCCCCTTGAAGCCCTGTAAAGAAATTTGCATGAGTTCCGGTAACACGCGCAAAGCAGACAGATCGGTGACATGGGTATGATTCAGATACACATTTCTTAATGCACTCAACTGTTCCAGCGATGGCAACATTGAGATATTGGTGTCTGATAAGTTCACCCATTGCAACTTCGTCAACCCTGACAGGGCCGAAATATCTGTCAGTGGATTGCCCGAAATATCCAGTGTTTTTAATTCGGTTTGATACGCCAGTCCGATGGGATCAAGCTGGGTCAATCCTGAATCAGCAAGCTCGAGGGAAATCAGGTTGGGCTTTTCCCTGAAAAAGCTGAAGTCGCTGATCTGAGTGTTCCCTATCGCAATTTTCTGTAGCTCATTCATTTGCAGAAAAATATGACCATCACTGATGCCTGTGCCATACAAGTTGATTCCGATCAGTTGCGTGAGTTGAGGCAGCGCACTGAAATCGGTCAGCCATGGACTATGAGTCAAAGCCAGCTCCGTCAGGCTGGTCAGCGCTTTCAGCACAGTCAAATCAGTCATGACCGTTTGCTGAAGCGCCAGACTTTTCAGTGTGCTCAATGACACCAAAGCGGAAACATCCGTGATCTGGTTTTTCGCCAGCACCCCGATATGATTCAGATGGGTAAATTGTGCCAAGCCATCGAACTGACTGATCCCCGCATAATCAGGACCACATTCAAGCTGGTTTAAATCCCCGATATCACGAACTTTCGGGGCAAGATCCTCAACACAGCGACGCAGTTGTGAATCGATAATTTTATCGAACGCAACCTCAGAATAGGGCTGGATCTGTAGCGTGATTTGCGATGAACTCATCAGCCCGTCTCTGTTTTCCACCGTGACAGCCAATGTGATCGTTTCTGGCGAGTTTTCTTCAATGTTCGGAAGTTTGAATGTGACACGGCTGCTATCACGATTAAAGAGCGTGACGTGAGGACCCTCAGTCTGATACCAGTCATAGCTCACACCCGAAGTGTCTTTGACCTGAACCGTCGCGGAAGTCAGTTGCCGCTCAAAACCATCGCTCCCCGTCACTGAAATAATTTCTGGCGGCGCGATCCCGCTAAACCGCTCATCCAGCTGTGTGTCTTCAGGGGTCACACCAAGCACATTCAACGGCGATCGGATAAAGTCGTTCAACCCTTGGTACAGCACTTTCTGCAGATTGACATCATCCAGCCGGCCATCGTCCGACAAGTCTCTGGAAACCATTTCCAGCCAGTCGGTTAAACTGTACGCGTTTGTATTGATCGCAACCATCATGGCTGCAATCGCTAAAGCATGCTCAGTGTTATCCCCTTTCCTGAAGATGCCCGACGGATCCAGCAAATTCGTGGGCGGGTAAAAAACAAGGCTGCGACGCAGACCAAAGGCGAACGCAATATCCCGATTCGCTTGCTCAATAGTATTTTTCGTCAGCATTGTCCCGAGCATTTTTGCCCGGCGAACAGCGAGTTCAGTCAACGGCGTAATATTCAATGTCGTCATTCTGGCCGCAGACGTATCGGTTGCAGCCTGGAGAGGCTGCTCCAGAGTGACGGACTGACCTGTCGCCTCACTTTCATATGTGCCACCCGTCACTTCAGCAATAATAATGCCTTCATAAAATTGATAATTCTTGATGCGATAGCGACCGTCAGTTGCGGTGATCGCTTCTCCGATGACCGTCCCATCTGGCTGATAAATGATCACCCTTGCACCCGCTAACGGACCTTTAAAAGCGATGCCTGAAATCACCGGAACCGGAGAGATGCGAAAAGAATAGTGCTGTTCCGTTGATAAGCCTTCAGCGTCTGTGACCGTTAATTTGAGCACGAAGAATTGACTTGTCTCTGGTGCCGGTACTTTGATGGAAACCG
This sequence comes from Photobacterium sp. GJ3, assembly GCF_018199995.1. Classification (NCBI taxonomy): domain Bacteria; kingdom Pseudomonadati; phylum Pseudomonadota; class Gammaproteobacteria; order Vibrionales; family Vibrionaceae; genus Photobacterium; species Photobacterium sp. GJ3. The sequence continues at coordinate 356,263 of NZ_CP073578.1, read as the reverse complement.
CAGCGGTTTCAGTCCCTTGCATGAGCACCTCAGGACCGCTGATTTGCTGCCACTGATACCGCAATGCACCTTGATTATCATTATCCGTAATCTCAGGCGCAATTTCATAGACGCCCCCTCTATCAGCGTTGACGCTGCGAGTTTTTCTACCACTGGCGGTGTATTGCGGTAAAACGCCTTGTCTTTGGATGTTTGACTCCGGTCCAGTACAACCCGGTTGAGTGGAGAATCGAGAAAATTATTGATACCCGCATGCAGTCGATTCAGCACTTGAGGGTCATCCAGATTGCCATTATCTGCAAAGTCCTGACGAAAACCATTCAATACTTCTCCAAGACCGATGCCTTCAGTCTGTGCAATTTTCGTCATCCCGGCAATAACCAGCGCATAATCAACATGAGGACCGGCTTGTCCCTGATGTGCGGTATCCAGCAAATCAACGGGGGCTTCACTCACAATATCCAGATCCAATGCCATGGATTCCGCAATATGACGATTTGCCCATGCGACCCGATCCGTCGACAGCCCCAGATTGGCTTCACGGGCCGCCAACTCGGTCAGCAAGGTCACGTTCATCACCGCTTCGCTTTCCGACAGCACGGTCACTGCGCTCATGCTTTCCGTCAATGACGTGAGTTCGCCGGTTGCTTCATCAATGTAATTTCCCCCGGTGGCAGTAATCCGGATCACCCCCTGATAAGACATATCCAGAGACAGCCGATAAAAACCTTTATCTTCGGTTACGGTTTCACCAAGCGTATTTCCGATGGCATCAAAAGCGCGTACCGTCGCATATGCCACTGGCCCTTTAAAAACCTGTCCCTGAATCTGAGTGGATGCGGTGACAGCAGGAGACTGCTCTGACTGCCTGTCTCCACCCTTACAGGCAGCCAGAGTAATCACAGACATGAGCATCAAAACTTGTCTGATATTTGAAAATGAGATCATCACTATCTTCCATGAGGTGACATGATTGGATAAACCGGTCTGCGCCAATCCCAACACAGCAAGCGCATAACCAACAAGGTGTATAATCCGGTGAATTTTAAATGTTAATCAATTGGTTACAACATGGTGACTCGTTTCAGCCCGTACATTCACCCACGAACATCACGCATTGCGACACGGATATCATTCATGAGGCTCGGCAGGATTGACGACAAACGGCAGCATCAGCTCAACGGATTGAAAGCTGAGTTGCATCTCATCGAAAAGTGACAGGCATCGCCACTTTTCGATGGGTTGAGGATTGCTTGATGATTGACTGGGCCAGTGGCTTGATTCGATGAACGCCCTGAACCCCGTTCAGAGCATTGATCAGAATATTCTTAACGCTCGGTCAATGCCGGCACCTGCGCATGAGGCTGTGGCAGACTTTGACTGGCGTGCAGCCACAGTGCATCTAACCCGGAAACGAATTGAAGCCCCGAAGCCGTGAGATCAGCATGATCGTGAATTTCACCCAGTGCGCGGGCAACTTCGCTGACCCGAAGGGACAGTTGATCTTTGCACCAGGCTTGCGTCTGAGACAGCGCTTCGTCGGCTAAAATCCGCCGATAAAAATCACAGACATTGGTGAACGCATGGGCACCGAGAAATACCCCCGCATCGGCCTTGGAATATCCATCCACGGATGTCGATAAATCCGCTGCTCATCTGGGTTGAGATATAAATCTTCAAACTCCAGATACAGGCCCAGCAGAATATGCATGGTCTCATGCAAAATAGACTCCGCAGATTTAATCCAGGTCTTGGGATAGGTTGTTAAAAAACAGGAGAAAGGGTATTGATACCCACTTGAACTGTTAAACCACCCCGATTCCTGAGGCACCTTCACTACGAGCGTTCTGTTCAGCGCGACTAACTTTTGAATGCCTTCCGAGCCATACAGACAAGCAAGCAATTGAAAGCTGTGATTGAGCTCATCCCGGATCGTCGCCAGATCAACACTGAGGTCATCTTCCCCCGTTTTATTCGACATCGCATGGATGTGACAGTGCTGATGATGAATCACTTCAATCTGACCCAGAAGATAAAATCGTTCGAAACGCTCCAGACGATCATCACACAGCTCAAACGAGTCGGTCTCTGCATGATAAACACAGACGACGTCGCTTTGTGTTTTCAATACCACCTGATTGGCGTGAATGGTCATCGTCAGTGACTGTTCTTGCGGAAATTTCAGCCCCCACCGGCTGCCGATGGGTAAAAAGATTGGCTCAATCACCACTGGCATGTCTTCAATCGGGACGTTCAGATCGAACACTTTCAGCAATAAGGGCAACAACACCGCAATTCTCTGTTGTACCGCCCGTTGAATGACGTCGGATTGCACTTGCTGCGCTTCCAGATCGTCGAGCAGCTTCAGGGTGTCCCCAGCCAGGCAATAAAAGGCATGGCGCGATAAACGTCTGCTTTCTGGTTGCTGAACAGCTGCGGGATCCAGTGCTTTTCATACCCCGCCAGCTGACACAAAAAATTCAGCATAAAATCGGTTTTTCTTTCATGCCAGTGCAGTAAAGTGTCCAGCATCTCTGCATTGCCGGACAGGTCGACAAAAAAAGAACCCGGTAACTGAGGCGGGTTCATCGTGTTTCTGAATGCACGAATCATATTTTTTCGAAGCGTCATTTATCCTTCCACCTCAACGTACATGCTGGATAAGAGCGTGTCATAGATATGCCGACTGATCTGTTGAATATCTTCACAGTAAAGGCTGCTGTTATGAAAACCATTGGTTTTGGAGTAACGGTGCATGACATAGCCCCCGGCACAAGACGCCGAAAACTCACATTGCCTGCAGTTCTCCGGCAAATGACGCTTGGCCTGAAAAGGCGTAAGCCACAACGGATGCTGAAAAATCGCTTCAATGGCATCATCCATCAGATTTAACCCGGTATCTACGGCATCATGGCCGCAGATTCTCAGCACATCATGCGGTTCAATCGCGCCATCCGGCTGAATCACAACTGCTGCAACATTCGAGGTCCCGAACGTTTCTATCTGTGGTGTTAACCCAAGCAGCCCTTCGACCATCCCTTCCAAATGGCGGATAACCACGCCTTTTGGCCAATAATGATGAAACCAGGTCTCAAAAGCCTCGATATGAAATTGGGCGATCGAAGCGACGCCTTCATCATCCCGTGTAAAATTGGGGATCAGAAAATCAAATCGCTTCGAGCCCAGTTCGTCGGCAAAAAACTTCACCAGCGCTTTTCCGCTCGCAGAAGGATCAGCCACACACAGCAATGCCGGTTCGATGCCTGCGGATCGGCAACGGTCAATGGCCTCTATCACTTTGTCGTAAGAACCTTTGCCATTCACCGTGATGCGGTATTTGTCATGCACGGACTTCGGGCCATCAACACTGATCGCAATCCCGACCTGAAACTGCCGGAAAAGACTCAGTAAACGGTCATTCAATAACACGCCATTGGTGGTGATATTGCAGCGAATCCGGCACCCGCTGCGAGTCGCCAGTTGCTGCGCCTTTTGCAAAAAGGCCGCCAATCGCCGGTATCCAAACAGTAACGGCTCTCCCCCGTGCAAAATCAGATTCAGGTGTTCCAGTTGATGGGATGCAATCAAGGCCGCGAGTTTTTCAAACAGCATCTCTTCCAGTGCCGGAGACAATGTTTTCGGCAACCGGAGCACTTCCGGATCGCGGAACCAATGACAATACGTACAATCAAGGTTGCACCGGGATGCAACCTTCACAATGATATCTAAACGCTTCAAATGCATGGTCATTACTGCATTTTGGGCGCTTCAAATAAGGCTTCCAGATTAAGGCCGACCCGGGCTTCCAGTATTTCCCGGAGGGCAACTTCGTTAATACGGTGAAAGTCATGGTCCAGGATCCGTCCGTCCGGATCGTAATGATCGTGCTGAATGTAATGATCTGTATTTGCGGTCTGGGTATAGGTTCCTCCCTGAGAGTAAGTACCACAAGCTTCACAGCCATTGCCCCCCGGTAACCCCGGGATCACAATGCCGTGATGCGTCCCTTCTCGTTTCGCATCGCGAATTTTGAGTAAGGTCGCCAGCAAGGCTTCGTTGGACACAATCACCGTCTTGTCCAAAACCGCCGTGTCATGGAAATCTGCACCTCGGCTTTCAGCTTCCTGCTGCAAGCTTGCCTGTGCTTCAGCGGCAGCAAAAGTGGACAGCATTGAGGCCAGTGTCATTTGTTTTTTCATTGAGCGTTCTTCCTGTGATTCCCGAACATCGGGTTCATCCGCGTGAACCACCGGAGACTAACTTTCAAACCGATAGAAACAACGATGCAATAAATTGCTTTTGACCGTTTTCACAGGTTGAAATGTTTTTCCTCATGTCATTGCACAAGAAATTAGATTTGAGCTGAAAAGCAGGAAGACGAAAATAGAAAGGAATCAAAAATACCAATCAAAGTAAGTCAGTGATCAAAAATAGCGCAGGAAAAATGTTTGAGAACAAGGCAGATTTTTTAGATAAGTAGTTATTCTACAATCAAAAAATCTAACGCAGTTATCGAACATTTTAACAAGCTAGGATGATCAGTTATTTACTGCGATTGGTATAAGCTACCCGAACCACCGGATAGCTTGTTTTGTTAATCGCGGGATGTTTGCTGAAGGCTCTGAATACGCTCAGAGAGCTCCGGGTGACTTTGCAACCACGCCGGCAGCTCGCTGTCACCATCGTGCTCCATGAAACGATTGAACATCGCCACCATGGGCGCTGTTGAACCATACTGCCGGATCATCTGCTCGGCAGCGAAACGGTCCGCCTCGCGCTCGGCATTCCGGGAGTAACCGGAAGACGCAATAAAAACGCCGGTACCGGTCAGGTTATCCACCAGACCTGAACTTTCCCCGGTCAGGAGCGCAACCGAGACAGATAACAGGGCCGACTGAACCACTGCTTCCATCACATGCTGGTGGTACACATGGCCGACTTCATGCAGCAGCACACTGTCCAGTTCAGCAGGTGTCGTTGCCAGCTCAACCAGCGAATCCATCACGACAATGGTCCCGTCACTCAATGCAAAGGCGTTGGGGCCATGCTCCCAAGTGCGAAACACGATCTTCGGCTCAACCGGTAAAGCGGGCAAATTGTCCTGCAACAAAGCAAACCGGTCACGAATCTCCCATTGCTCCGGTTCCGTCAGATCCGACGGCTCGAAAAGATGCGCATCTAAGATCTCAAGGACATTTTCACCAAGATAGACAGGCACTGCTTGTGGCAACATCCGGGCAAAATAATGACTCGCCGCAGGAATGCCATAACGGAACCCTCCCAGACCCGCCAGTACCGTCAGCATGATACTGAGCAGGATCGCCAGCCAGTGGCGCTCCAGCCGGTGCACCCAACGGTTCCGTTGTGGCGCATGCTGCGCGATCCATCTCTTCAGAACCCGATCATCGCTGGGTTTAAACAACCAGCCATCCGGAAATGTCACCGATGCAGGCAGATTTCCTAACGGCTCAGTCAGCTGCGCACGCGAGGCCGCACATTGTGTGGTGTATTCCCCGCAACGCAACGTCAGTTCACCCGAAGCTCCCAATGCCAATTCTGCATCCTGCCGCTCAGCACTGAGCGGCGGATAACAAAAGCCAGAGATGATCATCCCAGCCCCATTTCAATATCAAAGGCAGACGCGACTTCATCCGCAATGGCTGCACCCTCATCCATGACCTCACCTTTGGCCGTCAGCAGCGAGAGATCCCCGACCACAGACGTATGCTCACACAGGAAGCGCGTTGTGCGAACCATCACCCATGCCCGTGCCAGACCCAGAGAAAAAGCCTGCGCCAGGAAGTTGGTGATCATCAGCCAAACGAAGCTGCGCGTACGGACGGTCGACGTAAAACCGTATTCCGGTGCTCCCGAGACGACCAGTTGCGCAAAGGTGTAGTTCCGGACACGCACCTGCACAAACACGGCAATAAAGACCATCAGTAAAATGACAAACACCATGCCAGACATACCGCCCACCATAAACCAGAATTGATCAATCACAGAGCCCATTTCACCCGAACTCATCGTCATGAAAGCAATCACTAAAGCGATAATGGCGACGACAGCAATCATCACGATAGTCAGGCCAGCGCCCAGTAATACCCCCAGCAAGATGGTTTTTATAAAAAACTCAGTGCTGATTTCTGCACGGAAGGGCCGATCTCCATATTGATACCCGTTTGCGAAATAACGGGTCATTGCTGCACTCACATAAGCAAATAGAAAGAGATAGGCTGCAACAGTCAAAATGCTACAAATGATACCCAAAACGACAGAGTGCTCTGCGACAAGCGCCGTGACGATCGCCAAGAACACAAGCGGAATCATCCCGATCAGACCAGCCCCCATCATCGCCCAGTAAGCACCTTTCACGCTTCCCGTAAAGTTAAAACGGACATTTCTGTAACTACTCATCCGCGCATCGAATCGGGCATTATTTCGGGCCAGAATGGGGGTGAAACCCACAAAAATCAGCATCAGTAATGAAGCAGCCAATGGGAAAATTGCATTTGCGATTGCCCAGATCAAGACACACACAAAAGCGATGATCCGGCCAATCAGAATCTGCTGCGGGGTTGCATGATAATCAAAGCGGTCACCTGCAAGCTCCGTGTTACCGTAAAAATACTTCTTTGTCCGGACCTTTGCCCATGCAGAGTAAATTCCGAGCGTTACAATACTGAGCAGAATATTAACAATCCAGATGCCGAAAAACTCGCCACCTTTCCCGTAAAATATAACCTTATTATTCATTCTTATCGTTCCTAGCTGTTCGCAAGCAATCACATCAACCTGAGGATGCAGGTCGTCAATTCGACGCCATCATAATGCAACATAAAGCATAATAAAGCGTACCGTCTCCATTTTTTATCGAAGCCAGAAAAGATAAGGCGACCCGGGAAGATTATTCATGTTGATTCGCAGAAAACAATAGCTAATGACGATTGATATGATAGAACCAATCGTTTTTACTTATTTACCGGATCCCCCCAAACTGAAACCATCAACAGAGGGTTTTGCCATGAAAAAAACAATCAGTTTCGCCGTGATTCACTTTACCGTTGCCTTCACCGTCGCTTACCTACTGACCGGCGATATGATTCTGGGCAGCCTGATCGCCATGATTGAGCCCATGGTCAACACAGTCGCCTTCTACTTTCACGAGAAAGTCTGGCAGTGGCCATCTCTGAAAACATCCCGGTTCGGGAAACCGTCAAACAAGACCATGACATTTGCCGTGGTCCATTTCAGTGTCGCATTCAGTGTGGCTTCTCTGCTCAGTGGCAGCTGGATGATTGGCGGCATTATGGCGCTGATTGAGCCCTCAATTAATACGCTGGCATATCTGGCGCATGAAACCCTGTGGCAACGTCGTGAAAAACGTGAGGCACAACATTCAGCGTTTCACTGCCATCATCATTCTGTTTTTCATTGACATTGTTGTTACTCGCAACTAAATTCAGTTGCGAAAAACAACCGAATGGAACACAGACATGGATGCACAAACCCTGCGTCACCTTTCCCGCCAGTTAGTTCGCCAGCTCGGCATGCTGGACAATCAGTGCGGCAATATAGACCTCACTCCGGTTCAGGCCCACACACTGATCGAACTGGAAGCTGCACCCTGCACTGTCAGCGATATGGCCACTCTGCTCAAGGTCGATAAGTCCAATGCCAGCCGTACCCTTGCGGTTCTGAGCAATCTTGGCCTGATCCGCTTTCATCCGCACCCCGACGATAAGCGAAGCCAGATTGCCACCCTGACTCCTGCCGGGCAGACAAAACTGACAGCACTGCACTACAGTCTGAATACTCAGGTGGAAGGTTTTCTGGCTCAGATGGATCTGGATGAGATTAAAGCGCTGGGTGCCAGTCTGGCCAGATACAAAAAATCCATGGTCATGGCCAGCCGTCAGCAGGGTTACGCCATCCGGCCGTTAACGCCGCTGGATAACGCATCCATTGCCGCCGTGATCCGAAAAGTCTCGGCTGAATATGGCCTGACCGCAGACAAAGGCTATGGTGTCGCCGATCCGACGCTCGACAGCATGAGTGAAGTCTATCAGGCGGACAGGCATGAGTACTGGGTGATCGAACATCATCACCGGGTGCTGGGCGGCGGTGGTATTGCCGCACTGGCTGGGGAGGCAGATGTCTGCGAATTGCAGAAAATGTATTTCCTGCCAGAGCTACGCGGTTTAGGTCTGGCGCGAAAGCTTGCGGTGAAAGCCCTGCGTTTTGCCCGGGAACAGGGTTACCGTGCCTGCTATCTGGAAACCACCGCTAATCTGGTCGAAGCCATCGCGCTTTACGAGTCTTTAGGATTTCACCATATTGAGGAACCCATGGGCAACACCGGACATGATGCCTGTGAAATCCGGATGGTGAAGTGGTTTTGACCCGGCAGGTGAGACACACTTTCAGCCAATGCTGCCAAGAAGCGGCAGCATTAACATTGCGCAGACATCCGATTTTTTTCCTCAGCCTGCCTTTTCAACCTGAAGTGCGGATACACAAGCGCTTTCAATCGGCCTTAAATCTCCGACGATCATAATGTGTTCGAAGTAAAACTTATGCCTGCTCACGAACACCCAGGGCATTGCAAGCCCTAATGTAAAAATGAAAGTATATAAACAACTGAACCAATGAAGAAAAATATGCCATCCACTTGCCGTCGAAACAAATTTAAATTCATCAATTCCTTCCACTTGTATTTTATCAAAATAATGATATCGGTACTCTGCTGCATATGAAATAATAAATAATAGCATTGTAGTGAACGATAATACTAATGCTAAGCTCTTCCAAAAATAATCGCCAGACATCCAATAAATCAGCCCACTCAGGGAAATCGCCACAAAAAAATATTTTACTGATACGAATGCACTGAGCATTGATTGAAAAATTTCTCTTTCAGATATTGTCGTTTTCAGGCAATAATTACCGTACGTGTAATGATTAATAATATAACGTGCTTTTCCAACAACAAAAACAATAGTCAGAAGAACCATAGACAGGAAAGCACAACCATAAAGACTATAGCTGAGAGTTTCATTTGTTCGTTGAACTTGAAAGCCCGAGTAAATGAACCCACACACAAGAATTAAAAAGAAAACTACCTTCGGATGGAAAAAGAGAAAATATGCACCTAATTTAGGTCCAGAAAAATTAAACCTCAAAGAGTTTAAACTCTTACCACCTACACTAACCTGCACACATTTATAATAAAAAAGTGGAATGCACAAAATAAATGTAATTAATGAAATCATAAACGACTCAATCGATTGAACAGCAATAGCGAACAAAACGAAAAGAACACCCCCAAGACCCAACGCATATTGTAATAGTTCATAGGGTGTCACATGATAATCAAACTTAAGTGAACCAATTTTTGTCTGAGAATAAGTATATTGCATGATTTGGGGCATTGCCCATACCCAGTAAGCACCAGAAGATATAAAAATAAAAATAATATTTTTTAATAATATTTTCAGAAATTTCCTTAGCTCAATGTCACATGTTATTTTATGATTCATGAACTGCAGCCCTTATCGATTATTTTGTAAAAATAAAAATCCACAAGATAATCGGGTCTGAAAGTTCAGTGCAACTTGTTTGACTGAATTCAAATGACTTTAACTCTTTTTTTCAAACCTTGATTCCATTTCCTGCTCAAAAATAACCTCGGATTCACGTAGTATCTTTATTAAATAAAAGCTGGCCATGCCAGCTTTTCAATCAGAGATAAAAATAAACGTCCTTTAAATCTGCGTGCTGATCAGCCCCCGGATATCGCGAAGCGTCGTCTCTTTCACCAGTTGTCCGTCTTCAAAAACAACCTGCAATAATCCTTGCTGCTCCTCGGCTTCGGTCACGTTGTCAAAGCACACCAGTTCGCCATCGACACGATCCACTTTGAGTAAGCCTTTTGCCGATCGTTTTTTACTGTCAGTTTTAGGTTCTTTGAAAATCGCAACCCGCTGGTTGCCTTTCACAACGCTGGTTGCTTTCACCGCTGAACCATGGGTATCCCGCGTGACATACTGATAGCTGAATGAGCCAATTCCCAGTACCACTTTGGAGGCGAACCCTTTGTCCATGAGCCGCTGCAGAATCTGACGCTGGCGAGTCAGGGTAATCGCATCCCCATAAATGGCACCGATATGATCATCCAGCAATTTATAGCCTTTGTCGGTGAATGTGCCACCAAAGGTGTCCCACAAGCACTCAATAAGTCCCTTGATTTCACAGTGCTCAAGCCGTTGCGTGTCGCCTTCGACCACCCCGAAGTATTCCCCCTGCCAACGATAGGCTTCGTACCCTTCACGCACAGCCGCTTTTTCTGCCTCTTGCTGTGTGTTGACCAGTTCACTGTAATCAGACACGGGCGACATCCGATAACCCGTCAGAATTTTCACCGGATCGCCGGAATCCGGGCGAATCACCACAGTCCCCTCGCGGGCCATGATCTCTTCTTTCAGTTGTGGCAGATAGTCCGTCACCAGTTTCCAGAAATCCCAGGTGTCTGATACCACGCTGAGAATGCCCGTCGGTGACTGTTCCCGCATCAGATAACGGAAAAACTCAATTTCGCCTTCGAGTATCCAGGAACAGGTGACCGAGTGTTCCGTCGCATCGACTGAGCATCCCACCAGCTCCTCATCCACATTTGAACCATAATATTTTTCGGCAAAGAGCACCGCAGGAATGGTGTCGGTTCCCACCAGCCCCGATGCCAGATGCCCGAAACCACTCATCGCCGCGGCGTGTTTACCGAACATGCCGCGAAAGCTGAAATCATGGCCCTGAAAAGGGACGATCTCGGCTGGCAGTCCTGTTTTTTCCGCAAACTCCCGGAAGACTTTCAGGTATGCCACAGACGTGGTGGCGCTGGTTTGAATCGGCCAGTTTTCACAGCTGAGGACGGTCTCAATCATGTTTGTGAGCCACTCAAAGCCTGGTTTGGTGTTCACAATGGTGATTGGCGGCACCTGATAAGGCACCAGCGTGCCTTCCGGTAACGCTTTCACCCTTAACGGCAAATAGCCCAGATCATGCAAAGCTTCCAGATAGCTGACATCCACAGGGTAGCCCAGCATGGCACTCATAATCCGTCTGTGGTTTGCTACTGCGCTCTCTTTGTCTGCCGCAAAGAAGGCCTGCCACTCTTCCTGCAGGTAACTTTTGATAAAGTATTGCAGGCCGACAAAGGCTACTTTGTCGTTATTTTCGACATTGCTTAACTTGCCACTGCGGGACGTATAGTTCGCATACACCTCCGTGACATCCGGGTGATAGGCACGGCTGTGAAACTCTTTATACACATCTTTCTGCATGCTGGCTGCGGTAATGGTCATGAGGTGCTCCTTAAAGTTCAATCATTTCAAGTTGCACATCGCTGTGCTGGATAAAGTCCGCTTTGTCGCGGCAAGAATTCGTGGTGTAAATGGTGTCGATCAGACCAGCAAAAACAGCCAGCCCCTGAGAAAAGATGCCGTGAGTGACATAGAGGGCAACCGACTTGGCCCCTTGTGCCTTCAGCACTTTCGCCAGCTCGGTGAAGGTTCGGCCTCCGTCACAGATATCATCGGCGATCAGCACGTCTTTTCCCCTGACCTCGCCCAGTACCTGAGTTTGCAGGATATCTCCGGTTTTCAGATCACGGACTTTCTGTGCCTGAACCACTTCTGGCTCACCGCCAAAGTGCTCCGCAATTTTGATCGTTTTTTTGCTGGCGCCAGCATCCGGCGACACCAGAACGAGCTCACCGCGGCTCAGTTGCGCTCGCAAAGCTGGAAACTGCTCAATCAGTGTGACCTGCGAAACATTTTCAACCCGGTCCAATAACGCCGGGACGACATCGCTATGGGCATCCCACACGGTGACTTGATTGAGGTGAAGCGAGTTGATCAGTGAGGCCATGACTTTTGCGCCCAGCGCTTCACCCGCAACACAGACCCGGTCCTGACGTGCATAAGGAAAATAGGGCAAGAGCAACTCAATTGATGTTCGTTCCATACGCAACCTTTTTAATGCATCAACAGCCATGAAGAGTCGCATGATCTGTGAGGCATCCGAGGCTCTGACAATCAGCCGTATCTTCTCACTTTGAGCAAAATCTGATGGCTCGAAACGAATGTGCTCCTCCCCACCGGAGAATGTAAATGCTTCATATGCCACTTCTTTGGTGTTGCCAGCACCATCAAAACTGATGATTTTCATAACCCCTCACAGATAATGTCCCTAAGACACAAATAAAGTAACAAACAAGATTCGGTGGATCAACATCTTTACGTCCCAAAGACACTATTGATTCAGTTTTTTATCCTTCTCCCGCTTTGTTTGAATGAGCAGTCAGAATTCGTTATTGTGTCGAAAAGACACAAAATAAGACTCTCATGGCGCTTGATTACGATTTAAATCAATACAAAAAACCACTGTTCACGGTGGACAGTGTGCTGTTTACAATTTTGCAGGGCAGCCTGAAAGTGCTGCTGGTTAAACGAGCCAATGCGCCTTTTCAAGGTCGGTGGGGATTGCCTGGCGGCTTTGTGGATGTCGATTCAGACGACAATACAGAGATGAGTGCGCTCAGGAAGATCAAAGAGAAAACCAGCGTAGCACCTCAATATCTGGAACAGTTGCAAGCCTTCTCTGGGATCAACCGCGATCCAAGAGGGTTCAGCGTGACGCTGGTGTATTACGCTTTAATTTCTCCACAGCAGATTGCAACACAAATCGACGCCGTAGATGACGTTCAATGGGTCGATCTGAGTGACTTACCTGATCTTGCCGTCGCATTTGATCACAAACACATCATCGAAAAAGCCAAAGAGCGCTTACAGCAGAAGGCCCTGTATTCGATGATCCCGGTCTACTGCCTGCCCGAGCAGTTCACCATCGGACAGCTCAAGTCCGCCATTGAAGCGATCATTGCCAAGCCCATTCAGCGTAAGAGCCTGGTCAGACGCATCGAGGCCAGCGGCATGTTTGAAGCGCTGGATGAAAAAGTGAAATCCGGTGGCCGACTGGCGCAGCTCTATACCTTAAAACCCGATGTGGATATCGTTCTTTTCGAGCGTAACCTCAGCCTGTAAAGATGGTTCCAATACAACCTTTACTGTCTGATGTTTCCCGGAAAAACTGAAACAACAGATAAAAAAATCCCCCGACGGGTCGGGGGATTTTTTGAATCATGGCCAGTCTTTGCGGCCCCTGATGGCAGGTGAAACCTATCCCATCACCGAAGAAAATTAAGCGTCTTCGCCTTCATCGTCTTCGCCGGACTCGAAGTAAGTGCCCCAGCCGTCGTAGTCAATATTGTATTTCTGCGCCAGCTCAACCAGCTTCAGCACCTGAGCGTCGATCAGTTCGGCATCCAGTGCAGATTCCATCACGGCATCAAAACAGACAACTTTACCGCCACCGTCTTCCGGATCCAGCTCAAGCTCTTCTGCATCCATGACTTCAAAGCCCATTTTAAAGGCTTCTGCAGCCGCGCCTTCCAGCTGCGCAAAGGTATCTGCAGAGAAGTGGTGCTCAATCGAATACAGCGCATCAGGATCACTGCCATCTTCCAGCAGGGACTCAATAATCTCGCGAGTCTCTTCCTTCTGCTCTTCAATCAATTCTGCATAAGACATGGGGTCTCTCCAAGTAAGGTCTGCCGACCAAAGTATGTACGAAATTGGCCGCCAATATGGCATGGATTCTCGCGGATTTCCATCCTCAATACAGGCCGGTTCAACACGGGATGAACCGCACCAATTTTCAGGTTGTTTTTTCGATTGACACAACCATATATAATTTCATATTTTATGGATAATTATTCATAAATTGCACATTTTCACACATAACACTGCGATTCAGTGTTCGCTGAAGTCATGAACACGAGGACAAGCTATGGCATTTAATCTGCGCAACCGGAATTTTCTCAAGCTGCTGGATTTCACTTCACAAGAAATCGGGTATCTGCTGTCTCTTTCCGCAGAGCTGAAAAAAGCCAAGTACGGTGGTTTCGAGCAACCCCAGCTGACGGGTAAAAACATCGCGCTGATTTTTGAGAAGTCCTCCACCCGGACCCGATGCGCCTTTGAAGTTGCAGCTTTTGATCAGGGCGCACGCGTGTCTTACCTGGGCCCTTCGGGCAGTCAGATCGGGCACAAGGAATCAATGAAAGATACCGCACGCGTGCTGGGTCGCATGTATGACGGCATCCAGTACCGTGGTTTTGGTCAGTCGGTTGTGGAAGAACTGGGGAAATACGCGGGTGTACCGGTCTGGAATGGTCTGACCGATGAGTTTCATCCCACCCAGATTCTGGCCGATTTTCTGACCATGCAAGAGCACAGCACCGGAAAAAATTTACAGGACATCAAGTTCGCCTATCTGGGCGATGCGCGAAACAATATGGGCAACTCTCTGATGGTCGGCGCCGCCAAAATGGGGATGGATATCCGTCTGGTGGCGCCGAAAGATTACTGGCCTGAAGCCGAGCTGGTCAGTCAGTGTCAGGCGATTGCCAAAGAGACCGGCGCCCAAATCACCCTGACCGAATCCGTTGAGGAAGGCGTTCATGGCTGTGATTTCCTGTATACCGATGTGTGGGTTTCTATGGGCGAAGCAGCTTCAGCCTGGGATCAACGGGTCAAAACCATGCTGCCTTACCAGATCAACACTCAGGTGCTTCAGGCCACCGGTAATCCTAAAGTGAAATTCATGCACTGCCTGCCTGCTTTTCATAACGACGAAACCAGTGTCGGTAAGGAAGTCGCCGAGAAGTATGGGCTTTCCGGTCTGGAAGTGACAGAAGACGTGTTTGAGTCGGAACACTCGATTGTCTTTGATCAGGCAGAAAACCGGATGCACACGATCAAAGCTGTGATGGTCGCCACGCTGGGCAGTTAATCCGCCAAGCCAGCAGGCAAACGCTTGCGCCCCGGGTAAATGACGGTATAATCCTCCGCAATTTGTCCAGCGAGAGCAAAAAATGGCCCCAAACGCACTGCACAATCCGTTGCGATGCCGCCGGTTGACGGCGAGCGATGCCGTTTTTGTTTCTCCGGATCTGAATCCAGAAGCCTCCTGATCTCAGGGGGCTTTTTTTTGCCTGCACGTCAGGTGAGACAGATTTGCAGCAACTCGTTCCAGCCTAAAAGAGGGAAAGCGTCATGGCGAATTCGCTATACCATAAGCACATTATTTCAATCCCCGAGCTTAGTCGCAGCGAACTCGAGCTTATCGTGGAAACGGCAACCCAGCTGAAGAAAAGCCCGAATCCTGAGCTGTTGAAACACAAGGTCATTGCCAGTTGCTTCTTCGAGCCATCAACCCGGACCCGTCTGTCTTTCGAAACCGCCATTCAGCGGCTGGGCGGCAGCGTGATTGGCTTTGACAGCGGCGGTAATACCTCACTGGCCAAGAAAGGCGAAACCCTGATTGACTCTGTGCAGGTCATCACCTCTTATGTGGATGCCTTCGTTATGCGCCACCCGCAGGAAGGTGCGGCCCGTCTGGCCTCCGAGTTTTCCGGTAAAGTGCCGGTGATCAATGCCGGTGATGGTGCCAATCAGCATCCGACGCAGACTTTGCTGGATCTGTTCAGTATTGCCGAAACACAAGGCCGTCTGGATAACCTCAATGTCGCCTTTGTCGGTGATTTGAAATATGGCCGCACCGTGCACTCGCTGACGCAGGCTCTGTCAAAATTCAACAACATCCGCTTTTTCTTCATCGCCCCGGAAGCGCTGGCGATGCCGGATTATATCTGCGAAGAACTGGACGATGCCGGGATTCAGTACAGCCTGCACACCCAAATGGAAGATGTGATCCCGGAGCTGGACGTGTTGTACATGACCCGCGTGCAGAAAGAACGCTTCGATGAATCCGAGTATGCCCATATGAAAGCGGCTTATATTCTGAATGCGGACATGCTGGCCAATGCGCGTGCCAATCTCAAAGTCCTGCATCCGCTGCCACGGGTGGATGAGATCACGACAGATGTGGATAAAACCCCGCACGCATACTACTTCCAGCAGGCGGAGAACGGCGTCTATGCCCGCCAGGCGCTGCTGGCCCTGGTCCTGAACGAAACAATTTAAGCAGGAGACCCATCATGACAAAAGATACTCAGCTTCAGGTCGAAGCCATTAAAAATGGCACTGTCATTGACCACATTCCTGCCAACATCGGCATCAAAGTGCTGCGGTTATTTCAACTGCACGAAGCTTCAGAACGCGTCACCATTGGTTTGAATCTGCCGTCTTCCGCGCAGGGCACCAAAGATCTGATCAAAATTGAAAACGTGTTCCTGAATGAGGAACTGGCCAATCAGCTGGCGTTATATGCGCCGAATGCGACCGTCAATCAGATTGAAGACTATCAGGTTGTGAAGAAACTGACGCTGTCGCTGCCCGATCAAATCCATGCCATTTTCAAATGCCCGAACTCCAACTGTATTACCCATAACGAACCCGTCGACAGTAGCTTCAAAGTACTGACGAAGCGTGAAGAAGTTCGCCTGAAATGTAAATACTGCGAGAAAGTCTTTGCCCGCGATATCGTGACCGATTACCACTAATCCCCCGGTTTCCCGGATGGCAAAACTGAGAATGCCGACTCAGCCCTGAGTCGGCTTTATTGTTTTTCAAGCTTTCTCCCGCACACGCCCGCCGTTCTCAGTTCAACAACAATTGCGCCTGTCCCCGCTCACTAGACTCAGGAAAACAGCACGTGATTCGTCCTGTTTTCATCAAAAGCTCGTTTCGGGGACATTGCATGAGTTTGAATGCGCAGTTTTGTCGCCGGTTGCTGAAATTTCAGGCCGGTCAATCTCTGGTCGTGGGACTGGTCATCTTCCTGACCAGTTGTATCACGGCCAATGGCGACGTCACGCAGGCGCCGTCCCACGCCGCCAACCGGCAAGTGGTCATTGGCGTACCGGTTTTACTGGGTGGTTTTGGCTCTGCCGTACCCATTACGCCCCAGCTTCAGGTCACGGCCAAGCACGTCGCTCGGTATGCCTGGAACCGGGATGTGATTTATCACCCGCTCTGCGATCTGGCCCTGATCCGAGCCGATTCAGCCACCATCCCGACCTGGGGGCTGATTTATCCCGATCAGCCGGTTACCCATCTGGGTCACTCTTTGCTGGGCACCAGCATTCAGGGACAGGGGAAATATCTGCAGGATGTGATTGATACCAACACCAAATGTCTGTATTCGCTGAGTGATGCGCCAGTGATGTCCGGCATGAGCGGCGGCCCGGTTTTCAATCAGGCAGGCGAAGTGGTTGGGATCACCGTGGCCATCGTCAATAATCCGGAAGATCTGCGTAACTTAAGGGCAGCAGACCGCTACAGCCAGTTTGTTCCTGCCACCCTGATCTTCGACTGGCTGGCAGAGCTGGGGATCAGTCCGACCGCAGCCAATGACGCACTGGCGGGTATCCAAGTGTCGAATTATGTCCGCCAGATCAACCGGCATACGGATGTCCCGGACAAGCTGGGCCTGCCCCGCGATACACAGGCACGGCAAAACGTCACGGGCGTCGCACCATTTGCAGGCACGCACAATACGCCATCGCCATTGGGGAGTTTCCAGACCCCGGTGTCTGGCACTTTTCCCGCCACGGAAGAAGAGCAGAATGACATAGCCCTGAAGCAGACCCAGCCCGTTATTTATCAGAGCCAGTCACCTCCGGAGATGATTCAGAACATGAATAATGACCCGGCATTTCGTTAGCGTCAGCGGGCCTTTTCCACTCGGGTCCGCAAACCTTTTGACCTGCCCGAAAAGCCGTTGCAAACTAGGGTCTTTCTTCCCGAATAAAGCCAATAAGGATCGAAGATGACTCAAGTACTGCACACCGACAAAGCTCCTGCTGCCATTGGCCCTTACGTACAGGGCGTAGATCTGGGCAACATGGTTCTGACTTCAGGCCAGATCCCAGTGAATCCGGCCACAGGTGAAGTGCCGGAAGATATCGCCGCGCAGGCACGTCAGTCGCTGGAAAACGTGAAGGCTGTGGTTGAATCTTCAGGCCTGAAAGTCTCTGATATCGTCAAAATGACGGTGTTTGTGAAAGATCTGAATGATTTTGGCACTGTGAACGAAGTGTATGGCCAGTTCTTTGACGAGAACCATGCGCCATATCCGGCACGCTCTTGTGTTGAAGTGGCACGTCTGCCAAAAGATGTGAAAATTGAAATTGAAGCGATTGCAGTGCGTAAAGCCTGATTCATACCAATCAAAGTAAGTCAGTGATCAAAAATAGCGCAGAAAAAATGTTTGAGAACAAGGCAGATTTTTTAGATAAGTAGTTATTTTACAATCAAAAAATTTAACGCAGTGATCGAACATTTTAACAAGCTAGGATGACCAGTTATTGACTGCGATTGGTATCACTTCCTGAAGGCGGGTTTCCCGCCTTCATCACCCGCCATGGCCAGCACCTCAGAATGAGGCCAGTGTCCTGCGAAAGACTTCTGCAAACCAGGCCGTAAATACCTCTGGCGTTTGAGTTAACCGGGCCGACAATTCTGCTTCCGGCCACCAGCGATACGCCATCACTTCATTGGGATTAGGCACAATAGCCGGATCGGCATGCGCCACCAGCACATGATCCAGCTCATGCTCGACCAGATCATTATCCAGCGCTGCCCGATAGATAAAACGGGCGATCTCATCAAACTCACGCACGCTGGTGATCCCCATTTCCTCACCCAGTCTGCGTGTCGCAGCCTGTTGCAGGCTTTCGCCTTCACGCGGATGCGAACAACAGGTATTGGTCCACAGCCCGCCGCTGTGGTACTTCCCCAGCGCCCGCTGATGCAACAGAAATTCGCGACCTGACGGGGTCTCACGATACAACAGCACCGAAAAGGCCAGATGAAGTGCGCCATCACGGTGTGCCTGCATTTTTTCAGCCAGGCCACGCGGTTCACCGTCCTGATTGACTAATATCACATATTCCCGGCTCATCGCTTACCCTCCGACCACGCACTGCTGTGCGCTAAAAACAAAGACAGGCCATAACGGCCTGTCTTCCTGACAATCTGGTTTCAGTGTATCCCTGATTATGAACGTGACGCAGCCTCGGCATTCAAGTCATCCAGCTTTGCGACCATCAGATCCCGGCAGCGTACAGACAAATCACGGACATCCTCTTTGGTCATGCCTTCCGTCTGAACCGGCGGCATCACCTCAACAATGACCACACCATTGTTCCAGCGATTCAGCTTCACATGTTCCGTGCTGCTGCACACAATCGGCACCACGGGCACGCCAGCACTGATCGCAGCATGAAATGCACCGGTTTTGAACGGCAGCAAGCCACGACCACGAGAGCGGGTGCCTTCCGGGAACATCCACACCGATACATTGCGATCTTTAATTTTTTCAACGACCTGGCTGATCGTCCCCATCGCTTTGCTGCGATTGGCGCGGTCAATCAGAATGTTCCCTGTCAGCCAGTACAGCTGGCCGAACAATGGCATCCACAGCAGGCTTTTCTTACCAACCGTCACGGTACGCGGCAAGACAGCCCCGGAAATCGTGAACAGATCATAATTGTTCTGATGGTTACCGATATGAATGCTCGGACCCACTTCTCTGGCCGAGTCGGCCACACGTAATTCCAGCTTGATACCGAGGATCCGCGACATTTTAGCGAATAACAGGGCAAACGTGTGAACATGTTTTGGGTTTCTCGGACTCAGCAGGCAATAACCGCACCCGAATACAAACATGACGATGGCAAACAACGCAATGGCCACCAGTCGAAATACAGCAATCATCAAACTCTCCTCAGCGTACAAGCGTGCGCTAGTATACTCAGTCAATAGGAAATTACACCCAAAAAACCGCTTTTTTATCCGATTCTGACACCAGTTCAAACACCCCGAAAAACAAAACAGGCCTCAAATTTGAGGCCTGTTCAATGGATGTGACTGAAGCGATCAACTGTCGTCGCTGTCCTGGGCCGGTCGTGCCATCTCATAGCTGGTCACACGCTGCAGACCACGTGGCAGCATGGCGCCACGGCGACCGCGCTCACCGTAGAAGTTCTCCAGATCGGCTGGCTTCAGCCCCAGCTTGCGCTTCCCGGCATACAGCGTCAGCTCACAGCCCGCAGGCAGCACCAGCAGGTGCGACAGGAACTCTTCCCTTGCTTTGGCACGAGCGGAAGGAATATTGATAATCTTGTTTCCTTTCCCTTTACCCAACTGCGGCAGATCCTGAATCGGGAAGATCAGCATCCGACCTTCATTGGTGATCGCCAGCACCAGATCATGTTTCAGATCCGTAATCGGCTGCGGCGGCATCACTTCGCATTCCGCAGGTACGGTCAGCAGGGCTTTACCGTTACGATTTTTGGAAATCATGTCGCTGCCTTTGCAGACGAAACCATAACCCGCATCCGACGCCATCAGCCAGTATTGCTCTTCTTCTGACATCAACACCTGACGAACACTGCTGCCTGCAGTGATATTCAGGCGTCCGGTGATCGGTTCACCCTGGCTCCGGGCCGATGGCAGTGTATGCGACTCCAGCGCATAGCTGCGCCCATCGCTGCCAATGAAGACCGCAGGCTGATTGCTCTTGCCCCGTGCATGGCTCAGATAACTGTCGCCAGACTTGTAGTTCAGGCTGCTCGGATCCACTTCATGCCCTTTGGCATGACGGATCCAGCCTTTGTCAGACAGCACGACAGTAATCGCTTCACTTGGGATCAGTTCGCGTTCTGTCATGGCTTTGGCTTCTGCACGCTCTACCAGTGGTGAGCGACGCTCGTCCCCGTATTTCTCGGCATCCGCCAGAATTTCTTTCTTCAGCAGCGTGTTCATCCGGCGCTCGGAGCCCAGCAGTTGCTCCAGCTTCTCACGCTCTTTGTTCAGCTCATCCTGTTCGCCGCGAATCTTGATTTCTTCCAGTTTGGCTAACTGGCGTAATTTGATCTCAAGAATCGCTTCCGCCTGGGTCGCACTCAGACCAAAACGGCTCATCAGTACGGCTTTCGGCTCGTCCTCGGTGCGGATAATCTCAATCACTTCATCAATGTTGAGATAGGCCACCAGCAAACCTTCCAGAATGTGCAGACGGGCCAGCACTTTGTCCAGACGATGCTGCAGACGACGGCGAACCGTGTCGCGACGGAACGTCAGCCATTCAGACAGAATGGTCACCAGACCTTTCACCTGCGGACGACCATCCAGCCCCAGCATGTTCAGGTTCACACGGTAGCTTTTTTCCAGATCCGTAGACGCAAACAGATGCGCCATCAGCTGTTCACAATCCACCCGGTTTGATTTCGGCACAATGACGATTCGGGTCGGGTTCTCATGATCCGACTCATCCCGCAGGTCATCGACCAGCGGCAGTTTCTTGGCCCGCATCAGTCCGGCGATCTGTTCCAGCAATTTCGAACCGGACACCTGATGTGGCAGCGCAGTAATGATGATTTCACCATTGTCTTTGCTCCACACGGCACGCATTTTCACGCTGCCTTTCCCGGTGCGGTAGATCTTTTTCAGATCATCTTTGGCGGATGTGATCTCAGCTTCTGTCGGATAATCCGGACCTTTCACAAAGCCCATCAGATCATCCAGCTCAGCCTGTGGATTTTCAATCAGATGCACCACAGCATCGGCCACTTCACGGGCATTATGCGGCGGAATGTCCGTCGCCATGCCCACAGCAATCCCCGTCACACCATTGAGCAGAATATGCGGCAGACGTGCAGGCAACGTCAGGGGCTCTTTCATGGTGCCATCGAAGTTCGGCCCCCACTCCACAGTACCCTGACCCAGCTCACTGAGCAGCACTTCAGAGAATCGGGACAGGCGCGATTCGGTATAACGCATCGCTGCGAACGATTTCGGATCATCCGGCGCACCCCAGTTCCCCTGACCATCGACCAGCGGATAGCGGTAAGAAAACGGCTGCGCCATCAGAACCATGGCTTCATAACAGGCCGAGTCGCCATGCGGGTGGTATTTACCCAGCACGTCACCCACGGTCCGGGCCGATTTTTTATACTTGGCTGTGGCACTCAGGCCCAGCTCTGACATCGCGTAAATAATCCGGCGCTGAACCGGTTTCAGGCCGTCACCAATAAATGGCAGGGCCCGGTCCATGATTACGTACATGGAGTAATTCAGATAGGCATCTTCCGTAAACTTACGCAGCGGGAGCTGTTCGATACCTTCCATTGAGACATCAGTCATGGTGGCTAAAATCCGTGTCTTTGCTCTGCCGGGATCGCCCGGCAGAGATCAATCTTGAATGGGCGAGGCTCAGACTTCTACGTCGGCCAGATCACCTTTGCTCTGCAGCCAGCTACGGCGGTCTTCTGAACGCTTCTTACACAGCAGCATATCCATCATCTGGGTGGTCTGCTCATCATCATCAATGGTGAGCTGAACCAGACGCCGGGTATTCGGATCCATGGTGGTTTCACGCAACTGCATCGGGTTCATCTCGCCCAAACCTTTAAAGCGCTGCACATTCACTTTGCCGCGCTTGTTGCTGAGACGATCCAGAATGCCTTCTTTCTCGGCTTCATCGAGGGCGTAATACACCTCTTTCCCCAAATCGATCCGGTACAGCGGCGGCATTGCAATGTAGACATGTCCGGCACGGACCAGCGATTCGAAGTGCTTCATGAACAAGGCGCACAGCAGGGTGGCAATGTGCAGACCATCGGAGTCCGCATCGGCCAGAACGCAGATTTTACCGTAACGCAGGCCGCTGAGATCGTCGCTGTCCGGGTCAATGCCCAGCGCAACCGAAATATCATGCACTTCCTGAGAAGCCAGCACCTGATCGGCAGACACTTCCCAGGTATTCAGGATCTTACCGCGCAGCGGCATGATAGCCTGAAAATCACGGTCACGGGCTTGCTTGGCCGAGCCGCCTGCCGAGTCACCCTCGACCAGGAAGAGTTCGGTTCTGCTGAGGTCCTGCTGCGAACAGTCTGCCAGTTTGCCGGGCAGTGCCGGGCCGCTGGTGACTTTCTTCCGCACCACTTTTTTGCTGGCACGCATCCGGCGATGGGCGTTCGCAATACAGATTTCCGCCAGTTGCTCGGCAATTTGCGGACGCTCATTCAACCACAGGCTGAAGGCATCTTTCACCACACCCGAAACAAAGGCCGCGCACTGACGCGACGACAGGCGTTCTTTGGTCTGACCGGCAAACTGCGGATCCTGCATTTTCACCGACAGCACGTAAGCACAGCGTTCCCAGATATCCTCAGCCGTCAGCTTCACGCCACGCGGCAGCAGGCTCCGGAATTCGCAGAATTCACGCATGGCATCAAGCAGACCCTGACGTAAGCCGTTCACGTGGGTACCGCCCTGCGCCGTTGGGATCAGGTTCACGTAGCTTTCAGTGATGAGCTCACCGCCTTCCGGCAGCCACACCACCGCCCAGTCTGCCGCTTCCGTCTGACCGGAAAACACACCGGTAAAGGGAGCTTCAGGCACCAGCGGATAATCTTTGACGCCTTCATACAAATAATCGTTCAGGCCATCTTCGTAGCACCAGCGCAGTGTTTCATCGGTGTTTTTGTCTGTGAAGACGATTTCAAGCCCGGGACAAAGGACAGCTTTGGCTTTCAGCACGCTTTTCAGGCGGCTGAGCGAGAATTTCGGGCTGTCAAAGTACTGACCATCCGGCCAGAAATGCACACGGGTGCCTTTGGCGCGACGGCCGCAGGTGTCAATCACCTCCAGCTCGCTGACTTTATCGCCATGCTCAAAAGCAATCTGATAAACCTGGCCGTCACGTTTCACGGTGACTTCCACCCGCTTCGACAGGGCGTTCACCACGGAGATACCGACCCCGTGCAGACCCCCGGAAAACTGGTAGTTTTTATTGGAGAATTTACCGCCGGCATGCAGTTTACACAGGATCAGTTCAACCCCGGAAACCCCTTCTTCAGGGTGAATATCGACCGGCATCCCCCGCCCGTCATCAATCACTTCCAGTGACTGATCTGCGTGCAGGATGACTTCGACTTTCCTGGCATGGCCAGCCAGGGCTTCATCGACACTGTTGTCGATCACTTCCTGACCCAGGTGGTTAGGCCGTGCCGTATCGGTGTACATGCCGGGACGACGGCGAACCGGCTCAAGGCCGTTCAGAACCTCAATGGCTCCGGCGTTATAGCTTTGGTCTGTCATAGATTCGGAAAGTTACGAGAAAATGTTGCCACAATAGTCAGTAACCTCAGCCTTGATGTCAAGCTGAGGCTCGCTGAGACCAGATAAACAAAGTGTGCCGAAGCACACACTGAAAAACAGTTATAAACCTAAAAAGCGGACAATATCGGCGGGATAACGATTAAATCCGATGAAACTGTGATCCCCTTCCGGTTCTACCATCTTCAGACAGGCTGCGTATTTTTCAACCGCCTGACGGTAGTCCAGCACTTCATCCCCTTCCTGCTGCAAAAGCCACAGCAGTTCAGGATGATTCAATCCGGCAATGTCCAGTGCTTTCAGTTCATCCATATGATGCGGCATCAGAACATAGGTTTCCCCCGTATATGGGTTCACCTGCTCCCCCAGATAATCCATCAGTAATTCAAACGGCCGGACCGCAGGATTCACAAGCACTGCCGGCAACTGATGACGCTGGCTCAGCCAGGTGGCCAGATAGCCCCCGAGCGAGCTGCCCACCAGCCCGATGTGATGGGTGGATTTCAGTTGAGTGACCAGTGCATCAATGAAATCAGCCACCTGCGCCGGATAACAAGGCAGTTGCGGGATTTCGACTCTGATGTCCGGGCGTTCCAACTGGCAGTACGCTGCCATTTGCTGGGCTTTCAGGGACTTGGGGGAACTGTTAAAACCGTGAAGATAGAGCAGCAGTGATTTCATCAGTAACCTGCCGCATCAAACTGAGGTGAAAACGTCCGGCGACACACGCGCTCAACCTGAGTCTCGATGGCACCGTCCGGCAGAAGCGATAACCAGCGCCAGCCCGGGTTGCACTTATCCAGCGCGAAATCCTGAGAGTCCGGTTTAAACTGAATACAGGTCGATGGCGTTGCCAGAACGCGAACACCCTGATGCAGCACATCCAGTTCCTGATGAATATGACCGCACAACACGGCTTTGACCTGTGGATAGCGGGACACGACTTGCCAGAACGCATCATTGTTTTTCAACTGATGCTGATCCAACCAGCGGCTGCCGGCCGGTAACGGATGATGGTGCAGTAGCACCAGCGCATGACGGTCCGGTTCACCAGACAGCGCCTGATCCAGCATGTCCAGCTGCACCGGACTGAGTTCCCCGTGCGGCACCCCGACGACTTGGCTGTCCAGCAAAATCACCTGCCAGTGTTCGCCTGCCAGCACCTGATCACAAGATTTGATCTGTGGTGAAGGCAGCACAGTTTTCATGCTCGGCTGATCATCGTGATTACCCGGCAACCAGAAACACGGCTGCGTCCAGCGTTGGATCCCATCTGCAAAGCGCTGATAGGATTCCGGCGTATGATCCTGTGAAATATCGCCGGTTGCGATGATTGCATCAAACGGACGTGACTGGGCCGCCACCTCTTCAAGTACGGCATGGAAGCTGTCTCTGGTTGCAACTCCCAGCAGACTGCCCGTCTCATCCGAAAATAAATGAGTATCGGTCAGCTGAAGTAACAGCACACTATCTGAATTTTTTTGCGGCAGAGAGTAGGTCTGCAAAACGTCAAAACCTTGTTGAATGAAGTCGTTAATAAACCGATTGCTTACTGAGACCGTTCTTCAGGCAGTAAGCCAGCCAATCTCCCAAAAAGCGATTGACCTGATGTTTTTCATCTTTCTGGTGCATCCGCATATTGGGGTAATCATACCTTGGCTTCAAACGCGAAATCTGCTGAATGGAACACACTTCTGCCACCCTGGCATCATGGTACAAACGTACTTTGAAGGTCGGGATCAGGTATTCCGGTAAGCCGGTATCGGTCTCCATTTGCAGCTGAATCAGCGTGGTGTAGCGGGTTGATTCCAGAATACGAAGCTTATAGTCATGGTTGCCAACCTGATAGGCACACTCATCCCCCACCACTTCACTTTTTGGCAGCAATGGAAGCAACTTCGCATAATTGGTTTCATATAAACGCATGATACCTGCGAGATCGACGGTGTACCTTCTGTTGTTCACAACCCTTCCTTACCCCATTTAGCCTGTAATTGCTGATAGTGTAGCTGCAACCATTGTAGCGCAATGATGCTGGCTGCATTTTCTATTTTACCAGACACCACCCACGCATAGGCTTGTTCACGACTGACGACGTGGACACGAATATCCTCGCCTTCATCTTCAAGACCGTGAATGCCCTGAGCCAGCCGACCGTCAACACAACCGGCATACACACTCAGCGTTTCTGAGCAGCCACCCGAGCTGGACAAGTACCGGGTGATGAAGGTCATTTGGTCCACCGTCACCCCCGCTTCTTCAACCGCCTCGCGGCTGACCACGGCTTCCGCCGTCTCGCCCGGTTCAATCATGCCGGCAACGATCTCCAGCTGCCAGGGCTGGCAGTCGCCGGCCAGCGCACCAATCCGAAACTGCTCAATCAGGACCACTTCATCCCGCACCGGATCATAAGGCAGCAACGCTGCGGCATGACCGCGGTCCAGCATTTCCCGGTTCAGGGACGGGCTCCAGCCACCAGCAAACAGGCGATGGCGAAACTGAAACGCTTTTAAACGAAAAAATCCCTGATAAAGCACCGTTTCAGCAGTCACTTCGACATCACTCTGTCCAAACGTTCCCGCCAAATCCGATTGTGGTTCAGTCATCTTTCCTCTCCTTGCAGACACCCGAATGACTGGTCTGAAGCTCTTTGAGCAATGCACCATTCTTCCATTCATCCCCACAATGTGGCAATGGGTAAACTCAACTTTTTTGATAAATGTTGCAGTAATTTTTCATTACCACGCTCAATCATGCTGATTGGTGGCATGAATCAAATGTTAAACAGGAAAAGATAGATGTGAAATTTTGCTGGGCTATGATGTTAAATATTCGCTATCATTTCGACATCTGTACAAAAAGTTTGCAATTACAATCAAGTAAAAGCAGCCGATCAGGTTAAAATTGCGCAAAAAAATCACAATTGATCAGTTTCAAGCAAGGTATCATCAGGTAAACTGAACGTTGCACATAATTTGTCAGGACTCAGGAAAAGCATTCATGAAAAAATTGCTTCCGCTTTATCTCGGTCTAGCTTTGGGCGGTCTTACCCCATTTGCTTTTGCCGACGATCTTGCCGATATCTACGAACAAGCCAAACAAAACGACCCTCAGCTGCTCCGGGCCGCGGCTGATAAAGATACCGCTTTCGAAGCGATTAATTCATCCCGCAGTAATCTGTTGCCTCAAATCAATCTGAGTGCGGGACTGCAAGCCAGCCGTCTGGATTATGATGACGAAGGCTTCACCGGTGGCCTGACGCTGAGCCAATCGCTATACGACCGTGCCAGCTGGGTGAATCTGGATATCAGTGAAAAACTGGCTCGTCAGAGCGACGCCAGCTACGCGGTTGCTCAGCAGGATCTGATCCTTCGGGTCGCGAACGCCTATTTCTCTGTCCTGCGCGCAATGGATGATCTGGAGTTCGTGCGGGCAGAAAAAGCCGCCGTGGGTCGCCAGTTAGAGCAAACCAAACAGCGCTTTGAAGTCGGCCTGTCTGCCATTACTGATGTCCATGATGCACAAGCGCAGTACGACAGCGTGCTGGCTGATGAAATTCTGAAAGAAAACGCACTGACCAACAGCTACGAGAACCTGCGTGAAATTACGGGTCAGGCGCATAAAGATCTGGCCGTGCTGGATACAAAACGTTTTTCTGCCAGCAGCCCGAAAAATCAGGTCAGAACCTTGCTGGAAAATGCTGAAAGTGAAAACCTGTCACTCCTCAGCCAACGCATTTCACAAGACATCTCCCGTGACAGAATCTCACTGGCGGAGACCGGTCACCTGCCAACACTGAGCTTTGATGCGGGTTATCAGTACAACGATATGCAGCAAGGCCAGAGCAGTGATGAAGGGACGATTTCAGCCGGTATCAACCTCAAATTGCCGGTCTATACCGGGGGTCGCGTAACTTCTGAAGTGAAACAGGCTCAATACGCTTATGTTTCCGCCAGCGAGTCTCTGGAAGAAACGTATCGGGGTGTGGTGAAAAATGTCCGTGCCTTTTATAACAACATCAATGCGTCCATCGGTGCACTGAAAGCCTACGAGCAGTCCGTGATTTCTGCACGTTCCGCACTGGAAGCGACTGAAGCTGGTTTTGATGTCGGCACCCGGACCATTGTCGATGTGCTGGATGCAACCCGTCGTCTGTATGATGCCAACCGCCAGCTGGCGAATGCGCGTTATGAATACATTCTCAGCCAGCTACAGCTGAGACAAGCGGTGGGCTCTCTGAACGAGCAGGATGTGCTGGATGTCAACCAGGGCCTGATCCCAGCGAAGAAGAAATAAGTCACCTGAGTTCAGGATAAACAGGTGAGACATAAAAGCTGGTTCTGCGAGCAGATCTTTCATCCGGAAAGATTGATTGTCAAAGAACCAGCTTTAAGCAAACGCAATCACCTCGAGTTCCATATCGACATCGTGGCACTGTTCGTGATACATGCTTCTTGAATTGATGAGTCCGCCGCTTATTTCACTTCAGCGTACGCTTTACCCCATGGCTAATGCATTACGCCAGAATATACCAATCTAGATCGTAACCTTCATTCTAAACTCGCTGATTTCATGTCCCCAGAAAGTTAATTCTCTTGAGGTATGAACACAGTTGAATCCATGCTGATGATAAAACAACTTTGCAGATATATTCCCTTTCAGAACCCATAAAGAAATGCTTCTATAGCCTAAACTGCGCATTTCATGCTTCACATGATCGATTAAAATAGACCCGATTCCCTGCCGAAGAAAAAGTGGATCAATATAAATCGCAATTAACTCACCCTCTTCTCGATTCTTATCGCTATCTCTGCTCATACCAAAACAAACAAAGCCAGAAATTTTTCCTTCTGTAACAGAAGCTATTGCATGGATCTGATTATTATCAAGAATTGACTCCCAAGACTGAATCTTCTTTTCGACCGTCAGATGATCCAACATTGCCTTCGGTAGAAGCGCTTTATATGCCAGTAACCATGATCTTAAATGGAGGTTTGCGACTTCTTTGATGTCTATCGGTTCAATTTTTTTCAGTTGCGTTTTCATATGATTATTGATTGGCATAATTTGATATTGATTGATGGCAGTGCCGAAAATCAATTTAAAGAGGGTTTTGACTCACCTTCAATTTGATTGAATGATTGATAAATGTAAATTGAAGATGTTGGAGAGTAGTCACCCCATCGAATCACATCAATGAAAACACGAAGAAAAGTGAAAAAAGCGACACGGAATCAATGTTTTTTGAAATCAAAAGTAATCAAAATAAAAAAATAGAGATAATCTTAACAAAATAGAAATCGATTCAGCGCATGAGGATAAGCAGTCAATCTCTCTGTTGATTCAACAGGGAGCGATATGAACGCATCAAAATATCGTGCGATTAGGCGCTACAATGGTGTGCTAGATGTATAAAACCTGCATCACACAGCAGAAGTCCTGTAAAAACAGGCGAGATCGTCGGAGGAAAATCAATCCCAGGTGACAGCACCTGAGCCGATCTGATCAAAGCCCGGTCAGCCACACGATGGCGGCCAACCGGGCAGGTGTCTTAACCTTTGCCGCCACGAATGGCTTCAATGATTTCGGTAGTAGAGCAGCCGTCTTCAAAATTCAGCACACGCACTTCCCCGCCATTGGCAATCACTTCCTTGCCGCCCGCAATCTGCTCTGGCTTGTAGTCACCGCCCTTCACCAGTAAATCCGGCAGAATTTCGCTGATCAACCGCTGTGGGGTCTCTTCAGCAAAAGGAACCACCCAGTCCACTGCGCCCAGTCCGGCAAGTACCGCCATACGGCGATCTTCCGGATTGACCGGACGCCCCGGCCCTTTCAGGCCACGCACGGAACGGTCGGAGTTCACGGCAACAATCAGGCGATCGCCCAGTTTCGCCGCTTCCGTCAGATAGGCCACATGACCGGCATGCAGAATGTCGAAACACCCGTTGGTCATCACGACTTTCTCACCACGGGCTTTTGCTGCCAGAACCGCTTGTTTGAGCTGGCTTTCCGCCATCACGCCAAAGCCACTGTCCTGACTGCCGTGGACGGCATTGGTCAGCTCGATCGTCGACAGGGTCGAAGTTCCCAGCTTCCCAACCACAACGCCAGCCGCAGCATTCGCCAGTTTGCAGGCATCAGACAGGGATTTCCCGGCAGCCAGAGAAGCAGCCAGCACCGAAATCACCGTATCGCCCGCACCTGTCACGTCATAGACTTCTTTCGCCTGAGTCGGCATGTGCAATGGCTCCTGGCCTTTTTGCAACAGCGTCATGCCATGCTCACTGCGAGTCACCAGTAAGGCTTCCAGTTCAAACTGGTCTATCAGCGCCAGGCCTTTCTCAACCAGTTCTTCATCGGTTTTCGCTTTGCCTGCCACCGCTTCGAATTCAGACAGGTTCGGCGTCAGCATGGTCGCACCACGGTAACGCTCAAAATCCGTCCCTTTCGGATCAATCAAGACTGCAACGCCGTGCCGACGACCCAGTTCGATCATCGCACGCACGTGTTCCAGTGCACCTTTGGCATAATCAGACAGGATCATCGCTTTGACATTCGGCAGCGACTGCTCCAGACGCGGCAGAATCAAATCGACGTCGACATCATGGAATCCTTCTTCAAAATCCAGACGGATCAGTTGCTGGCCCCGGCTCATCACACGCAGTTTCGTGATCGTTGGATAATCCGGCAGGGAGACAAAATCACAACGGACTTTCAGCGACGCCAGCTTTTCATTCAGCGCTCGGGCCGCATCGTCAATTCCGGTCAGACCAACCAGGCGCGCATGGCCGCCCAAAGCCGCAATGTTCATTGCCACGTTGGCTGCACCGCCCGGGCGTTCTTCAATCTGGTCTACTTTCACAACAGGCACAGGCGCTTCCGGTGAAATGCGTCCTGTCGGGCCAGTCCAGTAGCGATCTAGCATCACATCACCCACAACCAGCACACTGGCATGGTCATAATCAGGCAGTGTCAGTTTCATTCTTCTCTCCGGAACGGTAAAAACAGCAGAATCTTATCATAAAAGCCGGGACGGCATACACTTGGGGGCATGCCGCTGGCACCGAGTTAACAGTCAACTTCGATCTCGAAGATTTGCTGCCACAGATGCGTCACCACATCACGCTCGGCCGAAAAAGCCTGCTCGTCCACATAGGCATCCTGACCCAGCAGATTCAGACGGTGAATTTCATCGCGCAGCGTACAATAGGCCTGAATCAGTGCCATCGCCTGTGCTTCTTCCAGCACGCCACTGGCTGCCATGGTTTCGAACAGACGAATATTGTCAGACCAGCGCGACAGTTTCGGCTGGCGCGCACAATGGCGCAGTACCAGATACTGCGCCATAAATTCAATGTCAGTGATCCCGCCCGGATCCTGCTTCAGGCCAAACTGACCGGCCTTTTTCTGCCCCAGGTGCTGGCGCATTTTCTCCCGCATTTCTACCACAGCCTGACGCAAGGTCTCGGGATCGCGGGTTTGCGACAGGATCGCAGCCCGCACCTGATCAAAGCCGGGCCGGAGCACGGCATCACCATAGACCATCCGGGCACGGACCAGTGCCTGATGCTCCCAGGTCCAGGCCTCTTTCGCCTGATAATCTGCAAAGGCATCCAGCGGGCTGACCAGCAAGCCCGAAGCTCCGGAAGGACGCAGCCGCACATCGACTTCATACAGCACCCCAGACGCCGTGCGGGTCGAGAACAGATGCACAATCCGCTGAGTCAGGCGCAGATAAAACTGTCGGCCATCAATACTTTTATCGCCCGTGGTGTACACGTCTGCCGGGCAGTCATGCAAAAACACCAGATCAAGATCAGATCCGTAGCCCAGCTCAATCCCGCCGAGTTTTCCGTAGCCAATGACCCCGAATCCGGTACTGTTCCGCTCCGCCAGATGCGACGGCTCGCCATACTTGGCCACCATCTGATGCCAGGCCTGTTTGACCACGGCACCGATAATGGCTTCTGCCAGATAGGTCAGATGATCGCTGACCTTCATCAAAGGCAGCACACCGGCAATATCTGCCGCGGCGATGCGCAGCAACTGGGCCTGTTTGAACTGGCGGATGGCTTCCATCTGCTGTTCCATATCTTCTTCCGGGATCCGGGCAAGATATTCCTGTAATTCGGCCTGATACTGATCCAGCGGCACCGGATGATACAGATGTTGCGGATCCAGCAGTTCATCGAGCAGGATCGGATACTGCGCCAGCTGTTCGGCAACCATAGAACTGGCGGCACACAACCGGACCAGATGATCCAGCGCCCCCGGATGCTCACTCAGCAACTCAAGGTAGGTGGTCCGCGTGGCAATACGAACAATCAGACGCCCGACGCGTTCCAGCACCAACGCGGCATCTTCCCGGGTGACGATCCGGGAGAACACTTCCGGCATCAGCCGGGCCAGGACTTCCCGTCCACGCGGGCCAATTGTCCGTTTCGCCAGCTCATCGCGTATCCGGCCCAGCACTGTGATCTGAATGTCTGTGGCGGGCGCACCAACATCGGTCAGAATCGATGCCAGCATTTCATTATCGTCAATCAGCGTCCAGAGTTCCTGATAAGATTGTGCGGCGGTGTCATGCGTGTCTTCGTCATCGGCACCGATAATGTCCTCAAACACCTGATGAATCGCAGACATATGCTGATTCACCGCCGCAGACAGCGCGGCCCAGTCTTCATAACCCATCGCCTTGGCAAGGCGAATCTGATCCAGTGCAGTATCCGGCAGCGTTTGCGTTTGCTTATCACTCAGCGCCTGCAACAGATTTTCCAGCCGGCGCAGGAAAGCATAACCATCATGAAGCTGCGCGACCTGCGACGACGGCAATAGTCCCAGTGTATTCACCGCATCCAGCGTTGGCTGCAAGCCACGCTGACGCAGACTGGGCTCGCGGCCCCCCCGAATCAGCTGGAAGGATTGTGCAATGAACTCGACTTCACGGATGCCACCCGCCCCCAGCTTGATGTTATGGGTCAGGCCCCGGCGGCGGACTTCCGAGCTGATCATGGATTTCATCCGGCGCAACGACTGTATCGCACTGAAATCAATGTAACGGCGAAACACGAAAGGCCGCAGCATCTGGCGCAGTGCCTGATAATGCCCGGCACTTTCATCCCCCATGACTTTGGCTTTAATCATGGCGTAACGTTCCCAGTCCCGGCCCTGCTCCTGATAATAATCTTCCAGCGCAGCGTAGCTCATGACTAAGGGACCACTGTCCCCAAACGGACGCAGACGCATGTCCACCCGGTAGCAAAATCCATCCACGGTTTGCTGATCCAGTGCTTTGATCAGCCGCTGTCCCAGCCGGGTAAAGAACTGCGCATTGGCCAGACTACGGCGTCCGCCCTGAGTTTCCCCGTTTTCCGGATAGGTAAAAATTAAATCGATGTCAGAAGAGAAATTCAGCTCGCCGCCGCCGAGTTTCCCCATCCCCAGGATCAGCATTGGCTGAGGCTCACCCTCGGCATTACATGGCGTGCCATATTCCGCACAGCATTGCGCGTACAGCCAGTGATAGGCTTCCATGATCAGGGCTTCAGCCAGTAATGACAAATGAGAGAGGCTTTGCGACAGCGTGGCCCGGCCGGTGAAATCCCGCCAGGCAATCCACACCATTTCGCGGCGCCGGAACGACCGCAGCACGCGCATGAACGCTGCTTCATCCGTCACTGTGGACAGCCATGTTTTCAGCTCACTGCGATACAGGGCTCCACGCTCATGCTCATTCAGTTGCGTTGCCAGCCAGGGCAGCAGAGCCGCATCCTGAACCAGGGAGTCCTGAATAAAATCGCTGTATCCCAGCACCTGAACAAGCTCGTCCTGTAAAGATGACGGCCATTGTTCTAAATGCTCCGGATGGGTGTTTTGCAACGTTTCCAGAGCGCGTTCGGCGGCATGTTTCAGCAGTGCATGTGTCATATCGGTTCCTTGGCAATTCATAGGGGCTGTCCACCCAACATCGCTGTGTTGCCCGGTCGTCAGAAGTGCCAGGCAGCGCCAATAATACCAATCAAAGTCAGTCAATTGTCAGAAATAGCGCAGGGGAAATGTTTGAGAACAAGGCAGATTTTTTTAGATAAGTAGTTATTCTACAATCAAAAAATCTAACACAGTGATCGAACATTTGAACAAGCTAGGATGACCAGTGATTGACTGCGATTGGTATAAGATAACGGATCAGGACAACAACGCCCACCAAAAGGCGGGCGTTGTGTCTACCGTGTCAATTTGAGATGAATCAGACGCTGAAGGCCTGTATTTTCTGCTCCAGATCGGCAGCGTGGCCTTTCATGGTGTCAGCCGTTTCCGTCAGCTCCGTCACGACCACAACAGACGCCTCCACCAGTTCCCTGACATTGTTCAGGTTCTGGTTCATTTCTTCCGCGACTGTACTTTGCTGCTCCGATGCTGACGCGATCTGGAAGTTCATGTCATTAATCCGCTGAACCTGCTCGACAATCTTATCAAGCTCGCCACCCGCGCTGGTGACCAGATCCACGCCTTCCGCCGCTTCAACCACACTTTGTTCCATCAGGCTGACCGCCTGCTTGGCACTCCCCTGCAACTGGCCAATCATGTCCTGAATTTCCACCGTTGCTGTCTGAGTTCGCTGGGCCAGATTGCGGACCTCATCTGCAACCACAGCAAATCCCCGACCGGCATCACCGGCACGGGCCGCTTCAATTGCCGCATTCAGTGCCAGCAGATTGGTTTGTTCGGAGATACCCTGAATGGTCACAATCACCGAGCCAATTTGCTCCACCCGGCTTTCCACCTGACTGACAACTTCAGCCGAAGCCCGGATATCGGTCGATAACTGATGAATTGTGGTGATGGTTTTCGCGACGAACTCTTGTCCCTGATGCGCCTGCGCCGCAGTTCCTTCGGTGGCACCGGACGCTTCACGGGCATTTTCAGCCACCGTTTGAACCGTCGACGTCATTTCACCCATTGCAGACGCCAGTTGATCGATCTCGTGGAATTCTTCCTGCGCCGACGCTTTGGTTTCCTGCATACTCAGCGACATGATATCGGCCAGCTCAGCCAGCTCTGTGGAGGCGCTACGCTGATTCCGGATAACATCGCTCAGTTGCAACCGGGTGCGTTCCAGCTCACGGGCCAGATCGCCGTATTCGTCGCGGCAGTGCATCACGACAGGTTGAGAAAAGTCCCGGTTGGCCATGCGCTGAATCGCATCGGCCAGATAATTGGTCTGACGCAGCATCAGACTGGCAGCGCCCAGAAGCAGCACCATGAAAGCCACGATCATCCCGGCGGTTTGCCAGGCCATCTGCACCAGATAAGCCTGATAATAATTGTCGGCTTCCGCGCCGGATTGTGACGCCACCAGCACCCAGCTACTGTTGCCGTCCAGCGGCACAGCGTATTCAAACCGCTGGTTGTCGCCCAGAATGAATGCCTGAGCAGACGACAATGATTTCAAAACCTGCCCAAGTTGCTGATCGGTTTGCGTGGCCGCCGATAAATCATTCAGACGCTGCGCCGCGGGGTGACCCAAAACCTGTCCATTTTCTGTTTGAATCAGATACAGATAAGCACCGTCCTGTACCTGCTGTGACGCCAGTGCAGACTGCATCAGACGAACACCGGATTCACCCTGAGTCAGCAAAGACCGATACATCTCGGCCTGACTGATCGCTTGCTCTCTGGCTTGCGCCTGCTGAATATCAACCACGGCATGATAAAAGGTACGGGCATCCCACAATTGCTTACCAATCAATAACACCGTACTGAACACCATCAGCAAGACCAGCTTGGGGACCAGCCGGAGATTACTCACTCCGCGCTCCCAAGGTTTAAACGTCATTTCGACCATCATGGATGAATCCCCTTTGTCTGAGTCAGCAGTTCGATCCTCGAACGCCTGGAGTCTGCTGCGATGGCACAGTCTCTGCACTGCAACGGTACCCGAAAGTGTGCATTCACACGCAACAACACACTTGCATTTTCCTGAGTAACACCAGTAAATTCAGAGAGCTCGCAGTAATTTTGTATCTTATATGCCTGTCATGAATAACTAAAATGGAATGATGAAAAATATCGACGGTGTCAAACATGAACTAAACCCGATGAGTCTGGTTGCACTCGTGCTTTCGTTTATCTCGCTGGCGCTGGTCACCAGTTTGTTCTTTATCCCACGCGACGACCGGGTTTATTCGCTTTTTATCACCATCGATACCCTGATCTGTCTGGTGTTCTGGCTACAGCTGACAGCGGATCTGATTCGGAGTCAGGACAAGCGCGCCTTCCTGAAAACCCACTGGCCGGATTATCTGGCCAGCATCCCCATTATTGAGCCATTACGGTTTATGCGAGTCGTTCAGATCTTCCGGGTGATCCGGTTGCTCCGATCCGGTCAGCAGGTGCTGCAGCATGTACTCACCTACCGCCGGGAAGCGACGATCGCCACCATTGTGTTGCTG
This sequence comes from Photobacterium sp. GJ3, assembly GCF_018199995.1. Lineage (NCBI taxonomy): Bacteria > Pseudomonadati > Pseudomonadota > Gammaproteobacteria > Vibrionales > Vibrionaceae > Photobacterium > Photobacterium sp. GJ3. Next base: position 319,605 of record NZ_CP073578.1, on the reverse strand, counting down.
CTCACTGTACTGGTTACCGTCGGCTCCTCCTTGATCCTTATCATTGAAAGTAAAGATCCGGCGGCAAATATTCACAGTGCGGATGATGCGCTGTGGTGGGTTTTTGTGACGATTTCAACCGTGGGTTACGGCGATCATTATCCGGTAACCACGCTGGGGAAATTACTGGCAGCGGTCATTATTACCTGTGGTGTGGGCCTGTTTGGTATGGTCGCGGGCCTGATTAGTTCTTTTATTTCTGAGCCGGGTAAACATAAACAGGCGACCCCCGTGGCCGATCAGCAGCATTTCGAACAACTGCTTCAGAGCCAGCAAAAGCTACTGACTCGAATCGATGCGCTGGAGCGCAAACTGGACAGAGCGGCACGCGAAAAACAGCAACAAAAAACGCCCGCCACATCGTCCTCGGATTCCGGGACAACGCAGACAGGGCGTTCAGATTCAGAGCCGGATTAATCATACCGACGTTGGCTTAAGGCCAGTAAGGTTGTTGCGTCAGTCCAATCTGACGGCTTTGATCCATGGCGTGCAGCAGAGAATCTTCCTTGCGGTGCAACCATTTATCGATTTGTTTCCGATCATCTTCATCGTCAAATTCAGGCTGAAGTACGCGGATCGGTTCCAGCTGTTTCAGATCTTCCATCCCCTGCAGAATATCCAGCCAGGGACTGCGGAATGCTTCGCGGCGCTCCGCGTCATACAGCGACGCAAAACACAAACCACCGACCAGATTTCGTAACAGGCGCGGTTGTTGATCCAAATAATCGGCCCGGCTCAGGCTACGCTTTTCACTGAACGCTTCACCGAGTTCTTCCCAGGCTTTGGCCAGAGAGTTATCCGCAAACGACTTGGCCGACGCCGCCAGCTTGTCCCGTGCTTTCTCATCCAGAAATGGCTGCCAGCCACGACTTAACAGCCAATTACTGAGATTCAGCAGCAAATTACAGTAGCGGCTGGAATTGAATAAACGCAGCACTGCCTCGCTATCCGGCAAATCTTTGTGCTGCGCTTTCAGCATTTTCACCAGCGGTTTGCGGGCATTGAGTTTTTTCAGGGCGTGGCCTTTTTCAGCCAGCCAGCGATCCAGCGCTCCTGCCTCTTCCAGCCAGTCCAGCTCGCCTTCCAGCCATGTCAGTTCCTGACGCAACTGCGCGCTGGCCCGGCGTGGAATCATGGCCCCGAAGACCACCAAAGTCTGACGGATCAGGGAAATGGCATGACGAATTTCAATCAGGGCTTCTAATGGCTGTCGCTCAACATAAATCTGCTCATGGTCGTGCCAGTGAGCCAGGGCATATTCAAGCGAGACCATCAGGGCGCGTTCCGCAGACGCATCCCCAGGCAGCATCACATCAGACAACGGATGGACATTATCTCCGGGATAGTCAGCCGCCAGGCGATAACCGCGGGCAGCTTTGCTCAGGTTTCCAAGCCGCATACCGCCTTCATCACAGAGATCGCGAGCCAGTGTAAACAGCGCATCGGTCTGTCCGGATTTCAGTTCCAGCTCCACTTCGCAAATCGGCTCGCTCCGCTCGCCTGCACGCACTTCTCCCTGATCAAAAGCCAGTTCAATCTGGCTGCCGTCCGGCATGGCAATCAGCCACTGCTGGCGTTCAAAATCAGTCGAAAAGAGAGGGGCGATCTGGCTGGATATAGAAGCAATGTCGAAATGCTCCGGCCAGGCATCTGCAGGATGTAAGGATAAGTCCGGCTGAGAGCCATTGAGTTCAGCATTGTACTCCGGGCGCTGGTGCAGACCGGCAACAACGCGTCCTGCTGTTTTGAGGGTCTGTATGTAGACATCATCAATCCGGCGCACCCGAAGGCCGATATCATGCTGACGAAGAATTTGCTCAGGGGTGTCAAAGTAAATGTTACCCAGTCGTTTACTGCTTTGCTGCAAAATCTTGGCTTGCGCAATTTTCCGCAATAAATGACTCGAAAAGTCCGCTGAGACGAAAAACTTCAGTTCTATCTCGGTTTCCATAATTGTCCCTATAAACGGTAGCCAGCCAAGGATATTTGCTTATCCTGCCGGGAGCAAGCAGGAAATCTCCCGAAATCGCCCTACAAAATGTGTTTCCCTGTACTAAGTTATACGTTAACATGCGCGCCATAGGGCCTGTTGACCTTTGGACTATTTGTTCTGTTCAGTGCTGGATAAAGCGCTAATCAAGGCACGAATCATGGAGTTTAGTGCGTCTAAATAAATGATGAGTAACGCAGTGAAGCGCTCGTTCAGTTCAGGACCTGAACTGTGACGACTATGATCGCTTCTTCGACGTCATTCAGGCTTTTGTTTTGCGACACCCCTCCTGCTTTCTGCTGCCACATCGGCTTATTGCTGATGTCCCGAACAAGTCTCCAACGTGTAACAAGCTCAGATTCATCGCTCAAGATTTCGCCTTTATCACAGGTATCTTTAGGTTGATCGGCTATGCCAGTAAATACAATTATGGGGCTCTTTGCGAAATCCCCAATCAAACCGTTGCAACGCCACGTCACTCGTGTGAATGAATGTTGTGAACTGCTTGTCCCGTTTTTTGAAGCGTGCCACGCCAAAGAGTGGGAAAAAGCCGGACAGTACCGTGAGCAAATCTCGCAGCTTGAAAAAGATGCAGATGTGCTGAAACGTGAAATCCGCCTGAAGCTTCCCCGCGGTCTGTTCATGCCAGTCGACCGGACTGACATGCTGGACCTTCTGACCCAGCAGGATAAACTTGCCAACCTCGCCAAGGATATCGCAGGGCGCGTCTACGGACGCCAGTTAGACATCCCTGAGAACCTTTACGCAGACTTTCTCGCCTATGTTCAACGTTGCCTTGATGCCGCAAATCAGGCCAGCCGTGTCATTCACGAATTGGATGAACTGCTGGAAACCGGTTTCAAAGGCCGCGAAGTCACGTTGGTTGCTGAAATGATCAACCAACTTGATGTGATCGAAGATGATACTGACAGCATGCAGGTCACCCTGCGGCAGCAGTTACGCAAGGTCGAAGACCAATACAACCCAGTCGACGTGATGTTTATGTACAAAATCCTCGAGTGGATTGGTGGTATTGCGGATCAGGCGCAACGCGTCGGTTCACGACTTGAAATTATGCTATCCCGCTCGTAACGAGCAAGAGTAAATACACAAGGTTTTACAATGGAAATCCTGGCTAATTATGGCACCGTGATTATCATGGTGGCGGCCCTCTTTGGCTTTCTTATGGCGATTGGTATCGGTGCCAACGATGTCGCAAACGCAATGGGTACCTCAGTCGGCTCGAAAGCACTGACCGTGAAACAGGCGATCATCATCGCGATGATCTTTGAGTTCGCCGGTGCTTATCTGGCAGGCGGCGAAGTCACCGAAACGATTCGGAAAGGGGTGATTGAGACCTCTTACTATTCGGCACAACCTGAAATTCTGGTGTACGGCATGATGTCGGCACTGCTGGCTGCTGGCTGTTGGCTGTTGCTAGCCTCCTACATGGGCTGGCCGGTTTCGACCACACACTCCATCATCGGTGCCATCATCGGTTTTGCCTGCGTGTCTGTCGGAACAGAAGCTGTCGACTGGGGGTCAGTACAGGGCATCGTGGGCAGCTGGATCGTCACGCCACTGATCTCGGGTATTTTTGCCTATGTCATCTTTATCAGTGCGCAGCGATTGATTTTCGATACAGATAATCCGCTGATCAACGCCAAACGTTTTGTGCCTGTTTATATGTTTATCACCGCGATGGTGATCGCGCTGGTGACCATTAAGAAAGGTCTGAAGCACGTAGGCCTGCATCTGAGCAACACGGAAGCCTGGGCGGCTTCAATCGTGGTGTCTCTGATTGTGATGGGTTTCGGTTATCTTTATATTCAGCGCAATTATAAAGACGCAGAGCAATCTGTCGGGAACAATGGCTATGCGGGCGTTGAGCGCGTATTCAGCTTGCTGATGGTCGTCACGGCCTGTGCGATGGCTTTCGCTCACGGTTCAAACGACGTCGCCAATGCGATTGGTCCGCTGTCTGCCGTTGTTTCCACTGTTGAGCATATGGGCGAGCTGGCTGAGAAAGCGACCATTGCCTGGTGGATTCTGCCGCTGGGCGGCTTCGGTATCGTTGTCGGTCTGGCGACCATGGGCCACAAAGTGATGGCCACCGTGGGTACCGGAATTACAGAACTGACGCCTAGCCGTGGTTTTGCTGCACAGCTGGCAACCGCCTCAACCGTTGTGCTGGCATCGGGCACAGGCCTGCCGATTTCCACCACACAAACACTGGTGGGTGCAGTTCTGGGTGTGGGCTTCGCCCGCGGTATCGCAGCACTGAATCTAGGCGTTGTCCGTAACATCGTGGCATCCTGGATCATCACCCTGCCTGCAGGTGCGCTGCTGTCAGTCATTTTCTTCTACGTAATGCAAGCGGCTTTTGGCTGATTTCAGTCAACCTTCAGTCAACTTTGCCAAAAAGTAGCACAAGGTCAAAAGAGGGAGGCTATGCCTCCCTCTTCTCTTGCGCAAAAGACGCAAAATTTTTAGTATCTGTGCTCCAACGATTAACCAAGCTCCTTCAAGGATCCCAGAGTGAAGCAACTTTTCCGCTTAGTTTTTGCCGCTGTCGCCGTGCTGATGGTCGCTCAGGTACACGCTCAGCAGGTGCGTTACATCTCCGATGACTTGTTTACTTACATGCATCGCGGACCAAGTACGCAATACAGAATTTTAGGCAGCGTCGATGCCGGCACCAAAGTCACCGTGCTGGAAACCAACAGAGAATCAGGTTTCACGAAGGTTTTAGATGACCGTGGTCGTACCGGCTGGGTGAACAGTGATTTCATTTCCAATCAGGTTGGCCTGAAAGAACGCCTGCCGAAGCTTGAAAAAGAATTGAGTGAAGTGAAAAAAGCACTGGCCAATGCCAAACAATCCAGTGACGAGCGCAATGCGACGCTTCAGTCTTCTCTGGAAAGCCGCACAGAGCAGATCACCGATCTGGAAAACCGAAATTCCAGCCTGAATGAACAACTGTCGACCACACAGGCTGAAATCCGTGAACTGCGCGCCAAGCTGGATACGCAAGCGGACGACCTGCTGATGAAGTGGTTCACTTACGGCGGTATGGTTGCCGGTGGTGGCCTGCTGTTTGGTCTGGTTCTGCCACACCTGATCCCGCGCCGCAAAAAGCGCAACAACGGCTGGGCATAACCCCCCGTCAACGGAACCCGTATTCCGACACAGAAAAATGGCAGCCAAGGCTGCCATTTTTGTTGCTGTCCGTTTTGCCTCTCGAATTTTTAGCCAGCAGGCCACTGCGACAGTGCAGCCATTTCAAAGCGCTGGTTTCGGAAGTCCAGCACCACTTTTCTCGGGCCAATCTGCTCCAGAATCAACCCCGGTGCGATTTCGTCCCCTTCATAAGCTTCTCGGCCATTGACCTTAATCCAGCGGCTGTTCGCGCTGGAAGAATAGATATGTGTTTGCAGATCAATCGCGGGTAACTGCTTTTGCAGTCGTACCGGTAATTGCTCAACACTCATCAGCCCATCGTCCACCGGGGCTTGTGTTTCATCCCGGGCTGATTTTTCCAGCATTTGTGAATCAATCAGGGAAGGTCCCTGACCTTTGGGCTGCTCCGTGGCCGAAATCGCCTGATGGAGCCGGCTGGCCAGTTCTGGCGATAACTCCGACAGATCCAGATTATCCAGATCCCAGCTGCTGTCCCGAGCGCTGTCATATTCCACAGGTGTTTCAGCCAGTTCAGGCCACTGATCATCCGGGGTGCTGTCCGACGCTCTTCGCTCAGGCTGTGCATCGCCAGACGGTGAATAACCAGTCTGAATCAGATCAGGTAATGCCTCTGTCGTGAGCTTGGGCATCGGCAGGAAAGCGACCGGCCCCAGCTCATGTGCAGGCTCGGCTTCGGTACGATACTGCTGATGCAGGACCGGACCGGGCAAGGCCAGCGCGGTATCCAGCACCATCAGGGTCATCGGTCCGGCAATCCCGTCCGGATACAGGCCCTGTGCCCGCTGGAACCGGCGAAGTTTTTCCAGCACATCCTGATCAAACTGACGGCTGACACCACCGGACTCTCCCAGAAGGCGGTTGAGCTGGCGATCCAGCCAGGCGACACGCGACCCCTGCTGACCATAGCGAATACTGCTGCTCTCGCCCATCGGGGGTCGCCACATCAGGGTATATTGCTGTTGCCAGCGAGCCTGAAGCCAGGCCCGGCTGACCCGAACCCGCTCGTCACCCAGCATCAGTTCGGCTTCACCGGGCCACAGTGCATACAAAACGGCGTAATCGGTGGTGCCGTCCTCAAGGGTCAGCGGCAGCACAGCAGGCCGGTTAATCTGGCTCAGTTCGGCCAGATCCCCTTCCCGCGCCTGACAGACCAGCCCGATTCGCTGACTGCTGAGGCAATTGGCCAGATTCGGGGTGACATCATATCCCCACAACTGGTACAAACGCTGCATCGCGCCCCGCTCATCCGGCTGCATCGCCAGTAATTGCTGCCAGCGTTTTTCCTGCTCGGCCGACGCTCGCGCCGCAAGTACTTCCGCGGAAGGAGCCGTTTCGCCGGACTCGAGATCCACAACAGCCGGTGCCTGAATCACCACGCCCAGCTTGTTTTCCGTCAGCCAGCCCGCACCATAATAGCCGCTGGCCACCAGCACAGGCGCCAGCAATCCGGCAATGATCCACTTCAGATGCCGCTTTCCGGCCACTGGTGCGCTCACCGGCTGCGGGACAGCCCAACCCAGAGCAAGCTCACTGGCCTGCCGGATGTGCTCCGGTGCGATTTGCTGACGACTGTCCCTGCAGGCAAGCTGCATGGCTTTGTCACACACCAGATTGATCTGACGTGGAATGCCATGACACACCCGGGCCAGCGTTTTCAGTGCGGCAGGCGTAAAGACAGGTTGCGCGCATCCCACCTGCTCCAGCCTGAAACGGACATAAGCAGCCACTTCTGTTTCTGTCAGAGGTAACAGGTGATAGCGTGACGTGATCCGCTGTGCCAGTTGCCGTAAACCCGGCTGCTGCAGCAACTGCTGCAATTCCGGCTGACCCACCAGCACCACTTTCAGCAGTTTGCGCTGATCAGTTTCCAGATTGGTCAGTAGCCGCAGTTGCTCCAGCACATCCGGCAGCAGGTGCTGCGCCTCATCCACCAACAACAGCGTATGCTTGCCCGCCTGGTCATTCTGTTTGAGATGCGCATACAAGCGGTCGGTCAAGGCTTTATAGCTGTCTTTCGGCGAAGCCGGTAATCCCAGTTCATCGCAGATGCTTTCCAGCAATTCGTGCGCCGACAGCGCCGGGTTCAGCACCACAGCCACCTGAGTGTCTTCACCTAACTTGGAGAGCAGCGCCCGCAACACTGTGGTTTTGCCCGTCCCGACTTCACCGGTCAGCAGTCCGAAACCGCCGCCGTCCGCCAGTCCGGCCAGCATATGATTGAGTGCTTCCCGATGACGATCACTGAGAAAAAGAAAGCGTGCACTGGGCACAATTGAAAAAGGGGCTTCGGTCAGGCCAAAAAATGCCGTGTACATGTCTTCGTCCGGGATGAAGTAAAATAACTGAGATACATTAGCGTTCGTGACACCGATTGTATACCCTTCGGACGCAAGACTGACAAAGACGAGGAGAGAATCGTGGAAATATATCTTGTGGGCGGCGCTGTGCGGGACAAGCTGTTAAATCTGCCCGTCAAAGATAAAGACTGGGTGGTCGTCGGCGCCACACCACAGCAGATGCTGGAACAGGGATTCAGCCAGGTCGGCAGTGATTTTCCCGTTTTTCTGCATCCGAAATCCAAAGAAGAATACGCCTTAGCCCGCACGGAGCGGAAAGCTGGCAAAGGCTACACAGGTTTTGAATGCTATGCGGCGCCGGAAGTCACCCTAGAGCAGGATCTGATGCGCCGGGATTTAACCATCAACGCCATCGCTGAAGCAGACGACGGAACGCTGATCGACCCCTATCACGGCCAGCGCGATCTGGAAAAGCGTCAATTACGTCATGTCTCCCCGGCATTCGTTGAGGATCCTTTACGAGTCTTGCGTGTGGCACGATTTGCGGCCCGCTTTGCACCGCAGGGGTTTACGGTCGCACCGGAAACCCTGTCGCTGATGCAGGAAATGGTTGCCGAGGGTGAGCTGGAAGCCCTGACCCCGGAGCGTGTCTGGCAGGAATGGGAGCGTGCCCTGAACACCGCCCGGCCCGATATCTTCCTGACGGTTCTGCGCCAGTGTGGTGCGCTGGCCGTGGTGATGCCAGAAATTGATGCCCTGTTTGGCGTCCCGCAACCAGCCAAATGGCATCCGGAAATCGATACCGGCGTGCACACCCTGATGGTTGCTTATCAGGCGTCTTTGCTCAGCACGGATCCGGTGATTCGTTTTTGTGCCCAAGTCCACGATCTCGGCAAAGCCTTGTCACCGGTCGAGGAACTGCCCAGTCATAAACTGCATTGCCAGCTGGGGCTGGATGTGATTCGCAATCTGTGCCAGCGGCTGCGGATCCCCAATCATTACCGGGATGCCGCCTTAATGGTCTGCGCCCAGCACACCAAGATCCACAAAGCCGATGAGCTGCGTCCGGCCACGTTCATCAAAATCTTCGACCAGATCGATGCCTGGCGAAAACCAGAACGAGTGACACAGCTGGCCCTGTGCTGTCGGGCAGATGTCCGGGGCCGGACAGGCTTTGAAAACGATCCATACCCGCAGGCAGATGTGCTGCTGGCTGTCTTTGCAGCGGCTCAGGCCGTGGCAGTCCAGCCCATTGTCGAGGCCGGATATCAGGGCGCAGCCATCAAGGAACAACTGGCCATACGCCGCACCGAGGCTGCCGCACACGTTTTGGGACACTAGATAGACTCCCCTGCTGAATGTTTGCCAGCTCATGATGGCATGAACCAATCCTGATCTCCGCGTACAAAAAAGCCGGCACATGTCCGGCTTTCATCTCAAAGGGTCAAATCAGATTCACTGCTGGCTCAGCAGGAAAGCCATCAGACCAAAGCCCAGTAACAGCCGGTAAATGACAAACGGCAGCATACCCAGCCGGGTCACCAGCTTCAGGAAGACGTGAATACAGGCATAGGCACTGACAAAAGAGGCCGCCACACCGATGCCCAGACCGCCAAGATCAATCGGTGCCGGGCTTTCCACCAGCTTGGTGCCCAGATAGGTCCCCGCCAGCACGATAATTGGAATCGACATCAGGAACGAAAACCTGGCTGCCGCTTCACGGGTGAAGCCCAGATACAGTGCCGCCGTCATGGTGGCCCCAGAGCGGGAAGTGCCCGGAATCATGGCTGCAGCCTGCGCCAGACCGATATACAGGGAACGTTTCGGATCAGCTGCGTATTCATCCATATTCTGCGGTGCCCGGCGATCCACCCACCACAACAGCAGACCAAAAACGATCGTCGTGATCGCAATCACCCAGGCTGAACGCAGGTAATGCTCAATAATGTCGGCCATGAAAAAGCCGAACACACAGGCCGGAATCGTTGCCAGTACAATCATCCAGGCCAGTGAGGCTTCCCGGCAACATTTACCGGTAATCAGCGAACGGCCCCAGGCCACCAGCAAGGCGACGACTTCTTTACGAAAATACAGCACGACGGCCGCCAACGTCCCCACATGGACCGCAACATCAAACGCCATACCCTGATCCGCCCAGCCGAGAACCTGAGACGGCAGGATCAAATGTGCCGAACTGGAGATCGGTAAAAACTCCGTTAAGCCTTGGATCAATGCCAACATGAACGCTTCAAAATGACTCATTGTTTTCCTTTCTTTTCTTCAGGTCTGTGACCTTTGGTGTTTGATCGTCAACGGATTGACCGCAGCTGACGCAGTCAGTTCCGGCAGCAAAGACAATTCCGGGTCAAAACTTGATGACAACCGGCCGAAGCACCTGCGGGTGATCAAATTCCCGCCAGATCTCTGCCACGGTTCTGCCATCGCCGGGAATCACCTGTTCAGGACAGAGCTCCATCAGCGGCTGCAAGACAAATGCAAACTTATAAATATCATCACGGGGAAGCACAGGCGTATCCGTTCGGATCAGATCGCCATACAGCAACAGATCCAAATCCAGCGTCCGGCTCTGATTTTTAGGGGCGTCCGGTAAACGGCCATACTTGCGTTCCAGTGTTTTCAGTTGTGCCTGCAATGCATCCGGCGACAGTTTGGTCTTAAATGCTGCAACACAATTCAAAAAGCTCGGCCCGTCGAAACCCACCGGCTCCGCTTCGAAGATCTGCGATAACCGAAATTCAGCCCCCAGGCGTTTCAGCTCAGCAACGGCCGCGCGTACCGAGTACTCACGGTCAAGATTACTGCCGATGCTGATATAAACCTCAGTCACGCTGTCCCCGTTGAATCACCACACCCACACCACGCGCATTTGGTACAGCGCCCGGCTTGGTCACTTTCACCTGAATCCAAGGCACATTGAATCGGTTCATGATCAGGCTGGCGACTTCTTCTGCCACGCGCTCAACCAATAAAAAGCGTCCCTGTTCGACAAAGTCGGTTACGGTTTGGCTGACCGCCGCATAGTCCAGTGCCAGATTTACATCGTCAGCCAGCGCGGCGGGCTGGTTGTTGTGAGCCATTTCCAGATCCAACACCAGCTTCTGCTTAATTTCCTGTTCCCAGTCGTACACGCCAATCGAGGCAATGACGTCCAGATGTTCGATAAATACTGAATCCATGTTCCATCGCTAATTTGTTGAGAGGTCGGATACCCAATGTGAGCAAAAGTGCGTATTATCGGGACATTGTTGTCACTTTTCATGACATAAGCGCTGCCCGGCGTTTAAAACACGCCAGGCCGCTGAAAGCTGATGCACTATACCACAGCTGTTCTCAAGAATGTCATCAGACGTGACACGTCACGAACACCGAATTGATCCGGATGACGACGCCGTCACGGATCCACAGGAGCCGCTATGACACCGCTGGTGCTGCTGATCATTATTGCTGCCTATCTGCTGGGATCGATCTCCAGTGCTGTCTTGATCTGCCGCCTGTTCCGATTACCGGATCCCCGTGACAGCGGCTCAGGAAATCCCGGAGCCACCAACGTGCTGCGTATCGGTGGCCGGGGCGCCGCTGCTATGGTGCTGGTCTGCGATATTCTGAAAGGCATGTTGCCGGTCTGGATCAGTTACTTTCTTGGAATCAATCCGTTCTTACTGGGGATCATCGGGATCGCCGCCTGTCTGGGACATATCTACCCGATTTTCTTTCATTTTCGGGGCGGGAAAGGCGTGGCGACTGCCTTGGGCGCACTCGCGCCGATAGGCTGGGATTTAAGCGGAATGTTGATTGGGACCTGGGTGATCGTGGCGCTCGTCTGTGGCTATTCTTCGCTGGCTTCGATGATCACAGCACTGCTGGCTCCGATGTTTACCTGGTGGGTCAAACCACAGTACACCATGCCGGTGGCGATGCTCTCCTGCCTGATTATCCTGCGACATCACGAGAATGTACGCCGGTTACTCGACGGCAAAGAATATAAAATCTGGCATAAATTTCTGCCGAAATAAGCTCAGCGTTCAGCCCGAATCCCGGATTCAGACAGAGCACTGAGCTCGGCAAGGGGTTAGCCGCGGAGCGGTTTCAGGGTATCAATCGGCCAGCGCGGGTGGGCTTTCACGCCCAGATCCATGATTTCCTGATTTTTCAGACGCTGCATACCCGCATACGCAATCATCGCACCATTATCGGTACAGAACTCAGTGCGCGGATAAAAGACTTCGCCACCCAGTTTTTCCATCATGACTTCCAGTTCGGCGCGCAGGTGCTTGTTCGCACTCACACCGCCAGCAATCACCAGGCGTTTAAAACCGGTTTCTTTTAGCGCACGCTTACATTTAATCGCCAGCGTATCGACCACGGCTTCCTGAAACGCATAAGCAATGTCAGCACGGGTCTGGTCATCATCACCGTTCGCACGAATCGTATTCGCAGCAAAGGTCTTCAGACCGGAGAAGCTGAAATCCATCCCCGGACGGTCTGTCATCGGACGCGGGAACGTAAAGCGCCCTGCTGTGCCCTGGTCGGCCAGTTTTGATAACAAAGGCCCGCCCGGATAATCCAGCCCCATCAGTTTGGCGGTTTTATCAAAGGCTTCACCGGCCGCATCATCAATCGATTCGCCCAAAATGCGGTATTCACCAATGCCCTTCACTTCCACCATCATGGTGTGACCACCGGAAACCAGCAATGCCACAAACGGAAATTCAGGTGGATTATCTTCCAGCATCGGAGCCAGCAAGTGGCCTTCCATATGGTGTACTGCCACTGCAGGCAGGTTCCAGGCATAAGCCAGGCTGCGGCCAATGGTCGCGCCAACCAGCAGTGCGCCCACCAGTCCCGGACCGGCTGTGTAGGCTACACCGTCCAGATCCGCCGGGGTTAATCCGGCATCAGCCAGTGCCTGCTTAATCAACGGAATAGTTTTTTTGACATGGTCCCGTGAGGCCAGCTCTGGCACGACACCGCCATAATCGGCGTGCAATTTCACTTGGCTGTACAACTCATGAGCCAGCAGGCCTTTTTCGTCATCGTAAATCGCTACGCCTGTTTCATCACAGGACGTTTCGATGCCCAGGATACGCATATCAACCTCTATACTTAATACGGACTAACACTCGGTGCAGCACCGATGCCGTTAGCCGGTGCGGAACGTCGGACGGGCATGTTACCGCTGTTGACAGAATTTCACCAGTTCTGACATGCAGAATACTTTACAAACGGCCCCGGATCAGATTAGAATTTCGCACCATTTTTAATCAGCTGATAATTTTGATCATCAGCGTTAACCGAATCACTCTGAGGTGAGTATTACATGCCAGTAGTCAAAGTACGTGAAAACGAACCGTTCGACGTAGCTCTACGTCGTTTTAAGCGCTCTTGCGAGAAAGCAGGTATCCTTTCTGAAGTTCGCCGTCGTGAGCACTTCGAAAAGCCAACAACTGTACGTAAGCGCGCTAAAGCAGCGGCAGTTAAGCGTCACCTGAAAAAATTGGCTCGCGAAAACGCACGTCGCGTTCGTCTGTACTAATTTACAGAGAACAAGGACAGCGTCATGGCCCTAATCGAAAGTATTAAGAACGAACAGAAAACCGCTATGAAGGCGAAGGATAAAGCCCGTCTGGGTGCTATCCGTCTGGTTCTGGCTGCCATCAAACAACGTGAAGTCGACGAGAAGATCACTCTGACCGACGACGACATCGTGGCAGTACTAACGAAAATGGTGAAACAGCGTCGTGATTCTGTAGCTCAGTATGAAGCTGCAGGTCGTCAGGATCTGGCCGATGTTGAGCTTGCTGAAATTACCGTGCTGGAAGAATTCATGCCTCAGCCTCTGAGCGACGACGAAGTTGCCGCTCTGCTGGACGCAGCGATTACCAGCACTGGTGCCAGCAGCATGCAAGACATGGGTAAACTGATGGCTGTGCTCAAACCACAGCTGCAGGGCCGCGCCGATATGGGAAAAGTTAGCCAACTGGTGAAAGCCAAACTCGGCTAAAACTGCCCCAGCTCTACAGCAAGCCGTGCTATCCTACCGGGAATGCGCGGCTTGTTTGTATTTCTCCCGATCAAATTTCAGGTAATGCTCATTGTATGGCAGGAAAGATCCCTCGTTCATTCATCGATGACCTCATCTCACGACATGACATCGTTGATGTGATTGATGCGCGGGTGAAGCTCAAGAAGCAAGGCAAAAACTATGGTGCCTGCTGCCCTTTCCACAATGAGAAAACCCCTTCTTTTTCTGTCAGCCCCGAAAAGCAATTCTATTATTGCTTCGGTTGCGGCGCCAAAGGCAATGTCCTCGACTTTGTCATGGAGTTTGACCGTCTCGAATTTGTTGAAGCGGTTGAAGATCTGGCCTCACAGCTCGGTCTGGAAGTACCTCGTGAACAAGGTGGGAGCGGCCAGAGTGCAGCCAAGCGACAGGAAAAACAAAGTCTTTATGACCTGATGGGTCAGGTCGCCCAATACTATCAGTCCCTGTTACGTCAGCAAGACGCTCAGGTTGCCATTGAGTATTTAAAAGGGCGCGGCTTGTCAGGTGAGATCGTCAAACAATTCGGCATTGGTTATGTGCCGGATCAATGGGATCAGGTCCGCAACCGCTTCGGCAGAACCGAGCAGGCGCAGCAGGATCTGGTCAGTGCTGGCATGCTGATCGAAAACGATCAGGGCCGGCGCTATGACCGCTTCCGGGGTCGGATCATGTTCCCGATCCATGATCGTCGCGGCCGGGTGATCGCATTCGGCGGACGGGTACTGGGCGACGGAACCCCGAAATATCTCAACTCACCGGAAACCCCGATTTTCCATAAGGGGCGTGAGTTGTATGGCTTGTATCAGGTGATGCAGACCTATCGGGAACCTGAGCGCGTCTTAGTCGTCGAAGGCTATATGGACGTTGTCGCCCTGGCGCAATATGGCGTCGACTATGCGGTGGCATCCCTGGGAACCTCGACGACAGGCGATCATATTCAGCATCTGTTCCGGCAGACCGGCACCGTGGTGTGCTGTTATGACGGCGACCGGGCCGGACGGGACGCAGCCTGGCGGGCGATGGAACAGGCACTGCCCTATCTGAATGATGGCCGCCAACTGAAATTTATGTTCCTGCCCGACGGCGAAGATCCGGATAGTTATGTCCGTCAATTCGGAAAGGAAGCTTTCGAGCAGCAAATCAGCGACGCCATGACGCTCTCTGATTTTCTGTTCTCGACCCTGATGCAACAGGTGGATACCAGCAGCCGGGAAGGCAAAGCCAAGCTCAGTACGCTGGCGGTTCCCCTGATTGACAAAGTACCGGGCGGAACGCTGCGACTATACTTACGGAAAGTTTTAGGGCAAAAGCTGGGTCTACCTGATGAGGAGCAACTCAGACAGCTGATCAGCGAACATGGCGACAACAAACCGGTGCGTGTGTCGCAGCCGACCATCAAGCGAACGCCTATGCGGGTGGCCATTGCGCTGCTGCTGCAAAATCCGGGGTTTGCCGACGGGATGGAACTGAACACGGCCGATTTTGCCGGCATAGAACTGGCCGGATTAAAATTATTACTGACAATAGTTGATAAATGTCGACTTCGTCCCAATATCACTACCGGACAGTTGCTTGAAGATTGGCGAGAGACAGAACAAGGCGCTCTGATGGCCCGGCTTGCCACCTGGGACATGCCTCTCGGCAATGACGAAGATAGTTTACACACTGTATTTCTAGACGCGATGGATAAAGTTATCGATCAATGCGTCACACAACAAATTGAGAAGTTGCAGGCTAAATCGAACACTGTCGGCTTATCAGTCGAAGAAAAGCGGGAACTCCAGCTATTGCTGTTCAATCGTCCCGACTAAAAAGTAGTCAACAATTCTGACATTTGTTATAATTACTGGTTTGCATTTCTGCATTCTTTTTTCTCACTCAGACCCTAAGTTGGATATCGTCTATGGAGCAAAATCCGCAGTCACAGCTAAAGTTGCTTGTTGCCAAAGGCAAGGAGCAAGGTTATCTGACCTATGCCGAAGTTAATGACCACCTGCCAGAAGACATTGTTGACTCTGATCAGGTCGAAGACATTATTCAGATGATCAACGACATGGGTATTAAGGTAGTGGAAACTGCCCCTGATGCCGATGAACTCATGATGACTGAAGATAATGCCGATGAAGACGCCATCGAAGCAGCGGCGCAGGCATTATCAAGCGTTGAAAGCGAAATTGGCCGTACCACTGACCCGGTTCGCATGTACATGCGTGAAATGGGAACGGTTGAGCTGCTGACCCGCGAAGGCGAAATCGACATCGCAAAACGCATCGAAGATGGTATCAATCAGGTTCAGTGTTCCGTTGCTGAATACCCATCAGCAATCTCTTATCTGCTTGAACAATTTGATAAAGTTGAAGCAGAAGAACTGCGTTTGACTGATATCATTTCTGGCTTTGTTGACCCGAACGAAGAAGAAACGTCTGCGCCAACGGCGACACACATTGGCTCCGAGCTGAGTGAGTCCGATCTTGAAGACGAAGACAAAGATCTTGAAGACGACGATGACGACTCAAGCGATAGCGATGAAGACGACGGCAGCATTGATCCGGAAGTCGCACGCGAGAAGTTCAAAGAACTGCGTGTTTCTTATGAGCGTATGGCTGCTGCCATTGATAAAAATGGTCGTCATCATGCCGATACCGAAGTGGCCATTGGTGAGCTGTCTGAAATCTTCAAACAGTTCCGTCTGATCCCAAAACAGTTTGACCGTCTGGTCAGCTCGCTGCGCGATTCTATGGATAAAGTTCGTACCAACGAACGCCTGATCATGCGTATGTGTGTCGACAACAGCAAGATGCCGAAGAAAACCTTCGTTCAGCTGTTCAGCGGTAACGAATCTTCTTCTGCGTGGATTGACGAAGCACTGAATTCTGGCAAACCTTACGCAGAACGTCTGAAAAACTACGAAGAAGATCTGCGTCGTGCAACGACCAAACTGCGTATGCTGGAAGACGAAACCGGCCTGTCGATTGAGCGAATCAAAGACATCAGCCGTCGCATGTCCATTGGTGAGGCCAAGGCCCGTCGCGCCAAGAAAGAAATGGTTGAGGCCAACCTGCGTCTGGTGATTTCGATTGCGAAGAAATACACCAACCGTGGCCTGCAATTCCTGGATCTGATTCAGGAAGGGAACATTGGTCTGATGAAAGCGGTCGACAAGTTCGAATACCGCCGTGGTTACAAGTTCTCCACTTACGCAACCTGGTGGATCCGTCAGGCAATCACCCGTTCAATCGCGGACCAGGCACGAACCATTCGTATCCCGGTTCACATGATTGAAACCATCAACAAACTGAACCGTATCTCACGTCAGATGCTTCAGGAGATGGGTCGTGAGCCACTGCCGGAAGAACTGGCAGAGCGCATGCAAATGCCGGAAGACAAGATCCGTAAAGTGCTGAAGATTGCCAAAGAGCCAATCTCGATGGAAACCCCAATCGGTGATGATGAAGATTCACATCTGGGCGATTTCATTGAAGATACCACGCTGCAACTGCCGATGGACTCTGCCACTGCAACCAACCTGCGTATGGCGACCAACGAAGTACTGGCTGGCCTGACGCCACGTGAAGCCAAGGTTCTGCGGATGCGTTTTGGTATCGACATGAACACGGACCACACGCTGGAAGAAGTCGGCAAGCAGTTCGACGTTACCCGTGAGCGTATCCGTCAGATCGAAGCCAAAGCCCTGCGTAAACTGCGCCACCCAAGCCGTTCCGACGTGCTGCGCAGCTTCCTGGACGAGTAAGCCGGTTCTCGGTCAATCAAACATGACAAAGCGGGCATCATTGCCCGCTTTTTCTTGGCCAGTGTATCGGTGGGACTCAGCTCACAACCCTTGCCACACAAGGGCTCAACAGGCATTTAACTGCCTAAGAAACAAACAAAAGTCACCCCCTGCCCGGTAGACAATACCCCACCCATCCCATATAATCGGTTGCACATTTGGCCCCTTAGCTCAGTGGTTAGAGCAGGCGACTCATAATCGCTTGGTCCCCAGTTCAAGTCTGGGAGGGGCCACCAGAATTTCGATAAGGCTCATGGAGAAATCCATGGGCCTTTTTTCGTTCTGGCCTGTCTATATCCGGTCACTCAACTTTTCACTCGCTTCAGAGGCTAAATTCCACGCAATGCAAGGTATTGCATTCAAAGATGCTCATGTATTATAGTTGCATATAACATAATCACACGACTATCGCAGTTGGTTGGAGATTTGATGGCGACAAAAACTTTTTTCTTCGATTTCTATGCATGTGAGACTCAAACATCATTAGTTAATGCTTTGCCTCTTGATACAACAGGAGCGTTTAGGCAACTGTTTGACCTGTTTCAGCAAGGGCGAGAGAACACAGTAAAAACAGTAAAGAATCAATTGGTAGAGCTAAGAGATATCCGAGAAACAGATTACGGATATCGAGGTGTTATCGGGCGACATAGAAAGAATAATCTTCCTCATGCGGCTATTGCAGGAGGAGAAGAGAGAGAGTTGCCGTTAGAGGAGAATGAGAATCTTTTGGAAAAGACTCATTTTGTCTACTATCAAGATTACTCACTTCTTATCATTCAACGGAATAGGTTGTGTGTTAACTGGCAGACATTGGGAGCTTACCTGTCTCCAGCAAATTACACCACAGTTCTAAACCCGATTATTGAGCCTGCTAACTTGGCATGGCTTGCTGATGGTCATGTTCAGGTAAAGTCAGCAAAAATCACAATCGCTCGTCCTAGAAATCCTGAACTACTCCGCGATATAGAACACGATTTTAATAACTCCATTATTGCAGCTCTTAATGGTACGCGTTCGGCAAGTATGAATTTAGTGTTCAGAGGTGATGCTCGTTCTGATGACCCAGTAGAACGTTATTTGGATAGCAGTTTTAAGAGGGCTTTGAGAGAGCTTCAAGAAACTCTAGAAGTAAAAAAACTAGACTTGGTAACTGAGCATGAACAGACTGGAATTGAGCACCCTATTGATTTGGTTACAGATAGGTTGATGCACTATGATTCTGTAGATATGAATGGTCGTTATCCTAATGGATTTGATATGTGGAATAAGTTAGAAGAAGCTAGGCACGCTAAAGAACCTGAGTTAGTCAGCTTTTTTGGCGAGTTAAACGATAGATTGGCATAAGTATGATTGATAAAAGTGCAACGACAAAGGGTTTTAACTTAACACGTTTAGCAAGCCTAAGCGTGTATCCTTGCACATTATTAATTATGTATTTTTCTTGGCCAATTATTAGCCAATTGAAGATGGCACATTTGCAGCCTATTGCTTCAACGGTCGCAACATTTGCTGGAATTCTTTTTGGTTTTGCAATGGGGTCAATTACTTTGCTGACTTCGTCTTCTCATGTTTTAGTTGAAAATACAAAGAAAACGGGGTATCTGAAGACTCTTACATCCAAGTTGCACTCAACTATGGGATGGTTGTTAGCCGTTTGTGTTGTCTTTCTTATTACTATGTTTATCCCTGACTCTTTAACGTTAAATATCGGAGAGGGGGATAGTCAGCAAACTTACTTATATGCATGTTTGTTTGCTCAATTTGGTGTTGGGATTCTGATTATTGCCTTTAAAGAGTTTTATGTGACTTGGAGGGAGTTTAAAAAGTTCTCCAACAACCTTTAGTTAGGTACAGAAGTTTATCTGATTAGTGCGAAACCTTTTTGGTCACGTAGGAAAGCCTGATGTACATGTAAGTTTTTATATCTCAAACAGAAAAAGTAGAGCTATGAACATAAAGCGAGAAGATGCCCTTAAGTCGTTAGCGGAAAGATTTTCGATATTCGCCAATGTGGTGACAACTCAGAACAGAGCTGGTTTTAATGATATTAATAAGAGTGCTGAAAGACTCTTTATTGATATTCTCAACGTTGCATACAACCTGCGTCTTAGAGACATGAATTCGATTCAGGATAATTATCCTGCTATTGACTTAGGTGACTATTATGAACGGGTATGCATTCAAGTTACTTCAGAATCTACAAATCAAAAATTCAGAAAAACCGTAGCAAAATTCAAAGAAAAACAGTTGGATAGGGATTTTTATACGTTAGTGTTTCTGATTATTTCTAACAAGGAACTCTGTTCTTTATCAGATCATGATATTGATACTAAAGTTATCAACTTAAATGATCTCTATAAGCAAATAGCTAATTTAGATGATCGAGATGTCTTTTATATAGAAAACTATCTGGCTCAAAACTTAGTCAGTCGTATTGATTCTAACAAAAGTATACTACCCACTAGTTTGATAACCAATCATGCAGCACCAAGACCTGACTCTTTTATCAAGTTTTTGGGGCTAGAGGATGAGCTAGAATATACTGAGCAGCTTTTAAGAGATCTTAAAAAACTGTTACATACTATATCTAACTTGACTAAACATCAGAGAGAGTATCTATTTTATGTTGTTGCATATGGCCAGTATGCTAAAACGATGTTTGGATACAATGATGAATCTGTAATCGTCATGCCGACAAGTCAGCTTCAACAAACCTTTGGGGATTTTGGATATGAAATATTCCAAGTGCTTTATGCCCAAGAGTTGTTGTTTGTAAACGATGAATATCAGCCGAATAACGACGGTCGCTATATTAGAGTGATTGAGCCTTATTTCAGAGGTGAGTTGGATGATACAAACTTATTTTCTGATATTAGAAAATTTGTGCACTCAGATCAGAGTAAGCTCTATAGAGCTATCATAGAGTGTGATTTTTCGTTCCTTGCTTAAGAGTGAGATCCTAGAGCCTCCTCTCGCTTAAGAATAAGGGGGCAATCTTGCGTATTTCCCCCATTAGCACAGATATAGCAAAACAGCCTTTTCCATTTTGTCTTCTCACGACTTAAACATACCCAGCCAGGCAAGTATCCACAACTGGACATCAACCCTATGGCTGAATAGCCATTTGTAGTTGATAGATGTATTGCGTGACTTGAGGGTTATCAGGTAACAGTTGCTTCAATCGTTGGGCATAAAACAACGCATTCTTATAGTCCCCTAGCTCTGTGTAAGCCTGAGACAACGCATAAGTAAAGTCAGGGCTGCTCGGGTTGAGCTGATAGGCCTGATACATTGCCTGCATTGCAGCTCTCTGCTTTCCTAAATCTTTCAGTAAAAGGGATAACGTATAGTGGTAATGCTGGTTTTCTGACTCATATTCAGTTGCGAGTGTCAGGTAACTGACCGCCGATTTTTTGTCCTTCGCCCGGATTAAACTCATCGCCATGGCATAATTCAGAGGCGCAGACCGGGGAGATCGTTTGAGGCCTTCTTTTAAGGTTTGCTGAGATGCTTCCTCATTTCCTTGCGCGCGGTATAGGTCGGCCAGATTCACATAGGCCGGAATAAAATGAGGTTCAACCGCCATAGCAGCCTCAAAATGCGAGATAGCTTTGATGGGATCATGGAGAGCAGCGGCAAGATTGCCTAATGCCGCGTGGGAGAAGCCTCTGTCAGCCTGATAATACTGCGCCTGCTTATATTCTGTCAGCGTTTCCAGCAACAAGTGCCGGTCTGAGTCTGAGATACCAGAAGTGAGCACCGGCTCATTCAGGATCGGCGCCAGCGTTCTTGCAGCCGCGGTTCGGATGGATACTCTGTCATCCGTTAAGAGCGAAGACAGCATGCGCCATTTTTGATGGATCGGGAAGTTTTCTGCAGCACTAATCGCCCCCAAGCGTTTCAGCGGTTCATCCTCTTTTACGGATCTGACAATCGCGACCACAGCGTTTCTGTCCGGCATTACGGACATACGACTCAGTGCGGATGCCCGAATAATGTCCGGGTAATTTTTATCCTGTGCAATTTTCGACAACTCTGCGCTGTCTTGGAGCTGATGAGTATCGGCGGCGTGAAAAACACGGGAAAAGTGCGGAGAACCAACCAACTGACTCTCCGGATACCATGATTTCACCTTCTGGGCTGCCCAAGAAGCCGTTTTATCTGCATGACAAGACTGGCAGGCATTGGGAGAACCGGTTGACGCGGTTAAGTCAGGACGGGGGATTCGAAAGCTGTGATCCCTTCTCGCATCAACCTGCATATAAGTGTTTTCGGTCATATGACAGTCGACACACTGATTCCCTGCTGCAAAACTGCTGTGTCTGTGATGTTTTTCAGTGTCATAGGTATCCGTGGCGTGACATTGCGTACACGTCTGATTGCCTGCGAGCTTCAACTCACCTGAATGCGGGTTATGGCAATTCGTACAGGTGACACCTGCCTGATACATCTTTGTCTGCAGGAAGGAACCCCAGACGTAAACTTCATCATCAATCTGACCGTCAGCATGATAGAGGCCAGATGTAATCAGAGACGGCTGGAATGCATTGAGCAGTTCTGCAGGGAGATTTCGGTCTGCCAATTGGGCACGCCGGGCATGACAACTGGCGCAAACTTCAATCTGCTGTGAGCCTTTCAGCGGGGTTACGGGAGTCAGTTTTCCGGCAGTATTGAGACGAAACAAAGGGGTTTTGACACCAATCTCCGTGGGATAGCCCTTGTGCTGAACATTTTTGTCACCATGAGCCCAGGCAAGGTGATCGGTCGCATCACCATGGCAGGCATTACAGCTCACATTGATCGCGCTGAATGAAGACTGGTAGCTTTGGGTTGTTGCGTCATAGTTTTTCTGAAAATCAGTTGAGTGGCAGTCGGCGCACATTTGATTCCAGTTCTGGCCCATTTGTGTCCAGTGGAAACTGTCAGACGGTGTCTGCTCCGGATGTAATACAAACCAGCGTTGTCCTCCTTCTGAGGCGCGCCGACTGTCCCAGGCAAAGGGGATAAATTGTTGCTTCCCTTTGCCTGCATCAAATAGATATTGCTGTAATGGCTTGTAACCAAAGGTATAAGTGAGTGCTATCCGGTGCTTTTCACCCTGCTCATCAAAAAACTCTGTCCAGTATTGCTGGTCAGCCTGAAAAAACCGGGCAGGCTTCCCCATATAATCGATGCTGACATCCTCAAAATTGGCCAGAACACTGTCTGCTGTGGCCACTTCCATGGCATGAAAGTGGTGGGAAGCCTGCCAGTCTTTCACTTGTTTTTCATGGCATGAAGCACAGACCGATTCCGGGCTCGCAGCACTGACAGGCAGCACAGCAAATATAAACAAAAAGCTAATCAAGCGATGTAGGGATAAAAATCTTTTCACACTGGCTCCATGTGCTGAAAATGAATCCTAATGTCTGAATCATGATCATCATCGACACATCCTGCACGATGAGGTCTCAACTTTGGCATTGAGACCTGAACGCGATCACTGTTTGTTCTGTCGAAGTGCATCAAAAGTAATTGGATCAACACTATAAGACAGTGTGGCTTGCGTACTGAAAAGCGCCAAAGTTTAATGTGTTCTGGAAGTCGGTCCTGACCCCGTATTGGGGTTCTGGACACCAATTGAGGGCGCTGGCAAAGACGCCTGACCCTAAAAATCCCGCCCAATCCCTCTGTGGACAAAGTTTAGCGATGCATGCATTTGTTCAGTATTTCAGAATCCATTACACTGAGGCCTCTTCTGGTACGGACTTGCATTATGACCCCCTCAACTTCTAACGCGCCTTTTGACCATCAACTTGAAGACACGGATCTGCTGACAGAAATCGCGATTCTGTATTACCAGCAAAGCGCCACGCAGGAAGAAATTTCGAAAAAGTTTGGCATCAGCCGCCCGAAGGTCAGCCGCCTGCTGAGAAAAGCGCGTGAAGAAGGCATCGTAGAAATCACGGTGAAATTTCACCCGGTCCACAGTGCTCAGTTAGAGCAGCGATTGATGGACAGGTTTCATCTCAAACGCGCCCTGATCGCACTGGATCAACCCAGCGCGCTGGAACAGCGTATGCAAGTCTCAACTCTGGTTTCCGCTTACCTCGATGGTTATTTGCGAGACGGTATGGTCGTCGCCGTCGGTCAAGGCCAGAACGTGGCTGCCGTGGCTGATCATCCGGGTATCGTCTCTCACCGTAACGCTCGCTTTGTCTGCGCCATTGGCGGCACGCACCGCAGCGGTGACACCATCAATGCCGATCACATTTGTCGTCGGCTGGCCAAAAAATTCGGCGGCACCAGTGAAACCCTGTATGCGCCAGCCTATGTAGACAGCGACGCCACACAGCGGGTCTTTATCTCAAATCCTAACATCAGTGAAACCCTGAATCAGGCGCGTAAGGCGGAGTTTGCCTTAGTGGGCATCGGTGACATGGACGAAAACAGCCATATGGTGAAGCTCGGATGTTTTACCGCCAAAGAGTTTGTGGAAGCGCGTCTGAATGATGGCATTGTCGGGGATATCGGCGGCTTCGACTTTTTCCGCCTTGACGGCCAACAGGCCGACACCCTGATGCGCGGCCGCGTCGTGGGACTGACCATGTCCGATCTGCATCGCATTCCCAATGTTATCGCAATGGCGAGCGAGAGCCGCAAAGCCCTGTCGATTCTTGGCGCCTTACGCACCGGTGTGATCGACGTGCTGGCGACCAGTGCCAGCTGCGCAATGGCGCTGTTAAATATGTCGGATTCAGAGTGACTCGTCTGTGCCGAGCAAATGTTAACCAAGTGATACATCTAGCACGGGAGTTCTTTGATCTCCCGTCACAAATCCTTTCCAAAATGAGCTGTTTGAGCAGAATTTCCTACGCATCAGTTTTATCATTTGTTATCAATGAGACCAAAAATTCACAGTGTTTTGTTTTTCATCATGCAAGGAAACGAAGATGACGAGCCGCGAGGAACATACAGAAATCCAGCAACTGACCGAGATTGCGACCCTCTATTATGTTGACGGTGAAACGCAGGAATCCATCGCGCAAAAGCTCGATCTATCAAGAATTAAAGTCGGACGTTTGATCAAACGTGCGCATGCGATGGGCATTGTGGATGTCAGGGTACGACATCACCATTCCGTCAGCGAAGAGATTGAACTGGAGCTGATCAAACGCTTCAATATCAAACGCGCCCTCATCGCACTTGACCACTCCGATCCTGACAAGCAGCGTGCTGATGTCGCCTCCATGGTGGCCGATCACCTCACGCGTCACCTCGACAAAGGGCACATCATCGCCGTCGGGATGGGCCGGAACGTTGCCGCCGTTGCGGAAAACGTATTTACCGATCATCAATACCAATGTTCCTTTGTCTGTGCCATCGGTGGCTCTCTGAAAGCTGGGGAACACATGAACCCAGACCATATCTGCCGCCGCCTGGCTGCTCAGTTTGGCGGGGACAGCGAATCGCTTTATGCACCGGCATTGCTGCAAAATCCTGAGTTAAGAAAAGAGCTGCTGGAAAACCCGACCGTCAAACAGACACTTGACCGAGCAAGACGGGCCGACTTCGCCTTGATCGGCGTCGGGGATATGAGTGAAGACAGCAACATGGTCAGGATGGGCTGGTTCACGCCGCAGGAAATCGCGGAAGCACGACTTTCAGGCACGGTCGGCGACATGATGGGCTACGATTTTATCGATATTCACGGCAATGCATCCCAAACCAAAATGAAGGATCGCATCGTTGGCCTGCAAATCGACGATCTGCACCGTATCCCGGATGTGATCGCCATTGCCAGTGAAAAAACCAAGGCGGCGGGTATTTTGGGGGCGCTGCGAACAGGCGCTATTGATACCCTTGCAACCAGCTATGCCAACGCACTCACGGTGTTAAGCTTAGACGAAGCAACCCGCCGATAGGCGGGTTGTAAGCAAAGAGACAATTGGTGGGGCCGGTTGATTCAGTCGCGCGTCAGCCTGGAGCGATCCAGCATCACGGCGAGAATAATGATCGCGCCTTTGACCACCTGTTGGTAGAAAGACGACACACCCAGTAAATCAAGGCCATTGTTCAGCACGCCAATAATCAAAGCGCCAAATAATGTTCCCACCACGCTACCGACACCACCAGCGAGGCTGGTGCCACCAATCACCACGGCCGCAATCGCATCCAGCTCATAAGCTCCCCCAGCCTGTGGCAACGCTGCCGACGTTCGCCCGGAAAGAATGAGGCCGGCCAATCCAGCCAACAGCCCGGATATTGCATAAACGCTGAATGTCATGGTACGCACTTGAATGCCCGATGTCCGCGCCGCTTTCGGGTTCCCCCCCACCGCATACACGTAACGGCCAAAGGTCGTAAAACGCAGCACCGCCCAGCAAATCAGGAAAACAGTCAGAAACAGAATCACAGGCATTGGGATCCCAAAAACGACGCCCTGACCGATAAAGCGAAACGCTGGGTTCAGGTTGGAAATAGGCATACCATCGTTATAAATGTAGGTTAAGCCGCGGGCCATACTCAGCATGCCCAGCGTAACCACGAATGGCGGAATCGCGAAACGGGCAATCATCACGCCGTTCACCGCACCCAGAATCAGCCCAACTCCCAACCCTGCGAGCACCGGCATCAGCACGGCCGAATTTTCAGTACCGGTGGCAAAACTTGCTGCCACCATGGCAGCGCATGCCACCACTGAGCCAACCGACAGGTCGATACCCCGGGTAAGAATCACGAACGTCATGCCCAGCGCCAGAATACCGTTGATGGACGTTTGCCTCAGCACATTCAGCAGGTTGTTTGCGGTCAGAAAATAAGGGCTGACAAATGCCAGTGCTGCACACAGGGCGAGAAACGCCAGCACAATTCCATATTTCGCCAGATAATATTTCACCGCTTGAGCCTTCCCGGCATCGAACAACGGCGTTTCATTAGTTTTTAAATTCATAACAGCATTCCTTCACTAAGACGCCAGACGCGCAAGTTGTTCCTGTGTGATTTCATCTCCGGTCAGTTCTCCGGAAACCTTGCCTCGTTTGAAGACCACGACACGATCACACATACCGATAATTTCCGGGATTTCAGAAGACACCATGATGATGGCTTTCTCATCACGGGCAAACTCCGACATAAAATGATAAATCTCCCGTTTGGCCCCCACATCGACACCGCGGGTCGGCTCATCCAGCAGCAATATTGAAGGGGCGGTTTGCATCCACTTCGCCAGCACGACTTTCTGCTGATTACCGCCGCTGAGGCTACGCACCGGCAAATCTGCCGAGGCTGTTTTAATCGAGAATTGTTGGATAGATTTCTGAACGATGGATTGTTCCGCACGGGCTTTCACCACGCCGGCATTTGCCCGCGCAGGCAAAGAGGCCAACGCGATGTTATGCGCCACAGAAGCATCAAGACACAGGCCACTCGCCTTTCTATCTTCTGTCACCAACGCCAGACCTGCCTGCATTGCGTCGATGGGAGATGTCGGTGAGACAAGGCTGCGACGCACTTTGATCTCACCTTTATCGACGGGATGAAGGCCGAAAAGCGCTTCGAGAAATTCGCTTCGCCCCGCCCCCATCAGACCAAAAATGCCGAGGATTTCCCCTTCCCGTACATTCAGACTGATATGATCAAACATGCCTGCACGAGTTAAATCCGTCACTTCCAGCAACCTGTCGTCACCCAGCTGGTTAAACTTGGCAAACTCCTCTTCCAGCTCCGCACCTAAAATGGTGTTGACCAGGGTATGACGGTCAATGTCTGCCATCTTACCGCTGCCGATAAATTCGCCATCTCTGAAAATGGTGTATTCATCCGCAATCCGGTAAAGCTCATTCATTCGGTGCGACACGTAAATAATGCCCGCCCCACGGCTTTTCAGCCGTTGGATGGCTTCAAACAGGATTTCGGTTTCCTGTTCCCCGATGGCAGAGGTGGGCTCATCCATAATCAAAATGCGGGAGCGACAGGAAATGGCTTTGGCAATTTCAACCAACTGAATTTGGGCGAGACTCAGATCACGCATCAGTGCCGTTGGCGAAATCGCCATCTGCAGTTCCGCCATCAAGACTGCACAGTCCTGATTCATCTGGTGATAATTGACCAGCACACCGGCCCGACGCGGCTCTCTGCCCAGATAGATATTCTCGGCCACCGTCATGTCCGGAATCGGTTCCAGCTCCTGGCTGATCATAGAGATGCCAGCTTTCAGGGCATCGGCGGGGCCAGTAAACTGAACAGGCGCGCTATTGATATGAATTGTCCCGTTATCACGTGAATACAGCCCCATCAGGATATTTAAAAAGGTGGATTTCCCGGCCCCATTGCCCCCGCACAACGCGTGGACGGAGCCAGCACGTAACACCAGTTGGCCGTTTTTCAGTGCGGGTACACCAGAAAATGCCTTGGTTATCCCTTGCGCTTCTAACAAGATCATGTCGTTCATCACAGTCCTGCGTCACCGTTACTGGATGGTGTAACCACCATCGACAATTAAATTGGCCCCGGTCACCATGCCAGCTAAATCACTGGAAAGATAAACGGCCGCGGCGGCGATTTCTTCCGGCTCGGCAAAACGGCGCGCTGGAATTTTTTGCTTCATGGCTTCCCCGACCTCACCCGCCCAGGCTTTTTTACCCAGCTCAGTCAACACCACGGTAGGAGAAATGGCATTGACCGTGACCCCTTTCGGTGACCATTCCAGCGCCATCACCTGCGTCATAGAAATCACACCGGCCTTACTCACGCAGTAAGCAAGGTGACGATCCAGCGCGATCACCCCCGCCTGAGACGCCAGATTCACAATGCGGCCGCTGCCTTGAGCCAGCATCTCTTTCCCGGCAGCCTGACTCAGCAGATACACACCTTTGAGGTTAACGTCTAGGGTGCGGTCCCAATCCTGCTCACTGAAATGTTCGGCCTCATCGAGCAGTACAATGCCAGCACTGTTCACCAGAATATCAATCCGACCGAAGGCGGCTTTGACCTGTTCAATCGCCTGCGTAACATTTTCCCGTTGAGTCACATCGGCCTGAATGGCAATGGCCCGTCCGTTTTCGACGGTTTCCACCGCATTCGAGACCGCCGGGTTAATGTCCAGAAAAGCCACCTTAGCGCCCTGTGTCAGAAACGCATTCGCAATGGTATTACCAATACCAGCCGCTGCACCGGTCACCAGTGCCACCTTGCCGGACAGAGAAAAATCATAATTCACTTGTGTCATCAGACATCCCTTTCAGTCATTCATCGGGTGCCGTTACCGACACCCTTCAATCAGATGTAATCAGCGTTTTTGCAGCAAGGTGGCGACGTTCGCTGTGGTCACCGGTGTCCACGGAACGTTATATTGTGCTTCCTTTCCGCTGTTCCACGGCATGCCACTTTCGTACGCCTTCCAGATTTCAGAACCCGGTTGATAGTCTTCGCCTTTCACCAGGCGTAACGCCACATCCAGCGCACCTTGTGCCTGTGCCTCTGCATCCTGAAGGACCGATTCCATTTCACCGCTCTTCACCGCATTCAAGGCATCGGTAATCCCGTCAACCCCTGCGATTGCAAAGTCGTTCACGTTCAGTCCGGCGGCTTTGATGGCTTCAATCGCACCCAGTGCCATTTCATCATTCTCGGCAATCACGCCATCAATCTGTCCCCGGTGTGCGGTCAGCCAGTTTTCCATCAATGCCAGCGCTTCAGCACGAGACCAGTTGGCAGTCCGCATTTCAAGCACCTTCACGTCCTTGTGATTTCCGAGAACATTTTTAATGCCCTCCAGCCGGTCAATCTGTGCTGACTGACCAATTGGCCCCTCAATAATGACAACGTTGCCTTTGTTACCGATTTTATCCAGCACCGCTGTCGCCACCATTTCACCGGCCTTGACGTCATCAGAGCCGACAAACGAGGCCAGCATATCGGTGTTGCAACGAGTATTTGAGCCCACGACCGGGATCTGAGAGGCAGCCGCTTTTGCCACGGCACTGATGCAGGCATTGGCATCAATGGGGACAAACAGAATGGCATCAAACTGACGCGTGACCATGGTGTCGAACTGGTTGTCCTGCACTAAAGCATCATATCGCCCGTCGAACACGGTCAGCTCCACATCGCCCGATTTCACTGCTGGATGCATTTCCGCCGCTCGTGTCCAGAGCTGCATAAATTCACCTTGTAAACCGTAAACCGCAGCACCAATTTTGACCGGATCGGCTGCAAGCGCTGGTGTCGCACACACGCTAGAGGCACACAGGAGATACAGCGCCTTCAATGTTGAACCTTTCATAATCTCGTCCTTATGATTCAGAGTATTTTTTTAGTGTCTTACCCAAGGTCAAATTGTGGTTTCAATGTGTACTGACCCTGATTGGCGTTACTGTTTGATTCAGGCAGCAAAGCAACAATTGAAATCTCGTTCACTACCGGGTGAATAAGAGGCAACAACAAATAAGCCTGTGATATGTCCCCAGTCTTACCTCTCATGACTTACGAAACTAGACCTGCTCATATGTTAACTCAAGTAACTTTTGATTCAGCCGTGATCATGATCAATTTATTAACATTTTAATCAATAAATGGTAACGAAGTTGAAATTATAATAACCATGAAAAATAAAAAACATAAAAACAATGACTTACAAATAACCCTTCTAAGAATAAGACAATTCAAATGTTGATTGAGCCCATTAACGTTTGATCGGTACGAGAACAAATTACTTTCTAAATACACTTCTTCGTCATATATTGAATGAACATATGAGCAACCACAAAAACCAATGATCCAGTTTTTAAAGGTGAATTATGCAACAGAAAACCATTGCAATCGGCTGTGACGATGCTGCTATAGAAATGAAAGAGAAGCTTCTCACATACATCAAAGACCTGGGCTTCACCGTTGAGGACTATGGTGTGACCGCAGGCATGTCGACTGACTATCCGGATATCGCCTATCAACTGGCTAAGGCAGTAAAAGAGGGAAAACAGGACCTCGGCATACTGTGTTGCGGAACCGGTATCGGCATGGCGATTACAGCCAACAAGGTCTCCGGCATTCGCGCAGCTCAGGCGCATGATACTTACTCTGCGCAACGCGCCCGCAAAAGCAACAACGCTCAGATTGTCACGCTTGGTGCAAGGGTCATCGGGATCGAGCTCGCCAAGGATATTGTGAACGCTTTCATCCATTCCGACTTTGAACCCGAGCGTTCAGGACCAAAAGTGGAGCGTATTCACTTTTTTGAAAATATAGATAAGAAATGACGGGTCACTCTGTCATTGATGGCATGGTGAACAAAAGCCTGACCTGTGCTGAAAACAGGGAAATACGAACGAACAGGGAGAAACTGTATGCAACGCATCGTGAATGATCCGAATCTGGTTGTAGAAGAATCATTGATCGGGTATGTCAAAGCTCACCCGGGACTTCTCGCACATACAGAGAATCCCAAAGTATTGAAATATGCAGGTAAAACAGCAGAGGGCAAAGTCGGCGTCATTACCGGTGGCGGGTCTGGTCACGAACCGGCTTTTTTAGGGTATATCGGTCACAACATGTTGGATGCGGTTGCCGTCGGGGAGATTTTTTCATCTCCAACCGCCATCAGTTTTTTTGATGCCGCCAAAGCCGCGGATCAAGGTGCAGGGGTTGCGTGCCTTTATGGCAACTATGCCGGTGACAACATGAATGTCAAAATGGCGTGCAAAATGGCCGAAAAGCAGGGGCTGACCATCAAAACCGTTGTCGCCAACGACGATGTCGCCTCCGCGCCGCCCACAGAGCTTGAGAAAAGACGTGGCGTCGCTGGTGAAATTCTGATGTGGAAAGTGGGGGCTGCCTCCGCCGCCCGCGGGGATGATCTGGACACAGTGATCGAGCTTGCTCAGCGGACGATCAACAATACCCGCAGTATCGGTATCGGCCTTTCTTCCTGCGTCATTCCTGCCGTGGGTAAACCAAACTTTCACATTGAAGACGGCAAAATGGAAGTCGGTATTGGTCACCACGGTGAGCCCGGTATCCATGTCACGGATCTCGCATCTGCCAACGAAATGGCGAAAGTCATGGTTGAGACCGTGGTGCCGGATCTGCCCTTTACTGCCGATGATGAAGTTGTTGTGCTCGTTTCCGGTCTTGGTTCGACCCCCAACAATGAGCTGCACATTCTTTTTGCTGAAATTGAGCGGTTGCTCTCCGAGCAGGGGATCCGCACGCACAAAAGTTATGTCGGTAATTACTTCACCTCACTCGAAATGGCCGGTGCGACCTTAACCGTTCTCAAACTGGATCATGAACTGAAATCCCTGATTGATACGCCCGCCGTTTCACTGGGACTGACACAGACAGGAGAATAGGCATGACGGTATTTAATAACCAGGACGGTCGGGATGTCATGTTGGCCTTGTGCGACACCATCATCCAGCACAAAACATATCTCAGTGAGGTAGACGGACTGATTGGTGATGGCGACCACGGCATCAATATGGCGAAAGGATTCAATATCCTCAAAACTGATTTAGACAGTTTTCCGGAAATCAGCCTCGACAAGGGATTCTCACTGCTTTCCAACATTCTGATGGGATCAATCGGCGGTTCGATGGGCCCACTCTATGGCAGCCTGTTTTTTGGCATGGCGGCAGAGATTGAAGGCAAGCAACAACTGACATCCACAGATTTTTCAGCCATGCTTCTGTCCGGGCTGGACAGTCTGAGAGATATCACCGATGCCGGCGTTGGCGATAAATGCCTGATGGATGCGCTGGTTCCTGCCGTACATACTTTTGAAGAAAAGCAACAGCGAGGCTGTCGTTTCGAAGCGTGTTTAATTGCCATGGCAACGGCCGCCCAAACAGGTCGTGATTCGACTAAAAATCTGGTCGCTAAAATCGGTCGTGCCAGCAGGCTGGGAGAACGCTCTATCGGGGTATTGGATGCCGGGTCCGTCTCTT
The DNA here is from genome assembly GCF_018199995.1 of Photobacterium sp. GJ3. Classification (NCBI taxonomy): domain Bacteria; kingdom Pseudomonadati; phylum Pseudomonadota; class Gammaproteobacteria; order Vibrionales; family Vibrionaceae; genus Photobacterium; species Photobacterium sp. GJ3. The sequence goes on along the minus strand of NZ_CP073578.1, from coordinate 287,300 downwards.
GCGCCCTGCTCCTGACCAGTTTAGCCAAATCGGTTCAAGATAAGCTGACCACACCGATTGACTGATCGGACGAAACGAATGCGTCCTGTAAAAAACGCAACTCCGGGTGAACAAAAAACCAATTAATAAAATTTTGTTCACCCACTCGACCACAACACTCACCAAAGCCGGGGTCACAGGGATAACGACGTTTATCTTTCTGTTTATACAGGGCAACGCCTGGTGTTCCCCCCTCCACCTTGCCGAAAGCCAGCGATTATTGCGCATTTCATGATGTATGCAGGATTGATCAGTGTTCTCTTTTTGATGAACAGAAGCGATTCACGGCGGACCAACGCACGCTGGCAGCAACAGCGGGAAATACGTCAGATGAAAGTGAGATTAAATGCCCTAATCTGAAACGTTGCATTTGACTTTTGTGGCGAAAAGCACAAATATTGTATCTCCATTTGCTCAGCACTATCACATCTGTTCACAGCAATGTGATTTTGTCCATCAAAGCATGTGGATTGGTTTTCGCCCACACATTACGTAAAGGTTTAACTGAGATGAGCAACAAACTGGAACAACTGCGCGCCCTGACGACTGTTGTTGCCGACACCGGCGACATCGAAGCAATTAAGAAATATCAACCGCAAGACGCGACCACCAACCCGTCCCTGATTCTGAAAGCTGCTGAAATCGAACAGTATGCGCCGCTCATCGACGATGCCATTGCGTATGCCAAAGCACAGAGCAACGACAAAGCACAACAAATCGAAGACGCGGGCGACAAGCTGGCTGTGAACATCGGGAAAGAAATCCTGAACGTGGTGCCTGGCCGTATCTCCACTGAAGTTGACGCACGCCTGTCTTACGACACGCAAGCCAGTGTTGCAAAAGCTCGCAAGCTGATCAAAATGTACAACGATGCTGGCATCAGCAACGACCGTATCCTGATTAAACTGGCATCGACCTGGGAAGGGATCCGCGCAGCAGAAGTGCTGGAAAAAGAAGGCATCAACTGTAACCTGACCCTGCTGTTCTCATTCGCTCAGGCCCGTGCCTGTGCTGAAGCCGGTGTGTTCCTGATTTCTCCGTTCGTTGGCCGCATCATGGACTGGTACAAAGCGAAAGAAGGCCGTGACTTCGAAGCCTCTGAAGATCCGGGCGTGATTTCTGTCACCAAGATCTACAACTACTACAAAGCACTGGGCTACAACACCGTGGTCATGGGCGCAAGCTTCCGTAACACGGGTGAAATCCTGGAGCTGGCTGGCTGTGACCGCCTGACCATCAGCCCGCAGCTGCTGCAAGAACTCTCTGAAGCACAAGGCGACGTCGTTCAGAAGCTGTCTGCTGACGTGGCTTCTGAAGAACGCCCGGCACCGATGACTCACGCTGAGTTCCTGTGGGATCACAACCAGGACCCAATGGCAATTGAGAAGCTGGCGGAAGGGATCCGTAACTTCGCCATCGACCAGGGTAAACTGGAAACCATGATCGAAGCGCGTCTGTAATCCCGCGACAATTTCTGAGAGCAGCACATCGCTGCTCTCAATCGTTTTATGACTAACCTGTATTGAGTAAGAAGAATTAATTATGGAACGTAAAGTACTGGCGAATGCAATCCGTGCCCTGAGCATGGACGGTGTACAACAGGCGAATTCCGGCCACCCGGGCGCACCGATGGGCATGGCGGACATCGCTGAGGTTCTGTGGCGTGACCACCTGAACCACAACCCGCAAAACCCGAACTGGGCTGACCGTGACCGCTTCGTGCTGTCCAACGGCCACGGCTCCATGCTGATTTACTCCCTGCTGCATCTGTCTGGCTCCGCGCTGTCGATTGACGATCTGAAAAACTTCCGTCAGCTGCACTCCAAAACACCGGGTCACCCGGAGTACGGCTACGCGCCGGGCATCGAAACCACCACAGGTCCACTGGGCCAGGGCATCACCAATGCGGTGGGTATGGCGATTGCGGAGAAGTCTCTGGCAGCACAGTTTAACCGTGACGGCCACGACATCGTTGACCACTACACCTATGCATTCCTGGGCGACGGCTGCCTGATGGAAGGGATTTCTCACGAAGCGTGCTCTCTGGCAGGGACGCTGGGCCTGGGCAAACTAATCGCCTTCTGGGATGACAACGGCATCTCCATCGACGGTCATGTGGAAGGCTGGTTCTCTGACGATACACCGAAGCGTTTTGAAGCCTACGGCTGGCATGTCATTCCAGCGGTAGACGGCCACGACGCGGCAGCCATCAACGCGGCGATTGAAGCGGCAAAAGCCGATCCACGCCCAACCCTGATTTGCACCAAAACCATCATTGGTTTCGGCTCTCCGAATAAAGCCGGCTCTCACGACTGCCACGGTGCCCCGCTGGGTCACGACGAAATCGCAGCAGCCCGTGAATTCCTGGGCTGGCAGCACGGTCCGTTCGAAGTGCCTGCAGACGTTTACGCACAGTGGGATGCGAAAGAAGCAGGCGAAGCGAAAGAAGCGGCATGGAATGAAAAACTGGCCGCTTATGAAGCCGCGCATCCGGAACTGGCTGCCGAGTTCAAACGCCGTGTAAACGGTGAACTGCCAGCACAGTGGGAAGAAGCCACCCGTCAGATCATCGCTGATCTGCAGGCAAACCCGGCGAACATCGCTTCCCGTAAAGCCTCTCAGAACGCGCTGGAAGCTTTCGGTAAGATCCTGCCTGAATTCATGGGCGGCTCTGCAGATCTGGCACCTTCCAACCTGACCCTGTGGTCGGGCTCCAAGTCACTGACGGCGGATGATGCCTCCGGTAACTACATCCACTACGGTGTGCGTGAGTTCGGGATGACGGCCATCATCAACGGTATCGCCCTGCACGGCGGTTTCGTGCCTTACGGCGCCACCTTCCTGATGTTCATGGAATACGCCCGGAACGCCATGCGTATGGCTGCGCTGATGAAAGTGCAGAACATCCAGGTTTACACCCATGATTCAATTGGTCTGGGTGAAGACGGTCCAACGCACCAGCCAGTTGAGCAAATGGCTTCTCTGCGTCTGACCCCGAACATGAGCACCTGGCGTCCCTGTGATCAGGTTGAGTCTGCCGTGGCCTGGAAACTGGCCATCGAGCGTAAAGATGCGCCAACCGCGCTGATCTTCTCGCGTCAGAACCTGGCTCAGCAGGAGCGTAACGACGCACAGGTTGCAGATATCGCCAAGGGTGGTTATATCCTGAAAGACTGCGCAGGCAAGCCTGAGCTGATCCTGATTGCGACGGGTTCTGAAGTGGCGCTGGCTGTGAATGCTGCCGCTGAACTGAGTGCCGAAGGCAAGCAGGTCCGTGTGGTTTCTATGCCATCGACCGATGCATTCGACAAGCAAGACGCGGCTTACCGCGAGTCTGTGCTGCCATCAGATGTGACTGCACGTATCGCCATTGAAGCGGGTATCGCAGATTTCTGGTACAAGTATGTTGGTTTTGACGGCCGCATCATCGGCATGACCAGCTTCGGTGAATCAGCACCGGCTGGCGAGCTGTTCAAGCTGTTCGGCTTCACCACTGAAAACGTGGTCAGCACCGCGAAAGAACTGCTGGCGTAAGTCACTGCTCGCCGCAGCAATCTCATCACTAAAAGTAAGAAGGCCAGTTTTGACTGGCCTTTTTTTACCCTCACAATCATTGACCGAATCTAAGGCTCATTCGAACGTCTTTTCGTTCACTTTAATTCAATGTGAAAACCATCCTGCCTCAATACATATAACACATATTGAAATAAAAAATTAACGCCACAGAATCTGGCACGAGACGTTACATCAACCTCCCTTCCTATTCTGGTGCAGAATATTTCAGAGACATTCCAATAAGCATCTATGCATTCTTTGAATGGCATCATATTTTATTGATAACACGATTGAACTCATTTGTTTTTTGTCAGAGATTCTCCGATTTCCTCAATAGCATTCATGATGATCGATTGGACTGATTACATTGATAAAACCAACGGATACAACCCTTCTCAATTATTGATGAGAATGGAATATATGCTACAAAGCCTCGACGGCTTACATGTCTTGGATTGTGGATGTGGCGCGGGGAATGATTTAGCGTTTTTAATTCAAAAAGGTGCCATGGTCAGCGGATTTGATGCATCTCGATACGCCATAGACATTTGTGGAAAACGTTTGAGTCATCAAGCGAATCATATCATCCGACTTGAGCATGCCAGCTTTGAGGATTTTGATTATCATCGTTACGATGTCGTTGTGTGTAATTCCAGCCTGTATTTTTGCAAAGAAGTTTCTTTTGAACAGGTATGGCGAAAGATCACACATAGTATTGTGCTCGGTGGCCTTTTCTGTGGCACTTTACTTGGCAATGAAGATGGATGGAATAACTTCGAATTCGATACCACTTCTTTTAAAAAACCAGAAGTCTTCACGCTTTTTTCTGATTTCGAAATCCTGTTGTTTGAAGAAAGAAATAAAGATGGATTTTCATCCAACGGGCAGGCCAAGCATTGGCATTCTTTTCATGTGATTGCGAAAAAAATCAAGTAAACCCGCAATATTCCCTCAATGAAGTGCCTTTTTCCTGACCGGGCGCGCTTACTGGCCTGCGCAGTTCCTGACACTCTTGATCGCCAGCCTGCTGCTTGATGTCAGGGAAGTCACTGTGACAGAACAAGGACGGAATGCCCTCAGGCTTGGCAAACGTTCAGAACGAAGCACGCAGAATGCCGCGTCATCTCCAGCTTTTTTCTTTTAAAATTCTCTCTTCTTTTCAAATGAAAGTATCAGTTCTAGTCTGAACGAATACAGTTTACAGAACTGACGTTGATCATCTGCCTGAACCTGCATTTGATAGGTACTGAGATCGAATTCTGATGACACTGCCGTGAGCATGAAACATGACGGCCACTGCAGGCAACAGCGTATCCAGCTCTATCAGCGCTCATACTCAAAATCAGGAACCAAAATGGATAGACAACCGGAACAACATCAGAACAAAATTTTCATCAGCAATATGGTGGAATCAGCGATCCGCATCGGCTTGCTGCTGGTACTGCTGATGTTCACGTACGACATCATCAGACCGTTTATCATCCCTGTGATCTGGGGGGCGATTATTGCTGTAGCGCTGATGCCACTGACGCTGAAAATCCAGCACTGGTATGGCAATCGCCGAGGATTCGCAGCGACAACCGTTGCCTTGTTGGGGATTATGCTCTTAGTGACGCCGCTCGTCATGATCTCGGTTTCTGTCTACCACGCGTCGATCCAAGTGCTGGAGACGCTGCAACAGGGTCAGGTGAGTCTTCCGGGGCCAGACAGCAGAATTGCAGATATTCCAGTGATCGGCGATAAGCTGTTCGACATGTGGCGTTTGTTCGCCACGAACCTGGAAAAAGCCATTCAAACCTTCCTGCCGCAAGTCAAATCAACCCTGTCCGCTTTCATTGGTGTGCTGGGTGGTGTGTTAGGCGACATGCTGATCTTCATCCTCTCGCTGGCGATTGCCGCTGGTTTTATGACCTACTCAGAAAAAATTACCGCCTCGTTAAAGACAGTTGCTGTGCGCGCAGCAGGTACAAACGCCGCGCATTGGACATCTCTGATTGCAGCAACAATCAAAAGCGTCTTAATTGGCGTTGTCGGTGTCGCGGCCATTCAGGCGCTACTGATTGGTGCCGGCTTCTTTATTTTTGGCATTCCGGCGGCAGGCCTGCTGACCTTACTCCTGATGATTTTATGTATCGCTCAGTTGCCAGCTCTGATAGCCGTTCTGCCCGTGATCATCTACATGTACCTGACCCGAGACGCCACCACGGCAACACTGTTTACCGTCTGGGTCGGTATCGGTTCGCTGGCGGACAACGTGCTCAAACCGATGTTGATGGGCCGCGGGGTCAATGTCCCTATGCCCATCATCCTGCTCGGTGCAATTGGCGGCATGATGTACTACGGCATGACGGGCCTGTTCCTCGGTGCGGTCATTCTGGCTATCTGGTATGAACTGTTTGTCTTTTGGATAAAATTAGAGAAGCAGGAAGAAACAAAAGCCGACATTTCCCCTCAGCAAGACGCCACTCGTTCAGAAACATCTGATCCATAAAGGGGATCTGTATCATGCTGAGAAAAAGTACCGGGGTACAGAGAACCCAGTGACAGCCAAAGGCCGGGCGGCTTTCAGCAAGTATGTTGGCTGGCATCGCAGTGCAAAAGTGAACCCGAAAACTGACATCTGAATGCCACTGTGATTGACAAAGAAACGCCGCAGGTCTCCCCGCGGCGCTGTCTTGGATGGGTTTACCGAACACGTTACAGGTAGTAACGCATGCCGAAAATCCACTTATCATCTTCAGGGACGTTGATATCATTGCCGAGATCAAACTGATAACCCGCAAATCCAACGAAGCTCGACGTAAAGTTATATTCCGCCTGCAGCGCCGACTGGCTGAAGATAGTGTTGTTATTCTTGTCGTCCTCAACTGATTCGTAGTTCACACTCAGGTTCAGACTATTCGGAAGTGCGTACGCCAGCAGCGCTTCAATCGCAACCGACTCTTCCAGACCCTGGTTCATGTACTCATTCATGGCATACACAATAGCCACGTACAAACCTTCATCATAATAGTCACCATAGTTAGCACTGAACATATTCGACTGTGCCGTTTCGTCGAAGGTGGTATTGGCAATCTTGACATCACCCGTGCTAAAGGCATAGTTCAAGCCGAAACCCATGATGGAATAGTGCAGTGCGATCTGGAAGCGATCATCATACTGGGCTTCATCTGTACCACCAGCAAAGGTTTCTCCGGTCGTCGTTCCCTGCCAGCCCAAGCCAAAAATCAATTCACCGGCTTCATTCAGGTCGAGCGCATTGAAATAAGAGATCATCCGCTCGGCACGAGCAGTACCCAGTGGGCCTTGATCGTCGTACAGGAAGTCGTTCGCAAAGGCGATGGGTAAATCAGCAATGCCAGCTCCGTCATAGTATGGCGACCATTGCGTGCCGACCACAACGCGACCGTAAGTATTATGGGTCACCCCAATGTAACCCAGACGCGTCGTAAAGGTTTCTTCGCCACCTTCCAGAACATTCAGGGCCCATTCGCCTTTCGCATCTGCGGTATAACCATTCCCGATATTCTGTGTCGCATTGACGTTGATGCGCGGAGAGACTTGCTGTACTTCAGTTTCACCTTCCTCAGAACCGCCTAAGCCGACAGAAACATGACCACCGACGGAGAAGGTGGTGTCCCCTTCATTGTACAACTCGACCGCGACTGCCTGAGACCCATAGAATGCAGCTGCCACTGCAATTGCCAAATGCTTTTTATTCATATCATCTTTCCATCTTTTGTTGTGTTCTTATGCGCCAATACACAGCGTTATGACAAAAATGTGAACATGTGAAACGAACAATCAAAAGCGTAGATAAAGAATTCGATAAGTGCATAAAATGGCGACCACAAAATTCTTCAAAACATATGTTACATCGCATTAGAGACCACTTTGCCCGCAATAAATGCTTTCAAGGTATTTGTTTCCCACGAAAGCCAGCCTTTGGATTCACAGCATCACCCGGCAATCAATTCCGCAGTGACACAATGACTCTGCGAGCGTAACTACAACCACAATCTGAGAATATAAAAGTGTCATCGACGTGGCTCGGCAACTGAGCACAGAGACATTCATCGAATCGCGGGTGGATCAGAGGAAGAATAAGGCAGAAAAGCCAGCTCAGGGCGATGAACCGGCATAAATGCGGTGAAGGTTTTGTCCGGTGACTAGCGTTTTCCCAAAAATGATAGCAGTGATTTCACGGCATACAGGAAGAAAGGAATCGCAATCAATGCCGAACCCAGTGACATCGCGACATAAGTGTAGGCTGTCGTGGTCGTTGTAAATTGAAAAGAGGCAGCAAAATTCTGATAAGCCTGGATGCAGAAGAAAAAGCAGCCGATGGTCGCGATCGTCACGCCCAGTAAGCTTCTGATTTTCGACCAAAGAAATTCATTATTTGCCATGTTATTGTCTTGCATTCGACCTTCTCTCAGGAGCCAAAATGAATAAAACGCCTCATGAATAAGGCGGATGTTTTGACGAATGAGTTAAATCAGAGGCAAATGCAACCTGACGACGATACACTGCTGAACAGGTAATCAGCGAAGTTTTCCAGGCAAGGAAGCCCATGACACAGCATCAGACCGAACACTTATTTCAGCATCTCAGTCAGTTGGTTCCGCTTGATCAGAAAGACTGGCAGCGCTTGCTCAACCTGAGTCGTCTGGTTCACTACCGGGCCGGGGAGCCGATTTTTATGCCCGGTACAATCAACCGCGAACTGCGGTTTATCTGCGAAGGTCTGGCCTGCCATTACTACATCAAACCGGACGGCACGAGACGTAATAAATCCTTTCTTCAGGTTGCAGATGTTGCCTCCAGCCTTTCTGCCATGCATACCGGTGAACCCGCCCGTTTTGGTTGTGAAGCCTTGCAGGACACCTTGTGTCTGTCCCTGTCTTATCCGGATTTCCAGAACCTTTGTTGTTTCCAGCCGTGGCAATCACTCAGTCAGGCACTGCTGACCCGTTTGGCGCTGAAGAAAGAAACCCGTGAAGCCGATTTGCTCCTGATGTCACCGCTCGAACTCTACCAACAATTTTGCACCCAGCACCCAGCGCTGAATCAGTCCCTGCCGAATTACCAGATTGCCGCTTATCTCGGGATTTCAGAAGTGTCTCTCTCACGCATCCGCGGCCGGCTGGGGGTTCAGCATCCGTATCAGCGCCACAGGTAAAACACAGCTCTTTTTAACCTTTGTTAAAGTCTTTTCTGCCTGCTGTCTGTACTTTGGCTCCGTACCCATCACACCGCCATCGAAGGCTGCAGGAGATCACATGAAACAGACTCAACTCACCGGCAAAACCATTGTCATATCAGGCGGCAGTTCAGGAATCGGGCTGGCACTGGTCAAACGGCTTCAGCAGGACAATACCGTCATCGTGCTGGGCCGGGACAAAGCCAAACTGGCCCAGCTTGAAACCCGGGGTCTGGTCACTTTCAGCCTGAATATTGCCGAGAAAACAGAGCGACAGGCCTTCTTTCACTGGCTGGATGAGCATTACCCAAACTTTGATGTGCTGATCAACAATGCCGGCTGGAGCCGTCCGCATCAGTTGGCGGCTCGGCAACCGGATCAGACCGATGAGGAAAGCTGCGAAGATTATGAACTGGAGCTGCGCCACAATCTGGAAGCGCATATCGGCATGACCCTGAATGCCCTGCCCCGGCTGCTGAAGCAACCCGGCGCGTTGATCATTAATGTCACCACCGGGCTGGTGTATAACCCCAAAGCTGCCAACCCGTTCTACTGCGCCGCCAAAGCCGGGCTGCACAGCTTCACGCAGAGTCTGCGCGAACAACTCAGGACGCAAGATCTGCAGGTGGTTGAAGTCCTGCCGCCGCTGGTCGATACTCCTTTCCATCAGAACGGCTTGCCAGCGACAGTCCGGGCCATCTCACCTCAGGATGTCGCACAAGCAATCCTCAAAGGACTGCAGCACAACCAGCATGAAATCCGGGTGGGCCTGTCCAAACTGGCGTACCTTCTGGGCCGCATCAAACCCAGTCTGGGCTTTCATCTGGTGAACCGGCAGTAAGATTCAGCACAAGTGTCAAACGACACTTGTGCCTTTAGAATCACTCAGATGCAAACCGTCACGTATGCCATACTTGGGAACAAGGTTTGAATCGTGGAGTGAGACCATGTCAGCAGAAACCCCAACAGAAGAAAAACCGCAGCGCCATTCAACAATTCTGATCCCTGTTTTCATTCCTGCCGTGGCCGTCATTTTACTGATGGTGATCGGCACCATCAGTAACCCGACCCTTGCCGGGAAAGTCTTCTCTGAAACCCTGAGCTACGTGACCCAAAGTTTCGGCTGGTTCTATATGTTATCTGTCGCGATCTTCCTGTTCTTTATTGTGACAGTTGCCCTGACCAAATGGGGAGAAATCAAACTCGGGCCCGATCACGCCGAGCCGGAGTACAGTTTTCCGGCCTGGTTCGCCATGCTGTTTTCCGCGGGTTACGGGATCGCCCTGCTGTTCTTTGGCGTGGCAGAGCCCGTCCTGCACTATGCTTCGCCGCCCGATGGTCCGGCGATGACGGTGGATGCAGCCCGGCAAGCCATGCAGATTGCATTTTTCCACTGGGGATTTCACATCTGGGCCATTTATGGACTGGTCGGCCTGACACTGGCCTACTTTGCCTTTCGTCATGGTCTGCCGCTGTCGATGCGTTCAACTCTTTACCCGCTCATTGGCGATAAGATTCACGGTCCCATCGGTCATACGGTCGATATCTTTGCCATCCTCGGTACCCTGTTCGGGATTGCCACCACGCTGGGGTTATCCGTCGCGCAGATCAATGCCGGTCTGAATTACCTCTGGCCATCCATTCCGGTCAATACCACGGTGCAGATCATCGCGATTGTGGCCATTACCGCACTGGCGATTTTTTCGGTGGTGGCCGGGATGGATAAAGGGGTCAAGCGCCTGTCGATCCTGAATATGGTGCTGGCGATTTCGTTAATGCTGTTTGTGTTCGCCGTCGGGCCAACCATCTTCATTCTCAATACTTTCATGCAGAATACCGGCAGTTACCTGAGCAATATTGTCGAACGGACCTTTAACCTTCAGGCCTATACTGCCAGCGACTGGATAGGTAACTGGACCCTGTTTATCTTCGGCTGGACCATTGCCTGGGCACCTTTTGTCGGACTCTTCGTGGCGAAAATCAGCCGGGGCCGCACCATCCGCCAGTTCGTGGTCGGGGTCATGGTGGTTCCGACCATCTTCACCTTCCTGTGGTTTTCTGTGTTCGGCGATACGGCGTTACACCTGATCATGGTCGAGGGCTATACCCAGCTCATCCAGGAAGTGCAGAACGATCAAGCCATCGCCCTGTTCAAATTACTGGAACAGTTACCCCTGACCTCGATCGTTTCATTTATCACGGTCTTTCTGATCATTACCTTCTTCGTTACCTCATCGGACTCCGGTTCGCTGGTGATCGACTCACTGGCCTCCGGCGGCGTGGCTCATACCCCTGCCTGGCAACGGGTGTTCTGGGCGTCCATGGAAGGATTGGTCGCGGCGGTGCTCTTGCTTGCCGGTGGTCTCAGCGCCCTGCAGACTGCGTCCATTGTCAGCGCCCTGCCATTCGCGATCATCATGCTGATCGCGGCAGTCGGCATGTGGCGAGCACTGGTGATTGAAAGCCATCACAGTCAGAGTCTGGAACAGCATGTGCAATCGCGCTCCCGCCATGGCAGCAGTAAAGCCGGCCCGGGTTACTGGAAAAAGCGGCTGGCAAATATTGTCGATTTCCCGGCCAGAGAAGAAGTCTCCCGCTTTATTCAGCGGACGGTCTTTCCCAGCATGCAGAAAGTCGAACAGGAGCTGGAGGAGCAAGACTGGGTGGCTGAAGTCACTTATGATGAAGAAAACTGCCGGGCCAAATTTGAGGTGTTTCAGGAAGGGAAACTGGAGTTCCTGTATGAAGTGCGTCTGAGAGGCTATTTGCTGCCCGATTTCGCTTTCCCGGAAACCGACCACAATCCTGAAGAACCGGAGCATTATTACCGGGCAGAAGTCTTCCTGCGCCGGGGCGGCCGGGCGTACGACGTTTATGGCTATGAACAGCAGGATATTATTTCAGACATTCTGGATCAGTTTGAAAACTACCTGCACTTCCTGCATGTCTCTCCCGGCATCCTGCCGTGGAATATGGAAGAGGAGGAAGATGAGGATCAACAGGCGAAAGAGTAATCTCAGCGCCCTCCCACCGGGAGGGCTTCGTCTGATTTATTTCACCCAACGCGACCCATACGCTGCACTGTAATCCGGGGTTGGCACAGATTCATGCAGATCTGCTGCCGCTTTCAGCGGGCCGACCACGGTCCGGTACGGGATGAAACCCGCCCAGGCCGGGACCGCCAGATCCGCCCGATCATCATGCACCGGGCCATTGCTGATTTTCACCGAGGCTTCGGTCAGCGGCATCCGCAACACAGACGTCGCAGTCAGCTCCTTATCATTGCCAAGCCGGACATCCTGCGTTCTACCGGGGGCAATCTGCTCGACAAAATGATTCAGGACCCGGTCTTTTTCTGCATTGTCTTCAACGGTTTCAAACGGGCCAAACACCAAAGCCGAACGATAATGCGCGCTGTGATGAAACGCAGAACGGGCCAGCACCCAGCCATCAAACAAAGTAAAGGTCAGACAACTCTGCTCCGCCTGCTTCAGGTGCCGGATCAAGCGGCTGTTGTTCGCGCCGTGAATATAAACGTACTCATCGACCCGCCAGGCCAGCATGGGAATCACCACCGGCCCGTGCGCGTCGCAGATCGCCACGTGCGCCATCAGGCTTTCATCAATAATGTCGTACAACGCCTGAGGTTCCTGCACCGCTTTGTGTGCTGCCTTCCTGATTTGAGTTCTTTCTGTATGCGATAACATGATCGTCCTTGCGCCACTGCTCAGTCATAATGCTGGCAATGTACGGGCAAACTGGTCTATTTTTTAGAACCAGTTTTAAACGATTGATGGAGCCAGTGATGTCATATCTTCCCCCACAGCTGATCGAAATCGGTGATCTGACACTCGCGACGCAGACGGGCAGCCGTCAGGAGCGGCTGTTTCACGCGATTCGCGACAAAATTGTCGGCAACTTGTGGCCAACGGGTGGGAAATTGCCATCAACACGTCACCTTGCCCAAGAACTGAAACTGAGCCGCAATACGGTCACGGCGGCTTATGAACAGCTGGTTGCCGAAGGGTATATCGACAGTCGTCAGGGCTCCGGGTTTTATGTAGCGGTTGAACTGCCGGAACATTTCATCACCGCTGGCGCAAACCGCCACAGCCGCCAGCCGGTGCCTGCCGTCAAACGCACCGACCTCAATCTTCCCTTTGCCCCGGGCGTGCCGGATCTGGCGGCCTTTCCCGCGGCAAAATGGCAGAAATTACTGCAGCGCCATGCGGGCCGACAAGCCTTGATGGGCAATCAGGATCTGCAGGGCTTGCCCGAGCTGCGTCAGGCGCTGTCGGCGTATCTGGCCACCAGTCGTTCCGTTCACTGCGATCCCAGCCGGATCATCATCACGGCCGGAGCGCAGCAGGCACTGTCGCTGGCATTGCTTTCCACGCTTACGCGTGGCGACAGCGTCCTGATGGAGCAACCCGGCTACACGCAAATGCGTAAAGTCATCGACTGGCAGGGTTATCCGTTGGAACCACTGCACATCCGGGCGCAGTCAGGCCCGGATGTCACCGCGATTCGCGCCAGCCACGCCAAAGCGTTATACCTGACACCGAGCAATCAGTATCCCATGGGCACCACGCTGAATACCGAGCAGCGGCTGGGCGTGATTGACTGGGCCGTGCAGGGACAACGCTGGATCATTGAAGATGACTACGACAGTGAGTTTCAGTTTGCGCACCGGCCTTATACCAGCATGCAGGGGCTGGCCGGACAAATGGGCCATGACAACCGGGTGCTCTATATCGGCTCCTTCAGCAAAGTGATGTTTAACAGTCTGCGGTTGGGTTATCTGGTGGTGCCAGAATCGCTGGTTGAGCGGTGTCTGATGATCAAAGATGCGCTGACTGGCGACACCCCGGCGCTGATGCAGGCTGCTCTGGCTGATTTTATTCAGGAAGGCGATTTGTTGCGCCATATCCGAAAAATGCGCCGCCGTTATCACGAAAAACACCAGCGAATGCTCGCGGCCATCAGCACCTGCTTCGGAGCGCGCATTCAGGTGATTAGCCAGCCTGCCGGACTGCATGTCACCCTCCGCTGGGAGAACGGCCCCAGCGAGACCGTCTGGACAGAGCGAGCCGCGGCCGCAGGGATCATTCTGCGACCGCTGAGTGACTACGAACACCCGGCCCACCGCATCAGAGACTGGCAGGGTGCAGTGCTCGGATTCGGCAATATAGCGCCCGAAGCGATCATGCCGCTGATTGCCCGTTTGGCTTCACTGTTTCATCACTCCCCCTGACGGACAATCTCACCGGTATCAGCGCAGCTGGTCGCCACGATACTGGATCCGGCCTTGCGGCCCGACATCAATCTGATAAGGCGTGGCATGGACGCCATAGGCTTTGTACAGGGCATTGTCGGTGTCAAAGATCAACGGCGCCGTCAGGCCGAATTTTTCCGCAAAGCCTGCGGCAATGCCGGCATCAATGTAATAGCCGCTGATCACGCCCACCCACTGACGGGACGGATCCAATTCAACTTGCTGCTGCCACTTTGCCAGTTTTTCCTCACATCCGGGGAAATGCGGCATCGGACACAGGGCATCGACAAAGACGAGAGACACAGGTTGCTTGCCTTTGTTCTGCTGCAGTAATGTCGTCAGCGACACCGTCTGATCAGAGAGGGTCTGGCGCTCAAACCGCGGTGCCTCAGCACCGACCAGCGGAACCACATAAGGTGCTGGCTGTTTCGCTGGCTGACGCGTCATGCCAGCAGCATCCACTGGAGGCCGGATCGCTTTCCATGCATCGGTTTCCGCATCCCGTTTCGGGGCCGCTTCAGCCTTTTTTTCTGGATTCAGATAAGCCAGTAAAGCCTCATTCCCACCCGAAAACACCACTTTGCCGTGCTCAATCAGCACATGTGCCGGGGTTTGCCACAAGCCGAACTGCTTGAGCAGCGCTTGCTGATGATCGAGCACCAGCGGTGCAACTTGCGGGTAATAGCTCTGAAATTCCTGTAATTGCGCGCGCGTCACATTAAATTCCGGCTGGATCCAGATCTGCTGTGTGGACTGCAGGAAAGATGCCGGTAACTGAGCGACAAAGGTTTCAGCCCCCGCACCGGTATAACTGGTCCAGATATCCAGAAACACCAGATGCGTCCGGGTCTGATCAGACAGCGCGAGCGGCTGGCCCGCGATTGTTTTCTGCTGTTCCAGCAAGGCCATGCTCGATTCAGCCTGAGCAACGGCCGGGGTCAGCAGGCAGGCCAGCACAGAAAATGTGTATAAAAAACTTGCTCGTTTCATGCATTTATCCTCTCAATTCAGTTCTTAGAACACTTCAGTGCTGAGCCCATTGCTCAATGATCTGATCCAACTGATCCGTCGCCAGAAAAGTGCGGTAGGCAATTTTTCCGTCCTTATCGATCAGAATATGGTGCGGTGTGCCCACGACCTGATACTTCTGGGTAATCTCCCCATTGGCATCAAAAATGGTGGGAATGTCATACCCTTCCTGATGAAAAAACTGCTGAACATTGGCCACCGAATCATTGAAACCCACGTTCACCGAAATCACTTTTATCTCGTCGCCAAACTCATCTTTGATGGTATTCAGATGCGGCATCTCCGCCTTGCAGAAGCTGCACCAGGTCGCCCAGAATTTAAGATAAACCGGCTGATTGCCCAGATAATCCGCGAGTTTAAATTCCTGACCCGACACCGTTGTTGCCGTAAACAAGGGTGCCGTTTTTGCCGTCTCTGCGGCTTGCACGGCAGGCAGCGACAATGCCATAGCCATGACCATGGCTTGCCAGCCTTTGTGAATCAAAACAGAAGTTTTCATATGATCTCCATTGATATGATCTGAAAGAAAAAGAAGGTTCCGGCTCCGGCCATCATCAGAGCCATCAGCCATTTCACCCGGTTCATCCACTGGCCGGAGCGTGGTAGTGAAGCCAGCAATCCGCTGAAGGTGCCCGCCAGCACCAGCAGGGCACTCATGCCCAGCGCGAACACAAACATCAGCAAAGCAGCCCAGTACGCATTTCCGGCAGACGCCACGTACATCAGCAGCATGCCCAGAACCGGCGAGGTACAGGGCGCCATCACCAGCCCCGAACAGGCACCGGCCAGAAACGTACCGAGCACCGGATGACGAACCAGCCGCGGCAGGGACAGGTTGAGCGACAATCCGGGCAAACGAAGCCACCCCAGCATCCAGGCCGCCATTGCAAAGCAGAACGCGCCCATCAGCAGCAGCGTGAGCGGATGCGTGGCCACCACGCCAAACAATTGGCCTGTGGTCGCCGCCAGTACGCCCAGCAGGGCATACACCACCGCCAGGCCCACCACATAACTGAGAGAGAGTAGAAAGGACTGCCTGCGGCCACTGGCCTGACTGCCGACCACAGAAACAGTGATTGGCAACATGGGGTAAACACAGGGAGTCAGGCTGGTGAACAGCCCGGCCAGAAAGACTGCGCCAACAATCCATAGTCCGAATTGCTGATTAAACAGTGCAGCCTGAATTGCAGTTTCCATTGAAAGTCACACCCGTCGTCGTGAAAGATGCAACCGTTATATCGGACAATCGAAAATACGTTCTCAAATCGACCTAAAATGGCGGTAAAATCGACATAAAATCAAGATAAAACATCTAAAATCAATGAGTTAAAATCAATATCTTTTCGTCATATCTGATTGATTTCAGGCGGGTTGTCCGTACAATGAAGCCTCAGAAATTCAGACCCAACCGGACACGCTATGGCCTGCTATCAGTTTGCTGCATTTACGTTTGACGCCGACACCGGCCAGCTGCTTCACCAGACGCCGTCGGGTCAGACCGAAACCTATCTGCGCCATAAAGTGTCCCAGCTCCTGACCTATTTGCTGACCCATCCGGATCAGGTGCTCGCCAAAGACACCCTGCTGGAGGCACTGTGGGATCACAGTGAATACCGTGAAAATTCTCTGACGCAGAGCATTCGTGAACTCAGAAAAGCGCTGGGGGACAGTGCTCAGAATCCGCAATTTATCCGCACTTTTCCGCAGCGGGGTTATCAATGGATCTGCCCGGTTCTCGCGCCGGAGCCACAGGAACCAGCCACACAACCACCCGCGCACCCACCCGCAGAAAAACAGGCGACGACGCCTGTCGCACCCGCCCGCCGCTTTTCCAGACCTCTCCTGCTTTCAGGGCTTTTCGCAGCGCTGTTGCTCGTCGCCGGTTTCTGGCTGGTTCACCATCCCGGGCCTTTGCCCGCACCTGACGCGCAGCAGGAAACCGCCCGGCACAGTACCGGGCTGGTGGTCTTTCCGATGATCAATGACACCGGAAAAGCAGAATTCGACTGGGTACAGCTCGGGCTCGCGGACATGCTGTCGGTACAGCTCAATCAAAGCAGTACCCTCACGGTGATCCCGCCGGCACTCGCCAAAGCCTGGCTCTTGGATGCGGAACTGAGCTGGCCAGCCCTGCCGGCACAGATCCGGACACTGCTCCGGCAACGGGGTTATGAAGCCGCCCTGTTTTCAAGTGTCCGGTTGCACAATAAACAGCAGGTACTGACTTTTCAGGTCATTTATGCCGATGGCCGAACGCAGCAGGGCAGCATGACCTATCCGCAGTTGGCCGCGGCCATGCATTCGGTCAGCCACCAGCTCCAGCGACTGCTCCAGCCCGGCCAGCCTCAGGAGAAACCGCAGTCCTCCCCGGCCATCGCGGTGCAAACGCTGGCACAGGGGCGCTCATTGCTACAGACTCAAGGCGCACAGGCAGCCCGGAAATATTTTGAAGCGGCCCACATTCTGGAGCCGGAGAATCTGTGGACGCAGATCCAACTGGCAGGCACGGAGGTGCTGCTGGGCCAATGGCAACAGGCATCACATCGGCTGCAGTCACTGCCAGACGCTCAGCGCCACAAAGACCCGGCCCTGTCTGCCGCACAGCATTACTGGCTCGGTGAGCTGAGTTACCGTCGCGGGGATTCAAACGCAGCCGCGCTGACCGCCGAAGCCGTCCGGGCCGCAACGCAGGCCAATGCGTCGCAACTGCTGATTCAGGCATATCAGTTACAGGCTCAGATGGCATGGAATGAGATGGACTGGAATCGCCACCAGCGATTGACCGAACAGCTGATTGCCCTTCTGGGCACCGGACAGGCGCTGCGACAGGATGCCGATCAGCAATTTTATCTGGGACGCCCGGCCAGTGTGGGTCTGGAAAGAAGTCCCGGCAATGATTTAGCAGCCAATCAGGTTCGCCTGTTCAAGGCGCTGAACTTTTACCGCCAGCTCAATGATCGGCCGCGAGAGGCTGCCACCTTGCTGGCGATTGCCCAGAATGATCAGATCGAGCCACCCATCCGTGAATCATCCCTCAGTGATGCGATTGCCCTGTATCGTGAACTCGGCCAGCCGTATGAGCTCGCCCTCGCGTTGATCTATCAGGGGTTTTATCTGATGCAGACCCATCAGGGCGACGCGGCTGAAGGCTATTTTGCAGAAGCCAGAACTCTGGCGGAACAACTTGGCGCGCAGCGGCTGTTGCTCGACAGTGAATTTTATCTGGCCTTTGCAGCCATGGATCAGGGGCTCGATCTGCAATGGTTGGGGAAACATCCTCAGCAGTCACATCATCTGGCGCGGGCGGATCAGGCATTTACGGCACTGCTGAAAAAAGAAGGCGTTTCCCCCCTGTTACAGGCCAACATTGCCTTATTTCAGGGCTGGATCGCGACCGATCAGCACCAGACAGAACTGGCGATGCAACATCTGGAACGGGCTGGACGCATGGCGAAAGATCTCAATCTGCCGCTGACCCAGAGCTATGTCCGCTACAGTAAAATGCGT
This sequence comes from Photobacterium sp. GJ3, assembly GCF_018199995.1. NCBI lineage: Bacteria > Pseudomonadati > Pseudomonadota > Gammaproteobacteria > Vibrionales > Vibrionaceae > Photobacterium > Photobacterium sp. GJ3. Next base: position 268,692 of record NZ_CP073578.1, on the reverse strand, counting down.
ATTCATTTAGAACAGGGGGATTATGCCGCGGCCCTCGCAGAAGGCACCAGCCGATCAATCACACGGCTGGAAGCCATTTACACGGCGCGGGCCCACTATGAACTGGGGCATCCCGAGCGTGCGCTAACGACGCTGGCCCAGTTTCAGGCAGACTTTCCCGAGCAATGGCTACCTGAAGATTCACAGCGCCAGCAGCAATACCAGCAGGCTTTAGCGGGCAAGGCTGTCGCCCTCCCAGCAGAGCCGAAAGCACACCTCGTCTACTGCGAGAGCAGCTGGCTGTAAGGGAGTCGGTGCTAGCCTGCCTGAATGGATGCATATGGACGAATCATACCAATCAAAGTCAGTCAGTGATCAGAAATAGCGCAGGAAAAATGGTTGAGAACAAGGCAGATTTTTTAGATATGTAGTGATTCTACAATCAAAAAATCTAACGCAGTGCTCAAGCATTTGAACAAGCTAGAATGACCAGTGATTGACTGCGATTGGTATTAACCCGGACGCCTGAAACTCACCGGAACGGTCAGAGTCAGGCGCTCTCCTTCCAGACTGTCCGGTGGCAGCGGCAGTGGCTCGGCCCTGCGAACCATGGCCTGCGCTTCATTATCTAACACGCGGGTTCCGCTGGATTTCACCAGTGTCACCGACAGTACATGGCCCGTCGGTCCATCGTGAAAGCCACGACCGGGATGCCCTGACGGCCAAACCGCCTGGCCTGACGGGGAAATTGTTTATGCTGCTCCAGATGAGCATGCAGCAAACGTTGCCAGGTCAGCTTTTGCTGCGCCCCCTGCGGATTCAGTTGGCCTTGCATGGGCGCGGCAATTGTCTCGGCCTTTTCTGGCGCTTTCACACCTTTCGGCGCACTGGCGGCCTGCGCGGTCGCAGCCATCCGGGCGCTTTCCGCTGATTCCGGGACGGGATCTTGAACCGATTCCGGGACCGATTCCGGAACCGATTCCGAAATCGGTTCCAGGAGCGGCTTCACTTGCTGTTTCAATGAGGCCACCTGAGTTTTCTCGGTTAATTTTTCCGGCGGCTTGAGGTCATGTACATCCTGAACCGGACCCTGAACAGATTCCTGAACCGGTCCCTGAGATTCCTCGGCGGGTTTGACCAGAGCCGCCTCTGTCGGCTCCGTTTGCGCACGAAATGGTGATGCCGATGCTGCAACAGGCAACGCCACACGGTCCTGATGAGTGGGTTTGGCAACGGGTTTACTTGGCGGCGCTTCCGGCTGTGATGCCATTTCAGCCGGCTTTGCTGGTGCCTGCTGCTGTTTCTGCTCCGCTGGCGGTAAGTCACTCGGGTCTTCATCCGGTGAGGCCAGTGGCATCACCAGCGACACCACCATAGGCGCAGCAGCCGGTGCCGCAGGTAACACCGAGACAGAAGGTTTCCACCAGTACGCAGCGATCGCGCCGCCATGGAGCAACAGGCTGGCAGCAATGCCCGTCAGCACCCATCGACGGCTGGCGTCCCCTCTTGACTGACCGCAGTCGTATCCGGCCAGATCACTCATGAAGTCTGTCCTTTCAGTTGCTCAAGGCCAATCAGCGCAATGTGGAGATATCCGGCCTGCCCGAGGGCATTCATGACCTGCATCAGCTGCGCGTAAGTCAGCGACTGATCCGCGCGCAGATAAATACGCTGTTGCTTGTCCGGCAGCGTCGCGGCCATCGCATCAGCCAGAGCAGCCAAGGGGACGGTTGTCTCCTCGCCCAGAGTCAGCGTCATATTCTTCTGAACCGTTAGATAGAAAGGTTGATCTGGCATGGGTTGCGGTTCTGCAGCCGCACTGGGCAGATCCACCGGTACACTCACGGTCGACAACGGCGCCGCCACCATGAAAATAATCAGCAACACCAGCATGACATCAATGAATGGGGTGACATTAATATCATGGTTTTCGACCAGCTCGTCGCTGTCTTGCGGGGTTTGAAACGCCATCATTCACCCCGCTTTCTGCATGGGCTGCGGTGCAGCCGTCTGTACATCCCCGGAGGATTGGCGATCCAGATCCCGGCTGATCAGCACCAGAATGGCGACGGAGATATCCGCCAGCAACGCTTTATAACCCTGAATGGCACGGGTGAAATGGTTGTAAATCACGACAGCCGGGATCGCGGCCACTAAGCCAATGGCCGTCGCCAGTAAGGCTTCGGCAATCCCGGGGGCAACAACAGCCAGATTGGTGGTTTTGGTCTCGGCAATCCCGATAAACGCATTCATGATGCCCCACACCGTGCCGAAGAGTCCGACAAACGGGGCCACGGAACCGACGGTCGCCAGGATCCCCGTTCCCTGATTCATCTGGCGTCCGGCCGAAGCCTGCACCCGGTCCAGCCGGGCCTGAACCCGTTCCTTAATGCCATGTTCACTGGCCGCCCCGCGACCAGACAAGACCAACTCATGCCGGGCGGCATGGAGCAGCGCCATGCCCATCCCTTTGCCGGTTTGCGTGTTGTCCGCCCCGGCTTCCAGCGTGTCTGCAGCGCCCAACGTCCGCAGTATCCGGCGCGCATAGTGGTTGGCCGTATAAATCTGTAATTGCTTCGCAACGCCCATCGCCCAGGTCAGCACAGAAGCCACCAGCAACAGAATCATCACAGATTTCACCACCCAGTCCGCTGCCTGATACATCCCCATGGGAGATAAATCCATGCCCGCATGGGTCTGCACCGGATGGGCCATGTCAGGCTGCACGCCTTCTGACGGTATCCTTTGTGGTGATTGCTTTTCTGATTGCGCCGCTTCGCTCCCCGGCAGGTCCGCAGGAGAATCCAACGTCCGGATTTCCTCAAATACCGGCTCCGCAGCATCTGGGCTCTGTGCAGCAGTCGGCATTGTTTCCACCTGTGCAAAACTCTGACAAGACCACACCATTCCCGCGAAAATCATCACGGCTATCCGGAGACGCATCGGTCCTGCGATCCATCCAAATCTCTGATTCATATCCCTTTCCACTCTGATTTTTTCCAGTTCATCAGACGTGACAAAACACGCCCGGAAAAACGCTCCTATGAGAGATACCGAACGAGCACACCAAATCCGTAATCCAATCACGAATTTTTTCAGCATGGGGTGGATGGGGTCAGAAGCGCTTTTCGATTTTGAGGCTCACCTCGCTTTGATCGTGGCTGTACAACCAATCCACATTGCTGTACACCCGGTGATGCGCCAATGTCAGAACCGGCGTCAGATCCCAGAAACTCAGCCCGGTCAAACGAGTTTCCAGCGTGTAACTCTGCTCATCATCCTTTCGCGTTGCTTCCAGCAATGGACTGTAAGCCTGATATTCCCGCTGGCGGAACGAGGTGAAAAGTGAGGTCTCAATCCCCATCTCCCAAGCGCGCTGAACACCGAGACGGACACCGGTCATCCGGTAGGCGTACACCGCTTCATCGGTGCGTTTGTCCGTCCAGTCCAGCCCGCCAAACAACAGCCATTGACCGGGGAACTGATGCCAGAACGTGGCATATCCGGCGTATTGCCAGCCCGATTGAAAATCCAGCCCGTCGGGCAAAAATCGCAGATCTTTCGCTTCAGCTTCCAGCTTAAAAGCCGTGGCTGCCGAATAGAGATACAGCCCGCTCAACTTGCCGCCCCAAGCCTGATACAAAGCGTCATTTCCCTGTGTCCGGTATTCAAACAGCGGTGCTGCCAGCCACTGATAATCCGCTGTGTGATAGCTGTAACCCAGATAAGTCAGCAGGGTATGCTCGTTGTACTGGCTGTGGTGAACGTAATTATCACCATAGGCCAGTCCCAGAAAGCTGATGCCATGATGGCCACTCAGAGAAAAACGTTTGTTCAGGCTGGCTTCAAACGTGGTGCCGTATGCCGATTCGGCTTTCGGGGTTTTGCGCTCCACCAGACATTCACCGTTCGGCATCAGCAGTAAGCAGGTGTAACTTTCTGAAGAAAGGTTCAGGTTATTGTTGTAACCGGGTCCGAAGGAAACAGCCCCTGCCAGCTGTCCCGGTAAACCAGCGCCTGAGAAAAGGCATTGACGGTGTTGATCACACCTTGAGCTTTGGGATCATGGATCGGCAGCGAGGTCCGGATCTGCTCAAACAGCTTCAGCGCATCCCGGTTTTTATGATTTTCGAACAACACACGCGCCAGTTCGAGCTGACCCGGCAGAAAATCCGGCTGTTGCTGCAAAAGCGCCCGGTATGACTGCTCTGCCTGCACCAGATCCCCGTCGGCTCGCGCCAACGCACCCCGGGCATAGTGCACCAGCATCATGTCATGACCGGGCAGTGCCAGATAGCGGGTCAGAAAGCCACGGGCCGCGATCCAGCGCCGGGCTTTGACCGACAGATAAATCGCCTGACCCAGCGCATTGAGGTTGTCATCCACCTGATAAACCTGGCCGTCGATGATCAGCGCTTCGGCATCTTCACGGGCCTGCTCTGCTTCCAGCAGGGTCTGTTCTTTTTCCCTGGCTTGCAACGTGGCATTTTGTTCCAGACGGAGGTTGGTATCTTGATCAGCGTGAGCTGGCTGGTTCAACAGCGGAAAAGAAAGGCAAGCCAGACCCAGGCAGGACAACGGGCGGCTCAGAAACTTCATCAACATGCTTTAACCTGAGGGTGTGACGACAATCAACAGGGGCTGTGATCATACAACCCTGTCACATTCAGCCGGGCCTGCACTCAGTCCCCGGCATCCATCGGTTACTGTTTGGTTCCGCCGAACGCGGTGTCGAAGTATTTGAAGTTACTGGAGAACTGCGCAATCCCGGCCAGTGCTGCCGCGTTATTGCCAAAGAAATGACCTGTCGCAGTCCCATTGATTGGGCCAACGGAAGCCGTCCCGTTAAAGGCTGCAGTGGCGCTGTTGATGGTCGCATTCACACCTAGTGTGTACTGGCTGTTGGCAATCGAGCCATTCAGGGTATTGTTGCTGAAGTTGGCCGTGAATGTCCCATTCAGATCATTGCTGCCTGAGAACTTATTCACCCCTTTCACCGCATAAGTCGCTGTGCCGCTGGTCGGCAGTGTGGTGCCCGTGGTATCGCCGACATAATAAACCGTCCGATCGGTATCACTGCTGATATCACTCGCCCACTCACCGAACCAGACATCACCGGCACCGACTTTGGCAAAGTTGAACTTGCCCATCCCCGAATGTCCCCCACCCAGCACATAAACGCCGTTTTGGACGCTGCCATAATTTTTCAGCGCCTGAAAATCGACTTTCTGTGCAGTCGACCCCATGGATGCAGCCCCAATCCCGGCACGGCCCGCCACATGGGGTCCGGCATTCATAGTCGATTCACCGACCTGAATTTGCGTGTTGTCACTCTGGTTTCCGACAAAATTGGCTTGGGCAGCGCCGCTGACGCAGGCAGAAAAAACAGCAAGGGTGATGAAAGCTTTTTTCATGTTACATATCCTTATTGATGTTTGGGTTGGCTCATGAAGGCCGCAAATTGATGCCTTCATGGGGTATACCGAACCACGACTTCAAACCCGTAAACCGCTTTGAAAATTTTTTCGGTTCGTCAGAAATTCACCTGCAACTTCACTTTCACCGTCCGACCCGGCGCCGGGACGCTGGAACGAACCAAGGGGTCGATGTAATACAGATCGCTGAGGTTGGTGCCAACGACTTCAAGTGCCAGCGCATCATTGAAGCGGTACTGGGCATAGGCATCAAAAGTTAAGGCGTCATCCCGCGCTAAATCTTCTTCATCCTTGCTGCCGGGGATGTAAACTGTGCGTAAACCGGTTTCCATCCGGCGATTGAAGAAGCGGCCGCCGATATTCAGATTCACCGAATACTCAGGGATGGCCTGATCCGTCAGATATCCCCCTTCAAAACCGGCATGGACACAATCTCCAACTGAGCCATTAAAATCAGACAAAATCGCCAGACTTTCATCACAGACTTCATTGTTCAGCATATAAGAGAGGCTGAGATCCGAGAAAAAACCGCCGTTGTCATAGCGACTCTGAAATTCCAGCCCTTCCAGAGTCTGCTGATCAATATTGTAAAAACGCAGTAAGTTACCCGACCGCTCGATCACATCTTTAGTTCTGTGATGGAAGTAGGTCAGTTTGAGATCGGCCTGATCAAAATGATGAATGAAAGCCACTTCATGGTTATAAGCGTGTTCCGGATCTAACCCTGTATAGGGGTTATCGTTGGCGGAAAAGCCCAGCGTGCTTTCAAACATACTTGGAAAACGGACGGCCTCGGTATAGCGGTAATACATCCGGCTGCGGTCGTTCAGCATCAGGGTCGCGGACAGCGCTGGCACCCAGGCATTTCCCTTCTTCTTGCCGCCTGTGATCTGTTTGTCATAAGCCCCGACCGGCGCACCATAACGCATGCAGGATTCTTCGATGTAATTGGCCTTCGACTGCTGAGCGATGAGGCAAGGGTTGTTTTCCCGGCTGTAACGCCCTTCCCCATCATGCAGCCACTCATTCCCTTCATGGGTCACTTCATAAGTCGTGTTACTGCGGGCTTTCTCATACATTGCCGCTTCTTCTTCCGGCGTGACCAGCGGTTTCCCCAGCATCTGATTCATAAAGTTCAGCATCACGATTTCTTCAGCGACTGCCGCAACATGCTTCTCAATCTCTTCCGGGGTATATTTTTCAAGGGTCCGATAAGACAGTAACATCCCCTTGTCGGCAGAATGCTCTTTGGTGAACCGACTGTCTCCGGCGGCAATCCGATCCGACAGAAAGTCATCAATCGCCCAGTAATTCTTGTAACTCGCCCCAGCAGTAAAGCGCAGGAAATCAACCGGCTGCCACTGGAAATTAAACTGTCCTTCATATTCCTGCCGACGGCCTTCACGCGGCCAGTGACGCCAGCCATCCAAAGCCCCCGGTATTCATCATCGGAACGCAGTTTGTGGTACTGATAACGTCCCGACAGCGTCAGCCCCAGCGTATCCGTCAGCCACATCTGATTACTGAGATCGAAGCCGATCCGGCTGTCTTTGGCATTGGTCCCGGCGGTATTTCTCAGCTGCGGGCTGGCACCGGGCTCAGGATCTGGAACATCAACACGATTGGCATAATTCGGAAAACCACCTGCAGTATTGGTATCGCTGACGGTGTAGGTCGTCCAGAGATTCGACGTCAGATCAATGTAGGGGGTTTCCGGCTGCCAGGCATAGCGGATATTGTATGCCTGCGTTTCAACATGGCTGAGCGGCCACTGGGCCATTTCTCCGTTTTCGCCAATGTTGCCGGAGCGGCTGGCCATGATTTCACCATAAGTGGCATCCGTATACCGGGCCCCAAATTCCAGCGTTTGCTGATCCACCAGATTGAACTTGGCTTTCAGCAGGTAAGATTCCAGCTCACTGGACGTATTCGGCACTTCGTAACCGGGGCGCTGCCTTGTTGCCAGCGAGCGCGGGTTAATCCGGGTCATGTACTGCTCATCTTGTGCGGGATGATTGTAAAAATCAGCATCCCGGGTGCCACTGAAATAATTCCCTTTATTGCGATATGCATAGGCTGCCAGCAATTCATACGTTTCCTTTTTCGCTGCCAGTGCCAGCCGGTAAGCATAGTCTTCGCCGGCGAACGGGTTGTGCTCTTTATCGTTGCTCATCACTTTCCACAGAGACGGATCGCCATACGGATACTCCGGATTATCCTGGGGAAAGCCGGGAACATTGCGGTAATCCTGACCGGTCAGCAAGACTGGTTCTCGGGGCGCGATGGCATTGTTACTGCCTTCCATCACGATTTCACCACCAAAGGTTTCGCCTTCCTTCAGAATATCTGACGCAGAAATCGTATTGACTACCACAGCACCACCGACCGAGGAATGCACATTCGGTGTGAGTGACGGCCCTTTGATCACCTGAATCCCGCCCACCAGGTTGGGATCGATATAATTGCGGTTCGACACCCCGCGATAGCCGCGCCAGACCGTCAGATCCTGCTCGGTTCCGTCAATCGATAATGGCACCCGGCCCGGTCCCTGAACCCCGCGAATACTGGGATCAACCCCGCCACCATTTCGGGCATCACCGCTGTACACATTGAGCATCCCTTTGAACATATCTGCGGCATCTTTGCCTTTGTATCGCTCAATTTCATCTTTACCGGAATAAACCGTCGAGACGTCTTCGTCATATACAGCAAATTCACCCACTTCATCACGGGTCAGCCCACCGGACTCCCCATAAGAGACACTGATGGTATCCAGCGTCATAGTATTTTCATTTGAAGCAATCTGATAAGAGCCGTCTGTCTGCGGGGTGGCATTCAGTCCGGTACTGGCCAGCAGCAACTCGAGCGCATGATCCGGCGTGAAGCTGCCATGCAGACCATCGCTTCGCAGCCCCTGCGATAAGCGGGCGTCGAGATGCAGGGTCAGATTTGATTGCAACGCAAACTGCGTCAATGCGGCGTCGAGATCGCCAACGGGAATATCATATTGTTGTTCTGCGGACTCGGCTGAAACGGCGCCGGGAAACAGGGTCACTGCCAGCCCCAAATGAGCCTTGAGCAGCAACGCAATAAAATTGGGCTGAACCTTGTGATGCACTGTGATTTCCTTCTCAAATTTTTTGTTCTTGCCTCCGTACACCGCACGCGCGGGAGAAACCCGTAAACCCAACGGTACACAGGTGACAATTTCGTTACAGTGATCACAAAATTAAGCGACTGGTGCAGGAACAACAGACACCCAGTACCGGGTAAAGAAGCGCACCTGAATCGGCAGGATTTGTTCCAGTTGCCGGAGCACCTGATCGATCTGGTTCAGATCAAACACCCCGGTGACGGCCAGGCTGGCCAATGCGGGATCGATGCTCAGTATCCCCTGACGATAGCGGGAGAGTTCATCCAACAGCACTGTTAGCGGCATCTGATGTGCCACCAGCCGACGCGAGACCCAACTGGCGTCATACTGCGGCAAGGGTTGAACGGCACCGACAGCGGTCGCCGAAAAATCCGCCCATTCTCCGGCTGCGAGCACCAGCGCTTGCGCAGATTCGCGCGGTGCCAACCGGACCTGACCTTCCTGGACTTTGACGACCGTGCTGTCTTCCAACTGGCGAACCGTGTACCGGGTGCCGATCGGCGTCACCTGTCCCTGAGCACTGCTGAAATGAAACGGCGTCTGGTGATGTTCGGTTGTGACCATTACCTCCCCCTGCGTCAGCGTGAGCTGGCGGGCCTGTGGCGTAATATCCACATAAACTTCGGTGTCCGTATTCAGCACCAGCGCCGTGCCATCGTTCAGTGTCAGTGACCGAATTTCACCCACCGCCGTTGCATACCTGTGCCCGGGCGGCAAGGACTGCTGGCCGCCAAGCGTCCAACCGCCCGTTAGCAAGCCAACACCAACAATGACTGAAAGCAAACGGCGTCGGCTGAGTCCGCGACGGGCCATCAGGATCCGACGACTGGCAGAGTGCTGAGGTAAAGCGGAAAATTGTGTTTGAAGCTGATTCAACTGCTGCCAGGCCGATTCATTATCGGGATGATCCAAGCGCCAGGCATCAAACGCCTTTTTATCAGCATCACTCACATCATCCGCCCACAGCCGCGCCATCCAGCAAGAAGCCTGACGAATGGCTTCCCCCGACAAACGATGCGGGGTCAAAAGCTTGTCTCCATGCTGGCGAGTAAACAGGCCTGTAACGCTTTCGCGATATATTTTTCCACGGAGGACACAGAAACGCCCAGTTCAGCGGCAATTTGCTTATAGCTCATGTTGTCGATCTGACGCATCAGCAGTGCCTGACGCACTTTGTCTGGCAAGTGACGCAATAAGCGATCCACCTCAATCAGGGCTTCAACCATTTGCAAACGTGCTTCGGGCGAGACACCGAATTCTTGTGGCTGCTGTTGCAGATATTCTAGGTAAGCCGCTTCCACACGGCGACGACGATAGAGATCGATCACCAGCCCCTTGGCAATATGGGTCAGATACCGCCGGGATTCGCCGGGTTCTGGTAAACGGCCACGGTTGAGCAACCGGAGATAAGTATCGTGGACCAGATCGGCCGAGGTCTCAGGGCAACCCAAACGACGCTGAATAAAGACCGATAACCAGCTTTGATGTTGCTGATAGAGTTGACCCACCTGCTTCATATTCGTCTGGTCTGCCGCTGTCATCGTCTGGCGCTCCTGCTACTTATTAATAAACAACTAAATAAATGAGAATCCTAATGATAATGATTATCAATATAGAGAAATAATATTCAACCATTGGTGTACAGAAGCCTGCACTTTTCGGCATATTTTTGCGCGGGAACAGGACTGAAACCGAAAGAAACAGGCAAAATTGGTCGCCTGTCATCAAACGGCAACCTGTTTTCAACAAAATCGGTTATTTGATAAAAAACTTTTTATGGCTGGCAACACGAGCCAATCATTCTGATAACAGATGAAATGCCTTGCCAGAAAAGGCTTTCTCAGAAGAATCAGAATGATGGAACCCTGTTACGCACAAAAGGTTGAGCTATCTCACACGCTGGAATGGGAAAGAAACTCTGCTATACTTACGACCTTGTTTCATCAGCCACTTTGTGGCACTGGCAACGAATCTCCATCTCCCCGATGCTGACGATTCAGCCGGATCGCGCATTCATATCACCTGCTTTATGAAAGCAAAGCAACTGCTTTCATAAAGCAAGTAATGTTGCCCAACAAATTTGTATGGCTGACGAATACCGTGAGGACATTGTTCATCAAAACACGATCATGATCTCGTTTTGTAGCTATGATTCAACATCATTAACATCATCTTTTGCGGTATAAAGCGCCTAAAGTTTCCTTCAAGTTCTCCGGAGAATACTCTCGATGAAAAAAACCAAAATCGTCTGCACGATTGGTCCTAAGACAGAATCAGTTGAAATGCTGACCAAGCTGGTCAATGCAGGCATGAACGTCATGCGTCTGAACTTCTCGCACGGCGACTTCGCCGAGCACGGTCAGCGTATCCAGAACGTTCGTGAAGTTATGGCACAAACCGGTAAACCTGTTGCGATTCTGCTGGACACCAAAGGTCCTGAAATCCGGACAATCAAGCTGGAAGGCGGTGCAGACGTGACCCTGACTGCAGGTCAGGAATTTACGTTCACCACGGATACCACGGTTATCGGTAACAAAGACCGTGTGGCCGTCACCTACCCGGGTTTTGCGAACGATTTGACTGTCGGCAACACCATTCTGGTCGACGATGGTCTGATCGAAATGGAAGTGCTGGCTACGACAGACACCGAAGTCAAATGCCGCGTGCTGAACAACGGTGATCTGGGCGAAAACAAAGGCGTCAACCTGCCAGGCGTTTCTGTGAATCTGCCAGCGCTGGCTGAAAAAGACAAAGCGGACCTGAAATTTGGTTGTGAGCAAGGCGTTGATTTTGTTGCAGCATCTTTCATCCGTAAGGCGGAAGATGTTCAGGAAATCCGCGAACTGCTGAACGCAAACGGCGGCGAGAAGATCCAGATCATCTCTAAAATTGAAAACCAGGAAGGTGTCGACAACTTTGACGCCATTCTGGACGCATCTGACGGCATCATGGTTGCCCGTGGTGATCTGGGTGTAGAAATCCCGGTTGAAGAAGTGATCTTCGCGCAGAAGATGATGATCGAGAAATGTAACCGTGCCCGTAAAGTCGTTATCACTGCAACGCAGATGCTGGATTCCATGATCAAGAACCCGCGTCCGACCCGTGCAGAAGCTGGCGACGTTGCCAACGCCATCATGGACGGCACTGACGCCGTGATGCTGTCTGGTGAATCTGCGAAGGGTAAATACCCAATTGAAGCTGTGACCATCATGGCACAGATCTGTGACCGCACTGATGCGGCCATGCGTGCTTCTCTGAGCGCTCGTCTGGACAGCCCTCGCCTGCGTATCACTGAAGCGGTGTGTAAAGGTGCAGTAGACACATCTGAAAAGCTGAATGCGCCGCTGATCGTCGTGGCAACTGAAGCAGGTAAATCTGCCCGTTCAGTGCGTAAATACTTCCCGACAGCAAACATTCTGGCGGTAACCACCAACCCGAAAACGGCAGCTCAGTTGTGCCTGACCAAAGGCGTGACTCCTGTGGTTGTCGAAGCCATTGAAAGCACCGATGCGTTCTATGCGCGTGGTAAAGCTCTGGCGATCGAGTCCGGTCTGGGCAACAAAGGCGACATCGTGGTGATGGTTTCCGGTGCCCTGGTCCCATCAGGTACTACGAACACAGCTTCGGTTCACGTCCTGTAAGCGACAACAGCATCCAAACAGCAAACGGGAGCTTCGGCTCCCGTTTTTTATGGGCTGCATCGCGTGTTTTATCCGACAGTCACCAGCCAAAGAATTCCTTATGATGGGTGTTCAGCAGCAACACCGCCAAAAGGAAATAGATGGCACTGGCATGAAAGCCGAGAAAACACACCAGCAACACTGTGCACCGGACTAACACGGTATTCAGCATGAATTCACGCCTCCGCTTCAGCAGACAGTTAAACTTTCGTCGAACATCTTGAAACCTTGCCGGGGCTGAAAACAATCCATATTCAGGGAAGACTCAAGTCTGATTCAGCCCACTTATACCAATCAAAGTAAGTCAATGATCAGAAGTAGCGCCGGAAAAATGTTTGAGAACAAGGCGGATTTTTTAGATAAGTAGTGATTCTACAATCAAAAAATCTAACGCAGTTATCGAACATTTTAGCAAGCTAGGATGACCAGTGATTGACTGCGATTGGTATTATTAGACTTTAGTCTAATCTCGTTTGGAACGGCCAGCAGACCCGAAATTCAGGCATAAAAAAACCCGCCGGCAGAGCCGGACGGGCGTTCATCGAAAGGAAAACGATTCAGATCAGGCTTTTAAAGCCCGTTCGCCACGGGCAATCCCGACGACACCGCTGCGGGCAACTTCAATAATCTCAGTCGCTTCGCTCACCGCATCCAGGAAAGCATCCAGCTTTTCACTGGTTCCGGCCAGCTGAACGGTATAAATCTGGCTGGTGACATCCACAATCTGACCACGGAAAATATCAGAAGTGCGCTTCACTTCAGCACGGGCATAACCACTGGCTTTCACTTTCACCAGCATCAGCTCCCGCTCGACATGCTCAGAATCCGTGACATTGCTGACTTTCAGAATATCGATCAGCTTGTGCAGATGTTTCTCGATCTGCTCCAGCGCGGCATCTTCCACACTGGTGGTAATATTCAGGCGAGACAGGGTCGGATCATCTGTCGGGGCGACCGTCAGTGATTCAATGTTATAACCACGCTGGGAGAACAGCCCCACCACGCGTGAAAGTGCACCGGGTTCATTTTCTAATAATACTGATACAATTCTGCGCATTAGGTTCTCTCCGTTTTACTCAGCCACATTTCACTCATGGATCCGCCACGGATCAACATCGGGTAAACGTGCTCTGTTTCATCCACGCTGATATCAACAAAGACTAACTTATCTTTCATCGCTAAAGCGCGCGCCAGCTCACTTTCCAGCTTCGCCGGATCTGAAATTCGGATCCCGACATGGCCATAAGCTTCCGCAATTGCAGCAAAGTCAGGCACAGAGTCCATGTAAGAATGAGAGTGGCGTCCCTGATAAATCATATCCTGCCATTGTTTCACCATGCCCAGGAAACGGTTGTTCAGGTTAATAATTTTGACCGGGATATCGTACTGCAGCGCGGTCGACAGCTCCTGAATATTCATCTGGATACTGCCGTCCCCCGTGACACATAAAACTTCTGCATCCGGCAGGGCAAATTTAGCGCCCATGGCTGCTGGCAAACCAAAGCCCATGGTGCCCAGACCGCCGGAATTCAGCCAGCGGCGTGGTTTATCAAACGGGTAATACAATGCGGCAAACATCTGGTGCTGACCGACATCGGAGGCGACATAGGCATCACCGTTGGTCAGTTTGTGCAGTAATTCAATGACCTGTTGCGGCTTAATCCGCTCTTGATCCGTTTTATAGCTCAGGCATTTACGGGCACGCCAGGACTCAATCTCGCTCCACCATTCATCCATGGCGGCCTGATCATTGGTGCCCTGCTGCTCTTCAATCAGCTTCAACATGCTGTTCAGCACAGCATCGGCCGAGCCGACAATCGGGATATCGGCTTTCACGGTTTTGGAAATCGAAGACGGGTCGATATCAATATGCATGACCGTGGCATTCGGACAGTATTTTTCCAGATTATTGGTGGTCCGGTCATCAAAGCGCACACCAATCCCGAAGATCAGATCGGAATTGTGCATCGTCATATTGGCTTCATAGGTCCCGTGCATCCCCAGCATGCCGACACTGTTATGGTGTGTGCCGGGGAAAGCGCCCAGCCCCATCAGGGTGCTGACTACTGGAATTTTGAGGCTTTCAGCCAGTTTCAGGATCTGTGCTTCACAGCCCGACATAATGGCGCCGCCACCGACATAAAGCACAGGTTTCTTCGCAGACAGTAAGGCTTTCACCCCGCGTTTGATCTGGCCTTTATGCCCCTGCAACGTCGGGTTATAGGAACGCATACTGATGGCTTCCGGGTACTTGTACGGATAGGTTTTCGCCGGGTTCAGCATGTCTTTCGGAATATCAACCACCACCGGACCGGGACGGCCACTGGCAGCAATGTAGAATGCTTTTTTGATAATCGTAGGGATATCTTCGGTGCGCTGTACCAGGAAACTGTGTTTCACGACCGGACGGGAGATCCCCACCATGTCGCACTCCTGAAAGGCATCGTTGCCAATCAGATCACTCATCACCTGACCGGACAGGACCACCATTGGAATTGAATCCATGTACGCCGTTGCAATACCGGTAATGGCGTTGGTCGCACCGGGACCCGAAGTCACCAGCACCACGCCCACCTCGCCGGTGGCACGGGCGTAACCATCTGCCATGTGAACGGCTGCCTGCTCATGGCGCACCAGCACGTGCTCGATGTCGCTCTTTTCATGCAGCGCATCGTAGATATCCAGAACAGAACCGCCAGGGTAACCGAAGATATGTTTCACGCCTTGATCGATCATCGAACGAACGATCATGTCAGCGCCGGACAACATTTCCATATTCTTGCCTCCAGGTCGCGTATACCTGCGCCTGTATCCGTGGCTCTGATTCCGCTTTGCCGGATATCCATGACGAGTTGGGGCCGTCTTTCCCTGCCGGAGCAGCAAGGTGACAGTCATACCGGGTTACGTCAGATAACCGAACGGGTCTGTCCGAAGATTCGCAGCCAGACGGGCTGCAGCAGGGAGAACAGGACCAGCAAAAGTCAGCGATACAGACGGGTATAACATAGTTAGGGCTTATCTTTAGCCTAAAGAAATCCAGTGTTTTTCGTACTATGCGGCTACGGTGGATGTTCCCATCCGTAGTACCCACAGCCAAAATAGCCTGTTTTCACCGCTGGCGTCTATTCCCCTCAGGCACTTCGTGGTTATTTTCTGTACTGAACCCAAATCGCCCTATGATTCGCCAACAACAAGCATATCAATAGTGGAATGGACTGAAATGAGCCCTATCGGTCTACATATCTCACGAAGAAAACCATCCTTTTGAGCAGTGAGCCAGTAAAAAATCTTAAAAAAGAGGCAGGAAAATCGGTACTCAGACAGTGACCGGGGCGGCCACTGTCCGAAAAAAGAAGGCATTAGTGTTGCGGCGGCTCTTTGCGCTGACTCTCGGTATACATATCTTCGATTTGTTTGTGGTAACGCTCCAGAATCACTTTCCGGCGCAATTTCTGGGTTGGGGTCAGCTCACCTTCATCCATCGAAAACGCTTTGGGCAGCAGGGTAAATTTCTTCACCTGCTCAAACTTGGCCAAGTCTTTTTGCAGCTCCGCAATCCGCTTCTCCACAAACGCCAGCATCTGACTGTTTTTCAGCAACTCCAAGCGGTTCCGGTACTGGATATTCAGCTCACGGGCGTGATTTTCCAGCGTTTCAAAACAAGGGACCACCAGCGCAGAGACAAATTTTCTGGCATCTGCGACCACGGCGATCTGCTCAATCAGATTGTCTTTCCCGATTGCGCCTTCAATCACCTGAGGCGCGATATATTTACCGCCTGAGGTTTTCATCAGCTCTTTGATGCGGTCGGTAATATAAAGATTCCCCTGTGCATCAAATTCACCGGCATCCCCGGTTTTGAGGAAGCCATCCTGAGTGAAGTTTGCGGCTGTCTCTTCCGGCAGCTTGTAATATCCCCGCATCACCATGGGACCGCGCACCAGAATTTCATTGTTGTCGCCAATTTTCACTTCCGCGCCCGGCATCAGAGTCCCGATGGAGTCGGCATTGAACGCCGTATCATCCCAGCAGGACACGGTCGCGGTGGTTTCCGTCATGCCGTAACCCAGCTTCACATTGATGCCGATTGCATGGAAAAAACGACCGATGCCTGCATCCAGTTTGGCCCCGCCGCACGGCATGAATTTGATCTGCCCGCCGAGCACATCGCGCAGTTTCGACAAAACGAGTTGATCGGCGGCCCGGTGCGCCAGTTTCAGCACGGCTGAAGGACGTTGCTGCTGCTGACGGCACTGCGCCATGCGGTTTCCGATCGCAATCGCGCTGTGAAACAGCGCCCGGCGGTGGAGCGGTGCTTTAGCTACCTTGGTTTGCACCGCGCCATAAATCTTCTCGTACACTCTGGGCACGGCCGACATGACATTGGGCCGCACTTCGACCAGCGCCTCACGCACGGCATTGGTGTCAGTCAGATAGCAGTTCACCCCACCGCGGTGTAATACGTAAAACGTCCAGGCCCGCTCAAACACATGTGATAACGGCAGGAAGCAAAGGGATACATCCCCTTCTGCCAGCGCCAGACGCTGATCATGCCCGTCAAGCTGCGCGGCAAAATTGGCGTAATCCAGCATCACCCCTTTTGGCGTGCCTGTCGTACCCGAGGTGTAAATCAGGGTCAGCAGATCATCCATCCGGCAGTCGGCCAGACGCTGCGCCAGTTCGGATTCATCCGCCTGCACTGCCTGAGCCAAAAATTGCGCGTAACCACAAACCCGTGCATCTTCCACAGCATCACAGTTGCCCTCCAGCAGTACAATGTGCGCCAGTTGCGGACATTCATCGGCAACCTCAAGCGCCGCATCCAGCTGGGCTTGCTGACCGACAAACAGAATTTTTATATCCGCATTGTTGATGATATACCCCGCCTGCTGAGGCGTACTGGTGGGATAAATCGGCACCGTGACTCCCCGCAGGAACAACGAGGCCAGATCGGCGATGGTCCAGCGCACCATGTTGGGTGCGAAGATCCCGACTTTATCCTGTACATCAATCCCCTGAGCCAGCATCGCCAGAGCCAGCTGACGCACCTGATCGCCCAGCGACTGCCAGCTGAGATCCTGCCACTTGCCATCCTGTGAATAGCGAAGCGCGGTTCGTTCGCCCAGACGGGCAATTTGCTGCTGAATGCGGTGGACAATGTGATACTTGCGTTGTGACATAAACTGCTCTGCCATGTGATGAGCGTACAGATGTGCGCTGAAGAAGCGGCAAGTCTACTGAAGGAGCGAAAAAAGGCAACCAAAGCGCACAGCCTTTGCAACAGAATGCCGGGTGGCGCTCACACTTCCGGGCTTTGCGGGGAAATTCTGATCCCTATCCGCTTGCAAACGCAGGAGAAAATCGGGGAGCAGAAAAAAGAAACGGCCGTTTTTATCTCCAAAAGGCAGAGAGAAAAAGGCCGATTTCTGCAGGTCAGCGGGCGTGTTCAGCCCTTACTGTTTTTCGCAAATCTCTTCTTCACAAATCGCCAGCACCTGCTCACGCAGCCACTGATGACCTTTGTCTTTTTGCGACGAATCATGCCAACTCAGATAGCCACTGATTGTTTTGCCTTCAAAGGGCAGTGTCAGCATTTGCAACGACAGATTCTCTGCCATCGATTCCGCCAGCCATTTCGGCATCACGGCAATCAGATCAGACTGGCCGACCACATACATCATGTTACTCAGGCTACTGCCCTGATAAGCCACCTGGCAATTCGGTGATTGTGCATACACCGCTTCCGCAAAACCGCGTGCACCCGGCACAGGTTTGAGAGAGGCGTGTTTTTCTTCCGCAAAAACATCCGCACTGAGGTTGCCCTGAATCCGCGGATGATTACCCGCCGCGACCACCACCAGCTCGTCTTTAAAGATTTCTGTGGATGAAAAACCCGGTTCGTCAAACCGCAGGTAATCAATCACGAAATCCAGATCCTGATACCGCAGCTTTTCGGCTGCATCACTGTCAATGCCCGCTTCCAAAGCCACCTGTGCTTTGGGCGCAACCTGACTTAACTGACGCAGGATATTCGGCGCAAATCGCATATCCAACGGACTGCACACCGCCAGTCGGAACATCCGGTTCGATGTTTCCGGCAGGAAAGTGGCCGAAGGTAATTCATTTTTGACTAACTGCAACGCCTGTCTGATCGGTCCAAATAACTGCTTTGCCCGAACCGTTGGCTGGATTCCCCGTCCATGGCGGACAAACAACTCATCGTCGAATGTCGTCTTCAGTCGGGCTACGGCATTACTCACCGCAGGCTGAGACATCCCCAGATTATGTGCTGCGCGTGTGATGTTCTGCTCTTGCATCACCGCATCAAAAACTGTCAGCAGGTTTAAATCAATATTCCGCAGGCTTGAACCCATGGAGATATTCTCTGCTGCTTGGAAAGACATTCCTCTACGCGCCATTTCTGACCTCTTCTTCGAATCATTCAGAGAGCCGAGCTCCCAGCGTCAAAGGGCAACATGCCCTAACATACCCATTAGAAAACTGGGGATATTCAGTATCATTGAAAAGATTGATGGCACCAATACCGTAGAAGACATCAATCCGGCTCTAAGGGTATGAAAGAAACCAATATTGAACGATTGTCCAAAGGAAAACAAGCAGATAAAGCCTTTCTAAAAATATCTAAAAGGATATAAAACAGTATTACCAAATATACAGATCAATAGGTTAGAGGATTTGAGAGGCCTGACTCCACGCAAAAGTCAGGCGTAAAGGCAGGATCAATAAGTTCCAGTGATTAATGATTTCAGCCCGGATGTGCTAGCATTCATGTCCAGATCTCTGATTGTTTCCAGCACAGGTTCAGGAAAGCTGATCGGGGCCCACAATGACTGGCATAAGGCTTCCGGCGACTGAGGCTCACCAGCCAGCAGCCACTCGGCCACAGCCATGGCCACATCCGGCCAGACGACCTGACCCGGTGAATGACTGGCCAGCCAGTTTCGTAAAGCCGCGGTATCCAGCGCATGCATACAGGCAGCCAGACCCATCAGCTCCAGCGTCGCCACATTACTCATCTGTTCATATTGCCCCTGAAGCGGTTTCAGCAGCAGTTTTTTCCCCAGCGCAATCGCCTCGGATGGCAGTTCAAAGCCGCCATTGGCAATCACGCCATCGCACATGGCCAGTCGCTGATGAAAACCGGTTCGGCTCAGAGCACGAACATTAACGTTCTCTTGCTGATAATCCGTTTTTACCGACGGGTGATAGCAATAGAAACTGACCTCGGAAAACCGGTTCAGCAAGGCCAGCACCTGCTGTAACTCTTCGAAAGGCAGGTAAACCAGCACAGAACCATCGGTCTTCTGCGGTGCCTGCGGCTGAGGCACGATGGGCGGCAGAATGGGAGCGCCAAAGTGATACCAGTGCAGCCCCAGCTGCTGATCGGTTGGGGCAAAATAACGGATCAACTTGCGATCCAGCCAGCCTTCTCCCGACTTGGGCACATCAAATAAAAACGCACTCTGATGACTCAGCCCCAGTGACCGGACCCCCTGACGCCTTGCAGCCCAGGCAGAAACCGGCTCAAAATCATTCAGCACCAGATCATAGCCCCCGAGATCCAGAGCCTTCACTTCGCGCCAGACATCCCTCAGCGAATTCTCACGAAAGGTTTTCCATTGATTGACCTTGCCCTGCTCCGTGACAAAAGTCAGGCCGGTCGAGGTACGGTAATCCCCAAAACAATCCATATCGAAATAGTGATCGGCCGATCGGCCAGAGAAGTGAAAATCAACACTGACACCCAGTTGTGTAAACGCCCGGGCCATTTCCCGCGCCCGGGAGATATGGCCGTTGCCCGTCCCCTGAACGCCGTAAAGTATCTTCATATCGCCCCCTTGACGACATCAAAACACATCATGCCCAGCAAAGCGCCGGCCACAATGTCCGTAATAAAATGCACCCCCAGCAGCACGCGGGAGAATCCGATCAGGATAGCCCAGGGCCAGACCAGCCAGGCCGCTGCCGGGTAAAACGTGGCAATCAGGGAGGCCATCAGAAAAGCCGCCGCTGTATGGCCGGATGGCAAGCTGTATTTGTCAGAAGGTTTGATAAAACTGGGCAGCTGTGCCGGGCGGTTACGTTTAAAGGTATTTTTCAGCAACAGGTAGATGGGCAATTCCAGCAAAAAAGCCAGCAGGCCAATAGCCAGAACCAGCCCGCCCTGCTGGCGGTCAAACGCCCACGCCAGCAAGCCGAATATCACATACAACGGACCGTCACCGGACCGGGACACCAAACGGCTGAGCGTCGCCACCGGTTGATTGAAGCGGTGACACAAGCACACACTGGAAAAGGCATAATCAAAACGCTGAATGGGTGCCAATACAGTCACTGTCATAGCACAATTCTCCTTTGAACCTATGTCATCACATTAGGAAGCAGATATGACATCCGGGTGACGATTTCGAGGAAGGATAATGACAATGGCCTGAGGTGTGGCTCGATCCTCCAATTTCAGGCCGAAAACACTGCTTTGAACTCATCGGTCCAGACCCTTGAATGAATAAAGATTCAAGAAAGGCTTGACGCTTGTCTGCACAATCTGATATTCCTTTGGTCAACAACACAGCGGATACTTAAAATGCAAACACAAATCACCCTCCTACTCAGCCTACTCCTTCTCGTGAATCGTCGCGTGGGTAGCTGATGGGTGAAATTCACCGCTAAAGTTTCAGACAAACCCGCGCCTGGCGCGGGTTTTTCGTATCAAAGGCCCGGCGAACAGGACGCGACCAAGCCATAATCAAAGACAGGCAGGCCAGAAAAGGAAGCAATCATGAACAACGATCAGGTCATCATCTTCGACACCACGTTACGTGACGGCGAACAAGCGTTATCCGCCAGTTTAACTGTGAAAGAAAAACTGCAAATTGCATACGCGCTGGAGCGGCTGGGCGTGGATGTGATCGAAGCAGGCTTCCCGGTCTCTTCGCCGGGCGATTTTGAATCGGTGCAGACCATTGCCCGGCACATCAAGAACAGCCGTATCTGTGCCTTGTCCCGTGCCGTCGCGAACGACATTGATGTCGCCGCCGAATCGTTAAAAGTTGCCGAAGCCTTCCGAATTCATACCTTCATCTCCACCTCCACCATTCATGTTCAGGACAAACTGCGCCGCAGCTACGATGATGTCATCGAAATGGGTGTGGCCGCCGTCAAACGTGCCCGTCAGTACACGGATGATGTGGAATTTTCCTGTGAAGATGCAGGCCGGACCCCGATTGATAACCTGTGCCGCATGGTTGAAGCCGCGATCAAAGCCGGTGCCACCACAGTCAATATCCCGGATACCGTGGGCTATACCCTGCCCAACGAGTTTGGCGGGATTATCACCCAGCTGTTTAACCGGGTGCCGAACATTGATAAAGCCGTGATTTCTGTTCACTGCCACGACGATCTGGGCATGTCGGTCGCCAACTCTATGTCAGCCGTTCAGGCCGGTGCCCGCCAGATTGAAGGCACCATCAACGGTATTGGTGAACGCGCGGGTAACTGTGCGCTGGAAGAGATCGCCATGATCATCAAAACCCGCGCCGAATTCCTGGGCGTCAGCACCCAAATCAAGCATGAAGAAATTTCCCGCACCAGCCGTCTGGTCAGCCAGTTGTGCAACATGCCGATTCAGTCCAACAAAGCCATTGTCGGTGCCAATGCCTTCAGCCATTCCTCCGGGATTCATCAGGATGGCATGCTGAAGAACAAGAACACCTACGAAATTATGACGCCTGAGTCGATCGGTCTGAAAAATCAGGCTCTGAATCTGACCAGCCGCTCCGGCCGTGCTGCCGTGAAGAGCCACATGGACACCATGGGCTACACCGAAGGCGACTACAATCTGGACACCCTGTACGCCGATTTCCTGAAACTGGCCGACCGCAAGGGTCAGGTATTTGATTACGATCTGGAAGCCCTGATGTACTTCGCCAACCTGCGCGAAGAAGACGATTTCTACAAACTGAACTACCTGAGCGTCCAGTCCGGCAGCGTCGTTGCCACCACCAGTATCAAGCTGCAATGCGGTGAAGAAGAAAAATGCGAAGCGGCGGTCGGAAACGGCCCGGTTGATGCGCTGTACCAGTGTATTTACCGTTTAACCGGCTATGAGATCGTGCTGGAGAAATTCGAACTGACGGCCAAGGGTGAAGGGGAAGACGGTCTGGGTCAGGCCGATATTATTGCCAATTATAAAGGCCGTAAATACCACGGCACCGGTCTGGCAACCGACATTGTGGAAGCCTCTGGTCAGGCGTTGCTGCATGTGATCAACAGCATCCACCGCGCCGAACAAATCGAAGAAATTAAACAAAAAGCTAAAATGGAGACTGTATAACCATGGCAGGTCAAAGCTATCAAATTGCTGTGTTACCCGGCGACGGGATTGGCCCGGAAGTGATGCAACAGGCGCACAAAGTCCTGAACGCGATCGAGGAAAAGTTCGGTTTCACACTGGCCCGCGAAGAATTTGATGTCGGTGGCATTGCCATCGACAATCACGGTTCCCCGCTGCCAGCGCATACCCTGAAAGGCTGTGAAGCCGCCGATGCCGTGTTGTTCGGCTCGGTCGGCGGCCCGAAATGGGAACACCTGCCAGCCAATGACCAGCCTGAACGCGGGGCACTGTTGCCACTGCGCAAACATTTCCAGTTGTTCTGTAACCTGCGTCCGGCCCAGATCCACAGCGGCCTGGAAGCTTTCTCACCCTTGCGAGCCGACATTTCCGAGCGCGGCTTTGATATCGTGGTGGTCCGTGAACTGACGGGCGGCATTTATTTTGGTCAGCCGAAAGGCCGGGAAGGCGAAGGGGCGATGGAAAAAGCCTTCGATACCGAAGTCTATCACCGCTACGAGATTGAACGCATTGCCCGCATCGCGTTTGAATCTGCCCGCCTGCGTCGCAAAAAAGTCTGCTCTATCGACAAAGCCAACGTGCTGCAAAGCTCCATTTTATGGCGCGAAGTGGTCGAGCAGATCGCCAAAGATTACCCGGATGTCGAACTGAGCCATATGTACATCGACAACGCAACCATGCAGCTGATCAAAGATCCGTCCCAGTTTGACGTGATGCTGTGCTCCAATATTTTCGGCGACATTATTTCAGACGAATGCGCCATGATCACCGGTTCCATGGGCATGCTGCCTTCTGCCAGTCTGAATCAGGACAAATTCGGTATGTACGAACCTGCCGGTGGTTCTGCCCCGGATATCGCAGGTAAAAACATCGCCAACCCGGTGGCACAGATTCTGTCGGCGGCGCTGATGCTGCGCTACAGCCTGGGTGAAGAAGAAGCGGCACGCGCCATTGAGCAAGCCGTCTCTCAGGCACTGGAAGCCGGGGAACTGACGGCAGATCTGGCAGGCAGCCGTCCGGCCCTGTCGACCGATGCCATGGGCGACAAGATCGCAGCCTATATCCGTCAGGCGTAAGCTGAACCACGAGGAGCAAACGAGCAATGTCAAACACAACAACATCAGCCAAAACGCTGTACGAAAAAGTTTATGACGCCCACGTGGTTGTGGCCGCTGAAGGTGAAAACCCGATCCTGTATATCGATCGTCATCTGGTCCATGAAGTTACCTCACCACAGGCGTTTGACGGCCTGCGTGAAAAAGGCCGCAAAGTCCGCCAGACCGGCAAGACGTTTGCCACCATGGATCACAATGTGTCCACTCAGACCAAAGACATCAAAGCGTCCGGCGAAATGGCACGGATTCAGATGGAAACCCTGGCAAAGAACTGCGAAGAATTCGGCGTCACCCTGTACGATCTGAACCACAAATATCAGGGCATCGTCCACGTCATGGGGCCTGAACTGGGGATCACGCTGCCGGGCATGACCATTGTCTGCGGTGATTCTCATACCGCTACCCACGGTGCATTCGGATCGCTGGCGTTCGGCATCGGCACCTCGGAAGTAGAGCATGTGCTGGCCACTCAGACCCTGAAACAGGCCCGCGCCAAAACCATGAAAATTGAGGTCAAAGGCCAGGTCGCTCCGGGGATCACGGCAAAAGACATTATTCTGGCCATCATCGGCGAAACCACGGCAGCCGGCGGTACCGGTTATGTGGTCGAGTTCTGTGGTGAAGCCATCACTGATCTGACGATGGAAGGCCGGATGACGGTCTGTAACATGGCGATTGAGCTGGGTGCCAAAGCGGGTCTGATCGCGCCGGATCAAACCACCTTTGATTACATCAAGGACCGCAAGTTTGCCCCGACCGGTGCCGATTTCGACGCTGCCGTGGCCTACTGGCAAACCCTGAAGTCGGATCCGGACGCCCGGTTCGACAAAGTGGTGACGCTGGATGCACAAAGCATCAAACCTCAAGTCACCTGGGGCACCAACCCGGGACAAGTGATTGCTGTCGATGCACCGATTCCGGCACCGGAAAGCTTCAGCGATCCGGTCGAGCGCGCTTCTGCAGCCAAAGCACTGGCGTATATGGGTCTGGAAGCCGGGAAAAAGCTGGCTGATTTTCCGGTTGATAAAGTTTTCATCGGTTCGTGCACCAACTCTCGCATCGAAGATATGCGGGCCGCGGCAGCCGTCGCGAAAGGCCGCAAAGTCGCAGCCAATGTTCAGGCGCTGGTCGTCCCGGGTTCTGAACAGGTGAAAGCGCAGGCGGAAAAAGAAGGTTTGGATAAAATCTTCATCGAAGCCGGTTTTGAATGGCGTCTGCCGGGTTGCTCCATGTGTCTGGCAATGAACAACGACCGCTTGGGTCCCGGGGAGCGCTGCGCGTCCACCAGTAACCGGAACTTTGAAGGTCGTCAGGGCCGTGATGGCCGGACTCATCTGGTCAGTCCCGCCATGGCTGCTGCTGCAGCCTGTGCCGGTCACTTCGTGGATATCCGCGAGCTGGACCAAGCAACCGTCGCCACCGCCTAACAGAGAAGGAAGAAAACCATGGCAGGAATCAAACAACATACCGGACTGGTGGTGCCGCTGGATGCCGCAAACGTCGACACCGACGCCATCATACCTAAGCAGTTTTTACAGAAAGTAAACCGGATTGGGTTTGGCAAACATTTGTTCCATGACTGGCGTTTTCTGGACGATGCCGGTGAGCAGCCAAATCCGGAATTTGTCCTGAACTACCCGCGCTATCAGGGGGCAAGCATTTTGCTGGCCCGTGAAAACTTCGGCTGCGGGTCGTCTCGTGAGCACGCCCCATGGTCGCTGGCGGATTACGGGATCAAAGTCATGATCGCGCCGAGCTTTGCCGACATTTTCTACGGCAACTCGATCAACAACCAGATGGTCCCGGTTCGCCTGACCGAAGCTGAAGTCGACGAACTGTTCCAATATGTCGAAGCCAGCGAAGGCGCGGAGATCACGGTCGATCTGGAAACCATGACGGTCACCGCCAATGGCAAATCGTATTCGTTTGAAATCGACGCGTTCCGCCGCCACTGCCTGCTGAACGGTCTGGACAACATCGGGCTCACGTTGCAGCACGAAGATAAAATCGCAGATTATGAAAGCAGGATCCCGGCATTTCTGGCCTGATCGCCCGTCTTTCTGATTGACGCTGACACCCTGCTCCGGCAGGGTGTTTTTTTACCCCAGATTTCAGAAAGAATCCGTGCGCATCACGGTCTGTTGGGTATCGCTCACTGACAAAGGTGTTCCCATGATTCTTCGCCGGCAATCTGTTCTCACATTCCTCTTGTTGGGTTTTCTCAGCCTGAGTTTCCCGGCTTTCGCCGCCCCCAAGGCTGATCTCTGGCCGTTCTGGCAAGCCAGTCAAACCCAGAGCACAAAAACAGTTGATCATGGCGCATGGCAACACCTGCTGGATCATTATCTGGTTGTGGCACCGCAACAAACCCGTTTCCGTTATGCCGCCGTGACGACAGCCGATAAAGTTGTGCTGAACGGTTATCTGAACACCCTGACGGCGGAAGATCCGCGCCAGCTGAACCGAAATGAGCAGTTTGCTTACTGGGTGAACCTCTACAACGCACTGACGGTGAAGGTGATTCTGGACAACTATCCGATCAGCTCAATCACCAAACTGGGCGGTTTCCTCAGCTTCGGTCCCTGGGATGAAAAGCTGATCACCATTGATGGACAGCAGTTGTCGCTGAACGATATCGAGCACAGAATTCTGCGGCCAATCTGGCAGGACAAACGCATTCATTATGTGGTGAACTGTGCCAGCCTGGGTTGTCCGGATCTGCTGCCGAAAGCAATGAACGCCAGCAATCTCAACGCGCAGCTCGAAGCCGCTGCCACACGCTTCATCAACAGCCGCAAAGGCGTTCAGGAATCCGGTGGAAAAGTCCGATTATCCTCGATTTATGACTGGTATCAGTCTGACTTCGGTGCGCTGCCAGACTTACAACAGCACCTGAACATGTATCGTGAACAACCCGTCACTCTGAACAAACCCGTATATGACTACGACTGGCGGCTCAACGAAGCCCGCTGATCCCGCAAGATACTGTGTCTGACCTTGGGTCAAACCTTTGGCCAGACGCAGCATTGTGGCTGGCAAAGGTGCGCAGCCCCGTTTACAATGAGAGCCGTTCTCATGGGGAGTCATCCGACTGAGATCGTGTTATTCGCCCATCACGGGAGAATACACGGGACCCATCGAACCTGAACCAGGTCATGCTGGCGTAGGAATTGAGAAACGGAAAGCACCTGATTGCAATTTGCCGTGTCTTTCCGGGACAAACCGCCCACTCACTCGACGCCGCGCCTTCTTGAAGAAATTGGAATTCCCTGCCCGTCAGGACTCAGGAGCGCTTTGTGAAACACCTCATTACCGCTTTACCTTTCATGGTTGCAGCAACTTCAGCGGCCGCCGCACAACCCACCTTAACCGTGTATACCTACAGTTCGTTTACTGCCGACTGGGGACCAGGTCCGGCCATTGAAAAAGCGTTCGAAAAAGAATGTGGCTGCGACCTGAAGTTTGTTGCGCTGGATGATGGCGTCTCTATCCTCAACCGGGTTCGCCTGGAAGGTAAAGGGACCAAAGCAGATGTTCTGCTGGGCCTGGACAACAACCTGATGACCGAGGCTAAGAAAACAGGCCTGCTGGCCACCAGCACTATAGATACTTCAGCCGTGACCATTCCGGGTGGCTGGAAAGACGATACCTTTGTTCCTTTTGATTACGGTTATTTCGCCTTCATCTACGACAGCGAAAAACTGAAAAATCCCCCCAGCAGCCTGAAAGAGCTGGTGACACGCGAAGATCTGAACCTGATTTATCAGGATCCGCGCACCTCTACGCCGGGTCAGGGTCTGATGCTGTGGGTGAAATCCGTTTATGGCGATCAGGCAACCCAAGCCTGGCAACAACTGGCGAAGAAAACCGTCACCGTCACCAAAGGCTGGTCTGAGGCCTATAACATGTTCCTCAATGGTGAAACGGATCTGGTGCTCTCGTATACCACTTCACCGGCGTATCATCTGATTGCCGAGAATGAAGACAAGTATAAAGCTGCCAATTTCAGCGAAGGACACTATATGCAGGTTGAAGTCGCAGCCAAGCTGAAAAACACCCAAAACAACGCGCTGGCCGATCAGTTCCTGAACTTTATTCTGACGCCTGGATTCCAGTCTGAGATCCCAACAGGCAACTGGATGTATCCGGTGACGAATCAGGCCCTGCCGGAAGGCTTCAGCACGCTGACGCGTCCGGCCAAATCGCTGGAGTTCAGCGCAGATGAAGTCGCCAAAGAGCGCAGAACCTGGGTCCGCGAATGGCAAACCGCACTGACTCAGTAATCGTATAGGTTTTCTCTTGTTACTTTCCCGTTCCAGCCTGCCCGGCGTGATGAGTGCCGGGCTGATTTTGATTCTGGTCGGCGGGGCGCTCAGCGCCCTGCTCGGACAAGCCACGGCATTACACCCGCTGGCCCTCTGGCAGGACCCCTATCTGCGCCATGTCACTGCATTCAGCTTCAAACAAGCGCTGCTCTCGACCCTGCTGAGTGTCATCCCTGCAATCCCTGTCGCTTACGCCCTGTCGCGGCGGCGGTTTCCGGGCCGATCTCTGCTATTGCGACTGTTCGCGATGACCGTGGTGCTGCCAGTGCTCGTAGCTGTATTTGGCTTGCTGGCGATTTACGGCAACAGCGGCCTGCTGGCACAAGGGCTGGCCGGGCTGGAGATGAAACTCCCGTTCAGTATTTATGGTCTGAACGGGATTTTGCTGGCGCATGTCTTTTTGAATCTGCCGCTGGCCTGCCGGTTACTCCTGCAAAGTCTGGAAGGCATTCCGGCGGAGCAGCATCAGCTTGCTGCGCATCTGGGAATGAAAGGCTGGCCGCTGTTCCGGCTGGTTGCCTGGCCCCGGTTGCGTCAGCAATTGCCGCAGGTGGCAGGGCTGGTCTTTATGCTGTGCTTCACCAGTTTCGCGGTCATTATGTCGCTGGGTGGCGGTCCGAAAGCAACCACGATTGAACTGGCCATTTATCAGGCGTTGCGCTACGACTTCGATCTGGCTGCCGGGGCTATGCTAGCGCTGTGGCAAATGCTGCTCTGCTGCGCGCTGGTTCTCTTCAGCCAGCGCTTTGCCCGACCGCTGGCAACCCTGAGTGGCCGGGTTCAGCAAGGCCATCCGAATTATCTCGACAGCCGGGCGGCCCGCATTTGGGATACCCTGTGGATTGGTCTGGTGCTGCTGCTGGTGCTGCCACCGATGCTGGCCGTACTGGGGGCTGGTCTGAACAGCCAGCTCCCGCAACTGCTGACAACCCCCGCGCTGTGGCAGGCTGTGACTCACTCGTTGCAGATCGCGGCGCTGGCGTGTGTGCTGGCACTGGTCAGCGGCATTGCGATTCTCTGTGCCAGCCGCTTCTGGCGCTTGCAGCGCTACCGCTGGTCTGCCGACGGACTGGAACTGATCGGCACCATTATTCTGGTGACGCCGGGACTGGTGATCAGTACCGGGCTGTTTCTGCTGCTGCGCGAATTCACCGATGTCTTCGCCTCGGCTTTCTGGGTGGTGGTCGCCGTCAATGCGCTGATGGCGCTGCCCTATGTGATCAAAACCCTCAGCCAGCCGATGCTGCATCTGGCCCAGCAGTACAATCCGCTGTGTCAGAGTCTGGGCATGCGCGGGCTGTCCCGGTTATATCTGGTCGAGTGGCGGGCACTGCGCAAGCCGATTGCGCAGGCAATGGCGATCAGCTTTGTGTTATCACTGGGTGATCTCGGCGCCATTGCTCTTTTTGGCAGTCAGGACTTTCAGACCCTGCCTCTGTATCTGTTCCAGCTGATGGACAGCTATCAGATGGATGCGGCAGCCGTGGCTGCCCTGCTGCTGCTTCTGCTCAGTCTGGGGATTTTCACCCTGGTCGAAAACCTGCTGCTTTCACGAGCCGCGACCACCTCTTCTACGGATTAATCAGAATGTCTCCGATGCTGTCTCTCTCCCAACTCAGCCACTGCTATCGCCACGGCAATCAGGAACCCATGACCCTGTGCTTTGATCTCGAAGTCAGTCAGGGCGAGATTCTGGCGGTGATCGGCCCGAGCGGTGCCGGAAAAAGTACGCTACTGGCGATGATCGCAGGGTTTCTCAAACCCGACAGCGGCACGCTGCACATCAATGGCCAGCCAATCCACCAGCAGTCGCCCGCGGATCGTCCTCTGTCGATCCTGTTTCAGGATCACAACCTGTTCCCGCACCTGAGTGTGTTCGATAACATTGCGCTGGGGATCCATCCAGGGTTAAAACTCAGCCCGGCAGACAAAGCTCACATCACAGCCGCCGCGGAACGGGTGGGCATCGCTCAGTACCTGACCCGTCTGCCAGAACAACTGTCCGGCGGCCAGAAACAACGGGTGGCGCTGGCGCGCTGTCTGGTGCGTCATCGGCCGCTGTTGCTGCTGGATGAGCCTTTTTCTGCGCTGGATCCGGCGCTGCGACAGGACATGCTGACTCAAGTCGCCAATCTCGCCAGAGAAGATGGGATCACTGTGCTGATGATCACCCACAGTCCGGAGGATGCCGTCAAAATTGCCGATCACTGTGCTTTTGTCGATCAGGGGCGGATTCAGGTGTGTGGCCCCACCCGGCAGGTGCTGGGTGAGGCATCGAATGAAAGATTGAAGCAGTATCTGGGACGCTGAGTCCCGTTCTGGTATTACAGATTCTCTTCGGCAAATTCTGCCAGACGACTGCGAACCACGCCATTGAGGTAGATATTGGCGCTGCCCTCGAAATTTTTAAATCGCTCGACGATATAGGTTAGGCCTGATGTAACAGGCGACAGGTAAGTGGAGTCGATCTGCGCCAGGTTCCCGGAACAGACCAGCTTGGTGCCTTCACCACAGCGGGTGATGATGGTCTTGATTTGCGACGCGGTCAGGTTCTGACACTCATCCAGCAACACAAAGGCATTCTGGATCGAGCGGCCGCGCATGAAGTTGATGGATTTAAACTGGATATTGGCTTTCTCGAAGATATATTTCATCGAGCCGTCCGTGCAGACATCGTGCTTGTGCAGTGCCTCCATGGTGTCTGTCACAGCAGCCAGCCAGGGCATCATTTTCTCTTCTTCCGTCCCCGGCAGGAAGCCGATGGACTCGGCAATGTCCGGCGTATTCCGGGTGACAATGATCTTGTCGTACATGCCTTTTTCGATCACCTGTTCCAGCGCGGCAGCCATCGCCAGAATGGTTTTACCGCACCCCGCAGGACCGGTCAGAATCACCAGATCAATATCCGGATCGAGCAAAGCATCCATCGCCATGCCCTGATAGATATTTTTCGGATGGATTCCCCACGCCTGACGGTGCATCAGCCGCTCGTGTCCCAGATCTTTCAGGGTGACGTTTTCACCGTCCAGCTCCTGAATCCGTGCAGCAAAATCCGTATCTTCATCAATCAGATACTGATTGACGAATGGTGTATCAAACAGTTCCTGTGGCAGCGTATGCAGCGTGGAGCGGCCACGTTTTTCAGAATGACATTCCCCCACGCGTTCCCAGAAGCTGCCCGGATAACGGTGGAACCCTTTGGTCAGCAGACTGACATCGTCAATCAGCTGGTCGGAACGATAGTCATCGACATACAGCACCCCGGCGCCTTTCGCACGCAACCGCATGTTGATGTCTTTGGTGATCAGCACCACTTTACGTGGCGCATAATGGTTTTGCAGGTAGAGCACCCCATTGAGGATCCGGTTGTCACCGGCTTTATCCGCAAAGGCATGGACCGTTTCGTGAATTTCGTAATCCGCGAAAATGGCGATACGTCCTTTGTGGTCACCTTCGGTCGGCAGTGGGATCCCGGCAGAGATCTGCTCTGGTGTCGCATCGTGAAAGATTGCTTCCAATGCTCGGATGGCAACCCGGGCATCACGGGCAACATCCCGTTTGCTGTCTTTGATTCGGTCCAGTTCTTCCAGAACTGTCATGGGTATAACTACGTCGTGCTCTTTGAAGGAGTAAATGGCGAGGGGTTCATGTAACAGGATGTTGGTATCAAGTACAAAGACTTTCCTAGCGGCATCGTCCATAGACGTCTCCTTGTTCATCAGAGATAGCCATTGCCGTCGGCTATCATTGTTAAGCGTAAACCCGCTTTTCATTAATGACCGCAAAAAATGAAAATATTGTGACAATTTTCTCACTGTCTCAGCCCGTCACTTAGCCCGTGACCTGGCTCCCATCATGCAGTACCATTAGCCCCCTTTTTTCCGGCGCCATTTCTGGCTTACACTTAATTTCAGTGTAGTCGATAACAATACCGCCGCCGGATAGACATTCTCCAAAATTTCAAATATTTAGAAGGTTTTCTCCACTATGCCATTTGCTTTGGGTCAACGCTGGATCAGTGACACGGAAAGTGATTTAGGGTTAGGAACCGTGGTCGCGCTTGATGCGCGTACCGTTACCCTGATGTTTGCAGCAAGCGAAGAGAATCGCGTTTATGCGCGCCATGATGCACCGGTTACCCGCGTCATGTTCAACACCGGCGATCTGGCTGAAAGTCAGGAAGGCTGGTCGCTCAAGGTCGAGCAAGTGGAAGAACAGCAAGGGGTGCTGACCTATTTCGGGACCCGCTCGGACACCGGGGAAGAAAACGTAGCACTGCGCGAGATCTTCCTGAGCAATCAGATTCGCTTCAACAAACCTCAGGACAAACTCTTTGCCGGTCAGATTGACCGGATGGATCGCTTCGCCCTGCGTTACCGTGCCCTGACAAATCAGCATGAACAGCATAAAAGTCCGTTGCGTGGCCTGTGCGGGATGCGTGCCGGTTTAATCCCGCATCAGCTGTTCATTGCCCATGAAGTGGGCCGCCGTTTTGCACCGCGTGTGCTGCTGGCTGATGAAGTCGGCCTGGGGAAAACCATTGAAGCCGGGATGATCATCCATCAGCAGGTGCTGTCCGGCCGTGCGGAACGCATACTGATTCTGGTCCCGGAAACCTTGCAGCACCAGTGGCTGGTCGAGATGATGCGCCGATTCAACCTGCATTTTTCTATCTTTGACGAAGAACGCTGTGTGGAAGCCATTGCTGATGCCGCCAACCCCTTTGATACAGCCCAGTATGTGCTGTGTTCTCTGGATTTCCTGCGCAAAAGCAAGCGCCGTTTTGATCAGGCGCTGGAAGCCGAATGGGACTTACTGGTCGTTGATGAAGCACACCATCTGGTGTGGGATGAAGACAAACCGAGCCGCGAGTATCAGGTCGTCGAAGCACTGGCCGAGACCACACCAGGCTGCCTGCTGCTGACCGCAACCCCGGATCAGCTGGGCCATCAGAGCCACTTTGCCCGCCTGCGCCTGCTCGACCCGGATCGTTTCTACGACTACGACGCGTTTCTGGAAGAAGAACGCCAGTACGCCCCCGTGGCTGATGCCGTGTCTG
This sequence comes from Photobacterium sp. GJ3, assembly GCF_018199995.1. Classification (NCBI taxonomy): domain Bacteria; kingdom Pseudomonadati; phylum Pseudomonadota; class Gammaproteobacteria; order Vibrionales; family Vibrionaceae; genus Photobacterium; species Photobacterium sp. GJ3. Next base: position 235,573 of record NZ_CP073578.1, on the reverse strand, counting down.
AGCTGCTGGCCGGAAAACAACCGGATGATGCTGCCCGTGACACCCTGATCCGTCTGCTGTCGGAACAAGAGATTGCCCCGCTGCTGGACACACTGACCGGCGACAGCGAAGCAAGCGAGCAGGCTGCGGCCCGACAGGAGCTGATCGACAGCCTGATGGACCGTCACGGCACCGGCCGCGTGCTGTTCCGAAATACCCGTTCTGCGGTTCAGGGGTTCCCTGCGCGCCATCTGAATCTGTATCCGCTGGCCATGCCAAGCCAGTACAGTACGGCAATGCGTGTGGCCGGAATGATGATGGGCAAAGTCAGCGAAGAAGAAAAAGTCCTGAAACTGCTCTATCCGGAAGATATCTATCAGGAATTTGAAGGCAGTGCCGCGACCTGGTGGAACTTCGATCCGCGCGTGAGCTGGCTGCTGGACTTCCTCAAAGCCAACCGCAACGAAAAAGTACTGGTGATCTGTTCCCGCGCACAAACGGCGCTGAATCTGGAACAGGCGCTGCGTGAAAAAGAAGGCATCCGTGCCACGGTGTTCCACGAAGGCATGTCGATTCTGGAACGAGACAAAGCAGCGGCTTATTTTGCGCAAATCGAAGACGGGGCGCAGGTGCTGCTGTGTTCTGAAATCGGGTCAGAAGGCCGCAACTTCCAGTTTGCCAACCAGCTGGTGATGTTCGATCTGCCAAACAACCCGGATCTTCTGGAGCAGCGGATTGGCCGTCTGGACCGGATCGGTCAGCAGCGGGATATCGAAATTCACGTCCCGCATCTGCAAGGCACCTCGCAGGCCCTGCTGGCACACTGGTACAACGAAGGACTGAACGCTTTTGAAGAAACCTGTCCGACGGGCCGTGCTGTTTATGAAGCCGTTCAACCGCAGTTGATCAGCCTGCTGGCAAGTGAGAATCACAGCCCGGAAGCGCTGGATGAACTGATCACCGACAGTGCCCGTCTGCATTCTGAACTGCGCAGCAAGATGGAACAGGGCCGAGACCGGTTGCTGGAAATCCATTCCAACGGCGGTGATGCAGCCCGGGCGCTGGCAGAAAACATTGCGTCCAAAGACGGAGATACCAATCTGGTCACCTTCGCACTGGGCCTGTTTGATACCGTCGGCCTGAATCAGGATGACCGCGGAGAAAACGCCCTGGTGATCACACCTTCGGAACACATGATGGTTTCCAGCTATCCGGGACTGCCCCACGACGGCTGCACCATTACGTTTGACCGCGAAACTGCGCTGTCCCGGGAAGACATGCATTTCATCAGCTGGGAGCACCCGATGATTCAGGGTGGCATCGATCTGCTGCTGTCCGAAGGCGTCGGCACCACAGCCGTTTCACTGCTGAAAAACAAAGCACTTCCGGCAGGAACCCTGCTGCTGGAACTGGTTTACGTGGTGGATGCTCAGGCACCGAAGCAGTCCGGCATTGGCCGCTTCCTGCCGCACACGCCGATCCGCATCCTGCTGGATGGCAAAGGGAACAACCTGTCCGCTCAGGTTGCCTTTGAAAGTTTCAACCGTCAGCTGAGCCCGGTGAACCGTCACCTGGGCAGCAAGCTGGTGAACTCGGTCCAGAAAGAAATTCATGCCCTGATTGCTGCCGGTGATCAGATGGTGGAAAGCGAGCTGGACAAAGTCCGACAGGCCGCTCAGCAGGACATGGAGAGCACGCTGGGGGCAGAACTGGCCCGACTGCAGGCGCTGAAATCTGTGAATCCGAACATCCGTGACGATGAGCTGGAACTGCTGCAAAGCCAGATTCAGAACCTGACCGGTTACATCAGCAAAGCTCAGATCCAGCTAGACTCGCTGCGTCTGATTGCGGTCAGCCACAACTGATCACAGCCCGTCTGACCACCTCACAGGGCAGTGGGATCTCCCGGCTGCCCTGTGATACTATCGCGCCCGCCGCTTCTGCGTTCAACCAGAGAAAACTGAGCATGAATCCCTTACCGCCACTGGCCTATCACCCGCCAACGGATCCCTGGCTCGACGTCCTGTATGTCGACCGCGATATTATTGCTGTCAATAAGCCTTCCGGCCTGCTGTCCAATCCGGGACGGGATCCGGCGCATGCCGACAGTGTGATGAACCGGGTGCTGGCCGAATATCCCAAGGCACAGATTGTCCATCGGCTGGACATGGCAACATCCGGACTGATCATACTGTCACTCAACAAAGATGCAGAACGTCATCTGAAAGCCCAGTTTCGCGATCGCCAGACCGAAAAAGTGTATTACGCACGGGTCTGGGGCACGCCGGAACCCCAGCAAGGCACCGTTGATCTACCGCTCATCTGCGACTGGCCGAACCGGCCGATGCAGAAGGTCTGTTTTGAAGACGGCAAACCCTCGGTGACGCACTATGAGGTGCTGGAAAGCGACGGACAGAGCAGTCTGGTCCGGTTGCGTCCGGTGACGGGCCGTTCCCATCAGTTGCGGGTCCACATGCTCGCGCTGGGTCATCCGATTCTGGGAGACGGGTTTTATGCGCATGAAGAAGCCAAAGCACTGGCCCCACGCCTGCAACTGCATGCGGCTGAGCTGAGCTTTTTCCATCCGTACACCCAAGAACCGCGTCATCTGTTCGCCCCCTGTGACTTTTTCCCGGACGCGCCTGAGCGCAGCCTCTGAGACCGGATCGGAGTCACTCTCATTCACTGAGTGACTCTCTGTCTTCTGTCCCTCATCCACTCTCCCTCTGAAACGTTAACCCCGTCGCACGATGACCTTCGCCTGATGGCTCAGGTCTGAAATCGGCATAAAAGCCCGAATACATCAATATTTACCGGATACGCCTCTTCTACACTCGTGTCATCCCGGTTCCCGCAAGAGCCGAATCACGAGGAATGCCCGCAAACCCCGCAGGCCCTACAGGAGGACACCGTGCAAATCCTGACCACTGATATCGCAGTCATCGGTGCTGGCGGCGCCGGATTACGCACCGCCATTGCCGCTGCTGAAGCAAACCCTGAACTGGAAATCGCTCTGATTTCCAAAGTCTATCCGATGCGCTCCCACACGGTTGCCGCAGAAGGAGGCTCTGCTGCAGTGATCAAGGAAGAAGACAGCCTGGACAACCACTTCCACGATACCGTGAGTGGTGGCGACTGGCTGTGTGAACAGGATGTTGTGGAATACTTTGTCAATCACGCCACCCGCGAAATGATTCAGATGGAACTCTGGGGCTGCCCCTGGAGCCGGAAAGACAACGGCGAGGTGAACGTCCGCCGGTTCGGCGGCATGAAAGTCGAACGGACCTGGTTTGCCGCCGATAAAACCGGCTTTCACATGCTGCATACCCTGTTCCAGACCTCAATGAAATACCCTCAGATCAAACGGTTCGACGAGTTCTTTGTACTGGATTTGCTGGTTGACGACGGCAAAGCGCAGGGCCTGATCGCCATTCACATGTCAGAAGGCGAGCTGGTCGCCATCAAGGCCAAAGCTGTGGTGCTGGCGACCGGAGGCGCTGGCCGGGTGTATCACTGCAATACCAACGGTGGCATCGTCACCGGCGACGGCATGGCGATGGCGTATCGCCACGGCGTTCCGCTGCGGGATATGGAATTCGTGCAGTATCATCCGACCGGACTGCCCGGCACCGGTATTCTGATGACAGAAGGCTGCCGCGGCGAAGGCGGCATCATCGTCAACAGACACGGTTACCGTTATCTTCAGGACTATGGCATGGGACCGGAAACGCCGGTCGGCCAGCCAAAAAATAAATACATGGAGCTCGGCCCGCGCGACAAAGTCTCGCAGGCCTTCTGGCACGAACAGCAAAAGGGCAACACGATTGATCATCCGCTGGGCGATGTGGTGCATCTGGATCTGCGTCATCTGGGCGAAGACTATCTCAACGAGCGGCTGCCGTTTATCTGTGAACTGGCGAAAGCCTATGTGAATGTCGACCCGGCCAGGGAGCCCATCCCGATCCGTCCGACGGTGCACTACACCATGGGGGGCATTGAAACCGACGCTCGCTGTGAAACCCGCATTGCTGGTCTGTTTGCTGTCGGGGAATGTGCTTCCATCGGCCTGCACGGCGCTAATCGGTTAGGGTCCAATTCTCTGGCTGAGTTCGTGGTGTTCGGGCGGGTTGCCGGAGAACAGGCCGTAAAACGGGCCGGGGAATTTACGGGCTGGAATGATGCGGCCATCACGCAACAGATCAAGGCAGCCGAAGCCCGGATCCAGGCGCTGATGACTCAGGAAGGGGATGAAAACTGGGCAGAGATCCGCAAGGAAATGGGGCTGGCGATGGAAGCCGGCTGCGGTATCTACCGTCAGGCCGATCTCATGCAGCAGACCATCGACACACTGGCCGGGCTGAAAGATCGCTACACGCGGATCCGGATTGAGGATCAAGGCAAAGTGTTCAACACCGATCTGCTCTATGCCCTGGAGATCGGTTACGGCCTGGATGTGGCCGAAGCCATGGTGCATTCCGCGATCCAGCGCCGCGAGTCCCGCGGGGCCCACCAGCGACTGGATGAAGGTTGTACGGAGCGGGATGACACGCACTTCCTCAAACATTCGCTGGCTTTCTTTCAACCTGACGGTGCACCCCGCATTGATTACAGCGAGGTCACGATTACCAAATCCCAGCCGAAAGCACGACTGTACGGCGAAGCTGCCGAGCAAGCTGCCGCCGTGCAGGCAGCGGCCCAATCAGAGGAGCACCACTGATGTCAGCGACCGGAATTCAAACGGTGAACATTCTGCGCTATCAACCGGAGCAGGATGACACACCGCATATCCAGACTTATGAGGTGCCTTTCGATGCCACCATGTCGGTGCTGGATGCCCTCAACTATGTCAAAGACTATCTGGATAAAGATCTGAGCTACCGCTGCTCCTGCCGGATGGCGATCTGTGGCTCCTGCGGCGTCATGGTCAATGGCGTGCCGAAACTGGCCTGTAAATGTTTTCTGCGGGATTATCCGGACGGCGTCACTATTGAGCCGCTGGCGAATTTCCCGATTGAAAAGGATCTGGTGGTCGACATGACGCCCTTCATTGAGCGCCTGGAAGCCATCAAGCCCTACCTCATCGGGAACCCTCGTCAACCGGAAGACGGCACCAACCTGCAAACCCCGGCGCAGATGGACCTCTACAAACAGTTTTCCGGCTGTATCAACTGCGGCCTGTGCTATGCCGCCTGCCCACAGTTTGGACTGAACCCGGCCTTCATCGGCCCGGCAGCGCTGACTCTGGCGCATCGTTATAACCTGGACAACCGGGATTTTGGCAACGCTGAACGCATGAAACTGATCAATAGCGAAAACGGTGCCTGGGGCTGCACTTTTGTCGGCTACTGCTCCGAAGTCTGTCCGAAACATGTCGATCCGGCGGCGGCCGTCAATCAGGGCAAGATCGAATCCGCCAAGGACTTCGTGATTGCCATGCTCAAGCCGGACGGCTCACACAACCCCGTGGAGGTCTGAACATGAGTCATCGCAAACCCTATGTCCGCCCGATGAAACGAGACTGGTGGCTGCATCACCCGTTCTACCGTTTCTATATGCTGCGTGAGGCGACCGTTGTGCCGCTGGTGTGCTTTACCGTGTTGCTGGCCTGCGGCCTGGGTGCGCTAGTCCGGGGGCCGGCGGCCTGGCAAGGCTGGCTGGCGCTGATGTCCCATCCGGTGATTATCGCCATCAATCTCGTCGCGCTGGCAGGCAGTCTGCTGCATGCTTTCACCTTCTTCAAGATGATGCCGCAAGTGATGCCGATTCGCCTCGGGAGCAAAGTGCTGGATAAAAAATGGGTCATTGGCGCGCAGTGGACAGCCGCCGCTGTGATTTCTCTGGTTGTACTGTGGTTGGTATAAGGAGCGCAACGTGAAGACATCTCATCCGGTCGATCTCAATCCGAAACGCTCAGAAGAACCCATCTGGTGGAGCCTGTTTGGTGCCGGGGGCACCTGGTTTGCCATGGTCACCCCGGTCACCATACTGGTACTGGGTCTTCTGATGCCGCTGGGGATCATTGATGCCGAACACTTCAGTTATGATCGCGTGCTGGCCTTTGCCACCCGTTGGGTCGGCGCCGCTTTTCTGTTTCTGACACTGGCGTTACCCATGTGGCATGCCATGCACCGGGTTCACCACGGGTTGCACGATCTGAAATTTCACACCGGCCTGGCCGGCAAAGTGATCTGCTATGGTTTCGCCGCCTTCATGTCCGCACTGGCTGCGATTTTCCTGCTCATGCTGTAAGTGCCCCTTCAGCAGAGCGGCCAGCGTGTCGCTCTGTTTCCCGGCTTGCAGCCATACCGAGGCTGGTGTTTACTGTCTGTCTTCTGACCGAAAACACATCGCATGCAGCAAGGAGTAAGCGTGATGCAACACATTGTTTTTCTGGATCGGGATACCATTCCCAGCCAGATCCAGCTCCCCCGTCCGGCGTTTGAACACCAATGGCAGGATTACCCGGCAACCGCGCCGGATCAGATTGTTGCACGACTCAAAGACGCCCACATCGCAGTCACCAATAAGGTAGTACTGGATGCCGGTATTTTGCGTCAGTTACCCCAGCTGAAAATGGTGGCGATCGCCGCAACCGGCACCAATAATGTGGATTTAGATTATTGTCGCGCGCATGACATCGTCGTCAGTAACATCCGGGGTTATGCCACTGGCTCGGTGCCGGAGCATGTCATCGCCATGCTGTTCGCCCTGAAAAGAAATCTCTTTGCCTATCATCAGGATATTCAGGCGGGTGTCTGGCAGGACAAAAAGCAGTTCTGCTTCTTCACTCACCCGATTGGTGATGTGGCAGGCAGTACGCTCGGCATTATCGGCAGTGGCAGTCTTGGACAGGCGGTCGGAACACTGGCTTCAGCACTGGGTATCAGGGTGATCTTTGCAGAACGCAAAGGTGCAGCCGTCTGCCGTGACGGCTATCTGCCGTTTGAGCAGGTGCTTCAGACTGCCGATGCGATCACCCTGCACTGTCCGCTCACAGGGGCGACGACAAATTTGATTGCGGCCCCGGAACTGGCCCAGATGAAACCCGGCAGCTTGCTGATCAATACAGGCCGGGGCGGATTAGTTCATGAAGCGGATTTAGTGGAAGCGCTCAAAACCGGCCCGTTGGGCGGCGCCGGTGTGGATGTGTTTACCGCTGAACCCGCAGACAAATCAAACCCGTTGCTGGCCAACGCGGATCTGCCCAACCTGTTACTCACACCCCATGTGGCCTGGGGCGCTGATTCAGCCATTCAGGCACTGGCAAACCAGTTAATAGACAATCTGGCAGCCTTCGTCGCAGGCAAGCCACGCAACCGCGTCTGAGACGCGGTTTATTTGTAGCCCTTTTCTTTTTTGATCAGCTCATAAGCAGCCGTCAGTTCCTGTGCTTTCTGTTTGGCCAGCTCCATCATCTCTGGCGGCAGACCTTTGGCCGCCAGCTTGTCCGGGTGATGTTCGTTCATCAGTTTGCGGTAAGCTCGTTTCAGGTCTTTCGCGCTGGCGTCCTGTGCAACGCCCAGTAATTCGTAGGCATCGGCCATTTGATCCCGGCTGGGTGCCTGACGAGGCCCACCCTGTTGCTGCTGGGATTGCTGGCGGTAGAAACCACCGCCCTGCTGAAAACGAAACGCCGCTTCCTGCATGTGCAGACGTCGTTCCAGTTGCTGATCAGAAAACCCCAGTCCCCGGCCAATCACAAAGAGCAATTGGCGTTCTTTCGGATGCAGGCTGCCGTCTGCAAAGGCTGCCTGAATTTGCAGCTCCAGAAAAAATTGCAGCAAATCCAGGCGCCCCTGTGTACTCTGCCGGACCCGGCCCAAGACGTCCTGCAATGGAAAATCTTCCGCCTTCCCCTCGCGGAATGCATCCTGTGCCAGACGGCGGGCTTCACCATGCAGTTGCATTCTGTCCATGATAGCGCTGGCCACCCGGATCTCTTCCTGTGTCACCCGGCCTTTGGCTTTCGCGACATGGCCCATGACCGAAAATCCGGCATGGAAGAACTCGGCCTGACGGGACTGCTGATCCGCCTGCCCGCCTGAAAAACGCCCAAAACCGCCCCCTGATAAGCATTGCGACGGGCCTGATCGAACTTATGGCCTAAAAAGATGCCTAATAACAAACCAATAGGTCCACCAAGGAGGAAACCAAAAAATGCACCTAGAATCTTGCCCAACACCTGCATGTTATACTCTCTGGTAATTTGCTAAATTGTGCCCGCGAATGCCGTCTAATCTTATGAAAAGAGTGGACTGTCGACATGATCTCTAGCCATAAAGGCAGCCTCAGTCTGACAAATGTCTCGCGGCATCATAGCAGAAAAAATAATAATGATTTTATCCGGTCACAGACCTGTTACCCATCCATTGTGATGCTGTGGAGCAGAAATTGCTTTATCATAGCAACCTTTATCTGGGGACTTCTGGCTCGGGCCGGATACCTGAGGTTGTTGAGTTTTTGTCTGGTTGCGTCGTGGCCCGGACAAAATAGTTCAACCCCCGTTGGGTCACTTTGCGCTATATCATGAACACAGGAATTTAAATCTCAATGTCTTTCACTTCCCGCAGTTTATTGGCGACCATGATCAGCATTGCTTTATATGGCCCGTCAGCATTCGCCAATGATGCCCTCATTGAGAAGGAAACCAGCCCGACGGCCGAGGATGAACTGGCTCTGGTTCGAGGCATGTGCCTGACACCGGATCCCAGCGAAGGGGACCCGAACAACGCCCCAATCCGTATCTCCGCCGATCAGGCCGAAGCATCAAGCGGAGAGAGCGTCACATACTCCGGCGATGTCGTGATTCGACAATCCAACCGCACGGTTGCCGCCGATATTGCCACCATGAACCAGCGCAAGAATACCGTTAGCGCCGAAGGCAATGTTTACTTCCATGATGGCACCATCGAAGTGTATGCCGATAACATGCACAACAACCTGGATACCGATGATGCCGAGATCAACAACGCCGTCTACAGCCTGACCTGTGAAGCCGGCCGTGGTGAAGCAACCAAAATCGAAAAAGAAGGCATGACCTACTATCGGTTGCGGAACGGCACCTATACCACCTGTCCGCCCGGAGACAAAAGCTGGCAATTCACCGCCACCAGCATTGAGCGCGAAGCCGATTCGCCGTTTGCCGATCTGTACAACGCCCGCTTCGAAGTCCTCGATGTGCCGGTATTTTACATGCCTTACCTGCGGGTGCCTGTCGGCGATGAGCGCCTGACCGGCTTTCTGTATCCGACCGTTAGTTACGGCTCCCGCGATGGTTTCGAACTGGAAACCCCGTTCTACTGGAACATCGCGCCAAATTACGATCTGACCCTGACGCCGAAATACATGAGTAACCGCGGGGTGCAGCTCAAAAGCCATTTCCGCTATCTGACCGAATTTGGCCAGGGCGGCCTGAAAGGCGAATATCTGCCAGACGACAGTGCAGCCAGCGATAACGATCCGCGCTGGGCCTTTAACTGGTCCCACAGCGGTACTTATGACGAGAACTGGATTTTCCATGTCGATTACAGCAAAGTCAGCGACGTGACCTATTTCTCGGATGTTGATTCTGACATCGGCCGTCGTGAAGACAACAACCTGCTGCAAACCGGCGAAGTCTCCTACCGGGATTACAATTGGGATTCAACCCTGCGGGTCCGGAATTTCCAGCCACTGACACCCGGGGTCTCTTCCAACTATCGCCTGATGCCGCAACTTGAGTTCAACTATTACGAACCTGAACTGGGTTATGGTCTGGACTTTGGTTTGCTGAGTCATATCAGCCGCTTTGAAAATGATGATCCGAGTAATCCATCGGCAGACCGGGTGCATCTGGAGCCATCGCTGACGCTTCCCTATGCGACACCGTGGTGGTCGATGACCACAGAAGCCAAGCTGATGTACACCTATTACAATCAGGAATTCGACCCAACCGTGGTCGGCCTGGAAGATCTGGATGAAACCGCGACCCGGACCGTGCCCAGCCTGCGCATGCTGACCGGCCTGTACTTTGAGCGGGATACCGATCTGTTCGGCAGTGGCTACACCCAGAGCCTGGAGCCACAGCTTCAGTATCTGTATGTGAAAGATGTCGATCAGAGCAATATTTACGGCGCCTATGACACCACGATTCTGCAGACCGATTACTACGGCCTGTTCCGCGATCGCCGCTATTCCAGCGTGGACCGGATTGCCGCAGCCAACCAGTTTACCGTCGGGGCCAGTACCCGGTTCTTCGACAACGATTTAAAAGAGCGTTTCAACCTGTCATTTGGTCAGATCTTTTATCTCAATGATTCCGGTCGTAATCTGCAGGAAGAAGGCGAATCCCAACCGAACTATTCGGCATCTGCCTTTGAGTCAGATTTCAACTATAACGACTGGCTGTTCTTCCATGGCAGCCTGCAGTATGACGCCAGCGAAAAAGACATGCAGTTTGCCAACGCGGCGATGGAATACCGGGAAGGCGGCCTGTTTAGCCAGCTCAACTATCGCTATGTCTCGAAAGAGTATATTCAGCAGAGTCTGCCGGATAATAATCAGATCGATAATTACACACAGGAAGGGATTTCTCAGGTCGGCTTCTCGACCGGTTTCCCGATCCATGCGGGTCTGAGCATCCGGGGGGATTACTACCATGACCTCACGGAAAATCAGATGGTGGAAGGACAAATCTCACTGAACTACCGTTCTGACTGCTGGATGATTACGCTGGGTTACAACGAATACATGGTGGCGCGCAGCAATGTGAACACACAACCGGTTGAGTACGAGCAGAACTTCAGTATCTCGTTCTCGCTGCTGGGTCTGGCTGGCGCATCGGCGGTCGGTGCTTCCAGCGCCAGTGGCAATGCCATCGGCTATGGTCGTCCTTTCTACCTGAATAACTAAACAGGACGGGCCATGGCCCGTCCTCACCAACTGCGCATGATGCGCCTGGATACGGATATGAAAATGTGGAAGTCTTTTCTTGTTGGCCTGTCCCTGTTAGGCCTGACCACCAGCTCTCTGGCGGCCATTCAGCCGCTGGATAAAGTCGTCACCATTGTGAACGAAAGCGTGATTCTGCAAAGCGATGTGGATGCCATGCTGAAAACCGTTCATCTCAATGCCGCCCAGCAGGGCCAGTCATTGCCGGATGACAGTGTTCTGATCAATCAGGTGATGGAAAAGCTCATCATGGAAACCCTGCAGCTACAGCAGGCAGAACAGTTCGGGATCCGCATTGATGATAACCGTCTGGATCAGGCGATCGCTCAAATCGCTGCTGAGCGAAATATGTCTCTGGCACAGCTACAGCAGGAACTGGCCAGCAACGGCATCAGCTATCCTATGTTTCGCGAGCAGATCCGCCGGGATCTGACCGCCAGTGAAGCCCGCACCATCATGGTTCGCCGCCGGATCAATATTCTGCCACAGGAAGTCGACAACCTCGCGACGCAGCTGAACCAGCAACAACAGGAAGGGGTGCAGTACAATGTCAGCCATATTCTGATCCGTCTGGACGAAGGAGCCAGTCAGACTGACCGCCAGCGCGCAGAAGGCAAAGCCCGCGATCTGGTCACTCAGCTCAATCAGCCGGGTACTGACTTTGCCAATCTGGCTTACAGCGCCTCCAACGGCCCGAAAGCCTTGCAGGGTGGTGCCTGGGGCTGGATGAGCCCGGAAGAAATGCCGACTATCTTCGCCGATCAGATCCATGGACAGGGGAAAGGTGCTATCATAGGGCCATTCCGCAGTGGTGTGGGTTACCACATTCTCAAAATCAATGATGTGAAGGGTCTGGAGACTGTCTCCGTCACGGAAGTGAAAGCCCGCCACATCCTGCTGAAAACCTCCGTCATCCTCAGTGATGAGGGAGCGAAAAAAGAGCTGGAGCAGGTTCGCCAGGATGTCCTGGCCGGTCGTCGCAATTTTGCCGATGCCGCACAGGCACTGAGTGCTGATCCGGGTTCTGCCGTCAATGGCGGTGACCTGGGATGGCAAACCCCTGACATTTATGTCCCTGAATTCAAAGCGCAGGTCGAATCCCTGCCGGAAGGCACCCTCAGTGAACCGTTTAAGACGGTCCACGGCTGGCATATTGTTGAAGTGCTGGATCGCCGTCAGGTGGATCGCACCGATGCCGCGGTGAAAAACCGTGCCTACCGGATCCTCTTCAGCCGGAAGTTTAATGAAGAAGCTCAGGCGTGGCTGCAGGAATTGCGGGCTGGCGCCTATATTGAACAACCAGGATATGATGATGAACAAGGTTAAACGTATTGCCGTCACGCCGGGGGAACCGGCGGGAATAGGCCCGGATCTCGTGGTGACGCTGGCACAGGAAGCCTGGCCGCACGAGCTGGTCGTTTGTGCCAGTGCCGAGCTCATGGTAGAACGTGCAGCCGCGTTGGGTGTCCCACTGGAAGTCATCCGTTATGATGCCAGCCGTCCGGCTGCGCCGCACCGGCCGGGCACCCTGCTCGTCGCCGATCGCCCGCTGGATGCGCCGGTTGTCCCGGGCCAGCTGAACGAGCGCAATGGCCACTACGTGCTGGAAACATTGCGCCGTGCCGCCGAAGGCAATATGGATGGCGAATTTGCAGCGCTGGTCACCGGACCGGTTCACAAAGGCATTATCAATCAGGCAGGTGTGTCCTTCAGTGGCCACACCGAATTTTTTGCCCAGCAGGCGCAATCGAATCAGGTTGTGATGATGCTGGCAACCGAAGGATTACGGGTGGCGCTGGTCACCACGCATATCCCACTGGCGTATGTGGCCAAGGCCATCACCCAGGACAGAATTCATCAGGTCATTCGTGTCTTGCACGCAGATCTGAAAAGCAAATTCGGCATCAAGACGCCAAAAATATACGTCTGTGGTCTGAATCCCCATGCCGGGGAAGACGGTCACCTGGGCCGGGAAGAGATCGATGTGATCACCCCGGCACTGAATGTCCTCAGAGAAGAGGACGGCATGCATCTGGTTGGCCCGTTGCCAGCGGATACAATTTTCCAGGACAAGTACCTGGCCAACGCTGATGCGGTACTGGCGATGTACCACGATCAGGGCTTACCTGTCCTGAAATTCAAAGGTTTTGGCAATGCCGTCAACATCACGCTGGGACTGCCTTTTATCAGAACATCAGTAGATCATGGTACTGCACTGGAACTCGCAGGTACCGGACAGGCGGATACTGGGAGCCTCAGGACAGCGCTGACCCACGCCATCGAAATGGTAGACAAACAACAATGAGCAGTGATCAGGTCCATCTGGGCCACCGCGCCCGTAAGCGCTTTGGCCAGAACTTTTTGCACGACGAGTACATCATCGACAACATCGTCGCCGCGATTAATCCGAAACCAGGCCAGAACCTGGTAGAAATCGGTCCGGGTCTGGGTGCCCTGACTGAGCCTGTTGGCAAACAGGTCGATAAATTTACCGTGGTCGAGCTTGACCGCGATCTGGCAGAACGTCTGCGCCACCATCCGGAGCTGGCCAGTAAACTGACGATTCATGAAGGCGATGCCATGCGCTTCGACTTCACGCAGTTGATCAAAGAAAACAACAAGCTGCGGATTTTCGGCAACCTGCCCTACAACATTTCAACACCACTGATGTTCCACCTGTTCACTTTCCATGAACATGTAGAGGACATGCACTTCATGCTGCAAAAAGAAGTGGTGAACCGTTTGGCCGCAGGTCCGGGCAGCAAAGCATATGGTCGTCTGACCGTGATGGCTCAGTACTATTGCAGAGTCATGCCGGTACTGGAAGTGCCGCCAAGTGCGTTTAAACCAGCCCCCAAAGTCGATTCTGCAGTGGTTCGTTTAACACCATATGAGACCTTGCCGCATCCGTGTACTAACCTGAAATGGCTGGATCGCGTGACGCGCGAAGGATTTAACCAGCGCCGTAAAACCATCCGGAACTGCTATAAGTCTCTGATGGATGCAGAAACGCTGGAACATCTGGGGATCAATCCGGGCGCTCGTCCGGAAAACCTGACTCTGGAACAGTTTGTGGCCATGGCGAACTGGCTGGATGCCAACCCAACCCACTAAACAGCGTGTGCCGGACCCAATGTCCGGCTTTTTTGCTATATAGGGTAACGTCGTTTCGAAAGGAAGCTGCAAGGTGAACAAGAAAGCAAATCCAACCATCAAATGCCGCGTCATCACTCACTATATTGATGACCAGTCGGAACCGGAACAAGATCGCTACGTCTTTTCTTACACCATTACTATCTGCAATCTGGGCCAGGGCAATGCGCAATTACTGCGTCGTCGCTGGCTGATCACAGATGCCAATGGCAAGAAACTGGTCGTAGAAGGTGAAGGGGTCGTCGGTGAGCAGCCCACCATTGCTGCCAACGATGAATATACCTATACCAGCGGGACGATTATCGAAACCCCACTGGGGGTGATGGAAGGCCATTACGTCATGATCGACGAAGATGGCAACGAGTTTCAGGCAGAAATCTTACCTTTCCGCCTCGCAATTCCCAATATTCTGCATTAATCACAGGGCATGCATGGCGACTTATCTGGTCGGTGATATTCAGGGCTGTTACCGTGAACTGTGCGCCTTACTGGCGCACGTCGGGTTCAGCGAAAAAGAAGATGAGCTCTGGCTGGCGGGCGATCTCGTCGCCCGCGGGCCGGATTCTCTCTCGACCCTGCGTCTGGTGAAATCGCTGGGCAAAGCGGCAACCACTGTACTGGGGAATCACGACCTCCATTTGCTGGCGATTGCCGAGGGGATTGGTAAAGCCAAACCCAAAGATGGCATCGATCCGATTCTGCAGGCCACTGACCGCGACGCACTGCTGGACTGGCTGCGCCACCAGCCGTTGCTCGCAGAACATCCGCACCATCCGATTGTGATGGCGCACGCCGGGATTCCGCCGCAATGGCCACTTGAAGACGCCCGGCTCTGTGCCCGGGACGTTGAAGCCTTGCTGCAAAGCGAGCAGTATCCCTGGCTCTTGAAAGAGATGTACGGCAATAAGCCGGATCAGTGGCACCCTGAACTCACCGGGCTGGACCGGATGCGTTTCACAATCAACGCCCTCACCCGGATGCGCTTTCTGCACCCGGATGGCCGTTTGGACATGCACTGCAAACTGCCTCCCGGCGAGCCCGGTACAGAACACCTGACGCCCTGGTTTCAGTATCCCCGGCCTGCACCACTGGGCAAAACCGTCATCTTCGGCCACTGGGCATCACTGATGGGTGTCGAAGAAACCGGATTTATCGGCCTGGATACCGGCTGTGTCTGGGGCAATCAGCTCACCATGCTGCGCTGGGAAGATCAACAACGGTTTGAGCAAGACAGAATCATACCAATCAAAGTAAGTAAGTGATCAAAAATAGCGCAGGAAAAATGTTTGAGAACAAGGCAGATTTTTTAGATAAGTCCTGATTCTACAATCAAAAAATCTAACGCAGATATCGAACATTTTAACAAGCTAGGATGACCAGTTATTTACTGCGATTGGTATCATTCCCTAAGGGCGTGCTGGCAATGCAGCCATGACACGCTCAGTGGTTTCCTGAAAAGCCTGGCGTAACCAGTCCAGCAAAGCTACAACCCGTTTGTCCGCCTCGATCGCATTCGGCGACAGCAGACAATAAGACGAGCCGTCCGGCGTAAATCCGAAAGGGGCAGTCAACTGCCGGTTTCGGATGTCACTGTCCACCATGTAAATCGACCCCAGACCCCAGCCAGTTCCGGCATAGACCGCCTCAAGCATAATGTAGAAATGCTCAAACCAGACCTCATCCCGGACTGGAACAGCCTGTCGAGCATTTTGCTGCCAGACCTGCCAGGCACTTGGCCGCGTTTGGGTATGCAGCCGAGTTACCGGCTCCGTATCAGATGCACGCTGCTCCCAGGATTCGGTCAGTACAACCGGCCCCGTGAGCTCCGGCCCGATGATGGCAGCGTGGTCATTCGGACTCCGACTGAAATCGTCCCGGCGAATCGCAATATCGGCCTGACTGTGCCGCCAATCTATCGGCCCGCCGGAAGCACTCAGATGCACCTCAATCTCCGGATGCAGAGATTGAAATTCAGCCAGACGCGGGATCAGCCACTTCATCATGATGGTCGGCTCACAGGAAACCACCAGCGGGGGCTGGTTTTCCGGGGCTTGCATTGCTTTCAGAGTCTGCTTCAGGATATCAAACATTTCCTGACAACCGGCCTGCAGTTGCTCGCCCTGAGGCGTCAGAAAAATGCCCCGATTTCTCCGCTCAAACAATTGCAATCCCAGTGTTCCTTCCAGCTGTGTCAGCTGCCGGCTGACGGCTGATTGCGTCACGCACAATTCATCCGCAGCTTTCACCAGACTTTGATATCGTGCAGCCGCTTCAAAGACACGCAGCGCATTGAGTGAGGGTAATTTCATCATCGTTGAGTTTTTCGCAAGTAATCATTGAGAAGCTATCAGTATTCAAGATACCGAATTTACAGAACAATAAGACGAAATCAACTGCATGATGACTTGAATATTTGTAAAGGAAACCTGAAATGACAGAACTTTTTGCCGTCGTGATGATTACTGTGCTGGCCGTGATGAGTCCGGGGGCTGATTTTGCCATGGTCACCCGGAACAGTTATCTGTGTGGCCGGAAAGCAGGCCTACTGGCTGCTCTGGGCATCGCTGCTGGTGTGTTGATTCATGTCGGCTACACCCTATTGGGGATCGGTATCCTCATTGCCACCTCCCCAACGCTGTTCACGGCCATCCAGTATCTCGGCGCGGCGTATCTGATCTATATCGGATTCAGTACGTTACGGACCCGAACACACTTAGAGGGCCCTGAAGAGATGCCGTTGGCCCCTTCCGGATTTGCTGCCTTCAGACAGGGATTGATGACCAATGCGCTCAATCCGAAAACGACGCTGTTTGTGCTCAGTACTTTTACGCAAGTGGTGAACCCGGACACCTCGGTATGGGTCCAGTTGGGTTATGGGCTCTTTATGGCGAGCGCACATGGGGTGTGGTTCAGTCTGGTGGCGATCTTCTTCTCGCAGGCATCTCTCAGGACTGCCATGCTCCGTCGTCAGAGCATCATCAACCGGACCATTGGCAGTGTTCTCATGCTGCTGGGTGCCTCGCTGGCGCTGGCACCGATGGCCGGATAATTCACATCGGCCCGTGTTCACGCACGGGCCAAATCGCAAGCAGCAGGATTACTCACGCTCAAGTACGACAAATTCCATATCATGCGCGTTTTTTTCGTCTGCCGCATAGTGTTCGCTGTAAATCTGCTTCCAGCCCGCTCCCCAATCTGGAAAACAGGTATCGCCCTCAACCGTCAGATCAATCAACGTCAGATACAGCGCATCGGCCATCGGCAGGCATTCAGCATACACACTGCCACCGCCAATGATCATCAACTCTTCAACCGCGCCTGCCGCCTCTTGGGCAGCGTGAAGATCAGTCACCACCGTCACCCCTTCCGCCCGATAATCCGGGTTGCGGGTGATCACGATATTATGACGACCCGGCAAAGGACGACCGATGGACTCAAACGTTTTACGTCCCATCACAATGGGTTTTCCCAGCGTCACTTTTTTAAACCAGGCGAAGTCAGCCGGTAAATGCCAGGGCATCGCGTTATCTTTGCCAATCACTCTGTGCTTTGCCATCGCGGCGACCATACTGATTTTCACGCGTCTCACTCCTTTTAAATCACTGGTCGGCGACGATAAAACATTAGGCCGGGCATTGCCAGTCCAATTGCAAGGGCTGCCACAGTAAAGGCTGCGGTGATCCCGTTTTCCGCCATGCGTTGCCAGATCTCGGGGGAAAAGCCATGCTGATTCAGATCCACCAGGGCAATCATGGTTTTAAACGCATAAACGCCGGGCACCAGTAACAGCACGGACGAGGCCATGGCCAGAAAGGGCTCATTCCCCAGCGCAAATAAAGGAGCAGATGCCGATACCGCAGTCGCCACAAACGCAGCAGCAGCGAAAGTCAGCAGTGGGTTAAAGTGATGATGCGCCATCCAGAGTCGCAAGGCCATGGCAGCAGAGGCGGCAGTCAAGGTGATCATCGCAAGGATCCAGTCGCCACCAGCCAGCAGGCAGAATGCGGCGCAGGACAGACCGATCATCAGGATCACTCCCAGCGGCGGATAACGCTGAGGCTGGATCGCCGCCAGGCGTTTTGCCATGCTGTCCGGATCCAACAGCCCTTTTTCCGCCATGATGCACAAGTGGTGGATCCGGATCACCACCGCCATATTGATCCCATGATCCCGGCAGCGACGTGTGGTCGTCAGACAGTGCCCTTCAACATGGACGGTTACCACAATGGCATTCGCGGTCAGCGCAATATTGACCTCATCCACGCCCAGTGCCAGCCCCACACGTTGACTGACATCCACCACGACCGCAGATTCCGCACCATGCTGTAATAACCGCTGGCCGACCTGTGCGACAATCCGGGCGATATCCCGTTCCATTTTCAGTATGACTGGCTGCATCCTGTGACTCCCTCTGCTTCCATGCTCGCTGTGCATTATCTCTGCTCAGAGAAAATTCAATTTGATGGGGCACAAAAAAACCGCTCCTGAGAGCGGTTTTCAGATCAACGGCCGTTATGGCTTGTAAATGATTTCGACATCATAGTCGTCTTCATTCCAGTCATCCCAGTCGTCGTCATCATCGTCATCGTCTTGCTTGGCATTTTTCTTCAGCTGCTGCTCGTGGTAGTCATCCCACTTGAAGTCAACTTTCTTGGTCTCTTCGACTTCTTCCTCTTCCTCGACGATTTGAGGAATAGAAGCAATCAGATCCATCAGCTCATAAGTCAGCGGCTTGATACCGGTCCGGTTCAGGGCAGAGATACAAAAATACTTGTCTTCCCATGCCAGCGCTTCCAGCACTTCCTGGATCTTTTCCTGCGCTTCTTCTTCCGGCAACAAATCCACCTTGTTAAAGAGGATCCAACGCGGCTTGTTCACCAGCTTCTCGCTGTACTGCTCCAGCTCATTGAGGATCGTAAAGGCATTTTCAACCGGATCCGAGCCGTCCGCCGGCAGTAGATCGATCATGTGCAGCAGCACGCGGCAACGCTCCAGATGCTTCAGGAAGCGGATCCCCAGACCAGCGCCGTCAGCAGCCCCTTCGATCAGGCCCGGAATGTCGGCCACCACAAAGCTGCGCTCGCTATCCACACGCACCACACCCAGGCTTGGGACCAGTGTGGTAAACGGATAATCCGCAACTTTTGGCTTCGCTGCAGAAACCGCACGAATGAAGGTCGATTTACCCGCATTCGGCAAGCCCAGCATCCCCACGTCAGCCAACAGCAGCAGCTCAAGGCGCAGATGACGAATCTCACCCTTGGTGCCCATGGTTTTCTGGCGTGGTGCCCGGTTTACGGACGATTTAAAGCGGGTGTTGCCCAGACCATGGAAACCACCTTTGGCCACCATGATTTTCATGCCGTGCTTGGTCAGGTCGGCAATCACCTCACCGGTCTCTTCATCCACCGCTCGGGTTCCCACCGGTACAGACAGAACACGGTCGTTCCCGCGCTTACCGGTACAGTTGCCGCCACGGCCATTTTCACCGCGCTCCGCCGCATGAAAACGTTCGAAACGGTAATCGATCAGTGTATTCAGGTTCTCGTCCGCCAGCAGATACACATCGCCGCCGTCACCACCATCGCCGCCATCAGGGCCGCCTTTCGGGACATACTTTTCGCGACGGAAGCTGACAGTACCGTTACCGCCGTCACCTGCATCCACCCGGATTACCGCTTCATCTACAAATTTCATCTTATTCTCCGCACTCTGGCGTTCACGTCGTCAGTCACGGGCATACGCCGCCTGACTGTCTTTATTGTAATACCAATCGGAATAATTCTCAGGGCAAGGCAATGCCCACTGGCAGCGAGGATGAGGCCATCCTGCTCCATAACAAAAAGCCCCGCCAATTGGCAGGGCTTTCACGTTCTTCACGAAACTGAACTTATTCAGCAGATTCGATAGAAACGAATTTACGGTTTTGTGGACCTTTCACTTCGAATTTCACTTTGCCATCAGTCAGAGCGAACAGAGTGTGGTCTTTACCCAAACCTACGTTAGTACCAGCGTGGAACTTAGTACCGCGCTGACGAACGATGATGTTACCTGCCAGAACAGATTCGCCACCGAAACGCTTAACACCTAGGCGTTTACTTTCTGAGTCACGGCCGTTACGAGTAGAACCGCCAGCTTTTTTGTGTGCCATCTCTAAACTCTCCTAATTCTTAAGCGCTGATGCCAGTGATTTTGACTTCAGTGAACCACTGACGGTGGCCCATTTGCTTACGAGAATGCTTACGACGACGGAACTTAACGATTTTAACTTTATCGCCACGACCGTGTGTCACAACCTCAGCAGTCACTTTACCACCCGCAACGAATGGTGCACCAACTGTTACTTCTTCACCGTTAGCAACCAGCAGAACTTTGTCGAATTCAACGTTCGCACCAGTTTCAACGTCCAGTTTTTCCAAGCGTAAGGTCTGGCCTTCGCTCACTCGGTGTTGCTTACCACCACTTTGAAAAACAGCGTACATGTCTTACTCCGCTTATCCGCATAGGCCACTTGCCACGGCAAAATTTGGGCAATGGGTATGCGCTTAATCTTGTCATCAATAGGGCGCGAATATTACTGGAAATCGTGCTGCTTGGCAAGCCGTTGGCTAAAGAAAATTGGCGAAAAGCTGCTCAGCAGAAAAAGTCATTCAATTTGCATGACTGGAGGTTAGGAAGCTGAGAAGGTTTTAGTGTAGTATGCCTGCATCTTTCTATTTTGAATGCGCCGATACGGCTTACAATTTTGCTGGATGTATCATGGATTTCAAAACTATCCAAGCACTCACCGCCGATGATATGGCGGCGGTTGACGCAAAGATTCAGGCACAACTGACCTCAGAAGTCGCCCTGATCAACCAACTGGGATTTTATATCGTCAGCAGCGGTGGTAAACGCCTGCGTCCCATCCTTGCCATTCTGGCCGCCCGGGCACTTGGTTATCAAGGCGAAAAACACATCACGGCAGCGGCATTTATTGAATTCATTCATACCGCCACTTTGCTCCATGACGATGTGGTGGACGAATCAGACATGCGCCGCGGGAAAGCCACTGCCAATGCCGCCTTCGGGAATGCTGCCAGTGTGCTGGTTGGTGATTATATCTATACCCGCTCTTTCCAGATGATGACCAGCCTGAGATCCTTGCGGATCCTCGACATTATGAGTGAGGCCACCAATGTGATCGCTGAAGGTGAAGTCCAACAGCTCATGAACTGTAATGATCCGGACACCACCGAAGCCAGTTACATGCAGGTCATCTATTCCAAAACTGCACGTTTATTTGAAGCCGCCACTCAGGTCGCGGCGATCCTGTCGGATGCATCCGAATCTGTCGAGCTGGCACTGCAGGAATATGGCCGGTATCTGGGCACAGCATTCCAGCTGATTGACGATGTACTGGATTACAGTGCAGACGGCGAAGAAATGGGCAAGAACGTTGGGGATGATCTGGCAGAAGGGAAACCGACCCTGCCACTGCTCCACGCCATGCAACACGGAAATACGGCCCAGGCTGCGATGATCCGTGAAGCCATTGAGCAAGGCAACGGTCTGGACAAACTGCAACCGATTCTCGCCTGTATGGAAGAGCACGGCTCTCTGGCCTACACCCAGCAACGTGCTGAGGAAGAGGCAGAAAAAGCCATTGCAGCGCTCTCTGTGCTGCCTGAAAGCGACTACAAAACCGCCCTGATAGCACTGGCGCACCTGTCGGTCAATCGCACCAAGTAATTCCTTTTTGTGATGCCCCTTTTTTGCGGCCTGATGTTCTTCAGGCCGCGACTTGCTCCCACACCCATTTCTGCTTCCGCGCGCGATATTTTGGCCTGCACTATAGTTATCAGAGCAGGGAAACCCTTTATCTTCTTCGTCGGAGGTCAGCATGCAAACCAAAGATGTGAAACAGGGCATGTGGGTCGAATACCCGCAAGGGATCGCAGAAGTGATCGAAGTCGATCCGGATCATGACACCGCGCTGATTGAAAACCTGAAGGATCACAAACGGATCCATATTCAGTGCAGTGAATTAAAAGACGAGCCGCAATTGCATGGCGGATGTAGCGATTATTACTGAAACCAGCCGGATGAATTCCGGAGCCCAAAACAAACAAAGCGGCCTGAGGCCGCTTTGTTGATCGATACCGGTTGGTCGGCCGGATCACGCAAGACAGTTTTACTTCGCAGCGAAGGTTTCGCCCAGCTCGATGTCACCTTTCAGCGTTGTCAGCATGCTGTCCAGTGCTTCTTGCTCAAACGCACTCAGTGAGCCGTAATCCAGCACTTCTTCCGCACCGTTCTTACCCAGACGTACTGGCTGTGCAAAGAAACGGGCATGTTTGCCGTTGCCTTCAACGTAGGCACACTCAATCACGTTCTGCTCGCCCTGCAGGGCACGAACCAGAGACAGCCCAAAACGGCAAGCCGCCTGACCCATAGACAGGGTTGCAGAACCGCCGCCCGCTTTCGCTTCAACCACTTCGGTGCCCGCGTTCTGAATCCGTGGGGTCAGCGCTTTCACTTCTTCTTCTGTGAACGTCACGCCTTCAACCTGAGACAGCAAGGGCAGAATCGTCACCCCAGAGTGACCGCCGATGACCGGCACCTTCACTTCACGTGGGTCCAGACCTTTCAGTTCAGCCACGAAAGTTTCAGAACGGATGATATCCAGTGTGGTCACACCGAACAGTTTATTCTTGTCGTAAACACCTGCTTTCTTCAGAACGTCAGCAGCAATGGCAACAGTGGTGTTTACCGGGTTCGTGATGATGCCGATACACGCTTTCGGACAAACAACGGCAATTTTCTCGGCCAGAGATTTTACGATACCGGCATTGACGTTAAACAGATCGGCACGATCCATACCTGGCTTACGCGCCACGCCTGCAGAAATCAGCACCACATCCGCACCTTCCAGTGCTGGTGTTGGATCTTCACCGGCATAGCCTTTGATTGAAACTGGCGTTGGGATGTGGCTCAGATCAGCCGCAACACCTGGGTCACAGGGGCAATATCATAAAGTGCCAGGTCAGAGCCGGCAGGCAGTTCATTTTTCAGCAGCAGAGCCAGAGCCTGGCCGATACCGCCAGCCGCACCAATAACAGCAACTTTCATTTTCGTTCTCCTTTACGATAGATATGAGGGGCTCTTGATCTTTCGTCATCCCAAAAGCTCAAAGCCCCCAGGGTTCAACAGACAGACCCTTCGCACTGACATCAGGTGTAGGCCCAATGTTGTCACCCTGAATCGGATATTTTTCATTTTCTCGGGCATCAAGACGGTATAGGAAGCCCCGAAAAAAAACAATCATACCCCCTCAGCTTTGCGATGTTACGCAGGCAGGCGTCACATTTTCTTTTCAACATATTCAGTAAACATCATGCCAAAAAAGTGATTTACTCAATAATTATGCAATCGACTAAACTCATAACAGTAACTTAGTCCCAACTTTGAATGAACACTGTTTGCTACTGACTAAGAGGTTGTGACAAAATATGGCCCCTCTCCCTGTACATGAAATTTACTTATGCGTAGCTCTGATAAACAAGAACGCTTGATAAAAGCATTCAAAGCCATACTCAAGGAAGAAAAATTCAGCTCTCAAGGCGAGATCGTTGACGCCCTGAAAGCGCAGGGTTTCGATAATATTAACCAATCGAAAGTGTCACGGATGCTGACGAAATTTGGCGCTGTGCGGACCCGCAACGCCAAAATGGAAATGGTTTACTGCCTGCCAGTTGAACTGGGAGTGCCGACAATCAGCAGCCCGCTGAAAGAGCTGGTGATGGAGGTTGGCTATAACCATGCCATGGTGGTGATCCACACCGGACCAGGCGCAGCGCAGGTCATTGCCCGTCTGCTGGATTCATTGGGCCGCGCTGAGGGCATTCTGGGAGTCGTCGCTGGTGATGATACGATTTTTATCACCCCGACCCTGAACACCACTTCAGAAGAGCTGTTCGATTCGGTCTGCTCGCTGTTTGATTACAGCAAGTAAGCCTGAGTCTGCACGCTGCCCTCTCTGAACCATAGAGAGGGCAAACATCAATTCCCTTCTCATTTTCCCCGTTCTGCCCGCGCCTGATTTCAAACAAGAGTGGATAATTATGCTCTTCTGAACCTGTCTGATGTCGCAATCTCATTACTTTTTGACAAAAAGGCATTTACAAAGTTTTAAACTCATCCAAAACGTTTGCTATTATCTCTTTGATTTGTTTAAAGCATTGCGAGCCGGATTGCCGCTCACAGCTGATAAGAATGAACACAACAGGAAGGGATCACAATGGCATTTTCAAAACTGCTGAAAGTCAGCGCATTATCTGCGACCGTCATGACGTCCGGATTGGCGCACGCAGAAGAATTCATCACCATTGGTACAGGCTCTGTCACCGGGGTGTATTACCCGACAGGCGGCGCAATCTGTAAACTCGTGAACAACGAGCGTAAAACCAACGGCATTCGCTGTTCCGTCGAATCAACCGGTGGCTCAATCTACAACGTGAACACCATGCGTGCCGGGGAACTGGATTTCGGTGTGGTGCAATCCGACTGGCAGTATCACGGCTACAACGGCACCAGTGAATTTAAAGAAATGGGTCCTTATAAAGAGATGCGCGCTGTTTTCTCGCTGCATACAGAACCCTTTAATATCATCGCCCGGACCGACGCTGGCATTAACAACCTCGATGACCTGAAAGGCAAACGTGTGAACATCGGTAACCCGGGTTCAGGCGACCGTGCCACCATGGAAGTCGTGATGAATGCGATGGGCTGGAACAAAGATGACTTTAAACTGGCTGCTGAGCTGAAAGGTTCGGAGCGTTCTCAGGCGCTGTGTGATAACAAGATCGACGCCTTTGTTTACGTGGTCGGCCACCCGAACGGATCGATCAAAGAAGCAACCACTTCGTGTGACGCTAAACTGGTTCCTGCGACAGGCGCTGCCATCGATAAATTAGTGGCCGACAATCCATACTACGCGAAATCGACCATACCGGGTGGCATGTACCGCGGTACAGATAACGACGTTAACAGCTTTGGTGTTGCTGCAACACTGGTGAGTTCAACCAAAGTGTCTGACGATGCCGTGTATGCCGTGGTGAAAGCCGTGTTCGAAAACTTCCACGTCTTTACGCGTCTGCACCCAAGCTTCGCGAACCTGAAAAAAGAAGACATGCTGAAAGCCGGCATTTCAATTCCAATGCATCCAGGTGCAGAGAAATACTACAAAGAAGTCGGCCTGATCAAATAAGCCTCTTTGTGCTGATTTCAATCCAGTGCACCGTTTATACGGTGCACTTTTTGTCTGACGTAGCACAAAAAACGAACACGCCTTTAGACTAACCCTGTCTAGAATTCATAATAAGCCTCAATGATATAACTCCGGATCGCTCCTGATCATATAGGAAGTAGCATGACAAAAACCGACCATAACGATGTCCAGGACATGGTGGCACAGGCGGATACCGGCGCTCGCAATCCCGACGGTTTACAAGGCAGAATCCTGTGGACTGTTGCTTTGTGCTGGTCATTATTCCAGCTGTGGTACGCCTCACCGCTGCCTTTTATTTTTGATATCGGTATCTTTAACGATACTGAAGCACGCTCCATTCATCTGGCATTTGCCATCTTTCTTGCCTTCACGGCATTTCCGGCACTGAAACATTCACCCCGAGACAAAATTCCCCTCCAGGATTGGGTGATTGCTTTGCTGGCCAGCTTCTCGGCTGCGTATATCTTTTTATTCTATGAGGCCTTATCCGGCCGTGCCGGGGCACCAACCACCATGGATGTGGTCGTTGCAGTCACAGGCATGATCTTGCTGCTCGAAGCGACAAGACGTGCACTGGGTCCGCCACTGATGGTGGTGGCCTCCGTATTCCTGCTCTACACTTTCGCCGGCCCATACATGCCGGATGTCATCGCACATAAAGGTGCCAGCCTGAACAAAGCCATGTCGCATCTGTGGCTCACCACAGAAGGGGTCTTCGGCGTCGCCTTGGGGGTCTCGACTGCGTTCGTATTCCTGTTTGTGTTGTTCGGTGCCATGCTGGAACGGGCCGGGGCCGGGGCTTACTTTATTAAAGTTGCCTTCTCCCTGCTGGGCCATATGCGTGGCGGCCCCGCCAAAGCAGCAGTCGTCGCATCGGGTTTATCCGGTCTGGTGTCGGGATCATCCATTGCCAACGTAGTGACGACGGGCACATTCACAATTCCGCTGATGAAACGCGTCGGTTTCCCGGGCTATAAAGCCGGTGCCGTCGAAGTGGCAGCATCCACAAACGGACAACTCACACCGCCGATCATGGGGGCTGCGGCTTTCCTGATGGTGGAGTACGTCGGGGTCTCGTATATTGAGGTCATCAAAGCCGCCATCTTACCGGCACTGATTTCCTATATTGCGCTGCTGTATATTGTGCACCTGGAAGCCTGCAAGGCGGGCATGACGGGCTTGCCAAGACATTACCAGCCAACCCTGGCGCAGAAACTACTTTCTTTCACCGGTACCATTGTCGGGCTTATTGTTCTCAGTGCCATCGTGTATTACGGCATTGGCTGGACAAAGGATGTCTTTGGCGCTGCGGCCACACCGATCATTGCTGTGGCGATCCTGATCGCCTATATCGCCCTGCTCCGGGTTGCAGCCAATTATCAGGATCATTTACTTGAAGATCCGGATCAGGAACTGACCGAAGTGCCGGATCCCGGTCCAACGGTCAAATCCGGATTGTACTTCCTGCTGCCCATCGTGGTGCTGGTCTGGTGCCTGACCGTAGAGCGTTTTTCTCCGGGTCTGTCTGCGTTCTGGGCCACGGTATTCATGATCTTTATCCTGCTGACCCAGCGACCGCTGCTGGCGTTGTTCACCAAAGAGCAGACATTAGCAGAAGCCGGAAAACAAGGCTGGCACGACCTGCTGGAAAGCCTGGTCACCGGTGGACGCAATATGATCGGCATTGGGGTGGCGACTGCTGCTGCCGGGATCATCGTTGGTGTGGTCACCCTCACCGGTGTCGGTCTGGTCATGACGGATTTTGTCGAGTTCATCTCCGGCGGGAACATCATGCTGATGTTGCTGTTCACCGCAGTCATCAGTCTGATCCTGGGCATGGGCCTGCCCACAACAGCCAACTACATCGTCGTTTCCACGCTGATGGCACCAGTCATTGTGACGCTGGGCGCAGAGAACGGCTTGATCATTCCATTGCTGGCTGTGCATCTGTTCGTGTTCTATTTCGGGATTCTGGCAGACGATACACCGCCGGTTGGTCTGGCGGCGTTTGCTGCGGCTGCGATTGCGAAAAGTGACCCGATCCGTACCGGTATTCAGGGCTTTACCTATGACATCCGAACGGCAATCCTGCCTTTCATGTTCATCTTCAATACCCAGTTACTGCTGATGGATATTGATACCTGGTGGCACCTGCTTCTGACGGTGATCTCCGCCGTGATCGCAATGCTGACATTCTCATCAGCAACCCAAAGATGGTGGTTCACCAAAGTGAAGTGGTGGGAAACTATCTTGCTGCTGCTGATTACCTTCTCGTTGTTCCGGCCTGGATTCTGGTGGGATATGGTTTACCCGCCGAAGCACGAAATGCCGGGCACCCTGATTGTGGATGCCGCCGATAAACTGGCTGTTGGTGAGCCGCTTGAAGTCCAGGCCACCGGCATGGATCTGCTGGGCGATGAAG
Source organism: Photobacterium sp. GJ3 (assembly GCF_018199995.1). Lineage (NCBI taxonomy): Bacteria > Pseudomonadati > Pseudomonadota > Gammaproteobacteria > Vibrionales > Vibrionaceae > Photobacterium > Photobacterium sp. GJ3. The sequence goes on along the minus strand of NZ_CP073578.1, from coordinate 207,821 downwards.
TCACCAAGCATGTGCTGCTGCCCTTTGATGCAGCTGCCGTCGATCCCAATGAGAAAATCGCGTCCACCGGCCTGATGCTGAAACAGGATGGGGAGAAGATGATCGTAGAACTGGTGGAATTCGGCAGTCCTGCGGAACAAGCCGGGATCGATTTTGGCTGGGAGATTGTGACGGTCAGCCTGCCTGCGGCCCGACCGATGAAAGAATGGGTCTTCGTTCCGACACTGGCCTTACTGGCATTGCTGGGCTGGAATCAACGCCGCAAAGCCAATCTGGAATCGCAGCGCAAAGTTGAACCCCCGCAAAACGCCAATCAAGGCTAAACTTGAGTCAGAATATGCAAACTCACCCACAGGCAGCAACGCCTGTGGGTTTCTGACAAGGTGAAACGCCTATGTATCAACACATTCTGGTGCCCGTCGATCTCAATGAGAACGGATTTGGTGATAAAGCGGTCGAACTGGCCGTCTGGCATGCACAGCGTTCCGGTGGGATCATTCATTTACTGAACGTGCTGCCCGGCATCCATATGGCTATGGTCTCCAGTTATTTTCCCAAAGACGCAGCCCGGAAAATGATGCAGGATACCCAGATGAAACTGAGGGAATTTGCTGCAACCCATATTCCTGAGGGGGTTCAGCATGTCGAGACTGTTTCGGAAGGGAAACCCTGGAGCACAATTGTTGATCATGCCCGTCAGATCAAAGCTGATTTAATTATTATGCCCAGCCATCAGCGCACCAAAGTCGATAAGCTGATGCTGGGATCGGTTGCCGCAAAAGTCGTGGAAAATGCACCGGGCCAGATTCTGGTCCTGAAACCGCCCGGCAGTTAACCCTGAGTTGCGGTGGTTAGGTGCGGTGGTCGTACCCCCAGCGAGGCACCAGTCCCTGCTCGACTCCCAGATGATCCAGGATCCGCGCCACCATGAAATCAACCAGATCGTCAATGGAGGTCGGCTGGTGATAAAAACCAGGCGCCGCTGGCATGATGGTCGCTCCCAGATTCGACAGCTTGAGCATATTCTCAAGGTGCAATGACGAAAACGGAGTTTCGCGAACCACCATCAGCAATTGTCCGCGTTCTTTCAGCACCACGTCAGCAGCCCGCTCCAGCAGATTGTCGGACATGCCGTGTGCAACGGATGCCAGTGTCCCGGCAGAGCACGGACAGACCACCATCTTCTTTGGCGCAGCAGAACCGGATGCCACTGGAGAGAACCAGTCTTCCTTGCCGCAAACCACCAGCTGATCACCCTGATAGTTCAGGTGCTCCGCCAGTGCTGCCTGTGCCGCTTCCGGCCCAGCCGGTAACTTCAGACCATGCTCAGTTGCCAGCACCACTCTCGCCGCTGAGGAAATCAGCAGATAGACCTGATAATCCGCCGCCAGCAGGCATTCCAGCAAGCGTAAGCCATAAGGTGCGCCTGATGCGCCGGTCCATGCCAGCGTGATGCGTTTATCCTGCATTTGCTTCTCCCAGTGCGGTCAGCAGTTTGTCGTGAATCCCGCCAAAGCCGCCATTACTCATCACCAGAATGTTATCTCCGGGACGCGCCTGTGCAACAATACGCTGGACCAGTGCATCCAAATCGGCTTCACACACTGCCGGTTGCACACACAAATCAGCGATCTCCTGAACCGACCAGGGAATCGTGTCCGGCTGGAACAGGAAAACTTCATCCGCAGCCGCCAGAGCCGGGGCCAGATCCGCTTTATGGACACCCAGCTTCATGGTGTTCGAGCGCGGCTCCAGCACCGCCAGAATGCGCGAATCACCAACTTTGGCGCGCAATCCGCCCAGTGTCAGTTCCACGGCGGTCGGGTGATGGGCAAAATCATCGTAAACAGTCACGCCGCCCTGCTCACCTTTGCACTCTAAACGCCGTTTGGTATTGACGAAACGAGCCAGTGCCTCACAGGCCAGCTCCGGAGTCACTCCCACATGCCGGGCGGCGGCTATCGCCATCAGGGCATTACTGACATTATGATCGCCCACCAAATCCCAGCAGACGGTTCCGGCAACGCTGCCTTCAAATAACACCTCAAATTCACTGCCGTCTGCGGTGGCTTTGCGTGCCTGCCAGTGGCCATCTTCACCACTGTATTCCAGCTCACTCCAGCACCCCATGGCCAGCGTCTCTTCAATCGCAGGCACGCCTTTCGGTGTCAGAATCTTGCCTTCGCCCGGTACAGTCCGGACTAAATGATGGAACTGACGCTGTATCGCGGCCAGATCCGAAAAAATATCTGCGTGATCGAACTCCAGATTGTTCATAATCAGCGTTCGTGGTCGATAATGAACAAACTTAGAACGTTTATCGAAAAAAGCACTATCGTATTCGTCCGCTTCCACGACGAAAAAGCAACTTTCCCCTAACCGTGCGGAAATTCCGAAGTTTCCGAGCACGCCGCCCACTAAAAATCCAGGCTGATAACCGCAGTCTTCCAGAATCCATGCCAGCATACTGGCCGTCGTGGTCTTGCCATGCGTACCGGCCACCGCCAGCACCCAGCGGTCATGTAACAAAAATTCCTGCAACCACTGCGGCCCGGAGGTATAACGCAGATTTTTATTCAGGACATACTCGACACAAGGGTTGCCGCGGCTCATGGCGTTCCCAATCACCACCAGATCGGGCGCAGGATCCAGTTGGCCCGGGTCATAGCCCTGAATAATTTCAATCCCTTGCGATTCAAGCATGGTGCTCATCGGCGGATAAACGTTGGCATCACTACCGGTCACTTTATGGCCAAGCTGCTTCGCCAGCATGGCGGCTCCGCCCATAAAAGTGCCGCAGATTCCGAGAATATGGATATGCATAACTGTCGGCTCACAAACAAAAAATAGGTTACGACCACGCTTCAGTGTTACTTCGTTACCATAAAAAAGATCTTTATATACAATTGCAGTCAAACAATAACTGGCCAGTGGCCGAGGGTACAGTTCAATTGTCCGAAAAGAGGCATTGTACCTAACATTTCTACCCCCATGACAACACGATGCAAGGATTGTATATGTCCGATATTAGAACCCTTGGCGAGTTCATTGTCGAGAATCAGCACGACTTCCCCCATGCCAGCGGTGAACTGTCTTCCCTGTTGGGTTCCATTAAACTGGCGGCCAAAATCGTCAACCGTGAAATCAATAAAGCAGGTCTGGTTGATATTACCGGCGACGTCGGCAGCGAAAACGTTCAGGGTGAAGCCCAGAAAAAACTGGACGTCTATGCCAATGATAAGTTCAAAGCAGCTCTGGAAGCCCGAGGTCAGGTCTGTGGTGTCGCGAGTGAAGAAGAAGATGAGCTGGTTGTCTTCAACAAAGAACTGAACCGTGAAGCGAAGTACGTTGTTTTAATGGACCCACTGGATGGTTCTTCGAACATTGACGTAAACGTTTCCGTCGGCACAATCTTCTCGATCTACCGTCGCGTTTCCCCTGTGGGCGGCCCGGCGACCATGGAAGATTTCCTGCAGCCGGGCGACATGCAGGTGGCTGCCGGTTACATCATTTATGGTTCTTCAACCATGCTGGTGTACACCACGGGCCGCGGCGTACATGGCTTTACGTATGACCCGTCTCTGGGTGTGTTCTGCCTGTCTCACGAAAATATGACCATCCCTGAAGACGGCCGTATTTACTCGATCAACGAAGGCAACTACATCCGTTTCCCTCAGGGTGTGAAAAAATACATCAAGTACTGCCAGGAAAATGTGCCGGAAGATGATCGTCCGTATACTTCACGGTATATCGGCTCACTGGTGGCAGATTTCCACCGTAACCTGCTAAAAGGCGGTATTTATCTGTACCCAAGCACAGCCACACATCCAAACGGTAAGCTGCGCCTGCTGTATGAATGCAACCCGATGGCCTTCCTGATTGAACAGGCTGGCGGTGAGGCCTCTGACGGTGTAAACCGCATCATGGCACTGAAACCGACCGAACTACATCAGCGTGTGCCGTTCTTTGTCGGTTCCACCAAAATGGTTCGCAAAGTGGAAAGCTTCCTGAAAGAATTTCCGGACGCGGAATAACCTTTCCAATGCCCGGCTTTCTGCCGGGCATTTCATCTCGCCTTCACTTCCCCATCTGGGCAGTCTGTGTCTTTGAAGCTGTTTTTTTTACAGCGACTCGTTATAATTCCCGGCGACAAAATCATCTGAAACAATGAAGGAATCTATCATGAGCCTGAACAACGTCCCTGCAGGTAAAGAACTGCCAGAAGACATCTACGTTGTCATCGAGATCCCTGCGAACGCGGATCCAATCAAATACGAAGTTGATAAAGACTCTGGCGCACTGTTTGTAGACCGTTTCATGTCTGCACCAATGTTCTACCCTTGCAACTACGGTTACGTGAACAACACCCTGTCTCTGGACGGTGACCCGGTTGACGTTCTGGTTCCGACCCCTTACCCGCTACAGCCAGGTTCAGTGATTCGCTGCCGCCCGGTTGGCGTGCTGAAAATGACTGACGAATCTGGTGAAGATGCAAAAGTTGTTGCAGTTCCGCACAGCAAACTGAGCAAAGAATACGATCACATCAAAGATGTGAACGATCTGCCTGAGCTGCTGAAATCTCAGATCACACACTTCTTCGAGCGCTACAAAGAGCTGGAATCCGGTAAGTGGGTGAAAGTTGACGGTTGGGCAGACGTTGAAGCAGCGAAAGCTGAAATTCTGGAATCTTTCAAACGCGCTCAGGAAAAATAATACCAATCAAAGTAAGTCAGTGATCAGAAATAGCGTAGGAAAAATGTTTGAGAATAAGGCGGATTTTTTAGATGAGTAGTTATTCTACAATTAAAAAATCTAACGCAGTTATCGAGCATTTGAACAAGCTAGGATGACCAATGATTTACTGCGATTGGTATAATCCTGCTTCGTGAATGAAGACCCGTAAAAAACGCTCCCGAGGGAGCGTTTTTTTGTTGCTCAGCGACAGTGACCAGAAGGTGCTGGCTCACGGTCTCGCCAGCGTACCCAGTCTCCCTCCGGGATCCGTGGTGCCTGTCCCAATGGCTGCAGGTACAGATAAATCCAGGCTTCTCCATATGGAGTCATCACCTGCTCCCGGCAATATTCCTCTCCGAGCCCTTCCAAAATGTCCAGTGACCTAAAAGTCTCAGCTTCCACGGCAAAGACTTCACCCAACACACTGGTCTCAGTCGCCACTTGCCTGAGAGCCGCCGGATAGGGGCCCAGATCATAGATCTCAAAACCGGGCAAACGGCACGCCCCGCGAAAGGTCGCCCCCTTCATCCAGTGATGATTCGACTGATCCCGCCGCAAACTGCCATAGACAAAAACCAGCGTGTGCACCTGAGTAACTTCCTCTTAGTTAAATTCGAACTGGTAGAGCAAATCCACGGCACTGTCGAGGCCGGACACTGCTTCCAGATACAGATCCTTCATTAGTTTATAGCGAATCGTAAATTCACCGATGGGGTTAAAGATACCCACGCCATATTTCACCTGCAACCCGGGATAGACATAACCACTGATGGTGACCTGAGAATCATCCCCGGCACCGGCGGTATCCAGCGTCAGATCCTGCACGCCGAAGGCTTCCCCGACACTCCCCACCATCTGGCTGCTGCGCGCAAGTCCCATACTGATCAGCGCCGTCGTCATCGCACCGCCGCCTTCGGGCGACTCACTGTCCAGATCCCGGCCGCGCAGTACATAGGACAGGGCATTTTGCTGTGGCATCGCCGGACTTGAGAAAATATCCACCCGAGGTTCGTCCGCTGGTCCCGTCACCCGGATCCCGGCAGTCACATCATCTTCAATATTGTTCGGATTACGAATCGCTTCCACGGACAGATAAGGCTGATCCGCCGGACCATTAAAGATAATTTCCCCTTTCCGGATCACCAGTTCCTGACCGAAGGCACGGTAGGTGCCGTCATCCACCCGGATTTCCCCGTAAACCAGCGGCGCTTTATCTTTCTGGTTCACCTTCAGATTCCCCGACAGTCCGGCATCCAGCCCGAAAGCCGACAGACGGACATCGGGACCAATCTGGACCATGACATCAGTTTTGATGGCAAAGGGTACTTTTGCTTCGGTCTCAATCGGTTTGAGATCATCCGTCAGTAGAATTTCATCATCAGACACCTGTACCGCCGACTCCGGTAAACGATCCACCGTGATTCGTCCCCACGGAATCGCGACGGTCCCGGTGATTTCCGCCTGTTGCGGTGCTGCACTGATTTGCAGATCCGGGGAGACCTTCATCGCGAGCATCGGAGGAACGTTCACCTCAAGTTCTCGTCCGTTTACCCGCAAATTCGTGCTCCAGTTCGCCAGATCAGCCCAATTTGCATCCCCTTGCAGGAGCAACTGTCCGTCTGGTGTATCCAGCTCGCCGCGTAACTGAGCAGTGTACCCGCTAAAGTTCGCCACAATCTCGCCCCGCTCCAGATCCAAAGGCACTTTACGCCCAATGGCTTTGAGCTGAGATACTTTCAAAATCCCCTGCACCTGAGGCTGCATCACCGGTCCGGAGAACGTCAGATTCGTATCCACCTGACCGGCAAAGGTGTCATAATCTGCCACCAGCGGCTGCAGGAAATCCAGCCGGAAAGCATCCAGTTTTACATTCGCATTGATTTGCTGCTCACCACTCAGCTGAGAAATCCGGGCCTGACCCGACAAATCGCCATTCTCTGTCACAGCCACCAGCCAGTCGGCATTGAGCGTATCATTGCGCATCTCCGCATTCAGCGTGACCTGATCCCATCCCAGTGTCATCGCGGGAGCATCCGCCGCATCCTGCTGCTTCACACTGCCCGAAGGTAAACGAAGCTGTGCTTGAAGCACTGGCGGTTGATTCGGTGACCAGCCCGCATTCACGGTGGCATTTAACTCCCCATCCAGTTTCAGCTCCGGCGGCAGAAAAGGTTGCAAGATCGAAAAACCAAACTGATTGATCGCCAGCGCCGCCTGCCCACTCGCGCCAGCATCGAGCGGCTGGCTGAGACAAACCGCTGCATCCTGTTGCCGCCAGCAATGGGCTGCAACCGAAACGCTTTGCTTACTGAAGCTGTAAGCAATGGCTGTTGGCTGATTGATTCGCCACGGCCCGATCGGTGTTTCCAGCTCGCCTCGCTGCAAGATCCCCTGCCAGCCTTGTGTTCTGTCGAGACTGCCGCGGACCGTCAGTACTGTGCTGACCGGTTCCCCATTCAGGTTCAGGCGAAGGGCGTGGCTGGCCTCCGTGCCCTGAAAAGTCAGATCCAACTTTTTCAGCGTTGCCGCATCCTGATACTTACCTTCTTCGGCAATCAGTCGGATGTCTGCATTCAGTGCTGGCAGCGGCGTGATCCGCCCTTTCAGGCTCAGACTTTTGAGCTGGGCCAGATCCGCCCAGCCTAACGCCTGTCCGGTCAGATTCACAGCCACGGTCGGCTCGGCCATTTTGCCACTCAGCTTCAGATCACCATTCACCCGGCCACGCAGTCCAGGGACAGACTGGGCCAGATTCGGCGCTTTGATGATGGCAGACAGATCCCAGGTTTCTTTCAGGCTGCCGTTCGCAGTCAGCGAATTCGGACCATGTGACAAGGATAGCCCCTGCGTGACCAGCGTCAGCGCCCCCTGACCCGTGCGATCCTCGGCATCCAGCTGGCCTGCCAGATTAAACGGCTGGCCAATCACTTCACCATCAATATTCAGCTCTGACACCTGCACCGACCAGCCCCCTGCGATGTCAGGCCGCCGGATGTGCGAACCCGGCCACTGAGCCGCCCTTCCGCTTCCGGCCACTGCAAACCCGGCTGAATATCAGTCAGGTTTAATTCTCCCTGCCAGTTCACTAATTTGGCCCAGTCGGCTTTTGCATTGCCCGAGATCTGACCGCCAAGGGTATTCAGCGTGAATACATCCAGACTGACATCCGTCAGGGAACCTTTCCCTTTCAGGTTTGCATCCACTGCCGGGATCGGCTCACCATCGGCTTTCGTGCGCGCCTCGAAACTGAAGCCGTCTAAACTGCCTTTTGCATTGATAGCAGTTGATTTGGCGACAAAGTCCGGTTTATCCGTCAGAGGCCACTGTAAGTGTTCACTAACTAACTTGAGATCGAAAGGCAGATCCGGATCGAGCGGGGAGATTTTCCCCTGAAGTGCCGCATCCAGACGCCCGGTCAAAGCCAGATCCAGCCCCAGATGTGCCAGTGATCCCTTGGCATCCAGCGCCAGGTGATGGCCCTGAACGGGCGCCATCGCGATGTCAGACTTCGCTTTCAGAGTGAGCGGGTACTCACCTTTCAGCGTTACCTCACCTGAAGCATCCAGACTGGCTTGGGGGACATCCAGCCACAAACGGGTCAGTGTCACCTGACTGTCCTGCGCTTCGGCCACCAGCTCCAGCTGGTTCACCTGTTGCGGTGTTTTACCTTCCAGCAGGAAATCTTTGACGGTAAAACGCTCTACCGTCACTTTCAGTGGCAGCACCACTTCCGGGAGCACGATGGCTTCGCGCTTGTCCTCCGTGTAGGCCTCAGCAACATCTTCGGCCTGTTCCTGTGTCTGCTCCTGAATCTCCTGTTCAGCCGGAGAGGCCAGATTCAGCACAATCTCTTCCCAGTCGGTGGGCTTGAGTGTGAGATGACTGCCGGTCATGGTTGCTGCAGAGCTGAAGCGTTTCCAGCGCACCTGATTGCCCAGAATATTCAGATCAATGTCATTGAGCGTCAGCCGGTCCAGACTCACAGGAATGGGCAGAGCAATTTCTGTCAGCGGCTCGGAGGGCGTTTCTTCCTCTTCCGATGCCGGCGGGAGTTCTGCCATGGTAAATTTCAGACCGTTCAGACTCAGTTCCCGGATACATAAAGCCGGCACGGGTAAGCAATCGTCATTGATATTCAGGGTCACCGCCTCTGAACTCAGCGACATCAGATCATCTTTGTACCGGACACCGCTGAGTGTGAAGCCTTTCAATAATGCGCCGGAGCTGTCTTTCACCGACAACGCAGGCACAAATTTCTGCGCTCCCCATAACACAATCTGAACCCCTGCATGTGAATAAAGGAATGCCCACAACAGCAGCGTCAGTAACAGCAGCAAAGTCAGCAGGCCCACAGCCAGCCTTTTCAGCCAAATCATAATTCAGGCCCCAGAACAAAGTGGATTTGGAAACGATCGTCCGGTTTGTCGAGCCCCCAGGCGAAATCCAGCCGGATCGGACCGACAGGCGATGCCCAACGTATCCCGACGCCTGAACCCGCTTGCCAGTCCGGGGTATCGTTCCAGGAAGAACCGTAATCGTAGAACACAGCCCCCCACCAATTTCCGGTCAGCCGATACTGGTACTCCAGACTGGACGCAAGCATATACTCGCCCCCCACCTGCTGGCCTTCGCTGTCACGCGGCGAGATCGATTCATAGCTGTATCCGCGCAGGCTGTTGTCCCCACCGATGAAAAAACGCATCGAAGGCGGGATATCTTCCAGTCGTTCAGCCCAGACCGCCCCGGCATCCAGACGGGCCAGACCGCGATGATTCTCGCCATAGGAGCGAATCCAGGCGCTACGCCCGCGCAATTTCGCCAGCCGGGTGTCTGAACCCAGCGCAGGATCTGAGTACTCCAGTTTCAGCAACTGCTTATCGCCCCAGGTTGGCCAGCTGCCGCCCCGCAATCGGGTCCGGTCTACGCCAATCCCCGGAATCACCATAAAAGTGGAACCTTCTTCAAAGGCCCCCTGACTGTAGTCTTCATAAAGTAAACGAACCGAGGCGACACCATCCCAGGCATCATCCAGATTCCAGTGCCGCTCCACCCCGAAATGGTACTCGGTACTGGTGGTGCTGTGATTATCCACATACCGGATAGCGCCAAGGATCTGATAATAATCTTCCAGAACATTCTCAAGCGGGATCTTATAGATGGCTTCGACTTTGGGTTGAACCGTTGAAATTTCTGTCCGGACATCCAGGCTATGACCTGCACTGTTCATCCAGGGTTTGCGCCAGTTGAATTTCAGACGCGGGCCGACATCGGTCGAGTAGCCAATACCGGTTTCAATTTTGTTTCTCACTTCAGGCCTGAGGTTGACACGAATGGGGACAGTTTCGTTCTGGAGATCATCGACATCGCCGCCAACAAAAATGGAGGAGAACCAGCCAACCTGCGACAATCGCTGGTTATATTCGCCCACTTCGGACACTAGATAATAATCCCCTTCTTCAAAAGGAGAGAGTGAACGAACTTTACGGTCGATAATCTGGCTGCCCAGAATATCAATCTCACCATATTTGTAACGTTTTCCGGAATCAAACGCGATCTCAATGAACGCCTCATTCCGGCCCGGAGCCACCTCCAGGCGGCTGGTCTTCATCTCGGCATCAAAGTAACCTTTTCGCAGCGCCAGGCTTTCCAGCGACGACTTAAAAGCATCATACTTCCCATGATTCAGGGTCCGCCCGAGCTCTAAGTCGCTGTCGCGCTTCAGCACAAAAAAATCCAGATCATCTTCAGCAGCACCCGTAATCCGGATATCACTACGGGCGATTTTTGTCTTCGGACCGGCGTCAACATTCACGGTCAATGTGCTGTCATCACCGTCTTCTTCGACACTATAGGTAAATACAGGCTGATATCGCCCCAGCGCTTTCAGCGCGGTTCGCATTTCCGTTTCCAGCTGATTTCTGAACCGCAGCGAGGTGCTGTAATCACTTTTTGGAATGGCAGCAACGTAGATGTTGACGTTTTTTTTCAGACTGCCACTCAATCCGTTGATTTGAATGTCCATCTCAGCCCAAACGGGCACTGGTACCACAAAAACAGCAACTGTCCAGAAACAGCGCCGAAACAATTTCATCATTCTTTTATGTTCTTCACTGATTGAGTCTTATTAGATAGCGCGCATACTTTATTCTGACAACTGCCGGGCAAACTGCCAACCTTTTGACCGCAAAAGAAGATCTTTTCAAAAAGCCGGTCTGTTATTGATACACAGGCTGCATCCCTATTGATTGTCAGCCGCGAATCCTCTACTTTTTGCCTTATACGACGAGACATTAGGAAAACTGCACCATGGATAAACAGCAGATGATCACTGCAGAGTCGGCTTTACCGGGTCGTTCTGCGCAATTCATTCCATCCGAGCTGCATGCTATTTTCGGCCAGCCACTGAACGCTCCGGTGCCGGCAGGTATGGAAGAAATCATTCTGGGAATGGGATGTTTCTGGGGCGCAGAGCGTCTCCTCTGGCGTCAGCCCGGTGTCATCAATACCGCCGTCGGTTACAGTGGTGGATTTACACCCAATCCGACATACCAGGAAGTGTGTTCCGGCGAAACCGGCCACACTGAAGTTGTGCGGGTTGTCTTCGACCCTGCTCAGATCTCTCTGGAGCAATTGCTTGCCCAATTTTGGGAAAATCATGATCCAACACAGGGCATGCGACAAGGGAATGACATCGGAACACAGTACCGTTCAGTCATCTATACCACCAGCGATGCACAGCAGGAACTGGCGGAAAACAGCAAAGAAAGGTATCAATCTGCATTGCGTGCCGATCAGCGTACCGCTGTGATTACTACAGCCATTCAGCCCGCTCCGGCATTCTATTTTGCTGAAGATTATCACCAGCAGTATCTGGAAAAAAATCCTCAGGGATATTGCGGCTTAGGGGGCACAGGCGTGTGTCTGCCGCCACAGTAACCCACCCCATTGCGCCAGTGTCATCGCTCGCTGGCGCATTTGTGATGGCTGCGGTTAAAAGCTGTAACTGGCAGCCGTCATCAGTTGAATTTCTTTATTGACCTCAGATAAGACATTCAGTGCCTTGATATCCTGTGTCACTGGCGGCAGCAATCGCCCGCCATCAAATTCAAATGCGCCGATACCCACGATGAACAAGCGACCACGGAAGTAGTTCTTCACATAACGTGCAATCTGGTTCGGACGATATTGTTTAAAGATTTTCAGCATAATATCCCTCAACTCACTGAACCTCTGACCCTTAGTAGACAGGAAAGTTGCTTTCTCGTTGTCAATAATATGCAAAAGGCTTGCCATCATTATTTTGCTTCAACTTGTGCAAGCGCTTCCTTAACAACGCCCAACTGTAGGACAAAAAAGTTCAGTCTGCGTATCCAATTTTCAAGAAATCACAATTCCTTCATCAGACCGGGGAAAACAGTGATTCACTTCAAGGTTAACAAACTGGTTCTACCAGTGAATAAAAACTCAACTATGATAAGTCAGCACAACCATCAAGAAGGAAAAAAACGAATGAACATGAAGTCATCTTTGATTGCACTCTGTACCCTTTTACCTGCCATGGCTTTTCAGGCCAGCGCCCATAACCTGACCCTTGGACAACCGCTGCCGAGCACCAGCGTTTCCGATAAAGGTGAGTTGATCCTGCAAGGAGACAGCATCGTGTATCAGTCCTGGCAAAGCAGTCAGCTGACCGGCAAGGTCCGCGTGATCCAGGCCATCGCCGGTCGCAGTTCAGCCAAAGAGCTCAATGCACCCTTGATTGAAGCCATCAAAGCGGCCAACTTGCCTCAGGATCAGTACCAGACCACCACCATCATTAATCAGGATGATGCCATCTGGGGTACGGGGGCTTTGTGAAATCCTCGGCTGAAAACAGCAAAAAAGAATTTGCCTGGTCTTCCATCGTGCTAGATGCCAAAGGACAGGTACGTTCTCGCTGGGAACTCAAAGAAGAAAGCTCTGCAATCATCGTGCTGGATCAGTCCGGCAAAGTGGTTTTTGTCAAAGACGGGCAACTGAATCAGAGCGAAATCCAGCAAGCCATGTCAAAAATTCAGTCTCTGCTTTAATCGGTCTTCCCGGAAAGGATGTAATAATATATCATTACATCCTTTCTTTTTATGAGGTAGGGACTTGAAGGTGCGTAATCCGCTCAACCAGGGATGGCAACACGGACTTCTGACCTTGGTCTTCGGCCTGCTCATTCTGGCATCTCCCCTTCAGGTGCTTCACACACTCGATGCGCTGAATCAGCCGCACCATGCAGAACAAGATTGCCCCTGCCATCATATTGTTTCCGGCGATGTACCTCCGGCCCGATTTAACCTGCCATTATTCAGTACAGCTTCCATCGAAGTATTTCACGTTGTTCAACGGTTTTCCGACTGGCTCATAGCACGTTCGGCTGCCCGGGATCCACCCGAGCTCTCCCTATAATTACCCCTATTTCTTCACATTTTTATTTTTTGGGAGTTTCACATGCCAACTCAACATTTCCGCGCAGCAACCTGGCTGCTGGTTTCTGCTGCAACCTGCGCCGCCCCGGCCTGGGCCTATACCCAACATGAAGCACACGTTCATGGACAAGTTGAACTGAATATGGCGCAGGATGGCGACGATCTGCTCCTTGAGATCACCGCACCCGCTGCAGATGTCATCGGATTTGAGCATCCACCAGAGACAGATGCAGAACAAAAAGCGCTGAAAGATGCCATTCTGAAACTAAATCGTCCAGAAGCACTGCTGACGCTCAATGCTTCAGCTGGATGTCAAATGCATGAACATCAGATTTCACATACTCTTTCAGATCACACTGAAAAACATGAGCATGAAAATCACAGCGACCACGATCATGATGAACACCATGACCATGATGGACACAATCATGATGAACACGCGCATGAGCACCATGACCATGACGACCACGATCAACATGAGCATGCTGAACACGGCGAATTCAGTCTCCAATACACCTACCACTGCGATAACATCGACAAGCTCAACACGCTGACGCTGAAATGGTTCTCTCAGTTCCCGGCAACAGAAAAAGTTCAATTGCAAGCCATCACAGAAAAAGGCCAGCAAGCAGCAACACTGACTGCCAGTCAGGCCGAATTTCGTTTCTAAGCCAGAATCTGCAAACACAAGGGAGCTCGGCTCCCTTTTTTGGGGAGCACCATGACAATCATGCAACTCGATCAGGTCCGATTTCGCTGGCCGGATCAGACCGATGACCTCATCAGCATCACATCATTCTCCTTGTCTCAGGGCGAAAAGGTCTTCCTGCAAGGACCAAGCGGCAGTGGAAAATCGACCTTACTCAGTCTGATGGCTGGTATTCACCAGCCCATACAAGGTGATATCCGGCTGTTAGGTGAATCATTCAGTGCATTATCCGCATCTCAACGGGATCGACGCCGGGCCGACCACATTGGCTATATCTTTCAGCAGTTCAATCTGCTGCCTTATCTTTCCGTGATAGACAATGTGCTGCTGCCCTGCCACTTCTCACCGCTCCGGAAGCAGAAAACAACCGCTCCCGAACAAGAAGCAAAGCGACTTCTCAAGTCACTACAGTTGCCCGAGTCCTGCCTGTCTCGTCAGGTGACTCAGCTCAGTATCGGGCAGCAACAGCGAGTCGCAGCTGCACGGGCTTTGATTGGCCGCCCGGCTTTACTGATCTCGGATGAACCCACCTCTGCGCTGGATCACGACAATCGTAATCACTTTATCCAGTTGCTGATGGACGAATGTGAACAGGCCGAAGCCAGCCTGCTTTTCGTCAGTCATGATCCAACCCTGACTCAAGGATTTGATCGCATCCTGAATCTCAAAGAACTCAATCATAGGATGCCAGGGAAACACACATGAAAGCTTTGATATTGCTCGCCTGGCAAAGCCTGCGAAACAGAAAAACGACAGCTATCCTGACAGTGCTAACCATCGCGATTTCAACAACGTTGTTGCTGGGCGTTGAAAAAGTACGGACGCAAGCCAAAGCCAGTTTCGCACACACGATTTCCGGAACCGATCTCATCGTGGGAGCCCGCTCTGGTCAGGTCAATCTGCTGCTGTACTCCGTCTTTCGCATCGGCAATGCCACCAATAACATCGACTGGCAGAGTTTCCAGGCCTTAAAAGCCCACAAAGCGGTTCAATGGGCGATCCCAATCTCTCTCGGAGATTCACATCGTGGGTTTCGGGTCATTGGCACCAATGAAGATTACTTTCGATACTACCAGTATGGTCAAAAGCAGCATCTGGCCTTCAGGCAAGGAACAAGCTTTCAGTCCTTGTTCGAAACGGTGATCGGCGCAGAAGTCGCCCGAAAGCTCGGGTATCAACTTGGTGATCAAATCATTATTGCTCATGGCATCAGTGATAAGCGCTTCACCCGCCACGACAATCTGCCCTTTACCATCACAGGTATTCTGGCCCCAACTGGTACTCCAGTAGATCGCAGTGTTCATGTCTCCTTAGCGGCCATTGAAGCCATTCATGTGGGCTGGGAATCCGGTGCCAATTTAGGGCACACCCCAGATGCTGCACACCTGAATCAGCAAACCTTTTCGCCCAAACAGATCACCGCCGTACTGCTGGGTTTGAATTCAAAAATTCAGACCTTTGCCTTACAGCGTTACATCAACACCTATCCTGATGAGCCATTAAGCGCCATCATGCCCGGAGTCGCTCTGCATGAACTATGGGGTATGATGTCTGTGGCAGAACAGGCACTGATGGTCGTCTCGGTGTTTGTTGTGATTGCCGGCTTACTGGGCATGTTATCCAGCTTATTGACCAGCCTGAATGAAAGGCGCAGGGAAATGGCAATTTTGCGCGCAACTGGCGCGCGCCCGGGCTGGATTGCTGGCTTGCTCTTCGTTGAAACAACAGCACTAACCCTGACAGGAATTCTGGTGGGGGTGCTCACACTTTATGGTGGCCTATTTTTGAGTCACAATTGGCTGTTGGATACATTTGGGCTCTATCTGCCAGTTCAGGCCCCCAGTGCTTATGAATGGATGCTGATGGGGATAATTTTAATTGCCGGGATGTTCACCAGTCTGATCCCGGCACTACGTGCGTACAGGCTATCTCTCGCCGATGGTATGACGATTCGAATTTAAGGAAAAATGATGAAGATTATTCTCATTCTGCTGTGTTGCTGGCTGCCCTTCGTTGCCAGTGCAAAAGAAACACTGACGCTGGACTGGATTGATCTGATCCCGGAAAAAGAGCGCCAGCAATTCAATCAACAAGGGATGCCTTTCATGAATCATGAAGGCGATCAGGCCGCTTTGCAAAAGCGCATAGGATCGGTCCGTCCAGAGCTGGACGGAAGTAAAGTGAAAATACCCGGCTTCGTCATTCCTTTAGAAGGAGATGAAAATACGATCACCGAGTTTTTACTGGTCCCTTATTTTGGTGCCTGTATTCATGTACCACCACCGCCCCCCAATCAGATTATTTACGTAAAATTTCCGAAAGGTGCACCTGTACAGCAACTTTGGGATGTCGTCTATATCGTTGGAAAATTGAAGGTACAGACGGTTGAGCATGATCTGGCCGAAACAGGCTACATGCTGCAGGGTACTGAAATTGAAGAATACGACGATGCAAGCTAACTAAAGTAATGACTGGCTTACTTTACACGTGGGACGCAAGGTAAGCCAGAATCACCACATAGCCAAGCAGTAACAAAATATCTGTAATTCGTTTCGTGGACT
Source organism: Photobacterium sp. GJ3 (assembly GCF_018199995.1). Taxonomy (NCBI): domain Bacteria; kingdom Pseudomonadati; phylum Pseudomonadota; class Gammaproteobacteria; order Vibrionales; family Vibrionaceae; genus Photobacterium; species Photobacterium sp. GJ3. The sequence continues at coordinate 191,361 of NZ_CP073578.1, read as the reverse complement.
TTTTCGTCATCAACCCCTCCTTGATAGCACAGCTTCATCACACCGGGCGATTAACAAATTTAACCATTAATTAACAGAAAAGTCACGCCTCTTGCTAAAGATTCCAATCGAATGTAAAAACTATAGGTATCGTAGCTTGGAGTGATATTCGAATGGGCACTGAAAACCAGGTCAATCCACAACCCGTACAGGTCGTGTCAGCCACTGAAAAAAAGAACAACACTAAAAACACGGTCAAAAGCAGTCGTTTCCGGATTCAGTCTCTCGCACGTCACCATGCCGTTGGTGCCCAGATCGATGACGATCATGACAAAACTCTTCAGGAACGAACCGAAAACCGACAGCAAAAACAACTACAACGCCAGCAGCAAAATCTGGAACGCATCTTTAAGCTAGGGTACGAGAGTTGCCTGGATGAAACTGCCGGGGAACCCGATCCAGACTGGATGCATCACTTCATTGCCATCACACAAGATATATACAGCCCTCCTATGCAAAAACTCTGGAGCCGTATTCTGCGCCAGGAAGTCATTTCTCCGGGCTCCATCTCTTTAAAGGCCATGACCACGCTCAAGCAAATGACCCAGCGAGATGCTCAGCTTTTTCGCCGTGCCTGTATGCTGAGTTGTCATTTCGGGCAAGATAACAGTAAAAAGCTACTCACTGGGGTTAAATTCAGAACTGGCCTATTTCGCCAGCTAAAACAGCCTTCTACCGACAAGCTCAACCTTGGCTATTTCAGTCTTCCGTACTCACATCTGTTAGAGTTGATGGAATTAGGGTTGATCCTGAGTACTGAATTAGAATCCGGCCAGCTTCAACGGGGCCTGGCACTTCACTTCTATTATCAGGGGAGCCAGTACCAGCTACTGCCAACCAAGCACGGTGTCAGCCTGCTTTATTACCGCCTTTCCCCTGTCGGCCAGGAAATCGCGCAACTGCTCGGCAATCAGCGCCATGACGAATATAAAACCAGTTTGATCGAACTACTCAATAAACACTTTATCGTTAGCCATGATACCTCCGATGCCGATTACATCGTTTAATCAGTAGGATATCAATACATGAACAGAGAGTGGTTTCGTATTATCCCCATATGGGGCGGACTCTGTAAGCTCACTTCTTGAGCTGGGCAATCACATAAAGCCTGCCTGCTCCAAGGAGCCAGCATAAACAACTCAACCTATCTCCTTCCCCTCGGATCCGAGCTTTCTGAAGCTGATAGTCACGATACATCACAACCTTCAACGACTCTGTAAGCCAGTGAACAAGTTCAATCTTCAGATATCTGTCTTCAACGCCTGGTCGTCATCAACTCGTTCATTTCTGACTGAACTTCATCAAGAGAAAAGAAAAGCATCAGGGCTCCCACTATTCAGAACTTACACGCAAGGTGGCAGACTCACAGGTGCTGATATCCATGCATATATCGTCCAGCAGTTCAATAAGCACTATCACACTGATTTTATTTACTATTTGCTCGATCAGATGGGCTTCTCATGGATAACATCCCGCTCAAAACACCCGAAACAATGCCAAGCGACGCAAGAAGCTTTTAAAAAACTTCCTACTGGAAACGATCCGTAACATCCCAGGTCATATCAGCCTTGAACAGGTGGATGTCTGGTTCCAGGATGAGGCTCGATTTGGCCAACAGAATACAACGACACGGCTTTGGGCTGAACGCGGAACAAGGCCGCGCGCGGTGAAACAGCAACAGTTCGATTATGCCGACTTGTTTGGCTCCGTTTGCCCAAGCCGAGGGATTGGTGAAGCGATTGTCGTCCCCTGGGTCAACAAAGAGATCATGATCGAACACCTCAAGCAAATCTCGAGAGTGACAGAAAAAGAGCGGCATGCCGTCATGATCATGGATGGTGCGGGATGACATACTGATGACGTCGCGCATCAATTTGAGAATGTCAGCATCATCAATCTGCCTCCCTATTCTCCTGAGCTTAACCCAATAGAGCAGGTATGGCGTTGGTTAAAGCAACGTTGCTTAGCCAATCAAAGTTTCAGCGATTATGACGATATTGTTGATAAGGTTTGTACTGCTTGGAACCAGTTCTGGAACCAGTTCTTGCAGTGCACTCAGCGGGTCAAACAGATGTGCTCACGGGAATGGATTGACCTGACCAGTTAATTTTCCAGAATAGTATTAGATGCGATGCAGATTTCGAACTGAGACGCGCAGCGTACTGAAGTACGTGAGCATCACAAGACACGCCTTCGTTCAGTGCGTAGGCGGCTTTGTCAGCCTTGATTCTTCCTGCGCTACCAAGTGGGCAGCTCTTTTCAGAAATCCTGATATGAAAAAAGCCCCAGTCGAAAGACTGGGGCTTCTAAGAAGTGGCGGAGCGGACGGGACTCGAACCCGCGACCCCCGGCGTGACAGGCCGGTATTCTAACCAACTGAACTACCGCTCCGAAACTGGTTCTTTTCAATGTGTTCGTCATTATTCTGCATTCTTCACTCAGTCACATACTTGATGTATGCTCCTTCGTTCATCTCTTGAATGCCTCGTTCACATCGAAAATTCCTGCGTTTCCCAGGAAAATATCGTTTCAACAAAGTCTTACGTTTCACGGCTTTGTTTTGGTCATTTGTCGCTGTGCGATGACGATTTTGATGCGAGAAGCGCAGTGTACATTCAGTACATGAGCATCGCAGCACTCAAAAGCGGCAAGCTACAGTAGACAAATTGGTAATCAGAGCCTGGCGATGTCCTACTCTCACATGGGGAGACCCCACACTACCATCGGCGCTGCTGCGTTTCACGTCTGAGTTCGGCATGGGATCAGGTGGGTCCACAGCGCTATGGTCGCCAGGCAAATTTTGTTCAACAATCATGGAAATCTGACTAAAGTTCTCAGCACATCATTCAAGTGCTTATGGAGTCCGTACTTCAAACCCTTTGGGTGTTGTATGGTTAAGCCTCACGGGCAATTAGTACAGGTTAGCTGAGCGCCTCACAACGCTTACACACCCTGCCTATCAACGTTCTAGTCTCGAACAGCCCTTCAGGAGACTTAAAGTCTCAGGGATGACTCATCTCAGGGCCAGCTTCCCGCTTAGATGCTTTCAGCGGTTATCTGTTCCGAACTTAGCTACCGGGCAATGCGTCTGGCGACACAACCCGAACACCAGCGGTTCGTTCACTCCGGTCCTCTCGTACTAGGAGCAACTCCCTTCAATCATCCAGCGCCCACGGCAGATAGGGACCGAACTGTCTCACGACGTTCTAAACCCAGCTCGCGTACCACTTTAAATGGCGAACAGCCATACCCTTGGGACCGACTTCAGCCCCAGGATGTGATGAGCCGACATCGAGGTGCCAAACACCGCCGTCGATATGAACTCTTGGGCGGTATCAGCCTGTTATCCCCGGAGTACCTTTTATCCGTTGAGCGATGGCCCTTCCATTCAGAACCACCGGATCACTATGACCTGCTTTCGCACCTGCTCGAACCGTCATTCTCGCAGTTAAGCGGGCTTATGCCATTGCACTAACCTCACGATGTCCGACCGTGATTAGCCCACCTTCGTGCTCCTCCGTTACGCTTTGGGAGGAGACCGCCCCAGTCAAACTACCCACCAGGCACTGTCCGCACCCCGGATAACGGGGCGACGTTAGAACATCAACACGACAAGGGTGGTATTTCAAGGACGGCTCCACAGATACTGGCGTACCTGCTTCGAAGCCTCCCACCTATCCTACACATGTAGGGTCAATGTTCAGTGCCAAGCTGTAGTAAAGGTTCACGGGTCTTTCCGTCTAGCCGCGGGACGCAGCATCTTCACTGCGATTTCAATTTCACTGAGTCTCGGGTGGAGACAGCGTGGCCATCATTACGCCATTCGTGCAGGTCGGAACTTACCCGACAAGGAATTTCGCTACCTTAGGACCGTTATAGTTACGGCCGCCGTTTACCGGGGCTTCGATCAAGAGCTTCTCCGAAGATAACCCCATCAATTAACCTTCCGGCACCGGGCAGGCGTCACACCGTATACGTCATCTTTCGATTTTGCACAGTGCTGTGTTTTTAATAAACAGTTGCAGCCACCTGGTATCTGCGACTGCCAGCAGCTCTAAGAGCGAGTCTCTTCACCGCCGGCAGCGTACCTTCTCCCGAAGTTACGGTACCATTTTGCCTAGTTCCTTCACCCGAGTTCTCTCAAGCGCCTTGGTATTCTCTACCCGACCACCTGTGTCGGTTTGGGGTACGATTCCTTACTATCTGAAGCTTAGAGGCTTTTCCCGGAAGCATGGCATCAATGACTTCACCACCGTGGTGGCTCGACATCGGGTCTCAGCCTTAAAGATGGTCCGGATTTGCCTAAACCATCAGCCTACACCCTTGAACCGGGACAACCGTCGCCCGGCCCACCTAGCCTTCTCCGTCCCCCCATCGCAATAGTAAGCAGTACGGGAATATTAACCCGTTTCCCATCGACTACGCCTTTCGGCCTCGCCTTAGGGGTCGACTCACCCTGCCCCGATTAACGTTGGACAGGAACCCTTGGTCTTCCGGCGTGGAGGTTTTTCACCCCCATTGTCGTTACTCATGTCAGCATTCGCACTTCTGATACGTCCAGCATGCCTTACAGCACACCTTCAGCCGCTTACAGAACGCTCCCCTACCCAATACGATAAATCGCATTGCCGCAGCTTCGGTGTATCACTTAGCCCCGTTAAATCTTCCGCGCAGGCCGACTCGACCAGTGAGCTATTACGCTTTCTTTAAATGATGGCTGCTTCTAAGCCAACATCCTGGCTGTCTGAGCCTTCCCACATCGTTTCCCACTTAGTGATACTTTGGGACCTTAGCTGGCGGTCTGGGTTGTTTCCCTCTCCACGACGGACGTTAGCACCCGCCGTGTGTCTCCCGGATAGTACTTACTGGTATTCGGAGTTTGCAAAGGGTTGGTAAGTCGGGATGACCCCCTAGCCTTAACAGTGCTCTACCCCCAGTAGTATTCGTCCGAGGCGCTACCTAAATAGCTTTCGGGGAGAACCAGCTATCTCCAGGTTTGATTGGCCTTTCACCCCTAGCCACAAGTCATCCGCTAATTTTTCAACATTAGTCGGTTCGGTCCTCCAGTAAGTGTTACCTCACCTTCAACCTGCCCATGGCTAGATCACCTGGTTTCGGGTCTAATCCCAGCAACTGTACGCCCAGTTAAGACTCGGTTTCCCTACGGCTCCCCTAGATGGTTAACCTTGCTACTGAAATTAAGTCGCTGACCCATTATACAAAAGGTACGCAGTCACCCCGAAGGGCTCCTACTGCTTGTACGTACACGGTTTCAGGTTCTATTTCACTCCCCTCACAGGGGTTCTTTTCGCCTTTCCCTCACGGTACTGGTTCACTATCGGTCAGTCAGGAGTATTTAGCCTTGGAGGATGGTCCCCCCATCTTCAGACAAGATAACACGTGTCCCGTCCTACTCGTTTTCACGTTTAAGGTATCGTCGGTTACGGGGCTGTCACCCTGTATCGCGGCACTTTCCAGAGCCTTCACCTGACACAAAAAACGCTTAAGGGCTAATCCGGTTTCGCTCGCCGCTACTGCCGGAATCTCGGTTGATTTCTCTTCCTCGGGGTACTTAGATGTTTCAGTTCCCCCGGTTCGCCTCATCAGGCTATGTATTCACCTGATGATAACTGCTTATGCAGCTGGGTTTCCCCATTCGGAAATCGGTGACTCAAGTGGCTCTTACTGCCTCATCACCGCTTATCGCAAGTTAGTACGTCCTTCATCGCCTCTGACTGCCCAGGCATCCACCGTGTACGCTTAGTCACTTAACCATACAACCCCAAAGGGTCTGTATCGCAAACAACCAAGGTTTGATTTGTTTCGCCGGACTCACTTTGTGTTCACTTTGGAAAGTGAAAACAAAAAATACAAGACACTTGAATGTGTATTGCTTGAGAACTCTGTTTCTTTCGAAACAGTTTGATTCAATCGTCATATCGATTGAATTACTAGTCAGCTTTCCAGATTGTTAAAGAGCATTGTGAATTATCAAGTGATAACCACTTTTTAAAGATTCTTAAGGAAAAACCTTGAAAGAGTGGTGGAGCTAGGCGGGATCGAACCGCCGACCTCTTGCATGCCATGCAAGCGCTCTCCCAGCTGAGCTATAGCCCCTCCGTCTGGGCTTCTTTCTGCAAGAGAAAGAATGGTGGGCGATACCGGGCTCGAACCAGTGACCCCTCCTTGTAAGGGAGGTGCTCTCCCAACTGAGCTAATCGCCCACTGTGTTTTACATTCCGTGGCAGGAATGGTGGGTCGTGCAGGATTCGAACCTGCGACCAATTGATTAAAAGTCAACTGCTCTACCAACTGAGCTAACGACCCATGGCGTCCCGTAGGGGAGTCGAACCCCTGTTACCGCCGTGAAAGGGCGGTGTCCTAGGCCTCTAGACGAACGGGACTAAATTTTTTGTCAGCGAAACATATTTCGCTCACTCATACTGATGCTGTTGGGCAGCACCAGTGGCTCTCTACATTTCGACCAGGCAATCTGTGTGGACACTGCGATAACAACGCAGTCTTTAGGTAAGGAGGTGATCCAGCCCCAGGTTCCCCTAGGGCTACCTTGTTACGACTTCACCCCAGTCATGAACCACACCGTGGTAAACGCCCTCCCGAAGGTTAAGCTATCTACTTCTGGTGCAGCCCACTCCCATGGTGTGACGGGCGGTGTGTACAAGGCCCGGGAACGTATTCACCGTGGCATTCTGATCCACGATTACTAGCGATTCCGACTTCATGGAGTCGAGTTGCAGACTCCAATCCGGACTACGACGTACTTTGTGGGATTCGCTCACTATCGCTAGTTGGCTGCCCTCTGTATACGCCATTGTAGCACGTGTGTAGCCCTACTCGTAAGGGCCATGATGACTTGACGTCGTCCCCACCTTCCTCCGGTTTATCACCGGCAGTCTCCCTGGAGTTCCCACCCGAAGTGCTGGCAAACAAGGATAAGGGTTGCGCTCGTTGCGGGACTTAACCCAACATTTCACAACACGAGCTGACGACAGCCATGCAGCACCTGTCTCAGAGTTCCCGAAGGCACCGATCCATCTCTGGAAAGTTCTCTGGATGTCAAGAGTAGGTAAGGTTCTTCGCGTTGCATCGAATTAAACCACATGCTCCACCGCTTGTGCGGGCCCCCGTCAATTCATTTGAGTTTTAATCTTGCGACCGTACTCCCCAGGCGGTCTACTTAACGCGTTAGCTCCGAAAGCCAGTGTTCAAGACACCAACCTCCAAGTAGACATCGTTTACGGCGTGGACTACCAGGGTATCTAATCCTGTTTGCTCCCCACGCTTTCGCATCTGAGCGTCAGTCTTTGTCCAGGGGGCCGCCTTCGCCACCGGTATTCCTTCAGATCTCTACGCATTTCACCGCTACACCTGAAATTCTACCCCCCTCTACAAGACTCTAGCATGCCAGTTCCAAATGCGATTCCGAGGTTGAGCCCCGGGCTTTCACATCTGGCTTAACACGCCGCCTGCATGCGCTTTACGCCCAGTAATTCCGATTAACGCTCGCACCCTCCGTATTACCGCGGCTGCTGGCACGGAGTTAGCCGGTGCTTCTTCTGCAGCTAACGTCAAAGATGGTATCTATTAAACACCACCTCTTCCTCACTGCTGAAAGTGCTTTACAACCCGAAGGCCTTCTTCACACACGCGGCATGGCTGCATCAGGGTTTCCCCCATTGTGCAATATTCCCCACTGCTGCCTCCCGTAGGAGTCTGGACCGTGTCTCAGTTCCAGTGTGGCTGATCATCCTCTCAGACCAGCTAGGGATCGTCGCCTAGGTGAGCCGTTACCCCACCTACTAGCTAATCCCACCTGGGCCAATCTTAGCGCGCGAGGCCCGAAGGTCCCCCGCTTTGCTCCGTAGAGATTATGCGGTATTAGCCATCGTTTCCAATGGTTATCCCCCACACTAAGGCATGTTCCCAGGCATTACTCACCCGTCCGCCGCTCGCCGCCCATCAACGCACCCGAAGGATTGGTGATGTCGCTGCCGCTCGACTTGCATGTGTTAGGCCTGCCGCCAGCGTTCAATCTGAGCCATGATCAAACTCTTCAATTAGAATTTTGTTGCCTCTCCGAAGAGAAGCGGCTCAGTGATTACTGATGTTTCAACCGAAGTTGAAACGAATTGACTGTGCCGGTAACTCTTTCAAGAAAGTGCTACCAATTGGTCACTCAGCTCACTGATAAAATCTTTTGACTGTATCATTGTCGAGTGCCCACACAGATTGCATGGTCAAATTGTTAAAGAACGTTGACTTTCAATGCTTTAGCGCGTTTCGCTTCAGCAAGTCAGGACGCGTATATTACGCTTCCCTCATTTGAAGTCAAGACAAAATTTTCATCTTTTTTATCCCGGTGAATTCCCGGTCAAAAGCAAAAAACTCTGTGTTGACTCCGCTCACCCCGGCGGGGTTCGAGCGAAGAAAAAGCCCGTCGCCGGACGGGTCTTTCAAAGAGAGAGCCTGGCGATGTCCTACTCTCACATGGGGAGACCCCACACTACCATCGGCGCTGCTGCGTTTCACGTCTGAGTTCGGCATGGGATCAGGTGGGTCCACAGCGCTATGGTCGCCAGGCAAAATCGGTGTGATTATCCCGCTGGTGAGAATCAATCCTGACGGTATTGCCTGCCTCCTTCACTCAGTTATGTACTCATGTACACGCCTTCGTTCAGTGCGTGGGCGGCTTTGTCAGCCTTGATCCTTCCTGCGCACCCTGGGCACGCAGTTCGGGACAATCTCTGGAAAACTGTCTAGTGTTCTCAGCACATCATTCAAGTGCTTATGGAGTCCGTACTTCAAACCCTTTGGGTGTTGTATGGTTAAGCCTCACGGGCAATTAGTACAGGTTAGCTGAGCGCCTCACAACGCTTACACACCCTGCCTATCAACGTTCTAGTCTCGAACAGCCCTTCAGGAGACTTAAAGTCTCAGGGATGACTCATCTCAGGGCCAGCTTCCCGCTTAGATGCTTTCAGCGGTTATCTGTTCCGAACTTAGCTACCGGGCAATGCGTCTGGCGACACAACCCGAACACCAGCGGTTCGTTCACTCCGGTCCTCTCGTACTAGGAGCAACTCCCTTCAATCATCCAGCGCCCACGGCAGATAGGGACCGAACTGTCTCACGACGTTCTAAACCCAGCTCGCGTACCACTTTAAATGGCGAACAGCCATACCCTTGGGACCGACTTCAGCCCCAGGATGTGATGAGCCGACATCGAGGTGCCAAACACCGCCGTCGATATGAACTCTTGGGCGGTATCAGCCTGTTATCCCCGGAGTACCTTTTATCCGTTGAGCGATGGCCCTTCCATTCAGAACCACCGGATCACTATGACCTGCTTTCGCACCTGCTCGAACCGTCATTCTCGCAGTTAAGCGGGCTTATGCCATTGCACTAACCTCACGATGTCCGACCGTGATTAGCCCACCTTCGTGCTCCTCCGTTACGCTTTGGGAGGAGACCGCCCCAGTCAAACTACCCACCAGGCACTGTCCGCACCCCGGATAACGGGGCGACGTTAGAACATCAACACGACAAGGGTGGTATTTCAAGGACGGCTCCACAGATACTGGCGTACCTGCTTCGAAGCCTCCCACCTATCCTACACATGTAGGGTCAATGTTCAGTGCCAAGCTGTAGTAAAGGTTCACGGGGTCTTTCCGTCTAGCCGCGGGGACGCAGCATCTTCACTGCGATTTCAATTTCACTGAGTCTCGGGTGGAGACAGCGTGGCCATCATTACGCCATTCGTGCAGGTCGGAACTTACCCGACAAGGAATTTCGCTACCTTAGGACCGTTATAGTTACGGCCGCCGTTTACCGGGGCTTCGATCAAGAGCTTCTCCGAAGATAACCCCATCAATTAACCTTCCGGCACCGGGCAGGCGTCACACCGTATACGTCATCTTTCGATTTTGCACAGTGCTGTGTTTTTAATAAACAGTTGCAGCCACCTGGTATCTGCGACTGCCAGCAGCTCTAAGAGCGAGTCTCTTCACCGCCGGCAGCGTACCTTCTCCCGAAGTTACGGTACCATTTTGCCTAGTTCCTTCACCCGAGTTCTCTCAAGCGCCTTGGTATTCTCTACCCGACCACCTGTGTCGGTTTGGGGTACGATTCCTTACTATCTGAAGCTTAGAGGCTTTTCCCGGAAGCATGGCATCAATGACTTCACCACCGTGGTGGCTCGACATCGGGTCTCAGCCTTAAAGATGGTCCGGATTTGCCTAAACCATCAGCCTACACCCTTGAACCGGGACAACCGTCGCCCGGCCCACCTAGCCTTCTCCGTCCCCCCATCGCAATAGTAAGCAGTACGGGAATATTAACCCGTTTCCCATCGACTACGCCTTTCGGCCTCGCCTTAGGGGTCGACTCACCCTGCCCCGATTAACGTTGGACAGGAACCCTTGGTCTTCCGGCGTGGAGGTTTTTCACCCCCATTGTCGTTACTCATGTCAGCATTCGCACTTCTGATACGTCCAGCATGCCTTACAGCACACCTTCAGCCGCTTACAGAACGCTCCCCTACCCAATACGATAAATCGCATTGCCGCAGCTTCGGTGTATCACTTAGCCCCGTTAAATCTTCCGCGCAGGCCGACTCGACCAGTGAGCTATTACGCTTTCTTTAAATGATGGCTGCTTCTAAGCCAACATCCTGGCTGTCTGAGCCTTCCCACATCGTTTCCCACTTAGTGATACTTTGGGACCTTAGCTGGCGGTCTGGGTTGTTTCCCTCTCCACGACGGACGTTAGCACCCGCCGTGTGTCTCCCGGATAGTACTTACTGGTATTCGGAGTTTGCAAAGGGTTGGTAAGTCGGGATGACCCCCTAGCCTTAACAGTGCTCTACCCCCAGTAGTATTCGTCCGAGGCGCTACCTAAATAGCTTTCGGGGAGAACCAGCTATCTCCAGGTTTGATTGGCCTTTCACCCCTAGCCACAAGTCATCCGCTAATTTTTCAACATTAGTCGGTTCGGTCCTCCAGTAAGTGTTACCTCACCTTCAACCTGCCCATGGCTAGATCACCTGGTTTCGGGTCTAATCCCAGCAACTGTACGCCCAGTTAAGACTCGGTTTCCCTACGGCTCCCCTAGATGGTTAACCTTGCTACTGAAATTAAGTCGCTGACCCATTATACAAAAGGTACGCAGTCACCCCGAAGGGCTCCTACTGCTTGTACGTACACGGTTTCAGGTTCTATTTCACTCCCCTCACAGGGGTTCTTTTCGCCTTTCCCTCACGGTACTGGTTCACTATCGGTCAGTCAGGAGTATTTAGCCTTGGAGGATGGTCCCCCCATCTTCAGACAAGATAACACGTGTCCCGTCCTACTCGTTTTCACGTTTAAGGTATCGTCGGTTACGGGGCTGTCACCCTGTATCGCGGCACTTTCCAGAGCCTTCACCTGACACAAAAAACGCTTAAGGGCTAATCCGGTTTCGCTCGCCGCTACTGCCGGAATCTCGGTTGATTTCTCTTCCTCGGGGTACTTAGATGTTTCAGTTCCCCCGGTTCGCCTCATCAGGCTATGTATTCACCTGATGATAACTGCTTATGCAGCTGGGTTTCCCCATTCGGAAATCGGTGACTCAAGTGGCTCTTACTGCCTCATCACCGCTTATCGCAAGTTAGTACGTCCTTCATCGCCTCTGACTGCCCAGGCATCCACCGTGTACGCTTAGTCACTTAACCATACAACCCCAAAGGGTCTGTATCGCAAACAACCAAGGTTTGATTTGTTTCGCCGGACTCACTTTGTGTTCACTTTGGAAAGTGAAAACAAAAAATACAAGACACTTGAATGTGTATTGCTTGAGAACTCTGTTTCTTTCGAAACAGTTTGATTCAATCGTCATATCGATTGAATTACTAGTCAGCTTTCCAGATTGTTAAAGAGCATTGTGAATTATCAAGTGATAACCACTTTTTAAAGATTCTTAAGGAAAAACCTTGAAAGAGTGGACCCAATGATTCTGAGACAAGGCGTGAGGTTCCGACGTTTAGGTTGCTAAACGAGGAATCGCACAACGCGGTATCAGAGAAATTGGTGGAGCTAAGCAGGATCGAACTGCTGACCTCCTGCGTGCAAGGCAGGCGCTCTCCCAGCTGAGCTATAGCCCCATCGAGTATTGCAAGAGTGTTCAACCACTGTGTTTGGGAAAACAGTGGTGGGTCTGAGTGGACTTGAACCACCGACCTCACCCTTATCAGGGGTGCGCTCTAACCACCTGAGCTACAGACCCTTCTCTTGCGCTCTTTACATTTTAACCAGGCAATCTGTGTGGACACTGCGTCAACAACGCAGTCTTTAGGTAAGGAGGTGATCCAGCCCCAGGTTCCCCTAGGGCTACCTTGTTACGACTTCACCCCAGTCATGAACCACACCGTGGTAAACGCCCTCCCGAAGGTTAAGCTATCTACTTCTGGTGCAGCCCACTCCCATGGTGTGACGGGCGGTGTGTACAAGGCCCGGGAACGTATTCACCGTGGCATTCTGATCCACGATTACTAGCGATTCCGACTTCATGGAGTCGAGTTGCAGACTCCAATCCGGACTACGACGTACTTTGTGGGATTCGCTCACTATCGCTAGTTGGCCGCCCTCTGTATACGCCATTGTAGCACGTGTGTAGCCCTACTCGTAAGGGCCATGATGACTTGACGTCGTCCCCACCTTCCTCCGGTTTATCACCGGCAGTCTCCCTGGAGTTCCCACCCGAAGTGCTGGCAAACAAGGATAAGGGTTGCGCTCGTTGCGGGACTTAACCCAACATTTCACAACACGAGCTGACGACAGCCATGCAGCACCTGTCTCAGAGTTCCCGAAGGCACCAATCCATCTCTGGAAAGTTCTCTGGATGTCAAGAGTAGGTAAGGTTCTTCGCGTTGCATCGAATTAAACCACATGCTCCACCGCTTGTGCGGGCCCCCGTCAATTCATTTGAGTTTTAATCTTGCGACCGTACTCCCCAGGCGGTCTACTTAACGCGTTAGCTCCGAAAGCCAGTGTTCAAGACACCAACCTCCAAGTAGACATCGTTTACGGCGTGGACTACCAGGGTATCTAATCCTGTTTGCTCCCCACGCTTTCGCATCTGAGCGTCAGTCTTTGTCCAGGGGGCCGCCTTCGCCACCGGTATTCCTTCAGATCTCTACGCATTTCACCGCTACACCTGAAATTCTACCCCCCTCTACAAGACTCTAGCATGCCAGTTCCAAATGCGATTCCGAGGTTGAGCCCCGGGCTTTCACATCTGGCTTAACACGCCGCCTGCATGCGCTTTACGCCCAGTAATTCCGATTAACGCTCGCACCCTCCGTATTACCGCGGCTGCTGGCACGGAGTTAGCCGGTGCTTCTTCTGCAGCTAACGTCAAAGATGGTATCTATTAAACACCACCTCTTCCTCACTACTGAAAGTGCTTTACAACCCGAAGGCCTTCTTCACACACGCGGCATGGCTGCATCAGGGTTTCCCCCATTGTGCAATATTCCCCACTGCTGCCTCCCGTAGGAGTCTGGACCGTGTCTCAGTTCCAGTGTGGCTGATCATCCTCTCAGACCAGCTAGGGATCGTCGCCTAGGTGAGCCGTTACCCCACCTACTAGCTAATCCCACCTGGGCCAATCTTAGCGCGCGAGGCCCGAAGGTCCCCCGCTTTGCTCCCATCTCGTAAAAGAAAGGAGATTATGCGGTATTAGCCATCGTTTCCAATGGTTATCCCCCACACTAAGGCATGTTCCCAGGCATTACTCACCCGTCCGCCGCTCGCCGCCCATCAACGCACCCGAAGGATTGTTGATGTCGCTGCCGCTCGACTTGCATGTGTTAAGCCTGCCGCCAGCGTTCAATCTGAGCCATGATCAAACTCTTCAATTAGAATTTTGTTGCCTCTCCGAAGAGAAGCGGCTCAGTGATTACTGATGTTTCAACCGTAGTTGAAACGAATTGACTGTGCCGGTAACCCTTTCAAGAAAGTGCTACCAATTGGTCACTCAGTTCACTGATAAAATCTTTTGACTGTATCATTGTCGAGTGCCCACACAGATTGCATGGTCAAATTGTTAAAGAACGTTGACTCAACATTTAACTCGTTGGTCAGAGGCTGCATATAATACCGAGCCATCTTTCTCAGTCAAGCTTTATTTTCAAATATTTTTTCGAAAACCTTCTTAACCAAGCCCTCACTAAGCAAAACATCAGGATTTAAAGCCTTGAGCCGTATTTCCTAGCGAGGATGCGCATTTTACAAAAACAAAAAACACTGTCAACCAGATTTTTCAGTTCTTTTTGCGCCCTTTCAGTTCATCACAAGTTATACACAAGTTACGAAGAACTTATTCAAAACCTGCTCTGCCCTGTCAGTGAGGCGGCATTATAAGGAGCTTTCTCAACACGGCAAGTGTTTTTTGTATATTTTCTTACGAAAGACGAATAATCCAACTGAACGGCGTAAAAGATACAAAAAAGCAGCAAGAATCATGCTTTCAGTCTTTGGTGGCCACTTTGATGAAGTGAGAGGAAGACATAAAGGGAAGCTTTAGGAGTTGAAAAGATCTAGTGTGAATCCATACATTCATAAAAAATCCGCCACATATGGGTGGCGGACTAAAGGAAAGGGCCTTATAAGGCAACGAGAAAATAGGGATTAAGTAAGTCTTCACGGTCATAGCGTAAAGGCTCACCATTGAGTTGCGTGACCCGAGCGCCTGCACTTTCTGCAACGCACTGCCCTGCCGCCGTATCCCACATCATCGTAGGACCAAGACGTGGATAAAATTGCGCGCGTCCCTCTGCCACTAAACAGAACTTCAGGGATGAGCCAACTTCTGTCATTTTGTGCTGACCCAATTTTTCCAGAAAGGCAGCCATATCCGGGCTGGGATGAGAGCGACTACCGACGACAGTCGGGATGGTTGCCGTTCTGGCGCGGATCGGCTCACGCCCGGCTTTCGTTTGTAGCCATGCTTTGGAGCCATCAGCCAGCCATGTTTTGTCTAAGGCTGGCGCATGAACCACAGCAAGAACAGGTTTCCCTGCCTGAATCAGAGCAATATTGACCGTGAACTCCCCATTTCTGCGCAGAAATTCTTTTGTTCCGTCAAGCGGGTCAACCAACCAGAAGGTTTCCCAATGCTGACGCTCCTGCCATTCGGTATGGGCAGACTCTTCAGAAAGAACCGGGATCTCTGGTGTCAATTCAGACAGGTGGCGAATGATCACAGCATTAGCAGCCAGATCCGCTTCAGTGACAGGACTATTGTCCGCCTTTGCTTCAACCTGAACATTGCTGTGATAGCAATCCATAATGGCTTGCCCCGCTTCCAGGGCGACCTGATAAATCGACTCCAGTCTTGTGCTCACGCTTTCCTCCTTGTCTTATATAATGTGACGCTGCTTTAAAGCTTCCATACATCGTGTCACCAGTTCGTCCACAGATGCATGACCAGCCTGCAGGTGAATCTCTGGATTTTCCGGAGGTTGATACTCAGAGTCAATCCCGGTGAAGTCTTTGATCTCACCCGCTCTGGCTTTTTTATAGAGCCCTTTCGGGTCGCGCTTCTCGCATTCTGCCAGTGGTGTATCAACAAAGACTTCAATAAATTCCCCTTCCGGCAGAAGTTCGCGAACCAACTGACGTTCTTCACGGTGAGGAGAAATAAAAGCGGTTAAAACGATGAGGCCAGCATCAGCCATCAGCTTTGCCACTTCACCGATCCGGCGAATGTTCTCTTTCCTGTCTTCTGAAGAGAACCCCAGATCCTTGCAAAGCCCATGACGGACATTGTCGCCATCCAGCAGATAGGTATGGAAACCCTGCTCTGCCAAACGATTTTCCAAGGCACCAGCCACGGTGGATTTTCCTGCACCGCTCAACCCGGTAAACCAGAGGACACAAGGTTTCTGATTTTTCAACTGAGCACGCTGTGCTTTGTCTGTCTGGTGATTGTGCCAGACCACATTTTCATTTTCGTGGGATTGAACGACAGCGGTCATTGTACACTCCGTTGCTAGTACAGATTAAAAAGGAAAGAACTGCGGGATCAGTGTCAGGACCACAACCGAGTACATAATCGAGAATGGCAAGCCAATCCGAAGGTAATCCCGGAGTTTATAGTTCCCAACGGTATAGACGAGCAGATTCGTCTGATACCCGTAAGGTGAAATAAAGCTGGCACTGGCACCAAACAGCACCGCCATAATAAAGGGCATCGGATCGACGCCGTAGCTTAAGGCCAAACTATAGGCCAGCGGAAAGGACAGTGCTGCGGCAGCATTATTCGTCACCAATTCTGTCATTAACAATGTCAGCAGATAAACAGCCACCAGCCCGCCATAGACACCCCAGCCATTAAAGGACGTCATCATCATGTTACCCATCCGCTCCGACAATCCGCTGGACAACATGAGCTGTGCCAGAGAAAGCGCTGAACCGACAATCACAACAATATCAATCGGAAAACGACGACGGATTTCGGCAAAACTGATGATTCCTGTTGCCAGCAGCACCAGCAGATAACCAGCCAGACCTTTGATCAGTGGCAAAACATCCAGCAATGCAGCCATGATCACGGCAACAAAGCCGCCCAGTACCGCCATACTTTTCGTACTGTCGAGACGGGCACTGGAATCCAGGCCATTGATCAGCACAAACTCACGGTTCAGAGTTTGCTTCTTCTCATGAAAGGTTTTGCCGGGAACAATGACCAGTGTATCGCCCGGATGTAATTCAATGTTGCCCAGTCCGCCGGCCAGACGTTCATGGCCACGGCGGATCGCCACAACCACCGCATCAAAACGCTCACGAAACTGAACATCTTTCAGAGTCTTGCCGCGTATACCTGCCGAATGGCTGACGACCACTTCCATCATGGACTGGCCGTTGAGGTGATGCTGGCCGAATAGTTTCAGACCATCGATTTCCTGCAACGTGGTGACGCTTTCTATATCACCACAGAAGAGTAAGGTGTCTCCGGCCTCAATGATGGTTTCCGGGCATACCGGCGCGATGGTATTTCCACCACGGATAATTTCTGCCAGAAATAAGCGCCGCAAAGCACGCAGGCCATTATCAGAGACCGATCTTCCGGCCAGCGGAGCGCCAGAAACCACCTTTGCTTCCAGAAAATACGGTAAATCATCCTGACTGCTGTCGTCATAATTCGGCAGCAAGTGACTGAGCGGGATCAGGAGCATCAGCCCCGCGACCAATACAGCAAGTCCGATCATCGACGGCGCGAAAAAGCCCAAACTTGGCAACCCGGCATCTTCCACGAAGCTGTTGACGATCAGATTGGTTGAAGTGCCGATTAAGGTCAGGGTGCCGCCCAGAATTGCAGTATAGGATAACGGGATCAGCAAACGAGAGGGCGCATGACGCTGATTGCGTTTAATCGCCCCGATTAGTGACACAACCACAGCGGTGTTATTCGTAAAGGAGGACAAAAATGCCGTCGACAAGCCCAGCTTGGCTACGACTGTCTTTTGTCCGCCCTGAGAGATCTGGCGCCCGACCCAACTGATCAGGCGCGTTTTTTCAAGTGCAATGGAAACAAGAATCAGCAACACCAGCGTCAGCAATGATGCATTGGTAAAGTTCCCGGCCAAAGTCGACAGCTCAATCATCCCGGTCTGGAAGCCAACAAATGCTGCCCCCGCAAACAGAAATGCAGGCTTGATACGCGTGGTGATCAGACTCGTCACGATCACTAGCAGCATCCCGAGTACCAGGGCTTGTTCCCATGCCATAGGCTAATTACCCCAGCAACTTGCTGAGATCTTTCGCATCCCAGTGCGGGAAATGCTTCCGGATCAGAGCATTCAGTTCGACTTCAAATGCACTGTAGGTCTGTTGAGACGAGGCAGATTCAGCCAGCGCTTCACGAACCATGCCGGCACCCACAGTTACATTGGTGAGGCGATCAATCAGAATGAAACCACCGGTATCAGCGCAATTCTGATAGGCATCGATGGCAATGGCCTCATTCAGAGAGACTTCACATAACCCGATCCCGTTCAGCGGCAACACTTCGGTTTCAAAGGTGTCGAGATTATTGATATCCACCTGATGACGGATAGCGCTCACAGAACCCACCGTTTTCTTGCCTGCCACTTTCACATCATACTGACGGCCCGGTTGCAGCGGTGCTTCTGCCATCCACACAATATCAGCCAGCAGCTGATTGCTCAGGGGCACGTTGTCCTGTGCATGCACCAGGGTGTCGCCACGACTGATATCAATTTCATCCGCCAGTGTCAGCGTAATCGCCTGACCTGAATGCGCTTCCTCCAGATCTCCGTCAAAGGTCACAATCCGGGCAACCGTGGAAGTTTTACCGGATGGCAACGCTTTCACCGCATCCCCCACCTTCACAGTGCCAGATGCCAGCGTTCCCGCAAAACCACGGAAGTCGAGATTCGGACGGTTCACATACTGAACCGGGAATCGCAGCTCGCCGTCGGTCTTCTTATTCACTTCAACATTTTCCAGCAGTGTCAGCAGCGGCTCACCCGTGTACCAGGGCGTTTGCTCACTGGCGGTTACCACGTTATCGCCTTCCAGCGCCGACAACGGCACCAGCTGAATGTTGATGTCTGAATTCAGTTTTTCTGCAAACGTCAGATAATCATCACGGATTTGCTCGAAGCGTGATTGCTCAAAGCCCACCAGATCCATCTTGTTCACCGCCACAACAAACTGGCGAATGCCCAGCAGGCTGGCGATATAAGAATGACGACGTGTCTGATCCAGCACCCCTTTACGAGCATCAATCAGAATGACGGCGACATCACAGGTCGAAGCCCCTGTTGCCATATTACGGGTGTACTGCTCATGTCCCGGTGTATCTGCAATGATGAACTTGCGTTTCTGGGTCGAGAAATAGCGGTATGCGACATCAATGGTGATCCCCTGCTCACGCTCAGCCTGCAGACCATCCACCAGCAGCGCCAGATCCGGTTTGCTGCCTGTGGTGCCGACTTTCTGACTGTCGGCGTGAATCGCAGCCAGCTGATCTTCATAAATTTGCTGAGAATCATGCAGCAGGCGGCCGATCAGCGTACTTTTACCGTCATCGACCGAACCACAGGTCAGGAAACGAAGCAGGGACTTGTTCTGGTGCTGATCCAGATAGGCTTCAATGCCCAGCTCAGCTACTTGTTGTTGAATTGCGCTGTTCATGTCCCGACTCCTTAGAAATAACCCTGACGTTTCTTCAATTCCATTGACCCGGACTGATCGTGGTCGATCGCCCTGCCTTGACGTTCACTGGACGTCGCCACCAGCATTTCCTCAATAATTTCCGGTAACGTTCTGGCTTCAGATTCAATGGCACCGGTCAGCGGATAACAGCCCAGCGTCCGGAAACGCACGCTCTTTTGCTGGATTTCTTCGCCCGGACGCAGTTTCATCCGATCGTCATCCACCATGATCAGCATGCCGTCACGATCGACAACAGGACGAACTTCCGACAGGTACAGCGGCACGATATCGATGCCTTCCAGGTAGATGTATTGCCAGATGTCCAGTTCAGTCCAGTTCGACAGCGGGAAGACGCGAATGCTTTCGCCCTTGTTGATCTGGCCGTTGTAGGTTTTCCACAGTTCAGGACGCTGGTTCTTTGGATCCCAGGTATGGTTTTTGTCGCGGAAAGAATAGACACGCTCTTTCGCACGTGATTTTTCTTCGTCGCGGCGTGCGCCACCAAAGGCCGCATCAAAACCATATTGATTCAGTGCCTGCTTCAGGCCCTGGGTTTTCATAATGTCGGTATGCTTGGACGAACCGTGATCAAACGGATTGATCCCCATCGCCAGGCCTTCCGGATTTTTATGCACCAGCAAATCGAAACCGTATTTTTTTGCGGTGGCATCGCGGAACTCGATCATTTCGCGGAACTTCCAGTCGGTATCGACATGCAGCAGCGGAAACGGGATTTTGCCCGGATAAAATGCTTTGCGTGCCAGATGCAACATCACCGATGAGTCTTTCCCGATGGAGTACATCATGACTGGATTATCAAACTCAGCAGCGACTTCACGGATAATGTGAATACTCTCCGCTTCGAGCTGCTTAAGGTGGGTAAGGCGTTTCGGATCCATCTTTCTCTCCATGTTAAGCCAGGCTCACGACAGCGGGGTGTGGTTGCCCTTGTTGTTCCTGCTTTCCGAACCAATGTAATTTCTGCGCAAGATTCACCACTTCACCCACAACAATGAGTGACGGGGATTCTGCGTGCTCTGCAAGCTGTGCCAGTTCACTTAACTGACCTTTGTAAATTTTTTGTGATGCCTGCGTGCCTCTCTCAATAATAGCAACAGGCGTATCTGCTGCCCGGCCATGTTCGATCAGCTGTTGCTGGATATGGCTCGACTTCATCAAGCCCATGTAAATCACCAGCGTCTGCTTGCCTCGCGCCAGTGTTGACCAGTCCAGTGTGTCGCTGTCGGGTTTGGTGTGGCCAGTGATAAACATCGCGCTCTGCGCATAATCCCGGTGCGTCAGCGGAATCCCGGCATAAGCCGTTGCACCCGCCGCAGCGGTAATGCCCGGGACCACCTGAAATGGAATACCGGCATCAAACAGCACTTCCAGTTCTTCGCCTCCCCGGCCAAACATGAAGGGATCGCCCCCTTTAAGACGAACCACACGTTTGCCCTGGCTGGCATGTTCAACCAGCAGACGATTGGTTTCTTCCTGTGGCACACTGTGGAATCCGGCACGTTTCCCCACGCAAACCAGTTCGGCATCGCGGCGGACCAGATCCATAATGTCGTCTGAGACCAGATAGTCGTACAGCACCACATCAGCCTGCTGCATCAGCTGCAACGCGCGCAAAGTCAGCAAGCCCGCATCGCCAGGTCCGGCACCAATCAGCGCAACCTGTCCTTGCAGTGAAACTTGCTGGGACTGACGGACCAACTCCTGCTCGGCTTCCTGATCTTGACCGGCCGCCACCAGCTCAGCGAAACGACCATCAAACGCCTGTTCCCAGAACAGTCGACGCGCCGACAAGGTCTTCACGGTATTTTTCAGCCGATCCCGGAAATTTCCGGCCAGCGTGGCCATTTTGCCCAGATGCTGCGGCAGCAAGGCTTCGAGTTTTTCCCGCACCAGACGTGCCAGCACCGGGGCTTTGCCAGAAGAAGAGATAGCGACAATGATTGGAGAGCGATCCACAATCGACGGCACAATAAAGCTGCAACGCTGCGTGTCATCGACCACATTCACCAGCACCTGACGCTGGTTGGCCGACTGATACACCAGTGCGTTCACGGCTTTGCGATCGGTTGCAGCGATGGCCAGAAAAATGCCATCGAGATGCTCTGGGTAAAATTCTGCCGCCAGATGCGTCACCTGTCCGTGATGCACTGCCTGTTGAAAATCTGCATTCAGCTCAGGAGCAATCACTCGGACATCCGCTCCGGCTTTCAGCAGCATCCGGGTTTTACGCCAGGCGACTTCACCGCCGCCGACAACCAGGCAGGGGCGACGCTTCAAATCGGCAAAAATTGGTAGGTAGTCCATAATCACTGCTCTTACTCACTGTAATTAACAGCACTATAGACGGGGCGAGATATTACCTGAAATTCTAAAATTTCATTTTTTATTCCCAAAAGTTTAGGCAGCCTTCCTTTTGGTCTCTTCATTCGAGATCTGCTGTATCAGAAGGTCAAACGCGGCCTAACTCTGTATAAAACAACTCTTTTTCAGGCACTGACACATTCAAAAAAGATTAAGTTATGACATTCTGTTCTAACTCATCCCTCATGGCTTCGTCTCCTCGCAACCCGTGACACGGCGTGAACCCATCCGCGTAACGAGTGAAATGCGTGTCACATATCTGACAAGTCGTTGCAATTCACGCACAGTATTTTTGCTACCTTAAGCCACGTTTCTTATCCATTTAAATACGGTGAAATCATGCCCTTATCTGTTAAACCACTTTCTGTCGCCGTACTGGGTGCCCTGCTGACCACGGCAGGCCCGGCACTGGCCGATACAATCAAGCTGCGTATTCTGGAAACCACGGATATCCATGCCAATGTCATGGACTATGACTATTACAAAGACAAAGCCACTGAAAAAACCGGGCTGGTCCGAACGGCTACGCTGGTTGAACAAGCCCGGCAGGAAGTGGTGAACAGTGTTCTGGTTGATAATGGCGATCTGATCCAGGGCAGCCCCATGGGCGACTATATGGCGGCAAAAGGTCTGAAAGCCGGTGACGTTCACCCGGTTTATAAAGCCATGAACCCGCTGAACTATGACGTGGGCAACCTCGGCAATCATGAATTCAACTATGGCCTGTCGTTCCTGAACTCGGCTCTGGAAGGCGCGAATTTCCCGTATATCAATGCCAATGTGTATGACCTGAAAACCGGACAGAATCTGTTCACGCCTTATCTGATCAAAACCTACCGCCTGCAGGACACCGACGGCCAGGCCCACAACATCAAAATCGGCTACATTGGTTTCGTACCGCCGCAAATCATGATCTGGGATAAAAAGAATCTGGAAGGTAAAGTCGAAGCCAGAGATATCAAAAAGACGGCTGAATACTTCGTGCCGAAGATGAAAGCCGAAGGTGCCGATGTGATTGTCGCGATTCCGCACTCCGGCGTTTCGGCCGATCCTTATCAGGCGATGGCGGAAAACTCAGTCTATTACCTCACGGAAGTTGACGGCATTGACGCCATTGCCTTCGGTCACTCTCATGCGGTGTTCCCGAGCAAAACGTTCTCGGCACTGCCGAATACCGATCTCGACAAAGGCACCATCAATGGTGTGCCGTCGGTCATGCCCGGCCGCTGGGGCGATCATCTGGGGGTCATTGATCTGGTGTTGTCACAGCAAGACGGTAAGTGGGTCGTGACCCAGGGCCAGACCGAAGCACGTCCGATCTTCGAAGGTGGAAAATCTTTGGTTGAAGCAGATCCCAAGCTGGTTGCAGCGGTGGCCGCAGATCACAAAGGCACTCAAACCTTTGTGAACCAGCCCATCGGTAAAGCCAGCGATGTGATGTACAGCTATCTGGCGCTGGTGCAGGATGATCCGACCGTGCAAATTGTCAATCTGGCCCAGAAAGATTATGTCGAGCGCTTCATTCAAGGGGATCCGGATCTGGACGGTCTGCCTGTCCTGTCGGCTGCCGCGCCTTTCAAAGCTGGCGGGCGGGCCAACGATCCGGGCAACTACACAGAAGTGGAAGCCGGTCAGCTGACGTTCCGGAATGCCGCCGATTTATATCTGTATCCAAATACACTGGTCGCCCTGAAAGTGACAGGGAAAGAGGTGAAAGAATGGCTGGAATGTGCTGCCGGACAGTTCAATCAGATCGATCTGACCTCGAGCGCGCCGCAGTCACTCATTAACTGGGAAGACTTCCGCACATACAATTTTGATGTGATTGATGGGGTCCGGTATCAGATCGATGTGTCTCAGCCAGCGCGTTACGACGGGGACTGCAAGCTGGTGAACCCGAATGCAGAACGTATCAGGCAACTGACTTATCAGGACCAGCCGCTGGATCCGGCGCAGACATTCCTGATAGCGACCAACAACTACCGCGCATATAGCGCCAAGTTTGCCGGAACCGGAGAACAATACGTCGCGTTCTCTGCGCCGGATGAAAACCGAAGCGTCGTGGCAAACTACATCAGCCGGGTGAGCAAAGACAAAGGCCAGGTGACGCCAAGTGCAGATAACAACTGGTATTTTGCTCCGCTGAAAAGTGCAACACCACTTGATATCCGCTTTGAAACGTCACCGAGCAACACCGCAGCGGAATTCATCAAAGCCAAAGGTCAGTACCCGATGAAGCAGGTAGCGACGAATCCTGAAGGCTTTGCCGTCTACCGAATTGATCTGCAAGGCTGATCCCCGCCATTGGATTCAACGATGACCGCAGCTCCGGCTGCGGTTTTTTTTGATAAGCTTAGGGGAAACACACTCACAGACATCCGAGACCATGAACGCACCGCTCTCACAATTTCTGGCACTGCACGCCGCCTCCCCGGAAGCAATCGCCCAGGCTGAATCTGTCGCCGAGACACTCGAGCTCCCCACCCGTCACATTCTCCTGAATCAGGGGGAACTGGCAACTCAGGCGTTTTTCCTGATCGATGGGTTATGTCATGCCTGCTACCTTACAGCCGAAGGTCATGCCATCAGCAAAGATTTCTTCTGGGAGCAGGAGCTGCTCATCGGCTTTGAAAGCCTGCTGACAGAAGAAGGCTCGCCTTATCTGCTGGAAACGTTGTCTGCCTGCCGAGTGCTGACTTTACCGATCGATCTCATTCTGAACTGGCGGGAAACGTGTCCGGATTTATATATGGCGCTGGCAGAAAGGCAACTGCTGTTTCGCGAACAAAAAGAACAGTTCATGCGGCTGTACAGCCCGGCCAGACGATATGCCCTGTTTACAGAAAGCATTGGCGATTTTACTGCGCACATCAGCAACGCCCAGTTGGCCTCCTATCTCGGATTGTCAGCCACTCAGCTCGACAGCCTGAAACGTCACCTGCATACGCCCCCGGAGGCGTCGGCACCATAAGTGTTGCACTCACTGAATCCACCCCATATGCTGCTGAGAAACTCTCATCTATAAGGAAGTCGTATGATGCAGTGGCAGTGCCTTGGTTTTGATGAACTGACAACGCAGCAACTTTATGATGTGCTCAAACTACGGGTGGATGTTTTTGTGGTTGAACAACACTGTCCTTACCCCGAAATCGACGGACATGACACAGCCGAAGGTGTGCATCATCTGATGGCGTATGAGGACGGTGTGCTGATGGCTTACCTCCGCCTGCTCCCAGCAGGGCTGACTTATGATGCGGTCAGTATCGGGCGGGTCATGACATCAGAAGCAGCCCGAGGCCGTGGACTGGGCCATGAACTGATGCAGCAGGGACTGTACTTTGCGGAACAACTCTGGCCGGGACAGGCCATTGAAATTGGTGCCCAGTCACACTTGCAGGGATACTATGGCCGGTTTGGCTTCACACCTTTTTCTGAGGAATATCTGGAAGACGGCATCCCGCATATTGATATGCGGCTGACCAAAAACCAGTCCGCCGCTTAAATTTTTGCAGGGCCTCTATTTACCGCGGGCAAAACTGCCGTCTGATCGGCGGAAGAACATCACCGGATCCCCGCTGCGGCTCTCAATCTGCAATACATCGAGATCGCCGTTGGCCAGTTGCTTGTACCGCAGCAACTGGCCTGATTTGATCTGACTCAGAGGTTTATCTTTCCCTTCAATCGCAGCAATGGCGTACAAATCCGTCAGTGGCAGTGATTTGGAACGGAAGATCGTCGCCAGCGTTTCTCCCTGCTTCACTTCATAGCTCCGCCAGTTTGCACCAGACTGCGACTGACTGGTTACCGTCGCTGGTTTCACTTCCGGTTTCGGACGGGCATCGGGCTGCTGCTCTGCATTGAGCGGATGAATCGTTGAAGTGATTGGCGCACGCTGACGCTGCGGTTGTTCCGCTTCCCGTGGCGTTTCAGATAAGTTCAGGCTGACTTCCTGACGGACAGGCTCGCCGCCGGGGACTTTGAGTTCCGGCTCGGGCGCAGGTAAAAACAGGAGCACGATGACGACAGGCACCAGCACCATTAATGCTTTACGGTGGAAACCGGGCAGAAGCTGCCAGTATGGTGTCACTTTTGTGCTGACAGCCTGCCATTGGCTCTTGCAGACATCCCGCCATGGCATTGCGCTGATACGGGCTTTCCATTCCGCCAGCGAAATGTTCGGCAGTGCCGGTGCTGTTTTTTTCCTGTTACGGCGTTTTGCCTGTCCCATAACAACTACTCTCCATCACTCTGCGCCAAATCTTCGGGATCACGCTTTGTTGCGACCCCTGTTTACAAAAGTTTACCCCTAAGGGCTGAAACTGTTATCCTGCCCGCTTAATTCACTCGACATCAAGAGACAAGACTATGTCTGACGTTAAACTAGATACAGTTGAAACCCAAGCGAGCTACGGTATCGGTCTGCAAATGGGCCAGCAACTGGCTCAAAGCGGCCTGGAAGGCCTGAACGTTGCAGCCATCGCAAAAGGCATCGCGACTTCACTGACTGGCGACATGCCAGAAATCCCAGTTGACGACATCAACAACGCACTGCGTGAACTGCACACACGTGCAGAATCTGCGCGTCAGGAGCAAGCAAAAGCTGCTGCTGCTGATGGTGAAGCCTTCCTCAAAGATAACGCACTGCGCTCTGAAGTAACAGTGACCGATTCCGGCCTTCAGTACGAAGTACTGGTTGAAGGCAACGGTGAAATCCCAACGTCTGACAAGCAAGTTCGCGTGCACTACCACGGTGAGCTGACCGACGGTACTGTGTTCGACAGCTCAGTAACCCGTGGCCAGCCAGCTGAATTCCCAGTGACCGGCGTGATCGCAGGTTGGGTTGAAGCCCTGCAAATGATGCCTGTTGGCTCAAAGTGGAAACTGTACATCCCGCACAACCTGGCTTATGGCGAGCGTGGTGCAGGTGCAGCGATTCCTCCTTTTGCTGCGCTGGTCTTCGAAGTCGAACTGCTGGACATCCTGTAAGTCCTGCCATCTTCGGTCAAAACGGTGCTTCGGCACCGTTTTTTGTCTCCTTTCAACGCGATAGCTCAGGAATAAACTGACAGGAAACTGACAGTTTGCCCTCTTTTATCTTTTCCAGACTACGCTTAGAGTAGCTTTTAGCTTTCCAGCGGGATCCCCCGCGCCTCTATTCTAAGGAGAATGTTATGACCCGAGCTTTACTTCAACGCATGTGGCTGTTTGTCATCCCGCTTGCTGCCTGCCTGACCCTGAGCACCGCTGCCCATGCCTTCAGCCTGTCCGACCTTTTCGGCGGCGGTGACGACAAAATGGAAGCCCTGGCTGATAACCCACTGGCCAGCATGCTGACCGATCAACTCGGCGTCAGCACCGAACAAGCTGCTGGCGGTGCTGGTGCGCTGTTATCCATGGCCGCCAGTCAGCTCAGTGGCGATCAGGCCTCTGAACTGACCAAACTCATCCCGGGTTCTGAAAACCTGATGGATGCAATTCCTGCCGGCCTGGGTGGCATGCTGAACAACATGGATGCGCTGGGCCCTGTGTTCACTGCACTTGGATTAGACGCCAGTATGATCAGTCAGTTCATCCCAATCATCACACAATTTTTAGGCACTCAGGGCGCCAGCGCCGGGCTCATCGATACCCTGACCAAAATCTGGACGCCAACAGCAGGCTGACCCGATTCAGACAACGGCCGAGCGTAACGATTCCGCATTTTTTTGCTGTCAGACTCAGGTCAATTTTCTGATTCGCAAATAAAAAAACCTGACGGGTTTCCCCAGTCAGGTTTTTTATTCTTTTCATGTCAGGTGACCCTGGGATCAGATGCCCGAGCCATCACTTTCTACGTCATCTTCATGCAATCCGCATTCACGCTTCAGGCCAAAGAAGCGGGTTTCCTCTTCTGCCATACCGGGCACCCACTTGGTGGTGGTATGCACATCACCCATGGAACGGTAACCCTGCTCGCGCAGTGGATGGTAAGGCAAGTCATGCTCAAGCAGGTAGGTATCAATGTCCTGCTCACTCCAGTCGATCAGCGGCAGGAACTTGAATTTCCCATTCTGAATCGCCAGAACCGGTAAGGTCGCCCGGGTTGAAGACTGTGCGCGTCGCAGGCCGGAAAACCAGGTGTTGACCTGTAAGTCTTCCAGCGCACGGCGCATAGGTTCAACTTTGTTCATTTTGTTGTATTGCTTAATGCCATCAACACCCTGCGTCCACAGCTGACCATACCGCGCTTCCTGCCAGGCCGGACTCAGCTCAGCCCGGTACACTTTCAGATTCAGAGACAAACGCTCCGTCAGAAAATCTACAAACTGATAAGTTTCCGGAAACAGATAACCGGTATCGGTCAGGATCACCGGAATATTCGGTGATTCCTGTGTCACCAGATGCAGCATCACGGCAGACTGGATCCCAAAGCTCGAAGCCAGTGCAAAATTGCCGTCCAGATATTCCAGCGCCCAGCGAACACGCTGTTGGGCTGTCATCTGCTCCAGCTCAGCGTTAATTTCCGCCAGCCGGAGGATCTGCTCAACCTTGCTTGCACTCAGCAAATCCGCCAACGCATATTTAGGCATAAAAATCCCTCACAGAGACCTCAACCGGAGCAATAATACCGCTGCGAATGGTGAAATCACCAAAGCCTTCATCGGCTTCACGTTCTTTCGCCCAGCGGCCCACCAGTTGATCCAGCTCAGTCATAATTTCATCAACGGTAATGTTTTCACGGTACATCTTTGGAATTCGGGTGCCATTGATGTTACCGCCCAGATGCAGGTTATAGCGGCCCGGCGCTTTTCCGACCAGACCGATTTCCGCCAGCATGGCACGACCACAACCGTTCGGACAGCCCGTCACCCGCAGGATCACATGCTCCTCTTTGCTCAGACCATGTTTTTCCAGCAGTCCTTCAAAGTCCGTCACGAACTCCGGCAGAAAACGCTCTGCTTCAGCCATCGCCAGCGGACAGGTCGGCAGCGACACACAGGCCATCGAATTCTGACGCTGCACACTGACGCCGTCGTCAATCAAACCGTGCTCACGCGCAATTTGCTCGACTGTCGCTTTATCTTCCGGTGCAACCCCGGCAATAATCAGGTTCTGGTTTGAAGTCATGCGGAAATCCCCGGTGTGGATCTTCGCAATCTCAGCAATGCCGGTCTTCAGCGGCTTGTCCGGGTAATCCAGAATCCGGCCGTTTTCAATAAACAGCGTCAGGTGATACTTGCCATCAATGCCATTCACCCAACCGAATCGATCGCCTCGTCCGGTGAACTCGTAAGGACGACTTGCTTCAAAAGTCACACCAGCACGCTTTTCAACTTCCGCTTTGAACACATCCACACCAACACGATCCAAGGTGTACTTGGTTTTCGCGTTTTTCCGGTTCGAACGGTTTCCCCAGTCGCGCTGCGTCGTCACAACAGCAGAGGCGACATCCAGCGTTTTCTCCAGCGGGACAAAACCAAAATCATCCGCGCGGCGCGGATACGTCGCCGTATCCCCGTGAGTCATGGCAAGGCCACCACCAACCAGCACGTTAAAACCGATCAACTGACCCTTTTCAGCAATGGCGACAAAGTTCAGATCGTTGGCATGCACATCCACATCATTTTGTGGCGGGATCACAACCGTGGTCTTGAACTTACGCGGCAGATACGTCGAGCCCAGAATCGGTTCTTTGTCCTGTTGCTCGGCTTCCAGTTTTTCACCATTGAGCCAGATTTCCGCATAAGCACGGGTTTTTGGCAGCAGGTGTTCACTGATTTTCTTCGCCCAGTCATAAGCTTGCTGATGCAGTTCAGACTCAACCGGATTCGACGTACACAGCACGTTCCGGTTTACGTCACCCGCCGTGGCAATCGAGTCGATGCCATAGTCATTGAGCGTCTGGTGCATCAGTTTGATATTCGGCTTCAGGACACCATGGAACTGGAACGTCTGACGCGTGGTCAGGCGGATACTGCCATACATGGTTTTATCCTGAGCAAACTGATCAATCGCCAGCCACTGTTTCGGCGTGATGATCCCACCCGGCATCCGGGCACGCAGCATCACATTGTGCAGCGGTTCGAGCTTTTGCTTCTGGCGTTCAGGACGAATGTCGCGGTCATCCTGCTGATACATGCCGTGGAAACGGATCAGCTGGAAGTTGTCTGCCGTAAAGCCACCGGTGATCCGATCCTGCAAATCATCTTGAATGGTGCCACGCAGGAAGTTACTTTCGCGTTTCAGGCGTTCATTATCAGACAGTTTCTCAGTCATTAGTACACATCCTTCTGGTAGCGTTTGGCTTTACGCAAATCATTCAAATACAGTTCTGCATCTTCACGGCTCTTGCCGCCCTGCTGCTCAACCACGGTGATCAAAGCATCGTGCACATCTTTGGCCATCCGGTTGGCATCACCGCACACATACAGATGCGCACCTTCCTGCAGCCACTGCCAGACTTCCGCTGCGTTTTCCAGAATGCGGTGCTGAACATAAACTTTCTCGGCCTGATCGCGGCTGAATGCGACATCCAGTCGGGTCAGAACGCCATCTTTCAGATATTTCTGCCATTCCACCTGATACAGAAAATCATCCGTGAAGGTCCGGTCACCGAAGAACAACCAGTTCTTCCCTTCCGCATCGCGGTTTTCTCTTTCCTGAATGAACGACCGGAACGGTGCAATACCTGTCCCCGGACCAATCATGATCACTGGCGTATTGTCATCAGAAGGCAGTTTGAAGTTCTTGTTTTCTTCGACAAAAACACGAACATTCGCACCTTCTTCTGCTCGGTGGGCCAGGAAACCGGATGCTCCGCCAAATCGAGGCTCATCACCTTGCTGATATTCCACCAGACCCACGGTCAGATGCACTTCTTCACCCACTTCTTCCTGACTGGAAGCAATGGAGTACAGGCGCGGCGTTAAGCGACGCAGCAGGCCCTGAAGCTGCTCGGCACTCAGCTGAGTTTTCTTTTCGGCAAAAACATCTATGACCTGCGTATTGGCTGCGTACTCACGCAGTTTGTCTTTGTCTTCCACCAGTTTCTGCAGTTTCTTGCTGCCTGACAGTTCCGCAAACTTTGTCACCAATTGCGGATTCGCTGCCGTGATTTCATACTGGCTGATCAGGGCATCTTTCAGATTCATGGATGCGCCGTCTACGTCGACACTTTCTTCGCCCGTCAGACCGACTTTCGCCGCGAGTGCTGCTGCCAGTGCCGGATCATTGTCGTACCAGACACCCAATGCATCACCCGGCTGATAGGTCAGACCGGATTCGCCCAGATCGATCTCGACATGGCGGACATCTTTACCGGAATCGCGGCCCGTGATTTTCTGGCTCACCAGTAATTCAGCGGCATACGGATTTTGTTTGTTGTACTGCGACACCGCTGCTGCAGCGCTCTGCCCGACCGGCAGTTGCACCACGTCAGCCTGACTGCCGCCCAGCAATTCACCTTTGATGCTGTCCAGCGCTTTGCTGCGCCATTCCGCCGCAGGAGCATCGTAGT
The DNA here is from genome assembly GCF_018199995.1 of Photobacterium sp. GJ3. Taxonomy (NCBI): domain Bacteria; kingdom Pseudomonadati; phylum Pseudomonadota; class Gammaproteobacteria; order Vibrionales; family Vibrionaceae; genus Photobacterium; species Photobacterium sp. GJ3. Next base: position 160,206 of record NZ_CP073578.1, on the reverse strand, counting down.
CGACATCACAGTCAATGCGCTCAATGAAAGCTTTGGCACCCAGCTTGCTGAGATAGCTGTCGAAGTCTTTTGCCGTCTGGCAGAAAAACTCGTAGCTTGAGTCGCCCAGTCCCAGCACGGCATAGTTCAGGTTTGGCAGCTTCGGTGCGCGTTTGGACTGCAAAAACTCATGCAGTTCAATCGCATCATCCGGCGCTTCCCCTTCCCCGTGGGTTGACGCCACAAAGACCACATGGGTTTCTTTGGCGAGGTTCTTGCCTTTATAGTCACCGGCCGCGAACACCTCGGCCTGCATGCCGGAAGCAACCGCTTCATCTTTCAGCGCCTGAGCCACACCTTTGGCGTTGCCCGTCTGCGATGCATAAATAATGGTAAGTTTGCCAGCCGGTTTGGCTGCCACAGCAACCGCAGGCTGACCAGCAGGCTGCTGGCCTGCCGCTTGGGTTTGGCTTAACCCCCAGAAATAACCACTGATCCAGGCCATCTGCTGTGGTGACAGTTCTGCGACTGCCTGTTGCAGCTGGCCGATCTGCTGATCATTGAGCGGGCTTGCTAAAGCCGAGAGTTCCTTAAGTAACATGACACGACGATCCCTTTACATTGCGTACAGGGTAGATTAGCTACTCGACCAAATAACAAGAAAGAATAGATAAGAATGTTTTATAACTTTTTGGAAGTGAAGATGAGTGGGAAATCAATAAAAATCGCCCAATCCGGGGATTTGAGCGACCTTGGCTGCGCCTGACGTACCGTCAGACAGTGAGAAAAACAGCAAACCTCAGAAATGATCAGCAATACGGACCTGATGAAATCCGACCTCAAATGCCCGTTCCGTGGCCGTATCAATATCACGGTAGCATTTTTCGCTGCCGGAGCCGTCTGTCAGGGTGACAAAACCACCGCGGCGATGACGAAACTCCACCACCCAGCCATTGGCCTGAAGTGATGGTTCAATCACGGCTTCAACGATTTCACTGTTGGCATACAAACGCTGTAACTCGGTTATGGTCATCGGCCTGATTCCTGAGTGATTGCCCAATTTAAAAATGGTCTATAACTCAGAAAACAGGCAACAAAAAAGCCATGCATTTCGCATGGCTTTTGTAATCTTGGGCACTGAATCAGAAATCGACTTCAACACCGGCAAAGAAACCATCCAGTTTCACTTTGCCACCCAGAGGGTTGTTGATGGCATCAAAATCATAATCCATCACACGATAACCACCGCGCAGATTCAGATCTGCAGCAACTAACGGGATCGTAAATTTCATACCGGCTTTTACGTCCAGCGTGCTGGTATCGTCGAATTCACCGACGTTACCTTCTGCAAACGCGGTCAGCGGCGTTGCCGGGAAACCGAATTCAACATTGCCGTAAATGGCTGGCTGCCACTCGTCGTCAAACGTCTGAGCATGGCCCTGTGCATTGTACTGGCCATCAGCGAATCGAATCAGCGAAACACCGATATCCACCGCAATCAGATCGTTATCCAGAATCTCGTAATAAGCAGTGAAGTCCGTTTGTTTGAATGCAACCGCATCAGCTTCAATATCAGCATAAGCAATACGTGCATTTGGAATCAGTGGAATAAAGTGTTCAAACGACACATAGAAAGAAGGCATGGTTTTATCGCCGCCATCTACAGCATCGTTAATTTCAGCACTGCTGAACCAGGCATCCGCGCCTACAGTACCACCCAGCAGCATATCAGCCTGAGCTGGCACAGCCGTTGCCAGCGCCACTGCGGCCGCCGCTGAAAGCATCGTTTTTTTCATTGTGAGTCTCCGCTCGTTATCTTTGTGCTTTGCTTTTTTGCTGCGCCAGACTATACCAGATGCTGTTCAGGAAAACCGCATTTCCTCCGTGAGAATCAGGGATTTGGCTCAAGCTCACTTTTTAAACACGCGTATCATTGCTTGTATGCATATCCTAGGAATAACGCGTTTAATAACGTTTCCGGTACGGGTTCCCCCGACGGGATCCACGATACAGCCACACCCCGATAGCAATCAAAATGATCCAAGGCAGCAGCTTAATCACCACCCCAATCAGACCCGCGAAAGCCATGACCGCAAACCCGGCCGCCATCGCAATCACCATGCCCAGTACACTGACACCCGTCATGATCAATACACCGGCAAATACCAGTAAAAACAGAATCTCAACCATTCCAATCTCTCCATTTATGCCCAGAAACCCATCAGATATATCACAAATCAGGACATCGCTGTGGGATAGAATGCAGAGTATATTGCAGGTTTCGGGCCAATCTCTCGAAACTAAAAATCATCATATCTTTCAGTCAGATACTAAAAAGCCGCAGTCCAATGCTGCGGCTTTTGAAGCTGACTGAGTGATTTTGACGAACCGTTATCGTCAATTTCGCTATCGGCTCCGAAGGAACCCGTTAAACATCAAGGTGAGCAGGGATCTTAGCCAACGCCTGCTGAACAACCTCAATGCCAGCGCCCGGTTTATGGGCATTCTCGCTGATATGACGACGCCATTGACGCGCACCCGGCATATTCTGGAACAATCCCAGCATATGACGTGTGATATGCCCCAGATAGGAGCCATTAGCCAGCTGGCGCTCAATATAAGGGTACATTGCTTCAACCACTTCGCGGCGTTTCTTCATTGGGCGATCACAGCCAAAAAGCTGCTGATCCAGTTCAGCCAGCATGTATGGATTCTGATATGCCTCGCGGCCGACCATCACACCGTCCAGATGTTGCAAGTGCGCTTCGATTTCGGCCAGTGTTTTGACACCACCGTTGATCGCCATCGTCAGATGCGGGAAATCCTGCTTCAACTGATACACACGCGGGTAATCCAGCGGCGGAATTTCGCGGTTTTCTTTCGGACTCAGGCCACTCAGCCAGGCTTTCCGGGCATGAATGGTGAAATGATCACAACCACCTTTTTCAGACACAGTTCCGACAAAATCAACCAGGAACTGATACGAGTCCTGCTCATCAATCCCGATCCGGGTTTTCACGGTCACCGGAATATCGACCACTTCACGCATAGCAGAAACACACTGCGCAACCAGATCCGCCTCGCCCATCAGACACGCACCAAAGCGGCCGTTCTGAACACGGTCCGACGGGCAACCGACATTCAGGTTCACCTCATCGTAGCCACGCGCCTGCGCCAGCTTGGCACAATGCGCCAGATCCGCCGGATTCGAACCACCCAGCTGCAATGCCAGCGGATGCTCTTCCTCGTTATACGCCAGAAAGTCACCCTTACCGTGAATAATCGCCCCGGTCGTCACCATCTCGGTATACAACAGCGCATGCTCAGACAGCAAACGATGGAAGTACCGGCAATGGCGATCGGTCCAATCGAGCATGGGTGCAACGGAGAAACGGCAAGTCGGGTATTGAGTAGGGTTTTCAGGTTTCATCATGGCTTACTTACGATCTGGATACTGTATATATATACATGAGTTTGCTAACCTCTTGCCCCAAATCTTCAATTCGTACGTATATGGTACGTATAAAAAGAGTAGGACAATGGCATCATTCAGCATTAGAAAACGGACGCTGAAAAGCGGTGAAAGCCGCTACACAGTTGAACTCATCGTCAAAAAGAATTCGCAGATTATACACAGAGAGTCCAAAACATTCAGGAAAAAAGAACTCGCCCGAACCTACGCCCGCAAGCGTCTGAACGAGCTGGAAAACCCCATGCACTCCGGTTTGAAAACCGTGTTACTGTCGGCTCTGCTGGATATGTACATCGGTGACAGGGACTTATGGGACAGAACGGGCCGGACGAAACAATACGTACTTCGGATGCTCCGGGACTGTGACATATCCTTAGTGGAGAGTAGCAAAGTTAAAACCAGTGATCTGATTCAGCACTGCCGACACCGGAAAGCCGCCGGAGCAAAGCCCGCGACGATTTATCACGAAATTGCTTACCTGCGCTCTGTGATGAAGAAAGCAGGCCCGGTGTTCAATGTTGATGCGAACCATGCCATTTTCGAAGAAGCCGTGCCTGTACTCATTGATATGGGCTTGGTGGGGAAAAGTCAGAAACGTACCCGCCGACCAACCGGGGAAGAACTGGAGCTATTAAAAGAGGGATTACTGGCCCGCCAGTCCTACCGGAGCAACGGCAAAAGCCGGATCCCATTCGTCGATATTCTGGATTTCAGTATTCTGACCTGTATGCGTATCGGGGAAGTGTGCCGCCTGCGCTGGGAAGACCTCAACGAACCACACAAAACGATTCTTGTCCGGGATCGCAAAGACCCGCGTAAGAAAGAAGGCAATCACATGATTGTGCCACTGCTGGGCGAATCCTTTGATATCGCCATGCGGCAAGACAGAAGCAATGAGCTGATATTCCCCTACAACCCGCGCAGCGTCACAGCAGGCTTTCAGCGCGTTAGGAACAGCTTAGGGATTGAGGACTTGCGTTATCATGACCTACGCCGGGAAGGTGCGAGCCGCTTGTTTGAGCGAGGCTACAGCATCGAAGATGTGGCACAGGTGACGGGACATCGAAACTTGAACATTCTTTGGCAGGTGTATACGCAGTTGCATCCGCATAAATTGCATGAGCAATATTAATAAAGGCGCCGGGAGGCGCCATTATTAATAAATATCGATACCAATAAGCTATTTTTATTTTCTCTAGCAAGATTTACGCTTCAGAACTTTTACTATTTCAGCACGCCACTTTTCATTTAATTCGTCAAGCTCAAACGTATTATCTTTTTCTAGCCATTCGCCTACAAGTCTAATCAGCTTTGGGCGAGATATACTATGCCTATTTTCTGTCAGAGACAGTTGGTTAACGATATGCTCACTGACGATTCCCAACTTTCCATGATCGAGGAACTCAATATCCTTATGCAAAGGGTTAACATCTCTATAGCATGTATTTGCTAGATTAGAATTAATATTGAGACCTTGTTGAACTAGCCAATCTTCCTCTAACCACAAAACGTCAATTTTAGCTGGCTGAGGCATGCTTACCGCTAAAGCCACAATTAGCTTTTTTACTGATTCATCTTCAAACTCTTTAGTATTTGAATGCCATACAGAAAGTGTATTATTACTTGTTCTTGTACATCCTGTAATTGCATCAGCTGTATGTTGGCTTGAGATTTTCCCAAGATTTGGCTCCCATTTATTAGCTGAAATCTTCCTTAGTAAAAAGCTCATCCTTCAAGCTCCTTTAAATACAGGATAGTTTCCAACTTATAACTCTGCAGCCAATCATAATGAAAATCACGCATTTTCTCTAAATATGCAGCATGTTCTGGTTGCTCCCAAGCTTCGGCCATCCTTATACATGCTTCATTTACAAGAGGATCCTGATGAGAACTACAACCCAAGATCAGCGTAATACCATGAGCCTTAAGCCACTCATAAGGCAAGCACGAGGCAACAGAAGCAAAAACATACAAAAAACGAGGATTTGTCATATGGTAAAGCTTTACCCATGCGCTTGTAAAAGACTCACGAAATAGAAGTGGGTTTTCTAAATGTAACTTTTCTAAATATAATTGAGTTTTACTTATTTCACCTTCAACAAACTCATCAGAAATCACATATTGAATAATTTCATTCGCGCATCTTTTCACTTTTGAATGTTCAATTAAATTGTTTTTCCTTTGACTTGAACTATCAAAAAAATTATCAAAAAAATGACTGGTAGAACCGTCTGAGTAATGATTTACAATTTTAGATAAATCTTCCAAAATAAACGCTCCCAACTAGAAATACCGTTGAAGTTCAGTAATTATTTTACTGTTATTTTCAAATAATCTATCTACTACCAATTGGCAATCTTTTAATCGAAAACGCTGTTGTTGGTTTTGGTAAACAGTGTTGCTATCAATATTAAAATTTATTAAGTCCATTGGCGACTGGCTTTTGAAAAATTGAGAGGAAACAACTGAACGTCTTATTGAACTAATGCTGTTAATTTCTTCACCAATGTCATCAAGAGCTATTTTCTCAACAATTCTATTATCCCACTCAAATGGAGAAACCTTTTTGAACGTAAAAAGTTTCTTATAGAGAGAGTCATATTGCTGAACTTCACCTTTAAAGTAAATTGAATTAAGAACAGATAATCGATTAGCCATTTTTAGTGGAAACAGCGTTGACAAAATTGAAATGATCTTAATTGTTGTACTTCTAAATTCATCTTGCGATTCATCACCAAATGAATAAATTATTATTTCATTACTTGGAAACTCCAATCTCAATCGATGATCTGGTGTAATCAATGTGACGTAATCACGATTTTGCCCAGTAAGTGTATTGTATTCATTAGAAGGTACAGGAACTAATTGATATTCTGAAAATGCTTCCAGAAGATCTCCTATCACTGTAGGTGAAGGTTCAACGTCACTATTATTTGAAAAAAAATGAAAGTGATGATTTTGATGAATGAGATCCATATAATTTCCAATAGGTTTTTAGATCTAAAATATTAGATAAACTTAATTAAGCTTATACCTTCTAACTTATCTTGTAACGCATTTTAAATGCACTTCATCACATTTACCACTCATAATTTTTGTCAATACACAACTTGAATCGCAGAACTAAGTATAAAACATCTCAAGCCACCAAATTTACTGGCTATAGCCCGCGTTTTATGACGGGCTATAGTAATATTTAAGTGCGTCTTTTCTTCACCGTCGCATTCTTCGCTTTCACCACCCGGCCACCTTTGGCGAAGCGGTAGCCTTTCTTCAGTGTGCCGTTACTTTTCAGTCCTGTCTTAGCCATGTTTTTTCCCCAGTTGTACGTTCGTTTCCAGTATTGTTAGCCGCTTGTCCTGCTTGTACAGGACGATGAGCAGCGCGATCATGGTTGGCGGTAAGCCCATTGCGGTGAGTTGTTGCAGTATCTCTATCAAGTCGGTTTGCCTCTGAGTTTTTGTGAGAAAAATTCCAGCAGGTAGCGCACCATAGAGCGCATCCCCAGCACATCCACGACAATGGCCCCGACCACATACCAGTACGGCTCTGGAATGCTTCGCAGCGCCTGAAAGCCCGCATCCACATACACTGCATAGTCCGGCACGAAGCACAGCACCAAGGGCGTGAACACAACCAGCAGAATGAATTCATCTTTCCAGCCCCTGCCCTTGAGACTCAGCTCGTCCAGATTGGCCGCTTGCTCGTCGCCATACTCCAGCCGCTTGAGCCGGGCGGCGTGCTTGGCCTGCGCCAGCTCGTCTTTGCGCTTGAGGGCTTCCGCCCTGTTCTGGCTGTGCTGCTGCCAAGCCGCCACCCCGCCCGTGATTAGGCTCATCAATGCACCCAGCATTACGCCGCCTGAATCCCAGCCTTCAGCACCCGCGCACCAACCGCCTGATCTTCCCCTACCAACCGCGCAGCGTGACTGCAGGTTTTCAGCGAGTAAGAAACAAACTGGGTATTGAAGATTTACGCTACCACGATCTACGTCGAGAAGGGGCCAGCCGCCTGTTTGAGAAAGGTTATTCGATTGAAGAAGTGGCCCAGGTCACAGGCCACCGGAACTTGAACATTCTGTGGCAGATTTACACGCAGCTTTATCCGCATAAGCTGCATGAGAAAAGCAACACTTAACAAAACTCGGCTAAGTCTTCAGCTTCGATGTAAAAGTGTGGTGAGTCTTCATTTTCCTCGTTTTCAGCGGCCACACTTTCTGCTGCACTATGAATATCGTCCATATTTTCTAAATAGTTAACTATTGCTGACTCTCTATCATCTGCCGTTTCAAAAAAATCATTCAGCGTGCTAGCTAACACTCTGAACACATAACGATTGCCGTTGCATGCGGCTTTGTTGATCAAATCGGATAACAAACAGATCTATCCCAAATAAATCATAATTTATCTAACTTTATGTGTTTTGGGCATACCCAGCCCTGTTAATTTGTTCAACGCTCGGACGGCCGCATATGCTTCGCCGACTTGAGCGTTGTAATCTCGCAGGCTTAGCGCCGAGCCAAGTAATCGTTTATATCTCGACATCGCTGTTTCAGAGATTGAGCGACTATGGTAACCACTGGTCTTTTTCCAGTGTTCATTGCTACCGTGAATCCGCTGGTTTGCAACCGCAACATTTCTGGGATGACCGTGCTCCCAGTAGGCTGCTCCAGCTCTGGGCGGGATAAGGGGCTGTGCCTTTTTCCTTTGAATCGCTTGGTAGCACAGCCTGGTATCATACGCACCATCACCTGATATCGATTTGATCTGACGATAAGTCTGGTTGAGCAACGTTGGCATAACTTCGCCATCAGTGACGGTTAATAACGAGAGTTCTGCACAGATGACTTGATGGGTATCCGCATCAACTGCAAGATGGAGTTTTCGCCAGACACGGCGTTTCTCCTTGCCATGCTTTTTCATTTTCCATTCACCTTCACCGAAAACCTTCAGGCCAGTTGCGTCAATGGCAAGATGACGAATTTCACCTCGAGCAGGCATTTTGATGGGGATATCGACCGTTTTCGCTCGTTTGCTGATACTGCTGTAGTTCGGGCATGTTAGCGGTACTTTCATCAGAGAAAACACTGAGTTCATGAACCCTTGAACAGCACGAAGTGACAGATTGAATAGTCGCTTCACCATGAGCGCAGTCATGATCGCTGTGTCTGAATACTGATAGCCGCGTCCACGGTTACCGTGATGTTCAGAGCATAACCAACTGCTTATTGCTTCTTCGTCGATCCAGAATGTCAGCGAGCCGCGGTTAATCAGTGCTTGGTTGTACTCTTTCCAGTTTTCTGTTCGGTAAGTGCTTTTGTCCATGGAAGTGATCAGTCAGTGAGCGTTATAAGATCAGATCACTGGCTGCAAGAAAAGTTCAAGCTGATTTAGTCAACAAAGCCGTTGCATGCCCCAACAAACTCGATAGAACGAGGGTTTATCTTGTATTCGTAATCATCATAATCGAATGTCCACTCTTCCATATTCGTGCCCCCTTTTTGAATTGAGCTGTGGTGTTTTAGTACCATAACGGTGAGTTACGATACTGAGCCGTAAGTCACGAAAGTATAGGAATAAAAATTAACATATTCATACCCTATGAATCACTTTCAAGCGTTTTGTTCGTTTCTTCTGGGTTGCGAAGCTTAAACAGCTCTTTATCTCCCTGACACTTGAACAAACGAGCCAGAAGAAAGAAACCTAATGCACAAACATATGCTAAAAGGGACTTAGATAGTGGTAACTTACCATCAATCAAGAAGCCCGATGCAATACCAGTAAATAACAGAGCATAAATGAGCACAAAGATCAGATAGAAGTAATACATGAGCATTGAAATGATGATTAAAACTCTATTGTTAGCAAATTTATGGTCATAAGGAGAACTCATTGCTTCTTTAATTTTTGGTTTAACTGAAGAAACACCTTGAAGGATTAACCTCCCCAACATTATGACTTTCTGGCTAAACAGTACAACAGCCGAAAAATAGATAACGCTCATTGCCGTAAAAATGACAAGCACTGTGTTAGCTAGCCACCCAAACATCGCTTCTTCTAACAATTGAAGAAGCTGTATAAGTGAACCTAATAAATCAGGCATCATTCCTCCTGCCATATGAAAATTTGTTAAAAAAGTAGTATTTTATATCTCATGCTCTTTATGGTTATGTGAGCTATTTAAGAAAATCATTAATCCAACTACCAAGAGATACTAGGCACGATAGGAGGTTCAGGTTCTTGGTAATTACTATCTCTATACGAGACATTGCAAGTTCTGCAATGCCAAGAACCTACATTATGTTCTTGCAGTCGGATAAGCTTTGTATCAGAGTCAAAACATTGAGGACAATAGGGACCCTCCTTGTCTCTTGACTGCATATTCCAATAGTAAGGCTTCTCCCAAATCATATGCTTCTTCAAGTCCTGAGATTCCTGAAGCTTACGAATCTCTTCATCCTTACTAACTAAAAGTTCCTTTAAGTCAGAAACCTCAAGCTTTGCATCGGCCAACGCACTGATGAGCTCTGCCAATTTCATATTGATCTCAGCTTGCTCAAGTGAAGTGCCACTTTCTTTAATCAGTTTTGCTATGTCAGTTGCCGTTTTCAGACTTCCTAATGCTGCATTCAAAGACGCAATGTCAATCATACCTTTACCTCATACTTAAGAACTTTCATCAAGCATCGACTTCTTCATTACTCTCTGAGTTTATCAACTCTTGATATGCCGCTTTAAAATAAGCTTTAAATTCAGAATCATTCCTGAATTCTTTGTATACGTCACTTATATCAGAAATTATCTCATAAGCTTCATTTTCCAAGTCATCTCGATGCCCTGTAATACCATAAGGTTTACTTTTGAAATACACATTCAACTCATTTTTAATTAATTTCATTAAATTGTTATCCAATGAATACTTTGAATTCATTGGTATCATTCTTTTTTTAAGAAACGTAGACTTTATCGGTATTACCTTCTTTTCAATCTTTTCTATTTTCAGCGCCAACTCTTCATGCCGACCAGCTAAATCTTCTTTATGAAAATCATTCGGAAAATTAAATTTAACAATGAATTCATCATGCAATTTCCGACCTATTAACTGCATCTCGAAATCTTCAGGCATTTGACCAAGACCAAGTTCGACAGATTCTTTCATGCGGTTTCCAAAAATAGCAATATTTTTACCTCTCTGTCTGGATTCATAAGAAAATGTTACTCTATCGGACTCCTCAACTTCAACATCAAACGCCCCCCAAACGTACCCACTCATACGAGTATCTAAATCATGCCTCTGCAAATCTAAATTTTTCTTCAATAGCCTTAGATGATCTTCTCTTTTCTCAACTTCATTTATTCTCTCGACAACATCTTCTAACTTTACCACTTTTTCAAATTCGACCTTTCTTTGCTCAAGCAAAATAATTTCTTCTTTTTCGGCCTCATTTTTCCTCTCTACAGCTTTAGCTTCATCTTCAATGGACTTTGATAATTTTTCTTGATGAATTGCCCTTTTCTGGTCTAATTCTACTTCAGATGATTTTTCCAATAATGCTAACTTAACACGAGCACTTTCAGTCTTCACTTTTTGGTCAAGTTTAAATTGATTTTCTTCTTCAACTTGCTTAACGATTTTTTCATCAACAAAATTAAATTTAGCTTTTGATACGAACAAGTTAACTAATGGCAATATAAACACATAAATAGATACTACGACCAATGGCAAAATCAAATCTGTCATAAAGCTAAACGAAAGACTATCCAGCTTTTCCAGTTTCGTATTTCTTGAATCCTCACTAAAAATAAGATAAAAAACCAAACTATGATTAACAAAAACCCAAGAAAAAACAAAGTTAACGAGTAAAGTGTTTTTGAGCCTATCTTTTAAAACATCACTAAATAATGACGTAAATTCTTTCATGATTACATCCTTGTAATGTAAAATGAGGAGTCATCACTCCTCCGGTATTTCCCCAGTCTCAATCAAGGCTATGAACTGTGGTTCGTTCAGGATGATGCAGCCTTGATCGAGTGCCTTTTCCAGTTTCTTTTGGCCTGCATTGTAGCCGTAGCAAAGCAAGTTCAAATTCTTTGTTACTTCACCGCGTACAGTCATGCCATTTGCTTTAGCAATTTCTGTGAGTTGGGTCTTGTCTGCTTTCTTAAAACCAGTGAAGTGAACGTCGAAGGTTGATGCGGAGAGAGCTTTTCTTTGGGAGGGGGAAACAATCTCATCGGGGTCGAAATTGTTAAGGTAGTCATTAGCATCTTGCAGGATGTCGAAGGTGTTGATGATTCTTTCTATCCTCAACGTTCGCGGGGCTTTGAACTTTTTACACCACCCTTGTATGTAGGGTTCATTGTGGCTGGTGTTTCGAAGGCTCTGTACACTTACAAAGCCTTCATTGTTTCGATAAACACATATCTGTTCTGACATCCTTGTTACCTCTTGTCATGATGTGATTACCTGTCTAATCAGAATAAATAACTTGTTAGACAAATTAGTATCGATCAACCTCAAGATGTAAATTACAATAATCTGAAGCTCCGCCTAGATCTGGAAAAAGCGTTGAGTGATTAATATTCATGCGGTTTAAGTATCGTAAGCAGTCAAAAAAATCCCTTTTGTTTTTTATAGGTATAAAAACCTTCATTAGCTCAATAATATTTTCGTTCCCTTCAACTCTATGCGTTTTAACCCAAGTTTCTAAGTCGACATTATTGGGCCCTCTGGTGAATAATCCTCTTTGACTAACCAGTCGGCTATTTTCATCACTCAATGGTCGTACAATTTTTACTGTCGGCTTTTGATCATTTATTAATTTTATCGAATCGCTCTTTTTAATGATGTTATTTTTGTATCTTATTGAAGACTGGGATATTGCATATACAACAATTTCGCTGCTTTTTTCTCGAACCGCGTTACTCATAGCAAAGAATAAAGCTACAAACGGTGATTCAGTCCAGTCTAGAAGAGGTGTCGCTAAACCGTGGTGTTGACCCAATGCCCACCAATCATCATCCGTATTGAGTGCTGTGGGGTGAGCCCCTCGCCGACCTCTTGTCTCATATTTAAACTTCTCTAAGTGCTGTTTTCGTTTAGGTGACTTAGAGTATCGAATTAATCTATCTAAGGTAGGCTCAAGCTTCCACTCAGACTTTGCATGCCCTCTATAAACATAAGTTGTGTAATCCAACATCTCTTGATTAATAAAATCGGAAAAGTACTTCCATGAGCTCAACCGAAACTCTTTAACTCCATCACTAAAATATCCATCTAACCATCTAGCAGGTCTTGCCACAATCAAACCTCCGTATTTTATTTCTAAATTTATCTAACATTTTAATCAACGACATCATGTCGTATATCTAATCCTTCAATAACCTTGCTGCTACCCTACCAATAACCTTGATATCGTTTTCTGAAATTTCTGTAGGTGTATCCGAGAACACAACAGATAGCTTCTTCCCGGGCAAGCGCTGAATCTTGTTGATAGAAACTCTTCCGTCAAAATCAATCAGATAATGACCAGAGAAAGGGTCAATGTTAGTCATGTCAACAAAATGTAAAACACTATCTATATCAATCACTTCTGTAGACTGGTGATTCAATCCATATCGTTCTAGTGTGCCCTCATCAATACTTGTAGTACCTGACTCAACTTTCCTGCCATCAATAATCTTATAAACAGGCAAAGAGTTAGCTGTTAATTGCTCATCACCAAGAAACTTCCCTTCACCTAATGCAATAGCCCTTAAGTTCAGCCTTGGATTATGTAAGGCTGCTCTTAAGATCAGCTCATGTGCAGTTCTATCGAACTGATTCCACGTTGAGATAGTGCTAGCTGGGATCCCATAGATATCAGCAAGCTGTCTATGCGATTTAACTCCATTTATCTCTAACAACATGTTCGTGAAATCGTTGCCCTTCAGATACTCAAAAGGCGGGATTTCTGCTTTTAACCTACCCATCTACGAACCCCAAACACCAATTGAACGAAAAACCGATCAAGAATCAACGCAAACACATTCACATAAACGCATTAATGCGAAACAACACAAATAAACACGCAAAACCAACGACTAAGGATAACACCATGCTCTCATTTCAAATAGTGATCAACGCGCCATACATGACATATGAGGAATATTCCCGTCACTCAGGCCTGTCCGTCCGTACCCTGAAAGACTGGGCAGCACAGGGAAAGCTCATCATGGTGCCTAAGGACGGCAAACGAGAAACCCCACTTATCAATGTGTTAGCGATGACAGAGCAAGCCGCTAAGCAAGCTCTCAAACAGGTGATCTAAACACATTCACATTAGCTCGAAGCCTAAATTCACACTCCGCAAAACCGAACGCCTTCACACCGCGCATTCAGCCGGGCATCCGGAAAAGTATCCGCTTTGGCTGCACCTGTTCGCGTTTTGCGTTGTTTTCTTACCCTTTGTTTGTATTTGAGTATTTAGCACGGACGGAAATCACTCAATGTATGGATTACCTGAACGTAAACAAAAGCTTTTTGATGATGCCTGCTGCGCATTTGCGGAATCGGTGGTGATTGAGCACGTTGCCATCGAACTGGGCATGGCCGGGCAAAAGCTGCGAAACAAGTTGAACCCAGAACAGCCAGCGCAGCTCACCTGTCGTGATCTCATCATGCTGACCGACTACACCGACGACCAAAAAATCATTAATGGGCTTTTGCTTGCGCTCGACATGGTGGCCGCAAAACGGCCCACCGATGCCAACGCCGCCACGCTTGCCAGCTGTGCGCTGGCCGCTTCTGCCAGTGTGGGCGAGTTATCTCAGGCGGCCATCCAGCACCAGGATGCGAAATGGCTACCGCGGGATGAACGCCGCCGGCTTTTGTGTGGCAGAAATCTCCAGTTTAGACTGTCTCAGCATAGGGGAAGTGGACAATTGAAAAACACATTAAAATCCTCCAAAGTGATCGAACATGATCTTATCTTTTTGAATGTATACCTGTAAAAGCTGATCCGAACCTGATTTTTATTTTACGGACACTTCAATGAAATCGCTAACGGTTAACGTCGATCCGCATGAGTAATAATGCCTGCATATCATTAATTTGATAGGTTGAATACGAACTAATACATCAGGATATAGAAGGTTGGGACAATTATCCCCATACATACATGGTGAAGTGAAAAATGTTTCCAGTCACGTTCAATCGCAGTCAATATGATTTGAACAAGATAGAAAGCAATTGTAATCGGTACCGTCAGACCAATAAAAATCCCTATAATTGGTGGAAGGTCATAATGAAACACATCAAACAAATCAAGAATTAAAGTTATAAATATAAACAAATACCAAAAGATTGAGAAATACATTCAAATTCACCTTCAAGAACACAATCAAAAATCATGATTTTAATCAATAATTTACAAACGTATTTCTCGTATATTTACAAAAGAATCCAAGACCTAAACAGAGATAATGACTCAAATCCCCCCCCACGGTTAACATCGGGTCAAATATGCCCTTAAGAATTTTTCCTGCACTGGGAACTAAGCGATGCATACGTACTCGCTAAGATTTCAAGATTTGAGAATAACGTTTCCACCACTCTTTTTACAGCCTGAGTGCTTTTGCAGTTTATCTAACCCACCAACCGATACGACACCTCATACAAGTGTTCGATGCCCGGATAAATTTCCTGAATCACGGCTTTGAGCTGCGGTAAGGTCATGTTTTCCTGCCGGGCGTGGGCTTCGGACAGCTGGTCAAACTGCACCGGCGTGACGGATAAGATTTCGAGCCGACAAAAGACCCGCCCGTCTTCGAGCGTCGACACTTCAACGACAGATCCGGGCACATAGTGACTTTCTGATTCATCCCGTAGGGTAATCGTCTTTTTGCCCGACAGAATATCGGCTTCAAACCGGGCAAAAAAGGTCATCGTCGTGGGCGCGGGCATCCGGCATCTCCTGCATCTTTCGTGCGCGCTGTCACTATAGACGGAGACCGGGCGATCTTCCTCATCGCACAAGGATCAACAGGGATCACTTCTGATCTGTTTTGTTATCCAGCAGGAACTTGCCCGTCTGGACCAGTGTTTTACCAATACTGAGCCAGATTTTCAGGATATGCAGACCAAAAAATAAAGCCAGGATATTCAGGAAAGATCGGGAAACCCGGAAGTCACTGTCGCCAAACGCCAGAAAAAAGCCGTGATCCTGAATATCGACAATATACTGATGGACCGGTGTTCCCGGAAAAGACTGAATGTAGTCATACAGGTTCAGTCCGAGCAACACCAGAACGTAAGCACCCAGCAGTAACAGAGCGACGCCAAGGGCAATCTGAAACATCCGGGTGTAACTCACTTTCCGGGGTTGCCGGGACGTCGTTTGTCTTTGTTGATGGGGTTCGGTTTGATGAATGCCAGCCTGCCGCATGAGAATGCCTTCCTCTGAGGATCCGACTCACACTGAATCGGAAGAATTGAAAACAGGGATAAACGACCTTCCGCAGCACAAAATTAAACCAAGATAAGGCATAAGCTCCAAATTCTGATTCTGAGACTTTTATTCAAAAATACGAACTTCATCACAGCACCATGCAAAGGGTTTTATACATTCTGACGTTTTACTAATTCAGAAGAAGATAATAAATCGCGGTCTTGTATAAGGCAGAACCCATCCATTTACCGTCCATCCGGCAAATGAAGCATTCTAAGGGACAACAGATGAATATCAGTCAGGTGATTGACGCACTGAGAGAGAGCAGCTACTACCAGCGCTTAGTACCCGAGCAAAGTGCAATCAACATCCGCAATTTTGTATACGGCGACATGAACTACGCCGACTTTCAACCAAATCCGGTGATGCCCACTTTTTTCATGCACATGTTCTTCAACGAACAACTAAAAGATCTGAAGGATACGCCTGAACATATCGCCCGGTATTTACACGCACTGGCCCTGTCACTGGAAGACGATTCATGGCTCAATCAGGTCAGTATTGAGAAGGTCAGAAAATGGATGCCGACCTTCCACGACTACGTCATGTCCCCGGCTGATCTGATGATGCATATCTTCAAAGATGCCTATGACTCTGAAGATGGATTGAAAGCACTCTTACGGGCTTTCCCGAGAGCCGAGATCAATACATTTCTGAGATCAGACGATCTCAAAATGGATGGCCATTACCAAGGCAAATATCACCTGTATTGCCGCTTTGTCCTGCTGCCTGAAATCAAGCAAGCCGTTGCCGATCAGGATGCCCAGCGATTTGATACCCAATTGCTCGCTTATGTTCAGGAACTGGCGAGCGACTATGCTGACGCAAGCTACATTCCCAGATTACGCACCAGAAAACGCGAGAACGACGAAACGAAATACCGAATCGCGTTGCATCCGACCGCCATTCAGGCCATGACCAACCTGTTGCTGGGACAGGGAGACTGGGATCAGGATCCAGAACTGATCCGCGCTCACCTGAGCCACAAACCTGTCTACAAACACGATCGGACCGCCTATACCCTGCTGGAAGCCGATCAGGACTTTGAAGCATTATTCAGTTGGCTGTGTGAACGTGAAGAAGCAATCATTACCCAGTCCGAGGTCGCCAACAATCTGAAACAGTTGGTTTTTCTGCTGGATCCGAATGTCTGGATTGAGCAGCATTTCCTGCAGGACTGTCACCACCATTGCAGCTGGTCCGATAAAGATGAGGTTGTGAAAGAGCTGAATGCGGCGATCGCAGCAGCCCCGGATAAAAAAGATCAACTGATTGCCTATACGCTGCGCTACACCTTCGAACACTACGACTGTGCGTTCGGACACACAGTCATGTCGCCGGAAGAGAACCCGCACAATCAGTTACTTTGTGCCTTGATGGATCAGTATGGTGCCCGGTCTATCTGGGAGGCATTCGAACCCCGCAGTCTCGTTGAACAGCGGCTGGGTTATTACACCCTCGCTGCGCTGGCGAAAGACGACAGCCTTTCAGCGCTCAAAACCGAGTATGATCGCCAGTGGCTTCAATGGTTCAGCACCCATTTCACGAAAAAAGAGGCCGATGCGCAGCCGCTGTTTGACTACCTTATGTCCGGTGAACACGAAAGTCAGATCAGCAAAATCGTCATTGACCCGGCCCGTCAGCTCGGCACCCTGTGCTATCTGGATGACACGCGGCTGCAACGCCTGACCCGCGTCATGCTGAACGGCAAAAACAACAAACTCTTCCCGCGTTTTGTCATTGGCGCGCGCCGTCTCTATACAACCGCCCCCCTACGACTGATTTCAGACGTGGTGCTTGAGAACCCGGATTATCACGAAATCGCGTTCAAAGCTTATGTCGAATTCGCCGAATCCTTTGCAGAACGTAATGAACTGGGGGATGAATCCTTTTACTGGCAGGGCGTTGCGTACGCGAATCACATCGTCTTAGATGAGCTGGACTATCTGATGCAGCACGGCATGGCTTGTGTGAATCAGGTTTCCAAACTACCCGCCAAATCGAAAGGCGTACTGCTGCCTTTGTTGAAGGGACGCATTTCCGATGCAGAAGAAGCACTGTTACTGATTGATTTCCTCAAAGAAAAACAGAAAGGCGTGGTGGAATCCGCCAAATCCTGTCTGGCAGCCCTGCCAGAGACATTACGCCAGCGTGTGCGGGAAAAAATCCTCGCAGAACTGGCCACCTTCAATACCCAGCAGGAAGTCCATGCCATCGAAGTGCTGTGTGAACCCGGTATTGATGCGGACACCGCACGCGATCTGCTGGACCGCGTTCAGTCGACGGCATCCCGTACCCTGCTGGTTGAGCAGGGCAATCTCGATTTCTCGCAATTATTTGCAGGAAATGACGGTGAGTTCGATCTCGATGCCTATCTGGCCGAAAGCTATACCGCACCGAAAAAAATGCCGCTCGACCTTAGCCAGTTGCCACGACCTGAACGGATTGACGGCAAGCCAGCACAAGATGCGGTGATTCAGCTATGCCTGATTTATCAAAATCACGAAGGCTATCGCCACAGCCAGGAAGCCCACGCAATTGTCAGCCAGTTTACGCCAGCGTCTCTGGCGCAATTCGCACATGCACTGCTGAGCGGGTATGGCCCGAATATCACGGCCAAAAACAAGTGGCTGATGAACATTCCCGCGGTTCACGGCGATACCGGCGTGTTGAAAGCCCTGGCAACGCTGGTTGAAAAATTTGCCAGCGGTTCCAAGCATCAGTTGGCAGGCCACCTGATGAAACTCATGGGACTCAGTGGCCAAACGCAAGCCTATATGGAAATCGACCGCATCTGCCGCAATACCAAAAAGCAAAGTGTGAAAGATGCCGCCCACGAGGCATTTGTCATCGGCGCGAAACAAGCGGGGATCACCAAAGATGAACTCGGCGATCAACTGGTAGACGATCTGGGTTTTGATGGCGACCAGATCCCGCTTGAATACTGTGGTCAGACGCTGGCACTGATCCTCAATGAGGAGCTCAAATTTGTCATCCGGAAACCGGACGGGAAACTCGCCAAAACCCTGCCAAAGCCCAAGCAGGACGATGATACCGAACAGGCAGAGCAAGCCAAACAGCACTTCAACGCACTGAAAAAACTGCTGAAAGACATGGTTGGCCTGCAGGTCAGACGTATGGAAGATGCCTTCGTCACCTGGCGGATGTGGTCTTTTGAGCGCTGGCAGAAACTGTTTCTGGGCAATCCGGTGATGCACAAAATTGCCAGCCAGCTGGTCTGGGGGTCTATGAAAACCAGCAGCTTGTCAGCACCTTCCTGCCAAATCCGGAACCGGTCGACATGGAAGATGAACCGGTTGACATCCCGGCCAGTGGCCAAATCGGCCTGGTACATCCGATCGAACTGTCCTCCGAGCAACTGGCGGCCTGGCAGGATTACTTTGACGACTGGAATCTGGAGCCCCTGTTCGGCCAACTGTTGCGCGAAGTCGTCGCGCTGCAACCGGCCACCAGCAATCAGTACAGCGTCCCTTGTTTCGGCCGCAAGTCACCGTCGACCGTGATTAACCGGCTCCGAAAGAATGGCTGGTCGGTTGGTTCAGTCCGCGACGCTGGCTCCTTCGATGAAATCTACAAAGAAGTGGACGGACTCGATGTCGGTATCGAAATCACATTCGATGAAAGTATCTGGCATGGCGGCTATGGCTACGAAAGTCATGAGTCGACCGTCACCGCGAAAACCGTCGAGTTCTACCGCACCGGCCCGCTGCACCGGGGCAGTTATGTCTACGATGATTTGCAGGATGCAGCATATGCAGGCCTTCGTCTGACGGCCGATGATCTGCCAGAGCGGGTTGCCCGCGAGCTACTGCTGGAAGCGAAAAAAGCCTTCCTATAATCATGCACCTTTTATCAGCCAGTGCCCGGATGGCACTGGCTGTTTTTCATTTTGACTCACGCTCAGGACAACACCATGAATATCAGCACGGTACTCGACCAGCTCCAGGACAATCCGTTGTCCGATTGCCCGGACGACGTCGAAGCCATCCGTAAAATCCGCGACTTTGTGTACAGCAATGCCGGGTTGAATCAGTTTCAGACCATTCCCAGCTTACCTCCTTTTTATTTAGAAACCTTTCTCAATCAAATGCTGGCAACGCTGAACGATACCCCTGACCACATTGCGCGCTTCCTGCATGCGCTGGTCCTGTCGACCCAAGATCAGCAATGGCTCAAAAGTGTCAGAATCAATAAACTCCGCGCCGTCATGCCGACATTTTCGGACTGCATCAAAGCCGAGTTTTCACTCATGACGGAAATTTTCACCGACTACTTCGGCACAGATGCCGGCATCAGCCAGCTTCGCTCCATGTTCCGAGAGGACGACCTGCGCTCGTTTTTTGCCGATGAACGCCATCAAACCCATGGACACTATCACTGGCCTCACCACCTGTATTGCCGGGGAATTTTATTTCCTGAAATGAAACAGGCATTGGTGCGACGTGACGCCGCGCATTTTGAAGAAGCGCTGATCACCTACCTACAGGATTTAACCAGTGATTATCTGAATTGTGAAACGTTCCCCGAGGCCGATGAACTGGACAAAAACAAGATCAGCCAGTACCGGGCCGCACTGCCAGTCGAAGCAATCACAGCGCTCACCGAGCTGCTGCGCGGGCAGGGCGACTGGGCGAAGACCCCAGCGCTGATCCGGGCGCATCTGCACCGGAAGCCCCTTTTTCATCATCAGCAGGCCGCTTATACCCTGCTGGAAGCTGACGAAGATTTCACTGATTTATTCCATTTTCTCTGCAACAGTAAAGATCCCATCGTCCACCAGTCTGTTGCGGCCAACCATCTGAAAGAACTTGTCTTCCGGCTGGAACCTTCTATTTGGTTTAAAAAACAGCTCAGGTTAGGCTATTTTCCCGAATGCCGGTGGTCGAGCAAACGTGAGGTTCTGGCAGAACTCAATCAAGCCGTGGCCGAAAATCCGGAAATTCAGGTCCCCCTCGTTACGTTCATTGCCCGTTACAGCATTGAACACTATGCCTGTTCGTTCTATCGCATCCCGGCCGATGCACGAAAACCTAACCCGCATGATCAGATTCTAATGACACTGATTGAAACCTATGGTGCCCAAACCATCTGGGATGGTTTCGAACCGCGCGATGCTATGACTGAACGGCGGGGTTACTACACACTAAACCGGCTTGCCGCTGACGACCAACTGGCCGCACTGAAAGCCGAACATGATCGGCAGTGGATCCTGTCCTTCAGCCCGGCGCTGACAGCAAATGCACAGGATGCCGCGCAGCTCGCAGATTACCTTGTGACCGGGGAACATGAGGAAGCAAGCAGCACGCTTGCGCTTCAGCTTGCAGAAGACAGCGAGTTCCCGCAAGTCTGCTATCTGGAAGATCGGCCGTTGCAACGCCTCACCCGGGTCATGCTGAACGGGAAAAACAACGCGCTTTTTGCCGACTTCTTTCACGCGGCAGAGCGGAAATTTACAGCGACTCCACATCGCCTGATCTCAGAGATCGTACTTGAGCGGCCAGAATACCAGGCCATCGCTTTCCCGGTTTACGCCCACTTTGCCGAATCATTTGCCGAATGCAACGACCGCCGCTCAGACGAGTATGAATGGCACAACGTCAGATTCCGCCGTCATATCGCTGCCAATGAACTGCACTATCTGCATCAGCATGGCGTGGCCGTCATTCAACGGCTGACCACACTGCCCGCAAGGTTGAAAGCAATTGTGCTGCCGTTATTCAAAGGCCAGATCACGGATCCGGAAGAAGCGCAGCTGCTGGTTGCCCTGCTGAAAGACAAGCACAAAGGCGTCATTGCCGCGGTGAAGGACTGTATGGACGCATTACCGCAGCCGATTCGGGCTGCAGTCATCCAACAGATGATTCACGACCTGACGAACTTCAGCGCCCAACAGGAGGTGCATGCCATCGAACTCATCTGTACGGCTGGCGTGCATGCGCAAACTGCCCGCCAGTTGTTCGACCAAGTCAGTGCCGCTGCTTCCCGTGCCCTGCTGATCGAGCACGGGCCGATTGATCTCAGTGCCGTTTACACCAATGCGGCCGGGCAATTTGACCTCGATGCCTATCTGGCCAGCAACTATCACCCGCCGAAAAAATCACCGGTGGATTTCGAGCCGCTGCACCTGCCGATCCGGACCGATGGCAAAGCTGCACATGATGCCGTTATGCAGCTTTGTCTGATTTATCAGCACCACGAAGGGTATCGCCTCCCTCAGGAAGCCCGTGCCATTACCAGCGCTTTCACACCCGATTCGCTGGCACAATTCGCGCTGAGTCTCCTCAGCGTTTACGGCGAAAAAATCACAGCCAAAAACAAATGGCTGCTGGCAATTCCGGCCATTCATGGCGATACCCGAGTGATGGAAGCTCTGGCAACGCTGCTTGAAAAATACGCCGCTGGCTCGAAGCACCAGCTGGCGGGTCACACGATGAAACTCATGGGACTGAGTCACCAGATGATCGCTTTCATGGTGATTGACCGCATCAGCCGCCAAAGTAAAAAACAAAGCATAAAAGATGCCGCCCGGGCAGCCTTTGTCATCGGCGCCAGACAAGCCGGGATCACGCCTGAGGAACTCGGGGATCAACTGGTGGACGATCTGGGCTTTGACGGCGATCAGATCCCGTTCGACTACTGCGGCCAGACCCTGTCGCTGATCCTCAATGACGAACTCAAATTCGTGATCCGCAAGCCGGACGGCAAACTCAGCACAACCCTGCCGAAGCCGAAACAGGGCGATGACGCCCAGCAGGCAGAGCAGGCGAAACAACACTTCAACACCCTGAAAAAGCTGCTGAAAGCCATGGTCGATCTGCAGGTGAAACGCATGGAAGATGCGTTCGTTGCCTGGCGAACCTGGTCCTTTGACTGCTGGCGGACGCTGTTTCTGGGCAATCCGGTGATGCACAAAATTGCCGAACAGCTGGTCTGGGGCGTCTATGAAGATGATCAGCTCATCCGCACATTCCTGCCTAATCCGGCCCCCGTGGATACCGCAGATGAGCCGGTTGCGATCCAGCCAGACGCCAGAGTCGGCCTGGTGCATCCGGCGGAGCTGTCGTCGGAACAACTGGCCACCTGGCAAGGTTATTTCGATGACTGGAATCTGACGCCCCTGTTTAGCCAACTGACACGAGAGGCGGTTCAGCTCAAGTCAGCCAAGAGTACTCAGTACAAAGTGTCGGATTTTGGCCGAAAATCGCCTTCGACAGTAATCAACCGGCTGCGGAAAAACGGCTGGTCGGTGGGTTCCGTCAGGGATGGCGGTTCTTTTGACGAAATCTACAAAGAACTGGATGGTCTTAGTGTAGGGATTGAAATCACCTTTGATGCCTGCATCTGGCACAGCAGTGACGGCTACGAAAGCGATGAACCCAGTGTTACCGCCAAAACCATTGAATTTTACCGCACGGGTCAGCTACCGCGAGGCAGTTACGTTTACGACGACTTACAGGACAAGGCATACGCCAACCTGCGTCTGGCGGTCAACGATCTCCCAACACGGGTTGCCCGCGAGTTACTGCTGGAGGCCAGACGCGCCTTCCAGTAATCCAGACTGGGCCGCCAGCCCCTGACCGGCTGGCGGTGCCACAAGCCAAATTCGACGAGAGAAAACCGATGCAAAATGGACAACGACTCCCAGCGGAAACCCTGTATGCCACAGAGCTGGCAGCGCTTCAATCCGCAGATCAGAACCAGAAACCGGCGGGCTGGCAGCTCAGCCCGCGCATGGTACGGACCTTCATTCTCGGCAGTAACAACGAGCCGGTTCAGGGCACGCCCATCAGCCGCAAAATATACGGCAACGACGCCGCGGTTGAGCGCGCCATCGTCACCTTGATGAGCCAGCAGGGACTGATGCTGGTCGGTGAACCGGGCACGGCCAAATCCTTGCTGTCTGAATTACTCACCGCCGCCATTTCCGGCCAGAGCACCCTGACCGTGCAAGGCAGTGCCGGGCTGTTTGAGGAGAATATCCGCTACAGCTGGAACTATGCCGCCCTGCTGAAAGACGGGCCGAGTCTGGATGCCATGGTTCCCGGTCCGCTCTTTCAGGCCATGAAACAGGGCCGACTGATGCGGTTTGAGGAAATCACCCGCTGCCCGACCGAGGTTCAGGACAACCTGATCCCAGTGATGTCCGACCGTATCCTGCAAATCCCGGAACTGAAGGACAGCGATGAAGCATACCTGTTGTCCCAGCCCGGCTTTAACATCATCGCCACGGCCAACCTGCATGACCGGGGCGTGAATCAGATGTCTTCGGCACTGAAGCGTCGCTTCAACTTTGAAACCCTGCAACCCATCCGCACCAAAAAACAGAAAACAGAACTGGTGATGACCCAGGTCAATCGTCGCTTACAACAAGATGCGCTGGACATTCAGATCGATCAGGACACCACCGAGCTGCTGATCACCGTTTTTGACGAGTTACGTCACGGCAATGTCTCCGGCTTATCGGTGACCTCTCCGACCACGCTGCTGTCGCTGGCCGAAGCGATCAACGTTGCGTACAACGCCGCCATCAGCAGTCATTATTTCGGGGACCAGCAAGTCTCCGCAGGGCATTTACCCTCATTCATGCTCGGCACCATCATCAAAGACAATGAGAAAGACCGGGATTGTTTTCACGACTACATTCGTGTGATTAAACGGCAACGGGCCGATGACCCGCAATGGCAGGCATTTCTGGACGGATGCCGAAACCATGTCTGATTCATCCGCATTACAGTCCTGTCTGGCGACGCTCCGGGCAGATCCGCAGTTAATCTGGGCACCGGTCCGCCATCACAGCCCGATGTGCAGTTGGCAACTGGGCCGCCTGTTCAGACAGCATCAGCCTGACGTCGTCCTGATTGAAGGACCGCATGACGCCAATTTCCTGATCCCGTTTCTGCAGAACGAGCAGACGACGCTGCCGCTGGCGATTTACAGCTATCTGCGGGATAACAGCACCGCCGATCTGTCCGCCCAGCCTGACGATGAGGCAGATGGAACATCGACGCAAAAACTCAGAGCCAGCCGGGTCTTTATTCCGTTTGCGGACATGTCGCCGGAGTGGCAGGCCATCCAGTTGGCAAAACAGGCGCAGGTGCCCTGCCAGTTTATTGATTTGCCCTATGCCGCGCGAACACCCGACCATCATGCCGATGTCAATCGGGATCAGTTGCTGTACGACAACAGAAAACTCGAAGAAGGGGAATATCTCGCAGCGCTGCTGACCGAAAGCCGCTGTGACGACTTTGACCAGTGGTGGGATCGCCATTTTGAATCTGCCAGTGCATCGGCCCCGGATGCCTTCTTCACGCAGATGCACCACTTTTGTCTGATGATGCGAAACCTGTCTGTCGACAGCGATCCAGAGACCCTGAAGCGTGAACAGTTCATGGCACAGCAGATTCAACCCTACCTGTCTGAAGGTAAACGGGTTCTGGTGGTCTGCGGCGGCTATCACTGTCTGGGCATCGCCCATTTTCTGGCATCCGACGCCACGGTTTCTGCCTCAGAGCCACCACGCGAGCCATTGCCGGAACACTGGGAAACCGGTTCTCACCTGATCCCTTATGCCTTGAACCGATTCAGCAAGAAACAGGGCTATCCGGCGGGACTGACCGATTGCGGCTATTATCATCAGCTCTGGCAACAATTGTCTCGGTACCCAGACGCGCTGCCGGACCAGTTTACACAAAGCTATCACACGGAACTGGCTGCCGGATGGATGAGCTTTCTGAAACAACACCGCCATCCCGTAGCGCTGCCACAACTCACCGACGCGCTGGTGATGTGCCAGCAACTGTCCGCTTTGCGTGGGATCCCGGCCGGGCGATCCGAACTGCGGGAATCGCTGACCGCGACCCTGATGAAAAACCACCAGCCTTCGGACACTTATTTCCGCCGCTGGCTGGATGCGTTCTTTGATACACCGGCCATTGGCCAGGTCCCCCGGGATTACCCGTCGCGCCCCTGATTCAGGACTTCCGGCTACTGACATCGCAGCTCGGGCTGCCGATGGATTTCCAGGCAGGCACGGTCAGAAAAGATTTGTCGATTTACCGCAAACAGAAACATCAGGCCGTCTCTCAGTTTCTGCACCGCCTGCGTTTTCTGGCGATCCCTTACGCCAGCCGGATTGCCGGTCCGGATGCCAGCGATCCTGAATCCCTGCATCTGGTGCGGGAACGCTGGCAGTGCCAATGGCAGACCGAAACAGACGCCGCACTGATTGAATCCAGCCATCTGGGCGCCAGTGTCATCGATGCCGCTCGCAACAAGCTGCAAGTCGCGTTTGAACAGGATGATCCCTGCGCGACAGACATGGTCCATCTGCTGTTGCAGGCCATGCAAATGGGGATCCAGCAATGGCTGCTGCCTATCTTTCACCGGGTTCAGCAGCTACTGGAACAGGAGACCAACCTGTTCGCCCTGCATCAGTCCCTGCACATCCTGCTGACCTGCTATCACGGCAGCGGCATTTTCAGCCGGGTATCGACCGACGATCTGGCCGGGCTCATCCGGCACAGTTTTATCCGGATTTGCACCCGGCTGCCGCGCATCGATCACAGCTATGACGCCAAAACCTGCGCGCAGTGGATGGCCGATCTGTCGGCCATGACCCAGCAGTATCCGTCGCTGTGTCCGGCGGTCTATTTTATCGATGCCATTGAAGCCTGCTATCCGCAGGAAGATTCTGCCCTGCTGACCGGTGCCTGTGCCGGTGTCCTGATCCGCCATGAACGGCTGCCCGACGCACTGGATACTTGTCTGGCCCGGGCATTTTCCCGTCAGCACACTGAACCCTCGGCCATCGGCGATTTTCTCTTCGGCCTGCTGACCACCAACAAGAATCAGCTGTTCCAGCCCGATCAGGTGTTGCCGGCACTGAATCACCAGCTATCTCTGCTGGATGAAACCACCTTTCTTACCTGTCTTCCGGCCCTGCGGCGTGCGTTTACTCAGCTCACCCCCAGAGAAGCCGCCGACTTCAGCCAGACATGCCTGTCAGAACACGCCCCCGGGCTACCCGGACAGACACCGGCGATCACACAGGACACACTGCTGGCGGCACAGGCGCTGAAAGAACAACTGCGTCAGACTCAGACGCATTGGGGGATCCCAGTATGAGTACACACAATGAACTGTCCCGACGCTGGCGACTGATCCTGGGCAACGCGCATCCGCAGCAGTTATCCGGCGAGGACGCCACCCGGGATGAATGCCTCGAGACCCTGTACGTCAACGAATACCATGACCGCAATGGCTTGTCGGGAGGCACCGCTTCCGGAATGCCCAAACCCGTCACCTGGCTGAATCAGGTCCGGAAAGCTTTTCCGGTGCCAGCCGCAGACATCCTGCAAAAAGATGGGGTTGACCGATACGGAATTCAGGAACTCTTGCTGGATAAAGACATGCTGGCGTCCCTGAAACCGGATATCGGGTTATTGCAGACCATTCTGTCCTTTCGTTCGCAGATCCCGCCTGCACTGGAAAACGAAATCGAAGCCATCGTGAAGCAGGTATGCGCCGATCTGGAAGCCGTGCTGGCCCAACCGGTTCAGTCCCCTTTTGCCCGTCAGCGGACCCCCTTTCGCAGCAGCCGGAAAATGCCCTTTGCCCTCACGGACTGGCGAAGCAGCCTGATGCGAAACCTCAAACATTATCAGCCGGACGAGCAGGTCATCTTGCCGGAGCGGATGTATTTCTACCAAAGTCAGGTTAGCCAAGTGTGCTGGGACATCCATCTGGTGGTCGATCAGAGCGGTTCCATGCTGAACAACCTGATCCATGCCACCGTCATTGCGGCTATTTTCTGTCGTTTGTCCGTGCTGAACGTCCGGCTGGTGCTGTTCGATACCCGGGTGGTCGACATGTCGGACTTTATTGATGATCCGGTCCGAAATCTCTTGTCTGTCCAGCTGGGCGGCGGCACCGATATCGGCAAAGCCATGCAATATACCCGGGAACAGATCACCCAGCCGCACCGTTCCATCGTGGTGCTGATCAGTGATTTTTATGAGGGCGGCTCTCCGGCCAATCTGTATCAACAGGTTGCGAAAATGCAGGAAGCCGGGGTCACGCTTCTGGGGCTGACTGCCATGGACACCATTGGTGCGCCCAGCTATGACCATCAGATCATTGATCGTTTACTCAAGATGGACATGCCGATTGCATCAATGACGCCGGAACACCTGAGCCAATGGGTTGCCGATGTGATCCGGTAATCCGTGCACAATACACCAAAGAGAAAACACCATGCACTTATCCGACTGGACCCGCCAGCTCACCGATGAATACCTGATCAACTGGACCAGCAAAGGGCTGTTCCGCCGGGCCGGGAAACTGGCAGACCAAAGCCCGGACATTTCAAGCACGAATCCGGCGCTACCGCTGACCCTCAGGATCGACAATGTCGATGTCACCTTATCCGGCGCAGATCTGGCGCAATTCAGTTGCCAGTGCGGCACGCTGGGCAGTTGCGTCCATCAGCTCGCCTTTTTGCTGAAGCTCCGCCAACTGAATGCCACGGAGGCTCCCCCACCGCCGACGCCTTTTGAACCTGAACACTGGTGCATCCGGTCCCGTGAAGCCCTCGATCAGGCCTATGGCCGTGGCAACGCGACACAGGCGATCAAGCTGTACCAGAAAGGTGCGCTGGTCACATTTGATACTCAGGCCGATCATTGCGTCGTCCAGGTGACCCTGCACAGTCAGAAATCCTATCAGTTGCACTTACCCGCGACCGGCGAATGGGCATCCGTGCTGTGTAACTGTAAAGAGACCCCATGCACACACCGGGCACTGGCAATTCTGGCATTTTCTGTCGCGCACAACACCTTTTCTGCTGAAGCAGACATCGAGCTGGACCGCCTGAATCCGGAGCAGGCCGAACTGGTGAACACGGTACTGGCCTGGCTGCAAACCCTGCTGAAAACTGGCACCACAGAAACACTGAAGGCTCAGATCGATCAGGGTGCCGGTTACAGCACCGAACTCAATCAGGCCGATTTGCCCAAGCCTGCGGCTCTGCTCGGTGGCGTGATCTCGACATTGCGCCTGCTGCAGCAAAAGCACCACCAAGCTTCCCATAGCCGGTTGCTGGAACAAATCGCTGACGTGCTGCTGAATCTGAATGCCCTCAGCCAACCCGTGCTACCGCAGCCGCTGCGGGATCTTGCCGGTCAGCATCGCCGGTTATATCGCCCGCAATCCAGCATGACGCTCATCGGCTTAAATGCAGTGTTTTGGGAGGATCAACAACGCGGACGGGGATTTCGGTATTACTGCTATGATCCGCAATCGGCTGAATTCTATACCGTCGCAGCCAGCCGAAAGGCAGGGCTCGATCCGTCGTGGTCACCGCAACAGGGGTTTCACGAGTGCCGGCTGGTGATGCATCCGCTCAGTGCGGCGCAGTTCCGGGAATTTGAATTGGCAGGGGCGATCAGCGAAGACGGCAGCATCAATGCCGCACAGACCCGGCATGTCAATTTGCTGCGCCCCGTCACCTTAGCCATGCTGCGCGCCCTGCCCGCCCTGTCCATTCAGGCGCAATGGCAGAAACTGGCTGATAAACTGGCCGCGCCAACAGCGCCGGCCCATCGGGATTATCTTGGCTGGGTGGTGACGCAGTCCAGACGGCCTTTACAATCCGAACCGGCTCTGGGTGAATGGCAGGCCAGTTGCCAGAGCCTCTGCGGACATGACATCAGGGTCACGGTTCCGGCGGATACGATGTCAGCGGATCTGCAGCAACGCTGGGATGCCGCTACCGACGCGGTCCTGTTTGGCCGCTGGCAGACGGGGCTGGGTCATCCGACATTTCAGTGCATCACCCTGCTCGACGACACCGTCATACAGCAACATCACCAGAATGGGCACTCACATGACTGAATTCACCCTGACCACTTTCATTCAGGACTGGCAAATCTGGGCAGAACGCTACCTGACCCAGGGCCTGAATGCTCCGGCAACCTACAATATTCAACTGGCCCGGCACTGGCAGGCGCAGGCTGAACTGCTCGGTTTTTCCGATCTGGCCGCGCTGGCAGCTCAGGTAACTGAACCCGCACGCACTGCCAGTGAGCAGGCACAGGCCTTCCAGCAATTGCTGATGAATATGCACCTGCTCAAGCGCCTGACTGTCGCACAACAGCTCGCCGCTTACAGTGAAACGGAGCAAGACGCGCCGGATTAAAGCCATTCCGGCGGCACGTTTCCGCCATTATCCGCCAGCTTTTGCAGCACGGTTTTGTGCAACCACGAATTCATCTGTGCTGAGTCTGCCATCTTATCCGCCGGGCAACCCAGCTCGGTGGCCAGCGCTTTTCGGGCGGTGACGCTGCTGTCGAGCCCCAGCAGTTTCATTAAATCAACGATGGAAGTTTTCCAGTTCAGCGGTTCAGGATGGCTGCTGGCCATCGCCTCTAATTGCGCCACCACATCCACGGTTTCGGTCGCTGGAGCATCGGTTTGCGCTGCCGTATCGGACGCCGGGGAATCCGGTGCAAAAGTCACATTCTCGGACGGCTGTGGGGTCGGCGCTGCCTTTTTCCCGAACCCTAATTTGTTGAGAATATCGTTGAATAAACCCATGACTACTCCTCAGGATCCGCAGATCCAGGCCACTGACAACCCCTGACGGGGGATAAGAAGGGTCACTTGCAAGAAGCGATTCAGCTTAAACAAAAGCTAGCCAAATCACCGGAAGGATGACGTCCCATTTTATCGACAACTTTGCTGACAGCATGCGCACGACAAAAATGCGCCCCGGCCAGATGGCAGAGGCGCATCACAAGTGGATGAATTCAAACGAATCAGAAGCTCGCAGTCAGTGATACGCCATTGTAGGCGTTAAAACCATTCAGCATCACGTGATAACGGCCAGACTGCGTCGGGGTGATGGTACAGGTTTCGCCGTTGCCATAGCGGTAAGGGCGACAGTCCCAGCTGGACTTCGAGGCTTTCTGACCATAACGGGCATAGAGATCCACATCACCGGTGCCGCCAGACGAAGTGACGGTCAGTCGCTTGCCTGCCGGTACATCAATATAGAAGTGCTGCTCACTGCCGTACTGACCGCTCAGACCGCTGACTGTCTTGCCATTTTCCAGTTTGCCGTCTGTGCCCGGATCCGGAGTGCCCGGATCGCCGCCACCGACATCCGTACCGCTGTATGCCAGCTTGTTGATTGTATTCCGAGTGTCGGTCACTTTTCCGTTTGTGCCGCGCTCAGCCAGTAACTGACCCACCTGCGACGGGCTCAGACCTGGGTTCTCATCCAGATACAGTGCGACCACACCGGCAACATGCGGGGTTGCCATGGAGGTGCCACTGATGGTTTTATAACTGCCGTCATACCAGGCGGATGTAATCGACGAGCCCGGGGCAAAGATATCAACACAGTTGCCCCAGTTCGAGAAGCTGGAACGCTGATCTGAACGTGTGGTCGAGCCCACAGTGATCCCAGCCCCAACCCGTGCCGGAGAAACATTACAGGCGTCCTGATTTTCATTCCCTGCTGCCAGCATGAAGCTGACACCAGCGCTGATCGCGTTATTGATTGCACTATCCAGTGCCGTTGAAATGCCGCCGCCCAGACTCATATTCGCAACCGATGGTCCGCTGGCATTCCGCTTCACCCAGTCCACCCCAGAGATAACCCCCGACGTCGTCCCTGAACCGGTACAACTCAGGACACGCACACCAACGATATCGACATTTTTCGCCACACCATACTGTGTGCCGCCAATGGTCCCTGCAACATGGGTACCGTGGCCGTTACAGTCGCTCGCATCCGCGTCGTTATCGACAAAGTCGTAACCCGAACGGGCGCGATTGCCGAACTCAGCATGTGTTGTGGTCACCCCGGTATCAATGACATAAGCCGTGACACCTGTGCCGTTATACTGACTGACGTAATTGCCGTCCAATGGCAGATTACGCTGGTCCACCCGATCCAATCCCCAGGTTGCATTCGACTGCTGAGCATTGAAGGCTTCAGGGAACAAAGGGTCGATAGAAATGATCTGATCCTGCTCAATATAATCAACCTGACCATCCTGACGCAGTGCATCGACCTGCTCTTGGGTCAGCTCTGCAACGAAGCCGCTCAGCGCGGTATCAAAAACACGCTTTGCACTGACGGCATGGACAGCGCTCAGGCTTTCCACCTGAGTCGCAACAAAATTGGCGCGGGCAGCCTGATCATTGGCAATGAACGCAGGTTCTTTCAGAACCACAATGTACTGATTGGCAATCGCTTTCTCGGGCGCAGCCTGAATCAGTGCCGCCTGATATGTGTCATTCTCCGTGGCCTGCGCATCCACAGCCCAGACAGCAGCACTGGAGAGCGCCAGTGCAGACGTGATACAGCAACCTAGCATTGTTTTTAGCATGATAAATCCTTTTCCTGATCGTTCCGTTTGGTTGGAATGCTGCCTCTCACCGCGGGCATCCATTCAAAGCTATACGCAACATTTCACTTATGCATCAGCGGATCA
The DNA here is from genome assembly GCF_018199995.1 of Photobacterium sp. GJ3. NCBI lineage: Bacteria > Pseudomonadati > Pseudomonadota > Gammaproteobacteria > Vibrionales > Vibrionaceae > Photobacterium > Photobacterium sp. GJ3. Next base: position 127,748 of record NZ_CP073578.1, on the reverse strand, counting down.
TTCTGAATTTTTTGGCTGTAACAGAGTGTTTGCGAATTACATGAATGATGCGATCCACAACAAAGATTAACTAACGTATTGTTTTAAAAGGATTGAAAGGCAATAGCCACGAGGTATTTGAGTGTCTTCAAAATCGTTCATTTTTAGTGACAGATAAAAACCCGACAGAAAACACATAAATTACAACCACTTACAAGTAACGCGTTTAAAAATCACTCAACATTTTCGTTTTCTTGAATTTACAGTAGAAAAAAATTCCATTTTGATACGATTTGATACGCAGAATATTTGGTCTAAGTACGAAGGGAATTCTCTGGATTTCGGAACACAAACATTTTCTCAGTGTGTAACAGGAAAAATCTCTGGAATCGTTCAGACTTAATCGGTATATCGCCGCTGATCCGGAGGTTCCCATGCGCTGGCGCAATACCAAACAAAGTACAAATATTGACGACAGACGGGGTCAGGGGCCCGCCCGTTCCGGGATGGCTGCGGCTGGGTTGCTGCGATTTCTGCCTTTTTTACTGCGCACCAAAGTTGGCAAACTGATTTTGGTGGTGGGCGGGATTTATCTGGCTTACCAGTACTTTACCGGTGGCATGAGTACGATGGATGTCCAGCAGGCACCGGGGCAGGAACAGCAACAGGGCACGAGCAATGGTCAAGCCGCGGCCAATGATGAAAATGCCCAGTTTGTCGCCGCCATTCTCGGCACCACAGAAACCGTGTGGAACAAGCTGCTGAACGGCCAATATCCGGAACCGCAGCTGGTGCTGTATAACAACATTACCCAAACCGGTTGTGGTATGGGACAGGCTCAATCGGGTCCGTTTTATTGTCCGGCAGACAGCAAAGTGTATCTGGATCTCAGCTTTATGGATGAACTGAAAAAGCTAGGTGCACCTGGTGATTTTGCCTTTGCCTATGTGATTGCGCACGAAGTCGGGCACCACGTACAAAATGTGCTGGGCACCAGTAAACAGGTGGCTCAGTTACAGCAGCAAGCCAGTGAAACAGAGGCCAATCAGCTCAGTGTGATGCTGGAACTTCAGGCCGACTGCTATGCAGGCGTCTGGGGCTATTATGTTCACAATGACATGCAACTTCTGGAAACCGGTGATTTAGAAGAAGGGATTCAGGCGGCCAGCTCAGTCGGCGATGATCGGCTGATGGAAATGTCAGGCCGTGCCGTTCAGCCGGATGCCTTTACCCATGGGACTTCTGAGCAGCGTGTTGCCTGGTTCCGCAAAGGCTTTGAATCTGGCAACCCCAAAGACTGCGATACCTTTCAGGCCCAGCCATAGTCTCGCGCTACGCAACATCTCACTGGATGCTCGCCCGATAATGCGGTGCCTTTGCTCAGGCAAAGGCCCGCCATCATTTTCACGCGTGTCTTAAACACAAATTCCCGCTCGTTGTGCGTGAAAACTGCTTCGAATGTGATCAGTTACACGAAAATTTTCTCCATATCCGTGCGATTGTGTCTCTCTGAGCTGGGTTTTTGAAATGCTATGATAGACTATGTTGCTCGTCGCTTTTTTTGAGGAAGTATGGCAAATCATATGCAACTGCTGAACCAGGCTCAGCAACTCTGTGAACAACGTGGAGTCCGGCTGACGCCGCAACGTCATAAAGTACTGGAACTGATTCTCTCGCATCGCAGTTCTATCAGTGCTTATGAGCTGCTTGATTTGCTTCGGGAGTCCGAACCTCAGGCGAAGCCGCCGACTGTTTACCGTGCACTCGACTTCCTGCTCGCTCAGGGGTTTGTTCATAAAGTAGAGTCCACAAACAGCTATATTGCGTGCCATTTACCTGAACATGCCGACCATTGCTCACAACTGTTGATTTGTGATGAATGCAGTCATGTGGAGGAATGTCACGACGACGAGCTGGCAAAAATGCTAAAAATAAAGGCACAACAACAAGGCTTTCAGATTGCGCACCATGTGGTGGAAAGTCACGGTGTGTGCCAGGCATGCCAGCGTAAGAAGTAGTCCGTTTCCGTTCAACAACAAGGCAACCCAGATCCTATGCGAGCAGAATTTGTAAACCCGTTTCTGGCCTCTCTGCTGAATGTGCTCAAGACCATGGCGTCAATGGAGCTGGCCCCGCAAAAACCTCTGCTGAAAAAAGATGAAATCGCCCGTGGTGATGTCTCCGGCCTGATCGGTATGATCGGCCCGCAAACACGAGGTTCGATGTCCATCACCTTCGATGAAGGGTTGGCACTGGAAATTATGCAGCGAATGCTGGGCGAACGCCCGAATGGCATTAATGATGAAGTGACCGATATGGTCGGTGAAATCACCAATATGGTGACAGGCGGTGCCAAGCGCATTTTGTCTGAAAAAGGCTATGACTTTGAAATGGCTACGCCTGCCGTCGTGTCTGGTCGCGGTCATACCATCACCCACAAAAGTGAAGGTGCGATCATCATCATGCCGTTTGAATCTGAGTATGGCAAAGCCTTCATCGAAATCAGCTTTGACCGCTAAGTCCCTTTCAAACCGTTCGTTTTTCGGGCCAGTGTATACTGGCCTGACCGCTCAGCTCCCTCCGCTTCCCTGTTGTCCCCAGTTCGCGCAAGATAAAAATAACTGAGTTTACAGCGCCCTTCTCATCTTTTTGCATATTTCCTTCAGAAAGGATTGCCCCCGGATTCGGTTACGATCTAGACTGGAAATGCTGCTGAGGCATCAACTTGCATACCATGATACCTATCAATAGCATTCGTGTTGCCTGCCTTCGGGTAACGCAAGGAAATAAGATTACAAAGGAAAAATCTTCAAATGAGCAAACTGACAGGAACCGTCAAATGGTTCAACGATGAAAAGGGTTTTGGCTTTATCTCTGGTACTGATGGTAAAGACGTTTTTGTTCACTTCAGTGCAATTCAGGCACAAGGTCGTCGTACCCTGAAAGAAGGCCAAAGCGTAGAGTTTATCGTTACTGATGGCCAGAAAGGTCCACAGGCCAGTGAAGTGGTCGCCCTGTCTTAACCGAAAGGCATGCGCAATCTATGAAAAACGCCGCAAGCAGCGGCGTTTTGTCATTCAGCAGTCCAGTCCGATTACTGGCGCCATTGCTTGAACGCATTGATCAAACCATTGGTTGAGCTGTCGTGGCTGCTCACCGGCGCATTGTCTGCCAATTCTGGCAAAATCTGATTGGCCAGCTGTTTGCCCAGCTCGACGCCCCACTGATCAAAGCTGTAAATATTCCAGATCACCCCTTGCGTGAAGATCTTATGCTCGTACATCGCGATCAACGCACCGAGCGTTTCCGGAGTAATTTGTTTCACCAGAATCGAGTTGGTCGGACGATTCCCTTCGAACACTTTAAACGGTACCAGCTCAGCAACTTCTTCCGGAGACTTCCCGGCCGCGGCGAATTCAGCTTCGACCTGAGCACGGGTTTTCCCGAATGCCAGCGCTTCTGTCTGCGCAAAAAAGTTAGCCATCAGTTTCGGATGATGATCGCTGATAGCATTGTGGCTGATGGCCGGCGCAATAAAGTCGCATGGGATCAGCTTGGTTCCCTGATGGATCAGCTGATAAAACGCATGCTGGCCATTGGTACCCGGCTCGCCCCAGATGATCGGACCCGTCTGGTAGTCCACCGGAAAACCGCCACGATCGACAGACTTCCCGTTGGATTCCATATTGCCCTGCTGGAAGTAAGCCGCAAAACGATGCATGTACTGATCGTAAGGCAGAATGGCTTCAGATTCCGCACCAAAGAAGTTGTTGTACCACAGGCCAACCAGCGCCAGAATCACTGGCAGATTTTCCTGAAGCGGGGCTTCTGCGAAATGCTTGTCCATGGCATGCGCACCGGCCAGCAGCGCTTCAAAGTTGTCAAAGCCGACCGACAGGCAAATCGACAGGCCAATCGCAGACCATAGCGAATAACGGCCACCAACCCAGTCCCAGAACTCGAACATATTGGCGGTATCAATCCCGAACGCAGACACGGCATCAGCGTTGGTCGACAGGGCTGCAAAGTGCTTGGCAACATGCGCGGCATCTTTGGCTTCAGCCAGGAACCAGTCCCGCGCCGAGTGCGCATTGGTCATGGTTTCCTGTGTGGTGAACGTTTTCGATGCAATCAGGAACAGTGTGGTTTCCGGATTCAGACCTTTCAGCGTTTCCGCGATATGCGTCCCGTCAACATTCGAAACAAAATGCAGGTTCAAACGTGTTTTGTAAGGCGCCAGTGCTTCAGAGACCATGTATGGGCCCAGATCAGAACCACCGATACCAATGTTGACCACATCCGTAATTTCTTTCCCGGTGTATCCTTTCCAGTCGCCACCGATAATGCGATCGGAGAACTGCTTCATCTTCTCCAGCACCGCATTCACGTTTGGCATCACGTCTTCGCCATCCACCAGCACGGGTGTGTTGCTGCGGTTACGCAACGCCACGTGCAGCACAGCACGGTCTTCCGTCCGGTTGATCTTCTCGCCACTGAACATCGCGCTGATTGCTGCTTTCAGTTCAGTCTGATCCGCCAGTTCAAACAGCTTGCTGAGGGTTTCTTCGGTGATCAGGTTCTTCGAATAATCCAGCAGGATATCGTTGCCGAACGCAGCAGAAAATTTCTCGAACCGCGACGGATCCTTTGCAAACAGCTCACTGAGCTGAAGATCCTGCGCCTGTTCGAAATGAGCAGTCAGTGCCTTCCAGGCCGGGGTTTGCGTGGGGTTAATGTTTTTCAACATAATGACGTTCCTGATGTGTTATTTTTTCACGACAGCAAAAACAAGGCAGCTGCCATAATTTCCTGAATCAACGGCGTTAGCACGGCCAAACTGGCCATAAGCATGGCGATATTTTGGTAAATTTACAACTTATTGTGAATGATGCCACCCACAAACCACCCCCTGCCTTGCTCCAGGTCACGCTTTTGGTGACTCAATCATAGCGGTTATAAACCGGAAGGCGAAAGGAATAATCGGCTGCAGCCGGAAAGAAACGAAGAGAAATAAGCAGCCGACGGGAAGCAACTTCAGCAGTAACCATGCAGAGGATGACCCCGTGCTGTTCGAAGGGCTGATGTAACTGAACAACAGATTCTGAAACTGACTCAATGAATCATTAAAAAAGCCGACGGTGTGCTGGCTGAAGCCTTAAGACTCGTTGGCCATTAGCCAGACTCTGAGCAGGCTGGCGAAATGCTCGCGCTGCTCATCTGTCAGTGGATCGAGAATGGCTTTTTCGTTGATCACATGCGCCTCAAGCGCCTGATCAATCAGTGCCCTGCCCTCTCTGGTCAGGACCACACGGCAGCTTCTTCTGTCTTCCGGGCTGGCAATCCGTTCAATCAGCTCCCGTTTGACCAACTGCTCAATGCGCGTACTCATTGCGCCGGATGACAACATCAGTGTCTGATAAAGCTCGGTGGGTGTCATCGGTTCATTGAAACGCCTCAGCGTGGCTAAGATATCGAACTCAACCGAACTTAATCCGTTGTTTTGAAAGACTCGATTCATTTCCTTGTCGACGATTCGGCTCATACGGCTGAGTCGGCCAATCACCCCCATTGGTGAGCAGTCGAGATCCGGCCGCTGATCCTGCCACTGCAGCAGCACTCGGTCTACATGATCATTTTTCATTGTGACTCCTTAATTTATCTTTTCAAAAAGATACTTGAATAAAAGATATTCCTCGCGTATCTTTTGAACATACCTTTCCAAAAAGATACTTACTGGAAAGCAATAGACATTCTAGCACCAATTTGGCCGGTCACAAGCGCCCGAATAAGCGTCTGTGCCGCTCACACGACGCCGACAACAACCGCACTGCCATAAGGAAAAAACGATGAAACTCAGCATTATTTCAGGAAGTCACCGCAAGAACTCATACAGCCTGAAAGCCGCAACCTATTTACAGCATCTGGCTTGTCAAGAAGGCTTCCAGGACGCGAACATCATGGATTTGAGTACACTTGATTTTCCGATGTGGAATGAGGGCGTCTGGAATGCCAGTGAAGAATGGCATGACTGGAGAACCCTCGCAGCAGCGCTGAAACAGTCTGATGCTATTGTGCTAATCACGCCTGAATGGCATGGCATGGTGACGCCAGCCCTCAAGAACTTCCTGATGCTGTGTACTTCGGAAGAGTTGGGCCATAAACCTGTACTGCTCGCCAGTGTTTCCGCAAGCGTGAACGGCGTTTATCCGATCAGTGAACTGCGGATGACCGGCAGTAAAAACAATCACGCTTGCTTTATCCCGGATCATTTGATTTTCCGTCACTGCGAAAGCCTTCTGGTGTCCGACAAAGCAGTCAGTGACGAACAGTTCGACAGCCGGGCACGGTATACCGTCAAATCGCTGTTAGCCTACGCGAAAGCGCTGGGACCGGTCCGCGCAACACTACAGGAAGATATGCAACAATTCCCATTCGGGATGTGAGAAGGAAAGAGTCACACCATCTGACGACACATCCCCATCCTGCTCTGGTGGAAACAGCAAATCAGGCACAGAAAAAGCCGCAGCTGCGGCTTTTTCTGTCACCCGAATTCTGCATCGCTGAAGTTCAGGGATGAATCACCACACACGCCGTGTGTTTCTGACGGCCGAAACCCAGTACCTGACTCAACCCAGCCTTGTTGAGCGGAATATGAGCCCGGTGGCCGATATCTGTTTCATCTTCCGCATAAGGGTCATGAAAGAAAAAGAACTGCTCACTGACCCCGCTCAGCACAATCCAGTGCGGCTCTTTGCTGCCATTAAACCGATAAGTGCTGATCAGCATCAGCAGGCAATATCCCTGCTTGAGCCAATTTTCAACCTGTTCGACCGTCGGCATCGCATCCACCACAGGAATGCTGGCCGCATCCAGCTGCTGACAGAAATCCTGATGCACCAATTCAATAATGTCTTTCTTTTTCGGATCCCGCACACTGTCAATAAAAGGCGTGGATAACGACTGAGTCCAGAGCTCAACCTTACACCCCCGGCGAGATGCCGCCAGTGCCAGACCGTGACCGCTGCACCCGCCATGGCCGGATGCCATAAAAATGGTGGTGGCTTCCCGCCACAGTTGCATCTCTAACTGACGGCTGGGCTGCACCTGCGGATCCACATACGCCAGACTCATCATCAGACACGCGGGTCCGCAGGTAAATGGGGTGGTCTGAACATACAAAGGCAACGGCAACAAATGCTTGGCTTCTATCGGGCTCAGACGCTTTTGCATCCGGAGTCCATCCGCCAGATCGTCGTAATAATGGATTAAAACTTTTAATGGTTTATATCCGCATTTTTCATAGAGATTTCGCGCAGCGACATTGTCATTCCGCACTTCCAGCCTTAATGTATTGAAACCGTTTGCCAATGCCGCCGCTTCACATGCAGAAAGCAACTGCTGGGCAATGTGCCTGCCTCGGTAAACGGGATCGACGGCGAGGGAATACAACCGTGCCAACTGGGTACCGCGGTGAAACAACACCAGCCCGTAACCAGCAATGCGGCCTTCATCTTCCGCGACAAACAACACACTCTGAGGCGATACAATAAACCGCCGCATCTGACGGGGCGAAATTCGATCACCGTCAAACAGCTGAGCCTCAAGAGTATTTAAACTGGCTAGATCATAAAGCTGTGCAATTCGGACTATCATGGACTGATTCACGCTTGAGTGGACTGGTTCGATTTAATCCCAAAATTAGCCGTAAGGCTATAGGTGAACAATAAGATGACTAAAGTCCTCATTATTACCGACAACGACAGTGACTGGCGGCAGTACTTTCCCTCCGACAGGGTTGTCACTGTAGACACATATTTACAGCAGGGTGCTTTTTGTGAAAACAAAACCACTCAGGTTATCAATCTGTGTCGTGACTACGGCTACATGAGCAGCGGCTATTACTGCTCGCTGATGGCGGAAGCGCGCGGACACCGGGTGATTCCAAGGGTGATGACAATCAATGATTTGTCTCAGCCTTTTTTGTTGTCGGTACCATCAGACCAACTGGAAAAGGCATTTGCCAGTCAGTTGCTGTCACCGGGAGAACAGTTAGAAGAAAAAATTTATTTTGGTCAGTCCAAGGTGCCGGGCTTTGAGAAAATAGCCCGCCGCCTGTTCGAACATTTCATGGTGCCTGTCATTAAAGTCACCATTCGCCGTTCAGACGCCCACTGGCAGGTGGATCAGATCACTCCCTATCCTTTTCAGGATCTGACTGATCCGGAACAGGATTTGTTTGCAGAGGCCCTGGAGCGCTTTTCGAACAAGGTCTGGCGATCGCCAAAACCAAACAAAAATGCCCGTTATGATCTGGCGCTGCTGATTGATCCGAACGAGAAGATGCCTCCATCCGACAGCACGGCACTGAGCAACTTCAAAAAAGCAGCCAAGCGGCTGGGCATGCGCCTGCAAACCATCACGCCGGATGATTTGTCACGGCTGGGTGAATTTGACGGTCTGTTTATCCGCGCCACCACCAACATCGGTAATTTCACCTACCGGTTCGCGAAAACAGCCGAGAAGCTGGGACTGGTGGTGATGGATGATCCGGAATCCATCATGAAGTGCACCAACAAGGTGTTCCTGACCGAGCTGCTACGTTTACATAAGGTGCCGACCCCGAAAAGTGCGGTGCTGAAAAGTTTCGACCCCGGCTGGCTGGATCAGGCCGAGAACGAAATCGGCTACCCGATGGTGCTGAAAGTGCCGGATGGTGCCTTCTCGGTGGGCGTGGTCAAGGTGAAAAACCGCGACGAACTGCTGACGCAAATGGATACACTCTTTGCCCGCAGTACGCTGATTCTGGCGCAGGAATTTCTGCCGACCGATTTCGACTGGCGGATTGGGGTGATCAACCGTCAGCCACTGTTTGCCTGTAAGTATTTCATGAGCCGCGGCCACTGGCAGATTTACCAGCACCACAACAGCGGCCGGGTCAGCTCCGGCGGCTTTGAAACGCTGGATCTGAAACAAGTGCCGAAGAACGTGATTGATGTGGCGCTCAAAGCCGCCAACCAGATAGGTTCCGGCCTGTACGGCGTCGATCTGAAAGAAGTGAATGGCCAGGTGGTGGTGATTGAGATCAATGACAACCCGAGTATTGACCACCGCGTGGAAGACGCCTTCCTGGGTGATCTGCTCTACGACCGCGTCATGACCGAATTCCTGCGCCGGATCCAACTGCGCGGCTTCTGATTTGGATGAATACTCCCGCCTAGCCTCCCCCTTGAAAAGGGGGAGGGACTGATTGAGTTTGCTGCAAGTCTTCCGTTTTCCCTCCCCTTGGCAAGGGGAGGGTTAGGGCTGTCTCTTCACAAAGAGGACGAACATGACCGAGTTTACTGAAGCACCGCCTTCAGAACGGCTGATTCACCATGACGTTAAAACTGCTTTCTTCTTCTCCCCAGGCCATTTCTGCGCGCACCACGATCCCTTCCACCTGAAACCGTACCGCGCCCCCCGTACTCCAGCGCATCTCCTGATTCAGAGTCTTCAGATCGAACTCACCCGCCACCCGGCCCAAATCTCCGAAAACGACCCACTGCCACCAGGGCACGTCATACCATTCGAACACTGGCCAGCCACTCAAGGGTTGCCACTCCGGCATGACACGATATTCCAGGCTGTAGCTCAGTGCACTACGGTCGCTGAAGCGGCCGCCCGGATAGCTGCGCAAGCGAAACAATCCTCCCAGACTCGCCCGGGCAAACTCCGGCGGCCGGTGATAGCGCGTTTCCCCCTGAGCCTGTTCGCTGTCATTCCAGCTGGGCACATCCGACAGATAGGCATTGAACGCAATGACTTGCTGATCGAACCAGTCACCGGCGGGTCCCATATCCCAGAACCAGCTCTGACTCAGCTCCCACTGCCACCAGCTTTCCCGCGCAGAACTGCCGGGATCAGCCGTCACAGTCAGCAAACTGTGTGAGCCCTCGCTGGGATTATGTTCATTATTGAGGTTGTCCCACTCCAGCCGTGTTTCCAGCGCCCAGACTTCCTCTGTTTCTGAAAATTCAGTGGGGGGTAACGCATGACGATCTTCAAATCGGCGGCTTTGATAAAAAGGACGGAATTCCAGAGAAGTGATACCGCTGTCCCAAGGCGTACTGCCCGTCAGTGGCCGCTTGAGCGCCAGTGCGGCTAACGGATGACTTGTGGCAGAGCCGAGTGGAAAAATATATCGGGCGAATAACCGATAGCGGGCATCCTGAGCATTTGTGTTGAGCGCATCTTGCCGGGTGGAATCATTACCGGCTGCCTCGCCGAGATAGAAATCTGTGTCCTGAAAATCAGCATTGTAGATTTCTGCCCCGAACAACCAGCGACTCTGTTCATTCAGGCGGAAGTTATCTCCCCTGAAATACGTCAGCCAAGTCCCGCTGCTGCCTTTGACCCCAGCACCAAACAGAGATGCCTGCGGCTGAAAGGCCCCTTTCACCACACCGGCCATGCCCACCGCAAAGCCAAAATTATCGGTATAAAAAGCAAACGGGACCACGGCATAATCCTTCGCCCAGCTCAGCTCACCATCGGCTTCATATTGGCCTGTATTCACTTTGACGCCATCATCCGCAGCATGAATACCCACCGAAAACAAACAAGCCGCAGCAATCGCCGCGGCTTGTCGTAATACACCTTGCAGAGGTTGGAGATCGGGTTGACGCTTGATGTGCTTCCTTGTCATCCGACGCCTCCTCACCGATAAGCCATTGCAACCCGGGAAGTCAGTTTGGTCACCAGCTCGTAAGCAATGGTGCCCACGTGGGCCGCCACCACTTCCGCAGGCAATCCCTGTCCCCAGAGAATGGCTTCATCACCGACTTGATCCGGAGCATCCGGCCCCAGATCAACCGTCATCATATCCATCGACACCCGACCGGCAATCGGCACCAGTCGGCCATTGATGAGTACAGGCGTTCCGTTAGGTGCTGTGCGCGGATAACCATCGCCATAACCAATCGCCACCACGCCAATTTTAGTATCACGCTCACTCACCCAGGTGCAGCCATACCCCACGGATTCCCCCTGCTTCAGGGTCCGCACGGCAATCACACTGGAAGTCAGCGTCATCACAGGCGTCATCCCGAAAGATGCCGCCGAGTGGCTTTCTTCTGCAAACGGAGAAATTCCATACATGATGATGCCCGGACGAATCCAGTCGAGATGACTGTCCGGCCAGGCCAGAATCCCGGCAGAGTTTGCCAGCGAACGCTCGCCGCGGCAGCCTTGTGTCAGAGTCAGGAAAGACTGGATCTGCGTGTCTGTCACCGGGCTGTCCAGCTCATCGGCGCAGGCAAAATGGCTGAGATAACGCAACGGCTGCGCGACATTCGGACTGGCATGTAAACGTTCGACAAACTGCTGAAACTCTTCCGGCCGAACACCCAGACGGTGCATCCCGCTGTCGATTTTCAGCCAGACTTTCACCGGTGTATCCAGTGTCGCCTGTTCCAGCGCTTCCAGTTGTTCCAGCGTGTGGACCACGGTTTGAATATTATTGGTCACCAGCACCGGCAAATCGGTTGGACAGTAAAAGCCTTCCATCAGCAAAATGGGCTTCACCACCCCGCCCGCCCGCAGTGACAGCGCTTCTTCAATACGAGCAACACCGAATCCGTCCACATCCGGCAGTCCCGCTGCCACCTGCGCCAAACCATGCCCATAGCCATTGGCTTTGACCATGGCGAGCAACTTACAGCCTGGCGTCTGCTGTCTGAGCAGACTGACATTATGGCGCAGGGCCTGAAGATCAATATAGGCGGTCGCGGCTTTCATTCTTTTTCCTACTGCTGGGAGAGATTAATACTCATCATCAAAAGCCGGGCCGGCATAGTTATCGAAACGGGAGAACTGGCCCTGGAAGGTGAGACGCACGGATCCAATCGGACCATTACGCTGTTTACCGATGATGATTTCTGCAATGCCTTTGAGTGCACTGTCTTCGTGATATACCTCATCACGGTAAATGAACATGATCAAGTCCGCATCCTGCTCGATGGCACCGGATTCACGCAAGTCCGAGTTCACCGGGCGTTTATCGGCCCGCTGCTCCAGCGATCGGTTCAGCTGCGACAGCGCAACCACGGGCACATTCAGCTCTTTCGCCAGTGCTTTGAGGGAGCGGGAGATTTCAGCAATCTCCAGGGTCCGGTTATCCTGCAGTCCCGGTACACGCATCAGCTGCAGGTAGTCGACCATGATGAGGCTGAGTCCGCCATGATCCCGGGCGATACGACGGGCACGGGAGCGAACTTCTGTCGGTGTCAGACCCGAGCTGTCATCGATGTACATGTTTTTCTTTTCCATCAGGATGCCCATGGTCGACGAGATCCGTGCCCAGTCCTCGTCGTCCAGCTGGCCGGTCCGGATTTTGGTCTGATCCACCCGAGACAGCGACGCCAGCATACGCATCATGATTTGTTCCGCGGGCATCTCCAGTGAGAAGATCAGCACTGGCTTTTCCTGCTCCATCGCGGCATTTTCACACAGGTTCATCGCAAAGGTGGTTTTACCCATCGACGGACGGGCCGCCACGATGATCAAATCCGAGCCTTGCAGACCGGCGGTTTTCTTATTCAGATCGGTAAAACCAGTTGAAACCCCGGTTACACCATCCTGTGGCGACTGGTAGAGCAGCTCAATCCGCTCCAACGTCTTCTCAAGAATGGAATCGACATTCTGCGGACCTTCATTCTCATTGGTCCGCTGTTCGGCAATGGCAAACACCTTACTTTCTGCCATATCCAGCAATTCTTCACTGGTACGGCCCTGCGGATCATAACCTGCATCCGCAATTTCATTCGCCACGCCGATCATGTCGCGTATCAGCGCGCGCTCACGCACAATGTCGGTATAGGCAATAATGTTTGCCGCAGAAGGCGTATTTTTTGCCAGCTCAGCCAGATACGCAAAACCGCCGACATCATCCAGTTGATCCAGCTGTTCCAACCGCTCCGACAGCGTAATCAGATCCAAAGGCTGACCTGATTCCAGCAGCCCGGCAGCGGCTTCAAAAATCATCCGGTGCGGACGACTGTAGAAGTCTCGCGAGACGACTTTTTCGGCGACGCTGTCCCAGCGCTCATTATCCAGCAACAGACCGCCAAGGACCGACTGCTCTGCTTCCAGAGAATGAGGCGGCATCTTGATGGCGTCCATCTGACTGTCTCTTGCTCGATTGGATTTACTGTTTTCTGCCATAACCACTTGCACGATTGAACTGAATCCGGTCGGTTAGTATACCTGAACATCCTTGCCAGCAGGCAGCCGTCGCGTCAAAAAAGACCCGCAAATATTCACCCTGCCTAATCTTACGGCAGTTCAGGAAAATATATGCCGAATCCCCTGACATCCTGACGATTCGCTGACATTTTTAGGCTAGACTGCGCGCTTATGCTGATCCGCACTTTTTTTGTGTGCCAGTTGTCATTTCTTGTGTCAGTCGTTGGGAGGACACTTGGCAAAATCTTGCATACTGCTTTCAGCGATGACTGCAGGTCTGCTTCTGGCTCCCCATGCCAGTGCTGAGGATGTACCTGAACTACCGCCCATCACATCCCCCTGGACCAGTGAACTGGAACTGGGGTATCAGTCGCTCTCCGGCAATTCTAATACTAAATCACTCAATACCCGTTTGGGTCTGACCTATGTAAAAGATCAGTTCCGCCAACAGGTCGAAGCCAAGTATCTGCTGGCCGAAGAGGATGGTGAAGAAGAGAAACGCAAAGGCCAGATGGAGCTGCAAAGCGACTTCATTATTAACGAACGTGCTTATGTTCTGGGCAACACCAGCTACATCGACGATAAGTATGGCCCGTATTTCAAAGATTTCACCCTGGCGACCGGTATTGGTTACCGGGTATTCCGGCTGGAAAACTTGCTGATGGAAGTCGAAGCGGGACCGGGTTATCGCCATCAGGAACCCAATATCGACGAGATTGATGATGATGACATCATCGTGCCGGAAACGGTCGATGAACTGATCCTGCGGGGCAGTACCCGAATGATCTGGAAGCCATCAAAAGATGTCGAACTCAGCTTTAAGCTGACTGGCATTGCAGGAAACAGCAACAGCACACTGGAAAGTCAGGTCTCGATGACCAGTGCGATCTCAGAGCACATCGCCATTAAACTCAGTAATACTCAAAAGCTGAACAGCTGGGTACCGGACGGCCTGCAAAAACGCGATGGCACCATGACCATTAATCTGCTGTTCCAATACTAAGCCGTCTCTTCTGCCACGTTTTACCGGGCTTCAGAGACAAAAAAACCAGCCCGGAGGCTGGTTTTTTTATGGACGAAATTACGACTGATTACTCAGCAGCAACAACGTTCACGTTTACGGTTGCGAATACGTCAGAGTGCAGCTGCAGGCTGATCTCGAATTCGCCAGTTGTGCGCAGTGCACCTTCTGGCAGACGTACTTCGCTCTTCGCTACTTCAACGCCAGCTGCAGTCACAGCGTCAGCGATGTCACGCGTACCGATAGAACCGAACAGTTTACCTTCGTCACCCGCTTTAGAAGCAATCACAACTGCTTCCAGAGCGCTAACTTTCTCAGCGCGCGCTTGAGCAGCAGACAGTTGCTCAGCAACTTTTGCTTCCAGCTCAGCACGACGTGCTTCGAACACTTCAACGTTCGCTTTAGTCGCCATAACCGCTTTCCCCTGAGGGATCAGGAAGTTACGAGCATAACCAGCTTTAACGCTTACCTGATCACCAAGGCTGCCCAGGTTACCGATTTTATCAAGTAGAATAACTTGCATTATCTTGTCCTCTTAAACTTAATGAAACCGGCCAATTACTGATGCTTGTCAGTGTATGGCAGCAGAGCCAGGTAACGTGAACGCTTGATAGCGCGTGCCAGCTGACGCTGGTACTTCGCACGAGTACCGGTGATACGGCTTGGTACGATTTTACCAGCTTCAGTGATGTAGTTTTTCAGAGTTGCTACGTCTTTGTAGTCAATCTCTTGTACGCCTTCTGCAGTAAAACGGCAGAATTTACGACGACGGAAGAAACGTGCCATGGGCTTATCTCCTGAACTAAATTTTTTCAATGTGATCGGCGTGCAACACTAACTTACCAATGCCATTCCGGCCGGTTTGCCACGAGATGAATCCCCCGGCTTGAATGTTGCTTCCGACAGCTAAATCTTGAGTGAGTATTTGCTGACCTTTGCCGCTGACTACCACGTTGATGTAACAATACACCTGACGGGGTAAGCCCGCTTCCACCTGACTGGAACGATGCTCAAGCACAAAGTGACAATGAGGTACGCCGGCCGGGGACTGACTTCGTTTGGGATGCTTGGCAATGGTGCCAGACAACTCCAGACGATTGGTCATTCAATGATTACTCAGCTGCAGCTTCGTCTTCAGATTGTGCTTCTGCACGCTCTTCACGACGTGGGGCACGCTCTTCTTTAGCCTTCATCATTGGAGATGGCTCAGTGATAGCGCCTTTAGTGCGCATGATCATGTTACGGATCACAGCGTCGTTGAAGCGGAAGTTAGACTCCAGCTCGTCGATAACAGACTGCTCTGCTTCAACGTTCATCAGAACGTAGTGAGCTTTGTGCAGTTTGTTGATTGGGTAAGCCAGTTGACGACGGCCCCAATCTTCCAGACGGTGGATCTGACCGCCAGAATCTTTGATAGCACCAGTGTAACGCTCGACCATGCCAGCAACTTGCTCGCTTTGATCAGGGTGCACCATAAATACGATTTCGTAATGACGCATTTGTTGCTCCTTACGGATTATTCAGCTTCCCTGTTCGGCTCGGTTATCCTGGGGAAGCAAGGAACTAA
Source organism: Photobacterium sp. GJ3 (assembly GCF_018199995.1). Classification (NCBI taxonomy): domain Bacteria; kingdom Pseudomonadati; phylum Pseudomonadota; class Gammaproteobacteria; order Vibrionales; family Vibrionaceae; genus Photobacterium; species Photobacterium sp. GJ3. The sequence goes on along the minus strand of NZ_CP073578.1, from coordinate 111,960 downwards.
GGGTATAAAACCGAGAATTTAGGCGCGAGATAGTACAGAATTACACCGACAAGCGCAACTAAAACTGTGGCTGCCAGGCGACAATCAGCGATCTTTTTCTATCCCATAGAAAACGCCACCCAATTGGGTGGCGTTTCAGCTGGCAGTCAGGCACGGCGTGCACTGAGACTCGATTATCCCTGACGCTGGCGCACGGCCTCAAACAGGCAGATACCGGTCGCCACGGAAACATTCAGGCTGGAGACAGAACCAGCCATCGGGATTTTAATCAGATCGTCACAGGTTTCACGGGTCAGACGACGCATGCCTTCCCCTTCAGCACCCATCACAATGGCTAATGGCCCGGTCAGTTTGCTCTGAAACACATCATGCGTGGCTTCACCGGCGGTCCCGACCACCCAGACACCTTTTTCCTGCAGCGCCCGCAGGGTACGAGCCAGATTCGTCACCCGAATCAAAGGCACCACTTCTGCCGCCCCACAGGCAACTTTCGAGGCGGTGGCGTTCAGTTGTGCAGCCCGATCCTTGGGTACAATCACGGCGGCAACACCGGCAGCATCTGCATTACGCAGGCAAGCGCCAAGGTTATGAGGATCGGTCACGCCGTCAAGCACCAGTAATAACGGATTCTCGCTCTGAGACACAATGTCATCCAGATCGTTTTCGTTGTACTGCTTACCCGGCTTCACACGGGCCACAATCCCCTGATGACTGCCGCCATCAGCTTTGTCATCCAGCGCTTTACGGCCCGTTTGCTGAATCGTCACGCCCAGACGCTGCAGCTCATTGAGCAGCGGCAGCAAACGCTCGTCCTGACGGCCTTTCAGCACAAAGACTTCAATGAAACGTGCCGGGTCGGAACCCAGCACTGCGCTCACGGCATGAATGCCGAAAATCATATCATTACGCATTATTTTTTCTTCTTCGCCGCTCGTTCTTTCTTACCGGCCCGCTGCTTGCGCGCTTTGACCGATTTCTTTTTCGCCTTATCTTTTTTCTTGTCTTTCTTGTCTTTCTTACCGTCTTCACTGTCCGGCCGCGGCACCATACCCGATTTCAGTTGCTGACGCACGGAGCTGCGCTCTTTTTTTGCTTCCGCCCGGTGCTCCTGCTGGGCCTCACCGTCTTCAACCCGGAATACTTTCAGGTTCTGACGCTTCAACCCTTCCGCTTTCCTCATCCGCTGTTGCTTCTCTCGGGTCTGAGCTGTTTTGCCTTTCCGGCGAACCTGCCGGCCACCGCCCACCAGTTCAAAATCAATCTGGCGATCGTTAAGATTGATTGCCGCCACCTTCACTTGTACGGCATCACCCAGACGGTAGATCTTCCCGGATGCATCCCCCACCAGTCGCTGACCAATCGGGTCAAACTGATAGTAGTCATTATCCAGATTCGAAATATGCACCAAGCCGTCAATGTTCAGCTCATTGAGCCGTACAAAGAAACCAAAGCCGGTCACATTGGCGATCACCCCGTCAAATTCATCACCGACGTGGTCCTGCATATATTCACACTTGAGCCAGTCGGCCACATCACGGGTTGCATCATCGGCTCGGCGCTCTGTCATGGAGCACTGTTCGCCCAGCACATCCATATCATCAAAGGAATAATGATAGCCGCCGGTCGGTGTCCAGCGATCTTTATTCGTGCCGTTTTCTTTCGCAATCAAATACTTGATTGCACGATGCAACGCCAGATCCGGATAACGGCGGATGGGTGAGGTAAAGTGGGCGTATGAATTCAGCGCCAGACCAAAGTGACCGATGTTGTCTGCCTGATAAACCGCCTGCTTCATCGAACGCAACAGCATGGTCTGGATCAGTTCTTTGTCCAGACGGTTCTGAATGGCAGCGGCCAGATGCGCGTAATCGCTTGGTGCTGGTGTCAGTCCACCGGTCAGATTCAGACCCAGTTCACCCAGGAAATCCCGGAACCCGGTCAGACGCTCTTCGCCCGGAGTATCGTGCACACGGTACAGGGCAGGCTCTTTGGCTTTTTCCACCAGCTTGGCCGAGGCCACATTTGCCAGGATCATACATTCTTCGATGATCTTATGGGCGTCGTTCCGCTCTGCTGGCACAATGCGATCAATTTTCCGGTCCGCATTGAAGATGAATTGCGTCTCTACGGTTTCAAACTCAATTGCACCACGCTCTTCCCGCGACTGCTTGAGCACCTTGTACATGTTGTGCAGCTCTTCCAGGTGTGGAACCAAAGGCGCATAACGCTGGCGCAGGTCTTCATCGCCTTCCAGCATCTTGCTGACCTTGGTATACGTCAGGCGCGCATGAGAATTCATCACGGCTTCGTAATGCTTGTAACCCGACAGCTTACCTGCTGCAGAGATCGTCATCTCGCACACCATGCACAACCGGTCGACCTGTGGGTTGAGAGAGCACAGCCCGTTCGACAGTACTTCAGGCAACATCGGGATCACCTGAGACGGGAAATAAACTGAGTTTCCGCGCTGAATCGCTTCTTTATCCAGAGCTGAATCCGGACGCACGTAATAGCTGACGTCCGCAATGGCAACCCACAGACGCCAGCCACCGGATTTTTTCTTCTCACAGTAAACGGCATCATCAAAGTCGCGGGCGTCTTCACCGTCAATGGTGACCAACGGCAAATCGCGCAGATCGACCCGGCCTTTCTTGGCTTCTTCCGGTACTTCTTCGCTCAGTGTCGACACCTGTTTCTCGACGTCGTGCGGCCAGACATGCGGAATATCATAGGTGCGCAATGCAATTTCAATTTCCATCCCCGGCGCCATATTCTCGCCCAGGACTTCAACAATTTTACCAACCGCATTGTACTGACGAGTCGCCCGCTGGGTGATTTCAACCACCACCACGTTCCCCATCCGGGAACCCATCCGGGCATCCTGCGGGATCACGATATCTTGTGCGATACGCGAATCATCCGGCACGACAAAGCCCATACCGTCTTCAATAAAATAGCGGCCGACAATCTGGCCGCTGTATTCCTGCAACACGCGGACAATCCGTCCTTCTCGACGACCGCGCTTATCTACGCCAGCCACCTGAACCAGGACGTAGTCCCCATGGATCACGCCACGCATCTGATGCTGCGGCAACAGTAAATCATCCTGACGGGCCATTCCGCTGCCTTCCGGACGCAGGAATCCAAACCCATCTTTATGGCCAATCACATGGCCTTTGATCAGATCCAGTCGCTCCGGCAGGGCATAACACTGGCGTCGGGTATAGACCAGCTGACCATCACGCTCCATCGCCCGTAAACGGCGACGCAGCCCTTCATACTGGTCTTCACCTGATAACTTCATTTCAGCAAACAGCTGATCCCGGTTCACCGGCGTACTGAAGCCACGAATCACTTCCAGGATAAATTCGCGGCTTGGAATTGGGTTTTCGTAATTTTGAGCTTCCCGCTCACGGAAAGGATCGACAGGTAAATCAGTTGTACCTTTGGACATAAAATCATCCGTATTGGCAGCCAGATAACCTTAAGTATATCCCTGCCGTCATTAATTAGTGGGGAGCAGATCAAGATCCACTCCAATAAAAGAATTCGTTGTCTGCGAGAAAATCAGTCACTTGCATGATTTTCAGGCGTGCTGCTGGTATCTGGCAGCCTCGGCTACGCGACAAAAAGAGTGCCGCTCAGATCACATTCTAAGCGCTAACTGCATGAAAAGATACCGCAGCCATCATCTGCTGCGGTCAGAGGAAGGTTACCAGAAGCTTTCGCGACGTTTGGCGCGAGCGATGACATTTGAAGGCATCCGCTGCTCTAAACGGCCACGAAGCTTGGTGATCTTTTGATGTACCTGACGGTCTGCCGTGGCGGTCTGATACAGCCAGCGATAGGCATCTTCATAATCTCTCGGGCTGCCAAAATCTTTCAGCAACAACTCTGCCAGCTGAATCCGGGCGCGTAAATCGCCCATTGATGCGGCTTCACGCAGATAAGGAATCGCTCGTTCCTGATCCTGCTGTACCAGCGTACCTCTGGCGTAGTAGCGACCCAGTTGTTCCAATGCGGACGGCAGTCCCTGACGCGCTGCTGTTTCCATGTAGTACAGACCCAGCTCAACATCCCGGCTCACGCAGACCCCCCAGGCCAGCATATCACCATACAGAAATTGATAAGCCGGTGATTCAACCCGTTCGGCACGGGCTTCAATGTCCTGAACCAACTGACAGTCATCCGCTCTGACGCGCTGCAACTGCTGGTTGCCTTCAAACAGATGGATCAATTCCGCCTCTGAATACAAAGGCACAGCATCTCCAACATCTGTAATCGCTTGCGCTGGCATCACTGCCAGACAGGCTGAAAGCACCACTGCTCGCAGAAACATCCCGCTCTCTCTATTGATTGATACATCAGACGACACGACCGCATCCCCTGTTCACGACAACTGAGGGTCTGACGGCAGTATGAAGTCTATCGGCTGGCATGCATCAGACTTTAGACAAAATTTAAGAAAGCGGAAAACAAAAAGCCAACCTTTCGGTTGGCTTTTGAGCATCAGGTCAACTCACTGGGCGATTAGCCCGCGTATGGGTGAACCTTGATAATCGTCTCGTTACGGTCTGGACCCGTTGAGATCAGATCAATTGGCACACCCGTCAGTTCTTCCAGACGTGCAATGTAATTCAGCGCTGCCTGTGGCAGCTCATCCAGTGTTTTCACACCGAAAGTATTTTCACTCCAGCCAGGCATGGTTTCATAGATTGGCTCGATGTTTTCAAATGCATCCGCAGCCATTGGAGAAACAGTCAGGATCTTACCGTCAGGCATTTTGTAGCCAGTACAGATCTTGAGTTCTTCCAGACCATCCAGCACGTCCAGCTTGGTCAGACAGAAACCCGTTACGGAGTTGATTTGAACCGCACGACGCATCGCGACTGCATCAAACCAGCCACAACGACGTTTACGACCTGTGGTCGCACCAAACTCGTTTCCTTTCACGCCCAGATGCTCACCAATCGCGTCATCCAGCTCGGTCGGGAACGGGCCTGCACCGACACGAGTACAGTAAGCTTTCGCAATTCCCAGAATGTAGCCCAGGTAACGCGGACCAAAACCAGAACCTGCAGCAACGCCACCAGCTGTGGTGTTTGAAGACGTTACGTACGGGTAAGTACCGTGGTCGATGTCCAGCAATGTGCCCTGAGCACCTTCGAACATGATCTTATCACCACGCTTACGCGCATCATCCAACTCCTGAGTCACATCAATGACCATAGAAGTCAGAATGTCAGCCTGAGCCATGACATTTTCCAGCACTTCGTCGTAGCTGACAGGCTCAGCATTAAAATAGTGCTCCAGCTGGAAGTTATGGTAAGCCATGACTTCCTTAAGCTTCTCGGCAAATGCTTCTTTGTCGAACAGGTCGCCAACACGCAGGCCACGACGTGCGACTTTATCTTCATAGGCAGGGCCGATACCACGACCAGTGGTACCAATCGCTTTCTTACCACGCGCCAGTTCACGCGCCTGATCCAGAGCGATGTGGTACGGAAGAATTAGCGGACAAGCTTCTGACAGGAATAGACGCTCGCGAACCGGAATACCACGGGCTTCCAGTGGTTCCATTTCTTTTAGCAGTGCATCAGGAGAAAGGACGACACCGTTACCGATAATGCATTTCACGTTGTTACGCAGAATGCCTGAAGGGATTAAGTGCAGGACAGTTTTTTCACCATCAATGACAAGGGTATGACCCGCGTTATGGCCACCTTGGTAGCGAACTACATACTGTGCATCTTCAGTCAGCAGATCAACGATCTTGCCCTTACCTTCGTCACCCCACTGGGTGCCGAGAACGACTACATTGTTTGCCATCTTTCTTCGTCTATCAGTAGTTAAAAATGGATTCTAGCACCTTCCAATTTTGCTTGCAGTCATTTTTTGACCATGAGCCAGAAAATTCCTAAGGCATGGTTCACGAATCCCTTTCGTGAAGATTTACAGTCGGCTGTACATGATATAAGCAATCACGACACCAGCGACCACTAAACAGCCACCAATCCGACGCAGGTTGACGTCATCTTGCTGACTGAGCTGACGCACCATCTCGCGCCAGCCTCTGGGTGCCAGTAAAGGGCCCAGACCTTCCAGAATCAGAACCAGCCCGAAGGCAAGCCAAAATACAGTCATCTCTCATTTCCTTGTATGGGAACGCCCTCGAATCGCAGGCAAAAAAAAGACAAGGCCGAAGCCTTGTCTTTCTGTTCAGTCCAACAGGTGTTAATTCACGCTGTTTGACTCCTTCATATATTTGAAGAAATCGCTGTTCGGATCCACGACCAGAATATCCTGTTTCGAGCTGAAGCTATTCTCATAGGCTTTCAGAGAACGCAGGAAGTTGTAGAACTCTGGATCTTTGTTGAATGCTGTTGCGTAAATATCTGCAGCTTTTGCTTCAGCATCACCACGCTGAATCCGGGCAACACGCTCTGCTTCAGTAATAATCTTCGCAACTTCCAGCTCGGACTGCGCACGAATAACTTCAGCTTTTTCACGGCCCTGAGAGCGGTGCTTACGGGCAACCGACTCACGCTCAGCACGCATCCGGCGGTAGATGGATTCGCTGATTTCATCCGGCAAATTGATTTTCTTCATCCGGAAATCAACCACTTCAATGCCCAGATCACGGGCACTAATCTGCGTTTCCGCCAGCACATCTTCCATGATCTTGTCTCGCTCACCTTCCAGTGCTTTCTTCGGTGCTACTTCTTCGACAATTTCCGAAGCGATCGCGACACTTTCGTCGGAAGGAGCCACATCTGCATCAACACTGTTGCCACGATCCGGGCCGGAGACGATCTGTTTGATCTCTTTCGAACCAATCTGAGCACGCAGGCTGTCGACCACTTTCCGCTTCAACAGACCTTCTGCAGTCGCGGTATTGCCGCCACCCGTTGCCAGATAGTACTGCCCGAAGTCCTGAATCCGCCACTTCACATAGGTATCAATGATCACGTCTTTTTTCTCAGACGTTACAAAGCGGTCGGCCTGATCATCCATGGTCTGGATACGGGCGTCCAGGGTACGAACCCGGTCAAACACCGGCACTTTAAAGTGCAGGCCCGGCTCATAAACGCGCGCCATATTGGCTGTGTCATCTTTGATGATTCGACCAAAGCGAACCACGATACCACGCTCACCTTCCTTCACCACGAAGACGGACATCAACACCACTGCGATGAGAATGACCACGAGCGGGATAATTAACTTACGCATAATTAATATCTCCCCTGACGACCAGTGTCAGCACGAGGTGCCACCGAAGATGACGATGCTTCTTCAGACTTTTCAAGCTCAATACCATAGGTGTTGGACGGCATTGTCTTCTTGCTACCCTGCTCAGTCTGATTCATCAGTTTATCCAGCGGCAGATAGAACAAGTTACCGCCACCCGCGTTTGAATCCACCATCACTTTGCTCGTGTTGCTGTAAACACGCTCCATAGTATCCAGATACAATCGCGTACGCGTGACATCTTTTGCAGCCTGATACTCTGGCAGGAGCTTCTCAAACTGAGCGACTTCACCCAGTGCACCATTAACGACACGCTCGGTGTACCCTTCAGCTTCTTTCTTCAAACGCTCAGCACGACCAGTTGCTTTTGGCAGAATGTCGTTGCTGTAAGCTTCCGCTTCACGGACAAAACGCTCTTCATCCTCTCGGGCAGCAATCGCATCATCAAATGCGTCTTTCACTGCTTCCGGCGGACGTGCCGACTGGAAGTTCACATCAACAACCAGGATCCCCATATCGTACTTATCGATAATTTTATCGATGTCCGTTTGAGTATTTGCACGAATGGTCTGACGGCCACGAGTCAATGCTTCATCCATGGTGGAATCACCAATCACCGCACGCAGTGCAGAATCCGTGGCCTGACGCAGACTGTCATCGGCGTTGGTCACGCTAAACAGATACTTTTGCGCATCCGAAACTTTATACTGAACTTCCATTTCAACTTTCAGCACGTTTTCGTCTTTTGTCAGCATCAGACCTGAGCTGCGCAGCGAGCGAATCGCCTGAACGTTCACGAGTTCAACATCATCAATGAAAGTCGGCTTCCAGTTCAGACCTGGATCAACCATCTCATAGAATTTTCCGAATCGCAGCACCACACCACGCTCGGCTTCGCCGACGGTGTAAAAACCAGAGAATCCCCAGATCGCAGCTGCGATCACAGCGATGACCCCTAAGCCGACAGCACCGCCGCCGCTAGAAGGTCCACGCTTGTTCCCAAAAATACCACCAAACTTACGACTCAGCTTCGCAAAGACTTCATCGAGATCAGGCGGCCCTTGATCACGGCCACCACGATTCTTGTTCCCCCAAGGGTCCTGATCGCGGCCACCGTTGTTTCCAGGCTCATTCCACGCCATTATAGAACTCCATCAATATGATATGACGACAGTTTTTTTATTACTCTAGCAGTCCATCAGGCCAGGATAAAGTCATCCAGCCCCTGCTCCTCTCTTTTTTGCAGCCGTGCCCACTCTGCCAGCGGCAAACGCACATCCAGAATCAGACAGCCATCTTGCTCATACTCTTCACGGACAATCGCACCTAATTGGTAAAACTTACTGCGAAACCGCCCGCTGACCGCAGGCGGTAAACGCAATGTATGCGTTACCATGGTGCCGGCCAGACGCTCCGTCAATGCCGTAAAGAGCAAGTCGATCCCCAATCCATCACGGGCAGATACCCAAACCCTGCGCGGAATGCCATCCTCGTCACGTTCAATCCGTGGCTCGGCGTTTTCCAGATTATCGATCTTATTCATGACGACCAGCATCGGTACATCATGGGCATCAATTTCTTCCAGGACAGTGTTGACCGCATCGATATTCTCGCGGTAACGCTCGTCACTGGCATCCACAACATGCAAGAGCAGCGTGGCTTCCTGTGTTTCCTTCAATGTGGCCTTAAAGGCAGCCACCAGATCATGCGGCAGGTGGCGGATAAAGCCCACCGTATCTGCCAGAATGCTGGTGCCGACATCGTCCACTTCGATTTTACGCAGGGTCGGATCCAAGGTCGCAAACAGTTGATCCGCGGCATAAACCCCGGCATCGGTCACCCGGTTAAACAGGGTCGATTTCCCGGCGTTGGTATACCCCACCAGAGACAAGGTCGGAATTTCCGCCCGGTTTCTGGCCCGACGCCCCTGATCACGTTGCTTGGAGACTTTGTCCAGCCGACGCAATATCGATTTAATTCGTTCACGCAGTAAACGGCGGTCCGTTTCCAACTGAGTTTCACCCGGGCCACGCAAACCTATCCCGCCTTTCTGACGCTCAAGGTGGGTCCAGCCGCGGATCAATCGGGTAGAAATATGACGTAACTGTGCCAGCTCGACCTGCAACTTACCTTCGTGAGTGCGTGCGCGCTGAGCAAAGATGTCCAGAATCAATCCGGTTCTGTCCAGAACACGGCATTTGCACAGCCGTTCCAGGTTTCGCTCCTGGGCTGGCGAGAGTGAATGGTTGAAAATCACGATCTCAGCGTTCTCCGCTCTGACCGCATCGGCAATTTCCTGTGCTTTACCTTCTCCCACGTAATACTTAGGGTGGGGAGCCTGTCGGCTGCCTGTAATCACACGCAGCGTGTTGACTCCCGCCGAGGAGACCAGCATTTCAAACTCGCTGAGATCTTCCCACTCCCCTTCTTGCGTGAAGTTGATATGAACAAGAATTGCCTGTTCACCGGCTTCATAACGGTCAAACAAGCAATCAACTCCTTATCGAAGAATCTTATTCTTCTGTTTTTTCCTGGCCACGTTCTGGGGACTGACGATCACCGGAATGGTGATGGTTGACCGGACGAGCCGGCACAACAGTCGAGATCGCGTGCTTATAGACCATCTGGTTGACCGTGTTTTTCAGCAGGATCACGAACTGGTCAAATGACTCAATCTGGCCCTGGAGCTTAATACCATTGACCAAGTAAATAGAAACCGGGATTCTTTCACGACGCAGCGCATTCAAAAACGGGTCTTGTAGAGATTGCCCCTTAGCCATTCTTTCTTTTCCTTATTTGATTGTAGTTGTATGTTTCAATGAACAAAATTAACAATACGCAAAGCAGAGATGAGTATACACGTTAATCAAACCTCACGGCTAACGGAGTTTGTGACTGTTTGTAACGCTTTCTCTACATCACTGCTATCCAACCAGGTCAAATCTTTCCAGCTGCGAAGCCAGGTAATTTGACGCTTGGCTAACTGACGAGTTGCACAGATACCACGATAAATCGCATCATCAATCGTGCAGTTCCCATCAAAGTAATCCCACATCTGGCGGTATCCAACACAGCGAACTGACGGAAGATCCGGATGCAGATCCCCACGCTCATACAGTGCTCGAACTTCCTGTTCAAAGCCTGCGATGATCATTTTGTCAAACCGCTGCTCGATCCGTTGATGCAAGATAGCCCTATCCTTGGGTGTTATCGCAAATTGGTGAACCTGATAAGGTAATGTTTCCCCCTGCGTTTGGGTCAACTCAGTTAAAGTTTTACCTGAAATTCGGAAAACTTCCAATGCCCGTGACAGCCGTTGGGGATCATTTGGATGGATCCGTGTCGCAGAGACAGGATCTATCTGTTGCAATTCTTCATGCAGAGCCTGCCATCCCCGTGATTTCGCCTCCTGCTCAATCTCAGCACGAATGGTCGGATCTGCCTGAGGTAATGGTGAAAGTCCTTCCAGCAACGCTTTGTAATAGAGCATTGTGCCGCCCACCAATAGAGGAATGCGACCAGCCTGAACAATATCTGCCATTTCTTTGAGTGCATCAGCACGAAAATCGGCGGCTGAATAACTTTCTGCCGGATCCAGAATATTGATCAACCGATGTGGAGCTTGTGACAGCTCGGCAGCATCCGGTTTCGCCGTACCGATATCCATATCACGGTAGATCAGCGCCGAGTCGACACTGATGATCTCAACGGGCAGTTGCTGCCGCAGGCGAATCGCCAGATCGGTTTTACCTGAGGCCGTCGGCCCCATCAGAAAAATGGCCTGAGGAAGAGGTTTAGTCATGATGAAATGCTTCTAAAGCCGGCTGCAGGTCAACCGGACGCAGCAACCGGGAGTAATAAGTTTCCAGGGCAGGGCCCCAAAGCTGTTCCAGCTCACCCAACAGGCTGATGGCCTGAGACAGTGTGAAGCGCGTGAGTTCCGCAGCCAGCTGACCCGACAACCAGTCAAGCAGCGGTTCCCAGGATTCATCTTCACTGAGCTGGTCACTGGCTTCTGCCAGCTTTTCGAGTCTTCCAAGTATCGCCGGGATCAGGATCTGCAGATTTTGCTGTCGCAGTGGCTGACTGACGGCCAGAATCACCAGCTTATCCTGCCCTTTACTGCGCAACTGGATCCCCAGTTTTTGCAGTACCTCCCGGTGCTGTTCAGCGACCTGAAGTTGCGCCTGCGCAGCCGGAATCGCCAACGGGATCAGCAAAGGCTGGGGTTTCAGCCCGTCCTGACGGGCAAATCGCAGCTGGCCTTTCGCCCGGAGACGCTCCGCTTCCGGCAGAGACAGCAAAGCCACCCCGTCACCAAAACTGAGGAGTAAATACTGGTCTGCAACCACGGTCAGTGCTTTTCCCAACGCCTGGACAGGCTGCTTGAACACTGGTGTCCTTGGTTTGGGCGACGGTGTGTCTCGCCAGGTGTTCATACTTGCTTCGGGCTGCGGTGAATGACTTGGCGCGCTTTCTTCCGGTGTCTGCATCAGTGACTGATACGCAGCCACCTCCGCTTTGGAAGGTGAATCATGGCCAAAGGCGCGGGAAGATGGCATCCGGCTGTTTGATTGTGTCCGACACGCAGTACTGACGGGGATGTCCCCCGTTTCCCGGCGACTTGTTGGCTGAGGTGCAGGCGATGGCTCAGGTGCATCCTGAGCCAGCCAATCCTGAGCGGGTGCCTGTCGGGGGTAAGCTGGTGTGTTGGCAATGGCTTCCGAGGCCGTGCGCGTCTCAGGGGCCGGTTCACGCACCTGATAAGCGGCACTGGCCGAGGCCCGTTCCGGCGCTGCATAGCGTTGCGCGTCACTGGCTTCACTTTGCTGTAACGCACTCTGGACACCCTGATAAATAAAATCATGGACCAGACGGGCCTGATGAAACCGAACTTCGTGTTTGGCCGGGTGCACATTCACATCGACCTGATGGGGATCAATATCGATATAAAGTACATAAGCAGCATACTGCTCTGATGGCAATGCACCTTCAAAGGCCTGACGGATCGCATGATTAATCAGCTTATCCTTCATCATCCGGCCGTTGACATAGCAGTACTGAATATCGTTCTGAGCCCGTGCTCCCTGAGGTGTACAGACCCAGCCAGACAGCCGCAGCTCACCATGACTCAATTCCAGTGACATGGCATGCTGCAAAAAGCCCTGCCCGCATACCGCAGCCACACGGCGTTCCTGCTGAGCCTGAGTTTCTGCGGCCCGGTACTGTCGGATCAGCTTGCCGTTATGGCGCAGCAAAATACTGACATCAAACCGACTTAAGGCGATGCGTTTGAGTAACTCATCAATATGAGCGAACTCGGTTTTTTCTGTGCGTAAGAATTTCCGACGGGCTGGGGTGTTGAAAAACAGATCCAAGACTTCAAGCGTCGTCCCCACCGGATGTGCCGCGGGTTTGAGCTGTACCTGCATATCCCGGCCTTCAGCATACGCAGACCAGGCTTCCTGCTGCGATGCCGTTTTGGATGTCAGCGTCAGGCGGGAAACAGAGCTGATACTGGCGAGCGCTTCACCCCGAAACCCCAGACTGGCAATGGCTTCCAAATCATCCAGCGTCGCAATTTTTGAGGTGGCATGACGGCTAAGCGCCAGTTCCAGTTCATCTTTCGCGATGCCCTGACCATTATCCCGGATCCGGATCGTCTGGCTGCCACCTTTGTCGATGTCGATTTCAATTTTAGTTGCCCCGGCATCCAGACTGTTTTCCACCAGCTCTTTCACCACGGAGGCAGGACGCTCCACGACTTCACCGGCGGCAATCTGGTTCGCAAGCCTGGCGGGTAATATCTGAATCGGCATAATCGCTCTGCAACTAACTGCTAGGAATTTTGAGTTTCTGGCCGACGGCCAGTGTATCTGAGCGTAGCTGATTTGCATCTCGGATACTACTGACGCTGACCCCGTAATGGGAGGCAATCTTACCGAGGAACTCCCCCCGGCGAACGGTATGCTCAACCATTTTGCGCTCTACCGGGATTTTCAGTTTCTGACCAATCGCCAGTTCATCTGACCTGAGCTGATTAGCCTGACGAATGGTCCCGACAGATACCTGATACTGGCCGGCAATCTTACCCAAAAATTCACCGCGCTGCACGGTATGCACAACATTGCGTTTCAGGATAGACGTCACAGCGCCCCCACTCCCGGCTGGCGCACTGTTACCCGCTGGGATTCGCAGCACCTGACCCACTTTCACAACATTGGAACTCAGTTGGTTCATCCCGCGAATCGCCTCGACCGTGGTCCGGTATTTATCCGCAATCACACTCAGGGATTCCCCACTGGCAACTTTATGCCGAATCCCGTGTTTGCGTGCGGCAAATAAGGTTCCTTCCGGCGGCTTCTCATTGAAATAAGCCAGGATTCCTTTGTAAACCGCGTCCGAAATCTTGTTCTGATGGCTCAGATTGTTCAGCAAACGTTCTTCTCTCGGATTCGTGATAAAGCCGGTTTCGACCAGCAGTGACGGGATATCTGGCGACTTAAGGACCGCCAGACTGGCGTGCTCAGGTTTCGATTTGTGCAATTTCGTCACTTTGGCTAACTCGCCCAGCACACGGCTCGCAACATCATAGCCTTCTTTCTGGGAATGACTGAACTGCAGATCCAGCACGGCCATACTCAGGTACTGATCATCCTGCCCGCCGGACAAGACATCACCGCCGCCCAGCAACTCAGACTGCTTCTCGTGCTGCTCCAGCCAGCGACCAATTTCAGTATTGGCACGACGGGTGTTGAGCACCCAGACCGACGCGCCCTGCGGCTGCGGCTTATGGAAACCGTCTGCGTGAATGGATACCAGCAAATGAGCTTTATTCTTACGGGCAATCTCAGACCGTTTGTTGAGATTGACGAAATAGTCTCCCCGACGGGTCATCACCGCTTTCATACCCGGCGTCGCGTTGATCCGAGCGGCCACTTTCTTGGCAATGGTCAGCGTGACATTTTTTTCGTATTTACGGGTCGGACCGATCGATCCCGGATCCTCACCGCCATGTCCGGCGTCGATCGCCACGATGATATCGTCATTGCCATAAGGCATATGGATGCTGTTGACAGGTTTCGACGGTGATTTCGTTTCAGAAACCGCTGGCTTTTCCGGCTTTCCGGCATGCGGCAGATCGACCACCAATCGGTGACTGTAATGGCCATCCGGAGTGGGCGCCAGTTTAAATATGTTCGGAGACGTGCCGGTTTTAGTCTCCAGCACCAGCCGGTAAGTACCGCTCTCCGGTGCGCTGCTGCTGCGGATTTTTGTCAGTACGTCGCTATCCTTCACCACAACAGGCAGCGAGGCTTTCAGTGATGTCTGTTTTAAGTCGACGACCAAACGATTGGGTTTGGTCAGCGTGAAATAGGTGAAAGTCGGTTCTTCCTCCATGTCCAACACGACCCGGGTTTCATCCGGGGCTGGCCAGACACGAATCCCTTCTAATTGATTCGCCAGAACGGATCCACTGCTTACCCCGGCCAACCAAACCAATAAAGAAAAACTTCTGCGCCACCCCATTGAATCAACTCTGCTCCAGTGTCTGAATTAACGCCATGCCGTAACCATTATTGGCTGTCACTTCCACCTCACGGTGTTCATCCACGTAACGGAACTCAAGATCCAGATCCGGTGATGGCAGCAGCCCGGTCCCTTTTTCCGGCCATTCCACCAGACAGATGGCATCCGGGGTGAAATAATCACGAATCCCCATAAATTCCAGCTCTTCCGGATCAGCCAGCCGATACAGGTCAAAGTGGTATACTTGCCAGGGCGGCAGTTCATAGGGTTCTACCAGCGTATACGTCGGGCTTTTCACATTACCCTGATGGCCAAGCGCCCGGATAAAACCGCGGCAAAATGTGGTTTTGCCTGCACCCAGATCGCCGTGCAGGTAGATGGTGGTCTGACGCTCACAAGCCTGCGCCAATTGTTGACCAAAATTCACGGTTGCCGCTTCATCGGCCAACACAAGTTTCAATGTCTGCATTGTTGTCGTTGTCTTTATCTTAGATTTATCAATTGTCGAATATACGCAAAGAGGTCGCTTGCCAGCAAGCCCCGCTCTCCGGCTTCGGCAGCCAGATCAGCCGCGCGGCTGTGAATCCATACGCCAGCCCGCGCAGCCTCAGACAGCGTCAGCCCCTGTGAGCGCAAGCCACCAATAAGTCCGGCCAGCACATCTCCCATCCCGCCGGTGGCCATCCCCGGATTTCCAGCCAGACACACGAAATGCTGCTGACCATCATTAATCAGGGTTCCAGCCCCTTTGAGCACAACCACACCGCCATAACGGCGCTGCAGGCTTGCCACCGCCTCAAATCGATCAGCTTCAATATCAGCCACACTCAGCCCAAGTAAGTGCGCAGCTTCTCCTGGATGAGGCGTCAGAATTCTGTTGTCTTTATAGTCAGGCGACCGGGCCAATAAGTTCAATCCATCCGCATCCAGAACCAGCGATTGATCGTCTCTTAACCGCTTGAGATGGTCAAAGAGTGCGCTGCCCCACGAATTTTGCCCCAGTCCGGGCCCCATCACAATCACATCTGCCCAGTTCAATCTTGAGGTCAGCCTCTGTTCTGCGTCGGGACATCCGGATTGCCAGCTTTGGGTCATTATCTCAGGTCTGGCGGCCAGGATTGCCAATACATTGTCAGCATGTGTTACCGCCGCTGTCAGGCCTGCGCCACTTCTGGCACTGGCTTCTGCGGCCAGACGAATTGCGCCGCCCATGCCCTGCTCGCCTCCCAGACATAGGACGCGACCGAAATTGCCTTTATGTGCGACCTTCGATCGGGGCGGCAGCCAGTTCAACATATCCTGCGGATCAATCCGCAACGCTGTCGGCGGCTCAATCTGCATCAGCGTTTCAGCCACGCCGAGTCCAGCATACCTCAGCTCTCCCCGATATTGCGCAGCCTGTCCGGTCAGCAGCCCTTGTTTCATCCCGATAAAAGTGACCGTTTGACGAGCGTGCACCGTCTCCCCCAGGCAGCGCCCGGTATCGGCACAAAGGCCCGATGGAATATCTACCGCCACCACAGGCTTACCGGCGGCATTGATTGTGGTGATCAGCGCGGCAGCATCAGGCCGGACCGCTCCTGTCAGACCCGTACCGAGAACGGCATCAAGAATGACTTCTGATGACTCGGGTATCTGCACTTCTGGAGACTCAATCCGACCACCGCAGGCCAACCAGGCATCGCGGGCGGCGGCAGCATCGCCTTTCAGATTCTCTGCATCGCCCAATTGCCAGAGCACCACATCCATCCCGTGCAATTTCGCCAGCCGGGCGACAATATAGCCGTCTCCCCCGTTATTGCCTCCGCCACAGCACACGCACAGAGACTTTAAAGCAGGATACTTTTCCCGGATCACTTCAAACACAGCCGCACCGGCACTTTCCATTAACCGGTACATCGGCCAGCCCAGCCGTCGGGCAGCGATCTGCTCTCCCTGACGGACCTGTACTGCACGATAAGCAACAGTGGGTAAAGCGTTCTGCGTCATGACCTGTGGTTTTCCGCTCGTCAACAGTTGTGGCATATACTCTAAAATAGTGCCGAAAAGCGCAGAAAGTCACAACGACCCTTACATTATTTTTCACTACAACAGGTTATTTTTCCCAGTCTGAACTGTGCTACACTCCGGCCCCCGATTTATCCATCAAGCGGCTGTGCCATGACCATCGACTATCATCAACTCGCACAAGACATCAAACACTGGGGAAAAGACCTTGGTTTTCAGCATGTCGGGATCTGCGATGTGGATTTGTCGAAGCATGAGGCACAACTGCAGCGCTGGCTGGACGCCGGTTACCACGGTGAAATGGACTGGATGGCCCGCCACGGCATGATGCGAGCCCGCCCGGCTGAATTACTGCCGGGAACTATCCGGGTGATTAGTGTGCGGATGAATTACCTGCCGCCTGAGGCCGGTTTTGCCCAAACACTGAAGCAACCGCAAAAGGCGTACATCAGCCGCTATGCACTTGGCCGGGATTACCACAAACTGGTTCGTAATCGCCTCAAGCAACTGGGTCAGAAAATTGAACAGGCCGTCGGCCCCTTTGGGTATCGCCCATTTGTCGATTCTGCCCCGATCCTGGAGCGCCCACTGGCAGAGAAAGCAGGTCTGGGATGGACAGGCAAACATTCGCTGATTCTCAATGAAACGGCAGGGTCCTGGTTTTTTCTGGGTGAACTGCTGATTGATTTACCTTTACCGGTCGACAGCCCGGTTTCAAACCAATGCGGCAAGTGTGTCGCCTGCATGACCAGTTGTCCGACACAAGCGATTGTAGCGGAAGGCGTCATTGATGCCCGTCGCTGCATCTCCTATCTCACCATTGAACTTGATGGCCCGATTCCTGAAGCGTTTCGCGAAGCCATCGGCAACCGGATCTATGGCTGCGACGATTGCCAGCTGGTGTGCCCATTCAATCGCGAATCAGATATCACAGAAGAGCAGGATTACCATTGCCGGCCGCAGCTTTATCAACAAGATCTGCTGACGCTCTTTCAATGGGACGAAGCGACCTTCCTGAAAAATACGGAAGGATCCCCCATCCGGCGGATTGGCCACCTGAAATGGTTACGCAACCTCAGCGTTGCCATTGGCAATGCCCCCTATGACCCCGCTTTACTGGACGCCCTGATCTCACGCCAGGGGCAAGATGCCATGCTGGATGAGCACCTGGACTGGGCTATCGCACAGCAAATGACAAAACGCGAAGCCGCAGCAGTTGAAGTGCTGCCAACCAAAACCAAGCGCCTGATTCGGATTGTCGAAAAAGGTCTGCCCCGCGACGCCTGACATTCACTCCCAGCGGCCCGGGTTCAGCCTCAGGGAGAGTCACGGGCTACAAAACGCGATCCTGATCAGCTTTTCTTGTATGTGGAAAAAAATTTCAATTGCACCAATTTGGTTCTGAACAGTGGTTATTAAACACAAGCCGCAAGGGATCTCTAAAATAATGTTATTCACGATGATCACTATATGATCAGGCTGTTTACAACTTTAGAGGATAGACAATTAAACCAATAAAAAACAACCACTTGCAGAAATAGAGAAAATGTTACAATCAGTGAATTGTGGGGATATCTTTAGAAACACACAGAGTTATACACAAGCAGACAACACATGTCATCAACCAACTTATCCACATGGCATGATATGTGGATAAGTCTGTGCATCATGTTATGCAACGAAACAGATTAGACCGGTTCTCTCAGAGAAACTTGCAGTTCAACAAGAGTCACCATGTTTGGAAGATGATGTGCAACAAAGCACAAGTGTAGCTCAAATTTCTACACTACAACTTTGATTGTCATCATTGATGGTCGCCAATACTTCTCAGTATGGGAATACAGAGCATCTTATTCTCAGACAAAAAAACAACCTGACGGCTGTTTCTCTGATTTGGGATGATGTGATATTGCTCATAGAGCTGAGGCGGCTGGGACTTCGTCCTGTTGAACCTCACGAGGCAAAGTTCAACTGGCCTCTCAGATGATTACTTCACAGTAATGCTTTGATCTTCAGAATTCTGCTTCGAATCTGGAATTTGGAGCGACACACGAGGTTCGAACTCGTGACCTCAACCTTGGCAAGGTTGCGCTCTACCAACTGAGCTAGTGTCGCATCTTATTTCATCGTTCAGCACGGTGACAGCTTTGAATCTGGAGCGACACACGAGGTTCCTGATCTTCGAGGAGACAGCGTGACCTCAACCTTGGCAAGCTGCGCTTGACCAACTGAGTGAGTGTCGCATCTTGTTTCATCGTTCAACACGGTGACAGCTTTGAATCTGGAGCGACACACGAGGTTCGAACTCGTGACCTCAACCTTGGCAAGGTTGCGCTCTACCAACTGAGCTAGTGTCGCATCTTATTTCATCGTTCAGCACGATGACAGCTTTGAATCTGGAGCGACACACGAGGTTCGAACTCGTGACCTCAACCTTGGCAAGGTTGCGCTCTACCAACTGAGCTAGTGTCGCATCTTATTTCATCGTTCAGCACGATGACAGCTTTGAATCTGGAGCGACACACGAGGTTCGAACTCGTGACCTCAACCTTGGCAAGGTTGCGCTCTACCAACTGAGCTAGTGTCGCATAAATTTCTTAAAAAGAAAATTGGTGCGGGGGCCGGATTTGATCCGGGCGGCGCATCCGTCGACGGCCTGAGGGTTATGACATTGCAAACACCCAAACTATCGTAAAATTCGTTGGTTGCGGGGGCCGGATTTGAACCGACGACCTTCGGGTTATGAGCCCGACGAGCTACCAAGCTGCTCCACCCCGCGTCCGAATTGTTTCACCGTTCAGCACGATGACAGCTTTGAAACTGGAGCGACACACGAGGTTCGAACTCGTGACCTCAACCTTGGCAAGGTTGCGCTCTACCAACTGAGCTAGTGTCGCATGGACATGCCTGAGTCTTGGCCAACTCAAACTGTCGTAAAATTCGTTGGTTGCGGAGGCCGGATTTGATCCGGGCGGCGCATCCGTCGACGGCCTGAGGGTTATGACACTGCAAACACCCAAACTATCGTAAAATTCGTTGGTTGCGGGGGCCGGATTTGAACCGACGACCTTCGGGTTATGAGCCCGACGAGCTACCAAGCTGCTCCACCCCGCGTCCGAATTGTTTCACCGTTTAGCACGATGACAGCTTTGAAACTGGAGCGACACACGAGGTTCGAACTCGTGACCTCAACCTTGGCAAGGTTGCGCTCTACCAACTGAGCTAGTGTCGCATGGACATGCCTGAGTCTTGGCCAACTCAAACTGTCGTAAAATTCGTTGGTTGCGGAGGCCGGATTTGATCCGGGCGGCGCATCCGTCGACGGCCTGAGGGTTATGACATTGCAAACACCCAAACTATCGTAAAATTCGTTGGTTGCGGGGGCCGGATTTGAACCGACGACCTTCGGGTTATGAGCCCGACGAGCTACCAAGCTGCTCCACCCCGCGTCCGAATTGTTTCACCGTTTAGCACGATGACAGCTTTAAAACTGGAGCGACACACGAGGTTCGAACTCGTGACCTCAACCTTGGCAAGGTTGCGCTCTACCAACTGAGCTAGTGTCGCATGTCGATCATTCGATTTGAATCGAATCATCTGAATTCGTTGGTTGCGGAGGCCGGATTTGATCCGGGCGGCGCATCCGTCGACGGCCTGAGGGTTATGACATTGCAAACACCCAAACTATCGTAAAATTCGTTGGTTGCGGGGGCCGGATTTGAACCGACGACCTTCGGGTTATGAGCCCGACGAGCTACCAAGCTGCTCCACCCCGCGTCCGAAAACACTGAAAAGCAAACTAAAACATTATTGCCTTTCGAGGCTGCGCATTATACGAGGAAAAAAGGCGGATGCAATAGTTCTGAAAAAAAATCTCCGCCTTTCAGCTTAAGCGTTCATTAAAACATCAAATCTTAAAGATTTGTTCACGATAAAAACGCAGTTCAGCAATCGAATCCCGGATATCATCCAGTGCCAGATGGCTTCCCTTTTTGTGAAGGCCATCCAAAATTTCAGGTTTCCAGCGACGCGTCAGCTCTTTCAGGGTGCTGACATCCAGATAGCGGTAATGGAAATAAGATTCCAGTTCAGGCATATAACGATATAAGAAACGACGATCCTGACCAATGCTGTTACCACAGATTGGGGATTTGCCCTTCGGGACCCACTGTTCCAGAAACGCGATCGTCTGACGAACGGCTTCCTGTTCATTGATCTGACTTTGTTCTACCCGTGCAATCAGGCCACTGTTCGTATGGGTATTGGTGCACCAGTCATCCATTTTTGCCAGTTCTTCCGGTGGCTGATGAATGGCCAGCACCGGTCCTTCAGCCAGAATATTCAGCTGAGCGTCGGTAACAATGGTCGCAATTTCAATGATTTTGTGAGTCTCGGGATCCAGACCTGTCATTTCCAGATCGATCCAAATCAGGTTCTGATCGCTGATTGTCATTGGAAGTTGCCTATTTGATGACTAAAGCATGTATCATACTTAGCCTGAAATGAAAGCCAACCAAACTGAACGATATTCTTGTGGCAAAAAAGAAAAAGCTGACTAAAGGTCAGAGCCGGCGTGTCCGCTCTAATCAAAATAAGCGCCTCAACCGTGGCGCAGAAGAAGTCCAGTGGGATGAAGCCCTGCTGGAGAATGCCCGTGAAGGTCTTGTGATTACGCGTTTCGGCCAGCACGCCGATATTGAAGATCCACAAACCGGGGACATTCACCGCTGTAACCTGCGTCGCAGCATTCAGAGCCTGGTCTCTGGGGATCGGGTTGTCTGGCGGCCGGGCGTCGAAACACTCCAGGGCATTGCAGGTGTCGTCGAGGCGGTGCATGAACGCACGTCCGTTTTGACACGGCCAGACTATTACGACGGTGTGAAGCCGGTGGCGGCAAACGTGGATCGAATTATCATCGTTTCTTCTGTGTTGCCGGAACTGTCACTCAACATTATTGACCGCTACCTGGTGGCTTCAGAGACAGTAGATATCGAGCCCCTGATCGTCCTCAATAAAGTCGATCTGCTGGATGACGCAAGCCGCACCCAGGTTGAGGAAACACTCGCACTTTACCGTGCCATTGGATACGAAGTACGTTACGTCAGTACTGTGACCGGAGAAGGCCTGGATGCCCTGAAAGCCGATTTAAAAGGTCATATCAGTATCTTCGCCGGACAATCCGGTGTCGGTAAATCCAGTCTGGTGAATGCATTGATGCCAGAAGTTGAGGCAGAGATCGGTGCTGTGTCGGAGAACTCCGGACTGGGTCAGCACACCACCACAGCGGCAAGGCTCTATCATTTTGCCGAAGGCGGCGATTTGATCGATTCCCCGGGTGTGCGCGAATTTGGTCTCTGGCATCTGGAGCCGGAACAAGTGACCAAAGCATTTGTCGAATTCCGTGATTATCTCGGTGGCTGTAAATTCCGTGACTGTAAACACAAAGACGATCCCGGCTGCCTGCTGCGTGAAGCGCTGGCTGAAGGCAAGATCAGTCAGACACGCTTTGACAGCTACCATAAAATCATCGACAGCATGTCGGAAAACGTCGCAAACCGTCAGTTTTCCCGGAACAAGCAAAATTAAGCCGTGACTTTGCGAGCTGGCTTCCTCTTCCGGCAGCACTGCCTGACTTCACCAACGAAGTCGGGTAAAATTCGCTGCCCGGGTCAGCGTCGCATCAAGTGACAGACCAAGCAATTGATTTATCACACATTTGGAATCTTATTGTGAGCGATAACCTGAAAATTGGCCTGCAATATTGCGCGCCGAAACATGCCCTGACCCGTCTGGCAGGCAAGTTAGCTGATTTGAAAGGCGGCTTTGTAACCACCGCGGTCATCCGCTGGTTTATCAACCGCTATAAAGTCGATATGTCTGAGGCCCGAAATGAAGATCCGGGTGCCTACGCGACTTTCAACGACTTTTTCGTGCGCGAGCTGAAGCAAGACGCACGTCCCCTGAATACGGAAGCTGATGTCTTTTGTCATCCGGCTGATGCCTGTGTCAGCCAATTGGGGCCGATTGAAAAAGGCCAGTTAATTCAGGCGAAAGGACACACTTACGAAGCGGTTGAATTGCTGGGTGGCGATCAGACGCTGGCTGATGAGTTCGCCGAAGGAGACTTCGCAACCTTGTATCTGTCGCCACGCGACTACCACCGAGTCCATATGCCTTGTGACGGAACACTGCGTCAGATGATTTATGTTCCGGGCGATCTGTTCTCGGTCAACCCGCTGACCGCAGAGAACGTGCCGAACCTGTTTGCCCGCAATGAGCGCGTGGTCTGTATCTTTGATACTGAGTTCGGTCCGGTGGCTCAGGTGTTGGTCGGCGCGACCATTGTTGGCAGTATCGAAACTGTCTGGGCTGGCACCATTACCCCACCGCGTGGTCCGGTTGTCCGTCGCTGGGATTATCCGGCGGAAGGCGAGCAAGCCATTACCCTGAAAAAAGGGGAAGAGATGGGCCGCTTCAAGCTGGGTTCCACCGTCATCAACCTGTTCCCGAAAGGCATGGTGAATTTCGAGCCAGTTCTGGCGCCGAATGTTCCAACCCGGATGGGTGAAGCCTATGCCCGCTTGCAATCGCCTGTGGCGACGGAAGCAAACGACGCATAAGTCGGACAATCATCACAAAAGGGACGTTCATCACGTCCCTTTTTTAATGCCTGCTTTTTGATCTGCTCCAGCATATGCATAGACACGACATGTTAAGCTGCCTGAGCCAGTTTTGAGTCAGAGCATCCAACATGCGGGAACTATCTTTCGTACAACTGCTGAAATTGCTGATCGCCTTTGGCCTGCCTTTTGCCCTGCTGCAAATCCCCACCGAAGCCATCCCGCTGGACGGACTGACCCTGATTCAGCACCGGTTACTGGCAATTTTCGTCATGGCTGCCCTGCTCTGGGTACTCGAACCTGTTCCGGTTTATGCCACGTCTTTACTGATCATCGTACTGGAACTGGTTCTGCTGTCAGATCAAAGCCTCCGCATCTTTCGCCATCCCGCTGACACTCCCGATTTCGGCGCCCTGCTCCCTTATACTGATATCTTTCACGCCTTCGCCTCCCCCATCATCATGCTGTTTCTGGGTGGATTTGCGCTGGCCATCGCCGCAGCAAAGTACAGACTGGATACCAATCTGGCCCGGGTCCTGCTCAAGCCCTTCGGCCATGAACCGCGCTACATCATGCTGGGACTCATGCTGATCACGGCCGTGTTTTCGATGTTCATGTCAAACACTGCTACGACCGTGATGATGCTGGCTTTGCTGACCCCCATCCTGGCTTCGGTGCCGAAAGAAGACACTGGCGTCAAGGCCTTGGTTCTGGCTGTGCCTGTCGCCGCCAACACTGGCGGTATTGCCACCCCTATCGGCACACCGCCAAATGCCATCGCCCTGCAATATCTCACCGGTGAGCACAGCATCAGTTTTCTGGGCTGGATGGCCATCGGCTTACCCTTCGTGCTCCTTCAGCTTGGGCTGGCCTGGTGGTTACTGCAGCGCCTGTTTCCAGCCCGGCTTTCTGTACTTGAGCTCAAACTGGACGGACAGTTCCAGCAATGCTGGCAAGCCTGGGTGGTCTATCTGACTTTCGGGATCACCATTCTGCTGTGGCTGACCACCGCGATTCATGGCATGAATGCCTACGTGGTTGCGCTGATCCCGCTGACTGTGTTTACCCTGACGGGTATCATTGGAAAAGAAGAGCTCAAGTTATTCAACTGGGATGTGCTCTGGCTGGTTGCCGGAGGGATCGCCATCGGCATGGCGCTGGAAAAAACCGGACTGGCCCGGCAACTGGCTCATGCGATCGATTATACGCTGATGCCTGCCCTGCTCGTGCTGGTCCTGCTTTCCTTGCTGTGCTGGCTGATGGCAAATTTTATGTCCAACACTGCAACCGCCAACCTGCTAATGCCCATCGGCGCAGCGATTGCCACCTCAGTTCCGACACTGGCTGGCACCGGCGGCCTGACGTCCATGCTGGTGATTCTGGCATTTTCTGCATCTTTAGGCATGGTTCTGCCCGTCTCAACGCCACCGAACTCTCTGGCTTATTCAACAGGTTTATTCCACAGCCGGGATATGATGAAAATCGGGGTGCTGGTCGGCCTCAGTGGGCTGGGGCTGCTCTATCTGGCAGCATTATTGTTTTTATGAATGCATCCCTGTAACACTCGCATCTAAAACTGGCATCGTGATCACAGCTTAACAATAGACCTGTTAATTTGATGTAAAGCGAACATCGGTTTCGCTGATAATTCTGGTTGAGTCACTTATGGCATCTTGAGCGCCTTCGTCGGGATGAGAAGGGGCCAACCAAACCGGAATTGCAGTATGAAATTCACGATAAAGCTAAAAATACAGGTAGCCATTGCTGCCATCATTGCCACCGTCAGCGCGATTCAGGCTGGCATCTCTATTTCCCAGCTTCGCGAGGAAACCACCAGCGAGGTGAATGCACAAATGAGCGCGATCGGCGCAGCAACCGGCGACTATATTGCCGACTGGCTGGACGCCCGACGCAATCTCATGCTGGCAAACCTGCCACTGATTGCCTCGACAGACAATGTCGACCGAGAATTACTGCTGACCAAACGTGCCGGTGATTTTCTGTCGGTCTATGCCGGATTTACGGACGGCAGCATTGCGTATGGCGATAAAACGGAAGACTGGCCGGCTGATTATGATCCCCGTACACGCCCTTGGTATCAGGATGCCATCAAGTCCAGCAAACTCATCCTGACCGAACCTTATCAGGACTTTGACGGTAGCCTGGTGGTCAGTTTTGCCCGCGCATTTCATGGTGAACACCAGGGTGTGCTCGCCGCCGATCTGACGGTGACTCACATTATCGACAAAATCCTCAGTCTGAAGATCGACAATGCCGGCAGCGCCTTTCTGATTGACGGTAATAATACACTGGTGGCTTATCAGGACGCCTCTCTCAGCCGCAAGCCGCTGACACAGCTGGATAATGATCTGACCCCCAGCTTTATCCGCAGCCTGAACGGCAGCCAGACCGTTGCCGAGTTCCATTTTGATAAAGATAACAGTGATAAACTGATTCTGGTGGCACCGATTGCCGGCACAGACTGGTCTGTCGGGATCATTGAAGACAAATCCATGGCCTATGCGGCCATTGGTAAAGTGCTTTCCTTTACGCTGCTGGCCTCACTCTTGATGTATGTCGTCATTGCCATGATCGCCGGTCTGATTATCAACAGTCTGCTCCGCCCGCTCAGTGATCTGAACCGCTCTGTACATGCACTCACGCAGGGCAGCGGCGATCTCACCCAGCGTATCGCCATTGAGCGTATGGATGAAGTTGGTGAACTGGCAGAAAACATGAACCTGTTCCTGAGCCAGCTGCAGCATATGATTCAGGGCATCGTGAGCCGTTCGAATACGTTGAGTGAACAGGCCGGGCAATCTTACCATCAGGCGCGTCAGGCCTCAGAACGGGTCAACGGCCAGCAGAATGAGATCAACCAGATCGCCACGGCCATCCATGAAATGTCGGCCACCGCTGCCGAAGTGGCCAGCCATGCCGAACTGACCGCCTCCGCAGCGCAGTCTTCCACCGGCGCTTGCGCGCAGGGACAAAGTGTCATCAGCCAGAACCGCGAAGCCATTGTGTCGCTGGCCAATCAGGTGCAGGATGCAGCCCGGGTCATTCAGGCACTGGAAGCCAATGCGCAGGACATCAACCATATTCTGGCAACCATCCAGGGCATCGCAGAGCAGACCAATCTGCTGGCCTTGAATGCCGCGATTGAAGCCGCCCGTGCCGGTGAACAAGGCCGCGGTTTTGCAGTGGTGGCCGACGAAGTGCGTGTGCTGAGTCAGCGAACCCACGACTCCACGGAAGAAATCAGGGCCATGATTGAAACCCTGCAGAATAACACCCGCCAGGCCGTTGACAGCATGGGCGCCAGCACGGATCTGGCTGGTCAGAGTGTCGATTATGCGCAGGCAGCCAGTGACAGCCTGACGCAAATCACCCAGTCCATTGGGGAAATTTCAGATATGGCCACGCAAATCGCCAGCGCAGCAGAAGAGCAGCGGGCAGTCAGTGAAGATATCAGCCGCAATACACAGGCCATTCGCGATGTGTCGGATCATCTGGCAACCCAGACTCAGGATGTCAGCCACAGCGCTCAGTCGATGAATCAGTCTGCGGAAGCGATGCGGCAGGACGTCTCTCGCTTCAAAATTTAACGCCCCCGCGTCACTGGACATGGCCAGCTCTGCTGGCCGTGTTCCCCCCTGATACAGACCTTCTTTCTCCCATACCAATTTCGGCCACTTTGCTGCATGATATGCAGCCAATCAGCATGACGCACTGCCTTCGCAGTCATTTTCAATAAGGATATCCATGGGCTACGAATGGCTGGCACTGGCCGCCGCCGCACTCTGGGCGGTCAGCAGTTTAATCTCCGTGACACCCTCCCGTCATTTAGGTGCTTTTGCCTACAGCCGCTGGCGCATGGCCTGTGTCACCCTGATGCTCACCGTCATGGCCGCACTCAACGGTGGCTGGTCCACGGTTTCCTGGGACTTCGCACTGGTGATGATGCTGTCCGGGCTCATTGGGATCTTCATCGGAGATACCGCCCTGTTTGCCTGTTTTAACCGGGTTGGTCCGCGACGGGGCGGACTGCTGTTCTCCTGTCATGCCGTCTTCTCGGCGCTGCTCGGGATCTGGCTGTTTGATGAAAGCTTGTTCGGCTGGAAACTGGTGGGCGCGTTACTGGTTTTTGCCGGGGTCGTGACCGCCATTTTATTCGGCCAGAAAAGTCAGAAACATCAGATTGAAGCCATCACCGGCAGTCTGGGCGTGGCGGTCATTCTGGGGTTAACTGCGGCATTGTGTCAGTCACTCGGGGCGATTATTGCCAAACCGGCCATGCAGACAACACTGGATCCGGTGGCTGCTTCTGCAATGCGAATGGCCGCAGCGTTCAGCGCGCATAGTGTGCTGCGCCTGAGTGGCGCGCAGATTGCCAAACCACGCCAGCCTATCAACGGGCGGATCCTCGGGATGGTGGCACTGAACGGATTTCTGGCCATGGCCGTCGGAATGACCCTGATTTTATTCGCACTGCAGCATGGCGATGTCGGGATGGTGGCTTTATTATCCGCCACCACCCCCATCATGATCCTGCCATTGCTCTGGCTTTACACCCGACATCGTCCACCGGCGGCAGCCTGGTTGGGCGCCATTCTGGCCGTGATTGGCGCCGGGCTGATCCTGAAGTTTTGAGCCAGACCAGGCTCAGGCAATCGTGACCGGAAACGCTGTAACCTGGGCAATATGAGTCTGTTTCAGCGCCAGCATCACCAGACGGTCAATGCCCAGTGCAACCCCGGCACAGTCGGGGAATCCGGCTTTCAGCGCAGCAACCAGATGATGATCAATCGGCTGAGGCAGTAACCCCATAGAAACACGCTTGGCATTATCAGCTTCAAAGCGCGCCAGCTGCTCATCACCATCTGAGAGTTCATGAAAGCCGTTTGCCAGTTCAATTCCCTGATGATAGACCTCGAAGCGTTCTGCCACGCGGCTGTCTGTCGGGCTGATCCGCGCCAGTGCCGCCTGAGACGCTGGAAAGTCATACACAAAGGCTGGCACCTGCTGCCCGATCACCGGCTCCACGCCCATGCTAAACATCAGTTGCAGCAAGGTATCGCGATCGGTTTCATTTGCCGCCACATCGCCCAGATTCAGCGACAGCGCCGCTTGTTTCAGCGTATCCATGGAAGCGGTCAGCGGGCAGACGGACAGCACTTTTAAGAAAGCCTGCTGATAACTCATCCGCTCTGCAGCACCGCAGTGCAGGACCTGCTGCAACAGCGCATCCATTTCATCCATCAGCGCGTGATGGTCGAAACCGGGGCGGTACCACTCCAGCATGGTAAATTCCGGATTGTGATAACGGCCGGATTCTTCATTGCGGAAGGATTTACAGATCTGATAAATCGGGCCGCTGCCTGCCGACAACAGACGTTTCATATGAAACTCCGGACTGGTCATCAGATATAAGGTCTGGCCGTCAGCAAAGCCCGGTCCGACAAACGCCGTCTGAAAAGTATGCAGGTGAATATCAGTGACGGTGGCCTGGCTCATGGCCGGGGTATCCACTTCCAGAACATCGCGTTGTGCGAAAAAATCACGAACCGACGCCAGAATTTCAGCCCGCTGACGCAGGGTTGCGATCTCAGCGGTGGGTTGCCAATGCATTGTCATAGGAGAGTCTTTTTTCATCTGAGTCGAAAATTGCAGACATGAAACGGGGGATGAAAACAACAAAGGCCGCATGATGCGGCCCTTGTCTGATCACGCGATGAATTACTTCACGCGGCTGACGTATTCCGCAGAGCGGGTGTCAATTTTAATCACTTCACCGATTTGGATGAACAGAGGTACACGCACCACAGCACCGGTTGACAGCGTGGCTGGCTTACCGCCCGTGCCCTGCGTATCGCCTTTCAGGCCCGGATCCGTTTCAACCACTTCCAGTTCAACGAAGTTTGGTGGCGTCACTGCGATTGGGTTACCATTCCACAAGGTCAGCGTACAGGTGTTGTTTTCAACCAGCCACTTCGCGTTGTCGCCCACTGCTTTCAGATCAGCTGCGATTTGCTCGAAGGTTTCATTGTTCATGAAGTGGTAGAATTCACCGTCGTTGTACAGATAATCCAGATCCGTATCAACCACGTCTGCTGCTTCAACTGTGTCGCCAGACTTGAAGGTTTTTTCCAGAACCTTGCCAGACAGCAGCTTACGGATTTTGACTCGGTTGAACGCCTGGCCTTTGCCTGGCTTCACAAATTCGTTTTCGATAATGACACATGGTTCATTATCGAGCATAATTTTCATTCCGCCGCGGAATTCATTCGTGCTGAAAGACGCCATTTTTTTCCTCTTAACATCTTCGAGTTATTTTCATGCCGCACATCATAACCCGAAACGTCGCCACTGTTGAGCAAAACTGGCTCGATCAGTTAGCCAATGCGATCTCGGATCCGCTTGAACTTCTCCGGCTGCTGGAGATTGATCCTGCCCCCTGGCAAGAAGGGCTGGCAGCCAGAAAGCTGTTTGCGCAGCGTGTCCCCAGAAGCTTCGTCGATCGGATGGAAATTGGCAACCCGCAGGATCCGTTGCTGCGTCAGGTTCTGCCTCTGGCCGAAGAGTTTGAGGTACACGAAGGCTTTTCTCAGGATCCGCTGGAAGAGCAGCAAAACGAACAGCCCGGCCTGTTGCACAAATACCGCAACCGGGTGCTGCTGATTGTGAAAGGGGGCTGCGCAATCAACTGTCGTTACTGTTTCCGCCGTCATTTTCCGTATCAGGATAATCCGGGCGGCAAACGTCAGTGGCAACAGGCGCTGGATTACATTGCTGCGCATCCGGAGCTGAACGAAGTCATTCTGTCTGGCGGTGATCCGCTGATGGCAAAAGACAGTGAATTGCGCTGGCTGATTGAAGGTATCGCCGAGATCCCGCATATCAAACGGCTGCGGATCCACACCCGGCTGCCTGTGGTGATTCCGGCCCGGATCACGCCGGAGCTCTGTTCGCTGCTGAAACATATCCGGCTGCAAACCATTCTGGTCACCCATATCAATCATGCCAATGAAATCAACGACACCCTGTCTCAGGCATTGTCACCATTGCGTGATGCCGGGGTAACCCTGCTCAATCAGGGCGTCCTGCTGCGGGGGGTCAATGATTCCGTAGACGCACTGGTGAATCTGAGTGAATCCCTGTTTGATGCCGGGATTCTGCCTTATTACCTGCATGTGCTGGACAAGGTTCAGGGAGCCGCTCACTTCATGGTCAGCGATGAGGAAGCCCGCCGACTCATGGCCGGACTGATCGCACAGGTCTCAGGTTATCTGGTTCCGAAACTGACCCGGGAGATTGGTGGGCGCAACAGTAAAACGCCTCTGGATTTACATCTGGAATAAATGAAACGAGCAGCGGCCCCTCCCCCAAGTTTTTGCCGCTGCGCCAATTTCTGGTGATTAAAAAACAATAAATCACCACAAAAAATAACCTTTCCCATATCCCGCAAACAACAGCACATACATCTGAAAAACAAAACAAAAACAAATAAAAAACAAATAAAATTAATCAATTATTAGCATTTGAAAGTGTTAATAATGTCATTAGACTGGCCGCCGAATACACGGGTATACATTTTTTTGTGATTCACATCACCCACTCTAGCATTCGGAATAAGTCATGACTGCCAATTGGAATCTAAAAACCAAGCTTTCGATGCTGTTCACAGCCATCGCGCTTATTATCATCGCGGCCCTGTCTGCGATTTCTTATCACACTCTGGTCAATTCAGCGATGAGCAGTATTGACACTGAACTAAACACAGCAGCTTATGCCGTGGAGCAGCTCATTGGCGATCTGCCCAACGATGAAGCCAACCGTGATGATGCCCTTTATGATGACATTTCAGCCCATCTGACCCATTTTACACAGGGGGCCAAGCTGGAATGGGCTTATGCCACCGTACGTCGTGGCGGTCAGGTGTATTACACCTACATCAACCGCGATGAAAAAGAGTGGAAAAGTGGCCGATACAAAAACTGGTATCTGGAGCGCTATCAGAAAGTGCCGGAAATGCTGTATGAAGCCTTCCGTACAGAGCAGACTCAGTATCAGAGCTATCAGGGCGAATTCGGCCTGTACCGGTCGATTTTTGTACCTTTCCGAAATGATAACGGAGAAGTTCATGTCATCGGGATTGATGTCAAACTCACCGACATTGACGAAGTCAAAACAGAAGCTCTGAAGAAAACCTTTATTATTGCGGCAATTTTCCTGATCCTGACCGTGATAGTTGCACGCATGATTGCCAATCTGATTGTCACCCCAGTGAATGGCCTGAATGAGGTGCTGCGCTCGCTGGCAAACGGCAACTGGGATCTGAACCAGCGCGTCAAAGTGAGCAGCCAGGATGAAATCGGTGAAATGTCCGATTCCTTCAATATCTTCATGGCAGCCCTGCGTAACCGCATGCTGGAAGTCCAGCAGTCATCAGACAGCGTCGCCGCCACCAGCGCACAACTGGATTCACTGATCCGCGCGGTCGCCGAGCGTTCTGTCACGCAGTCCGATCATGTCGGCAGCAGTGCAACCGCCATCGAAGAACTGGCCGCCAGTGCACAAAGTATCACCGAGATTGTCGACAACGCCAATCAGCAGATGGGTCAGTTTGAACTGCTGACACAAAGCACCGTGGAAGCCATTGACCATGCAGTTCGCGGCATGCAATCGGTCCAGACGGAAACCAATACCGTCGCCAATAAACTCCTTCAGCTGGACAGCCGCGCCGGTGAAATCAATTCAATTGTTGAAGTGATCAAAGACATCGCCGATCAAACCAACCTGCTGGCACTCAACGCTGCAATTGAAGCAGCACGCGCCGGTACCCAAGGCCGCGGCTTCGCGGTGGTCGCTGACGAAGTACGTCAGCTGTCTGAACGCACCTCAAAAGCAACCGTCGAGATCAGCACCATGATCCGCTCGATTCAGACAGACACCAGCGACACCACGCAAACCATGCAACACGCCGTCGATCGTGTCGACAGCAGCGTGCAGCATGCAGATCAAGCCAACGCATCCCTCAGTTCCTTTAACCAGGAAATCTCAGCGGTCAGTTCCGGCATGGAAGAAATCGCCGGTTCGGTCAAGGAGCAGGCTCACGCCTCAGATCATCTGTCTCGCAATGTCGCTTCTCTGAGTGACAGCGCGGAAGAAAACCGCCTGTCCACTCTGGAAGCTCAGCAGGGTGTTGATGAACTGAAACGCCGTGCGAATGCACTGCATCAGGTCGTCAATCAATTCACCCTGTAACCTGTAATAACAACAGAGACTTACAATGAAAAACTTTAAATTCTCACTGATTGCCCTTGCCATGATGGGGACAACTTCCGCTTCAATGCATGCGACTGCTGCACCAATGCTGCCAAGCATTGAGCACGCGAACACCATGGATGAAGTTCAAACTGCGAATGCATGGGTGGAAGTCGACAAGGCAGCGTTTGAATCGAATATTATGCACCTGCAAAACCATGTTGGCAGCAGCACCGAGATCTGTGCCGTCATGAAAGCAGACGCCTACGGCAATGGTATTGCCAACCTGATGCCTTCCGTGATGCAAAGCGGGATCTCTTGCGTGGGGATCACCAGTAATGCGGAAGCACGTCTGGCGCGTGAGCTGGGCTTTAACGGCCGCCTGATGCGTCTGCGTGCCGCGACTCCTTCTGAGATCGAAACCGCTGTTGATCTGGGACTGGAAGAGCTGATCGGCACCAAGCAGCAGGCAAAAATTATTGCCCGCATCGCACGTAAACACGGCACGGTGATCCCGGTACATCTGGCACTGAACTCTGCCAGCATGGGCCGTAACGGTCTGGAAATGCGCACCAAGCACGGGAAAAAAGAAGCCCGTAAGATTGTGAACACCCGTCACCTGCAAGTGGTCGGTATCATGACGCACTTCCCAACGGAAGATCTGAATGAAATCCGTGACGGCCTGCACCAGTTCAAACAAGACAGCCAGTGGATTTTCAACCACACGGATCTGGATCGTGATGATGTATTGCTGCACGTGGCAAACTCTTTCACCACACTGATGGTGCCGGAAGCACATCTGGACATGGTTCGTACCGGTGGCGCTCTGTATGGTGACACCACACCAGCATACCCTGAGTACAAGCGTATTGTGTCGTTCAAGACGCAGGTTGCTTCTGTGCACCGTCTGCCAAAAGGCTCAACCATTGGTTACAGCAAAACAGAAACACTGACGCGTAATTCCGTGCTGGCTAACCTGCCGATCGGTTACTCTGATGCATTCCCGCGCTCAATGAGCCGTGTGGGTGAAGTACTGATCAACGGTCAGCGTGCCAAAGTACTGGGTTCAACGTCAATGAACACCACCATGGTCGACATCACAGATATCAAAGGCGTGAGACCTGGCGATGAAGTGGTGCTGTTTGGCCGTCAGGGCCGCGACGAAATCACCATTGGCGAAACAGAAGATCACTCAGGCCGGATTCTGTCTGAAATCTACACGCTTTGGGGCACGTCCAATCCGAAAGTGCTGAAATAATTCAGCCCTCCCCTGAGACCATCCTCCCCCTTTGGTCTCAGGGACCTTTCCAGCCAGCTTCTTCTCTGCATTCCTCTCTATTGAGTAAATTCTCTTCTCGTCACCATTAAAAGAGATCATGGTCCAACCTCTCGATTCTTGGTCACTTTCAAGGCATATTCTGCGTCCGTTTTACTGAGCAGAAATTCCAGGTTCGCCAGCCAACCCGCTCAGATTCCTCCAGCTTTTTGATGAGAACACGATGAAAATTGGCATTTTGTCCCAGAACGCAAATCTGTATTCCACCCGTCGTCTGCGCGAAGCCTGTGAGCAGCGCGGCCATGAAGCGGTGGTGATTAACGCCCTGCGCTGTTATATGAACATCAACTCCGTTCAGCCCTCCATTCACTTTGAAGGACACGATCTGGTCGGTATTGATGCCATTATTCCGCGAATCGGGGCGGACATTACATTTTACGGCTGTTCTGTGCTACGCCAGTTTGAAATGATGAATGTGTTTTCCATCAACCAGTCGATTGCAATTTCGCGCTCCCGGGACAAACTACGCTCTCTGCAGCTACTGAGCCGCAAAGGTATTGGCATGCCGATCACTGGCTTTGCCAGCAAACCGGACGATATCAAAGATCTGATTAAAATGGTGGGTGGCACGCCGGTAGTGATCAAACTGCTGGAAGGGACTCAGGGCATTGGCGTGGTACTGGCAGAAACCCAGAAAGCAGCCGAAAGCGTGATCGAAGCCTTCATGGGCCTGAAAGCCAACATCATGATTCAGGAGTACATTGCCGAAGCTGGCGGTGCTGATATTCGCTGTTTTGTTCTGGGCGATAAAGTGATTGCGTCGATGAAACGTCAGGCTGCTGACGGCGAATTCCGTTCAAACCTTCACCGGGGTGGCAGTGCATCTCTGGTCCGCATCACCCCGGAAGAACGCCGCACCGCGGTTGCTGCCGCCAAAGCCATGGGGCTGCATGTCGCAGGTGTCGATTTGCTGCGCTCCAACCGGGGCCCGCTGATCATGGAAGTGAACTCATCACCGGGCCTGGAAGGCATTGAACATGCGACCGGCAAAGACATTGCCAGCATGATTGTTGAATACATTGAAAAACACGCCAAGAAAAAGCGTCGTCATCAGGATCAGTAATTCCCTCAAGGCTGCGTATTTACCTCACGCAGCCTGTACAGCAATTCGCTTGAAGATCAGTAAAAACCTGACCAGATCCAGGCCGCAGGATAAACCGTGTGATAAAAAAATCATAAGTCATTGTTTTTATGTGATAAAAAATCATGTGCAGCTTTTCCGGCAATTTTCACAATGAACCCTGACGGATGATTGATCAGAAAAAACAGCCAGCCCCGAACAAACGACAAACAAAACATCATTCCGTGCAGCACTTACCACAGACAACAGCTTATTGGTGTACATTTTCAATCAGTGAATCAATCGTCATCAGAAAAAACACCCAAACAACTGAAACTAAACGAAAAAATCATCCGTACAGCTTTTCCGGCTTTTTTCCAGGTGAACTAATTTTTTCTCAGGCTCAACACGAGTTAATCAGGAAAAACGCAAGGATCTGTCGCTGAGCAGACTAAACAGCTTTCTACAGAAAAATCAGCACTTTGCTGTACGCATTGATTATCATCATTCTCAAACTTCAAAAAACCACACTAACAGACTGATTTAAAAGATAATTCATTCAGCGTACAGCTTTTCAGGCTTTTTTCCGAATGAACCTCAGACAAGGCGTCATGATTCACGCCGATGAAGCCGCACAGTATACCCACCAGCCGGGGCCGGTTCGAAATCGACAACGTTCTGAACCGCCTCCAGCGTATCTTCTTCATGATGGGTCACATACAGCAACTGACTCAGCCCCGCTGAGGCAATCCGGTTGAGGGCCTGAAAAACCAGCTTCCGGTTGAGAAAATCCAGCCCCTGATACGGTTCATCCAGAATCAGTAATGCCGGTTGTTTGATCAACGCACGGCCAATCAGCAGCAGCCGTTGCTGGCCGTAATCCAATGCCCGGAAACTGACCTTTTCCAGCGCGCTCATTTCCAGCAGATTCAGCCATTCCCGAGCCAGCTGAACCTCGCGTTTGCTCGGCTGCTGATACAGTCCGATTGAATCGTAAAATCCGGACAACAGTACATCCAGCGCCTGACAACCAACGCGATATTGCAGATGTAAGGCCGAAGACACTACCCCGATGTGCTTTTTCACATCCCAGATAGTTTCACCACTGCCGCGCTTCATGCCCAGCACGGTGATGTCGTTGCTGTAGCATTGCGGATGGTCGCCGAGGATCAGCCCCAGCAAGGTACTTTTACCGCAACCATTCGGTCCGCGGATCTGCCAGTGCTGTCCTTGTTCAATCTGCCAGTTCACGCCGGTAAAAATGGTGGCTCCCACATATGCGACGCTGACCTCACGCATTTCGACCAGCGGATTGGGATAAACATGTTCAGACTGATGCGCCTGCAACAACGCCATCATGGCATCACTTTTCTGTGCAGACAGCGCCTTCATCTGCGCCATCACCGGATGGGACAGCCACTGAGCGCGCGTCAGCGTCTGCGACAGTGATGTTTCGTCGAATAAAGCCACATGGGAGATAAAGTCCGGCAACTCATCTTCCCGGGAGGTCACAATCAGAATCTGCATCTGCGCTGAGAGCTCTTGTAGCAGCTCAGATAGTGTCTGACGATGACGGACATCCAGACCGGCGTAGGGCTCATCAAGAATCAATAATTCAGGATTGGCAGCCAGCGCTCTGGCCAGCATCACCCGGCGGGTTTCGCCCGTGGACAGTTGCCGGAATCCCCGATGACGCAAATGGCGCAAATCGGCTTTCTCCAGCAGCGACTCCAAGGCCCCAGCATTGCAACCTGCCTCCAGCACCAAGGCCTCAACTGTGGTGCCGTAATCAATGCTGTCGGCAAAATCGGTTTCATCTTTTTCCAGTTCCAGGTCGAGCAACCTTTGCTGTTCGTGCAGGGAAATACAGGCAATTCGCTGCGGCAGCCCCTCAATCAGGCCTTTTTCCGGTGTCAGTTCGCCACTGAAAATACGCACCAGTAAGGTGGCCGCATGGCTGTGTGTGGAAAAAATCCCCCAGTGTTGAGTTGGCTCAAGCTGCCAGTCCGCCACAGAAACCGAGGCGGATTCGGTATGGTGTGATAATCCCTGAATATGCATGGTCGCTTCCTTCGTCGTTCTTTCTCCTCATCTTGCATGACTTGCTGTGCGATTTCTATGCAAAAACTGACTAATAAGACAATAAAAAAGCGATTCACTCCGCTTCCAGCGATGCCACAGCATCCGAAGCCATACTCAGGCTGTGGAACAGCTCAAACAAAGTGCTGATTTCACCGATATGAGCCAGTTCCGGGTTCATTCCCAATTTCAGGCTCACCCGCCGGTTTTGTCCATGGGACAAATCAACCAGCACCAACTCCCCCCGGCGGCAGGGTTCAGCCACCGCATGTTGTGGCAGCCAGCCAAATCCCAAACCGCGCCGAACCGCTGCAATCGCCGCATCAAGACTGCTCACCGTCAGCCGCTGATGCGAACCCAACCAACCACTGTCCGTATTTTGCTGACCAGAATCCCGGATCACCACCTGCCGATGTGCTTTCAGTTCCGACTGAGTCATCTGCTGTGCTTGAGCAAAAGCAAAATCGGGGGCACAGACGCAACGTAATTCCAGATCGAGCAAAGGTTCAGCCACAGTTTCTTTCGGTAACTGGCTGGCAATGGCCAGTGAAACGACACCGGACGCCAGCAACTGACCCGCCCCGGAAAGCGCCGTTTCATAAACCCGCAGAGAAACGTTCGGGTACAACGCGTAAAAGCGTTCAAAGACTGACTGAGTCAGTGTATGCGGCAGCAGAACGTCCACAGCAAGACTCACTTCAGTCATCAACTGCCCCTGATATTTCGACGCTACGGACTCAATCTGAACTGCATTATGATGCAGGCTCTGGGCACGAGGCAGTAACGCCTGCCCAAGCTCCGTCAGCACCGATTGCCGCCCTTCGACCACAAACAACGGCTGGCCAAGCAGTGACTCCATCTTCTTGATACTGTGGCAAACCGCCGACTGACTCTTATGCAGCAACAGCGCGGCTTTCGCAGCACTGCCCTGTTCGGCAATGGCGATAAAAGCCCGCCACATTTCCAGCGTGACACGCGCAGTGGTCATGATTCATCCCTTTTCACAGAAAGAACGCACTATGACTGAATGCGGCAGGTTCAGGCAACAACCTTCAGTACCAGGAACGGCCTGAACCCGCAATTTAACGGCTGAGCTTTTTCGCCAGTGTCGCGACATGCATGCCCTGAAATTGTGCCAGGGCCAGCTCTTTCTCTGATGGCTGACGGGAACCATCTCCGCCGGCAATACAGGCCGCCCCCAGAGGCGAGCCCCCTTTGACTTCCGAGACATCAGCCAGACCCGGCGCGGTGTAAGGTAATCCGACGACCACCATGCCATGGTGAAACAAGGTGGTATGAAAGGATTGCAGCGTGGTCTCATTGCCACCCCCTGTGCCAGTCGAGGTGAACACACTGCCGATCTTTCCCACCAGTTTCTGCTCAAACCATAAACCGCCGGTCTGATCGAGAAAGTTCCGCATCTGCGATGCCATATTGCCAAAGCGTGTTGGGGTACCAAAAATGATCGCATCGTAATCAGCCAGATCCTGTGGCTTGGCAATCGGTGCCAGCTGATCGCGCTGGATCCCGGAGTTTCGTGCAATTTCTTCTGGCACTAGTTCTGGTACCCGCTTGATATCTACGTCCACATGGCCGACACCTCTTGCCCCTTCGGCGACCGCATACGCCATGGTTTCAACGTGTCCGTAGCTGGAGTAATAAAGCACTAAAACTTTTGTATTCATGGTATTTCCTCGCCTCAATCCGATGAATTTGATGTGTGTCGGTTAAACTGGCTCAACCTGAGTGAGCAGTTGTAAAAGCGCCTGCTCCGTCAGGGTTTGCGAAACCACCTGCTCACCATTGATGATGAGGCTGGGAATACTGCGCAGATGAAATGCCCGGGCACGCTTCAAATCCGCTTCCACAGCATCTCGCACTGCATCACTGTCCAGCAGTGTTTCAAAACGCACGGTATCCAGCCCGATGTTGTTCGCAGCCGCAAGAATCACGTCACGATCGCCGATGTTGTCATTCACTTTGAGGTGAAGATGCTGAATTTCATCAAAATAATCCCAGTGGGTATCCGAGTTCCCCATCAGCTCGGCTGCTTTCGCCCCCAACGCCGCCAGATAACCGCTCGGATAAGAAAAAGGCTTGGCGCGCATCCCTTCAATTTCAAACCGCTCCGGATCATCCGCATGTTGCTGACAAGCCACCCAGTGATTGAGAATTTCCTGTTTCGCCGCTGCCAGTGAACCAAAGCGCGTGATCATCTCGTCATCATTACGCTGCAACACAAAACAGCGCTGTTTCACTTCGATATCTGCCCGCTCAGCCAGCTTGCGCAGCCTTGGGCTCAGGACATAACACCAGCCACAGACGGCATCATGAAAAAATTCCAGGGTGATTTTGGGCTTTGTATCCGACATCAATCATTTCCTCAATTCAGGTTCAGTGCATCAAATTCAGGTTCAGTGCATCAAATTCAAAAGCCTGGCCAGGCAGTGCATGCTGTTCGTTCAGCTCAGGAATCATCTTAGGGGGAAAGCCGCAGGATAAAAATTGCAAAGAATTGGAGGGTATTATCGATTTTTTGCAAGGGTCGTTCTTGTTTTGCCTTCAAGAATCAATCAAGCCCGCAGCAAGCTGCGGGCTTCGAGCATTTCAGTGTCGAACTGCATTAATTTCGGGTAATTTCATAAGCATTGTTGCTCATGCTAGAACCGACCCGACAATTGATCGAGAAGTGATGTCTGCCAAGGGTGTAGTTACTGGGAATCGGAGAATTCGCACAGACGGTAAATCTGGATCGGTATTTATCTGCATAGACTTGTGTACTTCCGTTCACGGAATTGCCGGAACCAAAATTACAGGCCGGGTTATAAATATTCGCGATAATCACGAAACCGTCATAGACACGGCTGTGGTAGCCCGCACAAGTTTTGAACGTTGATCCATCTGTCGGTGCCAATGAAAGAATGTAAGCATTATCACTGTGCTGCCAGCTACCGCAGTTGAAGTCTACCGTCGTACTGGTGATCACATACCCCGCTGGAATAAAATCTCCCCGGCAGATCTTCAAACTTCTGGCCTGCGCCTGAAACATTTCACTCAGACGATCATCAGAAAGCATTTCATTTCCTGGTACCTGATGTATCTGAGCATCCAGGTGGTATTGTTCGATAAATGCCTGTTCAGAATCACTGGCGTACGCAGTTCCGGTCATGCAAAAACCGCTGAAAGCCATCAAAGGCATGAATTTTCTCTTCATCGCTGTACCAAACATCGTCTTCATGAACATGGAAGATCCCCACTTGTGAAAATAATTTCAATGAGGAATCTTCATTGAAATGGAACCGCTTGGTACACATGAAAATATTGAAAACTCAAACCCTGTAAGAATAATAATTACTGATATACAAATAAATTTCAGAAAATAGAAGGAATCTCCACAATACAAAACAGACTTCCTTCACAGCCCCCCCCGTACAACGCTGGATGCCTTGCTATATTTGGGGTGACAAGCTATCAGGCGTGATACATGACATGTCACCTTTCATCGCTGAGAACTACCTGTAACCATGACACCCAGCTATAGGAGTAGAGGACTTCGTCGCGGTAACT
This sequence comes from Photobacterium sp. GJ3, assembly GCF_018199995.1. Taxonomy (NCBI): domain Bacteria; kingdom Pseudomonadati; phylum Pseudomonadota; class Gammaproteobacteria; order Vibrionales; family Vibrionaceae; genus Photobacterium; species Photobacterium sp. GJ3. The sequence goes on along the minus strand of NZ_CP073578.1, from coordinate 71,246 downwards.
TCTATGATTGTCTCAGGAAACAGCAGAAAGTGTTTGATTGATTATCCCCTTGGGTCTTTCCCATATCGATTTTCAAAATGTTCAGGCGACAAGAAAATAAATATTGATAGGGGGAATTGCAGTATCACAAAGAGCACTAAAGCAAACCCAGAAAGCACACTGAACTCTTTCATCAGGTTAACCATCAAGTAGAAAAGGATCAGACTCAGTACGAAGTAAGTACCCAACCACTTTCCACTCATATTCATGTCATGAAACCTTCTCACCAGCATAGATAAAGAAGGAACGATGGAAACCATCAATATCAGTACAAAAGGTATAAAGAATAAAACGATCCAACTGCCTTGAAACACCGTCAACAAAGGTGACAAAAGCAAAGCCACAAACCAATGAATCAAAGTGAAAATTAATACATCCGAACGAGTCGCCCTGGATTGATAATCAAAACTACGCTTCCAAACATTCAAATATTTTTCAATCACAAACACCTCAAATAAAATCAGTATATTTTTTATCAAGATGAGGTTGAATTAAGAATTAAATATTGAGCAGCGGATTCAATTCTCACGACGGCTTTAAAAAACAGGTTTATCTTGAGGGTCTTATAGTCGCCAGAAATTGTATATCTCCATCCCCCTCAACATAAAACCCTCAGCGCCTCAAGCCAGATTGAAAATACAAACATCAGAGATGTAAAAATTACCCATAAAAAAACCCGCCTTGCGGCGGGTTTTCAAATTCATCACAGATGACGGGGCTGATTACATCATGCCGCCCATGCCACCCATACCGCCCATCGCGGCACCCATGTCTGGTGCGTCGTCTTTTGGCAGATCAGTGACCATGGCTTCGGTGGTGATCATCAGGCCAGCAACAGATGCTGCAAACTGCAGTGCAGAACGGGTGACCTTGGTTGGATCCAGGATACCCATTTCCAGCATGTCGCCGTATTCGCCTGTTGCAGCGTTGTAACCGAAGTTGCCTTCGCCGTTCTTCACTTCGTTCGCAACCACAGACTCTTCGTCACCTGCGTTACGAGTGATTTGACGGATTGGCGCTTCCATCGCACGCAGCGCAACACGGATACCCACGTTTTGCTCTTCGTTGTCGCCAGTCAGCTCGGTCAGTTTCGATGCCGCACGGATCAGGGCAACACCACCACCGGCAACCACGCCTTCTTCAACCGCAGCACGGGTTGCGTGCAGGGCATCTTCAACGCGGTCTTTCTTCTCTTTCATTTCAACTTCAGTTGCTGCGCCAACTTTGATCACTGCAACGCCGCCTGCCAGTTTGGCAACACGCTCTTGCAGTTTCTCTTTGTCGTAGTCTGACGTTGCATCTTCGATTTGCTGACGGATTTGCGTCACACGGCCCTGAATCGCGGTTTCTTCACCATGGCCATCAATGATGGTGGTGTTTTCTTTGGTGATCGTCACGCGTTTCGCCTGACCCAGATCTTCCAGAACCACTTTGTCCAGTTCCATGCCGATTTCTTCAGAAATCACAGTACCGGCCGTCAGGACAGCGATGTCTTGCAGCATAGCTTTACGACGGTCACCGAAACCTGGTGCTTTCACAGCAGCAACTTTCACGATGCCACGCATGTTGTTCACAACCAGTGTTGCCAGTGCTTCACCTTCCACGTCTTCTGCAATGATCAGCAGTGGACGGGACGCTTTTGCAACCGCTTCCAGTGTTGGCAGCAGTTCACGGATGTTTGAGATTTTCTTGTCAACCAGCAGGATGAACGGGCTTTCCAGATCAACGCTGCCTGCTTCCTGGTTGTTAATGAAGTAAGGAGACAGGTAACCACGATCGAACTGCATGCCTTCAACCACGTCCAGTTCATCTTGCAGTGCCTGACCTTCTTCAACGGTGATCACACCGTCGCGGCCCACTCTTTCCATCGCTTCCGCAATGATGTTACCCACGGTCGCATCAGAGTTCGCAGAAATTGTACCCACCTGAGCAATCGCTTTGCTGTCGGTACAAGGCTGAGACAGCGCTTTCAGTTCTTCAACCGCAGCCACAACCGCTTTGTCGATACCGCGCTTCAGATCCATCGGGTTCATGCCCGCAGCCACAGCTTTCAGACCTTCGTTGACGATCGATTGCGCCAGCACGGTTGCTGTTGTGGTGCCGTCGCCCGCTGCGTCGTTCGCCTGAGAAGCAACTTCTTTCACCATTTGTGCGCCCATGTTCTGGAACTTGTCTTCCAGTTCAATTTCACGCGCAACAGAAACACCATCTTTGGTGATGGTTGGTGCACCGAACGACTTGTCCAGTACTACGTTACGGCCTTTCGGGCCCAGAGTGACTTTCACAGCGTCAGCCAGAACGTTTACACCTTCCAGCATTTTTACACGAGCGTCATTACCAAATTTTACGTCTTTAGCAGCCATGTTTAACTTCCTTTCTTCATTCTTGATTCGAGGTGAATGGATTATTCAACAATTGCCAAGATGTCAGTTTCAGACATAATCAGAACTTCTTTGCCTTCAATCTTCTCGGTCTTGGTTGCATAACCTTCTGAGAAAATCACAGTATCACCAACTTTCACGTCCAACGGCTGCACAGAGCCATTCTCCAGAATGCGGCCTTTGCCCACAGCCAGTACGATACCGCGGGTCGATTTTTCTGCAGCAGAACCAGTCAGAACGATGCCACCAGCAGATTTTGATTCAACTTCCTGGCGCTCAACGATCACTCGGTCATGTAAAGGACGAATATTCATCGGTCGTCTCTCCTGATTTTGGTAATATCCATAGGTTTATATAAAAGCGAGCCGGTGAGTTTGCCGTCTCGCGAAATCTGTTCTCTAGACATGTTGGGTCGTTTTTCTGGAACCCAAGTCCTGTCGCGAAATTTTTTTGTTTTTTCTGCCAGATTTTTTGCCGGATCACATTCTTTGCATTAGGGTGTGCAGGCACTGAAGTACGCGAGAGCCTTATGACCCAAGCAGAACGCCCCGATAAACACGGTTTGTTGTCCGATCCGATTCCGGAAGTTTTACGACGCCTGACCATTCCCATGGTGTTCGGCATGGTCGCGATCCTGATGTTCAATCTGGTCGACACCTTTTTTATCTCGCTGCTGGGCACTCAGGCACTGGCTGCCGTGAGTTTTACCTTTCCCGTCACTTTTGCCCTGAACTCGATCACCATGGGCGTCGGGGTGGGTTTATCCGCTTGTATTGGCCGATTGCTGGGCGGGGGTGACACGCATGCAGCGGCTCGGGTCTCAAGTCATGGCCTCCTGCTGGCAGTGCTGCTGGTGGTCGCGGCAGCGACGCTGGGACTGCTGACCATTGACCCGCTGTTCCGCCTGCTCGGGGCTGAAGACAATCTGCTGCCCATCATTCACGAATACATGAACGTCTGGTATCTGGCGATCCCGTTGCTGGTGATCCCAATGGCCGGTAACAGTGCCATTCGTGCTACGGGAGATGCCAAAACCCCGGCAAAAATTATGATGCTGGCTGGCGGGATCAATGGGGTACTCGATCCGATGTTGATTTTTGGCCTCGGCCCGTTTCCTGAATTGGGCGTACAAGGCGCAGCCATTTCAAGTGGGGTCAGTTGGGCAGTCGCGCTGGTCTGGTCGCTGCGGGTGCTGATTGTCCGTGAAAAACTACTGGCAACCCCGGATTTACGACTCATCTTTGCCGACTGGCGGCAAATTCTGCACGTAGGTACGCCAGCAGGACTCTCAAACGCGCTGACGCCGCTCTCAAACGCGCTGGTCATGACATTGCTGGCAACACAAGGCACGGCGTCTGTGGCAGCCTATGGTGCCGCGATGCGGATTGAATCGTTACTGATGCTGGTGATGATTGCTCTGGGCTCAGCCCTGATGCCCTTCATGGCACAAAATTTAGGTGCAGAGCAGCCCAAGCGGGCGTTTACAGCGTTGTTTACTGCCATGAAGTTTGCCATCGGCTTTCAGTTACTGGTCTTCATCATGATGGTGCCGCTCAGCTGGCCGATTTCCGCCATGTTCAGTCAGGATGAAGCCGTCCAGACGCAGCTGTGGCATTACCTGATCCTGGTGCCAGCCAGTTATGGCTTACTGGCCGTTTGTATGCAGTTAATCAATGCGCTGAATGCCCTGCACCTGTCATTTCAGGCATTGCTGTGGAACCTGATCCGCCTGTTTGGTCTGCTGCTGCCCGCAGCATGGATTGGCGGACAACTCAATGGTACTGAAGGGCTGTTTACCGGCATTGCCGTCGCGAATGTGCTGTGTGGCCTGGCAGCCTTGGTGTATGCGAGACAATTGCGACGCAAGCATATCAAAGTCACAGAGTCGCAAGCAGCAGATTCGTCGTCCATCTCACGCTGACAACCCTTTTCATGCTCAAGAAAAGGGCATCAAGGTCGGATGATTCAACACTCAGTGCAGACGATGCTGATCATCGTCGTCTGATTTGTCTTTTTTCTCTTTTTCGTCTTTGCGTTCATACTCGCCGTCAAAGATATCTCCGTTCTCATCCCGTTCAAACGGACCGCGCTGAGAAAACGGTCCCTGTGAACCAAAACCGCCGCCAAAGCCGCCCTGATGCATGCTCTGCACTTTCACTTTGGTCATCAGGTATTTGGCCAGCGCTGCACGGGGTGCGGGCAGCAATACGACCAACCCCATGGCATCCGTCATAAATCCCGGCGTCAGCAGCAAAACACCAGCCACCGCCAGCATGACACCTTCCAGAATCTGCTGGGCAGGTAACTCACCGCGATTGAGCCGATCCTGCACCGACATCAGAGTCGCAATGCCCTGGCTGCGGACCAGTGATGCGCCGACGATGGCTGTGAGCAGCACCAGAAATAAGGTGGTCCACAATCCCAGCACACCGCCAACCTGAATAAAGAGGGCAATTTCAATCACGGGGACCAGAATAAACAGCAACAAGAGAACAGGAAACACAAACACCCCTTTTGTCAGGCAGGAAAATAAATCAAATCAGTCAGGGGGTACGATGGCGCGATTCCCCTGATTTTCAACCATAGCACCGGAGCCTTTTAACCGGATCACCTTTCTGAATCAATTTCCCGGCCTGAATTTGGTGATATCGTGAACGCGATAATTTGTGAAGAAGTATTGCACTGAAACCGATTCCGACAAGGAGCCGTTGAGAATACCCGGTTTCAATCATACCAATCAAAGTCAGTCAATGTTCAGAAATAACGCAGGAAAAATGTTTGAGAACAAGGCAGATTTTTTAGATAAGTAGTCATTCTACAATCAAAAAATCTAACGCAGTGATCGAACATTTGAACAAGCGAGGATGACCAGTGATTGACTGCGATTGGTATCACATCACCGCAGGGGTTGGTTGTCATGATTGGAATTGAACTGTTCGTTGTACTGGCTTTTATTTTTCTCGGCGCGCGGATCGGCGGGATCGGCATCGGATTCGCCGGTGGCGCCGGTGTTCTGGTGCTGTCGCTCGGACTGGGCCTGCCCGCCGGGCACATTCCGGTTGATGTCATTTTGATCATCATGTCAGTCATCACCGCCATCGCTGCCATGCAAGTGGCCGGGGGCATGGACTGGCTGGTGCATCTGGCGGAATGCTTTTTACGCAAACATCCCAAACGCATCACCTTCTATGCTCCGATGGTGACTTACGGCATGACACTGCTGGCGGGTACCGGGCACACCGCGTTCTCGACCCTGCCCGTCATCGCTGAAGTCGCGAAAGAACAAGGGATCCGGCCGTCCCGCCCGCTGTCGATCGCAGTGATTGCCTCTCAGATTGCCATCACCGCCTCCCCCATTTCCGCCGCACTGGTGTTCTTTTCCGGGTTGCTGGAACCTTTGGGGATCAGTTATCTGACGTTACTGGCCATCTGTATTCCGAGTACGTTTCTGGCCTGTATGGTCGGAGCGATGATCGCCAGTTTTTTAGGATGCGAGCTCAAAGATGATCCGGTCTATCAGGACAGACTTGCAAAAGGTCTGGTGAACGTTCAGGGCAGTCAGACCCGACAGATTCCGGCCAGTGCCAAACCGGCCACCTTTATTTTTCTCACGGCCATCGCTGCCGTCGTGATTTATGCCACGCTGGTGTCCGACGCCGTCGGCCTGATCCCTGATCCGGCAATGGGCCGGAACGATGCCATCATGGTCTTCATGCTGACAGCGGCCATGGCGATTGTGCTGCTCACCAAGATTGATGCGAGTCAGATCGCCAATGCCGCGACCTTTAAATCCGGGATGAGCGCCTGTGTGTGCGTGTTAGGGGTCGCCTGGCTGGGGGATACTTTTGTCGCCAGCCATATTGATGAAATCAAAGGCGTTGCCGGAGAACTGCTGGCTCAGTATCCGTGGATGCTGGCAGTCACACTGTTCTTTGCCTCCATGCTGCTCTACTCCCAGGGCGCAACCACCACGGCCCTGATGCCCGCTGCGCTGGCCATCGGCGTCTCACCCCTGACTGCCATTGCCTCCTTTGCAGCGGTCAGCGCGCTCTTTGTGTTGCCCACTTATCCGACCCTGCTGGCAGCGGTGGAGATGGATGACACCGGTTCGACCCGGATTGGCAATCTGGTGTTTAACCATCCCTTCTTCCTGCCCGGCGTGACCACGATTGCCGCCTCTGTCGCACTCGGTTTTGTGTTCGGTCCCATGATTGCGTGAAGGAAAACACCGATATGAAACTCTGACGCGTTTCCCCGGTCTGACAGGCATAGAGCAATCAGGTATAGTCGTCTGAAAAGCAGTCCGCTTTCAGGCGGCCAGCCCCTTACTGTTACGAGCCGAAATTGATGACGATATTGCGACATTTGCCCATCTCACGTTTGTTTGTCTTTGCGTGCCTGCTGCTCAGCCTGCCGTTGCGGGCCGAGTTTTCTCTGCCGGGCCTGACTGACAATGCGAGCCAGAACAGCTTTGTCCCTGTGGATCAGGCGTTTGCATTCAACTTTGATCAACGTGGTGATCAACTGGTGCTGGACTGGCAGGTCAAGCCCGGCTATTACCTGTACCAGCATCAGTTTTCAGTCACCACTCAGGACGCTGTGGTCGGTGAGATTCACCTGCCAGCCGGAACGCCTTACAAGGATGAGTTCTTTGGCGAGGTCAATATTTATCCGGCGTCTATGGCGCTGAATGTTCCGATCAAACAGGCCGGAGACAAGGCTACGCTGACCGTCCGCTATCAGGGCTGCGCCAAAGCCGGATTCTGCTACCCGCCGGAAACCCGTGAAGTCCCGCTGTTTGCCGTTACAGGCACACCGCCCGGCAGTCATGAGCCGGTCAAAGCAAACCTGATCCTCCCTGCGGCTGAAGCCGCTACTGCAACAAACCCGGCAAACGACACTCAATCTCGTCCGGACACCGCTGCCCCGCAGTCCCGGCAGGATCAGCTGGCCAGTGAACTGGCAGAACAGTGGTGGACGCCGTTGCTCTTTCTGGCGCTGGGCATCGGGCTGGCCTTCACCCCGTGTGTCCTGCCGATGTACCCGATTCTGACTGGCATCGTCCTCGGACGCGGCCAGCTCAGCACCAGCCGGACCTTTACCCTCGCATTCACTTATGTCCAGGGCATGGCACTGACTTACACCGTGCTGGGGTTAGTGGTCGCTTCGGCCGGACTCCAGTTTCAGGCCGCCTTACAGCATCCGTATGTGCTGATTGGCCTGAGTGCACTCTTCGTGTTGCTCGCGCTGTCGATGTTTGGCGCCTATACCCTGCAACTGCCCGCCAGTGTCCAGACCTGGCTGAATCAGCTCAGTAACCAGCAAAAAGGCGGCCAGTTGGGCGGGGTCTTTGCCATGGGTGCCATTTCCGGTCTGGTTTGCTCACCGTGCACCACGGCACCGCTGTCCGGCGCACTGATTTATGTCGCCCAAAGTGGGGACTTACTTACCGGTGCGGTCGCGCTCTATGCGCTGGCCATCGGGATGGGAATTCCGCTGATTCTGGTGGCCATGTTCGGCAACCGCCTGCTGCCCAAAGCCGGGGCCTGGATGGATCGGGTGAAAGCCTTCTTCGGATTTGTGCTGCTGGCCGTGCCGCTCTTCCTGCTGGAACGCATTCTGCCTGAATCATGGATGCCCTTCCTGTGGGCCGGGTTTGGACTTGCACTGTTTGGCTGGCTGTATCACGTCAAACAGGGCCTGAGCCATTCCTGGCGCAGCAGTCTGGTGGGCATCGTAGCCATTGTCGGTCTGCTCGGATCGCTGCTGCCGATCTACCAGGCCGTGTTCCAGACGTCCGGCTCTCAGACGGTCACAACTCCCGTCCCGGACATCACCTTCCAGCGGGTTGCTGATATGGCGGAACTGGATGCTGCGCTGGCTCAGGCGAAAGCTGAAGGAAAACCTGTGATGCTGGATTTCTATGCCGACTGGTGCGTCGCCTGTAAGGAATTTGATAAATATACCTTCCACGATGCGTCAGTTGCCCCGCAGCTGCAGCGCTTTGTCCTGCTGCAGGCTGATGTCACCCAAAGTACACCGGACGACATCAAGCTGCTGCAAAAAATGAACGTGCTGGGGCTACCGACACTGGATTTCTGGCATGCCGACGGTGAGCAGGCCCCGAAAGCACGCCTGACCGGATTTGTGGAGGCCGCACCTTTCCTCGATCACCTCAAGGCAAACCAGTTGATTGCTCAACCCTGATCTGAGCATACGCTGTCGGTATAAACTCCCCCTCAAGTGGCACCAAGGACCGGATCCACTTCGTATCTTGAGGGGGAACAAATTGATCTGACATTTGAGCAATGCTAGCGTTAACAAAAACTAGACTACGAATGCCATGGACGCTCAGTACACCATTGTCATCGCCGATGACCACCCGCTGTTTCGCAATGCCCTGTTTCAATCGGTGCATATGGCGGTCAGCAAAGCGAATCTGCTGGAAGCGGATTCCCTTGAAACGCTCCTACAACTGCTTGAGAAAGAACCGGATGTTGACCTGTTGCTGCTGGATTTAAAAATGCCCGGCGCCAATGGAATGTCCGGACTGATCCAGCTCCGTGCTCAATATCCTGAACTGCCTGTAGTGGTGGTTTCTGCCAACGAAGAAGCGTCGGTGATCCGTCAGGTCCGGCATCATGGTGCCTTCGGGTTCATTCCGAAATCCAGCGACATGCGGGCGCTGATCAGTGCGCTGAATCAGGTTCTGGACGGCGATCCCTACTTCCCGCCAGGGATTGGTGAAGATGAAGACAACCCGGAAATGGATGCGCTGGCGGCCAAGATTGCGACCCTGACCCCCCAGCAATACAAAGTTTTGTGTATGTTATCAGATGGGTTGCTCAACAAGCAGATTGCCTATGAGCTGAATGTCTCTGAAGCTACGATTAAAGCGCATATGACCGCCATCTTCCGCAAACTTGGTGTCAAGAACCGGACGCAGGCGGTCATCCTGCTCAACGAACTCGGAGGCGAGTAATACCAATCGCAGTCAATCACTGGTCATCCTAGCTTGTTCAAATGTTCGATCACTGCGTTAGATTTTTTGATTGTAGAATCACTACTTATCTAAAAAATCTGTCTTGTTCTCAAACATTTATCCTGCGCTATTTTTGATCACTGACTGACTTTGATTGGTATCAGTTCAGACTTACTCTTCTTCTGGCCCGTCCTTTTTCTCTTCCTCTTCTTCTGGCAGGCGTAAACCCACTTTAGTCACCTGCCAGTCGATCACGTCTGCAACGACCCAGTACAGGCCATTCCATTCAAAATTATCCCCCAGCACCTGATTCACCCCCAGATGCTGAATCACCAGATCCTTGAGCGTAAACGCCGGATCGATATCGCCCAGATCCAGACCGTACGCCACAGCCACATCGGCCAGCCGGGCGTTTGCATCCAGAAAGAAGTCCCCGAAGAAACGCACCAGTTCGGCTTTTTCAGGCGCTTCACTGAACAACTGGCTCAGCGCTTCCAGATCTTTTTCCTGCGCCAGCACACACAGCGTGTCCCCTTCCTCCAGCCGCGTACTGCCTGAAGGGTGCATCAGTTGCTCTCCCCGGAACACCGCCGCAATCCGGGTGCCTTGAGGTAAGAACAGGTTGCGTAGTGGCTCACCGATACACCATTTGTCGGCTTTCATCCGGTAAACGAACAACTCCCACTCCGAAGTCGGGAAGATCTCAACCCCGGTGCGCGACACCGGCTCCGGCCGGCTCGGGAGCTCGACTTTGGCCAGCGACATGGCTTTGGTCAGCGTTCCGCCCTGAAGGATCAGCGAGACCATGACCACGAAAAATGCCAGGTTAAAATACAGCTGCGCATTCGGCAGACCCGCCATCATCGGGAATACGGCCAATATGATAGGCACCGCACCACGCAGTCCCACCCAGGAGATAAACCATTTTTCTCGTGCCGTGAAACTGCGAAATGGCAGCAGGCCAATCCAGACCGATATCGGCCGGGCAAACAAAATCATACCGAAGGCCAGAGCCAGACCCGGCAGGGCGATATCCATCAGATTTGATGGTGTAATCAACAGACCCAGCACCAGGAACATGCCGATCTGGCTGAGCCAGGTCATCCCGTCCAGCACGTTCAGAATGGAATGACGACAGCGGGTCGGACGATTCCCCAGCAGCAGGCCTGTGAGATAAATCGACAAAATACCGCTGCCGCCCAGCGCGTTCGACACGGCAAAAATCATCAGGCCGCCGCTGACAGCCAGAATGGAGTACAGACCTTCGGGTAACTGGCTGCGATTAATGATCCGCCACAAGACCCAGCCGCCGGCCAATCCCAGCAATGTGCCGATGCCAAACTGTTTGACAAAACTCAGTGCAAGAAACCCGGCACCGAAGCTTTCTCCCTGACTGCTCAACACAGCAATCAGGGTGACGGTTAAAAAGACGGCCATCGGGTCGTTGGTACCGGACTCGATTTCCAGGGTCGAGCCGACCCGTTCGTTCAGACTGCGTCCTTTCAGCAAGGAAAAAACAGCAGCCGCATCAGTCGATCCCACAATGGCGCCCACCAAAATGCCCTGAAGCGGCGCAAGATCAAACAGCCACATCGCCATCAGGCCGGTCAGAACGGTTGTAATGGCAACGCCGACCGTCGCCAGTGTGATCGATGGCCAGAACGCAACGCGAAAACTGGCAACCCGGGTCCGCATTCCGCCGTCCAGCAGAATCACGGCTAGCGCCAGGTTACTGACCAGATAAGCCAGTGAATAATCATCAAATAAAATGCCACCCGGCCCGTCTTCACCGGCCAGCATCCCTACGGCCAGAAACACCAGCAGAATCGGGATCCCCAATCGGGACGACACCGGACTCAGGAGAACACTTAACGCAATCAGGAGTGCACCAACCAAAAAAAAGCTGTTAATTGTAATAGCGTCCACTCATCCTCCATTCATCATCTTTCTTGTTGTTATCTGTGCCCCTTGGTTCAGTGACACGCTTTTATATTTTGCCCTAAATTACAGCGACATTAAGAAAACTATATGTAAACAAATTCTCCAATCAACCAGTGTAATCCACTGAAAAATCGTTCTTCCACCAAGGGAAAACCGGAAACCGAGCCAACGAGCCCTTCAATCTCAGTCCCTTCTCCGCCTTATACTTTTGGCTAACTTAACACCAATTTAACATCGCATTTTTATTGACATAAATCACTAACCTATTCAATTCCAGCTTGTTTTGGTCGTTTTTTGCCCGACTAAAGTTGGACTGTGCCTCAGAAAGAAGCTTGCTATTGTCATCAGGTAACATTTCTTTAACTGAAAATGACAGACCATCATAAGGAGATGACCATGGCGTTTGAATCCAAGGAGCAAGCGCAAGCCTACTGGAAGGAGAACCTGACCATTATGGGTTCTTTGCTTGCCATCTGGTTCCTCGTGTCATACGGGGCCGGGGTATTGTTTGTAGATTTCCTCAATCAGTTCAATCTGGGCGGTTTTAAGCTCGGTTTCTGGTTTTCACAGCAAGGGTCCATTTATGTCTTTGTGGCACTGATTTTCGTCTATGTCTACAAAATGAATGCGCTGGACCGTAAGTTCAACGTTCACGAGGATTAAGGGAGTCGTCACTCATGGATATTCAAACCTGGACCTTCATACTCGTCGGTCTGTCTTTCGCGCTCTATATCGGGATCGCGATCTGGTCCCGCGCGGGCTCCACCAGTGAATTCTACGTCGCAGGCGGCGGTGTTCACCCGGTCGCGAATGGCATGGCGACGGCAGCAGACTGGATGTCAGCCGCTTCCTTCATTTCAATGGCCGGGATTATTTCCTTTGCCGGTTATGACGGCGGCGTATACCTGATGGGCTGGACCGGCGGTTACGTCCTGCTTGCGCTGTGTCTGGCACCTTACCTGCGTAAATTTGGCAAATTCACCGTGCCGGATTTCATCGGCGATCGTTACTACTCCCGAACTGCCCGTATGGTAGCCGTGTTCTGTGCAATCTTTGTTTCCTTCACTTATGTCGCAGGACAAATGCGGGGCGTCGGCGTTGTGTTTGCCCGTTTCCTTGAAGTTGATATCAACATCGGGATTATCATCGGGATGGCTATCGTGTTCTTCTATGCCGTCATGGGTGGCATGAAAGGGATCACTTACACTCAGGTCGCCCAATACTGCGTGCTGATTTTCGCCTTCATGGTGCCTGCCATCTTCACCTCCATCATGGTCACAGGTTCCGTGTTCCCGCAAGTCGGCTTTGGTTCGACCATCAGCGGTACTGATGTGTATCTGATGGATAAACTGGAAGGGCTGAGTACTGAACTGGGCTTCAACTCCTATATTGATGGCTCGAAGAGCATGGTGGATGTCTTCTTCATCACCGCTGCTCTGATGGTGGGTACCGCTGGCCTGCCTCACGTGATCATCCGTTTCTTCACCGTACCTCGCGTCAAAGATGCACGGATCTCTGCCGGCTGGGCACTGCTGTTCATCGCTTTTCTGTACACCACCGCGCCTGCCGTGGCAGCCTTTGCCCGCATCAATATGTTCGAAACCATTAATGGTCCGGACATGCAGGGTGTTGCTGCTGAACAGGCACCGGGCTGGGTCAAGAACTGGGAAAAAACCGGTCTGGTGGCCTGGGAAGATAAGAATGGCGACGGCAAGATGTTCTACTCAGGCGATGAGCGTAATGAAATGAACATCAACCGTGACATCATCGTTCTGGCAAGTCCTGAGCTGGCAAAACTGCCAAACTGGGTTGTCGCTCTGCTGGCCGCAGGTGGCCTGGCGGCGGCGCTGTCCACGGCGGCGGGCCTGCTGCTGGTGATCTCAACCTCGGTCTCGCACGACCTGCTCAAGAAAGGATTCAAGCCGAACATGACCGACAAGCAGGAGCTGAGGGCCGCTCGGATTGGTGCTGCACTGGCGGTGATTGGTGCAGGCTATCTGGGGATCAATCCACCGGGATTTGTGGCACAGGTGGTTGCCTTTGCCTTCGGCCTGGCTGCATCGTCCTTCTTCCCGGCGATTATCATGGGCATCTTCTATAAGAAGATGAACAAAGAAGGCGCGATTGCCGGGATGCTGAGCGGTATCCTGTTTACCGCGGCGTACATCATTTACTTCAAGTTCATCAACCCGGCAGCCAGCACCCCAGACAACTGGTGGTTCGGCATCAGCCCTGAGGGCATTGGTACACTGGGAATGTGTGTGAACTTCGTGGTGGCTATTGTCGTCAATAAATTCACCGCCGAAGTCCCAGAGGATGTGCAGGAGTTGGTCGAGTCCATCCGCTATCCGAAAGGTGCTGGCGAGGCGCATAGTCACTAAAACCGAGCATCGGCAATCATAACACTCAGTTGCAAACTCGGGGGAAACCCCGACCACTGGCGGAGCCGAAAGGCTCCGCTTTTTTTATCCGGCCAGATTCTCCTGAGCACCCAAGCAGTGCTCCAAAAAGACAAGCGGCATCAGTTCAGACTGAACACTCGCCGGGCAGGTCATCTCGCTGCGACCTTGCCCTGCGGACCCCGCGTGAGTGTGGCAGGTTGAGTTCGAATCAAACAGACTCTAGCTCATTTTTGCCTGGCTATACTGGTTGAGCAAAGAGCGCAGCTTCAGCGGCTTCACCGGCTTGCTGATAAAGGCAAAACCTTTCCGCCGGATGGTCTGCTGGGTTTCCGGCATCCGATCGGCGCTGATGACCACGCCGTTGAACACCCGCCCCAGTTTACTTTCACACTGCTCCAGCACATCCAGACCGGTTTCCTGATCGGCCAGATGATAATCACTGAGAATGACATCCGGTACCCACCCCTGCGCGCACTGAGCTAATGCAGCCTCGACCGACTCAGCCAGCCGGACTTCGCAGCCCCAGCGACTCAGCAGGTGGTCCATACCAATCAGGATCTCTTTTTCATTATCCACACACAGCACCCGGGTGCCGGAAAGCGGCAAAGTGTGTGCAGCCTGAGCTGATTCTGTCTCCAGTTTTGGCAGATGAATCGCCTGCCCCCGGCGAACAGACAGCGAAAAGACCGTCCCTTCCCCGAGCCAGGATCGCAGTGATAACGGATGATCCAGCACCCGGCTGATCCCCCGGGCAATCGCCAGACCGAGTCCGAGGCCATGCTCGCCGCGTCCACGGTCGATGCGGGTGAACTCATCAAAAATATGGGCCTGTTTCTCTTCAGGGATCCCCGGACCGTTATCCCAGACTTCGATCCGCAACTGGCTTCCGGTCCGACGAACCCCGAGCAGCACCCGGCCACCGGGGTTGTACCGGAATGCATTGGTCAGGAAATTCTGCAGTGCACGGCGCAGCAGCTTGGGATCAGAATGGACCAGCGCCTGACTGTCGACCACCGCGAAATCGATGCCCTGCTGTTTGGCGAGTGCGCTGAATTCGGCATTCAGATTGTTGAACACGTCACTGACCGGGAAAACATGCACATTCACCTGCAGCTTTCCGGCCTCCAGCCGGGACACGTCCAGCAAATCGCCGATCAGATCTTCCGCAGCACCCAGCGCGCTTTCAATATGATGGGCGAGCTTGGTACTTTCCGCATCTATTGCCACTTCCGTCAGTGACGATGAAAACAGCCGGGCGGCATTCAGCGGTTGCATCAAATCATGGCTGACGGCCGCCAGAAAACGGCTTTTCGACTGCGTCTGCTGCTCGGCATGCTGCGTGGCAGCCACCAGCTGACGGTTCAACTGTTGCAGCTCTTCTGTGCGCTGCAACACCCTGGCTTCCAGATTTTCGTTGGCTTCTTTCAGCGCCTCTTCCGCCTGACGGAACGCGGTGATGTCGGTAAAGCTCATCACAAAGCCCCCGCCCGGCATGGGATTTCCCTGAACTTCAATCACCCGGCCATCCGGCCGGATGCGGGAGGAGGTATGCGCGGTGCCATGTTGTAAATGCTTCACCCGCTTGGCGACATGGATCTCTGGATCGCCCGGTCCGCACAACCCCTGCCGGGCATTGTGCCGGATCACATCTGCGATGGGCCGCCCGACCTGAATCAGGCCCGGCGGAAAAGAAAAGAGTTCCAGATAGCGCTGATTCCAGGCCACCAGCCGCAGTTGCTTGTCAACCACAGCAATCCCCTGACTGATGTGTTCAATCGCCCCCTGCAGTAAACCACGGCTGAAATCGAACAGCTCTGAAGCCTCATCAACAATGGTCGCCACTTCTTCCAGCTGCATGTTCCGCCCCTGCAACGCCGACGTCAGAACCAGACGCGCAGATGAAGCGCCGAACACCCCGGCCAGAACACGCTCGGTATGCCGGATCAGACTGGCAGGTGCCTGCTGCTGAGGCATGAAATTGTACTGATGCTGTTGCGCGAAATGGCTGAACGCCTGGCGCATCCGCTTGCGGCCGACAAAACGTGCCGCCAGCAACTCCAGCTCAGAAACGGTGACCCGTGCCTGATATAACCGCGCATCATCGGCTTCTGGCATCGGCGCGCCCACAAAAGTCGCGGCCTGTAACCGCTCTGTCAGGGATGAGCGGGTGACGATGGAAATCACCACGTACAGCACGACGTTGATCGTCATACTCAGCAGCATCCCCCAATCCACGATGGTCAGTTCATTGAGCACTGGCAATGACGGGGGAGTCAGCAGCCAGAGCAGCAGGTTGGTCTCCGCCGTGCCCCCCAGCATGCCCGTCTGGCTCATCAAAGTGATGACCCACAGCGCTGTGCCGCCCAGCATCCCGGCGTACACCCCGTTGCGGTTCCCTTCCCGCCAGTAAATCCCTCCGAGCAGCGCTGGCGCAAACTGAGCAATTGCCGCAAACGACAGCAGACCAATCGCAGACAGGGATTCAATCTCATCCAGCACTTCGTGAAAGCCCCAGGCAGCCAGTAACAGCAGCAGGATCAGCGCACGACGGATATTCAGCAGTAACCCGGAAAATGCAGCATGATTGCGGCCAGACACCCGCAGCCGCCGCAGCAGCAGCGGCAGTACCAGATCGTTGGACGCCATAATCGCCAGCGCGATGGTCGACACAATCACCATGCCGCTGGCCGCAGACGTTCCGCCCAGAAACGCCAGCAAAGCAATGGTGTCGGCCCCCTGCATCAGCGGCAGGTTAATCACGTAAGTATCGGCAGATACGCCCGGTAACAGTACATTGCCCGCCAAAGCTAAGGGGATCACGAATATCCCCATCAGCAGCAGATAAACCGGGAAGACCCGGCGCGCGAGGTGCAAATCCGGCGCATGGGTATTTTCAACCACTGTGGTATGGAACTGACGGGGCAGGCAGATAATCGCCGTCATCGTCAGCAGGGTATGGATCAGGAAGCTGCCCGGATTCATTGAGGTCGAAGGCAGCACGGCGGCTTCAATCTGACTCAGTTCCAGCGCCGGGACTTCCCACCACAGCACCATGACAAAGAGCCCGACCAGTAAAAACGCGCCTAACTTCACCAGAGACTCAAAAGCGACCGCCATCATCATACCGCGGTGATGTTCTGTGGTATCCAGATGCCGGGTACCGAACAGCACAGTAAAAGCGGCCAGCGCCAGTGTGACCAGCCAGGCGATATCCCCATCATTCAGCCCGCTGTTCTGAGCGAGCTGAGGCGCGACCTGCGCCAGCCCCATGGTGATCCCCCGCAGTTGCAGGGCGATATAAGGCAGAATCCCCGCCACAGCGATCAGCGTGACCAGCACGGCCAGCCCCTGAGATTTGCCGTACCGGGCTGCAATGAAGTCGGCAATGGAGGTAATGTGTTCGCGCTTGGCGATCAGAATCAGCCGGGCAAATATCCGCCAGCCAAAGGTAAAGACCAGAATCGGTGCCAGATAAATGGGCAGGAAGGACCAGAGATCACGACTGGCCTGCCCGACCGTGCCATAAAACGTCCATGAGGTGCAGTACACCGCAATCGACAGGCTGTAAATCCAGGGACGCCAGCGCGCCATCCAGTGACTGTGTTTGTCGCCGTACCAGGCAATCAAAAACAATAAACCCAGATATGCCAGTGAGACCGGCACTACTATCCATCCCTGCTCCATCGGATCTCCCTGAATATCATCCTTGTGGCGGCCTTCGCCCGCACTGCAGTGTAACGCAGTTCAGTGCGGACATCCGCCCGGCGAGTCACATCCCATCACCCGCCAGCTATTTGAGATTAAAACACTTCCTGAGCACCCGCCGGACGCGCCGCCGGTGCTTCATCAATTTTCATCACCAGCACGGGCAGGCCCATCAGCGCCATCAGCCAGAACACATCAGCGCCCCACCAGCCGTAGCCCCAGCCACTCAGCGTGGTCAGCGCGGCCATCACAGCCCCCAGCGGCAAAGCATTATAAAGTGCCTGTAGCGCAACCATCTGATGGCTCTGGGCATGCTGAATATAGCGAATCGCAGCCAGATGCGCCGCGGCAAAAGTCACCCCGTGCAGCGCCTGAGTCAGCACCAGCATCGGCAGCTCTGTCATCGTCGCCGTCAGTCCCCAGCGCAGCAGGACACCTGCCGCCGCCAGACGGAACATGCCCGCCACACTCCAGCCCGCGAACAGGCGCTTACTCAGCGCAAAAACGGCAATTTCGGCCACCACACTGAAGCTCCACAAATAGCCGCTGATCGCCTCGCTGTAACCAATCGACTTCCAGTACATGGCACTAAAACTGTAATACGCCGCATGACTGCCTTGCAGCAAAGCCACAATCAGCAGAAAACGCATCACCCGGCGGTCTTTCAGAAATCCCATCAACGGCGGCCGGGGCGGGCGGCATGCAGCGTCTTCAGCTGGCATCACAGAGGGTTGCCGCAGTGAGAGCAACAAGGCTGCTGCCAGTCCGAGCATCGCCACCCAAGGGATCACCGACGCCCCCAGTTCGGCGGCTGCCAGCCCCGCAATCGTTGAGCCCACGATAAAGGCAATCGACCCCCAGAGCCGGGTTCGACCATAGTCTAAATGGCCTTGTTTGGCATAGTAATTCGCCAGACTGTCTGAGAGTGGGATCACCGGACCCACCAGGAGATTGAAGAGCACGATCACCGTCGTCAGCGCAATCAGACTGTCGCTGACCATCACAAAAGCAGCACAGCAAATCAAACTGCTCAGCGCCAGCCAGCGCAATGCCGGCAGCAGGTGCTCCACCCGGTGGACGCGCGGAGTCAGTACCATATTGGCAAAACAGCGCACCCCGAGCCCGAGTCCCAGCAGCAGGCCGATATCCCCGGCAGGGATGCCTTGCGCATCCAGCCACACGGCCCAAAACGGTAAGTACACACCATAGTTAAAGTAAAAACCGAACATATACTGCGCTGTCCAGCCAAACGGGCTACTTCTGAACATCCCGAACATCCTGCTGCTGTAGAAAAGAGCGCAAATTATGCCAGCAGAGCACATGACCGCAAAGCCGGATTGTCATGAAATGCAGAAGGAAGCCGTTGACGCTCCGGCACACGCCGAGCCCCCATAGACTAAAGTCGGCTGGAGCAAATGCAGGCACTGGGCGACACTGCTAACAGAGCGGGACATCCCGTAGACTGCCCGTGCAGCGGCGAAACGAAGCGAGAGCGTCATGTCGGAAACCTTCAACACTTCACTGATCCCCTTTGACCGGCTGGATGCCCAACAGCAATCCCGTCTGGTGAAGGCATTGGATGTGGCTTATTTCAGAGCCGGAGATGTGATTATCCGGATCGGGGATCCCTGCCAGTCGCTGCACATCATCATGAAAGGCAGTGTTGAAGAGACTTCGGCAGACCGTCAGGAACATTTTGCCCATTACACGACAGACGATCTGTTCGACGTCCGCGCACAACTCAGCGGCCACAGCCGTCATCAGTATCGCGCCATCGAAGATACCCTGTGCTATCTGCTGCCCCAGTCCCTGTTTTCTGAGCTGTACCACCAGAATCCAGAGTTTGCCGCCTATTTCGACAGTAATCTGGCGATTCGCCAGCAACTGCTGGATCAGACACAGCGTCAGCAGAATCTGGCCGAATTTATTCTGACCCGCATCCGGACTGACAACATCCAGCCCTGTCTGGTGCTGGAGCCCGAAACCGATTTGCACACCGCCACAGCCCGGATGCGTCAGGAGAGCTGCGATGCCGCTTTTATTCAGATGCAAGACGCCAACAAAACATCGTTTGGCATCGTGACCCGCACCGATCTGCTTCATGCCGTGATGCTGGCGGGGAAAGCCACCAGCACGCCCATCAGCCAGATCGCCACCACACCGGTCATCAGCATTGCGCTGGACGATTATCTGTTCAATGCCATGATTGCGATGACCCGGCACCGGGTCAAACGGGTGCTGATCACCCATCAGGGCACCATTGCCGGCATGCTGGACATGACACAGGTGCTGAGCCTGTTTTCAACGCACTCGCACGTACTCACTCTGCGCATTGCCCGGGCCACCAGCATCGAGGAACTGGCGGTAGCCGCCGAAAGCCAGTCGTCTCTGGTACAAACCTTATTCAACAACGGCATTCACACCCGCTTTGTCATGGAACTGATTGCCAGCGTGAATGAACAAATCATCGAGAAAGCGTTTCAGTTGATTGTGCCTGAAATCTGGCAGGATCAATGCTGTCTGCTGGTGCTGGGTTCCGAAGGCCGGGGCGAGCAAATTCTGAAAACCGATCAGGACAACGCCCTGATTCTGGCCGATGGCATCGAATGGCCCGAGCAGCAAGAGGTGATGGAACAGCTCAGCCACACGCTGTGTCAGTTGGGCTACCCGCCCTGCCCCGGAAAAGTCATGGTGAACAATCCGGACTGGGTTCACAGCGTTTCCGGCTGGCAAAAACGCATCCGGACCTGCTGTGAACAGGGCGACGAGCAGGCCATGATGACCCTGGCTATTTTGTCGGATGCCCAAGCCGTGGCGGGACAAACTCACCTGCTGCGACCGGTACGGGACACCTTGCAGCAGCACCTGGCCGGTCAGGAATTCATTCTGGCAACCTTCGCCCGTCCGGCGATCCAGTTCAGCGTCCCGCTGACCCTGTTTGGCAACATCAGGCGCAGTAAACATGGTCCGGACATCAAACGCGGCGGCATTTTTCCCATTGTGCATGGCGTGCGGACGCTGGCACTCGAATATGGCATCGAAGACACCAATACGTTTCGCCGCCTGACGGCACTGGAACAACGCAACGTACTGGAACCGGCAACGGCCTCGAATCTCAGCGAAGCGCTGAAGCTGTTTATCCGCCTCAGACTACAGCAGCAGCTCGGTCAACCCGAAGCAGTGGCCGGGCTGCATCACCAGTTGGATCTGTCTGTCTTAAGCCGGGCAGAGCGGGACGTTCTGCGCCACAGCCTGCACGTCGTCAAGAAATTCAAGGAATGGCTCAGCTACCACTACCAGCTGAGAGACTAATCGCCGGAGGCCCCCGAATCATCATGAATATTTTTCGTCGCTGGTGGTATCAGTACAAATTTCGCCATCATTCTGTGAAAAAACTCTTTGAACCCTACCGGGGAGAAGAGCTAGTGTCGCTCGATTGTGAAACCACCAGCCTGGATCCATCGAGTGCCGAACTGGTGACCATTGCAGCCACGCGAATTCAGGCCAACCGCATTCTGACCAGTGAATCGCTGTACCTGACCCTGAGCCCGCCAGACAGCCTGGATGCCGGATCAGTGACGATTCACAAAATGCGGCACCAGGATCTCCGGCATGGGCTGGATGCCCGTGAAGCCCTGACCCGGCTGCTGGATTTCATTGGCAACCGCCCCTTGGTGGGCTATCACATTCGCTATGACAAAACGATTCTGGACCGGTACTTCCGGCAGATGTTCGGCTTTGCGCTGCCCAATAAACTGATTGAGGTCAGCCATCTGTACCATGCGCAGCTCGAACGCCAGTTACCCAATACCTGCTACGACCTCAGTCTGGAGGCGATCAGCCGCCATCTGGATTTACCCCCCACTGAGCGCCATGATGCGCTGCAGGACAGCATTACAGCCGCACTGATTTACGTCCGGCTGAAACACGGCGATTTACCGGCCCTGACCTCCCCCGGATGATCCGGGGTTGGTTGTGGCACCCGTCGCAACATTCCGGCTCCACTCCTCCAACCAGCGCATGATGGCGTGATGTAACTCAATGTAAGCCATCAGAAAAAACGAAGACAGCGCACACTCATCCTAAAGTCTAATTGAGGAAGTGATGAATCTGGCACAAGTTAGTGGCAGATGTATTGATTGATCCGGTCCGCACAGGACGATGACGGAAACACAAGGAGAGTACAATGAGTGAGGTTCACGTTTACCCTGTCAACCCGCAGATTGCTGCGCGAGCTCATATCACGGAAGAGCAATACCGCGACATGTATCAGCAGTCTGTCACCGACCCCGAAGCCTTCTGGCGCGAGCACGGCAACATTGTTGACTGGATGACGCCGTACAACACCATCAAACAGACCTCTTTCGATACCGGCCATGTCAGCATCAAATGGTTTGAAGACGGCACCCTGAACGTGTCGGCAAACTGTCTGGACCGCCATCTGGCAACGCGTGGTAACCAACCTGCCATTATCTGGGAAGGCGATGATCCCCGCGACGATGCCACGCTGACGTACAACGAACTTCACCAGCAGGTGTGCCAGTTCGCCAACGCACTGAAAGCACAGGGCGTGAAGAAAGGCGATGTGGTCTGCCTGTACATGCCAATGGTTGCAGAAGCCGCCGTGGCCATGCTGGCCTGTACCCGCATTGGTGCAGTCCATACCATCGTCTTCGGGGGCTTCTCTCCGGAAGCACTGGCAGGCCGGATCACGGATTCAAAAGCCAAAGTCGTGGTGACTGCCGATGAAGGTGTTCGCGGTGGCCGCAACGTTCCCCTGAAAAAGAATGTCGACGACGCGCTGAAAAATCCGGATGTCGACTGTGTCGAGAAAGTCATTGTCTTCAAACGCACCGGTAACCCGGTCGAATGGGACAACAACCGCGATGTGTGGTGGCATGACGCCACTGCAGCAGTGCCTGCACACTGCGATCCGGAACCGATGAATGCGGAAGATCCGCTGTTTATCCTGTATACCTCGGGTTCCACCGGGAAGCCGAAAGGTGTACTGCACACCACGGGCGGCTATCTGGTTTACGCGACCATGACATTCAAATACGTCTTCGATTATCAGGAAGGTGAAGTCTACTGGTGTACCGCCGATGTGGGCTGGATCACCGGCCACAGCTATCTGGTTTACGGTCCGCTGGCAAACGGCGCCACCACGCTGCTGTTTGAAGGTGTGCCGAATTACCCGTCCACCGCCCGCATGAGCGAAGTGGTCGACAAACATCAGGTCAATATTCTGTATACCGCTCCAACCGCCATTCGCGCCCTGATGGCCAAAGGGGATGAAGCCATTCAAGGCACTCAGCGCACGTCACTGCGGATTATGGGCTCTGTGGGTGAACCCATTAACCCGGAAGCCTGGGAATGGTATCACCGGACCATTGGCGACAACCGTTGCCCGATCGTTGATACCTGGTGGCAAACCGAAACCGGTGGCATTCTGATCACGCCGCTACCAGGTGCAACCGCCCTGAAACCCGGCTCAGCCACCCGTCCGTTCTTCGGCGTACAACCCGCGCTGGTGGATAACATGGGCAATATTCTTGAAGGCGCAACAGAAGGCAATCTGGTGATGCTGGACAGCTGGCCGGGGCAAATGCGGACACTGTGGGGCGACCACGAGCGCTTCGAGCAGACTTACTTCTCGACCTTTAAAGGCATGTATTTCACCGGTGACGGCGCCCGTCGCGATGAAGACGGCTATTACTGGATCACCGGCCGTGTGGATGACGTGCTGAACATTTCCGGTCACCGGATGGGCACGGCAGAAATCGAATCGGCGCTGGTCGCCTTTGACAAGATCGCAGAAGCCGCAATTGTGGGCGTACCGCACGACATCAAAGGGCAAGCCATTTACGCTTACATCACCCTCAATGATGGCGTGATCCCAACAGCAGAGCTGCACAAAGAGGTCAAAGACTGGGTACGTAAAGAAATCGGCCCGATTGCAACGCCGGATTTCCTGCACTGGACTGATGCGCTGCCAAAAACCCGTTCAGGCAAGATCATGCGCCGGATTCTGCGCAAGATCGCAACCGGTGACACCGGCTCGCTGGGCGATACTTCCACGCTGGCCGATCCAAGTGTGGTGGATAAACTCATCGCCGAGAAAGAAAAAGTGGTCTGACAGACCCAAAATGACTGCAATCTTCAAGCCGCCGCCTTGAACTGACCCCCAATAGTTGGACACCAATTATTGGGGGTCTTTTATGTCCAAATATTGCCGCGAATTGAAGTGCGTCATTGCTAAGCAGTGCTTGAGTGGCGTGCCATCCGGTCTTTTATCCAAGCAACATTCCATCTCTTCTAGGCAAATAAGGTACTGGACTCAAGTCTTTGCTATTCACGGTACTGATTCATTTTTACCAACAGCTCATACATCAACGGCTGAAGCTAAGCTCCAAGCATTAAATTTAATGTGGACGAATGGCTGGTCTCTGACGCACACTAGTGCAGTCTTAAATCTCTCTACCCCTGGGATACTATCTGTTTGGCTCAAAAGATATAAAGAGCAAGGTATCAAAGGGCTTAAGCCTCACGCAATAGGAAGGCCACCCATGAAGCAGCAACCTCAACGTACGACCAAATCAGATGATGAAATGACGCTTGAGGAGCTAAAAGATGAGTTAGCCTACTTGAGAGCAGAGAATGCTGTCCTAAAAAAGTTGGAGGAGTTAGAGCAGGAAAAGCGCCGTCAAACAAAGAAAAAACGGCAATAGCTCTAACTCTAAGAAACACGCACTCCTTAAAAGACCTACTCCAAGCTCTCCAGCTTGCGAGAAGTGCATTCTATTACCAGATGCAAGCCAGTAAGCGACCTGATAGCTATGCGAATGAACGGGAGCTGATAACGTCAATTTATCATGAACATAAGGGACGATATGGCTATCGCCGCATTCACTTAGAGCTGAGAAAGCAAGGCATCATACTGAACCACAAGACCGTACAGCGGCTTATGGCTCAACTTGAACTGAAATCGATAGTCAGGCCGAAGAAATACCGCGCTTACCGAGGCGAGTCTGGAAAAGTTGCTCCTAATGTACTTGAAAGAGATTTTACGGCGACCAAGCCAGATGAGAAATGGGTAACTGACGTTACGGAGTTCAAAGTCAAAGAGCAGAGAGTTTACCTATCACCCGTGGTTGACTTGTTTACTCAAGAAGTCGTTGCTTATAAGGTTGATAAGAATGCACGCTTGTCGCTCGTTACTGACATGTTGACGGAAGCGATCTCGAAGCTAGCTCGAAACGCAAAGCCAATCATACATAGCGATCAAGGTTGGCAGTATCGTCACCGGACATACCAGCAGACAGTGGCTGCCAGAGGGTTAACGCAAAGTATGTCGAGAAAAGGTAACTGCTTAGACAACGCCATCGCTGAGAACTTCTTTGCCCTGCTCAAAACCGAGATGTACCATAACCAGCACTTTGAAGACGCAAATGATCTCATAGAGAAAATCCAAGAATATATTGAGTATTACAATACCAAACGCATCAAGGTGAAACTAAAAGGCCTGACACCGATAGAATATCGGAAGCAGGCCTTACAAGCCGTTTAACAGAAATGTCCAACTTTATGGGGTCACTTCAGCCTGGCGGCTTTTTTCTTTTTCAGCGCCTGCTCAACAAGATGGGCAGTCGGTCACCCATTTCAGGAAACCCGCCGCGGGGAACTTCCCAACCCGTCTCATTGTCTGAAACAACTGCATGGAAACTTGGCGGAACCTGCTGCATCCTGCCGGTATTTTCTGTAAAACCGATTAAGATTCAACAGGATTAGCCGCTTATCTTCTAAGTGGGTGCTCATTGGCCGCTATCTGCCTGAACCCGCGGTGAAAATCAGCCCAAGATGCAGCAATACCAACCGTTCGCGTACAAGTGTAAGGTCAAAAATATGCTGATTAGACCAGTATTTTGCTGCGAATTGCGCTGAATTCTCTATAATTGAGCAACAATCAGGTTTTAAGCCGTGCAGGTTTGCATGAAAGGAAGCAAAATCACAGTTTTTTAGTGCTTTGATACTTGATTCGGTAAGAAAAGACCAAGAACGGGTATAGATAACTGAATATGTCGACACAATACCACATTTTATTGCTGAACGGACCCAATCTGAATCTGCTGGGACTGCGAGAGCCCGGCCACTACGGCCAGCATACGCTGGATCAGATTGTCGCAAACCTGACCGCCAAAGCCGCAAAACTGGGCGTGACACTGGACCATCTGCAGTCAAATGCAGAGCACGAACTGATTGAGGCCATTCACCAGGCACATGGCAAGGTGGATTTTATCCTCATCAACCCGGCGGCCTACACCCACACCAGCGTTGCCATTCGCGACGCGCTGCTGGGCGTGGCGATACCGTTTATTGAAATACATTTGTCTAACGTACATGCCCGTGAACCATTCCGGCATCACTCCTACCTGTCTGACAAGGCCGTAGGTGTGATTTGCGGCTTGGGTCCGGATGGTTATGAATTCGCCCTGGAGGCAGCAGTACGCCGCCTTCAGAATGCTCAATGAACAAACATAAGAGTATAGATACATGGATATTCGCAAGATCAAGAAACTTATCGAACTGGTAGAAGAGTCTGGCATTTCTGAGCTGGAAATCTCTGAAGGTGAAGAATCCGTACGCATCAGCCGTACCACTGCTGCAGCCCCTGCGCCAGCACAGGTTTACGCCGCGGCCCCTGCCCCTGTTGCAGCGCCTGCACCAGCGGCGGCGCCTGCACCGGCTGCAGAAGCAGCGCCAGCAGTCGCTGAGCCTGCGGGTCACAAAGTTCTGTCTCCTATGGTCGGTACTTTCTACCGTTCGCCAAGCCCGGAAGCAAAACCATTTGTTGAAGTTGGTCAGAGCGTGAAAGTCGGCGATACCCTGTGCATCGTTGAAGCCATGAAAATGATGAACCAGATCGAAGCCGATAAAGCCGGTACTGTTGTTGCTGTTCTGGCTGAAAATGGTGATCCGATTGAGTTCGATCAACCTCTCGTTATCATCGAGTAACAGAGGCGCTTATGTTAGATAAAGTAGTCATAGCAAACCGCGGCGAAATCGCCCTGCGTATCCTGCGTGCCTGTAAAGAGCTGGGGATCAAAACGGTCGCTGTGCACTCCACAGCGGATCGCGATCTGAAACACGTTCTGCTGGCTGACGAGTCTATCTGTATCGGTCCGGCAAAAGGCACCGACAGCTACCTGAACATTCCGCGCATCATCAGTGCGGCTGAAGTGACTGGCGCGGTTGCCATTCACCCAGGCTACGGCTTCCTGTCTGAGAATGCAGACTTTGCTGAGCAGGTTGAGCGCTCCGGCTTCATCTTCGTGGGCCCGAAAGCAGAAACCATTCGCCTGATGGGTGACAAAGTTTCTGCAATCAACGCCATGAAGAAAGCAGGCGTACCTTGTGTTCCAGGTTCTGACGGCCCGCTGGGCAACGATGAAGCGAAGAACAAAGCGATCGCGAAACGCATCGGTTATCCGGTGATCATCAAAGCATCCGGTGGCGGCGGCGGCCGTGGTATGCGTGTGGTTCGCAAAGAAGCGGATCTGATCCAGTCCATCGCCATGACCCGCGCGGAATCCAAAGCGGCTTTCAGCAACGACATGGTGTACATGGAGAAATTCCTGGAAAACCCACGCCATATCGAAGTTCAGGTTCTGGCTGACGGCCAGGGCGGCGCCATCCATCTGGGTGAGCGTGACTGTTCAATGCAGCGTCGTCACCAGAAAGTGGTTGAAGAAGCACCGGCACCGGGCATCACTGAAGAAATGCGTAAGTACATCGGTGAGCGTTGTACCCGTGCATGTGTTGAAATCGGCTACCGCGGTGCAGGTACATTCGAGTTCCTGTACGAAAACGGCGAGTTCTACTTCATTGAGATGAACACCCGGATTCAGGTAGAACACCCTGTGACTGAAATGGTGACCGGCGTTGACCTGATCAAAGAGCAACTGCGTATTGCAGCCGGTCAGCCGCTGTCTTTCAGCCAGAGTGACATTCATCTGCGTGGCCATGCCATCGAGTGTCGTATCAACGCTGAAGATCCAGTGCGCTTCCTGCCATCTCCGGGCAAGATCGAGCGTTTCCACGCGCCAGGTGGCATGGGTATCCGTTGGGAATCCCATATCTACACAGGCTACACGGTTCCGCCGCACTACGATTCAATGATCGGTAAGCTGATCGCCTTTGGTGAAAACCGTGACGTGGCAATTTCGCGGATGCGCAATGCCCTGAACGAGATGATCATCGACGGCATCAAGACCAACGTTCCGCTGCAGAAAGACATCATGGCAGACGAGAACTTCCAGCACGGTGGCGCAAACATCCACTACCTGGAGAAGAAACTGGGCCTGCAATAATTGCAATCCCACTTTCAGCACTGAATCAAGGCTGCCGCTCGGCAGCCTTTTTATTTTCTCCGGTCCTATCATCTGCATCTGGTGCAGATGGATGTCATTTGTCACAATACCTTTCTTTTTCTTCGTTTTAGAACGATTTCGGCACCATTTCGACGTCGTTCTGTGTGATACACCGACTGAGCGGAATTTCAGTATGAAGACCCTTTCCACCCGATACCGTCAGGCGCACAAAGAAGCCAGGTGGGCATTGGGACTGGCTGTCGCCTATTTTCTGTGGTGGTACTGCACTGCCTATTACGTTGCCCCTACGCCTGCTCAGGACACCCTGCCAGAGCTGTACTGGGGCCTGCCGCTGTGGTTTGTGCTCGCCTGCATTGTCGGACCGGCTCTCTTTACATTGCTGTGTGCACTGATGGTGAAATTCATTTATCAGGACATGCCGCTGTCTGCGGATACGGAGGATGACAATGCATAGTCAACTGCTGATCCCCCTCGTCCTGTATCTCGCTGCCGTGTTTGCGCTGGCACTGTTCACGCGTCGCCGGACACAGCAAGGCAGTGGTTTTTTAAGCGAGTACCTGCTGGGCAACCGCAGTATGGGCGGCTTCGTACTGGCCATGACACTGGCGGCCACCTATGCCAGTGCCAGTTCTTTCATTGGTGGTCCGGGGGCTGCCTATCAAATGGGCCTGGGCTGGGTGTTACTGGCAATGATTCAGTTGCCTGCCGCCTGGCTGACGCTCGGGGTGCTGGGGAAAAAGTTTGCGATCGAAGCCCGCAAGCACAACGCCCTGACACTGAATGACATGCTGTATGCCCGCTATCAGCACCGGGGCGTGGTGATCTTCGCCTCGCTGGCATTGCTGCTGGCATTTTTTGGCACCATGGTGGTGCAGTTTGTCGGCGGAGCCCGGTTGCTGCAAACCGTCACCGGACTATCTTATGCGCAGGGGCTGATGATCTTTGCCGTCACAGTGGGCCTTTACACCACCATTGGCGGATTTCGGGCTGTGGTCATGACCGACACCCTGCAGGGCATCATGATGATCATCGGCACGCTGGCATTACTGGCCGGCATTATTCACGCTGGCGGTAGCATCGGCGAGCTGGTGACCACGCTGCATCAGATCGATCCGGCACTGGTGTCGCCTTACGGGCCGGACAACTTTTTATCGCAGCCCTTTATGCTCAGTTTCTGGATCCTGGTGTGTTTCGGCGTGATTGGTCTGCCCCATGCCGCAGTGCGTTGTATGTCGTACAAAGACAGCCGCTCCCTGCACCGGGGCATGGTGATCAGCACTGTCATGGTAGCCTTTCTGATGCTGGGTATGCATTTGGCCGGCGCACTGGGCCGGGCGATTGTTCCGGATATTGCCACCCCGGATCAGATCATGCCGACCCTGATGATGACCGTTCTGCCGCCAGTGGTGGCCGGGATTTTCCTTGCCGGTCCAATGGCGGCCATCATGTCGACCATTGATTCCCAGCTGATTCAGGCCTCTGCCACTTTGCTGAAAGATCTCTACCTGAATTACCTCAGCCCCAAGGCAGCCAAAGCCCCAGAAATCGAAAGCCGCTTACCCAAACTGTCGTTGTGGGTGACCGGGATTTTTTCGGTTCTGGTGTTCATCGCCGCAACCAACCCCCCCGACATGATCATCTGGCTGAACCTGCTGGCCTTTGGCGGGATGCAGGCAGTTTTCCTGTGGCCGCTGGTGCTGGGGCTCTACTGGCAAAAAGCCTCTGCTGCCGGGGCATTTGCATCGATGCTGAGCGGGCTGGGCTGCTACATTGCGCTGCTGTTGCTCAAACCGGACCTGGGGGGCGTGCATGCCATCGTACCGACCCTACTGGTCGGGCTGATCAGCTTCATTGCCGGCAGCTACCTGTGGCCCAAACAGGCCCCTGCAGAGCAAGCCCAGACAGAAATCACAACACACTGATCCAATAGCACCTTCGGGTGCTATTTTTCATGCTGGCGTCAGGATCTCCTGCTGTACGCGACAGGAAGCAGATGCGAGCTGACTACTTTTCGTGCTAAACTCCGCGGCCTTATGCCAAAGTCCCTTTGAAAGCGAATTTACTCATGCCTTGGATTCAACTGAAACTGAATGCCACTGCCGCCAATGCAGAAGCCATTGGCGACTTGCTGATGGATGAAACCGGCGCGCTGTCGGTCACCTTTCTCGATGCACAGGACACCCCTGTTTTTGAACCACTGCCGGGCGAAACCCGCCTGTGGGGCGATACCGATGTGGTGGGCCTGTACGATGCAGAAAGCGACATGGACATGGTCCTCAGCCTGCTGAAATCCAGTCCGCTGCTGGCAGACGATTTCGCTTACAAGGTTGAGCAACTGGAAGACAAAGACTGGGAACGCGAGTGGATGGATAACTTCCACCCGATGAAGTTCGGTCGCCGCCTGTGGATTTGTCCGAGCTGGCGTGAAGCACCAGAACCGGGCGCAGTCAACGTACTGCTGGATCCGGGTCTGGCCTTCGGAACGGGCACCCACCCGACCACTTCGCTGTGTCTGGAGTGGCTGGACGGTCAGGATCTGACTGGCAAAACCGTGATTGATTTCGGCTGTGGCTCCGGCATCCTGGCGATCGCTGCGCTGAAACTGGGCGCAGCCAAAGTGATCGGGATCGATATCGACCCACAAGCCATTCTGGCTTCGCGCGATAACGCTAAACGCAATGGCGTGGCCGATCATCTGGAACTCTACCTGCCTCAGGATCAACCTGAAAACCTGCAGGCTGACGTGGTGGTTGCCAACATTCTGGCAGGTCCGCTGCGGGAGTTATCGCCGGTGATCAAAAGTCTGGTGAAAGACGAAGGTCTGCTTGCCATTTCCGGTGTTCTGGAATCTCAGGCTGAAGATGTAGCCAGTCATTACCGTGATGAACTGCGTTTAGATCCCATCGCAGCCCGCGAGGAATGGTGCCGGATTTCAGGCCAAAAAGCCTGATCGGACAAATTTGTCCACTGACCAATTTCTGAGCAATTGACTGAATTCCATGGTCTTTTCCCCTGCAATTCAGGGATGCTCAAATATTGGCCTTTTCAGCACCACAAAAAATGCGTAAAATGCGCGCCCTTACTGGCATAGTCAGGAACAGACGTTGAAGATCGGTCCTTATCAATTAGACAACCCGTTAATTGTTGCCCCAATGGCAGGGGTGACCGATCGTCCGTTTCGGGAGTTATGCCTGCGCCATGGTGCAGGGATGGCTGTCAGCGAAATGATGTCTGCCAATCCAGACGTTTGGAACACGACCAAGTCGCTCAACCGTATGGTTCATGAAGGTGAATCCGGTCTCCGTTCGGTTCAGATTGCCGGGGCTGATCCCCAGCAGATGGCCGATGCAGCCCGCTTTAGTGTGGCGCACGGTGCTCAGATCATCGACATCAACATGGGTTGTCCGGCGAAGAAAGTGAACAAGCGACTGGCTGGCTCTGCCCTGCTGCAATACCCGGACCTGATTGAGGATATCCTCAAGGCCGTGGTCAACGCCGTGGACGTCCCTGTGACGCTCAAAACACGGACCGGCTGGGATACAGAGAACCGAAACTGTGTCGAAATCGCACAGCTCGCTGAACATTGCGGCATTCAGGCACTGGCACTGCATGGCAGAACCAAAGCCTGTATGTACAAAGGGGAAGCGGAATACGATTACATCAAGGCAGCAAAGCAGGCGGTATCGATTCCTGTGATTGCGAACGGTGATATCGACTCGCCGGAAAAAGCACGCTTCGTCCTGGAGTATACCGGGGCTGATGCCTTGATGATTGGCCGCCCAGCGCAGGGACGGCCGTGGATTTTTCGCGAAATCCACCACTATTTAACAACCGGTGAACACTTGCCTGCTCCTTCCCTGGAGGAAGTGCGCAGCATTTTGATGGAGCACGTTCAGGCACTCCACGCCTTTTACGGGGAGTACCAGGGGTTACGCATTGCACGCAAACACGTGTCTTGGTACCTCAAAGAACAAGCTTCTGCAGGTGATTTCCGCCGGACCTTCAACGCACTCGAGGATGCCCAACAGCAGCTCGATGCGCTGCAAGGCTACTTCGACAACGTTGCATAAATACCAGAAGAGCTTACAGAATATGTTCGAACAAAATCTGACTTCCGAAGCACTTACAGTGACTACTGTCACTTCTCAGGACCAAATCACTCAGAAGCCTCTGCGTGACTCCGTCAAAGCCTCGCTAAAGAACTATCTCGCCCAGCTGAACGGTCAGGACGTCGATGATCTGTACGAGCTTGTACTGGCAGAAGTCGAGCAGCCTCTGCTGGACACCATCATGCAATACACTCGCGGCAACCAGACCCGCGCAGCAACCATGATGGGCATCAACCGCGGTACACTGCGTAAGAAACTGAAAAAGTATGGTATGAACTAAGCAGAACTTTTCTGTTTTTGTTCAGAGAAAGGGGTTCCTGTTCACACAGGAGCCCCTTTCTGATTTTTATCAACGGATCAAGCAGCCCTTCCTCAGCGCTCAGCCAGTTCAGCATTATTCTGCTGCCAGCAGTTCCCCCAGCCTGAATCCGTTCGAATTGACCTCACTCATTCGCACACTGAATTCAACTCTCCAATGTAATTTTTCTACAAATCGAATTGAGCGTGACGAAACCTCGAAACAGCGTATTTATTTCACGATTCAAACAAAAACCAAGCAGTGATCAAGATCACCATCAATACTGACCAATCGCCATTCAAATACCAAATACGTGATAATGATCACTAAAAGATTAATTATCAAACAGTCAGTAAATGATACATAGATCACCTAAAATTGATTTGACAATTCTAACTTCTGATAAATGTAATAAAGTTACAGTTAGATTTTGATAGTGATGTCACGAAATTTAGAGGGGAAGCGCTGGTTGAGGAGGCGGGGATCACAAAAACCCCGTCATCAGTTCGGTTTGACCGTTCTGTGGTAGATTGATTGGGTACGAAGCAATCGACGGTTTTGGCGAACCGTTATCCACACTCAGAACTGTAAACAGAACATCAAACGGGGAAAGGTTATGATATCACCAGACACCAAGGTCAAGATACAGAATTTTGGCCGCTTCCTCTCCAACATGGTGATGCCTAATATTGGCGCATTCATCGCTTGGGGGTTTATTACCGCACTCTTCATTCCAACCGGCTGGCTGCCTAACGAAACGCTCGCCAAGCTGGTTGGTCCGATGATCACTTACCTGCTACCGCTGCTGATTGGGTATACCGGCGGTAAATTGGTTGGGGGCGACCGGGGTGCCGTTGTCGGTGCCGTGACCACCATGGGTGTGATCGTGGGGACAGATATTCCGATGTTCATGGGGCCATGATTGTCGGCCCGATGGGCGGCTGGGCAATTAAGCACTTTGATAAGGCCGTTGAAGGCAAAATCAAAAGCGGCTTCGAAATGCTGGTCAACAACTTCTCAGCCGGCATCATCGGGATGCTGTGTGCCATCGTCGCCTTTTTCCTGATCGGTCCTTTCGTGAAACTGCTGTCCGGCGGACTGGCTGCGGGGGTCAATTTTCTGGTCGATGCTGGCTTGCTGCCGCTGACGTCTATTTTCGTTGAGCCGGCCAAAATCCTCTTCCTGAACAACGCGATTAATCACGGTATCTTCTCTCCGTTGGGGATCCAGCAGTCCAACGAAGTCGGCCAGTCTATCTTCTTCCTGATTGAAGCCAATCCGGGACCGGGGCTAGGTATTTTACTGGCCTACATGGTGTTTGGCCGCGGTACGGCGAAACAAACCGCCGGGGGTGCAGCCATCATTCATTTCTTTGGTGGGATCCACGAGATTTACTTCCCGTATATTCTGATGAATCCACGCCTGATTCTGGCAGCCATCGCTGGCGGGATGACCGGTGTGTTCACACTGACAATGTTTCATGCGGGTCTGGTTTCTCCGGCCTCTCCCGGTTCGATTTTTGCCGTGATGCTGATGTCACCCAAAGCTTCCATGTTTGGCGTGCTGTGCTCCATCGTGGCTGCAGCAGCCGTCTCCTTCCTGGTTGCCTCGTTACTGCTGAAAACCCAGAAAGTGACCGATGAAGACGACGGCACTGCACTGGAAACGGCCAGTGAAAAAATGAAAGCCATGAAGTCTGGCAAAGCGGCACAAAGTAACGCAACGACCACAGCACACACCGCATCTGGTACGTCACTCAGTCAGGTTCGCAAAATGATTGTGGCCTGCGATGCCGGCATGGGCTCCAGTGCCATGGGCGCCGGACTGCTGCGTAAAAAAGTGAACGAGGCTAAGCTCAATATTGATGTGACCAATAGTGCCATCAACAGTCTGCCGAATGATGTGGATGTCGTGATCACACACAAAGATCTGACGGAACGCGCCCGCAAACATGCGCCACACGCCCAGCATATTTCACTGACGAACTTTCTGGATGGCCAGGTCTACAACGATCTGATCACCCGGATTATTGCGGCGTCCAGTCCGGAAGCAGCCAACGATCCGACCTTGGTGAAACTGACGCCCGTGGCGGCGAACGATGACTCACTCGAACCACAGCAACCCTCTGTGTTCCAGATTCAGGCCAGCAATATTCATTTAGGCCTGAAAGCGGCAAGCAAAGAAGAAGCCATTCGTTTTGCCGGTGAACAACTGGTGAAACTGGGCTACGCAGAGCCGGAATACGTCAAGGCCATGTTTGACCGTGAAGCGCTGGTCCCGACCTATCTGGGCGAATCCATCGCCGTGCCACACGGGACGGTCGAAGCCAAAGACCGTGTCATTCAAACCGGGATCGTTATATGTCAGTACCCGGACGGCGTCCTATTCACCGATGATGCAGATGACATTGCGCATCTGGTGATCGGCATCGCCGCAAGAAATGACGAGCATATTCAAGTCATTACCACCATCACCAACGCACTGGATGATCCAGAGGCCATTGAGCGCCTCAAACGGACGACAGATGTCCAGGAAGTCCTGAGCATTCTTGCAACGGAAGAAGCGGCTTAACGCCAGTGTGTTCAGAGGCTAGCCCACCAGCCTCTTGATTGAAGGTAGATATGATTATGAAAGCAATTCATTTTGGTGCCGGAAATATCGGCCGGGGTTTTATTGGAAAAGTACTGGCAGATGCGCAGGTCAATGTGACCTTTGCCGATGTGAACGAGCCACTCATCGACCAGCTCAGTCACGCGCAATCGTACAAGGTGAAAGTTGTTGGCAACGACTGCCACCTGGACACGGTCAGCCACATCACCGCCGTCAACGCAGCGGGACCGGATGTCATCGAACAGATCGCGCACACCGATTTAATCACCACGGCCGTTGGCCCGGCGGTGCTGGATAAAATCGCCAAGACGATTGCCGATGGGCTGACAAAACGCTTTGAATCCGGCAATCTCAACCCACTGAATATCATCGCGTGTGAAAACATGGTGCGCGGCACGTCGCATCTAAAAGAGGAAGTCTATCGTTATCTGAGTCTGTCCCATCAGGCAATGGCGGAAGCTTATGTCGGGTTTGTGGACTCAGCAGTCGACCGGATCGTCCCACCAGCCGAAGCGGCCAATGATGATCCACTGGAAGTCACAGTGGAAAGTTTCAGCGAGTGGATTGTCGACCAGCAGCAGTTCAAAGGCGAGATTCCTGCCATCGCTGGCATGGAAACCACCAACGATCTGATGGCATTCGTCGAGCGGAAGTTGTTTACACTCAACACAGGCCATATCATAGCGGCCTATCTGGGGGCGCTGCAGGGTTATGAGACCATCCGGGATGCGATTGAAGATCCGGACATCCGGACTCAGGTCAGCAATGCCATGCGTGAAAGTGGCGAAGTGCTGATCCGCCGGTACGGGTTTGATCGGGCACAGCACGATGCCTATATCGAGAAAATCCTGTCCCGGTTTGCCAATCCATTCCTTCGGGATGAAATTGACCGGGTCGGTCGCCAGCCGATCCGAAAGCTGGGCCCGAATGATCGACTCATCAAACCCTTGCTGGGCACTCTGGAGTACAACACGCCAAATCAGACGCTGATCACCGGCATTGCTGCCGCTCTGTTGTACATCAACAACAGCGACCCGCAAGCCGTTGCGTTACAGACCTCGTTAAAAGAGAAAGGCGTCCGCCAGACACTGGCGCAGTACACTGGGCTAGATGCCGATGGCGATGTCGCCCGTCGCATTGAACAGTGTTATCAGGCGTTGTCCTGAATTCAGTACGGGGAGTCCGCTCCCCGTTACTACAACCAAGAGAAATATCATCTATGGCACCCTGTGAACACGAAGCAGACATGATTGAGCGCCTCAACGAGGCCACCACAGTCCGAGGTTTTTTTATCACCACTGTGGATATTCTGGAGGAAGCCGTAGATGCACTGATCCAACGTATTTTCCGTAAAGATGACTTCGCTGTGAAATCCGTCGTAGAGCCCCTGCTCCATGACTCCGGGCCACTGGGTGAACTCACCGTCCGCATGAAACTGCTGTACGGACTGGGAGTGATCGCACAACCGCTGTATCAGGATATCGAACGCTGCCTGAAGATCAGAGATATGCTCAACCGAGACGGAGCGGAATACAGCTTCACTGATCCGAAAATCACACAGGAAATCAAAGCACTGCATCAGGCCAACGTCATGGGGGTTGCTCAGCTGGACATGCCGCCCATCTCCGACGATGTCGACCTCAGCTTCTATCAGATGCAAATGGCCCGGCAAGAGCAGATTGTGAAATCCACCCTGGCTTTGGCCATTTCAGGGATTGCGACTGCACTCAATAAAGACAGCCCGTTTTAATCAATGGCCTGTCTTTTCCTCAGAGCAACACCAAGCAAAATCTATCCAATCAAAAACCATTCAGGTCAAACAACTCAATAACAACTCGATGTGATCCACTTGCTGATAGCCTCTTGCACATTCAAGGATCGCCACCCGGAAATTTTCAGCTTCATCCGGATGACAATGCATCCATCACGAACCGTGACTTCTGGAAATGGGCAGGAAAGCGCCATCGCATGCTCGCCTCTCCGACGTATGGCAAAAAAGCTCAGGATGGAACAAGCGTTATTAGGAAAGGAAAGCGGAGGGGTACATGGGATGCGCGCTGGGCACATCCCGTGTCAGTCATTGCGGGAAGCCCCTGACTTACAGGTAATCACACAGGTAAGCTGTGGTGACTTGGATCTGTACCTCAAATGAAGCGTCGCCCGGGACTTCAAAGTCATCACCGGCATTGTAGGTTTCCCAGTCCACATGGCCCGGCAGTTTGACCGAAATCGCGCCTTTAACCACGGTCATCCGCTCCGGGGCGGCCGTTGAAAACGTATAAACACCTGGCTGCATCACGCCGACACTGCTGCGATCGCCCTGGGATTCAAAACCGATGGATTTCACATTTCCATCAAAATATTCGTTATTGTTCAGCATGATAGTCCTTATCCTGAAAAAGCTGGATTCCTCACGCTATCACAGTTCCCTGACAGCGCATACATCTTTCTCAGCCGGGCATTGTGATCAATGCGGTTCATCTGCGAGTGCTTCCAGAATTGAGCAATGACTGGCATTGTCATTGTCTTCACCGCAACAGGCATCATTGAGTTTTTTCAGTGCATTACGGATGCGCTTCAACTCCGCCAGTTTACTGTCGATATCATCCAGTTTGGCCTGCGTGATCGCTTTCACCTCGGCACAGGAGTGCTGATCCGCTTCGACCCGGATCGCCAGCAGTTCCCGGATTTCGTCCAGACTCAGGCCAATCGCTTTGGCCCTGAGAATAAAGTGAACCCGCGACAGGTCTTCTTCGCTGTATAGCCGGTAACCACTGTCACTGCGCTCACCGGGCACCAGCAAACCGTTTTTTTCATAAAACCGCAGCGTATCACTGCTGACCTCGCACAGCTTTGCCAGCTGTCCAATCAAGTACCTAGCCATGTTGCCCCATGATGTGCAGACCCTCCATGCTGAATCGTGGCCCTAGAGACGATAGAAAACACCCAAGGCAAACGTTTGCGCAACACTGAGAATCATGTAAAATACGCGCCATCACATCCTTCCATCCCACATTACCGTGTGAGGCTATTTGCCAAAGGCAACCGCCATCTGTCCGGTCAGCTTTTGGCAAATAATTCACCGCAATCAAAGAGATGGTAGCAATGGAAAACGCTCGTCCTATTCGCCGTGCTCTGATCAGCGTATCAGACAAAACGGGAATTGTTGAATTCGCACAAGCTCTTGCCAACCGTGGCGTTGATATCCTGTCCACCGGCGGCACGGCCCGTCTGCTGGCTGACAGCGGCATTCAGGTCACTGAAGTATCCGATTATACCGGCTTTCCGGAAATGATGGATGGCCGTGTGAAAACCCTGCACCCGAAAGTCCATGGGGGCGTCCTTGGCCGCCGCGGTCAGGACGATGCAATCATGGAAACGCACGGCATTGCACCGATTGATATGGTTGTTGTGAACCTCTATCCGTTCGCGGCCACCGTCGCCAAGCCAGGCTGTACGCTGGAAGATGCCGTCGAAAACATCGATATCGGCGGCCCGACCATGGTCCGCAGCGCGGCGAAAAACCACAAAGACGTGACCATTGTGGTCAATGCACACGACTACGACCGAGTGCTGGCTGAGATGGCTGGCAATGAAGGCTCTCTGACCCATGCGACCCGCTTCGATCTGGCCATTGCAGCTTTCGAACACACTGCCGCTTACGACGGCATGATTGCCAACTATTTCGGCACCATGGTTCCTTCTTACGGGGACAACAAAGAAGGCGACGACGCGTCGAAATTCCCGCGCACCTTCAATCAGCAGTTCATCAAGAAACAAGACATGCGTTATGGCGAGAACAGCCATCAGGATGCTGCGTTCTATGTTGAAGCGCAACCGGAAGAAGCCTCTGTGGCAACCGCACGTCAGTTGCAAGGCAAAGCATTGTCTTACAACAACATTGCCGATACCGATGCCGCACTGGAGTGTGTCAAAGAATTCGACCAGCCAGCCTGTGTGATCGTGAAACACGCCAACCCTTGTGGGGTCGCGCTGGGTGCAAATCTGTTGGAAGCGTATGACCGTGCCTATCAAACCGACCCAACGTCTGCGTTTGGCGGCATCATTGCCTTCAATGGCGAACTGGATGCTGAAACCGCCAAAGCGATGATTGAGCGCCAGTTCGTTGAAGTGATTATTGCACCAAGCGTCAGCGCTGAAGCAGCGGCAGTCGTTGCTGCCAAGCAAAACGTGCGCTTGCTGGCATGCGGTCAGTGGGACAGCAAAACCACAGGGTTTGATGTCAAACGCGTGAACGGCGGTCTGCTGGTTCAGGACCGCGATCAGGGCATGGTGGCTCTGAGCGATCTGAAAGTCGTTTCCAAGCGCCAGCCGACCGAAGAAGAGCTGCGTGAT
The DNA here is from genome assembly GCF_018199995.1 of Photobacterium sp. GJ3. NCBI lineage: Bacteria > Pseudomonadati > Pseudomonadota > Gammaproteobacteria > Vibrionales > Vibrionaceae > Photobacterium > Photobacterium sp. GJ3. The sequence goes on along the minus strand of NZ_CP073578.1, from coordinate 32,035 downwards.
TCGCTGTTCTGCTGGAAAGTCGCCAAGTACGTCAAATCCAATGCGATTGTCTACGCCAAAGGCAACATGACCATTGGTGTGGGCGCGGGCCAGATGAGCCGCGTTTATTCTGCGAAAATCGCAGGCATCAAAGCCGCGGATGAAAATCTGGAAGTCGCTGGCAGTGTGATGGCATCTGATGCATTCTTCCCGTTCCGTGATGGCATTGATGCAGCCGCAGCAGCCGGAATCACCTGTGTGATTCAGCCAGGCGGTTCGATGCGCGATGAGGAAGTCATTGCTGCTGCCGATGAACACGGCATGGCGATGGTCTTCACAGGCATGCGTCATTTCCGTCACTAACATTTCCCGAAGGCGTCGTTGCGGCGCCTTCCTGCGTATTTCAGCCTCTGATCCGTTCAGGGGCTTTCCTCCATCTCACGAGGTAAAGGACTGAGCATGAAAATTCTTGTGATTGGTAACGGCGGCCGCGAGCACGCGCTGGGTTGGAAAGCGGCACAGTCTGCACAGGTCGAGACCGTTTTCGTTGCACCAGGCAATGCAGGCACCGCACTGGAACCAAAACTGGAAAACGTCGCGATTGGTGTGGAAGATGTACCGGCACTGGTTGCATTTGCCAAAGAAAATGACATCGCACTGACCATCGTTGGCCCGGAAGCGCCGCTGGTGATCGGTGTCGTCGATGCCTTCCGTGAGGCAGGCTTGCCGATTTTCGGTCCGACTCAGGCGGCAGCGCAGCTGGAAGGCTCCAAAGCCTTTACCAAAGACTTCCTGGCCCGTCATCAGATCCCGACCGCGGAATATCAGAACTTCACGGAAATCGAACCGGCACTGGCCTACCTGCAAGAGAAAGGCGCACCAATCGTCGTGAAAGCCGACGGTCTGGCCGCGGGTAAAGGCGTGATTGTCGCCATGACACTGCCCGAAGCTGAAGCGGCTGTCCGGGACATGCTGGCAGGCAATGCTTTCGGTGAAGCGGGTCACCGTGTGGTGATTGAAGAATTTCTGGATGGCGAGGAAGCCAGCTTCATCGTCATGGTCGACGGTGAGCACATCCTGCCGATGGCCACCAGTCAGGACCACAAGCGTGTCGGCAACGGCGACACCGGACCGAATACCGGCGGTATGGGCGCTTATTCTCCGGCACCGGTTGTGACCGCTGACATCCACCAGCGCGTCATGAATGAAGTGATCAAACCCACAGTTGAAGGCATGGCTGCGGAAGGCAATCCGTATACCGGTTTCCTGTACGCCGGTCTGATGATCATGGCCGACGGCACGCCGAAAGTCATTGAATACAATTGCCGGTTCGGCGATCCGGAAACTCAGCCGATCATGCTGCGTCTGCAATCTGATCTGGTCGAACTGTGTCTGGCAGCCGTGGATGGCAAACTCGACACCGTGACCTCTGAGTGGGATCCACGTGCTGCGATTGGCATTGTTCTGGCGGCAGGTGGCTACCCGGCAGCGTACAACAAGGGTGATGTCATTTCAGGCCTGCCTCAGCAGGACGGCGAAGCCGAGAAAGTCTTCCATGCCGGTACGGCGAGCAAAGACGGTCTGGTCGTGACGAACGGCGGTCGCGTGCTGTGTGCCACAGCGATGGGCGACACCGTCTCTGAAGCCCAGCAACGCGCTTATGCACTAGCCAAACAAATCCACTGGGACGGGGCTTTCTGCCGCGATGACATTGGCTATCGTGCCATTGCCCGTGAACAGGCATAAGCAGACAGCAACTCTGTCAAATCAATCAAGGCGCCCTCGGGCGCCTTTGTTATATCTTTCTCTGGCGCGTTTTAAGACGCTTCCCCCAGTAATACCGGTCGCTCAATGCAGGACTGAGTCGCGGTTCGGTTCAGCAATACCGTCTCTGCAGTAAGTTTCCCGGGGCCTTGAGGCTTCCCGACCAGTGCGACATAACCCGGTAAAGTCGTTTGCAAGGCTTCAACAGTCAGCGCTTTCTGATTATCGCAACGAATCAATCGCTGACCATCCCAGAGCCCCTGAACCAGTTCCAGCCCATCCCGGGATTGAGATTTCACCACATCCATGACCTGTTCCGCTTGCTGACTCAGTTGGTTCAGCTGTATATCCGATAACGGATAAACCGCATCGCCCACTTTGTAACGCTGAAAAACAGCTTCGCCATGTGGGTCATAACGGACATGAAGTTCAAACGGCTGCACCGCATTATCCTTCAGGGCAGTCCCGGTCCGCTTCAGTTCGCGCAATCGGCCTTCCCGCCAGCGGTAATCCGTCTGGTATTCGCCATACTCTCCCATCCAGACACGTTCCGATAAAGATTCAGGTTTCGACTGACGAAAACTGGCCCAATATAAGGATGCAGCATCCCCGGCAACCTGACCGCCGGTCAGAAGCTCAGAAGAAGAACGGGCATGTTGAGAAAGCGTGGTGGACCCACATGCAGAAAGAAGAAGCGTCAGTAAAATAAGGCAGGTTCGTTTCATAAAAGAAAAAACTCCGTCGAGGAATGCTCATCGACGGAGTTCAAATTATTTTACAGAGTCTTTCAGCGCTTTACCCGCTACGAAAGCTGGTACGTTTGCTGCAGCGATCTGGATTTCTTTACCCGTCTGTGGGTTACGGCCAGTACGTGCTGCACGGTGATTTACTTTAAATGTACCAAAGCCAATAAGTTGAACCTGGTCACCGGATTTCAGTGCTTCGGTGATGCCGCCCAGAGTTGATTCCAGCGCATCTTTTGCTTGCGCTTTCGTCAGGTCCGCTTGTTCAGCAATCAGGTCAATCAGTTGGGTCTTGTTCATTCGGGTTCCCTTCTAAGGTTTTTCTTCAGACGCATTCCACTCTAATTCAAAAGAAGCCCATGTGGCAAAGGTTTGTCCACTTTCCTGTGGTCGCCTGCGGTCTCTTTAACCATAAACTGAGCGCAAGTTCACAAATTGTTACTATCCTGAAGAAAGCGCTGGTTGCTTTTGCGCCAGAAAGCACCAATCTATACTCCCAAGTCACCTCAGGAAATCAGGACAGTTGCGGGTGGTTTGACTCACGGAAAGCACGACAATCCGCTGACAAACGATGATGTCAGGGCGCGTGAATGCACACGATGAGAGAACCAGATCAACGAAGCGAGCAAACGACATTGCTTTTATTTTTTGCATTGCATCATCCGGGCGAGCACATCATGAGATAAGATGATGCGCTTCAACCGAACCGATGCCCGGATGCTGAAGTCCGACGCTGAAGTGACCAGATATATTAAGTTGTTATTCCATTGAGAGCTTATAAAAGCGCATGATACTTCTGACCATTTATATCGCAATTGCGATTGGTATTTCGTTTGTTTGTTCCATCCTTGAGGCGGTTCTGCTCAGTATCTCCCCCAGCTATGTCGGTACCCTGCGTCAGCAGGAACACCCCATGGCAGACAAACTGGCTGCACTGAAAGACAATATTGACCGGCCGCTGGCCTCAATTCTGACCTTAAACACCATTGCTCACACCATTGGCGCAGCGACAGCCGGTGCGCAGGCGGCCGTCGTGTTTGGCAGCCAGTGGCTGGGGGTGTTCTCGGCGGCTCTGACCGTGGGCATTTTGCTGTTGTCTGAAATTATTCCAAAGACCATTGGTGCAACATACTGGCGTCAGCTGGCACCACTCACTGCCCGGATGCTGTTCTGGATGGTCTGGCTGTTGCGTCCTTTTGTCTGGGTGTCGGAGCAAATTACCCGCCGACTGTCCCGGGGCCATCAGCCGCCAAAACTGCGGGACGAGCTGTCTGCCATGGCGATGCTGGCGAAAGAGTCCGGCGAGCTGGCAGAGGGTGAGTCGAAAATCATGCATAACCTGCTGCAGTTTTGCGATGTCAGCGTCACGAAGATCATGACTCCGCGCCCGGTCCTGTTCCGGGTAGAGGAAACGATGACGATCAATGAGTTTCTAGCGACAGCCAAAGACAGTCCGTTTTCCCGTCCGCTGGTATACCGCGGCAGCAAAGACAATATTCTGGGCTTCGCCCACCGGCTGGAGCTCTTTGCCGAAAGCCAGAGTGGCCGGGGCAATATGACCCTCAATGAGATGATGCGCCCGTTACCTGTGGTGCTGAATCTGGATACCGTGCCTATCGCGTTTGAAAAACTGATGAAAGAGCGCGCGCAGCTGGCACTGGTTGTCGACGAATACGGCACTGTCATGGGCCTGGTGACCCTGGAAGATATCTTTGAAAGCCTGGTCGGCGAGGAAATCGTGGATGAGGCAGACACCAGTACCGACATGCAGCAGCTGGCATTTCAGCGCTGGGAACGCTGGAAGAAAAAGCACAACGTTATCGAAAACCGGGATGAAGACGACGAATCCCCGCAATAACACACCTCAGAAACGGCAGGCAATCAGACCTGCCGTTTTCATCAGGTTCAGCTTCAGAGTTCAATTCCGATATTGCTGACACAAGGATCACGCAATTCTTTGCGTAAACTCTTGATCAGCTCAATGTCGCGACTTTCCGCTTCTTTCAGGGCACGATAAATCGCCCACTGCACATCCCATTCTTCACAAACTGCCGGATTGTCTTTCTGGTTTTCATTGGTGATGGCTTCGCCTGTTTGCGCTTCTTCCAGATTGGCAACGGTTTCCACCGACAAAGCGCTGATGCTCAATGCAATCTCAGGGATCTGATCGCGATCCAGCAGGGCATGCAATAAATCCGACAGCGCCACACAGGCATCAATCGCCGGATTCACCGCGTACAGATCGAAATCATCCGCTGCAGGTACCATATCTTCCAGCTTTTCCAACTGCCGCTCAAAATTGATCTTGGCATTCTTCACCGTCAGGATTTCCCAGACGCTGTCGAGAATCAAACGATAAGGTTGCGGATCGGAAAATTCCGTCTCCTGGCAGAACAGAGCGTAATTGGGATACATCCGTTCACACAAGGAAGCCATAAAGGTCAGGTATTGCCAGGGTTCAAATTTTTCTAAGCGAAGCTGAATTGGATTTTTAAGCATGGGATAATCTGTCTGAAAAGGTTCACTGAATTTTACTTGATAACCCGTCAGCGCAAAAGGAAAAGCCACATGCACCAGCTCTGTATCATTTCCCGCCGAGCCGATCTTTACAGGCAACTGATTGAAAAAGAAAACCTTCCTGAACTGAAGATCACTGAAAATCTGCAGGATGCAACGCTGATCCTGGCCGATCCGCCGCTGATGACCAAGCAACTGGCACACTGTTCGAAGCTGGACTGGATGCAGTCCACCTATGCCGGGATTGATGCGCTGACGCAGCCCGGCCTGCGCACCGACTACCGGCTGACCAATATCCGCGGCCTCTTTGGCCAGTTGATCAGTGAGTATGTGCTGGGTTATCTGATCAGCCACCAGCGTCATTTTGCACGGTATCAGACGCAGCAGCAGGCCGCAGAATGGCATCAGCACTCTTACGGCGCATTATCGGAAAAGACCATGGTGATTCTGGGCACCGGCACGATTGGCCAGCATCTGGCTGGCGCAGCCAAAGCACTCGGGCTTCGCGTAATTGGCGTGAGCCGCTCGGGTGAGCCGACCACGCATTTTGACCCGGTGTTTCCGACTCACCGGTTACACGAAGCATTAGCACTGGCCGATGTCCTGGTGTCTGTTTTACCGGCAACTGCGCATACCAATGACTTACTCAATGCTGACAGCCTGAGCCATTGCACAAATACGCTGCTGTTCAATGTTGGGCGAGGTAATGCGATCTGTGAGTCAGGCTTACTGGAGGCGCTGGATGGCGGGAACATCGCGCATGCGTATCTGGATGTATTCAAACAGGAGCCATTACCCCAGGATCATCCATTCTGGCAGCATCCGGCCATCACAGTCACACCGCACATTGCCGCAGAAAGCTTCCCGGAACAAGTGATGACCATATTCAAAACCAACTACCTGCGCTATGTTGAAGGAAAGCCACTGCAATTTCAGATTGATTTTGAACGGGGTTATTAAACCTGCCGATGAAAACAAATCCAGATCCGAACGCCTTACCCGCGTTACTCCATCAGATCCGTCAGTGTTCGCTATGTCAGGCCCACTTGCCGCTTGGCCCGCGGCCGGTGATTCAGGCCAGCAGCGAAGCCCGGCTGATGATTGTCGGACAGGCACCCGGCACCCGGGTCCATGAAACCGGTATTCCCTGGAATGACCCCAGCGGGGATCGCTTACGGCAGTGGCTGGCGCTGGATCGGGAGACCTTCTATGACCCCACCCAGATAGCCATCATGCCGATGGGCCTGTGCTATCCGGGCAAAGGCAAAAGCGGCGATCTGCCCCCCAGACCCGAATGTGCACCTCAATGGCACGGGCAGGTCTGGCCCTTGCTGCCCAATGTGGGCATGACGCTGTTGGTAGGCCAGTATGCGCAGCATTATTATTTGTCCGACAGACCCAAAACACTGACCGAAACCGTGCGGGCCTGGCGACAGTGGGCACCGACCTATCTGCCCCTGCCGCATCCGTCACCGCGGAATACCTTGTGGCTGAAGAAGAATCCGTGGTTTGAAGCCGAAGTCGTGCCTTATATCCGGGAATACGTTCACCAGCATCTGGGCCTGATTTGCGCAAAAACACCGAAACAATAACGCAAAAAAGCGAGCAGAAGCTCGCTTTTTATAAGGCAAATGTCTGATTACTTGTGATAAGGCGCAGACAGCTCGTGAACGGCCTCCACAAACACACCGGCGTTTTCTGGCGGCACATCCAGATGAATACCATGGCCAAGATTGAACACGTGACCAGTGCCTTCCCCAAAGCCTGACAGGATCCCAGCCACTTCTTCACGAATTCGCTCGGGGGCTGCGTACAGCATCGACGGATCCATATTGCCCTGCAACGCAACCCGGTCGCCAACACGGCGTTTCGCATCAGCAATATCGATGGTCCAGTCCAGACCAACTGCATCACACCCCGTATCCGCAATCGCTTCCAGCCACATGCCGCCATTTTTGGTAAACAGGGTGACCGGTACACGGCGGCCCTCGTTTTCACGGATCAGGCCATCAACGATCTTGTGCATGTACTGCAGGGAGAACAGCTTGTAATCCCGTGGCGTGAGAACGCCACCCCAGGTGTCAAACACCATCACGGACTGAGCACCCGCTTTGATCTGCGCATTCAGATACGCGATCACGCTGTCTGCCAGTTTATCCAGCAGAGCGTGCAGCACAGCAGGTTCTGCATACATCATTTTCTTGATCTTGGTGAATGCCTTGGTACTGCCACCTTCCACCATGTAGGTCGCCAGTGTCCACGGGCTGCCTGAGAAACCAATCAGCGGCACTTCGCCTTTCAAATCTTTGCGAATCTGACGAACCGCATTCATCACGTACTGCAGTTCACCTTCAGGATCAGGGATTCCGATTTTGTCGACATCAGCCTTACAGGTGATCGGACGCTCAAATTTCGGACCTTCACCGGCCTCAAAATACAGCCCAAGCCCCATGGCATCCGGAATCGTTAGAATGTCTGAGAACAGAATCGCCGCATCCAACGGAAAACGACGCAATGGCTGCAATGTGACTTCACTTGCCAGCTCAGCATTCTTACACAGCGACATAAAATCGCCAGCCTGGCTGCGGGTGGCACGGTATTCCGGAAGGTAACGGCCCGCCTGACGCATCATCCATACTGGAGTACAGTCAACCGGTTGTTTGAGCAAAGCACGCAGATAGCGATCGTTTTTCAATTCTGTCATTGTCAACATCCTGGCAAGTTAATGGCGCTATTGTAACACTCTGATCCGGGAACAGCAGCCAAAGGGATAAGCTGGGAAGTAATTAATGCCGCTTAGAGCACATCAACCCGCCCTTCCATACGTCCAGTGTCCGGTGTTTCATTTCCGGTAATCTAATGTTGCAGATATTTTAATCAGTTCTCTATCAATTCTTTGTTAGGGTGATTGAAAGTCAACATCGGCTGCAACATAGTTTGGAGGATCAATGAACCTGCAAGTTGTTATCGAATTTACAGAAACGGGCATCTACAAAGACAGATGCTGGGAAAGCTCATTCAAAGCGATGAAAGGTCAGTTGCACCGCGTCTCCCCCCAGTACGCAGCGCACCTGATCAAAAATGCCAAAGCCGTCTTTCGCGACATCCCCGAGATTCACTCGGAGTAACCGACACTCGCTTCCTTTCTATCAGGGAGCCATCCCTTTTGATGACTGCTATCACTCACGGCTTTGTTCCCGAAATGCCGCGTCCTGACTAACGGCATCACAGGTCGCCTGAATCAGACGATAAGCAATGGTGCCCGGCGGTGCGACTGGCGGGAGCTGATCACAATCAAACCAGCGGGCATCCACCAGCTCTTCATAGTCAAGTCTGATTTGCCCGCTGTGATAATCGGCCAGAAACCCCATCATCAGGTTCGACGGAAATGCCCAGGGCTGGCTATCGAAATAACGAATATTGGTCAGCGTGATCCCGGTTTCTTCTGCCACCTCACGGGCCACACATTCCTCCAGCGTTTCACCCGGCTCGACAAATCCGGCAATCACCGTGTACATACCATTTTGATGACGCGGATGCTGCGCCAGCAAGATCTGCCCACCTTTTCGCACAGCCACAATAACGCAGGGCGAGACACGCGGATAATGATGCTGCCTGCAATCCTGACACACCATCGCCAATGCGTTATCTGCCAATTGCGCCTCCCCGCCGCAGCTCGGACAAAACGCCTGTGACTCACACATAAAGGAAAGCTGCTGCGCTTTACCTGCCAGGGCAAACAAAACCGGATCCACGTCGAGCAATTCCCTTAAGGAATAAAAATTTTCATCCGGCAGTTCTATCGGATCTTCCAGCCAGAAGACCGGAATCCCCTGATAGTCTCCGATCTGACGCGATCGCGTGTGATCAAGATAAAAAGCGGCAGGTGGGGTTAGCGGTAACTTACCCGCTTCCAGATAGATCCGGCGATCACGGATGACACACCAGTAAGCAGGGTCTTGCTTTTTTGACATCAGGGATTCCTCTCTCCTTGCAGGGGGGATATTTTGCTGGCAATCTAAACAGAACAACGGAATTTGGCGTCGCCATACATGGTACTCTTGGACTGTCTAAGAGTTTGACAGGTATTGTTTTCTGCTCAAGCACAGGTGCTGGGCGATCATGAGGACATGGTCATGTTAAGTAAATTCGAACAAGTGCAAAAACAATGGGGTGGCAGTAATGATGTCATCGATCACTGGCTCATGTCGAGGCAGCAACTGTTGATCGATTACTGTAAATTGGCCGGACTGCCTCCATTCGAAAACAAAACACGACATCTGCCCACCTCTGCCCAACTGCAACTATTCAGCCAACAACTGGTTGATTACATCTCAGAAGGTCACTTTAAGATCTATGACCAGGTCATGGCAAGATGGCAGGCTACCGGATACTCCCCCACCACTGAAATCTCTCAGCTCTATCACAAAATCACAGATACCACAGATCCTTTACTGAATTTCGCTGATCGCTACTGCGAAATTACGGATGAGAGTGAAGACTGGGACGATTTCGATCAGAATTTGTCTGAAATGGGTGAACAGATGGAATGGCGATTTGAACTGGAAGATGAGCTGATTGAACTCATCAGCGAGAGTCTGGCAGTGCCACCGGGCGCTTAACCAGCAGGTGTTATGCTTCCCACCCTGCGTTGTCCGGTACGGCTGACCACGCGGAGACAGATCTGTCCTGAAATCCAACAACAATGAAACCAGAGGCAACCCGTTTCCAGCGATTCATGACGCAAAACAGCAGCTAAACAAAAGGCACCCCGAAGGGTGCCTTTTTTGTCTCGGAGCTTACCCCGGTACTTAGTCTTCGTCGTTCAGACCTGCATTCAGCAGTGCCGCCAGATCCTGAGACGCCTGCTCGGCATCAACCTGTGGCTCAACTGGTGCCAGATCCGCATCGCGACGGCGCTGACGTTCCTGATGGTAAGAGAAGCCCGTACCTGCAGGGATCAGACGACCTACAATCACGTTCTCTTTCAGACCACGCAGCTCATCACGCTTACCAGCAACAGCAGCTTCAGTCAGTACGCGAGTCGTTTCCTGGAACGACGCCGCAGAGATGAAGGACTCAGTTGCCAGAGACGCTTTGGTGATACCCAGCAGATCACGCTCGAACAGTGCTGGCTGTTTGCCATCGGCAATCAGCTGACGGTTCGCGATGTTCACGCGGGAGAATTCCACCTGCTCGCCTTCCAGGAACTCAGAGTCGCCGTGGGAAGTAATGGTTACCTTACGCAGCATCTGACGAACAATCGTTTCGATGTGCTTATCGTTAATCTTCACGCCCTGCAGACGGTAAACTTCCTGAACTTCGTTCACGATGTACTCAGCAACGGCGTGAACACCACGCAGACGCAGGATATCGTGCGGCGCTTCTGGACCATCGGCGATCACATCACCTTTCTCAACTTTCTCGCCTTCGAAGACGTTCAGCTGACGCCATTTCGGAATCATTTCCTCATATGGCTGGCCGTCAGTTGGGGTGATGATCAGACGACGCTTACCTTTGGTCTCTTTACCGAAGGATACTGCACCTGTGATTTCAGCCAGGATTGCAGGCTCTTTCGGCTTACGCGCTTCGAACAAGTCAGCAACGCGTGGCAGACCACCGGTGATATCTTTCGTACCGCCAGATTCCTGAGGAATACGTGCCAGTGTGTCACCGATACCAACAGATGCACCATCATCCAGCTGAACGATCGCTTTACCTGGCAGGAAGTACTGTGCTGGCATCTCGGTACCTGGGATCATGACATCGTTGCCTTTGTCATCCACCAGTTTCACCATCGGACGCATGTCTTTACCTGCACCGGTACGCTCTGCACCGTCCAGGATCACGATGGAAGACAGGCCAGTCAGCTCATCGGTCTGACGAGAGACAGTCACACCGTCAATCAGGTCAACGAACTGCAGGTGACCTGCTACTTCGGTGATGATTGGCATGGTGTGCGGGTCCCAGTTCGCCACAACTTCACCAGCATCAACTGCATCATTGTCGCCTTTGCTCAGCATCGAACCGTAAGGCAGCTTATAGCTTTCCTTGGTACGGCCGAACTCATCAACAACGGTCATTTCAGCAGCACGGGAAGTGATCACCAGCTTGCCGTCACCATTGGTAACGAACTTCGCATTGTGCAGCTTCACAGAACCTTTGTTCTTCACCTGAATGCTGTTTTCTGCCGCAGCACGCGATGCCGCACCACCGATGTGGAACGTACGCATCGTCAGCTGTGTACCTGGTTCACCGATTGACTGTGCAGCCACAACACCGACCGCTTCACCCTGGTTCACCAGGTGACCACGCGCCAGGTCACGACCGTAACAGTTACGGCATGCACCAAAGTCGTTTTCACAGGTTACAACAGAACGTACTTTCACCTGGTCGACAGAGTTTTCTTCCAGGATGTCACACCATTTCTCATCCAGCAGGGTGTTTCGTGGTGCCAGCACTTCTTCCGTACCTGGTTTCAGCACGTCTTCAGCAACAACTCGACCCAGTACGCGATCGCGCAGTGGCTCTTTCACGTCACCACCTTCGATCAGTGGCATCATGTTGATACCCGCATGGGTACCACAGTCATCAGCTGTGATCACAACGTCCTGCGCAACGTCTACCAGACGACGGGTCAGGTAACCGGAGTTCGCTGTTTTCAGTGCCGTATCCGCCAGACCTTTACGCGCACCGTGCGTCGAGATGAAGTACTGCAGTACGTTCAGACCTTCACGGAAGTTCGCGGTGATTGGCGTTTCGATGATCGAACCATCTGGCTTCGCCATCAGACCACGCATACCCGCCAGCTGACGAATCTGTGCCGCAGAACCACGCGCACCAGAGTCGGCCATCATGTAAACGCTGTTGAACGACTTCTGCTGCTCTTCTTCACCGTCACGGTTAATCACGGTATCGAAAGACAGGTTATCCATCATCGCTTTCGCAACTTGCTCGTTCGCCGTTGCCCAGATATCGATAACTTTGTTGTAACGTTCGCCAGCGGTCACCAGACCGGACTGGAACTGATCCTGAATTTCTGCAACTTCAGCTTCTGCTTCAGCGATCTTGGTGTATTTCGCATCTGGCACGACCATATCGTCGATACCAACAGAGACACCAGACAGGGCTGCGTAAGCAAAACCTGTGTACATGATCTGGTCAGCAAAGATAACGGTTTGCTTCATACCCAGTTCACGGTAACAGGTGTTCAGCAGGTTTGAGATCTGCTTCTTACCCAGTGCTTCCGTGTTGACCAAGCTGTATGGCAGGCCTTTTGGCACGATTTGCCACAGCATTGCACGACCGACAGTGGTATCCACCAGCTGGGTGTTTTTCACCAGCTCGCCTTGCTCGTTTTTCACGTGCTCGGTAATACGCACTTTCACACGAGCATGCAGTTCAGCATTGCCGGTGCGGTAAGCTTTCTCTGCTTCAGCAGAGCCAGCCAGGTACATGCCTTCGCCTTTCGCGTTGATCTTGTCACGGGTCATGTAGTACAGACCCAGTACAACGTCCTGAGACGGTACGATGATTGGATCACCGGATGCTGGCGACAGAATGTTGTTCGTCGACATCATCAGCGCACGCGCTTCCAGCTGGGCTTCCAGCGTCAGCGGTACGTGAACAGCCATCTGGTCACCATCGAAGTCGGCGTTATAAGCCGCACAAACCAGCGGGTGCAGCTGAATTGCTTTACCTTCGATCAGGACAGGTTCGAACGCCTGAATACCCAGACGGTGCAGTGTTGGTGCACGGTTCAGCATCACCGGGTGTTCGCGGATCACTTCGTCCAGGATATCCCAAACGACAGCTTCTTCACGCTCAACCATCTTCTTAGCAGCTTTGATGGTGGTCGCCAGACCACGGGTTTCCAGCTTGCCGTAGATGAACGGTTTGAACAGCTCCAGTGCCATTTTCTTCGGCAGACCACACTGATGCAGACGCAGGTATGGACCAACGGTAATGACCGAACGGCCTGAGTAGTCAACACGCTTACCCAGCAGGTTCTGACGGAAACGACCCTGCTTACCTTTGATCATGTCAGCCAGAGATTTCAGCGGACGCTTGTTCGAACCAGTGATGGCGCGACCACGGCGGCCGTTGTCCAGCAGCGCATCCACAGACTCTTGCAGCATACGTTTTTCGTTACGTACGATGATGTCTGGGGCAGCCAGATCCAGCAGACGCTTCAGACGGTTGTTCCGGTTGATCACACGACGGTAAAGGTCGTTCAGATCAGAGGTCGCGAAACGACCACCATCCAGCGGTACCAGCGGGCGCAGATCCGGCGGCAGTACTGGCAGTACTGACAGGATCATCCACTCTGGGTTGTTACCGGATTGAACAAATGCTTCAACCAGTTTCAGACGCTTGGTCAGCTTCTTACGCTTGGTTTCAGAGTTGGTTTCTTCCAGCTCTTCACGCATCAGTTCGATTTCAGCATTCAGATCCATGTTGGCCAGCAGTGCTTTCACTGCTTCGGCGCCCATGCGCGCGTCGAACTCATCGCCCCACTCTTCCAGCGCGTCCAGATACTGTTCTTCAGACAGCAGCTGACTCCGCTCAAGATTGGTCATGCCTGGTTCGATAACCACATAAGATTCAAAATAAAGCACACGCTCGATATCACGCAGCGGCATGTCCATCAACAGACCGATACGGGATGGCAGTGATTTCAGGAACCAGATGTGGGCTACAGGAGAAGCCAGCTCAATGTGACCCATACGCTCACGACGTACTTTGGTCTGAGTAACTTCTACACCACATTTTTCACAGATCACGCCACGGTGCTTCAGGCGCTTGTATTTACCACAAAGACATTCATAGTCTTTGACCGGGCCAAAGATACGTGCACAGAACAGACCGTCACGCTCAGGCTTAAAGGTACGGTAGTTAATGGTTTCTGGCTTTTTCACTTCACCGAAAGACCATGAACGAATCATGTCAGGTGAAGCAAGACCGATTTTGATCGCGTCAAATTCTTCGGTCTTGTGCTGTGCTTTCAGAAACTTAAGTAAGTCTTTCACATTCGGCTCCTGTGAGGAGTTGACCCATAAAGGCGCCGGGGCGGCGGCGCCTTCATATTGATACCGGATTTAAGAGTCCCTGACCAAGTCAGGATTACTCGTCTTCCAGCTCGATGTTGATACCCAACGAGCGGATCTCTTTCAACAGTACGTTGAAGGATTCCGGCATACCTGGTTCCATACGGTGATCGCCATCGACGATGTTTTTATACATCTTCGTCCGGCCATTCACGTCATCCGATTTCACGGTCAGCATTTCCTGCAGCGTATACGCGGCACCATAAGCTTCCAGTGCCCACACTTCCATCTCACCGAAGCGCTGACCACCGAACTGAGCTTTACCACCCAGTGGCTGCTGAGTAACCAGACTGTACGAACCAGTAGAACGCGCGTGCATCTTGTCGTCGACCAGGTGGTTCAGTTTCAGCATGTACATGTAACCCACGGTTACAGGACGCTCGAACTGCTCACCCGTACGGCCATCAAACAGATTCAGCTGACCAGACTCTGGGAGATCACCCAGTTTCAGCAGCTCTTTGATTGAAGGCTCTGGTGCACCATCGAAAACAGGGGTCGCGATTGGCAGACCAGCACGCAAGTTCTCAATCAGGGTACGAACTTCATCATCAGACATAGACGCAATGTCTACCTTCTGACGGGTATCGCCCAGATCATAGACCTTCTGCAGGAACTCGCGGAACTTATGCAGTTCTTGCTGTTCTTTCAGCATCTGATTGATCTTGTCACCGATACCTTTCGCAGCCAGACCCAGGTGAGTTTCCAGAATCTGACCGATGTTCATCCGCGAAGGTACACCCAGTGGGTTCAGTACGATATCGACAGTCTGACCTTTCTCATCGTAAGGCATGTCTTCTACCGGACAGATCTTCGAGATAACACCTTTGTTACCGTGACGACCGGCCATCTTATCACCCGGCTGAATGCGGCGCTTCACGGCCAGATAGACCTTCACGATCTTCAGGACGCCAGGGGCCAGATCATCACCTTGAGTGATCTTACGGCGCTTGGTTTCGAACTTCTTATCGAACTCAGCTTTCAGCTCATCGTACTGCTCAGCCAGCTGCTCCAGCTGGTTTTGCAGAGATTCGTCATCCAGTGTCTGAGAGAACAGCTTCTCACGATCCATGCCAGACAGTCTGTCTTCAGCATAACCGGCAGACAGCAGCAGAGAACGAACACGAGCCAGCAAACCACCTTCCAGAATCTGGAATTCTTCGGTGATATCTTTCTTCGCTTCTTTCAGCTGCATCTCTTCAATTTCGAGTGCACGCTTGTCTTTCTCTACGCCATCACGGGTGAAGACCTGAACGTCGATGATGGTACCCGACACAGAGTTCGGTACACGTAGCGACGAGTCTTTCACGTCAGAGGCTTTCTCACCGAAGATAGCTCGCAGCAGTTTTTCTTCTGGCGTCAGCTGGGTTTCACCCTTCGGCGTTACCTTACCAACCAGAATGTCACCACCCTTCACTTCCGCACCGATATATACGATGCCGGACTCGTCCAGTTTGGACAGGGCAGCTTCACCCACGTTCGGGATATCTGCTGTGATTTCTTCAGCACCCAGCTTGGTATCACGTGCCACACAGGACAGTTCCTGAATGTGGATAGTGGTCAGGCGATCTTCCTGAACAACACGCTCAGACACCAGGATGGAGTCCTCGAAGTTGTAACCGTTCCAAGGCATGAACGCGATACGCATGTTCTGGCCCAGAGCCAGTTCACCCAGGTCGGTTGAAGGACCATCTGCCAACACGTCACCACGTGCAACAGGTTCACCAGGCATCACAGTCGGACGCTGGTTAATACAGGTGTTCTGGTTAGAACGGGTGTATTTGGTCAGGTTGTAAATATCGATACCCGCTTCGCCTGGTACCAGCTCGTCTTCGTTGACTTTAATCACGATACGAGAAGCATCGACGGACTGAACCATACCACCACGTTTCGCAACGGCTGTTACACCGGAGTCAACCGCAACCGCACGCTCAATACCTGTACCAACCAGCGGCTTGTCTGCACGCAATGTTGGAACAGCCTGACGTTGCATGTTTGCACCCATCAGGGCGCGGTTCGCATCATCGTGTTCCAGGAATGGGATCAGGGACGCGGCCACAGAAACCACCTGGTTGGTTGCAACGTCCATGTACTGGACGTGATCACGTGGGTGAAGACCAGATTCACCTTTGTGACGAGCCGTGATCAGTTCATCAGTAAAACCACCGTCTTCTTCAAGCGCGGCGTTTGCCTGAGCGATAACAAACTGACCTTCTTCAATCGCAGACAGATAATCAATCTGGTCTGTCACTTTGCCGTCAACCACTTTACGGTATGGCGTTTCCAGGAAACCGTATGGGTTACAACGCGCAAATACAGACAGCGAGTTGATCAGACCGATGTTCGGACCTTCAGGGGTCTCGATCGGACACAGACGACCATAGTGCGTTGCGTGAACGTCTCGAACTTCAAAGCCCGCACGCTCACGCGTCAGACCGCCTGGACCCAGTGCAGAGATACGACGCTTGTGCGTGACTTCTGACAGCGGGTTGTTCTGATCCATAAATTGAGACAGCTGAGAAGAGCCAAAGAACTCTTTCACTGCCGCTGAAATTGGTTTGGCGTTGATCAGATCCTGAGGCATCACGTTGTCCAGGTCACCCAGACTCAGACGCTCTTTCACTGCACGCTCAACACGCACCAGACCCACACGGAACTGGTTCTCAGCCATTTCACCAACACTACGGATACGACGGTTACCCAGGTGGTCGATATCATCAACTTCACCTTTACCGTTCCGGATGTCGATCAGCTTACGCATGACTTCGATGATGTCATCGTGGTCCAGCGTACCCGGGCCAGTGGTTTCTTCACGAACCAGAGAGCTGTTGAACTTCATGCGGCCTACCGCAGACAGGTCATAGCGATCTTCGGTGAAGAACAGGCTTTCGAACAGCTGTTCTGCCGCTTCGCGCGTTGGTGGCTCACCAGGGCGCATCATGCGGTAGATTTCAACCAGAGCACTCAGACGATCAGTCGTGCTGTCGATACGCAGGGTATCAGACATGTACGGACCGTAGTCCAGGTCGTTCGTAAACAGCACCTGAATTGACTTGTGACCCGCTTGAGACAGTTTCGCCAGGCTTTCCAGGCTTAGTTCCTGGTTGGCTTCTGCGATCAGTTCACCGGTTTCTTCGTTCACGTAATCACGTGAAGAAATTTTACCGACGATGTACTCAACAGGCACTTCGATGTGGTCTACATTGTCTTTCTGCAGCTGACGGATATGGCGCGCGGTAATTCGGCGGCCTTTCTCAACGTACACTGTACCGTTTGCTTCGATATCGAAGCTCGCAGTTTCCCCACGCAGACGGTCAGGGATCAGCTCCATCACCAAGGACTTGCCTTGCACTTCGAAATTGATCTTCTCAAAGAACAGGTCAAGAATTTGCTCGGTGGTGTAACCCAGAGCGCGCAGAATAATAGACGCAGGCAGTTTACGACGACGGTCGATACGAACGTAGACGTTATCCTTCGGATCAAATTCGAAATCCAACCATGAGCCACGGTATGGAATAATGCGTGCGTTATACAGCACTTTACCTGAGGAGTGGGTTTTACCCTTATCGCTGTCGAAAAAGACGCCCGGGCTACGGTGCAGCTGGGATACGATAACCCTCTCGGTACCGTTAATAACGAATGTACCGTTATCTGTCATGAGCGGAATTTCGCCCATGTAAACTTCTTGTTCTTTAATGTCTTTGACGGTGCCAGCTGGTGCATCCTTGTCATACATAACAAGACGTAGCTTCACGCGCAGTGGCGCGGAGTACGTTACACCACGAATCTGACATTCTTTGACATCGAACACCGGCTCACCGAGACGATAGCTAACGTATTGCAGCTCGGAATTGCCGTTATAGCTCTGAATTGGGAAAACAGAACGAAAGGCAGCTTCTAGACCGTAATGCCCTTCCGGATCCTGCTCGATGAACTTATCAAAAGACTCAAGCTGGATCGACAGCAAGTAAGGTACATCCAATACTTGTGGACGCTTACCAAAATCCTTACGGATACGCTTTTTCTCGGTATAAGAGTAAACCATAGGTTCCTCAGATCGCTGATAAGTGATCCTAACTACCTCTAGTAAGAGGCAGTGACTAATAACATTGTTTGTCGCAGGGACAGCACTGGATTACAGGCTGTTAAACGCATGGGAAATGGTTGCAAAACAATGTGAAAAACACCACTACCCTACAGCGCAAAAGGGCCGGTGGCTTTTTAGCCACCAGCCCATAGCCATTAAGGCTAAGAAATTAAGTAATAATTACTTGATTTCAACAGAAGCACCAGCTTCTTCCAGCTGAGCTTTCAGAGCTTCAGCTTCAGCTTTCTCAACGCCTTCTTTCAGAGGTGCTGGAGCGCCGTCAACCAGGCCTTTCGCTTCTTTCAGACCCAGACCAGTTGCGCCACGTACTGCTTTGATAACAGCAACTTTGTTCGCGCCAGCAGCAGTCAGGATTACGTCGAATTCAGTTTGCTCTTCTGCAGCTGCGCCTTCAGCAGCACCGCCAGCAACAACTGCTGCCGCAGCAGAAACGCCGAACTTCTCTTCCATAGCTTCGATCAGTTCAACAACTTGCATTACAGACATTTCTGCAACTGCGTCTAGGATTTGCTCGTTAGTGATAGACATAACAATTCTCTTTTAAAGTCAACAATTAGTTTAAATAGCAACCAGTGAAAAGCCAAATAGATTAAGCGGCTTCTTTCTGATCGCGGATAGCTGCAATAGTGCGAACCAGCTTGCCAGCAGAAGCTTCTTTCATGCACATCATCAGACGTGCAATCGCTTCGTCGTAAGTCGGCAGTTTCGCCAGAACGTCTGCATCAGTCAGTGTGCCTTCGAATGCAGCAGCTTTGATCTCGAAATCTTTGTTCTCTTTAGCGAAGTCTTTGAACAGACGCGCCGCAGCACCTGGGTGCTCGTTAGAGAAAGCAAGCAGAGTCGGACCTACGAAAGTGTCAGTCAGACACTCGTAGTTAGTACCAACAACTGCACGACGAGCCAGAGTGTTACGAACAACACGTACGTAAACGCCCGCTTCACGCGCTTGTTTACGCAGAGTAGTCATTGCACCCACGGACACGCCACGAGAATCAGCTACAACTGCAGACAGGGCACCGCTGGCAGCTTCGTTGACTTCAGCAACAATTGCCTTTTTGTCTTGAAGGTTTAAAGCCATTGGATTTGCTCCTGGATTGTGTTTACCCACTCACTGCAAAATTGCAGGAGAGTTTGTACGGCGCAGATCCAAGAATGAAAAAATCAATCATGTTCCTGGCACCGTCTACGTAGGCTGAATTATTAAGTTCAGAGAACACCTACGGTCTGGGACGAAGATCCCGGCAGGAAAACTGCCCGGATCTTAGCCATAAATTCGAAACGCAGGATTATACATAATCCCAGCGATTCTGCAAATATTAAGCGTTAGTGTCCAGAGAATTCTGGTCTAGCGCAACACCCGCACCCATTGTGGTTGAGATGCTAACTTTCTTGATGAAAGAACCTTTCGCAGAAGCAGGCTTCGCTTTTTTCAGCGCAACCAGCAGAGATTCCAGGTTTTCTTTCAGTTTGTCAGCGTCAAAATCAACCTTACCAATGGTAGTGTGGATGATACCGTTCTTGTCGTTACGGTAACGAACCTGACCTGCTTTCGCGTTTTTAACCGCTTCAGCAACGTTTGGCGTTACAGTACCAACTTTTGGGTTTGGCATCAGGCCACGTGGACCCAAGATAGTACCCAGCTGACCCACAACGCGCATTGCGTCTGGAGAAGCGATAACGACGTCAAAGTTCATTTCGCCTTTCTTCACTTGCTCAGCCAGATCTTCCATACCAACCAGATCCGCACCAGCTTCTTTCGCAGCTTCAGCGTTTGCACCTTGCGTGAATACCGCTACGCGGATGTCACGGCCAGTACCGTGTGGCAGTACAGTTGCGCCACGAACGTTCTGATCAGATTTACGAGCGTCGATGCCCAGGTTAACTGAAACGTCAACACTTTCTACGAATTTAGCAGTAGCCAGTTCTTTCAGCAGAGCAACAGCTTCGTTGATGTCGTATTCACGAGTTGCGTCAACTTTCTCGCGGATAACGCGCATACGCTTAGTTAGTTTTGCCATTGTCTTAACCCTCTACTACCAGACCCATAGAACGGGCAGTACCCGCGATAGAGCGCTTCATCGCTTCGATGTCGGCACCAGTCATGTCAGCAGCTTTAGTTTCTGCGATTTCCTGAATCTGAGCGTCAGTGATAGTACCAACTTTCTCAGTGTTCGGACGACCAGAACCAGACTTGATACCAACAGCTTTCTTCAGCAGAACTGCTGCAGGTGGAGTCTTGGTGATGAAAGTGAAAGAACGGTCACTGTAAACAGTGATGACAACTGGCGTTGGCAGACCTTTTTCCATAGAGTCTGTTTTTGCGTTGAACGCTTTACAGAATTCCATGATGTTCACACCGTGCTGACCCAGAGCTGGACCAACTGGTGGAGAAGGGTTTGCCATACCAGCTGCAACTTGCAGCTTGATGTAAGCTTCTACTTTTTTAGCCATTACAAATTACCTTAATTTGGGTTCAAACGTCTGCTTTCTGCAAACAGACTCCCCGTCTAACGAAAGGGCGCGAAATTATAGTCCAATTCCGCGCCCCTGACAATAATGCCTGATTATTTATTGATCAGTTTTTCTCAACCTGACCAAACTCCAATTCTACCGGCGTTGCACGACCGAAGATCGATACAGAGACCTTCACGCGGCTCTTGTCATAATCGACTTCTTCCACCACACCGTTAAAGTCGGCAAACGGACCGTCTGTCACGCGAACCACTTCACCCGGCTCGAATACGGTCTTGTGAACCGGAGATTCACTTGCCTGCTGAAGACGATTCAGAATCGCTGCAGCTTCTTTATCAGAAATCGGTGCCGGACGATCAGAAGTTCCGCCAATGAACCCCATCACACGAGGGATACTACGAACCAGATGCCAGGTTTCATCGTTCATCACCATTTGCACAAGCACGTACCCTGGGAAGAACTTACGCTCGCTTTTGCGGCGCTGACCAGCGCGCATTTCAACAACTTCCTCTGTCGGTACCAGGACCTCGTCAAAGTAGTCTTCCATGCCATGCATCTTGATATGTTCACGTAGTGACTGTGCTACACGACCTTCAAAACCAGAAAAGGCCTGCACAACATACCATCGTTTTTTAGGAGCTTCGCTCATGAACTTTTACCTCTATACACCGGTAACCAGGCGGACCAAACGGACCATGATGCCGTCGATACCCCACAGGGCTAACGCCATAATGACAGTGACAGCTAAAACGATAAAGGTTGTCTGCGTCGCTTCCTGACGAGTTGGCCATACGACCTTGCGGACTTCCATGCGCGATTCACGAGCAAAAGTGATCGCTGTTTTACCTTTCGCTGTCATTGCGGCAATACCACCAGCAGCAGCAACAAGAACCACAACGCCTGCAGCTCTGGCTGCGACATAAGGTATCAAACTACTAGACAGGTAAAAACCAACCACGGCAGTTGCCAGCAGTGCAAATACAACAACCCACTTCAGGCCATCCATACTACTAGAGCTGCTTTGGTTTTCAGCATTCGCTTTCATACAACCAACCTGTAACTTGTCTCAAAATATAGACGAAAATAACCTCGCAAGTGGCGAGGCATTCAAAGGATTTAATCAATCCCTATTGACGCTCTGTACGCCTAACGCACTTTTTACTCGGCACACTGACCAAAAAATGCGCTAATCTGAATCGGAGCGTAGAAAAAGGGCATCAAATGATGCCCTTTTTCGTGCCTTGTCGTCAAATATTATTCAACGATCTTAGCAACAACACCAGCACCAACGGTACGGCCACCTTCACGGATTGCGAAGCGCAGACCTTCGTCCATTGCGATAGGTGCGATCAGAGTAACAACCATCTTGATGTTGTCACCTGGCATAACCATCTCAACGCCTTCTGGCAGTTCGATAGTACCGGTCACGTCAGTTGTACGGAAGTAGAACTGTGGACGGTAACCTTTGAAGAACGGAGTATGACGGCCGCCTTCGTCTTTAGACAGAACGTATACTTCTGACTCGAAAGTTGTGTGTGGAGTGATTGAACCAGGCTTCGCCAGAACTTGACCACGCTCAACTTCGTCACGCTTAGTACCACGCAGCAGAACACCAACGTTCTCACCTGCACGGCCTTCGTCCAGAAGCTTACGGAACATCTCAACGCCAGTACAAGTTGTCGTCGTGGTCTCTTTGATACCAACGATAGCAACTTCGTCACCTACGCGAACGATACCTTGCTCAACACGACCAGTAACTACAGTACCACGGCCCTGGATTGAGAATACGTCTTCGATTGGCAGGATGAACGGCTTGTCGATTGCACGCTCTGGCTCTGGGATGTAGTTGTCCAGCGCTTCAGCCAGCTCAACGATTTTCTCTTCCCACTGAGCTTCGCCATTCAGCGCGCCCAGAGCAGAACCCATGATTACTGGGCAGTCATCGCCTGGGAATTCGTACTCAGACAGAAGTTCACGAACTTCCATCTCAACCAGCTCCAGCAGCTCTTCGTCATCAACCATGTCACACTTGTTCATGAACACGATGATGTAAGGGATACCAACCTGACGACCCAGCAGGATGTGCTCACGCGTCTGTGGCATTGGGCCATCAGTCGCAGCAACAACCAGGATACCACCGTCCATCTGAGCAGCACCGGTGATCATGTTTTTCACGTAGTCGGCGTGTCCTGGGCAGTCAACGTGCGCGTAGTGGCGAGTCGGAGTATCATACTCTACGTGAGAAGTAGAGATGGTGATACCACGCTCACGCTCTTCTGGCGCATTGTCGATAGATGCGAAGTCACGCGCAGCACCGCCGTATACTTTAGACAAAGTAGTACAGATTGCAGCAGTCAGAGTTGTTTTACCGTGGTCAACGTGGCCGATAGTACCAACGTTAACGTGCGGTTTCGTACGTTCAAATTTTTCTTTAGACATGGGTAGTCCCTCTAGGCACGGTATTTAGGTGGTATAACGACCACACAACCAATCATGGGTTTTGTAGAGTATATATCAAAAGGATTGAAGTGCTTCGGAGAGAGAGTGGTGCTGATAGGCGGATTTGAACCGCCGACCTCACCCTTACCAAGGGTGCGCTCTACCAACTGAGCTATATCAGCACACGAGAAATGTGGAGCGGGCAGCGGGAATCGAACCCGCATCATCAGCTTGGAAGGCTGAGGTAATAGCCATTATACGATGCCCGCAAACTCGTAACTCGTAGAGCTATTCAACCATTTGAATATGGTGGAGGGAGAAGGATTCGAACCTTCGAAGGCGGAGCCGTCAGATTTACAGTCTGATCCCTTTGGCCACTCGGGAATCCCTCCAAATTTTGGTGCCGACTACCGGAATCGAACTGGTGACCTACTGATTACAAGTCAGTTGCTCTACCTACTGAGCTAAGTCGGCTTAAGTGCTGCGCATTCTATGCGATGGTTTTAGGGGTTGCAATAGGAAAATTAAAAAAAATCACTTTTAATGGTTTCAATGAACAATTCTTAATCAAACAATGGCCTGCGTGCACATAATTTATCGGGAACTTCAAAGCAGGGCACTTTTACTTCGTGGATTGATCCTGTATTGTCCCATTCCCTGTAAATGAGATTTTGGTTACAAAATGAACGAGATCCTGACCCCTTACCTCTCCTTTGGCCGACAGGCATGGGCTGAATTGCGTAAGTCCGTTCCGATGACGTTGGACGAAGCTGATCTCGAACGCCTGCGCGGCATAAATGAGCACTTATCGATGGATGAAGTGCGCGATATTTATTTGCCGCTATCTCGCTTGTTAAATTTATACGTGGGTGCACGCAAAGGACGTAATCGTGTTCTGGATGAATTTCTGTCTCAACCCAAACCAAGCAATGTGCCTTATATCATTGGCATTGCCGGAAGTGTGGCTGTTGGGAAAAGCACCACCGCACGTTTACTCAAAACGCTGTTAACGCGTTGGCCAGAACATCCGAAAGTCGAGTTAATCACCACTGACGGCTTCTTATACCCGAATGATGTGCTGATGGAAAAAAAACTGATGAAGAAAAAAGGGTTTCCGCAGTCATATGATATTCGCCGTCTGGTTGAGTTTCTGACCGAGATTAAATCCGGCAAAACCAAAGTTGAAGCACCAGTCTATTCGCATCTCATTTATGACATTACTGACGAAATTAAAATGGTTGAGCAACCGGACATTCTGATCATTGAAGGACTGAATGTATTGCAAAGCGGTATGGATTATCCGCATGAACCCCACCGGGTTTTCATTTCGGATCTGCTCGATTTTTCAATTTACGTTGATGCAGAACCAGACTTGCTGCAAACCTGGTACATCGAACGTTTTCTGAAATTCCGCGAAGGAGCGTTTCAGGATCCATCATCCTACTTTAATCACTACACCAAACTGACAGAAAACGATGCGGTAAAAACCGCAACGAATATCTGGCAGGAAATTAACGGGAAGAATTTGATCGAAAATATTCTTCCGACTCGGGAGCGGGCCAGTCTGATACTGCAGAAAGGCTCGAACCACGCTGTACAAACGGTTCGCCTGCGAAAATAATCCGAAGATCAGCAAGGCTAGCAATCGCTGGCCTTGCACTTAATCATCTTTGCGCAGAGAAATCTCGCCCCCAAGATAGGGGACAATCCCCTGCTCGGTTTCCAGAAGCAAAGCGCCCTGAGGATTAATGCCCCGAGCAATCCCACGAACGACTTTTTCACCCATCAGTAATTTCACCGGCCGATTGAGAAAATTATCATACTGATCCCATTCGTCAACAAAGCCCGCCATCCCCACTTCTTCATAGCGCTGCAAGGTTTCAGTCATACCTGCAATGAGTGCAGCTGCCAGTTGATTGCGCTCTGGCATGGGGTCACAGGCTTCAGCCAGATTTGACCAGGGCTGCCCCACAACTTTGGTGTCTGTCGTTGCCATGGTTAGGTTCAGACCCATCCCAATGACCAGATGCGCGGCATCGCCAGCTTTGCCGCTCATCTCAACCAAAATCCCCGCCAGTTTTTTATCCTGAAAATAGAGGTCATTCGGCCATTTGACTTTGACCTCTGCTGCACCGATCTGACGAAGCGTTTTGGCAATCGCCAGACCAACCACCAGGCTCAGTCCCATTGCCGCAGCGACACCGGCGTCCAAGCGCCAATACATGGACAAATATAAGTTACTGCCAAACGGTGAGAGCCATTGGCGACCACGCCGGCCACGCCCGGCTTGCTGATATTCAGCCAGACAAACGGCTCCTTTCGGCATTTGGCCAATGCGATCCAGCATATATTGATTGGTGGAGTCGATCACCGGGATCACCGAGAGTGATGAACAATCGGTCTGATCAAGAATCTGCGCCTCATCCAGCAAATCAAACCCAGCAGCCAGACGGTATCCTTTCCCTTGGACACGATGGACTTCCAGCCCCCACTCCTGGATCACTTTCATGTGTTTGCTGACTGCGGCGCGGGAAATCCCAATCTGTTGACCCAGCGCTTCACCGGAGTGAAATTGGCCATCAGCAAGAATACGGATCAGTGCCAGCTTTGTGACATGCTCTTTCATGGCAGTTCTCTGTCTAATGTCGTTTCCCCGGTAGCGTCCATAAACCGCACCTCATGCTCCAGGCTCACACCAAAACGTGTCTGTACCGTATCAACGATATGACGTGCCAGTTTCAACACATCTGCAGCGGTTGCCGAACCGGTATTCACAATCACCAGCGCCTGTTGCTGATGTACTGCGGCACCACCAACCTTGTATCCCTTCAACTGGCACTGGTCGATCAGCCAGCCCGCCGCCAGTTTATACTGACCGTCAGGCGCCGGAAAATGGGGTAAATTCGGATAATCGCCCATCAGCCGCTCATAGGTGTCCTGGTTTACCACAGGGTTTTTGAAAAAACTCCCTGCATTCCCCAGCTCCGCCGGATCGGGCAATTTTTCCCGGCGCACTTTGCAGACCTGTGCCAGAATCTGGGCGGGGGTCACGGTTTGTGCATTCAGGTTGGCCAACGGGCCATAGGAAATATTCGGGAGCCAGTCTTTGCTCAGACGAAGGCCAACGGCCACAATGATGTGCGTCTCTTTCAATTCATGCTTGAACACAGAATCCCGGTAGCCGAAACGGCAAGCTTCCGCAGTCAGCCGTGTCAGCGTTCCGCTGGCTCGTTCCAGAACATCAACATACGCACAAACATCCTGTAGCTCTACGCCATAGGCACCAATATTCTGAATGGGTGCGGAACCGACACAGCCAGGGATCAGTGCCAGATTCTCCAGACCCGGATAGCCTTGCTCTACAGTCCAGCACACCAATTGATGCCAGTTTTCACCCGCTCCAATGTGCAGGTGGTAAGCAACATCTGTTTCCCGAACATCAATGCCCATAATCCGGTTCAGAATGATGGTTCCCCGATAGTGTTCACAGAACAGTAAATTGCTGCCCTGCCCTATCACCATGACTGGCTCAGAGCTGATGTCATCATCACGAATAAGAGATTTCATCTCGTCAACAGAGGTTACGGGAATCACTCGTTCAGCACTGACATCAATCCCAAAGGTGTGCAGCCGAGCCAGTGAATGGGAACGCAAAACTTCCATACCAATTTCAAACCATCACTTTATACTGGAGGCCGCATTCTAACTGATCCCTGCTGTTGACGCAGTGAATTCCATGACAGATTTAACGAAAACAACACTTAGCTTCCATCCTTTGGAACCTCTGCGCTTCCCCTTAGTCAACCGACTGTATAAAGCGCATTATCCGGCAGGGAAGGCGAAAAAGGATGAAGTCATCTGGATTGGTGAATCGACAACAGAGATTGTCTCTGCCGTTCGTTTTCAGCAATTTGAAGATCACCAACTGATGACAGGGATGTTGGTCGTTCCCGCATTCAGACAACAAGGCATTAGTCAGGCGCTCTTAAAAGCCTGTCAGGTTCAGCTGATATCAAAGCATTGCTTTTGCTTTGCATTCAGCCATCTTGAAAACCTGTATGCTCAGGCTGGCTTTCAGGTGATCTCGGAAGATGCACTACCAGTCTCGCTCGCGGGAAGAATTCAACGCTATCGCAGTGCTGGAAAATCGCTCATTCCCATGCGATACAGTCCGAATTGACCAACTTGCCTCCCAAGCTCAGGAATTGCTCCAGCTGGACCGCTTTACCATCATTAAAATCTGGTATAATCGGTCCCCTTAATTTTTAGATTTATCAAATAAGTCGCGGAACGAGGCGATAATGGATTCAGCTACTGCAAATAGGCAGCTCATTGACCAGCTGCCGCGTATTGCACATCAGCCGGAAAATTTGGAAACACTGCTAGAAGCCAGTGCTTTCCGTGAACGCTTGTATCAGGCTATTGCCAGCGCTACTCAGCGGATTTATCTGGTCGCACTGTACCTGCAAGATGACGACGCAGGCCGAGGTATTCTCAAAGCATTATATGACGCCAAGCAACAGCGTCCCGAACTGGACATCAAAGTCCTGGTTGACTGGCATCGAGCCCAGCGAGGGCTGATTGGTGCACAAAAATCAGAAGGGAACGCAGCGCTCTACCGAGAGTTTTCACAATCATACGAGCATAAAATTGAAGTTCTTGGTGTGCCTGTACGTAATCGGGAAGTTTTCGGCGTCCTGCACCTCAAAGGGTTTGTGATTGATGATTCAGTGATCTATAGCGGCGCCAGTTTGAATGACGTTTATCTGGCACAGCATCAACGCTACCGCTACGACAGATATCATGTCATCAAAAATGAAAAACTTGCGGACAGCATGGCGGCTTTTGTTCAGCAAACGCTGGTCGATAGTCCGGCAGTCAATTGTCTGAACCAGCAAATCCGCCCGGAGACCAAGTCGTTACGCAATGCGATCAAAGACTTGCGACAGGAATTGCAACAGGCAAGCTATACGTTCGAAGCGGAGTCCGTAGCAGCGCATCAGGTTGGTCTGACCCCTATCGTAGGACTAGGGCGTCGTAAAAACAATCTGAACAAATATATCTGTACCCTGATTGCCAGTGCCCAGCAGGAGCTGACGATCTGCACACCTTATTTCAATTTTCCTCGCAGTATCAGCCGTGAAGTGAAACGCGCCTTGCGTCGTGGTGTAAAGATCACTCTAATTGTCGGGGATAAAACAGCCAATGATTTCTACATCCCACCCAGTGAGCCATTCAAAACCATTGCCGGCTTACCTTATCTGTATGAAGTCAATTTGCGCAATTTTGCCAAGCACAATGAAGCGGCAATCGCACGGCGTCAGCTCGCCATCCATATCTGGAAACACGACAACAACAGCTTCCATCTCAAAGGCATCTGGGTAGACCGCCAGTATATGCTGATCACAGGCAATAACCTGAATCCGCGCGCCTGGAAACTGGATCTGGAAAACGCCATTCTGGTGCATGACAAGCATGAACTGCTGGCCGAGCAAAAACAGCAGGAACTCAGTGCTATCTTGCGACATACTCAGTTAATGGGTAGTTATAAGTTTATCGATAAGGTCGAAAGTTACCCGCTCCCCGTCAGACGTCTGATCAAACGTATCCGACGACTGAAAGCTGATCATATCCTGAATCAGATCCTGTAGGAGGTTGATCATGTCTGTCGCGGCAATTGATGTTGATGTGCAGCAAACATTTACACCACTTTGTCCGAATGAACTGCCCGTTCCGGATGGTGACAGCATTGTCGATGCACTCAATCAGCAAGCACAGCTAGCCGATTGGCGTATTCTGACGAAAGACGCCCATCCGGCGAATGCTGTCTGGGTCGTTGATAGCCATGATAAAATGCTGCAATCCCTGTCCTACCCAAATGCAGACCTGACCTGGGTGAAGCATGCCGTTCCGGGAAGCCGGGGATTTGACGTGATCCCTGGCCTGCCTGATGTGACCGACTATGATCATGTCATCTGGAAAGGGATCGAGCCTGATCTTCACCCTTATGGCGCCTGCTACCATGATCTGGAAGAAAAGCTCAGCACAGGTTTGATCGAATGGCTGAAAGCAAAGAACGTTACGACGGTGTTGGTCGGCGGTCTTGCAACGGATTATTGTGTAAAGACGACTGCCCTACAGTTGCAAGCGACAGGGGCGTTTCGGGTGATTGTGAACCTTTCAGCATGTCGTGGCATTGCGCCAGAGACGGTCGCATCCAGCTGCCAGGAGATGCTCAAAGCGGGTATTCTCCTCGCCGAGGATCTGTCCGCAATTCAATCGCTCAACATCACTCGCAGCCATCATCAGCACTAAAGCCATACCTATTCCATTTGATGTGGCCAGTCAGAGTTCCCTACTGGCTTTTTCTTGTACTTCATTTGAGGTTTTCAATCCAAGATCTATCTGTGATCTCATCCCATTCCAAGCAAGAATATGATCTCATTGAGGCTTCTTTTTCATATGGCCAAATCGCTATGGATAGTCTCAATAATATCGACTTCAAAAACCTGGGAAGCCAACAAAAATCCATTCAAATAAGAATGAGATTGCTCGCGCTTTCCTACTTCAAATGAAGGCCTCGAATGACTTCAAGAAACACCAAATACAGGTAGACCTGCATTCTTACCTCAGAGCAACAAGAACAACTCCGCCAATATCTCAAAGATAAAGCCCATAACCCCTCACAGGTGCCGATATCCATGTATATATCGTCCAGCAGTTTAATAAGCACTATCACCCTGATTCTATTTGCTATTTTCTCGATCAGATGGACTTCTCATGGATAACATCCCGCTCAAAACACCCAAATCAATGCCAAGCGACGCCAGAAGCGTTTAAAAAACTTCTTACTGGAAACGATCCGTAACATCCCGCCTTGAACAGGTGGATGCCTGGTTCCAGGATGAAGCCCGATTTGGCCAGCAGAATACAACGACACGGCTTTGGGCTAAACGCAGAACAAGGCCACGCGCGGTGAAACAGCAACAGTTCGATTATGCCGACTTGTTTGGCTCCGTTTGCCCAAGCCGAGGGATTGATGAAGCGATTGTCGTCCCCTGGGTCAACAAAGAGATCATGATCGAACACCTCAAGCAAATCTCGAGAGTGACATAAAAAGAGCGGTATGCCGTCATGATCATGGATGGTGCGGGATGGCATACTGATGACGTCGCACATCAATTTGAGAATGTCAGCATCATCAAGCTGCCTCCCTATTCTCCTGAGCTGAACCCAATAGAGCAGGTATGGCGTTGGTTAAGGCAACGTTGCTTAGCCAATCAAAGTTTCAGCAATTATGACGATATTGTTGATAAGATTTATGCTGCTTGGAACCAGTTCTGGAACCAGTTCTTGCAGTGCACTCATCGGCTCAAACAGATATGCTCACGGGAATGGATTGACCTGAGCCGTTAATTTTCCAGAACGTGATAAACGCAAAAAGGCCACCCGATAAGGGTGGCCTTCTTAAAGAGGAGCCTGGCGATGTCCTACTCTCACATGGGGAGACCCCACACTACCATCGGCGCTGCTGCGTTTCACGTCTGAGTTCGGCATGGGATCAGGTGGGTCCACAGCGCTATGGTCGCCAGGCAAATATTTTGTTCAACAATCTTGGAAAAATCTGACTAAAGTTCTCAGCACATCATTCAAGTGCTTATGGAGTCCGTACTTCAAACCCTTTGGGTGTTGTATGGTTAAGCCTCACGGGCAATTAGTACAGGTTAGCTGAGCGCCTCACAACGCTTACACACCCTGCCTATCAACGTTCTAGTCTCGAACAGCCCTTCAGGAGACTTAAAGTCTCAGGGATGACTCATCTCAGGGCCAGCTTCCCGCTTAGATGCTTTCAGCGGTTATCTGTTCCGAACTTAGCTACCGGGCAATGCGTCTGGCGACACAACCCGAACACCAGCGGTTCGTTCACTCCGGTCCTCTCGTACTAGGAGCAACTCCCTTCAATCATCCAGCGCCCACGGCAGATAGGGACCGAACTGTCTCACGACGTTCTAAACCCAGCTCGCGTACCACTTTAAATGGCGAACAGCCATACCCTTGGGACCGACTTCAGCCCCAGGATGTGATGAGCCGACATCGAGGTGCCAAACACCGCCGTCGATATGAACTCTTGGGCGGTATCAGCCTGTTATCCCCGGAGTACCTTTTATCCGTTGAGCGATGGCCCTTCCATTCAGAACCACCGGATCACTATGACCTGCTTTCGCACCTGCTCGAACCGTCATTCTCGCAGTTAAGCGGGCTTATGCCATTGCACTAACCTCACGATGTCCGACCGTGATTAGCCCACCTTCGTGCTCCTCCGTTACGCTTTGGGAGGAGACCGCCCCAGTCAAACTACCCACCAGGCACTGTCCGCACCCCGGATAACGGGGCGACGTTAGAACATCAACACGACAAGGGTGGTATTTCAAGGACGGCTCCACAGATACTGGCGTACCTGCTTCGAAGCCTCCCACCTATCCTACACATGTAGGGTCAATGTTCAGTGCCAAGCTGTAGTAAAGGTTCACGGGGTCTTTCCGTCTAGCCGCGGGGACGCAGCATCTTCACTGCGATTTCAATTTCACTGAGTCTCGGGTGGAGACAGCGTGGCCATCATTACGCCATTCGTGCAGGTCGGAACTTACCCGACAAGGAATTTCGCTACCTTAGGACCGTTATAGTTACGGCCGCCGTTTACCGGGGCTTCGATCAAGAGCTTCTCCGAAGATAACCCCATCAATTAACCTTCCGGCACCGGGCAGGCGTCACACCGTATACGTCATCTTTCGATTTTGCACAGTGCTGTGTTTTTAATAAACAGTTGCAGCCACCTGGTATCTGCGACTGCCAGCAGCTCCAAGAGCGAGTCTCTTCACCGCCGGCAGCGTACCTTCTCCCGAAGTTAC